>CAMPEQ010000001.1 GCA_946803585.1 uncultured Actinomycetes bacterium
GTCATCCAGGCAGTACCCGCGTCATAACCAGTCCGAGTCGTGCCCACCGTCAACCGCGCCTCAACACCATCACCAAGATCAGTGACCGTGACCAGACCAGACTCAGAAATCACACACTCCGTACCGCAACCAATCGGATCAGTACCGGGCACCGCGAGAACCGAGGTGACCGCGAACGAGACCGCCGGATCAGCATCGCCGAAGTTCGCGATCTGAACCGTGAACCCACCATCAGTACGAGTCGGCTCATCAAAGGTCGGCGTGAACGCCTCACCATTGATCGACGTCGTTGACGCGACGGCCGTGCCCTCGACGTAGCCCGGCCTATTTGCACTTACCGTGACTGAGGTTGCGGTGCCTGGATCGACGTCAGTAACGGTGACCACCCCGTCGAGTTCACCGACCGAGCCCTGAGCACCTTCGGGAGTCAGCGACTTCACTGCGAAGGTGAAACCGTCGTCCGTCAGGTCATAGTTCTCGATCGCAACTGTGAATCCGTCAGCTGTCGGTACCGGTTCGCCAAGAACTGGGTCTTCCTGTGGATCATTCGCAAAGCCGGTGACGGGGGCACTACCGCTCGTGTAGCCGGTCCGAACGGTTTGGATCGTCACGGTGGCCGACTCGCTCTGGTCGAGACCAGTCACGGTAACCAGACCCGTTTCCAAGTCCAGGTCAGCATCAGCCTCTACGGGATCCACACTGAGAATCGACCAGGTGAAGTCGTCACCGGCGGGCGAGTAGTTGCTGATCGGTACCGAGAACCCAACATCGGTTCGAGCGATATCGCCGAAGGTCGGGGTGAGCGCGTCACCGACAATCGAGGTCTCTGTCGCTTCAGCACTACCACCGACGTACCCGGCCTTCTCTGTGGTGACCGTGGCAGTCGATTCGGTCCCCGGAGCGACACCTGTCACCGTCAGGAGGCCGGTCTCAGGATCGATCGTTCCGTCACCATCTGCAGTCACCGACGGAACCGCCCACTCGAACCCGTCGCCGGCCGTCCCGTAGTTGGTGATCTCGGCGGTGAACCCATCCGTGGTCGGGGTGTAGTTGTCGAAGGCAGGAGTCAGGGCGACATTCAGCGACGTTGCAGTGGCCGTATCGCTGCCACTGTCGTAGCCCTCTCGGGTCGTCATGACGGTCACAGATGCTTGCGTACCGGGCGCGACGTCGGTCACGGTCAGGAGACCTGATTCGTTTATCTCCGCAGATGCCGTATCGGGATCGATCGTGGTCGGGGTGAATACCCAGTCCAAGGCGACCGCCGCGTCGTAGTTCGTGATCTGCACATCGAAGCCCACGGCCGTGGCAGTCGGCGTCCCAAACACCGGATCAACAGCTGCGCCGAGCGCTGAACCGGTCTTGGTTGCCACTCCCGGGGCATAGCCCTCTCGGGTGGTCCGAACAGTGATCTCTTCGGTCTGGCTTGGGTCGAGGTTACTTACCTGGACGTAGGCCACCGGCTCTTCCTCGACGATCGCCTCGACGATCTGGGCCGTTGCTGGCAAGGTGAGTGGGTCTACTGACCACGCGTAGTTCGTGTTGTTGTTGTCTGTGTAGAAGTTGGTGATCGGAACAGTGAAGCCAGTCGCTTCACGATTGACATCACCAAGGATCGGCGTGCCAGCACCCGCAAGTGCGGTCCCCATGACAGGTGCGCTGCCGTCCACGTAATCGGCTTTTTCGGCGGTGATCGTGACAGTTGCCGAGGCCAACGCATCAAGACCCGTGACTGTTACCAGACCCGTGGTCTGGTTGAGGTCGACAGTCGCGGTATCTGGATCCACTGACTCGTCGTTCCAAGTGAATCCATCACCGGCATCGCCAAAGTTGGTGATTTGTGCGGTGAAACCGTCAGGGGTAGATACTGGTTCGGCGAACGTCGGGGTGCGCGCCGCATTCAACGACTTCGAGCTCTCGGTGGCACTTCCGCCAGCAAATCCCTCTTGCGCTGTGGTGACCGTGACCGTGGTGTCGGTATTGGCCGCAACACCTGTGATGGTGACCGCTCCCGTTGTCTGATTCAGCTCAGCAACAGAGCCATCTGGAGTATTAGCCGAGATCGCCCAGGTGAAGTCATCAGCTGGGCCGAAGTTGGTGATGTCGACGGTGAATCCGTCTGCCGTTGGAACAGGCGAATCGAACTCCGGAACCAAGGCCGCCTTCAGCGACGTCTCGGCGATCACGTCGATACCCGCTGCATACCCTTCGCGGGTGGAAGTGACTGTCACGCTGGAGGAAGTGTCGGGCTGAACTCCGGTGACCGTCATGTACCCGGTCGCGCTGATAGCGGCGGTACCAGTCGAGGCGACCCCTGCCCAATCATAAGAGTCGTTGAAGTTGGAAATCTGCACCTCGAAGCCGTCAGCGGTCGGGATCGCAGCATCAAACTCGGGAACGAGTGCCGCGATCAGCGACGTTGCCTCGGTGTCCGCAGATCCATCGACGAAGCCGGTCCGCACCGTGGTGATCGTGGCAACCGAGAGCGTCTCAGGCGCAACGTTCGTCACGGTTACTAGACCGGTTAGCTCGTTGACGTCGACGATGCCGGACTCAGTAGCGGTTCCGCTCCACGCGTACTCCGGATCGAAGTTGCTGATCTGAACTGTGAAGCCGTCTGCAGTGGGCACCGCAGTGTCGAAGGTGGGCGTCTTCGCCGGGGCCAGCGGAGTCACCGCGTTCGAGATGCTGGAGGGATCGGAGGTGCCACCGTCGTTACTCGCTACCGCGGTGAACGTGTACTCAGTTCCGTTGGTCAATCCAGTGACGACACAAGTCAGCGGTTGTTCCAGATCGGTGATGGCACAAGTGAGCGCATCAGGAGAGGAGCTAACGGTGTAGGCGGCCACCGGTCCACCGGAGGTCGATTCCGTGATGGTCACCGTTGCACTCGCGTCGTCACTGGTTGCAACCGGAGTACCAGGTGCGCCAGGACGAAGCATCGGGTAGGGGTCAGAGGCCGGTGATGTGCCGATGTCGTTTGTCGCGGTGACGGTGACCGAGTACTTGAATGCCTCGTCGGGATTCAGCCCCGTCACGACACACTCGGTGGTTGCTGACTCACAGGTCAGCCCACTTGGATCTGTCGTCACGTCGTAGGCGGTGATGGGGCTACCGTTGTCCGCTGGTGCGGTCCAGGTGACCGTCGCTTCGGTGCCATCTCGAACCATCGAGATTCCAGTTGGCGCGTCTGGAACGTTGGCGTCCGCGGCTCCGCCATCAACAATCGCCCAACCCGCATCAACGAGGCTCTGGCGGGCGTCGGTGGCAGCAGTCCCGTAGTACTTCAGGCCATCTGCGCACTCAATTGAGCTATCGACGGACCCACATGCGGTAAACGGAACGGAGTCGGCGCCTCGGGTTGGGATCTCCTGATCTGCCCAGCCAATCAACAACGCGTTGTACCAGTTGATCGTGTCGGATCCGGTGAGATCGGGGATGTTCTGCAGCATCCCGTCAAGGTCGGTGACGGCCGTGACATCCCAGCCACTGATATCGCCGGTGAAGGCCGAGCTATTGAACAGCGCAGACATATTCGTGACCGTGGAGGTATCCCACTGCGACAGGTCCTGGTTGAAGTCGCTGGCACCCTGGAACATCGACGATAGGTCTGTGACGCCGTTGATATCCCAACCGCTAATCGACTGGTTGAACGGGCTAGCGGCGAACATCCCCGCCATGTTCTGCGCAGCAGTTGGCTGCCAGGCGGAGAGATCACCATTGAAGGCTGACCCGGAGAAGACCTCGCTGAAGTCGACCACATTCGTGACGTTCCAGGTAGAGATGTCGGCGTCGAAGCTTGTCGTGTCCTTGAACGCCTCGCTGAGGTCAGTCGTTCCGGCAATGACCGATCCGTCAACGGCAGTCGGCGCGAAGTTCGCTGCACCGTTGAAGTAGCCGCCAGAATCACCGAGGGTTAGTGGGCCCCAACTCGTGACATCGGTCAGCTTCAGCCGATCGCCGGTGCCGTCGAAGCTCCAGCCATCGATCGTGCCGGTGATCGAGATGTTCACGTCGCCGCGGTCTGTGTAGACGTGAGTGGCGTCCTCGTCGGCGGCACTCGTGACCTCGCCGCTAGTGCCGTCACCCCATGTCACCGTGAAGTCATAGTTTCCGCCATCAACCAGAGGCAGCGCCACAGTTGTTGAGTTCGACGATCCGGCTGAAGTACTGGTGGTATCCCAGGCACTGGTGAAGACGTCAGCGGTTGGTGCAACGGCCACCGACGGATCCGAGAGTGGGCTCTCGCCGACCCAGTTCACCGCCATCGCTCGGAACTCGTAGGCCGTGCCATTCTCGAGGCCCGACACCAAGCACGACTGCTGGGGAGAGCTGAACTGGCACAGCCAAGGTCCACCGTTGGTGTCCACGACCAGGTAGTCCTCATCGATGCCCGCTGGGGTGGCGGAGTCGATAGTTACCCGCAGTGTTCCGCTTCCTGCCGGTTGGACGATAGGAGCATTCAGCGCTGGAACCACCACGGCCGAGGGGACAGAGGTTCCGATGGCATTGGTGGCGGTGACACTGAAGTAGTAGTCGCTTGATTCCTCCGAGCAGATTGCGGACAGTTCCACCGACGTAGCGCAGAGCTCAACGTCGTCAAGGTCGATCTTGGAAACGGCATAGACCTGGTATTCCTGGATCGGGCTGCCGTTGTCGGCTGGCGCAAGCCAAGAAACGATCGAGTTTCCGGTACCGACAACGGTCACCACGTCGACGATCTGATCTGGCACGTTCAGCTCACTTAGCCCACCATCAATGATCGTCCAACCATCATCGATCAGATTGAGGCGATCGTTCTCAGCGGCGCCCGCCGTGTACTGCGGCGCCCCTTCTCCACAGGCGCCGTCAGTTGAGGCGGCCGAGCCACAAACCGTCAGCGTGACCGCGCTCTCGGTGCTGATCTGCGGTTCCCAGCCAGCCAGCAGTTCGCCGTACCATCCGATTGATTCAGGCAACGTGATGTTCGGGTTACTGACGAACATGTCAGTGAAGTCGGTGACCGCGGCGATCTCCCACTGCGAGAAGTCACGCGTCGTATCGATACCACTTCCGGCGAACATGCTGCTCATGTCCTCGACGTTGGTTGTCGTCCAACCGCTCAGGTCTTGGTTGAAGGCACTCGCGCCGGAGAACATCAGCGCCATATCTTCAACGAGGCCGGTGCTCCATCCACCGATTGGCTGATCGAAGGAAGCGGCGTCGGCGAACATCCGGTTCATATCGGTGGCGCTCGTGGTCACCCAGCCGGAAATATCAGTCTCGATACCGGAGGACTCAAACATCGCATCGAACTGATCGACTCCGCTGACATCCCAGCTCGCGAGACCCGTTCCTTGGAACGCGGCCGCGCCCTTAAACGCGTTTGTCATATCGGTGACTTGGTCGACGTCCCAATCAGTGACATCGGCGTTGAAGGCTGCCGCGTTGTAGAACGCGTTGAAGAAGCTCGTCGTGCCGCTGAGGTTGAAGTCATCGGTCGCACTAACGGTCATGTTCTCGGCGCCGTAGAAGTAGCCGTTGGCGTTACCTAGTTGCAGGGATCCCCACGTACTCACGTCGAGCAGCTTCAGGCGATCGCCGCCGGCGTTGAAGCGCCAGCCATCGATGGTGCCGGTGATAGTGACGTTCTTCGTTCCGGCGAACGCGTAGGTATGCGTCACCTCAGCCTGGTCGTAGGCAGTGATGTGATCGGTCGAGCCGTCGCCCCAAGCGACGTAGAAGTCGTAGGTTCCAGTGTCCGTCAGCGGCAACTCAATCTGGTTGACGGCCGTCGATCCGGCAGACTCGTTGTTCGTTCGCCAGGTCGAGGCGAATACCTTGCCAGGAATCGCGACATTTGAGGCAGCAGATGCCGCCGATGAGCCCACCCAGTTAGTAGCAACCGCGGTGAAGGTGTAACTATCGCCGTTGATCAGCCCGGTCACCACACAGGAGGATGCAGGGACGGTAATGGTGCATTGCGCGCCGTCTTCAACTGAAGTGACCGTGTAGCTCGTCGGGGCTGCCCCCACGATAGGCGGAGTAATCGAGACCGTGGCCTTCCCGTCTCCAGCGACTGCGACCGGGGTGGCCGGAACATCCGGGACTTCAGTGGCCGATGGTGCTGACGTACCAACCGCGTTGGTTGCGGTGACCTCGTACACGTAGTTGTCGGCGTCATCCGGTAGATCAGTGAACTCACAGGTCAGCGTTGCCGTTTGGCAGACCACATTGGGGTAGGTGCCCGGGTCTGTCGTGTGAATCGCTGTGACTGTGTAGCCGGTGATTGGGCTGTCGTGGTCGTCCGGTTCCGCCCACTCGATTGTTGCGGTATTCCCCACCTTCTCGCCGTCGACGTCGGCAGGGGCATCCGGGACATCCAGGGTTGTTTGGCCGCCATCGGTCATCGTGAAGCCACGGGCCACTAGTTCAGCACGAGCATCCGTTGGTAAGCCCAGAGAGTATTTCGCGGGTGCGGAGTCGATTGTCCGATCGGCGACTGTTGTACCGGACCCGGTCGCGGGAACAACATTCTGCGAGGCGAGCCGTTCCAGGAACAGGTTGTAGTTGTAGATCCCGCTTGCCTCGTTGAGGTTCGCCAGTGCGCTGTTGTTGAGGAACTGGCCAAACCGAGTAACACCCTCGAACTGCCAGGTCGAGAGGTCTTGGTTGAACGCGGTTGCGTTGTGGAAGGCATCTGTGAGGTTCTGCGCGCTGGCGGTATTCCAGTCCGCGAGCGGCTGGTTGAACGCGGACGCATCAGCGAACATGCTGCTGTAGTCCGCCAGCGCCGCGACGTCCCATGCCGCCAATGGCTGATTGAACGCCTCTGCACCAGCGAACATGCTGGCGGCAGTCGTGACACCCGACATATCTAGTGTTGAAACATCACCGTTGAAGTCCGCTGCCCCACCGAACATGCTTGAGGTATCGGCAAGTGCTACTTGGGTGCCCGGCCAGTTCAGCGGCTGGTTGAACACGTCTGCTTCGCTGAACATCGCTGTGGTGGTAGCCAGACTCGAAAGGTCACTCCACGCAATCGCCGAGTTGAAGGAATCTGCCTCGTTGAACATCGACTCCATCGTCGTGACACTGCCTAAGTCACCCCAGCCAGAGAGCGGCTGATCGAAGGCGCTCGCACCGGAGAACATCGACTCCATCGTGGTCACCGCGGCCGGCTGCCAGGTGCTGAGGTCCTGATCGAACGACGTGGCTTGAGAGAACATGCTGGACATGTCCGTCACGTTCGAAACGTCCCAGTTACCGATGGCTCCGTTAAAGGCGGTAGCACCGGCGAAGGCCTCGGCCAGACTCGTCGTTCCGGTCAGATCCAGCGCATCGGTGGCGGTCACCTCAAGATTGGTCGCGTCCTTGAAGTACTGACCTTGATGATCTTCGGTGCCCAACTGAACGGGACCCCATGCGCTGATCCCGGTGAGTTTCAGCCGTTCCGTTGCTCCGCTGATATTGGTCGCCATATTCCAGCCGTTGACGGTGCCGGTAATCGTGAGGTTCTTAACGCCCGGGGTGTCGTAGGTGTGGGTGATACCAGCAGGCGAACCGGGTACAACGTCTCCGGTGACGATGTTGCTGAACGTTCCATCTCCCCAGCCGACGACGAAGTCGTAGTCACCATCGGCCACCAGCGGTAGGCGCACCTGATTCTGATTAGATCCACCGGCGACGTTCGTGGTGTCCCAAGTGGATTCGAATGTCGGGCCGGGAATGACTGAGTTACTTGCCCCGGATGGACTTGAATCCCCGCCGATATTGGTCGCAGTTACGGTGAAGGTGTAGGGCGTTCCGTTAGTTAGGCCGGTTACGTCACAGGTGGTGGCTGGATAGTCGGCGGAACAGGTTTGAGCACCGGGACTTGCTATCGCCGTGTACGAGGTCGGGACGTTTCCGCCTACTGGAGCCGTCCACCAGACCGTCGCCGCGGTCTCCAAGGGGAGGGCGCCATATTGCGCACTAACGGTGGGGGCATTCGGAGGATTGATCTGCGGGACCACCGTGGCCGGTTCGGATTCTGGGGAGGTTCCGATCACATTCGTGGCCGTCACGACAACCGAGTAGGTCTGGCCATTGGTCAGGTCATCCCAGGTACAGCTACGAGGGTTGTTGCCTTCAACGAGACAGGTCGCCGAACCGGTATTGGGATCCGGGGAAATCGTGGCAACGTATTCCAGGACGGGCTCGTTGTTTGATTCGGCGGCATTCCACGTAGCGGTTGCTCCGCTGTCAGCGCGGGCAGCCTGCACGCCAGTGGGCGCATCTGGTGCGCTGGTGATCCCGCCGTCGGTGATCGTCCAGCCATCATCCCCAGTCAACTCATCGTGCGCGACGCTGGCTGGACCGAGGGTGTACTTACTTGTACCCGCATCGAAGGGAACGTTCTGCCTTACCGTCTGAGCAGCCCAGCCGATGAGCACCGCGTCGTAGGTAGTCCGACTCAAGCCAGCGGAGGCGAACATTGAGGCCATGTCAGTGACCTTGCCGATATCCCATGTCGCGAGGCTGCGGTCAAAGGCCGGGGCCGAGTCGAACGTTGACACCATGTTGGTGACGTTGCCAACCTGCCAGCCGGAGATATCGGAGTTAAACGCGGTTGCACCCCGGAACGTTCCGACCATCGACGTCACCGAGGAAACATCCCAGTTGGAAATATCGCCGTTAAACGAAGTCGCGCCTCGGAAAGCATTGTTGAGGTTCGTAACTCCAGAGACGTCCCAGCCTGTCAGGTCCGCATTCAGGCTGGTTGCGCCCAAAAACACTCCGGACAGATCCGACGTCGAGGTGAGGTTGGGGCCATCGGTCGCGGTCGGATTGAAGTTCTCGGCGCCCCAGAAGTACCCACCGGCACTTCCCAACTGCAGGGGACCCCACGCGCTGACGTCGGTCAGTTTGAGTCGGTCACCGGTGTTCCCGAAGCGCCAACCGTTGATGACTGTCCCGGCGATGCTGATGGTTTTGACACCTTCAGTCCCGTAGGTGTGGGTGACCTCTGCCTGGTTGTAGCTCGTGATCGTATTACTGGTCCCATCACCCCAGTTGACGACGAAGTTGTAGCTTCCCGTAGCCACTAGCGGCAGGGAGATCTGGTCGCTGTTGGAGGAGCCCGCGGACGTGAGCGTCGTATCCCACGTACTCGTGAAGGTGGTTCCGGCAGCATTTGCTACGGGTGCGGCTAGGCCAAGCCCAGCGACCACCATGAGGGATGCGGTCAGGGCGCTTAGAATCGAGCGCCAGGTCCTCCTGCTGACTGAAAAACTAGGCGCGGTTGGGCGCGAATCGTCGATTGCTGAATTCGCCATTTGATCCTCAACACTCACTCTAAGTACATCTGCGCCTAACAAAGAGTTACCCGCGCTTATAGAACCACCCCGAGCCGCCCGAAGGCGAGCGATGACGGCCACATTGGGCCGGGTGGGTGAGCCCACTCACGGTTCCGTGTGGCGAACGGGTGGGAATCGGCCAATGCGCGCTTCCAGAACTACTGAGGGTCACCATTCGTGGCAGCAGAATCACCGAGTTGCATCCGGCTGATTGGCAAATACCTCACCAGGTGGGCAATGATGGCAATATGCCAATTCGACGGAAAATGATCCTGGGCTATTCGACACGAAATTTGCGAGTCGCCCACGAGCACGATGACCTCACCTACGACACGATTGGCATGAGCTTGGCTCCGGTTGATGCACCAAAGCCGGAAGGCCGCTGGCATTCGGTCAACGAGTCAAAGGTTGTCGGACACGGGCGAGATGCCTTTGACGCCGTTGGCTATGCACTCATGCACTGGCAACTTCACGAAGAGGCGGGTTTCTTTGTCGAATCTCCTGGTGGTGTGGTTCGCGCCGGCGAGACGGCTGCTGCTGGCCTACCGGTCTGGTTCATGGGAGTCACTGCCGTCTACCGGGTCGTGAAGGTCGTCGATGGTCCAAACCGAATCGGTTTTGCCGTGGGAACTCTGCCTGGTCATCCCGCGCGTGGCGAGGAGTCATTTGTTGTCGAACTACGCGACGACGATTCCGTGGTCTTGACCGTACGGTCCTTCTCTCGACATGCCGCGTGGTTCGCGAAACTGGGAGGCCCGATTGGCACTTCCATTCAGCACCGCGCGACCAAACGCCTCCTGGCAGCTGCGGGGAAGGCAGCAACCGCTCCCGAGCTGCTACGTCCGGTCATCCGCTAGTCGCTGAATAGCCTGCCAGAGAACTAGCCACCGTGTTGATGCGATGACGCGGCATCAGTGGCCATATGCGACATCTCGGGGGTATCCGCCCACTGAATCGCCGTGAACAGCTCCGCACCGGGCGCCAACACTGACTTCTTATCGATCTTTCTTGGCTTGGCAAGATCGACGCAAAGGTCAACGATCAGATACGCGTTGCCATCCTCATCGCCAAGGGCGTAGGTCGGCGGCATCCAAGTCCCAGCCGTGTTTGTAGTCGCCAGGGTCAGTCGATTGACGCACGGTAATACCGTCGGGGCTGCCGAGACGAGGGCGGAAATCGTTCCATCAGGCTTCGTGACTTGGAAGAACGCATTGGAACTGCCCTGTACTGGTTCAACCCCCGACAGGAACGACTCTCCGCCGTAGGAAGCCATGCCTGCTCCGTCGGGGAAGCTAACTGTCGATCCGTTGGTGGAGACGCCAATCTCAGCACTGCGCCATTCCTTCTGAAAAGTCATAGCTGGTGTGACATTCGCCGCAGCAGACTGGGCGGTGACCTCGACCGAGGCCTTCACTAGGTCAACATCGATGGCGGTTGTCAGCCCCTGCTGCACTTTCAGGAAACCCTCGAGGTCGGTTGTCGGATTCGGGATCTCGAAGTCACCGTCGGCGTTCTGCAGTTCGGGAACGAGGGTCATCAACCCATCCGGCGAGCAAAGGTTGTCGCCCGTGGGCGTGACTGACCCGGAATCTGAGCAACTCACCGTAGCTGCGGTGAGCGCTACAACAGCCAGGCCTACGAGCGGAATCCTGCGATCCAGTTTCATGATTAGCCAAGCTAACGCGAGTCGAGCCCCAGGTGCGCGTTGTGAGCGCACATCGAATGTCCACTGTTCGGATCCGGCAAAGTTGCGACTAGCCGTATACCGGTCATAGCTTCGGCGTATGACGATTGCTGTGTCTCACTCCGACTCGCGCGACTATGTAGTTCGACGCGACAGGCGGCGACGAGTCGTGACCGCGGCTGTAACTATCGCCCTAGTCGGAACCAGCTTCTCCACATCTGCTGCAATCGCATCCCCCCTCCCAACTTCTGAACCGGTTCTTAGTCCTGTTGCGGAAGCCGAGGTTCTCACCGAACTAAGAGGAACTACCGGGCAGCGAATCAACTGGAAGAAGTGCAAGATCACGGGCACCCAACGCTCTCAATGCGCCCGGTTCGCTGTGCCGCGCGACTACGCCAAACCCAATGGCAAGCAGTTCAAACTCAAGCTCTATCGCCTCAAAGCACTCCCAAAGAAGCAGCGCGGCGGTAAGCCGGTCATCGGATCGGTCTTTGCCAACCCTGGCGGCCCTGGAGCTTCCGGCGTTGAGCTTCTGCCTGGACTCAGCGATCTGCAAAAGCGCCTCCACGTTGTGACATGGGCACCGCGCGGAGTGGCAGCGTCAAAGCCGCTTCTGCGGAACTGTCCCGAGGACCCAAACGCTAGCTTCGGATCCGAGTACCCACTGACTGGCGCATTTGCGTGGCAAGAGGCGGCGAAGGCAGCCTTAAAGACTCGCGGCCCGAGCAAAGCATTCTGCTACGGAAGCAGCCCCCATTTGGTCCCGACGATCGGAACCAACAACGTCGTGAAGGATCTCGATGCGATGCGGGCGGCGGTCGGCGATAGCAAGTTGACTTACCTGGGGTTCAGCTACGGAACCCGCATCGGTCGGCTTTACGCCCAGACCTACCCGAACCGCGTCCGGGCGATGGTCCTCGATGGCGTCGTTGACCCGACTGAATCGATGGAGGACTTCGCCGTTCTGGGCGCAAAAGGTGGAAAGGCTAGCTTCAAGTACACCAAGCGTGCGCTCTCGACCGGCGAACTGCGGGCATATAGAAACGTCAACAAGGTTCTGCAATCTGACTACGCGCCTAACTTCAATCGTTTCATCTGGTGGCAGATGGCCCTCAACGCCGGGAATAGCTCGAGTGGCCTCGAGAATCTGAAGGTCGCGTCCTGCCAGGTAGCCCAGGCATTGAGTGTCCCTGGATGCACCGGCGACGACGTCAGGAAGCGTTCGGTGAAAGCGACCATGCGCAAACTCCAACGGCAGCTTCGTAAGCGCACCGGACCCGCTGATCTGACGTCGCTGATCAACTGCGTCGATCTCCGTGGTCGGCCAAGTCCGGCTCGGGTCGGGCAGTACTTGGAGGGCGCGGTTAAGACCAACCTTGCCGGACAGGTCGGACGCACGAATGGGTTGAACTACGGCGCAACCTGCCTTGGGCTACCGGAACCTGCCGATCCGGTGCCTGCACTTCCACAGGGGGTGCAACTGCCGACTCCTCCGCTGCTCATCAACGGTAAAGGCGACGCGCTGACGCCGTATATCGGCGCAAAGCAAACGCACAAGCGGTTCAGCGGCTCGCGCTTGATTACGGTCAACACCTCCCATCATGCGCTCTTCCGCGGTAAGTCGCAGACAAGTGGATGCATCGTGAAGCCCGTCTTGAAGTACTTGAAAAAGCAAAAGCTCCCGAAGAAGAACAAGTACTGCAAGCGCACCGAGAAATGAAACGAACTAGTGTCGATCTAGAACCCAACCTCACCACAGAGCCTTGCCAGTCAGCTGACAGCGACAGCCCTATCTTGGCCGCTAGGAGTGACCCGCTATCCCGCGAGCCGACTTCGATGCAGCCTTTGCCTCACGTACGAGCGCCTCGAAGGTCTCACTCGTTGCGCTCCCAGCGGCAGTTCCCACATTGGTCCTGATCGGAATTCGACCAAGTGCGTGTCCGGAACTGGCGATTGTGGCCTCGATCCGATCAGACAGCGAATGGGCGTCGGGCTTGTCTCCGAGCCCGGCGATCACGAAGGCGTCTCCGGCGTATCGGGCGACAAGGTCCCCTGACCGCACGTTGACAGCGATGGCCTCCGCGACGATCTTTAGAACACTATTTCCATAGTCGATCCCGTACTTCTTATTCGCCTCACCGAGCTGGTCGATCTCCAGGTAGATCACACAAACGTTCGACTCCATTCGGTCGGCGATCCCCCCGAGGGCCGGCATGAGCGTCTGCAATCCGTTGCGCGTGAGCATGCTTGTGGCAAGGTCCGTCGTTGCAAGGGCATTCGCCGCCACCGTCTCGTCGGCGAGCGAATCTACTGCGAGCAAGCGCAGGCGCAACAGTCCAAGGCCCGCGAATGCGGCAACCACGCTGACGAAGGCGATCCGGTAGTCCTCACCACCGGAAATACCCCAAGCACCACCGATCAGTCCCGCGAGGATGAGGCAGCTGCCAACCACCGACGGGTACCAGGCCATCGTCAGTGACGGGAACCCGACTAACAAGATCAGCAGGTAGGAGAGCGGTGATTGATTGCCTGAGTAAACGCTATCGACGATGAGTGCTGCTGCCACCAAGATGTTCGATACCGACCAAAGCCATCTGAGACCCGCAACACTGATGCTTGAACGAATTACGACCTGACTGGCAATGAGAACCGCGAGTCCCAACGCAAGGCCGGCGAGCTCGACGAGTTGCCGGTCACCGGAATCGTCGGTCGCCAAGGTGATTAGCGAGAGGACGGTCGTCAAACCACCGAGAACGATCAAGCCAGTTGGAATGTAGCGCTTGGCAACGGTAGTCCGCATAAGCTCATGCGGATCATCCGATTCCGTCCAGGTCGTCTCGGGTAGGGCTTTCATAGCGACTTCCTCATCTATCGTGATCCCGAATTTCCCTAACCACCGGCGTACCGAGGCGGTGCGAGCTGGCTTCGGTAGCGGAGCCAGCTTCGACAGAGTTAAACCGATGTAGACCAACGTATTGAACGCAACAACGGTCGCGAGCACACTGAACCAGGTGCTACTTAAGACCGATTGCGGTAGCAGCAAGCCACCAACGACATCGTTCATTTGACTGGGTCTTCTGTCGTATGGACAACATGACCCCAGGTCGTCCCCTTCGCGCGCGCGATATCAATCAAGCACGTCACGAACACGACTTGGAGGAAGACGTCGTAGGCCAGCTCCGGCAGTAATAGGAGTGCCAGGAGTCTGGCCTTGGGGCCGCCTGACCAGGCGGTAACCACCCGCTCAACGACGAAGATGGCGCCAATCACCAGCCAGAAGGGAAACCAGATCCACGTGTCGACCGCTAGGAAGGTGATGAGCATCAACAGGATCGCCAGGTTCAGCGCAATTGTTCCGTACCCGATACCAACCTGCTGACCCCAGTACCGAATCGTTGAACGTGTAACCCCGTACGCGGCCAGGTTCTCAAGCGCCCCGCGCTGCCACCGCTTGCGCTGAGTCCACAGCGCCTTCCACGTCGGCATGATCTCGGTTGTGACCTTACATTCGATCGGACTGTTCATTGATGCGCCCAGAGACTTCAGGGCGAGCGTTAACTCGTTGTCTTCGGTCAGCGCAGCCGTGTCGTAGACGTTTCCGGTATCCCCTGGAATGAAGACCCCGCGGGCGGCGGCCACGTCGAGCAGAACCTCCGCTCTAAACATGGATGCGGTGCCGGTGAGCACGAAGACCCTTCCATGGCGCGACCTGATCTGAAGGGAGTAACGGGCATACTCATTGCGCTGGAATTGCCCGATGAGTCCCTCGCCATCCTCGCCGTAGAAGACACCTCCGACAGCTGACAGGTCCTCATCTGCGGCGAACCGCGCAACCCCTGTCTCGAGGAAGCGCGCACTAAGACGAGTGTCCGCATCCATGATCATGATGACGTCTCGCGCATCTGTGCTCACAAGCAACTGCTGTAGCGCCTGGTTGAGGGCTCCACCCTTCTTGTGGGTGTTGCCGACAGTCTCGAATGCCTCGTAGCCCATCTCTTCGGCGATAGCGACGGTTCTATCCGTGCAGTTGTCCGCAACTACAATCACCCGGTCAGGTGCACGTGTCTGCTGTTTCAGCGCTTCGAGCGTTCCGGGGAGCGAGGCTTCCTCATTGTGGGCCGGCATCACGATCGTGAGCCGAAGCGGGCCGGGTTCGGTCTCGTCAAACTGCTCCCGATATGACGCAAGGAGATCACGCTTGGGGCTAACAGTAAGTAGTGCGGCGATTGCCTCAAACGCGAATGCGCAGCTCGCAACACCAACCAACGTCAGAATAGACAGGAAGATCAGCATCGAAGGTGGGGCTTCCGCTGAAACGCTAAGCGTGAATGGCCCGACCTCGACCTGCTTGATATTTCCGAACTCAACCTGGGAGTTCTGCAGAATCTGACTCAGCGCGGCAACTGCTGCCCCGGCAGTAACCACGATCGCAACCACGAGGCCAACGACAAGGCGCGCGTGGTCACTATCCGCTCGAGGTGTCCGAACGTTGACCGGCTGAGCGAATACATGCGGGGAGCGCTCCGACTGGTTGGCCACGTTGGGACCTCCGATGGTCACTTTCGCGCGACTAGGTCGCCGAGGCACTCGGGCTTTCTGCCACTGGCACTTGTTGGTGCGTCCCCCCGACCGTCCTACGCAATCCGAGTATCCCCATTTGGGTGGGAGTGAAGCGCGGTGAAACGGTCGGTACTCAGCTCCGGTTTCGGCTTGAAGCCCTCACTACGCTAAGCGGGTGATTGCTCACGATAATTCCAGTTCTTGAGTCTGTTCGACTAATAGTCACGTCTCCGCCGACCGATACAGCAAGCGAACGGTCAGGAATTCCAACGAGGGGGCGAGGTCCGAGTCGATGTCTGGAGTGCGCGCTCGCCGATCGCTGTCGATACGGATCGTTCTGGCTCTCACCCTCGTGGCAGCCCTGGCACTGACCACGGTCTCTACCGCTACGGCGGCGGCCGCGGCACCGACGCCCGCTACTCAATCCGGCGCGACCCATGCACTTGCCGCTCCCTCGACCAAGGTTGCTGCATCGTTGAGAACAGTGCGCAAAGCCGCCCGGAAGGCCTGCCGGATGGACATCAAGGCCAAGCGCGCTGGGTTCCGGTCGAATCGCGCGAAGAAGAAGGCACTGAAGCGTTGCGTACGCAAGACCGTCAAGAAGAAGGGCGCCAAGAAGAAGGGCGCCAAGAAGAAGCCAGCCACGATAGCCCCGCAGGAACCGCTTCCAACTCCCCAGCCAGAACCATCCCCGAGTACTCCGCCAGCACCGACTCCAACTGAGGAGCCATACGTTGCGGGCGAGGACACGGTGTTCGGGTGGTCATCTCGGAACTTGACGGCAGTCAGAGCAACGGAGGCAGCCGTTGGAGTCCGGGCGGGCGCACTCAGCGTCTTTACAGACTTCACCCAAGACTTCAACACCGAGGAAGCAGCGTTTGCAGCCCAGCGCAGCGCCCCCCTGGTGGTCAGCTGGGAACCATGGGACTCGAGCCTGTCGACAAGGACTCAGCCCGCCTTCTCACTGGGATCGATCGCTGCCGGTGATCATGATGTTTACGTCAAGCGGTATCTGCTGGCCGCTAAGCAATCAGGTATACCGGTCATGATTCGGTTCGCGGGCGAGGTCAATGGTGACTGGAATGCCTGGGCACAGCCGATCGCCGGTAACTCATCGGCCGACTTCGTCGCAGCCTTCAGGTATCTGGTCACCACTTCCCGCGAACTCAATGTCACCAACGTGTCATGGATGTTCAACTCGATCGTGTCCTACGAGGGATCTACTCCCCTCGCCGACCTGTACCCGGGCGATGCCTACGTCGATTGGGTAGCGCTAGACGGGTACAACTGGGGCGCCCTCAAGTGGGGCTGGCAGTCCTTCAAGGACATCTTCACCCTCGGACTAGCCGAGATCGAATCGGTCGCGCCGGATAAGCCGCTAGCGATCGCCGAGATCGGGTCCACCACCGGGCCAGGCAAGGCGGCTTGGGTGAGCGACTCGCTTAACTCAGCGCGGGCTGCCGGAGCCAAGATGGTGCTCTGGTTCGATCACAACAAAGAGACTGACTGGAGGATCGGTGCCGATCCAGCGGTGGCGTCCGCAACCAACGAAGTAGTCACTGGGAAGGGCTGGCAGACCGGAAAGTAGCTAGAACGCCTACGGCAGAGCGGGATTAGTTCAACGATGAGATAGTCAACGTATGGGAAAACCGGTTCTGTCCGACGCAACTCGTGGTCCGGCCCGTAGGGTGATCACCATCGTCGCCCTCCTGGCGGCCGCAACCGCGCTGATCATGACTGTTGGTCTCGTCGTCGTTGCGTTGGCTGGCTTCTCCAGCGACGTTCTGCGGATGTGCTTCCTCATCTGGATCATCTCGCTCGGGATCGTCTTTGGCGCGACTCGTCTGCTCCGCGTTCCCGAGGAACCGCAGTACGAGGACGAACGAGTTGAGTAAACAGCCGCTGAGTGAGCGGCTCTGGCGAGTTCAGCCCGGAACTGCACGCCGGGCTGTCTTCTCCTCGTTGGCAGCACCTCTTTGTCTCATCGGCGGTTGGTTCGCCGCTGCCGCCGTTCAACCGAACGGTTTCGACTCGGTCACGGACACGATTAGTGCCCTAGCCGGAACCGACACTCCCTATCGATGGATCATGACCGCGAGCTTCGTGGCCACGGGTGTGGCTCACATGGTGACGGCTAGCGGACTCGGTGACGCTCCGCGCTCAGCCCGACTTGCACTTGCTGTGGGTGGCGCATCGCTGCTGGTAGTTGCTGCCGTACCCGTTTCGAGTACAAGTGCCCCGGTATTGCACGGTGCAGCAGCGATGGTTGGCTTCATCTCTTTGGCTGGCTGGGCGGGCCTAGGTCGATGGGATGACACCGCTGGCGCTGGCACGAGTTATGTGACCAGGTCATCTGTGCGCTACGGCGTAACCGGGGGGCTCAGTGCCTTGACCGCCCTGTTCGTCTCCCAGGTAATCGTCGGCGGCGATCAGATCGGGCTCACTGAACGGCTAGCTGCCGGAGCCGAGGCGCTATGGCCGCTCGCGATCGCGCTCGGGACCTACGTGCCGTCACGATCCGACTAGCCGCAGATTCCAGGCCTAAGTCACGTAGGCCGCGAGGTGTTCGGCAGTCAACGTCGACTTCGCTGCAACTAAGTCTGCTGGGGTTCCCTCAAATACGATCCGGCCGCCGTCATGACCCGCGCCCGGCCCTAGATCGATGATCCAGTCAGCGTGGGCCATGACTGCCTGGTGATGCTCGATGACCACCACTGACTTTCCCTCCTCAACTAGGCGGTCGAGGAGACCCAGGAGTTGCTCGACATCCGCCAGGTGCAGTCCGGCGGTCGGCTCATCAAGGATGTAGAGGTCTCCCTTTCCAGCCATCGCGGTCGCTAGCTTCAGCCGCTGGCGTTCACCTCCGGAAAGCGTCGACAACGCTTGCCCCAGACTCAGGTAGCCCAAGCCAACGTCGACTAGTCGCACCAGGATCTTGTGAGCCGCCGGAACATTCCCATCATCGGGTGCGAAGAACTCCTTGGCGTTAGCAATCGACATCTCCAGAACCTCGCTGATATTGCGCCCAGCTAGTTGGTACTCCAAGACCGATGCCTGGAATCGCTTGCCGTCACAGACTTCGCAGACCGACGCGACTCCCGCCATCATCGCTAGGTCGGTGTAGATACTGCCGATGCCTTTGCAGTTCGGGCACGCACCCTCAGAGTTCGCGCTGAACAGTGCTGGCTTCACGCCGTTAGCCTTGGCAAAGGCTTTCCGGATTGAGTCGAGCATGCCGGTGTAGGTAGCCGGATTACTCCGACGCGAGCCACGGATCGGCGTCTGATCGACTGCAACAACCGAGTCTCGATCAGCCAGTGAACCATCGATGAGCGAGCTCTTACCTGATCCGGCGACCCCGGTGACCACGACGAGCACACCAAGCGGGATATCAACGTCAACGTCTTGCAGGTTGTGCGCCTTGGCCCCGCGGATCTCCAACGCCCCGGATGGCTCCCGCACGTCGCTCTTCAGGCTAGTTCGATCGTCGAGGTGGCGGCCGGTCACAGTGTCGCTCTTTCTCAACTGCTTGACGGTTCCTTCGAACACAATCTCTCCACCTGCAGTACCGGCAGCCGGACCGAGGTCAACAATGTGGTCGGCGATCTCGATGACCTCTGGTTTGTGCTCCACCACCAGGACAGTGTTGCCCTTGTCCCGCAGCCGCAACAGCAGCTCGTTCATCCGCGCAATGTCGTGAGGATGCAACCCAATCGTCGGCTCGTCAAAGACATAGGTGATGTCGGTCAACGACGAGCCAAGGTGGCGGATCATCTTGGTCCGTTGCGCCTCCCCGCCCGATAGTGTTCCCGAGGAACGATCCAGGCTGAGGTAGCCCAATCCGATCTCGACAAACGACTCCAGTGTCTGCGCGAGAGCATCCAAGAGCGGTCCGACCGACTGATCTTTCAGCGTGCGCACCCACTTCGCAAGATCGCTGATCTGCATGGAGCACGCATCCGCAATACTCACACCGTCGATTTTCGATGATCGAGCAGCTTCGGTCAGCCGGGTTCCACCGCACTCTGGGCAGGTGGTGAAGGTGATCGCTCGCTCCACGAACGCGCGAATGTGTGGCTGCATCGAGTCAACGTCTTTGGACAGCATCGACTTCTGGATCTTAGGAATGATGCCCTCGAAGGTTAGGTTAATTCCCTCAACCTTGATCTTCGTTGGCTCCTTGTAGAGCAGGTCATTGAGCTGGCGTTTGGTGAAATTGCTGATTGGCTTATCCATCGGGAAGAAGCCACTACCTTCAAAGATCCGGCCGTACCAGCCGTCCATGCTGTAGCCAGGAATCGTCAGTGCGCCATCGGCAAGTGACTTGCTGTCGTCGTAGAGCGCGGTCAGGTCAAAATCGGTGACGGATCCCATCCCTTCGCAGCGCGGACACATCCCGCCGGTGATGTTGAACTCACGACGCTCCTTGACCGTTCGGCCAGCCTTCTCGTGAGTGACCGCACCTGCGCCACTAATCGACGCGACGTTGAACGAGTAGGCCTGCGGCGATCCGATATGGGGCTCGCCAAGTCGGCTGAAGAGGATCCGCAACATTGCGTTGGCGTCGGTTGCCGTCCCGACCGTTGATCGAGCATCAGCACCCATCCGCTGTTGATCGACGATAATCGCAGTGGTCAGCCCCTCTAGCACGTCAACATCCGGCCGAGCCAGAGTTGGCATGAATCCCTGAAGAAAGGCACTGTATGTCTCGTTGATCAGGCGCTGGGAATCGGCCGCAATGGTGTCGAACACCAGCGAGCTCTTGCCCGACCCTGAGACGCCGGTGAACACAGTCAGGCGGCGTTTAGGGATCTCAACACTGACGTCCTTGAGGTTGTTAACCCTGGCACCTTGGACTCGAATCTGGTTGTGGCTGTCGGCTTGGTGGACCTTTGCGCTCATAGTCGCTTCTCTCGTCTAGTCCTTTGGGGCAATAGCTACTGGTACTTGCGCGCCGCTGTAACGCGGATGTTCTGAGTCAGGTGGATCAGTCCGTCGGGCGCAACGCAGTCAGCCAGGCGATCCTCGGCCGCAGCAAAGAGCTCAGCATGTGACGCTTCCGGGACCGCTTGCCACATCATGCGTTGCCCATGCGACATCGTCCACTCGCGCCAATGCGCTGGATCTCTGAAGACGATGTCAAGTTCAAGGTTCCTACTCTGGATGTGGTCGAACTCGGCATCGCGGAACAGTGCGGCCAGGCTCTCATCAGATCCGAACGGGCCCCGCGCCCCACTTGTGCGCGCATCCCGCATCTCTTGGGGAATGTAGTCATCAAAGACAGCGTCGACCTCGCGCCACTTCGGATCCTGCGGCGCGAACGTCGTGACACCCACTCGTCCGCCAGGAACCAAGATTCGATTCCAGGCCCGCAGCGCCGCGAGTGGATCAGGCATGAAGAACAGGACAAGCGAGGCAGTAACAACGTCGAACGAGCTGGCTTCCAACCCCGGCGCTTGGCCATCCATAACCTGGAGGGTCGCATCACCGAATCCGGCCTGCTCCATCGTTCTACGTGCTCGGTCAATCATCCCAGCAGATAGGTCAATGCCCGCCGATCGCGACTCGGTTCCGGATCGAGCAACGGCGCGAGCGAGCACCTGGCCCGTTCCGCAGCCGACATCGAGGACTCGCTCGCCGGGTTGGATATCGAGTTCATCGACGAGCCCCGCCGCGATGGGGCCAAAGAACTCCACGTCTACCGCGTCATACGCCACAGCAACAGTGTCGAAGAGTTCCGCAGTCATCTGCTTACGCTCGTCCGCTTGGCTGGTCATCTGCTCAGCGTACCGACGCCCGCAGCTGTCCGACGGCCCGCTGACCCGCACTGCGATTCCACGGCCGACACGGGACCTCGCGGCTTGGATCTCATGATGAGATCACCGTCTACGGTTTGGTCGTCGGTAGGGTGAATCGGAAATTGGATCCTTGCCCATCAGGGTTCGAGTCCACCCACATGCGACCACCATGTTTCTCCACAATTCGCTGTGAAATCGCAAGACCAATTCCAGTGCCCGGCTTGTCGCCTTGTAGGTGAAGTCGCTGGAACATCTGGAAGATCTGCTCACGGTGAGCCGGTTCGATTCCAATGCCGTTGTCCACCACTGAGAACGTTGCTGTCGTTCCGGTCAGCTCCGCATCAATCCGAACTCGGAGCGGCTCCTCGGACCGGTAGGCGATCGCATTCATGATCACGTTTTGGAACACACTGGCAAGTTGCCGCGCGTCGCCGTAGACGGGAGGTATGGCGACGACGTCGACGACCGCACCGGATTCGGACACCTGCGGAGCTAGCGAAGCTAGGGCTTCCGCGACTAGTTCACCCGTGTCAACCATGGTGTGCGTCGCCCCTTGGTCACTATTCACCTGCGCATACGCCCACAAGCCGTCAACCAACTCCCGCATTCGAAGTGTGCCGGCCGTGATCTCCTGCATCCACTCACGTGTTTCGGTTTCCAGATCCAGATCTGCGGTGCCCTCTTCGAGTAGTTCAACTGAGCACGTGATCTGCCGCAGCGGTTCCTTCAAATCATGGGATGCGATCGAAGTGAACCGTTCCAACTCTCTGTTAGATCGAGCGAGCTCGTCGGCCCTTTCACTCAGGTCGTGATTCACTTTGGCTGCGTAACTCTTCGCTCTTTGCCTACCCGAAGACAGCGATCCAACAACTAGGAAAAGTAAGGCGCTGATCGTCAAACCAGCCACGGCGACAATCAACGGCTGATCCGAGCCGCCGCCCAACGGCTCGTAAGTTCCGAACACCGTTGTCCAGGTTCGGTCCCCGATGGGCAGTTGTGTGACAGCTTTCCCAACGAACTCGCTTTCATTTGCTAAGGGCGCGGCTTCCGAGCTTCGGTACAACAAGTCCCGGACTGCGGTATCGGTTCCATAGTAAATGTCGGTGGATAAAGCTTGCGCCTCCACGGGGAGGACACCCCTCATCAGGTCCTCGGTGCGGAATACCGCGTAGACCCACCCAGCAAGGGCCGACTGGCGTTGTTCAACGGTATCTAGAGGAACACCCTGGGTGTACGAAGGCACATACATGAGGAAGCCGCGCTGCACGTCGTTGCCGGTCTCCTGCACCAGCGTCACCGGGCCCGAGACAGTAGCCGCTCCCGTATTCGTTGCGCTTTGCATCGCTGCTCGGCGCGTTGGCTCCGAGTACATATCGAAACCGAAGGCCCGCTGGTTTCGCCAATCGAAAGGCTCCAGGTAGATGATCGCGGTATACGGGTCCCGCTTGCCACCCGGTTTAATGGCGAAATCCGGGAACCCTTCAGCACGAATACTCGCAGTCAGCGCGGCCTTGTCCGCTGGCGATACTTTCGCCGCATAGCCCAGTCCCTGAATCCCTGGGAAGTTGTCCTGCAGGTCAAGACTAGCGGCGAAACTCTTCCATTCCGCTCGGTCAACGCGGCTGCTGGCACTGACAAACCCAGCGGCACTATTGAGGGCGACCTCGTAGTCCACCATTCGGTCAGAGATGGCCTTGTTGGATGCATCGACCAACACTTTGAAGCGTTGATCTTCTGTCACATTGACAGCGCTGGAGGTCATTTGCCAGGCCAGAAAAGTCACGGCGAGCGACCCGAACAGCACCGCCCACGCTACTGCCGACCGGAAGAGGTTCCACATTGGATTGTGGGCGGGGGCATCGCCGACACGTTCCGTGACTGAACTGTCGGTCCTGAACATGTCACTGCTTTCGTTGCCGCGTCAAAGTTGATGCCATCAGACCGACGGTTCCACAGATGTCGGCGCGCTTCAACTCCGGCGATGGGAACGAGCGATCAACCTTGCGACGCAGAGGCTCGCTGGGCGGGGTCACTCAGTGCGGGGTCACCGTTAGGCAAGAGGCGCAAGATCTCTGGACGTGGTCCCTTCTTTCATTGCGTGCGGACTAAGCCACATTGTTCAAGTTGGGGCAATTCTCGCGGAGTACTCCCGGCGGCCGTAAACACGCAGCTGCCGCTGGCCATGCTTCGGACGGTGCTCGAACTTGCGCGGTCACTGTCCAGAACCGCATCCGCATGGCATCGAGGTGGGGCCATGCATACCCGCATCGGGTAGTCTCGCCTCTGCAACAAACCACCGGGATTATCGAGACGGTTTCTACGTTCCCCGGGCCTCTAGCTCAATTGGCAGAGCTGCGGACTTTTAATCCGTAGGTTGCGGGTTCGAGTCCCGCGGGGCCCACCCACGGATGTATGACTTCGGCTGATGCTTGACATTGTGACTTCAGCCGTCGCGTTAGCAGCAGGAAACGGCTTGGGAAACTCTGAGCGAACACCTTCGAGTTACTGACTGCTCGCCTTGCCAGCGCTTGGGCCGCTCGCGAGGATTCGGTATGGCCAAATCCCCCGCCACGACCAAGTCCCGGATTCCGATGGGCGACGCACTGGATAACGCAAAGATGTCCAAGCTGCATATGACTTTCTGGTTCCTCGGTGGTCTTGGCATCATGCTCGACGGATTTGACTTCTTTATCATCGGCGTGGCAAACCCGTTGATTAAGGAGGATCTCGGCGCCAATGACTGGCAGATCGGCCTGATATCGACCGCAGCGATTGTCGGGGCATTCGTAGGAGCCACGTTCCTCGGGCCGCTGGGGGACAAGCTCGGAAGGCAACGGATCTTCCGCTACGACCTCTTAATGTTTGTCGTCTTCTCGATCGCTTGTATGTTCGCCTGGGATATTCCCTCGTTGATCATCTCTCGCTTTCTCCTGGGCATCGCGATTGGCCTGGACTACCCGATTGCGGCCGCATTCCTGGCAGAGATCCTGCCAAAGAAGAACCGCGGCCGGTGGCTAGTTTCTGCGTTCTCACTCCAAGCCGTGGGTATGCTTCTAGGTGCTGTCATTGGCCTGCTTATCCTCCTAGCCTTCCCCAGCGAGACCTCGTGGAGGTGGATGCTCGGATTCGGGATCGTTCCAGCCCTCGTCATCATCTTCTTACGAAGGAAGGTCCCGGAAAGCCCTCGCTGGCTCGCCGAGAACGGCCACGAATCTGAGGCAGCCGCGGTCACCGAACGGCTCACGGGCGTTCCCGTTGTCGTCTCCAAGAAAGACAAACGCGAGCCCGACCACTCCCCGGAGGGCATCAAGGCGCTGATTCAGCCTGCGCTATTCAGACGGGACTTACGACGGCGCACGATCTTTACTGCAGTCCCTTGGTTCCTCATGGACATCGCCACCTACGGCGTCGGCATCTTCACCCCCACCCTACTCGCCGCGATGATCATCACTGGCCCGGATAGTTCCGGGATTGCAGATGACATCGCCGCGACGGAAGCAACCGCGGCGCTCGATATCTTCCTCGTCCTAGGCTTCATCGCGGCGATCTTCTTGATTGAGAAGCTTGGCCGAGTCCGGTTGCAGCTAGGCGGGTTCGTGTTTATGGCCGTCGGACTCGCAATCCTGGCACTTGCCTCAGCACTGAGTGGCGGCCCCAGTGACCACCTCGTACTCGTCTTCGCCGGTTTCGGCATCTTCAACTTCTTCATGAATGCTGGACCGAACGCAACCACCTACGCGCTACCCGCTGAGGTCTTTCCGGCTGACGTTCGGGCAGCAGGGCACGGGTTTGCAGCAGGGATGGCAAAGCTAGGTGCTGCCATCGGGGTATTCCTATTCCCGATCGTGCTCGGCATCGTCGACCAATGGGTATTGCTCGCCGGGCTCGCCGCTATCTGCATCCTCGGATTCGTCGTGACGCTGGTCTACCAGATCGAACCGGCGGGCAAGTCCCTCGACGAGGTGTCAGGGCGCAAGGCTGGCGGCCTAGCGGCTCGGGTGGATTAGCTCTTCTTCGTTGTCCGGCTCGCTCGGGGCTTTCTCGGCTTCGGCAGGAAGCCACCTAGTTTCACTGGCTTACCCGTGACCTCGGCGAATCCATCCGCCATGCACTGGACCAGCACGTCGCGATCCGGGACTGCCGCGTCATCAATCGACATCCCGATACATGCCTGCTTGTTGTAGGTAAGCAGCGAAACGAACACGGCTGCGCCGATCAGTGGCGGGAACGGCACCATATGCTCGACCTTTGCCCCAGCGATCCAGATCGGGATCGGCGGTCCGGGGACATTCGATGCGGTTAGGTCGCTACTGGTGGCTGCAGACAGAACCATATTTGCTGGCAGGAACCGGCTGGCCTCACCGATCTGGTCGGAGTATCCGATGACCGGTTCGGCGCGCCACTGTGCGACGGTCTGATGGAGCTGGTTCATCAACTCGACTTTGTCTGGTTGATTCAGCGGAAGATCGAAGTGCGAGATTCCGACCGCGTTGCCGTCATCATCTGGTGATGTGCGGGTGCTGATTGGCATGCTGATGTGCAGTGCATCAACCGGAGCACCGTGTGCCTCGTGGTAGAGCCGCATCCCTGCTGAAATCGATGCCAGGAAGATGTCGTTCGCGCTGTGGCCGGTCTTCTTTCCGGCAGCGCGGATGTTCTCGAAAGGCAACTCGAACGCCTCGAAGTGGAAGTTGACGCTGCGCTTGGTCATGATCGGCGACGCTGGTGCGGTTTCGACCTTCGAGAACTTCGCGATTGACTTCGCGACATCGATCACCTTCTCAATTGTCTCTTTCGGAGCCTTGGCCGCAGCAAGCGTCGAGGGAACGGCCTCCTTGGCCAGGGTCGTTGCAGTACTCGCGACCCAGTCGGCGTTATCGCGCAGCATGGTCTTTCCGAAGGCTCGCTTGGACGACAGGTCGCTACTCTCTGGCGCTTCCGGCATCGGTCCCAAGTCGGGAGCATCCTCGGACAAATCAACTAGTGCGGCGCCGATCCGCAGGGCACCCTGGCCATCCGCAATCGCGTGGTGCAGTTTGAAGATGAGCGCGGCGCGACCTCCAGGTAGCCCCTCCAAGACTGTGACCTTCCACAGCGAGCGGTCCCGATCGAAGTCCGCCATGCCTTCCCTTCGACCCGCGTCCAGGACGTCCTCCCAGCCCGATCCCGGCGGCAGCTGGAACCGGTTGAGATGGAACGAGAGGTCGAAGTTCTCGTCCACAACCAAACGTGGATTGGCAATCGGAACGGGGCCCTCAACCATCTTCATTCGCATGACAGGAACCAGTCGGGAAGCGCGCTCGTAGCGATCGACTAGCCGACCCCAATCCGGCGCCTTCTCGAGGAGGTAGACCGCGATCATCGTCGACCGAAGCATCTGGTGATCGCTGGCAGTCCGCCATGTCGCGAAGTCCCAACCAGAGACTCTCGTCGACTGTGCTCTCTTCTTAGTCGAGCCTGAGTCCGATGACTTGCTGACCTTCGTTGCCGCCACGGCAGAACCTCCCTGTAAGCGCTGCAGATTCCGGCGACTGCAGCCAATCCCGAAGCTACTACGACGGAGTTGTCCAAGCGGGAAGTCGCTGGCGAACGGGTCACCTGCCGTGGGAAACCTGCCCGACTCAGTGCAGATAGCTCGCTATCGTTAGCGTTGGCACGAGGTTCCAGAACCTGCGGTTCAGACAGTGACAACGGCTAGAAATAGATCGAGAGATGACGATTGGCGGCAATCTATGAACGAGTGGGATTCACTCGCGGATTCTTGGGACACCACTACCGGCACCCGTGCGTACTCCCAGGCAGCCTTTGAGTCGCTTCAAACAGTCCTCGCCGAGAACAACTCGAGTCTGGATGGCGCTGTCGTCTGCGACTTTGGCGCGGGCACGGGACTGCTCACTGAGCTCTTAGTCACCGCCGGGGCCAGTGTTGACGCCTTCGATACCTCTTCCGGAATGCGGTCAGAACTTCGAGCAAAGAGTGAACGACTCGGGTGGCGCGGCGTCCGCGTCTTCGAAGATATCCCGGCGAACACCCCTGCCGACAAGGACCGCTATGACCTCGTCGTCTGCTCCTCAGTCTGCGGCTTTGTTCCCGACTACCCAGCCACCGTTCAGGCCCTGGTTAACAAGTTGCGGCCGGGCGGCCTGTTCGTGCAATGGGACTGGGAGCGTGACCCCTCGAATTCGGAATCCAATGGTCTACTCGTTGGCGATATCCGGGCCGCGCTAGCTGAGGCGCAGCTTATTGACATAACCGTTGCTACCGCGTTCTCGATCGACGTCGACGGCTTCGAGATGGCTCCCTTGATCGGGCACGGAGTTCTAGCCGACTGATGGGAAATGACTACGCGATCGTGGCGGAAGGCCTCACCAAGTCCTACGGCGATCTGCACGCTGTTCGCGGAGTAGATCTGGCGATTGAGACTGGGGAGTGCTTCGCCATGTTGGGTCCCAACGGTGCAGGCAAGACCACGTGTACCGAGATCTTCGAGGGATTCCGTTCGCGGACCTCCGGTCGGGTTGAGGTCCTAGGACAAGATCCCGACACTGCCGCGCGAGCGTGGAAGGCGCGACTCGGAATTGTTCTGCAGACTTCCCGCGATCTAACGGACCTGACCGTCGCGGAATCCGTAAGCCACTTCGCCGGTTATTACCCCGACGCACGAGATCCTGCCGAGGTCATCGAGGCGGTCGGCCTCTCCGAAAAATCGGGGGCACGATCAATGTCGTTGTCGGGAGGACAGCGGCGACGCCTGGATGTCGCGCTCGGGATCATCGGCAATCCCGAGGTCCTGTTCCTTGATGAACCGACTACCGGGTTCGATCCCGAAGCCCGCCGACAATTTTGGGACTTGATCGACGGACTCAAAGATGACGGCACGACGATCCTGTTGACCACCCACTACATGGAAGAGGCCGAGGCCTTGGCCGATCGTGTCGCCGTGCTGGCTCGCGGACGGGTCGTGGCGTGTGACTCACCAGCCGAGCTCAGCGGTCGCCAAGACGGAACTGCGATCGTCACCTGGCTGACTCCGGAGGGCCGCAAGTCCGTGCAAACTTCCACTCCGACGAACACCGTAAGTGAACTCGCGTCCCAGTTCGGGGGCGAGGTTCCGGAGCTATCGATAGCTCGCCCGAGCCTTGAAGACATCTACTTGAGCTTGATCGAGAGTGAGGAGGCAAGCGCATGACAACCGCGCAAGCGCTTCCTAGTGCACTGTCGTTGGGTTGGCGACGAACCCGAATCGAGGTCAAGCAGCTCTTCCGCGACAAGGAATCAGCGGTCTTCACCTTTGCCCTGCCGATGCTGCTGCTGGTCGTCTTTGGCTCGGTATTCAATACCGATATTGCGCCTGGCGTGACCTTCAGCCAGTACTTCGCCGCGGGCATGATCGCCTCCGGCATCGTCTACACCTCCTTCCAGAACCTTGCGATTACGATTCCGCAGGAACGCGACGACGGAACCCTTAAACGCCTGCAGGGTTCGCCGATGCCCAAAGTGTCCTACTTCATCGGCAAAATCGGGATGATCTTCATCGTCTACGTCATCCAGGTCACTCTGCTGATGGCGATCGGCATTGCCTTCTTCGGCCTGTCACTCCCGGAGAGCGCCTTCAAGTGGTTCACATTTGCGTGGATCTCAGTGCTGGGGCTGATCTGTTGCACCCTGCTCGGGATCGCTTACTCGTCCATTCCGAAGACCGGACGGGGTGCGCCAGCATTGGTCACCCCAGTGGTGCTGGTTTTGCAGTTCACCTCTGGAGTGTTCTTCGTGTTCAGCCAACTCCCGCACTGGATGCAGGTCGGCTCCTCGTTCTTCCCGCTGAAGTGGCTGGCCCAGGGGATCCGGTCGGTGTTTCTGCCGGAGGATTTCGCATCTCAAGAAGTCGCGGGGAGCTGGCAGCTACCAGCCGTCGCGGGGATGCTACTGATTTGGACCGCAATCGGCGCCCTGCTCGCGATCAAGACCTTTCGTTGGCAGGCTCGAACCTGAGCGAGGAAGAGCTTTCCCCACCGAGTTGAGCTAGGCCAGCAGGCGGGCCTTCTGAGTCGCGAACTCCTCCTCGGTGAGGATGCCCTGGTTCTTGAGTTCCGCGAGCTCTTTGAGCTGGCTAACGAAGTCGACTGGCGGTGCTGCTGGAGCTGCCGGGGCTGCCGGGGCGACAGGCTGGGCTTGCTGATAGGTCGGGGCTGTCTGCTGATATCCCTGCGGAGCCTGCTGATATCCCTGAGGAACTTGCTGGTAGGCCTGGGGGGCTTGCTGGTAGGCAACTGACTGGGCACCTTGCTCGTATCCGGCGCCGCGGGTTGCCGCGATTCCGGCGTCGCGGTCGGCGAACTTCTCAGCTTGTCGGCGCTGTACGCGGCCGGAAACGGCTGTTGCGGTCCCGGCAATAGCGGCGGTCCGGGCAACTCCACGAAGTAGTCCTGGCATGGTGGTCTCCTATTCGCTTTCGAGTTCGTCAAGCACGGTGATGACATCAACTGCTGGCACGCGTTCGCTGGCGACGACGGCACCTCCGGAGTCGCGGGCGGCGGCAACGAACGGTCCTGCCCAAGCGTTCTCGTAGACAAGTGCGATCCCAACCGTGCCGTTGTCTAGGGTCGCCGCAGCCTCAACAACATCACTTTCCAGCAGAAGCCCCGACCGAGCTCCGGCAAAGTACGCAAAGCTATCGCCGTCCGAACTCGACAAATCGCCAACATCGAAGGTCGCAAAGGAGCCATCCCGGTCCTTGCGGATCGCCACGACGTCGTACAGCTTGATGGTCCCGGCGTCGACCAGAAGGCGTAGCTCATGAGCAGCTGACCCGGAGGGTGCTTCTTGGTCGGGAAACTCCAACAACACGAAGTCGATTGGACCGAGCGCTTGATCTTCACTCACGTCGTTCTACCTTCCACGGCAACTAGCTTCGGATTTGTGAGTACCTTACAAGTGCCTACAAATACCCATGGTTACTCAGGTACTTCGAGGCGAAGAATCCTTCAGTTGCAGGCAGGTAGAACGTGGACACACGCCAGATCACCGCGCCACCCATCGCCACCTCCGGGGAGACGCCAAGCGGGATGAGGAACGCCGACATGACCGCCTCGGAGACGCCAATACCACCGGGCACCGGAATGATTCCCTGTAGGAGCGAGGTCGCAACAACGACGGCGATACACGCGATCAGATCGAGCTCTGTTCCGAGCGAGCGAAGGGCCAGCCATAGCGCCATCCCCCAGCACAGCTGCACTGCCAACTGGCTCCCCAACAACCCCAGCGCGAGCTTCGGTGAACGAAGCACCTCAGTGAGCGCCTCCCACGCTTTGCGAATCTGCGGGACGACACGATCGTGCAGCTTCGGCACCTGCCAGACCGCGACCACCACTGCGACCGCGACCCCCACAATGACGGCGATCACGACCCATGACGTACCGGTATGCGAGCCCGTCGTCGAGGTGGTTTGGGTGATGGTGAGCGCGCCCGTCAAGAAGGCCGTGATCAGGAGTACCGCCTGAACGAGGAAGCCGCTGAAGGCATCCACTGCACCCTTAGTCACTGCCACAGCTGGAGCAACGCCGTATTTGTAGAGGAATGAACCCTCCATCGCAACCCGACCGGCGACGCCAGGAACGGCAAAGGAGATGAACGCAATGGCAGGTTGCAGAATCGTCATCGGACGCAGCGGGATGGGTCGAGCAACAGCCGACATCATCGCCGTTCCCTGCGGCAAGAACGCGAGTTGGCCCATGAACACGGCCAAGGCCACCAGCCACCAAGTGGCATTACTGATCGAGGACCAAAGCTCGGCATAATCCACGCTCGTGAGCAGCGGGATCATCGCGCTGAGGAAGAACAACACCAATACGACGGTCAGAATCTGGCGAATACCAACTCGTCGCAGCTTGACCGGCTCCGGGATCTCCACCGCGCACTCATCGGCGACAGCTTGGCGCAATTCCTCGAGTACCGACTTCGCATCATCGGCGTCGCGTCGTTCCCGGCGTCCGATCGCTGGCGGCTGAAGGTAGGGAAGTGCCGACTCCAACCGCGCGTGATCTAGCCCGGCCGCAGCGGCCGTCACAGCCTGCGCGACCCCCACGCGGGTAGCCGTGGTGAAGAGGAGTTGGGCAATGTCCAACGCCTCGTCAGAACTCTGGTAGTCAATCGACGCTTGATTGAAGTCGGTGATCTCGTAGTTGGATCCGACCAGCCGAACCGTCTCGGAGTTGAGGTTCGAGTGGACGATTCCTGCCGTGTGCATCGCCGCGACCTGCCGCCAGAGTTGAACCAACGCGGCAGGGTCTAACTCGACCGCCGCGTCTAGTTGCGACAGGGGCAGACCACGTCGAGTCGTTGCGAGTACGGCAACATCATCCGTTGCTGCAGCCGCCGCCACGACCTTAGGCACGGAGACGTCCGCGCGGTCAGCGAGCATCGTCAGCAGCGCCTCGTGCTCGACCGACTGCAGTCGAGAAGCCATGATCTGTCGTGACCCACCGCGATACATCAGCGCGTGCCAGAGCTTCGCTGCTGCCTGCGAATCAGTGGCATCACGGCCGTATGCCTTAACGGTGATGGGACCACCATTCGTCGTCGTACCGACGAGGCGCCGAGCACCCCAGGACTGATCCGGGTCCAGGGCGAGGTCTGGGACGTCGATCGATAACCGGCCTAAGGCGAGGCGAACCGACTCGACATCCGGATAACCGCGCGGGGAACCGAACACGACGAGCACTCCTGCGCCCGACACCAAACCGACCCCGACCGCCGACCAAACGCCCGAAGGAACCGACAACGCCAGCGCGATGGCTGCGGCGCTAATGAGCACCACGATGACCCATCCGAGGCGACGGATCGGCCGGGCTAGATACGGCGTGGCCGCGACAAGGACTGCCGTTACGACGGCAACTCGCACGACGGGGAACTGTGGTTCTAGGGGTTCGGTGAGGAACTCGTTAAAGAATGACGGCCAAAGCTTGTCGAAGATCGATACGAGAACGAGGGTGACTGCTGTCGAGCCGATCGCGGCTAGGCCAACATCTCGCAAGGCCGCCCATCGGCGGAAGCGCGCGAACATGATGATCACCGCGACGGCGTACAGCAGCCCAAGGGTGTAGGTGAACCGTAGGAGCGCAACGACCCACTGCGGCAAGGTGGCGGCAAACTGGCTGAGTGTTTCTTGGAAGGCATCCTGACTACCAACGACGGCGAGTCCCCAGGCCGCAAAAACCAGTCCGACGACCACAGTCGCAACATCCGCGGGTCGACGGGCCCGAGGTTGCGCAGTGCCCGACGCTAAGTAGCTCACCTTAGGAGCCGCGTCGATGTAAGTGGCGCATTTGGAAGAGAGTAGCCAACACGGTTGATCACGACTCTGCAGACTGGAGAACCCAAGTTACGCGATCACCTACCTGGCTCAGTCACGCTTGCGATCAGCTGAATGCCTCGCGGAACATGGTACCGGCACTGGGCGTAGGTGCCGTGTCCCGCCTGGCAGGACCCTGCGTGGGTTGGGCGCACTTTTCCTAAGTTTGGAGCATCAAAGGCATGTCACGGAAATCAACTGGTTGGAAGAAGCTCGGAGTTGTTGGGGCCTGCGGAGTAGCGGCGCTTAGCGTGGCTGCCTGTAGCTCGGGAGGATCGACGAGTCCGGGCGCCGCCAAGAAAGACGCCGCGCACGGGTCAACTGCCGGCAGCGAATCCTTCAGCTTCTTGAATATCAACTATGCGATCCCGGATGGAGTTGGTAAGCAATGGGGAACCGCGAAGGTTCCGATTGCGATGGGCTTCATCGGCTCCGGCGGCGGCTGCACCCCCGGCTTCCTCACTTCGGCTGGCCCGGTCGGGCTTGATGCCAGTGTGGGAACAATGATCTCTGATCTCAAGAGCACCTCCGGCCAGGAAGTTGCGCTGGCATTTGGCGGCGAGGCTGGCACGATGCTTGAAGGGACCTGCACCTCCGTTGATCAACTAGCCGCGACCTACGAGGGTATCGCCAAGGAGTACCCAGGCGTCACAAACTGGCTCTTCGACATTGAGGGTTCATCGGAGAATGTTGAGCAGCAGACCATGCGGATGCAAGCTCTCAAGCAGGTAATCGCTAAGTACCCGGATCTGACGATCTGGCTCGTACTTCCCACCACGTCAACCGGTCTCGATGCCCTCGGCAAGCAAATCTTCGAGGCCGCTAAAGATGCCGGGGTGCCGGTCAAACTCGACATCATGTGCCAAGGATTCCCCGTGGGCGACGTCGTCGACAACAGCATGGCGAAGACCTGCATCCAGGCTTTGGGCGGCGTGAACACCTACCTCCAAAGCACGCTTGGGATCAGCGAATCCGAGGCCTGGGCAATACAAGGAGCGACTCTGCAGATCGGGCCTCAGCCCAACCCTGCCCTGCCCGCGGCAACCCTCGATGACGCGCGGATACTACAAGACTTTGCTGACTCCAAGGGGTTAGCTGCCGTCATGCCTTGGTCGCTCAACCAAGACGTTGCAGTCGGATCAACGGCATCGACGTATCCGTGGGCATGGCCGGGTTGGACGTCGCAAACGAGCGACTTCGAGTTCTCCCGTCTCGCGGTGATTCCTTCGCCGACTAGCTCGCCCACCCCGACGGCTACACCGACGCCAACACCGACCGATCCGCCATCGCCAACCCAAACACCAACACCGACCCCAACAACGCCAACGCCAACCCCGGAGCCCACAAAGGCGGGCAAGGGAGTGACGGTTAGCTACACGGGCTCGGGATGGTCGAGCGGCGCCACGGTCAATGTGACAGTCACGAACAACGGACCTGCTACCTCCTCGTGGGAAGTCAGCATTCCGTGGGATGCCTCACCGGAATCCGTCTGGTCAGGGGTGAACAAGTCAACTCCCGGCGTAATCGCAGTGGCGAACGAGGAATGGAATGGCAACCTTGCAACCGGTGCCTCCACCACCTTCGGCTTTACAGCGAACTTCAGTTCTGATCCGGCCAAGCCCACCAAATGCTCCGCCAAGACTGATGCCGGTAGCGTCAAGTGCGTGCTCAAGTAGGCATTTGACGGCGCCCAGCTAGATGATCGAGATTCACGCCCCGATTGCGCGGAGTCTCGATAGCGATATCGAACGTTGACCGTTCGACGGCATCGTGTCCGGGAGCATCGCCCAGACCGGGGCCGCTGGCCCGTCATAGACGGTTAACCACTCACCGGCGCGGAAATCCAGCTGGATCACGAGCAAGTCATCGCACAGAACTTCAGCATGGCGAAGGGCGACAGAGGACCTCTGCGTGGCCTTAATCTCGACCGTGCGAATGACTCCGCCCGGGTAGTGACGAGTCCCGTCCCAGCCCTTGTTCGAGGCCGGTTCCAGTTGAACCAAGTGCTGAACCTGGGCGATCAGTTCCCCAATACTGCCGACCATTTGTCCGTCAGGGGTGAAGAGTCGGCCTCACTCCATCCCGGAGTTCAGGGCATCGAGCAAGGCGTTGTCGTCGGTATCGCTGGATAGCTCCCAGAACATTCCACCGGCTAGTCCCTTGTCTCGAATGTACTCGGCCTTGTAGCCGATCGATTCGGGATCGTCGTAGGACACAAAGGTCTTGGTCTGGGCGTTATAGAGGTAGGGGACTTTGGCGTCGTCGTCCCAGTGCCGGGTGTAGCTCGGCAGGTAGTTATCGGCGATATCTGAGTAGTCGACAAAGCCCGGTTCCCACGTCCCGGCAGCAGCGCCGGTGTGCGGCTGGAACAGACCATTGTTGTTCGCTGTGACCGAAGTGAGGCTACGTCCGTAGAACGGGACGCCAACGACGAGTTTGTTCCCGGCCACGCCTGCGTCCAAGTAGCCATTCACGGCAGCGTCGACGTTGAGCCCGGCTGGTCCCGGATCGTTTTGGGTTGAGTACAGCGGGGCGTTGTGCCCGGCGGCCGGTTCCCACGGACCGTGGAGGTCGTAGGCCATGATGTTGATCCAATCGACGATTGCGCCTATCTCAGCGGCCGCCATGTTCGCACGGGTTTCTGGGCCGGCGGGTGCAGCGATCGTCAGCAAGTAGTCCTTGCCGCCATCGATCTGACCTTGTCGATCGAGCTCGGTTCGAAGTGCATCAAGTAGCAACGGGTAATTCGCCTTGTCGGCTGGAGTACCTGGCTGCAAGCCACCAGATACCGGGTACTCCCAGTCGATGTCGATACCGTCGAAGCCCCAATCCTTCATGAACTTCACACAGGAGGTTGCAAACGCGGCGCGGGATTCAGGCGTAGCCGCGGCAGCGGGGAAGTTCGCCGACCAAGTCCAGCCACCGACGGAGATCAGCGTCTCGAGGCCGGGGTTGGCTTCCTTGAGCTTATTGAGCTGGTTGAAGTTTCCGCGCTTGGAACCGGCATCCCACGAGTCGCCCGGGAAGTACTTATCGGTATCTGCGTAAGGGTCACCGAGGACGCATTGACCGTTGGCGATATTGGCGAACGCGTAGTTGATGTGCGACACCTGATCGCCGGGGATCTCGCTCACTTGGTAGTTGCGTCCATACGTCGACCACGCGGTGTAGTAGGCCACAGACTTCATATCCGCCGGTGGCTTTGGCCGACCTGGACTCGAAGGCTGCTCCGTCGGGCTAGCTGTTGGGGCCGTCGCCGTGGGCGTCGGGGTTGGGGTTGGGGTCGGGGTTGCGGTGGGGCTTGGAGTTTCGGTGGGCGTTGCGGTTGGAGTCGGAGTCACCGTTGGAGTAGGTGTAGGTGTCGGAGTTGGCGTCGGCGTCGGCGTCG
>CAMPEQ010000002.1 GCA_946803585.1 uncultured Actinomycetes bacterium
CAACTCCTTGGATCATTGGAAGAAATGGGTGAAGAAGCAGAATATGTTTGGGGAGCAGGAGGTGGAGGTGGGGGTGGAGCAGGAGTGCCACCACTTGGTGGGGGCGGTGGTGGAGTGCCGCCCGATGATGACTCGGGCGTATCGCCGCTAGGCGGGTTGTTGTCAGACATGGCAGACCCTTTCGTGGGATGGTCGCCGAATTGACGACACCGACCGTGATCTTCATTGTGCAACGCATCGTTGATTGCACAATGACCAGGTTGAATTGTCCCAATTGCGCGGCTGCAATCACAAGAGGCGCGCGGGTGTAATTTGCGGGAGTTTGTGGGTTTCCCATGCGGTCTGGACAGATACAGCCTCGCTGGGTGCGATTTCTGACTTAGTTCTTAACCAGACGCAGAATGAACGGGACCTGGTAGACCTCGCCAGAGTTGGCACGTAGTCCGCCAATTATCTCAAGAACGAGGACCGCGATTGAGTAACCGATGATGACGACGAATCCGAACATGAGCATAAGGAACCCGATTGGCGGGAAGGCGATAGTCATGATTGAACCCACAACAACAAGTGAAACGATCGCGCCGAAGGTGACGATCGCGGCCGTTATTTGGAGGTTGAGGGCTTCACGGGAAGTGGCGCGAACGAACTGGGACCGCTCGCGGTACACCAGGTAGATGATGAGCGGACCGAGGAAGCCGACAAGGATCGGAAGTAAGAACGCTAGCGTCCCCCAGAGCCGTTCGTCAGAAGCGGACAGTGGTGCAGGCACGGGAGGTTGGCCGCTGGGATAGCCAGGAGCAGGTTGATATCCCGGGCCGCCCTGGTAGTTGACCGGGGTCTGGTAGTTCCCGACAGGCGCCTGATGTGGTGGAGGTGCCTGACCGGAATTTCCTTGTTCTGGTTGAGGCGTTTGGGGCGGGCTCGAAGGTTGCGCGAAGGGCTGCCCGTACGGCTGGCCGGACTGCTCGTCCGCTGGCTGGTCCGCTGGTTGGTCGGCTTGTGACATTGCATCCTCCGGTTGGCGCAAGGGATCACGCGGAAAGGCCAGACCCCCCTGAGATCTCCTACTCTACGGTTGGGTGTCGCCGGATGCTTCCGCAGTAGTGACCCCGTCGCTGGTGGGAGGCCCATAGGGGTAGCCGGCGACGAGTGCTCGGCCTTTGACCCACATCCTGTTCGCCAGGAAGAAGCCGATAATCGCCCACACTGTGAGTAGCAGCCAGGAGTAGATGACCTGGAGGTGTAGTTGCCAGTCAGTCGGATTAGGAATATCGCCTGACTCGAACTCGGCGATCGTTGCCGGACTTCCCGTCGAGATCAACGCGAACACCGTCGCGAGTCCGGTCGAGGCATCCCACGCCCAGTGCAGACCAACGACGACACACCACCAGCCCACTACTGACCACGTGATGCGCAGATGGCCGGACTTACTCGCAGCCGCGAAGAGTGCGCCCGCTAGCAATGCCGTCCACAGGCCGTGGCCAACGGGGGTCAGCAGCCCCCTAACAAGTTGGGTCTCGACCACTGACATGAGGTTCTGGTCATCGGCTTGGATGAGGGTATTGAAGGCGTAACCAGCCGACTCGAACGCCGCAAACCCAAACCCAACACACGCACCAAGGACCATCCCATCGCGCAGGGTGTACCGGGTGAGGTGGCGAGCTAGCACCCACACCAAGGCGATCTTGACAGTCTCCTCGATGACCGCCACTCCGGGATACCAGAGCACCAGGGGCAGTCGATTGAGGACGACGGTCTCTAGGAGCCCGGCCAGGGTCACCCCCAAGATTCCGGCGCCTACGAACCCGGCAGCCAGTAGGGGAAGGTTCAGCGCCGAGGAGCTCCCATCGGGAGAGGCGCCGGAAAACTGCTGGCGTTCGTATAGCCAGACCGCAAAGGTCACGGGACTGAGGAACGCGCCGAGAAAGATAACTGACGGAATAAGCGTCGTGAGCTCGGTGATCTGTAAGACGACAATCGTGATGATCCAGAGCACAAGACCGGAAATGAGCAAGCGAAGCCAGAGTCGCCGCTTCTTCACCGGTGATCGAAGGCCCTCGAAAAGCACGAGTTCAGCTTAGGGGCATTTGCGGTATAGACGCCGTCGTAGACCACCTCTTGGCGGCCGGCGCCATACAATCATTGTGTGGGCGAGGGGCGACGGATGGTCGGAGACGATCGCAAGATCGAAGTTCTACGCGCAATTGTCGAGGACTTTGTGACGACATCAGAGCCCGTAGGGTCCAAGAACCTCGTCGAGCGCCATCAACTAGGCGTCAGTTCAGCGACGATTCGTAACGACATGGCGACTCTTGAAGAAGAGGGCTACATCGTTCAGCCCCACACGTCAGCAGGACGGATTCCCACAGACAAGGGATACCGACTCTTTGTGGACCGGCTACATGAGTTGCGACCGCTGAGCCAGCCCGAGCGCAAGGCCATCCATACCTTCCTCGACAGCACTATCGACCTCGATGATGTGATGACGAGCACCGTTCGATTGCTGGCCGCCCTAACTAAGCAAGTCGCCGTCGTGCAATATCCATCGCTGACACGATCGACTGTTCGTCACGTGGAGATTGTCGACCTCGGTGAGGCTCGACTACTTCTGGTTGTTATCGCTGATACCGGGCGAGTCGAGCAGCGCGTTGTCAACATCCCCGAGTCGTTGTCTGAAGGCGCAGTCGCCCGGCTACGGACGGGGCTCAATGACGCCGTCGCCGGTCAGCGCTTCACCGAGGTTGGTGATCGGATTGTCGACGTTCCGCTGCAGTTCGAGGCTGCCGAGCGCGCATCGGTGGTCTCCGTGCTGGCGACGCTACTAGAGACGGTCGTGGAACGACACGAGGAACGGGTAGTGCTCGGCGGAACGGTGAACCTGGCCCGGGCTCGTGGTGACTTTGCGACGACCCTCGAACCGGTCTTGGAGGCGCTGGAGGAACAAATGGTGCTTCTGCGGTTACTTTCGGAACAGTCGGGGGAGGCCACCGACCCGGTATCGGTGATGATTGGTCGAGAGAATTCGGTCGAAGGCCTCGCAAGCGCGTCAGTTGTCACCGCTGGCTACGGCAACACCGGGCAGATAGCACGGTTAGGTATCGTGGGGCCGACTCGGATGGACTACCCAGGAACCATGGGGGCAGTACGTGCAGTAGCCCGCTACCTCGGGCGCATGATTGATACCAACTAACCGGCGCTAGTTGTTCCCGGCGCAAGCTAATGAGAAGTGCGAGCATTTTGTGGCAACTGACTACTACGGCGTCCTGGGCGTCCCTCGTGACGCAACGGGCGAGGAGATCAAACGCGCATATCGAAAACTAGCGCGCGAGCTCCATCCAGATGTCAACCCAGATCCGGCGACCCAGGAGAAGTTCAAGACCGTCACTGCCGCCTACGAGGTCCTCAGTGACCCCGCGAAGCGCCAGATGTACGACGTCGGCGGCGATCCCCGCGGCGGCCAAGCCGGTGGAGGTTTCCCTGGCGGCTTTGGTTTCGGCGACATCATGGATGCCTTCTTCTCAAATCAGGGGGGCGGTCAGCGGGGCCCAAGATCTCGCTCGCGACGCGGGCAGGATGCGCTGATTCGAATGGAGATCGACTTACGCGAGGCTACCTTCGGAACGGTTCGAGACATCACTGTTGACACGGCCGTGGGATGTACCACGTGTTCCGGTGACGGGAGTGCACCCGGAACTGGTCGGATGACCTGCACCATGTGCAAGGGCCGCGGTGAAGTCCAGACTGTTCAACGCTCGTTCCTCGGCCAAGTGATGACGGCGCGAGCTTGCCCGCAGTGTGGCGGCTTCGGTGACGTGGTTGAGACACCGTGTCCGGAGTGTGCGGGTGACGGTCGGGTCCGTACCCGTCGAACATTGACGGTGAAGGTGCCAGCTGGGGTGGACACCGGAACTCGGATCCAACTCAGCGGTGAAGGTGAAGTTGGCCCAGGAAACGGTCCGGCCGGAGATCTCTATGTTGAGATCGTCGAGAAGGCCGATCCAATCTTCGAGCGGCAGGGCGACGACCTTCACTGCACGATCACGGTGCCGATGACAGCCGCGGCGTTGGGAACCGACGTTAACTTGCAGACTCTCGACGGTACCGAGGTCATTGATATCAAGGCCGGAACTCAGTCGGGTAACAAGCGGGTTCTGAAGGGTAAAGGTGTCGCTCATCTGCGAGCGAACGGCCGAGGTGACCTCCACGTTCATATTGCCGTAGCGACGCCATCCAAACTCGACTCCAAACAACGGGAGTTGCTCGAGCAGTTGGCGGTTCTGCGTGATGAGGAACAGCCGACCGGGCAGGTGTCCCACGGGGAGCCGGGACTATTCTCCCGCCTGCGGGACGCGTTCCGGTAGCGAGAGCGGATCGCTATGACGGCCTCGATGTTCTACCTGGCCACTGACGGCTTGCAAGGAGTTGGCTCAGACGATGTCTTGGTCGTCGGGGGAGATGAAGGTCGTCACGGCGTTGCGGTGAAGCGGCTGCGGGTTGGTGAGGCCGTCCTCATTGGTGACGGCCAAGGGACCGTCGTGGACGCCAAGGTCGGCGGTCTCAACGGTAAAGAGTCGTTCCAAGCCCGAGTCGAACGAGTGCAGTGGATTCAGCCTCCGCAACCGCACATCACGGTCGTCCAAGCGCTGATCAAGGGTGATCGGATGGATCGCGCGCTCGAGACGATCACTGAGGCTGGTGCGGATGAGTTGTGTGTGTGGCCCGCTACCAACAGTATCGCTCGGCTAGGGCCAGATCAGCTCGCGAAGTCGCAGTCCCGCTTTGAGCGGAAGGTATTTGAAACAAGTAAACAAGCCCGGCGGGCTTGGCGCCCTAAAGTCAGGCTGACTATCAGCCAAGATCAGATCCTTCAGACAGTTGCTGATGCTGACGTCGCTGTCCTTCTTGAGGAATCAGCGCAAGCGGACCTAGTGGGTGTAGTTCCGGCGCAGGCCAGCGTTTTTCGCAACGAGCAACCGCAGCCAGGCGAGGCCGCCGAACAAGCGTTGGTACCGAAGTCGATCGCAATTATCGTGGGCCCTGAGGGCGGCTTTGGCCACGAAGAGCGGGAGCAACTACTGGCAGCGGGTGCCGTCAGCGCGAGGATGGGGCCGGATGTGCTGCGGGCTAGTACTGCGGCGACTGTGGCATTGGGTTGGGTTATGGGCGCATCCCGGCGATGGGCAGTGACAGACTGATGTCATGACTGACTGCCTTTTCTGCGCGATCGCCACTGGAGATATTCCGGCAGCCATCGTGAGCGAGACCGACCGAGTCGTGGTGTTCCGGGATGTAAGCCCGCAGGCGCCCACCCACGTATTAGCGATTCCGCGTAGCCATATACGGAATGTTGGCGAGCTGGCCCAGACTGATCCTTCGCTTGCTGCGGAGGTATTGGCAGCCGCGACGCAAGCGGCGATTGACCTAGGCCTGGCCGATGATGGCTACCGAGTTGTGTTCAATACGGGCAATGAGGGCGGCCAAAGTGTCGACCATGTTCACGCCCACGTATTAGGTGGACGACAAATGACTTGGCCGCCAGGCTAACTCCGGCATACTCTTAGGTACCCCGCCTAGGCGATTGCGTACCAAACTGAACCTCCACCGAAATGGACTTATGACGACCTCCGCACCCGCAGCTGTAATCCGAGTACCGAACTCAGTTCCGATGGTTAGCCTCTTGGGTGTCAAGGACGACGTCTTGCGGGCCATCGAGGCGGCGCTGCCCAAGGCCGTGTTCACAGTGCGAGGTAATGAGATCTCCGTTGGGGGAGACGCCGCCGAGTCCGAGCTTGGCGAACAGTTGATCGGTGAACTCCTCATGGTGCTCAGATCAGGGCACCCGGTAACGGCCGAGTCAGTCGAGCGCTCAGTCGGGCTATTGCGCGGGAACAACTCGGTGACGCCCTCACAGTTGTTGACGGCGGGGATTCTGAGCAATCGTGGCCGGTCGATTCGCCCAAAAACGCTGGGTCAGAAGCACTACGTGGACGCCATCGACAAACACACGGTGGTGTTTGGAATAGGTCCCGCGGGCACAGGTAAGACGTATTTGGCGGTTGCCAAGGCGGTACAAGCGCTCCAGAACAAGTCAGTGAACCGCATCATCTTGACTAGGCCGGCCGTCGAGGCAGGCGAGCGCCTCGGATTTCTGCCAGGAACGCTGAGCGAGAAGATTGACCCCTATCTGCGTCCGCTCTACGACGCGCTACACGACATGATTGACCCCGATTCCATTCCCCGGCTGATGGCTAGTGGCACGATCGAGGTGGCGCCCTTGGCCTATATGAGAGGTCGAACCCTTAACGATGCGTTCGTGATTCTGGACGAGGCGCAAAACACCACGCCGGAGCAGATGAAGATGT
>CAMPEQ010000003.1 GCA_946803585.1 uncultured Actinomycetes bacterium
GACGCCCACCCCAACACCCACCGGTACGACCCCGCCCACCGGCTCTCGATCGGCCTACCAACCCATCGAAGCCGAATCCGCTGACACCAACAACGGCGGACTCATCGAAGGAACCCACGTCGGTGGCCTCGGCAACGGCGACTGGCTCGCCTACCAAAACGTCGACTTCGGTGAGGGACCCTTCCAGGCCTACGCCCGAGTCTCCGGCGGCTCCAGCGGATCCGGACTCGTCCGATTCCGCCTCGACTCACCCACCGGCCCCATCCTCGGCGACCTCGCCCTGGCCAGCACCGGAGGCTGGGACAACTACGTCACCATCCCCGCCAATGCCGGCGGAGCCACCGGAACCCACACCCTCTACATCACGATGGAATCGGGTTACCCAAGCGACTACGTCAACATCGACCGCATCCAGTTCGGCCAACGCGGCGAACCCGCCCCCGACCTCGCCACCGGAGCGCTAGCGCCGAGCGTGCCTGACACAAGTACGGGAGCCACTCTGATACCCGGCACAAGTAACCAACCGCCCACCGCTGGACCTGCGCCGAAGAGTAAGGCGGACAAGAGTAAGAAGGCCAAGAACAAGAAAGGCAAGAACAAGGTCAGCAAGGCTGGCAAGAAGGCGAGTAAGAAGGCCAAGGCTAAGAAGAAAGCGAGGGCCAAAGCAAAGGCTGCGCGATCAGCCTCCCAATCGCGTTAGCGGGTTAAAGGCTCGACGACCGATTTGCTCAGCGGTCTGAGGCCACTGCCATCGCGTTGGTTCGGATCGCTCCGGGAGCGTTCATGTAACCCGGAACGTCAACGCCCAGGTCCGATAGGAAGTACGGAGCGATATCAAGCGTGCTGACCTCTGCGCGCTCACCACCACCACGACGATCCTGTGGATCGTAGATCACGAAGATGCCCTCGGGAACGTGGTACGCGGTGCTATCCGCCTCATCCTCCACCTGCAAGTTCGTCATGCCAAGTTCGCTAAGAGGACGGGGCTGACCCCCGACTCGGATCTTGTCGAACTTCTTCGACAAGTTGATCCCCGGGACATACCAACTAACGAATCCGTCCTCGCCAACTTTGACCTTGAACTTCTTGTCCTTGATGGAAAGGGTGTCGATGAAGGCAAGTAAGTCACCAACGCGCTCGGGGGCGACCACGACGCCGATATTCGCATCCATGGCTGTGCGCTGCTCGAACTCATCGGGGCTGAATCCTGCCGCCGACATGAAGGCAGCGATATCGACCAGGGTGATCTTCCGGCGCAAGGGACGGGTCTTTGCGGGTGCCTGACCCATACTCGAAGAAACGATGAGCTGGTAGTCCGGGTTTGCGTCAACGAAGCTCTTAGCCTCGGCGAAGAGCCGGTCAGCGATGTCCATCGTGTAGAGGATCTCCCCGGAATACTGATCGAGCCATTCATTGCCGAACTTGAGTTTCTTGTATTGATCAGGAAACGTTGCGGCCCAGTATCGGTGCATGGAGGACGCGACGTGGTTGGAAAAGACAGCGGCATATTGCGGCCTAGTCTTAGCCGTCTCGTTGAGGAACAGGTCGAACGCGAAGAGGGTCTGCATCGTTCGACGCCTCGTCTTCTTCCACGGGCTGCGCACTTCGCTCGCGAGTTGTCGAGCCGCCAGTGCCAGCGTCGCGGGCCGTAGTCCCAGGGAACGTGCCGAGCGAAGAAATGCCCGCGCCGACTTCCAATCAATCGCCGAGGAGATATTGCGGCCGGACTGGGCCACCATTGAGAGGTTGAGCGCTTGGAATCGCGACAGCTTCGCCGGATAGCACTCGCTTCCACCCGCGAAGCAGTCCGGGACATAGAACGAGTAATCAGTAACGTTGTCTGGCAGTGGATAGGTATGTAGCGAACCGAAGATCCCCACCGAGACCCCGTCACGGGAGAGGATCTCCCACACTGGCGGGTGCTCTTGGTCCACCAGCGAGTGGTTCTGGCCAAGGCTGTGTAGTCCATGAACCGTGTCAGGTACACCACGGTGCACCGTCGGCCAGGTAATCCACGGTGACAGCGGCTGAGCATCCGGGGCAATCGTCGTGTACTGCCGACACTGACCAAGGGTGGCGGCCAGCGTCGAATCGGGTCGCTGCGCACAGTAATAGTCAACGATCTCGTAAGGAACCTCGTTGAGTTCCACTACTAGGAGCTTGCGGTTCTTCGACACTAGACGCCTTCCACTGTTCATCTCGCCCACTTCCGAAGAGATTACACCGATCTTCACCTCCCCGATGGTGACTACTCTGCGTTGCGGGTGTGCCGTTCGGGTGATCACACCTGCCACAAGCCATCAGAGGTGGAAGAATCCGACCCATGGGAGCAGTTTCAGGTCCAGAGGTCGAGAAGGCGGATCCATGCCGCGTCCTACTCCTAGAAGACAACTCCTCCGATGCTCGCCTCGTGAGCGCCTTGTTGCGGAGATCGCGGGCTGAAGCCGTCATTACCCACTGCGTAACGATCAGCGACGCGCTCGATCACCGGTCGTCGGACTTCGATGTGGTCTTGACTGACCTCAACCTGCCCGACAGCAGCGGAGCCGAGACCGTCTCCCAACTCGCCACAGTCTTCACTGGAGTCCCGATCATCGCGCTCACCACTGATGCGGCCCTAGGGCTTGAGTGCATTGCGGTTGGAGCCCAAGACTTCATTCCCAAGCTAGAGCTCAAGGCTGAAGCGCTCGGTAGGGCGGTTGGGTTCTCAATCGGGCGCGCAAAGCAGATGCGGCAAACCGAATATGCCAGCCGGCACGACTCCCTCACCGGGTTGCTCAACAGGGCGTCGTTCCAGGAAGCCGCTCGGTCACTGCTCAGCCAACCAGGCCCGCAGAAATTCCCCTTCATTGTCTTTGTCGATGTCAATCGATTCAAAGCGATTAATGACACCTACGGTCACGCTGTCGGTGACATGGTGCTCATCTCCATCGCGGACCAACTCACCGATGCCGTACGCACCAGCGACGTTGTGTGCCGTTGGGGTGGTGACGAGTTCACCGTGTTCGGGCTCGCTGATTCCCATACCTCCGCTGCGGAACTAGCGCATCGGCTACGGGATCAGCTACGCACCTTCCACAAAGTCGATGCATCCGAGGCTCCGAGCCCCGCCAGCTTCGTCGTCACAGTCAGTGTGGGGCATTCGGTGGAGGATCCGCTCGAGACTCACACACTCGAACAGCTGATCAGCGATGCCGATAGCGACATGTATGAGGACAAGGCACGCAGTGGCGACTCTGAGTTCGGTGGCAAGGTTCCCGGACCGCGCGGGCAGAAAGTAGAGCACTGACCGTCACCGAACCAACTTAGTCTGGTCGGGCTCGGCTGCGAGCCGACGTCAGAGGGGGTACCCGGAGTACGTTTTAAACATGGCGGTTTCCAGTAGTTGGCTATCACCAACTCCGTCACGTCTATCGACATTCAGTCTGGTAATCGGTGGCACTCTGACTGTTGCGGGGCTGCTCGTCATTACGGTCGGCTGGATTCTTGGCTATCAGATCCTCTTTGACCCTGTTCCTGGTGCGTCGTCCATGAAGATCAATACTGCGCTGGGCATCGTGTTGATCGGCCTCTCAATCGTCGCACTCGTCATTCGACCTGAGAAACGCTGGTTGGTCATCTCACTCGGCGCCATTCTTGCCATCTTGTCTTTCACCACACTGATTGAATACGCCTTCGCGGTACCCGTCAACGGTTTCGAGAACCTGATCTGGACTGTGAACTCCCAAGCAACGCAAACCCTTGGCGGCAGGATGGGGGTCAACACGGCAGCAGCGTTCGCTGCGCTCTCCATCGCGATCATCCTGGCGCCGATCAGGAGACTGGTCGTTGTCGGCCAATGGATCGTTCTACTGGTACTGATCACCGCGTATCTCGCATTTATCGGCTACGTGATGGATGTCGGCGTGTTCACCCGGCCGACGACGGCGTGGACTCAAATGGCTATCCACACCTCTATTGCGATCCTGCTTGCATGCGCTGGGCTACTCGCTCTCAATCCGCGATCAGGCTGGCTGGCTGTGCTGACATCGTCGAGGGCTGGGGGGCGTCAAGCAAGGATTCTGGTACCCGTCGTGTTTCTCATTTCGATAGTGCTCGCGGCATCATTGGAGTTGATGGTTCGGATCGATTTGGATCAACCGATACCTGCTCAGGTAGTGGTCAGCCTTTTTACCCTCGCGACGCTGGTAACGATCTGGTTTACCGCTTGGAGTGCGAACAAGGCTGATGCCGAGCTTCAAGGGAGCCGGTCGATCGAGTTCGCGATGGAGCACGCACCCGACGGAGTGCTGCTAGTCAGTCCACGAGGAGTTATCCAGGTTGCGAACTCCAAAGCGGCAGAACTGACCCAGGTCTCACCCGGCGACCTTGTCGGCAGTCGGGTTGAGGAACTAGTTCCTCCAAAATCGCGCGACCACCACGCAGCGCTACGCGCGGAGTACCAACTTGACCCCGAGAGCCGGAACATGCGGGATCGGTCTGATATCGAGTTACAGCGAGCAGATGGCTCGACGCTCCCTGTCGATATCGAACTTGCCCCAATTGTTCGTGAATCAGGCGAGACCCAGGTCTTCGTCTCGATCCGCGATAGGTCCGAGCTAGTCCAGGCGAATCAGGAACTAGAGCAGTTTGCCTACGTTGCCAGTCATGACCTTCGGGCACCGTTGCGGACTATCTCGGGTTTCACAGACCTTCTCGCCTTTAGCTTGGCGGATAACGACGCACTTAGCGAAGACGATCAGGAAGCGATCGATGAGATCACTACCGGCGTCAAGCGAATGAATGACCTCATCTCTGCACTTCTCAACTACTCACGAATTGGGCAGTCTGATGCACCTCATACCGAGACATCAGTAAGTACCCTTGTCGATTCCACCCTCGATAGCCTCGCTGGCGCGATCTCAGATTCAGATGCAGAAATAACCACGGACATCCCCGCTGACCTCTGCTGGACCGTTGACGCCAGCCTCATGGGAGCGGCCATCCAGAACCTCATCTCCAACTCGATCAAGTATCGGCGCACAGACGTTCGGCTACGAATCAGCGTGACCGCACAGGTTCCAGGTGATCACGGCAGCACGTTGACGGTGCGAGACAACGGCCAAGGGATCGATCCTACGAATCTCTCGCGAGCGACGGCGATGTTTCAGCGCCTTACCACGACCGGCGATGGCCTAGGGATCGGCTTAGCTACCGTCAACCGAATTGTCGAGAACGTCCAAGGAACGCTCGAACTCGAAAGCGACGGCGCAACTTTCACTCAAGCAACGATCCGGATTCCAAACCGTCACTGATTGGACGGCATTTGAACTAGTTGGAACCAGTATTCGTGTAGTTGCTCAACTATGCGCTGGTACTGATCAAGACCGAGTGGCTTCACGACGTAGGAGTTTGCGTGCTCGGAGTAAGCCGCCGAGATCTCCCGCGGGTCATCTGAGGTCGTCAGCATCACGACGGGTAGCCGCCGCACTGCCTCGCTGGGATGAGACCGGATCTGCTTGAGCACCTCATGACCGTTGAGTAACGGCATATTGATGTCCAACAAGATCAGTCCGGGGAGTGCGCCGTCGGAGGAAAGGAAGTCGAGTGCGGCCTGCCCTGATTCAAAGTGCCGGAAGGGATTGGCGATCTTCAACCGCTTTGCCATCATCATGATGAGCTTCGCGTCGGAAGTCGAGTCGTCGACAATCACCACTTCCAGCATGTCGTCGACCTTACCAAGCGAATGCCAGCTTTGAACCGACAGAACGTCCAAATGGCGGCAAGGCTTCCCTACCCCTAATCTCTTACCTGTGAAGGTAGAACCGGACAGCTTGCTAGTCCAAGCGATTGAGGCGGTCCCCAGCCCCCTTGCTCTCATGCATTCGGTCCGTGACGAATCAGGAACGATCGTCGACTTCGAGTGGGACTACATCAACGCTGCGGGGGCGCAGGAGATCTTGGTCAAGCAGGAGGAACTGGTCGGCCAACGGCTCCTCGTCAAACTGCCGGAACACAAGAACGGCCTCTTTGAGCTTTATGCCAAGGTCGCCGAGACTGGTGAACCGTTCGTTCTCACTGAAGCCGGATACGACGACACTTGGGGAACTCAGGACGTCATTCCACGAATCTACGATATCCGTTCCACGAGGTTTGGGGATGGAATCTGCATCTGGTGGAACGACGTCACTGATCGGGTTGCAGCGCGCGTCAAGTTAGAGAATCGTGCCTTGGCGGCGAAGATCACTGAGCTCACGGCTGCGAACGCCCCAGTGGGACAGGCGCTCGTCAGTCGAGAAGGTGAGTTCCGCAGCGTGAATCCAGCTTTCTGCCGAATCAGTGGTCGTAGTGAGGCTGACCTGCTGGGGAGAACCTTCCAAGCCATCACCCACCCAGATGATCTCGACGCGGATGTCCAACAGGCCACCGCGCTCGCCGAGCGCAAGATCGATCGCTACGTCATGGAGAAGCGGTACATCAAGTCAAACGGAGCCGCGGTTTGGATCCGGCTCCACGCATCTGCGGTCTGGGACGGAGATGACTTCGTTACCTACATCGCCCAGATCGCAGACATTGATTCGGAAGTAGGCCTGCGTCAATCGTTGGAGGCCCGGAATCGAGACCTTCAGCAGTTTGCCTACGTTGCCAGTCACGACCTCCAAGCACCTATACGGACGATCTCCGCGTACTTCGATCTGCTTACTGACTCCCTAAACCCAGCCGATATGTCGACCGATCAAGTCGACCATATCGACGAGATCCACCAAGCAATCGGACACATGCGGGAGCTGACGTCGGATCTGTTGGCGCTGAGCCGGGTCAACCGTCCAACCGAGGAGGAACCAATATGCAGCGTGAATGACGCAGTCGCTGCTTCGATCGCCTCAATCTCAGCCGACCTGGCAACTGCTGAATGCGAAGTCTCAGTCGACGTCGAACCCGACCTCATCGTTCAAGTGAACCCCACCCACATGAAGCAGATTCTGACGAACCTGCTGTCGAACTCCCTCAAGTACTGCAACCCAGCCCGATCCCTGGAGTTAGGTCTGAGTGGGCGAACCGTCGGCGATCGAGTAGTAATTCGGGTCCAGGACAACGGGATCGGGATTCCACCGGGCGCGGAGGACCGGGCGTTCCAAATGTTCCAGCGGCTGCAAACGGGCGGACAAGGCACGGGAATCGGCCTTGCCATCGTCAGGTCGCTAGCGGAACGCTACGGCGGATCAGCCCGAATCGATAGCGATGGCAAGAGCGGCACGACGGTCACGATCACGTTGATGCGAGCGTATCGCTAGCCAGATTGTGCTGATCTCCTCCTGACACACGGAGTCGGCGCCGTTGTATGGCCTTCGCGATCTCGATCACGGCCGGCGTGATGAACGCGAAGAGCACAACGGCTTGCCACTGAGAACCCGTCAAACTTGTGGTGTCTAGCGCTCGCTGGAAGAGCGGGAGTTCGATGCACAGCACGGTAAGAACAGCCGGGATGGCCATCCAGAGGAAGTACGGGACATAGGGACCAGCCCACCCAGGGACGTAGGTCCGCCGCAGTGAGATCGCCATCAAGATCGTAGTGAATGCCAGGATTCCAAAGGTCATACTTTGAGCGGTCGGGATCCCGAGCTCGTTCTGCCAGATGAACGGTAAAAGACTCGCTCCCGCTTGGAACGCGCCGAAGAGGATCCACAGTGGCGCGGTTCGCTTACTGAAGATCGGCTGCGTTGGATCGCGCGGTGGCATTTCCATGAGGCCGGGTTCTTCAGTGTCAGTCGAGATCGCTAACGCGGGAAAGATCCCGATCAAGAAGGAGTTGAAGAGGAGCTGGATCGGGGTCAGCACGGATCCATTGTTGATATTGAGAATACTGCCGACCAGCATGACTCCGACAAAGCCAAAGAGCCCAGCCATGACCCAACGAATCTGAGCAGTGATCTTGCCGTAGATATCGCGACCTAGCGCCACCGCATGGACAAGTGTCGCGAAGTTGTCATCCGTCAGGATCATCTTCGCCGACTGCTTGGTGACCTCACTACCGCTACCCATCGCAACGCCGATATCTGCTCGCTTGAGCGCGGCTGCGTCGTTGACGGCATCGCCGGTCATCGCAACGATATCGCCGCGCTGCTGCATCACCTCGACGAGCCGCAGCTTGTCTTCTGGAGCGACCCGACCGAATACGTGCAGGTTCGGCAGATCAGCGACCAACTCGTCGTCGCTTAGCTTTTGGAACTCCGGGCCGGTGATCACACCCTCGCCAAGTCCCAGATCAGACCCGATCGCCCGCGCAGTAACTGCATGGTCCCCAGTGATCATCCGAACATCAATACCAGCCCGTAGTGCGATTCGAACCGCTTCCTTTGCTGACGGCCGAAGCGGATCAATGATTCCGACAAGTGCCACAAAGATGAGGTCGGAAACAGCCGCCATCGGGTCAGTCTGAACCCCACCGAGGTCGTCTGGATCAAATCGACGAACGGCGAAGGACATCACGCGCAAACCTGTCTGAGCAAGCTTCTGATTTGCAGCAACGATTTCCTCCCGGATCTCGTCAATCGGCACGATCTCGTCACCGCGCAGCGCATGGGTGCAGCGATCCAGAACGACGTCAGGAGCGCCCTTAACCAACTCGACGAGCGAGTCCGTGCCACGGAACTCGGTCCGATGAAACGTCGCCATGAACTTGTAGGCCGAATCGAAGGGGACCTCGGCTAACCGCGGGAGCTCCGCTCGCGAGGTTGGAGCATCGACGCCCATCTTGGCGGCAAGCACAATCAGCGCAGCCTCGGTCGGATCACCAATGACCTCCCCTTGGTCATCAACCGTCGCATCGCCACAAAGTGTGAGCCCGTAGCCCAACGCCTCAAAGTCCGGTTGCTCCTGTCCGGCCACGCGCAGGATCGCACCCTGCTTGGAGTAGCCGCTGCCCTCGATGGTGAACCACTGACCGAAGGCGAACATCTTCGTCGCCGTCATCATGTCCATCGTCAACGTGCCGGTCTTATCGCTGTTGATGGCGCTCGTGGACCCGAGGGTTTCGACATCGTTGAGATTCTTAACGACAGCCTTAGCCTTGGCTAATCGCTGTGCACCAAAGGAGAGCATCGCGGTGAGGAACGTCGGAAGGCCAGACGGGATCGAGGCTATTGCCGTTGTGATTCCCAGTAGCACCACGCTGGAGACTGCTAAACCGCGCCAGAGTCCGAGCGCGACGATGATGGCAACTGCTCCCCACGCGACGAACATCAGCCGGAATGTCAACTGACGCATCTCTTTGCGAAGCGGCGACTCCGTCGTGCCGACGGCGTTGAGCATTCCCGCGATCTTGCCCATCTCCGTGCCCGCACCCGTTGCCGTCACCAGCAAGGTGGCGGTCCCTCTGGTCACGGAGGTGTTCTGAAACAACATGTCCGAACGGTCACCAAGAGCAGTCTCGGGGTCAGTGAGCGTGCTCGCGTCCTTGGGTACCGGCGCGCTCTCACCGGTTAGCGCGCTCTCCGCCACCTCGACCGAGGCCGAGACGACTATGCGGCCATCCGCCGGAACTAGGTCTCCAGCTTCCACCAGCACTAGGTCTCCCGGTACCAAATCCACCGCGTCTATCTCGCGAAGCTGGCCACCACGACGCACTCTGGCAGACGGAATCTGCAACGACTCGAGGGCCTCAACACTGGCCCGTGCCTTCAGTTCCTGGCGGGAGCCGAGAACGACGTTGAGAACGACGAGGAATCCGACAAGCAGTGCCGTCTCAACCTGAGCGATCACTAGCGAGATTGCCATCACGACCGTCAGCATGATGTTCATCGGATCGCTCCACTGAGCAAACGCAATCTGCCAGGCAGTGGGCCCGGGAACACTCGGCAAGACGTTGGGTCCAACTGCTTTCAGCTTGTCTGCAGCCAGCTGATCGCTCAGGCCCGCGTCAAGATCGGATTCGAGCTCCTGAGCGCACTGCTGCGGCTCGAGAGCGAACCATGGCCGCGCTACATCCGTGGTGAGATCGGTGGTCATGGGCCAACCTTGGCACCTACCGGCCTACTTTGCAGTGCCTGCGCCGGTTGTTCGCCCACTACGCCGAATGCGCAGCACGGCAACCGCTCAACAGAGCGAACCGGTGAGCGCCGCGCTAGCGTCAAGCACCTCACATCACAAAGGAGCAAATGTGACCAACGCATCCGGTCTGAACAACCACCACACGGATACGCTCTCGACGATCTTCGCCCACCCAACGAGCCACAACATCCGCTGGGTTGACGTCGTCCATCTCGTCGAAGCCGCCGGGACGGCCGATCAACGCCACGATGGTCGGTTCAAGTTCACCATCGGATCGCAGTCAGAGATCTTCGACCGACCCAAGGATAAAGACGTCAGTGTCGAACAGATCGAGGACTTGCGACGGATGTTCCGCGGCACCGATTTTGAGCCAAAGAAGCCCGGGAAAGAGGACTAACGATGAATCACGACGTACACAACGACCTCAGCATTCGCAACCAACCGGTTATCGTCACCATCGACTTTCACGAGTCGCGCATCTACCCCCTCAGTGCGGGTCCGCATAGCAATCCTGAGGAGATATCCGCCGAAGATCCGCGTGGCTACTTCCACAATGTCTATCACCGGCACGGAAATCCGAACGGTACGTACGAGGCGGATAGCCCGGAGTACTGGCGCACCCTCTGTGCCCAGCTTGAGCCAGCTAGCGACATCCTGCTGCTAGGTCACGGGAAAGGAAAGGCGAACGCCTCCCACCACTTCGTGGCATGGGCCGAGAAGCACGCCAGCAGCGTTGCAGCCAAGATTGTGGACGAGGTACGCGCCGATATCGACGACATCACCAACGAGCAACTTCTACGCCTCAGCGAACAATTCTTTGGGACCGCTCCCGCGCGCGATCACGGCGATAATCGACGCTCTGCACCGTAACTGCCAACTCCGCGCCAGCGCTGCACCTTACCGATCTGATGCTGCCGTCAGTCCCGGCAATTTCTTATCCAGCCCCATAAAGGCCATAGCGAGAAGTGCAGCAAAGACCAAGATCGCGAAGCAGTTGACCGCAACCTGCAGATATCCCAAGTTGTCGACATTGACGAAGGGGTAGGTGTACCAGTGGATGAGCGCGCCTCTGGTCAGGGTGAAGGTGATCCAGACCAAGCCGATTGCGATCGAACCCCAGACGTACTTCATCCGGAATGGGATCCGCGGGCCAAAGATCAACCATCCCACCACGGCCAGGAGTGGCGTAGCGATGTGCACCATGTCGTTGGCTACCAAAGCCCAGCCCTGGGGATCCGCCAACTTGCGGAGAATCAGGTTGTAGACCAAACCGGTGGTGGTAATGGCGACCAATCCGTACAACCGGAATACACGAAACACTGTAGATGTGCGGTACGGATTAACCACCATCAGAATGCACACAACACTGACGATGATGTTCGACCAGATGGTGAACGCTACGAAGGTATTAAGAAAGCGCGAGGCGGCCGACTCGAAGATTGCTGGATCGGATAGACCACCAGCCTCGGCGACTTTCTCCGCCGATGCAGCGGCAGCTGAGAAGGCGCTCAGGGTGACACCCGTCAGCGAGATAATCGCTGTTAGGCCGAAAACGACTCGTGCCCAGGTCTCTCGCATACTCTCGAACGTAGCGAGCTATCCGATCGGATTCATCTTCAACTGCTCACTGGCGTTTGCGCTGCTCCGTCGTCTTTGCCTTCGTCAGCTTCCGAGGGGATACCGGGAAGGACCTTGTCGAGTCCGAGGACCGCCAAGGCCAGGAGCGCCGCGAAGATCAGAATGGCCGTGCAGTTGATGACAACCATGAGGTAGCCGATCTCGTCAACGTCAACAAACGGGTATGGGTACCAATGGATCATCGCGCCGCGAACCAGCGTGAATGCGATCCAGACAAGTCCAATAACCATCGCCCAGCCGACGTACTTGATTCGGAATGGATTGCGTGGACCAAAGATCAACCAACCTGCCACCGCCAGAACCGGCGTGATGATGTGAACCATCGTGTTTTCGATAAGAGCTAGCCCCTCGGGGTGCGACAAGGGTGCCAGAACGATGTTATAGACCAATCCGGTGATCGTGATCGCGACGATGCCGAATACCCGGAACGTTCGGAATGCGGTTGACGTGCGATGGAGACCGAATACGAGCATCGTGCAGGTGACGATCACGATGATGTTCGACAAGATCGTGAAGTAGGTGAACGTGTTGAGGAACCGGACAATCGCCAAGTCGAACGTAGCCGGATCCGCGATTCCACCGGCCTTCGCGATCTCCTCCGGCGTTGAAGCAGCGGACAAACCAGCACTCATGCACACGCCAACGAACGAGATCAGCGCTGTGACTGCAAAGACGATTTTTGCCCAGGTCTCTCTCATGAGATCCAAAGTAGCGAAGCCGAGGCTCCGATGTCTCGATCTGTGCGGCCAATCGATAGCGCAGCAGATGCGTTGATAGCTAGTCTTCAGCGACCAAGGCTTGGTAGGCATCCTCGATCGAGTCGAACGTGTGGTCCGCGGGTAGGTCTCGCTCGATTCTGATTCGCCGTAGTGAATGCTCGACTCGACCCTTAGTGCGGATCAGCATGACCTCGATCTCACTTTCCTCGAGTTGATCAATCAGCTCCACGAGAACACTCGATCCGGTGTAGTCGAGGTCATCAATTCCGGTGGTATCGATGATGAGTTGGTTGAGATTGGGGTTGGCCCGAATCAGTCGCTTAACCTCGTCTTGGAACCAATTCGCGTTGGCGAACCACAGCGGCCCGTTCAGTCGCACAGTCAGCAACCGACCACCGTGAGTTGCCTGCTCGTCTGCATGTGGCAGCCAATGGCCATCCGGGCGCCGGTGCATGATTCGAATCTCCGGGCGCGAGGTCATGAGGCCACGGTTGAGAAGAGCTAGTGCGACCGCAACGATGACGCCGAGCTCCACACCTAAGACCACCACCGCGAGGAAGGTAGCAAAGGAGAGTGCGAAAGCACCCCACCCAAACTGACGGATTCGACGGAGCTCCGCGAAGTTCACGATTCGGCTAATGATTAGGATCAAGATTGCCGACAGCGTCGCCAGCGGCAGGTACGCCAAAAGCCGTACGGCAAAGAGCACGGCGACCAATACGACCAACGCACCCACGAGTGAGCCGAGCTGAGATCGAGTATTCGAGTTCGCCATCACCCCTGACTGCCCGGGGCTGGCATTAACAGAGAAAGCACCTAGCGCACCGCTGGCGATGTTCGCCGCGGCAACACCGGTGAAGTCCGCTCGCAGATCGGGGGTGAACCCACCGCGCTGCGCAAGCGAGCGCGAGGTCGCCCCCACCTGAGCCACAGATATCAAGACTATTGAGAAAGCCACCGGCAGAACGACCACCAGCGTGGATACCGAGAAGTCCGGAGCCACCAACTGCGGCAGCCCCGTGCTGAGCGGACCGAGAACGGCAACATCCAAACTTGTCAGACTGAGCGCCGCCGTCCCTAACGTCGCAATTGACATGACGAGCAGCGCCCCAGGGATCCGGGCATTCAGTCGGGCAAACATCGGAAGTAGCACGAGCGACCCAATACCAATAGCCGCCGAGACAATGTTGATTTGCCCCAAATTCGTCACCAGATCCCAGGACTTCGAGATCGCATCTGTTCCCGAACCTTTAGGGATCCCGAGTAAATCGGGGAGCTGCCCGATTATGACCGTGAGGGCGACCCCCGCCATGAATCCCAACACGACAGGCCGCGAAAGAAGATCAGCCAGCCATTGAAGTCGAGCAAGTGCGATGACGGCGAACATCGCGCCGATACACAAGGCCAGCGTTACGGCCAACTGAACGTAGCGCTCGCTGCCTGCGGTGGCAACGACCGATAGCCCCGCAAAGATCAGTGGAGCAGTCGTGGAGTCTGCGCCGAGCCAAAGAACTCGATTGGCGACAAAGATTGTGGCCAAGACACCGGCACCGACACACGCCCACAACCCAGTCGTGGGTGGCATACCAGCCAACTGTGCAATCGCGATCTGCCCCGGAATCGCAATCGCTCCGACGGTGACTCCGGCCAGCACATCCCGGCCGATCCATTTGCGGTGGTACCCCTGGAATGAGGGGAAGAAGACCCGTGACTTGAGCGGATCGGTCAACGCCGCGGGGTTAGTCATCGCTAGTCCACTTCAGCCGGTATCGCCAACCGGCGACTCAGACAGCATGGTTGATCGATCTGGCTGATGCCAGCCCGGAAACGGCAGTGAGTGCAAAAAAGCGTCAGCGGCAGCCAACCCAAGGAGGGCCGAAACTGCCGCTGACGCTATCGCAGATAGTTCAGATCGTTAGGCGCGCGCCGCATCAAATCGAGCCGCCACGTCTTGCCAGTTCACGAGCTTCCACAGTTCGGAGACGTAGTCCGGCCTTACGTTCTTGTACTGCAAGTAGTACGCATGCTCCCAAGCATCAAAGACCAGGAGCGGGACGGTGCCCTGACCCACGTTGCCGTGGTGGTCGTAGACCTGTTCGATAATCAGACGGCGCCCGAGTGGCTCAAAGCCGAGCACTCCCCAACCGGAACCTTGCACACCGGCGGTCGCGGTCGTCAGCTGCGCCTTGAACGCGTCGAACGATCCGAAGTACTCATCAATCGCTGAGGCCAGCTCGCCGTCGGGGCGGTCACCGCCATCTGGTGAGAGGTTATCCCAGAAGATCGAGTGCAGTACGTGACCGCTGAGGTTGAAAGCGAACGTCTTCTCGAGTCCGACAAGCCCGCTCAGGTTGTTCTCGTCGCGAGCCTCGGCAAGGCGGTCGAGGGTGTCATTTGCCCCTTTGACATAGGCAGCGTGGTGCTTATCGTGATGCAGTTCCATGATCTCGCCGGCGATGACCGGGGCCAAAGCGCCATAGTCATACGGCAAGTCGGGCAAGGTGTAGACAGCCACAGGTTCTCCCTAGATAAGTAGTCGACAGGTGATGTTCCCTCCTGACCCTAGCGAGAGAACCCGCCCTCGACAATCGCTGCCCACCAATTTCAACCGGACGGCACTGGTAAGCGACAGCTAAGAAACGACCCAGATTTGCCCCCGCTGACCTGAACTGCGTGACTAGCTAGGATCATAGGAACGTGGAGCAAACAACGATCCTGATTGTCGATGATGACCGCGCCCTCCGGACCTCCGTATGCCGCGCCCTCGAACTCGAGGGCTACGAGACGATTGAGGCCAGCGACGGTGAAGCCGCGCTTTGGCAGGTGATCAACAAGGATCCACAGCTCGTGGTTCTCGATCTTGGTCTGCCAGGAATTGGTGGGCTAGCAGTTTGCCAGTCAATCCGTAGCCGCGGATACGACCTGCCTATCTTGGTTCTGACCGCCCGCAGCGAGGTGCAGGATCGAGTGGATGGCCTTGACGCTGGGGCCGATGACTTCATGACCAAACCGTTCGCCCTCGACGAGCTCTTCGCGCGAGTTCGGGCGTTACTGCGCCGTCACCGGGCAGCCGAGCACGAGGTGGCCGACCATGGTGGAGCACCGAAGCGACTGGTGCTCGCTGATCTGGAGATCGACCAGGCTGCGCGCCGGGTGTGGCGCGGGGGAACCGAGATTGAACTAACCAAGACCGAATTCGACTTACTTGAGTTCCTCGTGGTTAATGAGGGCGTCGCACTGAGTCGCTCGACGATCTATCAGCAAATCTGGGGCTACGACTTTGGGCAGGACTCGAAGACGCTGGCCGTCTATATCGGGTACCTGCGATCCAAGATTGAAGCAGATGGATCACCCGCTTTGATTCACACCGTTCGCGGCGTCGGGTACTGCGCGCGCGAGCGATGACACTTCGCGTACGGGTCGCCGTTGCCCTTTGCGTGATCGCCGCGTGCGCGACCATCATCGTTTCCTTCTTTGCCGTTCGGATTACCGAAGCAAACAGCGTTCGAGTGATCGACAAGTCACTGGAACGAATCGCGAATATCGCTGAGCTTGAAGCCCGCCTCAATGAGAACTCTTCGCGGCCGGTCGAAGAAGCCCTCATTCCGACTGGCACCTTTGTCCAGATCCAATCCCCAGACGGAACCAGCAAGATTCTGTGGGGTGAGCAAGCCGTACAAGTTCCACCGACCGCCAACGTCCCGGAACAAGCCCAGGAACAGGCGGAGAAGCAGGACCCTGGTGAGCCGGTCTACCTCGACACATTAGCCAGCGGTCAGCCCTACCGATCGCTGGTTCAGCCGAGCTCGTCAGGGGGAACCCTCATCATCAGTCGAGAACTCACCCCCACGAATGAGCTCGTCGATGACCTCATCTTCCAGCTAACAATCACCGGCGTCGTCGTCACGTTTGCGGCAGGTCTACTCGGCTATTGGGCAGCGTCATCCATGCTGCGCCCACTTGATCGCCTCACTCGAGCTGCCGAGCACGTCGCGGAGACAGGTGACCTGAAAGTCGACATCCGAACCTCTCGAAGTGACGAGACCGGTCGGCTCTCGAGAGCTTTCGACGAAATGTTGGCTGCTCTCGTGGCCGCACAGGACTCCCAGAAACGGCTGCTACAAGATGCCGGACACGAACTTCGCACACCCGTGGCATCGCTTATGGCCAACGCAGAGACCCTTCAGCGGTACCCGGAAATGGACTCCGAGAGCCGGTCAAAGATTGCCGAAGATCTGATGAGCGAGTCCCAGGAGCTCGCGAGAATGATTGCTGCCCTCGTCGACCTCACCGGAGTTCTTGACGACAGCGAGCCTATCCAGACCTGCCGCGCTAACCAGCTCTGCCAAGCGACCGCCCATCGACTCCCAGCGGCCAGTCGCGGACGTATCAGAGTCTCCGGCGACGCCGAGCTAGAAGGCCGACCCAATCAACTCCAGCGGGCATTGCTGAACATCTTGAACAATGCCATCAAATTCTCACCGGCGGAGACTGGGATTGAGATCGAGATCTCCGCGGCCGATGGGTTCGTCCATATCGATACCCGTGACCATGGACCTGGTGTTCCGCCAGAGGATGTGCCCTTCGTCTTCGACCGGTTCAAACGCGCTGCTGAGGCTCGCCAGTTCGATGGCTCGGGGCTCGGCCTCGCGATCGTTACTGAGATCTGCCGCCACAACGGTGGGTCAGCGCAGCTTTGGAACCACGCCGACGGAGGCGCCGTTGTGCGTATCTCTCTACCCGAACCAGCTCTCTGAGAGACGGATGGTTCGCAGGTAAACCGTTTGCGTGACAAGTTAGGAGACCAAATGGCACACGCGACCTTGCACATCGGCACACCCAAGACCGGAACAACATTCCTTCAACGAGCGATGTCAGACAACAACAAGGCGCTACGCGCAGCTGGGATCGTCTACCCGGCATTCGGAACCCACCAGAGCCACACTGCGCTTGCGTTGGCATTTAACCCGCGAGAGGGCGACCGGCACGAGCGGTGGGGTGTCACCGACCGAGTCCAGACCCGCAAGGAGATCAGTCGCACCATCACGAGTTCACTGAGCTCGACCGGACCGAACTTTCTATTCTCGACTGAAAGCGCGGCACGGCTATCTGGTGACCAGGTGCGTGAACTGCACAGCTTTCTCCTTGAGTTTTTCGACGAGTTGACGGTCTTGGTGTACTTGCGACGTCGCGACTTCATGCTGGCGAGTCGGTACTCCCAGCGGATCAAGAATGGTTCCAAGAACTTGACGTGGAAGCAGGCAATCAAAAAGCTGCAGACCCACGAACCCAACGCGCTACTTGACCGCTGGGCCAGCGTCGTCGGTCAAGAGAACGTGATCGCTCGCCCCTTCTTGGAGTCGTTCAAAGCCGCCAACGATGGACTGCTATCCGACTTCGCACACCAAGTTGGTATTCCGGTTGGCGAACTCGTACCTCCGGCGCCTGACGATGTGAAAGCACAGAACTCGAGTCTCAACGCTGAAGGCACCGAACTACTTCGCGCCCTGAACTCCCTGCTACCTACTCGCACAACGGACGGGTCCCAGAACCTTGAGCTGCGCCTGCGCTTGATTGAGCGGATTCTTGAGATCACATCGGGACCGCCGTTGCGGCTACCGCCGGAGGTCCTCGTACGGGCTAGCGAGCGGTTTTCAGCTAGTGACCGCGAACTCGTTACACGACTCGGATCGGCACCCGAGTGGCAGGAGTGGCTAGCACAACCCGCGCCGCAGACAGCAGCCCCTGTGGCGGTTCCGACCCTGCGAACTGCTGAGCTGCTGACCGCCCTATCCGTCCCGTCCGGACCCCTGGACTACAGCCAACCGGACTGGCGACCGCGCGATTGGAAACGCTCCGCCCGGCGCAGAGTTGCCAAGATAGCTCGCTAGCACCACAGGATTGCCACAGGAAACTCACAGAAACTTCATGGTTCTCGCACAGGACTAGCTGACAATGTAGTCGAATGAACATGAGCGAACCGGCATGGAGCAATCGAGGGCAGGGGGCGATCTAAGTGGCTGTCACGACGGAAGAACCACAATTACGTCGCGCCGACGGCGGGAAACTACGCATGCTCGTGGTTGATGACGAGCAAACACTCACCGAGCTCGTCTCGATGGCTCTGCGATATGAGGGGTGGGAGGTTCAAGCAGTCAACGACGGCTACTCGGCTGTCCGGGTGGCTCGAGAGTTCGATCCTGATGCGGTGGTGCTCGACATGATGCTGCCAGACCTCAACGGCCTTGAGGTGCTAGCGAAACTGCGCGAGACCGCGCCAACTCTGCCTGTGCTCTTCTTGACAGCCAAGGATGCCGTTGAGGATCGGGTCGCAGGCCTGACTGCCGGTGGGGACGATTACGTAACCAAGCCGTTCAGTTTAGAAGAGGTTGTTGCCCGCCTACGCGGGCTCGTTCGCCGCAATGCCCAACACGTTGCACCTGCGCGATCTCAGCTGGTTGTCGGCGATCTCACCCTGGACGAGGACAGCCACGAGGTCTCGCGAGCAGGAGTAGAGATCTCATTAACAGCCACAGAGTTCGAACTGCTTCGCTACCTGATGCGCAATCCGCGTCGGGTTCTCTCTAAAGCTCAGATCCTTGATCGCGTGTGGAGTTACGACTTCGGTGGACAAGCGAACGTCGTCGAGCTCTACATCTCCTACCTCCGCAAGAAGATTGATGCCGGTCGCGAGCCAATGATCCACACAATGCGTGGCGCAGGCTATGTCTTGAAGCCGGCGGTCTGAACGTATGCGCTGGGTGGGGGCTGATTCATCACTTTCTCCAACCCGTTGGCGGCTGCGAACCAAACTGCTCGTAACCCTGGTTGGGCTACTCACGGCGACAACCTTCGCGATCGGATTCTTGACCGTTGTCTCCCTCAATGCCTACCTCGTCCGCCAGCTTGACGAGCAGCTCGCAACTGTTACGGGCCGCAGCCAGAGCGCCCTGGACTCCGACGATGCGCGCCAAAACCGCGACCCAGTGCCGCCGCGTGGGGCAGGCGGACTCGTTGCTCCCGGGCAGGCCAGCGGGACTCTGGCCGCGATCAGTGTCAATGGTGAGATCAGGCGAGCAGCGGTCCTCGACGATGACGGTGGAGCTGAGACCATCCCCCTCAGCGATGTCTCCGCATTGGATGGCCTCGACCCGTCGCAGGACTACCAGACAGTCGCACTTGGTGACGATCTTGGTGACTATCGAGTCGTTGCGACGTCAACTCGCGATGGTGCTGTTCTCATCACCGGTCTGCCAATGCAGCCGTTACAAGAAACCCTGGGTCAAGCAACAGCCATCATCGCGTTGATCTCCCTCATTGGGCTCGTTGCCGCGGGGGCCGGCGGGGCAGTCATCATCAACGTCACGTTGCGACCACTCCGCCGTGTCGCCGCGACGGCAACCTCAGTCGCGGATCTCCCGCTCGATACCGGTGACGTCGCGCTAGCTGTCAGAGTGCCGCAGCGTGACACCGATCCACATACGGAGGTTGGGCAGGTCGGGGCCGCCCTCAACCACCTACTCGCCAACGTGGCAGCCGCGCTTAGCGCCCGCCACGAGAGCGAAATGCGGGTACGCAATTTCGTTGCCGACGCCAGCCATGAGCTGCGCACCCCGTTGGCCTCCATCCGCGGCTATTCAGAGCTAACCAGGAGAGCAGATGTCGAGCTACCGCCTGACATCGTGCATGCCTTAGGCCGGATCGAGTCTGAATCCATTCGGATGACGAGCCTCGTGGAAGATCTCCTTCTCCTCGCACGACTTGATGCCGGACGGCCGATCGAATTTGACGAGGTTGACCTATCCGCTCTACTTGTTGCGGCCGTGAGCGATGCCCACGTCGCAGGCCCCGCCCATCGGTGGGAGTTGGCACTACCAGATGAGCCCGTTTACGTCCGAGGTGACCATGATCGACTAGCCCAGGTGGTCGCCAACTTGCTCGTCAACGCTCGGGTACACACCCCAGAGGGGACTCTCGTGCAAGTCAGTTTGGCCGTCGAGACAGGTCAAGCAACGATTGGTGTACGAGACAACGGCCCGGGTATCCCCGCCCAGCTGGTACCAGAGGTCTTTGGGCGATTCTCCCGTGCGGACTCATCACGATCTAGGGCTGCCGGCAGTACGGGACTTGGACTCGCAATCGCAGCGGCTGTCGTCGGCGCACATGGCGGGTCAATCAATGTGGCGTCTCGCCCGGGAGATACTGCGTTCACCGTCCGGCTTCCCATCGGCTAAGCGCCCGGTCGCCCCGCTACCACTGCGTACAAGGCGATCCCGGCGGCCACTCCAGCGTTCAGCGACTCCACTCGGTCCGAGATTGGTATCCCCACTCGGAAGTCACAACTTTGGGCCACCAGACGACCGAGCCCCTTACCCTCACTGCCGATCACCAGCATCACCGGCTCACTACCCAGATCCACCTCACCCAATGGCGTGCTGGACTCGCCTGCGAGGCCGACCGTCATGAATCCAGCGCTCTTGGCAGCCTCGATGGATCGGGTCAGGTTAGTCACCTGGGCTACTGGAACGTGTGCTAACGCTCCCGCCGATGTTCGCCACGCTGCCGCAGTGACGCTGGCCGAGCGTCGATTCGGAATGACGATTCCGGTTCCGCCAAAGGCCGCGGCGGACCGGATAATCGCCCCGAGGTTGCGGGTATCAGTGATTCCGTCGAGTGCGATAAGTAGGGCCGGGCGACGATCTGTGCCTAGCCCTAGCAGGTCTTCAAAATCGGCATACTCATACGGCGCAACCGACAACGCGATGCCTTGGTGGACGACGCCGTCGCAGAGGTCAGTGAGATCGTCGCGACTGTGCTCGGCAATGGGAATCCCGAGTGTGAGTGCCGCAGCCATCGCCTGTTTGATCCGCGGATCGGAATCGATCGACCGCTGGATGTGGAGTTTGAGGGCAGGAACACCTGCCGCAAGGGCTTCGGCGACTGGGTTTCGACCAGCCACGACCTCCCCCGTTTGCTCCGACCGGCGACGGTTCTTATGAGGTCTGCGAGCCGCTTCCTTTGCCGCGGCGCGCTCTTTGGCATCCTCGCGCTTCTTGGCCACATGCCCCGGTCGCTCAGTTGCCTTCGGTGTCGGCCCCTTGCCCGCAAGCGCGTCGCGGCGATTCCCACCACTTCCGACGGTGGGCTTTTTCTTCTTATCAGCGTTGCGCACTGCGCCCTGACGCTTAGAGTTTCCGGCCATTACGACTCCCCTGCTAGCGACCAACGGGCTCCGTCGGCGGTGTCTTCCACGACGATTCCGGCCGAGGCTATGCGATCTCGAATGACATCTGCGGTGTCAAAGTCTCGTTCTTGCCGTGCACTCTGACGAGCCTCGAGCTCGGATCTCACCAGCGAGTCCAGCGCCTCACGCAACTGGCCATCGGCGCCCGCTTGGGTGTTCCACGGAGCACTCAATGGATCAACCCCAAGCACGTCGAGCATCGCGCGAACGCGACTCAACGCCAGCGTGGCGGTGTCGGCATCGGAATCGGCCAAAGCCCTATTCCCGGCTGTCACCGTCTCGTGCAACACAGCAAGCGCTGCGGGAACGCCGAGGTCGTCGTTCATCGCGTCAACAAACTCCACCGGCAGAACGGACGGATCCGGCGGGACGATCGCAATCCCAGCCTGTTCGACTGCCCGAGTCACGAAGCCCTCAACTCGTTGGTAGCTTGCCGCCGACTCAACAAGTGCCTGCTCCGAGAACTCCAGGTTGCTTCGATAGTGCGCCGCAACCAAGTACCAGCGAAGCTCGACGGGGCGGACCCGCTTGAGGACTTCCTCCACAACAAGGGAGTTACCTAGCGACTTGCTCATCTTCTCGCCAGCCGTCGTTACCCAAGCGTTGTGCAACCAGTAGTTAGCGAACTGGTGCCCAGCCGCCCGCGACTGCGCAAGCTCGTTCTCATGATGGGGGAACACCAAATCGAGGCCGCCCCCGTGAATATCGAACTGGCTACCCAAGTAGGCCTGGGCCATAGCGGAGCACTCCAAGTGCCATCCCGGGCGCCCGTGTCCCCACGGCGTCGGCCACTGCGGTTCGTCGGGCGTCTTTGCGGCCTTCCAGAGCGCAAAGTCGCGCGGATCGCTCTTTCGAGGGTCGGTTGCGCTATCAGCCGCTGGGAGCAGATCGTCAATGTTCTGACCTGAGAGCGCGCCATACTCCTGATACGAGCGCACATCAAAGTAGACGTCTCCGTCCTCGTTGTACGCATGCCCCGCATCAATGAGCTCGGAAATCATGTCAACCATCTGGGTGACGTGGCCGGTCGCTCGTGGCTCCACCGTTGGCGGTTCGCAGCCGAGTAGCTCGTAGGCTCGCTGGAACATCCGCTCGTAGTGAGTAGCTACCGCCCACCACGGCCGTCCCTCTTCTTGCGCCTTCGCCAGGATCTTGTCGTCAATGTCGGTCACATTCCGGCAAAGCACGACGTCGTACCCACTAATCCGCAACCAACGTGAGAGTAAATCGAACGCGACTCCGGAGCGCACGTGACCGACGTGCGGTGCCGATTGAACCGTCGCCCCACACTGATACATCCGCACTTGGCCATCATTGATCGGCACGAATTCCCGCACTGTGCGGGTGGCGGTGTCATGCAGCCGAAGGGTCACAATCGCCAACCCTACCGGCCCCGTTGTTCTCCCGGGCGCCTAAATACCCATCGCGACGATGTGTTCAGGGGTAATGCGGACAATCACCCGGACATTGTCGGTGCCATCGTCACCTGGATAGCGCCCGCCTAGATACTGCTGGGCCAACTCATCGATGAGCTCGCGACCGCCCTCCTCGACCATAGTGACTCGACCACGAACCTCGACATAGCTATAGGGCTTGTCCGCCGGGTTGACCAGAATCGTTACCCGCGGATCGCGGAGCATATTGCGGTGTTTGCGGCGGCCAATCGTGGTTGAGATCAAGACATCGTCACCATCGGTCTTACACCACACCACCGAAAGCTGCGGCTGACCGTCCGGGTTAATAGTTGCAATAGTCGCGAAGTTCTTTGCGTCAAAGAGTGCTCGTTGCGCTGGAGTGAGGTCAGCAGTCATAGATCGACCGTACCGCTACGCAGTGCTCACCACGAGTGCAGTAGCAATCGCCGCTAACCCTTCCGAGCGACCAGTGAGGCCAAGTCCATCGGTGGTCGTTGCCGACAGCGTCACCCTGGCATCAATCGCCGCGCTAAGGATCTGTTCGGCTTCGGAGCGACGACCGCCGATTTTGGGCCGATTCCCGATAAGTTGGACCGCCACGTTTCCGATCTGAAAGCCCGCCGCGCGCACACGCTGTGCAGTTTCCATCAGTAACGCGACTCCTGGCGCGTCTGCCCATTGCGGCTCGCTCGTCCCGAACTGAGTTCCGAGGTCCCCGAGTCCGGCCGCAGACAACAGCGCATCGCAGCAAGCGTGGGCAACAACGTCCCCGTCGGAGTGCCCCGCCAAACCCGGTTCCCCAGGCCACGACAGTCCCGCCACGAACAGGTCGTTTGCGGGTTCGAACTGATGGACGTCGGTGCCTATTCCCACGAGCGGGAGTCCTACCTCAGACATCAGCTGCCTCTCTGTTTGCCACAAGTGAATCTGCAATCAATCGATCGAATGGGGTCGTAACCTTGAACGCATCCGGGTCACCCGCCACGACAACAACGCCGTAGCCAGCAGCCTCGACCATTCCGGCATCGTCGGTCGATGGTGGCGCTGGCTCACCTGCCTGCGTTGCTCGGTGGACGGCTAGCGCGAAGTCACTATGAGCGTGCACAAGAACAGCTCGGGCGAATCCTTGCGGTGTCTGGACCGCTCGCAGTGAGTCGCGCGGAACTGTCCGCCGCACACGTCCATCGGCATCCACCTCTTTGATGGTGTCGACAACTGCAAGTACGGGAACGACACCATCGGCACCGTTAGTCACAGCCTCAATCACTCGCTCAAATACGACAGGTGGTGTGAAAGCGCGCGCGGCGTCATGAACCAGAACTATCTCGATGTCAGGACGCAGCATGTTGAGCGCGGCAGAAACTGAATCCAGCCGCTCCCGTCCGCCAGCGACAACCTCGATGGCCAGCCCTGGCCAGCGGTCACAGATCTCCCGCACCTCGGATAGATGGGCTGGCGGGCCGACAACTACTACCTGGGTGAGTCGCTGCGTCCCCGCCTCGTCAACCTTGGCGATCTGTTCGAGTGCGTGCACTAGTAGCGCACGGCCGTGGATCTGCTCAAGGGCCTTTGGCACCGCCCCGGCGAATCGCTCGCCGCGACCTGCCGCGACAACGACAACGGCGACCGATCTAGAAGATCGATCGCCGGTCAATGTGCTCATAAGTGAATCCGAGATGGCTCGTCGAGGGAGTGAATGGATCAGGCTTGAACCGTTAGGAGGCTAGGACCTCGTCCAAGAGCGTCTCAGCCTTGTCTTCGTTGGTCTCCTCCGCCAAGGCGAGTTCGCTGACCAGGATCTGTCGGGCCTTGGCGAGCATTCGCTTCTCCCCAGCAGACAGCCCGCGGTCCTTCTCTCGGCGCCAAAGATCCCGCACGACCTCAGCGACCTTGATGACATCCCCGGAAGCCAACTTCTCCAGGTTCGCCTTGTACCGGCGGGACCAGTTAGTGGGCTCCTCGGTGTAAGGCTGGCGCAGGACATCGAATACTCGATCGAGACCCTCTTGGTTTACGACGTCGCGAACGCCGACCAAGTCAACATTGTCGGCCGGAACTCGAACAGTTAGATCACCTTGCGCAACACGCAGTACCAAGTACTCGCGCTTCTCGCCCTTAATAGTGCGATGCTCGATCGATTCAATCAAAGCAGCGCCGTGGTGTGGGTAAACAACGGTGTCACCAACAGAAAACGACATGTGGCAGATTGCCCCTTTCGTACGGATTCAAGGGTAACACGCCGAAATTCGGGCGATGGAGTGGCGCGAATCGGACACGGGTCACCACTTTCGCCGGTTGGCTGCGACGAACCACAACCAAACACGCTAGTGTTTCCGCCGTGAACGGATTGAAGAAGCGCGGATCTCTCCGCCGTCTTGCTGCCCTCGGTGTCGGTGTCGCGTCAGTGGCCCTCGTTGCTGGCTGTTCGAACGGCTTCGATGCCATGACCAGCACCCAGCAGCCTTCAGGCGATGGGCTCTACACCCAGGTCGGAAGCATCCAGATCAGAAATGCGATCTGGGTCCGCAGTACGACTGAACCGGCCAACATGACGCTCAGCGTGACCTTCGTGAACACTGGCAACAACGACGACGAACTGACCGAGGTCAGCACCACCCCGAAGGCCTTCGCGGTAGGCATCACCGGCAACACCCTCCAGCTCAAGCCATTCGTTGAGACCCGCGCCGGGTTCAATAGCGACCTCTACATCAACGCCTACGGCTTGAACACGGCACCGTCGAGCTGGGTCGAGACCACGTTCCGCTTCCGCGATGCAGGCACCGTGAAGGGTTCGGTCCTTACCGTCCCAGCTGAAGGGAACTTCGAGGGTATCGAGCCAGTCCCCGCCACCATTGAAGGTGCGGTCAAGGAGGAAGTGAGCCCATCGGCGAGCCCCTCACCAACTGAATCGGGTCAGCTACCGCCCGAGGAGCCAATCGAACCGCAGGTTCCGTAGCGACCGCCGCGCTTTCGGTTACTCCACGACTCCCAGCCGTCGAGAACGACTACGCGGCGAACTTGTATCCCAGCCCGCGCACCGTCACGAGGTAACGCGGATTCGACGGGTCAGGCTCGATTTTCGACCTGATCCGTTTCACGTGAACGTCGAGGGTCTTGGTGTCGCCGACGTAGTTTGATCCCCACACTCGATCGATGAGTTGCGAGCGCGTCAGCACTCGTCCCGCATTGCGTAGCAGCAGTTCGAGCAACTCGAACTCCTTGAGCGGCAGCTTCACCTCCTCGCCACTGACCGAGACGAGGTGACGGTCGACGTCCATCTCAACGGGTCCTGATGCGAGGGTGGCTGATTCGGGTTCCACTTCCGACACCGACGTCTGCCGACGCAGGACTGCGCGTACTCGGGCAACGAGCTCTCTGGTTGAGAACGGCTTGGTGACGTAGTCATCTGCCCCGAGTTCCAAACCCACCACCTTGTCGATCTCGCTGTCCTTTGCCGTCAACATGATGATCGGGACTTTGGAGGTCTGGCGTAACTGACGACACACCTCCGTACCGGGAACGCCCGGCAGCATCACATCGAGCAGGACGATGTCAGCGCTCTCACGGGCAAACAGTTCCAGTCCGGTGGCACCGTCTCCGGCCACTGCGACATCGAACCCCTCTTTTCGCAGCATGAACGATAGAGCGTCGCTAAACGACGGCTCGTCTTCGACGATAAGGACCCTAGTCATGATCTACTCGCTATCTTTATCGGGGACTTCGATGGATTCCGGGCCGATCCGAGTGGATCGCCCCAGGGCTTCTACCCGGTAGGAGTCCGAGAGAGCTAGCGACGGGAGCCGAAGGGTGAACGTGCTGCCCTCGCCCTCCACGGACCACACTGTGACCCGGCCACCATGGTTCTGGCTGACGTGTTTCACGATCGATAGGCCAAGTCCGGTCCCGCCGGTTACGCGTGAGCGCGCCTGATCCACCCGGTAGAACCGCTCGAATACCCGGTCGAGTTCCGCCGCCGGAATCCCGATCCCCTGATCAGTGATCGTGATCTCGACGAAGTCCTCGACTGCGCGGCTACCGATCGCAACATTGGTGTTGTTGCCGCTGTAGTTCACCGCATTGGCTAGCAGGTTCCTCAGCGCCGCAGTGAGTTGACTTTCCACCCCATATACCGCGAGGGAATGTTCACCACCCACCCGAATATCGATCTCTTTGGACTGGGCCGCCGTTCGCATAGCGTCAACTGCTTCACTAATCACCGCATCGACGTCAACGGGCGCAGCGTGCAACATCGGATCGTCGCCCTGCAGCCGCGATAGGTCGACGAGGTCCCCAACCAGGTGAGCCAACCGGGCACTCTCAACTCGCATACGGTCGGCGAAGTGTCGCACCTCGTCAGGTTGATCGGCAGCCTCTAGAACGGCTTCTGAGAGAAGCGAGAGCGCACCCACGGGGGTCTTTAACTCATGGCTAACGTTGACGACGAAATCGCGGCGAACATCGTCTATTCGGCGAGTACTCGATACGTCGTCAGCAAGGACGATCGCCACCGTGCTATTCAGCGGCGCTACGCGCGTTTGCAGGTCAATCCGGCCGGTGGCCACCGGGTTTCGGCGAACGCTCACCAGCTCGTCACGCACGATGCCGCCTCGGTGGACGTCACTGACCATCGAGGAAACCTGCGGGGAAGCTACTCGGTCACCGTGGACGAGTCCCAGGCTGAAGGCGTCATCGCAGGCCGCTACGACGAACCCAGTACGGGAGTTCACGAGCATGACGGGCCCGGCGATCGCGTCGAAGAGCCGCTGTAGTTCCGGCAGTGCCAGTGAGGTATCGATCCGGCTTGGCCCCGAGGTCAGGTCTTGGACATCGGAAGATGAGGCAGTGTCACCGTGTGCAGGGTCGCGGTGGCGCCCAAGGAGCCAAACAACGAGTCCCCCGAGCAGTAGGCCGACGAGAACCGCGACGACAAGCCAGAGCGCTTCCTCGGCCGCAAATCCTGGCGCAGGGCTCGCCACCAGACTGACCACACCGCTGAACACAACCCGATCATACGGCGAAGCACACGCCCGGCAGTGCCATCCACAGGCGCTAGACGGTGACTCGTCACCTGCCGTTCACTTTCAACCCCTGCCGTTTGCCTAGGTTCGGCCAACGTTAAGCGGCGGGCAATTCCAATGCCAGAGCATCCGAGCTATCCTGAATCATCATGCGAAGCGCTTACCACGAACAACTCGACCAGTTTGACGACGGCTTGGTCCGGATGACCACATTGGTCAATGCCGCGATGATTCGAGCCACGAATGCGTTACTAGACGCTGATTTGGAGCTGGCCGAGTCCGTCATCGCCGGGGACGACCAGATTGATGCGCTCGCCCATGACCTAGAGGACGAGGCGCTGCAACTCGTTGCGCTGCAAGCCCCGGTCGCCACTGATTTGCGCGTGCTTCTGTCTGGACTGCGCATCTCGGCGTCGCTCGAGCGGATGGGTGACCTAGCAGTTCACGTAGCAAAGGCAGCCCGGCTTCGTTACCCAGCAACGGCGGTACCGAGTGAGTTGCGCCAGGTCATCATCGACATGGGTGAAGTCGCTGAGCGCATCGTCCAGCGCACGGGCGAGGTCCTCGCCGACCGGGATGCCACGAAGGCTGCCGCACTGGCCATCATCGACGACGAGATGGATTCTCTACACCGACAACTCTTCAACGCCGTACTGTCCGACGACTGGTCACATGGGGTTGAAGCCGCCATTGACGTCACGTTGGTCTCGCGCTACTACGAGCGATTCGCTGATCACGCGGTAACGATCGGTAAGCGCGTCGTGCACATCGTCACCGGCGAGCCCTACAGCACCGCCGGGATCGAATAACACCAGACCGGTTCTGGGCCGCTCCCCCTTGTGGCTCGCGGGAATACCCGTAGCTAACATCGACGTTGGAATCCTCGGGAAGGCGATTCCACAGCGTTGACGTGAGGTAGGTGACCTGAGTGGGCGAAGTATCCGAGTTTGGGCGACCACGTATCCCCCGCAGGGTTGCCATGCTGTCGGTTCACACTTCGCCGCTCGACCAGCCCGGCACTGGTGACGCGGGCGGCCTCAATGTCTACCTCGTCGAACTGTCCAAACGCCTAGCGATGGCCGGGACAAAAGTTGAGATCTTCACCCGAGCTACGAGTAGCTCGCAACGCTCACCGGCGCCGCTCGCTCCAGGAGTCCTTGTCCACCATGTGGAAGCGGGACCACTACATCCGGTTGAGAAACACGATCTGCCTGCGCAATTGTGCGCGCTTACAGCGGGCGTCTTGCGAACGGAGGCGAGTCGGCCGCGCGGCTGGTACGACATCGTTCATTCGCACTACTGGCTCTCAGGCCAGGTGGCCTCGGTCGCGAGCGAACGATGGAATGTTCCGCTAGTCCACTCGATGCATACGATGGCGAAGGTAAAGAACCGATCCCTGGCCGAGGGTGACAAGCCAGAGCCTTCGATGCGAGTAATGGGCGAGCAACAGGTCGTGGACTACAGCGACAAGATCATTGCGAACACTGCCACCGAGGCCCAGGAGCTAGTCAACCTCTACGGTGCGCAGTCCCACCAGACGGCCGTCGTTCACCCGGGGGTCGATCTCGATCACTTCACCCCTGGCGACACAGCGAGGTCAAGAGGTCGAGTCGGGCTCCCACGAGATGCTCAGGTTCTACTCTTCGTCGGACGGGTGCAGCCGCTCAAAGCGCCCGATGTGCTGGTCCGTCTGACGGCAGATCTGGTTCGCCGAAACCCGACGCTTCGCGATTCGCTGATCTCCGTCATCTGCGGCGGCCCCTCTGGTGCCGGCCCAGAGCGCCTCGATGAGCTACACAAACTTGCCGCCGAACTCGGGGTCACTGACGTCGTCCGTTTTGTCCCGCCCGCTAACCGTGACGACCTAGCCGACTGGTATCGCAGCGCGGATATCGTCGTGGTTCCGTCCTACTCGGAGTCGTTCGGATTGGTCGCGATCGAGGCTCAGGCATGTGGGACGCCCGTGGTTGCCGCCGATGTCGGTGGACTCGCGACCGCAGTCAGGCATGGGCACTCCGGACTACTTGTGGCTGATCACGAACCTTCATCGTGGCATTCCCTCGTCTCGGACCTCCTAGCCGGCGATCAGCATCGAGAGCGTCTGGCACTCGGCGCGCGAACACATGCGGCCGAGTTCAGTTGGACCGCAACCGCGGCGGCAACGACGCGCGTTTACCGAGACGCGATCGCAGGTCGACGTATCGCTTCGGCCGGGCGCGACCACCATGTTGGGAGCCCTGCATGACCAGTGACACACCAGACGCTAGAGCGGGTGCAGGAACGGACACGGCGAAGGTAATCGCGACCTATCTAGCCGACAACGAGATCGATTTTGAGCAGACGTCGACGAGTGTGTTCACGGCAGTTCTGCCCGGCGAACACCGCCTGCGCACGACCGTCTCGATAGTCGTCGGCACGTACTCGGTCTCCATCAACGCATTCGTCGTTCGCAATCCCGACGAGAACCATGAGCGCGTCTATCGTTGGCTACTGCAACGCAACCAACGGATGTATGCGGTCAGCTACGCAATCGACCACCTCGGCGATATCTACCTAGTTGCCAAGGTCTCCCTGGCCGCGATCGATCCAGACGAACTCGATCGCTTGATGGGCACCATCCTGGAGAACTCCGACGGTGCATTCGACTACCTACTCGAGCTCGGGTTCGAGACCGCGATTCGGCGTGAATGGAAGTGGCGCTTGGATCGGGGCGAATCGACGCGCAATCTCGCGGCCTTTGAACACCTCTCGACTCCGATCGAATCTCAACCGCCGGAACCCGAGTAGCACCTCGGGACGCTGACAGAGCGCTAGCCCGCTCATTCCGCCAACTCCCAATACGGCAAGATGGGCTCATGTCTGCTGCTGAAACTCGCACCCTCATCTTGTTACGCCACGGCCAAAGTAGCTGGAACGCAAAGAACCTGTTTACCGGCTGGGTCGATGTAGATCTCACCGAGCAGGGTGTCGCGGAAGCCACCCAAGGGGGCGTCCTGCTTGCCGAAGCCGGCCTACTTCCCGATGTCTTGCACACCTCCGTACTAAAACGAGCGATCACCACATCGCAGTTGGCGCTGGCTGCCTGCCAGCGATCCTGGATTCCAGTTCGACGATCGTGGCGCCTCAACGAACGCCACTACGGTGCACTCCAAGGCAAAGATAAGAAGCAGACCCTCGCCGAGTACGGTCCAGAACAGTTCGCGATTTGGCGCAGGTCCTTCGACACCGCGCCACCACCCATCGCGCCGGACTCTGAGTTCGCCCAGAATGACGACGTTCGCTACGCGAGCCTTCCCCCAGAACTGGTTCCCACGACCGAGTGCCTATCGGATGTCATCGATCGAATGCTGCCCTACTGGTATGACTCAATCGTGGCAGATCTGGGCCAAAACAAGACGGTGCTGGTAACAGCACACGGCAACTCGCTGAGGGGCCTGGTCAAACATCTAGATGGGATCTCCGACGCCGATATTGCCGGGTTGAACATCCCCACGGGTATCCCGCTGGTCTACGAACTAGACGAGCACATGGTGCCGACTACTCCTGGTGGACGCTACCTCGATCCAGCTGCGGCCTCCGCTGCGGCCGAGGCCGTGGCGAATCAGGGCCGCTAAGGGCGATTCAAGAAGTAGTCGGCAACGGCTTGGCTCTTAGCGCCGAGTGATCGCCAGCACTTTGGTTCGCACGTCAACCAAGTAGTAGACGGACAATACGACGCCGCCCATCCCGAGCAGGGATATCCCGCCGAAGATAAAGATCACGACCGCCGCGATCGCGAGAAAGATCAGCCATGCCGGTTTGGTCTGGCGGTCAACCGCTGGGAATGCTGCGGCGGGGCGCAGCGCGCAATCAATAAGCGCCCAGGCAGCCAGCGCGAGCGTCAAAATGGTGACCAGGAACATCGCAGTTTCGAGCATGGCTTGAGGATACCTCCCGCCAACGGTCGCGACGAAGGCACGCGCTAGGGCCCACTACCGACTTGCGTAGCGGGCCCTAGGCTTTTTTGCTTTAGAGGTTGCTGTCTTACAGACCGATCCGCTCACGGACGGTCAGGACTGCATCCTCGATGACCTTACGGAGCTCAGTGGAGCGAGCCTCGAAGTTGTCGCGGACATCCTCGGCGCGAGCGGTGTAACGCTCGCGAAGGTCGATGACAACCTCTTGGGCGCGAGCTGGAGCTGCGACAACAGCCTCTTGTACGTCTTCCAAGCGATCGGCGAGCTCGGCGCGAACCTCTGTTGCGTTGGGAAGCTCAACGGCCGGGATCTCCACCTTGCGGGTATCAACCTTGGGACGGGCACCGTTGCGAATACCGTCGATCGTGGGAAGCTCAACTGTTGGGACCGTTACCTTGCGGGCGCTGGTCACAGCGACTGGCTTGCGAACATTGTTGGTCTTGCGGGTTGGGCTCTTGACCGTCTTGGTCGCGGTATTCTTCGCGGCCGTGGTCTTCTTGGCTGCAGTCTTGCCAGCCGTGGTCGCCGTCTTCTTGGCGGTGGCCGTCTTAGTTGCTGCGGTCTTTGCTGTGACCTTCTTGGCAGTGGCTGCCTTCTTGGCGGTCGCCGTCTTGGCAGTACCGGTTGCGGCTGTTTTCTCTGCTGCCGTCTTCGCAGCGGTCGCTGGCTTGGCTACCGCGGGCTTGGCGTTGGTCTTGGTTGCGGTGGTCTTCTTGGCGGTGGTTGCCATGGTGTTCATCCCTTTCGGTTATGCAGCGCTGTCAGGCGATGCGTTGTTCTGGTGGTCACTCTCGACGGGCGTGGAGTTCGCGACTGGCGACTCGTCTCTCCCCGAGGCTGTTCCCCCATCAGAGCCGGTAGCGTTCCCCGGCGTCTTTGCGGCATTTTCACTTTGAAAAGCCGCGTAGATTTCTAGAAGCACCTGCCGTTGACGATCGGTGATTGTCTGATCCGACAGCAGAGCGGCCGCCGTGGTGACGTCCCCTCGGTGATCTTCGAGAATTCCGGCTCTGACATACAGCGTCTCGGCCGAGATACGTAGACCTTTGGCGATTTGACTCAAGATCTCCGCACTAGGTTTACGTGCGCCCCGCTCGATCTGACTCAGGTATGGGTTCGACACCCCAGCGCGCTCAGCCAGCTGCCTTAGTGACATCTCAGCTTGACCGCGCTGCTCGCGGATGTAATCCCCGAGAGTGCTGACATCGATTGGTGACATGCCCTAAGTGTGCCCCGAGTGCTTGCTATTGCAAACCTTCGATCAAGGAAAATCTCGTGAAGTAGCACACAACGTCACGGAAACTGCCCAAAATAGGCCTCAGATCAGTGTTTAGCCTACCGTCAGTGGGGAAAGGGCTACTTTCTGCGAGCAGCTGCAAGCAGGTCATCAACTTGAGCAGACCCCTCGCGATACCGGCGAGTGAGCTCTGAGTTAAGCCCGTCCATCGTCTTATGAAGCTGCGAGCGCGCCTTGGACACTGCCTTCTCATGCCTGGCGAGGTTGTCGAGCATGGTTCGCAACTGCGGGTCCGAGACATCGGCCAGATTCATTGAGAGATCGTTAGCTGCCCGCTTCGCTGCTATCGCGGTTGCGTGTTTGGTCACCGGCTCATCGAGGCTCACATGTCGTGCGGAGCTCTTGAAGCTACTGGGGGCGTCGGCCAGGATCGCTGGCAAGCTGCTCAGAACGTCGTTGCCATGGCCGGCACGCCGAGCTAGCTCTGCTTTGATGATGTCGATCCGACCTTGCAGAAGACGCCGGACGTAGGACAGTTCCTTCTCTTCACTCTCGAGAGAATGCCGCGATTGCCGTAGTTCTTCTAGGCGAAGAGTCGTCACGTCAATTACGCGATCTGCGCTACCCTCCGTCGGAGTAGCGCCGTTGCGGTCGGTGTTGCTGCCTTGTTCGCCGTCTGCCATGGCGTTCTCCCCAGTTCCCACACGAGTGCTCGACAAGAGATTCCTTGACGAGTCTAACTGTGACGAGAGTAACGTCAAATTATCCGTTACCCGGCTATTTCCCAGCCGCGTCTGCTGAAACAACATCTTGAATAGTGGCTGAAATCTCTGTGCCATCAGCGCAATTGACGACGACCTCGGACTCGCTTGGCACCGATCTTTTGATCACGGCGGTCGCGATCGGGCCCAGCTCGAAGTGGCGTGCGCTCGTCCCGATCCAGCCCACCGCTCGGTCGCCGACGCAGACCGAAGCACCATGCTCGGGAAGCGATTCGCTTGATCCATCTAGGTGTAGGAGGACCATCCGACGTGGGGGACGACCGAGGTTGTGAACTCGCGCGACCGTCTCTTGGCCGCGGTAGCACCCTTTAGCCAAGTGCACACCCGGCCCGATCCAGCCGACTTCGTGCGGTAGCGATCGATGATCGGTATCGAACCCAAGTCGTGGGATTCCGGCGGCTACCCGCAGCGACTCCAACGCCCAGGACCCGGCTAGGTGGTCGAATCCAGCAAGGTAGTCGGCTAGCTCGCTGATGGGCACCAATACCTCCGAGCCAACGAGCGCTCCTGGCCTGTGCGGCACGTACCGTTGCGCGGCACCACCGCGGTCACTACCAGCTTCGGTGACCCCGACGCCAGCAAACTCTGCAGGCGGTACCCAGCTCATGTGATCCGCGATCGGCTCCCGAGTGCTGACCCAAACGACGCCGTAGTCCTCGGACACATCGGCCGTCTCCACTCGTCGCATAAAGCGCATCGAATCCAAGTAGGTCACCAGCGCAGGCGCCGTGTGCGGTTCAATAGTGATCCACGTAGTCGTTCCGTCGTCCACTAGATGGAGCTCGTGCTCGACGTGTCCCTTTGGATCGAGAATCAGAGCTAGCCGAGACTCGCCCTCGGATACTTGATCGACCTTCTGAGACACGAGGTCGTTGAGCCAGGACAGGCGATCCGGGCCCGTGACGGTCACGACTCCCCGATTCGACAAGTCGACCGCGGTCTTGCCATCAGCCGCGACCAGCCACCGTTGCTCGGCATGCGGGTTCCCGTAGTGCCACGCAATCTCAGCGTCGAGTTGCTCGTCTGCGTTAAACACCGCTGTCTGCGTTCCGCTATTGCCTTGCTTCAATTTCGGTCACCCTTTTCAACCTGCTCGATGCCTCGTCACCCACATTCAGATGTCGGCGCGAAGGCCCGCACATCTGCGTGCAGCACTAGTTCGACCTTAACGACTCAGTCAACTGCGGCGACCTCGACCGCCCGGAACTCTGGTGCCCTGGCCTCGCCATCACCGGCACCGGCACCGGCACCGGCGGCAGCGACAGCGGCCTCAGCGGCTGACTGGTACAACCACCGGTCGGCCATTGGTCGGGTCAATGAGTGTCAGCATGCGGATCTCATATGCCGCCTCCAGGGTCTGCGGAACCATGACGTCGCTTGGGGGTCCCTGTGCCACAACCCTCCCGGCGCGCATCAGGACCACCCGATCCGCGAAAGATGACGCCAACGTCAGATCATGAAGGACGACGAGGGCACTGTGGCCGCGGTCGACGAGGTCACGCACTGTGGTTAGCAATTCCATCTGGTGGCGCGGATCGAGTGCTGCGGTTGGCTCATCGAGAATGAGAACTTCGGTGCCCTGGGCGAGCGCACGGGCCATCGCGACTCGGGCTCGCTCACCACCCGAAAGCTGCTGGACGGGCCGCTGCGCTAGCGCGTGGAGGTCCATCGAGGTCAGCGCGCGATTGATGAACTCGTCATCCTGGTCTTCCAGGACCGTCCCCCGCCAGGGTGAACGACCGAATCCGACGACCTCCTCAACCGTAAAGCCCAAGCTCACCGGGTTGTCTTGGGTAACGACTGCGCGCGACTTCGCCAACGCGGCATATGACCTGTGCTCGACCAAGGTGGAACCCACGGTGATCTGACCCTTGTAGGGAAGGTCACCACAGATCGCGGCGACCAGCGACGATTTCCCACTTCCGTTCGGACCAATCAGCGCGACCAGTTCGCCTGCTCCGACTGTCAACGAGACCTGGTCAACTACAGCTCGGCCGCTACGGGTCACCTGAACGTTGTTGACCCCAATCATGCCCAGGCTCCGCGTCGTTTGTGCTCACGTCTTAGTAGCCAGAAGAAGACTGGACTACCGATCAGTGCAGTGAGGACTCCGAGTGGGATTTCCCGCGGTGCCACGACGGTTCGCGAGATTAGGTCAGCTACGACAAGTAGTACTGCACCTCCGACCGCCGACGCCGGGAGTAAGAGCCGGTGGCTCGGACCGACGACTAGCCGCAGCGCATGCGGCACGACTAGACCGACAAAGGTGATGATTCCGGCCACCGCAACCGCAGCGGCTGTCATGAGGGCAACCAACAAGATGGATATCTGACGAGTTCGCTCAACGTTGACCCCGAGGTGGCCGGCACCGTGCTCACCCAGCGACAAGAGATCGAGTTTGTGGGCGAGGAATATCGTTGAGACGATCCCGATTAGGGCGATCGGTAGAACCGATAGAACGTTCATCCACGTCGCCGCCGATAGCGAGCCGAGGTTCCAAAAGGTTATGGAGCGCAACTGCGAATCGTCTGAGACTGACATCAGCAAGCCAATAAGCGCGCCTGCGAATGCGTTCACCGCGATACCTACCAGGATCAGCGTCAATACCTCGGTTCGACCATTCACGCGGGCGAGCCAATAGACCCCCGCAGTAACCACAAGTCCGCCGACAAAAGCAGCAGCAGGTAGAACCCACGCACCAAAGGCAGAGAGCCCAGCAACAATCGAGAACACCGCAACGACCGCTGCACCGGAAGAGACACCGATGATGCCGGGCTCGGCCAGCGGGTTAGCGAACGTCCCCTGCATCAAACAACCCGCCGTTGCCAGACTCGCGCCAACCAGCATGGCCAGTAGCACCCGCGGTAACCGAATATCCCAAATCACCGAACCGGCGAAGCCTTCTTGTTGCTGGCCAGAGAACCCGTCGACGAGGGAGTGCCAGATCTGCCCAGCTCCCACCGGAAAAGCGCCGATAGACAGCGCGAACCCGGCGGCAAGCACGAGCAGTCCAGCGAGCACTGGAAGAACGAGAGCACGGCCACGCGGGCCCCCGTCGCGTCGTAGGCTTCGGGCTGATCGTGAGGTGGGAGCGGGCGATTGGACTGCGGTCATGCGCCGCTGCCGGATTGTCCGCTGTACAGCTGCGCTGCTAGCTCGCGCACGGTCGATGGCGTTCGTGGGCCAAAACTCAGGAGTTCACCGTCTGGCACGGCAATGATTCGCCCGTCGCGACCCGCCGGAGTCGCCGAGACTCCCGGCAACTGCAGGAGGCCTTCCTTACCTCCAACGGAATCAAGACCCTTTGACATCACCAAGATGACATCGGGTGCGCTGTTCACCAAAGCCTCGGGTGTCAGGGGGGTAAAGGAGTCAAGCCCTGCCTTGGTCCCCGCATCGATACCGCCGGCCGCAGCAATGATGTCATCGCCTCCACTGCCCTTACCTCCGAGCAGATACACCGCCGCGGTTCCGCGCAAGTAGAGGAACGCGACGACCGGTGCCGCCTGGTCTTGCGGAGTCTCAATAGTCTCCAACTCGGCGGCGATACTGCTGTTGATCGCATCTGCTGCCTGCACCTGCCCAGTTGCGGCTGCGATCGCCTCGACTCGTTTCGCTAGGTCCGCTAATGCCCAAACTTCTGGGACACGCACAACCGGGACACCAGCATTTTGGATCGTTTCCAACGACTCCGGAGGTCCTGTTCGCTCGTCAGCAAGGACGAGTGTGGGGGCGAGGGACAGCACCCCCTCAGGCGATACGTCGTGACCATTGGTGACTACCTCAACCGTGGCAACTTCAGGAAAATCGCTAGAGACATCCCGGCCCACGATGCTCCCGACCATGCCCATCGCTACCAACGTCTCTGAGATCCCCCCGTTGAGCGAGACGATCCGTGAGGTATCCGTGACGGTGATCTGCTCGCCCGATACATCCGTGACAGTGGCGGGCAAGACTTGATGCGCATCGGCGCCGAACACCGGAATCGCGGTATTCGCTTGGCTCGCGGCTGTCTCCTGGGAGCCCCGTGGCGAGCAACCCGCCACGACGAGGATCGCAACAAAACCGACGACGAGCCAGCCTCTCGCTGCTAGCGCTCCTGACGCCATCCTCACAAGAAGATCTCCAGACTCGCGAAGACCTCGGCGTTCATTCGATAGGCGACTCGAACCTCTTCGATGAAGACCTCCCGCTGGTCCCCATCTAGGGCCAGCGCATCGAGTTGCTCGCGATACCTCTGCTTGAACTTCGGGAGCTTCTCGATGTCCGGGAACTGGTAGAAGGCAAGCCCGTCGGTCGCGGTGAGATCCATGAACTTCCCGAGCCGGGAAGCGATGATCCGGCCACCAGAAAGGTCGCCAAGATAGCGGGTGTAGTGATGAGCAACGACGTGCAGATTCGAGGCTGTCCGCGCCCATTGCAACCGTGCGACGTATCGATCAGTAGCTGCCGTCGTCGGTAGCGCCTGGACGTTCAGTACACGAAGATCGGCCGCAATCCCGGAACTCCGAGCTAGCCGCGGATCAGAGAACTGCTGGTATAGCGGGTCCGACGCAAGGTCCGCATTCGCCTGATCGAGCACCGTGTAGATCGCCTGGAACTGCGATAGATAGGCCCCGTATTGCGCCTTCGAGAGCGACCCTTTCATCAGTTCCACGATGAACTTGGCGTCCTCAGCGGACCGATGGTCTGCGAGCGATTCGTCGCGAACCTGCTCCGAAAACGGACGAGTGATCAACATTCTTGTGCTTCCAATCCTGGCGTAAGTGCGGTGTCAGTCGGTGCAACTGCTGTTGCAGGACCCCCTTCAAACCGCGACCTTACTTAGGTTAGCCTTACCTCACTCACCCGGGGTCACTAACCGTGGCAACCCGGGACAGCAGTCACTGAATGGGAGTAATCGCGTGCGAATCGGAACGAACTTTGGAAGGGCGCTCGCTCTAGCGGCGACGGGGATCGCCGCTGTGGCAGCCACATCATGCTCGTCGCAGAGCGCGGAGTCCGTTAGCGACAGCGTGGCTGGTCCGGCGAGCTCAGCGACCGAGGTCCCGCCGACTTCGATGGCAGTAGCCCCTACACAGGCGAGCCCAAGTTCATCGCCATCGGTGAGCACCAAGTCCCCAAAAGCCTCATCGAGTCCGAGTTCGACCCAATCAACCAAGCAGGCCCCCGCCACCGCAACAACGAGCGCAGCGGCGAAGCCGAAGAAGACAAAGGCCGCCAAGGCTCAGCCGACGAGTGCAGCCTCGGCCGTCGCGCCGATCAAGATTAATCCGCAGCTCACGGTCAGCAAGACGACCGGGCTTAGCCCTGGTTCGCAGGTAACCGTGCGTGGCACTGGATTCGATACCAGCAAGGGGATCTACGTCGCCTTCTGTGTCAAGCCGAGATCGGGAGCAGCACCGGGCCCCTGCGGCGGCGGCGCCGACACCGACGGCGACTCAGCCGCTTCCGAGTGGATCTCGTCCAACCCTCCGCCATACGGAAAGAACCTCGTCGTTCCTTACGGCGCAAACGGCAGTTTCACCGTCACGATCCGCGTGAGCGAATCGATTGGCGGCGTCGACTGCACCGTCGAACAATGCGTGATCGCCTCTCGTGCAGATCACACGCGGTCATCCGATCGATCCCAAGACGTTCTGATCCCGATTCGATTCGGGTAGCTGCAACCAATTCGATCAACCCGAGCTAACCACCACCCCCACTAGCTACATCCAGTGAAATCACCAGAAGGAGAAAAATGCGCACGACAACATCTGCAATAACGGCAATGATCATTACGGCTGGGACCGTCGGTCTTGGCGCATCGGTCGCCTATGCGGCGCCCGGAGCGATAACGGGTGCCTCATTCAATTGGAAGGTAAACGAATGCGCCTTCGCCGGAGCCTTTGTCACCGCCGCGAATGAAGCCTCCGACAGCTGCTTCAGTATCCGCGAAGACCAAACCACCTCCGGTAACGTCGCCAAGACCGATGGGGGTTGGGTATTCAGTGACGGAACAGGAACCTACGATCCCAGCACCGGCGCGACTGAACTCGACTTCACGGGCAGCCTTCGTTTTGGCAACATCAACCGAGGCAACTACTACGTCGAGTTGGCTGATCCGACGGTCTCGGTCGATTCTGATGGCACGGGGGCGTTGTCAGCGACAGTGCTAGTCAAGGGCCCCGGACCCGGAACAGTCGAAGACCGCGGAACTGTCGATGTCGTCGACCTCGTCGATGTGCCTGACGCAACGCAGTGGAGCGTCACCCCACCCTGGGCTGGCGTTGGCACCCCTGATGAGTCCGCACCGCTTGAAGGTAAGCAGTTCGCCAGCGAGTTCGTTGACACTATCGACTCGAGTATGCGCAATTGGTTCCGCGCTAGCTCATCGGCGGAAGCTACCGAGGACCGCGGCGAATACAACAGCTACAAGTCGCCTGCTCCCCTAAGCGTCTCGTTCGCAGAAACTGTTTGGACGCCTGCCCTCTCAGTAACCGGGGCAGCCAACCTGGCACCAAATGAGACCCGGACGGTCACCGTCCGCGGGTCAGGTTTTGACCCCACCAAACAGGGCAACGGTGTTGCCGGGTTGTACGTCGTCTTCGGACCCAACCCAGCGGACCTAGCCAACGGCTACAACGATCCAGGCGTATTCGGTGCAGCTCAGTATCTACCGAGCGGTCCCGACGTCAATGGCGAGTTCGAGACAACCCTGGAGATCACCGGGAACTACACCGACGGCAATGACGTTGCGTGGAGCCCTGCAACCACCCCGATGGGCGTGAGTGTGTGGGCGGCGCATACCCGCCTCACAACGGCTTGGGATTCCTTCAGCCCCATCGCGTTCACCGACCCCGGGGATGACAAGGTCACCGACCCAGCGCCGGTGAGTAAGCCGACCAAGGCTCGCAATGTTCGCGTCGCGAAGATCAAGAAGAAGAAGGTCGTCGTCAAGTGGAAGAAGTCCAAGAACGGCACCGCAACCGGCTACCAGGTACGGATCTCCAAGCCCGGAAAACCCAAGAAGTTCAAGAGTTGGAAGTCCTCAAGTAACACCAAGACGACCCTCAGCGGGACGAACCGAAGCGGCAAGTACCGCGTTCAGGTGAAAGCGGTCAACGACACAGGTTCAGCAAAGAAGGTGACCATCCGGTTCACTAAGCGGTAGTTAAGACTGATCAGTCCCATTGCAGGCTGTGCACACCCCGTGCATGACTAGGTGGCGAAGATCTGCAGTGAAACCGGTGGCTGTCGAGACGGCCTTGAGCGCAGGCTCAACCTTCTCGGCGGCCACCGACCCAATCGATCCGCAGCTTCTGCATACCAAATGGATATGGGGAACTGCATCAACGGCGTGGTAGGTGGGCGGTCCGGCGCCGAGGTGAGCGTGAGTAACTAGTCCCGCCTCGTTCAGCGCTTCGAGCGTGCGGTACGCCGTCGAGAGGTCCAGTGCGGCGCCCGCTTCCTGGGCGCTGCGCGTCAGCCCTTCGACGTTGAGGTGGCGCTCTCGATTAACAAGTTCGAGCACCAGGAGCCGTTGGGAAGTTGCCCGCAGCCCAGCTCTTCGAAGCTGTTCACGCAAGGCGTCCTGTGTCACTAGCCGATTTTTGCGAGCCGAGCCGAGAGGTGGTTCGTAAGTGGCTCGCCAACCGCAGACATGTCGAACGCCCAGCCCAGGTCACCCTCGATGAGGCCGTACAACCGAACTCCGCCGTCGTACTCCTTCGCGTTCTCGCTGCGCGCGACGATGTCGGTCTTTAGTTCACATCGGGCGCCGGTGATCGTTGCGTCCGCGATTCCAGTGACCTCGTTGGTGCCGTGGTACGTCTCGAGGTGTCCGGTCGAATGAACCAGCAGAACCTCAAGACCATTGTCAGGTTGTGGGCGCCAGAAGCCGTATTCACTCGCGGCTGGGCGGATTCGGTTGCCGTCTTCGTCAAGGATCCACGAGGTGCTTGAGTAAGTCAGAAACGGTCGCCCGTCATTGGTGAAGGTCACTTCCTGGCCGAACCGGAAGTCCTCGATCGTCGGGTAGGTGCCAAGGCCGACCCCGACCCAGGTTCCGAGCAGCCAGGAGATGGAGACGATCGCTTCGGGTAGCTCGCTAGGAAGGGGCGTGGAACTCTCACTCATCAGTCGGACCCCGGTTAGCGCGGGCCGGTCTTGAACAGTCGATACAAGACATAACCAGCGAACCAAGCGCTCGCTACCACGACGACAACCATGAGGGCGGTAAAGATGGCATCCAACACAGGCCAAACCTTACCTGATTGGGTGGCAATCACTCGCACACGCTCACCGCTGGTCGACTTACGATAGAGACATGCAGCGATTAGTACTCAAGATTACGTCTGGAACCGCGACATCGGCCGACGCCGAGCGGTGTTCTCAGGCGCTAACCGTTGCGGCTACCGCCATTGCGGCTGGCGCCGAGGTCTCCGTCTGGCTCACTGGGGAAGCATCGTGGATTGCCGTTGCCGGGCGAGAACCCAAGCTTGATCTGTTCGGTGCAGCGGACGTTGTGGAACTTCGTGACGCGATCATCGGCGATGGGCGGCTCACGTTGTGCACCCAGTGCGCGGCCCGTCGGGGGATCACTGCCGAGGACCTCGCTGCGGGAGCAACGATCGCCGGGGCTGCCTCCTTTGTTGAGGAGGCACTCCAGGAGAACACCCAAGCTTTGATCTACTGACTTCGCCTTTCAGCTGTTCTCAGCCGTTCTCCACAGCGGGAAGAAAGGCGTTTGCGCGGGCTGATAGATACGGGATATTCTTCGATCAGACGTTCGAATTTGTCGGAGTTCGGATCTGAATCGGGGGTGATGGGAATGTCGATCGAGCTATCCGGACCGCCCAGTCTGGATGATGCGGCCAAGCTCCTGACTGCCCTGCAAGCAAGCCTTGGATCGCTGTCGGGACCTGACGCGTCAGAGCAACTCGCGCGGGCGACGGCACTCGCTGCGCAGGTCGATGCCTACCGGGTTGCACTCGTGGCCACGATCAAAGCCAGCGAGGTGTGGCGCGATTCCGATCCCAACGGCACCCCGGCATCGTTCTTGCGACGCGAGCACGTCATGGATCATCGTCAGGCGAAAGCCGATTTGCGGACCGCCAATGCGTTTTCTCGGTTCCCCGAACTTGAGCAGGCGTGCCAGGAGGGACTCGTCAGCCGAGCCAAGGTCGACACAATCCTGTCGATTGGACTGCGCACCACACATCGCGATGCCGCACTTTCCGAGTTCATGTCGATCTTTGTGGATCTTGCACAACGAGTCACCATCACTGACCTGAAGCACACACTCACATTGTGGGCCAATCAGATTGATCCCATCCCTGATACCCCTGGCGATGATGCGGCTCATGCCCGCCGGGAACTACACATCCGGCAACTCGGGGATGGCTTTAAGCTCGACGGGTTCTTTGGACCCGACCAGGGAATGAAGATCATGGTTGCGATCAATGCCGCTCTCGATCTGCACCGATGCGAGCATCCGGACGCTAAAGACACCGCAAAGGCACAGCGAGCCCAAGCGGAGCACGGCAACTACCGAATCACGAACTCCACGGCCGCCCAACGAGCCGATGCCTTCATCGATGTCATCATCGATCCAGCCCTTGAATCGGGCGCACTGCCGACCTCCGGGGGTGCGCCTGCAAACATCTGCGTCACCATTCCATTTGAACGGCTCGCTAATCCGCAGTCACGGCCAAGTAACTCGAATCTCAAAGCCCGGCTTATTGACGGTTCGCTTCGACTATTCGCTGCCACGCTGCGGACAACCAACGGCCCTGGCGAGATAGCCATCAGCACGACTCGGGCCCAACAGCTGTCATGTGACGCAAGTGTTCAACGCATCCTGCTGACTCCGGCCGGCAAGCCACTAGATATCGGGCGCCGAACGCGAACTATTCCCGAGCAGCTGCGAACGGCGCTTACCCTGCGAGATGGCGGTTGCGCCTTCCCGTTCTGCGACAAGCCACCTGGCTGGACAGAAGGACATCACATCCAGCATTGGAGCCAAGGCGGGCCAACGAGCCTGGACAACCTGGTCCTGCTCTGTTCCCGGCATCACCATCAGGTGCACTCCCAACGGATTCCCATAGCCTTGGACGCCGACGGGATTCCGAGGGTCATAACCGAACACCGACACTCCGCACGGTTGTGAGCTGCGAGTAGTCCGTGTTGAGCTATTTGGACTCAGTCAGGCACGCACGAACCCCACCAGGCAGCAGGTTGCTGCGCCTGATGGGGTTCGATTTGCGCCTATTGAACTCGTTCGTGTTGAACTCGTTCGAGCCTGGGCCTTGACTAGGCGGGAAGCTCGACGGCTACCTCTGCGACCTGGCCCTGGGTCGCCACTACGGGACGGTCCAAGGTTGCTCCGGGCGCCAAGGTTCGCAAGGTCCAAGATCCTGGTGCCGCGAAGAACCGGAACTGACCGGTTGCACTCGTGGGAACCTCGGCCGTGAACTCGCCACTGCCATCAAGAAGTCGCACGTAGGCGCCACCGACTGGCTGGCCGCCTTGAGTCACACTTCCCTGAATGATTGTTTCTTTTGACACGTCAATTCCTTCCGTCGAAAGTCCGCCAGCAACTGCGCCACACATCAGGCTTGGCCTCCAGCTGGTGATCCCGCTACCGCACCGAGTTGGACAGGTACACCAATGAGCGAGCCGTACTCGGTCCACGAGCCGTCATAGTTCTTAACGTTCTCGACTCCAAGGATCTCTTGAAGAACGAACCAGGTGTGCGACGAGCGCTCGCCGATTCGGCAGTAGGCGATCGTGTCCTTGCCTAGGTCGACACCCTCTGCCTCGTAGAGCTCCTTGAGCTCGGCATCGGAGCGGAAGGTTCCGTCGTCGTTGGCAGCCTTACTCCAGGGGATGTTCGCGGCGGTTGGGATGTGCCCAGCGGTCTGCGACTGCTCCTGTGGAAGGTGCGCGGGGGCCAGCAGCTTGCCGGAGTACTCATCAGGTGAGCGAACGTCGACGAGGTTGTGCGACCCGATAGCGGCTAGCACGTCATCACGCAGGGCGTGAATGCTCTTGTCCTGCTCGGAAGCAACGAAGGTTGCCGGCTGACGGGTTGGGACGTCTGTGACGAGTTCGCGGGAGTCAAGTTCCCACTTCTTACGTCCGCCGTCGAGCAGTTTGACGTTCTCCACACCGTAGAGCTTGAACTCCCAGTAGGCGTACGCGGCGAACCAGTTGTTGTTGCCGCCGTAGAGCACGACGGTGTCGTCGTTGCTGATGCCGTTCGCCGACAGCAGCGCCTCGAACTGGTCCTTGGTCAGCACGTCGTGACGTACCGGCTCGGTGAGGTCGGTGTGCCAGTTGAACTTAATGGCGTTACGGATGTGGTTCTTGTCGTACGCGGTGGTGTCCTCGTCGACCTCGATCAGCACGACGTTGTCGTTGTCTAGGTTCTCTTCGACCCAGTCGGCTGTGACTAGCGCAGATTCGCGGCTCACGTTGTTATCTCCAGTTCCTTTGAATGTTCACCCCTGCGGGTGACTTGGTCGGGCGTCTTGCGGTGACTTGCGTTGCAGTGACTTGCGATGCAGCGACTTGCGCTGCGGTGACTTGCGTTGTGTTGGCTAGCTGGTGGTGCGGTGTTGTGATGGTCGTTGCTTGCGTGGTGGTTGCTTGCGTGGTGGTGCGGTACTTGGGTCGAGCTGGTTGTTGACGGGGTGAGGTGATGGCTCGCCCGTTAGGCGGTGAGCACCTTCTTGCCTAGCCCGAGGCGTTTGCCGATGAGGTACATCTCGCAGCCCAGGCAAATATTGAACGCTGCGTTGAGAAAAGCAGCAGCTAGGGCCGCACCGATTGCGACGTAGAAAACTGCTGAGATGCCGGTGAGTAGACCTAGCGCACCGACGAGGGCAAAGGCCAGTCCCACAGCTTGGGCAAACCGAGGCGGTGCCTGGTCTTCTAGCTCAGCTGGCGGTCCAAGACGCGGGCGAACGAAGCGGCGGAAAACCCAACCGTAGGGCTGGGCACCGAGCCCAAGGACTGCACCCGCTGCGAATACCAGTGTCTGAATAGCAAGTAGAGCGAGCGCGATCCCTGACTCGGGACCAAGCACGAGGATCAGCGCAAGTACGACGGTGGTGATCACCGCTCCGAATCGAGGCCCGCGCGGATCGACTTGGCGCGCTCCGCGCACTCGCGCGGCGGTGTTGGTGGACGGTTTCGCAGCAGTCGGCTTACTTGGATCAGTGGATCTTGTTGGCATTGTCTTCCTGTCACAATCAGATTGTGAGCTCCTTGCGATGAAGCTCGAGGTAAGTGAGCTCAAAAAGGCGAGCCACCAGGGTCGGCGGCAGCGGCAAAAAGCCAGCTGCGGCTAGCGCATACAGAGACAGGTAGTCGCGCGGCAGTAGTCAACCGTCCGTCGCTTCACAAGATCTACCTGTAGGAACACAGCACCTAGGGTAAGTGGTGAATGGGCGATTCGTCTAGCGGGGGTCACGATCGGAATCTCAGCTGTGCGAATCGGCGATATCGGGAATCACTGCACCCAGCGCAGCGACAACATCTGCATATCGCGGTTCCCCCGCAGCCCGATGGTGAATTGTGCCCACGCTATCGAGGATGAGAACGGTTGGTGTCCGAAGGATTCCGAGTTCCCGAGTCAGGTCCAGCTCGGTCTCCGCATCGACCTCAATGACCGCAACGCCAGCGACATCGGCAGCGACGCGATCGAGGACGCGACGGGTTGCCCTACATGGAGCACAGAAGGCACTAGTGAACTCAACTAGGGTCGCCCGCTGCCCCAGTGCTTCGCCGAGTTGGTCGGCGGTGAGCGCCGGGAATTCCGGGCCATTGTCGGTCGAAGAGTCCGAGGTGATGTGCGTCTGTTTGAAGCGACCGTTACTACGTTTGCGCCACAACCCGAACGCGGTCGCGGCGGCTAGCACAACGAGTACAGCAATCAGTCCCGTCACTACTGCTCCTGTCCGACACTGGCGGCTACCTGCTCTTCCTTAGGGGGAACCACAAACCGGTAGCCAACATTCCGCACTGTGCCGATGAGAGCCTCATGCTCCGGGCCGAGCTTGGCTCTAAGTCGCCTAACGTGAACGTCGACTGTCCGAGTTCCCCCGAAGTAGTCGTAGCCCCACACCTCTTGCAGTAGCTGCGCACGGGTGAATACACGGCCCGGATGTTGGGCTAGGTACTTCACTAGCTCGAACTCCTTGAAGGTCAAGTCCAGCGCTCGGGTCTTGATCCGAGCGGAGTAAGTGCCTTCATCGATCACGAGCTCGCCGCTGCGGATCTCTTCGCTTGCGGTCACATTAGAAAGGGCGTTGAGCCGACCGATACTGATTCGTAGGCGGGCCTCAACCTCCGCTGGTCCCACCGAATCCAGCAGAACGTCATCGACTCCCCATTCGGCAGTGACAGCGGCTAATCCGCCCTCAGTGAGAATGAGCAAGACTGGAACGTCAACCCCGGTTGACCGAATCACCCGACAAAGGCTACGGACACGCGGGAGCTCGCGGCGGCCATCAACGAGGACCGCGTCGACACGGGGAGCGTCAAGGAGAGCGGCACCATCGGCAGGTAGGACTCGGACCTGATGTTGAAGTAGGCCCAGCGCGGGTAGTACCTCCGCAGTTGGGGCGAGGGCGTCAGTCAGTAGGAGTAAAGAGCTCATGACGCCTCCTCCAAGAGCCACCGGCACGACCTTGTACTCCCATAGAGTACCCGCAGAGCCAAATGACCACGAGACCTTGAACGGAATCTGTATGGCACACGCCACTTCTATCGACGTCACCGATGCCCTGCGCGGCGATGAGGTGGACGCGGTCGCCCACCTCGTTGAGCGAGTGACCGAGTCCGATGGCGTACGTCCATTATCGGAACAGGTCACTACCCAGCTACTCGCCGGACAGGCCAGCGGAATCCGACACCTCCGTGGATTCACGGATGAGAAGCTGGTCGCGTACGCGAGTATCGACCTCAACAACCCGACCGGCGCAACCCTGGAAATCGCGCTCGATCCTCAGGCTCGAGCGGATGGAATCGGTGGAACGCTCCTGGACCATGCGCTTCGCGAGACGGGCGGACGCCTGGACATGTGGGTTCACGGTGAGGCAGCTGCGGCGGGCACGATTGCCGAGTCGCGCGGATTCAGCATTGCTCGCACGCTCTACCGCATGCGCCGGACGCTTCTGGGCGAGCTTCCGGTGGCGCCACTTCCGGTCGGAGTTAGGGTGCGCAGCTTCGAGGCCGATACCGACGGCGATCGCTGGCTCGAACTAAACGCGCGGGCATTTGCCGACCTACCCGATCAGGGCCGTTGGACCAAAGACGACTTAGCGACTCGAGAGCGAGCAGATTGGTTTGATCCGGACGGATTCCTGCTGGCCGAGGCGCTAACCGACGACAGCGGCGCCGAGGATGGAGCGCTCGAGCTAGTCGGATTTCACTGGACCAAAGTCCACCGCAACGATGGCAATTCACTAGGTGAGGTCTACGTGCTGGGCATTGAACCTCGTTGGCACGGACGCGGACTCGGTCGCGCGCTGACCGTTCTAGGAATGGAATACCTAAAGTCTCAAGGCCTCACAGAGATCATCCTGTACGTGGATGCCGCGAACACCGCAGCAATCAAGACCTACGAGCGACTGGGTTTTGCGCGCTACGAGAAGGACGTTCTGTATTCCTCGCCGGTCCCGGCTCGACCGAACGAAGGCTGACGATGCAGATTGGCTCGCCGTCTGGCAAGCTCGCGCCATGAGCAGTGACACCGTGACCGACTCCGAATCCGCTGATGTTGACCGTCTTTCTGACGCGCTCCCGCGGGATCGCTTCATCGACCGAGAGTTGTCGTGGCTGGCCTTTAACCAACGGGTCTTAGAACTCGCTGAAGATCCCGAGCTCCCCCTGCTGGAACGAACGAAGTTCCTGGCGATCTTTGCGAGCAATCTTGATGAGTTCTACATGGTCCGAGTGGCCGGGCTCAAGCGCCGCATTGCCACCGGAATTGCGGTGCGCGCAGCGTCCGGCCTTTTACCCCGCGAGGTCCACGATGCGGTGCTAAGCGCGAGCCGTGAGCTTATGCAACGCCAAGCAAACTGCTTCCGCGATGATATTCGGCCTGCGCTGTCCGAAGAGGGCATCGAGATGGTTCGCTGGGATGGCCTCACCACCGATGAGCGTCGCGAGATGGCTGCCTTCTTCGACGAGCGAGTCTTCCCGGTTTTGACACCGCTAGCCGTCGATCCCGCCCACCCCTTCCCCTATATCTCCGGGCTCTCGCTGAGTTTGGCGGTCATTGTTCGCAATCCCGACACAGATTCCGAGCTCTTCGCTCGGGTCAAGGTGCCGGAGATGCTCCCGCGGTTCATCCAAGTCAGTCCGCAGCGCTTTGTTCCGCTCGAGGACGTTATCTCGGCGCACCTCGATCGTCTCTTCCCTGGACTTGACGTTCGCCAGAACCACACATTCCGGGTTACCAGGAACGAGGATGTGGAGGTAGAGGAGGACGACGCCGAGAACCTACTCAAGGCCCTTGAGCGCGAACTCATGCAACGACGTTTTGGCCCACCCGTTCGCCTCGAAGTGGAAGAGGGAATCGATAGCCACCTCCTTAACCTCCTCGTGCGCGAGCTGAAGGTCAGTGATTCCGAGGTCTTCGAGCTGGCCGGACCACTGGACCTCACGGGACTGTGGACCCTTGTTGGTCTAGACCGGGATGACCTGAAGGCTCCCGCTTTTGTTCCCAAGACCAACCGTGAGCTCGCCGAGGTGGAGACAGCATCTGCCCCAGATGTCCTGGATGCGATGCGTCGCGGCGACGTCCTACTTCATCACCCATACGACTCATTCTCAACCAGCGTTCTGCGCTTCCTGGAACAAGCTGCCAATGATCGCAAGGTGCTAGCAATCAAGCAGACGCTCTACCGAACCTCGGGCGATTCCCCCATCGTCGATGCGCTCATTGATGCGGCCCACTCCGGCAAACAGGTACTTGTGCTGGTTGAGATCAAGGCCCGATTCGATGAGGAGGCCAACATCTCCTGGGCTCGCAAACTCGAGCGAGCAGGTGTTCACGTGGTCTATGGACTCGTTGGGCTTAAGACCCACTGCAAGTTGTCGATGGTTGTTCGCGACGAGGGTGACTCGTTGAAGCGGTACTGCCACATCGGGACAGGGAACTACCACCCGAAGACCGCGCGACTCTACGAGGATCTTGGTCTGCTGACCTGCGACGAGGAGGTAGGTGAAGACGTAGCGAACTTGTTCAATCGACTGTCCGGCTATTCGATGAACACTGAGTATTCTCGCCTGCTCGTTGCACCTCACTCGGTTCGCTTAGGTTTAGTTGAACGTATCGAGCGGGAGGTCGAGCATCACCTAGCTGGCCGGGAAGCTCGGATTAGGTTCAAGTGCAACTCAATCGTCGACGAGAAGGTCATCGATGCGCTCTACCGCGCCTCTCAGGCAGGGGTACCGATTGATCTGCTCGTGCGCGGAATCTGCGCACTGCGCCCTGGTGTCCCAGGCCTGTCAGAGAACATTCGGGTCCGCAGCATTCTCGGTCAATTTCTGGAGCACTCGCGAATCTACGAGTTCGCCAACGCTGGGGAGCCGGAGATCTTCATTGGATCGGCCGACATGATGCATCGGAACTTAGACCGTCGGATTGAGACCCTAGTTTCCATCACAAACGCCGTCCACATCGCCGAGATTGCGTACTTGCTTGATCTAAGCTTCGACCCACAGACCGCTTCTTGGCAGCTCGACGCCAATGGCGACTGGCACGGCGTACACACGGCGACTAATGGAGCACCCTTGCGCGATCTACAGCACTACTTGATTACGTTGCGGCAGCGCCCAATCGGAAGCACCCGATGAGCGAAGATCCAACCCAAGAGCGCACTGCGGCACCCAAGGGTGCAGCGCCAACAACGGTCCGCGAGGTTGAAGTAAAGCTGCGCGTTCACGGTCTGTTCAAACTGCCGGACCTCGTGACCGCCGATATCGGAGTTGCTCGCGCCAAGCGCCAGGTCACACGAAACCTCGCTGCGATCTACTACGACACCGACGACTTGCGGCTTTTCCGGTGGGGTGTGACCTTCCGCCGCCGTGAGGGTGGTATCGATGCTGGGTGGCATCTGAAGCTCCCCGTGAAGGGGATCGATAGCGGGATCCGCGACGAGCTACAGCTCCCGCTGTCCGCTGGTGCTGCTGGGAAGATTCCGGTGGAGCTCGCAGGAGTTGTTCTGCCGTACTCGCGGGGGGCCGATCTTCGGCCGATCGCTCAGGTGAACACCGAGCGCATTCCCTACCTGTTGTATAGCGCCGACGGAACTGCCGTGGCCGAGATGGTCGATGACAGCGTGTCCATCTTTGATAACGGTGTGATCGTCGAGCGATACCGAGAGATCGAAGTCGAAGCGCTCTTCGATGGGGCCGATCTAACGAGCATTGTGGCGGAGCTCGAGCGTGCTGGAGCGAAGCGCTCAACCTTGAGTAAGGCGGCGAGCGCGCTGGGACCGGACGCTGGTGGACCCCCAGATGTCCTCGAACCAGCCGCGGTTGGGCCCCTGGATCCTGCAGCTGAGGCAATCACCGCTTTCCTGCGCAAGTACATCCGCGCGTTCATTACCCAGGATGTTCGGGTGCGCCGTGATCTACCCGATGCAGTCCATCAGATGCGGGTGGCTGCTCGCCGCCTGCGTAGTGGGCTAAAGGCCTTTGGCCCGCTGGTAGACAAGCAATGGGCTGACGGCCTGCGCAAGGAACTCGGCTGGGCTGCCAGCGAACTCGGCGGCGCGCGCGACACAGAGGTGCTGCTCGATCGGCTCGATAAGCACAGCCAGCACCTGGGAGCACGCGATAGCGCGCTGGTTCGGGCGATTATCGACCCACAACTACGAGACAGGTTGGACCACGCCAGAGGTAGCGCAATCGCCTCACTGAGCACCCCTCGGCACCTCGCCTTACTCGATGCGCTCGTGGACGCGGCTGCCAATCCACGACTCACCGAGGTCGCCGACGACCCCAGCCGTGATGTGCTGCCAGAACTAGTCGAGCGGGCCTTCCGTCAGTTGGCCCGCCGCGTTAAGCAACTCGAACTCGAAGGACCAGCCGAAACCTGGCATGAGGCACGGATTAGCGCAAAACGTGCCCGCTACAGCGCTGAAGCCGTTAGCGGTGTGTTCGGGGCTCCCGCTAAGCGTCTAGCCGATGCCCTCAGCGAGGTCACCGAGGTCCTCGGCGACCACCAAGACGCCTGTATCGCCCAGGATGTCCTGCGCGAGATGGCGGCTAGCGACGTGATCGACGGTCGAACTGGATTCGCACTCGGGTTACTCCACGAGCACGAGTTCGAATGCGAGATTCACAACCGACTCGAATTCAACCGGATCTGGCCGAAGGTAAAGGCGATCCAGAAGAAGACCAGACTGGGCCACCGATGAGTAGAACAAAGAACCCGATCCGCGCTGCTGGCGTAGTGCTCTTGCGCCAGAACAAGGGTAAAACCGAGGTCTGTGTCGTCCACCGCCCGAGCCACAAGGACTGGTCACTACCTAAGGGCAAGCTTGAGTCTGGCGAGCACGTTGTCGCCGCAGCACACCGGGAAACGTTGGAGGAGACCGGCGAACTCTGCGTGCTAGGGGTTCCGCTGGCCACCGCTGGCTACAACGTTGAGGGTCGCCGCAAGACAGTTCGCTATTGGGTCGCGTGGGTTGTTCCTGGCGGACCCGGGTTCAGTCCGAACTCCGAGATTGACAACCTCGAATGGCTCTCACCGGATAAGGCCTCGAAGCGGCTGACCTACCCCCGCGATGTGCAGTTGATGCGCGCTGCCGTTGCTGCGCCGAGAACCTCGCCGCTGGTTATCTTGCGCCATACCCAAGCACGGCGCCGAGCGAGTTGGGGTAAAAAGCCAGACGCTCTGCGTCCACTGGCGGCAGACGGGACACGGCACGCGGGCTTACTGGTACCGACAATCGATGCCTTCGGAGTTGCCCAGATCTTCTCCTCGGATGCAGTCCGCTGTGTCGACACTGTCACCCCTTACGCCAACAAGAGGCGCATCAAGATTGCCACCGAGGCCTTGTTCAGCGAGGACGGCTTTCGCGACGGTAAGGGTGGCTCCTTCAAGCGCCTCGATGCGATTCTGACGATCGAGGATTCCGTACTGCTTTGCACCCATCGACCGCTACTTCCGGAACTGCTCAAGCATTTGGAACGCAAGATCGGTATGGCGAAGTCGGACCAGCTTGATCCGTCGCTGCCGCCGGGCGGGTTCATCGTCTTACACCGCGAGTTCCATCCGAAGAAGGGCCTTCGAGTGACTGCGATCGAGCGCCACGAGCCCTAGGCGGCTTTCTAGCCGAAGCGGCCCGAGATGTAGTCCTCGGTTGCCTTCTCTTCCGGGTTAGAGAACATCCGCTGGGTTGGTCCGACCTCAATCAAGTGGCCGGCCTTGCCAGCACCCGACAGGTTGAAGAAGGCGGTCGTATCCGAGATACGGGCTGCTTGCTGCATATTGTGAGTGACGATCACGATCGTGTACTCCTCGCGAAGCTGCGTAATCAGCTCCTCGATGGCCAGCGTCGAGATCGGATCGAGGGCGGAACACGGCTCATCCATCAGAACGACCTGCGGCTCAACGGCAATGGCACGGGCGATACACAGCCGCTGCTGCTGGCCACCGGACAGGCCAGCGCCTGGGCGACCTAGCCGATCCTTGACCTCACCCCAGAGATTAGCCGCGCGCAGCGAGCGCTCAACGATGTCATCATTGTCGGCCTTCTTCGATCGACGCTTCTCCAGTTTGATGCCAGCGATGACGTTGTCGTAGATGGACATCGTCGGGAAGGGATTCGGACGCTGGAAGACCATTCCGATAACTCGCCGGACGTTGACAGGGTCAACATCCTCGCCATAGATGTCCTGGCCGTCGAGTAATACCTTGCCGTCAACGCGCGCATTCGGAATGACCTCGATCATTCGGTTCAGAGAACGCAGAACGGTGGACTTTCCGCAGCCGGAGGGACCGATCAGAGCAGTCACGGATCGCGGCTCAACCGCCAGGTTGACACCAGATACTGCCTCGAACGCCCCATAGTGGATGTTCAGGTCCGTGATATCGATGCGCTTAGCCATTACTTGTCCCCATCAGCTGGTGTCTTCCTAGTGTGCAGTACATAAGTCCATCAATCAATGTGTCTTCGGTGCGTAGACCTTGGCGATGATGCGAGCTCCCACATACAGAATCGCGACAAAGAGGATCAGAACCAGCGCCGCACCCCAGGCCCGATCCAGCGCGGTATCGGTGCCGCTAGCAATCTGGTCCCAAATCATGGTGGGCAGAGCCGCCTGTGGACCGTTGAACAGGTCCCAGTTCATACTTTGCGACAGGAAGGTCGTCAGCAACAGCGGCGCCGTCTCCCCGGCGACGCGGGCGACCGCCAACATCACCCCGGTAATGATTCCAGGAATCGCAGTCGGCAGCACGATGCTCATAATTGTGCGCCACTTGGGCACCCCGAGGGCATAGGCGGCTTCACGCAAATCGTTCGGAACGAGCTTGATCATCTCTTCGGTTGTTCGAACAACCACCGGCAACATCAAGATGACCAGGGATAGGGATGCAGCGAATCCCGACCGCTCAAGTCCAAACGTGAGGATGAGACCGGTGAAGATAAAGAGACCCGCGACAATAGACGGTACGCCGGTCATGACGTCGACGAAGAAGGAAATCCAGGTCGCGAGGCGCCCGCGACCGAACTCGACCAAGTAGATCGCCACGAGGATGCCGATCGGCACAGCGATAACAGTCGCCATCGCTACCTGCTCGATAGTGCCGACGAGCGCGTGGGCTACCCCGCCACCGGCGTCGCGAGCGTTGATATTTCGCATCGTTCCGGTGAGGAAGTCGAGGCTGAACGCCGCCATGCCCTTCTGAACAACTGAGAACAGAATCGCAATCAACGGGATGACTGCCACGACAAATGCGGTGTAAACGATCGTGGTAGCGAACCGATCCGTCGCATGCCGACGCCCCTCGACGCGGAAACTCCATGCGGTCTCTCCCACAACAAAGAGCAGGCCAGCGACAACCGCGATCAGTGGAATCCCAGAGATCGCGCCGACAAGTGCCAACACCAGAGCGAGAACAACCGCCCCACCGGCAACCGCCCACGGCGCCCACCTCGGTAGGCGCTTGCCTTTGAGCTCATTCTGCAACTCCAGCGAGGAGACTGGCAGATCTTGCTGTATCTGACTCATCAGTTAGCTCCTGAGTAATCCTTGCGCCGGGAAATGATCCACCGCGCGACCATGTTCACCAGAAGGGTGATGATGAAGAGCACGAGCCCGGAGGCGATCAGTGCTGAAAGCCCGTTGGTTCCGGCTTCGTTCCACTTCAGGGCGATGTTGGCAGCGAAGGTGTTGCCACCTGGCTCGGTGATCTGCCAGTTGATCTCAAATACTGCCGAGAGAATCAGCGCGACGGCGATCGTCTCTCCTAGCGCGCGACCAAGCCCCAGCATCGAAGCGCTGATCATGCCGGGCTTTCCGAACGGGAAGACGACCATTCGGATCATCTCCCACCGCGTCGCACCCAGCGCCAGTGATGCCTCCATATGGCCGCGCGGAACCTGCAAGAAGACTTCGCGGGTGACAGCCGAGATCGTCGGAAGAATCATGATGGCTAGGACGACGCCAGCGATGAGGATGCTCTTGGTGTAAACCTCTTCAGGGTTGGCGAAGATCGGGATCCAACCGAAGTAGGTGCTCAGCCATTCGACGAATCCCTGCATATTCGGCATGAGTACAGACAGTCCCCAGAGCCCGAAGATGATCGAGGGGACAGCGGCCAAGAGGTCGACGACGAAGCCCAGGCTCGAGGCGATCCGTCGATTCGCATAGAACGCGATAAACAGCGCGATACCGATTGCCACGGGCACGGCAATCACCATGGCGATCACCGACGTCATGAGCGTTCCGAACGCCAAGGCCGCGATACCGAACAGCGGTGGAGTGGAATCGGGGAACCACGTCTGGGTGGTAAAGAAGTTGCCAGTGTTGCTTTGCAGGGAAGGAATCGCCTTCCACAACAGGAACAGCCCGATCGATCCAGTCAGGAGCAACATGAAGATGCCAGCGGACCGCGCAAGGTTGAAGAACACCTTGTCTCCGCGGCGGACGCTGGCACCTTTGATTGATACCTCGTCTGGCTGCGACAGCGTCTGCTGCGCCATCCGGTTTCCCCTACCTACTCGATGTTTGGTGCGATCATCCAACCGAACGTGGAGCTATTGCCTGCTGACGCTGTGGAAAGCAGGCAACAACTCCACGTTGTGGTTGGTACATATCGATGGATCTTGCCTAGCTAATAGATCCGATAGATGTGTTGACCTTGGTTAGCAGTCCGGTTGGCATCGGCACGTATCCGATGTCGCCGAGCATCGCCTGGGCTTCCGGCGTTGCGGTGTACTCCAAGAACGACTTCGTCAACGGCAGATCTGAGGCAGACAGGCCCTTCTCGCAAGTGATTTGGTAGGTCACAAGAACGATCGGGTAGGCGCCGGGAGCATCCGTGGTGTAGTCGAGTTCTAGCGCGAGGTTATTGCCAGTTCCGACGACCTTTGCGGTCTCAATCCCAGCCGATGCGGTCTCGAATGTTGGCACCACTGCTCCGCCGCCATTGTCGATACTCGCCATGGCGAGATTCTGATCCTGCGCGAAGGAGAGCTCGATGTAGCCGATCGAGTTTTCGGTGCTCTTAATCGATGCGGAGACACCCTCATTGCCCTTGGATCCCTGTCCCCCTGGGGCGACCCAATCCTTGCCAGTCTCGTATGTCCACTCGCTGGGAGCGCTCGCCTTGAGGAACCGCGAGAAGTTGTCGGTCGTACCCGAGGATTCGCTCCGGTGGTACTGGACGATCTTTGCATCAGGCAGGTTGGCACCTGGGTTGAGCTTGGCAATCGCTGGATCATTCCACGTAGTGATCTTGTCGTTGAAGATCTGGGCTAGGACTGACGAGCTCAGCTCGAGCTTGTCGAGGCCCTCGACGTTGTAGGCCGCCACGATCGCTCCACCCACAGTGGGGATGTTGATAGCAGGTCCGGTACCGCAACGCTGATCGGCAGCGGTTAGGTCCTCGCCTTGGATAGCCGCATCTGACCCACCGAAGGCGGTCTGATTGTTGATGAAGTCCTGAATTCCGGCACCTGAGCCATTGGACTGGTACTCAATCGTCGATCCGACGTTCGCCTGCTGGTAGGCACTAATCCACTGCGTCATCGCGTTCTTCTGGGCCGTCGACCCTGAGGCCTTGATCGAACTATCCGAACCGGAGTCGCCGCTGCAAGCCGTTAGTGCGAGTGCGCCCACTGACGCAACTGCCAGAAGCTGAATCCCTCGATTGATCTTCACTGCTCTCCTCTAAGACGATTTCGCCGACCGGCTGTCGGTGGCGTCGGCACATTTGAGTTGCTCACTGGTGTGCTCGGTGATTCGAAGGTAGGCGATATCAGTAACGAAAAGACGCTGAGAAGGTGAACGCAAGGTGAACGAATGACGGCCAACACCGCAGAACTGCGCGAGTCCACCTAGCCGAACAGTCGAGGGCCCCTCAGCCGTGTGGACCGGTGTCCCTCGACTGTTGGGACCAAAGTCCCGGGCGAAGGCGAAGGGCCACGAGAGGCCGAACGGGCCAGGCGAATATGGACGTCCTTGGGGAGAGCGAAACTGCTAGAGAAAGGACACGTCTACTAGGCAGGTGGGAAAGGCCCAGCCTTGGACACCAGCGCCGGGGTGGGTCGGCCTAGCTGCTCGCCTAGCCAATCGCTGGTTCGGATCAGCTCATCGAGATCGAGCCCGGTGTTGACCCCTGAGCGTTCCAAGGCGAAGACGAGGTCCTCGGTTGCGATATTCCCGGTTGCACGCGGGGCAAACGGACAACCACCAATTCCGCCGAGGCTGGAGTCGAGCACCCGGACTCCCGCCTCGTAGGCAGCCAGCGCACTTGCGTAGCCCGTATTGCGGGTGTTGTGAACGTGGACCCGCAGTTGCGTGCGACCCGTCACCGCTTTCACCGCGGCCATCCGGCGGGCAACATCGCGCGGGACCGCGACGCCGATGGTGTCGGCCACGGCAATCTCATCGACGCCGGTCAGCGCGAGCCGACCGGCAACGTCGGCCACTCGAGCGACTGGGACTTCCCCCTCGTAAGGGCAGCCGAAGGACGCGGACATCGTGACGCTGGTGCGCAACCCGGCAGCTTGGGCTAGCGGGACGACCGACTCGACGGTAGCGATTGATTCCTCCGTCGTCATCCCTTGGTTCTTCTGCGAGAACGTGTCGGTCACCATCACTACGAGATTGATCTCGTCGACGGCTGTCCGTTGGGCGCGCTCAAAGCCCCGAGCGTTAAGGACCAGACCGATCCAGGCCGCGCCTAGTCGCTGCGGCGAGTCTGGTCCCGGTAGGCCTTCGAGGACGGCTTCAGCATCGGCCATCTGCGGCACGCGCTTGGGATTCACGAACGAAGCGACCTCAATCCGGCGGATGCCGGCAGCGACGCTACGGGTAATCAAGCCGATCTTCTGGTCGGTACTGAGTAGCGCAGGATCGTTCTGAAGGCCGTCACGCGGCGCGACCTCAACGATGTCTACATCTCGATCGGCCGGTTCTTCCGGCATTCGTGGCTTAGTTGTGTCCGTCGCTGACGTCATAGATCTAGGATCACCCATAGCTCTTACCCTCGACGGAACGGGTCCCCCTCGTGATTCACCACATTGTTCTCTTCACCTTGTCCGACCCAGCTAATGCGCCCGAAGCAATCGAGCGACTTAAGGGAATGCGAGGCAAGATCCCCGCCTTACGAGGTCTGCGCTGCGGGCTGAACTCCATCGATAAACCCGGGGCCAGCGATCTTGTCCTGATTACCGAGCATGACGACGAGGCAGGACTGCGCGAATACGCCGCGGATCCAGTTCATCAGGAACTAATCGGCTGGCTGTCCCCGCTGATCGCTGCCCGCGCAGTCGTCGATACCGACAACCTTAGCTGATGGAGACAGTCGACGAGTTCGTCCAGGACATGAAGCCACGGCTACGCGGTTGGCTTCACTTCGGTACTGCGCCAACTGCCTTTGTCCTGGGCTTGTTACTGCTGGTGTTCACCCCCACTGTCGAGCTCAGGGCTGGCGTTGCGCTCTACGTTGGCAGCGCAGTCCTACTCTTCGGGGTCTCCGCCGCCTACCATCTCGGAGCGGGTGGTCCGCGGACGAACGCCTTCCTACACCGCCTTGACCACGCCAACATCTACTTGTTCATTGCTGGAAGCTACACACCGTTCGCCGTTGCGCTACCGGAATACGGGACGCTTCTACTCGTTCTGGTGTGGGGAATCGCGATCATCGGAACCACCATCGGAGTTGCCTGGTGGACAGCACCGCGCTGGCTCGTGGTCGGCTCGTACTTAGCTCTCGGGTGGGTCGCGGTGCTCTTCCTGCCGATCCTATGGCAGGCGTTTGGAGCACTCGTGGTCATCCTGATCGCGATCGGCGGACTGCTGTACAGCGTCGGAGCCGTCATCTACGCCCGTAGGAAGCCTGACCCGAGCCCTGACTGGTTTGGCTACCACGAGGTATTCCATGCCTTCACAATCGCGGCGTTCCTCATACAACTCGTGGCGATCTCAATCGTGGTGCTCTAAGCGCCAGAGTCACCCTCGCAAGTTGCGGTGGCGGATTCTGGTGGGGAATCCATTCGGGCAGATTTAACGATCAGTTACCCCACCAGAATGGAGTTTGCCGAGAACCGAGTCCTAGACGACGGTTCCCTTACCCAAGACGGTCACTCCGCCATCACTGACGGTGAATCCGCGGGCCCGGTCTGCATCGTGGTCGACGCCGATCTGAACTCCGTCGCCAATTGTGCAGTACTTGTCGATAACAGCTCGGCGAATTGTTGAGCCTTTGCCAATCCGCGTTCCTGGCATGATGACGGCGCCATCGACCTGGCTGCCTTCGCCGATATGAACGTCGTAGCCCAGCACGGAGTCCTTGACGTTGGCACCGGTAATGATCGAACCCGCACAGACCATCGAGTTATCAGCCGTCGCGCCGAGGGCAAACTTGGCTGGCGGTAGTGGCGGTAGGTGACCGAGGATCGGCCACTGACGGTTGTAGAGGTTGAAGGTCGGATTGACGTTCACGAGGTCCATATTGGCCTCGTAGTAGGCATCGATGGTTCCGACATCACGCCAGTAACCCGCGTCGCGCTCGGTAGCGCCGGGCACCTCGTTGTCCGAGAAGTCATAGACGTAGGAGCGGCCCTGCTTGGTCAGCATCGGGATGATATTCCCGCCCATATCGTGGGCAGAACCCTCGTTCTCCGCGTCCTCACGGATGACCTCTAAGAGGGTGTCTGTACTGAAGACGTAGTTACCCATCGACACATAGGACTCGTCCGGAGAGCCTGGGATTGAGGGCGGGTCAGCAGGCTTCTCCAGGAAATCCTTGATGCGCTTGCCATCATCCTCAGTCTCGATGATGCCGAACGCGCTGGCCTCCGCCTTGGGAACGCGAATACCCGCGACAGTTACTCCCGCGCCGCTAGCGATGTGCTGCTCGACCATCTGCCGCGGATCCATCCGGTAGATGTTGTCCGCGCCGAAGACACACACGATGTCTGGCTTCTCGTCGTAGACCAGGTTCAGGCTCTGGAAGATCGCGTCGGCGCTGCCGGTGAACCAGCGCGGCCCGAGCCGCTGTTGTGCGGGAACGGGCGTGATGTAGTCCCCGACCATCGCTGACATCCGCCACGTCGTGGTGATGTGGCGATCGAGGGAATGGGACTTGTACTGGGTCAGCACGCAGATGCGCATATAGCCCGCGTTGACCATATTGCTCAGCACAAAGTCGATGAGCCGGTAGGCGCCACCGAAGGGCACCGCTGGCTTAGCTCGATCTGCGGTCAGTGGCATAAGGCGCTTACCTTCGCCACCGGCAAGGACAATTCCTAAGACATGGGGTTCTCTCTGCACGGCCCCAAGGTAGTGGCTCTCGCGGTGGTTTGTCGCCCCACTGATCCCCCTCGTTGATCCATTCGGCCGGCAATTCACCCGACACAATCCCCAACGGCCGATGACGCCGTGCAACCCGGCTGTTGATCGCAATATGGTCATGCCTGTGAGAGCTGCGATCCTGACCCGAGAATGGCCCCCCGATGTATATGGCGGCGCCGGAGTCCATGTCGAACACCTAGTGCCTCAGCTGCGCAAGTTCATCGATGCTGACGTCTACTGCTTCGGTGAACCGCGAACTGACGCGACGGCATACCAAGTGCCCGTCGAGCTTGCGGAGGCAAATCCAGCGCTACAAACCCTCGGGGTCGACCTCCAGATGGCGCAGGGAACTGCTGGTGCAGACGTAGCGCACTCGCACACCTGGTACGCCAATATGGCCGGCCAGCTCAGCTCCCAGCTTCACGGGATTCCGCATGTGATTTCAGCACATTCGCTGGAACCGCGTCGGCCGTGGAAAGCTGAGCAACTCGGTGGCGGATACCAGATCTCCTCCTGGGTTGAACGCGACTCCTATGCCAACGCCGATGCGATTATCGCGGTGAGTAAGGGGATGGCCGACGACGTGTTGGACTGCTACCCGTTCATTGACCCAGCCAAGCTGCACGTGGTCTACAACGGCATCAATACTGAGGTGTACCGCAACGAGAAGGCCACCGATGCCCTCGAGCGTCACGGCGTCGATCCGGCCAAACCCTACGTTCTGTTTGTTGGGCGAATCACCCGGCAAAAGGGAATCGCGCACTTGCTCAAGTCAGCCAAAATGTTCGATGAGGACATCCCGCTGGTTCTGTGTGCGGCATCTCCAGACACCCCGGAACTTGGGGCAGAGGTTGCCGCTGGAATCGACGAACTCAAGAAGACTCGCAAGGACGTGCACTGGATCGACGCACAACTCTCGCGTGACGACGTCGTTCAGTTCCTCTCGCACGCGCTGCTCTTCGCTTGCCCATCGGTCTACGAACCGCTAGGCATCGTCAACTTGGAAGCGATGGGCTGCGAAGCGCCCGTTGTTGCCAGTGCGGTCGGTGGCATCCCTGAGGTCGTCGTTGATGGCGAGACAGGGCTACTTGTTCCGTATGACGAGAAGGAGCCCAAGGCTTTTGAGAAGGCGTTCGCCGATGCGGTCAACCGCGTCGCAGCCGACAGTACGACGGCGCAGGCGATGGGGATCCGAGGAAGGGCTCGGGCAGTTGAGGCGTTCGGCTGGGAGGCCATCGCCAAGCAGACCGTCGAGGTGTACCGCCAAGCTGGTGCGCGCTAGGCTCGATAAGTACCAACACAGCACGCCGCGAGGTACCACGTTGAAGCGTGGAGTGCACCTAGTACTGATTGATACCGACCAAGACTGATACCTATCAAGGGGATGGCGACACGTGACCGTATTTGGACCAGTTGAAGTAATCGTTGTTGCGTTCCCCGGAAGCAACTTCTCCGGTGGGATTGCCCCCGCTCTTCGTGATGTTGTCGAGAACGGGTCAGTGAACATCATCGACTTGGCGTTCGTGACCAAGGACAACGATGAGACAGTCACGATGATTGAGCTCGACGAGATCGGCGATGATTCAGTCGTGGCCCTCGACGAGGCGCTCGAGGAGGTCTTCGATCTGCTCAACGATGAGGATCTACTCGCGATCGGTGAAGGTCTACCTCCCGGTTCCTCCGCGGTGGCAATCGTCATCGAGCACAAGTGGGCTCGCCATCTGGCCAGCGCGGTGGCAGATTCTGATGGCCAGGTCGTGCTGAACGAGCGCATCCCGCGCGATGTGGTGCAAGCCGCGTTCGACGCACTGAACTAGCCTGGTGATCCGCAAGCTTGACGAGTACGGATCAAACGAGCGCGACCTGACGAGTACGGACCAGACCATTCAACCGAGTAGATAGTCCACGAAGGAGATTCAGATGAGGCGTCGAGGAGTAGGCCGCGTTGGTCGGCCAGGGCTAGTTGGAACAGTTGCCCGCACGGCAGTTGTTGCCGGTACCGCAACCGTGGTCGCTAAGGGTGTCAGCGGGAAGATGGATTCCAAGCAGCAGGCAGCAGCGGATGCACAGGCCACTCAGCAGGCTGATGCCCAACAGGATGCGGCTCAGACGCAGCAACTTGCCCAGCAGCAGGCCGAGATTGACGCGCTAAAGGCGGGTCAGCAGGCCCCAGCGGCACCGGCTGCAGGAGCAGGCGACACCGTTGATGTGGTGGCCGAGCTACAGAAACTTGCTTCCCTCAAGGAAGCCGGAGTCCTCACGGACGAGGAGTTCGCGGCCGCCAAGACGAAGCTGCTGGCCTAGTTCCTTGCGGTAATCCCCGCAAAAGTTTCGTGCGGGAATCCCGCATCGGTTTCGTGCGGTAATCCCGCATAAGGTGCAGGAGCCGCACCGCTATTTCAACGCGGCCAGTGGCAACCCGTACTGAGCGAGCAAGACAGTTGCTTGCGGTTGGCTAGTTGACCCCTCCCGCAAATCGACCTCGTCACTGATCTTGCTACCGTCCGCTGCGCCGGCGGGATCTGCGATGGTCTGCGTCTCGCTGCCTTGCGCTGTGTCGGCCTTCGTGGCCGCCTGCGGTTGAGTTCGCAAATCGACGATCGGCATGTAGGAATCATCTTCGGTCAGCGATGCGAGCGCACGTGCCGACCCAACGACGTACTGCCGCGCTGCGGGGACTCCTCCGCCCCACGATCGACTGATTCCTGCCGTCTCGACCGTCGGCCAAATGGACACCTGGCGGCGAGCGGTCGCTAGCGCCTGATTCCAAGTCAATGCATCAGCCACTTGTGCGGCGAGGGCAGCCTCTTTGCGTCCGACTTCTGCCTCATCGGCGATCTGTTGCACTGCGGCTTCCACGAGCGGCGCGGTCTGGGAGTCCAGTTGCGCTAGCGCAGACCTCACCGCTGCAGTGACGTCCGCCGCTGCCAACGGTTCAATCAGCTCGGCCACACTGGCCATTCGGTTGCGGCTGAACATCTTGGTCAGACCGCCTTTACTCGCCAGCAACACCAGTTGGCTGACCGTCTGAGTTCGACCCAACGAGTCCGGCGGCACCGCAGCGGAAGTCTCCGTACTTGTTGAATCGGAAGCTCCGGCAGCGACACCTCCGGGTTTCCCATCAGAACCAGCGTCGGAACCAGCGTCGGAATCTACGGTCGAATCGGCCGTCTCCTCGACACCGCCAGCGCGAGACTGACCTGTCGACTCGGAAAGCTGAGTAACCACGTCTGTCACGATCTGGCGAAGCGATGCCTGCAAGGTGGTCACCAACGTTCGATCTACCTTGTTCAAAGCAATCGTCAAGGTGGACTCCGAGCTCAGCAGGTCGGGTGCGGAGTACGTGCTGGCTGCCTGAGATAGGGCACTCACGGCAGCATTGGCCGCCTCAACACTTGGATCTGAGTACGCGCGGGATGCAAGCTCGGCGCTGATCAACTCACTCGCCGCCGCAACATCGACATCCTGAAGATCGGTCGCTGGCCGATCAGTTGACCGGACTTTGCCTGGTTCAACCGTGCGGCAGCCCAGCGCGACGTATCGACAGATGCGACCTTGGGAGTCGGGAAGCTCAGCAAGCACGCTGGCGGGGGCTGGCATCTTTACGTGCAACCAGGAAGCCAGAGCCTGCGCCTGGTCTTGTGGGGATTTCGATCCGGTCATCACGAGCACCAGGTCACAGCTCCCCGTTCCGCGTTCATTCAGTCCTGCATCAAACCCATCCAGCGTGGCAGGGCTCCCCGCAACGAAGGTCGGCCATACGCGCGGTTTGACGGTGGTCGTCCCGGCCCGGATCGCGTCGAGAACCGTGACAACTGAGTCGGCCTGATCGGTATCGGCAATAACCAGGACCGCCGGAAGCTCCGTTGTCGTTTGTGAGCTTGCCGATGCGCTGTTGATCGAGTCGATGAGCGCGCCAAATTCTGCCGGAACTGCCGAATCCGGGATCGGATAGGCATCGGTTGGATAAAGCTCGGCAAGCTTCGTTCCGACCGAGGAGGCGTACTTACCGATGGTAACGACGACAGCGGGCGAAAGATTCTGGCTCTCATTTGCATCTTGGGTCACTGCGGCAGGCTACCTGGCTATCGAATCGGGCACGCTTAACTCGTGCCAAACAACAGCGAGACATTCATCCCCGGGCTACAGGGTCCAGCCGCCGACACTGCCGAGGGATTGCGGGTAGCCGACTCCGGCGGAATGCCACAGGGCCCGGAAGAGGCAGGGCCCTGGTACGAGTGGGGCCCATACCTGTCCGAGCGCGCTTGGGGGACCGTTCGGGAGGACTACTCCGACAACGGGGACGCGTGGCGGTTCTTCCCATATGAGCAGAGCACCTCACGTGCCTATCGATGGAGCGAGGATGGCCTGGCTGGGATCAGCGACATCTGGCAGGACCTTTGTCTCAATATCGGCATGTGGAACGGCCGCGACTCCCACATCAAGGAGCGACTGTTCGGGCTCACTGGCCATCAGGGAAACCACGGCGAAGACGTCAAGGAGTACTACTGGTACCGCGATGCCACCCCGTCACACTCTTGGATGCGCTGGCGTTACCACTACCCGCAGGCAGCGTTTCCGTACCAAGATCTGATTGACACCAACGCCAGTCGCGGCCGGGATGAACCCGAGTACGAGCTCATGGATACGGGCGCCTTTGAGGACAACCGCTACTGGCGAGTTGACGTCGACTATGCGAAGAACGATCCCACCGACACCTTCATCCGGATCAAGGTGACAAACGAGGGGCCGCAAGACGACACCATCCATCTACTCCCCCAGCTGTGGTTCCGAGATACGTGGAGTTGGGGTCGGCGGCACCGTCGTCCTGAGGTTCGGCATGTCTCTCGCGACAACGGCTCGGGTTCCATCATCGCGGAGCACTGGCGCGCCGGGATCTATCACCTCGATGCTGCCTCTGGCCCCGATGGCAAACATCCGACGGCACTGTTCTGCGAGAACGAGACGCACAACAGTGCGGTCTTCGGTGACGACGTTGCGAATACCACCGTCTACCCAAAGGACGGGATCAACGATCACGTTGTCTCAGGCAAGGCCACGGTTAACCCGGAGTTAAGCGGCACGAAGTCGGCTTGGTGGTATCAGTTCGAGGTTCCGGCCGGGGAGACCGTCGAGATTCGACTTCGGCTTTGGTCGCCGAGCGAGGGCGACAGTATCGACCTTGATTGGGCCGGGGCAACGTTCGAATCGGTGATGACAGACCGTCAAGATGAGGCAGACGCGTTCTATGCCGCCCTTGATCCTGGCGGGCGCACCGACTCCGAACTTGCTGTCATGCGCCAAGCCTTTTCCGGCATGATCTGGACCAAACAGTTCTACCGGTACGACACCAAACTCTGGCTCGACGGTGACCCACTCGAGCCCCCTCCACCAGCTGGCCATAGCCAGATCCGCAACCAAACGTGGCGCCACTTTGACGCCTACGACATCTTGAGCATGCCGGATAAGTGGGAGTACCCCTGGTTCGCGGCCTGGGATTCAGCCTTCCACTCGGTGGTATTTGCCCATATCGATCCAGAGTTCGCCAAGTACCAGATCAATGTGTTCCTCCGCGAGTGGTACATGCACCCCAACGGTGCGATTCCGGCCTACGAGTGGTCCTTCGATGATCGCAATCCCCCGGTCCATGCCTGGGCAGCGCTGCGGGTCTATGAGATCGATGGATCACGTGATCACGAGTTCCTGTCCGGGGTGTTCCACAAACTCCTTATCAACTTCACCTGGTGGGTCAACCGGGTCGACGCCAAGGGCAACAACGTCTTTGAAGGCGGGTTCCTGGGCCTAGACAACATCGGTCCGATTGACCGAACCCACGTTCCGGCGGGCTCGCGGATCGAGCAAGCCGACGGCACTGCGTGGATGGCGTTCTACTGCCTGCAGATGCTGCGAATTTCGATGCGCCTGGCAGTCCACGACAACTCCTACCGCTCAATGATGTTGAAGTTCCTCGAGCACTTTGCCGGGATCACCGATGGTATGTCTGATTCGGGGATGTGGGATCCCGCCGATGGCTTCTTCTACGACCAACTCGTCAAACCTGATGGCGAGCGCATCCCGCTGCGAGTGAAGAGTCTGGTCGGGGTCATCCCGGTTCTCGCAGCCGCCTTCGTCGAGTCAAACTCTGAAACGTACGTACAAAACGCCGACCGGATCGAGCGGCGATTCAGTCAGTTCCTGCGGCGCCGCGGACTCGACACTACCGAGCTCGATAGGGCCGGGTTCGTCTACCGCTCCGACACTGAGGCCGGCTCCAAACTTCTCTTGACAGTCGTTGACCCCGAGAGGCTTCGCCGGGTGCTCATCGAGGTACTCAGCGAGGACTCGATGCTGTCGCCATTCGGGATCCGATCACTCTCCCGGCGACACCTAGCTGACCCATTCATCGTGGAGCTCGACGGCCAGGAGTTTCGGATCGACTACGAGCCAGCCGAGTCAACGACCCCGATGTATGGCGGGAACTCGAACTGGCGCGGGCCCGTATGGTTCCCAATCAATCACTTGGTGATTGAGGCACTCGAGCGCTACTACATGTACCTCGGCGATGAGTTCGAGGTGGAGTGCCCGACTGGATCCGGGGTGATGATGAACTTGCAACAGGTCGCCGACGACCTGCGTCACCGCCTTACCCAACCGTTTCTACCCGATGCCAATGGACGGCGGCCGGTGTTCGGCGAGACGCCAAAGTTCATCGACGATCCGCGCTGGAACGATCTGGCCATGTTCTACGAGTACTTCAACGGCGACAACGGCGCAGGGATTGGGGCCAGCCATCAAACGGGGTGGACTGGCTTAGTCGCTGACCTCATCATCGGCCGCAAGGGGTAGTCCAAGGGCTAGCCGTAAGGGATCGGCGGGGAGCAGATGGCGTAGCGAGAAAGAATTGGCAAGAACATGGATCCATCGACTCCGCTAAGCCGTCAAAGTTTCGCCAGGATAGCCATGTGACCTAGACGTGAGCCGCGTCACGGCTTACCGTTGGTTGCGGTGGTGTCCTGGTCGGCGAGCGCCGTTGGCGGTATGGCTCACATGCCTGGGTACAGACAGATTTAGGGAGAAGTAACAACATGGCACAGCAAAAAACGGTCGCAATGCTCGGCAGTTCGCTCATGGTCGGCGCACTGGTTCTGGGTTCAGCTGTACCGGCAGGCGCGGTCACCAGCGTCGCGACCGAGAATACGCCGACTTCAACCGCCGCGATTGACGCTACCGACCCAGCCACCGGAGCCAAGGCACCCGAGGTTTCCGCCGCGCAGGCTGCGATCGAGGCAGCAAACGACGAGGCCGCGCGAAACTCCGCCAAACCAACCAAGCGGACAACGACACCCGTGACCATGGGCATGCTCAAGTCCGGCAGCGTTGTGCTCAAACGAGGAAGCGCAGGCCCTGCAGTAACTAAGATCCAGGGCAAACTCACTGACGTCGGAATCATCACCAAGGTGACAGGCGTTTACAACAAGCAGACCGCTTTGAATGCGGCACGCTTTAATGAGAAGTTCCGCGGATTTGCTTACAAGCAGAACAAGGACATCACCCAATACGGGTGGAAGAAGCTCCGCAAAGCGAGCAAAACCAAGATCCCCAAGAAGTGCCTCAAGCAAAAGGCAGCCTTGTGCATTAGTAAAGAGCAAAAGGTCGTCCGGTACTACAAGAAGGGCCGACTGGTCACAGCGCTCGACGCCCGCTTTGGCGGCCAGGGATACCGCACCCGCGAAGGAAACTGGCGGATTTTCCGCAAGGTGAAGGACGACTTCTCCTCGCTTTACCAGACGCCAATGCCCTGGTCGATGTACTTCAGCGGCGGTCAAGCCGTCCACTACTCGTTCTACTTCCCCAAGGATGGCTATAACGGCGCCTCCCACGGATGCGTGAATATCCGTGACAAGAAGGGGATCAAGAAGCTCTGGAAGAAGGTCAAGATTGGCACCTTCGCCAAGGTCTACTAGCCCTCTTGCGGCCGCAAAGGCGCTAGCTAGCGACCACCTCGTCGCACTGCCCACTGAGACTGTTTACGGTCTCGGTGGGCTTGCTAGTTCACCCGCTGCCCTGACCGACATCTTTCGGGTGAAGGGTCGACCTGCCGACCACCCGGTGATCGTTCATGTCAGCGGCGCTGCCGATATCGCCGCCTGGTCGGACGATGCCCCTGCCACGGCTTACGCAATCGCTGAGACGTTCTGGCCCGGGCCCATTACCGTCGTGGTGCCCAAATCACCCGCTGTGCTCAATGCCGTCACTGGTGGCCAGTCCACAGTGGCACTTCGTTCTCCGGCCCATCCACTCTTCCAAGATGTCCTAGCCGAGTTGTCGAACCTCGGTGTAAGGCATCCGGGGATCGCTGCGCCGAGCGCCAACAGATTCGGTCGGGTTAGCCCTACCACCGCCGAGCACGTGCGAGCTGAGCTCGGCGAGTTCTTGAGCCCCTTGGACCTCATTCTCGACGGCGGAGCGAGCACTGTCGGTGTCGAATCGACGATCGTGTTGTGCGGTGCGGATTCAGTATCTATCGCGCGCCCTGGCGGCATTAGTGCTGCCGCTATCGACAGGGTCGTGCCGCTGACGTCTGAAGCCGTCGTCGAGGCAAGGGTCGGTGCGCCAGGACCTCGGGTACCTGGATCGTTGGCGGCTCACTACGCGCCGACTGCGCAGGTGTACCTCCTCGATCCTGCAGCGCCCTGGCAGATAAGCGATTTAGCGGACCAACTTGGACGCAGCACTTCAGTGGGAGTGCTCGGGATCTCCCCGGACATCGAGGCCATGCCTAGCGCCTGGATTCGACTCCCGATAGATACGTTCATACGAGATTCCGACGACTACGCCCGGGTGCTCTACTCGGCCCTTCGTCAAGCTGACCAATTAGGTCTCAACACGGTGGTCGCACTTGCTCCACCGGCTAGTTCCGGCGGACTAGCTCCGGCGGTAAGAGACCGACTTGATCGTGCTGCCGTCGGATCTAACCCGCAGCCCGATTAGGCAGGAACCCAACTCGCGGCCGCGAGGACGCTGATGTGGCTATCCCCTGCTGAGAGCATCGTCGGCCGGGGACACCGCCCGCCCGGGATTCCGCTGCGCGGCTCACTCCCCTTAGTTGAGGCTAGAGAACGCCACTGGACCCGAATCGCTTTGGAACGAAGTCCGCAGTTGGGTTGATATCGGCGGTGATTGGCGGGGTTAGCCCGCCGTCGTCAGCGGAGACCCCCCACGATTTGAGAGTGCGGGCCACTGAATCGCGGGCATAGGCGAACTTTCGAGCAACGAGTCGTCGAGCTGCCCAGTCCTGTTCGCGTGCCTTGAGGGCATCCTCGATCGACGTCGCTTGCTGCGGCGTACACGGCAGCCCATAGGCCAGCGATACCGCCGCGCGAGAATCGATTCGGTAGTCGTGGCCCTTGCGAACGAACTCGCCGGGTTTGAAGTCCATCCCATTGAGTAGGTCAACCAGCGTCAGGACGAAGGTCGTGATCGGACGCCAGACGGTCTCACGCGGGACCTTCGGCGGACGGCTTGAAGGCGGGCCCATCCACCACGGTGGCGCAACAACTAAGCGGTACCCGAACTTGTTGACCGGATCGTCGTCATGAACGATCATGATGTGGTTCGGCGATTTCCCATCGATGTTCACTGCCCCCGTCAGTAACTCGGGATCTGAGGCGAGAACCATCGAATGAGAGGGGTCAAACTGACCGACCGCACCTCGCCACGAGTTCCACGCGGTCGACCGGAATGGGACACCTAGATACAGCCCCGCAGCCAGCCCATAGCCGTCAAAGGCCCCGGAGCCTTCCGGGTAAGCAACGTCTAGGGCGACTTGTGCTCCGAGGCTCTCGCCAAACTGAACAAGTCGGGGTCGCGACGCGTGGGGCATCGCAGCAATGTGATCGCGGCTCAACTCCAGAACACGGCGCTGCAGTGCGACCCCATCGTGAGTGTCAAACAACGCCATCGCCGAGGGCACCAGGGCATATTGCGGAACGACAATCGCACAGTTGCCTAGAGTCAGATACTCAACGGATTCGGCGAAGGTATAGCTCACATAGCCAACGCCGGTAGGGGCCGCGATACAGACGAGGGCCTGGTCGAATGCGCCCACCGCGACCATCTCCTCAAAGCACAGCTGCGCCCGTTCCATCGTCGTCAACGACGGGCCGAATCCGGAGACCACGCGCACGGGATCCCGCGCGGGTTCGCCCATCACTGTGGAGATCTCATCCGCACTCAGCGCCATGAGCACGAACCGGCGACCCTCTTTGCCGATCGAATCGAATGACACAAGTGATCTAGGTCCGGCGGTCACGTGTTGACTCGTTGGTGGCTCGGGATAAGCCGGCTCGACAACTGCCGCGCCCTTTTCTATCTTTCGCTTCGCGACAACGAACGTGGCTCCCGCGGCGACCCCGAGCATTCCGAAAGCAACTGCGTGGCCCACCACCGGGCTACCGATATCGAACCGACTCACTTTGCGATCTAGGAAGTTCTTCACTGAATGGGCGACTAACTGCTCAGCAGTTGCAAGGGTCAGCATCGCTGCTGCGGCGGCGACTCCGGTCGCGGAAGCCTTGAGCGTGGCCATCACACCGGCGCGTTTGATCGCCCGTCGGTTTGGATCGACGAGGCCGAACTCGCGTGCATGCTGATGCCGGATGTAGACGTTGAATCCCGCGACCATCCCGCCAAGGGCAACGTCGACGACGATCGGGCGCTTGGTGAGTTTCTGTCCAGGGAAGATCCGGGCCAGCCCCTCATCAACAACCGCAACAACAGCTCCAGCTGCGCCACCGAGCATGAAGGATTCTGCTCCGAAACGGACGATGGAGATCGCCAACACCTCATCTGAGCGCCGCGGGAGGACCTGATCGGCGATCACTCCAAGTGCCACAAAGGACAGGTCAGCGATCATGGTCCGCGTGGGATCCGGTTCGCGTCCACGCATCCCGTGGGTTCCGGTTGTGAAGAGCGAGATCGTCTCCGCAGCGGCATGGGTAGTTGTTGCCGCTTGGTACATGACCGCAGTGGAGACACCAGTAGCCACTGCTTGATCAGCTACTGAACGCGGCAGTAGCCCGCGCGCAAAGGTTGAGGCGACATTCGCGGAGGCAGCCAGAATCCCGGCACGCGCCGCATGTGAGGCGATGAAGCTGCTCCCAGGCAACTTGAATGAAATGCTGACCATCCAAGCGAAACTATCGTTACTTCGCCCTCGATGCTCCCTGCGAGGACTCATCGTGAGACTGCAAACGGTGAGTCATGGGCGATAGCGTTCGCACGTGAGTACAGATACCGCGGTCAGCAGCGATGGCGCGAACCCCGATTCAGCAACCGCTCGACCAGCACACCCGTGGCTAGCGCTAACTGCGCTACTCATCGGCCTATCGATGATTGTTATCGACGGAAGCCTCGTCAACGTTCTACTGCCAACAATGGTGGACGACCTTGGCCTGACTCAGACGGACGCGCAATGGGTTAACTCGATCTACTCACTTGTCTTCGCATCTTTGTTGATCACAGTTGGACTCCTCAGCGATAAGTACGGTCGGCGCCTTCTGTTCGTCCTGGGAATCGTCGTCTTCATCATCGGCAGCATCATGAGTGGATCGTCCCAGAGCAGCGACTTCCTCATCACCGCTCGCGCCGTGCAGGCCGTCGGTGCATCGATGCTGCTCCCTAGCTCGATCGCGGTCATCAACGTGCTATTCACGGGGAAGAACCGCGCCGTTGCATTTGGGCTCTGGGGTGCTGTCTTTGGCGGCGCCGCTGCCCTCGGACCGCTACTTGGTGGCTGGCTCGCAGAAGACTTCACCTGGCGTTGGGCGTTTTATGTCAACGTTCCCATCGCGATCATCTCGGTGATTCTGGTGATGCGGACGGTTCCAGAAACGAAGGTCTCTGGCGTCGGGAAGATCGACATAGTCGGTGTCCTGTTGTCCTCGTTCGGACTTGCGCTCATCGTCTTCGGCCTGATTGAAGGCCAGCAGTACGGCTGGTGGAAGGCAATCGCCGGCTTCGAGTTGGGCCCGATCAATCTCGAAGCGGGTGGGATCTCCGTTGTCCCGGTCGCCTTCCTCCTTGGCGCTCTGTTGCTTATTGCCCTGGTCGTATTCGAGGCTCACCGCGGTAAGACGGATAAGACTCCCCTGGTCGACTTGGAGCTCTTCAAGATCCGTCGCTACGGCTTTGGAAACATCGTTGCCCTGGTCGTTAGTCTCGGAGAGTTCGGCATTCTGTTCGTCCTGCCGCTGTGGCTTCAATCAGTGGCCGGTCTCGATCCGCTTACGACAGGCGCTTTGATCGCCTTCCTAGCAATCGGAACGCTCACCGCGGGAGGTAGTGCACGCCACGTCTCTGCCCGCTTCGGATCAACCCAGGTCGTCCGAATCGGCATGGTGCTCGAGATCGTTGGAATTCTGGGAATCGGTTGGTCGTTCAGCGTTGACCGCTCCCCGTGGTGGATGGCTATTCCACTGGTGGTCTACGGGCTCGGCGTCGGGTTCGCCTCCGCACAGCTAACCAACGTCGTCCTTGCCGATGTACCTCCAGCCAAGAGCGGCCAGGCTTCGGCGATGACCTCCACCTTCCGCCAAGTTGGTTCCGCACTTGGCGCTGCCGTACTTGGTGCAGTGCTGTTTACCGGGCTCGCAACTGGCCTATCTAACGAGCTTGAAGACGTACCAGGACTGTCCGCATCCGAGAGCTCGGAGATAGTCGACAGTGTGAAGACCAGCGCCGGGCAATCCATCGTCAAGATGGAAGAGAACCCATCCTTGGCACTAGTCGTGACCGACTCAAAGGACGCCTATACCGAATCGGCTCGAATCACCGCGCTAGTTGCGGCGATCTTCGTCTTCTTCGGACTGCTAGTCAGCTTCGGACTGCCGAAGGATTCAGTTGAGGACGACACTGCGTCCATCGACGATGACATCGCCGCTGGGGTGTAGCTAGGCAACGGCGGAAACGTCCCGACGGGCTAGCTCAACAACGTGGTATCGGTGATTTCCTGCGAAAGCGCCCACAGGTCGTGGGCCGTCGCCTTATCCCTGCCTGTCTTATATAGGCCAACTACCTTCGGGGCACCGCGCGACTGACCGAACGAGTCTGGCCCGACAAAGGACCCGCTGGCAATCGTCTCATCGGTGGCTGCGCGGATCGCCGGGGTTGCCCCAGCGGCCGAGCTTTGGAAGACAACCTTGCCGAACCCGTCAGCAACCGGCACTAGGAAGCCGAGTTTGCCGCCTTTGAGTTGAGTGCTGAACAGGTTGGTGGCGCTTACCCCCGGGTGCGCCGCGATCGAGGCCACGGACTCGCCTGCGGCGGCGGCACGGCGATGGAGTTCCTGGGAGAACAAGAGGTTTGCCTGTTTCGAATTCGAGTAGACAGCCATCGAGCGATACGGCTGCGGATCGACCAAGAGCTTCGCGGGCATTCCGGCAGCGAGGCTTCCACCCCGTGCCGCCAGCGAGGAGAGCGCAACGACCCTCGCTCGTGGAGCAGCAGCCAGCTTAGGCCAGAGCCCGGCCGTGAGCGCGAAGTGGCCTAGATGGTTCGTGCCCATCTGAAGTTCCAAGCCTTGTGCAGTACTGCGGCGAGGCCCACCCATAATTCCAGCGTTGTTAACCAAAATATCGAGTTCGTCGAACTCCGCCGAGAACCCCTGCGCGAACGTTCGCACTGAGTCCAAATCGGCGAGGTCGAGTTCTCGGAGTTCAGCTGTGCCCGGACCCGCGCTTCGTACTTGGCTCAGCGCCTCCTCAGAGCGCGCAAGGTTGCGGCAGGCCATGATCACATTCGCGCCATTGGCCACGAGCGCGGCCGCCGTGTGCAGGCCGACGCCTGAATTCGCCCCGGTGACGACGGCCGTCTTTCCCGTCTGGTCGCTAATCGACTCGACTGACCACTTACTCAACCTCACCACGTCCTCTACTTCAGCACCGACTATGTTCGCTCTTACGAGCAGTCTGACCTATCGGCCGATTGAGACACGAGGTGCACCACGATGCGGGCAATTCAGATCACAGAGTTCGGTGGACCGGAGGTCCTACAGGTTGCGGAGGTTCCCGACCCCGTGCCAACCGAGAAGGAACTACTCCTGACCGTCTCCCGCGCAGGGGTCAACTACGCCGATACCCATCAGGCCGAGAACTCCTATCTGGCTCCCACCAAACTGCCGGTCATTCCCGGTGGAGAGGTCGTCGGGACCGATTCAACTGGCCGGCGATATGTCGCGTTGGTAGCCAGCGGCGGCTACGCACAGATCGCCACCCCTTCACGATTCACCTCCTTCGAAGTGCCCAAAGGAATCTCCGATGTTGAGGCCTTGGCCATGGTTGTCCAGGGCGCAACCGCCTGGCTGCTACTACGCAAGAGCACACATTTGGCGCCAGGGGAAACCGTCGTCGTTCACGCCGCTGCCGGCGGAGTTGGCTCGATCGCCGTGCAGCTCGCTAAAGCGTTCGGCGCCGGGCGCGTGATCGCCACGGCAAGCACCGAACAGAAGCGACAGCTTGCGATCGATCTCGGCGCGGATGTGGCAATCGACTCCCGGTCACAGGACATGACGGCGGCGATTCGGGAGGCGAATGACGGTCAGCGGGTTGACGTCATCCTGGATATGACCGGCGGTCGCGTCACCGACCAAAGCCTCGCTGCGCTGGCTCCGTTTGGGCGCCTCGGGTTCTATGGCCAGGCGAGCCGCGAGGCACCCAAGCCGATCGCTGCCGCGAGCCTGCTCGCACACTCAACCACGATCGCGGGGATGTGGTTGCCACATGCGTTCCTACTTCCTGGCAACGTGGTCGGCCAGGCGATGCAGGAGCTATTCGACCTGATCCTCGCGCACAAACTGCGAGTGATCTCCGGTGGGGAGTACCCGCTGGCCGACGCTAGGAAGGCCCATGAAGACTTGCGATCCCGGGCCAGTGTCGGCAAGCTCGTATTGGACCCGACTGCCTGATTTTGCCCTTGGCCGGTGGGGACGGCGTCACCGACGATCCGGAGCTTTTCAGATGAGCGAAACTACCGACCCCGATCGAGAGATCCCGCAGCCGGGCACGCCGCAAGCGGAACAACGACGCAATTCATTTGGTGCCTGGGCCCAGAATTACGACAGATTCCGGCCGGGGTATCCGGTTGAGCTATTCGACTATCTGATTGACCTGGCTCCAGGTCGTCAACCACTCAAGGTCGTCGATATGGGTGCGGGTACTGGTCAGCTCTCCGTTGGTTTTATTGCCCATGGCTGCGACGTAACAGCAGTCGAGCCAGATGATCGGATGCGTCAGGTCCTAGCCGCGAAGCCTGGTTTGAGCAACGCGCTGGCTGGCAGTGCAGAGGATCTGCCGCTTGCCGATAGCAGCGCGGACCTTGTCGTCGGTTCCCAGATGTGGCATTGGGTCGATCAAGAACGAGCTGCGCGGGAGATCGCTCGAGTACTCAAACCCGGGGGCGTACTTGGCATCATTTGGAACCTGCGCGATGACCGCGTCCCCTGGGTACGGGCGCTATCGGAAGTCGTCGATATGCCGGACTCCTACAAGTGGTTCCAGACCCATGGCTCGCCTCGACTAGTCGAACCGCTCGGCGAGCTCACGGCCGCCGAGTTTAGCTATCAACAGCCAGCCACGGCGGAGTCTCTGGCTGGGCTCATCAGCACGTTCTCACATGTGGCGCTCAGTGATCGGGCAGAACAGATCCGCGCTGACGTAGCCGAACTCGCCAACACGCACCCCGACTTGCAAGGACGAGACTCGTTCACTATCCCCTATGTCTGCCGAGTGTTCACCGCCACTCGATCGCTCGACAACTGAGCTTGCTGGTCAAGGGAGCACACGACGATGGCACCGGGTGATCAGCACGTCACCGTTGACGGACACGCCATCAAGATCAGCAACCTCACTAAGGTGCTGTACCCGCAAACCGGTACCACCAAGGGCGACGTTCTGCACTACTACGCGACTGTTGCACCGCTGTTGATTAGCCACGCGAAAATGCGCCCGGCGACCCGCAAACGATGGCCTGACGGGGTAGATACGACACCGTTCTTTGAGAAGACCTTGCCAAGCTATGCACCCGAGTGGATTACCACCGCCAGCCTGCAACACAGCGATCGCATCGTTCGGTATCCGCTGGTCGACGATGCTGCGACCCTGCTTTGGCTAGTTCAAGGAGCGGCTCTGGAGCTCCACACTCCGCAGTGGAAGTACGACGTGCAAGCCGACGAACAGCGATCGCCCGATCGGCTCGTGATCGATCTTGATCCTGGTGATCCGGCCGGACTCCGGGACTGCTGTCAGGTCGCACTAGCTGCCCGCGAACTCCTTACGGCCGACGGCCTAGCCGAGTTATTTCCCGTCACCAGCGGCGGGAAGGGGATGCACCTCTACGCATCCCTGCCGCAACCGCGACGATCGAACGCGAACGACTACGCGCGCGACCTCGCTAGGCGGCTAACGTCGAGGTTGCCGAATCTGGCGATTGATCGGATGGCGAAGGTAGATCGGTCCGGCAAGGTCTTCATCGACTGGAGTCAGAACAATCGAGCGAAAACAACTATCGCGCCGTACTCGTTGAGGGGTAGACAGCGTCCGACGGTCGCGGCCCCGCGGACCTGGGATGAAGTCTCGCAAGCGGCAGATGGCACCGAGGCCCTCGAGCAGCTGGAGTACCCCGTTGTGCTGGACCGAATCAAATTCATGGGGGATCTGCTTGCCGGTTTGAGTTAACCGTCGTCGCTACCTGTTCGTTGTTCGGCGTCGTGATTGGTGTTTTGGTCGATACTGGCTTGGAGCGCGCTCATCAAATCGACAACATTCGTTGGCTCGGCACCGGGTTGATCAGCGTCAGTTGCCGCGATGATGTCCTCTTGGTTTGTCAGCTTGCGTTCGAGCAGGGACAGTAATTCTTCGCGGTACTTGTCGGTGTACTTCTCTGGTTCGAAGTCACCTTCTAGTGTCTCAATCAGGGAGGCCGCCATCTTCAACTCTTGCTCTCGCGGTTCGATCTCGACGTCCTTTAAGACCGTGAACTCGGCCGCTCGAACCTCGTCACGCCACAGCATCGTCTGCAACATGATGACGTCTTCGTAAACCCGCAAAGCAGCCAGGCGCGTCTTGTTTCGCAAGGCAACGTGGGCGATGGCAGTTCGCTCGGTTCGCTCCAAGGCCTGGCGCAAAAGCACATACGGTCGAAGCGACTGCTGATCGGGTTCCAGGTAGTAACTCTTGTCGAAGAGGATGGGGTCGACCTCACTTGAGGGAACGAACTCCACCACATCGATCTCACGGGTCCGGCCTGCTGGCAGCGAGGCCAGATCGTCCTCAGTCACGATGACGTTCTGGCCCGAACTCGCCGAATAGGCCTTGGCAATATCACCGTACTCAACAGTCTTACCGCAGACCTCGCATACCCGGCGGTACCGAATTCGACCGCCATCCTCAGCATGGACCTGATGGAAGGAGACCGCATTGTCTTGGGTGGCAGGGTGAACCTTCACCTGGACATTGACCAGCCCAAAGCTCAGAGATCCCCGCCAAATCGACGCCATACCCACAGCATGGTCAAAGGGTGGGTCCCAACGCAACCCTCAGGTGACCGAAGCAACTCTTAGCCGTGTAGCCGAGAGTCGACGAATGCGAGTTGCTGGTAGATCGTCTCGAGGACCGGCATTGGGGTATTGGTGGAGCGAGCCCGACTCAGCGCCCCACCGGCAATCGCCTCAAACTCCAACGGTCGACCAGCGTTGAAGTCCACTTTCATACTCGTGGAGTACGGCGTCATCGCCTTGGTCGCCGTCAACATCCCTGCCGGAAGATCGGAGGGCAGGACACAGCCATCAGCGGCTGCGGCCGCCATTACCTCAGCCATCATCTGCTCGGCCAGCCGATAGGTCGCGTCGTTGGAAATGAGCTCCGCAGTTGTGGCGTCCAAGATGACCGACAACGTGTTGAACGGAATGTTCCACACAAGCTTCTGCCAGCGCGCTGCCAGCAGGCTGTCGCTAATACTGATGACGACCCCGGCGGCGGTGAACGCCTCAACTAGGTCGTTCAGCCGATTGCCGGTGGGCGCTGGGGCGTAGTCAGTGGCAAAGACCCCGAGGGTCAGAGCACCGTAGTCGAAGTGCGAGATCTGCGTGGGGCCCGTCTTTTGGGAACCGATGAACGCCAGCCCACCGACCACCTCAACCGATTCTGGCAGTGCTGCGGCCAACGCGATCTCTGCCCCAATGCCGTTCTGGATCAAGAGAACGACTCCGTCCGGTTTGACGATGTCCGCGATCCGAGCGAAGACATCGTCGTTGGCGGTGGACTTGACCGCGACGATCACAACATCGCACTCCGGAATCGACTGCCAATCTGAATGCGCGACCACCGACGTCACCGTGAAATCACCGTTGGGCGAGATCACCTCGATACCGTCACGGTTCATCGCATCGGCATCTCGACGTGACAGGAAGTGCATCTCGTTTCCGGCGCGGGCAAGCATCGCGCCGTAGTAGCCACCTACTGCGCCAGCACCAACAACCGCGAATCGCGTTTTCGGTTCCACAGGTACTTACTACCGCATATGTGGGCAGCGAATCAGCGTCGGTGACGCAAATGCCAACTCACGCTGACCAGTCGCTGGACTACTCCCCAGCGAAGACCGCAGGTGCTCCGCCCGTGTGCCAGAAAACCACCGGCCCCTCGGGAAGAGCCGCATCGTTGGCAACAATCGCTGCGAACGCTTTCGCCGTATAAACCGGGTCGAGCAGGATCCCCTCCCGCTTGAGCATCATGTCCGACGCTTCTTGACCTGCAGCGGTGGGAACCCCGTACTCCTTCCCTCGGTAGTCGCCGAGCACTGTCGCGGGTTGGCGCTGGCTTACCTGCGAGCCCAGGTCGCGAAGCACCGCGTCCGCCAGGCCATCGCTGACCTGGGACATGAGTTCAGCATCTAGCGACACCCCCACTCCGACGATCTTCACGTCGCCGCCAAGTAGCGCGCGCCCGGCAATCAGTCCTGCTTGGGTCCCGCCGGATCCGTTGGCATGAACGATCGCTGCCGGACTTAACCCCAGATCCGCGCATTGGTGACCGAACTCGCGGTAGGCGTTCGCGTAGCCCAACGCTCCGGTCGGGGTCGAACCGCCGACTGGAATGAGCAGGGGACGGCGGCCCTGTCCTCGGAGTCGTTCGCAGGCGGCTTCGGCGGCGGCGAACGTCTGTGCCCAGTCCGCATCGGGATGGAACTCCGCGCTCGCGCCTAGGTAGTTGTCGAGCAGTAGATTGCCCGTCGCCTGCTGTGGTTCTACACCGGTGAGCACTAGATGGCAGTCCCGGCCGGTCATACTGGCCACTGCGGCAACTGCCCGGCAATGGTTTGACTGGACGGCACCGATCGTTACCAGGACGTCGGCCTGCGCTGCATCGGCCTCGCCGAGTAGATACTCGAGTTTGCGGATCTTATTGCCACCGACACCAACCGCGGTCAGATCATCACGTTTGATCCAGAGTTCCCGGCCGAGGTCGCGAGAGAGCCGTGGAAGCCGGTGCAGCGCAGTTGCCGACGGGAGCAAGGGCACAGTCGGTGCCGGCACCTGGGGATGTAGCTCCTCGGTTGACGTGCCTTCGTTGCTGTTCATTGACTCGTTATCCTCTCTGTGGCTACCGCTGCACTAGGCGAGCACTCGAATGTCTCGGATCGGAAGGAGGTTGGCGTGCTCATACTCCTGCCCCCATCGGAGGGAAAGCAAACCCCTGCCCCCACATCTGGCGGCAGCAGCCTCGACCTGGCCGGACTCTCCTTCAGTGAACTGACCCGGCCGCGCGCGGCGGTGGTCCGCGAGCTCGTGAAGTTGAGTAGCGGAACACCCAAGAGGGCATTGCGCCTCCTGGGTCTGTCGCCAGGCCAGATTGGCGAGCTCGCGATCAACTCGACAATCGAATCCGCGCCAACTGCACCAGCCCAAGAGATTTACACCGGAGTGCTGTTCGCCGCCTTGGATCTTCCGGGCTACTCAGCGCAGCAGAGCGCTCTAGCAACCGATCGAGTTCTCATCACCTCAAGCGTATTCGGCTTCGTTCGACCCACTGACCTCATTCCGGCATATCGACTATCCGGGTCTGTGACGCTGCCCCGTATCGGGAAGGTCAGCGCTCATTGGCGCAAGAACCTCACCCGAACGTGTCCATCGGTGTTGACCGATCAACTCATCGTTGACTTTCGCTCGGGCACCTACGTGGGCTTCTGGCCTCTACCTAAGAACCCATCTCGACCGAGCTTGACTGTCAAGATCTGGCAGCAGGGACCGGGTGGAGTAAAGACAGCAGTGAGCCATCACAACAAAGCTGTCAAGGGTGAGTTGGCGCGGTTTCTCGCTACCACTACAGATAGCCCCCAGTCCCCGGAAGATGTCGCTGAGTGCTGCCGAGGCGCCGGCTGGAACGTCGCTCTAGAAGCCGAATCCGCCGCCGGCAACCAACGGCTCGACGTCCTCACATAGACGCAGCGGTCCGGCCAATTGCTTTGCCTGAGTCGCAGGTAACGATTCGACAGCGATAGGAACTGCCGCGAAGCTGTCCGAGTAGGCTGCAAACGCACTTAACCCAACCGCACGTTATCGACCACAACCCCGATCGACCCGTCTTCGAGATCAACGAAATCTTGTAAACAACACCGGCCATGACAAACCAAGGCCGGCTCGTATGCAAGCGCAAGATGGCCACAGGAACCACCCTTTTGACCGCGCTCTCGGCTCGGCGTCTCAGCGGTGAGACAGTGTGTGAATGGCTCGCGAGATTCTGACAACCCCGGCCCCCGAGATCGGGGCATCCATCACTATCGAAGTCGGCGGTCCAGTTGCTGGCGGACAATGCTTGGCTCGCTTGGACGGCCGAGTCGTGTTCGTCCGAGACGCGCTACCTGGAGAGCAAGTGGTCGCCACCGTCACCGGACACGGTAAGCGCGGAGCCTTCCTGCGAGCTGACGTCAGAGAGGTCCTCGTAGCGTCGCCGGACCGGGTGGCCCCACCGTGCCCGATCGCCCACGAGTGCGGGGGTTGTGACTGGCAGCATGCTGACCTCCCTTCCCAGCGGCGCCTAAAGGCGACGGTCATCGTCGACGCACTCACTCGAACAGGCGGAATAGCTGAGATCGCCGGGCGACCCATCAGTGAGGTGGTTCGCGTCGATCCCGCGATCGCAGACATAGACATAGACATAGACACAGGCACAGGCATAGACGCAGAGATAGACACAGACCCAGACGCGAGCGACGAGGTGACGGACAACGGTCTGCACTGGCGCACCCGCATGCGATACGCCATCAATAGTCGCGGCGAGGTCGGGCTCAAAGCTGCCAGGTCTCATCGAATCATTCCTGCGGCCGATTGCCCTCTAGCTGTCGTCGAACTGTCAACCAGCGTGCCGCGCACGATTGACACGCCATCGGATCAACGGCCACCTCGGGCGCTTATAGCTGCCCATTCCAACACTGACCAGACGAAGCTGACGCTCAGCGAGCACGATCCGCTACAACTAACGGAGCGGGTCAGACACCGCGAGTTCCGAGTTGGCATCACTGGGTTCTGGCAAGTCCACCCTGGTGCGCCAGAGCTACTCGTCAACAACGTCATGGAACTTGCCGCACCGCAGCCGGGCGAGCATGTACTTGACCTCTATAGCGGCGTTGGGCTCTTCGCCGCGTTCCTCGGCGAGGCGGTGGGAATCACCGGGCGAGTCGATGCGGTGGAGGGCGACAAAGCGGCCGTCAAGTTCGCCCGGGCGAACACCAAGGACGTTGAGTCGGTGAACCACCATTGCTCGCGAGTGGACCGCTGGTTGAAGCACCGGGGGCAAGCCACCGATCCAGACGTTGTCGTCTTGGACCCACCACGTGCCGGCGCCGCAGCTGAGATCGTCACCGCAATAGCGAAAATGGCGCCCCGCACGGTTGTCTACGTCGCATGCGATCCAGTCGCCCTTGCCAGAGATGCCCGCACCTTTGCCGAGCTCGGCTTCGAACTAGCTGAGCTGCGGGCGTTTGACCTCTTCCCGATGACCAAACATGTCGAATCGATCGCGGTTTTCCAACGAGCAGCATCGTCGGCAATCTGACTCACGCCCGATTGCGACCGATACGCTGCGCGCCCTAGCATCAGCCGGGTGACCCAACAACCCACCGCGCAGCCACTGAGCCAACCAGCCGATCCGACCGCTCGGGCGGCCACCACACATGACGATCCGGCGAATGCCGCGCTCGCGGTGCCGATCTCCTTCGATGCTCGCTACGGCGCAGGGAAGAAGCGCACCTTGGTCCTGGGCGGCGGAGGGATCTACTTCGTTGCGTGGCAGGTTGCGTATCTCAACGGCCTAGCCAAGCGAGGATTACGCCTGGACGAGGCAGAGATCATGGTTGGGACGTCCGCCGGTTCAGTCGTGGCATCGATTCTGGCGAACGGTTCCCTCAAGCGATTCAACAAGCAGGTCGACTGGATCTCCCGCGTACCCGCTCTTGTCGGGCTATTGGCACCGGCGAGTAACTTCCATGCCAGCCAGCTCCGCGCCCTCGACATGTTCCGAGATGCCGACAACTGCCGCCCGGAGACGGTCCGCGACATCGGCTACGCGGCCTTAGCCGCCCACACCCCCACCGCGGCTGAGATGCGACGGAGCACCGGATTCGCAATCGCAGCTCGTGGCTGGCCATCGGCGGCACTGAAGATCTCGACCGTCGATTGCTACACCGGCGAGCGCCTGATCGCGACATCTGATTCGGGTATCTCTGCCATTCGAGCGGCGGCCGCTAGTAGTGCCGTTCCGGGGATCTTTAGCCCGCAGCCAATTCATGACCGCTGGTGTATGGATGGCGGAGTTAGCGGTTCAGGAACCCACTGTGACGTCGTGGCCGGGGCCCAACGCGCCCTCATCATCTCCTTGAGCGCCTCTCAAAGTGCTCCCGAACCCACGATGACGATCCAGCCCGACAACCTCAAGACGGAACTCGCGGCCCTCCAGGCCGCCGGAACCACCGCCTACGCGAGAGGTCCCCATAAGGTCGATATGACCCAGCTGATGGATCCCACAGCAGTGCCCGAGGCGCTGGCGTTGGGGGATGAACAGGCTGGACAGGACGCGGTAGAACTCGCCGCTTTCTGGAACTAGGTTCGACCGTAGACCGGACTTGATCCGGAAAACTTGATCCGACAAAGAAGGTCGGAAATATCACCGAGGTGCCGCTACGGGCGGTAGCCTGCAAATTGTGCCCTCTGCTGATCGCGGTCCGCGTCCGGACCTGCAACTGCGCGCCGTGGATTTAGAGTCACCAATTGGGCATGCAGTAGTCGCATTAGACGGCACCTTCCTAGAGGTGAACCCTGCTGTCTGTGAACTCACTGGGTATCTCGAAGATGAGCTCCTTGCGACGACCTTCTCCGCGATAACGCATCCGGATGACACCGAACGCGATCTTGGCGCGGCAAACGAAATCGTCGCCGGAACGCTGAGTCACTACGTCGCCGACAAACGCTATGTCCGCAAGGATGGCAGCGTTATTTGGGTTCGCGTACACGTCGCACCCGTGCGCGATTCGTCTGGCTCGGCTGAAGGGTTCCTCTCTCAGCTTGTTGACATCACCGCTGAACGCGAAGCGATCGATGCCCTGGCCGAGAGCGAACGCCTCTTCCGTCTCGTCGCCTCCAACGCTGGCGACTTCGTCGCCACGGTAGAACGCGGCATCATCACCTGGGCCTCCCCATCTAGCCGTCAGTTCGGCTGGGAAAGAAGTGAGATAGAGGGCAATAGTGGCGTCGACTTCGTTCATCCCGACGATCAGCACATGCTGTACGTGGGGCAGACGGCACTGATGGACAACGGCGGTGACATCCGTCTGCGGATCAGAGTACGCACGAAGGACGACCAGTACCGCTGGACCGAAGCACGCGTCACGCCTCACCTCGACGAGTCGGGCCAAGCAACTGGCGTGCTAGCGGCAATCCGGGCCATCGACAGGCAGGTGGAGGCCGAGGAGGCGCTGCGCGATAGCGAACGGGACTTCCGGCTACTAGCCGAGAATGCGGCCGACGTTGTTGCCCGATATGCCGCGGACGGAACCTGTCTGTGGGTCTCGGGCGCTGTCCGAGATGTCCTCGGCTGGGAGCCGAGCGAACTGGTCAAGGTTGGGCTCGAAACCCTCACCCACCCAGCAGACTTTGACCGTCTCGATGACGTGGATTCCGAAGCGGCCGACGAGTTCCGAATCCGTTGTAGTGACGGGCGCTGGATGTGGGTCGCTCGCAAGTCGCGTGAGCTCATTGATGGTTCGCGCATCGACGCTATGCGATGTATCGACGATGAGATGGAATCGCGTCACGCCGCTGAGGTCGCGATCGCCAACTTGGCCTACCGTTCAAGCCACGACGTCCTGACCGGACTACTGAACCGGGACGAGATAGTCCGAATCCTCAATACTGAGTTAGCGAACCAATCGACCGGCTCCCACGTCGCTGCGCTCTTTATCGACCTCGATCACTTCAAGGAAATCAACGATGGCCTCTCCCACGCCGCCGGTGACGACATCCTGCGTGATGTCGCCCGTCGGCTCACTCAGGTGACCGGGTCTGGGGACTATGTCGGTCGATTCGGGGGCGACGAGTTCACCATTATTCTGACCGGCATTCAAAGCCCAGAGGACGCAGCTGCCCGCGCATCATTAGTCATGGCTGGAATCGGCTCTCGAGACTTCTGGACCCACCGCCAGCGGGTCCCGGTCACGACGAGCATCGGAGTCGCACTCGCCCAGCACAACCAGGACGCAAACGATGTCCTAAGCGACGCCGACGCGGCGCTGTATCAGGCGAAGAATCTGGGCCGAAACCGCTGCCAACTAGCGGATGAACAGACGCGAGCAGTCGCGATGGCGCGAATCGGACTCAATGGACGGATCCGTGAGGGTATCGATAACAACGAGTTCCACGCCTGGTACCAGCCGGTTGTTGACCTAGTGAGTAGCCGGGTGATTGGCTACGAGGCACTTGCCCGTTGGGCCGCCAAAGACCGGGTGATCGTCGCGCAGGACTTCATCGCGGCGACCGAGAAGTCAGGAGTGATCGCCGAACTAGGCGGCGTCGTTGTTGCCGAAGCGATCGCCACGATCCCGACGCTAGCGCGTGACCAGTTCATGACTATTAATGCTTCCGCCTCGCAGCTTTGCGACGACGACTTCGCGCCGCGGGTGATGCGGCAACTGCGTAACTGCGGTGCTAACCCAGAGCAGTTGGTTATCGAGATCACCGAACACTCAATTGTCAGCCTGGAGTCGTCCGCCCGGGCCGGCGTTCAGCTGCTCGCGGAGGCCGGGGTGGGGGTCTACGTCGACGACTTCGGGACGGGATTCTCGTCAATGACAATGCTCCTGGACTTCCCGGTAACCGGGCTCAAACTCGATGCGTCATTCGCTCGAAGGCTACGAACCGACTCGTCCGGCGCCGCAAGCAAGCTTATTTCTGGATTGGCCGAGATCTCCTCGCGCTTACAGCTTCAAGGTATCGCCGAGGGGATCGAGAATCCGGAGGAGCAGGCGATCTTTGCTGCCAACGGATGGACTGCCGGTCAAGGTTGGCTGTTCGGAAAGGCTCAACCAGATCCGGCAGCAGCCTCGCTACCAGAAATGCGTCGATCGGGCACCCGTCAACTAGTTTGATGGGCCGAGATCACCTCTTGGAAGCGTGGTCTCGACCCATCGGATCGCCCGGACTACCTGTGGCTCATCCGCCCCACGGTGACCAACCGCGTGCCTTGTGCGTGCGCCACATGACGTAGTCCTGTGCCCACTTCGGCGCCTTGTTAGCAGTCTTGGAGAACTTCTTCCCGCCGTTCGAGCGCCATGTCCCCTTGTCGAACTGATACGCACCGTAGTAGCCGTTGCCAGTATTGATCTTGTAGCGGCTGTGGCTCTCGCGCTGGCGAACCTGCTTGGCTTTCTTGGTCTTCGCGAACTTCTTCGCCTTCGCGATATCGCGCACCATCTTCTTGGACAGTTTGTATTTTCGGACCTGACGGTCGCTGACGACCTTCGACTTCTTTTTCGCTGTCTTCTTGACCGACGCAGCGCCGGTGACTTGTACTGACTGACTAGTCGTCGGGGCATTCTCGACTGCTGTCGCCGGAAGCGCGGTTACGGCCACTGCGGTACCGCTGAGGAGAGCAACTCCTAGGACCGGTGCGGCGACTCGTGCTGTTCGTGAACTCATCAGGCTCGACTCCTTCGGTTGGTGCGGTCGCCTTAGCGCCGCTACCGATGTCTTTCTTCTGCATAGAAGTCATGCCCGGGGCCCCCGACTAATATCGGCGCGCTCACTCGTCTGGGGGTTCGATGAGACGGGGGTCACCAAAAACTGGTTGCACGCGTCACATTCACCACCCGTCTGCGCACGGCCACGGGGGAAACCATGGCTCTACGCACCCGTCCCCACTAATTGCTGACACCCTCCCGGCGGCAAACTCTGCGAAATGGGTCCAGGGTTAGTAGCGTCGGAGCGGACAACCCATTACCGGCCACTTCGGAGAACTCATGACCCTGCACCCCACCGGGAAAAGCGCCAAGTCGAAGATCGCTCAGTCACTTAGTGACGAGGCCAAACACGCGGCAGATATCGAGGGTTCGAGTCTGCATTGGGTTGAGATCATCGAAGGCGCCGGGGTAATGGAGCTGGAGAACGGCGAACTCCCGGAAGGCCCAATGCCCGGCGCAGCCGCCTACCAAACTGTTACCGAAGAGTCGATGCTTGACGGCAACGCACGGCTGAACCTGGCGACCTTCGTCAGCACGTGGATGGATGACTGGGCGCGCAAGCTCTACGCGGAGTCCTACGACAAGAACATGATCGACAAGGATGAGTACCCGCAGACTGCCGCAATCGAGCAGAAGTGCGCCAAGATCATCGCGAATCTATGGCACGCACCGCAGGATTCCATGGGAACCTCAACCATCGGCTCGAGCGAGGCCTGCATGCTCGCCGGGATGGCATTCAAGCGTCGCTGGCAGAACGCCCGTAAGGCCAAGGGGCTGTCTACCGACAAGCCCAACTTGGTCATGAGCTCGGCTGTACAAGTCGTGTGGGAGAAGTTCTGTAACTACTGGGAGATCGAAGCACGCCTCGTCCCCATCACTGAAGAGAACATGATGCTGACAACCGAAGGGATGCTCGGCGCGATTGATGAGAACACGATCGGAGTCGTGGGAATTCTCGGTCAGACCTACACCGGAGTCTACGAGCCGATCAAGGAGCTCGCGGAAGCCCTCGACGATCTTGAGGCGAAGACAGGACAGGATGTGCCCCTGCACGTCGACGCGGCCAGCGGCGGTATGGTCGCGCCGTTCATCCAGGAGGACCTCGTCTGGGATTTCCAACTGACCCGCGTTCACTCCATCAATACCTCCGGGCACAAGTACGGCATGGTCTATCCCGGACTTGGCTGGGTGATCTGGCGCAAGGCCGAGTACGTTCCCGAGGACCTGATCTTCCATGTCTCCTACCTCGGTGGCGATATGCCAACGCTGGCTCTAAATTTCTCCCGTCCCGGCGCCCAGGTACTTCTGCAGTTCTACCTATTCGCACGCCTCGGACGTTCCGGCTACAAGGCCGTCCAGCAACTCAGCCAGGACATGGCACTTCATGTCTCCAGTGCGATTGCCGAGATGGGGCCCTTCGAGCTCATTACCAAGGGTGATGACCTTCCAGTGTTTTGCTGGAAGTTGAAGAAGGGTTACACCGACAAGTGGGACCTACAGGATCTTTCTGAGCGGCTTCGCCTGAGCGGTTGGCAGGTTCCTGCCTACCCGTTGGCCGATAATCTCGCCGATCAGTGGGTAATGCGGATCGTTGTTCGAACCGGCATGCTTCCCACCAAAATGGATCTGTTGGTTGAACAGATTGAAGAAGCTGTTGCCTACCTCGACGCCCTCGAGGGACCCCTACCTCGCGAGGGCCGCACTGGCGGTCCAACCCACTTCACCTATAGCTAGGTGATCACACAGTGCGAGCGGGTACCCACGGGTCGCCGCGCCGCCCACGTTATGGTCACAATGTAGCTATGAAGCCTCTCCTCACCTTCGGCTTGGCCCTTGGGGTCAGCGGCGCGCTGCTTGGCACCGGCCAATCCGTGGCTTCTGCTGATGAGCTTGCCCCGGCAGCTGAGACGACCACCAGCGTCGAGTGCCTAACGACAATCCCAGATATCGGGCCATCGACGTGGGCGCAGCTGAAGCGCAAGTCGTCGCAGGCAATCATCGTTCGCGGCTACGGGAAGCGCTCTGACCAGAACACGACAGAGTTGTGGCAACGCACCGGTGGCTGCTGGTCGCAGGTTGACAGCTGGTGGGGACTCAACGGGTTCAAAGGGTGGCACCGGACACCGTGGACGGGGAGCCTGCGCTCTCCAGCCGGCGTATTCAGCCTGACAAGCACCGGTGGGCGCAAACCCAATCCGGCTACATCGATGCCGTATCACCATGGCCCCAAGTACTGGGAAAAGGGCGGATACAAGATCCACTACCCAAAGCAGATCTACAACTACGTCATCGCGATCAACTACAACCGCTACAACAAGAAGGTTCCCCGCAGCACTAAGCAACCGAGTTCGAGTACCGGCAGTGGGTACTGGTTCCACCAGCGTGGACTCGGGTCAACCCGTGGTTGTGTCTCGATGAAGAAGAAGCAGCTAGTCAAGACTTTGCAGTGGATGAAGCCTGAACAGAAACCGCAGGTGATCATGGGCCCCGAGAAGTGGCTCGCCCGCTAGGGGCAACTAGCCGTTCCAACCCGCTTCCCCACACCTGTAGCTACTACCGCGTCTACGGCTCGCGATCGACTGCGCAAGCTAGCGAGGTCAGTGAGAAGTCGTCGTACCGCGACCAAGACTCACCACCCTGACGTGCCCTCGGGCGCAGAAAGGTCGGGGACTCCCGCCAGAGAGGAAATACATTAGGTTAGGCTGACCTAACTTATCCTCGACTCTTGGCGGACACTGGTGCTAGCAAACTTCCTGATCGGGCTCCGCGAGGGCCTTGAGGCGGCACTAGTCGTCGGCATTTTGATCGCCTACGTCGTCAAGACCGACCAGCGCCAACTCATGCGGCCGATCTGGCTCGGAGTCGGCGCAGCCGTCGCATTGTCGCTCCTGCTCGGGGCCACCCTCACCTTCGGAACCAAAACGCTGACGTTCGAGGCACAAGAGGCCATCGGCGGCGCGTTATCCATTGTGGCTGTCGGGTTCGTGACGTGGATGGTCTTCTGGATGGCCAAGAACGCACGCGACCTGAAAGGACATCTGCAGAGCAGCGTCGACCGTGCCTCCTCGACTGGCGTCTGGGCGGTCGCCGCGATGGCCTTTATCGCGGTAGCCCGCGAAGGATTGGAGACTGCCCTCTTCCTTTGGACGGCGATCCGTGCCACCGGCGGTGGGTTCATGCCACTGACGGGGGCCGCCCTCGGATTGGCGGTTGCCATCGTTCTCGGACGTTTGATCTACTCAGGCGCGCTGCGGCTCAATCTCTCGACATTCTTCCTATGGACCGGCGCTGCGCTGGTCGTGATTGCCGCCGGTGTCCTTGCTTATGGAGTTCACGACCTCCAAGAAGCCGGGATTCTGCCAGGGCTACACACCCTCGCGTTTGACGTCAGCCACATCATTCCCCCGACGTCTTGGTACGGGGTGATCCTCAAGGGGACTATCAACTTCTCACCGGCGACCACTGTCCTAGAGGCAGTCGTCTGGGTCTGCTACATCGTGCCCGTGATGTGGCTGTTCTTACGCACCGCACGACCTAGTAAGCCGAAAACTACTCCAACTACCCCGTCCACCGACCAGCTAGCAACAGCTACAACCAACACGAAGTAAGGACTACTCACACATGAAGCGTTCCACCTTGGCCCTATCCGCTGCGACCTTCTCGACGCTCTTTCTCGTGGGTTGCACATCGAATGCAACCACCGCCGACGGCGAGGGCCCTATCCCAGTCTCGAGTACGGCCGATACCTGTTCGGTCGCGACGAACGAGGCACCCTCGGGCACCGTCTCCTTTACCGTCACCAACGATGGGAATGACGTCACCGAGTTCTACCTGCTAGGTGAGGATGGCCTGCGAATCGTCGGTGAGGTGGAGAACATCGGTCCGGGTCTGTCCCGCGATCTTGTCGTCCTTGCTGCACCTGGCCAGTACCAAACTGCTTGCAAACCCGGCATGGTTGGTGACGGAATCCGCGCGGACTTCACCGTGACCGATTCCGGCGCCGATCTCACACCGTCGGGTCCACTCGCTGAGCAGATCACCGCAGCGACCACCGCCTACACGGCATACGCGAAGGACCAAGCGGAACAACTCGTCACCGACACTGATGCCTTCGTAGCCGCATACGTCGCTGGTGATGACGACCTTGCTCGAGAACTGTACGCAGAGACCCGGATGCACTGGGAGCGGATCGAGCCGATCGCGGAGTCCTTTGGCGATCTCGACCCGAAGCTGGATCTTCGCGAGGCAGACCTAGAGCCAGGCCAGGAATGGACCGGCTGGCACCGTATTGAGAAGGATCTCTGGCCACCGGCCAAGGGCTACACCCCCTTGACTCAGAAGCAGCGCGAGGAGTACTCGGCCTTACTCGTAGCCGATACTGCTGAACTACTTGAGCGAGTTCGCGAGATCGTGATCACGGTCGACCAACTCGGCAATGGCGCCAAGGAACTCCTCGATGAGGTCGCTACCGGAAAGGTCACCGGCGAGGAAGAGATCTGGTCACATACGGACCTGTGGGACTTCCAAGCGAACCTCGACGGCGCCAAGGTGATGTATGACCTCCTCCAACCGGTTGTGGTTCAGCAAGATCCCGAACTTGCAGCCGAACTTGACGCTCGCTTCGCTGAACTTCAAGCACTACTCGACCAGTACCGCACCGAAGACGGCTTCGTGTACTACGACCAACTCTCCAAAGAGCAGGTCAAAGAACTAGCCGTGGCCGTGGACGCACTTGGAGAACCGTTATCGCGACTCACCACCACCGTCGTGAGCGTTTCATGACCGAGGACGTTCGCGTGACAGCCGAGAACTCGTCTTCTCGGCTGTCACGTCGTGGCTTCCTCGCTGTTGCCGGAGCTGGCGGAGCCCTGGCAGCCACTGGCGCAGTCGCGGTCGCTGCCAGGGCCAATAACGCCTCCGCAGAAGCATCCCCAGCGGAGCAGGCCTACCCGTTCTACGGTGCACACCAAGCCGGAATCACCACGCCGGCACAGGACCACCTGCACTTTGCTGCCTTCGATCTGACGACAGATAGCCGCGCCCGATTGATCTCATTGCTGCAGGCCTGGACGATTGCCGCGGCGCAGATGACTCAGGGGCAAGAGGCTGGCCAGGCCGGCGCGTTCGGCGGAGCATATGACGCTCCCCCTGATGACACCGGTGAGGCCGCCGGGCTACCCCCGTCGGGTCTGACCATCACCATCGGGTTCGGCTCATCACTCTTCACGACTGCCGATGGTCAGGACCGCTTTGGGCTGGCCAGCCAACGACCCGGCGCCTTGGTAGACATTCCCCACTTCCCGGCCGACGATCTAGATCCCGCTCGAAGTGGCGGTGACCTCTGCGTACAAGCGTGTGCGCATGATCCCCAGGTCGCCGTTCACGCTATCCGCAACCTGTCCCGGATCGCATTCGGGACAGCTGCGATCCGCTGGTCACAGCTCGGATTCGGACGAACTTCCTCAACGAGTGCAAGCCAACAAACACCTCGCAATATGTTCGGGTTCAAAGACGGAACGGCCAATGTCAAAGCTGAGGACACCGACGTCGACTCGCAGGTTTGGGTGGATCCAGCCGAAGGCCCCGCCTGGATGACTGGCGGCTCCTACCTCGTCGCGCGGCGGATTCAGATGACGATTGAGACGTGGGATCGGACCTCCCTGCGGGAACAAGAAGCGATCATCGGCCGCGACAAGCGTGCGGGCGCACCGCTATCCGGTGGAACAGAGTTCGACGAGCCCGACTTCAATGCCAAGGGGCGCGGGAATGAACCGCTCGTTGCTGAGACATCCCACGTGCGGCTGGCACACCCTTCGAGTCATCAGGGTGTCAAAATGCTGCGCCGCGGCTACAACTTCACCGACGGCAACGATTCACTCGGTCGCCTCGACGCGGGCCTGTTCTTCTTGGCTTACCAGCAGGATCCGCGGACCAGCTTCATTCCTGTTCAGACGGCGTTGGCTCGCTCCGATGCGCTCAACGAGTACATCAAGCACGTCGGCTCAGCACTCTTCGCGGTTCCCCCGGGAGCGGCCGACAATCGCGACTTCATTGGTGCCGCCCTGTTCGACCTAGGCACTGCCCAGTAAGCCTGGCAAGCCCTGGCAACTCCGTTGGCTGTCAGATCGGTGGATCTTTGTCGGGAAACGACCAGGATTCACCAACTAGATGGATTTCCTACGGTTCTCCCTCGTTGGTGGGGCCGTTTTGCGGGAATTTGTGGAATCGAGGGAACCTGGGGAGCTCGTCGCCCGTCTCGACCTACCAGAGCTCGGCCTAATCGCCAGAGGGATCGCACGACCAAACTTCCGAGAGGGTACTCATGAACTCCCACAAAGTCTCCGCCCGCGCAGCGCTATCGGCTGCGGCCCTTGTCGGCGTCCTGGGACTCGCTGCCTGTTCCTCGACCACAAGTGCCGACGAGGCGAGTTCATCGCCAACCCAAGCGCCCGCGAGCAGCGCTCCGGCGACTCCCACTGGATCTGCCCAACCCACGACCCAAACCGCCGCCGTTGAGGGAAGCTACATCTCGTTGAACGAGTACGAGAACAACAAGGCGAAGTACTCCGATAGTGACGTGGTCCTCTTCTTCAACGCCTCGTGGTGCCCCACCTGCCAAGAGGCAAACAAGAACCTGAGTGCAAGTAAGGGCGAGTTCCCCAATGGACTGACCGTCGTCGACGTCGACTACGACGACAACACAGATCTACGCAAGGAGTACGGCGTCACCACCCAACACACGTTCGTCCTCATCGAGCCCGACGGCACCGAGGTAAAGAAGTGGACCGGTTCGGACACCGTCGACCAGATCGAGGCGAAGGTCTAGCCAGCCAATGCTGGTTCTCTTCGGAGCCTTTCTAGCGGGAGTTCTCACCACCCTCGCGCCGTGCGTCTTGCCGATGCTGCCTGTCATCGTGGGCGGATCGGTCGTCGGCACGGGAACCGACGGCAACGAGATCGACGCCAAGACCGCCGGGCAGCTCGCTCGGCGGCGGGCTTACATCATCACGGCGTCGCTCGGTATTTCGATTGCGACTTTCACGCTAATCCTCAAGGCCACGACCGCGCTGATCGATATCCCACCAGAAGTCTGGTCGATCATCGCTGGGGTCATCTTGATTGGCCTCGGACTGATCGGGCTCTTCCCCGGGGTCTGGGACCGGATTTCTGCGATGCTCTCGCTTCAATCGCGAAGCTCGGGTCAGCTTGCGAAGGCTCGCCAGCGGGAAGGTGTCACCGGGCAAATCCTTACAGGAGCGGCACTCGGTCCGGTGTTCTCGAGTTGCAGTCCGCTCTACGGGTACGTCATCGTCACTGTGCTACCAGCTGACTTCTGGTACGGAATGACGCTACTTGCGGCGTACGTTGTTGGACTCTGCGCGACACTGCTGGCGATCTCACTGGCAGGTCAGCGCCTCCTGCGAAATGTTCGATGGATTGCCGATCCGCACGGCTGGTTCCGTCGGGTACTTGGGGGCGTGTTCGTTCTGGTCGGCATCATCATCATCACCGGATTCGATAAGACGATGCAGACCTGGATTCTGGAGAACTCCCCGATTACGCCGTGGGCGCTGGACTCGGGATTCATCCCAGAAGATGGTTAGCTCTCGGATCCGTGGGCATCACTGCTGTGTACCACGCTTTTCCTAGGGGGCAATAGCCATGAAGTTCATCCAGCAACTCGCCGAGATCACTGTCGCATGTAATTCGATCCAGCGCTCTACAGGCCTAGCTTCGCCGCCACGTCATTGGGCAGCGACAGAACCGCAAGTTTTCGCCACACTTCGAGGTTCTGCTTGCTAAGTCGGCCTGTCGTATAGGGCAGGTCAAACTCGTCGCAGACCGCTCGGACCCGCGGAGCAATCTCGGAGTACCGGTTACTCGGTAGGTCAGGGAACAAGTGATGTTCGATCTGGTGGCTAAGGTTCCCGGTCATCGTGTGGAACAGTTTGCTGCCCTCGATATTGGCTGACCCCATCATCTGACGGATGTACCAATCGCCCTTACTTTCGCCCTCGACCTGCTCCTCAGTGAAGTATTGCACCTCGTCGGGGAAGTGTCCGCAAAAGATCACCGTGTGCGTCCACATGTTCCGTACCACGTTCGCTGTGAAGTTAGCCGCGAACGTCGTCGGTGCGCTGATACCGGACAACAGGGGAAACGCGATGTAGTCCTTGAATGCCTGCGGCTTGATCTTGTGCCAGGCCTTCGCGATTGCCTTCTTCCGGCTATCGAGACCATCATGAGAAATCGACTCAGAGTTGACTGCCGAGTCATACATCGAGATGCCGTACTCAAAGAACGTCATAAGTAGCAAGTTCGTGGCTACCTGGAAGAGGTGCTCTGGCTTCCACTCTTGATCTGGTGTCACTCGAAGGCGGCCGTAGCCCACGTCCTCATCCTTGCCAATGACATTCGTCCAGGTGTGATGCATGGAGTTGTGCGTCATCTTCCAGTCTTGGGCGGTCGCGACGTTATCCCACTCCCAGGTGGTCGAGTGGATCTCCGGATCACGCATCCAGTCCCACTGCCCATGCATGATGTTGTGGCCGAGCTCCATATTCTCAATGATCTTCGCCAGAGATAGGAGGGTGGTTCCCGTCAGCCAGGCGGGCGGAAGAATCGAGGCCAACAAGGTGAATCGGCCAGAAATCTCCAGGTAGCGGTGGATACGGATCAGGCGGCGGATATAGGCGGCATCAGCCTCACCGCGATCAGCAAGGATCTCGTCGCGAATTGCATCGAGGCGGTCGGCGATCTCGTTGACATCCGCCTCGGTTAGATGGGCCAACACGGGGCTCATCGGTTCCTCGGTTACTTCCGGGACTATGTGTAGTGCGCTCACTGGCTACTCCAGAGTTGGGGTGGCTATCGGGCTAAGGGCTTAGGTTGTCTTTTCGTCTACTGATCGGGGATGACGCCTAAACGTCGATCTCGATATCGCAGGCTGCGGCGTTTACGCAGGTCTGGATGATGTCGCCAGGCTCGCCGTGGACCTCGCCGGTGCGCATATCGCGAACTTGTCCGGACTTCAGCGGGACCACACAGGTATGACAAATACCCATCCGGCACCCGTTCGGCATCAGGATTCCGGCGGCTTCGCCAGCGTCGAGCAATGTGGTGCTGCCGTCGACCGCAGTCGACTTCCCGGCTCGCGAGAACCTCACCTCGCCGCCGGCTCCATCCACGTGGGCCAGCGGCGTCACGAATCGTTCGACAAAGAGCTGTTCGGTGAGCCCGGCCGCTGCCCAAAGATCAACGGCTTGATCCAAAATGGCCGAGGGTCCGCTTACATACGTCTGAGCATCGCGCCAGTTAGGTGCGAGCTGGTCGAGGCGCGCCACATCGAAGCGACCTCTAGCCGCCGACTCCCAGAGCACCAAATCCAGCCAGGGCTCGTTGTCGGCTAGCGCCGCTAGCTCCTCACCAAAGATGACCTCATCCTCTGTCCGAGCTCCCACGATCAACAGCACCGGGGCCGGCGACCCACCGCGGGCTGCCAGAGTGCGAATCATCGACATGATGGGGGTGATGCCACTGCCGAAGGCTAGGAAAATCAGCTCGGTGGGCTCCTGGGAGAGTACGAACTCCCCCGCCGCAGGTTCCAGAAAGACCAGGTCACCGGCACGGGCGTTCCTCACCAAATGCCCAGACATCAGGCCGTTTGAGGTCTCTTTGACCGTGATACTTAGGACGCGCCGACTCGTGCTTCCTTGCGGCGTTGTGATCGAGTACGACCGCCAGTGCCGAACCCCGGCGATATCGACACCAAGGCGAAGATACTGGCCTGCGGTGTGAGAGGGAAAGGACTTCGGGACCTCGAACTCGACCGAACAACTGCCAACAGTCTCCGGTTGAATCGACCGAATCCGGGCTCGGAATCCGCTACCGGCCAGGACTGGATCAACAAGTGTCAGGTAGTCGTGCGGAAGAAGCGGCGTCGTTAGCTGGGCCGCGAGGCGGGCAAGCTGGTTCATACGGCGAGGACCCCCGAGCAGTACGCCGTCGCTGATCGATCGAGTATCGGAACCCTTGCGGCCCGCGATCTCTCAACCTACGGTGTCGTAACTTACTTAACCGTAGCATTGAATTCCGAAATGCGTAACCCATTCTTCGACCGGTGTTGTCTAGCCCCTACTCCGTGCCCGCTTCCGGGCCCAGAGTGTCGCTCGGTCGACCGTCTCCGCCGAGCGAGCGTGGCACCTCACCCTTATCGATGATGTCGTGCAGTTGCTGTTCGGTGACTGGCTCACCGTTGGCCTTTCCAAGCCACTGGCCAACCGTCTTCTCGACCTTCGCCTCTTCTGCTTCTCGCTTCTTGAGATCCTCGGTGGCCTCAGCCTTCTCCCAGTTACGGGCGGCCTCCCACTGCAACTCCCGAACGCGAAGGGCCTGCTGAACGCTATTCATCTGATCGCTGGTTGCGGGGAGACGAAATACAGTTTGCACCGCGCCAGGGATCTCCACTCGGTAGTCGTGGCCGCCTTCTGCGAATACGCCTGGGGTTGGAGTCAAGGCGTTGAGCATGTCGATGAAGGTCTGCAAGAACGTGACAAACGGGATCCACGTTGTGCCCTTGGGGGTTCCGATTGGACGGGTGCTGTCCGGGCCTAGCCATGCAGGCTGGCGCCAGAGCAAACTCGACCCAAACTTCGGGATCGGATCGTCACCGTTTTGAAGCAGTAGGTAGCGAACTCTCGACCGGTCCTGGGGGTCGAGGCGATGCCAGTCCTGGACACTGCGCGGTATGTAGATCTCACCGGGTCCGACCTGCGGGGCATCGGCGATTGTGCGCTTTCCCCACAGCTGCTTCTTCCATTTGGAGGCAGCTGGGGTGCCGACCCACACAGCCGCATCAAGTCCGACGGCCTTGAGTCCGTCTTCCCCTTGATCTGTGAACATTCCTTGGCTGACTTCTGATCCCAAGCTCTCACCGAACAGCACGAATCGCGGCCGCTTCTCGGGAGCAGTAGCCAGCAGACGGGTAACGATCCGATCCACCACCAGGCGCGTTTGCCGAATCCCGAGCGGAACGAGTTGCAAGGAGAAAGCCGAGGGCAGTACCGAATACTCGATGCACATACTCGCGCAGTCGCCTCGGGTCAGATACTCCAACGTCTCACATGCCACGTAGTTGACGTAGCCGGAGCCAGTGGGCGAGAACAGCGCCAGCACGTCGCGGTCAAATGCGTGGGTTCGCTCCAACTCCGCCATCATGAGGTCCACGCGCGCCTCATCATCGGCGGCAGCCTGCAACGACGCGTAGACCCGAATCGGCTGCTTTGCCGGCTCGTCCATTACTCGCGAGATCGCATCGGGCTCCAGCACCATGCTCAGCCAGCGCCGCCCCTCGCGGCTTTGGGCACTCCAAGGGATTCCCGACTCGGGCGATCCGGTGACCTCCGGAATCGTCGGCGCGATGCTGTGCGCCACTTCCTCGCCCTCGCCAGCCTTGTTGAGCACCGACATCAGCTTGCTGAGCAGCAGTCGGCCCGCGATCGCGGACGCAGCGAAGGTTGTCACGCGCCCCGCGGTGACGTGGTCCTGGGGCGCCCCGCCAAGTACGCGCGCAGCCAAACTCGAGGACTGCTCCGCCAGATAGGACTCGCCGTGGGCAAATCCCAGCAGCGCACCGGTGATCCCAACAGAAATACCGATGGCCTGTTGCGGATTGACCTCACGATGGGAGTCCTCGAAAAGCGAACCATCCTCTAGTTGCGCGCCGACTGTCTGTTCGGAGTTGCGCAAGAACAGGTAGGTTCCACCCGCGGCGACACCAGCTAGTGCAGCAGTAACGGCAACCCGTTTGGGCCCGCTGACCTTCGAGGTCAGGACGCTGCTTGCTCGGCTCGCAAGCGATGATAGACCGAGTGCGCAGATTCCAAGACCGGCCAATCGGACACCCGATCGTCGATGCGACTCATGTTCCCTGTTCGGCACCGCCTTGACCAGAGCTGCCCCGGAGACGCTCAACATGGCCTCTCCAAGGGCATCGGAACCTGGCAGTCGTCGAGTTAGCGACTCAAGCAACGAGTTACTCGCCGTGGCTACCCCATAGGCAGTCGCCGCACTAAGCCCCGAGATGATCGCCTGATCGCGGGTGCCCCTGGTGAGTAGGTTCGGCTGGAACGAACTCCCAATCGCCATCGCGCCGAGGAAGATACCGGCCCGCGATGAGCCGTCCGGCGCGGAAATGTTGGGAGTGAGATCAACTGCGTCTGAGGTGCCCATACCCGCCATCTTGCCCGCAGACGTGTCTCGTTCGCGCGCCGTCGGCCGCACGAAGGGCTAGGTTGGGTCAATGCCTCAACAGTTCTTTGCACTGATCCCCGTCGTCCGCATCGCCGGTGGCACTTCAACGCTGCCACCCTCGCCTGGAAGCTCCGAGGGCCCGACCGCCGCCAGCCCAATCGAAGCCGCTCGGTATTGGGCATCGCAGGGCGCACAACGCATCCAGGTAGTCGATGCCGATGCCGCAGCAGGGAAAGCTCCGAACACTCGGATCATTTCCGACCTCGTTCACAAGATGCACAACCACGCTCGCATCGACCTAGTTTCCGGTGCATTTGACGATGCAACACTTGCCGAGGCCGCGCACACCAAAGCAGCCCAGGTTGTCTTGAGCACAAAGGCCGTTGCCGACCTTGACTTCCTCAACCGCGCAATCAAGGCCTACAACCACGAGATCAGTCTGCGTCTCGTGATTGGCGATGGCGGCGCCCTACATGCGCCAGGAACAGTCGCCGATGGCCTGGATATCTGGACGCTACTTCCACAACTAGACGCGACCGGGATCTCGCATTACCTCGTCGTGGACGCAGCAACCGGTGGGCACTGGTGGTCACGCCACCACAGCGTCCTCGCGCAGTTTGTCCCCTCGACGTCAGTGCCGGTGACCGCCGGTTCGGGTGTCTCCAGCCTCGAGAACATCCACGATCTATGTAATCTTGCCGAGGACGGGTTAGACGGGGTTGTCATCGGTCACGCCCTGGACACCGGCGCTTTCACCTACGCCGAGGCCCGAACTGGAGCCGAATCGCGCTACGACCCCTACGAGTGGGGCCCCGCTCGGCCTTAGGCCCGAGCTAGATCCAACCCACGGCGCTTCTGCTGGGCAAATCGGTTGGGATAGCGACCGTTTGACCCAGTAGAAGCACTAGACGCTGGTTTTGACGGGTTCCTCGGCAGATATCTCTCGCGACGATGGGGTGGTGGCGGGTAGTTCGCCGGTGCGGTTCGCCTTGTTCCGGTACTCCGCGATCAGGATGATGATCGAGGCCAGGATTCCGATGACGTTTGTTGCTAGGACTGGGACGTCCATCATCATGACGCCGTAGATCAGCCATGAGGTCATTGCCGCGATCATGAGGTACCAGGTCGCCGGCGATACGGTCGTAGCGATCCCCCGGCGAGACGACGAGATGGAGTCAACTACCTGTGGCCACCTAGCAACGAAGGCCCAGACAACCGCGACGTAGCCAACTGCTAGTGGCGGGATGACGAACATCAACGCGATGTAGGCAACGGTGGCGACGACAGCTAGAACGATCTTGCCAACCGACATCTGCCGACGCGAGACCAAAGCGACCGCCACGATGGCGAGCGCACCAATCACTGGAAGTACGTTCCCCATGATTTGCGGCAGCTCAAAGAGGCGGATTCCGTAGATCAGGAAGGTCAAACAACACAGCGCCTGCATGATCCAGGCCGGAACACTGACACCAACGGCATCGCGTTCGCGCATGATTTTCACCAGCTGCGGAATAGCCAAAGCAGACACAAGAAGTGCACCGATGTAGCCGAATATCTGTGCGTCCACGCGAGACTCCCAAGTTCTAGTTGCAACCTGACCGTCCGCTGTGTTGCACACCGCAGGCCAGGCTCGTAGTTGGGTTGTGCCCACCTAGCGAGCGCTCACACCCGATGCGGGATGAAACTCTGCGTCGGCGGACGGCGACCGGCTTCTACTTAGCTTTAAACTTGATCTTCTTTGACTTCTTGCTCTTACCGAAGACGTTCTGCACCTGCACGAAGCACTTGTACTTCTTACCTGGGGTCAACTTCGAGACCTTGAGCTTGGCACCTCGACCGGCGGCCTTCTGCTTTGAGCCCTTAGCTTTGCAGACTGCCTCGGCTGCGGTGATCGGCGAGCCGCTTTGCGCGGTCCACCAGATCAAGACCTTCTTCTTCTTGACCTTGTGCTTGGTGATGACTGGCTTGCTCGGCGGAGTAGCTGGAGGGATGTAGACGGAAGCTTGTCCAGCAACTGAAGCCGTGCCAGCCAGGTAGTCGGTTCTCGCGGTTGTAACCGAGACCGTACTTCCCGCACCTTCACCGAGCCCCGTGACAGTCACGAGACCGGACCCATTGATGCTGGCCTGACCTGGGCTTCCTGCGGCAGACCAGGTGAACGATGGGTTGTAGTTCGTGATCTGGGTAGTGAACCCGCCGGTGGTTGGCGTGACAGCGGAGAAGGCCGGAACCAGCGGGGCACTCATTGGCTCCGCGGAGATCTGGGCCGACCCCTGCTCGTATCCGTCCCGGTTACTCATGACAGTCAGCGTCGCAACCTGTCCGGGTTGTAGGCCAGTGACGCGCACTAGCCCTTGGTCGTTGACCGTTGCATCGCCGATCGTGCTTTCAGCGGTCCAGACATAGCTCGAGCTGAAGTTACTGATCTCGACCGTGAATGCCTGGTTGAGCCGCGATTCGTTAACAAGGATCGGGTCCCGCTTTGCTTTGAGGGTCTTGGTCGAGACGGTCGCCGTTCCCGCGTCGTAGCTAGTGCGAGTGGTTGTCACCGTTGCGCTGACGTCAGTGAATGCGTCAACCCCGGACACCGCTAGGTAGTTGCTCGACTCCCCGACGACAACCTCAGCTGTGCCGAGGGTCGACGTCGCGGACCACGTGAAGTCAGGGTCGTAGTTCAGGATCTCTGCGGTGAATCCCTCGTCGGAGGGAACGGCCGGTTCGAGCTCCGGAGTGAGTTGCCCACCCGTGGCTGCGGCACCAGTCTCTTCAGCTGAGCCGGTCTTATAGGCAGGATTACTCGCCGTCACAGTCACGGTCGACTGCTGCTCCGGTTCGAGGCCTGTGACAACCGCGACCCACTCATCATCGGCGAACTCGACGGCTGCGTCCCCGACCGTGGCGTCGGCACTCCAGGTGTACAGACCGTCGTAGTTCTCGATTACGACAGTGAAGCTCCGGTTTCCAGCAACTGGCGTATCGCTGAGCTGAACGTCGTACGCTTCCCGCAGCGAGGTTCCGGAGCTATCGCTACTGCCATCGAAGTACGCCGGCGACTGGCTGGTGTTTACCGTTAGGGCGACCGTCTCTCCGTCAGCTAGACCGGTGACCACGATTGCGGCGGTGTCTCCGCTCGCAACGATATTCGCGTTCTCCGCTGCGGTATCCAGGCTCCAGTCAAAGTCGGGATCGTAGTTCGTGATCGGGATGGTGAAGCCGCCGTCTTGCGGCTCGACATCGCCAAAGGCTGGCTCTAGCGCAGCTTGAGTGGAAATACCGCTCGTCTCAGCGGAACCTTCACGGTAGCCCTCTTGTTCGGTGGTGACGGTGATCGTCGAGTTCTCACCGACACCCAATCCGGTGACCACCAGCAGGTCGTTTTCGTCATCGATGGTGGCTGATCCGGCAGTCGCCTGCGGATCCCACTCGAACTCCGAATCGTAGTTAGTGATTGGAGCCGTGAACCCACCATCGTTAGGAACCGAATCCCCAAAGACCGGGGTCAGCGCCCCTGATAGCGCCGATGAGGTCTCCGAGCCCTCGCCGGTGACGTCCTGCGGCGTATCTGTTGTCACAGTCACCGTTGATGCTTGGCCGTCGGTCAAACCGGTGACGACAACTGAGGCATGGGTCGCATCTGCCACAACGAGGTCCGCAGCGCCGACAGTAGCGCTGGCATCCCACGTCCAGTCGGAATCGTAGTTAGTGATCTCGATGGTGAATCCGCCAACTTCGCGGACTGGGGTGTCGAACGTTGGGTTCAGCTGCCCAAGGATTGCCCGCCCGCTAACTTCGCCGGTGCCGTCAAAGTGACCGTCCCGATCGGTGTCCAAGGTCACCGTTGCCGGCTCGCTCGATTCCAGGCCTGTCACCACAATCTCAGCAGTCAACTCGTCAATCACGAGTTCGACCGTTCCCGCCGTGGTGGTTTCGTCGTAGGTAAAGGCAGGGTCAAAGTTCGTGACCTCCGCGGTGAAACCATCGGCGGTCGCAGTGACCGGGCCGAACGTCGGATCCAGGGCAGCTGCCAATGAGGAGCCGGTGGTGTTGTTGCTACCGGGTAGGTAGCCGCTGCGCGTCGTGTCAACCGTGACGGTTGCGGACTCGCCGACTCCTAGTCCGGTCACAACGAGCAAGTCGGGTGAACCTGATGCGTCGATCTCAGCGGAGCCAGCCGTTGGGGTAAGCGTCCACGTGTAGGTCTCGTCGTAGTTCTCAACGACGACCTGGAAGCCACCATCTAGCGCGGTGACCGCACCGAACTCTGGAACGAGGGCTGCATTGAGAGCCGAGCCGCCGACACTGTTGCTGCCGACGAGGTAGCCCGCCTTGGTAGTCGTTACCGTTGCGACGACTCCGTCTCCGTCTGCGAGTCCACTTACTACCAGGACGCCGTCTGAACCGACGGTTCCATGATTCGAAGTCCATTCGTAGGAGTTGTCGTAGTTTGTGATCGGTACGGTGAACTCGCCGTCGCCGCTGACCATCGGTCCGAAGATTGGGTCCAAAGCCTCCATGAGCGCAAGGCCCTCGGCGTCGCTCGAACCGTCACGGTAACCCTCTTGCGTTGTCGTCACGGTCACTGTGGAGCTTTGACCCACGTTTAGATCGCTGACAACTAGTTCGGTACCAACGATTTCCGGTGTGCCGGCAGTGGCCGAGAGGTCCCATTCGAAGTTCGCGTCGTAGTTATCGATCGGGACGCTGAACTCGCCATCGGCAGGAACTGCCGCCCCGAACTCTGGGACGAGTGCGGCGTTGAGTGCCGAAGAGCTGACGGTATTGGAACCGGCGACTTCGCTGTCGGGAACTGCTGCCGTGACTGTCGCAATGGCTGCCTCACCGTCGGTGAGTCCGGTGACGGTGACGACCTGCTCAGTCTCTTCCCCAACAGTGACGGGGACGATCTCAGCCACACCCGCTGTCGTGATAACACTCCAGTCGTAGTCCGGGTCGTAGTTCGTGATCTGGGCGGTGAACTGGTGGACCCCGCGAACGGCTGGCGCAAACTCCGGCGTCAGCTCGGCGAGGGTGGAACGACCGGTGACAGCTGAACTACCGGTGACGGAATCAGCCCGTGCGGCATTCACGGTCGCCGTCGAGAAGGCACCTCCGCTAGCGAGACCGGTCACGGTTATTGAGTAGACGCTTCCAGCCTCGGTGATGGAGGCGCTGCCGGCCGTAGCCGACTCGGTCCAGGTGTAGGAGACGTCGTAGTTGGTGATCACGGCACTAAAGCCCTCGGACGAGCGAACCACCGGACCGAAGGTGGGTTCAAGAGCCGCCAGCAGCGACGTCCCGGTTGTAGGCGCCGAACCCGATGCGTAGCCGGCGCGAATCGTGGTTGCCGTGGCTGTCGCCTCGATACCGGGCGCCAGGCCTGTGACGACAACGTAGAACTCGCCGGACTCGGTGTCCTCGACGACAGCCGCCGAGCCTGGTGAACCCTCTGCCATCGTGGCAGACCACGTGTAAAGACCGTCGTGGTTGCTGATGAGCGAACGGAAGCCATCCGGGGTCGCAACTGCGGCATCCATTTCTGGCACATAGGCCACCAGAAGTGAGGTTCCCTCGACCGTGTTTGAACCGGAGACGAAGCCAGCCTGTTCAGTGGTGACCGTTGCGGTCACGGTGTCGTTTGCACCCAATCCGGAGACCGAGACAACATGGGTTTCACCAACTTCAACGACGTCTGCCTCGCCACTGGGAACCGTCGCCTCCCAGTCAAACGCACCGCTGTAGTTGGAGATAACGGCGGTGAAACCATCATCGGTCGGCACCGGCGCATCAAAGGTCGGGGTTAGCGCGCCCGCGAGTGACGTTCCCGTCGAGGTGCCACTTCCTGGTGCGAAGTCATCCCGGGTCGTGGAAACCACCGCGGTCGCGGTCGTTTCTGCGTTTAGCCCTGTCACCACAACGAAGTAGTCACTGCCGTCTTGTGCGATGTTCGCGGCACCTGGTTCACCGTCAGCCATGCCTGGGAACCACTGGTAGTCGGTGCTGTAGTTCGTGATCTGCGCGCGGAATCCGTCAGCGGTTGCGACTGGTTCGGCGAAAGTCGGGTTCAACGGTCCTGCCAGGGACGCGCCTTCAACCTGACTCGATCCTGGAACGGATTCGGAGTTCGTTGCCGCAACCTCAACGGTAACGGTCGTCAACGGTGCCAGTCCCGCGACGAGCACCACGAAGTCCTCGCCATCGGCAACGACATCTGCTGTAGCGCCGGAAGGAACCGGCTCCACGATCGTTGCGTTCCAAGTGTAGGAACCGCTGTAGTTAGTGATCTCTGAAGTAAAGCCATCTGGCGTGGAGACCGGGGCCGCGAGAACCGGGGTCAACGCAGCGTCAAGCGCCGTTCCCTGGACGCTGCCCGAACCAGCTTCATAGCCTGTGCGTGCCGTGCCCACTGTCAGCAGCGCCGTGGCTCCGTCATCAAGACCGTCGACCGTGACCACACCCGCTTCGGAGATCTCGCATTCGGTGCCGCAGCCAACAGGTGCGTCACCAGGAATGGACGTCACCGACGTGACCGCGAAGTCCTCGGGAGCAGCATCACCAAAGTTGGTGATCTGTACGGTGAATCCGCCATCGGTGCGCACTGGTGAGCCGAAGGTAGGGATGAGCTTGGCACCCAACGATGAGCCAGTTACCGGGCTCGATCCTGGTGCGTAGTCGGTGCGTGTTGTCGTGACGTTCGCGGTCGTCTCGGTTGCTGGATCAAGTCCGGTGACCTCAACGTAGTAGCTTCCGTCATCCTCGATGAACGCCGCTTCACCAGCGCCCTCACCAGCGATCGCCGCAGCCCAGTTGTAGTTGGCGTCGTAATTGGTGACCTCTGCCCGGAACCCGTCCGGGGTGGCCACGGCCGCGTCAACCGTCGGCAGGTAGGCGGCTAGTAGTGCGGTGCCGTCGGCGGTTCCTTCCCCGGTCGCAAAGTCTGTCCGAGTGGTCGTGACGGTTGCCGTCGCGAACTCGCCGGCATCTAGTCCGGTGACCTCAACGACGAAGTCCTCTCCGCTTGCAACAACCTCCGCGGCGCCCTCGGTCGACGTCGCAGTCCAGGTGAACAGCGGGTCGTAGTTGGTAATAACCGCGGTGAAGCCATCTACCGTCCGAACCGAAGGATCGAACGTGGGGACGAGCACCTCACCCAGCGCAGCTCCGGTTACCGGGGCTGATCCGTTAGCGTGATCGGTGATAGCTGTCGTCACGGTTGCGGTACTCGACTCGGCAGGATCCAGGCCAGTGACCTCAACAAACCAATCGTCACCAACATTGATGATCTCGGCGGATCCTGGGCCCTCGTCTGCGATCGTCGCCGACCAGGTAATCGACGGATCTGCGTCATAGTTGGTGATCTGTGCTCGATAGCCATCTGCACTGCCTACGGCTGGATCGATAGCGGGAACCAATGCAGCAAGTAGCGAGGTTCCTTCAACAGTTCCCGTGCCTGGGGTGTAGCCACTGCGGGTTGTTGTCACGGTCGCCGTGACAGTCGCATCAGCACCAAAGCCGGTTACCTCGACGACGAAGTCCTCCCCGTCGGCGACAACGGCTGCGGTGCCGCCGTCAACTGTTGCACCCCAGGTGAAGGCGCCGTTGTAGTTAGTGATGACTGCGGTGAAACCGTCTGCTGTACGGACAGGTGCATCGAATGTTGGGTCGAGCTGCCCATTCAGTGACGTCCCAGGAACCTCTGTCGTTCCGGGTGCGTAGGTGGCGCGGGTTGTCGTCACGGTCGCAGTGACAGTGGTTTCAGGATCCAGGCCAGTCACGACGACATAGTGCCCTTCGCCGATCTCAACGATATTGGCGTTGTTGTCGTCACCATCAACGATCCCCGCCGACCACTGGTAGTCCGTGTTGTAGTTCGTGATCAGCGCGGTGAAGCCATCCGATGTTGCGACAGGGGTATCAACGGTCGGTAATAGCTTGGCGTTCAAGGAACTGGCCGTGACCTCCTGCGATCCGGTTGCGTAGCCTTCTCGGGTCGCGCTGACGGTCATCGTGGTTGCATCGTTCGGCGTTAGCCCGGTGACGACGGCGCTGCCATTGACTCCTGAACCCACGATTGACGCGGCCCCACTATCAGAGACGGCACTCCAAGCAAATTCGCTGTCGTCGAAGTTCGTGATCGGGACGGTGTAACCGTCTGGCGTGCGTACCGGATCGCCCAGAATCGGAACGAGGGCGGCATTCAACGAGGTCGAATCGACTGGGGTTGTCCCGGTGGCATAGCCCGTCCGAGTTGCGATGATCTCGGCAGCTACCGCGGTGGCCGGCTCAACACCGGTGATGGTCGCGACACCAGCAGCGACGGCAACAACTCCGCCCTCATCTGCTGTTCCGCTCCATGTCCAGTCCCCATCAAAGTTCTCGACCGTGACCTCGAAGCCATCGGCAGTGGGCGTCGGAATGCCCAGGACAGGAACTCTGGCGGCCAGTAGCGCGGTGTCGGTTACCTCCGCGCTGCCCTGGACCGAGTCCTGCTCAGTGGTGGTGACCGTCGCGGTCACCGTGACGTCTGGATCTAGCCCGGTCACGGTGACGGTGTGGTAGCCAGTTTCTTCTGAATAGACGATCTCGACTGTGCCCGTTGACTCAGCGGGAAGTGTTGCCGCCCAGGTGTAGAAGTCGTCGTAGTTTGAAATCCTCGCGGTGAACCCGTCCGCGGTGGGGACCGTGTCGTCAAACGTGGGCGTCAGTGCCGCCTTTAGGGACGTGTCGGTAACTTCCTTGGATCCGTCGGCATAACCCTCACGCGTTGTGGAGAGCAGGGCAGTTGCCTGAGTATTCGGACTCAAACCAGTCACTTGTAATTCGAATACCTCGCCAAGCTCCACGATGGCGGCGGTTCCTGGCCCTGACGGGACAGTCACGTCCCAGTCGAACTCGGAATCATCGTAGTTCGTGATCACAGCGGTGAAACCGTCTGCAGTTGCGATCGGCGAATCCGTTGCCGGAACCAGAGCAGCCATCAGCGAGGTTCCGCTAGTCGTGGAACTCTGGTCGGTGTAGGCGAAGCGGCTCGCGGTGATTGTTGCAACCGACGTGGTGTCTGGTGCGACACCGCTGATCGTCGCGATGTGTGAGTCCGGATCAACGACGACGGTGCCGCCTGCGGTCGCGGTACCGGTGAACGTGTACTGAATATCGTAGTTTGTGATCGGGACGGTGTACCCGTCTGCCGTTGGGGTGACCGTGCCGAGTGCCGGAGTCAGCGGCCCGATGTTTTGAACCGGTAGCGGCGGAGTGCTCGGATCGCTATCGCCGACACCGTTAATCGCCGTAACCGTGAACTGGTGGAACTGGTCAATCGTCATTCCCGTGACTACACATGTTGTCACTGCCTGGACTGGCAGCACCGTGCAACCGACGCTCTCGTCGTTCGTTGCTTGTGCGCGGTAGGTAATCGGAGAGACCGTGTCACCATTCACGGGCGCAGTCCACGCGATAGTGGCGGTCGCGCCATTCTGGTTTGATCCGGTTCGGTTGACGGTCACAGCTGTGGGAGAGCCTGGGGTATTGGACTCCGTCGTTTGGACTCCACCGATGTTCCAACCCTTACCAGGGTTCCCGCCCGAGGTCGAACGAGTTAAGAGGTCGTAGGCAGCCTCAGACCCCAGCGAGTAAGTACCGACGGTGTACTTCGGGTATCCGCCGCCACCGGTGTCGCCGAAGTTGATGGTGACGTTGTTCCTGACCGGCTGCGCAGCCCAGGCAATGAGCGTCTTGTTCAGCCAGGGGGTGCCGCGTAGTTCGGAAACACCAGTAGGTCCCGAAACCGGAGTGATATTGGAGAACATGTGGGTCATGTTCGTTGCCTTAGTGACGTTCCACTTCGTGACGTCCTGACGGAACTTGGTACTACGGAACATGTAACTGAAATTCGTGACTTCGGAGGTATTCCAGTTACTCAACTCCTGGTTGAATGGCGTTGCGCCATTGAGGAAGTACGAGAAATCCGTGATCTTTGCGACGTTCCAGTTTCCGATGGCGCCATTGAACGACGATGCCCCGTAGAACATGTACGACATGCCGTTTCCGACGACGTTTCCGGTTTGCCAGCTATTGAGGTCCTGATTGAAGGCGGTAGCAGAGTGGAACATCTGGTACATCGAAGTGACCTTGGAAACATCCCACGAGTCGATCGGCTGATTGAAATCACTTGCGGAGAGGAACATGTACGCCATGTTCGTGACATTTCCGGTGTCCCACCCGCTTAGCGGTTGGTTGAAGGAGGTAGCGGATTGGAACATCTGAGACGCGTTAACGAGGCTCTCGGTATTCCAGTCATTGAGGCCTTGGTCGTTGTTGAACGCAACGGCGTTGTAGAACATGAGGTTGGTCGAAGTGACGCTCTCGGTATTCCAGTCAGAGATATCACCGTTGAAGAGCAGGGTGTCGCGGAACATGTTCGCCATGTCTGTCACGTTCGACATGTCCAAGGACGCCAATGACTGATTGAACGCATCAGCGTTGTAGAACATCGAATTGGTATTTGTAAGCTCGCCAGTTTGTGTCCAGTCAATCGGCTGGTTGAACCTGGAAGCTGATTGGAACATCTGCACCATGTTCGTGGCGCTCGATGGTGTCCACCCACTCACGCTGGAGTTGAACTTATAGTTGTTCAAGAACATCTGCGAGAATGTCTCTACACCGGAGACATCCCACTGATCGATCGGCTGGTCGAAGCCAATTGCCGACTGGAACATACCGGACATGTCGGTGACGTTGGCGGTCTTGGTTCCCCAGCCGTTGAGGGGCTGGTTGAAGGAATATGCGGCATAAAACATGCGGTTCATGTTCGTGACGTTGGTGACATCCCAGTTGCCGATCGCGCCATTGAACGACGATGCCCCATAAAACGCGCTGCTTAGATTGGTCGTACCCGTGAGGTCGAGCGGATCTGTGGCCGTGACCTGCAGATTCGACGCGCCCTGGAAGTAACTGCCGTCATTGCCCAACTGCAACGGTCCCCAACGGGAGATCTCAACGAGCTTTTGTCGGTCGCCGCCGTTAGCGAAGCGGAAGCCCTCGATATCGCCGGTGATTGTGATGTCGTAGTCGCCGCGGGCGGGGAACTCGTGGGTGGCATCGGGATCGTTGAACGTCGTGATCGTGTCAACGTCGCCATCACCCCACGAGACAGTGAAGTTGTAGTCACCGCTGCTGACCAACGGCAGGGTCACCTCGTCGGTTGCCGATGTTCCGGTGTTTTGCGTCCGCCAGGTTGATACGAAGGCAACCCCTGGGGTCACGGCTCCGGATGGCGCTGAGGCCGCCGAGGTGCCGAGGATGTTCGTAGCAGTTGCGGTGAAGGTGTAGGCCTGCTCGTTGGACAGCCCCGCAATTTCGCAGGTGTTCTCCGGCAGCGTAATGGTGCAGGTGCCAGCACTATCGGAGGCAGTGATCGTGTAGCTCGTGGGATCGCCGCCCACAGTTGGTGGAGCAATCCAGCCAACCTTGACCGCCTCAAACCGACTCTGGGCGATCGGCGCTGCGGGGACGTCAGGGATCTGCATTTGAGAAGGATCAGAGGCGCCTATCGCGTTGATTGCGACTACATCGAAGAGGTAGGAGACCTCGTCGTCTAGACCATCGACGTCACATTCGGTGGCGTTCTCACCTTCGACCGTGCAGCCTAGGCCCGTTGGCGTCAGTGCCGCGCCCGCTTCGGTAAAGATGAATGCTCGAACTCGGTACGATTCAACAGCTGGGTTTGCGGCCGCCGGTGGCGTCCAACTGATCTGGGCCGTGCCATCGACGATGGCACCCTGCGCCACATCGGTCGGCGAATTGGGGACGTTCTCTAGAGTTTCTCCACCATCGGTGATAGACCAACCTCGACCGACGAGGATCGCGCGCGCGGTGGCCGGCTCGCCAACTGAGTATTTGGCAGAGCCAGCGCTGAAGGCAACGTTGTCAGTAACAACACCGGATCCGGAACCGTTCTCGACCCCATCTGTTGAACGTCCGTAGGCCCACGAGTAGAGCATCTTGTTGTAGTTACTCGTCGACAGCGCGGCGTTGGTGAACATACTGGCTGCAGTCGTGACTCCACCCATATCCCAGGAGCGAAGGTCCTGGTTAAAGATGGTCGCGCCCTTGAACATCGAAGCCATCGTGGTCACGCTGGTCGTGTTCCACGCACCAATATCTTGATTGAAGCTAGTTGCATTCTCGGCGAAGCTGGAGAAGTCCGCGACGCTACCGACCGTCCACGCCGAGATGTCTCCGTTGAACGCGGAGGCGTTGTAGAACATGCTCCCCATGTCAGTGGCAAGGCCTGGGCGCCAGGAGTTCAAATCCTGGTTGAAGGCTGTTGCACCATTGAACATGGAGCGCATTGTTGTAACGCCCTCGACGTTCCACGAGTCCAGCGGCTGGTTGAAGGCTGTTGCGCCGTAGAACATTTGGCTCATGCTGCTTGCTGCGGCGGTCTTCTCACCCCAGCCGTCGAGCGCCGAGTTCATCGCCGTTGCGCCTTGGAACATCCCGGCGAAGTTGCTGACGGCGCTGACATCCCACGTGCTTAGGTCCCGGTTGAAGAGAACCGCATTGGTGAACATCTCCTGCATGCTCGTGACCTTGGGAGTGAGCCAACCACCGATGTCGGCATTGAACTCCCGGGCGTTGTAGAACATGTGAAGCATGTTCGTTACTTCACCGGTGTCCCAGCCAGAAATATCCTGATTGAACAGTTGTGCGTTCTGGAACATGTAGGTCATGTTCGTCACGGCTGCGGTATCCCACGAGGTGACGTCACCGTTGAACGTACCTGCCCCGTTGAACATCCGGTTCATATCGGTGACGGACGTCGTTACCCAACTCGCAGAGTTGAGGGACTGGTCGAACTGCCCCGCACTTTGGAACATTTGCGCCATATTCGTAACGGACGCGGTATCAAATGAGCTGACCGGTTGGTTGAACACCGAGGCACCCGTGAACATGCTGGACATGTTCGTGACATTTCCGGTATCCCAAGTATCGAGCGCACCGTTGAACGACGCTGCCCCGTAGAACATCTGCGACATATTCTCGACGTTGGACACATCCCAGGCGTTCAGGCTTGTGTTGACGCTCGAGGCATAGATGAAGGCGCCCTCGAGGCTAGTTGTTGAGTCCAGGTCGGGGGACCCGGCCGCCGCGTCAATCTGAAGATTCTGGGCATAGCAGAAGTAGTCCGAGTCTCTTGCCGGAGTATCGAGCCTTAGCGGACCCCAGTTTTCGATCGCGAGGAGCTTGTTGCGGTCAGTGTTGTAAGGCCAGCAACTTGAGCTAGAGCCCGAGAAGTTCCAGCCTCGGATCGTTCCCGTGATCGTGATGTCCTTAACTCCACCGCTGGTGTACGTGTGAGTCCGTTCGCTCGCGGTTCCTGAGGTGATCCGGTTGGAACTTCCGTCGCCCCAGGCAACTGTGAAGTCGTAGGTTCCATCGGCGACCAACGGTAGCCGGATCGACCTATCGCTCGTTGATCCGTTCGTTAGTTGTGTGGTGTCCCATGTCATTTCTAGCGGCTGGCTGGGGGTGATCTCGTTCGAGACTGCCGACGCTGGCGACGTTCCTTCGTCGTTAGTGGCTGTCGCGGTGAATGTGTACTGAGACGAGTTGCTTAATCCTGAGATAACACATGATCTTGCGGGGACAATGATCTCGCAGGTGCCGGCCGATGACGACGCAGTCACTTCGAAGGAGAGCGGAGCCCCGCCGCCCCAGCCAGACGTCACCCAGATTCGCGCACTCTCATTGAGAGCATCAGCGACCGGGGCGGGCGGCGCAACCGGCTCTGACTGCTGCGGAATCACGGTATTGGACTGAGATGACGCCGCAGAGGTGCCGACTGCATTGGTCGCGGTCAGAGTAAACGCATACGGAGCCGCATTATCCAAGCCCGTGATCACGCACTCAGTCGTTGGAGCGTCGACTGTGCAGGATGCACCACCTGCTGTCGCAGTCACCTTGTAGGAGGTGATCGGGCTGTGGTTGGCGCTCGGCGCGATCCATTCCAGTGAGGCACTTGCTGCCCCGGCAGTTGCGATCGGGGCAGCCGGGGTGCTCGGCACACCAGCTGGGCCGGAGTCAGTGATCGTCCAGCCGAATGTTCCGGTCAGCCTGTCTCGGCCCGTAGTTGCCAGGGTCGGGTTGTAGTAACTATTGCCCGCATCGAAATCGACGACTAGCTGGGCAGGTTGGGTTCCCCAGCCAACAAGCAACGCCGTGTAGTTATCCAGGCTCAACCCGACCTCACTACCACCCGCGAACATGTTGGCCATATCGGCAACATTGCTGATATCCCATTCGCCAAGGTCCTGGTCGAATGCCTCGGCGCCTTGGAAGGTCGAACGCATACTCGTGACGTGGCTGACATCCCAACCGGAGATATCGGAGTTGAACTGGACCGCTCCCTGGAACATCGAGCGCATCGTCGTGACGCTCCCGGTCTCCCAGCCCGAGAGGTCTGCGGTAAGGGCAGATGCGCCGCGGAACGCGTTGGTCATATTTGTCGTACCGGCAAGATCGGGCGCATCTACCGCGGAGATATCAAGGTTCTCCGCGCCGTAGAAGTAGCCGCCATTGTTTCCAAGGTGCAGCGGTCCCCACTCGGAGACATCAGTCAACTTGAGGCGGTCGCCACCGTTTGCGAACGAGAAGCCGCTGATTGTCCCAGTTATGGAGATGGTCTGCGGACCGGCTTCAGTAAAGGTATGAGTGGTCTCTGCCTGATCCCACGTGGTGATCTCGTCGGGCGCGCTGCCATCGCCCCAATCGACGATGAAGTCGTAGGTGCCAGAGCTGGTGAGTGGGAGAGCAATCTGGTCATCGTCAGAGGAACCGCCAGAGGTGCTCTCGGTGTCCCATGTCGACACAAACGTCGCCGGTGGGTCGTCTGCGCGTGCAGGGGTCGCCGTCCCAACAACAAGGAGCGCCAGCACCAAGGCAACCGCTACTGCCATCAGCCTCTTCGCGGAGCCTGCCATGTGATGCCTCTGTATTCGACTCATCATCAGTTGCCCTTGCCCTTGACCTTGAACTTCTTTTTGGCCGAGGGAGCGCTGCTCCCGAATGCGTTAAACGTTGTCACCGTGCAGACGTACTTCTTCTTTGCCACCAACTTCTTGGCCTTGAGCTTCAGCGACGTACTCGAGGCGGTCACGGTCTTCTTACTGCCCTTCTGCTTACAGAACAGCTTCGCTCCCAGGATCGGAGCACCGTTGTCGCTACCACGGGCATACGTGATGATCGCTTTACTCTTGTTCTTCTTCTTGTTCTTGACCTTGACGTTGGTGATCGTGGGCCGGGCCGGAGCCGTGGGAACGGGGGCTGGGGGCACAGCGCGGTCGGACACTCCGGACACGGTCGCGGTACCTCCCGCGTAGCCAGTCCGGCTGGTCGTCACCGTCACTGTGGCGGCCGTTCCTGGCGCGAGCCCTGTAACACTCATGAAGCCGTTCGAGCTGATCGTTGCGCTTCCAGAACCTGTCACGCTGGACTCCCACGTGAATCCGGAGCGGTAGTTCTCGATCTGCGCATCGAAGCCGACTGCCGTACTCGTTGAAGCACCGATGATCGGGGTCAGCGCAGCGCCCAAGATTGCTGTGCCCTCTACTGAGTCGACACCATCTGCGTAGTCAGCTTTGGTCGTCGTCACGGTGAGGACCGACGTGATCCCAGGCGAGACCCCAGTGACAACCACTATTCCGTCCGTACCGACCACGATCGGATCGTCAGTATTCGTCGCGCTCGCTTGCCAGACGTAATTTGCGTCGTAGTTGGTGATGACAACCTCGAAGCCGTCGTAGTCGGCGACCGGCTCGCCGAAGACTGGCACGTAGGCGGCCAGGAGTGATCCGGAAGCAACAGAATCAGTACCTTCGAGATAGCCCTCACGGTTGGATGTGACGGTCAGCGTCGATGCCGTGTCGGGGTCAAGACCCGTGACCGTCACAAGTCCGGAATCGCTGATGACGACCGGATCGGCAGTGACTGTCGCAGTTCCATCCCAGTCGAAGTCTGCAAGATAGTTCGTGATCTGGACAGTGAAGCCGTCCGCTGTCCGAGTGGGTGTTGCGAATGCTGGATTCCGCGCGGCGTAGAGCGCCCCGGATGTGAAGGTGCTTTCACCCACCGCGTAGTCGACCTGGGTGGCTCGCACGGTGATCGTCGACTCGGCGCCGTCGTTCAGGTTCGTGACAGTGATGATGCCTGTCTCGTCATCGAGTACCGCCTGACCAGGTTCCGTCGTGCCCGCAATAGTCCACGTGAAGTCATCGCTCTCGTCAAAGTTGGTCAGCGTGACTTGGTAGCCCGTGGCAGTTTGGACGAGGTCGCCGTAGGTTGGAACATGCGCCGCCTCAAGCGACTTCTGTGATGTCGTGCCTGTCCCATCGTTGTAGCCGACCTGCGAACTAGTGACAACGAGGTCGCCGACAGTTCCCGCAGGAACATCCGAGACCGTAACCAGACCCGCGCCATCAATCTCGGCGCCTGCTGGCTGATCTCCCGCGAATGTTGCAACGGGAGCTAGGTCGAAGTCGCCGAGCGCTCCGAAGTTGTCAATCTGAACCGTGAATCCGTCTGCCGTGGGAGTCGGCGTACCTAGTACCGGATCGAGCGCTGCATTCAATGCAGTCCCAGTCATCCAGGCAGTACCCGCGTCATAACCAGTCCGAGTCGTGCCCACCGTCAACCGCGCCTCAACACCATCACCAAGATCAGTGACCGTGACCAGACCAGACTCAGAAATCACACACTCCGTACCGCAACCAATC
>CAMPEQ010000004.1 GCA_946803585.1 uncultured Actinomycetes bacterium
TCGCCGTTGCCGAGGCCACCGACGTGGGTTCCTTCGATGAGTCCGCCGTTGTTGGTGTCAGCGGATTCGGCTTCGATGGGTTGGTAGGCCGATCGAGAGCCGGTGGGCGGGGTCGTACCGGTGGGTGTTGGGGTGGGCGTCACTGGCACTGTCGGAGTCGGAGTCGGAGTCGGCGTCACCGTTGGTGTTGGCGTCGCGGTTGCAGTCGGTTCCGGGGTGACCGTCGGCGTCGGATCAGGATCCGGCTGCGTCCCAGGTCCTGTGCCCCCTTCCCAATTCACGTGGCCCGTAGCAACAGTGACACCCGCAGGAACGTCAACCACCTGTCCATCGGAGAACGTCACCGAGATGGGGGTGGTCCCTAAGTTTGCTGCGACGTAGGTTCGTTTGCCGTTCTTCTTAAAGACGGCGTAGTTCACGTGATTTGCTGTCACCGTCGGGTCAACGTTTCCCAGGGCAGTCAGGGCGCGCAATGTATTGACCGTGTGCGCCTTGCTTTCGCCTTCTTCGGGTCGGTAGTTCGGGGTCGCAAGGAACTCATCCCAAGCTTCTACCGGGTCAGCGAGTGCCTGGTACTGCCACAGGACATCGAGCCATTCTGTTGGCGTTGATCCTTTAGTGCGCCGGAGTTCGGTGAGCTGCGATCGCACGTAGTCGGGGTTGTGGCCTAGGTACAGGGAGCCCGCGGTCATGGGCAGCATGTTGATCCCATGGATCATCTCTGGCGCGGCACTGAACCACGTTGCGTAGGCACCTCCGTCGCCCCACACCATCCCGACCGATTGGTGCGGGAAGCCATCAGGAAAGACGTCTCGATCCTCGTCATGCCAGTACTTCTTCACTGCGGCTGCCTCGGTGGTGTAGAGGTACGCGCCGAGGTCTCGCAGTTCGGTGTTCTTGGTGACTTCACCCCACTGGATGACGGCTTGCGAGAAGTTCATTGACTCAGATGAAGACTCCTGGTTGTTGCCGGCAAAGAAGCTGCCGCTGCCGCTGGCCCAGCTGTGGCCGGCGTAGGGGTCGAAGTCGCGCAGGAAGGGGTACTTCTGATCGCTGCGGTCCGTCGATGCGGCGTCGCGAATCAACTCGTCGATCATTGCGCCGTATCGGCCGTTCTTTGCCCAATTCGGATCGTGTTTGGCTAACGTGGCTGCGGCGTCGATCCAGTAACTCCAATGGAAGTGGTGATCATTGAGCTCGGTATCGGACCCGTAGCCTGCCGGGTAGCCAATGAGGGTTCCCCAGTTCTCGTCGTAGTAAAAGACCTTGCTCGCCTTACCCGGAGTCGCAGTGAACCAGTCCGTCATGCGCGCCTTGATGGCAGCCAAAAAGACGTCGCGTTCGGTCGTCATTCCCAACTGGTCGGCAATCTCGGCCAGACTTGCCGCCCGGCCGAGCGCCTTCCCTGTCCAGTAGGTGTCGCCAGCGATGGCAAAGATATTCTCTTGAGATGCCGCCGTGACGTGCGAGTGAAGCTCGTCGGCGAGCGCCGGATTCAGACCCACACTTGGGAACTCGGGAAGGACTCCAGAGAACTGCTCACGGGTATCGAACTGGTCGACATTGGTCTGAACTGTCATCTTTCCCCTAGGCGAGATGTAACTCTTGGCGATCGGGTCGGAGCTCACCAGCGCTTCCGTTTGATGGGGGACCGTTGCAATCACCGTTTCCCGCTCAGAGCCTTCCTTTGCCACGGTGGTGATTTTGTATTGGGCATCGACAGTGCTCGAACTTTCGCTGTAGTCCCAGCTGACTTTGGAATCGGTGACGAAGGAGTACGCATACGGCGAGTACTCGTCAGCTAAGTTCGTACGCTGATTGATTGACGATTCCGATGTTGTCGGTAGGACGGCGACCGAGAAGTAGTCGTCTGCGCCCAGGTTCGAGGTGATACTTGAGCCCGCTGTCGTCCAGGTTGCACCGCTCGGCGCGAACGCGACGTAGTCGTGGCCGCTGACTCGGAACCCGATCCGGGCCCCGTCGGCCAACCAAACGTTGGGCGCGCTGTCGAAGGTCAGCTTGGCGTCACCTCCATTGGCGGTGGCGTACACGAACGGAAGTCCGTGCCCGATGGTGGTCGTTAGTGTCTTGCCACCGTCCTTCCAGTGGGGTGAGACCGTCCAATCCGACCATCCGTCGACCGTCGTCTTTGACGCGTTCATACCGTCAACACCGATGCGAAAATCGCGCGAGTACTGGTAGTGATATTCGGCAGTCGAAGCTGCGCTGCCCACAATGGTGGGACTGGTCGGATACGAGACACCGAGTCCACCTGCCTCCGCCTTGAACGACATGGGTCCAGCCACGAGGGTCTCGGAGTAGTTGCAGTCGGTCCGTTTGAAGAGCAGCGATGACCACCACTCGTTGGTCGGGACTGCACCTGCGGGCGCATTGTCGGTGACGTTCTGTCGCGGGTTCGTGGGGATACTCCCGCAGGCCTGCGGGAGTTGGGCACCCGGTGGCAGTGAGGTGGTGTAGCTCGCGGCACCAACGTCGTGAATGGCCGCCTGAGCTGAGGTTGGGATCGCAACCACTGCAGCGCTAGCAAGCGCCGTACAGGTAATGATTGCGCCGAACTTTCTAGCGTGACTGCTTCGTACTGAATGCATCGTGAGACCTCCGGGTGCGCCGAGTGTCCATTGAATACATGTGTGTATAACTTTCGGAAGGGCGAACTAGAAAGTTAGGCCATTCGGTTGAACACAAATGTCTAATCCTCTATTGCTAGCTCCGCGGGCTAAGGGAGCCTGCGACGATTTGCAGGATTGCTCGTCGGGCATTGGCAAGGTCGTCCGACGACACACGTGGCAGCTCGATGACGTGTAGACCGATCTCGCCGATAGCACCCAGTATTCCCCGATAGATCAAGGGATCGACATCGGTGATCCCAGCCTCCGTTACGAGGTGGTGAATCCCGACGATGAACTCGTTGAAGGCGTTTGCCCGGGCCTCGTCGAGGGTATGAGCGCGAGGCCTCGTGGGGTCGTTCCACAACATCCGCGCGACATCCCGCCAGCCAGCAATCCAGCGAAGATAGGCATCGACCAGTTCTTCCGCTTGGTGACCGGGATCGGCGCCTGGCTGGTAGGCGCCCTCCATGGAATGAACGAAAGAGAGCTCAAACGCCTGCTCGATCTCGTCGAAGACGGCCTCTTTGCTTTCGAAGAACTTGTAGAAAGTTCCGCGAGATACACCGGCCTCATCAATGATGTCCTCAACCCGACAGGTGCCGTAGCCAAGCCGCCCAAACGCCCGACCAGCACCGGCGAGGATGCGCGTGCGGCTATCACGCTCAACGCGGGAGTGACTCTTGTCGGCCACGGCGAGGCCCTTCTTGCGGCGGGTGGGAGCAGGTTGCCTGAACGCTACCAATACAGGCGGCAGCAATGAGCGTGGATGAGCCGTCGAGGCATCAGGGCTGTATGTGACCGCTTGGGCGAACCGAAGTGCGCCGAGTGGTGCTTTCGCCCTATTTTGGTCTCAACAGCAATCACGGTGAGCAGCCAGGAGAGCAGCCATGTCGTCGACCGAAACTTCCGAGTCCGTGGAGTCACCACAAGAGCCCCCGAAGTCGGGTCGCAAGTGGCTGAAGCGAACGATCATTACCGTCCTGGTAGTCATCGGCCTGCTCATCGTCCTGATCGTCGGAGTCCTGTGGTGGACCGGGATCCCAACGAAGGCGGCCGGACTCACCGCGCAGTCAGTCTGCTCTGGCACGTACGTGGGAGGACGCGAGGCTCAGAACGTCTACGACGAGGACGTCATTCCACAAAGCCCAGCCTTGGGTCTGGTGTCTTTCAGTGCAGACTCTGATGCAAAGACTGTGACAGCCAAGTTCCTCGGGCTGGTGTCACGCACCGCCGCGTTCGCAGGTGATCGGGGATGCGTTCTCGACATCGATGCCGATCCGACCGCGCAGGCCTACCAAACCCCGGCCGATAAGCCGGGTGCCTGGCCGCAAGGTGATCAAGCCGTACCGCAGGCGCAGTGGCCTCAAGGTGTCAACAAAGAGGGCCTACAAGAAGTTGTCGATCAGGCATTTGTGGGCGAGGGTGATCCCGAGGGAGTGAACGCCCGCGGAGTCGCGGTCGTCCAAGGAAGTCAGCTGCTGTCAGAGAAGATTGCCACCGGCTTCGAGAAGACTGGACCGCAACTGGGCTGGTCAATGACGAAGACGGTTAACGCGATGTTGTTCTACCAAGTCGCGGTCGCCAACAATATGGACCTCGACGCCAAAGTTGTGGACTCGTTCCCGGCTGGGCGCGAACCTGTCTGGGTAGCCCAGTGGCGCGAAGATGGTCGCGAAGCAATCACGGTCAATGACCTACTCCACATGCGCGCTGGACTCGATATCGAGGACGACTACGGCATCCTTGGCAAGGTCGTGAACATGCTCTACAACGAGCCGAGTATGGCCGACTACGCGGCGTCCCAGCCATTGATCAGTGAGCCCGGCACGGTATTCGCTTACAGCACCGGCGAGGCCGACATCCTGAGTCAGATTGCCCAGGCGCGTTTTCCCAGCGACCAGGAGTACTGGGCCTTCCCCACGACTTCGATCTTCGAGCCCATCGGCGTGACGTCGGGAACGATGACGACTGACACATCCGGAACGTGGGTAGGCGGCTCCTATCTGTGGGCCAACCCGTCGGACTGGGCACGGCTCGGTCAGATGATGATGCAAGACGGTGTGTGGGATGGCAAGCAGGTTCTACCCAAGGGTTGGTTGGACTTGGCAAAGACCCGCTCATTGCCGACCGGCGATGGCGCCGGGTATGGCGCCCAGACCTGGTTCCCCGGCGATCCGATCGGTGGGGAATGTAAGGGTCAGGTGCCGGAGGACACGATGTCGATGGAAGGCCACTACGGCCAGATCGTGGCAATGGTTCCTTCCTATGACGCGGTGATTGTGCGGATGGGCTGGACAATCAACAAGGATGAGTTTGACAGCTGCGCGTTCGTTGCTGATGTCCTAAAAAATCTCCCGGCGAAGTCGTAGGACGCCCTCGTTCTTCGTCGGCTTAACCGTTCGGGTAGTCCAAGCGTGAGGTATTCAGTTCTTGCTTAACCATGTGGTGGCCGCCCTCGCGAGCGCCCTGTTGGCCGTGCTCATCGCGGGTGTCGCGACGGTGGTGCTCAAGCGACGCCTGCCACTGGAACATGCTGTGGCGCTCGCAGTCACAGGGGCGACGACGATCGCTGGCCTACTCGCGGCGGTGTTTGCTGGTCTGCTCACTATTCAGATCCCGTTGCTGCTCGCCGGCGCGCTCGCCCTTGGGCTAGCTGCCACCTCAACTCGATTCAGCAGCTCGTATCGAGCGATGGCTGCGGGGATCGGTGCCGTAGCGATTGTGCTCGCCGCCAGCGGATCGGTGCTTCCGGTTGTTCACGCGCACTGGCTGAACGTCGTTGTCACCATCGCGCTATTCGTTCCCCTCGTACTCATGCTGATGAATCTCGAGGGTGCCCCCAATACGCAGGTCTCGGTGATGCCAATCATGGTGGCAGGTGCGGCATTGATCGGCCTGCAGCGCGGGGAGCACGACTTAGGGATCGTTGCCGTTGCCGCCGGGGGAGCGTGTGTGGGCATCGCTGCTTGGCATTGGCTTGGGCATAGGCGTCGACTGAACACCCCCACCTCGATGTTCTTGGCGGTCATCGCAATCGGCGCAGGCACCGGGTTCGGTGGGGAGGTTGGGATTAGCGTCCTGGCGATCGGCGTCGGCCTACTCGTTGTGCCGGTCACTGATCTGTTCGTTGTAGTGGAAGGTCGCCGCCGTCTAGGGAACCTGCATTGGGGCCACGGCAATGACCACCTCTACTTTCGCCTGCAGGCAAACGGTCTGACTTCGCGTGGCGCTAGCGCGGTCATTCTCGCGGCCGCAACGGGTGGAGTGGTGTCATCGTGCCTCACCGCTGGCGAGCTGATCCCATGGCCAATTGGCCTGGGGATCGCCTGGTCCCTCAAACTCGGTCTCACCTTCTGGGCCCTGCGTAGTCCAGATATTCCGTAGTGGGAGAGTCCTCCGCTGATACGACGTTGCTAGTCGACCCCCACCACACTCCTGGGGTAACTAATCGTGCGAATGGACCAGTTGGCTTCCCCACCACTCGCTAGGCGCCCGAGGTGATCGGCCTCAGGTGCGCATCTTGTTCTGCTTGGCCAAGAGTCTGGTTGCCTCGTTGATGGCTTTGGTTGCGTCCTTGCGGGCGAACTTGGCGGCGACAACGAACGCAATAACGGCCTTCTTACGATCGACGCGTGTCATCGTCATAAGGAGGAGTTTGTCGCCTTCATCGGTTCGGACCGATCGTTTCACCAAGACCCGGCCGGACTTCGAACGCTTATCGAACTGGTAGGTGACGATCTTGTCTTCCTTCTCGACCGTCTCGGACAGGTTCAGCTTCGGTCCGTTCTTGCCTTTTCCATATCCGGTCGCAGCGAGGACGAAGGGAGCTTGTTCAGTAGGAATTTCGTAGCCCGCAAGTGTGAACTTGGTTCGTCGTTCCACATGCTGATCGTAGGTATTGACTCGCTGCTTCTGGCCGAATACTGACTTGACCTGCTTCGGAGTCAAGGATGCCTTCTGCTGCTTCTTGGTCGCAGAGATTGCTCCGACGATGTCGTCGGAATCGGGCTGGCTAAAGGCTTGGGTCGCAGTAGGTGCAGCGACCGCGGAACCTACTAGTAGGGCCGCGACACCGGACAACACAGTCAGTGACTTGGCGGGCTTTCGCGATCGGTTCACGTTTCTTACTCCTCTTGAGCGCCTGCAGAGTTCCCGCGACGGAAGGGTAGTTGCGAGGGGACTCGGAAGGAGTCCGATCAAGAGATTCTCATAGATCCGAGAACCTGTCCCGTCGAGAACCCCTGACAGATAGCCGAATGCTGTCCCGACCTGCCACGATCGGCGGATGGAACTCGTCCTGCTCCTTGTTCTCGGGGCGCTGCTCATCGTGGCAGTGGCGGCGGTCTCGCCCAAGATCGGCATAAGCCCGCCACTGCTACTGGTGGTGGTCGGGATCGGGGTCTCGTTCATTCCCGGTGTTCCACAGTTCGATCTGAATCCGGAGATCGTCCTCGTCGGAATCCTGCCGCCGCTACTGTTCGCGGCCGCCTACAACACCTCATTCGTGGACTTCCGTGCCAACCGCGGAGCAATCCTTAGCCTGTCTGTTGGTCTGGTGATCTTCACCGCAGCAGCCGTCGGAATCGTTGCTGCATGGGCGATCGAGGGGCTGCCACTTGCCGCCGGTTTCGCTTTGGGTGCGTTAGTCGCTCCACCTGATGCGGTGGCGGCGACAGCGGTTGCTCGACGGGTCGGTATGCCTAAACAGATCGTCAGCGTCCTCGAGGGTGAAAGCCTTGTTAACGATGCAACAGCACTTACGGCGTTACGTGCAGCGATCATCGCGATCGGTGGAACCGTCACGGTGATCGAGGTGGGGACCGACTTCCTCATTGCAGCCCTTGGAGGCATCGCGGTCGGGCTGGCCGTGGCCTTGGTGTTCATTCCTATCCGCAAACGGATTCGCAATCCATCCTTCGACACCGTCGTCAGCTTCACAATCCCCTACGTCGCCTACCTTCCGGCGGAGGAGATCGGCGCATCCGGAGTTCTTGCCGTCGTTGTCACGGGCCTAGTGATCGGACACAAGGCGCCGCTGCTCACATCGGGAACGCAACGTCTCACTGCTGAAGGTAACTGGCGAACGGTGGGGTTCCTGCTGGAGAACGCGGTGTTCCTGTTAATCGGTTTGCAGCTGCGCAGGCTCGTGCAGAACGTCGCGGCCGACGATATTCCGGCCGTTACGATCCTCGTGGCATGCGGGTCAGTGTTCTTGGTGGCGGTCATAGCTCGGTTCGTCTGGGTCTACCTCGGTGCTGCATTCTTGCGCGCTGCCCGGCGCCCGGACCGGCTTAGCTTGTCGATGCGAACCGTCATCGCGTGGGCGGGAATGAGAGGGGTGGTGACGTTGGCCGCGGCGCTCGCGCTTCCGTTCGACTTCCCATCGCGAGACCTCGTGATTGTGGTCGCCGTCGTCATTGTGGTGGGCTCCATCTTGATCCAGGGACTGTCCTTGCCGTGGCTAGTGAAAGTTCTGCGGCTACAAGCGCCTGACCCGGGCCAGCTTGCACTCCAAGAGGCGGCGATGCTCGATGATGCACGGGTCGCGGGCTTGGCTCGCCTCGAGGAGATGACCGCCGAGAGCGCCTATTCCCCGGAAGTCATCAACCGACTCCGAGCCCGGACCGAGCTACGTAGTAATGATGCATGGGAGCGAGTTGGTCGTGCGAGTAGTGGTGGTGAGACCCCGCTAGCGGAGTACCAACGACTGCGCCTGGACATGCTGGTGGCCGAACGAGAGAAGGTCTTGGCGGCCAGGTCGAACGGGACCGCCGACGACGAGATTGTGCGACGAGTTATCCGAGTCCTAGACGCGGAGGAAGCCATGTTGGATCGCCCGAACGATCTGCCCAGCGAGCGGCAAAGTGATCTGGTGGTCGCCGACGAGAACGGTCGAACCTGCGAACATCTCCAATACTTCAGCGAGGTTGCCGAGCCGACGCCACAAACCCTCGGTCAGTGCGATGCTTGTATCGAGGAGGGGACCACATGGGTATCGCTTCGGATGTGCCTAACCTGTGGCAATGTCGCGTGCTGCGATTCCTCCAGTGGGCGTCATGCCGAGCGACATCATCACCAAAGCGACCATCCAGCTATCCGAAGTGCGGAACTAGGTGAGGCTTGGCGGTGGTGCTACATCGACCGGATTCTTGGTTAGTTCCGGCTCGACCTAGAGTGGTGGGATGAGCCAGCACGAGCGCCGGAAGCGACGGGTTGTTCGCTCGATGTACTCATCGGCGCAGGTCACTGCTACGCGATCAGTTGTCTGGGATCAGATCACCAATGTCGACATTCACAGCTTTCCGCACCCGAAGTACTTCAGGCTGTTCGGAATCCCGAACCCGCTGCGTGCCGAGGTCGTCGATAGCGGAGTCGGTGGAAGGCGGATCGCGTATTTCGATACCGGAAAACGGTTCGTTCAGCAGATCACGAAGTGGAACCCGAACTCTGAGTATGCGTTCGCTTTCAACCCCGAGAAGGGGTTCAAGGTTGCGTTCTTCTTTGATCTGTCCGACGGGATCGTGCAGATAGCGAATGGTTCGTATGTGCTCTCAGGTGATGCAGCCGTGACGACGATTCGGCTCGGAACTGAGTACTCGATCGATACACGATTTGCACCGATCCTGAGGCTACCGGTCTGGATCGTCTTGCGTGGTTTCCAGCGGTACCTACTGAAGGCCATCGCGAACAACGCTGGCACTGGTGCGTGATGGTGCATTCGGTTGTTTCGATAGAAGTGAATGCTCCGACTGCCGAGGTCTTCGACGTCGTGCACGACTACCGAATTCGTACTTCCTGGGACACGCTACTTCGAAGTGCTCGGATGCAAGCTGATGCGGCCCCGGCTGCGGGAGAGGTCGCGATTTGCGCAGCTCATTGGTACCTCGGTGGGCTGGTATTCCGCACCCGATACGTCACCTTCACACGCCCGACCGTCGCCGCGGTAACGCTGGTCAAACCGTACTTCGTCTTCGGGAACTGGACCGCGTCGATTCGCCACCATGAAATCGGGGACGGCAACTCTAGTGAGGTCGTCTACACGTTGACTCTTCGTTGCCGACCCCGGTGGCTTGGTCGGGCGTTAGATCCGATCGTCATGAAGGCCTTCGAGATAGAGACGCGGCGCCGTTTGCGCGCGCTTAAGCGCTACCTCGAGTCTGGCGGCCCCTCACCTCGAGTTCACCGCAGGTCACGATCAGCGATTCGCACGCCCCGAGTTCGGGGAGATCTGTAGCGTGGAAGTGTCGACAGCCTCAAACCCGGCGGCCGGAATCCCCTTCAACTCGCTAATCAGTTGAGCGGGCCAACGAGAATCTGATGTGCCTTGGAAGAACCAATCCGACCCGTTATCCGCGACGACCATTCCGTGCCGCTTCATCGCGCTGAGCACAACCTTCGCGTGGGTGGAATAGCCGGAAATGTCGAAGGACTGTTTGAGTCGAAACCGGGCCCCCATTGGCGCCACACCTGGGCTACTCGTTGACCCCGCTTGGTGGCGAGCCGGCCAGAGATAGTTCTTCTGCGAGGCGCTCACGGTGAATCGAATAGCATGATCGACGTAGCCGCGTTTGACCTCATCCCAGCGCAAAAGCCCGGGCAGGATAGGTAATCCGGCAGCATCTGCGGATGTCCAACCTGCGGGACGTAGTTTGTTGGACTTCAGCGACCACACAGCGCCAGATCCAGCCGTCCATCGCTTACCGATGCGGCGGGTATTCCACGTCTCGTAGAGCTTGCAGGACTTGGCATGGACAACGATGGCGTGCCGATCGCCGCCCGCATTCCATCCACCCTCGATCTTCGTCCTACGGTTAAGCGGGTAGCGCACACGATCACTCTCGTCCGCATAGCCAAATCGGACCTTCTTCTTGCGTTTGACCTTGAACTTGTTCTTCGCCTTGACGATCGTGATCGGGATTCCGTAGGGCACCGATTGTGCGCCATACGATGGGCCGAAGTCGGGGTGCAGATCGGTATCGCTGGCCCCACTGCTTGCTAGCCACTGAGCTGATCGCACGTGGGTTGGCAAACCTGAGATGTCGGCATGCCAGGCGCTGCTCTTCGGGAAGGCACGACACCGAGTTCCTGGGAGCTTCCTTGACCGGGGCTTCGAGGGCTGCAGAGACCGGCTCTCCGAGTGGGCGAGGTGCTGATCGCTAACGGTGGACTTAGGAGTAGGAGTCGCGTTGGCTGCCGGGACGAACGCTACTAGCAGGCAGGCCGAGACCGCGGCACTGATGACGGGCACCCCGATCAGGTGAGAAGCGTTCATCTCTTTCATATCGTCAGCTTGCCACCTGCTCCTTAGTAACGTGTGCCGAACGGAGTGGACTGATCGATTCAACCTTGTGCACGCTCGTTGACAGCGGCCTTGGCCACGACGACTGAGATTCGGCGCGCACGTGTTTCCTCCTTCACTGCGCTGATTACCCACCAGAGCATTGCCTTGCGCGCACTCGGCGGGAACCCATCCCACGCTGTCCTTGCGCAGGGTTTCGCATCCAGTGCACGGGCTAGTTCCGTGGGTTCGATGAGGTCTTCGACGGGATCGAGAATCGTCCACGAGCCATTCGCTCTCGCGACTTCGGCAGCGCGGCGGCCACCATCGGTCATCAGTCCGGCGGCTTCGAGTTCCGCGAAACGCCTGCGATTCAACCGGGTCCAGGTGCCCTTGGCCTTGCGCGGGGTAAAGAGTTGGATATTGCGGTCGTCGTCGAGTAAGGCCACCGTCGAATCGATCCATCCAACGCAGATGGCTTCCTCCACCATGTCGGGATACGGGCAGCGCGGCCCGATGGAGGCAGACCGCCAAGAACACAGCCACACGCCGCGAGCCTGTTGGTAATTCGCCAGCAGCCAAGCGCGGACTTGCTCGCGACTCTGGGCGTGGTAGATCGGATAGCCGAACTTTCCGGTGTCGGGATGCGTTGATGCGGAAGCGGCGAGTTCGGCCATGTAATAAAGCTACTCGGCCGTTCTCACGTCGTAGCTGAATGCCCTCCGAACCTCTTGAAGTCCGGTGGTTGCGGCGCGTCCGTGGCATCTCACGGGGGAGGGAAGTGGCAACCGGCTCGGTTTATGCGGGATAGTTCGAAGAACATCCCCACGGCTTGTGTCCGGAGCCGTCAACCGCCGAACCGAATGCTCATGCTCAGGAGGTGCGATTCCGTTGGTGGAGTCCTCTCCCGTCAAGTCGAATCAAGACTCAGTGCTGCGTCTACTGTTGCTGGGTCTGGGCATCTGTATCGCATACTTGGCACTCGGACCGATCAGTCGGGCAACTGTCTTTCCAGATGCCGGGGTCTCGCTCGTCTGGCTTCCTACCGCCCTCGGAGTAGCGGCCATCGCGCGCTCACGCAGAGGTCAGCTGCCGTACGTTATCGGCGGGCTTGTTGCCGGTGAGGTGATTGCGGACTCGCTTGTATTCGGCTTCCCGGCGGCGAGTATTCCGGTCTTCGTCCTGGCTAACTTTTCCGAGCAACTGCTCGGTGGCTTCCTACTCCGCTGGCTGCGCGCGTCGCGCCTCGTGCGGCCCCGCGACATCGTCGTCTTGTGCGGTATTGCCGTGCTCTCTGGCGCGCTTGGCGCATCTATCGGTGCGTGGGCGAGCACGATCGCATTCGATGGTGCCTACCTAGATGCCTGGCGAGCCTGGTTCTTCGGAGGATTCACCGCTGTCGTGGTGGTGGGGCCGTTGTTCCTCCTAGTGCGTCGACCGCTGGAGACCTTGGCACTATTTGGTCCTGACCGGCGCCAGCTCGTCCTCTTCCTTGTCGTGGCATGTTGCTCGATTGCCGCTGCTGGCGCGGTTCTTTTCAGTGCGGACTCCGTCGCTGAGGCGGCGCCGCTGGTCGCACTGCTGACTCCAATCCTGGGATGGATCGGGATCAGATTTGGAGTGCTGGCCGTCTCGGCCGTGAGTTCGGTAGTTATCTACCTTTGTGGCGTCGCGGCGGCTCGTTCGATTGGTCCCTTCGTGGGCGAGCATCCGGACACCGTTGCGCTGATCCGAGCGCAAATCGTCTTGGTACTGGTGTCCGCGACGATCTACGCAGCCGCTGCAGTGGAGCAGCAACGTCGAACTGCGATCGAAGCCACGGAGTATCTTGCCCACCACGATTCCCTCACTGGGTTGCCGAACCGGTACTCGCTCATGTGCTATTTGGACGCGGCCACGACCGCACGGAACGGTCGCGAGGGGGAGAACAACCTGGCACTGGTCTGCTGCGACCTCGACGGATTCAAGACATTCAACGATTCTCTGGGCCACGCGGCCGGTGACGAAGTGCTCAAGCAGTTCGCGACTCGGTTGAGCCAAGCAGTCAACAGCTCAGACTTCGTCGCCCGGTACGGCGGGGATGAGTTCGTTGTCGTCACGGCAGGCTCGACTGATACGGAATCGGGATTGGCAGAAGTGGGCAGGATTCAGCAGGCGATTGGTACCGCGTGGTCAATCGATGGCCGCGAACACCAACTAGGAATGAGCATGGGAGTTGCCCACTGCTCGCAGGCACGCGACACCCAGCAGTGGCTACGAAACGCGGACCTTGCACTTCTTGAAGCGAAGCGGTCTGGCACCCACCAGCGGGCGGCGTACCGAAACGAGTTGGAGGCCAAGTTGCTGCGCTCCGTCGACGAGGAGGATTTACTCCGTTCGGCCTTGGCGCAACGCCGGGTCGAGGCATGGTTGCAGCCGGTGTTGCGCTGCCACGACCGAGTAATCGTCGGCTTCGAGGCCCTCGCCCGATTGCGCGCGCTCGACGGCAACGTCGTCTTTCCCGATCGCTTCATCGAGGCCGCCGAACGGTCGGGTCTGGTCATAGATCTTGGTCGGCAGATCCTTGAGCAGGCGGCCGACTGGATGGCGGGAGCCGCAGCCAAGACGGAGCCACCCGCCTATGTAGCGATCAATGTCTCTGTCCATGAGTTGAACGACCCCGGCTACTCGGCACACGTGATCGAGGTCCTGGCATCGCGGAACATCGCGGCCGGGCGGTTGGTCTTAGAGGTCACCGAGCGCGTACTGCTGAACGGGCAACAACCGGTTTTGGAGAATATTCAGCAGCTCTACCGGGCCGGTGTTCAGATCGCCATCGACGACTTCGGTACCGGCTACTCAAGCTTGACGCTACTTCGCTCGATTCCAGTCTCGATCATCAAAGCGGATAGGTCCTTCGTCGCTGGTATCGCAAGCGATCCCGATGACCGGACCATCGTCTCGACCATCGTCAACCTTGCCCATGACCTGCGGTTGACCACGGTCGCTGAAGGAGTGGAGACCGCAGAACAGGAGGAGATTCTGCGGACGATGGGCTACGACCACGTCCAAGGGTTCTTCTACAGTCGCGGTGTTCCGGCCGCGTCCATCGGGTCGCCAGAACTACTCGATCAGGTACAGAACCAAATGCAAGCGTTGGACCGGGTGCCAGACGCAGGGAAAACCAAAAATTCCCCTCAGGGCCGACGAGGGGACTTGAACCCCTAACCGCCCGATTACAAGTCGGGTGCGCTACCAGTTGCGCCACGTCGGCAGGTGGTCAATCGTAGCGACAGAAAGCCAGAGATGATTGGGCAGACCTCGGCTAGATGACACGGAGTGCGTTGTCGCGGTGCGAGTTTGAGCTAGTTGCTGTACCTCGCGGCGATCGCAGCGCAGAGGTATTCCGCGATACCCGCGCCCGCGTTGTTGATGTTCTCCGTGAACCGTGGATCGGCTACATACATCTGTCCTAGCGACTCGTGGATCTGTGGTGTGCAGTCGTAGAACCACTCGGTGATCATTGCCCGGTGGGCGTCGACGACGGCTAAGGCTTGGTCCGAAGAAGGGGGTATGTCGCCCGTTATCAACCGCCCAATTCGAGCGTAGATGTCTGCTTCGGCAGACTTCTGCCGTCGCCAATCCGCGGCGGAATAGGAGTTGGTACGGCGGATGGATTCAACGAATACTTCGGTATCGCCCCACCTGTCGTCCGCTTCTTGGGCGACGTCGTCAGGGTTGAATCCATCGAAGACTTCGAGTCTTTCTGCTGCAGTCATATGCGTTCCTTCCGTTGCTTCTTCAAGAGCAGATGAGAGCCTCTTCGCGATCTGTGTCAACCGCTCGATTCGCTCGTAGACGCGAGCTCTGGCCTTGGTAAGCGCGTCGGTGCGAGTCTGCGGTTCGGACTGGATACGAGCGATCTCATCGAGGCCGAGTCCTAGTTCGCGATACGTCAGAATCTGCATCAGCCTCTCTATATCGCTATCGGTATAGAGCCGGTATCCGTTTTGGTGGCGGGAGGTGGGTTTCAGTAGTCCGATCTCGTCGTAGTGATGCAGCGTGCGCACGGAGATCTCCGAGAACCTAGCGACCTCGCCTACAGTCATGTTTTCCATGTCTCGAAGCTATGCGCTCACGTTGCGTGAGGGTCAAGCGGAGGCGGATTGTCAGTGAGGATTGGCACTATCTAGTCATGTCCGAACTCAGCACCCGTGAACGCAGGATCTTGGCGTTCGAGCGCCACTGGTTCCTTAACGCGCGCGCTAAGGAATCGACGATCACTGAGCAGTTCGACATGTCAGCCACGCGGTACTTTCAGCTACTGAATCACCTGATTGATGATCCGCGGGCTATGCGGCACGATCCGCAAACTGTCGCTCGGCTACGTCGATTGCGAGTTACTCGACAACGAGCGCGACGGCAGACCAGCGAGTCACTCCGAAGTCGCCGACACCGCAGGCCTTCCTGAAGTAGGAGCGGGTAAGTCAACCAATCTGAAGCCCGCGACCGATCGGTCCTCGCTGAGAAGGTCGACCGCATCAACTAGGACGGGCAGCCAACTCGATTGGGTTGGCTCAGCGCAGTGTCCACATCAGCGAGAACTTCATTGATCTGGTTGAGGACGACCGGATCGTAGGTGAGCGCTTGCTCTTTCTTAAAACCGAGCGCTTCGGAGAAGAACGCGCTGTGCACGTCGGGCCTAACAAAGCACTGCCGGTGGGGCAGCACCGCATCGCTGACCCCTGGGGCCAATGCACTGGATTCTTGGGCGAGGCCATCGTTCGGCCATACCTGCGGGTTGCCGTCTTTGAGTGTGAGTAGGTTGCCCGCGAACAGCGTAACGGGGATCCCCGTCAGGGCACCCTCTTGAGCCTGATTCCATCCTGGCTTGCCGTTCTCGCCGTCAAGGAACGCAGCACTGAGTTGCTCGGGTGCCTTTACCTGGCCGGAGGTCGAGACCTCCTTGACTTGTTTGACGGTCTCTTCGCAGGAAGCTTCTCCACCGCAGGCTGACTCCGGAATCGCTCCAGCGGCGATGTCCTCCGCGAATGAGCCTTCCCAAGGTGTTCCGACCGTGGTTAACGATCTGACCGTGACTGAGGACCCACTGTCTTTCAGAGCCTTGATCGCTGAGCGTGAGAACAACCCGCCCATCGAATGTGCGACCAAATCCACCGACGTCACTCCGTACTCGGTGTTGAGATAGTTCACAAAGTTACGCAAGCGCTCCCCTCCCTCATCGATGGGATCGAGGGCGTTAACGGTCATCGATTCCGGGAGCGCGGTGGGGCAATCATCGAATGCGCCCTGTCCGTCGAAGCTTGAAATCTGTCCCGGTCCGACTTGAGCGGGTGAGGTGTAGACCTGATACCCAGCAGCCAGCAAGGACGTGCGGAACCCTGTATCGCTAAGTCCGGCCGCGTCGCCAGACTTGCACGCCTCTGTCGGCGTCGTGAATGGACTCTGGGCGGCGAAACCACTGACGACTACGACTGCCTGTGAGTTCGCTTGACTGCTGCCGGAGGGGCTAGCAGAAGGCTCGGGTGAGGACGATGTGCATCCGCTCAGCGCGCCTACTGCAACCGCGATCGCCGCGCCGGACCCGATGAACGTGCGAGCTGAAACCATAGGAGGATGTTAGCCAGCAGGACGCCGGAAGTCCCCGGTGAACTCGTTAGCAAGTCTCGTTCGGTCTAGTCGACAGCAAGGTCCCCCGAAACTGCTGACAACGGGGGTCGTTCTAGGCCAGTCACTACGAACTCGGTAGCTCTGTACCCGTTCGGGTCGCGCTCAAATTGTGTGAGGGCCGCTCCCGACTGCGGCTGTCCGCCGCGTCCGTGGGAGTTGGCTATTCGCGCAGTGGCAGTCGACATAATCTCGGCAGCCATCCGGCCGAGTCGGGCAGTGTCATGGTGGCGGTGGACGCGTACCCCCAAATCGACTTGAGCAATAGCCCGCACTCCGTAGTGGGCCTCCGTGTCAACGAGAAGTCCAAAATCGACGCCGTAGCCACAGGGGAACGGGAGTTGTACCAGTAGCGATCGTCGTGCCGCGTATTCCCCGGCTAGGGGCTGGATGACACCAGCTAGTTGCGGCCAGTTGAGATTGATCAGCGGACGCGCAACGAGTTCGGTAACCCGACCTCCACCGGCTGCGACAGTGTGGCGATCACCCACCAGTGGGCGCTCGTATACCGCCTTAACGAGTTGGATCTGCGGGTCGTCGAATAGGGGGCCAAGCAGCCCGATGATGTAGGAGCTTGAGAACGATCGAATATCTGCATCGATGAACACGACGACGTCACCTGTTGTGGCCGCGAGACCTCGCCACATGGCCTCGCCCTTGCCCGTCACCGCCGGAATATGTGCCAAGACGTCATCACGATGTATGACAGTGGCTCCGGCCTCGGCGGCCACGGACGCGGTACGGTCCGTCGACCCGGAATCCAGGACAACGAGCTCGTCGACAAGTCGGTCGTCAGTGCAGCCGTCCATCAGCTCGCGACGAATCTGGCGAACGATGGTCCCGACCGTTGCCTCTTCGTTGAGGGCGGGGAGTACGACCGAGACGCGCTGGTTGTGCGATGCCTTGGTCTGGACTAGATCCACGAGTTCCCAATCGTGGGCCTGCGACGTTCGGTCGGCCAGGAGTTCGATGGCGCGTGCGTCCATTCCTAAAAACCCCTTAACGTCAACGGTTCGATTCCCGCTATTGTTGCCCGGGTGAGGCCGTCCGCAGATGGGAAGTGACGGCACTCACGGTCCACAAATGAGAAGTTCGTGGCACACTATTGTCCATACATAACTGAATACAGCTCATCCAGAGGGGCAGAGGGACCGGCCCGGTGAAGCCCCGGCAACCATTCACGACGTCACGCATACCGTCTTATCGGTGCGGAATTGACGTGCGAGGAGAGGTGCCAACTCCGACTCGGACCGCAAAGTGCGGCGACCGAGACAGATGAGGGAAGGCCTCAAGATGACAGTTGATAACTATGCCGCGGCGGATATCGCCACCGACGACCTTGATTTTGGTCCTGCGACCGGACTTGTCTGTCGCGAATGCGGAGCAAACTACGGACTCGGCGCCGCGTACGCCTGTATGGAGTGTTTTGGCCCGCTCGAGGTCAAGTACAACTATGGCGAGGTGACTCGCGAGTCGATCGAAGCCGGACCAAACTCGCTGTGGCGTTATTCCCAACTGCTGCCGGTGAGCGCTGGCGCAGTTGATGAGCCGAACCTGGCGCCGGGCTGTACCCGTTTGGTGCATGCGCACAATCTGGCGCAAGAACTCGGGATGACCTCATTGTGGGTTAAGGACGACAGCGGAAATCCCACTCACTCATTCAAGGACCGCGTCGTGGCCGTTGCGCAAAGCGCTGCGCGCCGTCTGGGACTCACGACGCTCTCATGTGCCTCAACCGGCAACCTGGCGCATGCCGTTGCCGCAGCGGCGGCTCGCGCCGGTCAACGATCTGTCGTCTTGATCCCGAGCAATCTCGAAGATGGAAAGACCGTCACGACCGCCACCTACGATGGCAAGCTGCTCGCGATCGAAGGCAACTACGACGATGTCAACCGACTGTGCTCAGAACTGATCGGCGATCCGCTGACCAACGACTGGGGCTTCGTCAACGTGAACCTGCGTCCCTATTACGCCGAGGGCTCGAAGACGGTCGGATACGAGATCGCCGAGCAACTCGGCTGGCGACTGCCCAAGCAGGTCGTGGTGCCGATTGCCTCGGGCGCGCTGCTCGTCAAGGTCGATAAGGCGTTCCGAGAGCTCATCGAGCTAGGCCTCGTTGAGGACACCGAGTACACCATCTTCGGGGCGCAGGCGGCCGGTTGCTCGCCGGTCTACCAGGCGTTCCAAGACGGTCAAGATGTCGTGCGCCCTGTCCGGCCAGACACGATCGCCAAGTCGCTTGCGATTGGCAACCCAGCCGACGGGCCCTACGCATTGGACGTTATCCGCCGCACTCACGGTGCGATCGGATCGGTCACTGATGAAGAACTCGTTGATGGAATCCGCAAACTCGCGCGCACCGAGGGGGTCTTCGCTGAGACCGCCGGTGGGGTCGTGATGGCTTCCCTGGAACAACTACTAGCCCAGGGCTTACTCGATCCGACAGCCGAGACGGTCATCCTCAACACCGGCGATGGACTCAAGACCCTAGATGCGGTCATTGAGTTCGTCGGACCAACTGCAACCATTGAGCCACAGGTATCCGAAGTTCGAGAGGCACTCGCATGAGCAACGACGTATCCGTTCGTATTCCCACCATCCTGCGCACCTACACCGGTGGCGAGTCCGAAGTGACCGTCGACCCGACGACGACCGAAGCGGGCGCGACACTTTCCGGTGTGCTCGACGCCCTCGAGGCAAACCACCCAGGAATCCGCGCGCGAGTGCTTGATGACAATGGCGCATTGCGTCGGTTCGTCAACATCTACGTCGGTGAAGAGGATGTGCGCTTCTCCGAGGGTCTCGGGACCGCAACGCCTGGTGGCTGCCAGATTTCGGTTATCCCAGCCGTCGCGGGCGGCTAGAGCTAGCTCCCACGTGCCCGCTTCGGGTACGGTCGTGGCTCGAAACACCTGGCCTTCTTCGATCAACCCCAAGTGAGGGACTATGCGCTTTTCTCTTCGCACGACAGCAGCCGTTGGTTCAGCAGCGCTACTTACCTTCGGGCTAGCAGCATGCGGTGATGGCGAGCGAGATCAGAGCGGCTACTACACGACAGTGCCGTCTCCGGCCTATGAGCCTGGATCGCTGATCTCGACAGAGCTAGAGATGGTGCCTCCGGAGGAGCGGGGCGGTCACACGATTGTGACCGGGAAGCTGCTGAACACCGGTGATGCGACCTCAATCACGGGCGCTGAGACGAACGTCGCGCACAAGGTGAAGCTCTACAACGGCGAGACGGTCGTCACTGAGATTCCCGTTCCAGCTAACGCTGAGAATGCCGGGCTAGAACTGACCAAAGACGGCTACCACTTCGAGCTCGAAGAAGTGCGAATGGTCATCGACAACGACGGCAAGATCTCGCTCGACATCTTCACCGACAAGGACTACGTGTCCTCGATCGAGGTCAACGTGGTAAGTGAAAGCACCTCCCCGAGCCCATCGGCGAGCGTGTCCGGGCCGTCCGGTAGCCCAACCCCTCGCGCCTGAGCTCAAGATTAGGGTCACTTACGGGGTGGCACTTGCACTCTCGGGGTGAGAGTGCCAATAATAGGCGTTAGCACTCTGCACTCTGGAGTGCTATTCATCGGCTAACCGGTGAGATCGCAGGGGGCGGCGAGAAGGGTTCGCCGATTCGCTTCGATCGTCCGTCGCGGGCATTGGGTAGCCATTCGTTTCCGTACACCGGAGGTTCATCACACGATGGCGAAAATTATCGCTTTCGATGAGGAAGCCCGACGCAGTCTTGAGCGTGGTATGAACCAGCTCGCAGACGCAGTCAAGGTGACGCTCGGTCCCAAGGGCCGCAACGTCGTCCTCGAGAAGAAGTGGGGCGCCCCCACAATCACCAACGATGGCGTCTCAATCGCAAAAGAAATCGAACTCGAAGATCCGTACGAGAAGATCGGCGCGGAGCTTGTCAAAGAGGTCGCTAAGAAGACCGACGACGTAGCCGGCGACGGTACGACGACGGCAACTGTGCTCGCCCAGGCGCTCGTTCGCGAGGGTCTGCGCAACGTCGCAGCTGGATCCAACCCGATGGCGCTCAAGCGCGGTATCGAGCAGGCTTCCGCAGCGGTATCGCAGCAGTTGCTGGATATGGCTCAAGAGGTCGACACGACCGAGCAGATCGCCGCAACGGCGTCAATCTCGGCCGCTGATCCACAAATCGGCAAGATCATTGCTGAGGCCATGGACAAGGTCGGCAAGGAAGGTGTCATCACTGTCGAGGAGAGCAACACATTCGGACTTGAGCTCGAGCTCACCGAAGGTATGCGCTTTGACAAGGGCTACACCTCGGCCTACTTCGTTACCGATCCAGAGCGTATGGAGACCGTGCTAGAGGATCCTTACATCCTCATCGCGAACTCCAAGATCAGCGCCGTCAAGGATCTCCTGCCCATCCTCGAGAAGGTTATGCAGTCGGGTAAGCCGCTGATGATCCTGTCAGAGGATGTCGAAGGCGAAGCACTGTCGACCTTGGTCGTCAACAAGATTCGTGGCACCTTCAAGTCCGTTGCCGTTAAGGCACCAGGCTTCGGAGATCGTCGCAAGGCCATGCTGCAAGACATCGCCATCCTCACCGGTGGAACTGTCATCAGCGAAGAGGTCGGTCTGTCACTAGAAGGTGCAGATCTGTCTCAGCTGGGTCGCGCTCGCAAGGTTGTCGTCACCAAAGATGAGACGACCATTGTTGAGGGTTCCGGCGACGCCGAGCAGATCGCCGGTCGGGTCAATCAGATTCGTGCCGAGATCGACAACTCCGATTCGGACTACGACCGTGAGAAGCTGCAGGAACGTCTGGCCAAGCTGGCCGGCGGCGTTGCAGTCATCAAGGCCGGTGCCGCAACCGAGGTTGAGCTCAAGGAGCGCAAGCACCGCATCGAAGATGCCGTGCGTAACGCTAAGGCAGCCGTTGAAGAAGGAATCGTCGCCGGTGGTGGCGTTGCCTTGATTCAGGCTGGCGAGGCAGCGTTCGCAGGACTAGAGCTAACTGGCGAAGAAGCGACTGGCGCGAACATCGTCAAGGTCGCCATCGAAGCCCCACTCAAGCAGATCGCGATTAACGCTGGTCTCGAAGGTGGAGTTGTCGCCGAGAAGGTACGCAACCTGGAGCCAGGTTGGGGCCTCAATGCAGCAACAGGTGAGTACGTTGACCTGATCGCTGCTGGCGTTATCGATCCAGCCAAGGTGACTCGCTCGGCGCTGCAGAACGCAGCCTCGATCGCGGCACTGTTCCTCACCACCGAGGTCGTCGTTGCTGACAAGCCTGAGAAGGCTGCCCCAGCAATGCCAGGCGGCGACGGTGGAATGGGCGGTATGGACTTTTAGCAAGCGAGTGGAGCGTAGGTAGTCCCGTAGGGGCTGCCGAAGCTTCGCGAGTGCAGCTAAGGGGACCGTGAGTTGGACTTTTAGCAAGCGAGTGGAGCGTAGGTAGTCCCGTAGGGGCTGCCGGAGCTTCGCGAGTGCGAGTGGCGGGTGGTACCTACGGGTACTGCCCGCCACTTCTTGATTGCCTAGAGCTCCCGCCTCTATCGCCGGAACACGGCCCTGCGGGCTTTAGATGCTCCGCCTGGACCGACTGCTTTCACCTTCACTCGCGCTCGAGGTCCCAGACCACGCGCGATCCGACACTTCGTTGTTTTTCGGCCAACGACACAAGCAGTTCGCTTTCCGACGCGCACCCGGTACTCACTAGCGAGCTTGACTGACGTCCATCGCACGACAGTGGAGCGCCGGTTGACTTTGCGGAAGATGGCGCGCGCAGGGGGAGTGGGAACCCCAACGCGGAAGACCGGGGAGCCCTTGGGGCGCCCCCACCGACCCTTGCCCATCTTCGTCACTGCGCGGACCCGCACCTGATAACGCTTTCCAACGACCAGCTTCTTGATTCGGCACTTCGTCTTTGCTGTTGAGCATGACCGCTTGCGAGCTTTCGCCGGAATATCCCCACGAGTACTGGGACTCGCCTCCAAGACTCGAGCCGCGGCCGTGGCCGATGTGCTCGAGGAACTGACCGGAACGGCGCTAGCGGTATAGGACTCGACTTGCTCGCCGCCGTCGTCGGTTGGCTCATCCCAACTCACTGTCAGCCCGCTCTTTCCGACGGACACTGTCACGCTGGAAGGTGCGCCAGACTGGGTCGGAACGCGTACCGAGATAGCGGCAACCCCAGCGGTATAGCCGGGTCGGGCGGTCGTTGCGGTGACGGTCGATACTTCACCTTCGGGAACATCAATTGCTGTGATGAGTCCGTCGGAATCCATGGATGCCTCGCCAACAGATGGATACAGGTACCACTCGTAATCAGCGCTGTAGTTCGACACCTGAACCGTGAATCCATCCGATGTCGGCGTCCCTACGCCGAAAGCCGGTACTAACCCTTCGTAGAGTGCTGTCGAAGTTACTTCTGCCGATCCGTCGTCGGTAGTCACCGTGACAGTCGACGAGTCGCCGGAGCTCAGTCCGGTCACCGTGACCAGTCCGTTGCTGTCGATGGTGGCGGTCCCTTCGGTCTCGGTCACATCCCAGTTCAGGTCACCACCGATCGCGAAGTTGGTGACCTGGACGGTGTACCCCGCGGTGTTTGGCACGGGGGTTCCGAACTCCGGCACGATGTCCGGTTGCGGCCAGATGATGACAACCTTTCCGTTGCCCCCGTTTGACGCAACCTGGCCACCGTTCCCTGCTGTGTAGTACGCGCCGCCGCTAGGTGCGTCACTGCCGCCTGCTCCACCACCGCCTCCACCGCTGGTGTCGCCTGCCTCGGAATCCCCGCCGCCTCCGCCGCCGTAGCCGCCTCCGCCGCCTCCGCCGCGCTCGCCGCCACGTCCTCCGTTGCCGTCGGTGTTGGCGGAGAGGCCGCCGTCGCCACCGTTGCCTTGATCGCCGTCTCCGCCGCCGCCGTCGGTCCCGTCGCTGCCGTCGCCAGAGTTGATGTAGGCGGCCTGTCCGCCATTGCCGTCGCTGCCGCCGTATCCGCCCAAGCCGACCTCGCCGTCTGATCCATTTGCGCCGGACCCGTCAGATTGGCCCGCATTTCCGCCGCCGCCGCCGTCATCCTTGCCACCAGCCCCGCCGCCGCCACCGGCGAGCAGTTGGTCGTCATCGGAGGTGAAGACCGCGGACGATGCTCCGCCGCCGCCACCCTTGTCGCCGTAACTGCCTCCGCCGCCGACCGATGCGGTCAGTGTTTCCCCTGCACCGACGTCGATCTGACCGTGAACCTGGGCGCCTGATCCGCCAGGTGCGGCCTCGGCACCGCCGCCGCCAGCTCCGTCGACAGTGAAATCATGTTCGGAGACGCCATCGGGAATGATCCAGTAGGCTTGCCCTTCGATCGAGTAGGAGACGACGTTCAGGCCGTCTCCTCCGTTGGCGGGAGCTGTCCAGGAAAGCTGGATTGAGCCGTTGCCACCGTAGCTCTGGTCCTCGAGGAGCCAGGCACCGTTGCTGCCGACCTCGTAGGTAGTGCCGGACGGTCCGACGCTACCGCCGCCG
>CAMPEQ010000005.1 GCA_946803585.1 uncultured Actinomycetes bacterium
CTCCACCCCCACCTCCGCCCCCACCCGGTGGCGCTGGCGCGGTACCACCCCCACCTCCCGCCTACGGCCAGGTGCCCGCACCTGGTATCGCTCCCAACGGCAAGGAGTACGCCCAGTGGATTTGGCGTGTCCTCGCGTTCCTTATCGACTGGATCCCATTCGCCGTGCTCATCGGACTCGGCTACCTCTTCGCGGGTCTGTTCACGTCCACCAACGAGGTGGTCCGTCAGGGATTCGGTGGGTCGCCGTACAGCTACACGGTCGTTGAGACATCGACGTCGGCATTCGGAGTTCTACTGCTATTCCTTTGCTACGTCATTGCCTTCCTCTACTTCTTCTGGAACAAGGGCTACAAAGAGGGCACGACCGGAAAGTCGATCGGTAAGGGTGTCACCGGCTACACAACCGTCAACGAAGAGACTGGTGAGCCGCTTGGAGCTGGTATGGGCATCCTTCGCCTGATCCTGCTCTACGTCGACTTCTTCATCTGCTACATCGGCGTCCTGTGGCCCCTATGGGATCCCAAGCGTCAGGCGCTGCTTTCCGACAAGGTCACGAAGGCAGTTGTTTACAAGGATTAGTTTCTAGCCGTACCGCAGTGTTGGCCCCGATCAGCTATTGATCGGGGCCAACACTTTTTCGTCTCGACCCGCTACGCTCAGCTTCGAGCAGGCAAACCGCCACCTCACCTGGGAAGGAACGACGATGGCAGGCACTACCTCCCGACCCTCGATCGATGCCGTCGATAGCTCCCCCTACGCGGACTGGGGCCGTCGAGCACTCGGGTTCTTTCTGGACCTACTCCCCGCACTTATCCTTAGCGCGATCGCGAACATCAGCTTCGCCGCATCATCGGCATCTGTTGATCCGGATTGGGTTGGCAGCCAGTCATACCTAGTCGACCTCCAGGGCCCTAGCCCGATGTACTACATCTTGCATATCCTGGCAGTGCTCTATTGGTTCGCTAACAAGGGACTTCTCGAAGGAGTCACTGGCCAGTCGCTGGCCAAACGAGTTCTCGGGATGCGCACCGTCAGCGAGGCAACCGGCGGGGTAGTTGGCCCCTGGCGAGGACTTGCGAGAGCATTCCTTGTCTACCTAGAGTTCGCCAGCATTATTCTGTGTGGCCTCGGCCTCATCCTCTGGATTTGGCCACTCTGGGAGCCGAGGACCCAGGCTCTTTTGTCGGACAAGTCGCTAGGCGTCGTTGTCCACGCCGACACCCCCGCAAAGCACTGAACGTCGCCGTTACCGACGACGCACCTTGCCAGTCTTGAATGACTCATTTCCGTTGGTTGCCGGAACCACGATCCGATAGACATTCTTGCGCTTCATCCGGAAGCGAACCTCCCCGTCGGCTGACGTCGTTGCCACAGTGTGAACGCGCCACTTTCCCCGCTTCGGTGACCTACTTGCACCCCTTGCATACCGCTTCTTCGCTGCCCGCTTGGTCATCCTCTTCTTGAGAATCACCTCATGGGAACCTGGCCGGTTTAGCCGCACACGCAGGGATTTACCCCGGACCCGCACTGTCGGCTCCGAGCTAGCTGAGACCGTTGCTGGCGATCCGCATGCTCCGGCTGCACACAGTGCCCCCATCGGATCAACCCGACCAGCTCCACTTCTCGCGTCACGACCTCGTTGATCGATATCAACTGCCGAAACTGCCAACGCTGCCGCAACGTCAATCTCACCGAGGTTGTGCTCAACTGCGGCCGCACGAACGAGCGCTGCGGTGGCAGAAACGAACGGTGTCGCCATTGACGTCCCCGATTCGGATCCAAATGACCCGGGAATCGTGGACCAAATTCCGACTCCGGGAGCGGCGAGGTCAAGGTAGGACCCGTAGTTCGAGAACCGTGCCACTGAATCGCTGCTGGTGCTCGCAGACACTGCGACCACCCGTGGATCGGCTGCGGGATAACTAGGAACTGCATTGCCGTCGTTTCCGACTGCCGCGACGAGCACCCTGTCACGTGAAGCCGCGTACTGGAGCGCCGTCTGCATCGTCGCGCTCGAACCGGCTCCACTCAAACTCAAGTTGATAACCCCGGCGCCACTATCCGTTGCGTATACGATTCCTTGCGCGATATCAGACCAGTACCCCATGCCGTCTCGGTCTAGGACCCGCACCGGCAGTACGTTTACCGCTGGCGCAAGCCCAGTGGTTCCCAGCCCGTTGCCGCTGGTTGCGGCGATGATTCCCGCCACGTGCGTCCCATGCCCACTCGGATCGACCCGCCCATCAGGACGGTCTGTGACAAAGTCCCAGCCGCTCAGCAGGCTGGCGACCAAATCGGGCTCTGGCGACACCCCTGTGTCAAGTACGGCCACAGTTTGGCCCGCACCCTGGGTGATCGACCAAGCATTCTGCGCCCCGAGTTTGTCCAACGCCCACTGCTTACTCCTCAGCGGGTCAGCTGAGCTCGTAGCAGCTACGAACCTCTGCGGCTGTTCGACGGCCACGGCGATGGTTCCCTGATCTGACTGCTTGGCTCGAATCACCTGCTTCGCTTCGCGCTTTCCGGCGATGGGAACTGAATCGAATACCGGACGCCCAGCTGCCTCCCGAACCGAAACGACGGTTGCCTCTTCACTGGCGCCGAGGTCAACAGCGAGCTTGGCGGGACGGGTGGTCACCGAAGCGTCTGGGCTCCTCCAGGCATCCGAATTCGCCGCGTCAGGAGTCGCCTCCGATAGCGATACCGAGGAAGCAGGAGCGACTGCGACGCTCGCCAGAAGGCCGACAGTGCCAGCGACGACTAAGCCCATACGCACCCGCGTGAGCGCTGGCGGTATCGACATCTCGTAGCTCCACAGGTAATCGAGCGAATTCTGGCAGGCCTGCAATGCTACGTCGAATACTGCGGTAGAGAATCTGCGGCGAGTAAGCACTCTGCCAAATTCCTGCTACCTGTTCTCGCAGGATGACGGACTTTGGCTCGTCCACCGACCGGCTAGGTGAGTCGTCGAACCGCGTAGTCAGCCAGCAACCGGCCACGATCAGTCAATACGAGGTGATCGCGAACCACCTCGCTGGCCAGCAGGATTCCGTCGTCAACCAACGGCCCGACCTCACCCTGTCGATCCGGGGCGATCGTCTCGAGAGCGATTCCCTCGCGCAGCCGCAATCCCAACATCACAGCCTCGACAGCCCGGTCATGGGTGGAGACGACTTCGTAGTCAGCCACCGGCGGTGTCCCCTCCGCTAGCAGATCTGCGTATCGGTCAGGTCGTTTGACGTTCCACCAACGGGACCCAGCAAGGTGGCTATGCGCACCAGGTCCTACACCCCACCAATCATCACCACGCCAATAGCCCATGTTGTGTCTACAGACTGATGACCCGGCGGCGCCCTGACGCGCCCAGTTAGAAACCTCGTACCACCCGAGCCCGGCCGCACTCATCGCCGCATCGGCCATCTCATAGCGATGTGCGAGCACGTCTTCATCGGGCGCTGGCAATACCCCGCGAGCCACCATACGCCCCATTGCAGTGCCCGATTCGACGATCAGGGAATAGGCCGAAATATGCGCCGGTTTAGTCCCCAGCGCCGCGTCCAAGGACTCCTGCCACTGGCTATCGGTCTCCCCCGGCGATCCGTAGATCAGGTCGAGACTGACTTGATTGAATCCAGCAGCAGCCGCCTCGGTCGCAGCCGTCGTTGCCCGACCGGCGGTGTGCTGTCGGTCAAGGACTCGCAACACTGAGCTCACCGCACTCTGCATGCCGAGGCTCACGCGGTTGAACCCGGCGCCGAGCAGTTCATCAAAGTACTCCGGTGACACCGACTCCGGATTCGCCTCAGTCGTTACCTCCGCGTCGGGTGCTAGTCCGAACTCGTCTCGGATCGCTGCAAGGATTCGCCCCAGCTCTTGCGCGGGCAACAGCGTGGGCGTGCCGCCGCCGAAGAACACTGTCTCGACCAGCACGTTCCGCTCGCCGAGCCGTCGCCGCGCCAACCTGATCTCGGCTATCGCATCGTCGGCATATGTCGCGGGAGTGACCTCAGCTAAGGCACCGGGAACATAGGTGTTGAAGTCGCAATAGCCGCAACGGCTACTGCACCACGGAACGTGAACATACATGCCGAAGGGGCGCTGCCCGAACGACGCGAGTGCGTCGCTGGTCAGCGCCCCTTCGAGCAATGATTCAGGCATTGTTTCTAAGGAAGAAACTGTCCCTGCCTAGGCGTAAAGCGAGTTCAGCAGGTCCTTGTACTTCTCCTCAACAACCTTGCGCTTGACCTTGAGGCTCGGAGTCAGTTCGCCGTCTTCAACGGTGAACGGGCTGTCGAGGATCTCGAACTTCTTGATGGTCTCCCACTTGTTGAGCTTGCCGTTGAGCTCGTTGACCGACTCGGTAACCGTTGCGATCATGTCGGGGTCCTTGCTCAGGGACGCGATGTCCGTTGGCTTGCCACGGGCTGATGCCCATGCAGCTGCAGCGTCCGGATCAAGCGAGATGAGCGCGCTAGCAAACTTGCGGTTGTTAGCGTGCACAACCATCGAGCCTGCAACGCCACACAGCGCCTTGAACTGGCTCTCAATCGCGGACGGTGCGATGTACTTACCACCCGAGGTCTTAACCAAGTCCTTCTTACGATCAGTGATCTTCACACGGCCCATGGCATCAATCTCGCCGATATCGCCAGTTGCGAAGTAGCCACCGTCGACAAACACCTCAGCGGTTGCTTCGGGCTTGTTGTGGTAGCCACGCATGACGCCGCCACCCTTAACCAAGATCTCGCCATCAGCAGCGATCTTGATCTCGGTACCTGGCACAGGCTCTCCGACAGTGCCGAACTTGATGTTGTCCGGACGAACGATCGAGGTTGCTGCACTGGTCTCAGTCAGTCCGTATCCCTCAAGGATCGGCATACCAACGATGTTGAACCATTCGGCAATCTCTGGGGCCAGCGCGGCCGATCCGGAGATGAACATCTTGACGTTGCCGCCAAGTCGCTCCCGGATCTTCGAGAAGACGAGCTTATCGGCGATCCCGAACTGAGTTCCCAGCAATCCACCGGGGGCCTTTCCATTGGCCAGCTCGGCGTCGCGGTAGCGCTTGCCAACCCCGAATGCCCAGCTTGCGATCTTCGCCTTCGCGCCGCCGTCAGCCGCAACTTGGGCGTTAACGCCTGCGTAGACCTTCTCAAAGATGCGGGGAACTGCACCCATGAAGGTTGGCTTGACGATTGGGAGGTTCGCCACAATCTGCGGAACTCGGCCGTCGACTGCGGAGACGAAACCAATCTGCAGCTGGGTGGCAATGAGCACCGAACCGAAGACGTGCGCCAAAGGCAACCACAGGAACTGAACATCATCAATGGTGAGGACGCCCATCCCTTCTAGGGCTGCGCCGACATAGCCCCAATTGGACTGCGTGAGCTCAACCCCCTTGGGCTTGCCGGTGGTTCCGGAGGTGTAAATCAGGGTCGCGAGGCTCTCGGGCTTTACCTCGGCTGCGCGATCGGCCACGGCATTGGGCTCGGCCTCGCGCTTTGCCTTACCGGCGGCGCGAAGCTCATCCAGAGTGATGACCCAATCGCCATCTTCCGGGTTCTTGTCGCCGGTGTAGACGATGACCTTGCGCAGGTGAGGCAGTTCTGACTTCTTCTCGCGAAGCTTGGCAACCTGCGACTCGTTCTCCGCAAAGATTAGGCGGGTATCGGAGTCGCTGAGGATGTAGGAAACGTCGTCGGCACCAGTCGAGGCGTAGACGGTCGTGACCGCTCCGCCAGCGACTGCTACTGCCATATCGCACAAGATCCAGTTGGTACTTGTGTCGCCAGCAATTCCGACTCGCTGCTCAAGTTCAAGATCGAGGTCGATAAGTCCGGCAGCGATGTTGAAAACATCTTCACCCGCCTCGCCCCAGGTCATGGAACTCCAGCCACCGGATTCGGTAGGCGTGCGGAATGCTTCACGTGAGGGCGTCGCGGCAACGCGATCTAGGACGAGTTGCGTGAGGGTCGCGGCCGGAGTTGGCAGCTTCTCTCGCGAGGTTGATGTTGAGGCCATGCGTTAACTTCCTCCCGGGGGGCGCCAGCTGAGTCCGTATCACTACGAGACGCATTTGACATGGTTTTGGATGAATATCACTTCGTGAGATCACCATATGGTTCGAGAGGCCACTTTGCCGACGAATGGGCGAATTGTGCAAGTTTCATGCACCCATTTGGATCGATTGGTGGCTTCTGCGGACCACGAGCTCAAACACGAGCTCAAATTGTTACGCAAATAGTGAGGTTGCGATGCAGATCGTGAGACCTGAATCACCCTTAGACCTTACTTGCTCTTGGGTAATTCCTCGCCGGTTGACAGCGCGGCGATGAAGGCTTCTTGCGGAACTTCGACGCGACCGACGGTCTTCATCCGCTTCTTTCCTTCCTTCTGCTTCTCCAGCAGCTTACGCTTCCGGCTGATATCGCCGCCGTAACACTTGGCCAGGACGTCCTTTCGAATTGCCCGGATCGTCTCGCGGGCGATTATTCGCGATCCGATGGCGGCCTGAATCGGAACCTCGAACTGCTGCCTGGGAATGAGTTCGCGCAGTCGTCCTGCCATCGCAACGCCGTACGCGTATGACTTATCTCGGTGAACGACGGATGAGAACGCGTCGACCGCTTCACCATGAAGCAAGATGTCGACCTTGACCAGATCTGCGGCTTGCTCGCCGCTCGGTTCGTAATCTAGCGACGCATACCCGCGAGTTCGCGACTTCAGTTGATCAAAGAAATCAAACACGATCTCTGCCAAGGGCAGCGTGTAGCGCATCTCGACGCGGTCCTCGGAGAGGTAGTCCATTCCCAGTAGCACCCCCCGACGGTTCTGGCACAACTCCATGATTGCGCCGATAAACTCACTCGGCGCCAAAATCGTCGCCTTAACGACAGGCTCTTTGACTTCGGAGAACTTGCCGTCGGGGAATTCGCTTGGGTTAGTGACCGTGTGCGCCTCGCCGTCATCCATCGTCACGCTGTAGATGACGTTGGGCGCGGTCGAAATCAACTCGAGCCCGAATTCTCGCTCAAGCCGCTCGCGCACAATCTCGAGGTGCAGGAGTCCCAGGAAGCCACAGCGAAATCCAAACCCGAGCGCTGCTGAGGATTCCGGCTCATAGACCAGCGACGCATCGTTCAACTTCAACTTGTCAAGGGCATCGCGCAGGTCGGGAAAGTCTGAGCCGTCCAGTGGATACAGACCTGAGAACACCATCGGCCGCGGCTCGCGATACTCCGCCAGCGCCGTGTCGGCGCCGTGATGAGCCAAAGTGATCGTGTCGCCGACCCGAGACTGCCGAACATCTTTGACACCAGTAATGAGGTAACCCACCTCGCCGACGCCTAGCGCCTTTGCTGGGACAGGCTCCGGCGAGATCACCCCGATCTCGAGTGCCTCGTGGGTGGATTTTGTACTCATCATCAGGATCCGGTCTCGGTGGTTGAGCTCACCATCGACGACTCGAACATAGGTCACGACTCCTCGATAGGCGTCGTAGACCGAGTCAAAAATGAGCGCGCGCGGTGGTGCATCGACCACGCCAACCGGCGGCGGAACTGTATCGACGATGACATCGAGCAGCTCGGAGATCCCTTCGCCGGTCTTAGCACTCACTCTGAGGACATCCGCCGGATCGCAGCCAATAATGTTGGCGAGTTCAGCTGCATACTTCTCCGGCTGTGCGGCCGGGAGGTCGATCTTGTTCAGAACCGGAATAATCTGAAGGTCATTCTCAAGCGCTAGGTACAGGTTTGCCAGGGTTTGGGCTTCGATCCCCTGAGCTGCATCAACGAGTAGCACGGCACCCTCGCAGGCCGCCAAGCTGCGTGATACCTCATAGGTGAAGTCCACGTGACCGGGTGTGTCAATCAGGTTCAAGACGTAGGTGACGCCGTCCTTGGCCGTGAACGGCACGCGAACAGCTTGTGACTTGATAGTGATTCCGCGCTCGCGCTCAATATCCATCCGATCGAGGTACTGAGCACGCATCTGCCTGGAGTCAACTACACCGGTCAACTGCAGCATTCGGTCCGCGAGAGTGGACTTCCCATGATCAATATGGGCGATGATGCAGAAATTCCGCAGGAGATTTGCCGGAGTTTGTCCGGGGCCGGGACCAGGTGCGCTCACGACGCAATCGTCGCATCCTCGGGGGCGGCTCGCGCTTGCGGGACCTTCCCGGTACTCTTGAGGGCAGGTACGTCGTACGGAAGACCGGACCAAACTACCTAGAACCAGAAGACCTGATATCAATCACCAGCACCAACTCCCGCCGTTGCACATTCTGAACGTCGATGAGCCGTGCGATAACCAGCTTGGATGAGTAGTGGCAAACATCAAGTCGCAGAAGAAGCGCATCAAGACGAACAACGCTGCGCATGAGCGCAACAAGGCCGTCAAGAGCAACCTCAAGACGACGATCCGTCGCGTCCACGAGGCAGTAGAAGCCGGAGATGCCGACAAGGCAGTTGCAGCAGCGGCACACTCAAATCGTGAGTTGGACAAGGCCGTGAGCAAGGGCGTCATCCACAAGAACCAGGCTGCGAATCGCAAGTCGTCGAACTCTGTGGCCGCAAACAGCATCAAGTAGCTCGTTTCGGAGGCTCGGCGAGCGGGTAGCTAGCCCGCCGTTCCTAGCCGAACAACCGCATCTTCCATGGCTAGACCCTTTTGAGTCGGCTCGAGTTGCTCGCCCTCGCGTAGACCGCCCTTCATCGCGGCGTCTAGATCGCCGAGTAGTAGGACCGCCTCTGCGAGTTCCAGCGACGACCATCTGCGGAGTTGCTGGTGAATCGTGCGCAACTTCCACGGCGGCACCTTGGCAGTGATTGCCAAGTCGCGGTCTGATATTCCTGCTGGTGCTGTCGAGACCGAAATCAACTGCCTGAGCGCATTGACCAGCGAAGCGACTGTTGCTGGCCCAAGGCGGCTACCACCGTCAGTGCCCTCGGCCAAACGCAGTAGCCGAAGCGCCTGAGATGCCTGCCGGTTCAGCACGGCATCCGCGATCTGAAAGCCGGTCACATCGACTGTTCCACCAAAGTACTTTCCGACGTCATCAGCATCGATCTCATTGCGCTGAACGTCGCTGGCTAGCTGCGAACACGCAGAAGCCAGCGCCCGAATATCGGTGCCGACAGCAGCGATTAGCAGCACCTGCGCCTGCGGCGTGAGCGAGCGCTTCATACCGCGCATCTCAGCATTGACAAAGTCTGTTGTCGCTCTCCCCCGCTTGACCTCATCGCAGCTCACCCGGTCTCTAGCTACTTTCGACAGGGCTTCCAGGTTCTTCTTACCGCGCGCACCCCCGGGATGGATTGCGACGAGATCGACGCCGCCTTCCTCCTGAGCCAGCCGGACGATAGCGGCGACAAACGCTGGATCGGCCGACTCAACAGTGTCAATAACTACGATCGCACCGCCGCCGAAGAGGGTTGGCGAGCAAGCCTGTTCTAGCGTCCCGAGCGCACCGGCGGCGATTGCATCCACATCGCGGCGCTCAACCTCTGGATCAGCGGCCCTGGCCGAGCGCACGAGTTTGCTCACCGCCCGTTCAACGAGGAAGTCCTCGGAACCAACAATGAGTGTGAGGGTCGAGTTGCTACCGGCCATTGCCGAATACTGTCACGGTTCTCGGGCGACCGCGGCGGCACCGCCGTCACCAGTAGAAATGAGCGCCACATCGCCGAGTTGGTCGGTCCTGACCACCAGAGCACCGACCCCCTGCCAACTCTGCATCGTCGAAGTCGCGGGATGCCCGTAGGCGTTGCCTACGCCGACCGAGATCGCTGCAATGCTGGGCGCACCCACCCAGCCCACGAATCCGTCCGCCTGATTCCTTGATCCATGGTGCGGAACTTTCACAACGTCGACATCGTCGATCTGCTTTCCGTCGATCAGCGACTGCTGGGCAGGCGGTTCGAGATCCCCCGTCAACAGAATCGCGACATCACCAACCTCGACGAGCAGCGTCACCGAAGCGTTGTTCGGATCCGAGCCTGATCCTCGAATTATCTGGCTCGGCCACAGCAGTTCGTACGATGCGGCACCGATACTTCCCTGCTCCCCTGGCCTGGCGGGGGTCATCTGGACTCCCCGACCCGCCAGGGTCTGTCCGACGGTTTCACTCTGTTGACTCGGTTCTGCCAGGGGGCTGACTAGCACGCGCGCCACATGGCGGCGACTGAGCGCTCCCGTAAGCCCACCCACATGGTCAAGGTGGAAGTGTGTGAGCACGAGCAGATCGATCGTGGTGACCCCCAGGTCGCTCAGACACCGGTCGACTTTCTCGGGATCCGGTCCAACATCGACCACGATGGCAGCTTCCTCATGAGTCCGCACGACGATCGCGTCGCCCTGACCAACGTCGCAGACTACCGCAACCCACTCGGGAACCGGCCAACCGTCGGTCGCCGGATTAACCCAGACCACCAACACCGTCAGCGTCGCTACAGCTACCAGCGTGACGGGCCGACGATTCGGCGCGACAACAGCTCGAGCACCTACCAGTAGTCCGGACCGCTGACGCCAGGCACACACTGCGAGCAAGCTGAGTAGTGCACAGGTCGCGAATCCGACGATTCCATCTGGCCATTCGAGTCGGGCAAACGGTAGCTCGTAGCTCCACCGAGCGGTTGAAGCAATCCACCCCGTTGGGTATCCGGCTGCAACGGCAAACCACCGACCGACCTCCTGCGAGATCATCGCCGTGACTGCTGAGATCGCACCGAGAATGGTGGCAAACGGTACGGCTGGCGCAGCGATGACGTTCGCTGGGACGCCCGCCAATGGGACACCTCCGCCGATCGCGGCGATCAACGGCATCGTCGCGATCTGAGCGGCTGCGGCGATTCCGAGTGCCTGGGCCGCGACGAATCTCAGCCAAGGGAGGCCGCTACGTTTAATCCGAGAACCGGTGATGGATCGCGCGTAGATCAGCAGTCCGCCGGTGGCAGAAACCGATAGCGCAAATCCCAACGACACCGACATCCATGGGTCAATCAGCAACAACAGGAATGCACTTGCCACTAGGGCTGTGACTCCAGAGCGTCGTGTCGATAGGAACAAGGCCAGGAGCGCGACCGAGCCCATGAATGCAGCTCTGAGAACACTGGGCTGAAAACCCGCAACCACAACGAAGCCAAACATCGCGACCGCGCTGAGGCCAACAGAAAGCCGACGATTGATTCGTAGTAGGCGAGCCACCAACAGGACGGCGCCAGCGACGATTGCGAGATTGGCACCGCTAACGGCCGTAAGATGGCTCAGCCCAACGGCTTGCATCTCGTCCCGCAGATCAGTCGGAACCTTCGACTCGTCTCCGACGACGAGCCCTGGCAGAAGCCCGCGGGGGTCGACGGCTAGTCCATCTGCCGCCCCAGAAAGCGATGCGCGGACCTTGTGCGCGCTAACTTGCCAGCCCGGTGCCACTTCGCGGACACTTGGTTGCTCGGTGGCTCGCAGAACGGCGGCGGTCCCGCGCATGACGTCACCAGGCTCAACTGCCGCGGAAACCCTAATCCGCGAGCCCGGAATAAGTACATGGGTGAGTTCACGCCCGACGGTTGAGCCCGTCAACAGAACGGGGGCATCGAGAGTGGTTCCACGCCTTCCCTCAGTGAAAGAAACAAGATCTCCGTGCAGGTACCAATTGAGGTCTGCACGTGGGTCGTCGGGACTCGACGACGAGAAGCTGTTTGGCGAGTACTTCGGCGGTGTCTTCACGACTACCTCGGCCGCCACGACGGCGCGCTGCGCGGCCATCGAGGTCAGCGGCTCGGCCGCGACCGAGGCTAGCCTCATCGAGGCGAGTATCACTCCCACTGCGACTGCGAAGCCGACGGCTAGCCAGGTCAGCCGTTGGTGGGGCGGGGCCACCGTCGCTACGAGCCCGAGCCCAATGGCAACCCCGAGGAGAGACCAACGCACAAGGCCGCCATCCTGAAGGGACGCCGCCCAGATCGTGATGCCCTGCGCCACCCAGAGCCCAACAACAATGGGCAATAAGCGCAGATCTAGGCTGCGCACCGCGCGGCCTAGACCGTGACCAGCGGCTCGATGCCTGCGAAGGTGACATCGCCGACGCCAGAAACCTCCTTGAGTTGGGCGACGCTGCGAAAACCGCCGTACTGAGTGCGGAAATCGATAATCTTCTCTGCAGTGACAGGTCCAACCCGTGGAAGCTCCTGCAGTTCAGTTGCCGTTGCCATGTTCAAGTTAATCAATCCCGCCGCCGCGCCCGTGGCGCCTAGTCCGGCGGACGGTCCGGCAGCGGTCGTGGCCCCCAAACCCCCTGACTGACCTGCTCGCGCCGACACGTCAATCTGCTCGCCATCGATGAGAACTCGAGCGAGATTCACGGTCGTTTTACCCTTACTCAGCCCACCTGCCGCAGCCACCGCATCGGCCACTCGAGACCCAGCAGGCAAGGTGACCACTCCAGGGGTCCTCACCCGCCCAATAACGTCGACTATGACCTCTCCGGCCAGCTCAGGGGTGGAACTGGCCACCCCGTTCGAGCTCCCAGGCTCAGTCGATGCTTGTCCCGATTCGACCGGTGGCGCTGAGCCCTGCGCTGTCACCGCTGTCACACTGGCCGATTCGCTTGGGGCCGAGCGCACCATCGCGAAGACCGCAACGACAAGTGCGCCAACGAGTAGCGCGACCAGCCACCGCACTGCTGCACGATCCCACAGCACCACGAGGCGCTCGTTCAGCGTCCATTCATCGTCGGGTTCCGGGTCTGAGGGCCGGTTGTCAAAATCGCTCATGAGCTGACGCTAGGGCGATGTCCATCGAACGTGCGACGCCTTCTTCGGGACCTGGGGAGTGCGGTCCACCGCGTGCGAGCCTGTGAACAAGTCCAGGAACTAGGTGGCGGGTTTGGCTCGCCGCCGGCGCCAATCGCCTAGTGCGGTAGCAATATTCGACCGGTGTTTGACAATCACGAGGACGCCAATTGCCACCCCCAAAACGGTGACTTCGATGTTGTTGTTCTCCAGCAAGGCGGTCACGATCAGGGCAAGCGCGGCGCCGACACTGGCGATTCCGGCCCGGCGGACGATGAGGAAGATAATCGCGAACGTCACGAGCACTGGAATCAACCACCAGGGTTCGGCCCCTGCCAGGACACCTAAGGTCGTGGCAACTCCCTTCCCGCCGTGGAAGCCGAGGAAAGGCGACGTCATATGGCCCAGGATCGCCGCAAATCCCGCTACCGCACCCGCCCCCGGACCAAACAGAGCAGTGAAAACCAACACCGGAACAAGTCCTTTGAGGAAGTCCAAGGCGAAGACGGCGATACCCGTCTTGCGCCCCATGATTCGACTAGCATTCGTCGCTCCGGGATTGCCCGAGCCGCTCGATTGAAGGTCAATTCCCCGGGCTTTTGCGATTATCGTTGCCGGATTTATTGAGCCCAAGAAGTAGCCGACGAGCGCGGCTACTATCCACCAAGCCGACAGATCATCCATTGCGGTTACCAGGACCGTGGAGCAACGACGGCCGACACGGTATTCGGCCCAACATGCGTTCCGACGACGGCACCAATCTCGATCTCGATGATCTCCTGGCCCCCCAACTCCTTGCGAAGGACATCGGCCAGCGCCGCAGCACGATCCGGCGCTCCAATGTGTTGAACTGCCACATCGACATCTCGGCCATCTGCGGCGATCTTCTGCAGAGTCATATCCGCCAACCGAGCAAGCGCCTTACTTGAAGTTCGCACCTTCTCAACGAGCTCAACCCTGCCGTTATCCACCTTGAGAATGGGCTTAACCCGAAGCGCCGTTCCCAGCGCCGCGGCAGTCTTTCCCATCCGTCCACCGCGACGCAGGTACTCGAGAGAATCAACGTAGAAGAAGCAATCGGAGACAGCAGCGCGCCCCCTGATCGCCGCGGCTACCGCTTCCATATCGCCGCCTTCGTCTGCGACACGTGCCCCAGCCAGACATGCGAAACCAAGGGGCATCGTGAGAGTTCGACTATCGATGACCTCAACTGGCACCGGGCTATCGCGGGCGGCAAGGATCGCCGTTTCGACCGTGCCAGATAGATCTCCGGAAACATGAGCACTCACGATTGACTCCGCGCCGGCGTCCGCCGCGGCCTGGAACGCGTCGACGAACTCTTGCGGGGACGGCCGAGAGGTACTAACCGGCTGCCATTCACGCAAAGCTTGCGCGACGTCGGCGGTGGAGATGTCCACGCCTTCTTTGTAGGCCTTTCCGCCAACAATCACCTGGACCGGGACTTTGATGATCTGCGCCTCCTGCGCCCACTTCGTGGGCAGGTAGGAGGTGGAATCAGTGACAACAGCTACGCGACGGGCCATGGAGATGACGCTACCGAAGAACCGCCAATCAATCGCGTCAAGATGCGACGATATTGACCAGCTTGGGTTCCCGCACAATCACTTTTCGGATCTCTAGCCCCTCGAGCGCGTTGATCACCGGGTCGGCTGCCAGCGCTAGCCGTTCAAGGTCAGCAGCGCTGATATCTGGGGCGACCTCGAGGCGAGCGCGGACTTTACCTTGAACCTGCACAACACAGGTCACAACATCCTGAACCAGTAGCGCCTCATCGACTACTGGCCAACCGGCACGAGCAACCGACGGTTGATGACCAAGACGAGACCACATGTCCTCGGCTGTGTAGGGCGCCACCAGAGACAGCATGACTGTGATCGCCTCGACCGCTTCGCGGACGGCGGGATCAACCGGACCGCAGCCGGAGTCGATCGCTTTCCTAGTTGCGTTCACCAGTTCCATCGTCTTGGCTACTGCCACGTTGAACCGATGAGAATCAACCGCGATCTGTGCATCGTTGACCAACCGGTGCGTGGCCTTGCGTAGCTCCATATCGCCGTCCGCCGCTGGGACACCTGGATCGCTCGTCACGTCGCCCGAAAGCCGCCATGCTCGAGCCAGGAACTTCTTCGCTCCGGCGGCAGAGACGTCTCCCCAATCAATATCGTCCTCTGGCGGGCCAGCGAACACCATGGTGAGCCGCACCGCGTCGACACCATGCACATCGAGTTCATCAGAGAGACGAACGAGATTCCCGCGAGACTTGCTCATCGCTGAACCATCCATCTGCACCATGCCCTGATTGAGTAGCCGAGCGAATGGCTCGACTACCTCGACCAAGCCCATATCGTGCAGCACCTTGGTGAAGAACCTGGCGTACAGCAAGTGCAGGATCGCATGGGTGACACCGCCGACATACTGATCGACCGGAAGCCATTTCCGAGCCTGATCAGGATCGAACGCTTGCGCATCGTCGTGGGGGTCTAAGAAGCGAAGGAAGTACCACGATGAGTCAAAGAAGGTATCCATCGTGTCGGTATCCCGCTTGGCCGGTTGACCGCAGGATGGGCAGGCGACGTTCACCCAGTCTGTTGCGGCACCCAACGGCGATGAGCCCTTCGGCTGTAGGTCGAGACCCTCCGCCGGTGGCAACTTCACTGGTAGCTGTTCCTGCGGAACTGGGACCTCGCCGCAAGTTGAGCAGTGAATGATCGGGATTGGCGTTCCCCAGTAGCGCTGCCGCGAGATCAGCCAGTCGCGCAGTCGGTAGTTGACGGCGGTATCGCCACCGTCTTGCGCCGATAGTTGCTCGATGATCGACTTGATCGCTTCTTCTTTGCCAAGACCGTCGAGTGGTCCCGAGTTCACGTGGATGCCGTCATCGGCTGTCGCCTCGCCAGTGACTGCCGGATCGGTGTCGGCTTCGACGACAACGCGCACTGGCAAGTCGAAGGCTCGGGCAAAGTCAAGGTCACGTTGGTCATGCGCCGGAACTGCCATAACGGCTCCGGTGCCATAGTCAGCTAGGACGTAGTCAGAGGCGTAGACCGGCAACTGTTCACCATTGACTGGATTCGTCGCGTAACGGTGCAGGAATACACCGGTCTTGGGTCGGTCAGTCGCCAGACGATCAATATCGCTGGCCTTCTTCACGGTCTCCAGGTACTCCGCGAACTCGACTTCGGCTGGGCCGTCTGCGGCGAGTTCAGCAGCGAGTTCGGAATCCGCTGCAACAACAAAGAACGTTGCTCCGTACAAAGTGTCCGGTCGTGTCGTGTAGACCGTGACCGGCTCGTCACGGCCGGAGATGGCGAAGTCAACATTCGCACCCGTCGAGCGGCCGATCCAGTTGCGCTGCATCAGCAGGACCTTCTCAGGCCACTGCCCCTCGAGTTGGCTCATATCGTCCAGCAGACGGTCGGCATAATCGGTGATCCGTAGGTACCACTGGTTCAGCTTCTTCTTGGTGACAACCGAGTCACAGCGCTCGCATTTTCCGTCAACAACCTGCTCGTTGGCCAGCACAGTCTGGTCCGTCGGGCACCAGTTGACCGCGCTGTCTTTGCGATAGGCCAAACCTCGGCTGTACATCTGCAGGAACAGCCACTGATTCCAGCGGTAGTACTCGGGATCGCAGGTATTGAGAACCCGGTCCCAATCGAATGAACAGGCGTAGCGCCGCATCGATGCCTTCTGCGTCGCAATATTCTCGTACGTCCACACCGCGGGATCCTCTTTGCGCTTGATCGCGGCGTTCTCGGCGGGAAGACCAAAGGCGTCCCAACCAATTGGGTGCAGAACGTTGAAGCCCCTCTGCACCCAATACCGGGCGATGACATCACCTAACGCGTATGCCTCCGCGTGACCCATGTGAAGGTCCCCCGACGGGTACGGAAACATGTCCAGGACGTACTTGCTGGGCCGAGGGTCTTCTGGATCTCCAGAGCGGAACGGCGCGAGTTCATCCCAAACGGGCAACCACCGTTCTTGCATCGCGGCAGGATCGTAGACATTGGCGTTGTCGGGTTGAGACGCGACAGAATCGGCTTCACTCACCGGATAAGGCTAACGACCCCTCCTACGCCTTGAACCCGACCACCCGAAGTTCCGCTGCCGTGGCATCACCGATGAGGCGATGCGTGCGCCAGGAGTAGTGAATGCCATCAGGATTGGCGCTGCCATCGACCAGCGACGGGCGCACCATATCGTCGATCTCCACCAGCCCAGTCTCATGCCGATCAGCCCACCGTCTAGCTGCCACTAAGGCGGGTTTGTGGTGGCGATCGCTCGGGTAGTCCGGTGAGTCGTGGATACCAGGAGCCACAAGCACAACCGGGATCGTTGGGTTGAATACGCGAGCGGCAGCCGTAATTCGGGCCAGGTAGTGGTCGGTGGCTTCCTGCGGCAACTGGCGGAGGCGACCGCCCGTCAGCCGAATCGTTGGCGGCGACAGAGTTCGATAGGTGTCCCTCACCCGTCGCCGGAGCGCGGCAGGACGCAAGTAAGGAATTCCATCGCGTAGGTAAGTGGGCACTGAGGCGGGTAGGTGGTCCATCCCGCCGAGCGCTAGGACGAGAGCATCTGCGCGCGGGAGCACTGCACCCCACAGGTACGGATCCTTCGTCACTGCCCACCAAGCATCCCTCGCGGTCCAACCCAGCCTCGCGACGAGATCAACAGTCACTTCATCCCCGAAGTCAGCCGACATGATGTTGGGCCAGAGCCGGTCGTCGGTTAACACGTGGGGCCTATCGGGCCCGTGGTAAGTCAGCGAATCGCCGACGACCAAGACGTGTTGAGTCATGGCCAAACAGTAGGGCACGCGCGCTGAAATTCGCGGTGGGATAGACTCTCGCCCGCTATCAAGTAAGACTTACCGATAGCGATTCGGGGCCATAGCTCAGCTGGTAGAGCAATTGCCTGGCAGGCAATAGGTCAGGAGTTCAAATCTCCTTGGCTCCACCGAGTGTTTACGCAGATCTCTGGCTCCGATTGAGCCAGATCCTCTTCTGTCGGACGGTTCAGCTACTCGCAGGCAACTCCATCGTTGTCTCGATCCAAATGAGATCCGTAGCCTGGATCACCCCGATGTAGTGGCGTGACACCGGCAGCACGCGCGGCCGTACAATTCTTGTAGTAGACGACGGGTGTAGCGCTGCCGCCGCAGTACGCAGCTTCAGCGAAGTTGATTGCTATTGGGCCGTTCGGCCGCGCCGCAACCATGGAGTCCCAGTCAGCGGCCGTTTGCATACCGTAGGTATTTCCTCCTGCGTCGACCCACGCATTGAAGCTCGTCACCATTTCTTCTTTGACGCCGTCAGAAAGCTGGAGAGCACCGTCGTCCAGTAGTCCCTTGTACCAAGCCGGAAGGGTCTTTGAGTCCGCTGTGGACTGGGGGTTCGTTACCGAGTACGCAGCAACCGCCCTTTCGAACGTGGCGCAGTTCGCTTCCTTCGTTGCTGTCTCCGCGTCTCCACGAAAATTCGCGACGCCAAAAATGACGACGGTCGCAAGAATACCGAGGATCACGATCGTGATGAGTAGCTCAATTAGAGTGAAGCCGGAATCAGTGCCTCGGCCTTGCTGGTGACCGTGTAGTCGGTTCCTCCACAGAGCGAGAGCGGGCTTCATACACACAGTGTCGGCAAAATTCGTCAGATTCTCCAACCACGCACCGACGACCTAGTCCAAACGAGCAACCCCGTTCGCCGCGCCGCTAAATCAGCAGCTACCCACATAGCGGCGGCGAGTCCCACTTCCAGCTGAGTCATCAACACCTGGTCGTCCAACCGCCTAGTCTCGAGGACGGGTGGTCGGTCGTGTGTGTGGATTGTGCCGCGTGGGCTGGTCCATTGGATGGTCGTCTTCGTGTCATCGAAGTCGTCGGGGCTGTCAGGTTTATCGGGGTCTGGCTGGATGTCGGGTGGCTTGTTGGGTGTGGTGGTGACGTCGATTTTCCATCGGTTGTGGGCTTTGAGTCTGTGGTGGCGCCGGCATTCGGTAATCAGGTTCGCTGCGCTGGTGGTTCCGCCGGTGTCGTCGCCGGTGAAGGGGTTGATGTGGTCGATATCGCAGCGGTAGCCGGGCATTGAACAGCCCGGGAACTGGCAGTTGCGGTCCCTGGCGATGATGTACTCGCGGAGGCGGGCTGGTGGGGTGTAGGTGGCACTAGGCCGACTGAGCTAGTACCGGTCCAGCCGCAGTGTCAGGTGTTCCCTGGTGGATTCTGAAGTTCAGCGAGGTGAACGTCGAGGACAGAACGAACCATAGTGGCGTCATCGGTGACTGGGTCGGCTATTCCATGCAGGGCAAGTCCATCGATGAGGGCATGGAGCCGAGCGGCCTCAACCGGGATGCTTCGATCTTGATGAACTGATCCCAGCTCGGCGCGAGTCGTCAGGATTTCTGTAACGAGGTTTCGGACAATCGCATCAATCTCGTTGACTTGACTATTGAGAAGTGTGCTGTCGTTGCGGCGGATCAACAGCTCGAACCAGATCCGCGCCTCCGCTGTTCGCTGTGCGTCAAGCGGGAGGATCTGCTCCAGCACTTCGCGTAGCTTCAAGTTGGTCGCCCGCGCTGGGTCGACATCAGCGATTCGAGAAGCAATAGAGACGAGCATCTCGCCCGTGGCAAAGGACAACAACTCATCGTGTGTTCCGAAGTAGTGCTGTATCGCACCGACAGACCAGCCGGTCTCTTGCGCGAGGGCACGAATCGTGACGGAGCTTCTGCCCTTCTCGGCGAGTAGACGCCACATCGCATCGGCGATCTCTCGACGTCGCGCCTCATGATCAACGACTTTCGGCACCGATTCTCCTCACCGTGCGTAAGTAGCCCAATCGTAGTGCCTTGAAAATGCAAGGTCATGATTCGCGTGCCTATAGTTCCAATACAACATATTGCAACCTAGGAAATCGGTGGTGCCTGTGCCTTCTCAAGTCGACTCAACTGAATCGATTCCGAGTACTGTCAAACGGTTGCGGGAGTACTTCGAGTCAGGGGCAACCCAATCGAGTACCTGGCGTGAGGAGCAGCTCTCTGCCCTCGTGACCATGCTTGAGGTCGAAGAGAAGGCGATCCTCGACGCACTCGCCAAGGACATCCGAAAGTGCACCTTCGAGGGGCACCTCTCCGAGATCTTTAGTGTTAAGAACGAGGCAATCGAGGCCCGCGATGAGGTCTCCGCTTGGATGAAGCCCGAGAAGATCCCAATGTCCCTCATTGGCGGAATCGCCGCGAGTACTCGGGTGGTACACGACCCGCTCGGAGTAGGACTGATCATCGGCGCCTGGAACTACCCGATCATGTTGACGCTTGGTCCCCTTGTTGCCGCGATCTCCGCGGGCAATACAGCACTGTTGAAGCCCTCAGAGCTAGTTCCCACCTGCGCAGCATTGATCTCGCGACTCGTACCGCAGTACCTCGACAAGAACGCCTTCGCCGTTGTTGAAGGTGGCATCCCCGAGACCACCGAAATTCTTGCCCAGCGCTTCGACCATATCTTCTTCACTGGTAGTCCTCCGGTTGCCAAGATTGTGATGGCAGCTGCCGCAAAGAACCTAACGCCGGTCGTCCTCGAACTGGGTGGCAAGAGCCCAGCCATCGTCTGTGCCGACGCGAATCTTGGTACGGCAGCTCGGCGCGTGGCCTGGGGCAAGTTCTTCAATGCCGGTCAAACGTGCATCGGAGTCGACTACGCCATTATCGAGGATTCCATCTATGACGAGTTCCTCGATCGACTGGCCAGCACTGTGCAGGACTTCTACGGCCCCCTGCCGCAACAAAGCCCCGACTTCGCGCGCATTGTTAACGAGGCCAACCTGGATCGCATCCATCAACTCACAGATGGCCAAGAGATCGTTATCGGCGGGCAAACCGACCGAGACGACCTCTACCTTGCGCCAACTATTCTGCGAGATGTCAGCCCCGACTCCCCCGTTATGCAGGATGAGATCTTCGGTCCAGTCCTTCCCACGATGCGCTTCTCCGACCTCGACGAGGTGATCTCCTTCATCAACGCAGGCGAGAAGCCACTAGCTCAGTACATCTTCAGCGGGAGCCGTCAGAAGCAGGACCGGATTATCGCCGAGACAAGCTCCGGGGCCGTTGGAATTAACGACACCCTCAGCCAGATCCTCATCCCAGGTGCACCGTTTGGCGGAGTCGGTCAGAGCGGTATGGGTGCCTACCACGGCTACGACGGTTACCTGGCGTATACCCATCGGCGGACTGTTCTGACTCGTAGCGCTGCGGTTGATCCTCCAGTCAGGTACCCACCGTATTCCGACCTCAAGGCCAAATTGACCGGTTGGCTACTTTGACCGAAACGGCCGTCGACCAACCCGAGGCACTTCGCGAGCACAAGGGGCTGGTCCCGGCATCCGCAGCGCTGATGGTCGCCGGGTTCCTCACGACCTTCCTGTCCCCGATGCTCGCAACATCGTTCGCTAACGAGTTTGACTTCGGCATCGAACAGGCCGGACTACTCGTCGCCTGCGGGACTGCTGGTGTCGCGGTCTCCGCACTCGGAGTTCTGCCGTTCATCGATCGTCTTAACCGTCGAACGCTTGGGATCGTCGGGGTGCTTGTCGCCGCCGCTGGCATGGTGGCAACTGGGTTCGCAGCTAGCTTCGGCGTCGTCCTTGTATTGCAGATCTTGGTCGGACTCGGAGCAGGTTTGGCATATGCCGCGGCAAACTCAGCCCTTGCCTACTCCCGAGTCCCGGAGCGCGCCTTCAGTATCGTGACGATCTCGTGGCTTGTCGTCGGTGCCGCGATGCTGTCGCTGGGACCGGTGCTTCATTCTGCCTGGCCAAAGGTCGGGATCTATCTAGCCATCGCCGCCGCCGAACTCCTGTGTCTCGTCCTCATCGTCAGACTTCCCGATGTTCGTAATCTTCCCAAGGACAATGAGAGCACCGAGGAGCTCGAACAAGAGGTAGATCCCGGGGAAGCCGAAGCATCGCCTTCTCCCCTCGGATCACGTCGAGCCGCCCTACTACTCGTTGCCGCCGTACTCGTCATGAACATCGGCAATCTAGTGATCTGGACGTACGCAGAGGACATCGGCGAGAAAGCTGGCCTCTCACCACAAGCAACTGCGACCTTCCTTGGCCTGAGTCAACTTGTCGGCCTCGTCGGTGCCGGAATAACCCTCTTGATTGGCGACCGAGTCGGGAAAATGATGATCTTCGTTCCAGCCGTGGTGCTACTGGCCGTTGGCAATCTACTTGTTGGAACCGCGGCGAACCCGGCGATGTTCATCATCGGTTTCCTACTCATCAACATCACCTTCTTCTGCTTGAGTCCGCTGCTCCTTGCACTTGCCGCCGAGCTCGACTCCAGTTCCGGGCGCCTTGTCGTCATCGTCGGTGCAGCAACGCTCATCGCCGGCGCTATCGCCCCGGCAATCGGAGGATTCATCGCCGGCAGCGATGAAGTCTGGTCCCGCTTGGGCTACACCGCATTTGCCCTCGCGCTGATTTCCCTACCTGTCCTCATCGGACCAGTTCGGGCCGCAAAACGACGTCACAACTTAGAAGCAGCTCTAGCAACTCACCAACAGGGCTAAAGACCGCACTACCGAGAGGAACAGAAGAAGATGAGTTCACAGTTCGAAGCAGTCCCCACCCCGAGTAACCGCGTTCCAATCCTTGGCGATGCGATGCATCTTGACACGAACCATCCGACCCGGTCCCTGATGGATCTCGCGGACGAGCTAGGCCCCATCTACGGACTCAAAGCCCCAGGGCAGGACGTCATCGTGGTGACCGGCGGCGACATCATCGAGGAGTGCCTCGATGAAACGCGCTTCGAGAAGAACGTTGGCGTGGAACTCATCGCAATGCGTGAAGTCGTGGGCGACGCTGTCTTCACTTCGTGGACAAGTGAGCCAGCGTGGAAGAAGGGGCACAATATTCTGCTTCCCGCGTTCGCGCCACAGGCAATCAAGGGCTACACCGCGAAGATGGCTGATATCGCCGAACAGCTCATTCTCAAGTGGGCTCGATTGAACCCCGGCGAGCCGGTTGACGTCAGCACCGATATGACAAAGCTGACCTTCGACACCATCTCGCTCGTCTGCTTCAGCTACCGTCCGGGTTCGTTCTATCGCCAAGATATGCCGCCCGAGGTACAGGCGCTTGAAGAAGCCATTACCGAGTGCGTCAACCGGCCGAGCCGACTTCCTGGACAGGACGTCTACGAGGCCCTCAAGGGCCGGCGCGAGTACAAGGAGAACGTCAGCTACCTCAACCAACTCGCAGACAAGATCATCACCGACCGGGTGGAAGGTGGCAAAATTGGCGAGTTCGGAGATGTCCTCGACATCATGTTGACCGAGGCAGACCGGGCATCCGGCGAGAAACTCGACAGGCTCAACATCCGCCAGCAACTCCTCACCTTCCTCGCAGCGGGCTACGACACCACCAGCGGAATGCTGATGTGGACGGTCTACTACCTCCTGAAGAACCCCGATGCGCTTGCCCGCTGCTACGAAGAGGTCGATGAGGTGTTCGGCACCGATCTCTCGGTACTGCCCGATGAGACCCAGATACCTAAGCTCCAGTACGTCATGCAGTGCATGAAGGAGGCGCTACGTCTGTGGCCAGTCGGGCCAGGATTCCAGGTCCGACCGTTAGAGGACGAGGTTCTGGCTGGAAAGTACCAACTCAAGAAGGGGCAGCCAGTTCTGATTCTGACACCCCAAGTACAGCGCAACCCAGAGCTCTTCCCCGACCCCGAGTCATTCGATCCCGATCGTTTCTCCCCCGAACTTGAAGCACAGCGGCCTGCCTGGTCGTGGATGCCGTTCGGAAGCGGGGAACGTGCCTGTATCGGACGTCACTTCTCCTTCTACGAGTCGCAGCTACTACTCGGACTCATCTTGCAGCGGTTCAAACTCATTGATGAGCCTGAGTACGAGCTCGACATCAAGGACTTCTTCTCCATCAAGCCGATCGATCTTCAGATGCGGATCGAGCCGCGACCGGGCCAGGAGCAAGCCGTCATGTCGGGGATCGGTCGCGCTGGAACTACCCCAGAAGACGACTCAGCGACGACGACTGAGCCCAAGAAGGCTCAACCCACCTCCGATGTCGGAGCGGGAAACACAATCACGGTGCTGTACGGGTCCAACCTGGGAACATCGGAACGCGTCGCAAACGAGATCGCCCAAGACGCCCAGACGAATGGCTTCACCGTCGTCCAGGGTGAGCTGGACTCTTACGTCGACAAACTTCCGACCGAGGGCGTCGTAGTGATCTGTACGTCGTCGTACAACGGCCACCCACCAGACAACGCAGTCGAGTTCCACAAGTGGCTCGGGTCAGGTCTTGCCCCCGACTCATTGGCCGGGGTGAAGTTCACCGTCTTTGGATCTGGCGACAAGGTTTGGGCATCAACCTTCCAGAAGGTACCCGCAGAGATCGATGAGCTCCTCGTCGCCGCGGGCGCCCAGCGCGTCTATGAGCGGGGCGTCGCTGATGCCTCCGATGACTTCGACGGGATGTTCCGCCAGTGGTACCGAGACCTCTGGAGCAACGTCGGCGACACCCTGGGTATCGCAATGCAACCAGATGTCGCCAATGAAATCGATCGCTATGAAGTAGAGGTCACCGAGTCTCGTCTGCACGGCTCGTTCTTCTCATCGCTAGATGCAACTGGCTTCCGAATTGTCACCAACCGTGAGTTGCTCGGCCGAGTCGAGCAGCACAGTCCACTGGTTCGCTCGACGCGACATATCGAGTTTGCGGTGCCGCCCGGCGTCACGTACCAGACTGGTGATCACATCGCCCTGATCCCTAGAAATGCGACCCAAGTGCTCTCCCGTGCGGCAGCAATCGCTGAGCTCGAACTCGACCAGCTAGTGGTCTTGCGCGCGAACTCGAATGGTGGATCGCATCTGCCGCTCGATGTCCCGTTTGTTGTCTCCGAGCTGTTCGCGACTCGCCTTGAGCTTCAGGAGCCGATGACCAGAGCACAGATTCGGACCTTGGCGGCGTTTGCTGACGACGATCGTGAACAGGTCGCCCTCACCGAGCTCGGTTCTGATGAACCTGCTCAGATTGAGCAGTACCGCTCACAGATTCTGGCCAAGCGAATCAACCTGTTCGACATGCTCGAGCGGTTCCCTTCGATCGACCTTCCCCTCAATATAGGGCTGGACCTACTACCAGCGCTGCGTCCTCGCTACTACTCGATATCCTCCTCGCCAAGTGCTGACCCAGAGGTTCTCAGTATTACGGTTGGTGCGCTTCGTGCTCCAGCACGTAGCGGCGAGGGGAACTACTTCGGGACGTCATCGAACTTCCTGAACGAGGCCGCCGTCGGCACTGTCGTGCACGGGTTTGTTCGACCTCCCGGACTACCGTTCAACGTTCCAACTGACCCGAGCACGCCAATAATCATGATTGCTACCGGAACGGGGCTCTCACCCTTCAGGGGCTTCCTACAGGAACGAGCAGCCCAGGCAAAGGTCGGCGAGGTCGGCAAGGCCCTATTGATCTACGGATGCCGTGCTCCGGACTCCGACTTCATCTACGAGGACGAAGTACGAGCGTACGAGAAGGCTGGGGTGGTCGAGGTTGTCACTGCCTACTCCGATCTACCGGACGGCAAGGGAGCCTGGGTTCAGAACAAGGTCACCGAGAACGCCGATCAGATCTTGGACCTGCTCGATCAGGGCGCAGTCGTCTACGTGTGTGGTGGCGCCGACACCGTCGCTCCCGCACTGCGGCAAGCATTCGCCGACATCTACTCGGCGGCGCACGGAGCCGACGATGAGCAGGCACAGGCCTGGATCGAGTCATTACGGTCCTCGCAGCACTATCTAGAAGATGTCTGGGCTGGGCACTAACCGGGAGGAATTGACATGGTGACGAGGACAATCGATATTGCAGCAAGTCCGGAATCGATCATGGATGTGTTAGCGAATCTGCCAGCAGTCGCCTCCTGGGCGGAATCAACCTCCGTCGAGGTACTCCAAGTTCACGCGGATGGTCGACCCGCACGCGCTCGGTGGTCGGAAAGCTACGGGCCGATTCCAGACGAGTTCATTCTGGACTACGAGTGGAACGGCGATGAGTCGTTCAGTTGGCGTCTCGTCGAAGGTCGGGTATTACAACGCGAGGACGGCAAGTACGAGCTGACTGACGTCGGTCAAGGTGTGACCCGCGTGAGGTACTCCCTCGACCTTGGGCTAGCTATTCCGCTTCCAACACTGGTCACTGACAAGATCGCGTCATCAGTGGTGGCGGCGGGCCTGGTTGCGCTCAAGGACAATGTTGAGGGAGTCTGACCAACGAGGTCCAAGTCGCTAGGACCCGCTCGCAGCGATCCGCGATCGCGCCACCGGGATCGCGGCGTCAGAACTGTGTCTCCGCCATGCTCTCCAGCAGTTCAAGCATTCGGCGCTGACGGCCTGCAAGCAGTTCAGCCAGACCGCGCAGCATCGCGCTCGCCAGGTCGGGCTCATCCAACTCGAGTTGGTCCCACCGATGCGTGCTCAAGAACGCGATCCGAGTGGGCTGGGTAGTTACTGCACTCGCCCGATCGAACCCATCGTTGACCATTGTGAGTTCACCGAACACCGCGCCAGGCCCGATCCCACGCAGACGGGTTGAATCAATCAGGCTTTCAACAGGTACCAGCAGGTCAACCTCGCCGGAAAGTAGCCAACTGATCCCGGTGGGTCGATCACCAGAAGCCACGAGCACTTCCCCCTGCGAGTGGTCGGCAAAACTCAGCAGCCCAGCGACGACCGCGAGTTGCTCGCTGGTTAGCGTTGCGAGGATCTGACACTCCCCGAGTTCAACGAGGACTCCCGGTGTCGGCATCGCGCCACATTCGGCCAGGATGAGTTCATCCTCAAACCGCTGCAGGACTAGGTCGCGGTCGCGATCCATCCGAACCCGCCAGCTCTGTGGTGATCGCCGACCACCAGCGTGCTGAGTCTCGACGACGGCGACCTCTACACCCGACTCGACGAGGGCCACGAGCGCCTCATTCACAATTTTCAATGCGCCCGGATGGAACTCGGCGACTTGTCGAACATCCAATACGAGCCATCCTGCCGACTCGGATGTGCTCGTGTCAGCAATACCCTCGACGACCTCTTGTGCCCCGAGCAGACTGATTGACCCCTGTAACTCGACGATCCGCAGCTGGTTGCCGTGAGTACTCAGGATCTCTTGCTCGCGTGGGGTGCGGCCGGTCCGTGCCCGCACCACCTGGCTCGACGTCACCCGACGAATCGGTGATTGTGATGCCCCGGTCGGGAAGTACACGTGCAAATCGAGATCGTCAGACAGCAACTCCATCGCTTTCACACCGCGCACTGAGTTGCCGTGGCGGTCTAACGGCGGACTCCAGGCTGCGATTCCCAACTGATTAGGCAGGACTGCCATGATCGCGCCGGAAACGCCGCTCTTGGCTGGCAGTCCCACGCGGTACATCCATTCGCCTGCACCGTCGTACATTCCGCAAGTCGACATGATCGTGAGGACCGGAGAGATCAACTCAGGGGGCACGACCTGCTCATTGCTCAGCGGGTTTCGCCCACCAGATGCCAACGTTGCAGCCATGACCGACAGGTCCACAGCGTTGATAAGTACCGAGCACTGCGCGATGTAACAACTCAGCGCATCCTCAACGTCGATCTCTAGCGACCCAGCGCCCTTCATCAGGTAAGAGATCGCCCGGTTGCGATCGCTCGTGTCGCGCTCTGATCTCGCGACATTCTCGTCGATCGAGAGCTCGCGGCCCGCAAAGCGCGAGAGACCGTCACGTATCCGTTCAGCCCGCGCACGATGATCCTTGCCCTCAACGAGGGTTGACGTGACGATCGCACCGGCATTGACCATCGGATTGAGCGGTTTACCCGAAGCAGCCGAGAGAGTGACCGCATTGAAAGGGTCCCCGGTGGGTTCAATCCCCACGTGATCTAGGACGTAGTCTTCGCCCCTATCCACCAGGGCCATCGCATAGACGAACGGTTTTGACACGGACTGGATCGAGAACTCCAATCCCGAGTTCCCGGCGCAGTACGCCTTCCCGTCGACGGTTGTAGTCGCCAGTCCAAACCAGTCCGGGTTGGCTGCGCTCAACTGGGGGATGTAGCTGGCAAGTTCGCCCGAGCCTTGCCCCGCGAGTTGCTCATGGAGTTGATGCAGACGGCTCTCGATCGGGGTGCGACTCATTGTGCCTGGCGGATCTCTTTTGCCACCTCGAAAGGCTCAGGAACTTCTAGAACAAGGCGCTTGTACTTGTCGCCGAGGAGATTGATCACGAGGACATGGTCGGCCCGATGGACGTACCAAAACTGGATATCGTCACCGGTCCCAAAGCTCCCAGCATCAAGGATTCCGGGGATTCCCGCACCAGCGCGCTTAAACCCTGGCCGTTTCACTTCGATCAGCGGTTTCGCCTCCACGGAATCGATTGAACTCAACGGCACAACGATCTGGCTCTTAAGGGAGAGAACCCGACCGACCCCCTTGATCGTGACATCGAGGTTCTGACCGTCAATCTTCACCGTTGCCGTCATGTCTAGGACGGTACCGGAACCGGCAGCACCGGCGTGATTGGATGCTGTAATGAAACGTCTCGTTCTGGTGGCTGCGCTCACTGCGCTTGTGATGACTGGGTGCTCGGGCACTTCAACGGACACCTCCACTCAAGGTGGTGACCCAACGGCCCAGGCAGAGGTAACGCCGGTCGCATCGGACTGCTCAACACCACGGCCCGCGCAGGTCGGCACGACGACCGAGACAATCACCGTCGACGGGATCCCGCGCAACTACCAACTCAACGTTCCTCCGAGCTACGACCCAACGCAGCCAACCCCGGTGGTCATGACCTTCCACGGCCGCGGGAGTAACTCCGGTCAGCAGTTGCTGGTGACCGGGTTTGGCGGCGCCTCGGATGAGAACGGCTTTATTCTGATCGCGCCGGATGCGATTGGCGGCCAATGGGACCTACCCAGCGGATCAACGACGACCACCAGTGACACCGACTTTGTCGCCGAGGTGCTGACCGAAGTCCGCGAGGACCTATGTACGGATATCACGCGAACCTACGCGTCTGGGTTCTCGCTGGGATCAGCTTTCACTCTGCTCCTAGCCTGCGCACCGACTCAAACGTTCGCCGCATTCGGTGGTGCTGGCGCGAGCTTCTACCAATCGGACTGCGACAATTCCCCACCCGCTCCAATCATCTACTTCCATGGAACGAAGGACCCAGTTGTCCCGTTCAAGGGTGGGTCAGTCGCAGGCTCGCCGTCGAATGACCCGACATCGACGGTGACTCCAGCCACCGACAATATGGCTGGCTGGGCTGCACACAACGAGTGCACAACGGGACCGACTAAGAAGACATTCGGACAGACAACGCGACTGCTATGGAGTGATTGTGCGAATAGTGCCGATGTTGACTTCTACCGCACCAGTGGAGGCGGCCACACCTGGCCAGGAAGCAGCGAGACGATCGCGGCATTCCTGGAAAGCTCTCTTGGGACGACGACTCAAGATGTCGACGCCACTGAGTTGATGTGGGAGTTCTTCAGCCAGTACCAACTACCGGGTTGAGTGCCGCCCGATCTACGGTTTGCACTGGCCCGATTCCAGCAACTGAGATGCCGGAATCGGTTCAAACCGTAGTACCGCGTGATCGGAAAGATCCATCGTGGCACCGAAGATTCCGGTCACGAACGAATGTTGGGCACGCACCAGCACGCCGATACTCGTCATCGCTTCGTCCCCTGGGCACGCATTGACGTCCTCATGACTCCACGCCCCGCTGGTTTGGACCAGTGATGATCCCGAAGGGGTAAAGACGATGCACCTCGTTGTGCACGAGGTGAAGGTCTCGGTTGTCGAGGTGATCGAGGCCCCGTTAGTCGGATAGCCCGACTCGTTGGACTCAAAGACCCACACTTCCGTGACGTCACTCAAGGGCATCGTCGTGCCCGCACGTGCGACAGCTGCGGCGCCATCAATCGCGAAGGTCGACAGCCGCGGCTCGGCCGAGGCGACGCGAGCACCAGATCGAGCAGCGGAGGTTAAGGCGACGTGGTCGCGCAACACCATCGCAAACTCGATAACCCCGAACAGAATCAAGATGAGCAGCGGAAAGACGATCGCGGCCTCCACGGCAACAGAGCCGCGATCGCAGCGACGTCTCATCAGCTTCTGCCCGAACACAGTTGATCCATCGACACTCAATTAGGCAGGGTTTAGCCCAATTCTTTGAACACAGGAATGAAAATTACTTTGTCACCCGATTGGGCGACCCGAGTACAGATTTAGCAATCAACCATCCGAAGTATGGAACGTAACCGCCGGACACTCCCAGCGAGTAGCTCGGTGACACAACAGAATTACTCGCCGATCGGAGAAGGAAAATGCTAACTCGAATTCGCACCATCCTGTACACGGGCAAGAAGGACACCGGAGCGAGCGCCGTCGAATACGGTCTCCTCGTCGCTGGTATCGCTCTCGTTGTGATCGCCGCGGTCTTCTTCCTCGGTGGCGCCGTCTCAGACAGCTTCAATGAAGTCGGAAGCGCCGTCAGCAGCGCTGGCTAAGCGCCGACAGGACGTTTGGTGGGCGGCTCCCGCACTGATCGGGAGCCGCCCCTTCAAACGACATAACGGGGAACAATCGCTGCCCTGGGGCAACCAATGTGCACCGCAGCAACCACCGCTCGGATAGGACACCACCATGGCCCGCAAGCTGCTCTTGATCTTCGCGTCACTGACGTTAGTGATCGCGGGCGGCGCCCTGTACCTCGCACTCTCAAAGTCCCCCGCAACCGCCTCCGGAGCAACTCGCTCCGTCCTGGTGATCACCGGTGACCTTCCACCCGGGACTCCAGGTGCGAACCTGACGGAGGCTCAGGTTCAGCCAGTCGATGTCTCCGCAAACCTTGTCCCCGCCGACGCGGTAACGAATGTTGGCCAAATCGCGACCCTAAAGTCGATCGGCCCCCTGTTCCGCGGCCAAATTCTGATGGGCCGAATGTTTGCTCCCACTTCTGCAACGGGCGGCCTGCCCATTCCCCAAGGAACGAATGCGATCACGCTTCAGATCACCGATTCCGGTCGAGTAGCTGGCTTTGTCCAACCAGGTTCAAACGTTGTCATCTACGAGCGGGCTCAGGGAACTGGGAACCCCGGCGTCGTCGTTCTTCAATCAGCCCAAGTCATCGCAATTGGACCGACCACCTCAGGCGGGCAGCCAACTGGCGGTGCAGTTCCCAACGCGAATGCAGCAGTCACCCTTGTGACCTTCGCTCTAAGCCCCAAAGACTCAGTCAAGGTGGTGGGCCGCGAAGACCTCTACCTCGGGCTACTCCCGTCATAACAACAACTGTGGATCTGGAAAGGAGGAGTTATGGCCGTCATTCTTGAGTTCGACGAATCTATTGCCCATGCCGTTGGCAGCGCTCTGGGCGGCTCCTCCACCGTGTTAACCGATGCGTCGCAGCTCCCTCCACACGTGGCAGCCACTGGAGACCCACTCGTAGTGATTGGGCCGAGTGTTGATGCCGCTGTCGCCGCGCGGGTAACCGCCGCCACGATCGAAGCCCAACCGATTGCCGGGATTATCTGGCTACGACGTCGAGTTGATACCTCGACGGTGCTGGAGGCGATTCGGGCTGGAGCTAGCGACGTCGTTGGTGAGAGCGACCTGCCCGCCCTGGTGGCTGCGGCAGATCGAGTTCTCGGACGGGCCAACACTGTGGCCACAGCAACAGGCGATCCCGCTGCCGTTGGCGCTACTCCTCGCGGGACTGTAACCGCGGTGTTCGCGTCCAAGGGCGGGTGCGGAAAAACCAGTATCGCCACTAACCTCGCGTGCCTACTCAGCAGTGAAGGGCAAAAGCGAGTCGCGATTCTGGACCTCGACCTCGAGTCCGGCGACGTCCAACTCCTGATGTCGCTACCACGTGGCCGCTCGATTCTTGATGTTGCCGCCCTGGGAAGTGGCGTGGATACCGGCTCACTGGCCGCGTGTATGTCCGCGCACTCGTCAGGAACATACGTGCTACCCGCGCCACGACGGCCCGAAGAAGCTGCCGGGATCTCACCGCAGCTCGTGAGTCGCGCTGTGGAGCTAGCAGCGAGCATGTTCGACCATGTGATCATCGACTGCCCGCCCTATGCCACCGAACATGTGCTGTCGGTTCTCGATATCGCTGACCACCTCGCCCTGGTGTGTACACCCGATGCCGCCAGCGTCAAGAACACCGCTATTGCACTGGAGATGTTCGACGAACTGAACTTCAAAGGACACATCTCTTTGATGATTAACCATGCCGGTGACAAGGTCGGAATCACCACCTCCGACATCTCCGAGGCGCTCAACTACCCCGTCACCTGTGAGATCCCTACATCCCTAGATCTACCGCTGGCCACGAACAGCGGGCGAATCCTCACCCTCACTCACCCACGGCATCCGATCACAACGGCGCTCCGAGACTGGTCCACATTGATCAATCCACCACTAGCCGAGGCGGTGACCGCACAAGCCCAGAAGAAGACCGTCCCGGCCCAGCGCAAACACCGGTTCTTCAGTAAACGGGTGGCAACGTCATGAATCTGGCTGACCGACTCAAGGAGTCACGAGCCGGACGTACTGCCGCGCCACTCGTACCAGATGCCCGAGCAGGCGGAGACGACGTTTCCGCCCCACCCACGCAGGCCGATGGCTACGCTGAGGTTCGCAAACAGGCCCGGGCCGCAGTCGTCAAGAACCTCGGAACGCGCATCTCCGATGCCAGCGTCAGCGATGACGATCTGCGGTCATTGGTCACCGCCGAACTCCAAGAAGCTCTCACTAAGATTGATATACCGCTATCAAACGAGGCACGAGCACGCCTGACCAGCGAGATCGCCCAAGAGGTCGTTGGCCTCGGTCCGATCGAGCCACTCCTTCGCGACCCCACCGTGACCGAGATTATGACCAGCGGCCCCTACAACGTGTGGGTTGAGCGCAACGGTAAAACAGAACGTACCGATGTGAAGTTCGACGACGAGGCCCATATCCGGCGCATCCTGGACCGAATCGTCTCGCGCATCGGTCGACGTATCGACGAGTCCAGCCCCAAGGTTGATGCGCGCCTACCTGACGGTTCTCGTGTCCACGCGATCATTGCACCGCTAGCCGTTGACGGCACCGCGCTCACGATCCGGAAGTTCTCCGAAGACAAGTTCACCAGCGATGATCTCGTCTCTTTTGGGACGCTCTCCCCTGCCGCTGCCGAGTTCTTGCAGTGTGCAGTCAGCGCGCGTTTGAGCATCCTGGTCGCGGGCGGAACCGGTTCAGGAAAGACCACCACGCTCAACATGCTCAGCCAGTTCTTTCCTAGCCAAGAGCGAATAGTGACGATCGAAGACCTAGCCGAACTCAAACTCGACCACGATCACTGGATTCGATTGGAAGGTCGCCCGCCCAATATTGAGGGCAAGGGCGAAGTCACCCTCAGTGCCCTAGTCAAGGAATCGCTGCGTATGCGCCCAGATCGGGTGGTTGTCGGTGAGATCCGCGATGGTCACGCAGCCATGGACATGTTGCAGGCAATGAACACCGGCCACGAAGGATCCATGGGCACGGTGCACGCGAATAGCCCCCGTGACTGCTTTACCAGAATCGATGGGATGGTCGCGATCGCCGGTATGAAGATCGATCAAACTGCGCTCTATGCCCAGATTGCCTCAGCGATCGACCTCATCGTCTACCAAACGAGGATGCGCGACGGTACGCGCGCGGTAACCCACGTAGCCGAGGTCACCGGTATGGAAGGTCCGATTATCAGTATGCAGGATGTCTTCGTTCGACCGACCAATGCCGACAGCGCAAAAGTCCCGCTACAACCGGCGGGGATGATTCCCAACTGCTTCCAACGAATAGTCGACAACGGCGTCGCGTTGGAGCGGGGTATGTTCCTCAGCGCCCCCGACTACGACACCCCTGCAAGGTGGAGGTGAGTCGCCATGTTGGATCTCCTCTTACCGCTGAGCATTATTGGAATCGTCCTGGCCGGGATCGTCATCGTTGCCGTCCTGGTGATTCCGAATCGCAACACCGAACGTTCTAAGGCGCTGTCGGGAATCATCGCCGACTACCAACGCGAGCAGCCCGACGTCGTCGATATCGACAACTCCGCCTTAACGGCCCTTCGTGTCCGCAGCACCGAGCGCACCGCGAAGCTCATTGCGGGCAAATCGTGGACGCAGCGACTAGCGACTGGTCTCAATAGTGCCGGGATGTCTCTGCGTCCCGAAGAGTTCATCCTTGTGACTGCTGGTGCTGGTGGGTTCGGTGGTCTCATTCTCTACGTGCTGTCCCGTGGGTCTATCCCAGCCGGCGTCTTTGGCCTAGTCATCGGGCTCGCAATCCCGCCGATGGTGCTTCGGTTTCGCGCGAGTAAACGCCAAGCACGTTTCGTTGCGGAGATGCCTGAAATGCTCACGGCCCTGGCCAGTGGAATGTCGGCAGGGGCATCTCTACCGCAAGCGATCGAGGGTGTGGCCGCTGACACCACCGGCCCGATGGCCGACGAGCTCAATCGAACGATCATGGAGACTCGACTCGGGACCTCGGTTCCTGACGCACTCGAACAATCTGCTCAACGGATGAACTGCCGCGATCTACACCTCGTGGTGATGGCGATGCGACTGCAGAGCATGCACGGTGGAAACCTCACAGAACTACTCAACACCGTTGCCGCCACCTTGCGAGAACGGGTTCAGATGCAACGGCACGTCAAAGCGCTCTCCGCTGAGGGCCGCCTGTCGTTGATGGTGCTGATGTCGCTTCCCGTTGTCATGCTTGCCTTCATGGCTGTCGTTCGCCCTGAGTACTTCAACTTCTTCATCACCACTCCCAAAGGAATTGTCATGCTGATTGGTGGGTCGATCGCCATGCTGCTCGGCTTCCTCTGGGCTCGCACGATCGTCGCGGTGGAGGTCTAGCCATGTCTTCCACCGGCCTACTCGCGATCACCGGGATCTGCCTGGTAGTCGGGATCGTGATCGCCGTCATCGCGTGGCGAATGAAAGACGACAGCGAAGGACGCGAACTCCTCAAACAGATCACCCACGACGTCGGTCGAAAGGGTGTGATCGATGAGCGTTCGCCGTTCCGCCAGCGGGTACTTGACCCGATTCTTCACAAGCTCACTCGCCTCGGATGGAAGCTCACTCCCGCCGAACGGTTACGAGCACTTGAAGAACGGGTGGAAGCCGCAGGGTATCCAGCGGGCTGGGACCTCAACCGTTTGATCCTCATCAAGGTCCTGAGCATGTTTGTGGGTGCGGCGTTCGGACTCCTGGTTGCGTTCACCTTCAACCTGGGCTTCGGGATCGTGCTCATGATTGTCCTAGCAGTCGGAGCCTTCTTCGTCCCGGACTTCGTGTTGAGTAAGGTCGCGGAACGTCGCACGGATGAGATGCGACGGACCTTGGCTGACACCGTCGACATGTTGAATCTGACGCTCGCCGCTGGAATCAGTTTCGATTCCGCACTCAAACTGGTGGCGCAGAATACAAACGGGCCACTGTCAGATGAGTTCGGCCGAGTGGTGCAGGAGATCACTATTGGGAAGTCGCGATCCGAGGCAATGATTGCCCTGGCAGACCGAACAAAGGACGACGATCTACGGCGGTTCGCGACCACATGTGTGCAAGCTGAACGGCGGGGTACTCCATTCGGTGAGATCCTGCGAATCCAATCACGAGAACTACGGATCAAACGCCGCCAGATCGCCGAGGAGAAGGCCCAGAAGGTACCCGTAAAGATCCTATTCCCCATGATGATCTTTGTCCTACCCGTTCTCATGCTCGTCGTCATGGGACCAGCCGTCATCCAAATTATGGAGGGCGGACTCGGAGGCGGGGGTGGATAGGAATGCGGACCGCTCACCCGATCATCAGTAGGCTGCTGCGCACCCCTGGATCTGCAGTGGTTGCGCTGACCTACGTCGTGACCCGATCGATTCTCGTGCTGATTCCGTTCGGGTTCTTCCCCTACCCACGCGGAACACTGGTCGGGGCCGATATTCGGCAGTACTGGGTGTGGGCAGACGTCATCGGCAGTGGACACTTTCCGGTGAACGATCCCATGTGGCAATACCCGCCACTAGCGGGCTTCGTATTCTGGATCGGGCAGCAGATCTCAGTGCGGCCACTAGTCGGCTTCGTCGGACTCGCATTACTTCTTGACGCGATCATCTTCATGGTCCTACTCCGCCGCGGTCTGACAATCCGGGACCGACTACGTACCGCCGACAACTCGAACCCAAACACAGGCTTTGCCGGCGCCTGGTTCTACGTCCTAGCAGGCGCTGCGATCGGCCCAGTACTACTCACTCGTTTCGATATCTTTCCGACTTTCTTTGCCGTGCTCGCCCTCCTCGCGATCGCCAAGCCAGTGCGCAGTGGAGTCCTCTTGGGAATCGGAGCCTTGCTCAAGCTCTGGCCCGGGTTTCTCATCTTGGCGCTTCCCCGTCGCGGTCTAGCCAAAGGACTATCAGCGATGCTGATAGTCGGCGTTGTGGGCATCTCAGTGGCCATGCTGTACGGCCCCTACTCCATGTCCTTTATGTCAGGCCAAGGCGAACGGGGACTGCAGGTCGAGTCAGTTGGAGCGATCGGCTACGTCATTGCCCTGATGGCGGGATTCGATATCGAGACCGTGTTCCGGTTCGGCTCAATCGAGGTTGATGCCGCCGGCGCCGGACTCGTTGCCACCGCGATCACCTTCGTCGGGTTCGCGATCATTGCAACCGTGGGTTGGCTACGGCTCACCGGACGCCTAGAGCGAGTGGCTCCGGCTGATGTCGCGCTCGCATTGGTCCTAGTCCTGATCGCGACTAGTCGGGTTTTCTCGCCTCAGTTCATGGTGTGGGCCGCGGGTATTGCCGCCGTTTGCCTTCTTAATCGACGCACTCTGATGCGACCAATCGCGGGGCTCATCCTCCTGGTCTGCGTGCTTGGGCAGGTGGTGTACCCGTTGGGCTACAAGTCCCTACTCACCGGCGGGGTGACGATGGGACTCGTCCAAACACTCCGGGTCAGCGCCTTGGTATTGGCTACCGGATGGGCACTGTGGCGGATCTACCAAGTCTCGCGTCGAGAGCCTCCAATCGTGACTCAACCCAACCCAATCACCGAGCGGTTGCGAATGGTTCAGCTCAGTAAGGATCGAGGCGCAGTCCTGGTAACGGCATCAATCGTCATGGTGCCGCTGGTTCTAGGATCAGCTGCGATCGGTGTCGATGCCTCCAACTGGTACTACATGGGCCACCGCCTTCAGGTCGCTGCTGACGCTGCTGCCCTCGCCGGAGCCGTCTATATGCCTGGCGACTTCTCAGAGGCGACTGCTTCTGCCCGCGATATGTCGGCGAAGAACGGGTTCACCCATGATCCTAGTAACTCCAATGTGAACAAGCGGGTCACCGTAACGCCGGCCTCCTCAGCTAAGGCCTCGGAACTGCGCGTAACAATCACCGCCACCAAATCGAACTGGTTCGGTTGGGCGATCGGCGGCCTCGACCAAACGATGACGCGCACTGCCGTAGCCGAGTACCGCGGTCCGGTGCTGATGGGTAGCCCCTGCAATCTGTTTGGCGATGAGCCCCCTGGCGGGACCGCCGAGTGGGAGAGCGCGTCGACCGATGAAGGCTGTAACCGGACTCCGGAATTCTGGGCGAATGTGGCGGGACCCGGATCAGCCAAGAGTTACGGCGACAGGTACGCAACAAGACGCTGCGATAACAGCAACTCTGGCTGTACCAGCAGGGACAACGACGACTACAGCCCAACCGGGCACTTCTACAAGATCAGTGTCAAGGACGCCGTGACATCGTTCGACGTCGAGATCTTCGATCCACTCCTGGTGGATGTAGGTGACTATTGCGAAACCAACAACCTCAGTAGTAGCTGGTCGTGGGACCAACCAAATCCGTATTCAACGGTCTCTGGTGACGCTGCTGAACGCTACGTTGGAGGTGCCGACTCCGCTTACTGCACCGGAGACAAAATGTTCTCCGGCTCAGCAAGTACATCGGTGACTACGTTCGCAGTACGAGAACCAATCCAAAGTGGAAACCCCTTGAACGCACCCGTCAAGAAAACGTGTACCAAGCAGTTCCGCGGATACAGCAGTAGCGGAATCAAGGACAAACTCCGGACGAGTAAGAGCGCCTACGACTCAGACCTAGCCGCAAGCTTCCGACAATGGTCATCACTTTGCACCATCAATAACCCCACCATCGGTGATTACTACTTACAGGTGCGCACGAACCTGCCCTCGGGGACATCAGACTCCACCGCTTTGTCTTCGGCAACGGAATTCCCGACGGTGAACTGGAGTGGACATAACCGCTACTCGATGCGGGCAAAGGTGGTCGGCGACGCGAGCAATGTCACCGTCGCCGGGTACGGCTCGATGGTTATCTACACCAATAGCCCTGCGGCCGACACCAACTTCTACCTCGCTCGAGTCAATCCTGCCTCAGCTGGGATGAGCTTGGACGTGAATCTCTTCGATGCTGGGGACGCGTCTCAGGCTGGCGTCATCACCATTGAACCGCCACCGGATGCCACGAGCGGGGGGGCACCGCTCACTCTCTCGACCTGCCAGGCGATCGGTGACGTACGTGGCTCGGAGAGTAGCCCGTCCACTATTAGCAACTGCGCTATGACCAACGTGTCCTCGAGCTCGGGTTTCAACGGGCAGTCCCAGGTGATTCGGGTATCGATCCCAGTTGACTACGACTGCGACGAAGGCGATCCCTACGGCTGTTGGTTCAAGATTGACTTCGACTATCCGGCAGCGGCGAACGACACCACGTCGTGGGCTACGGATCTCGTAGGCCAACCCGTCCGCCTCGTTGAATAGCGCCGAGAAAGATGGCTCGGAGCTAGCTCGTTGGGCCGAAGGTCCCGCCAACTCCTGCCGTTGAGCTACTAACAGTCGCGGCGATATGCGTCATCCTCGGTAGTAGGAAAACCGACGCTTCACAGGGAGTAGCTGATGACCCACCAGAAACTAGATGTGCTGGCCGACAAAGGCTTCGTCGTTCTCGACTCCTATGGCGACCTGGTCGATCCACGCGAGTGGCAAGCACTCGAGTATGTCGACTGGAAATCCTCCGGCGACACTCGGTTTGCACCGCTTGCCAGTGCCTATGGCGAGATTGAGTGCAATGGCTTCTGGCATTTCGATCCGCCGAAGCCGGACAAAGATGGTGTGTGGATCGACAGCCAAACGCAAAAGGCTCCAACCCTGTCCTGGCGGGCCCAAGAAGCTGGAGCAAACATCGGTCGTTGCCGCGTCATCGAGCTGCAACCGAACTCCTATGCCGATGCGCTCTACAACTCTCACCTGGATGACAACAACCGTCTCAATCCCGAGGAAGAGGGCTGGATTGTTCGGTGCTTTATGCAGCTCACCGACAACCCGAACTCCTACATGATCTTGCGGGAGGACGTGAAGGATCCGTCAACCGAGACTCGGATCGCGCTGCCAGCGGGTGCGCAACTCCTGGTTGATTCCGAGCGCATGTGGCACTCTGTTTGGCATCAAGGTGACGGGCCGCGCTACTGCCTCATCACATCATTTGAGACCGGTCCAGAGCTTGAGAAATGGGTCGAGGCTAATAACCCGACAACTGAGGTTGTCCAGGTTGAGCTTGCGGTAGAAGCTGCCGCTGCGGCGGAAGACGAAGCACAGAATCGCCGCGACGCACGTACTGCTTTCTACGGTTACGACCCAACGACTGTGCGTTCCGAGGCGTAGGGGCTCCCACCCTCCTCACCAAGCACGACTACCGCGTCGGCGAGTTCCAGCCCGTACGGCAGATGCGTGATGTAGATGACGCTGCGATCACCCATCACCGTAAGGATATCGGCGGCAAGCGCAGCAGCGGTATCGGCGTCGAGGTGCTCCGTTGGCTCATCGAAGATGGCGATCGGTGGGTCAGCCAGGATCATTCGAGCCAATGCCAGACGCTGGCGCTGGCCGCCGGAAAGCTGAGCGCCAAACTGACCAACCCTCGTCTCGATGCCCAGCGGCAGACTTGCCACCCACGTTCCTAACCGGACACGTTCAAGCGCCGCTACGATCTGCTCATCGGTGGCATCACGACGAGCTAGCCGGATGTTCTCGGCAATGGTGTTGTCAAAAATGTGCCCGTGCTGGGCCGAGTAGCCGATCACCTCTCGCACCCGATCGCCGGTAAGGGAGGTGATCGGGACATCGCACAAGGCCACCTCGCCAGTCATCGGAGCGAACTTGACGAGTCCTGCCGCGAGACTTGACTTGCCGACGCCACTTGGACCCACAATCGCGACGCGCTTACCCGCAGGCAGCTCAAAGGTCACGTCAGCGACGGCCGGTTCCGTCTCCCCCGGCCAGGTCACGGCGGCTGAGCGAACCGATAGGTATGGGCGCCGCACGGCCGACTGCGGCAGGTCTGCTGGATTACTCGGATCGGGAACCGCATTCGGCGCATCCAGGATCTCCACGATCCGCTGCGAACTCGCTCGGGACTTCGCCAACCAGACTGCTGCCGCAGGAAGGGTCGTCACCAGTTCGAATGCGACAAGCGGGATAAGCACGACAACGGCGAGATTGACACCATCGAGCTGGCCCGAGGTGACCGCCGGAACCGCCAGGAGAATGACCGCTATCAACGCGAAACCTTGTGCTGCCGAGCCGATCGCCGCTGCGAGCCCCATCCCCTTCGCGGTTGTGCGCTCGGCCAATCGAATCGACTCGTCCAATGCGCGCACCTGACCGATCTCTGCGCCATCCGCTCGGGCGGCAACTAGATCCTCACTGTCGGCGAACAACGACGTCAACTCCGCAGATAGCTGTCCCTTGAGGTGGACTTCGCGGGACGCAGCGCGTCGGCTCACTGCGCCAGTCACCCACGGCGCGATTACCCCCGCAACCAGGAGTCCGATGAGGAGCACGATCCCCGCTGCGGGAAGCAACCAGCTGACCAGTCCAACCACCGCCGCGCCAACAACTACGGCACTCGATGCCGGTAGCACTGTGCGCAAGCCAAACTCTGAGCTCGTGTCGACATCGTCAACGAAGCGGCGCATCGCATCGCCTTGGCGCAACCGAGCTGTTCCACTCGGAGCCACAATGGCGATCCGATCAACGAGTTGCGAACGAATCTCGGTCAGCCCTCGTAGTGCAGCACTGTGCGAGACAAGCCGCTCGGAATATCGAAACACTCCCCGGCCTAGACCTAGCGCGCGAACCGACACCACGGCCACGCTCAGAGCCAGAATCGGAGGTTGTTGCCAGGCACGGGAGATGAGCCAGGCGCTAGTGGCAATCAACCCAATCGCACACGCCAGTGATAGCGACGCCAGCAGGACCGAAAGCGCCCCTTGACCTCGGCGCGGTTTGATCACCTGCCAGACCCGGCGTAGATCGCTCATCGGGCCACCGCCGTAGAGATCTCAACCACGTGGTCTGCCACCGAGATCAGCAGGTCACGGTGGGCCACAACGACAACTGTTCTAGTGCGAGCCAACTCCCGAATAGCGCCGGCAATCGCTTGCTCTGTTGCGGCGTCGAGGGCTGCCGTCGGCTCGTCAAGTAGTACGAGGCCAGCCTCGGGCTGGCAGAACACCCTTGCCAAGGCCAAGCGTCGGGTCTGTCCGGCACTAAACACCCGCCCTGCCTCGCCCACTCGCGTGGCCAACCCCTCGGGAAGTGCCCGAACCATGTGCGCTAAGTCGACGGTCTCAAGCGCGGCCCAGACCTGCTCTTCTGAAGCACTTCGATTAGCTAGCCGAATGTTGTCCAAGAGCGACCCAGAGACAAGGCGCGGATCTTGCCCTACCCAAGCGACATTGCCTCGCCAGGCGCTTGTCTGGAAGTCCGTGAGTACTTGCGTGCGTCCTTGCGCGGAGGTCACCTCGACTGATCCACTATCTGCATCAATGAACCGTTCCAGCAGTGCGAGAGCAGTTGACTTACCCGCCCCACTAGGACCGACCAGTGCGGTGATCGAGTTGGGTTCAATCACCATGCTGAGACCGTCCAATGCGACCTCATCACGGCCCAGGTAACTGACGCTCACCTGCCGAAACGAAATCGTTGACTGGGCTAGATCTGGCACATCGGTGTCGAGACCACTGCGCGGCGGGTCCTGCTCAAGAACCTCGATCATCTGCTGTGCGGCACCGAGTCCTTCCGCGGCGGCGTGAAAGTGCATCCCAACCAGTCGCAGCGGCAGGTAGACCTCGGGCGCAAGGATCAGGACGAGTAGACCCGCTTCAAGCGTCATCGACCCTTCAACTAGGCGCAGTCCGATGGATACCGCGATCATGGCGACTGACAGCATCGCCAGAACTTCTAGTACGAGAGATGACAGGAACGAGATCCGCAGAACCCCCATCGTCGTCTTGCGATACTCGTCGCCAATGACCTGCACGCGCTTGGCCTGAGCTCGACCGCGCCCGAACGCCTTCAGCGTTGTCATCCCCACCACGACGTCCACGAAGTGACCGCTGAGGCGAGACAGCGATTCCCACTGCCGGTCGACCCGATTACGGGTGTACATCCCAATGAGAATCATGAAGATCGGGATCAGCGGAACGGTCACAACGACGATGACGGCGGCGAGTAGATCCTGGGTGAGGATGACTACGCCCACGCTCAGTGGCACCATCACCGCGAGGACTAGCTGCGGGAGGTACCTGGCGAAGTAGGCATCTAGGCCGTCCACTCCGCGCGTGGTGAGTGCAGTGAGCTCGGCCGAGTTTCGGCTAGCAAGCCAGACTGGCCCAAGATCGAGCACGTGTTCAGTGACGCCGAGTCGAAGCTGGCTCTTGGCATCGGCCGCTGCCCGGAAGGCGACCCATTCGCTGAGGTAAGAAACCGCAATCCGAATGATGACGACGACGGTGAGAACCACCACCGCAGTACTTACTTGCTCGAACCCTTCGCCGCGGGTGAACACCGGAACGACGATCCCGGTGATTGCAAAGGCTTGAACAATGATCAAGATTGTCGTGACTATTCCAACGGCAACTGCCGCCACCAAGAACCCCCGGGTTGCGCTCGCGTATCGCGAGAGCCGGGGGTCGAACGGCCTTATCCCACTGGAACTGATGGTTTCGCCTCGTCTGGGTAGTCAAGCGATCCAGATTCCGGACTCGGGATCGCATCTCCGCTGATTCGCTTGCGGAACACCCAGTAGGTCCAGGCTTGGTACAGCAAGACGATCGGGACAAAGATAGCCGCAACGATTGTCATCACCGTCAGCGTGTACTCGGTACTCGCTGCGTTGTAGATGGTCAGCGACAGTGCCGGATCGTTGGAGGACCGGAAGACGTCGGGGAAGAGCACCCAGAAGAGGTAGGCGACCGTTGAGACCATCGTAGCGGCGCTCAAGGTGAACGCTAGGCCTTCTTTACCGATCCGGTGAGCGATGATTCCGCCCACCCAGAGCCCTGCGGTGACAACGACCAGGATCCAGGTCTCGGGCTTGCCACTATAGGCAACCTGCGTCCACACCAGGAAGACCACAGCAAGAACCGCGGCGATCAGACCAAGGGGGGTGGCGATCTTGTTTGCCCGATCGTGAATGGTCCCGCTCATCTTGATGGTCAGGAATACCGCACCGTGAGTCATGAACAAAAACAGTGTGGTGAGCCCTCCGAGGAGTGCATACGGATTAAGAAGGTTCAGTAGGGCATCGCCGTCATAAAGGATGTTCCCGGCTGGTTCGGCGGCCCGCAACGGGACACCGCGAACGATATTGGCGAAGGCAACTCCCCACAGCAAGGCAGGAACAAACGACCCGACCGTGATCGCCCAGTCGAACGATTTGCGCCACTTGAGATCGGAGCGTTTTGAGCGGTATTCAAACGCGACGCCACGAACGATCAACGCCAGGAGGATCAGCAGTAGCGGTAGATAGAACCCACTGAACATCGTGGCGTACCACTCTGGGAACGCCGCGAAGGTCGCACCACCAGCGACTAGCAGCCAGACCTCATTCCCATCCCAAACGGGACCGAGAGTGGTCAAAATGGCGCGACGCTCCCCCTCGTTCTTCGCCAGGGGCCTCATCAGAATGCCAACACCGAAGTCGAAGCCTTCGAGTACGAAGTATCCCGACCACAGGACTGCGATCAGAACGAACCAAACTGCTGCCAGATCCATGTCAGATGCTCCCCTAGTACGTGATGGACATTGGTCGTTCGCCAGATTCATCGGCGACAAACGGATCGGCGACCTCTTCCGGTGGGCCGATAATGACTGCTCGGCGAATCAGATCGAACTCGACTGCTGCGAGGATGGCGTAGATCAGAGTAAGGCTGGCCAGCGATGTGATGACCAGGCCACTAGTTGAGGTCGGAGATACCCCGGACTCCGTCTGCATGAGCCCAAATACCACCCACGGTTGGCGCCCCATCTCGGTGAAGATCCATCCAAAGCTATTGCCAATAAGCGGGAGGAAGGGCACCAATAGCGCCGATCGCCGGAACCACTTCCCGTGCGGTACGCGACCCTTCCTTGTCATCCACAGCGCGTACAGTGCCCACACTCCGGCCAACATTCCAAAGCCGATCATGAACCTGAAACTCCAGTACGCAACTGGGATATTCGGCTTGTAGTCCCCTGGCCCGAACTCCTGCTCGTACTGCTCCTGAAGGTCGTTAATACCCTGCACTTCACCGTCGAGAGTGTGAGTAGCGAGCAGGGATAGACCGTGCGGTATATCGAGCGAGAAGACCGGTTCTGAGCCATCCAGAGTTCCGATAGTAAAGATGCTGAATGGCGCTGGTGCGGCCGTCTCGTAGAGGGCCTCGGCCGCCGCCATCTTCATCGGCTGCTGCTCCACCATCACCCGCCCCTGCTGATCACCGGTAATGCCCAGACCTGCCGCACCAAGCAAGATGGTGACGATTCCCAGCTTCATGGTGGAGCGAGCCACGTCGGGACTCTTCCCCTTCACCAGAAGCCAAGCGGAGATACCGGCGACGACCGCACCGGCCGTCAAGAATGCAGCCGTGATCGTGTGAGCAAAAGCCACGACCGCTGTGGATTGGAATAAGACTTCGAAGAAGTTCGTCAGCTCAACCCGATCAGTCTCAGGATTGAACGTATAAGCAGTCGGATGCTGCATGAACGAGTTCGCAGCGAGAATGAAGTACGCCGACAACAGCGTGCCGATCGCTGCTAGCCAAATCGTTGCGAGATGCAGCTTCTTATTGAGTCGATCCCAGCCAAAGATCCACAGACCCAGGAATACCGATTCCATGAAGAACGCGGCCAAGCCCTCGACTGCCAGTGGCGCTCCGAAGATATCGCCGACGAACCGGCTGAAGTCCGACCAGTTCATCCCGAACTGGAACTCTTGGACGATCCCTGTTACCACACCCATCGCGAAGTTGATCAGAAAGATCTTGCCGAAGAACTTCGTTGCCCGAAGCCACTTCTCGTTATTCGTTCGCACCCAGGCGGTCTGCATGATCGCCACGAGAAAGCTCAGGCCAATCGTGATTGGCACGAATAGAAAGTGGTAGACAGTCACGACGCCAAATTGGAGCCGCGAAAGGTCCAGAACATCCATACCCGCGAGGTCGAGTGCATCCATGCTCGCGATCATTCCAGTCTGATCTGAACAGACGTTCCCGCATTGGGTCCCATTTAGTCGACCAAGGTCATATGAACATCGGGACTAAAGTCCCAGGTTGGTCGGAGCTTTTGCTCCCCCGTTGCGGGCTAGCGCAAAGTACGGTGACAACGTGACCGACGATAAGAAGATCAGAGTGTTCCTCCTTGACGACCACGAGGTGGTCCGACGGGGTGTGGCTGAGATGCTCGAATCATCCGGAAAGATCGAGGTGGTCGGGGAGGCATCGACCTGCGCTCAGGCAATCGATCGGATTCCGACGGTAAAACCCGACGTTGCGATTCTCGACGTACAGCTTCCCGATGGCAGTGGGGTGGATGTCTGCCGGGAGATGAAGTCAGCACAAGTCGACGTCAGTTGTTTGATGCTGACGTCATTTGTTGACGATGAGGCCCTGCTCAATGCCATCATCGCCGGAGCCAGTGGCTACGTACTCAAACAGATTCGTGGCAATGACTTGATCGGGGCAGTTCAAACGGTCGCAGCAGGGGGCTCGTTGCTCGACCCGTCAGCGACGGCCCGGGTGATGCAGCGGATCCGCTCGGAGGCAACCAAAGTTGATCCCTTGTCGGAACTCACCGACCAGGAGCGCAAGATCCTCGATCTGATCGGCGAAGGGATGACGAACCGACAGATCGGCGAGGAACTGTTCCTCGCCGAGAAGACGGTGAAGAACTACGTGTCGAGTATCTTGGCCAAACTTGGCCTACAACGACGCACCCAGGCGGCGGTGTTCGTGACCCGCAGTCGCGACAGCACGTAGCAGCTAGGCGGTTGTGGGAGCCTCACCTCGTGGAAGGGCAATACTCCACGTCAAGCAAGTAGTCCACTCGCTGTCGACGCTGGAACTGGTGTCGCTACCGCACCTCGACTCGATGGCGAACTGACCGCCGTGTGCTTGAGCGCGCGATGCCAGGTTTCCTAGACCGAGGCCACCGTCTCCTGACCCCCGCACACATTCCTTGACCCCAGTCGGCAAACCGTCACCGTTGTCATAGACAAGGACCGTCAAGGTCGAACCGTTGTTCTCAATGACGAGTTTGGCCTTAGTCGCCCTCGCATGCTTGGAGATGTTTGTCAGCGACTCGCGCACGACCGCCATCACATCATCTTCGGCGTCCTCAGGGATTCCCGCGTCGATGAGCCCATCGATCTGCACCTTAACGCTGAAACCGAGGACCGAGCTAAGCTGATCGGTCAAGCCAATGACCTGCGCGCGCAAACCTGGGGCTCCGTCGCGATGCAGCGTTTGCAAGGAATAGATCGTCGATCGGATCTCCCGAATCGTGAGATCTAGGTCATCACCAATTGAGTGGATCTTCCTGACAGCCTGCTGCTCTTCGGGGATCTGCCGGGCGAGCGCCTCTAGTGCTAGGCCGGCAGCAAACAGCCGCTGGATCACCGAATCATGAAGATCTCGCGCGATCCGGTCTCGATCCTCGAACAGGCCAATGCGCTCCGCATCGTGGCGTGCCTCGGCAAGTTCTAAGGCGATAACGGCTTGGTCAGCAAATGCCTTGAGCTGCCCGACGACACTGCGTTCAAATCCGACACCGTTGCGGTCTCTTGCCACGCCCAACGCTGCGCTGGGCCCGCGCCGTCCCAACGGCACTACCAAGGAAGGCTGAGGAAGCGGTAGTGGCTTGCCGATGTATTCACTTGCTTGTTCTCCGTCAGCGATCTCGATCAACTGCGTTCCGCTGCCGTCGTCAAAGGCGATCACGGCGAGGTCGGCCTGGGAGATCCTGCGAGCAGCACTAGCGATAAGGGCCAAGACCTCCGAGGAGTCCTCATCCGCTAGCAGCGCACGATTGACTTCTGCCCGCGCCCGCTCCCGCTCCTGCGCGCGACGAGCATCACCATAAAGGCGCGCATTCTCGATCGCAACACCGGCAGCCGTCGCCAACGTGATGACCAAGTCCTCGTCAGCTTGGGTGAACTCCCCCGTCGACTTCTCCGTCAAGTACAGATTGCCAAATACTCGTCCCCGTACGCGGACAGGCACGCCAAGAAACGAGTGCATAGGCGGATGGTGAGCGGGAAATCCGACGGAGGCAGGGTGCTTGGCAAGGTCCGCGAGGCGAATCGGTCGAGGGTCACGCACCAAAAGGCCCAGAATCCCACCGCCGTGGGGCAGCGGACCAATCGCCTCGCGTTGCGCATCATCGAGACCAGTAGTCACGAACTCCACGAGGGTAGATTCCTGTGACCTGGCAGCACGAATGTGGAAGTCCTCCCCGAGTACCCCAAGTGCGGCGTACTCACAGTCCACCAACTCAACGGCAGTCTTGGTGATCTGGTCGAGAACGACCTCGAGTTCTAGCTCGCTTCCAACCGTCATGACGGCCGCAAGCAGCTGCTGGACCCGCGAATCAGGATTAGATTCAGTCTGCTGCTGGGAATCGTGAGGTCCGTCAGTCACAAGGTCAGCTTTCCATGCCTGAGCCCCACCTGGGGTGAACTTCGCCCCTGCCCGCCTACTTATTACCTGCCAGAGGGTGACAACGGACCCCGGCGTGGGCCAAGATGGGAATCCGATAGGTCACGTGTCACGTGGGAGGGTTCACCATGAAGATCGCATCAGTCCTAAAAGGCAAGGGTGACTTTGTTGCCACGATTAGTCCCGACTCAACAGTCGCCTCGCTACTCGCAACGTTGGCTCAGTATCGAATCGGCGCTGTAGTGGTATCGAGCGACGGCCAATCGATGGCCGGAATGGCATCAGAAAGAGACGTCGCGCGTGCGCTGACCGAGAGTGGCTCGGTCATCTTGGACGGACCCGTTTCCCAAATCATGAGCAGTATCGTCGCGACCTGCGCCCTCGATGCCTCAGTGGAAGACGTCATGGTGCAAATGACCGAGCTTCGCGTGCGCCACGTTCCCGTCATCGATGAAGACGTCATGGTCGGCATCGTCAGCATCGGTGACGTCGTTAAGGCCCGAATCGACTTCCTCGAAGAGGAACGCAAATCGTTGCTGAACTACATCACCAGTTAGGCGATCCCGCTGACGAGGCGCTTACCGATCGTCAGCGGTTGCCTCATCTGGCAGGGTGCGAGCGTTGTACTCAACAAGTCGCCAGCTAGGCGTCGGCGGGACATCGGGGAACTGCGCGCTTGGTGCCGCAACTACATCGGCCAATGACCCCGTCGAGGGAGTTGATCCTGGTAGCTGCGCTTCGCCTAGAACACACCAGGCGCAGTTCGTCAGGACCCCTAGAATCCCCCAGTGATCGGTTGGAAGGCCCAACATACTTCCGATCGCGGCGCGGGCAGAGCCCCCATGAGTGACGACCACGAGTACACCGTGGGCGGGCACATCGATCAAGGCGCGGTCAATTGCCGCTGTCATACGCGCGGCGACCTCGCTGCGACGTTCACCGCCACCGGGGGCAAGGTCAGACCCAGCAGCCCAAGCGGCGAGCTCGCCACCGAAACGCTCTTCTAGTTCGCTTCTTCCCAGCCCCTCCCAAGCCCCGGCGTAGGTTTCTCTCAGCTCGGGATCAACCACCACATCGAGACCAGCCGCTTGGGCCAAGGCCTGGGCCGTCGACTGGGCCCGGACCAAATCGCTACTAACAATCTTCGACGGGTTCAGCTGAGCAAGCATTCCCGCCGCCAGTTCCGCCTGTTTTTGTCCTACCTCGTCCAGTGGAATGTCACTGTGACCCTGAAAGCGACGTTGGGCGTTCCACTCGGTGCGGCCATGCCGCCACAGAACGACTTTTCGAGCGGTCAGGACGACTCCTTAGCCAGCGCCGGAAGAGCGATTTGCGGACAGTCACTCCACAAGCTCTCGAGGCGGTAGTAGTCCCTGGCATCTTTCAAGAACGCGTGGACCACAACGTCCGGGAATCCGATGAGAACCCAGTCGTCGCCGCCAGAACCCTCTCGGTGCAACCGCTTATGCCCAGCCTCAATGAGCTTCTCCTCGACATTGTCAATCACCGCACGCAATTGCGGCTCGTTCTTCGCCGTGCAGATGACGAATACATCCGCGAATGGAAGATGGGAACTCACATCGATTGCGACGACATTCGTCGCCAATTTGTCGACCGCAGCTTGTGCGGCGATGGCGGCACAGTCCTTGGCTTCTTGTGTTGCGGTCACGAGCAACCTCTCAGGCTAGGGAGCCACCCATCACTCTGGTGGCATATCGACATGCTACCCACGCAGCTTACGGAGTCTGCGGTGGAGAGGTTCCGGTTGTTCCTGACGGGCCTGTCGACGGCGGTGCCGTCAGCGGCGTGTCTGGTGCAAGCCGGATGGCAGCTTGCGCCCCGGCCGACTGCTCACTATTGACCACCACACTGTCCGCGGCAAGGCCTAACAACTCGGCCAGCTCAGCTCCTAGTGCACGGGCCTGCTCCGACGGTACGTAGATCTTTGAGGAGGCCCGATCCTTCTTGGGTCCTCCCCACACCATCGTAAGGTCGTTGTCGGCGAGCAAGTCCTGGGTGGCCAGCACCGAGGTGTTGCTTACTCCAGCGGCGAATACCCGCACTCTGGGTAGAGCATCGTCGGTTCCCGGACGCAGAATCGAGTCCGCAAATAGCCGCTCGATCGTGGGCTGACTAGCGGCCGGCTCCAGCGTGTAGATCGCGTCTGCGGAGGTTCCGGCGACTGAAGTCGGGGCAGTACCGGCCTGGTTGACCTGCTCGGCTAAGGCGGTTTGCACGCCGAGGAGGATCTCTGCGCTCTCCTCTGCCGAGAGCGAAGTTCTCGACAGCGCACCGAGACTCCCGACGATACTTCGGACGCGGTCCACATTCGCAGGCAGCTTGAGAATGACTTGACGAAAGACCTCGTCGAAGCGCGCCATTCGCGCTTCTTGTGGCTCGCCTGGATTGAGGGTGATCACGTAGCTAGCAGCGCTGGGCCCAAACAACTTTGTCCTAGTTGGCTTAACCAACACGACCTGCTCGCCTTCGGCATCCTCCCCGAAGATTGGGGTTCCGCCAGCCACGGTAACTCCGCCGACCGCGTCGACCATTGCGGCGAAAGCCAGCCGGTCAAGAATCATCGCACCATCCACCGCGATGCCAAACTGATTGGCCACATTGGAGTTGATATCGGCCGGGGCCGCCGGGCCACGATCGGCCAGGGTAAGGGTGCCGGCCGCATTGATATCGACCGACAGCCCTGGCTGCACTGACAGCCAGCTCCCAGCAGGTGGCTGGTTAGGGGGAACTGTGCCGAGTACGACGGAATCGGCGATTAACCCCGTGTTGTCCCGGACCGCGAACAGCATCGTGTTCTGAACGGGACGTTGCGGTGTCGTACTAGTCGGGCTCGGGTCGGGATCGGGGTCAGGCGCTGGCGGTGTACTGCGAACGAGTACGGCGACTGCCACACTGACGATTACCAGGACGAGTAGTCCGATAATTATGACGAGTCGGCGACTCACCTAGTCACCAACCGATCGGGCTCCCGATCGAGATCCCGATAGAGCCCATGACCAGCGATGTAGTCCACAACGGCCGGCGGCGTTAACTCGGAAATCGATTCGTTCCGTCGTACCCGATCTCGCACCATTGACGAGGAGACGTCGATCCCAGTGGTATCGATCTGCAGTACGGGGAACTCTGCGCGCAACGCAGCGCTAGTTTGGCTAGTTCCCGGCCGTGTCACTGCAACGAATGTCGCTAACTCGGCCAACTGAGTGTGGTCCTTCCACGAGGTAATACCTGCGATCGCATCCGCGCCGGTAATGAAGAATAGTTCCGCATCGCCAAATTCGGGTAAGCGACGCAACGCAACGAGGGAGTCAATCGTATAAGTAGGTCCTGGTCGATCAATCTCCATCCGACTCACTACGAAGCGATCGTCACCAACGATCGCGAGTTGAACCATTGTGTAGCGGTCCTCGCTACTCGCCTGGACATCCGTTTTGAGCCACGGCTGTCCGGCCGGCATAAAGACGACTTGGTCAAGGTCAAATTGGTCGGCCACAATCGTGGCGGCATTCAGGTGACCTACATGGATGGGGTCAAACGTCCCGCCGAATATCCCGATCCGTTGACCTGCCACGGGTAGCAGACTTCTGGCGCTGCGTTAGCGATCGATATTGAGGCGCGTCAGGGCAAAAATGGTCAGAGCAAAGAAAGCCAACGCCATTGCACCGTAACCGTATGGGCTGGCGTAGAAAGCCACGGCCTCCGGCACGGGGTCAAGCGCGCTGGCTCCACCGGGGTACCGACCATCGACGATCTCACTAGCAAGCAAGTTCAGGAACATAGAGCAGACTCTAGCGGTGCCTGACTAGGAACGCACATGACCATCGCCGGTTACGACGAATTTCGTTGTCGTAAGTTCCGATAAGCCCATCGGGCCGCGCGCGTGGAGCTTCTGGGTCGAGATCCCAATTTCCGCCCCGAATCCGAACTCAGCGCCGTCGGTGAACCTGCTCGAGGCGTTCACCATGATCGCAGCCGAGTCGACCTGCGCCGTGAACTGGTTGACCGCGCGCTCCGAATCGCTAACAATAACCTCGGTATGGCCAGTCGACCATTCCCGAATGTGCCCAATCGCATCCGAGAGCGAGTCAACCACGCCGATTGCCAAGTCGAGCGAATAGAACTCGGCCGCCCAGTCGCTCGGCGTGACCTCGACGATATGGTCACCGAAGCCAACTGCTGCCCGGTGCGATCGAGTCGCCGAATCTGCGTGCAGGGTTACGCCAGCATCCACGAGGGCCGGAATCGCCACGGCGAGGTACTCCGCTGCCACCTCGCGGTGGACCAGCACCGTCTCAGCGGCGTTACACACACTCGGTCGTTGCACCTTCGAGTTCAGAGTGATCTCGACGGCCGTCTGGATATCGGCGGCAGCATCGATATAGACGTGGCAGTTACCAACGCCGGTCTCAATGACGGGAACCGTCGCGTTCTGAATGACAGACTGGATGAGCTCGGCGCCGCCCCGAGGAATGATGACATCGACCAGCCCGCGAGCAGTGAGCAACTCTTTGACTGAGTCGTGGCTAGTTCCGGGAACCAACGACACCGCTGCCGGTGGCACGTCGGTCGAGGCCAGCGCCGCTTGCATGACCTCCACCAGAATCGTGTTGGAATCGAAAGCGGAGGACGATCCGCGTAGGAGCGCTGAGTTCCCGCTCTTAAGTGCGAGAACCGCTGCATCAACGGTGACGTTCGGGCGAGCCTCATAGATCATGCCGACAACCCCCATGGGGACCCGCAACTGGCGCACCTGTAGTCCGTTGGGGAGGCTGTAGCCCCGAACAACCTCGCCGACCGGATCGGGTAGGGCCGCGACATCGCGGGTGGCCTCGGCGATCGCGGCGATGCGCTCGCGGGTGAGCGTGAGCCGATCGATCAGCGCTGCCGAAGTGCCATTGGCCTCGGCGCGAGCGATATCGCGTGAGTTAGCTGTGACGATCTCGGCGGTCCGTTCGACGAGTGCGTCGGCGATCGCCAGCAACGCAGTGTCCTTTTGAGTACGTGTGAGCGGTCCGAGCGCCACGCTCGCGTCGCGAGCTGCTTGGGCGACAGAGGTAAAGTCGGGCCGGTCCGACTCAGCATTTCTGGAATCACTCATGCGCCCTAGCTTACGTCGCTTAGATGAGGACGAGGTCGTCACGGTGTACGACTTCTCGGTCATACGCCGACCCAAGCGCGGCCGCCAACTCCGCCGTTCGGCGCCCGATCAAAGCTGGGAGTTCACTAGCGTCGAAACTGACGATTCCCCGAGCGATTACCGTTCCATCTGCCGCCGCGAGCTCCACTGGGTCCCCGGCCTCGAATGATCCGGTTACCTCGATAATCCCTGCTGGCAGCAGTGAGGCATTCCTGGACACAATTGCCAGGACTGCACCATCGTCTAAGACCAAACGCCCCACAACATCCGGGCCGTGTTTGAGCCACAACAGCCGCGTTGGCTGACGTCGGCCGGTCGGGTGAAAAACTGTTCCAACCGCTCCTCCCGCGACCGCGGTTCGAGCCAGCGCCGCAGAACTGAGAACGACGGGGATTCCGGCATCAGTCGCCAGCCGCGCGGCCTGCACCTTTGTCCGCATACCGCCGCTGCCGACCCGGCTGCCAGCACCACTGGTCGTGACGAGTTCGAGGTCGGAGGCATCGTGGACCTCGCGCACAGGTGAACTACTAGGTCGATCAGGCGGACCATCGTAGAGCGCATCAACATCGGAGAGCAGGACCAGTCCGTCGGCGTGAACTAAGTGAGCCACGAGAGCCGCAAGTCGATCGTTGTCACCAAACTTGATCTCATCGGTTGCCACGGTGTCGTTCTCGTTGACGATTGGGACAACGCCGAGCTCAAGAAGGCGCTCGAGCGTCCGTTGGGCATTTCGGTAGTGAGCGCGTCGCCCAATATCGTCTGCGGATAGCAGAACCTGGCCGACGGTCAAGCCGTGCGCCGCGAACCTGCCTGAGTAAGCGGCCACCAGTTCGCCTTGGCCCACACTTGCGGCAGCTTGAGCAGTAGCGAGATCGGTCGGCCGCTTGACCAGGCCAAGGGGAGCCATACCGCTGGCGATCGCACCACTGGAGACCAGGACAAGCTGCCGTCCAGCCAGGGCTGCGCTAGCGAGAACGTCGACGAGGTGGTGGACACGACTCAAATCGATTCGACCCTCGGAGGTGGTCAACGACGATGAGCCGACCTTGACGACAAGCCGTTTTGCGTTGGCAATCTTGCCGCGCGGATCAGTCGGCTGGGTCACCATTCCTCCAAGCGAATGTCTTGCCCCCTCGGCGAAGCCGGTGCGGCATCCCCTGCTTGCACGCTTGGCTGCCAATCGAATACGACAGCGTCGTCTCGGTCACCGATGATCACGGTTGCGCCTGGCTGTGCGCCCTTCTTAAGGAGCTCGTCTTCCACCCCAAGCTTTGCTAGGCGGTCGGCAAGAAAGCCAACGGCCTCGTCATTGGAGAAGTCGGTTTGACGCACCCAACGAGCTGGCTTGTTGCCAATCACTCGGTACTCATCACCTTCGCGCTTTACGACGAAACTCGAATCGTCTACCGGAAGTGGTTTTACGACAACAGCAGCGAGCTCATCAGAGTCGGCCCGTTCCTCGCGAGTCGCGGCCACTACCTCGGCCATCGCAAAGCGCAAGCGGTCCAGACCGGTATGGGCAATAGTCGAGATCTTGAATACTGGCCACCCGCGCTCCGCGGCTTGTTCAGCGATCATATCGGCAAGCTCGTCGGCCTCCGGAACATCGATCTTGTTCAAAGCGACGAGGCGCGGACGGTCGGCGAGGCCGCCGTAGGCGGCAAGCTCAGCCTCGATGACGTCGATATCACTGAGCGGATCACGCCCCGGCTCAAGGGTTGCGCAATCGACAACGTGGACGAGTGCAGCGCAGCGCTCCACATGGCGCAGGAACTCCAGGCCTAGGCCCTTACCTTCACTGGCTCCGGGAATCAGGCCCGGGACATCGGCCACGGTAAACACCGTCTCCCCCGCTTTGACCACTCCAAGGTTGGGAACGAGAGTGGTGAAGGGGTAGTCGGCGATCTTCGGGCGGGCAGCGCTCAACACCGAAACGAGGCTGGATTTACCTGCCGAGGGGAACCCAACGAGCCCGATATCGGCGATGGTCTTCAGCTCAAGTACGACATCGGCGCTGGAACCCGGCTCACCTAGCAGAGCGAACCCAGGCGCCTTGCGCCGTTTGTTCGACAGCGCAGCATTACCGAGCCCACCGTGCCCGCCAGCGGCGACAACGAACCGAGTCCCTTGCCCGATGAGATCGGCAATGAACTCGCCATCTTCGGTCGTAACGACGGTTCCGTCCGGGACGGTTACGAAGATGTCGCCCGCGTCCGATCCGGATCGATTCGATCCTTGACCGGGCTTTCCGCCGGCCGCGCGTCGGTGAGGCGAGCGATGAATGTCTAGCAGGCTGTTCGTTCCGTGATCAACTATCAGGACAACGTCGCCACCACGGCCGCCGTTTCCGCCATCTGGACCACCGAGAGGTTTGAACTTCTCCCGGTGAACAGACGCGCAACCGTTGCCACCGTCACCAGCTACCGCGTGAAGAATCGCACGATCGACGAAAGTAGTCATGAGCACTCCTAAAGAGTGATTCGAGTGCCCAGCAGAAGTTAGTGAGCGCTGTTAGGAAACTTCGATGATGTTGACGACACGACGGCCACGGCGGGTGCCGAAGTCCACTGTGCCAGCCGACAGCGCGAACAGAGTGTCATCCTTACCGCGGCCAACATTCTCACCTGGGTGGAAGTGGGTTCCACGTTGACGAACGATGATCTCACCAGAGTTCACGAGCTGTCCGCCGAAGCGCTTCACACCGAGGCGCTGAGCGTTTGAATCGCGACCATTTCGGGTGCTAGCTGCACCTTTCTTATGTGCCATGGCGGACTACTTTCCGATCTCGATTGAGGTGACCTTGAGTTTGGTCAGAGCTTGGCGGTGTCCCTGGCGACGTCGGTAACCGGTCTTGTTCTTGAACTTACCGATGTCAATCTTCGGGCCTTTGGAATGCTCCACGATCTCGGCGGTCACATCGACCTTGCCCAGATCTGCGGTATCGGTTGTGACGGTCTCACCATCGACGAGTAGCACGGCGGGCAGCGAAATGGTTCCGCCTGGCTCGCCTGCAACACGGTCGGACGTGATGACATCGCCAACAGCGACTTTCTCTTGACGGCCGCCGGAGCGCACGATCGCGTACACAGGAACTCCTTGTGAAAAACATTGATTGGTCTGTTGAATGGTCTTGTGTGCGAATGACGCACTTGCGGCTAGGTGAACTTAGCGCTTAGCTATCGTACGCCATCGACCACCGAGACACCTAACAGCTATCAGTTATCTACGTCTCCATCAGAGTCAGTCACCAGATTAGGCGTCCCAGCATCGTCTGAAGCGGTAGCCAAATCCTGCCCCGCGTCTTCTCGTGCGTCATCTGAATCAGTGGCGATATTGGCATCGTTGACCGCATCGGAGTCGGTCACTTCGGTTGAATCGGTTGAATCGGTTGACTCGTCTGAATCGGTCGATTCCCCGTCCTTACCCGTCTCGTCGGTGGCCGCTTCATCTTCCTGCACGGCCTTGACGACCGCTGGGGCCCCGGGAATCGGGCCGGCTGGCCGTCGCCGACGGCGCGGTGCGGGAGCTTCCGGATCACCGCGATCCACCGGATCGGTCGAGACCTTTACCCCGCGACCGTTACAACAGTCGCACGGTTCACTAAAGGTCTCGAGTAGCCCTTGACCGACGCGTTTACGGGTCATCTGCACAAGTCCAAGCGAGGTAACCTCCGCAACCTGGTGCTTGGTCCGGTCCCGTCCGAGGCACTCCATCAGCCGACGTAGGACCAAATCACGGTTACTCTCGAGCACCATATCGATGAAGTCGATAACAATGATCCCACCAACATCGCGCAGTCGAAGCTGTCGAACAACCTCCTCGGCAGCCTCAAGGTTGTTGCGAGTGACGGTCTCCTCAAGGTTTCCGCCCTGGCCGGTGAACTTCCCGGTATTGACGTCGATCACGGTCATTGCCTCGGTGTGATCGATAACCAGCGAGCCGCCGCTAGGGAGCCAGACTTTGCGGTCTAGTGCCTTTGCCAGTTGCTCATCGATGCGGTGCGCAGCGAAGACGTCCTCGTTCTTGGTCCAGCGCTTCACCCGATCGGAGAGGTCTGGGGCTACTGCCGAGACGTACTCCTCAATCGTTGACGTCGCGCTGTCCCCGGAGACGATCAGTGAGGCGAAGTCCTCGTTGAAGCTATCCCGGACCACTCGGGTCGCCAGATCTGGCTCGCCATGGAGTAGCTCTGGGGCCTTAACGGAGTCAACCTTCGCTTGGAGCGCATCCCACTGACCCGTGAGGCGAGAAATATCGTGGGTGAGCTGATCCTCCGTCGCCCCCTCGGCCGCAGTACGGACGATGACGCCTGAACCAGATGGCAAGGCGTCCTTCAGGAGCCGCTTGAGCCGACTACGTTCTTTATCGGGTAGCCGTCGACTGATACCAGTCATCGACCCACCCGGGACGTAGACCAAGTAGCGCCCGGGCAGCGAGATTTGGCTCGTGAGCCGCGCTCCCTTGTGACCGACTGGATCCTTGGTCACCTGAACCAAGACCGGATCACCGGACTTCAGCGCGAGTTCGATTCGCTTTGGCTGGCCGACTAGACCGGCCGCGTCCCAGTTGACTTCACCGGCATACAGGACCGCATTACGGCCGCGACCGATATCAACAAACGCCGCCTCCATGGAGGGAAGGACGTTCTGCACTCGACCGAGATAGACATTACCAACCATCGAGGTTGATGCCGATCGATTCACATAGTGCTCCGCGAGCACGTTGTCTTCTAGGACCGCAATCTGAGTTCGCTGCGCTTGCTGACGCACCACCATCACGCGCTCGACGCTCTCGCGGCGGGCTAGGAATTCGGCTTCAGTCAGGATTGGCGCTCGACGGCGACCAGCTTCGCGACCCTCACGCCGACGCTGCTTCTTAGCCTCTAGCCGCGTTGATCCTCGGACGCTCGTAACCTGGTCGTTCGAAGATCGGCCCTGTCGAACATGCGTCACGGTATTCGGCGGATCATCTTCTCCTGAACCGCCGGATCCGCCGGAAGTACGTCGGCGACGTCGACGGCGGCGCGTGTTTCCTGAGTCAGACGAGGACCCGTCACCCGCGTCATCCTGGTCACTGTCGTTGTCGTTGGAGCCATCATCGCTGGCGCCATCCGTGCTGTCATCATCGGGATTGTTCGAACTGTCGCCAGCCTCGCCCTCGCCCGCTGGCTTCTTACGGCGACGACCACCGCGACGGCGGCGACGTTTGGGTGCCCCATCGCCCGTTGAGTCGTCACCATCATTGCTATCGGAACTTGGCCCGCTATTCGAATCTGAGCTATCCGCGTCTGAGTTGTCAGACTTTTGGGATTTGTCGGATCTTTCGGATTTGTCAGACTCTGCGGACTCGCCCGATGGCCGAGCAGCGTTATCCCTCTTGGCCTTTGCCGGTAGCGCGGGTACCTCGGCAGGAGGCTGGAACAGTGCAGCAGCCGTAGCGGGCTTTGAGGTCTTTGCTTTTGCCGACTCAGGAGCGGCGTCAGTCTTCGAATCGTCGCTCTCGGAGGGCTTGGGCGCGCTAAAGGCCGCATTCAGCGCTGCCGGTGCTCCGGCAGGTCTCGATGCCGCGCGCCGTCGGCGTTTGGGAGCCGCCGCACCTTCACTGTCCGTCGAATCCGCAGGAGCGGACTCAACGTTGCTGGTGTCGTTCTCAGCATCGCTTGACGCACTTACGTTGTTGTCTTCATCGAGCACGTGATGCTCCGTGTCCGGCCGTCACGGTGCGCGGAAGCGACCTAACTACGCTCGTCGCCACGCCCGTTTCGGGCCTATCGTCGGCACCGGGTGTCGCCATCGGATGGCGGCACTCGGCGCGAAAGCCTGGGTTGTCCTACACGCTGCAGTTACGCAACGTGCCGACGAGTGACCAAGCGGCGCCTTAAGACTGTGACGCGGTCGTGCTTGTGTCCAAGCTCTTCTGGTCGGACCCAGCGCGATCGGGCGCCAGTGGGTCGCTGACCGTCCGAGCGTCCGCGGCAAGCTGCCCCTGTGCCAGCCGAGTTACCTGAACAGGTACCGGCGGCACGAGGTCGGCCACTTGCCGCAAGGCGGCTAGGACATCGTCGGGTCGAACAGACGGGGTTCCGTGCTGTGCGACCACAGTGAGTATCGCACACTGTGGGGCTTGCGCGGGGTTCAATGAGACCTCGACTTTGCGCAATGGGCCGCGAGCGTCGAACTTCTTGATCCCGCTCTTGGTCTTTCGGTCGACTTCCACAACCTCTTGCGCCAGGAATTTGTCGATCGCCGACTGCAGCGTTTCTTGCGATACCTCCGGGAAAACGAACTGCCAGACACTGCCCTGGAGTCGGCTCACCAGATCCCCGGATTCATCCGGGTCTCCTGCAAGTACCGCATCGACGATATCGAGCCCGGGCGGCATGGCGGAATCGAGTTCAGCACGAAGCTCAGCGACATCTCGCGGTGCAGCTAGGCCGATCTCGATGTACTCCGCCTCGCTGGCCACCCCAGTCGGGGCCGCGTTGGCGTAGGAGATCTTTGGATGTGGGCGGAACCCCGCCGAGTAGGCCATCGGCACGCCAGCCCGTCGTAGCGCACGTTCAAAAGCTCGCTGAAAGTCCCGGTGGCTAGAGAATCGCAGACGGCCGCGCTTGGCGTATTGAATCCGCACCTTGGCAACCGGCGCGATGTACTCCCGGCCCGGATCGCGCGATTGGCGAGCCACTAGTTCACTACCGTCAGTGGTAAGAGTTGACGCCCTGTGGGGCCGATCTGGATCTCAGTTCCGAGTTGATCGCATACTCCGCAATCGAAGCACGGCGTCCATCGACAATCATCGACCTCGTTCTCGTCGAGCGCCTCCAGCCAGTCCTCCCACAACCAGTCGCGATCCAGACCAGAATCCAGGTGATCCCAGGCAAGAACCTCCGACTCCTCACGTTCCCGAGTCGTGTACCAATCAACGTCAATAGGCAGATCTGCAAAGGCCTTGTCTGCTGCCGACATCCAACGATCGAATGAGAAGTGCTCGCTCCATCCGTCGAACCGAGCACCATCGCGCCACACCTGTTCAATCAGTAGTCCGGTGCGGCGATCCCCTCTTGAGAGCAGACCTTCAACGATCCCAGGACGCCCATCGTGGTAACGGAATCCGATCGCTTTGCCGACCTCCTTATCGTTACGAATCGCGTTGCGTAACTTCAGCAGCCGAGCGTCAGTTTCCTCCCACCCAAGCTGTGCGGCCCACTGAAACGGCGTGTGCGGCTTCGGCACAAAGCCTCCGATCGAGACCGTGCACCTGATATCGCGGCGTCCACTCGCTTCCCGGCCGGAGCGAATAACTTCCCGCGCCAGCTCAGCAATCTCGAGAACATCCTCATCAGTCTCAGTTGGAAGACCGCACATGAAGTAGAGCTTCACCTGGCGCCAGCCTGCGCCGTAGGCAGCAGTAACCGTGCGAATCAGATCCTCTTTGCTAACGGTCTTGTTAATCACCCGACGAATTCGTTCACTGCCGCCCTCGGGAGCGAACGTCAATCCGGAGCGGCGTCCATTTCGCGTCAGCTCGTTGGCGAGGGTGACGTTGAAGGCATCGACCCGCGTCGACGGTAGCGACAACGACGTGTTGGTCCCCTCGTACCGATCAGCAAGCTGCTTGGCCATCGGGCCGATCTCGGAGTGGTCCGCGCTAGAAAGGCTCAGCAAGCCGACTTCATCGAATCCGGTCTTCTCTAGGCCAGAAGCGATCATCTGTCCGACCGTGTCCACCGAACGTTCTCGAACCGGGCGAGTGATCATTCCTGCCTGGCAGAACCGGCAGCCGCGGGTACATCCCCGGAAGATCTCGACCGATGAGCGCTCGTGAACCGTCTCAGCCAGTGGGACCAGGGGTGCCTTGGGATAGGGCCATTCGTCGAGATCCATGACCGTTCGCTTTGCCACTCGCCAAGGCGCATCGCCCTGCGAGTTGGGTGCGACCCGGTGAATCCGACCGTCTGGCAGGTACTCAACGTCGTAGAAGGACGGGACGTAGACCCCCTCGATCGCGGCCAGCCGGACTAGGAGCTCTTTGCGACCGTCCGGGGCGCCCTCTGCCTTCCAACCGGCGATGCAATCGGTAATGTCCAGTGCGGCTTGCTCGCCGTCGCCCAGCACTGCCGCATCAACGAAGCGTGCAACGGGCTCGGGATTGAAGGCGGCGTGACCGCCGGCAATAACGATCGGGGACTCGTCGTCTCGATCCTGCGCCAAGATGGGAATCCCGGCAAGATCGAGTGCGGTCAACATATTGGTGTATCCAAGCTCCGTGGAGAAGGACAGGCCAAAGACATCGAAGTCACCAACTGCCCGGTGCGCATCGACTGTGAACTGCGGAACCTGGTTGTCCCGCATCAACTCCTCGAGGTCCGGCCACACGGAGTAGGTTCGCTCCGCGAGAGCATCGCTACGCTCATTAATGACCTCGTACAGGATCTGGACACCTTGGTTAGGTAGCCCTACCTCATAGGCATCCGGGTACATCAGCGCCCAGCGAACGTCGGCGGACTCCCAGTCCTTAACGACAGAGTTCAGCTCACCGCCGACATACTGCACAGGCTTGCTGACGAACGGCAGTAGACGCTCGAGCTGATCGAATACGGTTCTTCCTTCATAGCGCACATCAGCCAGGGTACGTGGCTTCTCGCGCTCACCCAAGGGCCACTGTTTACTCGCGAGATCGCAAGTGGACGGACTGCAGTAGTCCAATCCCTATCCAGGCTGCGAACATAGAGGTCCCGCCATAGGAAACGAACGGCAGTGGGACTCCGGTAACAGGCATGATTCCCAGGTTCATTCCGATGTTCTCGAAGGCCTGGAAGCCGAACCAACACACGACACCGGTAGCCACCAATCGACCGAACGGGTCTCGAGCCATCCGGGCGATCTGTAGTCCTCGCCAAATGACTACCGCAATGAGACCAATGACAACCGTTGCCCCAATCAGCCCGAACTCCTCCCCCACGACAGAGAACACGAAGTCGGTCTGCTGATAGGGAACGAAGGCTCCCTGCGTTTGGTCGCCGTTGAGGAAGCCTTGCCCAAACAGTCCGCCTCCACCAATCGCGATCCGCGCCTGAGAGGTGTTGTATCCAATGCCCTGCAGGTCACGACTGGGATCAGTAAAGGCCAGCAATCGGTCAATCTGATACTGATCGAGTACACCCAGTGCAATGGCTAACAGGCCACCAAGCACGGCCGCCGCGAGGAGCCCGATAACCCACCGGGACCGCGCATTGGAAATGACGATGATCCCGATGATGATCGTGCCAATTACCAACACCGTGCCAAGGTCAGGCTGCAGCATGATGAGGGCAACCGGTCCCGCAGCCCACACGAGGGAGCGCCGCACGTCAGCCTCCATCGGCCGATCTCGTCCCACACCACGTTCGGACAGGATCATCGCCATCGCCAAGATGACAACGATCTTGGCGAACTCGCTCGGCTGCACCGTGAATCCCGCGGGTAGTGAGATCCAGGCATTCGCACCGTTAATCGTCGTGCCGAACGGTGAGAGCACAACAAGTAGGAGGGTGATCACCACCCCATATGCAATCGGCGTGTAAGCCCGCAGGGTTCGGTAGTCGACTCGCAAGACGACCCAGCCGAGCGAGATTCCGATGACGAGGTTCAACAGGTGCTTAATCAGGAAGCTGTTGGGATCATCGTCTGCCGCGAGCAGTCGACCTCTGGTCGCGGAGAACACGAGCAGCGCTCCGATAAGCGACAGGCTCAGCGCTGTGCCCAGCAGGACGACATCGAGCTTTCGCAGACTTGTGACGTTATTGCGAACAGCACCTGCGATCCGCTCGCCTCGACCTGTACTCGCTGGGCGCCGTTCTACGACCTGAGCCTTGGGCGGTGTTGGTGGCTGCTGAGTCGGATCGGTTGGTCGGCTTCCGTCTCGGAGGTCGATCGTCGGCCGGGAGATGCCTGCCTTTGGTGGGTTAGCCGTCATTGAACGCGACCTGCCGATCGACTCGGCGCGATCCCAAGCGGGGTCTCAATTGACTGTGAGGAGTTAGGAACAGGTGATTCGCCGCCCGATACCGACGGGACTGGACCGGGCGTCTTGGCTGTCTTTGGCGCGACCGCAACCTCGGCATCGGTGGCGCTGGGATCGGGGTTTGAGTTAGCTCCGAGGCCGTCACTGCTCACTGTTGGCAGCGCATCGGTAGGTTCCCCTCCCACCAGGACGCTCTTATTCGGGTTCACCTTGTCACCCGTCACACCGAAGATCGCCTCGTAAATCGCTCGTACGCTGGGACCACAGGTTTCCGATCCCGTGCCTCCTTGGGACACCATGCAAGTGATGGCGTACCGAGGAGCATCAGCAGGAGCAAAGGACGATACCCACGCGGTGGAGGTCTTTCCGACAACCTCGGCCGTTCCGGTCTTGGCCGCAACCCCGCCAACCTCGGTGAGCGGGAATCCCTCGAAAACACCGCGGGTCGTACCACTCTCGCTGGTCGTTGTGAGGGCTTCGCGCAAGTACTCGAGCGTGGCATCTGAGGCATCAACTTGCCCGTTACTCACCGGCGCGAACTCTTCGCGGACCTCGCCGTCTCGGCTGATCGCGGCTTTTGCGAACTGCGGCTCCCAGAGAGTTCCCCCGTTTGCGATCGCGGCGTATGCCGCATTGATCTGCAGCGGGGTGGCGACCGTGTCACCCTGACCGATTGAGAAGTTCAACGCATCCCCGGCACGGTACTTATCGCCCTCGGCACAGTAGTCGGATGCGTAGGACTTCAGCAGCGCCGCGCGGTCAGCGTCTTTTAGCTCTGGATACCCCTGCTCAGCGCGGCGGCAGAAGTCGGCTCGGCGCTCGGCGTAGTCGGCGATCTTCGTCTCTCGACCGACGACTCGACCTGCCGATTCACCGGGAATATCGACTCCAGTTGGTTGACCCAGGCCGAAGCTGCGGGCCTGCTGGTAGATGGCCTCTTGCGGATCGCTGGTGGGGTTGAGGCCGCCGTCGGCTTCCCACATCTCGTGGGCCAGCCGGTAGAAGACGGTGTCGCACGAGACTGCTAACGCCCGGGCGAAGTCCACCGATCCGTACGACTTGGACTCGTAGTTCCGGAATGCCTGACCGTTTACCGAGTAGGACGAGGGACACGGGTACTTGCTATTGGGATCGTAGCCAGCCTTAATCGCAGCTGCAGCAGACACGATTTTGAAAGTCGAGGCTGGCGCGTAGGTGCCCTGTGTTGCTCGATTCAGTAGCGGATTTCCTTGCTTCTCATCGGTGAGTTCGGTGTAGTCCGCATCATCGATCCCACCTACCCAGACCTCTGGGTCATAGCTTGGGGCCGAGGCCATCGCGAGGACTTGCCCATTGGTGACATCTGTGACGACGATGGTCCCCGAGTCCGCCGGCTTGCCCTGCTCGCGCCCACGCTCGAGGGCGGCAATGAGTTGGCGCTCAACAACGGCCTGCAACTTGGCATCAACGCTAGTCACTAGGTTGTCGCCGGGGATCGCCGCCTCATCGCGCAAGGTGTCGGTGACCGCACCTGAACGGCTGACCGCAACCTGCTGAACACCTGCCCTACCCATCAGCACTTCGTTGTATTGCTGTTCGAGCCCGGCTCGTCCGACTGCTGAGGAGGCCATGACTTTGTCTTCCTCCGCAAGCTCGGCGACTTCTTCTGAAGTCATCGCGCCGAGATAGCCAGCGGCATGGGCAAAGTTCGCACCATAGGGAGCCGGATAGGAACGAGTCGGCATGAGCTCAGTCCGGACCGCCTTGAAATCGCCCTCCGCCTCCATCAACTGCAAACCGACATCCTGCGGCACATCCTCGGCAACGATTGCAGGCTGCTCGTTTGGCCCGTTCCAGCACAAGGGCTGTTTAGGGGCCCCCGGTGTACCGCAGGACTTCAGTCGAGCAGCGAGTGCCTCCGAGGATGTGCCCAGCTTGGCCGCAAGTTGGGTGAGGACCTCGGCGCCATCGTCTGGCTGACGGGCAAGTTCCGCACGATCGATTGTTACCGACAGGGTGGAGCGGTTCGCCACCAACGGACGACCCTGCTGGTCGAGGATCAAACCACGCTGAGCCGGAACAACCACCTCGCGAACGCTATTCGCGGTAGCGGCGGTGCGGTACTGGCCACTATCGCCAACTTGCATCCACGCGACGCGTAAAAACAACGTCGCGATCAACGACAGGAATAGCACTTGCAACACAATCAGGCGTGCGTCACGACGGCGAACCGCCGCGATCGCACCTTCGCGCGCCCTCGTCCGCTGAGGTTTCGGGCGGTCGTCTTCGCTACGCAATGGTCCGCTAAACCGGTGCCGTAGCTCGTCCCAGTCAAAGTTCATGCGAGCCGCCGATCATCTGCCGCACCGCGGTACAACGTCCCCACTACGGGGATGAGCACCAGGGATAGCAGGACTGCGTAAAGCAACTGGGTGACGACCAATAGCGGCACAATCGACCAGGTCACCTCCGGAGTACCGATAACACTTGCCAGCATCGCCTGGGCAATCACCGCACCCGCGCTCAATCCGGCGACCGTGCCAACCGACTGCACATCAGGTCGACCGGGTTTGAGTTCAACGAAGCCAGCGAGGAACCCAGCGATCGCATAAATGGCGGCGGTCTGCCCCAGCGATCCAGCAGATGGCGGCGCAAGGTCAACTAGCACCCCCGCAGAGAAGCCAATGATCGCCCCCGCGCCCGGCCCCGCGCACATCGCGAACACGAGCACCACCACCAACAGCACTGCCGGTGTCGCACCGGGCAATCCCAGACGAGCAAACAACGATGCCTGCAGGACAACGGCACTCAGTAATGCCGCCACTACGAGCAACACACGCGAGGTGTTCATGTTCATCATTGGCTATTGCCCCGCAGACGGGGATGCGCTCGGCGATGCCGAAGAAGTCAAGGCACCGGGTGCGATCGCGTCGCGCGTCTGGGTCCGGGGTGCGGTCACGACTACCCCAACCACATCGAGGGCACCCATCCGAGCAGCTGGCTCGATGATGGCGACCCGGTCGGCCTGACCTGGTTCGCCTCGAAGTCCGACGACTGTGCCAAGGGGTAGCCCGGCAACGTACGGTCGCCCATCCGGAGAGCCGAAGGTCACGAGCTGGTCGCCCTCGGCAACTGGCGCTGTGGGGTCCAGGAGTCGCAGAATGCTCTCTGTGGGTATTCCGGTTCCTTCTAAGGCCCCAGCATCACCAGATGACACCAAACGCGCACCGATAACCGAATCATCGTCAGTTGCTAATTGGACAGTCGCAGTTGCTGGGCCGACGCTGATTACTTTTCCGACGAGTCCCTGCCCATTCATCACGCTCATATCGGTCGAGATACCGTCGCCACTTCCGGCGTCGATCGTCACGGTGCCATTGAACGTCTGAGCTGTCCCGTAGGCGACGACTCGGGCTGGCAGGACGGAGTAGCCCCCGACCCCGGCAGTTTTGAGCATCGCCTCGAGCTCAGTCGCAGCTCGGATCACATCGGACTGGGCTGCGGCACTTCCACCCGCCTCGCCAAGTTGCTCGGAGGCGACCGCGGTGCGCTCATCAGCGTTGCCAAAGCTTGTAGCCGACTGAGCCATGCTGACGAATGGTGCGCTCACCGAAGCAACCGCTGTCTCGACCGGGCCGACCACTGCGCTGACCAGTCCACGCAGTCCCCCGACTGCGCTACTGCCGCGGACATCGAGCAAGATGAGCGTGATCGAGACAAGCAGAAGCACGCCGAGTACTGCTCGCGCCCTCGTTGCCTCACGCATCTAGCCGCCCCTCCTGGCCGTTCTCATCTCCCCATCGGCGCTCACTTTGCCGACTTACTGCCCACCTATCGCAAAATGCTTGTACCGCACTTACTAATAGCGCGACTCTGCTAGTAGAACCGGCTTAAGCGCCTCGAAGTCCTCGACACACCGACCTGTTCCCAATGCCACACATCCAGCAGGGTCTTGCGCGACCTGTACTGGCATTCCCGTCTCGTGCCGTAGCCGCTCGTCGAGTCCGGTCAGCAGTGCCCCGCCCCCAGTTAGCGCGATCCCGGAATCCATCACGTCGCCAGCTAACTCCGGCGGCGTGCGATCCAGAGTCGTTCGGACAGCGTCCACGATCGCGGTGACCGGATCGTGCAGCGCGCGCCGAATCTCCTCAGAGGTGAGCACCACTGTCCGAGGAAGTCCGCTAATGAGGTCACGGCCGCGAACCTGCGCCTGCGGCTCGTTTCGGGTCGGGAAGGCAGACCCGAGTCGGATCTTGATGTCCTCGGCAGTGCGCTCCCCGAGCAACAACGAGTATTCCTTCTTGACGTGGTGAACGATCGCGTCGTCGAGCTGATCTCCACCCACCCGCGCGGAGATGCTGGTGACGATTCCCCCGAGGCTGATTACCGCAACCTCGGTCGTCCCCCCACCGATGTCAACAACCATCGAGCCCTCGGCATCGTGTACCGGTAGACCCGCTCCGATCGCGGCCGCCATCGGCTCCTCAATCACGAACACCCGCCTGGCTCCCGCAGCGTAGCCAGCATCTTTGACTGCTCGCTGTTCAACGGCGGTGATTCCGCTGGGCACACAGATGACGAGCCGTGGTTTAGCCAACGTACGTCGGCCGTGCACTTTCTGGATGAAGTAGCGCAGCATTCGTTCGGTCGTCTCGAAATCGGAGACAACACCGTTCTTCAATGGCCGGATTGCGACGATGCCATCCGGGGTGCGGCCCAGCATCTGCTTCGCAGCTGTTCCGACCGCAACGATCGCTCCAGTGCGTTGATCAAGGGCGACCACACTCGGCTCGTCCAGGACCACACCACGGCCCTTGATGTACACGAGCGTATTTGCGGTCCCGAGATCAACGGCCATATCTCGACCAAGTGCCGCCAACGCACCGGAGATCGACCACTTGCTCTCAGCAGGTTGACTGACGGGAACCGCTTGCTCTTCTCGGCGTCGAGCGCGAGAAGACCGCGGTGGGTTTCGACGCCCAGAACGACCTTCCGGCTCGCCCTGCTGCTCGTGGGAACCTGCCTCGTCGCGCGCAGACCCCACAACGGAGACACGGTCGATAGAGACGTCAGTCTCCGACCGGTCCGAAGCCGACGAATCGGCGGGCCTAGGTGGCGTCATGGCGCGGACGCTTACCTTCCAATTGAGTGCAGGGTGGGAAGGAGACGAGCTTACGTCGAAGTTAGCCCAATTCTGGGAAGAACAGGCCGATCTCTCTGTCCGCAGATTCGGACGAATCGGAACCATGTGTGACGTTGTGGCTCATTTCGGTCGCGAAATCGCCGCGAACGGTGCCTGGTTCGGCCACCTTCGGATCGGTCGCACCCATCATCGTGCGCCAAGCGCCGACGACACCTGGGCCCTCGACAACCGCTGCAACGAGTGGACCTGAGGTGATGAACTCGACGAGGTCGTCAAAGAACGGCTTACCCCGGTGCTCCCCGTAGTGCTCGCCAGCTAGCTCTGCGCTAATCGTGCGCTGATCCATGGCCACGATCCGGTAGCCGCGCTGCTCGAGGCGGGTGAGTACCTGCCCGGTGAGACCCCGTGCAACGCCGTCTGGCTTGACCAAAATCAGGGTTCGTTCGCTCATTCGTACTTCTCCTCGAGAATCGGGTGGTGCGGTGATTAATGGTGAGCTGAGTGTGGCGATCAGGCTACGTTGGGATTCGGGTTGTTCTTCTCTTGGGCTTCCCGAGCTGCCTTGATGGCATCCCCTTGGCGGCCGACTCTGATGGCGTAGAACCATACGATCGCAAATATGGCGCCGAGAAAGAACATGATCGGGACCAGAAATCCGAGGAGAATCATGATGACTTGAATGACCCAACCGCCGGTCAGTGCCCACCGGTGCCGACGCTGCGCTGCGGAGAGATAGATAGCCGCAACCACTAGAAAGATCCCGCCGCCAATTCCGACAGCCGGCGAGACCGCGTGCGTTTGAATAGCGACCGGAATAACGAGGAGCAAGACAATCGATTCAAAGGCCAAGACGGCTGCGCAAAGGGTCTTCACGAACTGTGCTCCAGAATCGAGTAGCAGTGGTGGCCTGGGTTAGGAATCATCGCGGCCCTCGTCGAGGTCATCGTTGGCATCAAAGATACCGTCGACATTCTGTAACGGATCGTTCTCGACTCCCCCGTCATTGACGGCGTTTCCCTCATCGTCAAGCAATTCCCCTGGGTGAGAGGGAACACGCAACCGCTTGGGTAGCAACATCTTGCGCACGTCCGCGGCAGTAACAACCGATCCGAGGGCTACCACGGCAGCCGAACCCCACTCCGCGACATCATCGGCTAGGCCCACGGCAACGTCGACGCCCTCCTCGATCTGAGCGCTAGCAAACACGCGATCGTCGCCAAAGACATCAATCGCTAGCTCAGCAAGGTCATCTACGTCCATAGACCGAGGTGACGAGTTCCGGGTTACCACAATCGAGTCGAAGCCTGGTTCAAGTGCAGTGAGCATCCCACGCACATCCTTGTCAGCCACTACCGCGAAGACCGCAATCAGTCGACTGAAGTCGAAGGACTCCGCCAGGGTAGAGACGATGGCTCGCGCACCATGTGGGTTGTGAGCGGCATCAATGAAGACCGTCGGACTCGTGCGGACGCGTTCAAGGCGCCCCGGAGAAGTTACCTCGGCCAGTCCAGCGCTCACTGTCTCTTTATCGAGAGCGCGATCGGCGGATGCCCCCAGGAAACTCTCCACCGCGGCGAGGGCGACTGCAGCATTCGCCGCCTGATGCTCCCCATGAAGTGGAAGGTATAGCTCCTCGTAATCACCCGAAAGCCCGTGGACGACTACTTGCTGACCGCCCACCGCTAGCGTTCGATCAACGACGGCGAACTCAACTCCCTCACGAACAGGCTCGATCCCGAGATCTGAGCATCGACTCATCAGCACGGATGCGACCTGGGGGTCTTGTCGAGCGAATACTGCGTTTGCTCCGGACTTGAGGATTCCGGCCTTCTCCCGAGCGATGTCCTCGATGTTGTCTCCGAGGTAGTCCTGATGATCGAGCCCGATCGGGGTGATCACGCAAACCGCTGGTTCCACCACGTTAGTGGCATCCCAGGCACCACCCATCCCGCACTCGATGATCATCACGTCGACTGGGGCATCGGCAAAACTAGCGAAGGCCAACGCCGTCACCGCCTCGAACATGGTCACGGGCGGGGCATGAACCCCCGTAGCTTGATCATCAATCATGCGCAGGAACGGTTGAATCTCCTGATAGCCCTCAGCGAAGCGCTGTTCGGAGATCGGCTCACCGTCGAGTTGGATCCGATCCGTGATCGACTCCAGGGAGGGGCTGGTATAGAGCCCCGTGCTGAGTCCGTACTCGCGCAACAGGCTCTCAATAATTCGCGCGGTACTGGTCTTTCCGTTCGTTCCGGCAACATGAATGACGGGGGCGCACTTCTGCGGCTCACCGAGGAAATCCATCAGTGCAGTAATGCGTCCAAGTTCGGGAGCAACCTTGTTCTCAGGCCACCGGTTCGCGAGGTCGGAAAGCACATCATCGAAGTCTGAGGGGTCGTCCTGGGTGCCCGGCATACAGTCAGTCTAGGGATTGGCTTTTGGCGCCTGAAAGCGGTCGGGCACCCTTCATTAGGATGACCCACATGACCGACGATGCAACAGCGCGTTCCGCCATGCCCGAAAAGCCCTCACTCGATGGAATCGAGAGTAAATGGGCAACGGTGTGGCGCGAGAACGGCACGTACACCTTCGACCGCAGCAAGACCCGTGATGAGGTCTACTCGATCGATACCCCACCGCCTACGGTGAGTGGATCGCTACACGTTGGCCATGTCTTCAGCTACACCCACACAGACACCATCGCGCGCTACCAACGGATGCGTGGTCGTGAGGTCTTCTACCCAATGGGGTGGGACGACAACGGATTGCCAACCGAGCGGCGGGTGCAGAACTACTTCGGGGTTCGTTGCGAGCCAACATTGCCCTACGACCCGGACTTCGCCCCACCGGAGAAGCCAGAGAAGAACCAGCTTCCGATCTCGCGCCGCAACTTCATCGAGCTCTGCGAGCAGTTGACAGTCGAGGACGAGAAGGTCTTTGAGGATCTGTGGCGTCAACTCGGGTTGTCAGTTGACTGGTCACACACTTACCAAACGATTGATGAAGGGGCCCGCGCGACTTCTCAACGAGCCTTCCTGCGCAACCTCGCCCGTGGTGAGGCTTACCAGGCTGAAGCTCCCACGCTCTGGGACGTCACGTTCCGAACGGCCGTGGCCCAGGCAGAACTTGAAGACCGCGATCGTCCGGGCGCGTACCACCGGATCGGCTTCCCGCGGGGCGACGGTGGCGATCCGGTGTTCATTGAAACCACTCGCCCGGAACTACTAGCAGCCTGCGTCGCGCTCGTCGCCCACCCAGACGATGAGCGCTATCAGCCGCTATTCGGGTCGACGGTCACCTCCCCTGTGTTCGGCGTCGAGGTCCCTGTCGTTGCCCATCACTTGGCAGATCCGGAGAAGGGCTCCGGAATCGCGATGATCTGTACTTTCGGTGACACCACCGACGTCATCTGGTGGCGCGCATTGGACCTCCCGACCCGCCCGATCCTTGGTAGAGACGGTCGCATCATCCGAGAAACCCCTGACTGGATCACCACGACAACCGGGCGGGAAGCCTACGAACAACTCGCTGGTGCAACCGTCTTCACCGCGAAGGAGCGCACCGTTGGGCTCTTGACCGCCTCAGGCGACCTCGTCGGTGAGCCCAAGACCATCAGCCATCCGGTCAAGTTCTTCGAGAAGGGCGAGAAGCCCCTTGAGATCGTCACCTCGCGACAGTGGTACATCCGCAATGGCGGTCGGGATGAACGACTCCGGGAGGAGTTACTCGCCCGAGGTGCAGATATCGATTGGCACCCACCGCATATGCAGGTTCGCTACCGAAACTGGGTGGAGGGCCTCAACAGCGACTGGCTCATCTCGCGGCAACGGTTCTTCGGTGTACCGATTCCGCTGTGGTACCGACTAGACACCGCTGGTGACCCAATCTATGACTCGCCGATCGTTCCGGACGAGGCGCTGCTACCGGTTGACCCTTCGGCCGAGGCACCAGCGGGATTCGACGAGTCCACCCGCGGGGAGCCGGGCGGGTTTATGGGCGACCCCGACATCATGGATACCTGGGCAACCTCCTCGCTGACCCCCCAGATTGCTGGCGGCTGGGAGCGCGACCCTGACTTGTGGTCGCGGGTGTTCCCGATGGATCTGCGCCCACAAGCGCACGAGATCATCCGGACGTGGTTGTTCTCTACCGTCGTGCGTGCTGACCTTGAGGACAATTCCTTACCGTGGAAGCACGCGGCGATCAGTGGTTGGATCCTGGATCCCGACCGTAAGAAGATGAGTAAATCCAAGGGCAACGTTGTCACCCCGGCCGATCTGTTGAGTGAGTACGGCTCCGACGCGGTGCGCTACTGGGCAGCATCGGGACGGCCGGGAACGGACACCGCCTATGACGTGGGCCAGATGAAGATCGGGCGGCGCCTGTCCATCAAGATTCTCAATGCATCCAAGTTTGCGCTGATGCTAGGCGCGCAACGCGACGACGCCGCCATCACCGAACCAATCGACCAAGCCCTGTTAGCGGGGCTACGTCAGGTAGTCGAGAACGCGACCGCTGCCTTCGATGACTACAACTACACGAAGGCCCTTGAACTGACCGAGACCTTCTTCTGGTCCTTCTGCGACGACTACATCGAGCTGGTAAAGGAGCGAGCACACGGAGCCCGCGGAGAAGCGGCCGCTGACTCGGCAAAAGCAACCCTGGCGCTGGCATTGTCGGTCCAACTACGGTTGTTTGCCCCCTTCCTACCGTTCGTCACTGAAGAGGTCTGGTCGTGGTGGCAGGAAGGACTCGTCCACCAGGCACAGTGGCCCAGCACAGCTGAGCTCACTGCGGCTGGCAGTGGCGAGTATGCGGTCTTAACCGACGCCGCCATCGTGCTGACAGCGATCAGAAAGGCCAAATCCGAGGCGAAGGTCTCGATGCGTACACCGGTGTCCTCAACGCAGGTCACCGGTCCGGCGACGGCGGTAGCCAATGCCGAACGAGCAGCTGCAGATCTAGCAGCGGCCGGTAGCGTGGCCGAATTGAGCTTCGCCGCCGATAGCGGCGAATACCTGATTGCAGCAGTCAGGCTCTAACAGAAATTTCCGATACAGCCGGTCACAGTTGGCGCGCGGGTGAAGATCGAACCCGGTAAACGTGCGTCCTCGAGTCAATTGCGAGATTGTCGGGGACATGACCGATGTCGACGTTGATCTCCATGCTGATGATGTTCCCGAGCCCGCTGATGCGGCCGTTGCCCTGGATCTGCTTCTGACCGAAGCAGCACTCGGCACTGCCTATCACTTCCGGCCACGAACTGCGACGCTGCGGATGGCCGCCAAACTCGCGACCAAACCCTCGACTGTTGCCAAGCGCACCCGAGACCTGGGGACCGAACTAGTACGAATCGCCGCAGGCAAGTCAAGGGTCGCTCCGGACGCCCGCGATCGTCGGTTCGCCGACGAGGAGTGGGACGAGAACCCACTACTGCGGCGGGTTCTGCAGAGCTACCTGGCCGCGGGCAAGACCGCCGAGGACCTTCTCTCCGATGCTGAGCTCAGCTATGACGATCACGAGAAGGCTGAATTCCTCATCCGCAACATCAATGAGGCCCTCGCCCCAAGTAACAGCCCTCTGCTCAACCCGACGGCGATCAAGACTGCCAAAGCCACCAAAGGCAAGAGCGTCGCCCGTGGGGCCAAGGCGTTTGCCCACGACATGCAGCATGCGCCTCGTCTACCAGAAATGGCTAGTGACGAAGGCTTCGTCATCGGCGAGAACATTGCGGCCACGGCCGGTTCCGTGGTGCTGCGCACCGAGATGTTCGAACTCATTCAGTATCAGCCCACAGCTAAGACTGTCTATCGCCATCCACTCATCATCATTCCGCCGATGATCAATAAGTTCTACGCGGTGGACCTGGCTCCAGGCCGAAGCATGGTGGAGTACCTGCTAAGCCAGGGACAGCAGGTCTTCGTCGTCTCGTGGCGCAACCCCACTGCTGAGAACCGCGACTGGGGGTTCGACGAGTACGGCGCAAGCATCCTTGAGGCCATCGCCGGAGCCCGAAACGTCACAAACGCCAAGAAGGTCAATCTCTACGCAATGTGTTCTGGCGGCATCGTCACCTCGATGACCCTGGCGCATCTCAAGAAGATCGGCGAGTCTGACCAGGTCGCTGGACTCGGTCTCGCGGTTGCGGTCCTCGATCAAGACCAAGCAGGGTTGGCGGCAGCGGCCATCGATAGCAAGACCGCAAAGGCAGCGATTGCGATGTCTGCCTCACGCGGCTATCTAGACGGGCGTCATTTGGCCGAGGCCTTCGCCTGGCTGCGACCAACCGACCTCGTGTGGAGCTACTGGATCAACAACTACCTTCTCGGCCGAAACCCACCCAAGTTCGACGTGTTGTTCTGGAACGCCGACACGACCCGCATGGCAGCAGCCCTTCACAAGGACTTCGTGGAGACCGGTCTACAAAACAAGCTACCCAAGGGCGAAGCAAAGATCATGGGGACAAAGGTCGACCTTAAGACAGTCGACACCGACTCCTACGTGGTCGCTGGGATCGCTGATCACATCTGCCCATGGTCGGCGTGCTACGCCACAACGCAACTACTTGGCGGTGACGTGAAGTTCATTCTGTCCAACTCCGGACACATCGCCGCGATTGTGAATCCACCGACCAACCCTAAGGCCACCTACCGCGTCTCCGAGACGAACCCGGAGAGCTTCGAAGACTGGTTCGGGCAAGCAGAAAAGGTACCCGGTAGCTGGTGGAGTGATTTCGCCAAGTGGCTCGGCAAGCGAGGAGGCGGAAAGAAGGCGGTTCCCACTGCCCTAGGAAATGCGACGCATCCGCCTTTGGACGCGGCGCCGGGAACCTACATCCTGGAGCAGTAGTCACCATGGCGATACCGGGCAGCAACCTAGGCGTACTCTAGAACGATGCCTCCCAAGCTAAAAGTGACGCCTAATCGGGAAACCGACGTCCTCACCGTTGAGGTCGGTAAACAGAGCTTTCGCGTCGTCATCGATCGGGGAACCTCTGATGAGGTGCCGCTTCTACTGATGAACGGTATTGGCGCCCGACTTGAACTGCTTCAGCCCCTCGTCGATGAGTTCTCCACCGACCGCACGATAATCCGGTTCGATGCTCCCGGCGTTGGCTCATCCTCGACCGCGCACCGACCGTATCGATTCCGTCGACTAGCCAAGCAGGTCACCGGACTACTCGATTTCCTCGGCTACGAGCAGGTCGACGTCCTCGGGATCTCCTGGGGCGGCGGGCTCGCACAACAGTTCGCTTGGAGCCAACCAGCACGGTGTCGTCGACTCGTGCTGGTATCGACCGCGACGGGGGCGCTCATGGTGCCCGCGCATCCGCGGATCCTGGCAAAGATGATCACTCATCGGCGCTACACCGATCCGGACTACCTAGAGGAAGTTGCCCACGAGTTATACGGCGGGACGATGCGCGATGATCCCGCTGCGGCTCTGGCGGCCCTACGAGCAAAGGGCACTAGCCATAACGCGGTGGGTTACTTCATGCAGCTCGGAGCAGGCTTGGGTTGGACCAGTATCGGGTTCCTACCGTTGCTCAAGGTCCCGACTCTGGTGATGTCCGGTGACGACGATCCGCTGATCCCGGCCTGCAACGCCAGAATCATGGCAGCGCTGATCCCAAACGCCAAGCTCGATGTCTTCCCGGGTGGTCACCTAGGAGTCGTAACAGAAGCCGACGTGCAAGTTCCGAAGATCGAGAAGTTTCTAGACGCCGATCAGTAGTCCCGCTCCCAATCAGCCTGGAGGCCCATCGATGCGTGCAGCGCAGATCACCGATCTCACCGGCCCAGCAGCAATCTCAATTGCTGAGGTTCCCGCACCGACCCTGGGCTCCGGCCAGATCATGGTGGATGTCCGTTGCGCGGGGGTCACCTTCCCCGACCTACTGATGACTCGAGGCGAGTACCAACTCAAGCCCCCAGTGCCCTTTATCCCCGGTTGCGAAGTTGCCGGCATCGTCGCGCAGACGTCCGAGGACAGCGACTTCAAAGTAGGCGATCGAGTTGCTGGATTCACGATGCTCAACGGGTACGCCGAGCAGGCAGCTGTGAACGCTGACTGGGCGGTCAGCCTGCCCGAACGCATGTCATTTGAACAGGGTTGCGCGCTGCCCATGAACTTCCTCACGATGGACTTTGCGCTGATACGACGGGGACGCCTGGCAGCGGGCGAGACCGTTTTGGTTCACGGGGCGGCCGGAGGAATCGGAACCGCTGGTATCCAGTTGGCCAAGGCTCACGGTGCGTCTGTCATCGCTGTGGCCTCGACTCAAGAAAAGCGCGAGGTCGCGCTCGCGGCCGGAGCGGACCATGCGATCGATGTTGAGGGTTTTCGCGATACCGCTAAGGAGCTAACCGACGGCCGCGGAGTAGATATCGTCGTCGATCCGGTCGGTGGTGACCGATTCACTGATTCGTTGCGAAGTCTTGCCCCGGAAGGTCGGTTGCTGGTGATTGGCTTCACCGCCGGTGAGATCCCCACAGTCAAGGTGAATCGACTGCTACTGAACAACATCGACATCGTTGGGGTCGCTTGGGGAAGCTTTGCCTTTATGGAGCCTGGCTACATCGGCCGTCAGTGGCAGTCAATCAGCCCGCTATTGGAAAGCGACACGATCAGTCCCCCGGTAGGCCGAACCTATCCACTCGAAAGTGCAGCGGCAGCAGTCAGCGAACTAGCCGATCGACGGGCAACTGGCAAGGTCGTCGTCAACGTCACCCAAGCTGGATAGCTAGGCGCTCTTCTCGCGTGGTGTCCGCGCCTTTGCATCGCGCCGGACCAGGGTGGGGTTGACCTTCTCCCGCACAACTTCGCCGGTAATGACGACCTTCGCGACATCGTCTCGGCTGGGTACGTCGTACATGACATTGAGCAGGACCTCTTCAAGGATTGCCCGCAGTCCACGTGCACCGGTCCCCCGTAGGAGCGCCTGATCGGCAATCGCCTCGAGCGCATCCTTCTTGAACTCAAGCTCAACACCATCGAGTTCGAATAGTCGCTCGTACTGACGGGTGAGAGCGTTGCGCGGCTTGCTGAGTACCTCGATAAGAGCGGTCTGATCAAGGGCCGTCACGGAGGTGAATACTGGGAGACGACCGACGAACTCCGGAATCAATCCGAACTTCAGCAGATCCTCTGGCATGACCTTGCTGAAGATATCTCCTGGGTTAGTGTTCTCCGCCTCTGACGTATCCGAGGTGAAGCCTAGCGACTTCTTACCGATCCGCTGATCGATAATGTTGTCGAGTCCGGCAAATGCCCCACCAACGATGAACAACACGTTTGTTGTGTCGATCTGAATCAGCTCTTGATGAGGATGTTTACGTCCACCTTGCGGCGGCACCGAGGCTGTTGTGCCTTCTAGGATCTTTAGCAGCGCCTGCTGGACGCCTTCACCGGAGACATCGCGGGTGATGGAGGGGTTCTCGCTCTTGCGTGCAACCTTGTCAATCTCGTCGATGTAGATGATGCCCGTCTCGGCCTTCTTCACATCAAAGTCGGCTGCCTGAATGAGCTTGAGCAGGATGTTCTCAACGTCCTCGCCGACATACCCGGCTTCCGTGAGTGCGGTTGCATCTGCGATCGCGATCGGGACGTTGATCATTCGAGCCAATGTCTGGGCTAGCAGCGTCTTACCCGATCCAGTCGGCCCCAAGAGTAAGATGTTCGACTTCGCTAGCTCGATGCTGTCATCGCGCTTGGTGTCGTTCTGGCCCGCCTGAACCCGCTTGTAGTGGTTGTAGACGGCCACGCTCATGGACTTCTTGGCTTGGTCCTGCCCGATGACGTAGTTCGATAGGAACTGGTAGATCTCTTTTGGCTTGGGAAGCTCGTCGAGTTGTAGATCTGAGGCCTCGTTGAGTTCCTCTTCGATGATCTCGTTACAGAGGTCAATGCACTCGTCACAGATGTAGACGCCCGGGCCCGCAATGAGCTTCTTGACCTGCTTTTGACTCTTTCCGCAGAAAGAGCACTTCAGCAGGTCGCCGCCGTCACCTATCCGTGCCACTTGTTGCCCCCAACCATTTGTCGTTCCTTAGACGGTACCTGAGGAATTCGGATTCGGCTTGGTTCATTACAAGACACGAGGACCTTTCGGAGCAATTTGGTCGATTCCGAGAAAGTGACCAACATCAACTCCATAAACGCCTAGGACTTCGGCTTACCCTTACGCGATTCGATGACCTGGTCGACGATCCCGTATTCCTTCGCCTGAGCCGCTGTCAGAATGTTGTCGCGCTCGATATCGCGCTGGATCTCCTCGACAGATCGGCCCGTGTGCTCGGCGATGATGCCTTCCATCTCCGCGCGCATCCGTAGGATCTCGTTGGCCTGAATCTCGATATCCGACCCCTGACCGCCACCCTCGCTGTATGGCTGGTGGATGAGGATCCGCGAGTGCGGCAGGGCGTGACGCTTACCGGGGGTTCCGGCGGCCAGCAGTACCGCGGCAGCCGAAGCAGCCTGACCCAAGCACACGGTCTGAACCTCTGGCTTAATGAACTGCATCGTGTCGTAGATCGCTGTCATTGCGGTGTAGGAGCCACCGGGTGAGTTGATGTAGATCGAGATATCGCGATCTGGGTCCATCGATTCCAGGCAGAGCAACTGCGCCATGACGTCATCGGCGCTGGCATCGTCAATCTGCACGCCGAGGAAGATGATCCGCTCTTCGAAGAGCTTGGTATAGGGGTTATGAACGCGTTCGCCGTTGGCAGTGCGCTCGCGGAACTCTGGAAGGACGTATCGAGAGGTCGGTTGCCCACCTGTTGGAAGTTCTAGTTTCATGCCGTGCCGCCCTTTCCAGCCACATCGTTTGCACTTCGGACAACGTGGTCGATGAATCCATATTCCTTGGCCTGCTCGGCATCGAACCAGCGGTCGCGATCGGAGTCCTTCTCGATCTGCTCGGGAGTCTGGCCCGTGTGCTCGGCGATAAGGCCCGCTAGCTGCTTCTTAATGAGCAGCATCTGCTCGGCCTGGATCTTGATATCGGATGCGGTTCCGCCGAGACCGCCAGAAGGCTGATGCATCATGATGCGGGCGTGTGGGAGACCGTAGCGCTTGCCAGGCGCACCAGCGCTGAGCAAGAACTGGCCCATCGACGCGGCCAGACCCATCGCAACCGTTGCGACATCGTTAGTAACGAACTGCATCGTGTCGTAAATCGCCATACCGGCCGTGACAGAGCCACCGGGTGAGTTGATGTAGAGATAGATATCCGCGTCCGGATCCTCGGCGGCGAGAAGAAGAATCTGCGCGCAGATGAGGTTGGAGTTGGAGTCCTCAACGGCTGCGCCGAGGAAGATGATGCGCTCCTCGAGGAGTGCCTGATAGACGGCTTGATCGTGCCCGAAGCCGGCTGGCAAAGCTGCTGTAGTTGGCGCTACGTGGTCAGTCATTATTCGAATCGCACCCTTCAGTGGAGATGGTCTACGGACAGTAACGCCACATCAGCGGGAAAACGTCCCTGATTAGCGCGTGTTCGCCAACAGGTGAATGGTGCGGCGGGCAAGCTGCTACTTGGTGTCTTCTTTTGCCTCTGCGGAGGCTTCTTCCTCGGCCTGCTCGACGGCTTCTTCGACTGCCTCGATGACTTCTTCGATCGCCTCAACCTCGGCGATCTCCTCGATTGCCTCCTCGACGATCTCTTCCTCGAGTGCCTCGAGTGCTTCTTCCTCGGCCTCTTCCTCGACCGTCTCATCGAGCGAGCTCAAATCGACGGTGTTCCCGGATGCGTCGGTAACTGTCGCCTGCTGCAGCACATTGGCTAGTGCCCGACCCCGACGAACGTCAGCGACGGCCATCTGGACCTGATTGGCTTGAACAAGTGCCTCAGCGAACTGATCGGGTGTCATGCCGTAGCGGGGTGCCTGACTGACGAGCCACTGAGTCAGTTCTGCTTGACCGACAACAACAGCCTCGGCATCTGCAACCTTGTCCAAAATGAACTGGGTCTTGATGGCCTTACGGGTGTCTTCCTCGACCTCTGCGCGATGATCGTTGTCGTCGCCACCGTGACCGTCCTGGAAGTGCTCGTCAACTTGAGCGGCGAGCATCGACTCGGGAACGTGGATCTCGGTGTTCTCGAGTAGGTAATCGAGCACCTTCTCTCGGGCTGCCATTCCCTGCTCGACCAGCGCCATCTTCTCGACTCGCTCACGCAGATCGGCCTTGAGCTCGTCGAGGGTGTCGAACTCGCTTGCAAGTTGCGCGAACTCGTCGTCGGCGTCAGGTAGTGAGCGCTCACGCACCTCATTGACGTCGACTGCTAGCTCAATCTCCTGCCCGACGTGCTCGCCCTCTTCGGGAGTGAACGTGAACGTCGTCGCGTCGCCCTTGGACAGTCCGCGCAGTGCCGCGTCCGCACCGGAGACCATTCCTGCGCTCCCGACCTCGTAAGACAGGGCAGTCGTGCTGTACTCCTCCAGCTTGTCCCCGTCCAGGGTGCCAACGACATCGATGAGGACGACATCCTCGTCGGCCGCTGCACGGTCAACCGGAACTGCGGTTCCAAAGCGCTTGCGCAGCTCTTCAAGCTGCTCGTCGACTTTCGAGTCGTCAACGACTGAGTCCTCAACCTCAACGGCAATGCCGCTGTAGTCGGCAACCTCAAAGTCGGGGCGAATGTCGACTTCAGCGGTGAACACAATCTTGTCGTTGTCGCTGACTTCAGTGACATCTACCTCGGGCTGGCTGACAACCATCAGCTCGTTCTCCGCAACCGCACTCTCGTACGCTGAAGGCAGCACCTCGTTGACGGCTTCTTCGAGGACCGCTCCGCGACCGACTCGCTGATCGATAATCTGCGAAGGAACCTTGCCCTTACGGAAGCCCGGGACGTTCACCTGCGAGCTGATGCGCTTATAAGCAGCATCGATGCTCTCACCCATCTCATCGAAGGGGACCTCGATCGTCAGCTTGACGCGGGTCGGGTTCAGGGTCTCGACGGTGCTCTTCACAAACAATCCTTGATCCGTTGGTTGGGTACGCCTTCTGACGACGATTGGTCGGGGCGGGGAGACTCGAACTCCCGGTCTCCTGCTCCCAAAGCAGGCGCGCTAGCCACTACGCTACGCCCCGGTGTAACTCGGCCAGTGTAGTCAAACCCGCCCGAGCGCTTATCAGCGCCGTTGCATTGTTCGTCAGCGCCGAGATTTCTAACCCTAGTTAAGCACTACCTACCAAGTAGGTACGCCCCCTTAGGCTTGGAAAGCAATCTCCCCGTCAATGCGAGTCTCGTGACAGGTGATCTTGTCCCAACCTTCCGAATCGCTAGTCCAGGGGTTGTCTGACAAGACCGCGTAGTCAGCTCGTTTACCAACCTCAAGAGTCCCTCGATCATCGGCATGTATCTGCCATGCGGCATCAACTGTGATCGCCTTGAGTGCCTCTTCGTTGGACACTGATTCGCTGGCATTGAGTACCTCACCGTTGCCGCGCATCACTCGCTTGACGGCCGTCTTCGCCGAAAGCAGTGGGTGGATCGGCGAGACGTTGTAGTCCGAGTGAAGCGATGGCCGCAAACCGGCCTTAAGCGCACTAGCGACCATATCGAGTCGGTTCGCGCGCTCGGGACCGAGAATGTTGTCTCTGAACACCTGTCCCCAGTAGTAGACGTGATTCATCAGGAAGCTCGGCGACACTCCTAGCTTCTTAAGCTCAACAAAGTCCTGCTCGTGAGCGAACGAGCAATGCTCGAGGCGGTGACGGAGGTCGTTCTTCTCACGTCCGGCCAGCGCATCGGCATAGGCAGCGATTCCGAACTCAACCGCCGCATCGCCGTTGGTGTGAACCATGAGCTGCCAACCTGCATCGATCCCCTCGTTCATGATGGCGCGCAGCTCCTCCGGCGTCATGTTCGTGTGCCCACCGGTGGTCTCGTTGAGGTATGGCTGCAGGAAGTAACCGGAGCGTCCTTGGTTTGACCCGTCGGTGACGATCTTCCACGCGTCCGCACGGACCATCCCGTCGCCGGAAAACGGTGTCACCCCAGCGTCCTTCCACGCCTGGTTTCCTACGGTGGCCCACTGCGCGGTGGAGATCCGCGTCGGCAGTCGTTTGAGTCCGTTCAGTTGGTGCAACAACGCGACCTCGCCAACACCGATCACGGCACCCGTTGCGCCCTCCCGCATCGACGTGACACCAGCCGCGGCAGCATCAGTCATGATCTTGATGAGAGTCCCAGCGGCTTCAGCCTGTGTCGGCTGAGGGACGACTGCGAGGAAGGGCAGGATGGCGCCAGACTCGCTCAGCACGCCGTTCAGTTCGCCGTCTTCTTTTTCAAAGGTCCCGCCCGGCGGATTCGGGGTACTGTTCGACACCTTTGCTAGCTCAAGCGCCTTGGAGTTGACGTACCCGAAGTGCATCGACGCGTTGAGGACGAAGACCGGGTTGTTCGGTGCGATCTGATCCAAAATCTTGCGGGTGAGATCGGGCTCGCCCTCATAGAGACTGGGATCGAACAGCTTCCCGTGTACCCACTCACCGTCTGGCGTTGCCGCCGCAACCGCCTTCAACTTGGCGACCACGTCATCGAAGGTCGCGTTGGTCAGCGCTGAAAGGTCCGGCCACGGCTCCACGAGCATCGTGGTCCAGAGGTGCATATGGGGCTCAATGAATCCAGGCGAGATGACTCCATCACCTGACTTGATGATCTCTGTCCCTGGCCCAACCAAGCCTTCGACGTCGGAGACAGATCCAAGTCCGGTAATCACTCCGCCGGAGATCGCCATCGCCTCGACCTCGGGAGCGCCGGGAACACCCGTGGCGATTCGTCCCAGAACTAGAAGGTCAGCTCTACCAGTGACCGGCCGGAAGTAGTTCGCTGGTGTCCCTGCGGAGGTCGGCACTGACAAGTGCGAGGCCATCGCGCTGTGCAGCGGATTGGGAGAACAGCAGGCAAGCTCGTGGGTGTGGTTTTGGTACATCAGCGTCCTAACGAGGTGCGGTTCGAACTCAGAACTGGGATCGCACGCGCAAGCGACATGGGATCGAGGGCTATTGCAGGCTATCCAGATTCCGCGGTTGATTCCCTAGTTAGGAATAGGGTGACTAACCCAATTGCGTGATCTAGCGATCGGAATACCTACGCGGCGATTTGACGGTCCGGCGTCACAAGCGACTGCGACTCGGGTAGTATCCAAGCGCGCCGTCAGGCGTATGCGGGTGTAGCTCAATGGTAGAGCCCCAGCCTTCCAAGCTGGCCATGCCGGTTCGATCCCGGTCACCCGCTCCAATCCGCCTCGCGATAGAACGTGGGCGACGGCTGGGTTCTGACGACTGCTGCGAGGTATCCGCAGATCGGAGATCGCGGACTCGACTTCCGCAGCCGTCACCTCATCGCCCGGGCAGCGTGGGTACTCGACCTCCGCACATCGGCGCGGGAGTCGTCCGGAGCACTAGCCCTGCTTCTCTGCGACCGCAATGATGGTTTCAAGATCTTTCTTGAACATCTTTCTTGTGACCCCAGCCATCAGCGCGAACATGATGTCCGCGGTGAGCTTCCTAAGGGTACTTGGATCAACTAGCTCGCCGGTGAAATCCAGTCGGACAAAGCTACCGTCGGCATGCGGTGTGACCGTGTATTCCGACGTGTAGTGCGTACCTCTCGATTCCGCCTCCACGACGTAACTTGAGCCTTCATCGATAGCTGTCACCCACATTTCTTCAGTCGCGGCCTTGCCCATCATCTTTCGGGTCTCGCGCCATCTCGTCCCGAGATTGAATCCAGCGTCATCACTAATGCGTTCGAGTTCCACGATGTCGGGGAGGTTGACTGCGGCGTGGGCGAGGTCAGTCAATACGCCCCAAATCGCCTCAGGTGATGCAGTGGATTGCACCGTAACCGAAACCGTTTTACTCGTCATCAACCGCTCCTTCGATTTGTCTGTCTAGATATCGATGCTAGGCCTCCAGCGAAACCACGACGCCGCGGGCAACTCGCCGCGGTGGGGCGGGCACCGCAGGAATGCGGCGTCCGCCCCACTTTCGCTCGCCTGATGATCTAGTCTCCGGCTAACACAGTTGCGCCAGTGGGTGGATCAAACAGGAGTGGGACATGCAGAGACCTCAACGACCGATGACCAAGCCCGGCGCAGCGAGCTTGGGGGGCCAGCGTCGTCACTGGCGCCGGGCCGCGGCGCTGGTCACCACTGGTGCGGTTGCGACGATCGGCCTGTCGCTGGCTGCGGTCCCCACGGCGCAGGCGAATGGAAACTGCGGTGACTACTGGTCAGCAGTGACCGGAACCTGGAGCGGCACTCCGGCCGCTGGAGGCACGGGAACTCCGGAGGATCCTTACCAGGTCGGTAGTCAAACTGACCTCAGCGAGATCGAATTCTGTCGAAGCAGTCACTTCACGCAGATTGCAGATATTGGACTCGTTGGCGAGTGGACACCAGTAACAGGAATCAGTGGCAGCTTCGACGGCCAGAATCACACCATCGACGGGCTAACGATTACAGGTCAAGCGGATTCTGGACTGTTTGGCGCTCTTGACGGCGAGGCCTCCGTCGTCGATCTCCACCTAACGAATGTCAACATCAATGCACCCGCTGAGGCAAACATCGGTGCACTCGCGGCATTAAGCTCCGGGGGCTCGTCGGTCTCTGGAATCACTGTCAGCGGCCAAGTCATCGGCGGCGAGGTAGTCGGCGGTGTGATCGGGTCTGCCGAATACACGGAGATATCTGATGTCACTTCCGGTGTAGACGTGGTGGCCGCGTCAGGCGATCATGCCGGTGCTCTGGTCGGCTCGGCCTTCGCGACTTCAATATCGGACAGTACGACTAGCGGCTCCTTATCTGGGTTGGCCGCGGTCGGCGGCCTCGTCGGCACGGTAGATCGCAGCTCAATCGAAACAAGTTCGGCCACCGGGTCAGCGACGGGCACGACTCAGATTGGCGGTCTGGTCGGGAATGCGCTCAACGGAACACCGGCGATCACAGACAGCTTTAGCAGCGGTGATGTGACCGCCACCGGCGGGACCGCGGGTGGGATCTTGGGTGAGAACAACACCGACCGAACCATCATCGCGAACGTTTACCAATCCGGAGCTGTCACGGCATCAACCACGAGTGGGGGGATCGTTGGAGGAGGAAGCCAGGACCCTGCATCGGTGACCGAGTCATTCTGGAGTAGCACCGCGAACCCCAGTATCTCTGGTGGACCTGGGACCCCAAAAACCCAAAGCCAGCTACGCGACATCTCAACCTTCACTAGCGCCAACTGGCCGATCCAACTAGGCGCTCCGGCAACGGACGGAAACCTGTGGGGTATCTGTTCACCCGCTGACGAATCTGTGAATGCTGGGTACCCGTTCCTGCAGTGGAACAACTCGAGCGACCCATGTCCTGCGGCTCCAGCGCCTCCGACACCTCCGACACCAGCCGATGAGCCGCAAACGGCAGCCAACAACTGCGTGACCGCAGGAAACTCCAAGAACGCGATCTCGCCTCGAGGATCGAAACGCCTAATGCGAGCCGGTTGTATCACCAATGCTGGCAAACGGATCGGGGTTCGAGTCAAGGCAAACCTACGCGGCGACGCGACCTACTACCGCTTAACGTGCAAGGTCTCAGGTAAGAACGCCCGCTCGACAAAGCTCGGCGCATCTGGGCATTACTGCAAAAAGGGCAAACTCAAGGTCCGTACCTACGGGGCCAAACTGCGCCTTCGCGTTACCTGGTCTGCCAAAGCTGCCGCGGGATTCGAGGCCTACAAGAAGGTTAAGACCTACAAGACCTGAGACCACACTGCCGAGGCGGTCGGGGCTCTCAGAGGCCTTTCTTGTTGCCTCTAGCTCTTAGGCCCGTATTGCTCGGCGATCTTGCGGTGCTGTTCTTCGACCTCGGGGTGGTCTCGTTGCACCTTCTGGTGCAAGTAGTTCGGGTACCACATCGTGAACTTGACCGCCCCGAAGAGCACAGCCAGCGGGATAATCCAGTTGAACACCAGCCCGTTGTTCGTAGCATCGTCAGCGAAGTCACAGAGTGCGGTAACCAGGAACGACAGACCCCACACACCTGTGATGATCTGACTGACTCGGATGACGGCGGCTCGGTACTCCGGGTTGTGATCCCATTGCACCGGGTCAGTGCTGAACCTTGCGTAGTAGAGGGTGAAGGGACGCTTCACCAGGACTCCGATGAATGCGGTCAATACCAGTGCAATCTCGGCGATCGTCCCCGACCAGTTGATGATCCAGACTTCGAGATTGGGGTCTACCAGCGTGACGATCAGCATCAAACCGAAGAGAACGGTTCCGACCGTGCTGAGTTGATGTAGGCCTCGCTTCTGCACCAAGCCGTAGATCATCCAGGCTGCTGACATCGCGAAGGAGATACCTGTGACCAGCAGGAAAGTCCCCTCACCGGCAAATAGCGACATGAGGATATAGGGAATGAAGCTGTAGAAGATCGAGAGCGGCGAAACACCCCGAACCTTGATCTGGTCATCTGTCTGAGCAGCCATACCTGACACGGTAGTCGCGGCGAGAGCCTACGGATCAGGGTCTCGTGACACGTTGATCCAAACGGGTGCCCACTGCGCATCATGGAGCGCAACTTCTCCACCGAGCCATCGCCTCAAACCAAGGCTATTGTCGAGCTCTAACACAGGCAGGCCATCGATCACGACTTGCTGTGAACCGCACAGGAGACACACAAATATGCGCAAGCTCGCGCTTTCCTCAGCCCTGGCCCTGGCCTTCACTGCGACTTCGTTGACCGGGATTGCCGCACAAGCAGCCGAACAGCCCACGTCGCCCTCGCCAAGCGAGACGGGGATCGAAACTGCCGCCCCAACCCCCAGCGTGACGCAGCCGACCGCGCCGCAGCCCCCAACTTCGCCAACGAACGAGACGGCAGCCGAACTGAAAGCGGCATCACCAACACCACATGCGCGCGGCGATATTGCAACTCGCATCAAGCGATCCCGCGTAGTCGTGGCAAGTCCCAAGCGCAGCCAATCGTCACTCGTCGTCATGAAGGTCAAATCACGATCAACCCCCAAGGTGCGGGTGAAGTCGGTCGGGCGTAAAGCAGGGACAAAGAAGACCACTGTCATCGCCGGGGTTAAGCGCCTATCGCAGAACCGCTCGCGAGTGGGTACATATCGCGTCAGTGTGCCCATCATGAAGCCGCGGGTGAAGGCCTCCAAGAATGCCAAAGGTCAGCTACGCATCACCGTGAAGGGCCAGGGCCTTAAGACCAAGAAGACCCAGACCTTCAATCGAACGCGGACCAAAAAGGTAGCTAACCCCGTGTGCAAAGCGGTCCGCGGGGAATACCTCGATATCAAGTCGGCGAAGTCCAAACTCGGCTTCCGGAACCAGATCGCCTACGGCCCAGCACTGAAGGGATTCCGCGATCCCGGATACGTCGGAGTCTATGCCGTCTCCCAGGCTTGTCGGCAGCAGACCGCGCAGAGTTTCACTAACGCACTCACCGGACGCAACACCGCCGCTACAGCTCGCTCTGGTATTCAGTCGCGCTCAGCAATCAACCCGAGCGCCGGATCAGGCGATGCGGTTGTCATGGTGTCAGGATTTATGTCGCAGACGCCGTTCACCACTCCGGGCAATGTTTGTTCAGCCGCCGGGATGTCCTCAGGTGGAACGTGGAGCGTCATGCAGTCGGCGCTCTCCACAGCTGGGTTCCCCGTGTTTACCGTGCCGGAGACGACCTACGACTATTCCAACTCAAGCTCCCCGACAGCTGTGGCAATCGACCCGGCGACGATGGGCCTCGGGACCTGCGCAGCGACGCAACTCCCGGCATCGATGACGCTCAACACGGCTGGGGACTTCGATCTAAACTCCAATATTCTGGCCAATGTCCTGCAGTACATCAGCACTAACTACGACATCTCGAGGATCTGGCTGGTCGGTCACTCTGATGGTGGACTTTGGGCTCGCGGAGCCATGGACTACGCGAGCTTCATGCCCGGCGTAACAGTCGACTCGATCACGACAATCGACACTCCCTACACCGGCTCGTTCCTGTCCAACACAGCAGAGGATCAAACGAATGGCTGCGGGTTCCTCAACCCCAGTTGCGACGCGCTTGAAGCGATTCTCAAGTACTTCTCCGACTCGCTAGCCCAAGGAGCTGCGCTCAACGAGATGACCTCGAGCTACATGATCGAGTGGAACTCACGAATGGCCAACGTGGCCGGGACCACGCCGTTCTACGCAGCCTCGGCGATCGGGATCAACGACCCGGACACCTTCAACTCACTAAGCAGCGGAACTGGAACGAATCCCTTCTACAATCCCAACGACGTCGCAGTGGGAATCGCTAGCCAGCAGGCCCAGGGGCTGGTCGAGAACGGAACTATTGCCTCACTAGCCTGCTTCGCCACGATTCCGGGACTACATACTGAGATCCCGGCTGACTTGATCAGCACCGGCCAAGACATCGACCTGATCAACACCTACCCAGGGCGCGATGCCTCCCCGAACTCGACCACCCCAGTCACGACAAATCCGATGAACATCACGAACGTGACGAACGTACTGAACGGCTCGCCTCCCACCGGGGCCTGCCCGTCGGCAAACTACGAGCAGTCCGGCGAATACAGCCCCGGGAACTTCGGGTCATGGCCGGATGACTAACCCGTCTGATTGCTAGAAGTTTCCTGCGCAACCACCCGTGCGCAATAGTTCGGCAATGAGCGAAGCTGCGCGCGCCCCCGTCGTCATTACTGGTGCAAGCTCAGGGATCGGCGCCGCATTGGCGACGTCATTCTCTGAATCAGGACATCCGGTGATCCTGCTCGCACGCCGATTGGACAGACTCGAAGCCCTGGAACTGCCAAACGCGCTCTGTCTCAAGGTAGATGTCACCGATCTCGTTGCTTTCAAGGCCGCAGTGCAAGCCGGAGAGGAAGCATTCGGGCCGATCGGGACGATGATTAACAACGCTGGACTCATGCAGCTATCCACGCTGCAAGATCAAGATCCAGCTGAGTGGAAAGCCATGCTCGACGTCAACGTGCTTGGCGTCCTCAACGGCTGCCAGATCGCCATCGACTCCATGTCGGCGCGCAGGACTGGGACGATCATTAACGTGAGCTCTGTCGCCGGGCGCAAGACATTCCCCAACCATGTTGCCTACGTGGGCACGAAGTTCGCCGTTCATGCGATGAGTGAGAACCTCCGAGAAGAGGTTGCCGCGGACAACATCCGGGTCAGCGTCGTAGCCCCTGGGGCAGTCGAGACCGAGTTGCTAGGTCACACCAACTCCGCAGAGGTGATCGCTGGCTACGAGAAGTGGAAAGACTCGATTGGCGGGGCACTCGACCCAGCCTCGGTGGTGGCCGCGGTGCGATTCGTCCACGACCAACCACAATCGGTCTGCATTCGCGAAGTCGTCCTCGCGAACACGCTACAGAGCGCATAGATCGGATCGATCTGAGGGCTGAGTTGCGAATTCCAAGGAAAAGTAGCTAATCCCGAGCGGAAGTACCACTAAAACTATCCTCGCGAGTTGGAACCTTCGCTCTGCTGCGCGATAGTACGAAGGTGGTTGTCGCTGATTCGCCTTCGAGCAGCACACACCCCTCAGCGGCCGAGTACCTCCCGGGCGGGGACTACATCAGGTCTACTCGCCCAGACTTTCCGACTAAAGTCGTTGTCGCTGGACTTGTCGGGATCATTCTCGTCCTGTCGACCGGCATTGGAATCCGCGTCGCATATCGAGATATCCAGCGGGATGCCTCAGCCAAGTCCGTCTCCTTGGTCGCAGGAATCGAGCGGATCCGCTACCAAGAAGAGGTCCTGTCGATGTCGGCCAGGATGTCAGCCTTCACCGGACAGACCCGATGGGCCGAGCGGTACGAGCGGGCAGCACCGCAGCTGGATTCGGCGATCAGTGAGACCCTTTCTGCCCTCGACGGTGAAACGGCCACTGCCGCGCTGGCCGAGTTGTCGCCGACAGCTCGCGAGATCATCAAAGTCCAGCGACGGGTGATTGCCCTCGCGGCAGAAGGCCGGACCGAGGCCGCAATCAACTTGGTCGATAGCCGCGACTACCGCCAGCTTGAAGCACGCCAAGACGATCAGCTTGAGCAGGCCTTCCGCCTCGCGCTCGCCGAGAACGCAGCTCAGCAAGAGCGTGCTGACAGGTGGGAATGGAGCGTTGTCGCAACCAGCATTCTCGCGGTCGCAATCGTGGTGGTCCTCGGATTCGTCACTGTTCGATCGGTCAGACGGTGGGCCGGACAGTTAACTGACGTGACGGACGAGTTCAACCGTGAGTTGCGTCGCCTCGCCACCCACGACGACCTCACCGGCCTCTACAACCGTCGAGCAGTTCGAGAGCAGTACCAAGCCGCCTACCGGCGAGCAAGACGTTCCGGTAAGGGCATGGGAATCGTGATGGTCGACCTAGACCACTTCAAAGCCATCAACGACAAGTACGGTCACCAGGCCGGCGACTTAGTCCTCCAGGAAGCAGCCAAGCGACTGACCTCTGCTGCTCGCGAGGTCGATACCGTCGCTCGGATCGGTGGCGACGAGTTCCTTGCGATCGCCGAGAACATCGACGACGCTTCCTCTCTGGATACCATCACTCAGCGCATCCGTGACCGAGTCAACGGACCGATCGACTACGACGGCCAGCCGATTGAGATCCGAACATCGATCGGGTACACCTACGCACCAGTCGAGGAAGCCGACGACCTCGAGGCTGTTTTTCACGCCGCCGACGCAGCGATGTACCGCGAGAAGCGGCGCAACAAGGCCAGGCTCTGATCCGCATCCGGTGATGACGGCTATCCGCCGCTAGACAACGGAGACATGCTGCGCTTGCGGCCCAGCCCTAACCGATACCGTCGCCAGGGTTGGCCAGCCTGGCGTGGGAAGCCTCCGAGACTATTCGCGCACTCTGTGTGGCAATCGCCCGAAGAGCGAGATTGCTAGCACTCTCGGCCGATGTGGGGTCGGCGGCCGAGTCCAGCGGTCGTTCAGGCAGTGCTTCGGTTTCCGCCTTAGCCCCCGCTTGGGACGCGAGAGCTGCGCTATCGGATGACGGATCGACTTCGGACTCGACCGTTGCGATTCCTGTCTGTGCAACGGTGAGCAGGCGCCCGTCCCAGCTGGCTCCCTGCTGGACTGTGGCGTCAAAGAGCATGACGAGGGTTCGGACCTCGCTGACACCGCTGAGCACTTGTTCGCTTGCACGAATCTGGGCATCATCTGCCTCGGGATCGTTGCGCCACACACGTAGCGTTTGACGAGCATCGTTCTCGGCATAGAAGCTCTTCGCTTGGAGTCTGCGTCGCACATCCCCTGGAATGGCCGTGGCCACCCCACTCAGGTATTTCCCGGTGAGGTTCAGTTGGCGAGCGAGCGCCCGACTATACCCAGTCGACGCCTTACTCGGCCACAGGAGGTAGGTCGCCGCTATCGCCAAACCTGCGCCAATGAGCGTATTCAAAAGCCGCCACCATCCCAACTCCCAATCGCCGGGTTCGACGAGCGCCAGCGTAAGGAGGACAAACGGGGTGAGTGGCAAAACCCAGAAGAGGTAGTTCAAGCGAACCAACGCCACCATCCAGAAGAGCAGGACAGCGCCAACGAGCATCATCAGGACCGGATAGGGCGACAGCACGACGATAAGGACTCCGCCGACGACAACGCCGATAATCGTTCCGGTCAGCCGCTGGGCGAGCCGGTCAAGGGTCGCGCCGAGATCTGGCTTCATCAGAACGACAACGGTGAGGATGATCCACGCACCCTCGGGGATACCCGTAAGCAGGTAGATCAACGTTGCGACCGCGGCCGTCACTGACAACCGTGTCGCGTGCCTCATGACGGTTGACGACCAGTTCAGTTGAGCGCCGAGCACCTCCAGCCACGTCGGCAGTGAACCTCCAATCCGCCCGCCGCCCGTGTCGGCACGGTCGAGGACCGCTTTCAATCGCTTCAGCGACCCACTCATCTGCGGTTCTTCAGCAGTCAATGCCTCGATATGGTCGCGCACCTCTTGCGGCACAACCGACGGATTCCGTCCACTCCTGATGGCCTCGGACACCAAATCGAGGTAGTCGGCAACCTCGCTGTATAGCTGCCCAACTGCGTTGTCGGTCCTCGGCTGACTTAGTTCGGTGACCTCCTGTTCACGAATGGTGATGAGAGTGAAGATCGCGTCCTCTGCAAGCGCGATCTTGCGCAGTGAGTCGACCTTCGAACCATCGATCTTGGCGTGTTTCGCGTGATTAAGATTCTGCGCCAAAACCGAACCGAATCGCTCACGCGCGGCAGCAAGTTCAACCGAGTCCCCCGAACCACTAGGAGCTACCGCCAACTCCCGCGCTAGGTCTGCGCTGGCGCTGAGGATCTGAGCTAAGGCCTGGTTAGCTGGTCGGTCTCGTAAGAAGACCCAAGGAATCATTGACACAACGCTCGCCCAAAGTCCCGCTAACAACGCGAAACCCATCAGCTCCCAGGTCTGCGATACCGGCGCACCGAAGCTAAGCATGACGAGCGTGAGAACGGGCAAACCCATTCCGAACGCCGTCCCGAACGCACCGTAGATCGTCAAAACGGCGCCGCAGAATGCCGCCGCAGCCATCAAAGCAGTCACCGCGATCGGCTGATCGGCTGCCACGATCCCAAGCCCGACGATCGCGACCGCGACCACCACAAATGCCAATACCTGACCTAGCCGACGCTGGAACGATCCGCCCGTGTCCAGAAGCGCAGCGAGCTGTGCAACAAACGCGCCAACAGATCCGGCCAGAATATTGCCTGTTGCAATACCGAGCAGGATCGGCGGAAGGAAACTGGCGACCGCTCGTGTCGCGGTGGCGTAGTCGGGACGCACCTTATTGACGACAAAGAGCGACTTACGAACCCGCGACATTGCCACATAGGCACGCTAGCGGAATCGATGGACCGAACCGGGACTTCGCTCGCCCATGAGCGGGCGACCATCACATAGTTAGGAGCTCACCGGCGCGATGCGACGCAGAATCCGCAGGGAGCCAGTAACGGAGCTCTCTTCGAAATCCCCCGAAGCGATTGCGCGCTGTACGACATGCCAGGGAGGTTGACCGCCATCAGCCGGATCAGGGAAGACATCGTGCACGGCCAACGTCGCGCCAACAACAAGGTGGCGGGCGAAGGCCTCATAGTCGTGCTGCGCAATCTGCTCGGTGTGGTTTCCGTCGAGAAACAGGAACTCCAATGGTGTCCTCCACCACGTGGCAACGGTCTGCGTATTGCCCACAACCGGAGTCACGACGTCATCGAGTTCAGCCAGGCGCAGAGTTCGACGCAGCGAGGGCAGTGTGTCCAACCGGCCAGACTCGCCGTCCACAAGGGACTCGTCGTGCCACTCCCAGCCGGGCTGATTCTCTTCTGAGCCGCGGTGATGATCGACTGTGATCAACTGTGCACCCACGGTGCGTGCCGCTGCACCTAGATAGACCGTTGACTTTCCACAGTAGGTGCCGATCTCCAACCATGCCCCGGGGCGTGCTGAGCTCGCTGCCTCGAACAAGGCGAGCGCCTCGTCGGGCGGCATGAAGCCTTTGGTCGCAGTCGCTATCTGCTCCAACTGCGGGGAAATCGGCACGCTCGTTCCTCCTGTATAGGTTGGGGCTGCGGTCTGAACAGGGCACGAGCCTCCGGTGATCTCGCAGACACCGTACTCTTAGCTTCCACGACCGCCCTGCGAGGGAGAACTTAACTCGTCGTCGAACTGGGAGCACGTTTGACCACCGAAGATTCCGCAACCCGAAGTAGCGATGGCGCGCCGGACTCCCAGGAACCCCTTCGTGTGGCATTGCTGTCGTACCGGAGTAAACCGCACGGGGGTGGCCAGGGGGTCTACATCCGGCATCTGTCTCGCGAACTGAGCAACCTCGGACATGACGTCGAGGTCCTCAGCGGTCCGCCCTACCCCGAACTCGACCCCGGCCCGCGGCTCACCACCTTGCAGAGCCTTGATCTCTACCGCGAACCGGACCCATTTCGAGTTCCGCACTTGCGCGAGTTTCGTTCGAGTGTCGATGTGCTGGAGTTCGCCCTCACTGGGATCGGCAACTTTCCGGAACCGATGACCTTCAGTCTGCGTGCGTGGCGCCTACTGAAGTCCCGTCCTGCCGCCCAACAGCCAGACATCATCCATGACAACCAGACCCTCGGATACGGCATGCTGCTGATGCAGCGCGATGGGGTGCCAGTAGTTGCGACCGTGCACCATCCGATTACCGTCGATCGGCGCCTCGACGTGGCAGCCGCGCCAAACCCGTGGCGCAAGTTCCGTGTACGCCAGTGGTACTCGTTCCTTCGGATGCAGGGCCGAGTTGTTCGCCGAATGCCGCGGATCATGACCGTTAGCCAATCGTCACATGACGATGTCGTGCGCGACTTCGATGTCGATCCAAGTCGAATAACGGTCGTCCCACTTGGTGTGCAACACGATGTGTTCCTTCCCCCAACCAAACCGCGGGTGAAGGGTCGCATCGTCGCCGCGGCTAGCGCCGACGTCGCACTCAAGGGGATCATTCATCTGCTCGAAGCTGCGGCGAAACTACGCACCGAGCGCGACGTGGAACTCGTTATCGTCGGGAGCGCAAAGCCAGGTGGAGCCACCGCGAAGGCAATCACCCGGCTAGGAATCAGCGACATCGTTCGCTTCGTCACCAACATTGACGAGGCGGAGCTAGTCGAACTCCTCGGCTCGGCGCAAGTGGCCGTGGTGCCGAGCCTGTATGAGGGCTTCAGCCTGCCATCGGTGGAGATGATGTCGTGCGCGACTCCCCTAGTCGCGACGACGGCCGGAGCGCTTCCTGAGGTTGTCGGCCCCGACGGCGAGGCCGCGCTGCTTGTTCCACCTGCCGATGTGGGCGCACTCGTGGTCGCCATCAACCGAATCCTCGATGACGATGAACTCGCCGCGCAATTAGGGGCGGCAGGGCGGGCTCGGGTACTAGAGCGCTACACGTGGCGAGTCGTCGCCCAACGAACTGCCGACTGGTATCGAGCGGCGCTAGCCGACCCGACCGACTCCACCGAATCCAAACGATCAGCTAGCCGCGAGACAGGACACCTACATGCTGACAGTTGATTTTGACCGATTCCCAGTGGGAGCCGGCGACCTTGTGCTGGATATGGGTTGCGGGGCTGGTCGTCATGCCTTCGCACTCGCTCGTCGAGGTGCCGACGTCATCGCACTCGATATGGACGCCGAGGAACTAGCGGGCGTCGCGGAAATGCTCGGGGCTATGAGTCACGAGGGCGAGATACCCAGCGGATCGATGACCTCGGCGGTCCGTGGTAACGCTTACACACTGCCCTTCCCAGACGACACATTTGATCGAATCGTCGCAGCCGAGGTCCTTGAGCATCTTCCCGAAGACACATTAGCCATGGCGGAGCTGGCTCGCGTACTCAAACCTGGCGGGATGATCGCGGTATCCGTTCCGCGCTGGCTACCCGAGAAAGTGTGCTGGGCGCTGTCCGACGAGTACCACGAGGTCGAGGGAGGTCACGTCCGAATCTACAAGGGCAGCCAGCTCAGCGAACGGCTCACCGGGTCCGGCCTTGTTCCACTCGGCGAGCATCATGCCCACAGTTTGCACGCGCCGTACTGGTGGCTCAAGTGTGCCGTCGGCGTGGACAACAGCAACAATCGCATCGTGGATGCCTACCACCGCGTGCTGGTCTGGGACATGATGAAGGCACCGAGGTTGACTCGAGTGACTGAGCGCGTTCTTAACCCGCTGATCGGTAAGAGTCTTGTGGTCTACCTGAAGAAGCCGGTGCGTGACCATGCCTCGGTATGAGCTGCTAGACGTTCCCGGACTGCTGAGCGCCCAGCAACTGCGCGAGACAGTCGACTCGATCGCGGCTACTCAGCAACCGACCGGTTCCATCCCCTGGCCTGACGGCCACACCGATGCGTGGGATCACGTGGAATGCGCAATGGCCCTCACTCTCGGCGGCCGCTTAGACGACGCGCGACGAGCCTACGAGTGGTTACAAGCCAGCCAGCTCGACAACGGAGCTTGGGCGATGTCCTACGACGAGTTCACGATCCTCGACTCATCGATCGACACCAACCAATGCGCTTACGTATCAGTCGGCATCTGGCAGTGGTGGACGCTCACTCGCGATTTTGACCTCGTTGCCCAAATGTGGCCGCACGTCAAGCGAGCATTGGACTTCGTCATCGACTTGCAGCTACCTAGCGGGCACATGTCATGGGGACGATCACCATCGGGCGTCCCCTCGCAGGGGTCGCTGCTAACGGGGTGCGCTTCCACCTATCAGGCGTTGCGATGTGGACTCGCGCTAGCGGAACTGATGGGCGATCCCCAGCCGGAATGGGAACTAGCTGCTGGTGCGCTAGGGCATGCAGTCGCTGCCCACCCCGAGGGCTTCCTCGACAAGAGCGAGTTCTCAATGGACTGGTACTACCCAGTCCTCGGTGGCGCCGTCCGTGGCCCGGCGGCTGAGGAGTTGATTGCCGAGCGTTGGAACGACTTCGTGGTAGCCGGATTGGGCGCACGATGCGTCAGCAACCGTCCCTGGATCACCGCCGCCGAGACCTGCGAATTGGCGCTATCGCTCATCGTGATTGATCAACCCCAACGGGCACGAGCACTATTGACCGACGTCCAGTTCATGCGACGCGAGGACGGCTCGTATTGGACTGGCTGGGTCTATGACAACGAGACTCACTGGCCCAATGAATCCTCGACCTGGACAGCCGCCGCGGTGGTGTTGGCTTGCGATGCCCTAGCCGGCGGGCCGACATTCGAGCTATTCGCCGGGCACTCGCTGCCGAGCGTCGCGCACCTTCCGACTGAGGCCTGCCGGTCAGTAGCGGACCTGCACTGAGTTGGCCAGCGCAAAGTAGCCCTGCACTCACTCGGCAACGCGCATCCCTTCAGCGCAATACTTGCGATGTGCCGCTCCGTCGAAAAAGCGAGAACTTCGTAGACCGAATTACTCTCGAGCGAATTGACCGTGACATCTTTACTGGCTCGTGTCACGCCGGTGCGCCACAACGGGCGTTTGGTGGGCAAGTCGCGGCTCAGTCGTTGGTGGCTGCAGGACTAACGGTGGATGATCCCGCCCGAATGGTTCACTCCCTGCACGGCTACTTCCTCCGTCCCGGGCGTACCTCCGATCCCATCGTCTACCTCGTCGATCGTCCACGAGATGGTGGATCCTTCTCAACTCGGCGAGTCAAGGCCGTCCAGTACGGTGAGACGATCTTTACGATGTCAGCCTCCTTCGCAATCCATGACGAGGGACCCGAACACCAGTTCGTTGTGCCGCAGGTACCTGGACCCGAGACGCTGCCCAAACTCCCCCTTGAGCTCGATAGCGACCATCACCTCCACGATGCCGAGTCCCCCGACGAGCGACTCCTGGACCTACGATTCGTGGAGCTAGATTCGGAGATGCCGCCGATGTACGGCCAACCGCAACGCGTTGCCTGGGTTCGTACGCGTCATCCGCTCCCGGATGATCAGCGGGTCCAAGCCTGCGCGTTGACCTACTTCTCTGATCTCAGTCTTGTTGGAACTGCGCTTGCCACCCATGGTGGGCGCGAGCAGAACGACGATCTGATGCTTGCCTCAATCGATCACGCAATGTGGTTCCATGGGCCGTTCCGAGCGGATGAGTGGCTGCTCTTCGTTCAGACCTCGCCGGTGGCTGGCGGAGGTCACGGCCTGACCAGTGGCATCTTCTACACCCAGGATGGCCGACTAGTCGCCACTGCTGCCCAAGAAGTCCTCATGCGCAGGAAGCGCACCAAGCACTAGTCCCAAGAGATTGGGCTCCAGACTTCGACTAGGGTTCAGCCCATGAAATCACTACCGACCGCGCCCATCGCCGCCGCTGGACTGATCGGCGGGTTCGGTATCGCGGATGCCACCGGCAATCGTGCCCTCGGTGGTGTGGTCCTTGCCGCGGGAGGAATCGTGTGCGCGTGGGCCTGGTATCGCAAATCGGGGCCACTAACCGCCGGGATGCTAGCCGTCACGTACACCGCCGCCTTCGCGGTTTCACATCCGCTGGCCAAGCAGATCGGCGCTTGGCCAAGTGTCTTTGCCGTCTCTGCCGTGACTGCCGGGGCTGCCTATGCCCTGTCGGACCGTCGGCAGGTCAGCGGTTCGCGCTACGCGGAGTAGGAATCGTAGAAGGCCGCGAAGTGCTGGCGAATCCTAGTCTCGAGGTACCCATCGGCGGCCGCCTTGCCCAAGACTGGAGTCAGCACCTGAGTCAGCAAGTCAGCGACGTGATCACGACCGATACCTGCTTGAGCTGCGAGCTCACCCAACGGCCGGTCCCCATATTCCGCGAACAGCGTGGTGACCGCCTTCTGCACCAACGTGGCGAATAGCTTCGTCTGTCGAAGATGGATCCACGCAGTATTGCCAGCGGCGACGAAGTCGTCCACAGAGTCCGGCGGAACTAAGGCCGCGAACTCAGCGATTGTGGAGTCTGCATTCGATTCCCACACTTCTGCCACGACAGTACGGATCAGCTCATCGTCGAGCACCTTGTCCAGATACGACTTCGAATCCCGAATGCTGTCCTGGATGTTTGAGTTCACGAATGCGGTGAGCTGACGATCAACGGCCTGTTCGAGCTTTGGTGCGGCGCTGTTGATCGCGTTCTGACTCATCCGCATGAGGGTGGAGGCACCGGGAACTTTGCGCGCGATCACGTTCTCTGCTTGTAGGTAGTTCTTGATTCCTTGATAGAGGACGTGAGAGATCAGACTTGCGTATACCTCGTTCGTGGTTATCTGCGCCGTCACCGCTGCGCGCAACTCCGCCATCTGCGCAACACTCCCCGCGACTTGCTCGAAGCTCTCATGGGACACCACATCGCGTAGTTTCGACTTATCCTTCATCGCCGCTACGTGAACTCCGCGTACGACAGTAGCGAGCATCTCCGCGGCATCCGGAGTCAGTTCGATCGTCTCCGTTGTCGAGAGAAAGAGCTTGGCTGCGGCCTTGGGCGTGATCAGGTCAGCCAGCGAAGTCGTGTCCAACCAGTCGAAGAAGGCTGGCACTTCTTGAGTGATCGTCTGCGCTAGACCGCTCCCGGTGAGTCGATCGACTTCGAATTTTACGTGGGCCTCGAGCATTGCCTGGTTCGCGTTCATTGCGGGCAGTGTTGCACGCTGGGCGCGCCCGTTATTCGACTACCCGCCATCACCGGGACTAGCCGCCAATGATAGTTATCTTGACCTTGGTCCCGGGCGGTAGCGAGTTCCCCGGCTTGCGCGATTGATCGATGACGGTGCCAGGAGTTACCCATGGCGCTTCGTCGCGCGGAACCTCAATAATCTCGGTGGTCAATCCGAGCGCAACGAGCGCTCGCGAAGCGTCCTCGGCCGTTTGGCCGCGCACATCCATCATGAGTATCTCGTCGTTCTTTGGCGCCCCCGGTGCCAGCAGGTAGGCCGGATCGACTTTAGCGATCTGCTTAACTGGCTTCCCTTTGTGGTAGGTCTCCATCCCGGCCTTCCACAGCGACGCCGGCAAGGTCCCACCGTAGACAGTGGAGTAGCCCAAGACGTTATGCAACGTGTATCGGGGCGATCGCGGATCGCCCGTCCAGACGGCACCAGCAAGCTGCGGTGTGAACCCGGCGAACCACGCCGAGCCGGCATCCTCGCCAGTACCGGTCTTACCTGCAGCCGGGCGGTCACCGAGTTGCGCAGATCGGCCCGTACCGCGCTGCACGACTCCCTCGAGAACTGAAGCTGCGCTGTCTGCAACCGCAGGATCAACGACCTGAACACACTGCTTGCTGGACGGATTCTTAATCACGGTGCCATCCGGTCGGGTCACCGAGTTCACCAAAGTTGGCTGACAGTACTGCCCATGATTGGCGATCGTCGCGTAAGCCGCAGCCATCTCCGTCACGGAGACATCCCGAACGCCAAGAGCAAAGCTACCCTCCTGTTTGGCCGGGTAGTTCTTTGAACCGGGAACACCAATACTGTTCACGCCCATCCGCCGAGCAGCATTCGCAACCGCGTCGATGCCGACTCGTTCCTCGAGTTGGACGTAGGCAGTGTTGATTGACATCTCTGTCGCTCGAGCTATTGACACATTGCTGGCCGAGAGCCCCTCAGCGTTGTGGTAGCCACCCGGAGGGTTATCGAACACCTGACTGTAGTGCGATGTTCCGGCTGGCAGGACAGTGCTCAACGGAATCCCGGCCTCTAGTGCCGCAACAAGGGTAAAGAGCTTGAACGTTGATGCCGGGGAGAACGCCGATGTCGTCGCCAGCGGGATCTCAGTTGCGCCCTTGCCATTACCGAACTTCCGGTTACTGCCCATTGCCTTAATGTGGCCGGTTCCCGGCTCGATCAGGGTTGCGGCGTTAGCAACTCGGTCATCACTCGGAATCAGGTTCGCGGCTGCCTTATTCAGTGATTTCTGCGTCTTGGGGTCGGCAGTTAGCTCAACCGTCATTCCCCCCGCGCGCAACAGGCTCTTATCTTGCGGTTCCAGCCAGTCTGCTTTTTTGAGCTCTCTCAGCGCCTCATCACAAGCCATACCCCAGCCCGCCGCTGCCGCCGCACATCCCTGATCTGGCAGCTTCGTATCTAATTCAATGGGCTCGGCCGCAAATGCATCGGCCTGCTCGCGAGTGATGTAGCCATTGTTAGCCATCGCATTGAGGGTCTGCGAACGGCGCTCGAGGGCTCCATCCGGATTAGTCCGCGGGTCCAGTGCTGCTGGCGATTGCAGGACGCCAGCAAGTAACGCAGCCTGTGGAACCGTGAGCTCGTTGGCCGGAATGGAGAAGAATCGATTCGCAGCCGCCTCGATCCCGTACGCACCAGCACCGAAGTAGGCAACGTTGAGATATCCAGTGAGGATGTCCTCCTTGGTCATCTGCGCCTCGATCAGCATCGCGAGGTGCGCCTCAGCGACCTTCCGCTGCCAGCTGCGTTCGGTTGCGGCCTCTAGCGCAGCGGGATCTGCCTCGCCGCCGCCATCGAGGACCGCTTGTGCTAACCGCAGGTTCTTCGCGTACTGCTGAGTAATCGTCGACCCACCCTGGATCGCGTCCCCACTTGTCGTGGCAACGAGGGCACGTGCGGTGCCAACCGGATCAACCCCGGTGTGGGTAAAGAACCGCGCATCTTCGATGGAGACAACCGCATCTCGGATGTTCTTGCCCTGTGCCTGGGCTGAGGCCGGAACCCGATTGACCGTGAACACCTCGGCGACCGGCTTACCTTTGCTGTTCACCACTGTGGTGCGCCCTGGAAGCGCCTCGGCAGGAATTGTGTTGCTCTGCAGGTTCCACGCTTCAATCACCTGGGATGTTGCGGCAACGCCCACCGCGGCATTAGGCAGTAAGCCTGCGGTGACAACGAGTCCACCGATCCCGGCGACTGAAATCAGTCCAAGGATGCGCGCTTTACTGACACCTGGCTTCTCTTGATCACCGGCCGACTCCCAACGAATATCGTCCAATGTCACTGGCTTACCCGCATTGGAGTTCCGATTGAACCGCATCACGCGCGTCCACCTCCTTTCAAAGAAGGTGTCTGGCCGGTAGCAAAGCGATAGGTCACTGCGGAACCACCCTCTGGCAGCGGCGGGGTCACATTGACGTTCAGCCACGACGTCGTGTCCCCGACAGTTCGGGTGGCAGAAATACTCATTCCTGCATCAGCAGTCGGTGAGACCTCATCCACCCAACCCGCAGCCTGTAGCTCCTGGGTTAACTCCGCACTCACGCTCGCAACATCTGCCGTTGGTGAGGCAAGGGCGACCGCGGACCAGCCAGTCGCCTGCGATTCCTTCGATGTGTTTGGCCCGTCAATCACCGATCCGCCGACCGGTAGCGGTATGCCATCTGGCAACTCTGGTGCCGTCGTCGTACTAGCTGAGACGCTCGCTGTGGCCTCGGGTGTCGCCTGCGGTGAGCCGCACGCAGCGATTCCAACACAAGCAATGCTTAGCCCCAGCATCATGAGGGCAGGGCGCATCATGGCGCTGGTACCGGGGCCGGGGGTGGGCCAGGAACAACGCCAGTGACCGCTGCGGCTTGCCACGCCGCAACAGAAGTGTCGTAAGCCGCCTTGGCTTGAGCTGTCGTGGCTCGCGCATTTGATACCGCCGCGTAGTAGGCATTCCAATCAGCTTGGATCTTCGCCGCTTTCAACCACTCCGCGCGCTCCTGCGGCCAGGCGACGGTCTCAACGAGTGCCTGCCCCTGCTTCTTCGTGTCCTTAATCAACTGGCTCAGGATCTCCTGCTGGGCTTGCTGGTTGACCTCTTCCTCTGTCACGACTGGGCTCACGGTCGCGGTGAAGGACCACCCGCAGCCGGGACCATCAGTATCGACCGCAGGGGCTGTCGCAACGGAGTTCTTCTGCTCAAAGTCCGGTAGTTGGGGTTCATCCCCGAGCGCACCACTGGGCTGGGAGCTACTTGGGCCGACGATCTTGGCTGGATCAACGAGTACCGGTGCTGCACCGCGCGGGGCGGTTGAAGTATCGGCTGATATTGGCGTACCAGGAGGAGGTAGGACCAGCGGCGCCCATTGCGGATAGGAGACCCCGCCGGGCCCCCGCCAGGTAGCCGTCGGTGACTCCGCTTGGACCAGACGGATCTCCTTCTTGCTCAGTACAGGTGCTGACACGATCGAGGTCTTGACGTCGCGTTGATAGCCGTTGTAATCCGGCGAGTACGGGTCCCGCGCGGCGAGGTACTTGTCCGAAGTTGAACTCGGATCAATGCAGACCGACGACAGTCGGGCAGGGAGCTCCGTCTTGGCGCTCTTCATCACCTTGTCTAGAACAGCATCAGGGTCACTGTTCAAGCTACTCGCCGAAGCAACAACCAGTACGTCCCCAAACCGCTGTACCCCAATTGACCAAAGACCGTCGCTCGTTGTCGACCCTGTTCGAAACTGATCAAGGTTCTCGGCCGGGTAGACGGGTCCACAGTCCTGTGCTGCTTCAACTAGATCGCTGTAAGCACCAGCGGCAGCTCCAGCCCGCCAGGCCGCTACCTGCACAGTGAGGGCGGACTGCTTTGTGGCAACGCGAACGGTCTCACTTCGCACCCAACCCTGTGCCTCTTGATCGCAAACCCGCACGGGGCGCGCTGATGTCGGAGCCGAATCATCAGCAGTCTTGATTGTCTTGGTGACAGCCGTCGAAGCTCCCTGCACAACCGCATCGGCCGGGATTGGAATAGCCGACGGCGGCGCAGGCGGGCCGGACTCGATCGGAGCCGGCTCGGGGGCAGCCACCGGATCCGGCGCCGCAGACATGGCGAAGCCGACACTAGCGACAGAAATCAGCGCCAGCGCTCCCCCCATGGCGACATAGGCCAACCGGTGTTGGTTCACAGGACGAGTGTGCCTCGAACTGGACCCAAAAATGGTGACTGCACGCCCCTAAGACTGTTCGAGTCGCGTTTAGGTTCCAGCCTCTGTCGGCACCGCTGGCTCGGCTTGACCGGCCAGGACCAGCGCCGCACCGAAGGAGACGATGAATCCGGCAATTGCTAGCGGCCAAAGCCCTGCCCGAGCGGTGTCGCCCAAGAAGGCGATTCCGACGATCGAGGGGATGATTGTCTCGAGTCCAAATACCAACGCGCTGACCGTCGTCACCGATGCCCGCTGCAGCGCTGAGGCAAACATGAAGATGCCGATAGCCCCGTATAGAACGATCGCGTAGGCATCTGGCTGTTGGATCAGCAGCCACCATTGGTCAGGAATCTCCAGACTTCGGGTCGAGATTCCCATCCCGCTAAATGCCAAACCTGCAACGACGGCAACGGCTACTCCGGCCTTAGCCGCTGGTAATCGCGTTGAGGCTAGGGCCAATATCAAGATAGCGACGACGCCTGCGAGTTCGATCCACCGCGCGGTCGAGGAGATCTGGGCCGCCTCCGCAGGCTGGGCCGAGACCGCCAAGCAAACCAGCCCAAGGATGAGCCCCGGTACGGCTAGCTTCTCCATCGGGCTGAGCTTCACCTTCAGGAAGAGCACAGCGAGGATTGCGGTGATGCCGACGCTGCTGGCGAGTAATGCCTCGGAAAGAAACAACGGAAGGAACTGCAACGCCACGAGGGAGAAAAGGAACCCGACGAAGTCCGCTCCTAACCCCAACAGATACGGCAACTGTTTGAGCATCCGAACAAAGAAGCGTGGGTCAAGGGAACCAGCAGATTCGGTTCGCGCAGCTGCGTAGGCCTGCAGGATCGAACCAACAGCGAAGAAACTCGCCGCGATTAGTGCGCAAATAATCCCCACTGCCATGGGCACATCAAAGCAGAATTGCGCGATCTAAGGACCAGCGATGACCTCCGTTAGTGAGGTACCGCGCGTGGTGACTGACCTACTGCGGCTGCGCGACCGGCGTCGCTGCCGCCCACTGCATCGGATCATCGAGGGTAAAGGCAATACGTTGCGGGAAATTGTTGCCGTCATTCCAGGCCACGCTGAGCATTGGCCGGGCCCGGCGCACTGTCTTGCCTAGCACCTCAAAACTCGTCACAGGGACGGCTTCGGTTACCGCCTCGCGCGGGATAACGACGGTGTCCTGCGTGCTGCCAGCGACGAACACCAGCGCCTGCTCCGTGAGTGCGATTGCACCAATTCCCTTGAGCCCGAATCGATCTGGGTCAGTGCATCCCTCGCACGATGCGGCACTCGATAGCAACGGAAGTCGCCCATGTAGCTCACGAGAAAGGACTTCCGCTCCAGCATTCACCTTGCGAGCGAGCCGAGGGCGCACAATGAAGTAGGTAATACCGAACGCCAGCACCACGGTGATCAGCAGTGCGCCAAGAATCGTCCACAGAACAACCATGGGCGAGAGTTTGCCAAACCGCCCGTCGGACCTTGCGCACCGCCACGCGGCTTCCCGCACCGCCTCGCGCAGTGCGTGGCGCGACCAACCTGAAAGACTACGCCGGTGACTGATATCGAGAACCTGACCCGGGCCGAGTGCGATAAACGCGCGGAACTGATCTCCAACGTCGCCTACAGCGTCGAACTGGACCTTACTCAGGCATGCGAACCGGACCCGGCTCCCACCTTTCGGTCCACCACTGTTGTCACCTTCACCTGCGCCCAGGCAGGTACGGACACGTGGCTGGACTTGATTGCCCCCAACGTTGTCTCCGTCACCCTCAACGACCGTCCACTGACCCCCAGCGAGGTGTGTGACGGAGCCCGAATCACTCTGCCGGACCTTCAACTCGAGAACACTGTTGAGGTCATTGCCGACTGTGCGTACATGCGTTCCGGGGAAGGCCTTCACCGCTTTATTGATCCAGTCGATCGGGAGACCTACCTCTACACCCAGTTCGAGGTCGCCGACGCTCGGCGGGTCTACGCAAACTTTGAGCAGCCCAGCCTGAAGGCAAACTGGCAGCTAACAGTGCACGCGCCCGATCACTGGCAGATGATCTCGAACTCACCGACGCCGACTCCCTCAACCATGCCCGACTCCTCGGCGACTTGGGTGTTCGAGCCGACCCCGAGAATCTCGACCTACATCACCGCTATCGTCGCCGGCCCCTACCATGTCGAACGCGACGAGTACGTCGGCCCCAATGGTGCCTACCCACTCGGGATTTTCTGCCGCGAATCCCTGGCAGACTCCCTTGATGCCGATGAGATCTTCAACCTCACCAAACAGGGCTTCGCCTTCTATGAAGAAGCCTTCGCCACGCCCTACCCGTTCGCCAAGTACGACCAGATCTTTGTGCCGGAATTCAACGCTGGAGCAATGGAGAACGCGGGCTGCGTTACCTTCCTAGAGGACTACGTCTTCAGGTCTCGAGTAACCGACGCCGCCTATGAGCAGCGCTCCAACACGATCTTGCACGAGCTCGCACATATGTGGTTCGGCAACCTTGTAACGATGCACTGGTGGGACGATCTGTGGCTCAACGAGTCATTCGCCGAATGGGCATCCCACTACGCAAACGTCAACGCGACTCGATTCACCGGTGCATGGACGACCTTCCTGAATCAGCGCAAGGCGTGGGCCTACCGACAAGATCAGCTTCCCTCGACCCACCCAATCGCCGCCGACATGGTCGACCTTGACGCGGTGCGGGTCAACTTCGACGGGATTACCTATGCCAAGGGAGCTGCGGCGTTACGCCAACTCGTTGCGTGGGTGGGCGAGGAAGAATTTGTTGCCGGGCTGCGCGCCTACTTCGCGACCCATGCTTGGGGGAACACCCGATTCGCTGACCTGCTCGCCGCCCTATCAGCTTCATCCGGGCGAGAACTCGATTCGTGGGCGCAACAGTGGTTGCAGACCTCCGGGGTGAACCTGCTGGAACCAGAGGTTCAGGTGGATAGTGCCGGCAACTACGCGAGTGTCATCGTTCGTCAGGATCCGCCGAATCAGCCGGAGGGAGTCGCGCCGACGCTTCGCAACCATCGTGTCGCTCTCGGCCTCTACGACCGGGTCGGCGATGAGATCATCCGGCGTCGGCAAGCCGAACTCGACCTGGTGGGCAGCGGCGTCGCTGTCACCGAACTCGTCGGAGAACCGCAAGCTGACCTACTGCTAGTCAACGACGACGACCTCACGTTCGCCAAGATTCGTCTCGATGAGCGCAGCAGCGAGACCGCAGTGTCCTCGATTGCACAGGTTTCGGATTCGCTGGCTCGCGCACTGATTTGGGGCGCCGGCTGGGATATGACCAGGGATGCCGAGATGAGCACCGGCGACTACCTGAAGCTTGTCGTCTCAGGCCTATCCAAAGAGGCGGATGTTGGCGTCGTCTCACAGACCATTCGACAGACCCGAGCGGCGCTTGAGCTCTACGCTGCACCGCGAAACCGCACTCCGTACCAACTGATCCTGTCCACATCACTGCGCGACCGCGCATTGACTGAGACGCCGGGTAGTGACCACCAGCTGGCTTTCACCAAGGGGTTCATCTCCACGGCAACGGCGGAACCAGACTTGGCGCTGATTTCTGGACTGTACCGGGGTACCGAGTCCATCGAGGGTCTCGTGGTCGACACCGACCTACGTTGGCTGCTCCTCACTCGAATGGTGATCACTGATCTAGCTGGCGACGAGGATATTGATGCCGAACTCCAGCGGGATAACACGGCCACGGGGATTCGACATGCTCAGCTTGTTCGGGCTGCCCGTCCGACTCCGGAGGCCAAGGCGGCAGCGTGGGACTTAGCTCTCAACGATGAATCGCTGGCCAACCATCTGCTAGCCGCAACGATCGGCGGCATCATGGTGGCCGAGCACCGGGAACTTCTGCGACCGCATGTTGATCAATACTTTGAGGCGATCACCTCCACCTGGGCAACCCGCACACCAGAGATGGCTCAGCAAATTGTTGCCGGGCTCTACCCGACGCTCCTGGTTGAGCCAGGCATCATCACCAAGACCGAGGACTACCTGCACGAGACGGCAGACCTAGCCCCGGGAGCACGTCGGTTGATCACCGAGTCGTTGGATTCTGTCTTGCGAGCTATGCGCTGCGAAGAGCGAGACTCGCGCTAGTCTCGCCCGGCAAGGAGGAATACCGAAGAGCGGGACTCGCGCTAGGTTGCGCTACTCGGGAAGATTCGTGTGAAGGGAAGGGATCTCGCGCGCATGGTCGGCGAGCACCACGACCCCGTCGCGAAGCCCGGCGGCGATATCTCCGATGGCAAAGCGTGACGTCATCGTCAGACATGCAAGTCGACAGGCAGGATCGTCCAGGGCCTCACGCAAGTGCGCCCCGGTAATAACTTCCACGACTCGTTGCTCCGGGTCGACAGCGATAAGCGCAGATCTATTTGGTTCGGGTAGTTGGCGATGAATGGCGATAGCGGAATCGCGGCCATCAACCAGTTTTCCGACATAAGCGACGAACCGGGTCCCAGTGGATCGTTCGGCTCGCAGCAGCGCCTTCTCTAGGTCCGCTAGCTGGATTGTCGTGAACGCGGTATCAATCAGGTCACCATCGAGCACTGGCTCCACCTTCCGCCGTAATGACTAGGTCAGACGATCGATCCGGGATATCAAGCTCTCCAGTCGCGGTTGCCTGAATCGCGAGCTGCACATCGGTCTCTACCGAGGCATTGATCAGGACTGGCTCGTAGTTCCAGGACTCACCCGGGCGGTACCGGCCTGCTCTAGTCCAGCCTGGCGCGAGGATAGCCAGCGCAAGCAGCAGCGTCAGGAGGCCCGGGATTCCAGCGAACACCAGAACCTGTTGAAGTGTCGTTAAATCGTCCACCCCGCCACGGTAGCGCCGAACACCTAGCGCGCGCGACTCAAGGTTCGCCCGCGACTACTTCGATGCGCCGATTGCGGAGATAATCCGAGCCATCTGTCTGCTCTGCGGATAATCCTCGATGAAGATATTGCGGCCCTCGCTGTCAGCCAACGGGATCCGCCAGTTCGGGTACTCGTCCTTAGTCCCCGGCTGATTCTGCGTACGACGCTCCCCAACGAGGTCGGCAAGGGAGACCGCGAACAGCTTCGCCGGAGTCCAGCTGACATACCTATGCAGCGCGGCCACTACCTCCTCGTCACCAGCTCCGGGCCGAAGCAAACCCTGGGTTGTCAGTGCGGTGCGCCACGCAGCGATCTCAGCGGAATGCTCGGCCCATTCCTGAGCGACAGGTCGATTGAGTAGCCCCAGTTCCTCGCGTAGCTCGACGTGGTTGCCCGCGAGGTAGCCCAGACTCGGTGGCAAATCGTGGACGGTGACGGATGCCATCGCGTCACCGCGCCAGTTCGCCGGCGGAACCGGTTCGCCATCGGGTCGCTCAAACCACAACACCGAGGTGCCCAGGATCCCGCGTTCGGCCAGGAAGGTTCGCACCCACGGTTCGACGGTCCCTAGGTCTTCTCCGACGATGACCGCTCCCGCGCGGGAAGCTTCGAGAACGAGGATGTCGACCATCGCGCGGTGGTCGTAGCGGACGTATGTGCCCGCTCCGGGCAACTCACCATCGGGTATCCACCACAACCGGAATAGCCCCAACACGTGATCGATCCGCAGTCCGCCGGAGTGGCGCAACAGGGTGCGCAACATATCCCGGTAGCTCTCGTAGCCGGTAGCGGCGAGGCGATCGGGCCGCTGAGGTGGCTGGGACCAGTTCTGGCCGATCTGGTTGAACGTGTCCGGAGGAGCACCCACTGTGACCCCACGCGCCATGACGTCGCTGTCGACCCAGGTATCTGAACCGAAGCGATGCACACCAACAGCTAAGTCGTGCATGACCCCAATCGACATCCCGCCGTCTTGGGCTGCTTGCTGGGCCGCGGCCATCTGGTCGTCAACGATCCACTGCAACCAAGCATGGAACTCGATCAGGTCAGCGTGCTGAGTCCGAAAGTTCTCGACTGCCTCGCTGGTGCGTTCTTGTAAGTGCGCTGGCCATTCATCCCACTGCGGACCGTGCAACTCCGAGATCGCCGACCAGGTCGCAAAGTCCGCGAGTCCCTCGCCTTCCGCTGCCCGGAAGTCGGCGTATTGCGCCGCGCGGCCCGGTTCCAAGCCCACCTCATGGATCGCCATGAGGGCGAGGCGTTTGGCCGCCCAACTTGAATCGCGATCCAACCTATCTCGCTCGTTGAGCTCGTCGCGCAACTCTTGTGAGCTCGTGGCGAACGTGGCAATCTGCTCGCTGGAAAGGTAGGAGTACTCCGGGATCTGCTCGATTCGTAGGTACAGCGGATTGACGTAGCGCCGTGTAACCGGCAGGTATGGCGAAGGCTCCATCCCGGCCGAGGGAGCGCAGGCGTGTAGGGGGTTCACCAACATGAAATCGGCACCGTGCTCACGACCAAACCAGGACGCCATATCCGCCAGATCGGCCAAATCGCCAATCCCCCAGGATCGATGCGAACGCGCCGAATACAACTGCGTCGCGACACCCCATCCTTGGCGCCCGGTCTGCAAGGACTCCAGCTCGAGGCGTTCAGGCGTCACGATCAGCGCACAGTCACAGACCGCACCATTGACCTCTACCACGAACCGATGCCAGCCAGTCGGCAAGTCGCCCGGGATTCGAAAAGTCAACTCGTCAATGGCTTTGCCATTCGACTTCCCCGCTACAACCGGCCGGTTTGTCTGGGCGATGTCGAAGCGCTTGCCGCCCTCCTCAAGGTCAACCCAGATCCGAACAGCCGCGTCGGGTTCGGCGTGGACCCAGGTCTCCCAGCCCGACTTATCACTACCCTGCCGAACGACAAGCGAGGGCGGCGTCACGGCACCCCAGTGGGCGGACTGCAACTTCTTCAGAGCACGCTTACATGCGGCGACACTTGAGGCCTCGACCCCCATCGCCGCCAAGACTGCCTGCACCGATGCGCGCGCGACGTGCTGGCGGATGCCGACTTGGTCGAGGTACTCGACTGCGACGCCGTACTCGGCAGCAAGCTGCGCTAGTTCAGGTTCAATCTCGTATGGGTCCAGTGTTGGCGTGGTCATGTAGATGCTTACGACCAGATTGCCGGGCGTCGCGGCTGGGAATCCTGGGTGCGTTCCAATGACGCGGCAAGCGAGATGATCGTCTCCTCGTCATGCATTCGGCCTACTAGCTGAACTCCGACCGGCAGGCCATCGTCGTTCCAGTTCAGCGGTACGTTGATGGCTGGCTGGCCGGTTACGTTGTAGACCGCACAGAATGGTGAGTACTCGACTTGGGCGGCGAAGTCGGCGGCCGGGTCGGCGTCGTTTCGTAACTGTCCGACCAGCGCCGGAAGGTCAGCAAGGGTTGGTGCTAGTACTGCATCGAGGTGGGCAGTGGCTTTCATTGCCGCACGCGACGAAGTCCGCATCATCGATACCGCGCTCGCGAGTTCAATACCCGAGACGCCACGCCCCTGCTCGCGCAAGTACTGGGTCAATGGACGCAGCTGGGTTTCGTCCTCAGGTCGTACCGGGCTTAGTAGCGCTAACGAGGACCAAATGGCCTGAAAGGTCGGCAGCACGTTGCTGTCGCGCAGGGGCGCTGGAATCTCGACGATCTCGTGTCCGAGCGATTCCAGGAGTGCAGCTGTCCGCTGAACCGCGGCCATGACATCAGGGTGCACCTGCACGTCGCTAAGCGAGGCGTCGGTGTAGAAGCCAATCGTTAGTCGGCCAGGATCGCGCCTTGCCGCATCGAGGAATGTTCCGTTCATTGGCCCGCGCGCGGAGAATGGATCCCCCGGGAAAGCTCCAGCCATCACATCAAGCAGAGCCGCGGCGTCGGCAACGGTGCGCGCCAGCGGTCCGTGCGTTGCCAGATCACCAATGGAATCGCGGATCGGGCCATTGCTCACCCGCCCGCGGGTTGGTTTGATCCCAACTAGTCCGGTGACCGAACTGGGGATTCGAATCGAGCCACCGCCGTCGCTTCCGTGGGCAATTGGGGCCAACCCTGCTGCCACGGCAGCGGCCGCTCCCCCGCTCGATCCACCTGCTGAGCGTTGAAGGTCCCAGGGCGTCCTCGCGGGAGGTGCGACATCCGGCTCGGTGTAGCACGTTAGGCCCATCTCCGGGGTGTTGGTCTTACCGGTGAATACCAAGCCGGCTGACCGCATACTCGCGACAACGTTGTCGTCGGTGGCAGGCGTGACGGTAAACACCTGAGAACCGAAGCGCGTCGCAACGCCGGCTACGAAGTCCAGATCCTTGACTGGGCACACCACTCCGAAGAGCGCCGGAAGCTCTCCGGGTGCTTCCGCTTGTCGCACGCGCTCGTCGGCCGCACGGGCCTGATCAATCGCGAGCTCCGGGGTAGTGAGAACGAATGCACCAACCTCATCCGTGAGGCGCTCACTGCGTTCTAGATAGTGCTCGGCGAGCTCGACGGCCGAGACCTCTCCCGAGTGAATCGCCGCCCCCTGCTCGAGCGCGGTGAGATCGTGTAGAGCTGCCACTGGCTACTTCTTTCCCTTGCTGTCAGTTGCCTTGAGTTGGGTTAGCTCGGCCTTCTTGGTAGATCGTCGACTCACCATCATCATGATTCCGGCGCAGAGTGCGGCTCCGATAAGTGCCATCCCGAGCAGGACAAAGATCAGCGGCATCGATGCGGTAAAGGCGAGAAAGTTGATATTTACCGTCTCGCGGTTCAGGAAGACGAAGGTGATCACGTAGATGGCCAGTAACGTCCACGCCACCGGCCGGATGTAGGCCGTCCAGGGGGTCTTGTGTGTCAGTGGCGGAACTGGACCGCTGGCCGCGGGTGCCCCCGGTGCACCTGAAGCGCCGGGGGTAGCAGACGGCGGTACGCTGGTGGGCGGTGTGGAGTTGTCAGCACCTCCTGGTCGCGCTGGGCCGCTCGCAGGCTGCTGGTTCTGCCCAGTCGGTTCTTCGGACCCTGTAGCCATGACTGCCTCCAGTGCAGATCTCTCGATTGCGCTTCCCCGAATGCCCACGCCTTTCTCCCTCGCGAGTCTAGTCGGTTACAAGCCCCGTGGCAGCCGCGCCAGAGCGCCGAGAAACCCACTAGGTGACGGTTGACCGATGGTCCTGAACCTGGCTCGTGGGGTATCTAGTCGTTAAAACTGCCCTGCTGGACTCCCCACTAGGTGTCAATTGGGGCGGCAAGCCAAGCAATAACACCGGATAACGGCCGTCCGAGCGTCATATCTGCAGATCCCAGCCAATAGGGTCGAGCCTATGACCGCGCCGAAAAGTTCCGCGCCAATTGGGCCGACCGAATTAGCCACTGCTGCTGACTTGGCCGCTGCCGTTGGCTCGGGAGCTGAAGCCCCAACACCATCTAGGCAACCAACCTCCGGCCCTGCGGCCTTTGCCTATCCAAGCGCACCTCGAGACGATGTCCTCGACCTTCTCCACGGGTATCAGGTCGCTGATCCATATAGGTGGCTCGAGGATCGTGATAGCCCGGCGACCGAGCTGTGGCTAGCCGAACAGGCAGACCTATTCGCTGGAGTCCAGCAGGAATGGCAAACCGGCGATTACTGGCGCGACCGACTGGAAGCGCTGTTGGGGTCAGGAACGATTAGCCCGCCAGTGTGGCGCGGCGACCGGATATTCTTCATGCGCCGCGAGCCCGGGCAGGAACATGCCGTGCTGTACTGCACGGACGCAGCTGGGAACGAGCGCATCCTGTTGGATCCGATGCAGATCGACCCCACCGGGCTGACCACCCTTGACTCGTGGCAACCGACTAAGCAGGGACACCGACTGGCCTATCAGCTGTCTTGTGGTGGGACGGAGGAGTCGGCCGTCTACGTGATGGATGTCGAGACTGACGAAATCCTGGAAGGCCCGATCGATCGGGCCCGTTACTCCCCTATCGGCTGGCTCTTGGATGGCGAGCAGTACTACTACGTTCGTCGTCTACCACCCGAGCAGGTTCCCGATGGCGAGGAGCAGTACCACCGCCGTGTGTGGCTGCACCGGGTTGGCGATGACCCAGCCAACGACTCAATGATCTTTGGTGAGCATCGAAAGAAGACCGAGTATTTTGGGGCGTCAGTAAGCCGCGATGGTCGATGGCTCACCGTGAGTGCGAGCGAGGGAACCGCTCCACGAAACGATTTATGGGTGGGCGACCTTGCCAACAGCGATCCCGCAGCCCCTGTACTGACTCCCGTTCAGGTCGGCGTGGATGCCCACACGGGTCTGCGATTTGGTCGAGACGGGCGGGTGTACGTCTATACCGATCGCGATGCCCAGCGGGGCATGCTCTACGTAACCGATCCAACCAAACTGGATCCCGCGAACTGGCGAACGTTGATTCCCGAAGACCCCGAGGCAGTTCTTGAGGGATACGCCATCCTGGATGGACCAGAACTCGAGCGTGCCCTACTGCTTGTCTCGTGGACACGTCACGCGGTCAGCGAGGTCTCGATTCATGACCTGGACTCAGGCACCCGCCTCGGCGAGATCCCGCTACCCGGGATCGGCACCATTGGCGGGATCGTTGAACGACCCGACGGGGGCCACGAGGCCTGGTTCAGCTACACCGACCACGCCACGATTCCCCGAGTCCTGCGCTATGACGCACTCACCGACGAGTGTGAGGTCTATGCCTACCCCTCAGGCTTCGTTGAGGTTCCAAAGATCACCTCAGCGATGTACTCCTACCAAAGTAAAGACGGCACTGAGGTTCGGTTGATGGTGCTGTCCCCGGCAGTTGATTCCGGTCATCCTGCTCATCCTCCGCGACCAACAGTGCTCTACGGCTATGGCGGGTTCGGGATTTCGATGGTGCCGTCCTACTCACCATCGGTTCTGGCCTGGGTCGAGGCAGGCGGGGTCTACGCAATCGCTTGTCTACGTGGCGGGTCAGAGGAAGGCGAACACTGGCACCGGGAAGGCATGCTAGGCAAGAAGCAGAACGTCTACGACGACTTCATCGCTGCTGCAGAATGGCTCATTGAGAACGACTGGACCACGCCCGAGCAGTTGGTCATCAGCGGAGGATCCAACGGTGGGCTACTTGTTGGCGCCGCCCTCACCCAGCGGCCCGAGCTGTTCGCCGGTGTCCATTGCTCCGCTCCGCTACTAGACATGATTCGTTACGAGACATCGGGACTCGGTGCGACATGGAATGTCGAGTACGGCAGTGCCGAGGTTGCCCAGGAGTTTGACTGGCTGGCCGGGTACTCGCCGTACCATCACGTCGTCGGCGGCACGGCCTATCCTGCGACGCTATTCACCACGTTCGATCACGACACTCGGGTCGATCCAATGCACGCTCGAAAAATGTGCGCGGCCATGCAAGCTGCAACATCATCATCACGCCCCATACTCTTGCGAAGCGAACGTGATGTTGGGCATGGAGCACGGTCAATTTCGCGCACTATTGACCTCTCATCGGATGTCTTGGCATTCATGGCGCAGACCACTAGGCTCAGTCCGCCGCACCGGGAAGAAAAGAGCTAGCCGTGTCAAAACGATGCAAGGGTCGAGGTGAATAGCGCAGTGACACTTCCATCGTGGAATTCGGTCTGGCAGGCCCTTATCGGCACACCGCTGCGGATCGCCGTTGTCGTTGCCTTCTGCTTCTTCCTTTGGCTATTCGTCACGGTCATGATCAGTCGCGTCACCAAGCGACTCGTGGCAAAGTCATCGGCTGAGCGCCAGACAGTGGCCCGTCGGGCAGAACATACTGGCGATCTCAGCCAGGTGCTCATGAGCCAGCGACGCAAAGCACGGGCCGAGGCGATCGCCTCGCTCTTGCGCTCAGTCACGACAGCCTTCTTCGCTGCGATTGGCATTCTCCTCGTCCTTGCCCAGCTCAACATCAACATCACTCCCCTGTTGGCGAGCGCGGGCGTCGTTGGTGTTGCACTTGGTTTTGGTGCCCAAAGCATGGTGAAGGACTACCTGTCGGGCATCTTCCTCATTCTTGAGGACCAGTACGGAGTCGGCGATGTCGTCGACCTCGGGCCAGTGGTCGGAACAATCGAAGACGTCACCTTGCGTGTGACCCAACTACGCGATATGTCCGGCGTCGTTTGGTACGTCCGCAACGGCGAGATCGTCCGGGTAGCCAACCGCTCCCAGGGTTGGACGTTGGCAACTGTCGATATCCCCGTGCGCTACAGCGAGGACCTCGACAAGGTCCGCAACCTCGTCGAAGCGGTCGCCACGGATATGGACGAAGATCCCCAGTACGACGACATGTTGTTAGGCAAGCCAACCTTCGCCGGTGTCGAATCAGTCAGCGGAGACTCGGTCACGGTACGAGTAACAGCCAAAGCGATGCCAGAAAAGCAGGTCGCCGCGACGCGAATCCTGCGTGAGCGTCTCAAGGTCACGTTCGACCGAGCCGGGCTGTCGGTGACGTCCGGCGGATCAACCACCGCCTCTAGTAAGATCAAGTACCCCGATAGCCCAGATACCGGGCCCACACCAGAGATCGAGGTTTCCGAGGCAGAGCTGCCTGGTCCGGGTCAACCTCCACCGAAGACGTACGGCACCGGCCCACTAAAGCCATAGCCGTAAGCTGTGCAGGGTGAGTAGCGAACCGACTGGCCAGACTCCGTACGAGCGATTCGGTGGGCACGACTTCTTCGTGGCCCTCGTTGGCGATTTCTACCGCGGTGTGGCCGACGATCCCATCCTGCGGCCGCTGTACCCCGAGGAGGACCTCGGACCGGCCGAGGACCGGTTCCGAATGTTCCTTGAGCAGTATTGGGGCGGCCCCACGACGTACTCAGATCAGCGCGGGCACCCCCGGTTGCGATTGCGGCACGGGCCCTTCGCCATTGATGAGACCGCACGCGACCACTGGCTGATGCACATTCGAACCGCCCTAGATGCCCGCGAACTATCGCCGGAACTCGATGACGAGATGTGGCGCTACCTGGTCTCCGCAGCGCACGCGATGGTCAATGTCCAGGAGACATTGCGGCCAGCGAAACCGAGCTTCGGGATCCAGCCAGAGTCAGACGAGGGATCCCAGAGTTAGATTCGATGCTCCATCTGGGGTGAAGACCTGCCCTGAGGGAGTTGCCAACCGAGTCCATCCCGCGGTTGTGGCCGCGCCCACCTGCGCCTCGGCGTTCGTAAGGAATCCGAGCCTGCGGGCTGTGTGGACAGCTCGCATCGGAACACCGCCGGGTGCTGGACGCGACCAAATCTCCTCCGCCACCCGCTGAGCTGCGGCCGCGTCGACGTCTCCACCCTCTGGCACGCGTCGGCGGAACTCAGCCAGAGCCTGCTCAACCAGCGGATTCAAGTCACCAGCGGTCGTCGATCCGACTCCCTCCCACCCTGAAAGCGGCGGGAGGGTTAGCAGTTCAAGAGGCCCTGTCACTGGGTCGGGAACGCGAAGCTTGCGACCTGCGAACCCACGCGGCGGAAGTGATACATCGCCGAGGATGTCGCGCATTCGCCCGGCGGACACAGTTCGCCCGTGAACGACTTCCTCAGGCTCGCCAGCCGATGACAGTGGCACCGCGACAAAGGTAATGCAACCGGTCGGCGGCGCCCCGAAGAACCCGACCACGCGATCACGTTGGGTGATTCGAACCGAGGCCCTGGCATCCCATTCGGTCAGGTTGTTCAGATAGCTAGCTAGGAAGACCACCTCAGCATGGCGCATATGTAGCGCTGCTTGGTCAGCCACAGAACCTAGCCCCGCGTCAGTTTGCGATAGGTGGCGCGAGTCGGCCGAGCAGCCTCAGGACCGAGACGGTCGATCTTGTTGGCCTCGTAGGACTCAAAGTTCCCCTCAAACCAGAACCACTGCGAGTCACCCTCATACGCGAGGATATGGGTGGCGACCCGATCAAGGAACCAGCGATCGTGACTGGTGATGACGGCACAGCCGGGGAACTCCAATAACGCGTTCTCCAGGCTCGCGAGGGTCTCAACGTCGAGGTCGTTTGTCGGCTCATCGAGGAGTAGAAGGTTGCCACCGATTTTGAGCGTCAGCGCAAGGTTCAGGCGGTTGCGCTCTCCACCGGAGAGCACCCCGGCAGGCTTCTGCTGATCGGGGCCTTTGAAGCCGAAGGCGCCGACATAGGCCCGACTCGGCATCTCGACGTGGCCGACCTTGAGGTAGTCCAACCCATCAGAGACGACCTCCCACACGTTCTTCTTTGGATCGATTCCGCCGCGGTTCTGGTCGACGTAGCTGACCGACACGGTGTCGCCAACTTTGATCGAGCCGCTATCGGGTTCTTCCTCCCCCACGAGCATCTTGAACAGTGTGGTCTTACCGACACCGTTGGGACCGATGACTCCGACGATTCCGTTGCGAGGTAGCGAGAACGACAAGTCGTCCATGAGTAACTTCTCGCCGAACCCCTTGGTGAGATCGGTGGACTCCACGACAATGCCGCCCAGTCGGGGGCCGGGCGGAATCTGGATCTCCTCAAAATCAAGCTTTGAGGTCCGTTCAGCCTCGGCCGCCATCTCCTCGTATCGGTCGAGGCGGGACTTACTCTTGGCCTGGCGCGCTTTGGGGTTGGATCGGACCCAGTCGAGCTCATCGGTCAGGCGCTTACGGAGCTTCGCGTCCTTATTGCCCTCGACTTTGAGCCGCGCGGCCTTTGCCTCCAAGTACGTCGAGTAGTTGCCCTCGTAGGGATAGGCGTGTCCTCGGTCGAGTTCGAGGATCCACTGGGCGACATTGTCAAGGAAGTAGCGATCGTGAGTGATGGCCACAATCGTGCCGGGGTACTTCTCCAAGTGCTGTTCAAGCCACAGCACGCTCTCGGCGTCGAGGTGGTTTGTGGGCTCATCGAGTAGGAGCAGGTCTGGCTGGGCAAGTAACAGCTTGCACAGCGCCACGCGACGTCGCTCTCCACCAGAGAGCACGGTGACGTCAGCATCCGGCGGTGGGCAACGCAGTGCGTCCATCGCCTGCTCGAGTTGGGCGTCTAGATCCCACGCGTTGCGGTGATCGAGCTGCTCCTGCAGCGTTCCCATTTCTGCGAGGAGCGTGTCGTAGTCAGCCTCTGGATCTGCGAGCTCCTCGGAGATCTCGTTGAAGCGCTTAAGCATCGCCTTAGTCTCGGCAACGCCCTCTTCGACGTTCTCGAGCACGTTCTTCTCAGGATTGAGGTCCGGCTCCTGCAACAGAATTCCGACGGAGGCCCCCGGAGCCAGGATCGCGTCACCGTTTGAAGGTTGGTCGAGGCCTGCCATGATCTTGATCAGACTCGACTTACCTGCACCGTTTGGTCCGACGACACCAATCTTCGCACCCGGCAGGAATGACAGGGTTACATCGTCAAGGACAACCTTGTCACCATGCGCTCGACGCGCTTTCCGCAATGTGTAAATGAATTCAGCCACGTGAAGTAAGGGTAGTAAGCCCGCCAGGCGTCTCCTACGCCGCGTCCGGATCAGCCTTTGTCAGGGTTAGTGATCGACGCGCAGGTCGACTCTCGAACTGGCTCTGTCCGCGGGCGAGGTCATGACCAATTGAGTTCGCGCTGATCTCTGCCACCGACCCGCGCGATCCGTCGTGGGACTGCCATTCACGCACCCGCAGCCGCCCGGACACCACCACCGGATCTCCCTTGCAAATGCTCGCGTGAACGTTGTCTGCCAGACTGCGCCAACTCAATACCGTAAAGAATGACGGTTCAGCATCAACGAAGCGATTCGTTATTCGATCAAAGCGCCGTTCCTTCACGAGGATCCGGAAGCGGGCATTCCCGTGGCCCCCGTCTTGTGACTTCGTGTACCTGATATCACTGACCACTTTGCCGATGAGTACCACGCTACTGTCGTTCATTACTCCCCCAAATGAGTCGCCGTATCAACCATGTTCACGACGTACTCTTGCGGTCCAAGACCCTGGGAGGAAGACCCAAAGAAAGATCTGTGGAAACTCAACCAGCTATCGCGCGGCCGGTGGAAATCGCTAGCCGAACCGGTAGCTAGCAGTCGAAATGGTGGTAGTCGCGGTAGCCGCCACCCCAGTGACAGCCAACCTTACGTAGAACTTTCGTTGCCTTCGATCGCGACTTGAACATCCCCGCAGACTTCGCAGAACGGTTCAGGTAGTACGTGTTGGGGTAGGTCCCCTTTGCCGAGACGTAGGGGTTCTCGAATGGGTTGATATCCAGTGATCGACCACTTGCATGCGGCGACCTAACTCGCTGCGACTCGCGGCCAACCACATAGCGGCAGTTGAAGGCGCTGGTGTTGTCGGCAGCCATCGACTTGTAGTCATTCGCTCCTGGACGTCCGCCGCGGTTCTTGCCGTAGACATCAACGAGTTGCATTTGCCGTATTGGAAAGCGCTTCTTGTAGAGCCGCTTGAATATTTTCGCAGTCTTCTTTCCGATTGATCGCGAGACGACGATCTGCCCCCGATGACGGTAGCCGTCAAATCCACGGTAGTTCACTTGCACCAACCGCAATTTCTTACGAGGTGTGCACCCCTTGCGCCAGGTCAGTCCGTTCATCGAGCGCCACACATTGCCGGGGATCTTTCGTGATATCGACTTGGCACCACCACCGATCGGCTGCTCCCCGACCGGGTAGACGTTCGCAGGTTGCGGCGAACCTGCAGGCCGCTTTGCGAGTTTGAAACGAGGGGTTGTCCGCGCGGTCTCGGATGCGCTCGACTCAAGACCTTTCCGCGTAACGACCGCCGTATAGACCGGGTTCTTCCACGGCCGCACTCGGAAAGTCGCGACACCGCCTACGGCTGTTGCGGAGCCGACCTTAGACCTAGAAGACTGGGTGGGTTCTTGACCGAAGAGAACGACCTTCCCCCGTGCAAGTACTCCGTTGTCGCGAACTTGCACGGTCACATCAGTCGCCCGTTCCGAGACGGTCGTGGCCACCCTCACTTTGACATTGAGCGAACCCTGCCGAGAGATCACGGCCTGCCCTGACTCGGCGTTGCCGGCAGTCGCAACCACCGTGTACGTCCCCGAGGGCAGACTCAGTTCGACGCGATACTCCCCGTCAGCATTTGTGGTATCGCTGTCTTGGTAGACCTCCCCATCCTCCGACGTCGCGACGACCGTGACCAGCGCGCCAACCACCGGGTCGTCGGATTCGTCGGTGACCAATCCCGTCACCACGCCGGAATCGTCGGCAGAGATTGTCGTTGTGACCGGTGTCCCTACTTCGAAGGGCTGTACCAGGGGCGCGTCGTCCGGGATGTCGTCAATAAGCGGGCCGGCTTCATGTTCACTGCGCGGGATCGGGTCGAAATCCGGACTCGCAGCCGCCGAGGTGGCTACCAAGCCGGAGAACATGACGCCAGAAAGCGCTCCGCCAATTGCGATTCTCCTAGCTAGTGTCTGCATACCGTCTCGCCTCTTAGTTGATCTACCCAACACCACAAGCGATCATGATGCCTCTTCCTTGATCAAAAAGTAGAACATCCGACACGACAGTCCGAAGTTCATCCATTCGAAGGAGCCGTCACGTGAACGATCCCCAGCTCTGACGGTAAGCGAGGACAGGGACACCATGCCCGACTAACTGTTCTGCAGTTACAGAGCGTTCGATTACCGAGCGTTCGACCTTGAGGTGAGACCAAGATCGAACATCTTCGGCCAGCAATCCAAATGTGGTGCGTCGTGCGAGAGACTCGCGAAGCACCCCCGGAAGGAATCGAACCCTCACGCATGGGGTAGAAACCCACTGCTCTATCCGTTGAGCTACGGGGGCCAGACAACTGAGTGTGTCGGCGAACGCCATCCTACAACTATCACGACGCCGACCGATGCGACTACGACACGACAACCGGCCGAGGTCGTTGCCTTCGTACTTGAATCAGTAGAACGCCAGCTACCAGCAATGCGGCCGCTAGATAGATCAATCCGCGGTACGGCTGGAACCCCGTCTGAAGGTCGGGCTCGAAGTAGACGAACGTCATTGCAATCGGGACAGCAAACCAAACGGCATGGGCACCTAGTGCGAGTAACGGCACCAGCAGTAGCGCATACCACTGGTAGGACGGGGTCAGAACTAGGAACATCACTGCGACAGTGACCGCGCCGGTTAGCCACGGCTGCACTGGATCTGTGTAGACCAATGCCCATACCGCGACTGCCAGCAAGATGAGCACGGCCAGTGGTTCGACCCACCCATCAGGAAGGGCTAGCTTGAGAACAGCGAAGCGGCCACCGGCCTCTTCTTCTGCGTAGCCGCCGAGGAAGCCCGTCACCGCCAAACCCTGACTCCACACGTAAGGCAAATAGACCAATACAACCGCCACGATGAACGAAGCAATGATTGCCACCGGTCGACGTCTGATAACCGATGGCATCAGCACCGCTGGCAGGAGTTTGGTCGCTGTTGCCAGACCTAGCGCGATGCCGCCACCAATGGCGTCCCTCGTGCGCAGCGTTGCTTGCCGCGCAAGCAGGCCTAATCCGACCACAACGAGTAATGCGCTGACCCCGTCAACGTGGGCGTTGTTGCCCAGTTCAATCACCACCAGCGGACACCAACTCCAGAGCACCGCCCGCCGCGGATCTGAACCACGGGCTCTGGCAATCAACAGCAGTGCACCGGTAACAGCGACTCCCATCAGTCCGGCAGCGATCTGCAGAGGTAATGCTTGGGAGCCACTCGGTGAAAGCGTCTCAACCGCAAGGAAGTAGAACTGTGCCACCGGCGGATAGATCGTCTTCACGGTTGGGCGATTCATCAGCGGGCAGTCAGTGGTCACGCCCTCCTGCGGACACGTCCGCCCTTCAGGGAACAGCCACGGGTCACGCAACTGTGCCAGCACTGGGTCGATTGGGGCGTGCTCGTATGGATTGATGCCAGCGGACTGCACTCGACCATCCCAGGCATAGCGGTAGTAGTCCGTACTCGTTTGCGGCGGGGATGTCATCGCGACAACCTGCAAGACCGCACCGCCGCCGAGGATGAGCCAGATCGCGACACGCTTCGGAGAACGCAACACGGCGTAGGCGGCGACACCGAATAGCGCCCACATCGCCGTCAACTGCCAGAGGATGCTGACGCTGGCTTCGGGACGCTCCCCCGCGTGGACGATTCCCCAGGTGAGCGCGACCAGACCTAGGAATCCGAGCACGCTAACCGCAGTCGCCACCCGTCGATTCACACCGCCACATTGCCATATTCCGGCCTATTCACCCGCTTGAACGCGATTTGCGGCTAGGTTGCAATGGTGGGTCTCCTCGATAAGCCGCCGCCGATACTCCCTTTTAAACCTGGGGCGTTTTCCTCGACCCTGCGCAGTGACAAGGTCACGAGCAAGATCGGGATCGCCCTCGCCGCGTGTGTCGCGATCTGTTTCATCACGGGCCTGTGGAGTCACTATCAGCAGCACCCGCTTGATTGGCTGACAATTCCCACCGCGCCGGTGTGGGGTTATCGCCTGTCCCAAGGGCTGCACGTCGCTACCGGTATCGCGGCGATTCCGTTGCTCCTACTCAAGCTTTGGTCGGTCTACCCTCGGCTCTTCGAATGGCCGCCGGTTAAGTCGGCGGCACACGGACTCGAACGGCTCTTCATTGCCGTTCTCGTTGCCTCGATGATCTTTCAGCTCGCGACCGGGCTGATCAATATTTCCCAGTGGTACCCGTGGACGTTCCCCTTCACCCAAACCCACTTCGCAATCTCGTTTGTGATCGTTGGCGCGCTGTTCATCCACCTCGCTGTCAAGGCCCCGAAGATCGTGGCAGCCCTCAAGGGGCCCAAACCGAGAGTCGTGGCCGAGCCGGGCAATGAGGTGCCGGCAGAACCGGTCGAGGGGCAACCACAACCTGTCGGCTCGGGCGAGGGCATCTCGCGTCGCAACCTATTCATTGTTGCGGGAGCCTCCGTTGGCGCTGTCACTATTACTACCGTTGGTCAGACCGTCACGGCGCTAGAGCCGGTTGCTGCGTTCGCTCCGCGAGTGCCCACGCTGAGCCCGCAGGGACTCCCGGTCAACAAGACCGCTGCGTCTGCGAAGGTAACGCCAGCCCTCGTCGGCGGCGATTACCGACTCGACATCGATGGCCCAACGCCGCTGTCACTGTCCATTGATGACCTTCAGGCAATGCCGCAAACAGATGTCGAGCTACCAATCGCCTGCGTTGAAGGGTGGAGTGCCTCGGCGATGTGGACCGGTATCCGACTTGCTGATCTGCTCGACGCTGCGGGAATCGACCCGTCCAGCACAATCCAGGTCGTGTCACTGGAGACCGGCGGCAACTACGGCACCAGCATCGTTGCTGCCAACTTCGCCCGCGATCCGCTGACCGTTATGGCGATGCGGATCGGCGGAGAGGAACTCTCCCTCGATCACGGCTACCCGATTCGACTGGTCGCTCCCAACCGTCCGGGAGTCCTGCAGACTAAGTGGATCCATCGAATCGAGGTGATGGCGTGAGTGCTCAAAGCGAGATGAGTCCGGAACCACTGGCGAGTAAGCGACCCTCAGCTGGCCGAATCGCGATGGTGGGTGCCGGGGTGATCTTCCTGGCGATCGGAGCCTACGCGCTGCTGTCTCAGGTCGCCCTCGACACCTTGCCGAATATGATCGTCTGGCTGGCAGGCGGGCTCATCCTTCATGACGTGGTGATCGCCGCGGTAGTCGCTGCAGTCGGATTCGTCCTCGGGCGCTGGCTACCCGACGGGGTTCGACAAATCGTGGCGGGCGGACTCATCGTGGCCGGCATCATCGCGCTCGTGGCGCTACCTGTCGTCATCGGCGGTGGCCGAACCCCATCTAACCCGACCCTGTTACCGCTGGACTACAGCCGGAACCTCCTCATCGTCGTGGTGATTATCGGAGCGATCACCGGGTGCCTCGTAGCGATCCGGTTGGTGCGCAGTCGAGGCGTGCAGCAGTCTGGGAGTCCCAGCACATCAGGAACTGACTGATCGACTGCCAACCAAACTTGCAGTAAACGACATGAAGTGGCGACCATGCATCGTCCAGGACTCGGTGTGGTGAAAGCCGGCATCGACAACCCGACGTCGGGCTGCCTGCGGACCTAGCTGCGCCCAGTAGAAGACCGCACTGCGGGCGGCCGTTTCGCTCGCTAGTTGCACGGCCAGCACCTCATCGGTCTCGTGAGCGGTCGGCTCAACGAGTAGTCGTCCACCCGGTTTGAGTAGCTCGCGAATCCGCGTCAAGAGCCGCTGGGGGTCACCTGAGATCCCCAAGTTCCCATCCGCTAACAACACCGTGTCCCATTCGCCCTCCCGCGGAATCGGGTCAAACACCGATCCGCAGTGCGCCTGGGCACCCGCCTGGCGCGCAAGTTCTACCGCTGACCTGGTGACGTCTACGCCCAAGCTCGGCAGGCCTCGTTTGGCGAGCTCGACGGTCAGACGACCTGGCCCACAACCGATATCGAGGGTGGCGCCATCACAGCGCTCAAGTAGCGAGTGGTCTGCCTCGTCGGCATCAGAACGCCAGCGGTGAACATTGAGTTCGACCTTGCGCCCGTCGGCAACTGCCAGATGGAGCGTCTCGCCGAACCGCAACGCGGAGTCATAGGAATGATCGTCATCGGGCCACGAGTGCGCCGATTTGATGAGCTCGAACTCCATCGCGAAGCGACTTGATACGGACTCAGTAGCGACCTTATGGGCGTCGGCGACCGTGTCGACGTCACGTTGAATCGGCATCAGCCCCACTGTCATTCCGGCCTGCACCAGCCGGGCCGCCTGCTCGCGACCGGTGAACTCGGTACTCATCGGAACACCAGGAAAAACGCGGGGATCTGGCTCACGCATCGCAATAGCCCAGAACCCGCCGTCGTAGGTTGGTCCAATCCACGCGTCGACCTCTGAGAAGTCAACGGCCAAATCGGCCGGGCTGATTTGTGGAGTGTCCATTCCGACCAACAATGCTGGCCCGTCGGCGATCTCAAAGGCACCGGCCAGCCGAGCATCGAGTCCCCCGGAAACCTGTTCTACTACCTCAAATCCTGCCGGAATCCAGTCCCCCGGATTACCATCCAGGACGAGTACTCGTCGGCGCGCATGCGCAGCCGCAACCGTCTCCAGGGTGTCTCGTAGGGCCGCCATTGCCAGCGATGCTGCCTGGTCGGGCGACATCGCTGGGGTGAGACGGGTCTTCACTTTTCCAGCGACCGGCTCCTTTGCTAGTACGAGCAGTGTCAGATCGTCTGGACTCACGCACCCTCGATTCGCTGGTCCGGCTTGCTCACCAGAACTGCACTCATGTCCTTGACCGCAGTGACGGTTCCGCGCACAGTACCGGTCACTTTGGATCGTCCTACCCGTGGCGCGTACCCAACCGGAAACTCCTCGATCGTCCAGCCTGCTCGGGCAGCTCTAATTACCGTCTCGAGCGGATAACCAGACCGGCGATCTTCGATCCCGAGAGCGAGCAGACGGGCACGGTCGGCTACCCGCACCGGCGCAATATCGCGGATCTGCGCACCCGTAGCGCGTCGTACCCGCCAGGCCAGAAATCGGTTGGCAACCCTGGCGTGAATAGGCCAACCGCTGCCACGCTCCGCGTTGCGCCACCCCACGGCAAGGTCCGCCGAACCTTCCGCTACTGCGGTAACCAAGGTGGGCAACTCCGCGAGATCTAACGACGCGTCCGCATCGCAAAACGCAACGAGATCAGCAGTTGCTTCCTCTAACCCGCGGTGGCAGGCGGCACCGTAGCCTTTGCGCTGCTCATGAACGACGACCGCACCTAGCCCGGCCGCGATTTGCGGTGAGCCGTCCGTGGATCCGTTGTCCACCACAATGGCTCGATACCCCCGAGGAAGGCCCGCTAAGACGATAGGAAGCGCCTTGGCTTCATCGAGGCACGGAAGGATCACATCGATCAACGGCGAACCGCTAGCGGCGTCTCCGGATTCGGTCATAGGGCGACAATACGGTCGCGACGATCACGTTCGAGCGCGCCCTACCCGAATTAGTAGTTGCCACGGCCTTTGACACATCGGCTCGCCCGTCGCTACCGGGGCGCACCCGCGCCGTCGTTAGCTCTGCGGGTCGCGAGTTCTGCCATCCCCTCGTCAAACCCTTCAACTGCCTGCCACCCCAAGGCCTTCGACGCGCGCTGACTCGAGGCGGTGATGTGGCGAACATCCCCAACCCGAAACTGACCCGTGACTTCTGGGGGCTGACCCCCGACTGCGCTCGACAGGGAGCTAGCCATCTCACCCACTGTCCGGGGTACGCCACTGCCCACGTTGTACGACGTAGTGCGCCCGGCATGCTCGACCTTGAGCGCGGCCAAACAAGCGCGCGCGACATCGCGAACGTGAACAAAGTCCCGGCGCTGCATTCCATCCTCGAACACCTGTGGCGCCTGGCCGTTGTTGAGCATCGAGACGAAGAGCGCGGCGACCCCGGCATAGGGGGTGTCGCGCGGAAGGCGCCGACCGTAGACGTTGTGAAAACGCAGGTTCACTCCCGTTCCCGCGGTGACTCGTGCCCACACCTCGAGCAGCATCTCCTGGCTCACTTTGGATGCCGCATACACATTGGCAGGGGCCAATGGCGCATCCTCCTCGACCAGAGCCGGACCTAGTTCCGTGCCGCAATCGAGGCAGTGCGCCTCGAACCGACCAGCCTGCAGATCCGCGAATTCGCGAGGAGCAGGAGCCGTCAACCCATGTGAGGGGCAGCGACCTAGTCCGGCACCATAAACAACCATCGAGCTCGCTTGCACGATCCGATCAACCCCCGCCGTGGCGGCCTGCTGGGCGAGCATCGCAGTTCCTACGTCATTGCAGCTCACATAGTCAACGGCATCGCTGACTCCGTTACCCAAACCGACCTTCGCTGCCAGATGGATAACTGCGTCAACTCCTTGCAGAGCCGTGCCCATCGCATCGGAATCACGCACGTCTCCTCTTTGGAGCTCAACGTGGGCCATCGGCTCGCGAATGCCTCCACAATCCGGCGCAGCGGCAGCCGACTCGACATCGCGTAAGTCAAGAACGCGGACCTCATGGCCTGAATCCAATGCCTGCTCAACAACATGAGATCCGATGAATCCGAGGCCACCTGTGACGAGGAGTCGCATTCGGCGGATTCTAGTGTCTAGCCGACCCTGCCTAGGAGCGGCGCGCGCGTCGACGGCTCGGCGTCATACCGAGCCGGGCGCGTAGCCTCGCCTCGACCTGGCGGAGCTTGCGGCGACGGGTGTGAATCAACTGCGAACGCTGTCCGCGCACGACCATCTCGTCATCGCCGATGGCTCGACCGAGCGCCTCGACGGCAACTCCGCGCATCGCTCGCACCAACTCTGCATCGACCACGAGTCGAGCATAGGCAGGCTAGAGATGCCACCCTGCCAACGACACAGGTCGCTGCGCTTACCGGTCCGATGCCACGGCGAGATCTATCTCGCCTAAGGTTCATGGATGGCTACTGATGACCGACTCGTTTGGGTCGACTGCGAAATGACTGGACTGAGCCTGACCGATGATGCCCTCATTGAGGTTGCGTGTGTCGTGACGGACTCGGAACTCAACGAGCTCGATGAAGGCGTTTCCGTGGTGATTCGGCCACCCGCGGCCGCGATGGAACAAATGAGCGACTTCGTCCGCAATATGCACGAGGAATCCGGCCTCATTCATGAGCTCGATGCCGGACTCACGATGGCCGAGGCAGAGCAAATCGTGCTCGACTACCTAAAGTCCCACCTCGGTGATGACGCCCGCGCTCCACTTGGTGGCTCAAGCGTCTACGTCGATCGTGGCTTCATCGCCCGGGATATGCCTGCCTTCAACGATGCCTTGCACTACCGCCTCTTGGATGTGTCGAGCTTCAAGGAGGTCGTACGTCGGTGGTATCCCAAGGTCTACTACGCCAGCCCCCAGAAGCACGGCGGACACCGCGCAATGGCTGATGCCCGCGAATCAATCGCTGAGCTTCGCTACTACCGCGAGGCGATTCTCGTTCCGCCGCCTGGTCCTGACACGGCAACAGCACGCGAGATCGCGGCCAAACACGTGTTGGGCGCTGCCGGGCAGTCGTAAGACTGCTAACTAGTACAGCGCGTTGGCCAACGCAGTTCGCGCAGCAACAACGTCGGGATCCTGATTTCCGACCAGCTCGAACAAGCTCACAAGGTGCTCCCGAGCAGCTTTGCGCTCATCGCCTCCGGTCACCTTGACAGTCGCAACTAGCCTGGCGAATGCGCCACGAGCATCGCCATCTTGTAGTGCAAAATCGGCTGCCAGTACGGCCGCTTGGACGTCGGTGGCATTAGCATCGGCCGCCGCAATCGCAGCGCTCTGATCATGCCCGCTCGTACGCCGCATAAGGGCAGCTCGCGTGAGGCCAGCGGTCGCGTCAGGATCATCCGGGAGCCGAGTCAAGACATCACGGTAGGCAGCTTCAACCCCGTCCCAATCCCCTGCCTCAAAGGCTTCGAAGGCAGCGTCGAACCCTGGATCATCGGCGGGTTCATCAGCCCCGGGAACTGGATCAGCATCAGTCGCGACCGACTCCTCGCCTTCTGCTTGTGACCCGGGATTCGCCGACACGCCATTCTCGGCCGCGACGTTGATGAGCTCATCGATGACCTGCCGAATCTGTGCCTCTGGCATCGCAGACTGAAAGAGCGGAACTGGCTGGCCCTTGATCAGCGCGACTACCGTGGGGATTGCTTGGATCTGGAAGGCCTGGGCGATACTCGGCTCGGCGTCAACGTTCACTTTGGCTAGCACCCACTTGCCAGCATCCTCCTGCGCCAACTTCTCCATCACAGGCGACAGCTGCTGACTACCTGGACTACTGGCCGACCAGAGGTCGACAATGACCGGGACGTCGAACGACCGGTCGATTACCTCCGCCTGAAAATCCGCAACCGTCACGTCGACGACTGCACCGGCGGCAGCAGCGAAGGCCTCCGGATTGGCCGCGCGCTGCTCGGCCCGTTCGGCAGCAGCCTTCTGCTGCTCCCTGGCCTGCGCCAGGGCGGCTAGATCAACGGCACCTCGTGTGGAGAGACCTGCTGGGTTTGCGGCTGGATTGGGTGGCGGAACCTGCGAACTCATGGCCGCTATTCTGCCAGCCCCGTGGTGGCCTCGGTGCTATTGCCCATACGCCCCGTCCGACGGTCTCCGCAGACGCAGCTCACATCCACGACAAACTAACCTCGGGCAGGCTCGCGGTACTCGCCCCACTCTTCGCGCAGGACGCCACAGATCTCGCCGAGAGTTGCCTCGGCCTGCACGGCCTGAAGCATGATGGGAACCAGGTTCTGCGTCCCGTTCGCGGCGACCCGCAACGCATCGAGTGACTCTTGTAGCGCCTGCGCATCCCGATCAGTTCGTCGAGCCGCCAGCGCCTCGTTCTGCGCCCGTTCGACCTCGTGCGAGACACGCATGATCTCCAGCGGCTCATCGAGTGCATCTGTGTGGATCGTGACGCCGACCTGGTGCTTCTCACCCTTCTCAAGGGCGATTTGGTAGGCGAACGCGGAATCGGCGATTTCTGAGGTGAACCAGCCATCCTCAATACCGGCCAAGATCCCAGCTGTCATCGGACCGATCGGATGCTCTTCATTGCGACCGCCTAGGTCAAGAATTCTGGCAAAGATTGCTTCAGCATCGGCCTCGATCTTGTCGGTTAGCGCCTCGATGTACCAGGATCCCCCCAGTGGATCTGCCACGTTGGTGACACCGATCTCCTCCATGATGACCTGCTGCGTGCGCAGGGCGATTTGGGCTGCCTTCTCACTCGGTAGCGCAAGGACCTCGTCCAGTGCATTGGTGTGCAGCGAGTTAGTTCCGCCAAGCACTCCGGCCAATGCCTCGATCGCAGTTCGCACGACGTTGTTATCCGGCTGTTGCGCCGTCAGCGACACCCCCGCAGTCTGGGTGTGGAACCGCAGCCACTGCGCCTTCTCGTCGGTGGCCCCGTAGACATCGCGCATCCAACGCGCCCAAATCCGGCGGGCGGCGCGGAACTTGGCGATCTCCTCGAAGAAGTCCAGATGGGCGTCAAAGAAGAACGACAATCCGGGGGCGAACTTGTTGACGTCTAGACCACGCGACTTACCTAGTTCAACGTAGCCAAATCCATCAGCGAGCGTGAATGCCAGCTCCTGGGCGGCAGTGGCTCCGGCCTCCCGAATGTGATACCCGGATACCGAGACCGGCTTGTAGCGCGGCATGTTCTCGTCGGTGTACTCCATCAAGTCGCCGATCAGGCGCAGATGCGGCTCGGGAGGGAAGATCCACTCCTTCTGCGCGATGTACTCCTTGAAGATGTCAGTTTGCAGCGTCCCGTCGAGCTGCGCTGGCTCGAATCCCTGTCGGCCCGCCGACGCCACCATCATGCAAAAGACGGGTACCGCGGGGCCATTGATGGTCATTGAGGTCGTGACGTCACCAAGGGGAATGTCGCTGAACAGCACGTCGGTATCAGTGACCGAATCAACCGCGACGCCACAGTGTCCGACTTCACCGATCGCGCGTCCGTCATCGCTATCGCGGCCCATCAGGGTCGGCATATCGAAAGCCACCGACAGGCCATGGCCACCCGAGGCGAGAATCATCTTGTACCGCTCGTTGGTCTGCTCGGCGTTGCCAAACCCAGCGAACTGACGGATCGTCCAGTTCTTCCCGCGATAGCCGGTGGCATGTAGCCCACGGGTGAACGGGTACTCGCCGGGCCACCCGATTCGCTCGAATCCTTCAACGTCTTGACCGGTTGGCGGGCCGTAAACCGGATCTACTTCTTCGCCCGACAACGTCGTGAAGTCCGAGTCGCGCACTCGTCCCTTGGCCACTGACTCGTCAAATCTGAACTGCCAACGCTCTCTACCAGCTGCAATATCTCGCGAATCCATGCTCGCCAGAGTACCTAGTGCATCTACAGGGCGGATCGGTCGACATACCAACCGAATCGCCCGGCAGATTCCCCTGTCATGCGACCAGGGTTAGGACAGGCCCTCAAGTAAGGTGTCGGCGGCAGCGTAGGGGTCGATCTTTGCAGCAACGACCTGGGCGGCAAGTTCCCGTAGCCGCTCATCACTTCCCACATCGCCGAGGCGCCGACGGATCGCAGCTAGTGCGATCGCCTCGACCTCTTCGGCTGCGCGGGTAGTGCGGCGGGCGGCGAGCTCACCGGATTTCGAGGCCCATTCGAAGTGCTCGGAGATAGCAGCTGCTTCCTCGGGCACTCCCTCCCCACGCGAGGCCACCGTCTTGAGTACCGGAGGCCGCCAGGCATCAGCGGGACGGTCAGCAAGTTGGATCATGTGGCGCAGTTCGCGGGAGGTAGCACTGGCACCGTCGCGATCTGCCTTGTTAACGACGAAGATGTCGCCGATCTCGAGAATGCCGGCCTTGGCCGCCTGAATCCCGTCGCCCATCCCCGGCGCCAACAGCACAATTACCGTGTCTGCGACACCAACGACCTCGATCTCGGACTGCCCAACGCCGACGGTCTCTAGAATGATGACGTCGAACCCGGCCGCGTCAAGGACTCGCAGCGCCTGTGGAGTCGACCACGAGAGCCCCCCGAGATGCCCTCGCGAGGCCATTGACCGGATGTAGACCCCTGGGTCAGAGGAGTGCTCCTGCATCCGGATTCGGTCACCGAGTAACGCGCCACCACTAAACGGCGATGATGGATCGATCGCAAGCACGCCGACTCGCTTACCTTCGGCTCGAAGCAGCGTCACAAGTGCCGATGTCGAGGTCGACTTACCCACACCAGGCGATCCGGTAATGCCGATAACGTGAGCACTACCGGTGAATGGCATCAAGGCGGACATGACTTCCCGCAACTGCGGAGAGGCATCCTCGACCAGCGAGATTAGCCGGGCGATTGCCCGCGGCTGACCCTCGCGCGCGGCCGCGATCAGCGCGTCAACATCTTGGCGTCGCGCCATAGGGTGACCTACTGTGCCGGACGACGCAGCAGCAGCGCAGACCCTTGTCCGCCACCGCCACATAGGGCAGCTGCTCCGAGTCCACCGCCGCGACGCTTCAGTTCCAGTGCGAGGCTGTAGGTGATCCGTGCGCCCGACATTCCCAAAGGATGTCCAAGTGCGATCGCCCCACCGTGTGGGTTGACCATCTCTTCGGAGAATCCGAGTTGCTTAGCGGAGACGAGCCCGACCGCTGCGAATGCCTCATTCAGCTCAGCCACATCGATTTCCGATGGGTTGATATCGGCCTTCTTACATGCATGCTCAATCGCTAGTGCGGGCTGAGCGTGTAGGGAGGGATTGTCTGGGCCGGCGACATTTCCGCTAGCGACGATCTCGGCGAGCCAGGGCAAGCCAAGCTCTTCGGCCTTGCGCTTACTCATGACGACCACGGCACACGCGCCGTCAGAAATCTGCGATGCCGTACCGGCTGTGATCGTGCCCTCGCGGTCGAATGCGGGACGCAACTTGCCGAGGGACTCCGAGGTCGTTTCCGCACGGACGCCCTCGTCGTGGTTGAAAATCTTGGGGTCGCCTTTACGCTGCGGAATCTCGACATCGACGATCTCTTCGTCGAATACGCCGTTCTCCGCTGCCGCAGCTGCACGCTGATGTGACCGGGCGGCAAACTCGTCTTGTTCTTCGCGGGTCAGGCCGTAGAGCGAGTTGTAGCGCTCAGTGGATTCGCCCATCGCGCACTCGTCGAAGGCACAGGTCAGGCCATCGAAGGCCATCGAGTCGGTGACCTTCCAGTCGCCGTACTTCTTGCCTTCACGCGAACCCATCAGTACGTGAGGCGCGTTCGTCATTGATTCCATTCCACCGGCAACGATGATCTCGTGCTCTCCGGCGCGGATGAGTTGGTCGGCCAGTGCGATGGCGTCCATTCCTGACAGACACACCTTGTTGATGGTCAGGGCTGGGACATTCATCGGGATACCACCCTTGACGGCGGCCTGGCGACTGGTGATCTGCCCGGTTCCAGCTTGGAGGACGTGGCCCATAATCACGTAGTCGACTTGTTCGCCGTCTACTCCGGATCGCTCGAGCGCTTCTTTGATGGCGAATCCGCCGAGGTCCGCGGCACTGAAGCCTTTAAGGGAGCCCAGCAGGCGTCCCATCGGAGTGCGAGCACCGTCAACGATGACTGAACCGGTCATGAGTGGCTCCTAGGTTAGGCGAATTCGACGCTGTCCTGATCAAGGGGCCAAGCAGAGTCCGAGCAGAGTCCCGATTGGAGTCATGGACCCGAGATCAGTTGCAGCACAGGGTATTCACCCTAACCAAATGGCACAGTTCACCCCCACACCAGGTTGGGTGCGGGCGGTGAACTGTGACGGGGGTCGCGCTAGTGGCTTAGGCCCAGAACATGGCACCTTCGTCGTCATGTGGCAGTCGATTCATCAGCATCTCAGTGATCTGATCGTCGGAAAGGTTTGGGTCTGTGGCGGTGCGAACGGCTTTTAGCATTTTCTTCATCTCCGAATGGGTGAGCGAGCGTGTGACTCAGTTCATACATACCCACCGTGTCATCAAACAAACACCCTGACTAGACCTACTCATCGGTAATAAGTGAAGGTCCTGTAAACGCCTCGAAACGCGTCTGTTTCCAGATCAGGTGTCGACGCTTACAGACTGAGTGCGCAAGGTCGCTAGACGCTACAAGTCGAGACGAAATACATCACGAGCGACATTCCGGCCAGGATCATGAACGCTGTCTTAGTGCGCTGGTCCTTAATGAAGTAGGACGCGACGAGGAACAACGGTGCAGCTAACAAATAGACGATCAACTCAGGCTCCCTGATATCGCGAACGAACTTGTCAGCGATCGTATGGGGCGCCGCAACCTAATCCAAGCTCTGAACCGCAAGCACGCGCAGATTCTCCCAACGCCCTGATCGGGCCACTCGCCACCTCATTCACCCCGCCTCAAAGCGATACTGCTGTTATGACGGAAATGACCCTCGAGAGCCTGCGGCAATCAAGTGACATGTTCTACGAGGCACTCGGCGCAGTCCTCGTCGGCGAGGTCGATCCGATGCTTGAACTGCTGTCGTCTGCCGATGACGCCACATACCTGGGACCGATGGGTGAAGTCATTGTCGGTTGGGACGCGATCCGCGATGCTTGGATCGCGCAAGCTCAGACCGAACTAGGAGGACGGGTCACTCCGTTTGACCGGCACTACAGCGTGACGGGTTCGATCGGGATTGTGGTTGGCTGGGAGAAGGGTGAACTACACCGAGGAATGCCCGGCGAGGTCAACATCCGCGCGACGAGCACCTACCGCCTGGAAGACGGCGCGGTCAAGATGATTGGTCACCAGACGGATCGACTTCCTGGCTGATCCCACCCTCCGACTCTTGCTTACTCCAGCGCAGACGCCCCCACACCGGAACGAGTTCTCGAAGTCCCGGCCAGTGCGCGTTGATCAGTGCACCCAGCAGCACCAGAAACATCGCCAGGTAGGCAGTGATGAGCGTGCTGACTGCACCGGCGGCGATTCCGTAGACCGGTGAGGCCGAGCCCAACCCAGCGAACGCCAGCGATACACCCCAGGCCAACAATGCAAGGGTTACTGTCGAGAACACCGCGCCAGGAACGGCCGGCAGGTGACGCCCTGCCTTCGACGTGGCAAAGCGATAGGCAACCACGATGCCGCCGGTCAAGAGCACGAACGTCAGTGGCCACACGACCAGCGCGGAAACAAGAAACTGAGAGATGCCGGTAAGGTAGTCGTTGAGCCGACCGAGCCCAGCGAAACCGATCGCCAACAACCCCAGGCCGATCACTGCCGCAATACCTCCGACGAACGCTCGTACCCGACCCTTGACGTACTTCAGATTCGGGATACCAAACGCGATCCTGATTGCTCGAGCCAGGTTGTAGGCACCGTTTGACACCGCCCACAATGCCAGCAGTAGTGAGATCACCAACCCAAACGTCAGACTCGAGACGGTCGATCCGGCAACGTCCTGGGCTTGGGCGGAAATCAACGAAGTGATTGAGCCCGTCCCGGGTGCGTTGATCTCGTTGATCGCATTGACGATGTCCTCCGGGCTAAAGATCAGACCGAAAATATTCACCGCCGCGATGACGGTTGGAAAGAGGGCGATGACTAACCAGAAGGCAGCACCGGAGGCAACCAAACTAATCCGAGTTTGACCTTGCGCAACAATCACTTCCCGAACGAGTTGCACCCAGGCACTAATCGTCTGATGTCGATCCAGCCAGTCGTGGCCACGGGTCGTGACATCCTCGACCCATCCGACTGCTTCTTCCCGCTTGGATTCCAGCGGCGACGTCACAGCACACCGCGCAGTTGACGGCATCGAAGAGGGCTCACAGAGTCACGATCCCATGCAGAGCGGGACGAACTACTCCCAAGAGTGAACTGACTGACCAACAGTTACTTTTCTGAACCGTCAGCTTCCTTTGCCGCAGCCTTAATGTCATCGGCGACGGCCTTGTCTACCGCTGACTCGACAACAGCATCTGCCTTGGCCAGAGCCTTCTGGATACGGACCGCGCCTGGGTCCGAGACCAGCGCGATGAGTCCCGAGTGGCCCGGCTCGATCGCGTCCTGGAGTTGCTCTGCGAGCTCCTTCTTGTGGTGGACTTGGCGAGCCTTACCCGTCGCTGCACCTGCTGCACCCAGCACGGCAGCACTGCCGATAATTGACGGCGGGAAGATCACCCCGAGTACCACACCCCCAACGACTCCCCAACCGAGACCTCGGCGGGTGCTGTGATCCGTTGCCTTCTGGACCTCCATCGTCCCGTCCGACTCGCGCTTGACAACGATCACGCCCTCGATCTCAACCGTGGCGCCGTCCTCAACGGACTTAAGCTCCTCGTACGCGGACCAAGCGGTGTCTACGTCGCCAAAGTCGGCAACGAACAACGTGTACGCGCCATCGCTGACTGCCGTGATGTCTGCGTCGATGCCATCGGGATCAACTGGCGGGGTGATGTCGGACATGAACGTTCCTCCTGGCGAGTGGGTGTTGGTGACTGTCTCGGGGTGACTCTATGGCGACAAGTCGCCCGAATGTGAATCATCGTCAACCACTTGGCAGCAGCATCGGAGCGCGGCGCGAACGCTGGTCCCGACAGTGCGTTTCTCTATCCGTCGGACAAGCCCAGATCGATTGCCAGCCGGGTTAGTTCAGCGCGACGACGTAGGCCCGATCGATCGCGGATCCGATCAAGGTGGGAATGCACCGTCTTCACCGAGATCGTGAGCTGATCGGCGATCTCGGTATCAGTCATTCCCTTGGCGAGCAGTCGCAGCACAGCTCGCTCCCGCTGGGTGAGGACCGGACCGGTTTGCTCCGCGTTCGAGGGACGAATAGTGCGTAGAACTGGATCGGGTGCGGATTCGCCTTCGCGCAGGCCCAGCTCAGACTCACCGATCGTGATGCTGTCACCGGGGTTGATCCGCATCTGAGTGCCAACCCGAACGCCATTGACAAAGGTGCCGTTACTACTTCCGAGATCCCTGATCCGCCAACCACTATCGATCCGCTCGAGAACGGCGTGACGACGTGATGCGGTCGTATCGCCGCTGAGCACGATGTCGTTCTCATCGGCTCGCCCGATCGATAGTCGCTGGCGCGTCAATGGAATCAGGTAGCAGTTTGCTCCCTTTCCGATCGCCAACGCATCCATAGCAAGTGATCTTATGTCCTGTTTGTCCACCGAAGCGGATTATCCGCACACACCACTCGATTTAGCGAAATGCACCGCGAGGGCCTCGTGCCAACAAGATTCGTGCACCGGTTGGGTAGTTCTACCCCTCGTCGCCGCCGCGAATTCAAGACAACGTGTCACTTGAGTACGGCAATAGGCCGACTCCGAGAACGAGCGAGTGGCGCAACACGACACGGAGGACATGATGGGCGAGGAACGGTTCGGTGCGGCCCTACAGAAATACGGCAAGGTTGTGTATCACGGCCAGGCACCTGCCCGGAATCGACGCAATCACGCCGGGGCACATTGCGATGGCGGTGGTTCGTGGCTACTCGGTGGAGCGGGGCGGTGTCACACCTGCGAATCGGACTTTGTCGACCTGCTGATGCGCCTGTTTGAGAAGGGGCAATGGAGCTTCTAGCGAGCCTCTTCGCTTAGACCTGACTTCTGACCGAAGTGAACCGTCTGGGCAGCCGGATCGGTGTGGCCACCTTCTAGTGCGCTCGCGGATTCATCTCGGGCTGAATCGGTGGGAGCCACGTCAGCCACAGGTGAATCGGCGCGGGAGTCGGTTAGGTCAAAGTGCACCGTCGGCGAGCCGGTGTAGCGCAGATCGACGACCGAAGGGGCGACGACCGAAGGGGCAGTGGACGGTGGCGTGGTTGGGTCCGCTCCATCTGGAACTGCGGGCATCCCCCACACCCGCCGCACGTGAATAATCGCGAAGATCAGCCCTGCGCCAAGGGTGGTGAGCAAACCAAGCTCAAAGACCATATCGGGTGGAACAGTTGTGAGTTCTAGTAGCGCGGCAAGCACGAAGATCACGTGAAGCCCGAAGTACGCCCCGATGTAGCCAAGGAGCCCGAGGCCGTTTGGGAGTCTGCTGCAGACATAAATCGCTACGAAGCTCGCCGCTAAGGTCAGTGCGGCAACAAGGGTGATCTTGCCAAACTCGCCAACGTCGCGGACGCCGCCCGCTGACCAGCCCCAATACCCATTCGCCACCGACCCCATGATCGATATGGCGAGCATCCACAGCGCGGCCGTTTGCCACCCGGTTGCCCTCGAACGAACCCAGCTCCGCGACGCGATTCGCGCCACTAACCACAACGCCAGACCGGACATCACAACAAGTACGATCGCCCCCGCAATAGCACCTGGCCGTTCCTCGGCAATCGCTTTCTGGACAACGCCGCAGTCTCGCTTGAACCGCGATACCAAGACATAGAACGCAATGCCGTAACCGATGGCTTGGTACTTACGACTGAACCCGATGAGTCCGCCAGCCAGCATGGCGGTCGCCACGAATAGCGACCCCATGAACAGCAGCCAGTCGGCGCTGGTCAGCTGTTCGGTAGCTCGGGTCGAATAGATCGCGTAAGCACCAGCCACACTGGTTGCCGCAACAATGACCGTGATCATCGCCGCCGTGGCTGCCGCAGCTTTTGCCCCAACTAGTCGGTCGACGCCTTCAGAGGGCTCGATTGGGTCCGTTCGGGACGGACTCTTGACCGGGCGAGGGCGCGCGGCCGCGGCAGGCGATGGCCTCGGCGATCTCTTCGCGGGGATGACGGTATGGACCTCGTTGGACTTGCGGCTCGCGATCGCGGCGTCTTCAGCCGTCTTTGCCGCTGCCAAGGCCGCACCAAACTCGGCTGCGCTCGGGAAGCGATCAGCCGGGTCCTTAGCCAGCGCAGTCGCCAGAACCTCTGCCATCGGCGCGAGTCGCGGATCGGCTAGGTCGGGACTGCTGAGGCAGATCGCCCGGATCTTTGACGCGGGAGCCGAACCAGGGAACGGCACCTGGCCGGTCGCTAACGTGTAGAGCGTCGAGGCCAACGCGTACTGATCTGAGGCGGGGCTAAACTGCTCGGACTCCAGGATTTCCGGCGCAGCGTAGTCATAGGTGAACGCCTGGGAGATCGTTGCCTGTGCGCCCTGGGTAATGATGGCGACACCAAAGTCGGCCAGGGCCGCGTCGCCGCGGTCCGTGAGCAGAATGTTCTGCGGTTTGACGTCACGGTGAACGACCCCGAGATCGTGGGCGGCCTGCAATGCACCGGCGACCTGTATCCCGATACTGAACACCTGCGTGATCGAGAGGTACCCCTGCTCGGCGAGTAGGCCCGCCACGCTCCCCCGAGGGTACAGACGCATGGCAATAAACGGCTGGTCCTCGGCTCCGGTTCCAGCATCGAACACATCAGCAATATGGGGATGGGAGTCCAACGACCCTAAGACGCGGCACTCGTTTTGGAATCGCCGAACTGCCCCCGGCTCGTCGAGTCGAACGTTGAGTAGTTTGAGAGCAACCTCGCGGTCGAATCGCTCCTGCTTAGCCCGGTATACCGACGAGAAACCACCGGTACCGATCAAACTCCCCACGGCGTAGCCAGGAATCACAGCGCGCACGTTTGATATTCCCCCAGGAATCGACGCGGCAATGACGCGCGTCAGCGGACCAACTTGAGTCCTACTCTACGAAACCCGCCATTTGGCCGAGCGAGCACCTATTCGATCACCCATAGCGCCAACCGGCAATGATCACCAGGGTGGTTCACCCAAACGGGTGAACCAGTGCTGCCATTCCTCAGCCCCTGTGCAGCCGTTCCCGTAGCCCCTCAGCGATATCCTGCCGAAATCGCGCGCCGTACTTGCCTGTTGCTAGGGCTGGCGCTGCTACCCGCGCCACCTCTCTCACGAGGTCCACGTCGTTGGCGTCAACGGGTGCATCGACATCACCGGGAGCCGGCGTGCCTAAGAGTTCTGAGCGTGCGAGGCGAGCCAGCTGGATGATCCCGCATTCGACTGCTACGCGGTAGGCGCCACTATCCGGTTGCGGGGAATCACTTTGTAAGGCCATCTCAAGCTCCTCACTGATGGATATGTGCGTGGCCGCGATTGCGGCAAGGTCCGCCGCCAGTGTCACCGTCTGCAGGTCAGACAAGGTCGATTCCGCATAGCCACCCATTCCCGCTGCGAGTTGGTGCTCGGCATCGTCACCACCGTCGGAGAAATCGGCAGGCACCCACGAACCGTCGATTGCTCGGCGCGCGATCGGCTCGACAATGTTGCGCGCGAACCACTTTGGATCGCACTGTTCCAGCACAGTCAGGACCTGTACAACTCCTTGGGCGATCGTCAGGTCTGTCGGTATCGGCGCTTGACCACGCCGCAGTTTGAGGTCCAGCTTCTCCAGCGGCCATTGCTGGGAGGTCTCATCGGACGAGCGAGCGAACCATACGAGCTCAATCGCTAGCACCAACTGCCACGCGTGCTCCCGCAGTGGGGCGAACTTCTTGGTCACGGTGAGCGACTCAACCGGGCGGGTCGCGAGGCCATCCGCACTCGCGAGTTCCCTTTCGCGGTCGATCTCCTCCTGCATCACCATCGCGAGGGTCGGCTCAGAGCCCTTCTTGGTTTTCTTCACGCTCCCCCCTCACGATTTGCCGATTCGATCAACCTAAATAGATCTTCCCAGTTGCGGATCTTCTTGCGCAACTGAGCTCCGCAGGGTTGGGAGACGGTTTTCATCCGTCAGTACTAGGTAAGACGCCTTGCACGCAGAAACGGAGCCCGGCAGATGACGAACCACCCAGCCCACACGTACCTCGTTGACCTCATCAACGATGCAACCTCACTCGCGGCCGAGTACGGCCACGACGCGGTGGAACCAATTCACCTTGCGACCGTCATGCAGGATCTGACGGGCGAAGTACTACCGGATCCGCTTGAGGCAGATCTCCTTCTACATCTATGTGAGCCCCGAGATGCGCTGTCGGGCCAGGAACCGGAACTGAGTACCGCCAGCTACGCCATCCTCGATGCACTCGACGGCCTAGCCGAGGAGATCACCGAAGAACTCCTGGTATCCCGGCTATCCGAGGCTTTTACGGCGACGATTCCGATGCAAGCAGGCTGCGGGAGCCTGGAATATCAGGAACTCGTCGCGACGCTTCCGCAAACGAGGGAACCCGCCTTGGCCGAGCTGAGCGCGGCATCGAACCGCCTGCGCGCGCTCATCCCCTGGAATCGGCGCTAGCTAGACAGCGCACTCACGTGAAAAAGCGTCGTACTTGCGCGTCATCATCGGCTTGAGGAAGAGCCTGACCGGACCTGGGATCATCCCCCAGGTCTGATCTTCCACCCCCGGTTCGGCGTTGTCACACACCCACGGCAACACCAGCTTGGCGTACTCGGTGTCCCTGGTGAACTTCATGAACTCCTTCACATCGTGCTCGGAGACGTATCGCTGAACGATCTGAATCCCGTTCTGTTCCTCGTCATCGCAGTGCTGGGTAAGCACGTCAAAGAGTGCGTCGAGTTGGTTCGAGACTTCCTGCTTGTCTGTGTCGGCGCTGATCGCAGCGAACTGCCCGTCAAGGGTCGTCAGGATTTCGTTGAGTTGACCGTGCTCGGCCTCCATCTGATCAAGAACCGCCACCTCTGCGGGCGAGGCCTTGGGCTTCACCCGATCGAAGAGGTACTGATCCTCTCCCTCATGGTGATGATGCAACGTGTCGGAGAAGAACGAGTACCGCTTAGCTAGCCGTGCCCTCGCGCCTTGATCACTCAGCTCAGCCTTCGTCAGACCTGCCTGGATCCGCCTAATCTCTCGTTTGAATGCAGCATGCATATTCGTGTTCATGCTGACGTCGTCCATTGCGCCCATCGTTTCTCCTACCTATTCGGTATCTAACGAACCTTCCAGCACTAGCACGCTTGCGCGATTCCCGCCCATCCGCTTTGCTTCGTACATGACCTTATCGGCCTCGTCAACGAGGTCCTGCACGGTGACTTCTGGGCGATCAGAGAACACGGCTCCGACGCTGACCGTTGCGCGGTTCTTTGCGCACTCGGTGACGATCGCAGCGCAGATGTAGTCGAGACGATTGCGGTTTGTCACCCCTGGCAAGACGACCACGAATTCGTCGCCGCCGACCCTGGCAACGACGTCACCATCGCGAATCTGATTCCGAATCGCGGCGACGGTTTGTTTCAGGACGACATCACCGATCTGATGCCCGTAGGTGTCGTTGATCGCCTTCATGTTGTCAACGTCGACGAAGATCACACCATAGCGATGGTTGGCGGATTCGATTGCCGCGAACATTGACTCCATTCCGCGGCGATTGAGCGCACCGGTCAGCGCATCGCTATGCGCGTCGGCGGCGAGTCGCACGCGATCGGATTCGGCCTCTTGTTGGGCGAGTTCCTGGCCGATCACCACCGCCAAAATGCTGGCCATTCCAGTTAGGGAGGCGGCTGGAAGATCTCGGTAGGTCGCAACGTCACAGCTTGAGAAAAAGAGGAAGCCGACAGTTTGCCTACCCACGACCAAGGGGCAGGTCAGACTCGAACGAATCCCCTCGGCCACGATGAGCTGAGTCGAAACGGACTGCGGGTTCGCCGCTAAATACTCGCGGGTGTCGTCGATGTAGCGCGGCCGACCGGACTCGGCTAGTTCAGCCAAACTTGTCTCATCTAGCGTCAGGCGAAACCCTGGGTGGATCTTCTCGTCGATCTCCGTGCGGCACCTGCGCCATACTGCCCGCACGTAGTCGCCGTCGATCGCCGCATAGCTGATCACGTCGTAGGGCACCAGCGCCTCGAAGGAGTCAAAGAACAGCGACAAGACTTGGCGGACCGGTTGGTCGTTCACACCTGCGAACATACCGCCGTGTGCTCGCAGGTGACAACTGATCGAGATGGCGGACCTTCGTCAAAATTCGCGCCAACTTTGCCCACCTACTCCTTGCCTACCTCACCCGGAATCGTCACGATGGGAGCGTGAACTCCGTCAGCAATCCAAATCTGCGAGCCCTCAGCCTCTACATTGCCCTCATGGCACTCATCATCGGGCTAGGCGGTGTGTCGCAGGCAGATCTGGCTCACGCTGCCGGTGGGCAGGGCGTGGCTGAGGATGGAGCGTCCGCGATGGTCGTCGTTGGGGGTGAAGCGTCGACTTTCGTCGGCGCTGAGCAGCGCGCAACGACACCGAAACCCCACGCTGACGTCTCGCGGGTACGTCGCGCGGACTTGGGCAATAGCTGGGTCAAGGGGTGCCCGACCAAGAAGCGGAAACTGCGCGCTATCGACATCAACCACTGGGACTACGACGGCGAGCTCTTGCGAGGTCGGATCATCGTGCATCGCAAGGTTGTTCCGGTCGTTCGCAAAGCACTACGTAAGGCATTCAAGGCGGGCTTCCCGATCCACGAGATGTCCCCGGTTCAGAAGTACGACTCCTCGGATAACAAGTCGATGCGCGCGGACAACACCAGTGGCTTCAGTTGCCGCCGGATACCTGGATCGACACGGTGGAGCGAGCACGCGAAAGGCATCGCCGTCGACATCAATCCTCGGCGCAATCCACACGTGTTTTCAAACAAACTGCTGCCGGGAAATGCGAAGGCCTACGTCAAACGGAAGCCAGTTCAGGCGGGGATGCTGACTAAGCGCAGCGTCGTGTCCCGGGTCTTCCGCAAGAAGGGCTGGACATGGGGTGGGACGTACCGGAACCCTGACTACCAGCACTATTCACGCAGCGGCTACTAAGGTGGTAGCGAAATCCTCTGCAACTATGATCAGTATGAATGCTCCGCGGGTGACCTCGTTATCAATCGCTGCCGCCATTCCGCTGCTAGTCGCCTCATGCAGTGTCGGCGCTAGTTCTTCAGATGGCGGCCCCACTGCGTCAGATGGCGCGACCGCAAGTACAGAATCAGTCACGGAGGGAACGATTCCCCTCGGCGGAACATTCACCAGCAGTGATGAGATCACGCTGGGGATCAGCAAGCCGACGAGTTTCAAACCGTCACAGTACGCCTATGTCAAAGGCCAGTCGGCCTTTGCCGTGATCTTCAAGTTGACGAATGGCAGCACCGAACCTTACGAGCCAACCGACACCTACGCGACCGCGTCTGCCGGAGGCGTCGAATGCGAACGCGGTTTCGATTCGCAACTAGGAGTCGATGCGGATCCCGCGACAGCGGTCCTGCCAGGACACTCAGTTAGCTGGAAGGTGGGTTGGGGTTGCGATGCGGCCACTGGTTCAGAACTGCTAATCGAGGCCGAGATCCACCAGTTGAGCCCCGACTCCCAACGCGCGCTCTTTAGTGGCCAACTTCCCTAAGAGAAGAGAGGGGACGAGGACTACCTAATCTCGAATCTGAAAATTCTGGGTCAAACTTCCCCGAACAGGTCAAACACTGGCCGGTCCAGCCCCACCCTGTCCACGATGTCGATCAATGCGACATCGGTTTCGATCTCCTCATGGGCGAGCAAGTGCTCGGTCTCGCGGCCACCCACATACCTGGTGAGTGCCAACTCAGCAGCGGCCAGCGGCAAGTCATCGAAGAACTGGACCTGCTCGTCGATGACCAGCGGTGCTCGAGTGGCACAGCCAAGGTAGGACAGTGGCTGGCGCCAGATCTGTCCACCGTCTAGGCGCGCCTCGGTCCCGGTAAGCCGCACCGCGGCGTAGTGTCCGGTCGCGCGACCTTCGGAGCGATCCATTTTGGGGATGAGCCGGGCAGGGAGCAGCAGCACGTGGCATTCGAGCTCCCGATCGGGCGCAGCCGCAATCGTTACTGGCAGCACCCCGCGGTCGGTATGGGAACACACCCACGCACGTTGCGCCCCAATCACTGTCGCACCAACGGCAACGATGCGATCTAGTTCCGAACCCACCGGGAAGGAGCGAGCGAACTTCTCCACTAGCCGACCTGGGCACGCATTGCTGCCGTAGGCAAGCATCGGGACATAGAGATCCGCGAGTTCGGCCAGCCCGTCGCCAACTAGCCACGGACCCACCTGTTGGCCATCGGCGAAAGCCATCCCGTCTGCGGTGGAACGAATCGGCTCCACATAGCCGCGACGAATCGCGAACGACCCTCGGGGGATCTCGCCCGGGTAGGTCAGCGGCGAGTACTCACTGACGTGTCTGGGTGCACACTTCGTCACTGCCACAGCCTCTAGTTGGTCGACACGACGGTCACATTGACCGTACCAATCTCGATGACGTCGTCATCGGGAACCTGCCCAGTCGCGCGGATCGCATCGCTTAGCCCTTGGGTCTGAGTTGGCGTCGGTGGATCAAGAACGGCCAGGGTAACGGCGACACCGTTCGGGAGCTGGTGGATTCCTAGCAGATCAGCGCCCGGCAGTTCTAGTGCTAGCCACTGGCGAACGACTTGCTCAATGTCGGCGGTCGCTACCGGTGTCGGGGCCTGGCCCTCTTGTTGGGTCCATAGCAAGTCAACCTCGACACTTTGTTTGACCTGATCGGACAGGAACGTTGCCAACTGCTCCACATTCGGGCTGGCGTCGGGACCGGTCGCGGTGACGGTGACGGTGTTTGCATCGACTACGACATCGGTGAGCTCGACCGATTGCGCCTGCTCGGAAATCCACGTGCGAGTCAGGTCACTGATCTCGGCCGTATCCAGCGGAGCGGCGGTCTTCTTCTTGTGTAGCGGGCTGATCGCCGAACTCGACTCAGCCCGTCGCACGGTGACGATTGCCGAGGCATTGCCCAACAGTTCCCTGACCTGATCGACGAAGCTCGTCATCGCCGGTAGCGGCTCAGTGCTAGCGATATCGAGGGTGACGACATCGGAATCCGAGATCGCTAGCTGGGTGACAGTCACATCCGGGCCCAGCCAGGAGACTGCGGCTTCATGTACCGCCGTCTCGGCATGTGCCCGAACGACCAGCGAGTTCATTGCCGCAGACAACGGAACCAGCAGCACAACAACCGCGGCCGTTACACCGGCCACCGTCATCAAGATACGACTTCTCGTCCACCCGTCGTGAGCAATGTGATCGATCGCCCCGGTCAGAAATGCGACGACGATCGCCGACAACAGAATCGCCACCCAGTTGACCACGAAGAGCAACAGCGCACTGCCCGCCAGATCCCACCGCTGCAATGAAAGCGCCGTTCCACACACACCCAGCGGCGGCACCAATGCCACAGCGATTGCGACCCCCGCAGCGGAGTCCGTCCAGCTCTTGTGGATGCGAATGTAGGCACCCGCGGCACCGGCGGCTAGGGCAACCAGCAGGTCCAAGATGCTCGGTTTGGTCCGACTTACGATCTCGGGAGTGAGGGTCACGGCTTCGGACGGGAGCAGGTCTGCCAACAACCACGCAATCAGAATCGCGACGATGGCCGAGGCTGCGACCAACCCCGCCATCCTCGCCGCCAAGCGGAACTGCCCGAGCAGCAACTCCCCCGCTGTGGCGAGCACTGGAGTCATCAGCGGCGCGACCAACATGGCCCCGATAACGACAGCGGCTGAGTTCATGATCAAGCCGAGCGTCGCGATGGCAACTGACAGCGTCAGCAGGATTGCGTACCCGCGCAGCCAGCGGCTCGAGTACGGCTGAACCAACCGATCGATTGAGGCCTCGGGTTGGTCGTGCGCCGGATCCTCAGGCGCCATCACCGTCACATCAATTGAGGGAGAGCTAGTCATCAGGTTCGCCTTCGGGCTGTCTGGAGTTCGCGACGGGCTTGACGAATCATCCCCTGACGACTGACCCGATGCGAGTTAGACGCGCGCATCCAGATTCGATCCCGCTAGGTTCCATAGCACTCGGGGCAACGGCGAAGGAATGGTGATCGTGGAAGACGGGCTTCTCGACGGCGTAATGCTGATGTGGTGGATTCTGACGATTCCATCCTTCTTGTTCGTGCTCATCGACATCTTTGTGACAACACCCGAGGCGACCGTCATGAAGTGGGCCTTCGTCATCCTCACTGCATTCACCGGTCCAGTTGGTGCCTTTTTCTACGTTCTCGCCTGCCGGGAACCGATCAAGGGAACCCACGAGCAGTACGTCAGCGTCCGCTGGCGCCAGGTCGTTGGCTCCACGATGCACTGCGCGGCGGGAGACGGAATCGGCATCATTGTGGGAGCCGCGATTGGTGCGGCGCTCACACTCACCTTCTGGCCTGATTTTGCCCTCGAGTACGTCCTGGGCTTCAGCTTCGGTTGGGGCTATTTCCAGGCCTTCGCAATGAAAGACATGGCAGACGGTGACTATCGCAAATCGCTAAAGATGACCTTTCTGCCTGAATTCCTCTCGATGAACTGCCTAATGTCGGGGATGCTGCTCGTCTCAAAGTTCTGGATGCCGCATGTCGCAGGTGGAGATGATCCGGGCCAACCTCAGTTTTGGTTCATCATGTCGATCGCTTTACTCGGCGGGTTCATTGCTGCTTACCCGATGAACTGGTGGATGGTCGCCAATCACATGAAGCACGGGATGATCACAGTCCTGAAGGACTCGCATCAAGCGGTTCCCGAGGCACCGGCAATATCGCACTGGACGATGTCCGGGACACCAGGGACAACTGGGGAGGCGATGTCAATGTCAATGGGTTCCTCGTCCGGTGATTCTGCAGAACCCGCGATGGAAATGCCCGCCGCACCCCGTTCGCTAAAGATTCAGATGATCGTTGTGTCGGTCGCCGTTCTGACGGTCACCCTCACAGTCATCAATCTCTTCGCCTGACACCCGTTTCAGCGCGCTCGAGCCTTTCTACTGCATCGAGATGATGAGCTGGTCTAGCGGGAAGGCATCTTGGCGTGCCCCGTCGCTAGCTGAGGGCACCGTCGGCAACACTGTCCCCTTCGCCTCCGCTTTATCAAAGGCTGCAGTGCGCTGGTCCGCCGTGTCACCTGCCACCTGGGCGGTGACGGTAAACGCGGAGAGCTCATAGGGCACGCCACTGCTCGCTAGTGGGGATGCCGAGTCCATCACGTGGAAGTGCAGGTGGGGAGCGATGCTGTTGCCGGAGTTCCCGACCTTGCCGATCACGTCGCCGGCGTTGACCTGATCTCCCACCTTGACCGCGAGACTGCCTGGGATCAAGTGCGCGTAGAGAACATAGTTGCCGTTGCCCAAATCAAGGACGACGTGGTTTCCGTCAGCGTTCTGCAAGTTGACGTCTTCGACGGTCTGCGGGACCTGATCAGGATATTCGTCAACCGCGGCCGCGACCGTGGCGTTCGCGAACGCGTGGGCGTCTTTGCCATAGATCTCATAGGAGTTCACGTCGGCTGGATCCCCTTGGAAGATCCGACCGGAGCTATCGACTTGCTCCCAGTCAACAGCGAACCGCTGAGCGAGGAACACCTCGTTGTTGATCGACAAAGCCGCGCGACGGTGCCGGTTCGCACAACACGAGTCGGCAGAAACGTAGCCGTCTCCTCGTAGTGGGTTCTGACCGATCGGAACCTGAGAACTACTCACGTCGATCGCCGGGACCTCTTCGGTGAGCTCCTGGGATCCAGGCGGCGCGGCTTCAGCCGTTAGCGATAACCGATGGCTGAGCCTGGTCGGAACCGTTGCATCAACATCGATCGCGACATCGAGGAACACCAGCGCGCCGCTCGCGGGTGGAAGCGTGGACAGTTTGGCTGCGGCACCAGAGCCCGTTCCGGCTTCGTCAGCGATGTCCTCGTCGGTCGGTGAGCTACTACCGAACGGCTGCGTCGCTCGCGCGATTGCCTTGCCGCTGAGCTCCTTGAGAACCGCGCCGGTGTCAGCGTTGAGGACTTCAACCTTGTCCAGCTTGGTTGCCCCACTCGTGAAGTTAATCAGTGATAGCTCGTAGACCAGCCACGTCTTCGCATCCGAGCCGACAAATGGAATCGGCGAGTTCGGAACTGATGCCAGCACTGGCGTCATCTGGGCATCCACCGGAACTGCAGGCGAACTTGACGACGACGGAGAGGCTTCTGGGGTAGAAGAGCACCCCGCAAGCACGAGGGACGCGGCGGCGACAGCACCGAGAGTTGCGATGAACGGGATCCTGCGGGAGTGAGTCCTCAGCATCACCCAACAATATCCCGATTCGCTATTCCATCACTGTGTGGATTGCGCCGGATGTGACGTGAATGGCCGCATTGAATACCGCGATCGCTAGATCGGCTGGCTCGTCAAAGCCATACAGATAGCCCGGCGGAAGGTACGAGAAGACGGCGGCGGTGATGACCCCATCGGCTCGAACGAGTCCCAGATTCCCGGCGTGCGAGGCGCCCTGTTTGGCCATCCGCAGATTTCCCTCGTTGAGGAAGGAACTTCCTGGTCCACTATCGAGCGGAGGGCTCACTGGACATTGGATACGCAACCCTTGCCCATACATATTCGCGACGTCTCCGGTGTGCTCCGGGATGACGCCAACCGCCATGTCATCGGTTGAGAACACAAGGACGCCATCGTCGTCTACGACCTTGTGCCAACCTTGCTGGGACATCAACTCCTTGAAGTACGGCTTGGCTACTTCCCACCGTTCAAGGCATTCCGTGCCAGATTGGAACAGCGAATCCTCTGACTCTCGTGCACCTTCGTTGGCATAGAACGACAACAGGTCGTCAGCTTCTGCGCGTACACCGAGTTGGTCATCCGATGCCAGCAACGAGTTGGTCAGAAACTCTCGGTCCTCGTCGGTCTCGGCCCTGGCGAACAGCTCACGGCTAGCCGCGTGGGCGGCAGTTGCCTGCGCCAAGACCGCGGTGTGAAACCAAGTCAGAATCCCACGCGAGTTCGCGTTTAGTTGTAGCGACGTCGCGATGATCAGCGCGCCTTCTTCCCAGAAGAATGAACCAAACGGAAAGCGCGCGTTGAAGTGCTCGGCGAACGAGGTCCCCTGCTGCTCGTCGACGGTCAGGATCGGGGTGAAGGCGGTGACCCGGATCCACGTCAATCCCGATCCATCTTCATATCCACCCCGCGCGCTGACCATGACGGTAGTGGGAAGGAAGCCGGACTGCCAGCGCAACTGATCGGGGCTCTCCACTATCCACTCTGGATCGAGCTGGAGTCCGTCGACGAGGTGATCGCGAATCTCTTTCCATTCGATGGGTGCCGGTTCAGAATGGCTTCCAGACGGTGATGTCACCTAGTTCTCGATTCGTGGTAGATCGACTTGTCAGACTTCGGCGTTCTGGCAGCCTATCGTCCTTGGGCACTTCGCCCACGTGAGAACAGACACGAGGACTTCCTAGCTCTTGGCAAGGGTGGTTGGGGCCCTTTCGCGGCGAGGGAAGCCAGTCAGGGCTCCCAGGGCAGCGACCACCATCACCGCGGCAGCGATGGCGAAGCCAGCAGTGACCCCGGGTGCGATGGTTGAGGCGCCGGAATCCAACCCCTGCCCGAACACTGGTGCCAGCATCGCGACCAGGGCGCTCAGCACGGCAACGCCGAGGATCGATCCCAGTTGACGTGCAGCAGAGATCGTCCCCGATGCCGTTCCCCGTTCACCCTCATCGACAACTGACAAGGTGGCAGTCGTCATCGGGCTAAGGAGTAGGCCCACTCCGATTCCGACCGGGACGAGCCCGATGCACACCAGAACCACGGACCCGAATCCAAATCCGAGCGCTGCCAGCATCAACCCTGCAGCTAGGACGAGGGAGCCCACGATCCCGATCTGACGAGGTCCGAGCGCGTGGTAGGAGCGTCCGACCCAGCGCGTCGCGATAAGCAGCGGAAGCACCATGGGTAACAACGCAACACCGCTGGCTGCGGCAGACAACCCCAGCGCCTCCTGCAGAGCAAGCGCCCCGTAAATCGCGGCAACTGTCATCCCGAATCCGAGGCAGAACAGTACGAGCGTTCCAGCACTGAAACTGCGGATGGCGAAGATCCGCAGATTGACAATCGGATGTTCCACCACCAGACTTCGCCAGACGAAGACCGCAAGGAATAGCACGCCCGCTGCGAAGATGACCCAGGTAGCCAGCGACGCGATGCCCCACTGAGGTAGCTGAAGCAGTGCCACAACGACACCGCTGATCCCGACGATCAACGCAACTGTTCCCACCACATCCCAGCGGGGTAGCGCCTTTCGAGTATTCAGCGGACGGGCCCGAAGCATCAGGCCGAACCCGATGAGACCCACCGGAATATTGATGAGGAACCCCATTCGCCACGTCCAGAATTCGGCGAGCACTCCGCCGATGATGGGTCCAACTACCGCGAACCCCTGCCCGACGCCGGTAAAGACCGCCATCATTGGTGCACGCGCTTGGCCTTCGAAGGTATTCGTGATGATCGTCAGCGACGCGGGTAGCAGCAGGGCGGCCGCTACTCCCGCCAGCGAACGCCAAGCGACGATCGTGAGCTCTGAATCAGCGAGCCCTATTCCGGCGGAGGCAACGACAAAGCCGAGCATGCCGACCGAATACGCCGTCCCGGCGCCGATGGCATCGGTGATGCGACCACCCAACGGAAGAAATACCGCCAAGGCGAGCAGGTAGCTCGAGACGACCCAGGCGATCCGGGTCGAGGTGAGCCCGAGGTCTCGCTGAATCGTCGCGAGCATGACTCCCACGATGGTCGAATCGAGGACGAGTAGGACCATCGCCAGGGTCGCCGCGACCAAGATGGATCGCGGAGAGTTCGGGACCGTCGGTGTCACTGCCAGCGGGCCGAACTAGCTCGCAGGTGATTCACGATCAGCGGCGTGAACCAGCGGTAGCGGCGCCCTCGCTCATGGAATCCCACGTGCCCGCCGCGCTCGGCAATAGCCCGGGAGACGAAGCCCGCGCGCTCCAGTTCGACCCAGTCAATCGCTTGATACGGCGAGGCAGGAATCATCGGATCATCGAGTGAGTGGATTACCAGCAGGGGGCGCTCAACAGAGGCCAGGAACGGCCCGGAAGAGTTGATTCGGTAATACTCGGTCGCGTCCTGCCAACCATTGCGCGGGGCTGTCAGCGCATTGTCGAAGTCGGCGAGGTCTCGCGCCTGTTCGATAAGTCGACGTTCATCAGCGCTGACACGTGCGCCCCTACCCGGGAATTCCTGGAGTGAGTCACGTTTAAGAGAGCGCAGGATGTACTTCTCATAGCCGCCGAACGCTGCCCGTGAGAGGTGCCCCGATCCGACCTGTAGGTCCAATGGTGCTGATATGGCGACACCAGCAACTCGCTCAAGGCCTGGCAGTGGCTCACCGAGGAGTTTGATAGCGACGTTGCCGCCTAGGGAGAACCCGACCACGCCGAGGGAGGGTAGGCGTGTGCTGTCATCCAGCGCTTCCGGCTCGCTGGCCAATCGGTAGAGAACGCGGCGCACATCCTCGGTCTTCCCGGCGTGGTAGAAGTTCCGACTCATCTCCTTAGAGAGCCCCGCTCCTCGCAGATCGAGACGCGCGACGTTGAACCCGGCCCGCAACAAGGCGTGGGCGGTACTCATCACATACGTTGACTCCGCTGACCCACCCAATCCATGGATGAGAACGACGAGTCGCACGCCCGCATCACGCCCACCATTCGTCGGTTGCGGCCGGTTGGATCGATGCACGATGACAGAGAGCCGGTCGCCGGTTCCGTCGTCCAGATCGACGATGATCTGGCGCGCAAGACCGAGCGACTCAAGCGGAAATGACCCAGGGCGAAGCTGTGCGCGGACCGTCTGAAGGTGACCGGAGCTCCATCCGGTTGGGGTCTGGAACGAGGCATTCGCGACCGACTCCACGCCCAGAGATTACCGTCAGGTGCTCGAGACCTCTCGGGGAACGACCCTTGGAAAAAACTTGGCCAAATTTGGTCGAAAAGACTCAAGGCCTCGCAGAATCTACCGATACGTAGTCAGTGACGTCTAAACCAGCGCCCCATCTGGCGATCGTTGACGCAGATGCACCGGGCGCCGCAGATGGAATGAGTATCCCATCCCAACGACACTCGGCGTCGAATCACCAAGCGATCATCCTCGAGGCTGCCACCATGGCCAGCACTGACGGAATGCTGCTCCTCGACGACGAGTTCAAGATTGTGTGGATCAACACCGCCGCCCGCAAACTCCTGCGACTCGACAAAAGTGAAGCGATCGGTCTGCCGTTCAATATCGGAGCCGCTGGAAGCCGGATCGGGCTGGACATCACCCGCCCAGACGGATCGACCGGCGTGGGGTCAGTTCGTGTGAGCGGATCACAGGTAGATGGCAAGAGTATGTACGTGGCAACTATCGAGGATGTAAGCGACGATCAGATGTCGCTCCAACGCCTAACTGAGACGGCGCTGTACGACGCGCTCACCGGACTACCAAACCGTCGCCTCTTCACTAGCAGAATCGATCAATCAATTCTCCGTGTTGAACGTCGCGGTGGAGCAGTTGGTTTGCTGTTTGTCGACGTAGATCACTTCAAGGCAATCAATGACTCCTACGGTCATGCAGCGGGAGATGCGGTCCTTACCGAGGTCGCGCGAAGGCTCTCCGTTGCGGTTCGGCATACGGACTCGGTCGCGCGCCTAGGTGGAGACGAGTTCATCGCCATCATCGATTCCAAGTCGCCGGAGAAGCTGCGGACAACTGCGGTACTGCGCAGGATTCAGCTCGCGTTCGCCGAACCGGTTGATATCGGAAGCACCTCAATCGATGTGCGGCTCAGTATCGGCACCGCACAGTACGAGCCAGGCAGCGACCTGACAGCCGAGCAACTAATGCGCCGGGCCGATATCGCGATGTACCGGGAGAAAGAGAAGAACCGTGACAACTAGGCGCGTGTGTTAGTGCCCGCAGGGGCCTTGAGCACCTAGGCCTTGCCCTCAGGATCAGGGAACAACTGCTCTATCGATTCGATCTCGCTCTCGAAGTGAACGGGCACTCCAGTGAGGATCCCGGTGACCTTGCGGAAGGTCTTCCCGATTCGCATTCCGTTCTCGCCAATATCGAACTCGCGGATCTCGTTATCATGCTGTGACCCTCGCAGCTTGAGAACGGTGATTCCACGGCGAATATCGCCGAATCCTTCTACATAGCGCAGGAGAATGATCCCATCAGTAATTGACGAGATATGCGATTCCGTGACCGACGACCCGCCCATGAGGGTTGGTGTCGTCGAGGTCAGCAGCGCAGATATTTCCTTCGCCTTGACCGTTGAAGTAATCGCGATGACGAACTCCCGGAAGGAGCGCTGGCTCCCTGCCCGCTCAAGCGCACTCATACTGTCAATCGCTATCCGAGTTGGTTGGAAGTCGTCGATCTCCGCCTTCATCTTGATGAGGTGGTCCTCATAGCCGAGGGACTCTGGGTAACTCGCAACGATTCGCAGCTTTCCGTCGCGCTCCATCTGTTCGTAGTCAACCCCCCATCCCGCAGCATTACGGGTTAGTTGGTCGCGACTTTCTTCATACGCGAAGACAAGTGCCTTCTCGTCCGGTGAATCCTGAACTGCGCGGACATATTCAGTCACCATCAGGGTCTTACCAGCGCCCGTTGCCCCCGACACCAGCGCGACCATGTCGCGGAAGAACCCGCCGTGGCACATGTCATCTAACTCGCTGTTACCGGAACTGATTCTAAGGTTGGACGACACTTGACTCAGGTCGTATCCCGACAGCGGAATAACAACGATTCCGCGACGCGGCACAACCGAGAACGGTGTCTCACCCTTGAGGTGGTGGGTGCCACGGAACTTGAGGATCTCAATAGTGCGGTGACGTCGCTCTTGCTCGAGCAGGTTCCTCAGCACGATGACGTTGTCCGTGACGAACTCTTCGATGCCGAATTTCCCGATGTCACCATGTTCGGTACTCCGCTCGGAAGTGAGAAGCGCCGTCACTCCGATCCTCTTCAGCAAGGCAGTCAACCGGAATAGTTCCGCGCGGATCAGTCGTCCATCCGGGATCTGGTTCAGGATCGCGCCGATGGAATCCAGCGCGACTCGGCTGGCGCCGACCGTGCGCACCGCGCTCTCGATTCGTGCAAAGAGTGCGCCCAAGTCGTAGTCACCTGAGAAGGTCGGCGGTGAGTCGATATCTGCCGACGCATCCACGAATGCCCACAGACCTTGGTCTTCCCACGCCTGGATATCCCAACCGAACGATTGCAGGTTTCGGCGCAGATCCGCCGGTGTCTCCTCGAAGGTGACGAACACTGCTGATTCCCCGTCTTCGCAACCGTGAGCGAGGAACTGCGCGGCGAGAATCGTCTTTCCCGAACCCGCGCTTCCCGATACGAGGGTAGTTCGACCGATCGGAAGACCACCCTCCGAGATCATGTCCAGACCAGGAATCCTCGTCGGTACCTTCGGGATCTCCGTGAACTCAAGCATTCTTCTCCTTCTTCTTGACAGGTTGTCGGGGGCGGTCGCGATCGGTCGGACCGCCGGGTTTAGATGGTTCCTTTGCCTTCTGGGGTCCTTTGGACTTTGGAATATTCGCCTTCTTCGGGGCGGCGGTATGCACCAGGGCAGTCTGGCGGTAGTTCGAGACGAGCTCGCCCATCACGCGAACGAGCACGAGCATGCTTGCCCCGACAAGTTGCTTACTCATTCCGATGCTGAGCCGCTGCTTCATGACCTTAAGCGCGGCAGCATGTAACTCGGTGATGTCGTGGGGAGTTGCAAAGTAGATGGCCATCTCGCCACCGATAGAACGAGCGAGATCTCCGCTATCTGCATCCGAGCGAAAAACTGAACTCTCGATATGCTGATCGAGCATCTCGCAGTAGTTCGCTAGTAACTTCTCCCAGACAGTCGGCAAACGCTGCGAAAGTGCTTTAAGCCCGTACATCTGAGCTGTCAGCGTCGGCCGGGAGTGTTCCGGTGAGACGTCATCTGACTCGTCCTCGTTCGCAAACTCAACGGCCGCTTGACGACCAATCGCGAATACGAGAGCCCGGTCGAATTCCTTCTCCCCTTGACTACCCTTCACGATCACGTCTTGAGCCCCCAGCCTTAGGGCTTCCCGCTGAGTCTCGTATCTATCGTCCTGCGACCAAATGACGATAGGGAGCGCCGTGACCGCGCGCAAGTCCTCGATCTGATCGACGCCGGAAGCATCCGGTAACCCAAGATCAGACACCACAATGTCGAACTCCTCAGCACGGAGGATGTCGATCGCTTCCTTGTTCGACAGAACTGAGACAACTGGGAAGTCCGCACGAACGGATGTCTTGAGCCAAGAAGTCAGCAGGTGGGTGTCGTGAACGTTGTCCTCGATATTGAGGACCCGAATGACAGGCCGCTCCCCGTCGCTAGGCAATGTCAAGACCTAACAGGACCCGATCTCGATCGGAGAGATCCCCAATGATCCGCTGCATTGGATGCGGCAACTCCCTGATAAGGGTGGGTGTTGCAACGATCTTCTCGTTCTCTGCAAGCTGCGGGTGATCAATCACGTTAATCACCTCGATTGTGTAACGCCCCTCGTCAAGGTACGTCTCGCAGATCTCGTGAAGATTGCGGATCGCAGTCCTCGAGGCCAGCGTCTCACCGGTCACATACAGCTTAAGAGTGAACACCAATCCAAGATAGCCTACGCGCGCCGACACCAAGACGGGTACGGTGAAGAGCCGCACCCAACTCATGGAGTTACTCACAGCACAGCGGGACTCTCAACTGACGATTGGCGATTGGGCAGCAGGAATATTGCGGGTGTTGCAGTGAATTCCACCGCCATGCACGTTGAGTGCCAGTGAGTCGATCATCACGATCTCGCGGTCGGGATAGAGCCGTGCAAGGGTCTCTCGGGCCGCTTCGTCTTTGGTTTGAACTCGCGAATCGCGCCCAGGAGCCCAGTAGCTTTGGCCCAGCACCGTTCCGTTACTCACCAGGTAGTTGCAGTAGCTCATCGCCGGGAGTATCGACATGTCACCGGCTGGCATCTGCGAACCATCGAACATCGTCGTCGCGCCCGATAGTGATGCGACCGTCTGCCATATCTCGTGCCACTCATCTTCCGGTGTCATCTCCAGATAGAACGGCTCGGGCATCGGCATCCGGACGATCTCGAACGGGTTTCCGTCATGATCTGTGGCAGTGCGTAGGGCAGCAAGGTTTGCTTCCATCCGCGCGCGATTAATGGCGTGAAGTGGGTTCTCGGCGGCCTCTTGCTCAGTGACCTCAGCCAGCAGAATCGTGCTCGGTGAAACGAATCGGCACACCTCGTCGATGTGGCCGTTGGCTGAGCCTGACCGATACCCGCTCGACCCAGTCTCGACATCGATCAGTGGATCGAGCAGGACGTGCTCATCCTCATACGCCGGGTATGGCAGCCACACGACCTTGTCGACAGAGAAGATCCGCACGAACTCCGCTTCGATCTCATCTCGGCTCATTCCCGGGTTGCGCTGCAGTTCGGTCTTCTCGATCGCCATCATGACGCCGTGGCCGTTGAACTCGCGCGCTCCACCCTCGCTACACACACGCGTCCACGCATGTTCGGGAATACCAAGATGAGCCGCGAGTTTGCGATCCACCTGCTCCATCGCCCGACTCATCGGGTGCTCACTGGAGGCATAGCCATAGACGGTGCAGTTGATGTCAACGAAGCCGACACTCCCGTCGCTCTCGATCACGCACTCGGGGGCGATATCGCGTGGGTAGACGTTCATTGACAATTCTGGAACGTGCAGGAAGTCAATCTCCTCGATTGAGAGCCCATGGCTTGAGAGCGCACGTTGCGCTTGCTCAAGTTGTTCGGCATGCTCGGCGATCACCACAATCCCGACTCGGCCGCGCAGGGCGGCGACTTCGGCGATGTGCACTGGATCGGTTGGTAGTCCGCGAATGTGCTCGGCCCCGTCCCAAGCGATGATGACCTTGTCCTGTGGTTCCCACTCACCTGGTACTCGCGTCGTCCTCATATCGTCCATCCTGGCTTAGCTGACGTCGAACGTCAGATCAAGTTGCACAGACGACGCAAACTGCTCATCGTGAGTGACGAGAATCAGCGTTCCCGAGTATCGATTGAGTGCCTGTTCGAGCTGCTCGATTGCGGGTAGGTCCAGGTGGTTCGTCGGCTCGTCGAGGATGAGGACATCGGTCGAGCGCGCGGACAGTAGAGCGAGGTTCACCCTGGTCCGCTCCCCTTGCGACAGGGTGCTCATCGGCCGGTTGATGTCGTCGCTGTCGAGGCCGAACTTCGCCATCAGGGTACGGGAATCGGTGAGCTCACGATTGGCTTCGGTTGGGAACCAGTCAATCAGCTTCGCTTCTGAGCGCGGCACGGCTGATCTTTCTTGATTCATGAGTCCCACGCTGCCTCCGCCAGAGCCCGTGACACGACCAGAATCGGGACTCATCGCGCTAGCGAGTAGGTCCAACAACAGTGACTTGCCCGAGCCGTTCCTCCCCACGATGCGAACGCGCGAACCCGCGGCGATGGACAGGTCGACTGGACCCAGCTCAAAGCCGCCGCGGGATACCCGGGCAGCCTCGGCGGTGATCACCCGTGCGCTAGGTGACTTAGCGGGGAAGTCCAGATTCAGTTGCCAGATCTTTCGGAGCTGCGTAGGTTGTTCCATCCGGGCGATCTCGCGCTCGACTCGAGCCGCCGACGATCCTGCGGCGCTCGCACCTTCCCGCATCGCTCCGCGCTGCAGCTTATCGGCGCGACCTTCCGAGTAGGCACGGTTGGCTGCTCCGGTCCCCCGCGCGGAACTACGCCTGGCCGCGTCCGCCTGCTCTCGAAGCCGCGACACCTCTTCGGAGTACCGCTGGTCAGCATCGATTGCGCTCTGTCTCGCTCGCTCTCGCTCGCGCTGCCACGCATCGAATCCGCCCGCAAAGCTCACGACCTTGGCCAGCGCCGGATCGAACTCGACTACACCGGTGATCGTTTGGCGGAGGAACGCGCGGTCGTGGGACACCAATAGGACAGGTTCCCGGCGCGACGTCACAAAGTCGGCGAGCATCTTGAGCCCGTCACCGTCGAGGTCATTGGTCGGCTCGTCGAGCAGAAGAACATCGAACTGACTAAGCAGGATGGCTGCGAGGTTGAGTCGCGCAAGCTCGCCACCGGACAGCCCTCGACATGGGCGATCTAGCTCCAAGGTGAGCCCCACCTCGTGTAAGACCGTCGGCGCTCGGTCTTCAATGGATCCGCCACCGACGTTAGAGAAGTTTGTGAGGGCTTGGTCATACTCTACGGCCGCGGCATGTGAGTCATCGGTGGCAAGCGCCGCAGCTGCCTCGACCAATCGGCCTTCAGCACTGGCGACACCCGTCAGTTGCCGCACCGCCTCGCCAACTGTCCAGGTCTGCGGGACAGCACGGATTTGCTTGAGGTAGCCGGTCGTCGGATGGGGTGGCGCCGTCTCGATGTGCCCGCTGTCGAGCGGGATCAAGCCCGCGACTGCCTCAAGCAAGCTCGACTTCCCGCACCCATTGGGACCAACTAGTCCGATGCAATCACCAGCCCCAAAACTGCCGGTGAATCCATCGATCAGCACCCGTGACCCTCTCGAGACCACAATCCGGTCCAGAGTTATCAGCACCCGGACAGTATGGCCGATCGGCGCAAGGAGATGACGGCTCTTTGTTCTCGCGGACTTCTGCTCCGCGGAATAATCGGTGCGCTGTTTCGCTTTCAGTGTGCATGGCCCACGACTTGCAGTTCAAGACCATGAACGCTATCCACCGTGCTCTTCTGACCGTCAGTTTTGGCAAGGTTGGTTGGGGTGTGATGGGGATGCCGGTCGTCGAGTTGACCACGATCGGCCGCAAGAGTGGTGAGCCGCGAACCACCATGCTGACGAGCCCTTGGAAGGTTGATGGCAACCCGGTGATCGTGGCTTCCCGTGGTGGCGACGATCGTGACCCAGCATGGTTCCTTAACCTGCAGGCGAACCCCGACGTCACAGCTCGGATCGCTGGCGGTGCCGCCCAAGAGTTGCGTGCGCGAATCACCGAAGGCCAGGAGCGGGCATCGCTCTACGCAGACCTCGGGGCTGCGCATTCAAACTACGCCGACTACCAAAAGAACACTGACCGCGAGATACCGGTCATCGTGCTGGAACCGCGACCTTGATTTGTCGTTCCTCATCGGTGTTCCCTGGTAGGAACGACAGGTCGCCGGGTTTAGGTAGGCAGCGCGGCTCGCACACCACCAAGCCGCTCGTTGCCGATGTCTGCCCGGAATCCGGCATCCCGACCAGCATCCATTCCTGACCAGGAGCCGCCAGTCGTTCGCTGGCTGCGGATGTTTCTCAACGATTCGTGTTGATCGACCATCGCCTTCTTATCGCGTAGAACCAACGCGCTTGAGTGACCATACTCAGATTGTGCGGCGGCGTTCGCCCGATCTGCCGCGGCTGAGAGTCGAAGCGAGATCGCCACGCAATACCCGTCGTAGAATCCCATCCGGAACTTGAAACCACCTTGACCTTTTGGCTGTCGCCGCATCTGTCGCGTCGCTTCGGACTGCATCTGAATCGATATCAGCGCATACATATTGCGGACCAGTTCAATATCCTCGGGAAACCCCACGATGACGCAGATTCCGCTGGTACCGCGTCGAAAGGATCGACAGAAGTTGTTCTGCGCAATTGTTCCCAGCAGTGTTAACAGACGCGGTAAGGACCTGGAATTCGGTTGGGTCGCCCGAATCTCGACAGTGATGACCTCGCTGGCCCTGACCCTATCGTCTATCGACCGCAGCATCGCCGAGTCGATCGAGTGGCGAGCCATGAGCTCTTGCGCCTTACTCAGATAGGCATCCGCCTCCGGGCCGTATCCCGTGCTCTCCGCCTTTGCCAGCAGCGCTTCAATTCGGTTGATCATGGAGTCGTTCATTGCGTCCCCCTCGCACTCCAGTGGCGGTGCGCCTGGTGCTCCCCGCCGATACTCGGACGATATGCGTGGACTCTGACAATGCGGCGGTGGCTACTTGCGCAGCATCTCAGGTAGCCGCTGTTCGACCCAGGCGGTCATTACGTCGGAATGAACGTCACCCTGACAAAGGTGATCAACATTGGGGAATGCGCAACCCAATGCCTGATACTGCGCCGCAAGCGCGATGGGATACCCGGTGATCTCAACAGCTAGGCCATGCAGCGCGTAAGTCACGTCAGCAAGGTTTGCGGCACTCGAAATCGCCTCAGCCGCATCGGGATCATCGAGTAACTCGACGATGGCCTCGTCGTAGTAGTCGCGGACTTCCGCCACGCTAACCTCGACCCTCGCGACCACCTCGAAGCCACCGACCCGTTCCAGGGCTCGGTGCAGTGCCGCCGCTGCAGCTCCCGCGTCTTGCGCTTGCCAGAACTGCAAGACCGTGATCCAGGGCTGGCCCTGCTCTGACTCCCCCGCGATACCAGCGATTGCGCCGGAGGTGTGGGCAACGACGAAGCCCATCTCACCGGCGAGTGCTCGGCTCGCGGGGACGGCAAGGCGGTACGCGTGCAGCGTCCCGGACGGATCGAGTGTGCCCAGATTGTGGTGCAGTTCCACGTAGTTGAGTCGGCCACCGATGCCGAGGTTGTCAACGAGATACATCAGCGACCACCTAGCCCAGCGATGTCGTCGGGAACGACGACGTCGACCTCTAGCCAGCGTTCGAGGGTTGCCTTGGCCTCCCACAGCGCAACGCGGCTCACCAGGAATCCGATGCCGTCGACGTCGGAGGCTTCCTCATCGAGGTAGACGACTACCTGCACGATCAAATCGAGCTCATCGTCTTCAATGGCGCGGACACAGATCTCGAATCCAGCGGTTTGGCTCTCGACGGCTGGAATCAGGTGAACTCCGTCTGCCACCAGAGCTGCCTGGACAAAGTCGAGCAGGCCAAGGAGATCGGCCAACGTCAAGTCACGGTTCACGTAGTGAACGATTCGCTCAGGGGTCAGTAGCGAGATAGTGAAGCGATTCGCGGTGACGCACGCGCCGTTGACGTTGCCGGTCCAGGGAGTCCGCTCAATCAGCAGTGCAGCACCGGAAGAACCGACGATGCGCAATCGTTGATCTGTGCGCGCCTCCGATCCCGAGCGCGTTGGGAAAGTGGCCATAGGATTGCCTTTCGTTCTTGGACCGCGCATCGCGGCAGCCCTGGTCTTGCCGAACGACATGTCGTCGCACGGCCAGCTCTTTCCTGGAGCACCCCGCACCGTTGGAGGGGGTTGCTAAGTGACCAGCCAGGCCTGACAGTCACTACTCGTGAGCCCGTTCGTTGATTACTTGTTCAAGGTACGCCGAGGGTCTGACTTTTCAGCGCTCGTTCACGACAGCGCTCGTTCACGACAGCGCAGGTTCACGACAGCACGTTCACGACAGCGCTCGGGCGACTAGCCGATTCCGAGTCTGCGCAAAACCGAGTCCCAATCTGGATAAAGCTCAGTGCCGAAGTGGATGTGCTCGCCGGCAAACAACTCCGCGCCATTCTTCTTTCGATCATCGATCAGGTAGGAACCGCGCAGGAGGTTCTTGTTGTGGCTGATAGTGAGTCGCTTGTATGCCGGGGTCTCCTCGGTCTCCCCTATGTAGCGACGAACCCAGCTGACCTTGTCGGTCCAGGCAGATGGGTTGTTCCATGGTGCGGTCGACAGGATGTGCGTCTCGTAGTTCTCACTCACGAGCCGAAACGCGTCGAGCGCGCCTGGGATGGGATCCATCAGTGCGAACATCCCTGGGATCTCGTCCTCGTTGCCCAGGTATTGGGCGCGAACTGCGGACGGAATACGGCTCACACCAGATTCGAAGTCAACGAGGACCCCATCCATGTCGACGTAGACGATCTCTTGGTTTTTCATTGGTCTCCTATCGGCTGACATCGGTAGTTGACCATCCGGTCAGTACGTCAACAAAGTAGTCGTTTGGACGGGGATCGGGCAGCGCCGCGCACACTTGATCAAGCGCAAGCTGAGGATTGATGCCTGCTTCCTTGGCCGCTACCAGCGCAGCCACGGTCGGAGTTCGCGACTGCCCCGCTGCGCAGTGCAAGAAGACGGTGCGGCCCTCCGCTCGGAGTTGGAGAACAGCCTCTGCGGCTTGATCGAGAACGAACTCCAGGTGCGGATTGCTAGCTGGGTCAGTGGAGTCGAGCAACCAGATCCTCACTTGGTCTGAGTCACTACTGACACCTGTCGGGCGATCGTCACGGCTGACCCGGCATAACGACACGATGGCGTCCACCTCGGTCGGAAGGTGAGGAATCGCGTTGATGGGCCCAATCAGGAGACGATCAACAAGTGGGTGTGGCGTCTGTTGTGAGAGCGAGCTGAGGTAGCCGTAGCTGAAGCCACCCGGCTCGACGCCCCTACTCCACACGGCCAACGCCAGATCAACTAAATCGTGCTGACGTAGTCCCGGCCAACCGTGGAGTATCCGCTGCCAGGCAACGGGTACGGCTGAGACTCCTAGTCGTCCACCAATGAGCATCCCAGCGATGGCCGCGACCGTATCGGCATCGCGTCCACCTCGAACCGCTGCCTCGAGAACCTGGCGCAGTACCCCAGCCTCGAGTCGTGGCCTCGTGAGGTCAGCTCCCACCACCTCGCGGATCGCCGACCATGCGGCGAGCAGTGCCTCGACAACCCAGCCGTTGCTGGCAAAGTCACGAGGCCGTCGGTGTTGCGAGTCGGCAATGCGGTCCCGCCACAATTGCTGGCGGTCCGAATCGAGCCACGCGACTCCCGACACCAAATCAAGTCGCTGATTGACCACCGCCTCGCGGATCGCGAGACACCAGAGGACACAGGCGTCTCCCGCGTCGGGGTCATAGTGCGTTAGAGAACTGACTGATCGCGCTGCATCGACCATCGCAGCAGGATCGTCCAGGAGGGCCAACGCAACTGGTGCGGTCCGCATCAGTGAACCGTTCCCACCGGATTGGCCGTTGCTCTCGTGGTGTTGCCATGCCGCCTCAGATGCGGAGACTGACGGAGCCGCGTCGGTGACGGCACCGAGCACTTGGCGGGTTTGGATACCCACATCCTTTGCATGGCGCATCCATCGAACCCAACCGGACACCACGGCATCCTGGGTCAAGGTCGCTCGCAGGTCGTGCCCATCCGCTGCGGCTTGAGCGATCACGATCGCCATCGATGTGTCGTCGGTCCACTCTCCCGGTGCCCAACCAAAGCCACCCCCGCCTGCCATCTTGACATCGTGACCATCGGCCAGCGGTGGCCCAAACTCGTAGCCTGCGCCGAGGGCGTCGCCGCACGCCATTCCCACGAGAACGCCAGCGACCCGGTCCCGGATCGCCGCGTCACTGGTTGCCATCGGGATCACCCCTGCGCTCAAGTACGCGGGCGGTAATCCAGAACGGAGAAGCGAGAATTCCACCGACCGCCATACCCGCAACGACGCCTAAGAACAGGGTTACGTAGGCACCCCAGCTCATCCCCCAGACCAACCACTCGCCCAGCGATCCTGTCGGAGCGAAGAAGCTCAGGATGAAACCAGCGACAACAACCGGTGCGCAGCCAATAACGAACGCGACTCGGGCTACCGAATCCCATGTACTCGATTCCATCTATCCCCCATTCAGCGCGAGCCAGAGGCCAAAATCGACGGTATGCTGCGCTCAAACGAACCACCTGACACATGCGCCAAGTCTTGATCGTTATCGATACTAGGTCGGCCGTCTGACAGTGTGTCGCCTGTGTACAAGTAGATGCCCAAACATCATTCCGGGAGAACCTCGTCCGCCGCGTGAAGCGTGGAATGAAGGCGAACCAGCGAAGTGATGCTTCATGCACTTTCTGGCCGTTCCTCCACTGCCTGCAGCGCGAACCGCCAGGTATTCGTGGCGCTCTCACTCCGGCGGATCATGCTCGCGAATCCGCGAGTATCGGGATGTTTGGAGGCGGGGAAAATGAACAGGAAACGATTAGGAATTGCGTCGACGTTGGTACTTGTCGGCGCCATGGCGATGGCAGGTTGTAGTTCTGCAACAACAACTAGCGACACCTCAACAGCACCGGCTCAGCCGACTGCACCGAGCTCCCAGTCCTCTCAAGGGTGCAGCGTCGCTGACGTCAGCGGGCAGTCAAAGAACCCGGAGCTGCAAGCGTTGGCAATGGAGCAGTACAACGCGCTCGATTGTGCCGGGGATCTAGGCGCACAGCTGACCGCACTCGGCGTTGATCCTGCGCTCGCAAAGCAAGTGAAGCTGCCGGTTTGGATGTCACGACCGGTGAGGCTGCTGGCGGTGTCACGATGAACATCGTCGACGTGAAGGAGCGCACGGCCTGCACGATCACAGTTATCGACTCAATGAAAGCGAAGTCGGTGACCTGCGCGGATCTGTAGGAGCAACGCTCGAAGTATCGGTGGCTGGTCACCTTCGATCGAGGTGGTCAGCCACCGCTCTTGCGACGGAACATCTTGGTACCCCCGGATGGCCCGCCGGCTTTGCCGACCTTGGCCTGGCCATCGGTATGCGATTCGCCAGCCTTTTCTTTGGAGTGCTTGCGCTCTAGTGCGAGCCGCATTTGCTCCTTTGGGTCGGTTGGGTCTGCGGGGGTACTTTCTTGAGGTTCGGTGCTTTCTTGAGGTTCGCTGCTTTCCATGTTCACCAGCCTAGTGTTGCGGTACAGCGCGAGCAAGCAGCAGTCGGCGGTATCGTCGCATGATGGTTGATCAACCGGAAGCCCTCGCCGAGGATCGGACGTTCGCCAAAATACCGGCGGATCATTGGGTCGCAAGCAACGATCTGGCGTTCGCAATCCGCGATCGGTTTCCGGTGAGTCCAGGACACACTCTGATCATTCCTAAGCGCCTCGTGACGACCTGGTGGGATGCGACCGAAGCGGAGCGAGCCGCGCTGTTTGCGTTGGTCGACATCGTGAAGTCTGACCTTGATCAGGAGTTGTCGCCCAGCGCTTACAACGTTGGCTTCAATGCGGGTGAAGCTTCCGGGCAGACAGTCATGCACCTGCACGTTCACGTGATCCCGCGGTATGACGGCGATATGACCGATCCGACCGGCGGGGTTCGGCATGTGATTCCTGAGAAGGCGAACTACCTAACCAGTGCAGGTCCGCGAAGCAGCAAACCAACCGCCCTGGAATCTAGAGCCAGCGAACAGATAGACACCGCTGCGTTCCTTCAACGTCTCCTGACAATCATCGACGAGGGTCGGCGATCAGCGACCTACAAGCCGGCGCTGTTGCTCGCCTTGATGGAGCTATCAGCGGAGCGTGTCACCGGCTCCGACCCGCTAGCACTGCCGCTGACTGATGTGGCGGAGCGCATCATGGAGCTCTACTGGCCCCACACCCGCGCATATCCCGAGACGCAAGTTGTTCTCAACCAGGTGTCGGGAGGGCGTGGGCGGATTATTGCTGCACTTGCGGAACTACGTGGCGGCTCCGGCGCGACGACGAACACCTCACTCACAGCAATCCGAATCGTCGATCCAGTCGGATTCGTCAAGGCACGATCAGCGATCGCGAAGGCGTTGGCTAAGCAGCCGGTTCCTCGCCTCCAGCGCCCAGGAACAGATGCCGGGCTCAGCCAGTACCCGCGCTTCCTCTTCGATGACAGCCGCTACGAAGCCGAGCGTGGCGCGTTAGATGCCGATCCCGCGATCGTACTGTTACCCGGAGTTGCCGAGGCGCTTGCCAGAAGCGCGCCACTTCTTCGCGTAGCGCTACAGGATGTGTGGACACGCGAGGTGGCTGCCATTAACCGACTCCACCGTGACGAGGACCGGCTGCGCCATTTCTTGTTTGGTGCCGATCGAATTAGCCTCGCGTCGGTCGCGGAGGGCTTGCGGGGTCTAGGTGTGCGGAATTGCTTCTGGTGTGAGAGTGCGTTGGGAACTGACACTGAAGTCGACCACGTGATTCCGTGGAGCTACTACGCGAACAATGATCTGTCGAATCTGGTGCTCGCTGATCGAACGTGTAACGGCGATAAGCGGGACAGACTGGTAACGGCGCCGATGGTCAGTCGCTGGCTTGATCGCGATCTTTCCAATTTGGAGCAACTTGGCGCGGACCTTAGCTGGAGTGTTGATCTCGACCGAGCGAAGGACGTCGCGAGATCAGCCTATAGGTACGCACCTGATGGAGTTCCACTTTGGGGCGGACGCCGAAACTTGGTGCTCCTGCAGCCCGAGGAACGGGAATCTATCTCTAGTGCTCTCGGAGACCTGAGTCCGCCGCTGTAGCGCCCACCCCTAGGCAATCCGCTTCGCCCCGGAACCAACCACACGCGCGGAGGGACGCTCATGCCGGATCCGCGTCTCGTCGAGCCCGCATGCCACATCCAGACAGCGCAATCATCATCGCTAGCCCTAATCGGACAGACGTCGCCGTCGTTCTGGAACCGCCTCGCCGAGTCGGAATGATCTGCGCCGCGCACATTAGGGTCCTGACATGACAACTCCGCGGAGCACACCTCTACTTGCCACGGTCTTCCGGTGGGTACTGGCTGGGTTTCTCACCATCGCCGCGGCGGGCCACTTCATCTACCCCGACAGCTTCATGGCCCAGGTTCCACCCTGGCTCCCCTTCCCCGCCGCCATCGTTGCGATCTCTGGCGCCATCGAGCTAACGCTAGCCATGTGCCTCTTGGCAGTCCCTAAATGGCGAATCCAAATCGGTTGGGTCGTCGCGGCGTTTTTCGTTCTGATATTCCCCGGGAACATCTCGCAGCTCATCACCCAGACCGACGCCTTCGGGTTGAACTCCGACGCCAGCCGCGCGCTGCGACTCGTATTCCAACCCATCCTGATCGCGTGGGCGTTGTGGTGCACGGGCGCATGGCAGGCGTGGATGAACAACCGCCGCAACGAGGTGCTCTGAAGCATCCTGGCAGATTCGGTAGGGCCCCAGGCAAACCGCCCGAACAGCGCGTCTCACCTAGTATGGGCGGTCCCGCCGACCACGAGGGTCGGCACAGAAGGGAACCCTGTGGGAGATCAAGTCGATACCGGCAGCAACCCCCAACCACCAGACCCCGGAACGACCCACGACGCCGCTCACCGATCCTGTCCAGTCACCCGCGAAGGCGACACCTGGGTCCTGCTCGGGCACGCCGAAGTCACTGCAGCGGCGAATGACCCACTGACGTTCTCAAGCGCAACATCCCAGCGGCGCGCAATCCCCAACAGCCTCGACGGCGCTGAGCACCTGGCCTTCCGCAAGGTTGTCGACCGCTACCTAACCAATGATCGAGTCGCCCACGAGGAACCAGCCTGCCGGACAACAGCAGCCGCGATCATCGATGGACTTCCCCGGAACGAGACGGTGGAGACCATCGAAGAAATCGGTATTCCGTTCGCCGTGCGCACTCAGTCAGCGTGGCTCGGTTGGCCGCCGGATCTCGAGGGGGCGCTCGTTGAGTGGGTTCGTGACAACCACGCCGCAACCAGGTCTGGTGATCGCACCAAGACCGCGGAGGTTGCGGAACGGTTCGACCGAATAATTCGCCAACTCATGGCTGCCCGGACCGACCACGCGCCAACCGATGTCACGAGCGAACTGATGGCTGACACCGTCGATGGCCGCCCTCTGACCGACGAAGAGATCGTATCCATCCTACGGAACTGGACCGCTGGAGATCTGGGATCGATTGCCGCTGCGGTCGGGGTGATCGTTCACTTCCTAGCCACCAACGCCGAGCACCAACGAGCGCTGCGAGCACTCGCAGAGGACGGGGACCACGCCGCGCTGGAATCAGCGATCGAAGAGATCCTGCGAATCGACGATCCCTTCGTGTCCAACCGCCGGGTCGCCACCGCACCCGTTGAGATCGGCGCCGAGCACATCAACTCGGGTGATCGCGTCATCTTGAACTGGGCTGCGGCGAACCGTGATCCGCAAGTCTTCGACGATCCGGACCACTACGACCCCGCAGCCAACGCCAACCAGAACCTCGTGTTCGGTACTGGCCCACATGCCTGCCCAGGCCGGGTACTGACCCTGATGGAACTGCGAGTGATTCTGCAGGAACTACTCACCCGCACCAACTGGATCGACCTAGCGGCAGACCAACCAGCAGTGCGCGAGGAGCCGCCGCAGGGCGACTTGAAGACGGTCCCCGTAGTGCTGCGGTAGGGCTGGGAGATCGCCTACGAGCATGCTCATCTAACCGCACGCACCGCACCCCACCCAGAAAACTCTCATCCGTATTTCAAACGAACGTGGAACGATCAGTAGATGCCCACCACAATCCGAAAGGCAGCACACCCGATCCGTATCTGGGCCGACCCGGCGACGGTCGAGGATCAGGCATTCGCCCAGCTGCTCAACATCGCGAACCTCCCCTACATCCACAAGCACGTTGCGGTGATGCCTGACGTCCACTTTGGCAAAGGCGCGACGGTCGGATCGGTGATCGCAATGAAGGACGCTGTCTCGCCCGCGGCAGTCGGCGTCGACATCGGTTGCGGAATGGCCGCCGTCAAGACCAACCTCACCACCAACGACCTGTCCGAGGACCTCGCCGCCATACGCTCCGATATCGAGGCTGCAATTCCTGTCGGCTTCAACTGGCACGAGACGGCGATCAACAGCGCTCCGATGCACGGCTTCGATGAGCTCACAGTTGATCTATCAGCGAAGGCCTCGCGAATCGCCTGCCAGGTCGGCACTCTTGGCGGCGGAAACCACTTCATCGAGCTCTGCGCTGACGATGACGGTTCGCTGTGGATGATGCTGCACTCGGGAAGCCGGGGTGCGGGCAAAGAGATTGCCGATCAGCACATCAAGGCAGCAAAGGAGCTTGAGCACAACCACGCGCTTGCCGATCCGGACCTTGCGGTGTTCCTGGCAAACACCGAGGAGATGCGGGCGTACCGGCGGGACTTGGACTGGGCGCAGAAGTACGCCCGGGAGAACCGCGCCACCATGATCGGCCTCTACAAGGCAGTCATGCGCGGGCACTTTCCCCACGTCGAGTTCACTGCTGAGATCAACTGCCACCACAACTACGTCAACGCCGAAACCCACTTCGGCCAGGACGTCCTCGTTACCCGCAAGGGAGCGATCAGCGCTAGGCAGGGCGAGTGGGGAATCATCCCCGGATCCATGGGCACTGGCTCTTACATCGTGAAGGGCCTGGGCAACCCTGACTCGTTCCAATCTGCGTCACACGGCGCCGGTCGGCGTATGTCACGAAACAAAGCGAAGAAGCAGTTCACCGTCGCCGACGTAGCCGAGCAAACCCAGGGCATCGAGTGCCGCAAGGACGCCGGAATCATCGACGAGATTCCAGCGGCCTACAAGGACATCGATACCGTCATCGCTCAGCAGGCTGATCTTGTTGAAGTGCATGCGCGCCTGACCGCATTACTATGCGTGAAAGGTTGAGTGTCGAGGTATAGACAATTGGCGATTAGCCGACGGCTCCTACGGCCGACGTTATCGCAGCATAGGGTTCAAGAATGCTGTCGACAGTTTTGATCTCGGCGACCGATCAGCACGCTCGCACCGCTCGAGACAGACGTGGGCGCAAACAGAAAAATGCTGCACTGACTAAGCCGTAGAAGGGGTGGGTGAACGATGAACACGCACCCAACTCCGCCCTGGCTCCAAGAACGCTCGGATGGGGTCGCCCTCACTGTGATGATCACCCCTAACGCGCGACGCACTGAAGTCATCGGGCCATACGGGGACGCGCTGAAGGTCCGCGTCGCGGCGCCACCGGCCGACGGCAAGGCAAACGCGACGCTGCTGCAATTCATCGCCGCCAGAGCGGGGGTGCATCGCCATGACACCGAGATCCTGTTCGGAAAATCCGCTCGGCGGAAGGGCATTCTTATCGGCGGCGCCAGCATCGCTGACCTAGCTAAGGTGTTCGGCGGCTAGCCAGCGGGCTTACTACCCCTCAGCCGGCAACTGGAACAACGCTGGGTCCTGCTGGTAGGCGCGGAAGAAACAGGTGATGTAGCCCATCCGCTCGTGTAGCGATTCCCAACTCGTCGCGTTCGAGTAGCGAGTGGTGTTGGGGGTTTGCCCGTAACCTCGAACGAGCGCAACCAATCGGTCGTCGCTGAGATCATCTAGGGGCGCAGGCCACTGCCCACCGTTTAGATAGCCCGGACGCGGAACGTCGCGACAAACGTCGAGGTCACCGTCGGGCGTCGTAATCTTCACGAATCGCGTTCCAAGAATCCCCGCAACACCGCCCAGTGGGATCGCGGCATCGACCAGTGGGTCAGCGAAGTCTTGTTCATGGTGCGCAATCAAAATGTTCGCCCGCAGAATCAACTGAGCGCGGCGGCGAAGCGCGGCGTCATCGCTCGCCGAGGCCAACAAGATCGCGTCGGCGTAGCAGGCAAATGCCTCAGCCAACGCCGGTGACTCGGTCAACAACTGCTCTTGCGCGACGGCACCGCCAACATCGGCAGTTGGTACTTCATCGCTTAGCTCTAGGAACCGGGCGAACCGAGGTCCGATATCGCAGATGATCGCGAGGTTGCCTTGTGCCACTGCGCTCTGGCCCCAACTCACCGGCACCAGATCTCCGCGGATGAACTTGCCCGCACTGTGGCTCGCCCATGCACCGAAGATCAACCAGTTGGCGTCGCGCTTCCCCAATCGATCGGCCAAGTCCACGCCGAGCGAGTGGTACTGCGCGGTGATCGCATAGTTGCGTTGCACAGGATCAGGGATATCGATGAGCCGCTGTGCGAGGTTGGAATTCATCGGACTGACCACATCATTGCGAATCCATCCTGATTGGTCCAAGTAGCGGAAGTCACCGCAGGATCTCCTTGCACGCACAAACGCCGAGTTGTGGCGCCCCAACGCCATCCGAACGGTGGATCGCTGAGCACCTTTCGACCGATCTTATTGCAGTCGCGGGCAAAACCTGCCGATGCGCCCAGCATGGCGCAGCCCGACCCGATACCTCACCGGCGTTTCCCCGCGATTCCACGATTGGGTTGGGCCTCAATCGGGGTGTCGACCGTCATCCTGATCGGAGCTGGATCGGCCGTTGCCGTCACCACTTCCGGTGACGCAGACACAACGACTGCCTCGGCAGAGCTACTCACTGATTCGTCGACCAACGGCCAATCAAGTGGTCCACGGATTCCATTGATGCCCAGCGGTGACCCAGCAGCCGCCATCGCCCCCGAGGCAGCAGTCGCACCACCCCCACCCGCAGCTGTAGCTGTAGCTGTAGCTGAACCCAAGTCGAAGAAGGCGGACGCTACGCCCCAGGCCGCAGTCGCCGCCCAGACAATCCCTTCGCAACAACGCATCTTGAATCTCGTGAACAAGCACTTCCCCGCCAACGAAGTCGGTCATGCGATGGCTGTCGCACAGTGCGAATCGGGTCAGGCGAATCGGATCGGGTCCACCAATCAGAACGGCACTACTGACTTTGGGGTCTTCCAGCTCAATAACGGCGGAACGCTGCAAACCGGACTGCGCATGATCGGCCACCCGTTCGGTTCGATGACAGATGCCGAGAACGCCGCACTGCGAGAGGACGTGAACGTTCGAGCGGCCGCCGCGATTTGGCGCTCGCGCGGAGGGTGGGGACCGTGGGTGTGCGCGTCCAACCTCGGCATCGTCAAGAGCCTCTACACCAACGAGAAGGGGCCCGCGTACGGGACATTCAGCGCTGTCGGTAACCCGGGTTTGACGCTGCCTGCGGCCGACACTGTGTCCAAGCCACCGAAGAAGCCCACCAAGAAACCGACTAAGAAGCCGGCGAAGACCCCGTCCAAGGCACCGACCAAGACCCCGTCAAAGACGCCATCTCAATCCCCCACCGCGACGCCGCCATCCCAGCCAACTCCGGAGCAGTCTGACTCACACACGGCCTCACCAGACTCGGCCGCAACGCCGTAGCTAGACGCCCGGACAGCGGATCGAGAGCACCTCGGTTCGCTCCAGTGGCCCAACGAACGTCGCCTCCCCCGCATCGAGATTCCACTCGGGACTGGCGCTACATCCACTACTGGGCAGCCGCACATCGATCGACAGATTCACCGGGAAATGTAGCGGTTGCGGATTGAGGTAGGTCCGGTACTCAAGGCCATCAGTGGTGCTGAACGTCCCGCTAGGCAGGGAGTATCGCGCGACCAGTTCGGCCGTCTCGCCGACCGGAAGCTCACCGGTGGTCGCCAAGACCTCGCGCCCAAATCCATCGGGATGAACACTGGCCTTGTCGTAGCCCGCTGGAGTCGTCAAGCGTGAATCAGTCGCGCCAACTGGCAGGACGAACAACCAGTCATTCACCGACAGATTCGTCAGGTAGCCGATGGTGTCTGAATCGTTGCCGTGATCGGTCGCGCCGTTATGGACGCTCAGAGTCTGGCTCACCGTTGCGCTTCCGTCGGCGGCTACATCAACCTTCACTGCTAGATCTCGCTGCGAGTAGATGTCGACCTTACTTCGGTTGCGGTTACGTGAGTAGATCCCGATCGAATCGCCGCCCTGATCTGCCCGCACGACGCCACCCATCCCCAGATTCACCACTGCCTCCTCCAACACCGGATCGGTGAAGACTGCCTGCACGTGACGGCCTTGAGCTTCCTGAACGAGGACGCTGGCGGTGGTGACCAGAGTGGCTGCGTTACCTGATAACAGTCTGCGGATCACCGCGTCGCCGATCTCGTCGTTCCCGCGTTGACGTTCCTCCTGATCCTCGGAGTATTCGTCGTACGAGCCTTGAAGGACTAGATCGGTGAAGTTAGTTGAATCGACGGTCCCGAACTCCTCGGTTTCCACCGGTCCGGTCACTCGCAGCAGCGACTGCAGCGCGCGGGTGTCAAGGGCGATCACCCCGTCAACTTTCAGATCTTGCGAGGCGTTCCAAACACGACGCAGGTCCTCGCCCGACATTCGCCAATCTGGGTGGTTATTGGCGCTGGTGAACGACAGTCCGATCTCCGGCTTACCCCACAAGGGCACGGAGGCGCAAGCCTCGGCCGAAGACTGGCAAGCAACCTTGGAGGTGGAATCGTACTGGATCCTGGGGTGGCCCTTATATGCCTTACCTTCGACATATCCGCTAAACGGAACCGTCACTTTCCCCTGATCGACCTTGATGACTGAGACAGACAATGCCGCCCCGCCGGAGGCCCTAAGCTGAACGTTGTTCAGTAGCGGAACGAGGTAGTACTGCGCAGATTCCGACCCCAAAGCGCGCAGCACGTTTGCCCTGTTCGGGGAGAACTGGTCGGTGGCGACGTCCAGCGTTGCTATCCCGGCCAGGGCATCGTCGCGATATCCGCTGATGAGCCCGCCGGCAATCCCATCGCCCTTTACCAGCTCCAGCGATTCACGCGCTGATGTGAGTTCCTGCGACGCCCCGGGTAGGGCCGCGAGTAAGCCATCGACGGTTTGCAAGTTGATGGTCTGATTAGCGAATACATCCGCCTGGTAGGCCGGGGCAAGCTGCTCGGCGATACCCACGGCGCTCACACCTGCATCAGAGAAATACTGCGCATCGCGCACGGATCGACCCACGTAGGGCACATAGCTAGCGATCCGAACAGGTGGTGACCAAACGGCGGTATTGACCTGATCGACCGCGCCCTGCAGTTGCGCGACTGCGCCCTGCATTCGCTGGCTATCACCGGAGCGAGCAGCCTCCCTGGCTTCCACCGCAGCAGCTTTGGCCGAGGTCAGCCCGGAGTACATGCTCCATGACAGCCACAAGGTCGAGGCGATCGCCAAGAGCAGGACCGCAACAATCGCCCCGACAGACACCCGCGCCGCGAGTGGTAGTCGCTCAAACCAAAGACCAACTGACGTCATCACACTCTTACCCCCAACTACCAATTTTACCCCGGGAGTCAAGGGGTCTAGCGGATAGCAGAAGGGCGCATGATCTTGCTGAAACCGTCCTAGACCGCGCGGGTGTGCATCCGTTCACCGTCGTCGTTGAAGATGCTGAGAACCTGGGCTGCACGTTTGCCGACCGCCCAGACCGCGTGCGGTGTTCTGGTGTCGAACTCGGCTGCCTCACCGCGGCCCAGAGTGAAGTGTTGATCACCGAGATGTAGGCGCAGCCGACCGCTGATAACGAACAACCATTCGTAGCCGTCGTGGGTCTTCTGCTCAGGTGCCTCACTGATTGGCGGGTAGGTGATCTTGTATGTGTGAATGGGTGCGTTCTCGGCCGACAGCGGAACCATCACCTGGCCGTGCCGACGGATCTCTGAACGTCGAATCCGGGGATCAGCTTGCTCGTCTGGAAGCAGGTCCTCAACCCGAATCCCAAGCTGGCGGGTAAGCGGTACCAGCAACTCCAGACTCGCTTGACGCTTTCCGGCTTCCAGCCGCGACAGCGTGCTTGGGGACATCTGCGCGCGGGCTGCAAGCTCATCTAGCGTCCAGTTCCGCTCGTGTCGATAGGACCGTAACCGTTGACCAACCCTGGACAGATCCACTATCCACCTCCTTGCCATTTCCGCAAGAGCCCTTGCAGATATCCGATGTTCTCATGCACTCTTCACCTATGACCAATCAGAACCTCGGAACCGATCAGAATCTAGATTTCGACGTCCTCGTGATCGGTGGCGGAGTAGCAGGTTTGAGCGCGGCCCTAATGCTGGGCCGAGCTCGCCGCCGAACCCTCGTCGTCGATTCAGGGCTCCCCCGCAATCGGTTCGCCGATCACATGCATGGCGTCCTGGGCCATGAAGGAACCGCTCCAGCAGACCTTCTCCAACGCGGCCGTGTTGAGGCAGCCGGCTACGGCGTTGATTTCACCGAAGGCCTAGTCACCGACCTCCGCGAAGTTGAGGGCGGAATCGCAGCTGTCTTCGAGAATGGCACGACCGTGTCGGCACGCGCAGTTATCGTCGCAACGGGATTTCGCGATGAACTTCCCCACGTCCCAGGACTGGCTGAGTACTGGGGCAAGGCAGTCCTTCATTGCCCGTACTGCCACGGGTGGGAAGTGCGCGATCAACGACTCGCCGTATTCGCCACTTCCGAACTGAGCCTGCACCAGGCTGCCCTCGTGCGCCAATGGAGCAATGACATCACCCTGTTCGCACACGCAATCGCACCCCTATCGGCCGACTCGGTCCAGCCCTTCCAAGCGCGGGGAATCCAGATCGTCAATAGCGAGGTGGTTCGGGTCGAGGGTGACGGTAGTTCGCTGACCGCTGTGCATACCGCTGACGGCGCAGTTCACGCGATCGATGCGCTGTTCACCCACCCGACACCGGTGCTAAACGACCGCTTCCTGGCGAATCTCAACCTCGACCAGAACGAGACACCGTTCGGAACCTTCCCATCGGTGGACTTCGCCGGCAAGACGAGCAACGAGCGGATCTGGGCCGTCGGTAATATCTCGAACCCCGGCGCAAACGTTGCGATGGCGATGGGCGCTGGGGCAATGGCCGGGGGTGCCGTCAATGGCATGCTCGTCGAGGAAGATTTTGACCACGCCACGCACCACAACGAAGGAGCCGATATGAGCCTTGAAGATCCGACTACCTTCTGGGAGGACAAGTACGCCGGTTCGGATCGGGTGTGGTCCGGCAACCCCAACCGGGTCCTGCGCGACACTGCAGCCAACTTAACGCCCGGTCGCGCTCTGGATCTCGGTTGCGGCGAGGGCGCCGATGTTGTGTGGCTAGCGCAACAAGGCTGGCAAGCAACCGGGGTGGACATCTCCGAGACCGCTACGTCGCGAGCACGTGAGGCAGCTAGCGGGGCCGGGATCGCCGATGGCGAGGCGATCTTCGTCGCGACAGATCTTTCTGCCTGGATTGATAGTCACGATGGCGCCTACGAGTTGGTTACTGCGAGCTTCTTTCAATCGCCTGTGGCCCTGGCGCGCACCAAGGTACTCACCAAGGCATGCAGCCTCGTCGTTCCCGGTGGCCACATCTTGATCACCTCACATGGCGAGCGACCGCCGTGGGCTTCCCCAGGACATGGCCCGTCTCACTTCCTCACGGCACAGGAGGAGTTCGATGCACTTGCCCTCAGCCCGCAGCAGTGGGAGACAGTCACTGTCGAGATGCGGGCCCGGGAAGCGACCTCACCAGCAGGCGAGCCGTGCGAGCTCGTGGACTCTGTTGTCCTTCTCAAACGGCTATGAACCCGTGTGCACCTTACTCGCGACACCCTGAGATGACTCAGAGCTCGCAGAACGCCCAACACCGAAGGCGATAAGGGCGACAATCACAGTCGCGACAATCGAGGCCCAGCCGAGAACGAGTTGCTGAGTCGCGATCAGGATTGCCGCAGCTACGGCGGAGGCGATAGCCCCTGCGATCACTCCTCGTCCCGGCGAGGCAGTCCCGTCGATGTGCGCAGCGACGGTCGCTACGGCAAGCAGTGATGTGACAACAATGAGCGGCTCGGAACCGACACCAAGCAGGGCAACCACGACCGCAATCGCTGCGCCGATAGCGACGAACCGTGGCGCGCTTGTCGTCGTCTGGGAGTCATCCTCACCTGCGAGCTGCGCTTCCTGCGGGTTCCACAGCGCACCTATCCCGGCCAGCGCATTGGCCACCAGCGCAGAGAAGATCACGGTCAGAATCGCCAGCAGAATCCCAGCAAGACCGGGGAGGGCGTCGATGTTGGCTGGAACGACGAAGAACTCCATTGACGGCGCAAACATCACTCCGCCAAAGAACATCAACAGCCCAACAACAACGAGCAGGATGACTCCGAGAACCCAGGCGATTACCCGCACTGGAGTCAAGGCACCCAACTTGTTGAATGCCTCCAAACTGCGGTCCGCACCGCCGAGGACGAACACAGCAACGGCGATGGCAAGGATCGCGGCGATTGGGGTCGAGTCAACGAGCCTAATCGGCGAGATGACAACGGGGGCACTACCGAGCATGAAGCCCAGCGCCAAGGCGATCAGGATCGGGACGACTAGTAGCCACATCGATAGAGAACTGATCCGACTACTTGCAACCAAACCCTGCCCGGCCACCAGCACCGCAGCCACGACGGCGATGACAAGGATCATGATGCGGGGATCAACGCGCCCTACGAGCGCAAGTGTCTGACCCCCGGCGATGAGTAGGACCGTTGCCAGACCCGTCCCAACAAGTGCACGCACGTAGCGGGTGGCAGGCTCTTCCTGCGCCGACGATGCATAGCTTCCCGCCAAGCGCGAGCCAACGAGGGCAAGGACAACAACGACCAACAGCGCAATCAGACCGACCACGGTCATACCGTTGATAGTGAAGACTGGGACCGCGATCACTGCATACGTCAACAGGGCGATCATGGCTGATCGCCGAAGCACGGGCTTACTGGGTAGCTTCGAACTCCGGAACGCAGCAATAACCACGATGAGGAGTCCGGCAGTAATCCCTAGGCATATTTCAAGGATGGATTCGCGGTTCACTAGTTCACCGCCGTCGTCGTGTTGAGCGTGCCAAGTAGTTGGTTCGCACAATTCGAAGGCGCTGGCTCGCCAGCCCACCGCGCGTTCATCCAGTCAATGACCGACGGGTTGTGCAGCCGGGCCTGATAGTTCAGCGACGGATGGTCGTCCTCGGGGTATCGAACATAGAACGTCGTCGTGCCCACGGCACACTGTGACATCACCTGCGCATGGGTGAACTGCGGAATGATCGTCTTATCCTTCAGCCCTTGCACAACCATGATGGGGCTCTCGAGTTTCACTCGCCCGGGCATTGCCTCCCCAAACGCGGTGACAAACCCTGGTGCCACTGGGTAGTTGATGAGCTCACTGAGCGGGACATCGGAGACCTTCTCTGCCAACCCGTGCCCGCAGTTAGATTCCAGCAGACTCACTTTCTCAAGACCAGTCGGACTGAGGATGTCGTCGAGAGACACCAACTCTGGATAGTTCTCCGCGTACGACTGCGCCAACAGCATCACGAACATGTTTTGCGAGGTACTCGTGGGGTTACTCGCGACAGCATCGAGGATTCCGGCCAGCGGCGGTGTGAATCCTGGCGCCAGGATGACCCCACCAGCGAGGTCAAGTTCCGAGGCATAGTCCGGGGCGAGCTGAAGAGCTGACATCGCAGCCTCGCCGCCCTGCGACTTACCATAGACGCCTAGTTTGCTTTGGTCGATGGGAACGTCACCGATCATCGGCGACGAGTTCTCCACCGCCCGGATCGCATCTAAGACTCCCCTCGCTTCCAATGGGCCGACGAGGTAGGACGACGGCCCGGGCGCTCCCATTCCCGAATAGTCCGATGCCACAACCGCCCAGCCGGCTTGCACCAGTGGCTCGATATGCGGGACATAGTTCGAGTTAGCCGGGGTGTCTTCCTGAAGTGGGGACTGACTCATTCCGCAGACCTGGCCAACGCCGGTCGTTCCGTGAGCGAACGAGACCAGCGGGAAGCCACCCTCCGGCGCCGGCGCATCAGGTGCCGCGTACAGACCGGTGACGGGGATGGCACGACCCTGCAAATCGGTCGACTGATACATGATTCGGTAGAGCTTGACTCCGGTCGGCGCGCCCTCGATTGGCTCGGCCTTCACCAAAGTTCCAGGAGCACCCGGCTCCCAGCTCGTAACGTTGTAGAAGCTTGAAAGCTCCGGGGTCACCTTCGTGTCGATCGTCTCGCTGGAGTCAGAACCCTCGGGGCTGATAGGGGCATCGACCAAAGTGGTGCCAGGCGCCGTCACGAACACCAGCAATCCACCCAGGACCGCGCAAGCGACCGCAACGAAGAACTTCGCCATACGCGACATTCCCACTACCCTCCGACTGGCTCGTACGCTAAGCCCTCGCTAATCCACGAGGCCTGAAGTGCGAGAAACACTGGCCGCCAAGCCTGTCGCAAATACTCGTTGGATGCCATTTGAGGCACTGCTGAGTAGGCCGCCTGAAGATCAGCTATCGCAATCGCAGGTGCGCCTAGGGAGCACTCCAGCACCGCCGTACAAGTAGGGCTAGGGGCCAACCACGTCCGAATCAACTGGGCACAAACCCAAGACAGGTGGGCCCGCGTGTGAGGGCCCACCTGTTTCTCGATCTCGCGAGAGATCTCTCTATGGGGTGAGTAACGGGACTTGAACCCGCGACATCTCGGACCACAACCGAGTGCTCTACCAGCTGAGCTATACCCACCATGGTGCAGCGTCGAAGTCTACCCGCTCCCCTATCGACTACGCGATGCAGCACGCGACGTAGTACCCACCCGGCGATATCTACCCGCTTCGGCAGGCTCATCGCCATGATTTGAACCGTCGCGAGGTAGCCCCACAACCCGAACCGCGCATTCCCATCGGCGACCAGCGTCTGAGCACGCTAGCGTTTGCTCTCGTGGCCATTGATTTGAACTCTGATATCGGCGAAGGCATCGGGGACGACCCAGTTGCGCTTGACGATGCTCTCCTCTCTGTTGTCTCCAGCGCGAATATCGCAGCCGGTGGTCACGCTGGTGATGCCGACACGATGGCGCGCGTTTGTGAGCAAGCAGCGGCGCGCAAAGTGGCGATCGGCGCCCACGTGTCGTATCTGGACCGCGAGGGATTTGGTCGCTCACCACAGGTCGTCGACGATGACACCCTGCGCGCTCAGATCCTTGATCAGATCACTGCCCTAGATGAGGCGGCGCAGGCGGTTGAGTCGGCCGTGACCTACATCAAAGCCCATGGAGCTCTCTACCACCAAGCGTGTATCCCAGGGAGCCGAGAAGCGGAGATCATCATCGACTCGGCCTTGCAGTTCAAAGCTGAACACGGCCGGTCACTTGCCATCCTGGGATTCGCTGGTTCCGACCTCATCGCCCGCGCACGCGAAGCCGGGTTGAAAGGCGCGAACGAGGCCTTCGCCGATCGTGCCTACACCACGGAAGGCTGGCTGGTTGCGCGATCAGAAACGGACTCGGTGATCACCGACCCAAGTCAAGCCCTCGTCCGGCTCAAACGATTGCTGCGAGACGACGAGATCATCTCCATCGAGGGAACACCAATCGAGGTCAAGGCCCAGAGCATCTGCATCCACGGCGATACCCCCGGAGCGGTGGTGATGGCTCGACGACTGAAGGCTGCCATCGATGCGGACCGTGTGAGGATCGCTCCATTCGCGCCACCGCCAAGGCCCCAACCCAAAGTCCACACCAGCTAGCCTGCGTCATGAGCGAGTAGCAGGTGGGAGCGCGATAGTGAGCGAGATGGATCGAGCGGTCTTGCGAGTGGACTCTTACGGGGAGGATGCCTTCCTGATCCATCCGGTGGATCCCGCGACCATTCCAGCACTGCTTGATGCGTTGGATGGGCAGATCTCAGGAACCTCAGTACTGCGCGAGGCGCATCCCGGTGAACGGTCGATCCTCGTGCGATTCGATCCCACAAGCACTGCCAGTGCGGCAAGCCCTGCTAGTACTGCGAGCGCGGTCGGGACTGCCAGCGAGCCCAGCACGATCAAACCGGCAACAACACCGCACGCGGAAATCGAAGGCCTGCTTGCGAATCTGCTACCTATCCCGTCGCCTAGCGCGCAAGAGTCCGTCACCTTGCCGGTTCGATACGACGGGCCCGACCTGACCCACGTCGCTGACCAATGCAACCTCAGTGTTGATGCGGTCGTCGCACTCCACCAACGCACGACCTACCGCGCCGCCTTCTGCGGGTTCGCACCTGGCTTCGCCTACCTCACCGGCCTTCCCCAACAGCTTCAGCTTCCCCGCCTCGATTCGCCGCGCAGTGTGGTCCCGGCCGGGTCAGTCGCCATCGCCGCGCATTACTGCGCCGTGTACCCGTCGCAATCCCCGGGCGGTTGGCTACTCATCGGCCATTGCGATACCGAACTGTTCGATCCATCAGCCACCCCGCCCGCGCTACTTGTCCCGGGCACCGCTGTCAGGTTCGAGGCGATCTGATGGGAATCCTCATCATCAAACCGGGTATGCAGTGCCTACTCCAAGACGGAGGACGCTTCGGCCACGCCCGATTCGGAGTCGCCCGCAGCGGCGCGTTCGACCTCGCGTCCTGGCGTCGGGCGAACCAGCTCGTCGGCAACCCCATCCCGGCCCCGAATGAGATCGCCCGTGGACCGGCTTCCCTTGAGTTACTCGTCGGCGGCCTCGAGTTCATAACGACCACCGAAGTCACCCTCGCTATCGCTGGGGCCGACTGCGCCACAACGACAGCTGACCCCGCGGGGCAGCAACACCAACTCGAACCCGCTGCCGCGCATCACCTTCAGGCCGGTGTCACAGTCAGCCTCGCTCGCGCCAAGAAGGGTCTACGCACGTACGTTGCATTAAGCGGCGGAATAGATGCTCCGTTAGTTCTGGGTTCGCGCAGCTACGACACCACCGCCCAACTTGGCCCACTTCCGCTGGTCGCCGGAACTGAGCTGGCGATCGCGGCCAAGACTCAACTACCGGAACGCCCTCCTGGCGACCGGACGCACCATGACACCGCCCCGACCGATCCCTGGACCCGCCCTATTCGCCTAGTCGTAGGACCAGAAACACAGCTCACACCAAACGGTCTGGCTTCGCTCACGAGTCAACGGTGGAAGGTCACCCCGAACTCGAGTCGGGCCGGAATCAGACTGATCTCGACAGAGCACGGCCCGAACTTCCCACCACTGGTCGATGCTGGAACACTCCCCTCCGCGCCCACAATCGCCGGAGCGATTCAGGCGCTTCCCAGCGGGGAACTCGTCGTCCTTGGCCCAGACGGACCGACCACTGGCGGCTACCCCATCGTGGCGATCATGTCGAGGTCGGACCTAAGTCGGCTGAGCCAGATCCGACCAGGCTCAACGGTCGAGTTCGACACCTCAGACGCTTTAGACGCCATAGCCGCCCCGAACTGAACCTTCCGATTCGCTTACCAACGGTCTCCGGCGAGCCGCTCGGGAATGAACTGCATTTCTGTACGGTTCAAGTAATCAACGAGGAAATTTTCGGATTCCACCAATCCATCTGCGGGCACACACCGAATACCGGTCGTACACGGTATTCGAGGAACGCGATCACGACTGATCGATGACGGCGCAACAGGCCATCATCGGATTCGGAGGGACTGACTAGTGCGCCTAGCTCTACTCGAGATGCGGCGAGCCAAGCTGCGCTTTGGGCTGCTCACCGGAGCCGTCTCATTGCTCATCTTCCTCGTGCTGTTTCTTTCGGCCCTTTCCGGCGCACTGGTGAACTCCTTCACTGGAGCCTTCAGCAACCTCGACGCAGACGTACTCGTCTACTCCGATACGGCGCGGGACAATATTCAGGGGTCACGCTTACAACCCGACACAGTTGCAAAGGTGGCAGCCGTGCCCGGAGTAGCCGCCGCCGGTGGCCTGGCCACCACCACCACATCCGCGCAACTGTCGACCGGGAAGAGTGATCTGCAGGTATTCGGCTTCACCCCCGGAGCCCCCGGCACTCCTGGCGGTCTCACAGATGGTCGCCTTCCGAGCGCCCCTAATGAGACAGCCGCAGACATCTCCGACGCCGCTATCGGCGACACCATTACCCTCCTACCGACGAATATCGAACTCACCGTGGTCGGGCTCCTCAAGGGTGCTCAGTTCAATGCGGCCCCGACGGCCTACGTCGACCTCGCTAGTTACGAGGCTGCGCAGAAGGCTGCCAACCCGAACGCTCCCTACGTCCCAATCAACGCCGTCGCTGTCAACACCGAACCTGGAGCTTCAGCGAGCACTGTCGCTACCGACATCGGCAGCACGGTTCAAGGGACCAAGGGCTACACGATGAGTAGCGCCATCGCGAATATTCCGGGTGTCTCATCCGTCAGTCAGACCTTCGGCATTCTCGTCGGCCTTACCTTCATCATCGGAATCGTTGTGATCGGCTTCTTCTTCCTCATCCTCACGGTGCAGAAGATGAAGGTGTTCACGTTGCTACGGGCGACCGGAGCTTCCACCTGGCAGCTCACCAAGACGGTCTCATTCCAGATCACCGCTGTGGTGTTCCTGGCAAGTATCGTCGCTAGCCTGCTCACCTTCGGCGCTCTGCAGGGCGTCAATACCGGCTTGCCCGTGTCCCTGAGCCCAGCGCTCGTCGGAGCTGTGGTGGTGGCAGTCTGGATCTTTAGCTTGCTAACCGGATCATTGAGCGTACGAAGAATCCGCGCCATTGACCCAGCGAGCGCGGCAGGTGCCCGATGATGCTCGCGTGGGCGGAGATCCGCCGATCTAGTGGACGCTTCCTTTCGATCATCGGTGCACTGTCGCTAATTACCTTCCTCGTGCTGACGCTGTCAGCACTTTCTGATGGGCTCTTCTTTGGCTCAACTGGCGCGGTAAAGGCACCATCAGCGCAGGCGTACGTGTTCAGCGAGGATGCCGAGGGCTCTTTCATCCGATCGCAGATCCCCGCAGCCGACGTCGAGAAGTACCGACAACTCGACGGGATCGATCGCGCGGGCCCGGTCGGGGTTCTCCTTACTTCCGGCAAAGCCAGTAGTGGTGAGCTAGACGTTGCAGTGTTCGGTGTCGACCCAGAAAGCGCGAGCGCCCCGCAGACAGTCACCAAGGGCCGACTCCCCACTCCCGCAGAGAATGGCGTTGCGGCGATCGACGACAGTGCGAAGGGAGTCGAGATCGGCTCAACCGTCACTGTCGGCGATGTGCCTGTCGAGATCGTTGGACTCACATCCGGATCGAGCTACCAACTCCAGCCGACGCTGTGGACCACCGTCGACACCTGGACAGCGATGCAAGAAAGCGTCCGACCGGAGACTCGCGGCTTACCGGCATACGTCTCTGCGATTGCCCTCGACCTCAGCGCGGGCACGACTGTGGAATCGCTGAGGTCGATCGCTGGCACTGTTGTCCTCACTGAGGATCAGGCCGCGCTAGCGATTCCCGGGGTCGAGCAACAGCGCTCCACCCTCAACTCGATCATCTACACGACGCTGTTGGTCGCGGCACTAGTCGTTGCCCTGTTCTTCGCGCTCATCGTGTTGGAAAAGCGCGACCTCTTCGCTGCACTCAAGGCACTGGGCACATCGACCGGCCGACTAGGTCGATCCGTCATCATCCAAGCCATCTTTGCCTCCGTGATCGGGGTGATCCTGGGGGCCATCGCCTCACGCCTACTGGGCCTCGTCATCCCGTCAGAAGTCCCAACGCTCTACCTCACCAACTCCCTCATCCAGATATCCGTCTTCACCATCGTCGCGAGTGTGCTCGGTGCGGTGTTCTCACTTCGTCGAATCGCCAAGATTGATCCGGCAACTGCTCTAGGAGGCAACCTCTAATGGCTAGCAACACGACAACCGCAGACACAGCTTCTACCGGTTCAGCAAGCACCGAGCCAATCCTTCGAGTCAACGACGTCACAAAGACCTACGGCGAGGGTCACACGGCCGTGACGGCGGTGGCCAACGCATCGCTGGCGGTCAAGGAGGGCGAGTTCGTCTCGCTCCTAGGACCATCGGGATCTGGCAAGACCACCCTCATCTCGATGATCGGGGGGCTCCTAACCTCAACTAGTGGCACCATCGAACTCGGCGATGTGGACGTCTCAACTTTGTCGAAGAAGGACCTGACGGCATTCCGAGCCCAACGCGTCGGCTTCGTCTTCCAGGCCTCCAATCTCGTCCCCTTCCTTACTGCCAAGGAGAACCTGGTCTACGTCGCCACACTGCGTAAGGACTACGACCGCAAACAAGCCAGCAAGCGAGCAGACGAACTCCTCGGTGAGCTGGGATTGAGCGAGAGGATCGGCAACCTCCCTGAGCAACTCTCCGGCGGCGAGCGCCAACGAGTAGCGATTGGACGCGCACTTATGAACGATCCGGACCTAGTCCTCGTCGACGAACCGACCGCGTCACTGGACACCGAGCTGGGACGACAGGTCGTTCAACTACTCGCTCGTGAGGTCAAAGATCGGGGCAAAACGGGCATTATGGTCACACATGATCTTCGAATGGTCGAGTACACCGATCAGGTTTTCGAAATCTTAGATGGAAAGCTGAGCGCCGAGGGAACCGGAAAGGAGAAAGCTAAGTCACACTGAGAGCCAAGCTTCCCCTCTATCACGAATCGGGGAAACGAGGTTACGATTGACAAGATTGAGTGTGGATCATTTGCCGCCACAAGCACTCTTGGTAATAACCAGGCAACACCGACTGTTAATGCGACACCGACCAGTGTTGTAACGCAAACTACAGCCACCTACTAGTGCGGCCAAGGACAGGAATATGAGTAAAAGAGTTCTCTTCACCGTCGTGATCGGTTCCGGCGCCCTCGCACTATCAGCATGCTCAGGGCTGACTGCCTCGACGAGTAACGACTTCGTGGGCGCAGACGCCTCAACGGTGTCCGACCTTGTCGTGCTGACTTCCAACATTGATGACACCCAAGAGCTGAAGGCTGGCCAGCGCGTGAAGTTCACCGCGCAGGAGCCTTGGCTCATCGAGTCGGTCACCGTCAACGGCCCGTCTGGCAACGAGACCTTCGGTGTCACCGGAACGGGCGAGAAATGGAAGTCAGACCCCCTAGCTCCAGCACAGATGTCCACTTACACCGCAACCATGCGTAACTCCGATACCGGCGAAGCCGTTGCTGTGAAGCGCCAGGTCATCGCTGGCCCGGCGACGGACACCTTCGAGGTTGACGTAACGCCGACCAACGGCAGCTACGGCGTCGGCATCATCCCCAAGGTCGAGTTCGACCAAGATGTCCCGTCCAAGGACCGCGCCGCGATGGTAGAGCGATTCACCGTCACCTCCGCCCCGACTGAGGTCACCGGAAGCTGGCGCTGGACCGACGCCAACACCGTCGCCTTCCGTCCCGATACCAAGTTCTGGCCAGCGGATCAGAAGGTCGTTGTCTCTGCTGACATGGAAGGTGCCCGTATCTCTGGGAAGAAGGGCAAGTCCACCTTCGGCGAGGGAACGGAATCCACCAAGTTCAAGATTGACCGTTCGCTTGTCGTGACACTCAATGGTGCGACTAAGTCTGGGACCGTCAAGATTGATGGTAAGAAGGTCCGGAGCATCCCCATCTCGCTCGGTAAGTCCGGCTACACCACCCGCTCGGGTATCAAGACGATCACGGACATCATCCGGGTCCAGCGCATGACAAACGTTGGCGTCACCGACGATGAGGTCTACGACCTCCAGGTGCCATTCGCGATGCGTGTCACTGACACTGGCGAGTTCCTTCACGGAGCGCCTTGGAACGGCAATATCGGCTACGCGAACACCTCGCACGGCTGCTCAAACCTCACCTACTCCGACGCTTCCTGGCTGTTCTCCCGGGTGAAGTACGGCGACCCGGTCATCACCACCGGGACCGGCCGAGCAATGGAGACCTGGAACGGCCCGGGAGCCCTCTGGAATATCAAGTACAGCAAGTGGGCCAACACCCCCGAGGCCTCCGCCTAAACCGCACTCACACAAGAGCGCGGCAGCTACCGATTCGCTTCGGAGCTGCCGCGCTTTTGGTTGTCGTTGTGGGTGGGTATGAATCCTCAGGTCTACTTCGGTAGGGAGGAAGCTGCCTTGTCCGCCGCCGCCTTGGCCGCTGCTGACAAGGATGCCGCACCGCCTTTGAGCTGGTCCGAGGCCAAGTTAATAGCTGCTGTTGCGTGATCCTGAGCCGTGTTACTGACCTCCGTCACCTGCTCCGGAAGCGCCTCCGCCGCCTTACCGGGAATCGCGCTCACCGCCGCGGCTAGGTTCGCTGCTGCCACTTGGGCCGCTGCAACTGCCTCTTGTACTTTTGCCATCGCATCATCTGTAGTCGCCATGGCCACAATTTCGCACTATCGCCCTAGCTGCGTCTACTCGTCGTCATCCGAGCGGCATAGAGGCGACGGAATCCTCTCCCCTATGCCGCCCAATGGTGCGACCTGAGGCTTCCTAGACCTTTTCTGCGGGGACGTCAGCTAGCGGCGCCTCTGGAGAGTCGGCGTGCGTCGACCGGGAAGCAGCCCAGACTGCCGCGGCGATCAAGCCACCAACAAGTGGGGCAACGATGAATAGCCACAGTTGTGAGAGCGCAGCTCCACCTTCAAACAGCGCCGGCCCAATCGAACGTGCCGGATTGACGGAGGTTCCGGTCAGCGGGATTCCGACGAGGTGAACCACTACGAGCGTGACTCCGATGGCGACACCGGCCATCGACTCGACTGCCCACTTATCCGTCACCATCAAAATCACATAGACAAAGAGCGCGGTGAGTAACACCTCGACCACGAACGCGCCAGCCATATTGATGGTCGTGCCGTAGCCGTTGGTTCCGAGTGCGCCAGTGGTATCCACGACGTCAAAGCTCGTCACCATCAACTTCAGCACGGCGGCACCCAAGATTGCGCCCAGGATCTGCACAGCCATGTACGCCAAACCAAGACTGATTTCGATCTTCTTGGTCACCATCATGGCGATGGTGACAGCCGGGTTGACGTGGCAGCCCGAGATTCCACCAATGGCATACACAAGGAACACGAGAACGAACCCGAAGGCAATGGCGACACCAAGCGTGCCGGAGGCCGGGACCGGGAAGTCTGCGGTGGCGGTGATGTCTCGTGCCGCGGCGATGCCGGTCACGGCCGCGCCAACAGCGAGGAATACTAATGCGAATGTGCCGATGAATTCGGCTACCAGTTTTTTACCCATGCGCGCATCCAAGCGGGTACCTGATCGAAATCCAACGCTATTTCACGCGCCGCTCTGCCAATTATTGTCCAACTGATTGACCAACCTTCCACTTCCAACCCGTTCGTGGGGTTACCGGTATTTAGATTGCGCGATAGCGTGGTCACAACCTGACCACTAGGTGGGCGGTTTCCACTCCTGAGAGGTATGGCTGTGATGCGGTCGAGACCACGAGCACTACGTTCGGCTGGCGTCATCACCATCTCCCTTGGAATCCTGGCAGGACCATCCCTAGTCACCGCCGCCGCTACCACCGCCCCATCTGCCACCGTCACGAGTTCCACATCCTCCCCTGCCCGCGTCATCACGGGTGACGTCGTGGCCGCCGGAGATTTCGGATCTAACGCTTGGCGCAAGATCCGGCTCGATGTCGAGACCACCACGGTCGGGGCAACATCGATTGCTTGGGCATCGGTTGGATCGCCGACATCTTCCGACCGCCCACTTGTCATGCTCAATGGCACGGGCTCGCCAATGGCAGAATGGGATCCAGCGCTACTGGCCGCTCTCGCGAAGACCCGCGAAGTCATCGTCTTTGACTACCCGGGGCTCGGCGAGTCCGGCGCAAACCCCGGACCAACGACCTTCCGGTCGATCGCCGACACCACTGCCGCCTTCCTCACCCAGCTCGGACTGACCTCAGTTGATTTGCTCGGCTGGTCGATGGGCGGCTTCATTACCCAGGAACTCCTACGGGCCCATCCGCAACTCGTCCATCGCGCAGTGCTTGCTGGCACAAATCCTGGCGGAAAGAAGGCAAAGCTCGGACCGAAGTGGGTGCAGGAAGCTGACAGCGACCCATCTGGCGCAATCAAGACCTACTTGCAGACGAACTACCCCGAGACCCGCAGCGCGCAACGCAAGGGAAAAGCCTTCATCAAACGCCTGAACAAGTCGGTGAACTCCGGGCGCTACCCCGATGAGTCGGTCCCAGCCAAGACGTATCGGCGGATGGTTAGGGCTGAGAATCCGTGGTTGCGATCTAATCAGAACTTCCGCGAACTCAAGCAAGTCAGCCAGCACGTGCTAGTGATGACTGGCCGCGAGGACGTGATCACTCCGCCCACCAACAGCCGCCGGATAGCAAAACGTCTCCCCCACGCGAAGCTCAAACTGTTCGCCGGTTCAGGTCACTCGTTCCTATTCCAGAAGCCTAAACGAGTCGCGAAACGAATCGACCGGTTCCTGAAGTAGCACGGTCACTGGACCGACAACGACCCCATCGCCCTGACGATTGCTGCCACTCGGGCTACCTCGTGCGTCCGGATAATGCTGGTACCGCCGAGTTGAGCAAAGACGGCGAAGAAGGCCTCCGCAGACCGAAACTCCTCCTCAAACAGAGCAAAGGCGTGCGGTACCGCATGGCAAATCGGTACCGCCAGGCGACGCAAACGAAACGTGTTGAGCAAGACACTCGTCTGGTGTTGGACTCGCACTGCGGGGTCGACCAGATTTCCGTAGTAGAAGCCCATCCCTGGGTCAATGGCTATCCGGGCTACGCCATGTGACCGGGCCGTCTCTATCCGCTGGGCAAAGTGCTCGTGGATGCCGGGGATTGGGTCCTCGCCCACGGTGACGTCCGTGACATCGCGAACGTTGCGACCTCCCACGTAACACATGATGATCGTCGCCTCGAACTCCGCAGCAAGGTCGTAGATCTCGCGATGATTCTGCGATCCGGTCAAGTTCAACACCTTCGCACCGGCTTGCAGGCACGCCCGCACTACCTCGGGTTCATAGGTTTCTGCAGAGACAAAGATTCCGTCCGCGCTCAGCGTCTCGATAGCCGGTACAAGGGCGGCGATCTGATCCTTAGGTGCTACCCGACCCGCCGCCGCGGTTGTCGATTCTGCCCCGAGGTCGATGAAGTCGGCGCCCTGCGCTGCTTGAATCCGGCCCTTGCGAATCGCCGATGCGGAGGAGACCGCGATGCTCTCGCGATAGGTCGAATCGCGCGACAGATTGACGCAACCCATGATGGCGGGGCGAACGTTGACGTCAAAAACCTGATCGCCGATCAGCAACGGATCCACGCTCAAATCGAGGTCAGCCCGGTACTCGTCAGCTAAGGCGGCGAGCGCCGCGAGCGTGATCACCTTGCCACCATAGTCCTCACAAGTTGGCAGACTAGTCGCTGATGGAAATGTAGCGATTGAACAAGAAGCCCTCGTGCTCAATGACGTGGGCGAGGCGATACCGATCGGGATTATCCAAACCACTTCCAGTGACCACTTGGCCACCGGCCACTATCAACGGTGCGATGGAAATATCTGCTTCGTCGAGCAGGCCCTGGGCGGCGATCTCGCCGAGTAGATTGGGTCCGCCCTCGCAGACGATCCGGTTCCAGCCCCGATCGGTCAGGACGTCGAGCACGGCCCCCGGATCGACCTTGTGACCTGGCAACACCACAACTTCGCAGTGTTCCCGTGCCCGTTCAACAGCATCCGGGGCGGCAGTCTCGCTGGTCACGACGATTGGAACGAACTCTGATTCTCGAAAGATCGGCTCATCCCAGGGTAGGTCTAGTCGTCCGCTAATCATGACGACCACAGGTGCCGGGCGAAGTCCAGCTGCTGCACGTGCAGCTTGTTGTTCCGGTTTGGCTTTCAGCGGACGGTACCGCTCCACCCTCATCGTGTTTGCCCCGATGAGGATGGCATCAGCTAACCGTCGAGCCTCATTGAAGATGACCTTGTCAGCGGTCGACGAGATTGAACCACTCGCGTTGTCACTGCCATGGGCTGCTCCGTCTAGCGTTGTCACCATCATTCCGCGCACCCACCGCTGCCCTACCGGCCAGGGATACAGCTCACCAAGGTCCTCTCTAGCGACCTCGCCGGGGTTACCGCCCATGAGAATCTGCATAGCTATTTGCGACTCCTTCGCACTTGCGGCTACTTCCGCTTATTCATCTCGCGCTGGATCTCTTGCTCTGAGGGAGGCCCCTGACGTGGCCCATACGCGTTGAACCCAATGAACAGTGCCGCCACACCCATACCGCCGATCGCCCAAATTGGCCAGAAGTAGCCCTGGCCCGAAAGCGCCCAGACTCCGGTCAGGATGATTGAGACGATTACCCAAACCCCGACGTAACTCCAGAATCCACGCTTGGCGTTGATTCTGTTGACCGCTTGTTTACGCAGATCGTGCTCAGCTGAGTCGGACATAACTAGACCGTAGCGCCGAGTGCAGCCGTCTTCAACGGGAACGACCCCCGAGCACGACGATGGGGTCGAACCCAGGTTTCCCGAGTACGACCCCATCGCTACGTAGTAAAGGCCTAGCCGTAAGGCCTAAAGGTGCAGGTGACTACTTGTTTACGGCGTCGCGAGCCTTGTCGACGAGGCCTTGAGCGGTGTCCTTGGCCTTAGCGCCGGCATCCTTCACCTGCTCACCGACGTCCTTCAGGTCGCTCTTGACCTGATCCGTCTTACCTTCAGCCTCACGCTGCGAGTCGTTCGTGACCTTGCCTTCGGCTTCCTTTGCCTTGCCGGTCAGGTCTTCGACCTTGTTTGATGCCTTGTCCTCAATGCTCATTTCGTTCCTCCCGTTTGCATAAAACGTGACTATCGAAACTATCCCGAGCTGTGCCGCGGTCCTACCGAAATACGGTTGACAAACCTTCACTGGACGACGGCCCCGTTGGACTCGTGTCTCCGACGTTATCTCGATTTCGGTGACTTGAAAAGGGGTAGAAATCGGATATTTCGTCACATTTCCTTAGCGATTCTCCGGCTTCCCGCCGAGTGAAGCGGGTCAATACCGGCGGCTACCTAGATCGGCATCCGGTAACCAAAGAACTCGTGATCCTCGTTGTAACCTCCGTGACCGCCGCCGATGTCGTCGAAGTCCCTAACGAACTCGATTGCTTCAACCCATTTGACCTGCTTAAAGCCCAGCTCGACTTCGTCGCGTAAACGAATCGGGGCCCCGTGGGTTTCACTGAGCGGCTCGCCATTCATTCCGTAGGCGAGGATCGTCTGTTCATGGCGCATGTTCTCGATGCTGTGGCAGTCGTAGTAACGGCCACCAACCGGACCGTCTGCGAATGAGTAGAAGACAACCCACTTAGCCTCCTGCGATGGCTCCACAAGATCGAGAATGTCCGACATCGCGACACCAGACCACTTTGCGATTCCAGACCACCCTTGAATGCAGTAGTGCTGAGTGATCTGCTCCCGTTGCGGCATTGCGCGGAGTTCGGCCAACGTGAACTCTTTGGGGTTAGCGACGAGTCCATCGACACGAAGGCGATACGCGGCAAAGTCGTCCTGTTTCAGGGCGTCATATACCTCTGCTGGTGGTATCTCGCCGTTGGGCCACAGGTACGGCGAGATATCAGACTCCTTGTACTGCTTCTTAGGATTCCACCACTCCATCAACCATTTGATGCGGCCAACCAAGAGGGTGCCGATCCGCTGCACTCTCCGAGGATGCTTCTTGGTGAATGGCGAAGCCGCTAACCACAAACCAACGATCACGACCATCGCAATCAGGTAGATAGCTAGTGCCCACCACGAATCTGTATTGGTTCCTAGCGTGATGTGATTGAGATTCGGGATTAATCCCGTAATGAAGATCATGACTGTGTGAACCGCGATAAAGAAGACCATCCAACTCAAGACAGCAAAGTGGATGCTGCGCGCTACCTGTCGGTTGAGGACGCCCTTAGCGAGGCCGAACTTCGCCGCGACTGCGGGCGACTGCAGGAGTCCGGTGATGAAGGCCAGCGGCGCCGCAACAAAGATGGTGAGGAAGTAGGCGAGCAGTTGCAGCCCGTTGTAGTTCGTGAATCCCTCATTTGCGGGCAGGTCTAGGGATAGGTACTGGACCATCGTAGATATCGCATTGGGCACGACGTCCCAAGAAACTGGCACGATTCGCTGCCACTGGCCAGTGGAGAAGAGCAGGATATAGAAGACGATCCCGTTGATCAGCCAGAAGAGGTCGAAGCTGAAATGCCACCACCTGGCCAACCCGATCGAGTGTCGGAAGCCAGGAAGGCCGACGTTCGCGGGCAACGCCACTGAGTCGTCTTTGGCTGTCCACACGTTGACCGGATCGGCTGGGTCCATTCGATCCGCAGGTACCGGCCCACGCATCCGCAACCACTCGCTCCCTGGCCGACTCCCACCATCAAGGTAGAGCCTTGGATGGTCAGCAAAGATCTGCAGCCCGGCCCGAATTATGAACATCATGAAGACGATGTTGAAGAGGTGCTGCCAACGCAACCATGCGGGAAATCCATCCGTGACCGCCGGTGCGTACGTCGTGGCCGTCCCGGGGTACTCAACGAGAAAGTTCTGCATCCAATCGTAAGTGAGCAACTGCTGGGCCACGGCAATCAGAACGAGTAGGAGGACTACGGAGATGGCGGCAAACCAGCCGACGCTTATCCACTTGCGGCCCAACCGAATCGATGGAATAGACGCCATGTTCTGGTCAATCCCACCAGCCCATTTGTCGACCACGATGGCATCAGTCGAGGTGCCCTCATCCGTGGCCGGATTCAGCTTGGACCGGTCAGGATCAACCTGCTCACCGTTGTTCTCGGCATCGGCTGACGTCATAGAGCCCTCTCCTTGTTGGCCACGGCCATAGCTCGGCAAGCACTCGCGTGATCACCTGCGGCTTTCCGCCGCGACCCTAGCGCCTCGCGGGACGCATTTTGGGGAAGATCCGGACCACACGGCCCTGAAATACGCAATGGAGCAGGTCAGAACGACGGCAAGAGTCGACGGAATCGGCCGAATTCTTCCGTGATCAAGCCACTTGGACAGGTGCATCAGGCGGGATCTGTCTGGTTTCATGGAGGTCTAGGACCTTTGGCGAGACTCTCGGGACTTTGGTCCCTGCTGGTGGTGATTCGTAATGGCGTGGCAAATAGTCCTCTGTGTTGCCTTCTTCGCTCTGGCAATCATCTCGATCCGCCTGTACGCCCAGAACCGAACACGTCTCTCGCAGTACCTCGTCATCATGTTTTGCGCCATCTCGTTCGTCGAGACCTGGGCAACTATTTGGCTGATAGTCGGACCGCCGGATCGAGGAGCACTTGGGTTCCAAATCGGCTCGCGCTCGGTGTACCTTCTGCTCGTGCTCTACCCGTGGGCGCTGTACATGTTCGCGGCGAAGGTCAGCGATCAGCGCGCCAAACTTGGTCGCATTCTGGCCACGATCCCGGTAGTGCCGCTGGCAGCCTTCCTTGTTCTCGCCCCGTACCCGGTGCCCCCTGTTCCGGCGAGCTACCAGCCCGTCATCCAGGGGCTGATGATTGCCATCACGTTGCAGTTCTTGATCACATCGGGATTCGCAGCATTCCTCCTGCGATCCGCTGCCCGGTCACAACCGACCATTGTGTCCAACCGTCTGCGAATGATGGGCTTTGCTGCTGTCCTGCTGACCGTAGCGCTCATCATTGGCCAGTTCGGCGGGTCTGCCGCCACTCGATCAACACTGGTTGAATGGATCTTCGGGGTATCTGCCCTCGCCGCCGCTATCGCCTTCTACCTCTGTCTGGCGCCTCCGCGAGTCCTGCGGGTCTACTGGTCCTACTCGGCCGTCCAGACAGTTCGTACGGTCATGCGCGAGATTCTGCAAGCGGCATCCAGGGAGGAGGCAGTCGAACTCGCCCTGCCAATCATGGCTGAGGTCGCCGGCAGTGAACGGATCGAAGCGTTCGACACGGAAGGTAACCTCCTTGCGACTTGGAACAAGCACGCTGATGGCTTCGCCCACGACGCTCAGTTCGCCAAGGAGATCGTCTTACCGATGGAATCCGAGGGCCGGATCGTCCTCCAGACGAGTGCGCTATGGCCATTTGTCGGAGTGGAAGAGACGGACCTACTGACCTACGTCGCATCCAGCGTCGGCCTTGCCCTCAACCGGCGCAAACTCGACGAGGCAAACGCCCAGATTCGCGTGCAGTCCGCCGTGGAACGAAGCCTACGGGTGCAGGCAAAGGACCTAGAACGAGTAAATCGAGAGCTCAACGAGTTCGTCGCGGTCGCCTCTCACGACCTCCAAACACCAGTCCGAAACATCATCGACAACATCGAGTTCCTCAACGAGGATCTGGATGCCAGCACCACTCTCAACCATGAGGCCCGGCAGGATCTGCACTACATCGAGTCGGGGGCCTACCGCATCAAGCACCTGATCGACGGACTGCTGCATTACACCCGCATTGACGCAGCCGGGAATGCTGAGATGGAGGAGATCGATCTCAATGAGATCGTCACTCAAGCCAAGCTGTCATTGGGGCCGGAACTATCGGCGGCAAAAGCAACGGTCACGGTCGAACCACTTCCGGATGCCGTCGGCAACCACTCAGAGCTCGGCGAGGTACTCGTCAACATCCTCGCGAACTCCTGTAAGTACCGATCACCCCAACGCGCCCTGCAGATCCGCATCAGCGCAACGACCAGTACCAGTTCGACCGTTGAGATCCTCATTAGCGACAACGGGATGGGAATCGAGCCGGAGTTCCGCGAGCGCGTTTTTGAGATGTTCAAACGACTGCATCGCCACGAAGACATCCCCGGCACTGGCATCGGTCTTGCGGTCTGCCGCAAGATAGTCGAGCGATGCGGCGGGCAGATAATCTTCATCGAGCCAGCCTTTGGCCAGGGTTCGACTGTGAAGCTGATACTTCCGAGCGCGGCCTCCCAGTCACTGCGATCGGTGGCGTGACAATGACAACCTCCGGACCCTCAGTCCTACTCCTCGAAGACAACGCCTCTGATGCCCGCGCAACGATCCGTGCGATCCGCCGGGTGCGCCCACAGTTGCCGGTGACATGGGTCAGCGGCGTGCCCGAGGCCCGCACCTACCTGGCTGAGAATCGACAACAGGGCGGGGTCGCACCCGGATGCCTTGTCCTGGACCTCAACCTTCCCGGCGCGTCCGGTCTTGAGTTCCTCCGCGAAGTCCGGACTCATGCCGAGACCGCAAATCTGCCAGTTCTCATCCTCACAACGTCCCAGCAGCGAGCCGATCGAGAAGCAGCCGCGTTATTTGGCGCCAACGGCTACGCGACCAAATCATTTGGGTTGGAAGGTCTGGCAGAGACCGGCTCAATCATCGCCAGGTTCTGGGATCGACACGTACAAGGCGACATCATCTTCGAGCAGAACACGACCGCGCCGGACCCACCTGCAGTCAACGATCAGACCGTCCTTGTCATCGAGGACGACGACGGGTTCGCTCGAACCCTTCGACGCCTCCTCAATCAGGTCCTACCCAACTATGAGCACGTCCGGGCAAGCAACCTCGCCGAGGGGTTAGGACTATTAGCTGACACCAAGCCGGCCGTGATCCTCACTGACTTGGGGCTGCCTGATTCCAGTGCTCAGGACACGGTCAACCGACTGGTCGAGAAGGCCCCCACCACCCCGGTCGTTGTCCTAACAGGTCGATCCTTTGACGAGTTGGGTCCATCCGCCGTCGATGCTGGTGCCCAAGACTTCGTAACGAAGGACAGCGTTGATGCGGCCGAACTTGCCCGCGTTCTCCGCATTGCCATCCGACGCAACGCAGTGCACTACCGCGAGGTCCACGCGGCTCATCACGACTCACTGACTGGACTAGCCAACCGCAGTCACTTCCACACCTCGCTACAAGGCCGTGCTGAGCGCGCGCGACGCGGTGAGCAGTTCGGATTGCTCTTCATTGATGTCAACGACTTCAAAGACGTTAACGACCGATACGGCCACCGTGCCGGAGATAGCGTGCTCAAAGCCGTGGCAGCCCGCATTCAAGATGTGGTGCGTTGCGATGACGTCGCTGCCCGCTGGGGCGGAGATGAGTTCGCGGTACTGCTGGGTACCGTCGTGAGCAAGTTTGACGCAGAATCCACCGCCACCCGAATCGCCCAAGCGATCAACGGGCCCGTCACCCTCGCCCTTGAACCGACCGGCGAGCACGTCGAGTATGACCTCTCGGTATGTATCGGAGTTGCCTTGTCCGGAGTGGGCCAGGGTGCGCGAGACGACGATGAGCTCCTCACTGCCGCAGACGCTGCCATGTATCGAGCCAAATCGGTGGACTCACCATTCGTCTTCGCTGACACGCCTAACAGGTAGCAAGGGCCCGTTCGGCAAGCACCGCTCTGGGCGCCTCCGTTTGCGAAGCCCGGGCCAATCCGCAACTATGGCGACGACCCACAACACCATACTGCTGGCCGGAGGCCGTTCTCATGAGCACCGAAGCCACAGTTAGTACGTCACGCCGCGGAGCGATCTTCGGCGCAATCGGGGCAGTCGTTGAGTGGTACGACCTCATGCTCTACGGGTACCTCTCAGTCGTATTCGCGCGGGTGTTCTTTCCCGAGAACGCGAGCCCCGGCGTCGCTCTTGCTGCCACCCTCGGCGGATTCGCAATCGGCTTCCTGATGCGCCCTCTCGGCGGAATGTTCTTCGGCAGGCTGGGCGATCGCAAGGGACGCAAGACCGCGCTCATGCTCGCGATTACCATGATGACTCTTCCCATGATCGGTACGGCTCTACTTCCCGGCTACGAGACACTGGGATGGATCGCCCCAGTGCTCCTGATCTTCTTCCGCATGATTCAGGGATTCTCTGCTGGAGGCGAGTTCTCCGGCACCTTGGTATTCCTTGGCGAGGGCGCGACCTCGGGACGACGCGGCCGACTCGCCTCGGTGGCGACGACATTCTCTGGAATCGGCATTCTCCTTGCTGCTGGAGTCGCAACTCTGCTTACCTCGACCATGAGCCAAGAATCCCTCGACTCGTGGGGATGGCGGATCGCGTACCTCGTCGGTGGGGTCATCATCGTTGTCGCCATCTTCATGCGCATGCACATGCCTGAGACCTCTCATTACGAGGCTCTCGAAGCCGCTGGTGAAATCAATGAGCATCCGCTTCGTACGGCAGTCAAGAAGCACTGGCGCAAGGTGCTTCTTATCGCGGCTCTGGCCGGATACTCCGGAATTGTCTACTTCATCGTGATGACGTACCTCGTGTCCTACCTGGAGACCACCGTCGGAATCGAACACGATGATGCCCTGCTGATCGCCACAATCGGCGCAGCGATCTACGCCTTCACTGCGTACCTGTTCGGTTGGTTCAGCGATAGGTACGGCCGGAGATCGCCAATGCTCTGGTCGGCGCTGGCACTTGTCGTTCTCTCTGTGCCCGCATTCTTCCTCCTCAACACCGGGAATCTGTGGATCATCTGGCTCACATCAATCGTGCTGATGATTCCGCTGCTGTTCTTCACCGGAGCGTTCTACCCAATGGTCAACGAGATCCTCCCGACCAGCGAGCGCAACGCTGGAGTGGGAATCGGCTACAACTTTGGTGTTGCCCTGTTGGGATCGACGGCGCCCCTAGTCGCCCAAGTACTCATCAACATCACCGGTGTCGCGACGATTCCCGCCTGGTACCTCGTCTTGGCCTCGATACTCATCTTGCCCGTGCTTTGGACCTTGAAGGAGACCGCTTTCGACGAGCTTGCGGATACTGATGTGGACAGTCCCTCCGCGCAAAGCGGGGACTCATCAACCTAGCTAGGTGCGGCAACTACCTGACCGCCATCTGAGCTACGGATCTCATACCGAGCCGCATCCCTGCACCGCGAGCCCAGGAACGACGAAACCCCCTGATTTCCAGGGGGTTTCTACGGGTGCGCCGCCAGGGACTTGAACCCCGAACCCGCGGATTAAGAGTCCGCTGCTCTGCCAGTTGAGCTAGCGGCGCGTGTAGTGATTTGTTTCTGTCGTACAAGCAATTCGTGCGTGGGCGAGCATATCAGCGATCGGTGACGGTTCGCCCGCGGCCTCACTCCTGGCGCGATTGACTCGGACTCGACCGGGACATCCTCAGTCCTTACTGAAGACCCGCTTGCCGACTCGACGAACGACAATGATCCCGACTACGACGCCGACAGTTCCGGCAACCCGCTCCGGCCTGACCCCGCCGTACTCGTCGACGTAAAAGCCGCGCACCCTCAGCACCTGCACGGACAGGATTCGACGCGGGTCCAAGGTCTTCTTCACCGCAACTTGCAGTTGGCCGACTGTCTCCACCAGGTGATCTCGCGATGCGGCGATCTCCGCCTCGATCTCGGGGATGCTACGCGTCGCCGGTGGCTTCTTGGCTGCGCCGGATTTCGCTGCTGCGGACTTCTTTTTGCCAGACATAGGCGCAAGACTACGAGACGCCCGCCCGTCGTGGCGATTCGGTAACGATAAAGTCGGCTAACGAACCGACCACAGCAGAGGGATGAAAAATGAGCAGACTAGAGCCAGGCGACGTTGCACCGGATTTCACACTGCTCGATGACAACGAAGAGTCCGTCACTTTGTCCCAGCTTCGCGGGTCGAACGTCATCCTTTACGCGTACCCGGCCGCGATGACTCCCGGCTGCACAACGCAGGCATGCGACTTCCGCGATTCCCTCGACGCCCTGGCCGCCGCTGGCTACAAGGTGCTGGGCATCTCACCCGATAAACCAGCCAAACTCGCTAAGTTCCGTGAGCGAGACAGCATCACGTTCCCGCTGCTGTCCGATCCCGACAAAGAGGTCCTGACCGAGTACGGCGCCTTCGGTGAGAAGAAGATGTATGGCAAGACCGTGACCGGGGTTATCCGGTCAAGTTTCGTCATCGACCCAGAAGGCAAGATCGCCGTCGCACAGTACAACGTTCGTGCCAAGGGTCACGTCGCCAAACTCCGCCGTGAACTAGAGATCTAGCGAACGAGGACACTAGAGGTTGGTCGTTCCGCGCACCACAAGTCGGTGTGGCATGAGCGCGCGGACCTGCTCACCATTGGCCACGCGCCTGACGACATCGACCGCGATTCGATGTGACTTCTCAGGTAGTAGATCGATTGACGTCACGGGAGGTGAGAGGGACTCGGCGACCACGTCAACCGTTCCGTACAGGACCAGGTGGACGTCATCCGGGATGGAGCGCCCCGCCCCCTTCACTGCACTCACCAGCTCCGCAGCCAGCGGAGTTATCGCAAAGACGCCGTCGACGCCTGCGTCGAGAACTTCCCCAATTTCGGCCCGTAGCTGATCCTCACCATCAGCGACGTGGATGGCCGGTTCCAACTCGTGTTCAACGCACCATTGCTCGTATGCGTCGATGAGTGATAGCGGGTGGTCACCCTCCTCTGTGGGAACCACTAGCGCGATCCGTGTCGCCCCGCTGTGCAGTAAGTGGCTGCAGGCGTCGTTCATGACGGCTACGTCGTCATATCGGACGAGTCCGCGCAGGTGATCGTCAGGCTCGCCATCCCCAAACGCAACGAGCGGCGCAGTAACTGCGTCCCTGACGGCCGCGATTGCCTCATTCGAGCTGGAGTGAACGATCACGGCCTTCATCGATAGCGAATTGCATAGCTCGGCGGACTCGAGCGGCAGGATGATGGGCGCAAAGCCCGCCTTCGAGAGCCCTTCGACCATTGTCGCGATTCCGCGGAACCAGTAGGTTCCCGGACGATCGTGGGTTCGCAGATTCCCCGGATCGGCGATCATCCCCGCCAGTGGTTTACCTGCGCCCACCCGAAGTTCTTTCGCCACCGGGTTGGCCTGGTAGCCGAGCTCCTTAGCAGCTTGGAGGACCCGTTTGCGGGTCTGCTCATTGACTTGCCCGATGTTGTTCAGCGCCCTGGATGCCTGGCTTTGTGAGACTCCCGCAGCCAGCGCAACATGGGCAAGACGGACTCGCCGCTGGGTTGCCATACGAGCGAGGGTAGCGACTCGCGCGCGTCACTGCGCCCGGGCTTCCTCGCGATCTGTGGTTCACGCCGTTCCAAGCTACGGTGTACTTATGGCAAAGCCTCAGATCAAGCAGCTCATTGGCGTATACAACGCCGATGGGGGGTTTCGGGGCGAGCTGGCTTACCTGTCAGGGCGACTACGTCAAACCGTTCATTGCGAACTGTGCGACATCACCAACTCGCCGGTAAGGCGCAAGAAGGAGTGGGATCTGTTCACCTCCACGCTGCCGGTCCCATTCGAGCTACGGCACCGAAACGAGCTCGAGGATCAACCAGACCAGATCGTTCACATGGCGTTGAAGGCCCCGCCGTGCGTGATCGCGGTGACCGACGAAGGTCCGGTAGTCCTTCTATCCACCACCGACCTAGCCAAAGCTCGCGGTGACATCACCATCCTCGACGGAATCATGCGTAACAAAATCGTTGCCCGTGATCTCGAGTTGCCCGCAGCGCAGAAGTAAGCACAACCGCCTCAGGTTTAGTGCAGCTAGCCGAGCCCAACCCCCACGAGGGAACCGATAATGAACGTCACGGCGGCAGCACCGGAACCAACGATCAACTGGCGTAGCGCTGACTTCACAATGCCCGCACCAGAGAGGTAGCCGACGGTTCCACCCACGGCAACGAGAGCGAGCACGGCCAGCACGATTGCGATAACCAGCGCAGCCGTGTCCTGGGCGAAGATGTAGGGGATCACCGGGACAGAAGCGCCGACGGCAAACGCGACGAAACTCGAAGCCGCCACCTTGACCGGAGACCCAAGGTCGTCCGGATCCAGGCCTAGCTCCTCACGTGCCAGCGTATCGAGCGCGGTCTCGGGATTCGCCATGATCGTCTTGGCCAGTTTCTTTGCGCTCTCGCGGTCAAGTCCCTTGGCACGGTAGATCAGCTCAAGTTCGCGCTGCTCCTCCAGTGGCTTCTCTCGCAGTTCCTCGGCCTCCATCGCGATTTCGCGGGCAAACAAATCGCGCTGACTAGCAACTGAGACGTACTCCCCCGCGCCCATCGAGAATGCCCCTGCCAGCAGCCCAGCAATACCGGCGAACAGCACCGTCCCACTAGCGATCCCTGAACCGGCAAATCCCATGACGAGGGCAGTATTGGAAACCAATCCGTCGGATACACCGAACACTGCGGCCCGCAGCGAACCGGACTTGTCCGTTCGGTGCCAGGACTCCGCGCTGTTCATCGCCTCCCTGACTTCTTCGACCGATCGTCCGGCCGGGCTAAAGCCGAGCTTGGCGACCTCATCCTGCGGACGGTCATGATCTACGTCGGGTTTATCCACCAGCCCAGATAGCACCTGCGCGTGCAATCTCTCGTCCTCGGCCATACCTGGTAGCGCGTCGGGCTCGTTGTCATACGCTCCTTGGGCTTCCCGCTCGGCCTCCTCTAGGTCGGCGAGGACGGCTTGTAGCGATTCGCGTCGGGCGCGCGCGATTAGCCGTTCAGAACCTGGTTCCAACCTACCGAGATTGGGCGGAACGTCGAGGCCGGCTTCCCTAAGCAACTGCTCCCAGTGTGCCGCGTGCTTGTCCTCAATATCGGCAAGTTCTAGCAGCGCTTCCCGTGGATCACCGCTCGACAACTCGGCCAACTGCCGGTACATCGTGCTCGCTTCTCGCTCCGATGCAAGGTAGCTCAGGTACCGCTTCGCGCTCTTATCCATGCCTATATTCTGCCCCCTGTGCGGCTACGCCGAAGCCGCGCGGGTAGCCAATAGTCGATCGGATCGTGCACGCGCATCAGGAGGCGTCTATGCTTAGGCGCGCTACACGTCGCGGGAGTGGCGGAATTGGCAGACGCGCTGGATTTAGGATCCAGTGTCGAGAGACGTAGGGGTTCAAGTCCCCTCTCCCGCACAATTTTTTTTCTAGGGTTTCGAGTCCTCACACCTGGCACTTCAATCGGCAGACGTCTGGACCCCGAGCCCCTCTTATCGGTTGGATCTGGTCGGTCGGCGACAACAATCCACCAACTCGTCGGCCCGGCACGTACCGACTCCTCGGGAGGCGCCAATGATCCCATCACGTGGTTTCACCGATGCGCGAGTTGCCGTCGCCCTAGGCCCTGGGAGGCTAGGTACCTAACAGCCAACCGAGCCGGCTGGCTAGGACTGCAAAGCCCACAAAGGCCACCGCATCGATCAGGAAGTGGGCAACGATCATCGGCGACGCTCTACGCCACCGCATGAAGAGGATGCCGAAGATCACTCCCATGATGAGGTTCCCGACGAAGCCGCCGACACCCTGATAGAGGTGGTACGTCGCCCGCAGGGTTGCACTTATGGTGATCGCCCACCACATATTGACGCCAATCTGGCTGAGTCGATGTAGCAGGTAGGCCAGAACGATGATCTCCTCCACAGCGGCGGCCTCCGCGGCCCGAAGGAGTAGAACGGGGAGTTCGTACCACCGCTCGCCAATCGCACTAGGAGCGACTTGCGCGTTCACGCCAAGCCGTACCGCGCCGACGTACAGGATCAGTCCACCACCGCCGATAATTGCGGCTAACGCGATCCCCCGCACAAGGTCCCTGCCTGGCTGAGACAGATCAACCCCGATTGAGGCGAAGCTCTCCCCTGACCTCGCGAGCAGATACCAGACCAGCGCGACTGCACCGAGTGCGATCACCACTCCTGTTAAGTGGTACGCGATATCCAGCCACGGACGGTCGGCGGCGAACGGACGTACCAGTGAGACCGTCTGATCACGCAGCGCCGCATCGGCCGTCAGTCGACTGATGAAGCCCAGCATTGACCGAACAGCTGCCGCCCCTAGCGACAGCCACAACACGATGACCACCTCTGCGGTTAACAGCCGCCTGGTGAGTCCGGCGGGAAGTGCAGCTAGCGGTTGAGCTGCCGAGTCGGTCATAGGAGCATCGTCTACGGAGCGCCGACAGAAGTCGAGTCGAGCTGCGCGAGCGACCGATGGAGCACGTCGCCGAATCCCAACCACCACGGTGTTTTAGCAGAGCGTCGGTCACGATTGCCCTAACCCAGTCGCTAATCGCTAACGTGTCTCAGGTGACGACGACGGCCGGTGCTTCCAGCAATATCTTCCTCATTATTGAGGTCATTGGGACGATCGCGTTCGCCCTTTCGGGAGTGATCGCGGCGGCCCGAGGCAAGATGGACTGGCTGGGCGCCTTTGTACTTGCCGTCATCGTTGCTGTTGGTGGCGGAACGATTCGTGACCTGCTCGTCGGGCGCCTACCGGTCTTTTGGGTGGAGAACCCTTGGACTGTTGCGGTCGCCATCGGTACTGCCGCACTAGCAATCATTTACCTGCGAATCAGGCCAATCACTGACCTCACGAAGTCACGGGCACTTCCGCTTGCGGACGCTGCCGGACTCAGCGCATTCGTGATGGTTGGTGCGCAAATAGGATTGATGGCTGGCCGCCAGCCATTCGTCGCGGTGATACTTGCGACAGTCACGGGCACCGGGGGAGGTGTGATACGCGACCTTCTGACTGGCCAGCGGCCAGGGATCTTGGTGGGGCAGATCTATGCGCTAGCTGCGATCGTCGGAGCAACGTTCTACGTCACCCTCGTCAAGTTCGGCGTTCAAGCTGATCTGTCGATCTGGTTGCCAATGTTCACGATCTTTGCGATCCGCTTCGTCGCGATTCGAAAGAACTGGCACCTGCCATTGGTAGCCGTATCGGCCTAGACCTGCTGATCGCTTCGAGAACTCACAGCGAATGCACGAGTCTGCGTTCTAGTAGGCGCCGGACCCCTTCACGATTGCCGATCCGGTCCTCGCGAGGATCTTCGCGTCAACCATCATCGAGCGGGTGTCGATGTAATGCAGGTCCAGGTCAATGCGATCGTCCCAGTGGATCTCCTTACGACCGCTGACCTGCCATAGTCCGGTGAGCCCCGGCTTTACCAGATGGACCCGATTGCCATCTGCTGGCAAGTCGTGCAGTTCCTCTTCCAAGACCGGACGCGGTCCGACTAGCGACATGTGACCTAGCCAGACGTTCCCGAGCTGGGGAAGCTCATCGATTGACCACCGGCGGATGAACTTCCCGACTCGAGTGATCCGCGTATCAGTCAGGTATCGCTCCATGATCCCGTCGTCTGTGGGACCCAGTACGTCGGCGCGCTCCAAGTGAGCATCGACCTTCATCGAGCGAAGCTTAAAGAAGGGGAAGAGCTTCCCGTACTTGCCAACGCGAGGCTGGACAAAGAAAGCCGGCCCGCGCGACTCGATCCGAATCGCCACCGCGACCAGCGCGATGATGGGAGCTACAAAGATCAGCGCCAGCGATGACACGACGAGGTCGAGTGCACGCTTCGCGAAGAGCATCGAACGTGACATGTGATTGTGGTCGATCTGGATGGCGCTCATGTCGTCGATCGCGACGAGGCGACCGCGGTTCTGCGCGAATGCCGGGATCTTCGTGTCCACGATGAGCGGAACGCCGTGTGACTCGAGTGCCCAGGCGATTCGTCGCGCACTGTCATCGCCAAGCGCATCGAGATCGCCAACGAGGACTGCGTCGAGCTCATCTAACTGGTGCCACTCCCTCAGCGCCGAGATCGGATCCGAGGTCGAGTTGATCCAGTCAGGGTTAATGTTCCCAACGAGTTCGTAGCGGCCGTCACGAGCTACCAGGTTGTCTAGCTCGACGTACTGGTTTGACGGGGCAATCAACAACACCTTCGCGCGGGCATTCCCAGCCTTTCGCTGGGTTGCCATCGCGCGGGTCAAGCCAACACGACCAACGAGTACGAGCGGAACAGCTATGGCGAGCAGGAGCAGTGTCTCGGTTCGCATCGAGTTGGCAGCCGCCAGGTACCCGACGATGGATACTGCACCCAGCGCAATCAACGCGCCTTGCAGGACCGGAAGAACCCCAGTGTTGCCACCGATATGCCGACGGCTGTAGCTACCTCGTGAGGCGATTGCAGCTAAGAGAGTGGCACCGACTACCACAGCAGCGAATGCGTTGTACTGCACTCCGGCCGTAAGTGGCAACACGACTAGTACCGCAATAGCTACCAACAGCGCATCGAGGGCGAACGTGACAACGCGCACGCGCTTCATGGAAATAGCGGTGTGGCGGACATCTGAGAGGCGGCGAACGTCTAGCCGCTCAATCGCAAGCGTATCTAGTAAAGACAAAGAAATCATCCCCCGATGACGGGCTCCCCAGCCCGGTATCACCCGCCACTCCCCCCTGATTGCAAGTGGCGTACTTCTAAAAACGATACGTTACTTAGAGTGAATTAGGAAGCAATCAACGCCGGATCCCGGGTCGTTCTGAGTGAATCCGCTCACCCTGGGTAGATATTCGGGCGTAAATAGTATCAAAGTGGACAATTCATCTAGTCATTTAGAACCAGGTTGAATCTCACGACAAAAGCGCGGGTGCGAGGCGGGGCGCAGGTATGTCTCTGCGAACGCTTCGCACATGCGCATCAACGCCGAAGGTTTGCCAAAATGGGATCCATCAAAGGCTCGGTCCCGATCAGCACCTAGTTCTCGAATCACTCGAGCCCCTAGTCCGCGCGCACTGCCAGAGAGCAAGCTGAACAATGAGCCGCCGTAGTACTTACCGAAAGGCAGGATGTGACTCGCCAAGGAAAAGTCGTCGGCTACGCTCCGGGCGTCTTCGATGTCTTCCATATGGGCCATCTCAATATCCTGTTGAGGGCCAGGGCTCAGTGCGATGTGTTGATTGTCGGCGTTGTGACCGACGAGAGGGTCGAAGCGGTGAAAGGTAAGACCCCCATGATGCCGCTATCAGAACGGACCGAACTCGTCTCAGCTCTAGAACTGGTCGATGAGATCGTCGTCGACAATTCAGTCGACAAGGTCGAGATGTGGGACGAACTGCACTTCGATGTCATCTTCAAGGGCGACGACTGGCGCGGAACGCCCAAGGGAGACCAACTTGAAGCGAGCATGGCCGAGGTGGGTGCGAGAGTTATTTACTTTCCTTACACCGAGCATGTCAGTTCCACCCGCCTCCGCGACCTGATCAATAAGGCCAACGAGGGGGTCAGCCCCGCGGAGCTGGTCCAGGCCGAACAGCCAGGCTCTCCGGCACCGAGTGAGGCGCAGAACTGATGCGGATTGCAATGGTCGGGACACGTGGGGTCCCCGCCGCTTACGGCGGCTTCGAGACCGCGGTGGAAGAGATCGGGAAGCGCCTCGTGGAGAGGGGGCACGATGTTGTTGTCTATACCCGAGTTGATGATCGCAGTGCCGCGCCTCGGGAGTATCTAGGAATGCGGCTAGTGCCGCTGCCTGCAGTCCGGTCAAAAGCACTCGAGACCCTCACACACACGGCATCCTCGACGGCGCACGTCATCGCAAAGAGCCGACCGGATGTGGCCTTCCTCTTTAACGCTGCAAACGCCGTCTACCTACCAGCTATGCGGGCAAAAAAGATCCCAGTCGCGACTCACGTCGATGGGCTTGAATGGCAAAGAACCAAGTGGGGTAAGGGCGGTCGGTCGTTCTACCGGGTAAGCGAGTCCATTGCGGTGCGCTACTCAGACGCACTGATTGCCGATGCCCAAGGCATCGCCGACTACTACTCGCAGGAATTTGGCGCTACAACCGAGCTGATCGCCTATGGCGCGCCAATCCTGCTTGAGTGCGATCAAGCAATGCTCGGCGATGATCTCGAGTTCAAGAAGTTCCACGTCCTTGTCGCCCGATTCGAACCAGAGAACCATGTTCGAGAAGGAGTCGCGGGCTTCGCCAGCAGTACAGCTAGTCATCCGCTTGTCGTGGTTGGCGGTGCGCCATTCGCGGCGGAGTACACCCAAGAGGTGGAGGCAATTGCTGCTCGCGACCCTCGAATTCGATTACTTGGACCAGTCTGGGATCAAGCTCGACTAGATGCACTTTACGGCGGGGCTCTCACCTACCTGCACGGTCATTCAGTCGGGGGTACGAATCCGTCACTGCTTCGAGCAATGGGCGCGGCCACCGCCACCCTCGCTTTCGACGTTAGCTTCAACCGCGAAGTCCTCGGTACCGATGGCAAGTTCTGGGCCAACCCAGCGGATCTAGCCGTCGAGTTGACCAACGCCGAATCGCAACCAGCTGAGGCAGTAGCGACCGGTCAGCGGCTACAGCAACGAGCGCGCGAGCGGTACAACTGGGACGATGTCACCACAAAGTACGAAGCACTCGCTGTTCGACTGAACTCCGGTGAGACACAGGCCAAGCGTTTCAACGGCAGGCGACAGACCTCCGGATGAGAAGTAGACGAACCCGAGATGTGAGAACGCAGAGGAAAAGGCATGGCTAGCAGGTACGGACCACCAAACTCATTGGCAATCGCGGTACTTACGTTCAGGCGCAATGCCGAAATCGATGAGCTGATTCCTCACCTCGTCGAACAGGCTCGAGTCGCCAATATCCCAGCGCAGGTGATCGTGGTCGACAACGATCCGGAGGCAAGTGCTCGCAGTATCGTCGAACGATACCGAGAAGAAGGCGTGATCTACGCCCATGAGCCCAAGCCAGGTATCGCTCATGGCCGAAACAGGGCGCTCGCCACTGCCGACGACTTCGATCTCCTCGTATTCATCGATGATGACGAGACCCCAGAGCCAACTTGGCTTCCCATGATGCTGCAGACCTTCGATTCCTACGACTGCGTCGGCGTAGTGGGAAACGTATTCCGAGTATTCGATGTTGAACCAGATGAATGGATAAAGGCCGGCCGGTTCTTCGACAAGGACACGATTGCCACTGGAACTCCCCAACCGGCGGCCTCAACAGCAAACCTCCTACTCGACCTCCGGTTCCTCCGCGAAAAGAGCCTTCAGTTCGACCCCGTGTTCGGGCTGAGCGGCGGCTCCGACACGTTGCTTACACGAGAAATCGTCAAAGCTGGTGGCGCGCTGCTGTGGTGCGCTGAGGCGCTCGTAATCGAGCAGATTCCAGCGACCCGCTCTAACCGCAAGTGGGTAGTGAAACGGCACTTCCGCGTCGGAAATGCCTCAAGTCAAACCGCGATCGCCATGGCGAATTCCCGTCGGTCTCGGCTTGAGGTTCGCACGAAAGCCGCCGCCGCGGGGTCGGTGCGCGTCGTAGGTGGGGGTTTGCGACGCCTATGGGGTAAGGCCGTCGGATCAAAGGCCCACGATGCCCGGGGAATGCGAACTGTCGCGCGCGGCGCCGGAATGGTCTCCGGTGCCGTTGGCTACCACTACGACAAAGAGTATCGAAAACTGCGCTCGTCCCCGGCAGAGATTGAACCCCCAGGCCCTCCGGCACAGCGATGACCGACGAGGCGAAATCGGGACTACTCGGCCGACTTAGGGAGGGCAGGTCCGAAGTCGGCGGGTGGTACGACATCGTCAGGAGTGGTGGCGTCAAGTTCATCGTCCTCGGGTTCTCCGCCGTCCTCGGGATCGTCATCTCCCGACTGATCATCACGACCTACGGCACAGATGTCTACGCCCAGTATGGGCTCCTTGTAGGCCTTGGCGCACTCCTCTCAGCTAACGCCTTAGGTGTGGGCGCCCCTGTGATCAACACGGTCGCTTCATCCGACCAACCGAGTAGCGACGACCACCTCCGGCAGGTCCTGCTCAGTTCGCTGCGAGTCATGGCGGTTTCCGCCGTCGTCCTCATCCTCATCGTCGTCGCAATCTCGGGTTTCGGTTGGTGGGAGGCAGTGCTGGGCGAGGGACTCCTACCCGGTACTGGACCCCTCGCGGCAGCGGCGTGCATCATCTTCTGGGCTCTGACCATTCCCGCCGGAATGGGTCAGCGCGTCCTCGCGGGCCTTGGAAAGAACCACATCGTCGTGGCCACAGCCGGACTGCAATCGCCACTAGTACTCCTCGTCCTGCTGGTCACTCTCGATGCCCGTTCAGAGAACGGGGCATTCATCCCAGTCGTCGCATATATTGCGACGTTCCTGATCGCCATACTGTGCTGGATATGGGCGGCCCGCCTGATTCGACCGACCCTGTCCACAGCTGCGAAGCAACTTCTGGCTAGGAAGCGGTTTCCAGGGGCGCGCATCAAACATGAGGCGCTGCCCTTAACGATCATCGTGATCAGTTTGCTGTTGGCAATGCAGACCGACCGCATCATTCTGAGTCACGTTGCCGATGTCGAGGCACTGGCTCAGTACAACCTCGCCGCGCAAATGTTCACTCCAATCACAGCACTGGCGAGCGCAGCGGGCTTCACCCTTTGGCCAAGGTTCGCGGCAGCTAGAGCGCGGAATAAGTCGGAATCACCGATGCGACTTGTTGGCGTATTCGGGCTCCTAGGAGCAGGGCTTGCCCTCGGCGTCGCCATTCTCTCGCCATTACTTGCCTCCTTCGCTTCCGACGGCAGCATCACACTTGGCTGGACCCTCATCCTGGCGTTCTCCGTGCTGGCGACATTGCAAGCAACCCAGTACCCGATGAGCATGTACCTCACAGATGCTGCGGGTCTGCGTTTTCAGGCCTTCATGCTTGTACTACTGGTTCCCATGAACGTGGGAATCTCCTGGCTGCTCGCGCAAAAGCTTGGTGCATCCGGACCAGTCATCGGTTCCGTTATCACGATCTTCCTGCTTCAGATCGTCGCCAACATCATCTACATCCGCTACCGCCTGCGCGCGGTAGCGGATGACACTCACAGCGACACTCAACCCATGACAGGACAGTAATGAAGAAGCGAACCCTGTTCATCCATTCTTCCGACGAGCTGTACGGCGCCGATCGGGTGCTACTCGACATCCTTCGCTCGCTCCCCGACGAGGAACGAGCACAAGCTGTTGTTTGGCTTCCGAGCGACCTCGTTCACGCAGCCTTTCCCTTGTGTGAGGCTCTTAATGACTTGGGGATCGAGAACCATCATGTTCCGCTGCCCATTTTGCGGCGGGCCAATCTCACCCCCAAAGGCATGCTTGATCTCGCGCGCCGAAGCGCCGCGTTTCGACGCGCAGTCGCCCGAGTACAGCCAGAAATGATCTACGGCACGACCAGCGCAACTCTTCCCGCCCTGGTCAGCGTCTCAGACCGCGGCTACCGACTGGTACTTCACAATCAAGAGGTGTGGGCGCACTCGGAGTCGCTGATTCTTGGGCAAGCTGCGCGCTGTGCAGACTCCATCGTTGCGATCTCGCAAGCGACGCTAGACGCTGAACCTGCGTATCTCCATGCCCGCACCACGATCGTTCCGAATACCACGACCGACCAAGAGCTACTTGATGCCTACCGCCCCCTGTCGACGGTTCCAGAAGCCCCACTGATGTTTGCTGCCGCCGGACGTTGGACTGCGAACAAGGGGTTCGACGTACTCCTTGACGCGTGGGCAATCAATGCTCCCGGTGAGCTCAAGATCGCCGGGAGTGCACCAGATTCGGGACCCGGGTTGGACCTCCACCAGCAACTATCGACTAATCCACATGCCGCCAGCGTCGAGCTACTAGGTCAGGTTGACTCAATCGACCAGCTCATCAACTCGTCCCACGTCATGGTGATGCCATCGAGTTGGCAGGAACCCTTCGGCCTAGTTGCACTCGAAGCGATGTCAGCCGGGCGACCCGTTGTTGCCACCCGGGTCGGGGGTTTACAGGCTGTCGTCGACGACGAAGTTGGCTGGCTAGTAGAACCGAACAACCCAGAGCAGTTGGCCGAGGTCCTTGCCTCAATCACGCTGGGCGAGCTCGCGAAGCGTGGAGCTAACGCCCGGCGGCGATACGAGAACCTGTACTCGCTCGAGCAATTTCGCCACAACTGGCGAGCGGCGGTGTTACCACCGCACGCAGCTCCGGCCCGGTAGTTGACGAAGTCGACAGTCCCACGCTCCCCCAGCGCAAGATCGCATCTAAGTGCTGAGTGAAACGCACGAAGGGCTGGGAGATCTCCGATGCAAGTGCACCGAAAGATCTGCCCAGCCCAACGTTAGAGCAAGCGAGCCTAGACGATCGAGAGCTTGTCGAACTCGACCGCTACAGGGACCGCGGTCGATCCGCCGACGTAGACCTGAAGTCCGACACCGCCCGCAACCTGCAAGCTGGCGTTCGAGTCAGTGGCTTCCACGGTCCAATCGGTTGGCCGCTCATCTGTGGTCTTCCAGACCTTGGCCTTCAGATCGGTCGAGCCCAGACCGGATACGTCTAGTTGGACTCGGATCGTGTCGCCCGAGTTAAACGTCAACCCGGAGATGGCTCCACTGCGGCTAAGCGTCGTCTCTGACCAGCCAACAACCCTCACCAAGCTGGCCTGCACGTCCCCGTCTTCAAGGAAGCGAAGCTTGACCCGGTAGTCGGTGTTATTGCTTACCTTGCGGCCAATAACGGATGTGTAGACGCTTCCCGACTCCGGTCGATCCAACGAGATATCGACTGTTGTGCTCGAGTCACTCGTGGACAACCCGTTCAGCGACATCGTTCGAGACTGCCCGCCGGTGGGAACCGTAATCACACCTGCACCCGATTCGACTGCGAAGCTCGTAGCTGCACCCGACCTGGTCCAGTCACCACCCTTATCGGAGCGGCCCCAACCGTTGTTGACAACTCGATCAAAGTCATCCAGCGCAAGCTCAGGCTGAACATCTGCAACAACGACGTCCTTGCTGACCTCGTGCGTTGCACCATCGTCATCGGTGACAGTCAGCGTGACCGTGTAGGAGCCTGGCGCCGCATACTCGTGCGAGGCGTTGACTCCAGTTCCGCTCTGCCCGTCACCAAAGTCCCAGGCGTAGGCGGAGATGGATCCATCGGAGTCACCTGAGGCAGAAGCATCAAACACTCCGCTCAGCTCGCCGCCGATCGCGGTGAAGTCCGCGGTTGGTGCCTGGTTTGGTACCGGCGGAACATCTGACTTGACATCGAAGTTGTCAAACTTGATCTCGTACGGTGCATTCGCTGCAGCCCTACCAACGTAGGCCTTGAGGCCGACCGTTCCCGGCACCTGAAGTGCGGATGCTGAATCGGTCTCTTGCATCATCCAGTTCTCGGGCTCCGCCTCGGAAGCCTTCCAGACCTTCGCCCGCAGAGCGGTTGAGTCTGTCCCGTCAACCTGGAATCGCGCCCGCAGAGTATCGCCATCGTTGACGACGAGCCCGTCGATTGTGCCCCCGCCAATGGTGGTTTCACCCCAGTTGACCATCCGGCCGATTACTGCCCGGACCTGGCCATCCTCTTGGATTCGCATCTTCAGTCGGTAGTCATTGCTGTTGCCAACTTGACGACCCAGGACTGAGACGTACATCGACCCACCAGTCGGACGGTTTGTCGTGATGTCAACCGTGGTGTCGGAAGAATCAACGTTGACCGAATCGAGAGTCTGGGTTCGCGTCTCGCCGGCGGGAACCGACATCACTCCCGCTCCATCAGCGACGGTGAAGCTTGAGGCTGCACCCGATCGCGACCAAGCGCCGCCCTTCATTGCAGTTCCCCAGCCATCGGTGACAGCGCGTGCGAAGTCATCGAATGCCAGCGACTCAATAACAGCCAGGACGTTGACATCCTTGGACAGCACGGTCTGCGCGCCGTCGTCATCTGTCACGGTCAGGGTTACTGTGTATGACCCAGCAGCGGCGTAGGAATGGTTCGTGCTCTGGCCTGAACCGGTCTGTCCGTCACCGAAGTCCCAGTCATACGAGGCAATCGAACCATCGCTATCGGTCGACGCAGCAGCATTGAATGCACCACTCAACTCGCCACCGACCGCATCGAATGCAGCAACCGGAGCCTGATTAGGCGGCGGATCAGCAACCAAGACCTCTTGCACCAAGGTGGACTGTGCGCCCTGGTTGTCGGTCACCGTCAGTGTCACCGTGTAGGTGCCACCGACCCCGTAGTTGTGATTCACGGACACCCCTGAACCGGTCTCTCCGTCACCGAAGTCCCAGTCATACGAGGCAATCGAGCCATCGCTATCGGTCGACGCAGCAGCATTGAATGCACCACTCAACTCACCACCGACCGCATCGAATGCAGCAACCGGAGCCTGATTAGGCGGCGGATCAGCAACCAAGACCTCTTGCTCCAGGGTCGATTGTCCACCCAGGTTGTCGGTCACTGTCAGCGTCACTGTGTAGGTACCGCCGACTGCGTAGTTGTGAGTTGCCGTTGCACCTGATGCAGTTGCGCCGTCACCAAAGTCCCACTCGTAAGAGGCAATGGTTCCGTCCGCATCGGTGGATGCGCCTGCATCAAAGTTCGCTGTGAGAACACCGGGCGAGGAACTGAAAGCCGCGACAGGAAGGTCGTTTGGTGGTGGACCACCCAGACCAGATAGCGACCAGTGCCAGGACACCTGATCCTGAGTCAGCGGCGCACCGTAGATGGCTACGTCATCGATCTCGCCAGCGAAGTAGCTGCTCGTCGGCTTGTTCGTCCAGCCGTTGAGGTTGTCGCCACCGACTCGCCAGTAGCCGTTGTAAACCTGCGCGGATGTGACCGAAGCGTCTGTTGCGACTAGTTCGCCGTCAACATACATCTCCATACCGGCATCAGAGAGCTGGGCGACGACATGGTGCCACTCGTTGTTGTTGTAGCTGTCGGCCGAGGTGATTGATTTGACCTGGCCGGGATAGACGCCGAACGTAACCTTGCCGTCGTCCTGCATGTAGATGTGCCGGTCGTAGCTACTGCTGTCCCCTGACGCGCCATTACCGAAGCCCAGGATCTTTCCGCCCTGGTCGGTATCGGTCTTGAACCATCCTTCAGCCGCGAAGGACTGCGGACCCGCGACCGCACTAGGGGTGCGCGCGAAGTTTTGAGCATTCGCACCGGCGAAGCTGTAGGCCTTGTCGTCGTCTCCGACGATAGCGCCGGTCACACCTCGCGTCGCGTTCCCAACAAGAACGCCGTTGTTGACACCCCATGCATCGTTGACTGTCGCACCGCTCTCCTCATTGAGGCGGTAGTAGGTATTGGCGTTGTCGTTAAGAACCCGCATGCCGTAGTCACTCATTGTTCCAGTGCCGGCAACGACCTCTGTCCAGTCGCCGGTGACGCTATTCCCGTGCGGATCAACGACCTGAACGCGGTACTCGTAGGTCTCTCCGGCCTCCATCGGGTTCAGATCCGTGAACGAGATCTCCGGTCGATCCCAGAACGTCGAACGCACCTGAGTCGTGTAGAACGGGTCATCGATACCCCTGCGGAACACGTTGTACGTGAGGTTCTCGTTGTCCATATCGTAGTTCGCCTGGATACGACCCTTGACCATTCCGGCAACCGGTGAGGTCAACGCAGGTAGGTAGTTCACACCGTGGAGCTCGGGGCCTTCTTCGTTCGGCGCAAGCTCAACTCGAGCGAAGCGGGTGAGTCCCTGCTGCAAAGTACCGTTCACTCGTGTGAACTCTCCACCAAGTACCACGTAGTCGGAGTTGCCGGTAACGCTCCAGGCAGCTTGGCTCTGACCGGTGAACGAGCCAGCCTCTAGGTCGGGGTACCACGTCAACGGCGTTGGCGATGGCACGCCTTCGTAGTCGAAGTACCCGCCGTCGACGTTCTTCTTGTTCACGCCGGTCGCGTCTTCGGAGAACGCGAGGGCACGCTTAAAGGTCCACGGCGTGGTCTGCGGAAATCCGCCGACAGCCTGGCATTGGTGGGCGTGACCCACCGCGTAAGCAACGCCCCGCGATGCCCATGCTGAGTAGTGGTCGCCATGGCAGTCAGCAACCCAGCGAGTCGCTCCGCTATCGGACTCCGCCGAGAACACAGCCTCGAGGTTCCCCTTCGGATTGCCGTTCTGGCCGTTTCCGAATACGAATCCGGTGCCGTAGATCGCACCGTCAGCATTAGTCAAGCTGGTGATCGAAGCATTAGATCCAGAGTTGGTAATGAAGTTTCCTGTGTCCCACGGGACCTGCTCCCCAGTGACTGCGTCCGCGGCACCCAAGCCGAGCTGACGATTGCCATTGAGCTGAGTAAATGAGCCACCAATGACGACCTTTGACTGATCGGATGACAGAGCCAGCGCAGAAACGGTTCGGTCGACAGTCGGCGCCCAGTCAAGCGTCGCACCATCAGTGGCACTGACCGCCGCGAGACGGCTGCGGTCAAACCCGCCCGTCCTGGAAAAGCTACCGCCGGCATAAATCGTGTCGCCCTTGATCGCGATTGCACGAACCTGCGAATCGAAGATCGCGTTGAAGCCCATGATTGTTGAACCATCGCTGGCATTGAGCGCGACCATCCGGTAGCGGTTGGCCCCGTTGACGTTCGTGAAACTACCAACTGCGTAGATACGTGAACCGTCTTCAGAGGCTGCGAGGCCGAGAACCTGTCCATTGAATGCTGGGGCAAATGAATTAATGAGCTCGCCTGTACGGATGTCGTAGGCAAGCATGTAGGGCCGGGACACGGTGTTCTGTCCGGCGGCAGATCCGGCGGGCCGCGCAGTCTGGAAGTTACCTCCGACGTAGACGGTGTCGCCAACTACGAGCTGGGTCCACGCAACACCATCGAGTTGCACGGTGGGAAGAGCGTCATTGCTGACCGTGGTCGGTTCGCCGACGGTCTCTGGGGCTGTGTCCGCCATCGCTGCAGTGGGTTGCAAGCCGAATGCCAACGCAGTGGCGGCCGCAACGCCACCAACGATCGAGTGTGTAGCGACGCGTGATTTTTTGGTCTTGCTTGAAGTACTCACAATTTCCCCCGTGATTCGTGCGATCTGAGTCGCAATTTCGACGACGTTTTCCACTGCAGGTCATACCCAATGATCAGCAATAGAAACGTTCCCCCGACCGAAAACCCCTGTTTTTAGTCTCGCATACGACGATCTCATTGCCCCTACGGATCCGTCAACCAAGATATTTCCCAATGGCATCACTCGTTCGTGTCACCTTGTAAACGCTTTGTAGCATTTCGCCCATACCCAACCACGGACAGTGACCAAGAACGATCAATTCACTAGCGAAAGCGCCTCCAGTTCCGTAACGGAACGCATCAGGCACTGGCCTCGTCCTAGGCATATCGTTATCATTTTCGAAGTGCTCACCGGATCCGGAAATCGCTGGGTTCAATGGGTAAACAGCTCGGGGGACAATAGACATGCGTAGACACTCAAGACTGCTAGGCGCGGGGATCGCAGCCGTTGGCCTGTCAATCACAATCGTCGGTTGTTCAAGCTCGGAGGACCAGCCTGGTGTCGCGGTCAGTCCCTCAACCGCGGTGAGCGGATCCGTTGCACCGGACAGTTCAAGCGGCCAGGTTGAGCTCGCGCCCGTCACACTCAAGAAGGCCGCAACCTACCCCAACGGCGTCGCGGTCAAGCTTGCTGGAATTTCGCGCACGACGCTGGAAGCCAAAGGTCCCGGCGAGGTCTCCGGCCCAGGTATCACCGTTCAGGTTCAGGTGACGAACGGGTCAGGTCAAGAGATCGTCGTAGACGGCACGACTGTCAATCTGTTCTACGGGAAGGCCAAGAATCCCGCCGCCCCCGCCTCGACTTCAGACAAGCCGATTAGCGGACCGGTTGCCGTTGGTGGATCTGCGGATGGCGTCTACAACTTCTCTGTGCCGGCCAGTGGCAACCCAATCGAAGTCGTTGTCAGTTACTCAGCCGCGGAACCGGTCGCAGTATTCGCCGGGAACCTCTAAGCCCTAGCCACCACGTTTGATGGTTGCTGGCTGACCGTTGTCATCCCAGACATTTCCAGTGGGGACCAGATCAGACACTGCTTGCTTATGGATCACGGCACAGTTGTCGAAGGACTGGCCACGACCGAACCGGTTGTTGTTGACCTGCATACCCGTTTTGTAGGCGCCGTTGGACTTGTAGTTCAGGCTGCACCAGCCATCGTCGATCCAGTTATTGTTGATGGCCAGATTCTTCGTGACTCCAACGTCCTGTGTGATCATGACGGCCGCGTTCTTGGCACCTTGCAAGGTGTTGCCGACCAGGTTGATGTTGCGTCCGGCCTGCACCTGGATCGCGTCGCCGTGGGAGGGATTTCCGCCTTGGTTGGGGTCGTTTTGAAAGTGGGTGTAGTCGTGTAAGTAGGAGCGCTCGACTCGGACACCGTCACCGTAGATGACCATTCCGTCGACGGTTTTCGAGCTATCGACTCGGCGGAACGTGCCAGCCTGATTCACCTTCACGCCGTCGTGGTTGGCTGAGATCACCTGCGGAAGCAATGTCACATCCTCGATCAGGTAGCCCGTCGCACCGGCGGTGACGATCGCGAGCAAGCCACGTGACTGCGAGGGACTCGTTGACCCGCCCCGAATGATCGAACGTTTGATCGTCACATTTGGAGCTTTCACGTGCACATATCCGCGAATATCCAAGCCGTTGATCAGCGTGCCGGCTTTTGTGATCGTCAGGTTGCCGTGATGAACCGTGAGATTCGCAGACGCGGGGGCTCCGGTATTGGCTGCTGATGGAGGGCCCGTGTCTGCCGGCCGCTGAGCCACATCGGCGTCCAGCGGCTGGTTTGCAATCTGTGCCGCCAGCAGTGCGGCCTTTATCTTGGCCTTCTTCTTGGCCTTCTTCTTGGCCTTCTTCTTCGCCGCCTTCTTCGCGGCCTTCTTCTTCGCCGCCTTCTTCGCGACCACGCCTGCGCTACTCGCTGCACGTGCCTGGTGCGATGCGGAAGTCTGCTGCGAACTAGCACTCGTGGGAGTGCTAGCCGTTGCAGCACCGGCGCCTACTTGGACTAGTCCAAGGGCGAGCGCGACGGCCAGGAAGACCGCAAGTATTCGTCGCATGCTCGTGCATCGACGTCGATCTCATTCTTCTACAGACGGATCACCCGATCGGACCAAACCGTCATCGGGCGCGGCCCTCGCGCTACTGAAGTGTCTCGCTGCTGACGGCCGCCTGCTGGCCAGGCATCATCTCGGTAGCTCTCACGGCATGTCTGAGCCTCGCCGAGGTAACCACCGGAAGTCCGATCGCGACCGTGAACATCACGTAGGCAAGGTTCGAGAATGTGGGTTCGAACGCAAGACTCCACACGGAGATAATCGTCATAAGACTGAGTAATCCGGTGGCGGCGCGGTTACCTAGCGCGTCAAGCAAGTTGTAGACGAGCAAGCCTGCGAGCGTGACCGCAAGTGCGAGCCCCATGATTCCAAAGGCAACCCACATATCGGCTCCGATTGAGTGGAGCTTGATATGGCCGCCAAACATATAGTTCTCTCGAAATGTGTCATTCGGTGTGCTTCCGACTGCGACCATCCCGGCATTTGCTGCGGCAATATCTGCCCCGTTGAGGGTCGTACCTAGACCAAACCCACCAGGGCTCACCTCGGCTAGTGCCAGGGTCGCTGCCCACTCAACGCGGCCTCCAACGAGTAGGTTCCCTCCGTTCTCGACCTGTTCCAGCGTTCTGGTCTGCGTCTCCTCGCCGAGATAACCGCCCAAGAGTAGGGAGCTCGCTGCCGAGTACAGCGCTACGAGGGCCACTCCCAGCAAAGCAACAGTTGCGAGCTTGCTTGGTTTACGTTCACCGGAGCGTGTCCGGTTCTGCCAAACAAGAACCACGACAGCCAGCATGCAGAATCCAAACATGCTGCGGAAGTCAGCTGCCGCGCTGACAAGTGCCAACACAACGAGTCCAAATACGCTTAGTCGGATTCCCGGCTTGCGGTCGGCCCAAGCCAGAGCCGCAATCGCCAACGGAATCGCGATCTCGTGCTTCCAGGGATTAACTGAACCGGGAACTCCCTGCAGGTTTCCTAACAGGACAGCACCACCGAACACCGCACCGATGACGTACAGAGGAAGGAACGTCCGCACCCACAGCAGTAGCCCGATTCCTCCCATACTCGTGAGGAACAAGCCGGCACTATTGATTGCCCACGTAAGACTGAAACCCCGGTCGCTTTGCAGCGCAGTCAGGAGCGCTCCAAAGGCGACCGCGACCAATGCGAGAGCAAGCAGTTGCCTTGCAAACCGGAACTCCCGCAACGTACCCAGCCAAACTGGTGCTAAGGCGATGACAACGATCGTGCCAGTCGTGACCCCATCAATCAGTATCCGGCGGTCAAACCCGAGCATGGCCACTGCCAACACCGCGATCGCGTAAGTCGCATCCCGTGCCCGGCTGTTGTTCACCGGGAAAGGATCGATCCGGCGAAACCCGGTGATCCCCCGGTTAGGAGCCACGTCTGCGGGCGCTGTACTTACTGTCATGGGCTCGTTATCGCCTGCTGGTTAGCGCGTCTATCTGGATGCGTTTTGATCTCGACTTCGTTTGGTTGAGGACGATGCCAATGATCTTTCCTCCCGCCAGAGACAGCTGCGCTACGGTCTCGGTGAGCTGGTCCCGCTTGGTCTTGTTCGCATTTGCCACGACGAGTACGCCATCCACCAATTTGGCCAGAACTGGCGTGTCACTTGCTGGCAGTACGGGCGGGGTGTCAATTACCACCAGGTCGCAAAGCTCCCCCAACTCGACCAACAACTTCTGCACATCACTTGAACCCAATAGTTCGGCGGAGTTGGGTGGAGCAATACCCGCCGTCAGAACCTGTAGCCCCCGCGATCCGGTCGATTGGAGAGCATCGGCGACGGTGTCTCGGCCAGATAGGACAGTGGTGAGGCCCTTGTCGTTCGGCAAACCGGTCAGTACCGATACCGACGGGTCCCGCAGGTCCGCATCAACCAGGATCACACGCATTTGCAGTGCCAGAGCGGACGCAAGGTTTGCCGCGGTTACGGACTTTCCTTCGTTGTGCATGGGTGAAGTCACGATCACGGTCTTGATGGTTCGCTTGTAGTTGAGGAACTCAAAGTTGGCTGCGAGCTTCCGGAATGCCTCACTGCGAGGATCGTCCTGATCCTGACTAGCAAATGCCGAGGTATTTGTTCCGGGGTCATCCAAGACGTCGCCCACCACCGGTAGGTCAGTCAGCTCTGCTACGACGTCGGTATTACGCACGCGAACGTCGGCCAGACTCCGCACGAGAGCGAACCCGACTCCAACAGCAAGGCCCAGCACGAAGCCGATCGCCACGTCGAGTTTCCGATTTGGGGACGATGGGAAGGCCGGAACCTGAGCCGGTGCAACCGTCGTCGCTTTCAATACACCTGCATTCGATCCACCGCTTGAGGGCGTGAGTTGTGAGACAGCTGTCTCCATCTGAAGCGCAGTTGCGTTCGCGATTGCAGCTGCCTCCTCCGGCGACTCACTTGTGGCAGTGATCTCCAGGATCGAAGTCTCCAGCGGGACGTTGGTCGAGATCGAGCGTGAGAGCTGGCTAGCTGTCTCGGGGAGTTGAAGACTGTCGATCACCCCTTGCAGCACGATTGGCTCCTTCACAATCAAGGCGTAGGAACGCACCTGTTGCTGGGCAAAGGCCGAGCCTTGGACGAGCTGCGATGTGGAGTCCCCACCGGTCACAGACAGAAAAACACTCGCCGACGCCGAGTACAGCGGGGTCTGCAAGAAGCTCATCACCCCGAAACCGACAACACCAACCAGCGTGGTTGCGCTTATGAGCACCCAGCTCGAAACGATCGTCTTCCAATACCGGTACAGGTTCACGACCTGACCCTATCGCGATCACCCCGGACACGGCGCCTCAATACCAGCGTAATGATCACCAGTTCCTGGCATGTGCGGCGACCACTTGTTCTTGACCCATCTGACCCATCTGACCCATCTGCTCACCCCAAGTCATCAGCCTCACTCATTCAGGCTAGTCAGGAAATCTCTGTCCTTGCCGATGCCCTGCAACGTAACGAAAGCACCACCGCGGGGCTCTCCAGGAGGCAAGAACAGATGTTCAAAAATACGATCAAGAAGTCAGTCGTCGTCTGCGCAGCCATCGTGCCGCTGGTGATTGCTGGATCAGCTTCCTCTGCCTCGCATGCCCTGGTTAGCCAACCAGCCTCTGTCGCACAGGCATCGGCAACTAAGGCATCGTCGACGTTGGTGGCTGACTCGTTCGCTCGTTCGGTGTCCCAGGGATTCGGGACAGCCGACACCGGCGGCTCCTACTCCCACAGCACCAAGAACGATCTACGAGTCGCTGACTCACGCGGGCTGATCTCCCTCACCGCCTCAGTCGCACGTAGCGTCGCGCTGGAATCTGTTGATCACGCTGACGTTGACGTCACCAACTCCCTGGGCCTCAGCGACCTACCCACCTCAGGCAAGGTCTACTTCAGCCAGATGCTTCGCACCACCGACAACGGAGCCTTCCTCGGCCCACGCGTGGTCAT
>CAMPEQ010000006.1 GCA_946803585.1 uncultured Actinomycetes bacterium
GGGGGCGGGGGAGGGGACGGATCCGGCATGGAAAATGCCCCGGGGGGCGAAAAAAGGCGCCCGGCCGGACTAGAAGGGGCCCGCCGGACAGGAAATCTGCCGGCGGGCCCTTTCTAACGCTATGTCTTGACTGTGGAACTACTTACCGCTTGGCGCCTTACTCGAGTCATCGGATTCGTCGAGTGCTGGATCGTGGAGTACTCCACCTTCCGGCTCAAGGCTGTTGTGGTGTGCGATCACCGGTTCACCGACGGCGGCGCTGTGCAGGATATGCGCCTCGGCCGCTGCGAGCTCTTCTGGTGATGGCTTGGGGATGTTGTCCTCGTAGAACCAGCGCGACAGACGGGCCCAACGCTTGTCCTTGCGGTAGTTGGGATCCTTGACACCGTTCTCGTCGGTCTCCTTGGGCCAGGGGAGGGGAGTGACATCCTCCTTGGCCAGGATGACCGCCTTCTCGTTGTCATTCAGTGGTGCGTGGACCTCAACGAACTCGCCATGCGGTAGTCGCATGATAGTGCCCGTCTCACGGCCATGGAGTAGCTTCTCGCGGTCGCTACGCTGCAGGCCGAGACAGATCCGCTTGGTGATGACGAAGGCGATTGGCGGTATGACAATCATGCCGATCCGCACGAACCAGGTGATCCCGTTGATCGACATGCTGAATTGCGAGCCGATGATGTCGTTTCCACCACCGATCAACAACAGCATGTAGAACGTGACAGCCATAACTCCGAACGCGGTACGCGTTGGAGCATTGCGTGGCCGATCGAGGAGATGGTGGTAGCGCTTATCTCCAGTGACCTTCGCTTCAAGCCATGGATAGATAGCCATCAAGCCGAGGATGATTCCTAGCAGTAGCGCGCCGGGTATCAGCACGTTCCAACTGATCGTGTACCCCAGGGCAGTCGTCTCCCAGTTCGGCATGGCACGCAAACCGCCCTCAAGCCAGCCCATGTACCAGTCAGGTTGAGAACCAGCCGTGATCTGGTCAGGAGCGTATGGCCCGTAAGACCAGATTGGGTTGATAGTGGCGACACCAGCGAGGAATACCGTGATACCGAAGCAGATGAAGAAGAATCCACCGGCTTTGGCAACGTAGACCGGCAGGAATGGGTAGCCAACAACGTTGTCGTTGGTCTTTCCCTTGCCTGGGTACTGGGTGTGCTTCTGGTACCAGACGATCACCATGTGCGCGCTGATTAGCGCAAGGATGATCCCCGGTATTAGCAGAATGTGGATCCCGTACAACCTCGATATGAAGATGTCTCCAGGGAACTCTCCGCCGAACACGAAGAACGAAACATAGGTTCCCACGACGGGGACCGAGAGCATGATGCCCTCAGCGATCCGCAGTCCGGTTCCTGAGAGGAGATCGTCAGGGAGGGAGTATCCGGCAAAGCCTTCGACGAATCCAAGCGTAAGAAGCAGGACACCGATGGTCCAGTTGATTTCACGCGGTTTGCGGAACGCACCAGTGAAGAAGACGCGAAGCATGTGGATCGTCATAGCGGCGATGAAGAGCATTGCTCCCCAGTGGTGGATCTGCCGCATCAGGAGCCCACCACGGACGTCGAATGAGATATTCAACGTTGACCGGTAGGCCTCTGACATCTCCAAGCCATTCAGTGGCGTATAGGAGCCGTTGTAGACGACCTCGGTGAGAGACGGTTCGAACCAAAGTGTGAGGTAGATGCCCGATAGCAACACAATGATGAAGCTGTACAGGGCCATCTCACCGAACATGAATGTCCAGTGATCGGGGAACACCTTTCTGATGTTCCGCTTGGTCCAGTTGCCGATCGTCAGGCGATCATCCATCGACCCGGCGGCTTCACCGGCCTTGTCCATTATCGCACTCATGCGCGCTCCCAGAAGGATGGTCCGATTGGCTGCTGGAACGTTTCTCGGGCAATGATGTAGCCCTCGTCGTCAAGCATGATGGGCAGTTGCGGTAGATCTCGAGCAGCAGGCCCGAAGATGACCCGAGCCGAGTCAGCCAGATCGAAGGTTGACTGATGGCATGGGCACAGCAGGTGGTGCGTGCGCTGTTCATACAGGGCGATGGGGCAGCCGACGTGCGTGCAGATCTTCGAGAAGCACATGACGCCCTCGTAGTCCCACGGCGCTTCCGGCGTGCCACCTTGCTGAGAGACGATCTCATCGGGGTTCATGCGCACGAGGAGAACGACATCCTTGGCGCGTGCATTGAGATTGCCCGTCTCTTCCTGGATCTCCGGCAAGCTCGCTGGCATAGCGGAGACGATGCCACCGATCGGGATGTCCGAAGGGCGGATAGGCGCGCCAGTAACGTCGAGAACGACGCGTTCGCCGGGGACCCAACCCGTGATGAAGAGGTCGTTACTAGGTAGCGGCCCAAGGTCGCGAAGGATGACGATCAGCGGAATCGGGAACAGCGCCATCGCGCCTAGCAGCGAACGGCGAAGGATGCGGCGGGTAGCGAACCCAGAATCGTCAACACCGTCGTTGAAAGCTGCGACAGCTTCCTCGCGGGCTTCCGGGGGAGAAGCTAGCGCGTGACGCGGTGAGACCACCTCGCGGTCCGACATGAGCTTCTTAGCCCATTGCATGACCCCTGCGCCGATGAAGAACGAGGCGAGACCAAACGTGACGCCTAAGGCGGCGTTACTCGCGCTCCAGGTGCCAAAGAACGGTACGGGAATTGTGTCGGCTGTGTCGATCTGAACGTAGGCGATAACGAACAGCACGGTGAACAGCGCAGATAGGCCGAACATGAAGGTGACTTGACGTTCTGCCCTCTTCGCCGCACGGGGGTCGAAGTCAGTCCGTCGAGGGTGATGGTCGGGAAGAACAACGTCGTTGCTGCCCTCCGCGGCTTCATCTACCGTTTGGTGGGCGCCGAGCTCTACGGCGTCTTTGTCACTCATCGAACCTTTGCTCCGATCCATATAGCGGCACCAACCATTGCGCCAATGCCGATAACCCAGATGAAGAGGCCTTCAGTGACTGGCCCAAGGGAGCCGAGCCCCCAACCGCCATAAGACGGCATCTCGTCCATGTGCTGGATGTACTTGATGATGGCTTGTTTGTTCTCGACTGTGAGGGTGTCGTTACTGAAGACCGGCATGTTCTCCGGACCGGTAATCATCGCCTCAAAAATTTGCTGTGGTGTTGCCTTGGTGAGGTCGGGTGCATAGGCGCCATTGGAGAGGGCACCACCGGATCCTGTGAAGTTGTGACACTGGGAGCAGTTTGTGCGGAAGAGCTCGCCGCCCTCAGCAAGGTCAGCGTCTTCATACGCGAACATCTCTGGCGTAGGAATCGCTGGGCCGGGGGATAGTGAACCCACAAATGCTGCGAGCTGAGCGATCTCCTCGTCCGTGTAGATGATGGGCTTAACAGGAGCCTGCGCCTGCGGAGTCGCCAGTGGCATGCGACCCGTCGAGACCTGGAAGTTGACGGCTGCTGCCCCAACTCCGATCAGGGTGGGTGCTTCCGGTCCGCCTTGGGCACCGAGACCGTGGCAACTTGAGCAGCCCTCCGCGAACAGTTGCTTCCCAGCCTCAATCTGCTCGGAGTTCGCGGTCGTGTTCGCTGTTCCGTCAGCTGCGGCGGTGGCCACATTGCCGACGGCGGCATAGAGCACGCCAATAAGTGCAATGGTCAGCAGCACAAGGGTTGGCGCTGCCAACCGATGGCGGCGACGCTGCGCGAGGGAGTTCACCGTGGGTGCCCCAATTCTGTCGAACGGCCAATGGTCAGGTTTTGGGTAAGCATATTGATTACTTGAGGATGTAGATAATCGCGAAGAGGAAAATCCACACGACATCGACGAAGTGCCAGTAGTACGAGACAACGATCGCCGTGGTTGCTTGCTCGTGCGTGAACCTCTTAGTGACGTACGTACGAGCTAGGACGAACAGGAAGGCAATGAGTCCGCCAGTCACGTGTAGGGCGTGGAACCCTGTCGTGAGGTAGAACGCTGTTCCATATGGCGAGGACGACAGTGTCAGGCCGTACTCGGTGATGAGTTCGGTGTACTCGACAATCTGCCCGGAGACGAAGATTGAGCCCATCAGGAACGTGATGATGAACCACATTCGTAGCTTTGCGCGGTCACCTCGCTCCGCTGCGAATACGCCGAGTTGGCAGGTCACGGAGCTCAACACAAGGATGAGGGTGTTGGTCGCCGCGAAGGGGACATTCAGTAGTTGTGCCTGATCTGTCCAGATCTCGGGATTGACTGACCTCAAAGTGAAGTACATCGCGAATAGTGCTGCGAAGAACATCAACTCACTGGCAAGCCAAATGATCGTCCCGACCGCCACCATGTTCGGTCGGTTCGCGGGAACGCTGGGTCGCACCTCTTGCGCGGTAATAGTCGCCACGGCGGCATCCTTGCAGGTATCGGCGCCGGATACCGCTCGGACCCCCCACTGTGGGCAAATTCGGCGTGTCGTTTTGGGTGAATCATCGGAATTTTGGGTGTTTTTGTCCGGATGTGCGTCTTGAATGCTCGGAAGGAACAGATCGAGGGGCGAACCAAACTCTTGGGCAGTAGCATCAGCGGGGACAACTTCTGACCACATTGATCGTTAGATCGAGGAGACGAATGAGCGCGAATCCCACTAGCAGCGCAACCGTCACGCTGAACGTGCTGGTCTACAGCAGTAATGCGCAAACCCGTGAGGCTATTCGCCTCGCACTGGGTCGGCGTCCAGCGCCTGAGCTCCCGCAGGTCGAGTTCACCGAGGTTGCGACCCACGCCGCCGTCATTAAGGAGATGGATGCAGGGGGAGTCGACCTCGCGATTTTGGATGGTGAAGCTGCCCCGTCGGGTGGAATGGGTATCGCTCGTCAGCTCCGCGACGAGATTTTCAAGTGCCCGCCGCTGCTTGTTCTGATCGGACGCCCGCAGGATGCCTGGTTGGCGACATGGTCGCGTTCCGACGCCGTCGTTTCCCATCCGATCGACCCACTCGTGCTCAGTGAGGCAGTTGCAGCGCTCTTGCGTCAGCGGATCAGTGGCGCCTCTGCCGTTCGCGCATGACGGGTCAGTCCTGGCCGACTGTTACCTCTGCGCTCCTCGCTGGTGAGGACCTCACTGCGGTCGATACCTACTGGGCGATGAGCCAGATCATGGCGGGCGAGGCGACCGGAGCCCAGCTGGCTGGATTCGTGGTCGCATTGCGCGCCAAGGGGGAGACCTCTGAGGAGGTGGCCGGTCTGGCTGACGCGATGTTGGCGCTCGCCGAACCCCTCGAGGTGGACGGCCCGACGCTAGACATCGTCGGAACCGGCGGTGATATGGCTGCGACAGTGAATATCTCGACTATGTCCGCGGTGGTTGCGGCGGCTGCAGGGGCGCGCGTGGTCAAACACGGCAATCGCGCCTCGAGCTCGCAGTGTGGATCGGCCGACGTGCTTGTTGCGCTCGGTGTTGCGATAGATCTGCCGCCAGATGCCGTGAGTAGGTGTGTCGACGAGGTGGGGATCGGATTCGCATTCGCACCGGTATTCCATCCGGCAATGCGGCACGCAGGCCCTGCTCGTAAGGAGTTGGGGATTCCGACGGTATTCAATATTCTTGGGCCGCTGGCTAATCCCGGGCGACCGAGTGCCCAAATGGTTGGGTGCGCGAACCTTGCGCTGGCACCAGTGATGGCTGATGTGTTGGCTGCCCGCGGCACCAAGGCCTTGGTGATTCGAGGTGATGACGGTCTGGATGAGGTGACAATCTTTGGAAACACACACGTCTGGGATGCGTCTCGGCCCGGACCCGTCGTCGACGATGCAATAGACCTTGCGCGCACGGGGATTAGCCGAGGTCGGGCGGATGAGTTAACTGGTGGAACAGCCGATCTCAATGCTTCGATCACTCGAGCTGTGTTCAATGGCGAAACGGCCGGACCGTTGGAGGCAGTCCGCGATGCCGTCGCACTCAATACAGCTGCCGCCCTCGTGACGTGGGACGCGGCAAATGGGATCGAACCCGCCGGTGACATCACTGGCCGTGTGATGGCTGCGCTACCTCGCGCACTAGACGCCATCACGTCGGGTGCGGCCGCCAATTTGTTGGACCGGTGGGCCGCATTCAGTAGCGGGACGGCAAGATAGCGCCCGTGGTTCAAATTCCTGACTCCGGTACTCGCTGGCGATGTACCCGCTGTGGCAACCTCACGCGCTTTGACGTATCTCGGACGGTGTCGACCAGGGAGTACTGGCACGCCGACTTGGGCGGCGATCCAGAGATCGAAGAGGTAACGGTACTTGCTGAGGAAGTCCAATCTGTGACTTGTCGCTGGTGTGGCAATGGAGAGGCGATTGTCACGGTGCCCAAGGCAGGAGTGTGACCCTCCCGAAGAGCCCGGCAGATAGGGCTCGAGCGGAACCTTCCGGTATGCCGCTGGCTGGAGTGACGGTCGTAGACCTCACGAGACTGTTACCCGGTAACTACGCAACTTTGCTCCTAGCCGGCTTAGGGGCAGACGTCATTAAGGTCGAAGACGTCGTTGGTGGGGACGGGATTCGACAGATGATGACGTTCCCCGGGCAATCGCAGAGCGCCGGGCATGTAGTCCTCAATCGGGGTAAGCGCTCCGTCAGCGTCGACTTAAAGGACCCTGCGGGACAGCGAGTCATTCAGCAGTTGGTGAGATCCGCAGATGTGCTGATGGATTCCTTTCGTCCCGGAGTGCTATCTCGACTCGGACTCGGGCCGACTGAACTGGAGCAAGCGAATCCTGCGCTCGTCCACGTCTCAATCACCGCGTTCGGCCAGACCGGGCCCTACGCTGCGCGTCCGGCACACGACTTGAACGTGGCCGGTTATGCGGGGCTCTTAGACCTAGTGCACGACGCTAACGGGCCAGTCCTGCCCGGATTGCAGAATGCGGATTTGGCCTCAGGGCTACACGCAGCCCTCGCGACGTTGGCCGGGCTGAGAGTGGCCGAATCAACCGGTAAGGGATACCGCGCAGATGTCGCTATGTCCGACTCGGCGGCCGGTCTACTGCCGCTACAAGTCGCAACTGTCTCCGGAACAGGTCAGGCGCCGCCAGTTCCTGACTACCTGACCGGACAACTCGCGTGCTACGACATTTACAAGTGCGCCGATGGAAGATCGGTGACGGTTGCTGGTCTGGAACCGAAGTTCTTCACTCGCATGGTTGAACTGATGGGTGCACCTCAGTTGGCTGCGTTGCAGTTTGACAGCGCCGAACAGGCGAACCTTCGGCGCGCGTTGATGGACCTATTCGCCAGTAGAGACCGTGTGGAGTGGTTGGGGATTCTCGGCGGTGAGGATACCTGTGTAGGTCCGGTGCTAAACGTTGCCGAAGCGCTCGTTGATGAACAGTTCCTTGAGCGCGGAATCGTGACGAGAGGTGTGTTCAGTGATGGAGAACCCGCCGCGGCTTTCAGGGCGATCCCCTGGGACTCTCGTGGAGACGACGGACTGCGCGCCCCTGACCTTGGTGAGGACACCGTTTCGGTTTTGAAGTCCATTGGAGTGTCACAAGCTCAGTTAGCCGCACTTGTTGAATCTGGCGTTGTCAGACCGGCTGGCTAGCGTTTCCTCCTAGTGACCCCATCGATGAGGGGTTAGGGATTAAGGAGAAGCTAGTGCTGATCGACTGTGAGACGTGTGTCGCGGGGCCGACTGCCTGTTCAGGATGTGTGGTGAGCGTGTTGCTCGGGCCGCCGAGTGATCGAACCCTGATGACTGAAGAGCAACGCGCCATCGGGGTCTTGTCTGATTCCGGACTTGTGCCGCCGCTGCGACTGGTGCCCCCTGAATCGGGCAAGATGGCAGGGTGACCGATCGGACCCTTGTTATTACCAATGACTTCCCGCCCCGCGCCGGCGGGATCCAGTCATTCGTGGAAGGCCTCGTTGAGCGTCAACCAGCTGGATCGATGGTCGTATTTGCTCCCAAGTGGCATGGCGCTGCGAAGTACGACGCTGACTTGGAATTTCCAGTTGAGCGCTACCCGCACTCGGTCATGTTGCCCACGATGGGAGTCGCTAAGCGGTGCCGGGAGATAGCTAAAGCGTATGACTGCTCCCGTGTCCTCTTTGGCGCAACGGCACCACTCGGGCTACTCGCAGGAGGGCTTCGGCGGAGCGGAATCGAGCGGATCGTAGGGATCACCCACGGCCACGAGGCGGCATGGGCATCGACGCCGGGATCACGTGAGGTGATCCGAAGGATCGGAGCGAACACCGACACGATCACCTATTTGGGGGAGTACACCCGAAATTTGCTGGCAGCAGCGCTGACTCCCGCAGCTGCAGCAAGAATGCGCAGGCTGGTTCCGGGAGTAGACGCAACGACGTTTAGCCCTGCGACCCGCGATGCGGGTGATCGAGTGCGTGATCGATATGGGCTAGCTGATCGGCAGGTCATCGTCTGTGTGTCCCGGTTGATGCCACGCAAGGGGCAAGACACCCTTATCCACGCGCTACCGACAATCCGCCGCCAGGTACCCGATGCGGCACTGCTGATTGTTGGCGGGGGCCCGTACCGCAAGAAGCTTGATGAACTGGTCGCTAGTACCGACCAGGGCGCAGATATCGTTGTGACGGGTTCGGTGCCGTTTTCTGAGTTACCTGCTCATTACGCGGCTGGGGACGTCTTTGCGATGCCGTGCCGCACTCGAAACAAGGGGTGGGACGTCGAAGGCCTCGGGATTGTCTATTTGGAAGCCAGCGCGACCGGCCTGCCAGTGGTTTCCGGCGACAGCGGTGGTGCCCCCGACGCGGTAGTTGAAGGGAAGACCGGCTTTGTCGTGCCTGGTGGTTCTCCTGTTGCGGTCGCTAGCCCCCTCATCGAGCTCCTCTCGGATCCTGAGAAGGCTGCGGTCATGGGAGCAGCGGGTCGTTCGTGGATCGAGTCCAACTGGCAGTGGTCGACGATGGCTTCGAGGTTGGAGTCGCTACTTGCTGGCGATGACCCTGACCGGAGCCCCGAACTCGTCATCTAGCGGTTCCTCAGTTACCGGGTCGACTTCGGTTGCCGGTTGGAAGATTCGCATGGTTGCCCAAATCGTGGCCGCTAGTAAGAACCCGATGCGAGCAACCTGCATGCTCACCCCTAGAACCGCGCCCTCCATCATGCTCCCGTAATAGAACGGATAGATGAGTTGACCAAAGATTGCGGCGGGCACACATAGCCAAATAATGGGACGCATCCGGGTTCGTGGGTCTAGTAAACACACGGCCGCAATTCCGACAACCCACACCATGTACTGCGGAGAGAAAACCCGGCTCGATGCGATCGAAATAAGCGTGATGGCAAACGCCACATCTGCCCCCGCCACGTGTTCGAGACGTCCACGCAGGCGCGCAAAGCCGATGACTGCCAGCGCAACGAAACCACTCAGGGCGACGGCAGAGGCAACGAGTCCGGCTCCGGTGGCGTCGATCTCCATCGACCCGTATCGGAATATCGTCGACATGTCGTAACCAAAAGCGTTCGCGAAGACATAGGGAATGCCACCGACCGATTCGATCTGCAGCCCGCGTTCGCCCTGCTCGGCCAAGAAGCTGCCCGAACCAGGACCCCAGAATGTCAACAGCACACTTGCAGATATGACGATCGCGAAGAAGCTTGCGAGGGCTACTGGAAGCTTCTTGCGGGGTAAGGCCGCGAGTATGAATGCGGGCCAGACTTTGAGAAGCGCTCCGATACCGAGCATCAGCCCGGCTCTCAGAGGTTTGCTCAGCAGTAAGAGCGCAGCGACGGCAAACAAGGTTGGAAAGATATCGAATCTGGTCAGAAAGACCGGTCCTACTGCGGCGGCACCGAGTACATAGGCCCACGGGCTTAATAGTGATGAGGTCTTGCGAGCTCGCAGAAGGAGCCAACCAAAGATGATGAGGTCAGCAAATAGCGCAAGAATGATGAACCCCAGTGACGGATCTGCCGCTAGATGAGCGCCAACGACAAATACAAACCCAGCCAGTGGGGGGTACTGCCACATCGGGTCCGCGACCGGATAGTGGCCAGAGAGAATGACTTCCGACCAGGTCCAGTAGAGGTGGGTGTCATTGCTAATGAGGATTCCGCCGGGATAGAACATCAGCCCGAGCGGGATGAGAATCAGGAGCGCGCGAGTGACCACATAGCTGACCAACAGGCCGGGCATCCCGCGCACATGCCGGGTCCTCGGAGAAGCCCACCATTGGCGAGTGCTCGTCGCCGCTGAACGTGTGGTGGACGCCAGTGAACGCCGTGTGGTGCCCGTCTGTAGCGGTGGCTCTTGCGGTGGTGCAGTGGTTGTCATCAACCGTCCCCCGGCGGTAGCAACAGCACGTACTCAGCCTGGTTCCCGATTTCGGTCCAACCCCGGTCCGTCAGCAGTTCAACTACGGGCGCGGAGCTTGGCAGTAGCGCAATGTTTGGCTCTAGTTGGGTAATTGTCTCATTCCACCCAGGTTCTCCCCGCTCCATGGCCAGATATTCATCAATGTAAGCAGCGCCATACCTATCGGCGCGCCCGTCGATGCCAACCTGTACTAGGTCGCGGCTGACCTCGGGGCGTGCGAACCATAGGACGAGCCCGCTGACGTTGTAACCGTTGAGTACCCGGCTAGGCTCCTCACGCGCGGCAATCGTTGCCACCAAGTCGGTTGGACGGGAGTCAGTAGGGATCGGATCAGATGCAGCTGTAGCGGCTAACCCGATAAGCACTCCGAACGCGAGTAGGAAGCCGGTCGCGGGCTTGCTGATACGAGCGAGTGCCGGTGATTTCTCCCGGGCAGGCGGTCCCGCGAATGCAACGCTGAGACGCCACGCCAGTAGCGGTGCCAATAGCAGCACAGCAGGTGCAATATTGCGAGCGGCGCTCGCCCCGAAGATCGCGATTGCGATCGCAAAGAGGACTTCGGAACGCGTTGGGCGACGCCTACCGCGGGCCCAAGCGATCGCGAGCAGGATCAGGATGGCCGAAAGCCCAATGCTGACCAGTGAGGTGAAACTAGTTGGGTTCCACTCCACGATGTGACCGGTGGTCTCGGCAAACCGAAGGGGTACCAGCAGATTGAGAGGTCCGATGGGAGTGAGGCTGCCGCCGACAATTGCGGCCAATAGCGACCAGCCAGCCGTGCGAGCGCACCGATCTGACCACCCATGATCGAGGATCCGTCCGATGATGCCTAAGGCGAGCGCGACGGGAACCATGATCCATAGCCCGTGGCAGTTCGCCCATATGGCGCAAACCAGCAAGATGACCCACCACGTCGGGGCACGGTTGTCCCGGACAAGGCGCAGCCACCACCAGCCAACGATCGGCAAGACGATGAAGGAAACCTGCTGGGGGCGGTCCTGGGCAAATACGAAGAGGGTGAAGGCTGAGGCTAAGTACGTGGTCAGAATTGCCCAGGATCGGTTCTGACGGTCCCGGAGGAGAACGAGCAGGACACTCACTAGTGCCAGCGCGGTCGTGACGACTCGGAAACCGACAAGACCGGTTAAGCCGGCAGCGTCGTTTAGCCAGGAGAAGAGAATCTCAACTATCCATTGGGTCGATACCCAGGTGTAGTCCACCGGGGCGTAGGACCAGTCGCGCCCGGCGTCATAGATGGATACGCCACCGAGAAGCTCATCGCCGAGGCGGATGTGCCAAAAGACGTCTAGGTCACGCAGGGAACCTGCGGTGGTCGCTACAACAAGGAGCCCGATGGCCGTGGCAGCCAGTATCGCTGGTCCCCGCCAGGATCGTCTATCGAGGTCCGGGCTCGAAACACGGTTCAGTTCCTGGCTCATTGATCCCGTGGATTTCGCGAGTTCAGTACTGATCTTCAGATTGTTTGAGCAGGCCGAGGCGAAGCGCCGACATCAGAGCTTGGGCACGGTTACCGGCGCCGAGCTTCTCATAGAGCTTCGAGATGTGGGTCTTGGTTGTCGACTCACTGATGTAGAGCTGCCGAGAGATCTGCGCGACTCCCAAGCCGTCTGCGAGTAGCTGAAGTACCTCTCGCTCCCGGGGACTGAGTTTCGGTCCGGAAGGTGACAACTTGCGCTTCATCGCCTCAGCCAGATCAGTTGCGGTGAACGCGTGCGGTGAGGATGCGGCGTGGCGAGCGGCAGCGACAACGTCTTCGGCCGGAGCGTTCTTTGGGACGAAGGCGCTCGCACCGGCCTCTAGTGCATCAAACAACTGTTGATCGCCGGCATACATCGTGAGAATGACGATTCCCATGTCAGGAAAGTTGACTCGGGCTTTCTGAGCGGCCTCGATTCCCGAGCCGTCTGGTAGGCGCACGTCGAAGACGACCACATTGGGGGTCAACAGACTCAGCTGGCGGGCGGCGTCAGCAGCGTTCGCAGCCTCCCCAACGACCTCGAAGTCGTCGACTCGCTCGAAGGCACGTCGCAACCCCTGACGGATCAGTTCGTGATCGTCAACGATCAGAATCGTGATTGGCACGACGCCATCCTTTCCTTGTGCGCGACTTCTTTGACCCAGCGTGTGAGTCGAGCTGAGGAGTACCCAGAATCATCTCCACCACTGTGCCTCCGCCATCACGCTTGCGAACAGTTAGTTCGACCCCGAGTCTTCCGGCTCGTTCCCGCATGATGTCTAAGCCATAGCTGTCGATGCGCGGCGAGCCGAGCCCTCGGCCATCGTCCGCGACTCGCAAGAAGGCATGTGGTGGGGTGACTCGGCAGGTGACCCACAGGTTCTTAGCCTTTGCGTGACGCCGAACATTTGTGACAGCTTCCTGTGCAATCCGTAGGAACTGCACCTCCGTTTCGACGTTGAGTCGGTCGGCGGATTCGTCGAGAACCAGATGAACGGTGAGCCCCGATGACGTCCCCACTTGGCGGATATAGCTGGAAAGGGCAGCCCCGAGTCCACCGTGAGGTTGAACGTCGCTTCGCAGGTCGAAGATCGATAGGCGCAGTTCGCTGACGATCCGAGTGAGTTCGCTGCGTAGCGCTGCGATGCGATCCCGCTGATCGGGGTCAGCCTCCTCGGCGACTAACTCGTCGACGACGTACCCCAACGAGGCGATCTCTTGCGCGATACCGTCGTGGATCTCCCGGGCAAGCCGACGTCGTTCCTCGACCGTAGCTAGCGCTCGGACCTCGCTAAAAAGCCTGCCGGAGTCGAGTTGTAGCGCACCGCTGTTCATCGTCAATTGTGCGAACGTGAGTTCTTCGCCGGACCAGAGATCGCCCTCGCGTTCGATCGCGACCGCTCCGATGAGTCGGTTTCCTAGACTCAACGGCAGCAGTGCACATACTCCCGAGTCAGGGTCGGAGAATGACCCAATCCGAGTGACAGCGACTCCGGATTCTAGCGCTGCTCGCCACATGGGGTGTGACTCGTCGATTGCCCAACTGACGTGATCTGGGCTCAACTCGGTTAAGGGAACTGCCCGGTCTGAGTCGGTCAGAGTGAAGAGCACTGCGCGGTCATTGGGAACGTCTTCGCGGACTTGTTGCAGCATCGCTTGGCCGAGGCTGACTTCGTCGAGTCCGGCAGGTAGGGCTCGGGCGACCTCACGCAGTTCGCGGAGTAGTGCGTGCGCCGAGACGGCATCGGAGGATCCACCCTCCTGGGGGGTGTGCCCCTGGGCCTCTGCTGTTACGTCGCTCACAGTTGAACGGTGCCATGAGTTGAGTGAAGTATCTACTCGGTTGATGTCGAACTAGGACATTCGGCCCATCCGAGCCAGATACACTCTGCTAGGTGGCTGGTATCGACCTGGTTGATGAGACGTTCATTGCGGCTGATCCGGCTCGGGTAGCGGCAGTCGTCGCCGATCAGCGACGCTGGCGGGAGTGGTTTCCAGGGCTCAAGTTGACGGTTTTCATGGACCGTGGGATCCAAGGAATCCGGTGGTCTGTGACTGGAAGCTTCGTAGGTTCCACGGAGATCTGGCTCGAGGAGTTCAGCGATGGGGTGATCCTGCACTACTACCTGCGAGTCGAACCAACTCGCAGTGGAACCGATTCGACCCCGGTCCCGTATCCGGATACGCCCGCGGGCTTTCGCGCCGCAGCCAAAGAACGAGTGAAGGCTGCGCATCGGGGAAAGCAAGTATTCTGGGCGCTCAAGGACGAGCTCGAGGGATCTCGCGAGGTTGGTGCGGATGCCGCCACGAGCCGAGACAGTTAGCTAGCGACCGATGAATGGCGACGGACAGGTGAGGTGAGAATCGATGCGAGTGCACATCGTGAGTGATGTCCATGGCGCCGTCGACGCTCTAGCCGAGGCCGCCGACGGTTCAGATTTGTTTATTTGTTTGGGCGATCTGTTGCTCTACCTAGACTACGCGGATCCATCGCAAGGCGCCTTCGCCGACGTATTTGGGGTCGATGTCGCGACCGAGTACATCGCGTTGCGGCTCGCTAAGCGATTCGAGGAGGCACGCGCGCTCACCGCCGCCGCTTGGGAACGCATTGACGGCGCGGATGACCCTTCACGCCGGGCAGAGCGCTTTACCTCGATCATCCGTGAGCAGTATGCGGATGTATTTGCGGCGCTTCCTTCTCCGTCTCTGTTCACCTTTGGGAATGTGGACATTCCAGATCTAGCCAGGCCGTACCTGCGCGAAGGTCAGCAACTTCTGGACGGTCAGGTAGTGGAAATCGATGGGCTGACCTTCGGCTTTGTCGGCGCCGGGCTGCCCTCCCCATACCGCACGCCCAATGAGATCAGTGTCGCTGAGTTTGATGCGAAGGTTGCGGCACTTGGTTCGGTTGATGTTCTCTGCACCCATATTCCGCCGGCCATTCCCGAATTGACATTTGATGTCGTTGCCCGACGCTTCGAGGTTGGAAGTCAGTCGGTTCTCGAACTCATCGAGGCCACAGCACCACGATTCGCGCTATTTGGACACGTTCATCAGCCATTGGCGCAGCGATTCCGGATTGGTCGAACGGAATGCCTGAACGTAGGTCACTTCCGAAGCCGTCGGCGCCCATTGGTGTTGGACCTGTGAAGATGAATGACACCATTAATCGTGTGATCAGCTTTTCGCCCGACCCTGCATGGGTATTGATATTCAGCGATACGCCAAGATGAACACCACAGTTACGCGGCTGCGGCTGCGTGTCCTCGGCAGCGTTGAAGGGGTTTCGAATGCCAGAACGCACTAGCGGCGAGATCACGATTAGCGCTTCCGCGGCTGCCGTGATGCAGGTTATTGCAGATCTTCGGGCCTACCCTGAGTGGAGCGAGGGGATCGACGAGGTCGAGGTTCTCGATTCCTTTCCCGATGGTCGCCCGCAGCGGGCCAGATTCTCTTTCAATCCTGGACCAATTGCGGACACCTTCGTCCTGGAATACGAGTGGGATGGGGACAGTTCGGTGAGCTGGGTGCTTACCGAGGGAACCCTGGTCAAAGCGCAAGAAGGTCGCTATACCCTCGCGGTCGAAGATAGTGGTGCGGTCCTCGTGACGTACGAGCTTGCTGTTGAGCTCAGCATTCCGATGATTGGAAAGATTCGGGCCCGAGCTGAAAAGATGATCGTCAAGACTGCCCTAGTTGGGCTCAAGAACCGAGTCGAGAGCCCCGTTTCCGAGGATGAGGAGAACCGCAAAAATGTCTGAGAAGACTCAAGGTGATATCGATATCAAGAGCGATGCGACGAGCATTATGGACGTGATTGGTGATTTGCCGGCGTACCCGACGTGGGCGGAGGGCGTGAAGTCAGCCGAGATCCTCGAGACGTTTCCAGACGGTCGGTGTAAGCGCATTCGGATGGACTTCGCCTCCGGTCCGATCAAGGACCAATTCGTCTTGGAGTACGACTGGAACGGCGTCGAATCCGTTTCGTGGTCACTTGTCGAGGGCAAGGTGCTCACCCAAGAGGACGGTACTTACAGCCTGACAGATAACGGCGATGGTTCGATCAACGTCCGGTATGACCTCGAGGTTGAGCTCTCAATCAAAGTGCCAGGAATTCTTCGACGCCAGGCTGAGAAGAAGATGGTTCAGTCCGCACTGCAGGGTCTCAAGAAGCGCGTTGAGAGCCTGTAAGCGGTAGAAAGGCAGATTCAACTGACTTCGAGGCTGTATCCGGGTAGGTGCGAGGAATGCGAACGCTGCTGTTCACCGGCAAGGGCGGGGTCGGGAAGACCACAATCGCTGCTGGAACTGCCGCGCGCGCGGCTCAGGACGGACATAAGACCCTTGTCTTGTCGACCGATCCGGCCCACTCCTTATCGGATGCGCTGGGAATTCCCGAACCGGCCTATGGCCAAGGACCCATCGAAATTGCGCCCAATCTGTGGTCACTGCACGTAGATGTTCGCGACCGATTCACGAAGGCGTGGGGCGAGATCCAGCGATATCTTCTCGATGTTCTGGACTCGGCTGGGGTAGACCCGATCGAGGCTGAGGAGTTGACTGTCCTTCCAGGGGCGGAAGAAGTCCTCGCACTGCTTGAGGTTCGGGATCAGGTGCGCAGCGGTTCTTGGGATGTCGTCATTCTTGATTGCGCTCCGACGGCAGAGACGCTGCGCCTGCTCGCACTGCCGGACGCACTGCGTTGGTACATGGATCGGATCTGGCCCACTGAGCGCAGGGTGCTTGGGGTGTTACGCCCGATACTGCGTCGTGCAAGCGGTGTGCCGATGCCACGAGATCAGGTGCTTGACGCGATCGAGCGACTTCACGAGGACCTCTCCGACGTACGCAGTGTGTTGACGGCCGATGACGCGTCGGTACGTCTGGTGACAACTCCGGAAGCCGTGGTGTTTGCCGAAGCAAGGCGCACCCTCACTTCGCTTGCGCTTTATGGCTATCGAGTCGATGGAATCGTCGTGAATCGTGTCTTCCCGCTCACTGGAGCCGACGAGTGGCGGGCAAAGTGGATCACGGCTCAGGCGATCCAGTTGGCCAGGATCGAGGCCGATTGCGATCCGGTCCCGGTCGTGAAGGCGGCGTACCAGCCGGCCGAGCCAGTCGGCCCGACCGCATTAGCTGATCTCGTAACTGCGGTATATGGGGACGAAGACCCAATTGCTATTCATCAGGTTCCTGACCCGTTGACGGTTACGCGTAAGGGGGAAGATTTCCAATTGGGGATCTCGCTACCCCTTGTGGTTAAAGGGGATGTCGATGTCGCCCGCCGCGGAGATGAGCTAATGGTCACGGTGGGGGCTCACCGCCGTATGCTGTCACTGCCAAGTGCTTTGCGCCGCTGCGACATCCGTGGAGCGCATCTTGAACCAGGTCGACTCCTCGTCGACTTCACCCCAGATCCTGCTCAGTTCCCGCGGAAGGTAAATCGTGACTGATTCCGATGACGACTCATCTGCACGGAACAACGAATCAGGTCGAGAGGCGCCTCCTTGGTGGCACGAGGCATTCGAAGATGATGAGGCGGCTGATGGAGTCGGTACCGCCGCGCAGGAGGCCGTCAAACTCGCTGCTGCTGTCACGAGTTGGGCCAATGACTCGGGTGTGGCTGACATTCTGAAATCGGTCGTGGAGCAGGCTGGTGACGCGCTACGCGGCGCGGCGGCCACTGCGGCGTCCACCGCATCGAGCGCTGCCTCAAGTGCAGCATCTACCGCTTCGGCTGCCAAAGATCACACACACGACCGTGAAGGTGCGTTTACAAGCGCGGAGGGTGCGCATGACTGCGCGACCTGCGAGAACTGTCCTATCTGTCAGGGGGTCGAGGTTCTGCGAACAGTCTCGCCGGAAACGGCAGCGAGCGTTTCCGACGCGATGGCGGCGGTAACTAGCGCTTTGCGGCAGGCGATGAGCAATGTCGCCGCAGAGCATTCGGACGCCGACACCGATACCGATGCCGATGATCCAGAGCCGCCGAGCAGTGTGCAACATATCAAGGTCGACTAGCTGCTGATCTTCCGTGCTCGATCTGCTTAGTGGGCGTCCGCTGGATTAGCGCGCCACCCGCCACATCGATACCGTGGCTGCCAAGGATCGCGGGAATCGTTGAGGAGTATTGATGGGCTTAACTGTCGGAATCGATGTTGGTGGAACAAAGGTTGCGGGCGGCGTTGTCGACGACTCCGGCAATGTGCTCCAGTCGGATGTTCGTAAGACGGTTGGGCGCGACCCAGAGGCACTCGAAGGCTCGATTATTGAGCTCATCAACGAGTACAAGTTGTCATATGAGGTTGAGGCCGTTGGTGTTGGCTTTGCCGGCTTCATTGACGAGAAGCGCTCACGGGTGTTGATGGCGGCCAACCTCGGCTGGAAGGACGAGCCGCTTAAGGCAGCGCTGGAGAGTCAAGTTGGCCTGCCCGTTGTCGTCGAGAATGACGCAAATGCGGCGGCTTGGGGCGAGTATCGATTCGGCGGCGACGATATCCCCTTAGACATGGTCTGCGTGACCGTTGGCACCGGCATCGGCGGTGGACTCATCTTGGGAGGACATCTCTACCGTGGCGCACATGGTGTCGCGGCGGAGTTCGGCCACCTTTGTGTCGAGCCCGAAGGCCGCCTATGCGGGTGCGGTAATCGCGGATGCTGGGAGCAATACGCCAGCGGGAATGCATTGGTCCGCGAAGCTCGGCAGTTAGCCGCAGACCGACGTGCAGAAGCTCAAATCCTCCTTGGCCTCGGTGATGGTTCCCCGGAAGGGGTCTCGGGTAAGCACGTCACGGAGGCTGCTCGCCTGGATGATCCGGTGGCCCTTGCCGCCTTCGACTACCTCGCGGGTTGGCTTGGGCAAGGGATTGCCGACCTCACGTCATTATTGGATCCGGCGTGCTTCATCATCGGCGGCGGCGTGAGCGAAGCCGGGGATCTGCTACTCGGGCCGACCCGTCGGGCCTTCTCTGCCGCACTATCAGGTGGTGGAACTCGACCGTCGCCGCAGATTCGGCTCGCCAAACTCGGAAACGCTGCCGGGCTGGTTGGAGCCGCTGATCTTGCCCGGATCTAGCCGACTCCGACTACTCGTTGCCGAGCTCAGAGCGCTGAGCCGTCGTCCCAACCGGAATCCTTGGGAGCCCGATCGTTGGATGAGCGGAAGAAGAGCACAAGGAAGCTGATCACAAAAATCAGCACACAGGCCGATCCGAGTCGGACCGGCTCATAGGTGAGCAGAATCCCCACAATCACGAAGACCAGTGGGGCGCCAATGACTCCGGCTAATGCCGCAGCCTTGATTGGATCGGTGACCTTGATTGGGGGAGGCTCTGGCGGGACGAAGTTGTCGGCGCTCTCGTTGTCATGCATAGCTGGTTACTTGCCCTCCGCGACGATCCGCTTCACGAACTCGACACTGCCAGCGAAGATCGCCGGGGCATCGTTATCCATGGTCGCGACGTGATAGCTCTCGTGGAGGACGACTTCCTCGGCATCCTTGCTGGCAACATTCGCCAGGATCCAAGCAGTGTTCGATGGCTCGACCACGTGGTCGTCTGCACTTCGGAAGATAATCAACGGCTGGTCAACCTTCGTGATGTCTCCCTTGATCGCCGACCAGAGTTGAGTCAAGGAGTACGCAGCCTTCAGTGGAATCTTTGGGTATCCGCCCTCGTCCTGGCCAGGCTTCTTAATATCGTTGATGATTCCGGGGAAGGCCGGAATCACGTAGTGAAGGAACGGCAGCAGATGTCGGTCATGACGCTCGCTTTGAACGGCAGGGTTGACCAGGACGAGACCGGCGATTCCGTCGCCCTTCTCTTCCGCGAGTCGCAGCGCGAGGGAACCACCCATCGAAAGGCCCATCACAAAAATCGTGTCGCAGGTCTTTGCTAGCTCGCGGTAGTTGCGCTCGATCTCGGCGTACCAGTCCTGCCAAACCGTCCCGTTCATCTCTTGCCAGGTGGTGCCGTGTCCTGGCAATCGCGGTGCTCGCACGGTGTAGCCCTCATCTGCCAAGGCTTGCGCCCACGGTTTGATCGACTTGGGCTGACCGGTGAACCCGTGGCTAACGAGTACCCCAATCTTGTTGCCGTCGTGGTTAAAGGGCTCTGCGTCAGGCAGTAGGGGCACTTTTCCTCCTTGTGGAACCGAAGTCCGGTGACTGCGGATAGGCGACAGCCACCGATGATGGCCCAAGCTCAGTCATTTTATGGTCGCATCCGGTGAATTGCCCGCATAACACCGCCCAATAGGGGCACCATTAGCAGGAGTCCGTTGCCGCGAAGAATGGCTGGGCTTTATGGTTAGGCAGCGTCGCAACCTTTCTAGGTGATTGCGTGCGTCAATTGGAAACCAGGGGAGGCGTACTTCAGTGCTTTATTGGGTACTCAAGTACATCCTGTTGGGACCTCTCCTGCGTGTCCTCTATCGGCCAAAGGTGAGCGGACTTGAGAACGTCCCCGCAGACGGTCCCGTCATCATGGCGATCAATCACAACTCGTTTGTGGATTCAATCTTCCTACCCCTGGTCGTGAAGCGCCCGATGACGTTCCTGGCCAAGGACGAGTACTTCACGACGCCAGGATTCAAGGGATTCTGGATGCGGACGTTCTTTAAGGGCGTTGGTCAAGTCCCGATTGATCGCTCCGGCGGCAATGCCAGCGAAGCTGCACTGCACACAGGTGTTCGTGTGCTTGAGTCCGGCAATGTCTTGGGGATCTATCCTGAGGGAACCCGCTCGCCGGATGGCAAGCTTTACCGGGGTCACACAGGGGTGGCCCGAATGGCGTTGGCTGCCAACGCGACCGTTGTGCCCGTAGCGATTCAGGGCACCAGAGATATCCAGCCAGCGGGCAAGACGATTCCGCGGGTCAAGCGCCTCTCCATCGAGATCGGAAAGCCGTTGGACTTCTCCCGCTATGAGGGAATGGACAACGACCGGTTTGTGCTTCGCTCAATGACCGACGAAATCATGTACGAGATCATGGCCTTGTCCGGTCAGGAGTACTCCGATATGTATGCCTCACGCGCAAAGAAGCTCATTGCTGAACGCAATGTCGCAGTCACCTCACCGGCGAGTGAGTAAGCCCTCGCCGGTGATACCGACGGTTACTTACTGACCGCGGTTGCCCAACCCTTTGTCCGCTCGACAGCGACGCGCCAGCGACGGTGTGACTGCTCATCGCGTGGTTGGGGTTCGAAGGTTCGATCCGAACGCCAGGTTGCGGCGAGTTCTTCTTTGCTTGCCCACACGCCCGTACCCAGCCCGGCTAAGAACGCGGCTCCCAATCCGGTTGTCTCCAGGATCTCGCTACGCGCGACGGGAACCCGGATCTGATCCGCCTGGATCTGGCAGAGGAAGTTGTTGGCGGCAGCTCCGCCGTCGACGGTTAACCGCGGGAGCTCAACGTTGGCCTCGTTAACCATGACATCAACAACATCGCGGACCTCGAAGGCGATTGCTTCCAGCGTAGCTCGGACGATGTGAGCTCGAGTCGCGCCGCGGGTTAGGCCGAAGATCGCGCCACGCGCGTTGGGATCCCAATCGGGTGCACCCAACCCTGTTAATGCTGGCACAAATACGACGCCGGCCGAGTTAGGTACTGACAGTGCGAGGGCTTCTGTCTCCTTGGCGTCATCGATGATCTCTAGGCCATCGCGAAGCCATTGAACGGCAGAGCCGGTAACGAAGATTGCCCCCTCTAGGGCGTAAGTCAGGCTGCGATCTGGGTTCATCCAGGCGACGGTTGACAGGAGCCCCGCGTCGGAGCGAACGATCTTGTCGCCGGTGTTGACCAAGACGAACGATCCGGTTCCGTAGGTGCACTTGGACGATCCGGTGAGGAACCCCGCCTGGCCAAACAGCGCAGCCTGCTGGTCCCCGGCGATACCGGCGATCGGGATCTCGAGGCCGCCGAAAACGTCTGGATCGGTGGTTCCCACAACCCCGTAGGAGGGGACAACCTCGGGTAGAGACTCAATTGGGACGCCGAATAGGTCGCATAACTCCTGGCTCCACTCGCCGGTATTGATGTCGAACAGGAGTGTGCGGCAAGCATTCGAGGCATCCGTCACGTGAGTGACACCGCGGGTCATTCGCGCGATCAGATAGGAATCGATCGTGCCGATTGCTGTGCGACCCTCCTTGACGCCTGCCCAGACATTGGGCTCCTGCTTGGCAATCCAGGCGAGTTTGGTTCCGGAGAAGTAGGGATCAAGTCGCAGGCCCGTGAGCTCTGTGACCCGCGCCTCATGGCCATCCGCTTTTAGCTGATCGCACAGCCCAGCGGTTCGGCGGTCCTGCCAGACGATTGCCATCCTGGCGCTACCAAGCGTCTCGCGGTCCCACAGGACGATTGTCTCGCGCTGGTCGGTGATGCCAAGGCAGGTCGGGGCGCCATGCTCAGTGATTGCGTCGGAAGCAAGTACCTCTTCGAGTGCGGTGAGCGTCGCCGCCCAGATCTCGTTTGGATCATGCTCAACCCAGCCGTCGGCAGGGAAGCGCTGCTCGAACTCGCTGTATCCGCGAGCGACGACGCGAGCGTCCTTGCTGACTAGTAGTGCGGTAACTCCAGTGGTGCCTGCATCGATCGCCAAGATTGTCATGCAGGTGACGATAGTGACCACTTGCAGGGTTGGCATGTTGGTGCGATGGGTTGTTGCTGTTCGGGTGATGTCTGTGGAGAGAGTCGCGCCCGTTTTGTCGCTAGGCTGCGCAGCTATGACGGTTAAAAAGGTTGCAATGCTCACAGCTGGCGGGTTGGCTCCATGCCTTTCAACGGCGGTTGGTGGCCTCATTCAGCGATACACCGAGATCGCTCCGGAGATAGAGCTCATCGCTTACCTCGACGGATATGACGGTCTATTGCGTGGACGCTCAGTTGAGGTGACTGCGGAGGTTCGGGCGCAAGCAGGTGAGCTTCGCAGGTTCGGCGGAAGCCCAATCGGCAATAGCCGTGTGAAGCTGACCAATGTTGAGGACTGCGTGAAGCGAGGGTTGGTGCAGCCCGGAACCGATCCGTTGGCAGCCGCCGCCGAGCAGCTCACGGCAGATGGCGTGGATGTTCTTCACACCATCGGGGGAGACGACACCAACACAACAGCAGCAGACCTTGCCGCATACCTACACGAGAACAACTATGAGCTGACCGTCGTGGGCTTGCCGAAGACGATTGACAACGACGTCTATCCAATCAAGCAATCCCTTGGTGCTTGGACGGCCGCGGAGCAGGGCGCTGTTTTCGCGAAGAATGTCATCGCAGAACACAGCGCAAATCCGCGGTCGCTGATCGTCCACGAGGTCATGGGCCGGCATTGCGGTTGGTTGACCGCAGCAACAGCTGCGCAGTACCGCACGTGGCTCACTGGCGAGAGCTGGTTGCCACAGATCGGCCTTTCACAGGAATCATGGGATGTTCACGCGGTCTTTATTCCAGAGATGGCCGTTGACCTCTCGGCTGAGGCCGACCGGCTTCGCAAGGTGATGGACGAGGTCGGAAACGTCAATATCTTCCTCTCTGAGGGGGCCGGAGTCGATGGCATAGTTGCTGAGCTAGAAGCCGCGGGGGAGGAAGTCCCACGTGACCCGTTCGGGCATGTCCGACTCGATCGAGTGAATCCCGGCCAGTGGTTTGGTAACCAGTTCGCGCAGATGCTCGGTGCGGAGAAGACGCAGGTATTCAAGAGTGGGTACTTCGCTCGCGCTGCAGCGTCCAATCAAGCCGACCTGGAACTCATCGATAACTGCACAGTGATGGCAGTCGATGCTGCCCTACGAGGTGACAGTGGGGTGATCGGTCAAGACGAAGATGCTGATGATGTCCTGCGGTCGATCGAGTTCCCACGGATCAAGGGCGGTAAGCCGTTCGATATCGACGAGCCGTGGTTCGTCAAAATGCTGTCCGGGATCGGACAAACCAAGGGCGAAACAATCGCCCACGATTGATCTGCCACTGGATTGTCCTGAGCGACCGATCGCTGTGACAAGGGGTTCACGATGAAAAACGCCGGGACGGATACGGCGCCGGACACTGCGCGCTCGGAGGTGCCGCCGCGGGCGACCATAATCCTGGTCACGCTGATCTTGGGCGCATTTGTCGCGAATATCAATCTTTCGATCGCGAACGTTGCTCTGCCCGACATTGGGCGAGACCTAGGGGCAAGTACGACTCAACAGACAGCTGTGGCGTCGATGTTCACCCTCGGGCTCGCATCTTCGGTGCTGTACCTCGGGGCGATCGGTGACCGCTACGGACGCCGCCGCCTTCTCCTGCTCGGTGCGGCGCTGACGATTCCGGCGGGATTGGCTTCGGCCTATGCGCCCACCGTGGAGCTCCTCATCGGGGCACGCTTTGTCGCAGGTTTGGCGGCAGGACTGATGTTCCCGACGACGTTGTCTTTGATCTCCGCAATGTGGCGAGGCGCAGCCAAGACCAAAGCGATCGCGTTGTGGTCCGGTATCGGCGGTGGGGCGGCGTCACTCGGCGGTGTCGTGGGCGGGGCATTGCTTGAAGTTGCGTGGTGGGGATCGGTATTCCTGTTCGCACTACCAATCGCAGCAGTTGTCTACTTTCTCGCGGCCCGTTACGTGCCTGCAGATAGCGGTTCCGGAGAAGGCAAAGTCGACAACATCGGTGGCGTTCTGTCGGTGATCGGGGTGGCGGCAATTGTCACCGCTGTGCAGTTACTCCCGAACGGAATTGATGCGGTCGATATCGGCTTGTTCCTGGTTGCGGTAGTAGCGATCATTCTCTTCTACATCAGGGAGAAGCATGCGACTAGTCCACTCGTGGACTTATCGGCAGCGTCGGTTCCGCCATTCTGGGTAGCCGCAGTTGCCGGAACGATCACCTTCGGCTGTCTGATGGGCGCGCTGTTCCTGGGTCAGCAGTTCACGCAGAATGTGCTCGGGTACGACACTCTCAACGCCGCACTGGTGACGTTGCCATCGACGATCTTTATGGTCGGACTCGCGCCACTCGCTGGTCGCATGGTGAATCGTCGCGGGTCGCGATTTACCTTGCTAGTGGGGCTGCTGGTAGTTGCCGTTGGGTTTGCGCTGATCGTGGTCGGTTGGCGCGACGGTGCGTCAGTGATAGTCGTGTTGGTTACCTATGGCGTCATCGGCGCTGGCGTCAGCATCTCCGTAACTCCCGCAGCGCACGCGCTAATGGCATCGCTGCCCGGGTCTCGGGGTGGAATGGGATCAGCCTTCACAGACCTGACTCGTGACTTTGGTGGCGCGATCATGCAGTCAGCGATGGGCGCGGTACTGGCGATCGTTTATGCGAACTACTTCACCAAAGCGTTCGCAGACTTGCCTCCGGCCGAGGCTAGCCAACTCTCGCAGAGCGCGTCGGAGGAGATTATTGGATCGTTCCAAGGTGCCCAGTCTGTTGCTGAGAGCTTCCCACAGGTAGGTTCGGACAAGATCATTGCTGCCGCTTCAGAAGCCTTCACTGAAGGGAAGTCGGCGGCCTACGCGTTGGCTGTCGTGCTCATCCTGCTGGCAGTTGGGCTGGTGGCCTGGAAGTACCCGAAGAAGACTGAAGAAGACAGGTTCTTTGCTGAGGTTGAACTCGCTACGGCAGCCGAGGAAGCCGCCCGGGCAAATGCATCAAGCACGAGCTAGTTGCCGCGCGTTACGCTTTGCACGTGACTCATCCTTCAACACCGGCCCATGAGCGGGCCTCAACCATTACGTGGCCAGATCTGCCTGCTGCCCACCAACCGGTATGGCCGCAGGCGGCAGAACTGGAGATGGTTCGCCGTGAGCTCGAGACCAGGCCACCACTGGTATTCGCCGGAGAGTGCGATCAGCTGACAGATCACCTAGCGCAGGTCGCACGGGGAGAGGCATTCGTTCTCATGGGTGGCGATTGCGCGGAGACATTCGCCGCAAACACCGGTGATTCGATTCGGGCCCGGCTCAAGACCGTCCTGCAGATGGCTGTCGTCTTGACGTATGGCGCCCGGATGCCAGTTGTGAAAGTTGGCCGGATGGCCGGTCAGTACTTCAAACCGCGTTCGGCGCCAACAGAGGTTCGCGACGGGGTTACGGCCAACTCCTACCTCGGCGATGGCGTCAACGAGCTGGTTTTTGACGTGGATGCGCGAACTCCGGATCCCCGGCGGCTCATCGAGGCGTACAACGCGTCCTCGGCGGCCCTGAACTTGGTCCGAGCCTTCACCCAAGGCGGCTACGCGGACCTTCGGCAAGTTCACGCGTGGAACCAAGACTTCGTGCGTGACAGCCAGGCTGGGCAACGCTACGAGCGATGGGCAGCGGATATCGACCGCGCCCTGTCATTCATGACGGCGTGTGGGGCGGATCCGGAGGAGTTCCGTCGAGTGGACTTCTACGCAGCCCATGAGGCGCTCGTCCTCGATTACGAGAAGCCCCTGGTGCGTATCGATTCCCGCACGGGGAATCCCTACTCAGTATCGGGGCACTTCCTCTGGGCAGGGGAGCGCACTCGCGATCCAGCAGGAGCGCATATCGACTTCCTCGCCACGATTCACAACCCGGTGGGAGTCAAACTCGGCCCGACAACTGACCCCGACGATGCGCTGCGCCTACTCGACCGGCTCGACCCGGACCACACCCCGGGTCGGCTCACCCTCATCACCCGCATGGGGGCTGGGAAGGTACGCGATGCGTTGCCGAACGTGGTCTCAAAGGTGGAAGCCAGTGGGCACCAGGTCACCTGGGTCTGCGACCCGATGCACGGAAACACTCGGACTTCCTCGTCTGGACATAAGACCCGCCAATTCGATGACGTGGTTGATGAGGTTCGTGGCTTCTTCGAGGTTCATCGTGGCTTGGGATCAAATCCAGGCGGGATGCACATCGAGTTGACCGGCGACGACGTCACCGAGTGTGTGGGTGGTTCGTTCGGGATTGAGGAACACCAACTCGCTGATCGCTACGAGACCGCGTGCGACCCTCGACTTAACCGTGAGCAGTCGCTGGAGTTGGCATTCATGGTCGCTGAAATCCTCGGTGAATAGTCGCGGGACTTCATTTGAACGCCTAGACCAATGTGATCGTCACTGTCGAACCCAGCGGAATCACTGAACCTGGGGCGGGATCCTGGCTATAGACCCGACTGATGACCACGACCGGGAGTTGATTCTGGACGACAGGTTTGAGGCCGAGGGCTCTGAGCTCGGCGATCGCGTCGTCTCGGCTCGAGCCCACGACGTTAGGGACGGTCACCGGCGGGGGACCTTTCGAGACAACAAGAGCGACTTCGGTTCCTACCGGCACAGTCTTGCCCTGTTTGGGAGCGGAGGAGATGACTCGGCCGATCTCGACTGTTGTGGAGAACTCCTCGGTTGCCGTAGAAGTGAAGCCAAGTGCTCGAAGGTTTGACTCGGCCTTGGCGATCTTCTTACCCGCCAATTTGGGCACGTCGACAAGCTGAGGGCCTGCTGACGTGGTGGCGGCCACGGTGTCACCACGTCGGATCTGGGCGCCTGCCGTGGGTTCGGTACGCAGGATGGCGCCCTCGGGAACGGCAGTGCTGAAGTCAGCGCCGGTCACATCCAAAGTGAGCCCGTCCGGTTCCAGCGCTGCGTTGGCCGCAGTCGGGGTCATACCGACGACCGCTGGCATGGTGACAATCTGGCTATTCGTATATGCCCAAGCGCCAACACCGACGGCCGTTCCTAACAACGCCAGGACGAGTGCAGCTACTAAGACCCTGAAACGGCGAGGCCTTCGAGGTTTCGGAGTCTGATCGTCCCCCGGCGGCGTAACTGGCGGTTGTCCCGCTGCTGGAAGCGGAGTCATCGGTGACCTTGTGGTCACCCAAGGTCCGTCGGCTGGACCAATCAGTGGTTCAGCGTCGGGCCCAGGAGGGTCGATCGGCGCGATGAGTGTTGGATTCGCTTGTGGTGGTTTTGGTGCGGGCGGGGCAGTCGAGCTAGCAAATGAACCGGCGCCCTTCTGAGGATCAGTGGCTAGGAATCCGACTGCTACGGTGGCCGATTCCCGGTCGAGGACAACGGTGTGATCGGCATGCTCAGACTGGTTGTCCTCGCTGGACCTACCGGTTGTCGTTTGGTCGTTGAGCGTTCGGCGGGCCGCTCGTAGGTGGTCAGCAAAGCTTGCCGCATCGCTGTAGCGCTTCTCCGGCGACTGTTGGGTAGCCATGCGAACGAGGGCGTCGACTTCCGGCGGTAGCTCTGGTCGGATCGACGATGGGGCAGGAACTTGTGAGTGGACATGTTGATACGCGACCGACATCGGAGTTGCGCCAGTGAATGGAGTCTGGCCGACCACACATTCGTAGAGCAGGATTCCTGCTGAATAGACGTCTGTCCGGGCGTCAGCGTGGCCGCGCTCGACTTGTTCGGGAGCGAGGTAGGCAACCGTTCCGATCAACAATCCTTGAGTTAACCCCGTTGCGTTTGTCGTGACGATCGCGCGGGCAAGTCCGAAGTCGGCAACTTTGACGCGCCCATCGGTTGCGAGCAAGACGTTCTCAGGTTTGATATCGCGGTGGGCGAATCCCGCGGTGTGGGCGGCGCGCAATGCGTCGAGTACGGGCTCCAACACCGCTAAGGCCTGTGTGGGGGTGAGGCGTTGGCGGTCGCTGAGCAGATCTCGAAGGGTCTGGCCTTGGACGTACTCCATTGCCAGATAGACGAAGCCGTCAGCCTCACCTTGGTCATAGACAGCCACAATCGATGAGTGGCTCAGCTGCGCTGCTGATCGTGCCTCGCGGACGAACCGGGCAACAAAGTCGTGGTCCTCGGCAAGGGATCCGTGCATGACTTTTAGCGCGACGGTCCGCTCTAGGCGGAGATCAGTCGCGCGAAAAACGGTTGCCATTCCGCCCCGGGCTACGAAGGCGTCGATGCGGTATCGACCATCAATCGTTGACCCGATCAGCGGTTGCGATGAGGCGCTCACCCTTCGAGTGTACGAAGTCAGTCCAGTGATGCGGGTAACCGAATCCCTCAGCGCGCCCGAATCTCGTAACGCCGAGGCGGGGTTGTCCGCAATCGCCGGAGGATCTCATAGCGCCTTGCCCCTGCCGTTGTCACTGAGGTTGAGCTCTCGTGGGCTAGCGTGGAGCAGTGGGATCGTTGGCTTACCTCGGGGTGCTTGCCTTCTGTCTGATTGGGACGGCCTGGCTGGAGGTCGCGCTACGGACTCGGGTTTACCGACGATGGGTGAGGCTGCTGCTGACGCTGCTTCCGGTGATCGTGCTGTTCGTTATCTGGGACCTCTATGCGATTGCGGCTGGGCACTGGGATTTTGATGAGTCACGAACGAGTGGACTTGTGCTTCTAGGTGGCATTCCTCTCGAAGAGCTACTCTTCTTCGTGATCATTCCGTGTTGCGCGATTCTGACTCTTGAAGCTGTCCGATCGGTGCAAGGGTGGACAGTAGGTGACGAGGAATGAGCTACACCGCGCTTGCCATCTTCTCGATCGTCCTGGTCGTGCTGTTCGACCTGCTGGTTGTACGCACCCGCTTGGTGACGCGGCGCATCTTCTGGGTTTCCTACGCAATCGTCATTGGCTTTCAACTGCTGACCAATGGCATTCTCACCGGGTTCCGGATCGTCAGGTACGACGGCGCGGTAATTATCGGGAGCTCGACACCGGCAGATAGCGCGCCGACGTTTATTGGTGACGGACGAATCGCGTTTGCACCCCTGGAGGATCTGATGTTCGGATTCTCGCTGATCCTGCTGACCCTCTCCTTATGGGTCTTTTGGGGACGCAGGGGCGTCCAGCAACTCCCGACGGCCGGTCCACCTCGACGACCCTTTAACCGACTGGGGCGGTCGCGTTCTCGAGATCAAACTGGTTGACTCGGTCTATTAGTTGACGGACCTTTGCGAACGAGCTTCTTGTGTGGGTGAAAGTTAATCGTGGTAGCGCGAGGTGTTCGCCCTCCTGGGGAAGTGCTGCAGTTTGGGAGATACTCCCATACTTTACGATCATCCCGAACTCGTCGTTTAGCAACCTTAGCTGCGTCTCAGTGATCGGACGTTGGACTCGGATGACCAGCTCGTTGCCTACGTAGCGCGAGGAGTGATAGTTGCGGTAGAAGTCAGATATGTGAGCGAGCGCATCCGTGGGATCGCTGGCAAGGTAGTAGAGGTCGGTATCTGGCTCGCTGATGAACCCTCGACCGAGAAGTTCACTGCTGACGTAGCGATGCCAGTGGTTCCAGTATTGGCTACCTTCACCGGCCAGCAGCACGATCGGGACGATCTGGCTCTTTCCGGTCTGGATGAGCGTTAAGGCCTCTAGTAGTTCATCTTGAGTCCCGAAGCCCCCAGGGAAGGCAACCACCGCGTTGCACTGGCTCAGGAACATTAGCTTGCGTGTGAAGAAGTAGTTGAAGTGCAGAAGCTTCTTGTCACCAGCAATGATCGTGTTGGCAGTCGTTTCAAACGGTAGTCGGATAGAGAGACCGAATGATCCATCAGCACCGGGTCCTTCGTGACCAGCTTTCATGATGCCATCGCCAGCTCCGGTGATCACTAACCAGCCACGCTGGCCCATGAGCTTGGAGAACTCAACGGCGGTCCGGTAGTCAGGGTGATCTGCTGGAGTTCGGGCTGACCCGAAGATGCTGACTTTCGGTGTGTCGGAGTATCCGGCAAAGACCCGGAAGGCATGGCGGAGTTCCTTGAACGAGCGGGTAAGGAGCTTTCGCTCACCGAGGCCAGTTGGGTCCGAGGCGAGTTTTAGTGACGTGTGGAGCAAATCCTGGATGAGCTGACCGGGGCGGCTGCGTGGGTCAGCGCCGCACGCTTGGATCAACGCGGCAAGCTGCGGGCGCAACTCCGGATTGTCGACGGGGTGGTCAGCAGCCCGCGCAGATGAATCGAGAACTGGCGTGAGTGATGTGTTCATGGTCCAAGGACAGCGCCTTGAAGTAAACGGGGTTCGCACTCGATGCAACGTGTTGCGGTCGAACAAGTGAACGCTGCGTCTTCACTGCCTTTGCTGTTCTACCTCGACGCCAACTACAGCCATTTCGATCGTTTGAAAATCACAAACAAGACCAGACAGATACTTGCCATCACCGCCAGTACTACTGGATAGCCCCATTCCTCGTTTAACTCAGGCATGTCTTGAAAGTTCATCCCATAGATGCCAGCGATTGCTGTTGGAACGGCAATGATGGCGGCCCACGACGATATCTTTCGCATGTCGGCGTTCTGCCGGAGGTCTTGTTGGCTGGTCACTGCCATGAGCATCGCCATGAGCAGCTGATCGTGGCTATCGGCGAGTTCGTAGGCGCGCAGGAGATGGTCGCCGAGATCGCTGAAGTACGGACGTAGCGGTTTAGGAATATGGTGGTTCTCACCCCGCATGACTTGTCGTGCCGACATCACTAGCGGGGCAAGGGCCCTCCTTAGTTCGAGGTTCTCTCGCTTGAGTCGATAGACCACACTGGCGGTATCGACCGAACCACCCTGAAAGACCAGGTCCTCGGCTTGGCCAACGTCGTTGTCTAGTTCATTGCTAACCGCGAGGTAGCCATCAACGATGACATCGGTGATCGCATAGAGAACACTCATGGGACCGTGAGCGAGGAGCCTGGGTTGGCGAGTGAGGAGAGCCCGCGAGCTCCCCGGTGCGGCGTCACCATGCCGGATAGATAGAACAAATCCTGGCCCTAGAAAGACCGAGACCTGGCCGGTCTCAACGTCAGAGGTCTCTTCTAAGTATCGGAGTTCCTTAAGAATCAAGAAACCACGTTTGGCGTCGAACTCGAGCTTCGGGCGCTGCTTGGAGTTTTGCGCGTCGTCCACTTGGAGTTGCGGTAGGTCGAAAATGCGCGTGAGGTAGGCCCATTCATCCTCCGTCGGGTCTTGGGCCTTGAGCCAAACAAATGATCCGGGATCGTTGTGAGCAAGGCCTTTGTATTCTTTGGCAAGCGCGCGGATCGCGTCGGGAGAGGGATTGCCGGGCAACTGGGTGGCAAGGTCTTGCGGAAGGCTCTTGGGTTGTCCGTTCTCGTATAGAAATATGCTCCGGATCATTTCTGCATCACCTTGTCTACCCGAGCCCGAAGATCAGGTTTATCAGCACCATCATGATGGCGGCGGCGATCGCTGCTGCTGGCAAAGTCAGCACCCAGGCGTACAGGATGTTGATACCAACGCGCCATCGGACGTTGCTCTTGCGCTTCTCCAGCCCGGCGCCGATCACACCGCCGGTGATGACCTGAGTGGTGGACACGGGTGCTTCAAAGCCCAGGGCTGTTGTGTAGAGGACGGCTGAAGAGACTGACTCGGCAGCGAACCCCCGCGCGGGGTTGGGGTCGCTGATCTTTCCTCCGAGAGTCTTAATGATCCGTTTGCCCCCAAACGCCGTCCCCGCGCTGATCGCGCTCGCAGCAAGGAGCACCACCCAGAATGGCATGGGCTCGCCGTCGGCCATGTAGCCCATACTGACCAGGACGAGCACGATGACTCCCATCGTCTTCTGCGCGTCCTGCATTCCGTGACCAAGCGACAACGCTGCGGCAGAGAACTTCTCGGCATGCCGGAATCCCTTGCCCGTCTTTTGCGGGTTGCGATTGCTGAAGATGGCGACAAACAGTCGCATCAGCAGGAATGCACCGACGAGGCCGAGGATGGGGCTGGTAACCATCGGGATGACGACCTTTTCCCAGACGGTCGACCACATCACGACGGTTCCGGCGACGAGGGAGGCGCCTACTACCGCGCCGATCAGCCCGTGGGTGGAGCTTGACGGAATCCCGAACCGCCACGTCACCAGATTCCAGGCTATTGCTCCCAGCACAGCCGCCGTTACTAGCGCTAGCCCGGAGTAGCCGGTTGGCGGTTCGGTCACTGATTGAATCGTTTGCGCGACACCGCTTCCGAGTAGCCAGCCAATTATCGCGCCGATCAAGTTGAAGATTGCCGAGACGGCTAGGGCTGCCCCAGGTTCGAGAGCTTTGTTGCCGACGGCAGGTCCGATCGCGTTGGCGGCATCGTGGAAGCCGTTGGTGAAGTCGAAGCCAACTGCAATCACCACGAATACGATCGTGAAGAACAGTGCCCAGTCCATCTACGTTTCCTTGATAGCGATCAGGCCAACCGACCGACCAAATTGATCGAGCTTGGTTGCCGCTGCTTCTATGCAGTCGGCGAGCGTCTTTATCTTGATGACGTCACGGGCCTTAGCGTCGTCCAACATCTCGACCAGCAGATCGCGGTAGCGATCGTCCATCTCGTTCTCAACAACATTGATGTCGACTAGGAGTCGTTCGAGCTGCTGCGGCTTCTTGATCAGGCGCACGGTCTGATGTGACATCTCTGCCATTTCGTTGAGGCTCTTGGCGTTGGCGACTAGCTCGTCGGGCAGGGTGCCTAGTTTGAAGCGCGCCAGGAGTGCTCCGGCGTGATCAAGCTGATCAACAACATCGTCAAGGGCTTCGACCATCTGGTAGATGTCTTCACGGTCATACGGGGTGATGAACGACTCGCTCACTTTGCGGATGATTGCCAGGTAGCGCTCATCCGCGGCGGATTCGACCTCGTGCAGTCTCTCGGCCAGCTTCGCTCGCTCGCCTGGTGCGGCGGTAACCAGGTCGACGAATGCGCCAGTCGCTGCTGGCAGGCTGTCGACGGCGTCGTGGAGAAGTGACTGGACTGTACTTTTTCGTTTCTTGGTTGTGTTCCGGGCCATCGCTTGCCTCCTGTCGGGAGGAGCCGAGTAGACGTCGAATCTGCGCTCCGTGGCTCCTAAGTCGACTCTTGCAGCGAGGTGGGAGGCCGCGCATTGGCCAGACCGGCAATCGTGGCCACAAGTGAGCAAACGCAAGATGAACACTCAGGTCGATTCGGCAGAAATCGGACAAGAACGTGATTCCGGTTGATCGCTATCTCTTCGTGATGGCCTGGCGCCAGGCCGGGATGGCGATCTCCAATCGGCGCCGAATCGGAACACGGGCGCGCTTGGTGAAGACCTCGTAGTTGTTGTTCTCGACCTCGTCGACGATTCCGCAATACAGAATACGGGCAGTTTCGATACACGGCTGCGACTCCGGTGCCAGCATCCTGATTCCGGGCCGCGACTGTTCTTCTAGTAAACGAACGCGCTCAACCTGTGCAGCCAATGCCTCCCGTAGTTGCGGGGTCATTACCCGGGCCCGCACGTCGTCAGCAGTTACGCCGTACTCTGCTAGCTCGTCGAGGGGTAGGTAGATCCGGTTGCGCTCTAGGTCCTCGCCGACATCTCGAATGAAGTTCGCCAACTGAAATGCAACACCAAGGTCCTTGGCGTAGTCGTAGGCCGCGATATCGGTCGGCTCGAGAATTGGGACTATCTGCAATCCGATTACGGCAGCTGACCCGTAGACGTAGGTCTCCAGCTCCGAGTAGGTGTCGTAATGATCGATGTGTAGATCCATCTGCATCGAATCAATGAATGCTTCGAAGTACTCACGCTTAATATCCCAGCGCAGTGCTGTGTCGACCGTCGCAGCGCAGACGGGGTGTTCGGAGTGGCCGCGCCGCAGATCAGTGAAGAATCGCTCTGCAAGCTCTGAGAGCGCCGCTGAACGTTGTCCAACGGGGCGGTTATCTAAGGAGTCGACGATGTCGTCGGCGTAGCGGGCGAATCCATAGAGCGCGTGGACATATGGACGCTTGCTGGGAGGTAGCAGAAGTGTGGCCAAGTAGTAGGTCTTGCCGTGGGCTGCGTTGATGCGCTTACAGCGTTGGTAGGAAGCTTGCAGGACCGGATTGTCGATCCCGACTGCGGTTAGTTGCCGTTTGCCCACATCTCATCTTCTCCCGACACGTCCTGCGGTTGGTCGCCGAGGTGTCCCGCGGGTACTCTCAGGCTCGTGTCAGCCGATATGTCAGGGCGAATACCGCCGGCTCGTCAGCCGGGCGAGGTTGACCCAGGTGACTCTTGGCTGGATTTTGCGCTGCGATCAGTGATTCCGGGCCTGATCGCGACGATTCTGATCGCAATAGGTGCACTCGGCGTGGGCTGGCTGCCGTTAGAAACGACGCTGGTTGACTCCGCCGTCGTTGATGCGCTCCGCTCAACCACCCTCGGTGGTGTCATTTCCAAGGGCGCCGTAGTTGTCGGTGTCACCCTGCTCCTACAGTCCTGGCTGCTATTGGGATACGACGTACTCCATGGACGCGTTCGCGATATCCGCCGACTGTGGCTCGCGCTCGGGGCGTGGATCGCTCCGTTGATGCTGGCGCCGCCGCTATTTAGTCGTGACGTCTACTCCTACTTTGCCCAGGGCAAGCTCATGGTCGCCGGAATTGACCCGTACACAAACGGATCGTCTGCTGTTCCGGGGTGGTTCAACGACGGCGTTGATCCGATGTGGGCCGAGGCGCCAACTCCCTATGGCCAGTTCTGGCTGCTCTTGAGTCGAGGCGTCGTTCAGTTCACCGGTCCTCACCCATACAGCGGAGCGCTGACGATGCGCCTGCTCGCGGTTGCTGGCGTAGTCATGCTTGCCTGGGCTGTTCCGAAGATCGCCTTCCACTGCGGTATCTCGCCCTCCAAAGCGCTGTGGCTCGGTGTTCTTAATCCGCTGGTTCTCATGCACTTCGTGTCTGGCGCGCACAACGACGCGTTAATGGCCGGCCTCGTTGCGATGGCAATTGCTGTGTCGCTATCTCGGCTGCCAGTTCTTGGAGTTGTCCTTGCCACACTCGCCGGCAGCGTGAAACCCATCGGCCTCGTCGCGCTGCCTTTCATCGGTCTGATCTGGGCAGGTGCAACCGCGACGCGAACGCAGATTGTTGTCAAGTGGATCTGGACCGCAGCGATCTCGATGGTTATCTTGGCCGTCTTCGCCCTAATTACCAAGACGGGGCTGGGTTGGCTGAGCGCGTTGTCAACGCCAGGGGAAGTCCGCACCTGGTTGTCACCTCCAACCGCGGTCGGTATGGCAGTCGGCGGCTTCATGAATATCTTTGGTTTCGATGTCACTGATGCAACCGTTGGGATAGCCAGGGCGATCGGAACGCTCGCGACGCTGGTGATTCTCGCCTGGCTATGCCTGCGCCCAGGTGGACGAACCGCGGTCCGCGGAGCCGCACTGGCGTTCTTCGTCCTTGTAGCGCTTGGTCCGGTTCTTCAACCCTGGTACCTGTTGTGGAGTTTGCCGCTGTTCGCCGCGTCGGGCCTCAGCAGAATCGAAATGCGGATCGCCTTGGTCGGAACTGCTGGGTTCACTCTGTTTGGGCTAGTGACCTCGAGTGCGACGCAGGACTCCCTGTTCCAAGTGTCTGACCTGTTCGCTGCCTTGATCGTGGCTGCAGTGATCGTTGTTCTACTGACTGCGAGTCCGCGCGAGCGTCGGCTGTTACTCGGAGATCCGGCCGATGAGGGGCTGGTCCCCGAGGGCGCGCAGGCGCAAGCCCGAGCTGACGCGCTCGTGATGCGGGGGAGTTCCTCGCTGCCCTGGGGGCGCGCGTCGCCAGGGGAGTAGCTCGCAGAGTTGTCGTCGGCGGCTGGCAGGAGGCATTGCGCTAGGTTCAGCCACTAAGGTCGGCTTCTGTGACTGAAGAGGTGCCTGCCCCGGATAGTCCGGACGAGGCTGAGCTGATCGCTGAGGCGAAGGTGGGCCGCCCAAGTCGCAAGCGGTTGATCATCACAATGGTTCTGGGCCTGATTGTCATGGTCGGGATCTTCTTCTTGATCCTGCCTGAGCTCGGGAACTATGGCGAGGCTTTTCAGCAGTTAGCCGCGATGCCGCTCTACTGGGTGGCCGCGATCGCAATAACTGGGTTGATCAATATCTTTGTCTATCCCTACACCGTGTTGGTCTCCGTTCCAGGGCTTAAGTACTGGCACGGCTTCATCCAGCGGCAAGTGGGATTCCTCATCAGCTCAGGTGTTCCAGGAGGCGGCGCGTTCGCTGTTGCCGCTCAATACAAGATCCTCAACTTCTATAAGGTCTCGCCAGCGAGATCTGCTGCCGCGGTAAGTGCTGATGCGGTTTGGGTCTACCTGCTCACCCTTTCTATGCCGGCTATCGCAATTGGGCTGCTGTTCATCGAGGGCCGGAACACAGTTGGTTTCGCCACGATCGCTCTTGTTGGGGCAATCGCTGTCGTGATTTCAATCATTCTGATCGTGATTGTTATCCGCAATGAGTCTGGCGCGGTGAAAGTCGGGACCTTCGCCCACAGGATTATCGCTCCGATTGCCCGGCGTTTCCACAAGGAGCCGCCCAATACTGTTGAGGCACTCGTTACTTTCAGGGAACATGCTTACGACCTGGTGACGACTCGTTGGAAGGCGATCACGGTAGCCAATGCGGCCGCCCAACTCGCACCATTCCTCGTGCTCGTCACGTCCTTGGCAGCGCTAGGGGCATACCCGGGCTCGCTGACCCTGATCGAGATCTTCGCGGCTTACTCAGTCGCGCTGTTGCTTGTATCAATCCCGATCTCGCCCGGCGGGCTGGGCACGGTCGATCTCGCACTCGTCGCGATTCTCAAGGCTTTCGGGTGCGACCCAGAGATCGCCTTGGCCGCGGACCTCCTGTGGCGCTTGGTCTGGTTCCTGCCGCAGATCCTGACCGGAGTGGGATCGATGTTCGCGTTCTTCATTCAGCAGCGCAGGGCGAGTGCCAATTCGACGGAGAGCTAGCTCGTGACTGCCCTACGACACAGATTGCGGGGGCTGAGAGCGAACGAGTCGCTCACAGCCCCCGAAATCTGTCGGAGTTCTAGGTGTTCTTGTTCTTCTTGCTATGGATGAACCCACCGACGTGGCGTGGACCGTAGGCGCCGTAGGCCTTCTTCTTCTTCCACTTGTAGGTGTGACGACCGCTTGCTGTCGCGTTCTGCTCCATCGTCTTGATCTTATTCTTCTTGACCTTGTGGACGACTGCGACGTGCTGATACGAGCCACCGAGTTCGACGAGGACGTCACCGGGAACCGGCTTGTATCCTGAGCCGTTGCGGTGGAAGCGCAGTTTGCCGTACGAGCGATTGCTGCGCATGCCGTAGATATTCGTGAGCTGACCCCAGCCCTTCTTGGCGTACAGGCGAGAAGCGAGCTCGGTGCATTGGCGGCTGCGGTAGACGTTGACGCCCTTTCCACCCATCCACTTCTTTCCGCTCACGGTGACGCCGCCACCGCTGAAGTGGGACACACGGTTGGTTGGGGCAACCTCTGTGGCTGGGGTGGCAGAGCTGGCTGATTGGCCGGGTGCCGATTCCGCTGCCAGGGCTGAGCTCGTTGTCAGCATCGCTGGGGTAATAACTGCGGTTGCGGTGAGGACGGGAATCGTCACCGCAATTGCGGCTTTCCCGGTCCAGTTCGTCGGCGCTTTTCTTACCTGCGTCTTTTGATTCATGTCTTCGACACTGCGGGATTTCGGGCGAGAATTACAGGACCTACGGAGCAATGCGGTACGGCTCACGCCACAATTCGGACATTTCGGCAGGTAAGGAACAGGTAAATTGTGGCTGCCGTCACCCGCGTCGGTTGTTGACGATTGAAATGAGGAATTGTCACCCGATCGAGTGAGGGTGAGCAGAAGAGGAAACCTGATGCTATTAGGTCGATACTTCAGCTATGTCGAGCGCTGCCATATTGGGAATAGTCCTTGTCTTGATCGCGGCTGCAATCGAGGCACTGAGCAATGTCATCCAACACAAGGCGACTAATAGCGTCGACAAGGCCGAAGGCTCTGAAGCGTCCGCCGTCATGCGCACGCTGCGTAAGCCGTTATTCCTTTTGGGGTTCGGCCTCATGGTGCTCGGTTATGCATTCCACGTTGCTTCGCTCGGATTGGGCGAACTGGCAGTCATTCAGGTCATCTTCGTCACGCAACTGGTATTCGTCTTGCCGTTCGCGCGGATGGTCTCGAAGACTCCGATCAGCCGTCGCGATTGGTTGGGCGCGATCATCGTGACCGTTGGGATAGCCGCGTTTGTTACAGCAGCACGGCCCGAAGAAGGGGTCGATGTTGCACCCAACGCTAAGTGGGCGATTGCGATCGGCGCCGTGGCGCTGCTCTGTGCGCTGGCGATCTTCATCGGATACCGGTTGATCGGGGGTCCCAGGGCAGCAATGCTCGGGGTCTCCGGTGGTCTGATCAACGGACTTGTTGCACCGCTTACTGCGGGGACTATCACCGTCGCCGGAACAGGGATGGGCGCGCTATTTGGGGGCTGGCTTCTCTGGGTGACCCTGCTTGCCGCGCTCCTGGGCGTCCTCTTCCCTCTCCTCGCGTTCAGGGCCGGACCAATCACGGCGTCTTTTCCCGCGGTCATGTCACTGAATCCGATCGTCGCGACCATCTTGGGTGTGTACCTATTCGGTCAATCTCTGCAAGGTGGTGTCGTCAACATTGTGGTCATGGTGGCATCCAGCGTGGTGATCTTTATCGGAATCGTGTGGCTGTCCCGATCAAAGGCCATCGCCGAGGCCTTCGAGGAAGCGACCGAGGGAAAGCCCGGCGGGGGTGCGGAAGCAGCGTCCCTGCTCTAGCTCAGTGTCGCTGCCAGGTTTCGCCGACTAGTTGTAGCGCGCTTCGATGCCGCGTGATTCGCCGGCGTTCGCGACGGATGCTCGAAGGTCCAGCAGGAAGTCATCGGCGTACTTCTCGTGCAGCGGAGAGATCATCATGTGTAGGCCGTTGGGGTCAGTATTGCGATCCAGGTTCCACCCCTGGTCGTCCATCAGGTCACACACCGCGTAGATGTCGACCGCGGTCGAAGTGAAGGTCAGTAGGGGCCCGATGGGATCGCCCATGATGGATAGCTCGGGGATGCTCTCGATTCCTTCGCGGATCTTTTTTGTTGTTGCCAGAAGGGTCTTCATGATTTCTAGATAGCCGTCCAAGCCCAAGTAGTTCATCACGGCCCAGGCTGCGGCGATGGGAGATGCCGGACGAGCGCCCGCGACAGTGGGCGTTCCGTAGATCCCAGATGGCCACGAGTTGTAGAGGAAGTACTGCAGTCCAATCCATTCCGATTCCCGGTGAAGAATTACTGAAGCGCCTTTGGTTGCGTAGCCGTACTTGTGAACGTCGCAGGACATCTCAGTAACTCCCGGGACGCGGAAGTCATAGGGTGGGATGTCGTAGCCGAGTTGTTCCATGAACGGGAGCACGAAGGACCCAACGCAGGTGTCGCTGTGGAAGCCGATCCCTCGTTCGAGGGCGAGATTGGAGAGATCCTCGATCGGGTCCATGACCCCATGGGGGTAGCCATACGCCGATCCGGCCACTAGGACAGTCTGATCATCGATAGCGTCCGCCATCGCATCGACATCCGCGGTATAGCTTCCCGGAAGGATGGGTATCGGGCGGGCTTCGAGCTCGAGGTAGTGAGCCGCCTTCGCGAAGGCTGCATGGGCTGAAGTCGGGTACACGATATTGCCAGCTGCCGGCGCGATACCTCGGTCACGCCGGGATCGGTCGCGATTGACCAGAACAGACATGAGGATTGACTCTGAGCCGCCGCTGGACATAGTTCCCCCGCCGCTGGGGGGCAGATTCACCAGGTCGCCAGTCATCTCGACGACGTCGGATTCCATCTGCTGGAGACTGGGGAAGCGAATTGGGTTCAGGGCGTTCTCGTAGAGATAGAGCTGATTAGCTTCCATCAATACGTCATCGACGTCATCGCGGCCAGTTGGATAGATCAAGCTAAACGTCTTGCCCTCGTCCCACTTGGCATCGTTGGCTTTGCGCTCGCGGATCTTGTTAAACAGTTCGTCGCGGTCTAGTCCGTTACTTGGTAGCGGCATCTATGCGTCCTCACTCATGCGCGGATGGTCTTCATCCGCCTGCATCGAGGATAGTGCGCGCAGCGAAGATTAGTCGTGTGTCATCGTCTCAACGAGGTCCCAGAGCTCGCTAGATTGCGCTGTTCCGGTGAATGTCCAGGGAACCTTGTTTGCGTGTCGAGGCCGACGGTCGAGCCACAGGTGCCCTGAGCTCAAGAGCGCTTCATCGGAAGCGGCCAACCACACCATCGTGTCCGCGCCTTGGTACGGGTCACGAAGGAGCGGCCCAATCGCTTTGTTGAATCGGGGCAGTGAAGCGGCGATCCCAGGCGTGGCAGCCCAGCCTGGGTGAACTGAGTGGAACACGGCCGCATTCGGTTCCCGTGTCGCCCATTGTTCTGTGAGCGCCACCTGCGCGCGCTTGGCTTTCGCGTAGGCACGAACCCCGTCGTACTCCGACCGCGGCATCATGACATTCGCGGGGTCGAGCTTCTCGGCGTACATGCCACCTGAGGTCATGGTGATAACTCGTGCATCGGCAGTTCGGGCAAGGCTCGGTATGAGCGCGCGGGTCATTACGTGCGGACCAAGGACGTGGATAGCGAAGGTCTTCTCGAATCCATCGTTGGTCTTCTCGTAGGTACCCAGAAGTGCCCCAGCGTTGTGTAGCAGTGCATCGATTCGGGGGAGCTCAGAGAGCTCAACGCTGGCCTCCCGAACGCTTGCCAGGTCTGACATGTCTGCGATGACGTAGTCGACGTTGCCACCGGTTCGTTGGTTCAATGCCCGAGTTGCTTCAGCCGTTCGGGTTTGGTCGCGGCCAACCAGGATGAGATCCGCTCCGAATTCACTGAGCTCCAGTGCCGCGGCCTGCCCTAGTCCAGATGTTGCGCCGGTGATGACGATCGTGCGACCGGTTAGGTCGGGTAGCTCATGCCACTGGAACAGGCGGGAACGAACGTTGTATCCAACGCGGGTGAATGAGCCAACAACGCTGGCCTCCATCGCTGCGTCAACGCCTCGCCGACCGAGGCGGACAACCTCGTTCGACCAATCCAAACCGAAAATCACTTGCCGCTTCCCCCTGCACTCCTGTGGCACACGAAGCGCGCACTACTGATCGCAAAGCCGTTCCGTGTTACTGCTAAGTATGCCGTGATCGGACCGATCTTATGGTGTGACAATCGACACCTCCACAACAGTGCGCAGTTGTGGGCGGACATGGTCAACTCGCCTGTCGCGGAGTCGCGCCGAGTTTATGTCACGGCACAGGAGTACCGTTCCGCAAGAATGAGAGGTCGGTAAATGACTGAGTCGAAGTCCCAAGCAGCAGACCGTCGATCCAAGGCCGCTTGGACGACGAGTGGGGAGGGCCACCCGCGTCGGTGGGCGATCTTGGCCGTGCTCGTCACGAGCCTGCTTGTTGTCGTCCTGGACAACACAATTCTTAACATCGCGTTGCCGACGATTCAGCGAGACCTGGGCGCGTCCCAGAGTGAACTCGTCTGGGCGGTTGACTCCTACATTTTGGTATTCGCTGCACTGCTCTTCACCTGGGGGGTGCTGGGAGATCGCTACGGACGTAAGCGAATCCTGATGATTGGTCTGACGGTATTTGGCCTCGCCTCGGCAGCGTGCGCCTTTGCTCCGACTGCTGAAGCGCTCATCGGCTTCCGTGCGCTAATGGGTGTCGGTGGCGCAGCTGTCTTGCCGGTGACACTGGCGATCATCACTGTGGTCTTTCCTCCGCACGAGCGCGGTAAAGCGATCGGCATGTGGGCAGGAGCGGTCGGCGCGGCTGTTGCACTAGGGCCGGTACTCGGCGGGTTACTTCTTGAGCACCCGTCCTGGTTCGAATGGATGACAGGCAACCAATGGGGTGCGGTCTTCCTGGTCAACGTTCCGATTGTGATCATCGGTCTGATTGGGATCTTGCGAATCGTTCCGGAGACGAAGAACCCGAATGCCCAACGGCTCGATATCCCTGGGCTTGTCATGTCCTTCGTCGGTCTTGTGCTCTTGGTCTACGGGATCATCCACGCCTCCGAGACCAAGTCCTTCCTGGTGCCTGCTGTCCTCATTCCGATGCTACTCGGAGTCGCAGTACTCGCTGCCTTTCTCATTATCGAGGCTCGCAGCGATCACCGGAGTTTTGATGTCTCCCTGTTCAAGAACCGTGGATACGCCGTCAGCTTGACCGCAGTGAGTCTGACCTTCTTCGCGTTATCAGGCATTACATTCACCCTGCCGTTCTATCTGCAAGTCTTGCGGGACTACTCAACGTTGACCGCGGGACTGTGCTTCCTTCCGTTCGCCGTCGGCCAGTTGATCGCGGCGCCACGGTCGGCGACTCTGGTTGTCAGGTTCGGCTACAAGACTGTGATGGGTACAGGGCTCTTCGTGGTTACTGCCGCGCTGATCGCGATGACCCAGCTGGACCTCAGTACACCGCTTTGGGCCATCCTGCTTACGTTCTTCTTCTTTGGGCTGGGAATGGGCTCAGTGATCGCCCCCGCCTCGACGGTGATGCAGAACGCTCTTCCCTTGGCTCGGGCTGGGGCCGGGTCAGCAGTCCAAAACACTGTTCGACAGGTCTTTGGTGCCCTCGGCGTTGCAGTGATTTCGACGATCTTGGCAACCCAGTACGCGTCGCGAATCCAACCCACACTCGACGCGCTGCCAGCTGCGGTACCGGAGGAGGCCCGAAACATCGCCTCGGAGTCGGTGGGTGGTGCGGTCGTCGTTCTGGGCGAGGCCGGAGCTGCGGGACTGCCTGAGTCGATCGTTGAGAGCTCGACTGCAGCTGCATTTGACTCGTTCTTGTCGGCTTCACACATCACCGCCATTGTGTCTGCTGTGATGGTTCTGATCGCCGCGATCATCATGGTGTCGATGCTGCCAAAGATCTCCCCGCCGACGAAGGACCCGATTGCTACTCCGGCCGCGCATGAGCCGGGGACCGTTCATCAGCTCACGGCGGACACCGAGGCGCAGGCGCAGGCCGACGCCGCTGAGCTTGAGGACTCGTATCCACAAGAGGCCGCTGCGGAGGTTGTTGACCCGCCGCAACGGCCCAGCCAGGAGTAGCGATCGACAAGCTCGTCTCAGCTACCTCCAGGCTTCGACTTGGTGATGACCAGGGACGAGAGAGTCTCCTCGGTGCGTTGCCACTCTGATCGAACAATCGAGTAGACCACTGAGTCGCGCATGGTTCCGTCGTTGCGCAGCATGTGTTGGCGCAGAACGCCTTCCTTCGTCGCTCCCATCTTCTCCATAGCTAGCTGGGATCGGATGTTCTTGTCGTCGGTCTTGAGCTGGACGCGATGCATACCCAGCTCCTCGAAGGCGAATCGAAGGAGGAGGAGTTTGCATGCAGGATTGACCCAACTGCCCCAGACTTCCGGCTGATATGTCGTGTATCCAACGGAGAGATGTAGGTGCTCAGGACTCACGTCGTAAAACGATGTTGATCCGACGACGGCGCCCTTTGCCAGCCCGTTCAGGGGTAATCCCAGTCGAACTACGAACGGAAATCGACCGGTGCGCGCACCACTTGCCATGTAGAGATCCCAGTCGCGCGGTCCGGTCGGGCCAGCAGGAATGTGCTCCCATACCTGCTCGCTGGCGAGAGAATTTCTTAAGGAACCAGCGTCGGCGCTCGTGTACGCCGAGAGCGAGACTTGGCTCGAAGAAAGCGTGAGATCGACGCTGGGCGGCCAGATAATCATGGCCGAGAGACTAGCGTGCGATCGACGCAGGAGTGATTAGGTTTCCCGGCCGATCGTGTGCTGACTAGATGATGAAGGAAAGGCCGATCACGAGGGCGCACAACCCTGCGAAAGCGAACCAAGGCCAGACCTTGGCGGAACGGACTTTTTTGCTTGCCGACTCTGCCTTTATCTTCTCTTTGCGGAGGGCCTCTTCCTGCTTGTTCCCTTGATTGATCTTCGCGTATCGATCAGCGCGCTCCTGGGCTGATTTCTCACGCTTCTTTGCTGCATCTGCCCATTCATCGGTAATCTCAAAGCCATCGAAGGGATCCGGCGGGGTCGTTGCCATTGGATCAGGGTACCCGGGTTCTAGCTGGCGGGATAACTCGCGAACTCTGCTGGGCTCTAGCTGGTCTCAATATCGGCATCATCGTCGAAGCTGGCTAGGAATTGGCTGTTGTAGAGGTTGTAGTAGAAGCCACCTGCAGCGATCAGTTGATCATGGGTGCCGGTTTCGATGATCCGCCCGGCATCCATGACCAAGATGACGTCGGCATCACGGATTGTTGACAATCTGTGCGCGATGACAAAGCTAGTTCTGCCCTTGCGCAGATCCGCCATCGCCTTCTGGATTAGGACTTCGGTACGGGTGTCCACCGAACTCGTCGCCTCGTCGAGGATTAAGACGGCTGGATCAGCCAAGAAAGCGCGAGCGATCGTGACGAGTTGTTGTTCACCCGTTGAGAGGTTTGCAGCTTCAGTCCCGACGATCGTGTCGTAGCCATCCGGCAGGGTTCGCACGATGCGATCGACATGGGCCGCCTCGGCGGCACGAGTGATTTGCTCATCTGTGGGGTTTGCTGCCCCGTAGGCAATGTTCTCGCGAATCGTTCCCTCGAATAGCCAAGTGTCTTGTAGAACCATTCCAAAGGACCTGCGTAGATCGTCTCGACGTAGCTCGCGAATATCAATTCCGTCAAAGCTGATCGTTCCGTCATCGATCTCGTAGAAGCGCATCAGTAGATTGACCAAGGTTGTCTTGCCGGCACCGGTAGGTCCAACGATCGCGATTGATTGGCCGGGCTGTGCATCCAAAGTCAGACCATCGATCAGTGCGGTATCTGCCAGGTACCGGAAGGACACATCGTCAAACACAATGTGGCCTCTGCGCTCACCCATCGATTCCGGTCGATCCGTCTCAGGAGACTGCTCTGGCTCATCCAAGACCTCAAAAACACGCTCGGCGGAGGCAAGGCCAGATTGCAGGAGGTTAGCAATGCTGGCAATCTGCGTGATTGGCATTGTGAACTGCCGGGAGTATTGAATGAACGCCTGAACATCTCCTAGGCTCATCGTTCCGCTGGCTACTCGAACGCCGCCGATTACCGCGATCAAGACGTAGTTGATGTTCGCGATGAAGGCCATTGCTGGCTGAATCATCCCGGAGATGAATTGGGCACGGAAGGAGGACTCGTACATCTTGTGGTTCGCCTCGTCGAAGTCGATCTGAGCCTGCTCTTGGTGCCCGTACACCTTGACGAGCTCGTGACCGGAGTACATCTCCTCAACGTGACCGTTGAGGGTCCCGGTCCACTTCCACTGTCCGACGAACTGCCTCTGGGAGCGCTTGGCAATGAGCATGGTGACGATGAACGAAGCCGGGACAGTAAGTAGCGAGACGATCGCGAGCAGGGGGCTGATCCATACCATCATTACCAGGACACCGATCACCGTCAGCAGGGAGGTGATGAGCTGAGTGAGCGTTTGCTGCAACGTGGTGGAAATGTTGTCGATGTCGTTCGTCACCCTACTCAGGAGGTCGCCACGAGCGTGGCGATCGAAGTAGCGCAAAGGCAGTCGCCCGAGTTTGGTGTCGACGTCCTCGCGCAGAGTGAACATCACGCGCTGGGTGACACCGGCCATTAGGTAGTTCTGGGCCCAAGAGAACAACGAGCTAAGTAGATAGACAACGGAGACCAGGGCGATGATCTGGCCTAACCTGCTGAAGTCCACACCAACACCCGGCGTCACGGTCATGCCAGAGAGTAAGTCGGCTTGTTGGTTGTCCCCCGCGGCCCGCAGCGCCGCCTCGGCCTGCGCCTGGGTTGTTCCCGCTGGCAATTGCTTGCCCACGACTCCGTCGAAGATCACGTTCGTCGCGTTCCCCAACAGTTTGGGTCCGATAACCGCAAAGAAGACGCTAGTGACCCCAAGGGCGAGCACCAACGTGATGATGGGTGACTCAGGTTTCAGACGGCCGAGCATTCGCTTGGCGGTCCCTTTGAAATCGCGGGCCTTCTCCGGCACCGCCATTCCCATTCCGCCGCCGAACATGGCTTGCTGTCGACGTGGATTGGTTGGGCGGGCGCCACCGCTGGCGAGACTCATACCGCGTCCTGCGCAGACAACTGTGAGTCCACGATCTCTTGGTATGTCGCGCACGACTCGAGTAGTTGAGTGTGCGTGCCGATTCCCGCAATCTCACCGTCCTCCAAGACGATGATCTTCTGTGCCGACATGATGGTGCTCACCCGTTGGGCAACAAGTAGGACCGTAGTATCGCCCGATTCGGCTGCCAGAGCGGCCCGCAATCTCGCATCGGTGGTGTAATCCAGGGCTGAAAAGCTGTCATCCAGAACGAGGACGGGCGCGCGGCGCACCAGTGCTCGGGCAACTGCGAGGCGTTGGCGCTGACCGCCCGATACGTTGGCCCCTCCTTGATCGATTGGAGAGTCGAGTCCGGCGGGAAGTTCGGAGACGAATGACGCGGCTTGCGCGACTCTCAGCGCGTGCCACACCTGATCATCGGTGGCTTGCTCATTACCGAACCGAACATTTGAGGCGATCGTTCCGCTGAACAGGAAGGCCTTCTGTGGAACAAGTGCCAGCCCCGCCCACACCTGTGCCTGCCGTTGTTCTCGGATGTCAACGCCATCAATCAATATCGCTCCAGCCGTCACGTCGTACAACCGGGGGACGAGATTGATGAGGGTAGTTTTCCCCGAGCCGGTACCGCCGATGATGGCGGTGGTTTGCCCCGGCTCGGCCGTAAACGAGATGCCAGTCAGAACCGGGTCTTGCGCACCGGGGTAGCTGAAGCCGACATCGCGAAACTCGATCAACCCGCGGGTATTCGGTTCAACCCTGGCCGCAATCGCTTCGGGCGGGGGATCTGTGATGGCCGGAGTCGTTTCCAAGACAGCCTGAATGCGCTCCGCGGAGGCGGCCGCCCGCGGGATCATCACAAACAACATGACCGCCATCATCACCGCGAAAAGAATCTGGGTGATGTACTGCACAAAAGCGGTGAGGTCGCCGATCTGCATCTCACCGCTATCGACCAAACTGCCCCCGAACCAAATGATCGCGACGCTCGAGCCGTTCATGATGAGCATCAATGCGGGCAGCATCAGGGCAAACAAGCGCGAGACTCGAAGTGCAGTGGAGGTCAAGTCTGCATTTGCCTCCGCGAACTTTCGTTGCTCGTGGTCGGTCTGAACAAAGGCGCGGATGACCCGGATTCCGGCCAAGTTCTCTCGCAGTACCTCGTTGATTCGGTCGATCTTCTTCTGCATAGCTCGGAAGAGGGGGACTGCTTTGACCATCAACGTTGCGATGACGATCGCCATGATTGGGATGATCACCAGGAGGAGCCCGGAGAGTTTTACATCGAGGCGTAGGGCCATGATGATGCCGCCGATAGCAGTGATCGGGGCGAGGACCATCATCGTCAACCCCATGAGAACGAGCATCTGCACTTGCTGAACATCATTGGTGTTTCGAGTGATGAGGGAGGCCGTGCTGAATGTGTTCACTTCATGCAGCGAGAAGCCTTGGACTCGATTGAACATCGAGGCACGCACATCGCGGCCGAAGCTCATTGCTGTTCTTGCGCTGAAGTAGACAGCGATAACTGAGGTAACTCCAAGAGCCAGGCTGACGCCGAGCATAATCGCACCGATTCTCACGATGTAGCCGATGTCCCCGGTGACAACCCCGTCATTGATGATGTCGGCGTTGAGAGTCGGCAAGTAGAGGTTCGCCATTGCTTGAAGGAGTAGCAAGAAGACGATGACGACGAGGGTTCGTCGGTAAGGAGAGAGGAAGCGCCGGAGCAGGCTGGTCACGGCGCTAGCGTTTCACGCGAACGCCGGCGATGGGTAGCTGCTATTGGTAATTGATCGACAATCCACCGGCGAGGCGTCGTGGCCTGCGGTGGTGGCTGCGAGCGGATTCGGGATCTGGGTAGGTCGCGTCGCGCGGATCAGCTCCGGATCGGGCACACTTTCCCCATGAACGAACTGAGCCCGGCAGTATCGGCCCACCTCGAGCAGGTGGTTGACGGTCTGGTCGCGAACACCGGAGGCTCGATTCATCGCCATGATCTGCGGGTACTGGTGAATAGCTGCTACCAAGAACTTGCCAGCACTGCAAAGGTCACGACGTTCTTACCTGTTCTCACTAAACGGCTCGCATTTAAGCGATTGCGTGAACGCGGTGACCTTTCTGAGCTGTCCCTGCACGGGCTCCCAAAGATCCTCGTTGTTGATGAGCGAGACGCGACTCGCGGGCAAACTACAGCTGCCCTCCTGCGGTTCTACGCGCCCGGCCGCTTCCAGGTCAGCTCGGCCGGTATCAATCCGAGCGATGCGGTCAGCCACGTCGTCCCAGAAGTCCTGGGCGAGGTGGGGATGGATCTGACCGATACCCCGCGGCCGCTTGATCCGGAATCGTTGGCCGATGCGCAGTTCGTGATCGCTATCGGCGAGACGGGGATCGAGTCGTCAGCCACGAGTGGCTCGCTGTGGGAGTGGGATATCCAAGCAGAGCTGAACGAGGATGATGAGCGGGCAGTAGCCGTGGTGTTAGCCGAGATCGATCACAAGGTTCGTGATTTTCTGCGGACGGTAGATCCAGACCACGACCTCCACGATCCACTGGTAGCGGTCCGCGACTCATAGCTCCTCGTAGGCCTTTAGGCCCATCCTCGCGGGCGGGTTTGCCGCTAGCGTTGTGGCCATGTCTGACGACAAGCTCTCGATCACTGGGGAAGACTCGATTCGGCACGTGTTCTCTTTCGATGAAGGCAGCCGGGAGTTGATTGACACCCTCGGCGGCAAGGGTGCGAATCTCGCGGAGATGACGCGGATGGGTTTGCCAGTCCCGCCGGGCTTCACCATCACCACAGACACTTGTCGATACTTCTTGGACACAGGGGGACTTCCCGCAACGTTCGCCGACGAGATGTCGCGCGCAGTGGCAGCGCTAGAGCAGCGCGCGGATAAGCGACTCGGTGATGCAACTGACCCATTGCTGGTCTCGGTCCGCTCGGGTGCCCGGTTCTCGATGCCGGGAATGATGGAGACAGTCCTCGATATCGGCCTAAACGACGTGAGTGTCGAGGGTCTTGCAGTAGTAGCCGGTGACTCTCGGTTTGCCTGGGACTCCTACCGGAGATTGATCCAGATGTTTGGCAAGACCGTACTTCAGATTGATGGTGAGCGATTCGAGGTAGCGGTTCAACGCGCAGTCCGCGCTGCGGGAGCCAGTGCTGACACCGAACTGAATGTGGACCAATTGCGCGCCCTCGTTGATACCTACAAGGGGACGGTTCTGGAATGTACTGGAGCACCATTTCCGCAGGATCCGTTTGAACAACTTCAGCTCGCAGTGCGGTCGGTATTCCATTCGTGGAACACCCCGCGGGCAATTCTCTACCGTCGGCAAGAGCGGATCCCGGGCTGGCTCGGAACTGCCGTGAATGTCCAAGCGATGGTCTTTGGCAATATCGGTGGGGGCTCCGGTACCGGGGTGGCATTCACTCGGGACCCGAGTACGGGAACGCGCGGTGTGTATGGAGACTACTTGCCTGATGCGCAAGGTGAGGATGTCGTCGCTGGGATTCGAAACACGCTACCGCTGGCCGAACTAGGGGCTAGTGATCCAGCGTCGTACGCCCAACTCCTCGAGGTGATGGACCGGCTTGAACACCACTACCGCGACCTGTGCGATATCGAGTTTACGGTCGAGCAGGGCACCCTTTGGATGCTTCAAACCCGCGTCGGAAAGCGAACTGCAGGCGCAGCCTTTCGGATTGCCATTCAGCTAGTCGATGAGGGCATCATTGATTTGGACGAAGCAGTGCGCCGAGTGAGCGGTGATCAACTTGCACACCTGATGTTTCCGGCCTTCGACACGACATCGGATGACGAGCCACTCGCGACGGGGATGAGTGCCTCGCCTGGTGCGGCGGTTGGCCAAGCGGTCTTCGATTCGCCCAGTGCGGTGGCTGCTGCTGCCGACGGTCATTCGGTCATCCTCATTCGTCGAGAGACGAACCCTGACGACCTCGCCGGAATGGTTGCCGCGGCGGGAGTCCTCACGAGTAGGGGAGGAAAGACGTCGCACGCCGCCGTTGTGGCGCGGGGAATGGGGAAAACGGCCGTTTGTGGAGTTGACTCGCTGCTCGTGGACACTGTCGCGCGTCGGATGACAACCGCCGATGGCCAGGTGATCAACGAGGGCGATGTCATCTCGATCGACGGAACTAGCGGCGAGGTGTTTGTCGGATCGGTGGGTGTCGTGCCGAGTCCAGTGGCCCGGTACTTTGAAGCGGGTTTAGCGGACGCGCTCGAAGGTAGTGACGAGGCAACCCGTGAGCTGATCGTTGCGGTGGACCGACTAATGACCCATGCGGACTCGGTGCGGCGGCTACGGGTGAGAGCGAACGCTGATACGCGCGAGGATGCTGCGCGAGCTCGTCGAATGGGTGCTGAGGGAATTGGGTTGCTGCGCACGGAGCACATGTTTCTTGGTGAGCGCAAGGCGTTGGTGGAGCGGCTGATCCTGGCCGAGGAGGATCACGAACGCAAGGAGGCGCTGGCTGCGCTTCTACCCCTTCAGCGCAAGGACTTCATCCGTATTTTGGAAGCGATGGACGGGCAGCCAGTGACTATCCGGCTAATCGATCCACCGCTACACGAGTTCTTGCCTGATAGAACGGAACTGGCAGTTCGCGTTGCTCGAGCTGAGGAACGTGGTGCCGATAGCGAGGCCGATCTGCGAATGCTCCAGGCAGTCAATCGACTCAGCGAAGCGAATCCCATGCTTGGGTTGCGCGGGGTTCGCCTGGGGCTGGTACTGCCTGGTCTCTTTGCCTTACAAGTGCAAGCGATTGCGGAGGCGGCCTGCTTTCGGCAGCGGATGGGAGGTGATCCAAGAGCTGAGATCATGGTTCCGCTTGTGGGATCCATCCAAGAGCTCGAACTCGTGATTGATGAGGCAGTAGACGTCCTCGCCGCAGTATCCGATGCTCACGGCTGCACGTTGGAGTTCCCGATTGGGACGATGATTGAACTTCCGCGAGCTGCGCTGACGGCCGGCCAGATCGCTGAAGCAGCCCAGTTCTTCAGCTTTGGGACAAACGATCTCACTCAAACGACCTGGGGATTCAGCCGTGACGACGTAGAGGCCGCGTTCTTCTCCGCTTACATGGACAAAGGGGTATTCGGCGTTTCGCCTTTTGAGTCGATCGACGTCGAGGGGGTGGGGGAGTTGATACGGATCGCAGTGGCAAAGGGGCGACAGACCAGACCCGATCTGCAATGCGGAGTTTGTGGCGAGCACGGAGGCGATCCGGGATCTGTTCACTTCTTTGACGGAGTTGGCCTTGACTATGTGTCATGTTCACCATTTCGAGTTCCGATCGCCCGGCTTGAAGCAGGCCGTAGCGCTTTGGGTGCCGGAAGGTCTGACACGCGGTAGGGGGCCGCCGGCGAATTACGGGACCTCTTCGAAGGCCTGCCGATGTCATCAGAGGGAATGGGTGTAAGAAGGTTCCATGCGGATTGGATTGGTTCTCGGTGGTGGCGGAATTACCGGTGGGGCGTTTCACGCCGGAGTGCTAGCGGCACTTGCTGAGGCTGCAAACTGGGATGCGCGGCAGGCCGACGTCATAGTTGGCACGTCAGCAGGAGCCATCAGTGCAACATCTCTTCGCGTGGGTGTCGCGCCACAGGACTTCCTGCGACGTCAGCTTCGAGAACCGCTGTCGCCAGAGTCCGCTGCCCTTGTCGCCAGGATGCGAGGAGGTGGTCGGGACTTTCCCAAGACGCAAGGCAATTTCCGGCCCGCCGCGCCAGACCTTCTGCGGATGTTCGCTCGTTCGCCCGGCACAGCCAAACTCGGGAAAGTGGCTGCTGCCGCGCTGCCAGAAGGACGGACACCCACTGAAGGCATTGCGACGAGCATGTCGCAGTTGTGTCAGGGGCAGTGGCCTGAACCTGCCCCGTGGGTGACAGCGCTACGGCTGACTGACGGGGAGTTGGTGGTCTTTGGCCGAGACCGGACACTCGGTGTACCGGTCGGGGATGCGGTCGCTGCGTCTTGTGCGATCCCCGGTTACTTCGCGCCGGTGACGATTGAGGGGCAGCGCTACGTGGATGGGGCAGCGGCCTCGGCCTGCAATGCCGCGGTCTTAGTTGATCAAGATATTGAGGCGGTCATTATTAGCGCGCCGATGGCGATTCACTCTGGACCGCGCTGGGCCGCGGATACTCCTGTTCGACGGGTGCTGCGGCGGCAGGTGGATCGGGAGATCGCTGTGCTGCGCTCCGCGGGTAAGCAGGTGTTCCTCTTTGCTCCGACGGAACAAGACGCGGCAGCAATGGGGGCCAATCCGATGCGCCCCGGTAGAGAGTCTGAGGTGGCCACGACGGCCTATCGCAGCGCCCTAACGCGGATTAAAGCTGATGGCCGACTCCGCTCGATTCAGTACTAGTCCCCGCCGCGATCAGTCGCAATAGGGGCAGTGTCGACATCCCATATCGCAGCAGTCCCGACTCGCTAGGTATGCGGCGGTAAAAACGAAGAGGCCCGTGTGAGGGTCGTCGTAGCCGTCCTCGTTGTCCGCCAGCGCTGCGTTGTGGCGAGCGAGGATCTCGGCGCGGTTTGCGGTGGTGCTGGGAAGCCGATCGCTTGATGGGATATCTAGCGGTCGCGGGGCCAACTCCATGAACCGAAGGGTAGCGCGACCAAGAACTACTGAGCGGCTATCGCTTCTTTTATTGTGTCTGCGTAGGCACGAGCCCCGGGCGGGGTGAGATGCGTTCCATCGGTCACGAAGTACTCGCGGTGGCCTTGTGCGGCTTGTGCCCACTCGGCGATTCGAACGTTCGGGAAGTCCTTCGCGACCTTTCGGATGTTGTCGTTGGACTGGTCCATCCAACTGCGCGGGACGTCAGTGGTCACCAGGACGACTCGAGCTCGATCCGATAGACCCGCGACAGCCTCCCGCAAATCGTCCTCGTAGGCGGGTCCGTTTGTGCCGGGGTGGATAACGACCACAGGGGCTAGCTTTCCGGCAGCGCGTCGCTGGTCAATTCGTTGGTACATCAGGTTTGCATGGCGACTGACTGCTGCGTCAACCGTCACCTTGTCGAGCGAGGACTGGACTGACTCACGAGCGCCGAGCATGACGGAGTCGCCGATCGCTGTAATCGGTCGCTTTGTGAGATCCTCACCGGCAACGATGGGTGCAGTCATCTGCGGGTCCTCTGGAGCCTTAACCGCTTTCGACTCGCCGTTCTTGTCCGCGACTGTCTGCACCTCGTCCTCGAGCGAGCCAGCACCGACCTCAGTGGCGCCGTTGAGGTACGTCGTGGAGTCCACCGCAGGAATCGCGCTCACTCCAACTGCGAGTCCAAGGATGACAACGAGAGAGACCGCTGCGGCAATGAGAGCTCGCTTTATCGCAACTCCTTGGACCTTCCACTGCTGCCAGATTCGGCCGACGTCGCCGTTGCGCACGGGCATCTCGAGATAGCGGTAGGAGAGCTCGGCAGCGCCAAAGGTAAGACCGAACTGCAGGATCAGGGCCGGTATCCCGGTCAGTCCGATATCAATCCCGGGCCGCAGGATATTGAAGATCGGCCAATGCCAGAGGTACAGCCCGTAGGACCGCTTGCCGATGTAGATCAGTGGTGCGACAGCGAGAACGCGTGAGGCAGCGATCGCTGGGTGGGTTGCGACCGCGATAACAACGACGCACACACCGGCGAAGATGAGGAAGCCACCTCGATAGAGGGCAGCTGAATCGTCAGTGACGTTGATGAAGAACCACGCCATGAGCGCCAGAGCCGCCGCACCGATCCCAGTGAGCACCATCGTTGGCGCAGGCGCGAGTTTGCGGGGCAGTGATCTGGGGCGCCACACGGTCGCTAGGGCGGCTCCGGCGAGGATGGTCATGGCATGAGTGTCAGTGCCGAAGTAGAGCCGGGACGGGTCGTTCTCCCCAGGCATCGACATCAAAATGCTCAGGATGGCCATCAGCGCGGTACTAGCGAATACCCCGATGAGCGCGACTCGGCGAACTCCGTCACGCAGGCGACGATGGAATACGAAGAGCAGCACCGCGGGCCAAATCAGATAGAACTGCTCTTCAACCGCCAGGGACCACAAGTGCTGCAGCATCGGCGGGCGTCCGATGGCTTCGAAGTAGGACTGATCGCCAAAGATGTTCCACCAGTTATTGACGTACAGCAGCGAGGCCATGACATCCTCGCGGTACTTCGCGGCGCTGTCCTGGGCGAACAACAGAACGAGTAGGGCCGTCACGAGGATGACCGCGAGGAACGCGGGAACGAGTCGCCGGATTCGTCGTAGGTAGAAGCGTTTGAAGTCGATCCCGCCAGTGCGCTCGACCTCTTGTAAGAGCAAGCTGGTGATGAGGAAGCCGGAAAGGACGAAGAAGACGTCCACACCGAGGAATCCACCGGGAAGCCAGGGAACCGCGGAGTGGAAGATCATGACAGCCAGGACGGCAATCGCTCGGATTCCATCAAGTGCTGGAAGGTATCCCAAGCTGGGGGTGGGTGCTCCGGTGAACTCGGGTCGACCGGATTGAGATGGTGGTCCGGAGATGTCAACCGTGCTTGTGGGACGCGAAGTCACCGAGGGGTTATCGGTGAAACTACTCATTCCCCAGCCCAACGTCTGCTTATGTCTCGGTTCGCGAACGATCGGTTGAACGATCTGTCGCCGAGCGTATGTGCGCTACTGGGGAAGTAGTGGTATTGCCGCGCGATATTGACGGGGGAATATCCCGGGAATCGCGCTCGTGAAATCTTAACGGAAGTTCCGGGAAGCCGGAGCGACTTTGATGGAGAGTTCTTCCATTTCCCGGGCTACGACATTGATAGCTCCATCAGCTGACTCCACAAACCCACGGATGAGCAGAGCAGTAGCAGATCGAGCGACCTTCTGATTCCTCTTCCATAGTGCCTGATGGCAGACGATATTCATCAAGCCGCTTTCATCTTCCAAACTGATAAACGTGATCCCGGCAGCAGTCTCTGGTCGCTGGCGGTGAGTGACGACCCCAGCTACGGTCACTCGGCTTCCATGGGGTCGATGGATGAGCTCGGCGGCTGGCACTACCGGGTACCCGCGTAATCGTTCACGGAGTAGCTTCATCGGCGAGGAGTCGACGGATATTCCGGTCGTCTCCAAATCGGCGACCAGAATGTCCTCTGTGCTCATCCCAGGTAGCGGGGGAGCACTATCGCCGAAGATAAGTCCAGGGAGCTGATCGGGCGACTGATGGGCGATAGCTCCGGCGCTCCATAGACTGGCGCGGCGCTGACCGTGATCAAGGCTCGTGGTCGCTCCTGCTGTTGCCAGGACTTCAAGTTGTGGTCGAGTCAATTGGGTTCGGCGGGCGAGGTCATCCAGATTGTCAAAGGGTGCCTGCTGAGCGATGCGTTCAGCGACCTCAGTTCCGATTCCTTTGATGCTAGTCAGGCCGATGCGCACGATCGGGTCACGGTGGTCTCGGTCGGCTGATTCGCTGAGCTGCCTCTGGTCTGGGGTCTCCTGCTTTCCGTGATTTGCCGACTCGAGAACGGCCAGGGAGTGACTGTGGTTGATATCCGCTCGAGCAACGGTGACTCCGTGACGTCGGGCATCGGCGATCAAAGTAGCCGGTGACCAAAAACCCATTGGTTGGGAGTTCAACAAGCTGGCGAGGAAGGCAGCGGGATAACGCAGCTTTAGCCATGCGCTGGCATAGACGAGGTAGGCGAAGGAAGCAGCATGGGACTCGGGGAATCCAAAGCTGGCGAAGGCCGATAGCGAGGTGTAGACCTGATCTGCTGCCGCACCGGTCAGGCCCCGCTGGGCCATTCCAGCGTAGAGCCGAACCTTCAACGCCTCCATCTTGGCAGCTGAGCGTTTGGACCCCATCGCTTGGCGCAACTGGTCGGCTTCAGCGGCGCTGAAACCCGCTACGTCAATTGCCATTTGCATTAGTTGTTCTTGGAAAATCGGGATACCAAGAGTCTTCTTTAGCGACTTCTCTAAGAGGGGATGTAGATAGGTGATTGCTTCTTTACCAGAGCGTCTCCGCAAATAAGGGTGAACAGATCCACCTTGAATTGGGCCAGGTCGGATGAGAGCAACCTCAACGACGAGATCGTAAAAGTTCTCCGGCTTGAGCCGGGGGAGTGTCGCCATTTGGGCACGTGACTCGACCTGAAATACCCCGACAGTGTCCGCCGCGCAGAGTCGCTCGTAGACCTCGGAGTCTTGCGGGAGTAACGCGAGGTCGATCTCGACACCATGAAAGTCCTTGACTAGGTCAATCGTTCGATGGATCGCCTCCAACATGCCAAGTCCGAGTAGATCGAACTTGACGAGGCCGACAGTTGCGCAGTCCTCCTTATCCCACTGCAGGACTGTGCGCCCAGGGGCAGTTGCCCACTCCACCGGGCACACCTCGATAACTGGCCGATCACAGATGACCATCCCCCCGGAATGCACGCTGAGATGGCGAGGGAAATCCAATAACTGTTCGGCAGTGTCAAGAACCTGTGTCGGAATTGCTGAATCTCCATCGACCGCAGCATGTTCTCGCCCGTGATATTCTACGTGCTTTGTCCAGGCATCAGCGCTGCCCTGCTCGTACCCGAGTCCACGCGCAGCGTCGCGAATCGCGGACCGTGGTCGGTAGGTGTTCACATTGGCGACCTGGGCAGCGTGATGCCGACCGTGGCGTTGATAGACGTACTGGATGACCTCCTCGCGGCGACCGCTCTCGAAGTCAATATCAATATCAGGGGGGCCATCGCGGGCAGCAGATAGGAAGCGTTCGAAGAGTAGGCCGAGGCTAACCGGATCGCAGTTTGTGATCCCGAGGGCGTAGCAAACGGCAGAGTTGGCGGCCGAACCTCTGCCTTGGCACAGAATGTCGTTCTGGCGCGCGAACTGCACGATGTCCCACACGATGAGGAAGTAGCCTGGAAACCCCAACTCGGAGATGACCTTTAGCTCGTAGTCGATCTGCTCCCAGGCGTCGGGGACACGGGGAGCGGTCCGTGGACCGTAGAGCCGTTGGGCTCCCTGCTCGGTGAGGTGACGTAAGTAGCTCACCTCGTCCTGGCCAGGCGAGACAGGGAAATCGGGCAGGCTAGGTGCTACCAGCGATAGGTCAAAGGCAAGATCAGCTGCGTAGTCTGCCGTGAGTTCAACTGCGCCGGGATAGCGGTGGAATCGACGGTGCTGTTCTTGCGCGCTGCGAAGGTGGGCCGCAGGGGAACCTGGCAGCCACCCATCCATCGTGCCTAGGTCGCGACGAGCCCGAATAGCTGCTGCTACATGGGCGAGTTTGGCTCGATCGGGCGTGGCGTAGTGAGCGTTTGTGGTGGCAACGACGGGCAGAGAACGCTTCCTTGCAAGTTCATAAAGGGCATCGTTGCGGGCATCATCGGTTGGGTTGTGATGGTGCCAAAGTTCAACCGCGATGTTGTCGGCGCCGACAGTTGCGATCAATTGATCGAGAGCCTGTTGAGCTGCTGTGAGCCCGCCTGTTGCCAACGCATTCGGGACTGTTCCTTTACGGCAACCGGTGAGGACCAGCCAATCATTACCGGCAACATCTGCCAGGGAGTTCAAGCTGGCAATAGGTTGACCCTTCTGGCCAGCCAGATTCGCCATTGAGATTGCGCGACTGAGCTTCCCGTATCCACTCGGGTTGCGGGCCAAGACCACTAGGTGCTCACCAGTCGGATCGCTGAGACCGTTTGGTCTGGCGCTGGCATCGAGGGTTAGTTCCGCGCCGAAGATGGTAGGGAGTCCGGCCTCCTTTGCTGCCTGAGCAAACTGCACAACTCCGTAGAAACCGTCGTGGTCAAGCAGAGATAGGCCAGCGAGTTCCAGTCGACTGGCCTCAGTAACCATCTCGGTGGGGGAACAGACGCCGTCTAGAAAGCTGAAGTAGGAGTGAGCATGGAGTTCGGCATATCGGCGCCTAGTCATAGGTGGCCTCGATAAGCCAGCTATTACGTTGCACTAGACATAGATGAGCTTGTTGTGAGCCGTTGGAGTCACTGGTCAGCAGTTGAAACCGGGCGAAGCGACGGTGGGAGTCGGCCTCCCACCAATGTTCATCGGTGAGCCAAGGTCCCGCCCAGGCAGTGATGGTGTGAACTTTTCCGTTCCCTAGCTCTAGGCGGACAGGTCGTTCAGTGACATCTCCACGAGCGGTTACCGCAACGGGCCCGGCTGCGCCGAAGACGTCAACCGGTAGTGGATTGGAGTGCAGGACAGCCGGTGAGGGGGCAGGAATTTGTCCTGGCCAGGGCATCGGGGGATCAATCGTAGGAGTGGGTTTACCCCAGGGAACATAGTGAACTCGGTCGCTAGGTCCGCGACCGCCGCCAAGAAGAACAGTGAACACCCCCGCTGATCCGAGTAGTCCGCGAACACGGTCGAGACCTCGGACAGCACGTCGATCTGCGGCTGACATCTCCCCCCACAAGCTGACCTGTAGATCGGCGGAACCGGCTACCTCATCTGCCGTGATTCGAATGAGACTGATCCCCGCACTTGGCATTGCGACATCGGCGTCGGTGCTACCTAGCCAGCCTGCTAGTTGCCAACGAATCCGCTCAAGGATGGTCTCGCTATCAAAGACTGGACTAGCTCGCCATTGACGCGTGTTCTCTTCAGCATGCTCGGTGTGCAGATCAACGCGAAGTTGGGTGCATGCCAGGCCTCGTTGGGTGAGGAGTTCCATGAACTCACCGACGAGTGGCTTTGCAGTAAAGGTGGCGATATCGACTCGCTCGGCTGGTGGATCGAGTTCGACGGCCAACGTGAGTTCCTGGGTTGGCTGATGGATTGCGAGCGGCGTTGGGTCGATACCGCGAGCTAGCGCATGAGACAGCGCGGCGGAACTACCGAATCGAGACAACACCGCGCGGGTGGGTAGAGCCGCGAACTGTCCAAGAGTGTGGATTCCTAGTCGACGTGACAATGTCGTTAATTCTTCAATCCCAAGAGTTGAAATTGGGAACGGTGCGAGGAACTCCTGGGTGCGGCCGGTGGGAACGATCTCGCCGGTTCGCTCGCGAGCGGTTTGCGCGGCGCAGTAGGCGCCAAAACGACTGTCGGCGATCCCTATTCGTGGTGTCTGACCGCTTGATTCCGGCCACAGATTCAATAGGTGGGTAGTGAGTTCTCGTTCACCACCGTAATAGCGGCTAGGCCCAGCCACAGGGACGGTACACAGCCCCGGTTCACTCACTTCAAGTCGAGGGACTGCCACTAACAAAGTTGTAACGATGGCTTCGAACGCTTGAGCATCGCGGTAGGGGTCAGTAGCTAATACAGCTAAGTCAGGGCTGTGGCTTTTTGCCTCCCGACGACGTTGGCCAATCCGAACGCCGTGCTGGTAGGCGCCGGGGGAGCAGACCGTCACGACCCCGCCCTCGACAACAACAACAGGGTCAGCCAAGCAAAGCCCGGCGGCAGTAATCGGCCAGTGCGCAAACCAAAGTGCGGCAGATCGCATATAACTCACCCTGCTCGTTGTATGCCGTCGGTGAGATGCTCACTAGCGCCGACCAAAAGTTCAGCCTGTCGGGGCCGACCGCCAATGCGCCGACCGGACACTTGCACAGTGAGGGACTGCGAGCGTAGGGCTCCGTAACCATCAGCGATTCCGTACCAGCGAACGGCCGCTGGGGTAAATAGCAGATCTGGTTGCTCAGGCCAATCGTGCGGATCTACCAAAATCAGAACACTATGGCGTTGACGGGCTCGTGCAAGTAGTCGACGGGCATCACTTGGGCGACACCTAGCGCGGGTACTGCCGGAGCGCGGTAGGCGAAGTACAACGAGCTCAACTGAGTCCAGTAGCGCTGCCGTCACATCCAGCCAGCGATCACCTGGGTCAGGAATTAGTGCTAGATGGTTAAGTGGAACCCCTTGTTCGACTCCGGCCTGAGCGCCAAGCTCGGGTAAGCCGATAACCCCACCCCAGCGCCCCTGCTCCATAGGCCCGGCAAGTAGTTGAAGTAGTAGTGAGGTTTGACCTGGGCCGCCGCCGATACCAACAGTGCTTCCCGGCCGCAAGCAGCCACCGGGAACTAGCGCCGCCAACTCAGTGATTAATCGAAACTCTTCATGGGCTCGATCGGATTCACGGGCGCTAGTTATCGGGACACCCGGTTCACTAGGTGTGCTTGCGAGCAGTTCCGCGAGGGCCATCACCCAACTGTATCGAACATACGTTCGAATGGAATAGCACTTTTGGGGGAGGCCGCTATTTCACTATTTCGGGTTAGTCGTTACTAGGACGCCGAGGCACATCTCGTCAGTCGTGCCTTCACCCCAAAGAACATAGCGCGGCTCGGTACCCGCCAATGATGGAAGAAGCGAACGCAACTCTGGGTTGTGGGTGCAGCGCACCCGGACGGTATCTCCGGCCGCCAGCTCCACCGGCTCCTTCAAGGGTTTGGCTCCTTGATTGTCGAAGTCCCAATTGTCGATATCCAAAACGTTCTGCTCTCTTGGGGTTCCGGGGTTTACATCGATAGAAATCCGCTGGCCCAGCAAATGCATGTGCCCCGCCGCTGCCATGATTGTTGTCTTCTCCGACATTCGTCGAACACACGATTGGGTTTTGCCAGCTTTCGGTGCTAGCGGATTGCCATCACAAAGCAACTGCAATCCGGCGATCGTGCGTCCCGTTCCTTCCCCGAACCGGGAGATGACATCGCCCATAGCGTTATCTCGATCGCACAGTCGCCCGTTCTCTTCCGGCAGACAAGGGAGCTCGACCGGAGCAGGTAGCAGCATTGTGTGAACGCCGGTAACCCCTTGGGTTACGTTGCTCAGTCGCAGTCGAATCGCGCTCGAATCGACTCCTTGTGCCTCACGCAGGTTGTAGTGCATCTGCAACACGATCTGGGTTCCGGCAGGCATCTCGACGCCACTGCCACGCGGATAGATTGACTCCTTGCCGCCCGGCGCCCACGCTGCCAGCCACGGGGCATCGTCAAGTTCGGCCAAGGCGCTCGACCCCGCGGGGGCAGGGATCAACGAACCGCCAAAGCAGGTCCATCCTGGTCCGCGGTCTCGTGAATCTAGGTACTGCGCGTCGGAGATCTGTTCGGGTGTCACTCGATACAAGATGGCGTGGTGGACGAGTTCCACATTGTCTGGAACGACTTGGACGCCCGTGAGAGTTGCGTCGGTGGACAGATTCGGGTCGAGCAGGAAGCAGCGGTAATCATCCGTACCACCGTTGGGAGCGGCAGGGGTATAAGAACCGTTCGGGACCCCAAGTGAGACGAACTCCTCGTCAGCTCGTAACGGTGCGGTCGCAATCTGGGACTTGGTGACTGACCCGTGATTCGTATGTCCAAGGCCCGCGGCGCTTGGCTCGTCATCGGATATGAAGGTGCCAGCAAACGCAAAGACTGCGATTGCTCCGACCCCGATCAGCAACCCAACAACGGCCACCAGCAAAACAACAGGTGGACGTCGCTTTCCATCGAGACCCCCGTGAGCAGGTTCATGGGGATCGGAGGAGGACATACGCCATTCTCACCCCTCGCGAGGAATATGACTAGTCAGTCTGACAATCGCCAGGGTGGGCGACTGTCGTCGATGCTGAGTAGGATCTAGTGCAGTCAGTTCGCTAGCGCCACAACGGACGGAAGGGATCGTCACATGTTGGCCAAACGAGGCCTTGTATTTGTTGTCCTACTCCTACTGACGCTCGGCGGTTTGCTGTATCCGTTGATGGGAAGTTCGTCTGAGTCCTCTACCGAGTTGACCACGATCACTGACTACTCCGCTGAGTTCAACGTGGACGACAGCGGAACAATGACGACTACCGAGGTATTGACCGTAAACTTCCCGATTCCTCGGCGTGGGATCTTCCAGTTCTTCGACGTCGTTAACCCGTCTGATCCCAAGGGTCGCTATATCCCAGAGGTTGATTCGGTCACACGCGATGGGTTCGCTGAACCGTACGAGACCTTCTGGGAGAGTAACGACACGATCTACACATTGAAGATCGGTGACGCGGATGTAACGCTGCCGGTCGGCACCCATACGTACACGATTCGCTACACCACCGATGGTGTCATCTCCCCGATAACCGCAGGCGCGGATAAGACCTTCGAGTCCACAGCAGGTACCGAGGCATCAGATTCGCAGTCGGCGTTCTTCTGGAACGTCATTGCCCCTGGCTGGCAGATGCCAATCAAGAACGCAACTGTCAAAGTGAACCTGCCTAGTGCTGCCGGCGAGGTCCAATGCGCGGCCGGTGCGACATCCGGTGGGGCAGGCATTGCTGCTGGATTCAAACCCTGTGACATCACCGGTGCTGGCACGCCTAATCTGACGCTCACGGCGCAGAACATTCCGCCGGTCAGCGGAATGACCGTCCGAGCAACCATGCAGCCCGCGAACCCACCGCAGGTCACCTTGCCTTGGTCGGCTAGCTGGGATGCGGTGCTTGGGCGAACCGTCCCGCTCGTATTCCTCGTTGCGCTGCTTTCCGTCGTAGGAGCAGTCGTTGGATTCCTGTGGGCGCGAGCCTCGCGCGAGGACCCGCCCGGCTTCCCAGTGATGTATGGGCCACCAGACGGACTCGGACCAGCCCAGACCAGATACATGGCTTACGAGGACGTGGGCAGCCACGGACTAGCTGCGACGTTGTACTACCTGGCAGATAAGCGCCTTATAGAGCTCGAACAACGAGCCGATGACTCTTGGCTCGTGACGGGAACCGGCACTGCCGAGCAGTGGGCGGCCATTGACCCGGTTAGTCGCGAAGCGGCTAAGAAGATTGGGGTCACTAAAGCTGGCGGTACCTTTATCGCGAAGAAGACGAAGGCCGCAGGTGAGAAGCTCGCTAAGGCAAAGACCAGCATCACAACTGAGACTCGGGAATGGAGCCACGATTCGGGGCTCACCGTGACGGCAGCGGGCGAGCAACTCGGTCGTGTCCTGTGGATGGCATCGATTGTGTTCGCCGGGATTGGCTTCATCTTTGGTCCGGCGACCATGTATGGCTTACCGTTCGCGGTGTTCGCGCTGGCCGGTATCAACTTCATCAAGACCGGTGTTGGAACCCGCCGAACGACTGCCGGGCGTGACGTTTGGTCCCGATCTGCCGGATTTGAGCGCCTGCTGTCGACCGACTCGTCGCAGGACCGGTTCGACTTCGCCGCCAACAAAGACCTCTTCATCAGCTTCATCCCGTACGCCGTCGCGTTTGGGGTTGCAGATAAGTGGGCTGAGAAGTACCGCATGTATACCCACGAAGAACCACCGAGTCCGTTCTGGTACCCCTACGGTCTGTACGGCGGTGCGGGTCTGTACTCGGCAGGGGGTGGCGGAGGTGGCTTTGACTCTGCTCTCTCCTCGGCAATCGGCACGTACCAGGCTTCGCAGTCCGCGAGTAGTGGCGGAGGCGGAGGCGGAGGTGGCGGCGGAGGTGGCGGCGGAGGCGGCGGTTCTTGGTGACCCGCTCAACCTGCGGCAAGGTAGATTTACCCCAACAGACCTGATTGGAAGTGATTCTCATGATCTTTGTGATCATTATTCTCGCCATCATCGTACTCTTGGTGATCTTTGGCGTTGTCGGCTTCAATAAGCTGCGCAAGGCCGATGTTGCTGCGGAAGAAGCGCTAGGTGGTATTGACGTTCAACTCACTCGCCGTGCGGATCTCGTTCCCAACTTGGTCGAGACGGTCAAGGGATACGCCAAGCATGAGTCTGGGGTGTTTGAAGCAGTAACCGAGGCCCGTGCTCGAGTGAAGAAGGCAGCAGCCGATGGAACGGTCGATGAGAAGGCGGCAGCCGAGGCGTCCCTGGACAAGTCCCTGGTCAACGTGATGGCCGTTGCTGAGCAGTACCCGGATCTCAAGGCGTCGTCGAACTTCCTACAGCTGCAGAACCAGTTGACGGATACCGAAGACAAGTTGTCGTTTGCTCGCCAGTACTACAACGATGCAGTTGGAACTCTGAACACGCTGATTGTCACGTTGCCGTGGATGCTCTTCAACGGAGTTGCCAAGGTCACCAAGCGCGAGTTCTACAAGGCACCCGAGGGTCAATCCGCACCTCCGCAGGTTTCTTTCTAACCGACCGGATCTAGCGCAACGCGAGGTCAGGTTCGATCGGCTCGAAGTGTGGCCGTTTGGCGGTGATTCCATCGCCTGAACTCCGGCCTCGAAGGTGCCGCGCGACCCACGGTACGAGGTGCTCTCCGGTCCAGCGGGCGTCTGAGATGAGGGCATCGAACCGAGTTCGGGGCGGCGCCGGTGGCAGTGGCGCTCGCCAGTCAAACTGTCCGAGTCCCAGCGTTGTCACGACCATCTCCGCGACTCGCTCATGTCCTAAATCGTTGGCGTGGAGTCGGTCGTCGGCCCAGAAACGCCGGTCATCGAAGATGCTCTCGTTCCAGAAATCGACGAGGTAGCAGTCGTGTTCGATCGCAATATCGTGGACGACCTCTCGGTACGCGCGTAGACGTGAGCTAACTACACCGAGGGTGCGGGAACGGCGGGAAGAGTCGCCGAAGGCGAACAGCAGTACGTCGGCCCCGCTCGCTCGAGCCTCGATGACGCCACCTTCTAATCGGTCCCTTGTCTGTGTGACATCCCAATGTGGTCTGAGGGCATCGTTGACCCCGCCCCCAATGCTGATGAGGTCCGGCTCCATCTCGATAGCGACGGGAAGTTGATCCGCAATGATGCTGTCGAGTTTGCGACCGCGGATAGCTAGGTTTGCGTACTGAAACTCAGGGTTATCGACTGCGATTGTGGCGGCCACCCGATCAGCCCAACCGTGGTGTCGACCGTTGTCGGCTCGGTCGTCGAGGCCTTCAGTAAACGAGTCACCGATGGCTACGAATCTGTGCCAGGTCATGTAGTGCCTTTCGCGGGAGATCGGGATGATAGCCGCTGATGCTATCTCGAACCGGTGCTACGAGCCTTCGAACATGCTCTAAGACCGAGTCATCAACATCACGAGTGGACAAGATCGGCCAACGCACGGACTGTGGCCGAATCGGTGCCAGAAGTACCGCTAAGCGTGGCGGAACTATGGATATCGAGTGCCCCGGTTGCGAGCAGTTCTTCGGCGTTCTCCGGACGAACACCACAGCCCGGCATGACGAGCGGTTCATTGCCGAAGCTGGTGATGAGCTCGTCGATCAGATCAATTCCCTCTGGTGCAGTCGCGGCTTGTCCTGAGGTCAGGACTCGATCAAAACCCAGTTCGCTGAGAACTCGATAGGAGCGACGAGGGTCGGTGACCTGATCAAACGCGCGGTGGAAGGTCACCTCGATCGCTGGATTGATTCCGCGGATATCGCTTAGTAACTGGGTACACCTGGGTACGTCGATGAAGCTTCTATCATCGAGTATTCCAAACACGACGCCAGTGAACCCCTGCTCGGCGACCATCCGCGCATCCACCCGCATCGCGGCGAACTCAAGGTCGTCATAGACGAAGTTCCCACCCCGAGGTCGGATCATTGGGAATACCGGAACGGTTAGTGCCTTCGCTGCTTGAACGAGGTAGCCGACTGAGGGGGTTGTTCCGTCCTCGGGGCGCCCGGCACATAGCTCGATGCGATCGGCACCTGCCTCCTGGGCGATTACTGCATCGGTGACTGAGTAGCAGCACACTTCCAAGCGACGGTTCACATGAGCAGTATCGCGGTTGTGGATACTGCTTGGCGACCTGCAGGGCATGCGTAGACAAGCTGTCGCGCGTGTCCCAGGGCGCATAGCAGTATTTCTTGCTGCGTGTGGTTATGATTTGCAAAGGCACGTAGCGCGTGAACTACGCGAAGCTAGTCGCTGATCGTGATGCTCATAGGACGCTGGGGAAGGCGACCCTGCGAGCAAGGGAGATCAGCAGTGTCTGTTTTGACGCGTTCAGTGGACCCACAGAGTCCACCAGCGCCACACCTTAGGGGTGTGGTGTTCATACACTCATGCCCGCGTGCACTCACCTCGCACGTAGAGTGGGCACTTGCCGGATTGCTCGGCCCGAGTGCTCGCCTCGAGTGGATCGCGCAGCCAGTTGCCCCAGGTAGCCTTCGCTCTGAGTTGGGATACAAAGCAAGCCCGGGGACAGCCGCACGGCTTGCCTCTGAGTTACGTGCTTTCCCAGGATTGCGCTTTGAGGTCACGCAAGAGCCCGGCACCGGTATCGAGGGCGAGCGCTACGCCTGCACTCCGTCGCTAGGGATCTTTCGCGCGGCTATGGGCCCGCACGGTGACATCCTTATCAACGAAGAACGGTTGCGCAACGCCCTAGCTCAGGACGCCTCCAGTAAGGGCCTTGCCGGGCATATCCACGACCTCTTGGGTACAGCATGGGACGAGGAGTTGGAGTCCTTTCGCTACGCCGGAGAGGGTGCCAGCGTTCGCTGGATGCACGAGGTCGGCTAGCCGGTTCCCCGTGAGCGGACGATTCACGGCGTTTGTGTCTTGTGTTAAGCAGGAGTCCGCCGCGCAAAAGTCAGGCGGACAGTAGAACATGTCCGACGTGACACAAATCGGTACTACAGGTGAGACTCGAGCGGATCCTCGGCGTTGGTGGGCGTTGGCTGCCCTGAGTCTTGCTGTGCTATTGGTATCGGTCGATAACACGATTCTGGCCGTAGCAATCCCGAGTTTGGCTGAGGACCTATCGCCAACCACTGAGCAACTGCTGTGGATTGGTGACATCTACTCGTTTGTCCTAGCGGGGCTGCTCATCACAATGGGCAATATTGGCGACCGAATTGGGCGCAAGAAACTGCTGTTGATTGGCCTCGTGGCGTTCGCCGCCTGCTCGGTACTTGCAGCCTTCTCACCAACGGCGGAGACGCTCATTCTCTCTCGAGCGCTCCTTGGCGTCGCGGGGGCGACACTAATGCCTTCGACCCTGTCACTTATTCGTCATACCTTTCCGAACTCCAAAGAGCGCACCTTTGCGATCTCTGTGTGGAGTGCAGTTGCAGCGGCGGGGGGTGGCCTGGGGCCACTGATCGGTGGCTTCCTCCTCGAGCACTACTGGTGGGGTTCGGTCTTTCTCGTCAATGTGCCGATTGTGATGGTGATAATCGGTATTGGAGTCTGGGCGCTGCGGGAATCGCGCAACCCGAAACCCGGTCCGATCGACCTCATTAGCGTAGCCCTGTCGCTTGTCGGAATTTTGACGTTCATTGCCGGTATCAAGGAGATCGCGATTAGCGGGTTCGACCACCCCGAGAGCGACGTTCTGTTAGTCATCGGAATCTTGACGCTGTTCTGGTTCGTTCGACGTCAGTTGACACTGGAGTCGCCGCTGATCGATATGCGCCTGTTCAAGATCCCTGCCTTCAGCGGTGCCGTGTCGGCAGATCTGATCAGCGTTTTCGGCCTGATGGGGGTCTACTTCTTCCTAGCCCAACAGTTCCAGTTAGTCGACGGCGACTCTCCCTTGCAGGCGGGCTTCCAGTTGCTGCCGGCTGAGGTCGCCGCGCTAATTGGCGCGTTGGCGGCCGGTCGAGTCATTAACCGAATGGGTCGCAAGTTCACGATCGTTGGCGGAGTGTCGTTGGGAGCGTTCGGTCTCCTCGGGTTGGGCGCGATTCACCTCGACGGTTTGGTCCCAGTCACGATCGCGATGATGTGTGTCGGATTGGGATTCGGTGCTTCGCTTACAGGTACTGCCGATGCGATTCTGACGGCAGCACCACCTGAGCGGGCCGGGGCCGCCGGAGCAGTGTCTGAGACCGCCTACGAATTGGGTGCGGCGTTGGGTATCGCAATCCTGGGTTCGATTCTGGGTGCCTGGTACCGCAAGGTTGTAGAGGTTCCGCCCGGACTGCCGCCGGAAGCGTCCGCCGCCGTCGAAGACTCGCTGACAACTACCGTCGATGTGATCACCAGGCTACCGGCGGATGTGGCAGATCAGATGTTGGCCGCGAGCCGGATAGCCTTTACTGACGCGTTGTCAGTGACGTGTTTGGTGGCCGCAGCGATCTGCGCGATAGGCGCTTTGGTGGCGTTCAAAGTCCTGCCGAAGCGCAGCGAAGAGACCGCACCGGTAGGAGAGCACTAGATGTCCCAAAGTCACCACTGTGACGCAGTTGTTCAACCCAGCAAAGCGCGATTCGTTACCAGCGCCGACTGGCTAACCTCGCGCCATAGCTTCTCCTTCGGCCACCACTACGACCCAACGAACACTCATTTTGGGCCGCTGTTGGTGAATAACGATGATGTCGTGTTGGCAGGAACCGGATTCGATACTCATCCCCACCGCGATATGGAGATCATCACCTGGGTGGTGTCAGGTTCACTCGTTCATCAGGACTCCCAAGGGCACAACGGCGTGATCTATCCAGGACTTGCACAACGAATGAGCGCAGGTCGAGGCATCCTTCATTCCGAACGCAACGACTCGTGGCAGCTAGCTGGCGGTGAGGCCCATGACGATCCAGTTCGCTTCGTGCAGATGTGGGTGCGTCCCGATGAGACTGGCATCGATCCGGGTTACCAGCAGCGCGACATCAGGGGCGAGCTCGCCGCTGGCGAACTGGTCGTTGTCGCAAGCGGCTTGGCGCAACACCAATCGTCAACGGCGATTCGGATCGCGCAACGTGACGCGGGTTTGCACGCGGCTCACCTCAGACCTGGGACCACCACTGGGCTTCCGGATGCCCCGTACCTGCACGTGTATGTCGCAAATGGGAGTGTCGTAGTGGGACGGCATGAGTTGGCAGAGGGCTCGGCAGTAAGGCTGACCGATCACGGGGGAGTCGTGTTAACCGCAGGTCCCAACGGTGCTGAGATACTGGTCTGGGAGATGTACACAGATCGGTAGAGTCGCTTCAGTCTGCAGGTTGGGGTAATCGCGTGAGGTGAACCTATTCCCAAACGGACCGGTGGTTCATCGCCCAATGTGAGAACTCCATAGGAGGGCGACCAGTAACGCGTTCGACGTCGGTTGTCATCCCGCTGGCCTTACCGAGCCGGGCGACGGTGTAGATGGCCGTCGTGACTAACACCATGGCCCATGGCATGCCAAGTTCCCGGTGGGCATGCAGGACGTAGCGGGGCACTCCGGGTTTGGTGTACCGAATGGCGCGACCAAGAACGTCCGATAGTGACGCCGCGACCTCGTTGTATGTGAGTGCGTCCGAGCCAGTCGGGGTGTACGCGGTATTGAGGTGCTCTCTGGGGCGTAGGAGTGGGATACACGCGGTTGCGGCTACATCGGCGGCGGCGGCGAATGAGGTACGGCCGTTTCCCGCTGGCACAACGATCTCGTCGTGATCGCGTATGTCACTTGCATGTGTGCTCGACAGGTTCTCCATAAAGAACGATGGTCGGATGAATGTCCACGTCAGTGAGCTTGATCGTAGCCAGTCCTCGATCTTCGCATGCGGCACGACTTTGTTGTTCTCGGCTCCTTGTAGCGATAACAGGACGACATGCTCGACTCCCGCCTGCTGGGCAGCCTTAAGGGCGGGCACCATATCCCTGGCTATGTTGCTCAACTGAGGCGGCCGGACGAGGAACATCGTCTTCACATTGGAGAACGTCGCTTTCCAGGTTCTCGCATCTGTGAAATCGAACTGGGCAGCTTGGACACTGTCGCCGAGTTCCGCGTGGATTCTGCCGACATCCAAGTCCGCTGCGCGGACCGGCGCACCTTTGTCTAGTAGTCCTGCCACGACGTAACGGCCAACGTTTCCTAAGGCTCCGGTGACGAGAACGGGAGCAACTGAGCTGCTCATTGCTGCGCCAATCTGATCGTCCGGCTGAGTTGGTCGGCCGCGGCCACCACTGGTTTGTGAAATGCTCTACCCGGGTTCCGCGTCAGGCGCTCGATCGGGCCGCTGACGCTGAGTGCAGCAATCACCTTTCCGCCGGGTCCGCGAACTGGTGCAGAGACACTTGCCACACCGGGCTCGCGTTCGCCGACGCTTTGGGCCCAGCCGCGTTTCCTAACCTGGGCAAGGACCGTTGCCGAGAACCGAGCGTTAGCCAGGAGTTGGCCAGCATGGTCTAGGTCCTCGGCGGCGAGGAATACCTGCGCCGCCGATCCCGCCTGCATTGTCAGAACCGTTCCCACCGGGACCGTATCCCGCAGGCCAGAGGATCGTTCTGAAGCTGCGACGCAGATCCGCCTATCACCCTCGCGGCGGTAGAGCTGGGCACTCTCGGAGGTCTGGTTTCGTAGGGCCGTGAGGATCGGTTGTGCCGACGCAGTCAGCCGATCCTCACCCACCGCTCCCGCCAGCTCACCTAGCCGGGGGCCCAACGTAAACCGCCCGTTGGTGTCGCGGGCTACCAGTCGGTGATGTTCAAGGGCTAGGGCTAGTCGGTGAGCGGTCGGACGGGGGAGTCCCGTGGCTGCGACGAGCCCCGCCAGGTTCGTTGGGCCACCTTCTAAGGCGCCCAATACGAGGGCGGTCTTGTCAATGACGCCGACTCCGCTATGCTTGTCCATGTAATGATACTGATGTCTCAATATATGAGATGTCAAGTGGAAGATGTCAAAGCGAGAGCCGTCGGAGTGATGGTTCGAGATGAGAGGTGTTGGTCATGGGTAAGACACTGGCCGAGAAGGTCTGGCAGTCGCACATCGTTCGCCAAGCAGAGGGCGAACCCGACTTGCTCTACATCGACCTTCACCTCATCCACGAGGTCACGAGCCCGCAAGCCTTCGATGGTTTGCGTACCGCAGGGCGCCAAGTGCGTCGGCCTGACTTGACAATGGCGACTGAGGACCACAACGTCCCGACGATCGACATCGACAAGCCAATCGCCGATGCGATCTCCAAACTGCAGGTTGACACGCTGAGGGCGAACTGCGAGGAGTTTGGTGTTCCCATCTTCTCGCTAGGAAATGTGGACCAGGGCATCGTGCATGTTGTGGGACCTCAACTTGGACTGACCCAGCCAGGAATGACTGTGGTGTGCGGTGACTCCCACACATCTACGCACGGCGCGTTTGGCGCGCTCGCGTTCGGAATCGGAACCAGCGAAGTTGAGCACGTCTTGGCAACCCAGACTCTGCCATTGAAGCCTTTCAAGACGATGGCTATCACGGTGAACGGTCAGTTGCCCGACGATGTCACGGCGAAGGACCTCATCCTCGCTGTTATTGCAGAGATCGGTACCGGAGGCGGTCAAGGCTACGTGCTCGAGTACCGAGGTGAGGCTATCGAGTCGCTGTCAATGGAAGCTCGGATGACGATCTGCAATATGTCGATCGAAGCTGGCGCACGGGCGGGAATGATCGCACCGGATCAGACGACGTTTGACTACGTCCAAGGTCGTGAACGCGCACCCAAGGGCGCGCAGTGGGATGAGGCTGTTGCGGCTTGGCAACGACTTGGCACCGACGACGATGCGACTTTCGATGCGGAGGTCATCATCGACGCGGCGAGCCTGTCGCCATTTGTCACATGGGGAACCAATCCAGGGCAGGGACTTCCGCTGTCGGGTTCGGTGCCCAATCCAGTCGAGATCGAGGATCAGGGTGAACGAGTAGCTGCTGAGAACGCGCTGGAATACATGGGGCTCACCGCTGGAATGCCGTTGCGCGACATTTCGGTTGACACGGTCTTCCTAGGTTCGTGCACCAATGGGCGGATGGAAGACCTGCGGGCCGCAGCTGCCGTGCTGCGCGGCCACAAGGTTGCCGACAGTGTGACGATGCTGGTGGTTCCTGGATCGGTCCGTGTACGCCTGGATGCCGAAGCTGAGGGGTTGGACAAGGTGTTCATCGAGGCGGGGGCGCAGTGGCGTCAAGCCGGATGTTCGATGTGCTTGGCGATGAACCCCGACAAGTTAACCCCGGGGGAACGCAGCGCATCGACGTCGAACCGCAACTTCGAGGGACGTCAAGGCCCGGGTGGCCGGACTCACTTGGTGTCTCCGCAAGTCGCGGCTGCGACGGCGATCACCGGTCATCTATCGGCCCCGGCCGACCTAGCCAACGCTTAATAGGAAGAGGGCAATCGACATGGATAAGTTCACCGTTCACACCGGGGTCGCGGCACCACTGAAGCGCAGCAACGTTGACACCGACCAGATCATTCCAGCTGAGTACCTCAAGCGGGTGACGCGTCATGGGTACGAGGATGCGCTCTTTTCTGCTTGGCGCAAGGACCCAGAGTTCGTCCTGAATAAGCCGATCCACGCCAACGCGACTGTCTTGGTGGCCGGCCCTGAGTTCGGAACTGGGTCCTCGCGAGAGCATGCGGTCTGGGCCTTGCAGGACTACGGATTCAAGGTCGTCATCTCGGCGCGGTTTGCTGACATCTTCCGCGGCAACTCCGGCAAGGGCGGCCTGTTGGCAGCCCAGGTCGAGCCGTCCGTGGTTGATGCGCTGTGGGCATACCTGGACGAGAACCCCGGTAGCGAGATCACGATCGATCTCGAGAACCGCCGTGTCCGGGCCGGGGATGTTAACGAGCCGTTCGAGATCGATGATTACGTGCGCTGGCGTCTCTTGGAAGGTTTGGACGATATCGGTATCACCTTGAATCACGACGAGGCGATCGCAGACTTCGAATCCCGACGACCGGAGTACTTGCCCACCACCAAGTAACGGCTGACTCGTTGGAGTGCGACGTTGGGTCGCAGATCTCGACCGCATCGTTAGCGATCAAATCGGCGTGGCGCGCCACGTGTCGCAAGGATGCCCTCTAGCCTGATTTGCGAATGCGGACACCCCAAGTCCGACTACTAGACGGAGGATTGTGTAGTGAATAAGGCAGAACTGATCGACAAGGTCGCGGAGCGACTTGAGGTAAGCCGCAAACAAGCAGCAGATGCAGTCGACGAGGTCATCTCATCGATTACGTCAGCAGTGTCTGAAGGCGAGCGCGTTGCGATTACCGGATTCGGTGTGTTCGAGAAGGTCGAGCGTAAGGCCCGCACCGGTCGCAATCCTGCCACCGGAGCCATCGTGAAGATCAAGGCTATGAACGTTCCGAAGTTCCGTGCCGGGGCAGAGTTCAAGACCGTAGTCAGCACAGGTAAGGCATCGGCGGCAAAGCGAGTATCCGCTGCCAAGAAGGCAACGGAGAAGGCAACAACGCCAGCGAAGAAGGCAGTGGCGAAGACCACGACAGCAGCTAAGAAGGCGCCGGCTAAGAAGGCTCCGGCCGCCAAGTCAGCAGCTAAGAAGGCACCTGCAAAGAAGACCACCGCGACCAAGTCAACCGCGGCGGCAAAGAAGGCTCCTGCAGCTAAGAAGGCGCCAGCTAAGAAGGCTCCTGCAGCTAAGAAGGCTGCCGCAAAGAAGTAGTTCATTCTTCAGCGCAAATAGACCAGGGCGCGGCAGAGCATCGATTGCTTGCCGCGCCCTGGTCTATTTGCGCTAAGAGCTCGTACGTGCGGGTCCTTTGGGGGCCTTAGACGGGACTAGGCGAGCAGGGCCAGAGCATTGGGCCCCAGACCCAGTTCTTTCGCGAGCTGCCAGTCATCCTCGGTATCGATATCGAGTCGTACGGAGAGGTCGGCGTAGTTCGTCAGGTCGGTGTAGCCCGCCTGGCTGTGGGCCTGCGCGGAGTCCTGACCAAACATAGTCGCTACTGGATGTGCGCGACGACAAGTCAGCGCGGACGTCCCGGTCCCAAGATGATCAGCAACAAACCCGACTTCACCGTCATCGGTGTTCTCGAGGAGATAGTGAAGCGAGCTTGGCTGCAGGGTCGCTAGGTCACCGGGAAGGATGGCCAGGGACGCGTGCGGAGCTATGCCTAGGACACGGTCTTGAGCAAAAGTCAGCACAGCGTTGAGGTCACCGAGTATGGCTTGTGGTTCGGCGACCGAATCCGCTCCTAACGCTTCCACCTCGTGTTGTATATCGGCATCTCGCGAGATGACAACGACGGAGTCAACCCTAGGTGTCGCCAGAGCTGCGCACACAACGTCTTTGGCGATTGCACAGGCGAGGTCAGCAATGGAGTCACGGCGACCCACACTCGTGAGACGGCTCTTTGCCAGGGTGAGGGGTTTCATCGGCACAATGACCGTCCAGCCTGGCAAGGGTGCGTCCACGTCGGTAATCGTGCCACCTCGGCACGGCTTGGAGGAGTGCTGGACCGTTCAGATCGACACGGCGACCCGGAACCGGAATGATCGGCTCAGGAATCCGGCGAGACGGCGTTGTCGGTATGTCAGGCGAGGGATGGTGAGCAATGGGTAGGAAGCGGCATGGGGCTAAGCACCTCGGTCCTTACTACCGGTTCGCCGTTGTCGTCCTCGAGCCGTTTCTCACGATCCTCACTCGACGAGAGCGTAAGAATCTGGAGATCCTTAAGCGGGATTACCCGCCGAATGACGGAATCATCGTCGTGGTGAACCATATGTCGTGGTTCGACCCAATGAATGTCTCCCATGTCCTGTGGGATGCCGGTCGCCCCCCGCGGTTCTTAGCCAAGGATGCGCTTTTCAAAATGCCAGGGGTCGGGCAGATTCTCAACGGGGCAGGTCAGATCCCCGTGTACCGAACCTCCGCGAACCCGGCGTCGGCGATTCGGGCAGCGGTCGATGCCGTACAAGCTGGCGAGTGCGTGGTCATTTACCCCGAAGGCACCATGACGCGGGACCCGCAACTTTGGCCGATGGAGGGGAAGTCCGGCGCCGCGATGCTCGCCCTGGAATCGGGTGCGCCAGTCATCCCGATGGCCCAATGGGGTCCGCAGGAGATCATGCGGCCATATGCCAAGGAGTTCAACCTCCTGCCGCGCAAGAAGATGCGCACTCTAGTGGGCGAACCCGTTGATCTAGATGATTTGCGGGGCACGGAGATCAGCAAAGAGGTGCTGAATACCGCAACCAATCGAATCGTCGATGCGATTACCGACTTGCTGTCGCAGTTGCGCGACGAGGAGCCACCCGAGGAGCGGATGGACTTCAAAGCCTGGAAGGCAGCCAAAGACGCCAGTGATGCCAAAAAGGGTAAGAAGGGGCAGCAACTGCCATCACCCTCAGCTAAGGCAAGCAAGACGAGTGACGCAAGCAAGGCCAAGCCCAACCAATCTGAAACAAACGAGAAATCGTCGTAAGGTCAACAGTTCGACAAGTAGCCGACATCGGTATGAAGGAGTAAGACAATGGCCCGAGTAGCAGTTATGGGTAGTGGATCATTCGGAACAGCGATGGGAATGATCGTTGCCGATGCCGGAAATGACGTCATCATGTGGGCACGCGAACCAGAGGTGATGGAGTCAATCAACAACACGCACATCAACGAGATGTTCCACCCTGGCTTGGAGCTTCCAGAGGGCCTGCGCGTCACGACCGATGTCAAAGAAGCACTATCCGAGGCCGAGATCATCGTGTTAGCAATCCCGGCCCAGACGCTGCGAGAGAACCTCTCCACCTGGAAACTGTGGATCGAACCCAACGCGATCGTTGTCACCTTGATGAAGGGGATTGAGGCGACCAGTGGCAAGCGAATGACCGAGGTAATTGCTGAGGTTGGCGCTATCCCGCCAGAGAGAGTGGTAGCGATCTCGGGGCCGAACTTGGCGCGCGAGATCATCCAGCGCCAGCCCGCAGCAACCACAGTTGCTTGCGTTGACCCAGCAAATGCGCGACTCGTTGCTGCCGCAATCACGACCGCGTACTTCCGGCCCTACTGGACTGAAGACGTCGTGGGTGCAGAGGTCTGTGGCTCGATGAAGAACGTGATCGCACTTGCGAACGGAATGGCGTACGGCCTTGGATATGGAGAGAATGCCCAAGCCTCGATGATCACTCGTGGCCTCGCAGAGATGACGCGGCTCGGGATCGCCCTAGGTGCCAACCCAATGACCTTCCTGGGACTTGGTGGTATCGGAGACTTGATCGCCACGTGCACCTCTTCGCTGTCGCGGAACCGAACCTTCGGTGAGAACTTGGGTCGCGGTCTGACCGTCGATGAGACCATCGAGCGCACCAAGCAGACCTGCGAGGGTGTCAAGAGCTGTGCCGCGTTGCTGGAGCTCGGCCGGGCGAATGGTGTCGAGATGCCCATCACCGAGCAGGTCGTCCAGGTAGTTGAGCACGGGATGTCGCCGAGTGAAATGCTCGGCAATCTCATGTCGCGCGACCCGAAGGCCGATCAGGGCTCAGCTGCCGCCGTGCAGTAGGAGTTGCACGTAGGCTGACTGAATGACGAGAACTGCGGGAGTAGACACCGCGTTGCCCACGGTCGCTGTCATCTTCGGTGGTCAAAGTAGCGAGCATTCAATCTCCTGCCTATCAGCGGCGAGTGTGCTTAGCGCTTTGGATCCTGCTCGGTATGAGGTACTCGCGGTAGGAATTGATCGTGATGGTTCCTGGTACCGGGTATCAGCTGATCCTGCTGCCTGGGCGCGGTCGACCGAAGGATTGCCAGTAGTTGAGGCGACGAGTTCAAATGTCTACGGCAAGCTGGAATTTTCCGACCTTGCTGCGGACGTGGTGTTCCCCGTCCTACATGGTCCGTTCGGGGAGGACGGCACCATCCAGGGCGCGCTTGAGTTGATGGGAATCCCTTACGTGGGATCGGGCGTTCTGGCGAGCGCACTGACGATGGACAAGCAAACGACGAAGACGATGTTGGCAGCGTCGGGACTTCCCGTCGGTTCGTTTGTGTCCGTCTCGGATGCCGATTGGGTCCGCCATCGCGAGGATGTACTAGCCCGTGCGGGTAACCTGCGCTTCCCGGTGTTCGTCAAACCCGCCCGAGCGGGTTCAAGTATCGGGATCACCAAGGTTGGCGGCAGTTCCGACCTCGCGGCAGCAATCGAGCAGGCTCGTATTCACGACCGCAGAGTCGTCATTGAGGAGTCGGTCGAAGGAGCCCGCGAGATCGAGTGCGGTGTGTTAGCCAGTCTCGGTCACGAGCCGCCGATCGCGAGCATATGTGCGGAGATCTCGGTTTCGGCAGCTCACGAGTTTTACGATTTCGATGCCAAGTACCTCGATGATTCGGCGACCCTCACTGTGCCAGCGGAGCTGTCGCACGAGCTCCACCGCGAGCTAGGGGAACTGGCAGTCAGGACTTTTATGGCATTGGGAGCCGACGGCCTTGCCCGGGTTGACTTCTTCCTCGATCGGCACGGGGATGTTGTCATTAACGAGGTCAATACGATGCCTGGCTTCACAAACATCTCGATGTTTCCACGAATGTGGCAGGAGTCGGGGATGAGCTACCCAGAGCTCATCGACCACTTGCTGGCCGTTGCGATCGACAGGGGATCGGGTCTGCGTTGACCGCGGTGCTATTCGGTTGCAGTGAGTGGAATAGTCGCATCTATGGCAGGTTGCAGGTCAACGAGGACGTCGGTCTCAGGTGCGAACGCATCGGGTACAGCAACTTCGACATTCACCTCTCGGTGGACGGTGGTGAACACATATCCAGCGGAGCGCTGCTCGGGTAGCCAGTCGATATCGTTGATCGTGGCGAGTAACGAAGTTGGGGTCAGTGCTGGGGGAGTAGCCACACCACAACGAAGTGTGATCGGTGGATTGCCCCAAGCAGCAGTAAGAGCTGACTCAGGTTCAGTCGGACGCCTCACCTGATCCAGGACGGAGCTAGGTAGCTCATCCTGGAGTGCAGCGCATAGTCGGTGCGTTGATTCCGCAGGAGCTGGCTGCGGCACCGGAACGGCCACGGGGCCAGCGCACCCGGCAGCAGCGGCGGTCAGCGCGGTGAGGGTCGCCGCGCTGAGGCCACCTCGAATAATCGCTCCCATACGCACACCGATGAGGATAACGCTGCGATGCGCCTGCAAAGCTACGCACATGACAGAGCTCGCCCGCGGGGCGAAAATCAGCGATATTGGTGAGCACGTGCTCATAGAGGCAATTGAGCGCCGGATTGGCTCCGGGGATGCCATGGTTGGTATCGGCGATGACGCCGCGGTGATCGCTACTCCAGACGGTCGCTGTGCGGTCAGCACGGATGTCTATGTCCAAGACGTGCACTTCCGGTTGAACTGGTCGTCCGCTCACGATGTCGGTCGTCGAGTAGCTGCAGCGAACCTAGCCGACGTCGCCGCGATGGGGGCAGCACCCCGCGCTCTGGTGGTTGGTTTGGTCCTTCCGCCGGAGACCGAGGTTGGTTGGGTGATGGACTTCACCGACGGAATTGCGCAGGAGTGTGAGTCAGCCGGAGCTTTCCTTGTCGGCGGAGATTTCTCATCGGGTCCGATGGTGGTCGCGTCGGCTACCGCGTTGGGCGATTTGCAAGGTCGAGACCCAGTACTCCGCTCAGGTGCTGCTCCCGGTGATCTTGTGGCGGTTGCTGGTCGCCTCGGCTGGGCCGCCGGCGGTCTGGCGGTACTATCTCGAGGGTTCAGTGCGCCACGGAAGTTGGTTGCGGCGCACCGCTCGCCGGAGCCGCCCTACCTCGCTGGTGCACTCGCAGCCAGCGCGGGTGCGTCCGCAATGCTGGACATCAGCGATGGTCTGCTCGCCGATCTTGGACACATCGCCGCAGCTTCGGGTGTTGTGGTCGATATTGAGTCGGCAGATCTACCGATTGACGATCCGGTTCGAGAGGCGGCCTCGGCGTTCACGATGGATCCACTGGTGTGGGTCCTCGCGGGCGGAGACGACCACGCAATGGTGGCCACATTTGCTCGGGAAGCGGACATCCCGCACGACTTCACGGTCATCGGGATGGTGAATGAAGCTAGTGGTGATTTCGGCGTGACAGTGGACGGCGAATCGCGGCCGGAACTACGGGGTTTCGATCACTTCGCGTGACTCGGCCTACGACCGGTCACGCAATTGCGCTCCTCTCGGAGCGAGCCGCTAGACGGCGCGGGTGACTTTCCCAGCCTTGAGGCAGGAAGCACATACGTTCAGTCGTTTGGGTGCACCGCCCACGAGGGTGCGGACTTTCTGGATATTCGGATTCCAGCGACGGTTCGTGCGTCGGTGAGAGTGCGAAATCTTATGGCCGAATCCTGGCCCTTTGCCGCACACGTCGCAGTTCGCAGCCACAGTAATCTCCTGAAATGTCTCGCCTGAAAGATGGTTTTTGGTACGGTGCGGCCACTTTGGTGGCGCGCTCAACCGCAGGTAACTCGTCTACTGTACCCGAGAGGGTCAACATCGCCACACGCGACCGGTAGATCGCACTAGGCTAGGCACTTGAACTTGGTTTGGTGAGCACCGATTGAGCTGCGCACCGGCAACGCACTAGCAACCGGAGGTACGCGTGCACGATTCCCTAGATGCTCAGGTTATTCGTGCTTGGGCCGCGGAGACCGTGGCTGCCCTCGGGGAGTGTCGAGCCGAGATCGATGCACTCAACGTCTTTCCCGTACCCGATGGAGACACCGGAACAAACCTCTTCCTGACTGCTGAGGCTGCTGGCACGGCAGTCGAGGACCTGTTTGCCGTAGACGAGTCGGCTGATGTCGTCCCTGTCATCGATGCCTACGCGAAAGGGGCGCTCTTAGGCGCGAGAGGGAACTCGGGGGTCATCACCAGTCAGATTCTTCGTGGCATCGCCGAGGTGATTACTAACGCTGAGCCAACTCAATCGGCTGGGGCAGTCTTAGCTGCATCGCTGACCCGCGCATCTGAACTTGCCTACGGGGCCGTGGGTGTCCCGCGAGAGGGAACAGTATTAACGGTCTCTCGAGTTGCCGCCGAGACCGCGACTGCTGCCGCGACGGACGGTGCAACGCTAGAGGAGGTCAGCCGAGCCGCACTCGCGGGCGCAGAGGATGCCTTAGAAAAGACCCCAGAACAGCTTGAGATCCTGCGTGACGCGGGGGTGGTGGATTCTGGCGGTCGAGGGTTCGTTGTCATGCTCGAAGCTCTACTTGATTCCATTACCGGTGAGCAGCGGGTTCGCGATCTGAGCGCGAAACTGCCAACTCCGGTCGTCTCGGTAACCTCCCACACTGTTAGTTATGGCGGCCCGGGATATGAGGTCATGTTTCTACTTGAGGCCGAAGATGAGGATGTTGCTGAACTGCGGGAGAAGCTGGGCGCGTTAGGTGACTCCCTTGTTGTGGTCGGGGGAGGCGGACTGTGGAACGTGCATGTGCACGTCGACGATGTCGGCGCGGCGGTCGAGGCTGGTATTGAGGCCGGGCGCCCCTACCGAATCAAGGTCACGCACCTAGAGATGGCAAGCGAGAAACGCGAGTCGGGCCGCAGTGGGAGCGAAGGTAGTAGCGACGAGCGGACCGGTCGCGCAGTTGTTGCTGTTAGCCACGGACCGGGTGTCGCTGCGCTGCTATTGGAGAACGAGGTCACCGCAGTCCCGGCAACTCCGGGTCGTCGGCCTTCCACCGCGGAGCTGCTGGGCGGAGTCATGGGGAGCGGGGCTCGCGAGGTCATTCTGCTTCCCAGCGACGGCGACACCCGAGTAGTTGCCGAGGCTGCCGCGGAACAGGCTCGTGATGACGGGGTTCGTGTTGCCGTGATCCCCACCCGATCGATTGTGCAGTCACTGGCGGCAGTTGCGGTACATGATCCGAGCGCTGTCTTCGACGATGATGTTGTGACGATGGGTCGCAGCTCGGCGGCCACTCGCTATGGTGCGATTACGGTGGCCGTTCGCCAAGCGGTCACAACTGCGGGGGTATGTGAGATCGGTGACGTCCTAGGTCTAGTTGGTGGCGACATTGCGGTCATAGGCGAAACGCTAGAAGAAGTCGCGGCAGCGGTCGTCAAGCGGATGCTCGATGGTGGCGGCGAACTAGTCACAGTCGTGGCCGGTGAACAGGCCAATGACGACCTCATCAGCTCTGTCGAGAACATCTGCGAGTCCGACTACGCAGATGTGGAAGTTGAGGTCGTTATGGGCGGCCAGCCGCTGTGGCCCCTCATCGTTGGCGTCGAATAGCACGGTGCACATTGCGACGCGACTCGCGGCGAGACCGCATACTTGTTGAAGTGTCCCTCGCAACGCGCACAATAGGACCGTGACAACGCCGGTCGTGCTTTCCACAAAGCTGCGAGACGTGGTTGGTGGACGCACAGCCACCGCGCTGCAGAAGGCCTTCGACCTCGTGACTGTCCATGACCTCTTGATGTACCTGCCGCGTCGCTACACCCGACGCGGTGAGCTTACAGACTTCGCGTCCTTGCGCGAGGGCGAACTCGTGACGGTGATGGCACGCATCAAACGTGTCACTACTAGGCCAATGCGACAACGCCGTGGCTCCATTACGGAGGTCATCGTTACCGACGGTCAATCCGACCTCAGCTTGACGTTCTTTCGCAAGCCCTGGGGGACCAAGCTGACTCCCGGACTGGTCGGGCTGTTTGCTGGGAAGACCTCCCGGTACAACCAGAAACTGCAGCTAACCCATCCGGAGTGCAACATCTTTGATGGCGCAGACACTGACGCGTCCCTAGACGTCGACACGGTCACCGCCTTTGCTGATGAGATTTTGCCGGTCTACCCGGCGAGTGCTTCGATGGCATCGTGGAAGATCAGCCAGGCGGTTCGAATGGTTCTCGAGCAGGTCGATTGGGCAAGCGAGCCTGACCCGTTACCACCTCAGACGGCGCAGCGTCACCACTTGGTTGGGCTCGAACAGGCCTACGAGGGGATCCATCGACCAGCCACAGACGCGCAGGTTGTTGAGGGCCAGCGACGAATCCGTTGGGATGAGGCGCTCGCGCTTCAGACCGTTTTGGCAGTTCGTCGCCAGCGCCTCACATCGCAATCAGCGCAAGCCCGGATGAAGCAAAATTCGGGTCTACTCGCCGACTTCGACGAGAAGTTGCCGTTCGTCCTAACTGCTGGGCAGCGCGAGATCGGCGATCAGATCTTCGAAGATTTGGCCCAAGAACACCCGATGCACCGCCTACTCCAAGGCGAAGTCGGGTCCGGTAAGACGCTGGTCGCGCTACGAGCGATGCTGGCCGTTGTAGATGCTGGCGGGCAGGCGGCGTTACTCGCGCCCACGGAAGTCCTCGCTGCTCAGCATGCGCGGTCGATTCGCACATTGTTGGGCGCCCTGGCCCGCGGCGGCCAACTCGATGGGGCAGCTAATGGCACCCAGGTCGCTCTCATCACCGGTTCAATGAGCGCGGCGACAAAGCGCAAGGAGATGTTGGCGGCTGCAAGCGGGGAGGTGGGAATCGTCATTGGGACCCATGCGATCTTGGAAGACAAGGTGACATTCGCTGATCTTGGACTTGTCGTTGTTGATGAACAACACCGGTTCGGCGTGGAGCAACGGGCCGCCTTGGCACAGAAGTCCCTAGACGGCAAGCGCCCCCACGTGTTGGTAATGACAGCAACCCCGATCCCACGAACAGTGGCGATCACCGTCTTTGGCGACCTCGACGTGTCGGTACTGCGGGAGCTTCCCGGCGGACGGGCTGCGATCACCACCCATGTTGTACCCGCGCGAGAGAAGCCAGGGTTCTTAGAGCGTACGTGGGAGCGGGTTCGCGAGGAGGTGTCGCAGGGACACCAGGCATACGTTGTCTGCCCGCGGATCGTGGCCACCGATGTTGAGGACGATGGTCTTGTTGTCGCAGATGATGTTCTCGATGAGTTCGGGGCAGAGGAGGCCGGTGATCGTGGGCCCGAGGCAGCGCTGCCGATGGCCAGCGTTGAGGATGTCGCGGCCGAGCTCGCGGCCGGGCCGCTGCGTGGGGTGAGGCTGGAAGTGCTCCATGGTCGAATGCCAGGGGATGAGAAAGATGCGATTATGCGCCGCTTCTCGTCCGAGACAGCCGTGGCATCTGGCATCGATGTCCTTGTTTCCACCACCGTTATTGAGGTCGGTGTGGATGTCCCGAACGCGACTGTGATGGTCGTGATGGATGCAGATCGGTTCGGCGTCTCTCAGCTACATCAGTTGCGTGGTCGGATCGGTCGGGGTGGACACCCGGGGCTGTGCTTGCTGGTGACGTCGGCGGAGCCGGGATCGCCCGGCCGCGAACGCCTAGAGGTCGTGTCGGGCACTGTCGATGGCTTCGAGCTTGCCCGGGTAGACCTCAGCACACGTCGGGAGGGCGATGTGCTGGGCGCAGATCAATCGGGTCGCAAGTCATCACTGCGGAACTTGTCGCTGCTACGGGATGAGGACATCATTGTGGCCGCCCGGTCGGAGGCCGAGGCGATCGTCGAGAGCGATCCAACGTTGGCGAGTCATCCCGCACTGGCGGCTCTCGCTTCGACGCTAGCCGGCGACGAGGCGGCGGACTGGTTGGATCGTTCGTGACCAGGATCATTGCTGGGACCGCCCGCGGAAGGAAGTTGCAGGTCCCAAAGCAGGGAACGCGCCCTACGGCTGATCGGATCCGCGAGTCGTTGTTCTCCTCCCTCGATCACCAACTGGGCTCGTGGAGTGGTGTTGCGGTACTGGACCTCTATGCCGGCAGCGGGGCGCTCGCTCTCGAGGCGCTTTCGAGGGGCGGCGGACTTGCCACGGCGGTCGAGAGCGGGTCACAGGCTTGTGCGGTCATTCGAGCGAATAGTGCGAGTCTGGACCTGCCTGTCACCGTTGTTCGCTCTGATGTGGTCACGTGGGTGCGCTCCGGATCGGGTTCGAAGTTTGATCTGGTCTTCATCGATCCGCCATATGAAGTCGACAGCGCCGAGCTTTCAGGGCTCTTGCGCGAGTTGGCGCAACGAGAAGTCCTCAGCGATCAGGCCGTGGTTGTAGTTGAAAGAGCGACCAGGTCTGCGAACCTAGATTGGCCTGAAGGATTCGACCAAGTTACGGATCGCCGGTTCGGGGACACCAAGGTCAGCCGTGCCGTTTGGTACGTTTCAGGTAATCCGAACTAGGGGAGTGTGTTCGCCGTATGCGCAAGGCAGTGTGTCCTGGCTCATTTGACCCCGTGACCAACGGTCACCTCGACATTATCGGCCGTGCGGCCGCGCAGTTCGATGAAGTGACGGTCGCCGTGCTCATAAATAAGCGCAAGGCGAGCTTGTTTACGGTCGACGAGCGCATCGAGATGCTGCAGGAGGCGACAGCCCAGCACGGGAACGTCGTCGTCGACGCATTTCACGGGCTCCTCGTCGATTTCTGTCAGGAACGCCAGATTACGGCCATTGTCAAAGGGCTTCGGGCTATCAGTGACTTTGACTACGAGCTGCAGATGGCGCAGATGAATAACCGACTCACCGGTGTGGAGACGTTCTTCGTTTCAACAAATCCGCTTTACAGTTACTTGTCATCTTCCCTAGTTAAAGAGGTCGCAACCTACGGGGGCGATGTCCGCGGCCTCTTACCTGACAAGGTGTACAAACAGATGAAGATCAAGCTCGACCAGGCTTGATAAGGGCCATAAGGGGAGGACCCATGGAGATCCACGACAGACTCGACGACATCGCACAACTTCTCGAGACCGCTCGGGCTGTGCCACTTTCGACATCGTGCGTGGTGCCTCGTAATGACGCGCTCGACCTAGTTGAAGACGCCCGAGACGCCCTACCCGAGGCGATTAGGGAGGCCGACGACCTCCTAGCCGATCGCGAGCAGTTACTGGAGACCGCGCAAACGCAGGCCGACGATCTGCTGGCTAGCTCGAATCAGCAAGCCGGGGACCTGATCTCTGGCGCGCAGCATGACGCCGACACCATCATTGACCACGCCCGCGCCGACGCCGACGAGATGCTCGACCGAGCCCGCGCTGAGGCGCGTCGGATGATCGATGAGCAGGAGGTGGTTCTTCGCGCCCAGGCGGAGGCCGCAGCGCTCCTCGATGATGCTGAAGTTCGTGCCCGGTCGGTCATGGATGACGCAGAGGCACGTGCGCGGGCGATGATGGAAGACGTGCAGTCTAGGGCTGATCAGCTCATCGCGCAGACACAGAACGACACCTCGAACGAGCGTTTACAGACTGATGACTTCGTTGACGGCAAACTTGCAGACCTTGAAGAGGCGCTTGGGACTTCGCTGACGGCGGTTCGTCGCGGTAGGGATAAGATCCACGCTCGTCGGGCGGCGTTTGACCCGGTTGATTTACGCTCAAGTTCCGATGACGACGAGCTGCTGTTCAACCAGATTATTGAGTAGTCAGGCGATCCGTCGTACATCGTGATCGGCGGTTCGCCACACTAGTCGCTGCTGCGGTTCAACGCGGTGGGTTGAGGCTGGTACTGTTGAGTCCGGTTTTTGTTTTGGTCCGAGCAATCAAGTTGCCGTGGGAGCGTTGACGTGTCATCCCTCGACGGTCGTTCGCCGCTAGTCCTCGATGTTCGAGAGCTTGGTCGGCGCGCGGGCGCAATGATGACATTCGATCGCGTTGCAGCGGCACCGAATGATCTGGCTAATCCAATGATCGGTATCCCGGTGGGGTCTGACCTCGCCCTCGACGTCATGGCGGAGTCCGTGGTTGAAGGGGTTTGGGTCTCCGGGAACGTCTCAGCGTCCACACAAGGTTCGTGTAGCCGCTGTTTGGAGCCAGTATCGATTCCCTTGACGGTCGACATTGCGGAGCTATTCCGGTATGCCGACCAAATAGAGGATGAAGACACCAGCGACGACGAGATCCCAACCTTCGACAACGATCTGATCGATCTCGAGCCAACACTTCGTGACGCGGTTGTCCTGGCACTGCCGCTCGCGCCAGTGTGTGGTGAAGATTGTCTAGGCTTGTGTTCGCAGTGCGGATTTGAGCTGAAGAACGATCCGAACCACCAGCACGACCAAACTGACCCTCGATGGGCTGCTTTGGGCAAGATGTTCACCGATGACTCTGCGGCCGATGGCCCAGACCCGAAAGAAGAGGGCTGAAGCAAGTGGCTGTCCCCAAGCGCAAGATGTCGCGTAGTAACACCCGTTCACGTCGTTCGCAGTGGAAGGGTCAACTTCCACAGATCAACAAAGTGGAGAAGAACGGTCGCGTCGAGTACGTAGTTCCGCACCGTGTCGACGAGGACGGTCGCTACAACAACCGTCAAGTCACCGAGGACTAAGAACCCGCCAATGACTGGAACCGTCCCGCCTGAATCCGACGTATTGGACTTGGCGAGGCGTGCGCTAGGGCATGTGCTGGATGTCGACCCGCAGCAACTGCGCGACGACACACCGTTGCCTGACATCGGTGCTGATTCGGTGGCGGTGTTGGTGTTTGCTGACGTCGTCGAGGGATTCGCCGCAACCGCAGCTTTGAGTGAATTTTCCGTCGATGAGGCCGCACTACTGCACGCGCGATCTGTCGGCGACCTAGCCGCGAGCCTTTCCTGGCGCGTCGACGTGCCCACCCCGAACTGATGGCAATCGATTTTTCCGGGTTCGAGGCACCGGACTCACTCAGTGGGATCCTTGGCGTCGAGTTGAGCTCGTCAATGTGGGAGCTAGCGCTTACCCACAGGTCATTTGCCTATGAGCATGGCGGATTGCCCACCAATGAGCGCCTTGAGTTCCTCGGCGATTCAGTCCTCGGTTTGGTCGTCACCGATACCCTCTATCGCAATCATCCGGACGAACCTGAAGGCCAGCTAGCTCGAATGCGGGCCGCTGTGGTGAATGCTCGTTCGTTGGCCGATGTCGCCCGTACGATTGGCCTCGGTCAGTACATTCGGCTTGGTAAAGGCGAAGTTGGCACGGGCGGGTCAGATAAATCCTCAATCTTGGCTGACACAACTGAGGCGATAATTGGTGCTGTTTACCAGGAATGCGGACTTGCGACAGCAACGGATCTAGTCCATCGGCTGTTCGACCCAGTGATGGCTAACGCTGCTCAACTTGGGGCAGGGCTCGACTGGAAATCGAGTATCCAAGAGCTAGCCGCGAGTCAGGACTTAGGTGTTCCGGAGTATTCGGTCGACCAAAGCGGACCGGCGCACAACCGATCCTTCGAGGCGATTGTTCTCATCGGCAATCGCACGTACGGGCCGGGTGTTGGTAGGTCAAAGAAGGAAGCGGAGCACATCGCCGCGGCAGCAGCTTGGAATGAGTTGTCACCATCGGCGAGCCCTGCTTCTGAAGACCCCGCCTCTCCGGGCGCCTGATACCTGTAGAGGAAAGCAATCGTTGCCTGAACTGCCGGAAGTGGAAGTGGTCCGTCGCGGCGCGGACAAGTGGTTCGTAGGGCGCAGAGTCCGCACGGTCACGGTGCTCCACCCGCGCGCGATCCGTCGTCACTTGCCGGGTGTAGACGATTTTTCTGGACGGCTGGCCGGTGCGCGGATCTGTGCAACCGACCGGCGAGGCAAGTACTTCTGGTTTGTCCTGGACAACGGCGATGCGCTTGTGACCCATCTGGGAATGAGCGGACAACTTAGGGTGTCTTCCTCTGGCCAAGAGGGGCCGTCACCGCATGTTCGCGTGCGAGTTGAGTTTGACGATGATCGGGATGACTTGCTCTTCATCGACCAGCGCACATTCGGTGGGATGTTCCTCGATGATCTAGCTCCCAGAGATGCAAACGGGTCCTCGATCCCCGCTTCGCTGGCCCATATTGCTGCCGATCCCCTTGATGTGCGCTTTGACCAGCCTTTTGTAGTGGAGGCAATCCGGGCGAAGCGCAGCTCCGTCAAAGCGGTCATCCTTGATCAAACAGTGGTCTCTGGGATTGGCAATATTTACGCAGACGAGGCGCTCTGGCGAGCGAGGCTCGACTGGCAGCGAAGTGGCGACTCAATCAGCCGATCCAAGCTCAATAGCCTGATCGATTCCTCTCGGGAGGTGATGAGCGAGGCACTCGTGGTCGGCGGAACATCGTTCGACTCGCTCTATGTCAACGTCAACGGGTCCAGTGGCTATTTCAGTCGCAGCCTTGCGGTCTATGGCCGCGAGGGCAAGCCGTGTCCCCGGTGCGCTGGGCCGATCTCGCGTGAGCACTTTGCGAATCGTTCATCTTTCCGATGTGTCCGTTGTCAGCGGAGATCCGTAGGCTGACCAGTCGTTCACCGGAGACTACTCGCTACCGCACGAGCCACGGCCCAGGTCCTGGCCGGCACGTCACCGGCAGGAGCTCGCGCCAACATCGGCTACGGTCTGCGTTGGCTTTTTGATTGTTTGGTGTTCCCTTCGATCGGGTAGCACGCAAAGTAAGCCGTCCTAGTCGATCTGTCGAACCACACCGGAGGAAAAATGGCCAAGGCACTGATGGGCCATATGGCGAACGACCAGCACCTGTACGCGCAGATCGCCTCATTGCGCGCCCGTGTTCGCAAGCTCGAGGCACAGCTCGCAGAGCTACAGGCCGAGCAGCCTTTACAGACGGTCGTGTTGCCGCTCGAGCATGAGCTTTCTGAACTCGTCGATGCCGAGATGGCTGATTCGCGGTTCGCTGGGGCATAGTTCCCGCGCCACGCGCCCGCCCGCCTAGTCGTTCATCGCGCCCACGGAGGCTACGCTTACTTTCTCTTCCCCGAGAACCTGCTGGCGTACGCAATGAATAGCACGGCCGATCCCCGGTCTGCGGCGTACCTGGCGACCGGCTGGAGTGGTTGTGCATCTCAAAAGTCTGACGCTGCGAGGATTCAAGTCCTTCGCTTCTGCGACGACCCTTGAATTCGAACCCGGGATTACCTGCGTGGTCGGTCCTAATGGTTCGGGCAAGTCGAACGTAGTTGACGCCATCGCCTGGGTGATGGGTGAGCAAGGCGCAAAGGCGCTTCGTGGCGGGAAGATGGACGATGTCATCTTCCAGGGGACTGACGACCGTGCTCCGTTGGGTCGGGCCGAGGTTGTTCTCACGATCGATAACTCCGATGGCGCCCTCCCGGTAGATTTCGGCGAAGTCTCCATCCGGCGGACGCTGTTTCGTAGCGGTGGCTCCGAGTACGCGATTAACGGTGAGTCCTGCCGCCTGCTCGACGTGCAGGAACTCCTAAGCGACAGCGGAATCGGCCGGGAGATGCACGTGATCGTCGGGCAGGGTCGCCTCGACGCGATTCTGCGGGCGACACCGGAGGATCGTCGCGGATTCGTAGAGGAGGCTGCGGGGGTTCTTAAGCACCGCAAGCGCAAGGAGAAGGCCCTGCGCAAACTCGATTCCATGAGTGCCAACCTCACTCGACTCCAAGACCTCACCCACGAACTTCGCCGCCAGCTCAAGCCGCTTGGCCGCCAGGCGGAAGTTGCCCGGCGTTCGCAGGTCATTCAGACAGATGTCCGAGACTCTCGCCTGCGGATCCTTGCCGACGACCTGATTGGTATGTCCGGTGAACTCGATCGTGAGGAGGCCGATGAGGCCGTTCTGCGCCAGCGTCGGACAGAGCTCGAGGCTGCGCTTACTACGTCTCGGGCGCGCGAGACTGAGATCGAGCAGGCCACAGTCGCTGATGCGCAAGACCTCGCTAGGGCCAACGAGCTGCATACCAGGCTGACCGCATTGCGGGAGCGCTACCGCGGGCTGATCGATTTGGCCCAAGACCGTGCGAGCCATCTGAACGAGACGGCGCAAGCTTCACAGGGGTCGGATCCAGGTCAGCTTGAGGAGCAGGCTAAGCAGGCAACTGCGGCTGCCGAGCAGATCGCACAAGAACTCCAGGAGTTGCTAGCCAACCTCGCGGCGCGTGAGGCGAACTGTGTGCGGGTCGACGAGGAGTATTCGCAAGCCACGGAGCTTGAAAAGCGCCGCGAACAGGCCGTTGCGCGCTTTCGCGAGACAGAGGTTCGCCTCGACGGAGCATGTAACGCGGCCCAGTCAAAGGTAGATTCGAGAGAAGCTGAGATCGCCCGGTTAGCCGGGCAACTGGCGGAAGGCCAAGAGCGCGTCTCCGTGCTAGCAGCCGAGTTGGCTGAGCTCGGAGGTGCGGACGTTGATGCGAGTCAGGGTGAACCCGGTGAGCAAAGCGCTGAGCTGCGTGAGCTCGCCGAGCAAGTATCCCGGACACGGGATGACCGTGAGCAGTCGAAGGCAGCACGCAATGAGGCTCGGGAAGCGGCAGCAGTTGCGTCCCGCGAAGCCGCGGGTATTGATGCGCGGATCGAGGCCCTTCAACTGAGTGCAGACGGTCGCGGCAGCGACGTCTTCGCGACATCGCAGTTGCCGACCTTGGGAGTAGTGGCTGAGAGCATTCGGATTGATGCAGGCTACGAGTCAGCGATCGAGGCGGCGCTGAGTTGGGCTGCTGATGCTGATGCGGTGGCGGTCGCCGACGTGGCGGCTGCCGTTTCGGCACTGGCTCACTTGCGCGATGCCGAGCTTGGTCGGGCATGTGTTGTCATCGCTGACGCACAGTCCTCGGCGCCAAGCGGTCTCACCCTGCCAGCAGGAGCCTGCTGGGCAAGTGACCTCGTGCATCCAGGAAGCTCCGCAGGGGGTGATCCGATCTCCGGTGCGGTGCGTACTCTGCTGCGCTCAACTGTGATCGTTGAGTCCTTAGAGGCGAGCAAGGCGATTCTGGTTGCAGATGCGGGTGCGAACCCCGGACTCACGCTGGTATCGCTTGAAGGCGATGTGTTGACCTCGTCTGTCGCCTCCGGTGGGCATGGCAAGGGCGGTCGGCTCGAGATCCTCGCCGCTATTGAGGCAGCGCACGGGGACCAGGAACTCATCCGCTCGCGGGTGTTAGAAACCACGGCGGACTTCGAGCAAGCTGAGGAGGCATTTGCGCAGGCGCGGACAGTCGCTCAGCAAGCCAATGATGCCTACGACGCAGCCAACCGGGAGCTTGCGGAGCAAAACTCCCGGGTCAAGTTGGCGGTCACGCGCCGGGACGGGGCAGCCGCGGAGGTTGCCCGCACCGAGGCAGCCTTGGGTTCTGCCCAGACAGCGCTCGCGGAGGACATCGCTAAGCGGGAGGCGGCCGGAACCGCGCTCGCGGCTCACCGTGAGCAGAACACCGACCAACTTCAGGAACAGACCGAGTCAGTCGATCTTGCGGCACTGCGAGAAGCGGTGGTTAATGCACGACGGGAGGAGACGACGGCCAGGCTGGCCGTTCGGACTGCCGAGGAGCGCATCAGCGCACACAAGTCCCGGGCTACCGACCTTGCAGCGACTGCCGCTAGCGAACGCACGGCTCGTGCTGCCGCGCTAGCCGCTGCCACCAAGCGTCGTAACCAGGCGAAGGTGGCCGTGGAAGTCCTGCGGCTGGCCAATATCGCGATGGCTGAACTTGAGCGGACTCTCAACCAGTCCTACTCACAAAGAGCGGCTCTCACGGAGCAGTCCGCGGCAAAGTCCAGCGAGTTGGCCGAGCTACGCAAGTCAACCCGCGACCTGACTAGCTCGATCGAGCAGCTCACTACTGACGTCCACCGCGATGAGATCGCTCGTGCTGAGCAGCGGATGCGGGTCGAACAACTTCAGGCCCGAGCACTTGAGGAGTTCGGGGTTGGTCCCGACGAACTCGTTGCTGAGTACGGTCCAGACGTCCCCGTGCCCCCGTCGGCTGCGGCTCCAGGCGACGAGGTCGATCCAGCAGCGCCAGCCCCAGAGCCGTACCCCTACGTGCGCGCAGAGCAGGAGAAACGCCTGCGAACCGCTGAGAAGGCGATGGCGCTCCTTGGACGCGTGAATCCGTTGGCGCTGGAAGAGTTCCAAGCGATGGAAGAGCGCTACACCTTCCTGAATACCCAGCTTGAGGACCTCAAGAACAGCCGTAAGGACCTGCTGGACATCGTCTCTGAGGTCGATGAGCGGGTCCAGCGCGTCTTCGCTGAGGCGTTCGCTGATGTTCAGCGTGAGTTCAGCGGCGTCTTCGGGCGACTCTTCCCCGGTGGTGAAGGGCGCTTGGTCCTCACAGACCCCAACGATCTACTCAATACCGGCATCGAGGTGGAGGCCCGCCCAGCCGGAAAGAAGGTCAAGCGTCTATCGCTGCTCTCTGGTGGTGAGCGCTCGCTGACTGCTGTGGCCTTCCTCGTTTCCTTGTTCAAGGCTCGTCCGAGCCCGTTCTATCTGATGGATGAGGTCGAGGCTGCACTCGACGACGTCAACCTTGGGCGCCTTATCGGCCTGATGGAGGAGTTGCGCGGAACTAGCCAACTACTCATCATCACTCACCAAAAACGCACGATGGAGATTGCTGATTCGCTCTACGGAGTGACGATGCGCGGTGGTGTCACCCAGGTCATATCGCAGCGGATGCGAGAGCTGGTTCCTAGCTAGCCGGAGTGGGTTCCGCTAGCTAGCGGTCATACGTCAGACTGTCCCTGTGGATTCTGTAGCCCTCTATGCCGTAATCGCTGTTGTCGTCCTACTGCTGGCCGTCGTGGTCATCGTTGGGCTTATCCGTGGAAAGGGCAAAAAGTCCGCCCCTCCCAGTATTCCTGGGGCAGCGACGCCCGAAAGTGATGACGGATCCGGTGCCGAGATACCCAAGTCTCGCGGCGGAATTGATGCCGACACGACTGATGCGGTCGACCCAGGTAGTGACACCCTCACTCTCGAACGACCGGAAGAAGTCAGCGGTCGCTTCGCCCGGCTTCGAGCTCGACTCGCACGTGGGAACAAACTTGGTCAGAGCCTGCTGAGTCTGCTGTCGCGATCGACCATCGACGAGGACACATGGGACGAGATCGAGGAGACGCTGCTGACTTCCGATCTCGGCGTCGGACCCACAAACGAGTTGATGGAGCGGCTGCGCACGGAGGTGAAGATCCACGGCACCTCCGATCCGGTCGTGATCCGTGACTTCTTGCGCAAGGAACTGCTAGCCCTGGTCGACCCTGACCTCGATCGAACCTTGCATACCGAGCGGAACATGGTGCTTGAGGTGCCTGCTGTCGCGATGGTGGTGGGTGTGAACGGGACCGGCAAGACGACCACGACAGGTAAGTTGGCCCGGCTGCTCGTTGCCGAGGATGAGGATGTGCTCCTCGGGGCGGCCGATACTTTTCGTGCCGCTGCGGCTGAGCAACTTACGACGTGGGGTCAGCGGGTCGGCGTACCGGTAGTTCGTGGGCCCGAGGGCAGCGATCCTGCCTCGGTAGCCTTCGAGGCGGTCTCAGCTGGAATCGAGCAAGAAGTCGACTGCGTCATTATCGATACTGCCGGTCGACTACACACCAAGGTCGGGCTGATGGATGAGCTGGGCAAGGTCAAGAGAGTGATCGAGAAGAAGGCGCCCGTCACCGAAGTGCTGCTGGTTCTTGACGCGACAACCGGGCAGAACGGTCTCGTCCAAGCGAAGGTGTTCTCCGAGGTGGTAGAGGTTTCCGGAGTCGTGCTCACCAAGTTGGATGGAACGGCCAAAGGCGGCATCGTTGTAGCTGTTCAACGTCAGCTCGGTGTCCCGGTCAAGCTGGTTGGACTCGGGGAAGGTCCAGATGACTTGGCACCGTTTGATCCAGTCGCATTCGTCGACGCCATCCTCGGGACGTAGATCACTGCTATGGCTGCCGCAAACCTACTGAACATTGAAAAGGTCTCGAAGTCCTTTGGCCGTGCCCCGCTCCTCGATGAGGTCTCATTAGGCGTGCAAGTTGGGGACCGCATCGGAGTCGTGGGTCGCAACGGCGGTGGCAAGTCGACCCTGCTCAAGGTGATGACCGGACTCGAGACGGCCGACTCCGGGCGGGTGACGATTGGTAACGATGTGCGGGTCGGTGTCCTCTCGCAGGCAGCGGCGATCGACTCGACCCGATCTGTCCGCGACTTCCTCGTCGGTGATCGTCCCGACCACGAGTGGATGTCGGATCGGCGTACACGCGAGTGCTTCAATGCCCTGTTGGGGGGATTCGACGAGGTCCAACTCGACCGTCCAATTAGCCAGCTTTCAGGTGGGGAGCGCCGCCGGGTCGAGTTGGCCGCGCTGTTGCTACATGACCTTGACCTACTCATTCTTGACGAACCTACGAACCACCTTGATGTCGAAGCGGTCGCCTGGCTGGCTAGCCATTTGAAGACCCGACGCGATCTTGCCCTCGTGGTGGTCACTCACGACAGGTGGTTTCTCGACGAAGTCAGCGATCGAACGTGGGAGGTAGTCGGCGGCGGGGTTGAAGAGTACGACGGCGGATACTCCGCCTACGTACTAGCGAAGGCGGAGCGTCAGCGGCAGGCCTCGGCTGAGCTTGCCCGCCGAAACAACCTGATTCGCAAGGAGTTGGCCTGGCTGCGTCGCGGTGCTCCGGCTCGCACGACGAAGCCCAAGTTTCGGATTGATGCGGCGAACGAGCTCATTGAGCAGGAACCGCCGCCTCGCAACAGCGTGGAGCTGCTGAGCTTCGCTGGCGCCAGGCTAGGTAAGAAGGTCTTCGAGGCCGAGGATGTCGGACTCGCGTTTGACGGGCGGAAGATTCTGTCCCACCTGGACTGGAATGTTGGTCCGGGGGAGCGCATTGCCCTGGTTGGGGTCAATGGTGCGGGGAAGACGACGCTTCTCAAAGTGTTACTCGGGGAGCAAGCGATCGACTCTGGCCGAGTCGATACCGGCACGACGGTGAAACCGGCGTATCTGTCGCAGCATGTAGAAGAGCTCAACCCCACGTGGCGGGTGCTGGAAGCTATCGAGCAGGTCGCTAACCGGGTGGAGTTGGGTAAGGGATACGAACTCACTGCCTCCTCACTCGCTGAACGGCTGGGATTTGCCTCGGATGCGCAGTGGACCCCGGTCGGTGACCTCTCGGGTGGGGAGCGTCGCCGCTTGCAGCTTGCACGCTTGCTCATGGGTGGGCCCAACGTACTTGTCCTCGATGAGCCCACTAATGACTTCGATGTCGAGACTCTGACCGCACTCGAGGACCTCTTGGACTCGTTCGCTGGAACGCTCATAGTGGTGTCCCACGATCGGTACTTCCTTGAGCGCGCCTGCGATTCCGTATTCGGTCTCATGGGGGATGGGCGGGTACGCCATCTGCCCCGCGGGATTGAGGAGTATCTCGAGCTTCGCGGTGCTGGCGGAGAAGGCGGCCGAACAGGGCCCCAACCCGTCGAGCGCGCTCCAGCGCCGAAGGTAGATCAGGCGCGGTTACGAGCAGCCAAGAAGGACGTGGCCCGGCTTGAGCGAATCATCTCGAAGTGCATGACCAAGGAGAAGGCGCTACATGCTGAGATCGCTGCGAACTCAACGGATCACGAACAAGTCATGAAACTGAACGCCCAGCTCGCTGATATTGCCTCGGATCAGCACAAGGCCGAGCAGGAGTGGCTAGTGGCAGCTGAAACAGTCGAGTCCGCTCGCTAGCGATCATTCGTCGTTGGTGCCCTTGTGCGCAAGTTTGCTGAGTTCGGCCCGTTCGGCATCAATGGATGGTTCCGGTAACTCGTCTTGTTCGGCGGCTAGTTTCGAGCTGAGATCGTAGCGCTTTCGGTAAATATTGAGCAGGGACAGGAACATCGCCGCAACCGGAATCGCGAGCAGCGCACCGGCTACTCCGAACAGCGATGCGCCAAGCAGCACAGACCCGAACGCGACTGCCGGATGAACATCGACGGCTCGTGCGCTGATCCGCGGCTCAAAGGTCAGGTTCTCAACCTGTTGGTACAGAATTCCCCAGGCAAGCGCGAGTACACCAACCCACGGGTTTCCGCTTAGGAGGCCTACGATCACGGGCAATGTGATAGCGAGGTAGGTGCCGATAGTGGGGACGAACTGAGCGACTAGTCCTGTCCAGATGGCCAGGGCGAGCCAGGATGGCATACCAATAATGAGGAATACCACCGCAGTTGACGAAGCGTTCAGCGTCGCAAGAATGACCCGAGCGGCGACATAGGATCCGGTCTTCTCCGCTGTCACATCCCACACGTTGATGACGACGTCTTGTAGCCGAGTCGGGAAGAGGCTCGCGAGCCAGAGTCGGAATCGGGGGCCATCAGCGGATAGGTAGAACGCGAAGAGGAAGAACGTGAAGGCGCCGAAGAGGCCGCCGATCACGGAGAACAGGAAACCGATGATTCCTCCGGCGAACTCGGAGGCGTATCCGGCCGCTTGTTCGGGGGTGATGTTGAGTTCCTGCAGAATCGACTGGGTTGAGTAGTCAGTGTTGAATCGCTCGTTGACGGTGTTGATTGCCGAGTCGATGAACCCTGGCAGTCCTTCGAGTAGTTGGATGATTTGCTCGAAGAAGAGTCGGCCGAATGCAATGAAGAACAGGGTGAGGAAGAGTAGGACGCCCACCATGACGATGATGGTCGCGAAGCCTCGTCGCATATGCCGGGATAGTCGATCAACCGCTGGGCCCATCGCAATCGCGGCAAACCACCCCATAAGCACCGTGAAGATAACCCCTCCACCATCCGAGATGACGAAGCGCAGGAGTAAAGCGATTGCGACAAGAGCGATCAGTACCCAGCCGATTCGCCAGACATTCTTGGGTAGGAAAGTCACCACCATCGAACCGCGTCCAGATTGGTTCTGGGTGGCTGGTCCGGACTCATCGACCGCTGCATTGAGCTCTGACATGGGTGGCGTGCCTCTCGGTTCGGAATTTCACGAACCCACCACTTACCCCAGTCGGGTTCTGTGGTGGGTTCGTGAGGTGCTGCAGGTACTAGGCGGGCAGGCTAGCGATCCCGGGAGCGAGGAAGCGCTTTCCGTTGACTCGCTGCGATACCCCTTCGCGGTCAAGATACGGGGTGATGCCACCGAGGTGGAACGGCCACCCTGCTCCCATGATCATGCAGAGGTCGATGTCCTGCGCCTCGGCAACGACGCCTTCGTCCAACATGAGTTGGATTTCCTGGGCCATCGCGTCGAGTGCACGGTCGCGCACCTGCTCGTCGGTCAGAGGTGAATCACCCTGAACGAATAGGTCCGCGACCTCTGGATCAACGTGTTGAGTGCCGCCGTCCCATGACCAAATCCCGGATTTCTTAGCCTCAACGAGTCGTTTGAGGTTGTCCGAGACGTAGAACCGATCGGGGAAGGCTTCCTTCATCGTCTCTGACACGTGGTAGGCAACACCGGGTCCGACGAGTGACATGAGCACGAATGGAGTCATCGGCAGGCCGAGTGGGTCTAGCGCGTTGTCCGCAACCTCGAAGGACGTCCCTTCATCGACAGACTTCGTAACCTCACCCATGAAGCGAGTGAGCAGTCGATTGACGACGAACGCCGGAGCATCCTTGACCAGAACGCAGGACTTCTTCAGTTTCTTGCCAACCACGAACGCAGTTGCCAGCGTCGCATCGTCGGTCTTTTCTGCCCGCACGATCTCAACGAGTGGCATGACCGCCACTGGGTTGAAGAAGTGGAATCCAACGACTCGTTCGGGGTGCTCGAGTTTGGAGGCCATCTCAGTGACGGACAGCGAGGACGTATTCGTCGCCAAGATGCACTCAGCGGAAACAACAGCCTCGACCTCAGCGAAGACCTGCTGCTTAACCTTGAGATCCTCGAAGACGGCCTCGATAACCCAATCAGCATCGGCGAACGCCTCTTTACTGACCGAGCCGCTGATTAGTCCCTTCAGGCGGTTCGCCTTGTCGCCATTGACGCGGCCCTTTGCGGCGAGCTTGTCAATTTCGCCGTGTGCGTAGGCCACGCCCTTGTCGACGCGCTCCTGGTCGAGGTCTGTCATGACGACTGGAACCTGCAGGCTCCGGGCGAACAGCAGTGCCATCTGGCTAGCCATGAGTCCCGCGCCGACCACGCCGACCTTCTTGATCGGTCGGGCAAGTGACTTGTCCGGAACACCGACTGGACGCTTGGCGCGCTTCTGGACGAGATCGAAGGAGTAAAGCCCTGAGCGCAATTCCTCACTCATGACGAGGTCAGCAAGTGCCTCGTCCTCGGCGGCGTAGCACTCCTCTTTAGTTCCCGTCTTGGCTAGCTCGACGAGGTCGAGTGCGCGAAGTGGCGCGGGAGCTGCTGAGCCAACCTTGCCCTTGACGAACTCGCGACCAGTCGCCACGGCGCCATCCCAGGCATCGCCGCGATCGATCTCTGCACGATCGACGGTCTGCTCGCCCATGAGAACTCCTGCGGCCCACTCGAGCGAGAGCTCTAGGTAGTCGGCGGGAGCAAACATCTTGTCGAAGATTCCGAGGTCAAGAGCCTGTTTGGGCTTGAGCATCCGGTTCTGGCTCAGGGAGTTCTCCACGATGACCTTGACGGCATTCTGTGCGCCTACCAAGTTCGGTAGCAGATAAGTGCCACCCCACCCGGGAACGAGTCCGAGGAAGCACTCAGGCAACGCGATTGCCGCAGCACCGGCGGAGACCGTTCGATACTGGCAATGCAGCGCGATCTCGAGCCCACCGCCCATGGCAGCACCGTTGACGAATGCGAAAGTTGGGACGCTGAGCTCACTCAACCGGTTGAAGACGCGGTGGCCTTCTTTGCCGAGTTCGAGTGCATCATCGCGGCTCTTGGCATGCGGTACCGCGCTTAGGTCCGCGCCAACAGCAAAGATGAACGGCTTGCCAGTAATGCAGACAGCTACTAGATCCGTGCGGGCAGCGACTTCGTCGATTGCTGCATCGATCGCGGCGAGCCCACCTGGACCGAACGTATTGGGTTTGGTGTGGTCGAAGCCGTTGTCCAGGGTGATCATCGCTGCCGTTCCAGCAGCTCCTGGAAGATCGAGGTATCGCACGATGGCGTTAGTGACGACCTCGTCGGGTACAGATTGGGTTTCAGTCATGGAAAAGGTCTCCTCTTAAGCCTGGTAGTTGGGGTTTTCCCAGATGGCGGTTGCGCCCTGGCCCAGGCCGACACACATGCTGGTCAGGCCGTAGCGAACGTTCGGGTTCTCTTCGAAGTCCCGTGCGAGGTTCGTGAGCAGGCGGACACCCGTTGATGCCAGTGGGTGACCGACAGCGATTGCGCCGCCCATTGGGTTAACACGAGCGTCGTCGTCAGCGATGCCGTAGTGATCCAGCAGGGCAAGTACCTGAACGGCGAATGCCTCGTTCAACTCGAACATCCCGATGTCGTCGATCGAGAGCCCAGCCTTGGCCAGGGCCTTCTCGGTTGCTGGAACGGGGCCAATACCCATGACGGCCGGATCGACGCCCACGAAGGCGTAGGAGACCATTCGCAGCTTCTTGGAGAGTCCAAGCTCGTCAGCGGTGTCCTCAGCGGCGAAGATGGCAGCGGTCGCGCCGTCGTTGAGCCCTGAGGAGTTACCTGCGGTAACCCGCCCGTGGGGACGGAACGGGGTCTTGAGCGTGGCCAAACCCTCGAGTGTGGTCTCGGGACGGGGGCCCTCATCGACTGTTGCTAGGCCCCACCCCTTCTCCGCTGTGCGGATTGCGACGGGCACGAGGTCGGGCTGGATCTTGCCTTCGGCGTACGCCTTTGCCGTCTTGGTCTGCGAGGCAAGCGCGAATGTGTCGGCGCGCTCTTTGGTTAGTTGCGGGAAGCGGTCGTGCAGGTTCTCCGCGGTCATACCCATCTGCAGTGCTTCAGGGTTCACGAGCTTCTCGGAGATGAACCGGGGGTTCGGGTCCACACCTTCACCCATTGGATGCCGACCCATGTGCTCGACGCCACCGGCGATCGCGATGTCGTATGCGCCAACACCGATTCCCGAGGCGACGACCGATGCTGCCGTGAGTGCCCCAGCGCACATCCGGTCGATCGAGAAGCCGGGGGTGCTCTCAGGTAGTCCTGCGAGCAGGGCCGCGGTACGGCCCAGTGTCAGACCCTGGTCACCGATCTGGGTAGTCGCGGCAATCGCGACCTCTTCAATGCGGTCAGTGGGTAGATTCGGGTTTCGTCGGACGAGTTCCCGAATGACTCTGACGACAAGGTCGTCAGCACGGGTCTCGGCGTAGATGCCTTTGGCACCTGCCCGACCGAATGGGGTCCGTGCGCCGTCGACCATGACGACGCTTCTGCCGGAGAACGACATGGTTCCTCCTGATAGGCCGAAGTCGCTGAGAACTGACCATGCCGTCTGGACGGCAGGCCACTGTGTTGTCAGCCCGCTCTGCTGCGGTGAACTACGATGTTACCCGTGAGTAACTAATGGGCTAGCCAACGGGGTCGGCTCGCGTAGTGGCCGTAGCCCGATGGGTTAGACGGCAGTGATCCGTGAGCGTGTCTGAGTGTCGTCGGTCTTGCAAGAGATCTCGTATGCACCAAGGTCCAGCTCGATCGTCATTGACTTGGTTGCACCAGGGGCAAGCACAGAGATTCGCTCGAGCTGCTCGGCAAACGCGCCATCCTTCGGGCCAAACAACGTCACCGACGATGCAACGTTGCCAACGCCAGTCGCTGTGATCGTGACTGCTCCACCATTGACGATGTAAGGGGAGGTGCTGCAGGTCTCTTCACCGGACATGACGCGAACGACCTGATCCTGGCCCGGTGTCGTCGGTGAAGCGGCGGTTTCCGTCTGCTCGCCCCCGCAGCTGGCTAGCAGTGGAACAGCCAGCAGTGCTGCAAGTGTGAGTCGGCTGCCAACAGTTCGCACTACGCCTCCGTGGTTGCGGTCGCCGTCAATGCGTTAGTGAGTCCGGCGACGGTGAGATGGATCTGCCAGTTGCGGGCACCGGACGAGCGCAGGAACTCCGCGACTGACTCGGTAGCGCTTTGTGCGGGCGGTTCCCAGCAGAGCCGACGAACCGTATCAGGGGTGAGTATATTCTCCGCTGGAATTCCTAGCTGGTCAGAGAGGCCCCCAAGGAAGGACCTAGCTTCGGCCAGACGCGCCGCGGCCTGCGGTGCCTTGTCCGGCCACGACCGCGGCGCGGGCGGTCCGGTTGACCCAGCCGACAGCTCTGGTAAGTCCTCGGCGGACAACTTGTTCGCTCGCTCGATAGCTTTCCACCAATACCCGATACGGCGTCGGGTTCCTTTGCCGCGGTATTCCGGGAGCTCAGCGAGTTTCGCTTCTGATGTCGGCCGCGCATTCCCAGCGGCGGCGATTGCTGCATCAGGTAGAACGCGGCCCACAGCGATATCGCGATCGGACGCGAGGCGGTCACGTGCCTGCCACAGTTCGCGGACAACCGCTAGCCCACGAGCGTTGCGGATTCGATGAATCCCGGAAGTCCGACGCCAGGGCTCACGACGTGGCTCCTTGGCTGGAGCAGTCCGGAGATACTCGAACTCCTCGCGCGCCCACGTGATCCGCCCGGTCACTTCGAGGTCTGCTAGCAGTAGCTCGCGGAGTTCCACGAGTAGTTCGACGTCGAGCGCCGCGTAGGTGAGCCATGATTCGGGCAGGGGTCGAGTGGACCAGTCCGCAGCCGAGTGCTCCTTCGCGAGCGAGAATCCGAGTTCGCTGGCGGCTAGCCCAGCGAGCCCAACCTTGGGTCGGCCTAAGATACGCGCGGCCATCTCGGTGTCGAACAGGTTCTCAGGAGCCAGGCCAAGTTCATCGAGGCATGGGAGGTCCTGAGATGCGGCGTGCAGGATCCATTCTTCGGAACCGATGGCGTCTGAGATCGGTCGCAGGTTTGCGAATCCGATCGGGTCAATGAGGTGAGTTCCGCTGCCCTCCCGGCGGATCTGGATGAGGTAGGCGTTCTGGCCGTAGCGGAAGCCACCGGCTCGCTCAGCATCGATGGCCACGGGACCGTGGCCGCTTGCGATTGCCTGGGCTGCTTGCTCCAAGCCCTTGTGGTCATTGATCGCGGGGGGAACCCCATCGGCCGGGCGTGTGAGGGGAGTGAGTGGGGCCGCAGGCTGTTCTTCATCAACTGCGTCTGTTAGGGGCAGGTCGGCATCAGCAGTCACGCCGACCAAGGTACTACCCGCCGTTGGGCTCGGCGCTCATTTGCCGCCTGGGGTCGCTAGCGGACTAGACCCGAGCGCATTGCCAGGGCGACCATCTCAGCGCGATCCCCGGTTCCGAGTTTGCGGGCGATTCTGGCGAGGTGGCTCTTCACCGTCAACGCCGATAGCCCAAGTTCTTCGCCGATTCCCTTGTTCGAGCGACCCTGCGCTACTGCTTGGAGAACCTCGATTTCGCGACTCGAGAGCTCATCGGGTGCGCTGGTTGACTTACCGCGTTGTAGGGGGACGACATTTCGAGTTCCCGTCGAGGTTCCAGCTCGTGGGGCAACCGTGAATCCGCGGACACCAGCCGATAGGGCGGCTTTGACAGCGAACGCATCATCGCGGTCGGTGAAGATCTGCACCCGGCGCCAGCGCATTGCACGCAACTCGGCAATGAGTGGCAAGATTGGTCCCTCAGCTGAGCTGCCATCAACGATGCACAGGTCATGGGACCCATCAGTTCGGCCCTTAGTTAGCGCCTCGTCTTTGGTTCCGGCCTCGACAACAGTCCGAGCGCCGTACTGGCGCATTCGGTGGACTAGGGCACCCCGGCGCGTACCGTCCGCGCAGACAATCATCGCCGTGAAGTTCGCTCGCCGCGCTGGGATAGTTGCGGTTGTTCGGGTGCGATCAACGATGGCAGTCACAAAGGCCTCCAGGATGCTTGTGAGTTCCAGTAACAGCATCCGAAACCCAGTGCCGAGTCTATCGGCCCTGACGTACTTATCGGCGGCTCACGAGGACCCCTTAATGGGTCAGAGGTCCGGGCCTACATCATCCGAACGGCTGATGTCGGGCTGGCCTTTTCGAGATTTCACCCGATCGTGCCGGGGCGATCGAGTTGGCTGACTAGCGTCGACGGATCAGGTTTGCTACGCCGTCGGATGTTGGCGTCAAACCACATGCCGAAGCGGTAAGTAACGCCCAGCCGTGGACATGCGGAACCAGGTCGACTGGGTTATCCGGTGTCCAACTTGCTCGGACCTGCAGTCGCCCTTCGGGTTCGCGGTTGTCCATGACTCCGAATGATCGCGAGAAGACTTGGGTGACGGTTCCACCTAGCGCTCCAGCCGCCGCATCGGCGTTGTCGAGAGCTTCTCGCAGCCACGACCACCCCACCTCAGGTAGAACTGGATCGGCGGCGACTTCGAGATCGACGTCAGCGTCGATATAGGCGATCACCCGGGTCTTTCCCTGCCACGACGCTTGGCCGACCGGATCGTGTAGAACAACGAGGCGCCCTGTCGCAACTAGGTCATCGCCGAGTTCAACGTCGACGGTCTGGGCGAATCCGAAAGGAGCAAGTCGGGCTGGCGCGGGGGCCTCTCGAACGGTGAACTCCGGGCGGTACTGCAATCGCCGCAGCACCTCAAGCGCATCGCCGAAGTCATCGGGCATCGCCGCTCGAGTCTCGGAGGATGCCATGAAAGGCACTCTAGTGCTCTTCACCGCGAAGACGCGCATATGGGACGATCAGACTCGTGGAACTTGAAACGGGTGCAGCACGCGGTCAAACCGAAATGCAAGCAGCCGTTGGTGCTGATTCTGGTTTGGCACCGACTCGTCAACTTCTACCTAGCGGGCATCCGCTCGTTGACGGACGAACCGCGACGTCACCGTTGATCCAGACCACCTTGGGTAAGCCAGTTCCCCACACTCCCGTGTGGTTCATGCGCCAGGCGGGCCGGTCGCTTCCCGAATACCGGAAGCTCCGAGCCGGACACACGATGTTGGAGACCTGTTTCGACACTGACCTGACCGTCGAGATCACAATGCAGCCGGTCCGACGTCATAACGTAGATGCGGCGATATTCTTTTCCGACATCGTGGTTCCGATGAAAGCCATTGGCGTCGACGTTGAGATCGAGCCTGGCGTCGGCCCGGTCATCGCAACACCGTTCCGGAGTGCATCGGACCTTGACCGACTGCCAGATCTGGATCCAGGCAACGTCGCGTCTATTGCGGCTGCGGTGACAGCGCTGGCCACCGAGCTCGGTCACACACCCCTTATCGGATTTGCTGGCGCGCCATTCACGGTTGCCTCCTACTTAGTTGAGGGACGCCCCAGCCGCGATCACGTTCATACCAAGGCGCTCATGTTGTCTGATCCGACCACGTGGAACCGCTTACTCGATCGGATCGCGACCATTTGCGCCGCGTTTCTTCGGATGCAGATCTTGGCGGGTGCATCCGCCGTTCAACTATTCGACTCCTGGGCAGGCGCTCTGAGTCCACAGGATTACGCGCGCAACGTCCTGCCGCACTCGAAGAAGGTATTCGATGCGATCGCCGACTTGAACGTGCCGACGATCCACTTTGGGGTAGGAACCGGGGAGTTGCTCGCGGATATGGAGAAAGCTGGATCGTCGGTCATGGGGATTGACTTCCGGGTTCCGCTGAACGTCGCTGCCACTCGGTTCACTCGGCCGCTACCGCTTCAGGGCAATCTCGACCCGGCGGTATTGTTTGCCGATTCTTCCTCGGTTGATGCTGCCGTCCTTCGGATTCTGGATGACGCGCGAGGCCTTCCGGGACATATTTTCAACCTTGGACACGGTGTCCCACCGGACACCGATCCGGACGTTCTCACTCGGGTTGTTGAGCTCGTCCACAGCGAGAGTGCCCGGCGCTTTGCGCAGTCCGGCTACACCGCAACTCAGAACTAGGGCCCAGGAGATGGGTGACTCAGTTCGGCTGATCGATCGATTTCCTCGCCTGGGCGCTGGTGAACTCCTCGCCGGATTCGTGCCCCCGCCCCACTTCGCTGCGGCTCGATTCGACACATACCTAGCCGATCCAGCGCAGCCCAGCCAGGCGCAAGCCCTCCATCGGATTGAGGAGTTCGCCGGGCAGGTAATTGCCAGTAAGCACAGCCGCGGTCGGCGGTTCCGTAAGAAGTCCGCAGCAGGACACAGCGGCATTTACCTCGATGGAGGGTTCGGGGTGGGCAAAACCCACCTCCTAGCTGCGCTGTGGTTCGCCACCGCATCGGCCGGAGACCGGGCCTTCGGGACGTTCGTCGAATACACGAACCTGGTGGGGGCTTTGGGGTTTGATCAAACGGTCGCTGCGCTGAGTAGCTATTCCTTGGTGTGTATCGATGAGTTTGAGCTAGACGATCCTGGGGACACCGTCCTCATGTCGAGTCTACTTACTCGCCTATCTGAAGCAGGAGTTCGGCTTGCGGCGACTTCAAACACACTCCCGGATCGGCTAGGCGAAGGTCGGTTTGCCGCCGATGACTTCCTCCGCGAGATTCAGGGTCTCGCCGCCAGGTTCGATGTCGTCCGAATCGATGGCCAGGACTACCGCCACCGCGGGCTACCTGTCGCTCCCGACCCCCTGTCGCAGGCTGAAGTTCTCGTTCGCGCCGAAGGTGTTGGGTCAGGTGGAAGCCTCGATGAGTTCGCTGAACTCATGGCTCACTTGCCGCAAGTCCACCCGTCTCGATATGGCGCCATGGTTCAGGGTCTGTCGCAGGTCTGCCTCACAGGTGTGGACACGCTGGACAACCAAGCAGACGCACTTCGACTGGTGGTGCTGGTCGACCGGATGTACGACCAGGACATCGCGGTCGCGGCCAGCGGAGTCGCCGTCGACAAGGTGTTCAACGAGGCGATGCTCTCGGGTGGCTATCGCAAGAAGTACCGCCGAGCCATCAGTCGACTCGATGCGATGGCTGCCGCACGAGTCATCACGGCCAGCCCTTAGATCTTGTGCGGCCTCGCGACGAAGCGGCGTCCACTAGCTGGGGAATGCTCGCTCGATGAGTAGATCGATATCGACGTTGGTGTCGAACGCGCCGAAGGTTCGGCCAGCACCCTGGGGTCTAAATCGTGTTGCCATGAACGCATCTGCGATGGGTGTCGGAGCATGCTGCAGCAGAATCGCACCCTGGAGAATCAGCGCCATTTGTTCGGCTAGGCGGCGAGCTTGTGCCGCCATCGTTGTTGGATCTCCAGCGAGGGAGTTGAGAACGTCTGTCACTGCCGCGTCGAAGTTGGCATCGTTGCCACTTGCAGGGCCGATTTCTCCCAGCCAGGCATCGAGTGTTTCTGGTGATCGTGAGATCGCCCGGAGGAGGTCCAGCGCGTTGACATTTCCCGATCCTTCCCAGATCGAGTTCAGCGGCGATTCCCGATAGATCCTCGGAAGTCCCGATTCCTCGACGTACCCCACTCCACCGAGGCACTCCATCGCCTCGCCGACAACGACCGGCGTCCGTTTGCAGACGAAGTACTTGCTCATTGGTAGCGCGATTCGGCGCAGAGCCGCCTCAGATGCGGCGTCTGGTGACGGGACGGCCCCAACGGAGTGGTCAGTCGCTGCTGCCAGGCGTTGAGCGAGCCACGTCGCCGCCTCAACCTCGATTGCCAAGTCGGCGAGAACCTGCCGCATTAGGGGTTGGTCAATGAGATCGGCACCGAACGCGGCCCTGTGACTTGTATGCCAGATTGCCTCGGACAGGGCCTTCCTCATCAGCGCAGTGGATCCAAGGACGCAATCCAAGCGGGTCGCTGAGACCATCTCGACGATGGTGCGAACGCCCTTGCCCTCGTCACCCAATCGTTGTGCCCACGTGTTGCTGAACTCGATTTCGCTAGACGCATTTGAGCGATTGCCCAACTTGTCCTTGAGTCGCTGAATCTCAAAGACGTTTCGCGTTCCGTCGGGGAGTACGCGGGGGACGACAAAACAGGTGAGTCCGCCTTTGGCGTAGGCCAGGACCAAGAAGAGGTCACTCATCGGTGCGGAGCAGAACCACTTGTGTCCCTTGAGCGTGTAGGCACCCAGCTCGCCAGGAATCGGAACGGCATTTGTGGTGTTGGTCCGAACGTCGGAACCGCCCTGTTTCTCCGTCATCGACATACCTGCGACGAGGCCAGCCTTCGCACTAGGACTACGCAGGCCGAAATCATAGGTTGTCGAGGTAAGACCGGGGATCCATTGATCGCCGACAGTTGGGTCAACCCGCAGCGCGGGCACGGCCGCGTACGTCATGGACATCGGGCAACCATGGCCAGCTTCAGATTGATACCACGTCATGAAGCCAGCAGCGCGAATCTGGTGAGCGGCGGCATCGTCACTGGCCCAGGCAGCGCCGCCGAGCCCCGCGCTGATCGCCTCGTTCATAAGCTGGTGCCATGCAGGGTGGAACTCGACCTCGTCTACCCGGTTTCCGTACCGATCGTGGGTTCGCAGGACCGGTTTGTTGGTGTCGGCCTCGACGGCCCACTGTTGCACGGGCGGACTGCTCGCTAGTCGCCCCAACTTCGATAACTCGGGTAGGTGCGCTTCGCCGCTGGTGCCAGCAAATGCGGCGAAGGAGTCGACAAGTGGGGTGTCAGATGCGAAGACGTCGTAGTCCACTAGTGGGGGAGGCTGATTCGTCACCGAATGAGTCGCACCTTCGGGCCGACGAAGTTGCGGGCCAGTCGAGATGCTCGGTGCGCTGTCATCAGGTGACGTCATACCCATACCGTATTGCCGCTGTCTCGTATTCGAAAGGGAGGGAGCCCAATATTCGCTAGAGGACATCTCGGCGACGGAAGCCGACGAAACTGACGACCAGTAGCGCAGTAGCGATGAGAGAGATCGCGATGAGGCCGCCGAAGTCCGGGTCGGAGGACTTGAGGTTCGGGATGTGCCACAGCGGGCTGATCCCCAGTGCCCAGTCAGGCAGGTTGAATGAGGGGCCCAGCAGAGTCAGGCCGAATGTGGCAACTACGCCAAACCATGCGATGAGCCGGACTTTCGGTTTGGCTCCGATGGCAGCGAGGCTAACCCCGACGAGTAGCCAAAGTGCAGGGATGGCCACTAATCCTTGCAGTAAAAGCGCTCCAACGGTGACGGAATCGTTCGCTGGGGCCGCGACGAGACTCATCGCAAACACCGCTGCCATGACTGCCACCGCTGAGCCGACCAGTGCCACCACGACGTTGCTCGCGAGGTACTTGAATCGAGTGAGTGAACCCGCCAGTAGTGGCTCCACTCGGAAGGCTACTTCCTCGCTATAGACGCGGTTTGCGATCCCGATTCCGTAGAGCGCAGCAATGATGACCACCAAGTTGATCAGAGTGATGAGTAGTCCGAACGACAGTTCGCTCTTGGTGGTTGCTCCTGCGGCAAGTACGTGGGCAACTGCGGGGTTGGTCTCGACAACTTCGATCATCGTTGTCGACAGTGATCCGAAAACTGCACCGATGATGGTGAGGCCGATTGTCCAAGTGATGACTGCACTCCGGTTCAGCCTGATCGCGAGGCCCCAAATGCTCGCAACCAATCGACCCCGGCCGGGGCCGGGCCGGGAGGCAATCAGACCTTGGCCGAAGTCCCGGATATTCTGCAACCGAAATCCGATTGCGACGAGCGCCAACGCCAGAGCCAGACATGCCAGTAGTGGCCACCAGTTGTTTGCTGTGCTCGGGGCGACTTGCTCGGTCCATCCGAGGGGGGAGAGCCACACCGCCCAGCCATCAGGATCGGCGGTGTCGACGTAGCCGCGGATCAGGTAACAAGCGCCAAGCGTGCCGATCGCCATCGATCCAGCGGCCCGGGAATCCGAGCCCAATTGCGCGGTTACGGCGGCGACGCCAGCAAACATCAAACCAGCGGCTGTGAAGGTTGCCCCCAGGCTGATCGATGCGACTACTCCACCGCCAAAAGCGATCGTGAGCAGCGCCGCGAGTCCGCCTGCAGCAAACGAGGCGATGGTCGCCATGGCGACGGCAACAGCAAGTCTGGTCGATCGTCCCACGACACCCGATGCGATCAGCTCGGCCTGACCGGAATCCTCGTTAGCGCGGCTGTTGCGCGTGACAATGAGAATCGCCATCAAGCCGGCGAACAACCCTCCTAGAGCCTGGGAGCGCCACGCGGTGAAACCGTCCACGGTGCTGAGGTCGCGAGCCGGCCCAAAGACCAGATTGAGCGCGGGGTTGGCTCCGACTGATTGGATGAACTGCGCTTGCGTCGCGGGATCACCGAACAGGATGTTGTACGCCAGAATTGAGGAGATCGACAAGACGGTGATTCCTACCACCCAGGGAGCGATCAGCCTCGCGTCCTGGTGCATCGATGCGACGAGCAGTGGGCGTAGGCCCGCTGTCGTGCGGCTCGATCCCTCCGTGCGATTGGCAACGTCGCCGGGGTCGGAGGTGCGCAGTTCGCTCGTTGCGCTCATGGCGCATCGTCGGTAGTGGTGCTATCCCCGTAGTGCCGTAGAAACAGCGCTTCTAGGGAGGGAGGCGCGACTGACATCGACGTGATGTCAAGGCGGGCGAGCTCAGTCATGACCTCCCCGACATGATCGGCATCCACGTTTAGAGAGAGTCGGTCGCCATCGACCCGCAGATCATGGACACCGGGTAGTCGGTCCAAGTCAGTGGCGGATTGCGCGACAACGGCGGTGATCGCGGTTCGCGCGTGTGATCTCATCTGTTCCAGGGTGCCGGTCTCGACTATTCGACCATCTCGGATGATGCAGATGCGATCGGCCAAGGCCTCGACTTCGCTCATGATGTGGCTTGACAGGAGGATACTGCGACCGCGTTCCTTTTCCTTCGCGATCTCCTCTTGAAATACCATCTCCATGAGCGGATCGAGCCCAGAGGTTGGTTCGTCCAAGATGAGCAGTTCGACATCAGATGCCAGTGCAGCAACGATGGCGACCTTCTGTCGGTTGCCTTTGGAGTAGGTACGGCCACGTTTGCGGGGATCGAGTTCGAAGCGTTCCAGGAGTTCGGTGCGGCGGTCTTCATCGAGGCCGCCGCGAAGGTTCCCAAGCAGGTCGATTGCTTCGCCTCCGGTCATACCCGGCCAGAGGCTGACATCGCCCGGGACGTAAGCCAGCCGGCGGTGTAGCGCAACGACGTCGCGCCACGGGTCTCCGCCGAGCAACTCGACATCGCCAGCGTCAGCGCGCAATAGGCCGAGCAAAACCCGGATCGTGGTTGACTTCCCAGCGCCGTTGGGGCCCATAAAGCCTAGGACCTCACCCCGCGCTAGCGTCAGATCCAATCCGTCAAGCGCTCTGAACTTGCCGAAGGACTTGACGAGACCGTCGGTTCTTATTACCTGATCCACTGTTGCACCTGACCTCCCTATGGCTACCGCAACACTAATGAGGTCGGGAGTGGAAGTCACGGACTGTCAGGCCAGCGTGCGAGGCTCTCCCCATGACCGCCGACCAGCTTCGTCGCGATGACGGACTCCCAGTCTTGGGTAGTGATGATGCTGGCTGCAATGTCCTACACGTTGACATGGACGCGTTCTTTGCAGAGGTGGAGCTTCGGGATCAGCCGGAGTTGCGCGGTCGCCCAGTCATTATTGGTCGGGCAAACGGTCGAGGCGTCGTGACGTCGGCGACGTACGAGGCGCGGGCTCACGGTGTGCATTCCGCTATGCCGATGGGGCGCGCCCTGCGGGCAAGCCCCAATGCCGTCGTGATTGAGCCGTCGATGGGTAAGTACAGCGAAGCAAGTGCACAGATGATGCAGATTTTTCGCAGCGTCTCAGCGCGCGTCGAGCAGGTTTCGATTGACGAGGCCTTCGTCGATGTCACAGGCGCGGTCCGCTTGTTGGGCAGCCCGGCGGCGATTGCAGGCCTTATTCGTCAACGGGCGAAGTCGGAGCTAGATCTTCCTTGTTCGGTCGGGGTAGCTGCAGTGACCATGGTTGCGAAGATCGCCTCGACGTTGGCAAAACCGGACGGACTGCTTGTCGTTCCGCGTGCTCAGACGGTGGAGTTTCTGCACTCCTTGCGGGTTGAACGGCTCTGGGGAGTAGGTGGGGCGACGGGTAAGGCGTTGGCAGCGATCGGCGTCTACAAGGTGGCTGACCTTGCGGAGCTGTCATCGGCCATTTTGACAAACGCGGTCGGGAAGGCGAGCGCGCAAAAGTTGCGGGCACTCGCGGCCGGTGAGGAAATCCGCGGACTAGCTGTCGATTCGGTCGAGAAGTCGATCGGTTCGGAGCGAACATTCGACTCCGACCTCACCGACCCCGCTGAGCTTCGGCTGCAACTGCGACGCGAGGTTGAGGTAGTAAGTCGGCGGTTGCGTCGGGCCGAGCTGTTAGCGCAGGGTGTCAGCGTCAAAGTTCGTTTTGCAGACTTCCGGACAGTTGAACGGTCGTACACGTTTGGCAGTCCGAGTGATTCCTCAGGTGTGGTGTTTGACGCGGCTCAGCGATTGCTCGCCGCGATGGCGAAGCCGGGAGTGTCGGTTCGCCTCGTTGGCGTTCGCGTTACAAAGCTGATTGCGACTGAGTCCGCCGGACACCAGTTGACTCTCGATCAGCCGACCGAGTCGCTTTCTGCAGCGGAGAAGGCAATGGATGAGGTAATCGATCGGTTTGGGTCTGCCGCGGTAGCCCGGGGAAGCCTGCTAGGCCGAAAGGATAGAAATGTGTAACGAACGGCTCTCTACGACTTTGCAGATTGGCATCAGATGCTTATGCTATGAACAGGTCGGTAAGGTGGCGGCTAGAGTCTCATTTCTTGGACCACTTGGTAGTGAGAACTAGCAAGGTTCTAGAGTTGAACCCAAAGCCACTCTGTGCTGAGCGATCAGCGCAGAGCCGACAGTCAGTGACCCGGTAAGTGTTGTGATGAAGAGTCACATAACGATGAGGGGGTGAGCGCCCGTGCCGCTTTCGGAGCATGAGCAGCGCCTACTAGAGCAAATGGAGCGCGCCCTCCACCAAGAGGACCCGAAGCTCGCGACCACGATGCGACAGGGTTCGGATCGCACGATCAACGGCCGCCAAGTACTACTTGGGTCGATCGGTGTTGTCATTGGCCTCGCCGGCCTCCTCGGTGGCGTGATGACGAATCTCGTGGTTCTTGGCGCGGTTGGATTCCTCTTCATGCTCGGTGGGACGCTCTTTATTGGGGCCGCTTTCCGTGAGCCCTCGAAGCCGGTGTCGGCCGATAGCGCCGCAGACGGTGGGGGAGTATCAGCGTCCTCTAAGCCCAAGAGTCAGAGTAAGGCGAAGGGCTCGAGTGGGTTCATGTCAAAGGTGGAAGATCGCTGGCGTAAGCGTCGCGAATCTGACGGATTCTAGCCACTGGTGAGCCCGATTCCGCTGAGTGCGGAGTTGCCGGGACCGGTCGCTTACGTTCTTGCAGGTGGGGCCTCCTACGGCGCCGTACAGGTCGGACAGCTGCGGGCGCTCGCAAAGACTGACCTTCAGCCCGATTTTATTGTTGGAACCTCGGTAGGTTCCCTTAACGGCGCCGTCGTTGCTGACGATCCGAGTGTCGCCTCCGACCGATTGGCCGCATTGTGGTCCACGGTCACTCGGGAAGACATCTTCGGAAAGAACCTCCCCACTGCAGTCCGTGTGGCCTCTCGCAAACCAGCAGCGATCGACAACAACCACTTGCGCAGCTTCATCCACCGCGCGGTTGTCGCTCGGGACTTCGGGGAGTTGGCGATACCCCATACGAGTGTCGCGACAGATTTCGATACCGGTGAGGCAGTCTCACTGAGATCAGGAGATCTGACTTCGGCGTTACTGGCCAGCGCGGCCATCCCCGCGATCTTCCCAGTCGTTGAGCGCGAAGGGCGTCGGCTCGTAGATGGAGGGGTTGTGGCAAACGTACCCATTCGTATCGCTGCCGCCCAGGGCGCTAAGACCATCGTCGTGCTTGACTGCGGATTCACGGTAATCGCGCCAGATCGCGAGGACTCCCTGCGATCGGCGATGTTGCGAACCCTAGCGATCATGGCTGCCCAGCAGGTTCGACGAGACCTCGAGGCTGTCGCAGACCGCACCGTGCTCTACCTTCCCGGTCCTTGGCCGATTGGATCTCGTCCGGACGACTTCCGCAGAAGCCAAGAGTTGGCCGAGGCGTCCTACGAGTTGTCCTTGCGTTGGCTCAAAGGACTGCGTGTCTCTGGAGTGGGAAGGTATGGCGCCGCCCCCTCAGATGCGTTAGCCAAGGGCATCTAGTCAAGCCGACCGACCGTCCGCTCCGCGGTAAGTCGTAAGCTAGCGGGGACTACAACCCGTCACTTGTTCTGAGATTTCGAGCGCCCTACTGAAGCGCGTTCGAGTGATTCTCCCTGATGAAAGGCGTCATCCATGGCAGTTCACCCCGCGCAACTCGGCCGCTTCTTCGAAGACTTCGAGGTGGGAGACGTCTACCAGCATCCGTTTGGCCGCACGATTTCTGAGGCTGACTCGACCTGGTTCACCCTATTGACCTGTAATACAAACCAGAACCACTTCAACGCTCACCTCGCTGCATCCAATCCGATCACTGATGGAAAGATCATCGTCAATAGTGGATTGACGGTTGCGCTGGTGCTAGGTCTGTCCGTCATCGATATGTCACAGAACGCGGTTGCAAACCTTGGCTGGACGGACATCAAGTTGACCTTCCCGGTCTACATCGGCGACACCATCTACGCGGAGTCGATTTGCATTGACAAGCGGGAATCGGCGAAGCGCCCATTCGCTGGCATTGTCACCATGATTACGCGTGGATTGAATCAAAACGGTGACCAGATCGTGTCGTGGAAGCGGACTGTAATGGTCCCCAAAGCGGATTCCGGTATCGGCAAGGACTACTTCCCGGCAGCTAAGGGTGGCCCGTTGGAGCTTCCAGCCGACTAACTTTCGCAGTGCGGCCGAGTGATTCGGCCAGTCGATTGGCGCCATCGAACTCCCACGTATGTGAGGTTCGGTGGCGCTTTTCGTTGTCCTGGGGCAGGGATGACAGCTCCGCAGCCAGGAGGGGGTTGGATTTGCCGCGAGGTGGAAACTGGGGATACTGAGGGTGACTAGGCATGAAAATGGTGCTCTAGGGTTGAAAGTGGAGGGAAATGGAGTAACCTCGCATACAGCGGAGTCATTGGGGCTCTTGTCTGCAGGCGTGGAGGGAGTGGTGTCCGATGTTTCTCGGTACGCATTCCCCGTTGCTAGACGGGAAGGGTCGGCTGGTACTCCCGGCGAAGTTTCGCGACGCGCTCGCTGACGGATTGGTGTTGTCTAAAGGCCAAGACCGGTCAGTGGTGGTGTGGCCCGTCGCAGAGTTCGGTGACTACGCAAACCGTATCCGCGAGGCCTCGCGAACTGACGCACGAGCTCGTGCCTACTCACGAGTGCTCTTCTCAGCAGCATTCGATCAAGTTCCGGACAAGCAGGGGCGGATCAGCATCCCGACGCCACTTCGTGACTACGCAGACCTAGAGCGTGAATGTGTCGTCGTGGGTAATCACGACACTCTCGAGATCTGGAACCCGACGAGCTGGCAGGCGTACTTGTCAGCCCAGGACCCGGCATTCGCCGGACTGACGGAGGAGGTGGTTCCAGGAGTCTTCTAGAACCCCGACCTACCAACACCCCACCGCAGTCCGGTGGCGTTGATTGAGGCCCCTGGCCGCCGTTTCGCTCCAGCGGAACACCTTCCCCGGTATCGCTGGATCACGTATCGATCGATGTTCTTCCCCAACATCGACAGATGCGCGGACGGGGACCTGAATCCACGCCACCAATTCATCCTCCATCTACCGGATCCGACTCCTCGACCAGTAACCAAACCAACCACTCCCAGCTCACGCGAACGTGAACCAAAAGCGGATAGAGAGGTCGCCATGCATGTTCCGGTGCAGCTTGAGCAATGTCTAGACCTACTCACCCCAGCTGCTGAGCGCCCTGGTGCGGTGATGCTCGATGGAACCCTGGGACTTGGCGGCCACGCGGAGGCCTTCCTCACCAGGTTCCCCGAGTTGACGGTCCTTGGACTCGACCGGGATCCCATCGCACTGCAGAAGGCAGGTGAACGCCTTGCCCGCTTCGGTGACCGATTCGTTCCTATTGCCGGTGAGCACGAGCAGCTTGCAGAGCTACTGCCCAAGCACAACGGGGGGCAGCTAGACGCGGCGCTATTTGACCTCGGCGTATCCAGTATGCAACTCGATGAGAGCGAACGGGGCTTCTCGTATTCACGCCCGGCTCCGCTGGATATGCGAATGAACCCATCAGACACCCTGACGGCGGCTGAGGTTGTCAATACCTACAGCCCAGGGGACCTCGTGCGGGTTCTGCGGGAGTACGGCGAGGAGCGTAGTGCAACTCGGATTGTCAGTGCGATCGTTCGCCGACGCGATATTGCCCCACTAACAACGACGACGGAACTGGCTGAAATCGTTCGTGATGCTATTCCCGCGCCGGCTAAGAGAACTGGTGGGAACCCAGCGAAGCGATCGTTCCAAGCGATCCGAATTGAAGTTAACCGGGAGCTCGCAGGCTTGCCCACCGCAATAGACGCTGCGCTGGCAGCCCTAGTTGTGGGTGGACGGATTGCGGTTATCTCCTATCACTCGCTAGAAGATCGAATTATCAAACGACGATTTGCGGCTGATTCCAAGGAATCTAGCCCGATTCGTCTCCCGGTTATTCCCGACGACTCGCGGCCTCGGTTGCGGCAACTCACTAGGGGAGCGCAGGTACCGTCTGATGAGGAGATTTCTACCAATCCGCGGGCAGCTTCAGCGAAGCTTCGCGCCGTCGAGCGTGTGAGGGAGGCAGCATGACCGCGATACCGCATCAAGGCGTTGGTACAAGCAAGATCGATGCTGCCGGAATGCGCTCTCGTGTTGGTGCCCGACTGGTGCGGCCGAGTCGCTCGTCGGCGTCCAAAGCGGGTCAGTCCCAATCCTCGCAGCGGAGCGCTACCGGTCGCCCACCACACGACGGAATCGCGATGAGTGGTGCGGCGGGTGCAATCAGTGCTCCAAGTGCCAGCGTCGCAGGTCTATCAACGACCTTGGGTCTGAGCCATCTACGGCTCGTAGTGTCGGGCGGACGCCTTCGGTTGGGCAATGGTGCCTTCATCATTCTCGTTCTGGGGCTCTTGACCGCCACGCTCTTCTCTCTACTCCTACTCAACACCTCGCTAGCCGAGAACAGCTTTCAACTGCAGACCATTCGCAAGGACAGTCGTGAACTGACGCTGCGGGAACAGGTTCTAAGCGAGGAGTTGGCTGCGGCGGAGTCGCCTATCGGGCTACAAGAACGAGCCACCGAGCTCGGAATGGTGGCCGCCGGAAGTCCGGTGTTCCTGCGCTTGACAGACGGCAAGATCCTTGGCGAGTCCGACCCGGCGGTCGCGCCACCCGCGCCGAAGGTTAAGAAGCCCAAGGCCGAAGACGCAGCTCCGGTTGTGGTCCCCCCGGGTGGTGAGGTGCCCGTTACCGGCGGTTTAGGAGCTGGTGAAGTGCCTGTCGGTCCGGGGAGTTCTGCGCTTAGTAGTGGAACATCAGGAGAGTCGAGCGCAACGCTCTCGACTGGGACTAGTGCCGGTTCTGCTTCCTCAGGGGTAGGCGCGAGCGGCGGCGAACAACCTGTTCGGGATTTACTGGGAGCTAATCGTTGAGTTTGAGTTCACCGCCTCGGCGGTCGCGGGGGCGTCGCGATGACCCAGATGGCTGGGACGATCGTGATTCGCGTAGTCATGACTCGCCACTGGGTCGGCTCTATGCATCCGTTTCAGCACCGTTCACGCTGAAGGACGGCCAAGGTCGGCTGAAGGTTCTGTTGATCTGCGGGCTCTTTGTCTTCTCGCTATTCGCGGCCCGTCTAGTCGATCTGCAGGTTGTGAAGGGCGATGCGCTGGCCTCAGTCGCGCAGAACTCGCGCACTGTGAAGGTAGATCAGCCCGCCGAGCGGGGAAAGATCTACGACGCGAGCGGAATCGCATTGGCCCAAAGCGTCCCAGCGCGTGACATCACGGCAGATCCCTACCTGATTGATGACCCCGAGTACTACGCGGAGCAACTGTCTCCGATCGTTGGCATTGCGCCTGAGAAGATCGTGGAGTCGTTGCAGCGCAAGACCAACTCCAACGGAAACGAAGTCCGGTTCGCCTATGTGGCTCGCAAACTCGAGCTGTCAAAGTGGGACGAGATCCGTGAGCTGAATCTCCCAGGTAAGAGTGCTGGGTCCGGGCTGCCGGGTATGTACAGCGAACCAGCGTCAAAGCGGGTGTACCCATCCGGGTCGCTGGCCGCAAATCTGCTGGGATACACAAACGCGGAAAGGACCGGGGTCGCAGGACTTGAGGCCCAGTTCGACGACGAACTAGCTGGTGTCGACGGCTCGAAGACATACGAGCGCAGTGCTACCGGGGGAGAGATTCCGACGGGAACTGGCACTGAGGTCGAGGCGCAGCCTGGTTCCAGCATCCAGCTTACGATCAACCGTGACCTGCAGTGGATAGCTCAGAAGCAGATCAACGCAAGTATCAAGAGATTTGATGCCGATAGCGCAGTTGTCGTGGCGATGGACCCCAAGACTGGCCGCCTGCTGGCGGTCGCGCAATCACCAGGCGCTGACCCCAACAACATCAAAGAGGGCGATGCGGAACGACTGCGGAACAATGCTGTTGAGCAGGCATTCGATCCTGGCTCAACGGGAAAGGTCATGACGATGGCTGCGGTGCTTGACCAGGGCGCGGCAGATTCGTCGACAGTCTTCAAAGTCCCCAATCGATTGCCCCGTCCAAATGGCGACGGCGAGTTCCTCTTCAAGGACGATGTTGACCACCCCTTCTACAAGATGACCTTGGCTGGTGTTCTCGCTCAATCTAGTAATATCGGCACGATTCAAGCTGCTGAACTCATCGGTGAGGACACGCAGTATGACTACATGAAGAAGTTCGGTATCGGTGAGCCTACTGGCCTCGGTAGCCCGCTAGAGAACAAAGGCGAGCTACTTCCGACGTCGCAATGGGGCGACCTCACCTTCCCCAACGTCGCCTATGGGCAGGGCTACTCGACCAACGCGGTACAGATGGCGTCAGTATTCGCAACCGTGGCGAACGGTGGCGAGCGGGTCGCTCCCAAACTTGTGGACGCGAAGATCGACCCCGAAGGAAACGTTGATCGAACTCCAGATCCGGAGGTGACTCGGGTTATCAGCGATGAGGCTGCCGACGAGCTGACCGTGATGATGGAGCAGGTTGTGCTTGAGGGCGGGACTGCCCAAGGTATCGCGAATGTTCCCGGCTACCGAGTGGCTGGCAAGACTGGAACTGCGCAGCTCTACGATCCCGAAGCGAACGGCGGGACCGGCGGATATCGAGGATATGTCGCCTCGTTCATTGGCTTCGCTCCCGCAGACGATCCCAAGCTGGTGGTGGCAGTCGTCACCCGCAACCCAAAGCGAGAGTACTTCGGTGGCGTCACGGGCGGGCCAGTATTCAAAGCGGTCATGACTGCCGGACTACAGATGATGGAGATCCCGCCCTCGGGTGAGGAGTCTCCAGTCCTTGAGCTACACACCAAGGGGTCGACAAAGGGCGGGCCCTGGAACTGGCACGGGTGAGTCCCGCGACGATGGAGCCTCCTGGTGATAGCCCCATCACCCACCTTCTCAGGCCGACCGTCATCCCCAAACCACTGACTGAACTCGCTGAACTACTTGACGTAGTTGGGGAAGGACTCGGTGACACGTCAATAGTCGGCGTCACGCTCGACTCTCGCAGAGTGGCCGACGGTGACCTTTACGCGGCACTTGCTGGCGCACATGTCCACGGTGCCCAGTTCGCTGAACAGGCCGCCGGTGCTGGAGCAGTGGCCATTCTTACCGACGAGGTCGGCGTCGATCTGATCGATTCCGAGCTTGGTGTTCCAGTTCTCGTCGTTGACGACCCGCGGGAGGTGCTGGGGAAGGTTTCCTCGTGGGTGTATGACGATCCCTCAGCGAAGTTGAAGATTATCGGTGTGACTGGAACTGACGGCAAGACGACCGTGGCGATGTTGGCGGAGGCCGCCCTGCAGGCAGCTGGACTGGTGACGGGCTTGATCGGAACGGTTGTCACCAGGATCGGTGATAGGTCCCAGCCTGCGGTCCGAACCACTCCAGAGGCGCCAGATCTACATGCGCTCTTGGCCGTCATGATTGAGCACGGAGTTGAGGCGGTGGCGATGGAGGTCTCGAGTCATGCCCTAGCCCTCGGGCGAGTGTCCGCTGTGGCGTTCGATGTGGCGGTATTTACCAACCTTGGCCACGATCACCTTGACTTCCACGGCGACCAAGAGCACTACTTTGAGGCGAAGGCTTCGCTATTCACTCCCGCGTACTCGAGGGCAGCCGTCGTATGTGTCGACGACGAGTGGGGAGAAAGACTGGCGAACAACGCGTCGATCCCGACGGCGACGTTCTCAGTACTTGGCCATGATGATCACTCAACCGAAATTGCCGACTGGACAGTAGCCGATCTCGACACGGCCAGCGTTGGATGGAAGTTCCGGCTACTTGGTCCGCAGGGTCAGTACCGAGCGGGATGTCGGCTCCCGGGTCTCTTTAACGTGAGCAACGCTGTGGCTGCAACGGTTGCGGTGGCGACAATCACCGGCGACATCTCGCAGGCTGCAAGCGGAGTTGCGCAGAGCCCAGGTGTTCCCGGTCGGATGGAGCAAGTGGGGACTGACACTGCGATCGCCGCACTTGTGGACTATGCCCACACCCCCGATGCGGTCGCGAGGGCTATCGCGGTTGGCCGGACTCTCGCTGACTCTCGTTTTGGCAGATTGATCGTTGTCTTGGGCTGCGGAGGTGACCGCGACACAGAGAAGCGCCCGTTAATGGGGGCAGCCGCTGCCCGAGGAGCGGACGTGGCAATTATCACCGACGACAATCCCAGAACAGAGGATCCCGCCGTGATCAGGCGGGAGATGATGGCAGGTATGGGCCGAGACGGAACGGTTACCCGAGCCGAGACGGTGGAGATCGGTGACCGGGTCGCCGCCCTGCGCCACGCCGTGGCGATCGCGAGGGATGAGGACGTGATTCTCGCTTTGGGTAAGGGCCATGAAGCGACCCAAGAGGTGAACGGCATCCGGACCGCTCTCGATGATCGGTTGGTTCTCGGTGCAGCACTGACAGGCGAACACCGTGATTGAGATGACTATTGCGCAGATTGCGCGGGCGGTCTCCGGTGAGATGTCACCGGATCTTGGCGCCAGCGAAGTCGTGACCGGCGATGTTGTTCACGACTCCCGACTCGTGACACCTGGCGATCTGTTTATCGCGATCGTTGGGGACAGTCACGATGGCCATCACTACGTGGAGGCGGCGCTGAACTCTGGCGCCGTTGCTGCGATCGTGGCTGACTCGCAGACGCCAACTGGATCCGGTCAAGGACGAGACAGCCGCCGGATCACAGTGGTGGACACACTTACCGCTTTCGGACAGGTGGCTTCGGCGGTGATCGCCGCAAGCTCAAATCTGACGGTCCTAGCGATGACGGGGTCCAGTGGTAAGACGAGCACAAAGGACATCCTTGGCCAGATATTGGGCCATGCCCAGCAGACGGTTGCCCCGCCCGGATCGTTCAACAACGAGATCGGGATGCCAACGACGATCTGTGCGGTGACAGACAAGACTCGCTACCTAGTGCTTGAGATGGGTGCTCGTGGGATTGGCCATATTGCGACCCTGTGCCAAATCGCCCGACCCGATATTGCAATTGCGCTCAACGTCGGATCCGCACATCTAGGCGAGTTCGGCTCGCAGGCTGCGATCGCGCAGGCAAAAGCAGAGATCGTCGAGGCGCTGCACCCTGCGGGAATCGCGATTCTGAATGCCGACGACCCGAATGTTGCGGCGATGGCGGATCGAACCACCGCCTCGATCCGATGGTTCGGCAGCAGTAAGAGCGCCGACGTCCAAGTTGTGGACGTGGAGTTAGACGAGACCGCCCGCGTCGAGCTCACGTTGCGCATTGACGAGCAAACTCGAACAATCCCGCTGCAACTGCGGGGCGCCCACCAAGGCCTGAATGTCGCAGCAGCGGTCGCCGCTGCCACCGCGGCGGGGCTGTGCGCCGAGGAGGTCTTCGATTCGTTGCCGCACGTACGCCAGGAGTCACGATGGCGGATGGAGGTCACCATCACTAACGATGGGACTGCTGTGATTAACGATGCTTACAACGCGAATCCGGAATCGATGTTGGCCGGTTTACGCGCCCTTGCCGCGATGGGTAAGGGTAAGCAGACCTGGGCGGTACTAGGGGAGATGCGCGAACTAGGCGACGAGTCGATGATGGCTCATGATGCGGTGGGTCGGGCAGCTGTTCGGCTTGGGATAGACAACCTCGTAGGGATAGGTCCACCTTGTCGTCCGATGGTGCTCGGCGCGGCTAGTGAGGGCTACTACGGGTCGGAGGCCTACTATTCGCCAGAGGTTTCCGATGCTGCGGAGTACCTTCGGACAAGAGTTGGGGCAGGTGACGTCATCCTCGTGAAGGCTTCCAGAGGAGTCGCCCTCGAACACCTGGCTGCCGAATTGATTGCCGCACACGGTGGGCCGCAACCCACAGCTGAGGGAGCTCCTCGGTGATTTTTGTTATTGTTTCGGCCGTTGTGGCACTGCTCACGACCTTGTTTGGCACGCCGCTGTTGATACGCGCATTGCGTTCGCATGGGTATTCCCAGGCGATCCGTGTGTCGAAGGAGGGTGAGCCCTACCCAGAGCATGAAGGTAAACGCGGGACGCCGTCGATGGGTGGGGCGGCGATCATCCTGGCCGTGTGCCTGGGTTACCTCGCTTCACACCTAGTCTCTGGCAGAGGACCCACCGCTTCTGGACTACTTGCGCTCTATCTGATTGTCGGTCTCGGAGCAGTTGGTTTCATCGATGACTACCTGAAAATATTCCGCCGCCGGGCCACCGGAATGCGGGCACGCACCAAACTCGTCGGTCAAGCAATGGTCGCGTTGACATTCGCTTGGTTCGTCACCCAGTTCCCAGATCCCGACGGCGTTACTCCAGCGTCGCGGGCGATCTCGTTTATCCGCGATACGCCCCTGGTGTTGCCAACAGCGATATTTGTCTTGTGGATCTGGTTCCTGGTGACTGCCACGACTAACTCGGTCAACCTGACTGACGGGCTCGACGGGTTAGCCACCGGCGCATCGATGATGACGTTCATGGCCTACACGCTCATTTCGGTATGGCAGTACGGTCAGAGTTGTTCGTTTGAGGTCTTCACTCGGTGCTACACCGTCCGAGATCCCCTGGATATGGCGGTTCTGGCAGCAGCCTTAGCCGGGGCCTGTTTTGGGTTCTTGTGGTGGAATACGTCTCCGGCGAAGATCTTTATGGGCGACACGGGTTCGTTGGCCCTCGGCGGAGCGATCGCCGCATTCGCGATTCTGAGTCAGACCGAACTGCTTCTCATCTTCTTGGGTGGGCTGTTCCTCCTGATCACCCTGTCGGTTATCGGCCAGGTCGGCTCTTACAAGCTCACAGGTAAGCGAATGTTCCGCATGGCCCCGCTTCATCACCACTTTGAGATGAAGGGTTGGGGTGAGGTGACCATCGTTGTGCGGTTCTGGATCATTCAAGGCCTCTTTGTCGCGGCCGGTCTCGGCTTGTTCTACGGAGAATGGGTTCGCACATGAGCGAGCTCGAGTCCCCGGCGTTCGCGCCCGAGTTCGGAACGACCGATTCTGATTGGGTTGGCTTCGATGTTCACGTCGTCGGTCTCGGTGTTGCTGGATTCGCTTGTGCAGATGCGCTCATACAGCGGGGTGCGCGAGTCACGATTCATGATGCTTCTACCGAGGAGAAACAGCGCGAGCGCGCGACGATCCTAGAGATACTCGGGGCAAAAATTGATCTAGGCAATACCGGCGAGTTTGACCTTGCCGACGCTCAGCTACTTGTGCTTTCACCAGGTGTTGCGCCTCATGCATCTGTGGTTAAGCGGGCTCAGAGCACGAATGTGCCTATCTGGGGCGAGCTTGAGCTGGCGTGGCGGCTACGCCGGGAAGACGCCGCTCGATGGCTGCTTGTCACCGGAACGAACGGAAAGACGACAACCACCCTGATGCTGGAGTCGATCCTCAAAGCAGCGGGCAAGCGCACGGCGGCGGTTGGGAACATCGGAGTCAGCTTGGTCGAGGCCGTGACCTCAGGTGTCCCCTTCGATGTGTTCGCGATCGAGGTCGGCGCCCCACAACTCCCGTTCGTCCACACGATTAGCCCGCTAGCCGCAGCCTGTTTGAACGTTGCTCCCGATCACGTTGATCACTTCGGATCGTATGAGGCGTATGTCGCAGCCAAGGCTCGCGTCTTCGAACGGACAGTCCGCGCGTGTATTTACAACCTTGAGGACCCGGTTACTGAACAGATGGTTGAGCAGGCCCCCGTCATTGAGGGTGCTCGGGCAATCGGATTTACCCTCGGGGCTCCGGCGCGATCAATGCTTGGACTCGTCGACAACTACCTAGTGGATCGCGCGTTCATCGAGAACAGGGCGACACACGCCCAGGAGTTGGCTACCACTGAGGACGTGCAGCCGTCCGTTCCGCACAACATTGCAAACGCGCTTGCAGCGGCAGGTCTCGCGCGCGCATATGGAGTTCCACCAGCCGCGGTGCTGCGCGGTCTGCGGGACTTTGAGCCAGCAGGGCACCGAATCACCGAAGTCGCGGTGGTGGATGAGGTTCGCTACGTCGATGACTCTAAGGCGACGAACGGCCACGCGGCGGCGACTAGTTTGTCGGCCTACGACTCGGTTGTGTGGGTGGCTGGGGGACTAGCGAAGGGTCAGGATTTTGACGATTTGGTCAAAGATTCGGCGTCGCGGCTGCGAGCAGCCGTGCTCCTGGGTCAGGATCGAGAGAAGATCGCCCAAGCAATGGCTCGACACGCACCAGAAGTCCCTGTTCTACAGGTCTCATCGACGGACACTAGGGCGATGGCCGAGGTGGTCAGGTTAGCGGCGGAAGTCGCCCAACCTGGTGACACAGTCTTGCTTGCCCCTGGTTGTGCGTCGTGGGATATGTTTCGCGACTACGCTCAGCGCGGGGACGCATTCGCTGCGGCGGTCAGGGAACTGTAGGGACGCGAGCGTAACGAGTGGAGGCTGATCGCATCAGCGATACCGAGCTTCCACCCTCGCGGGGCCGGACTCGTTCACGGACACGAGCGTCGACGAATTCAACGGAAGAACACGTCGACGTCAGTGATTCCCGTCGTAAGGCGCGCCGTACTGATGAGCCACGGCGGTTGTTCTCACTTGGGAAGGCACTGAAGCACCCGCTGGCCGACTACGGATTTCTCCTTGGCGCTGTGTCGCTGCTGCTGATTATTGGCCTCGTGATGGTGTTGTCGGCCTCGACGATCGTCTCCTTTGACGGCACGGGTTCGGCGTACACGCTGTTCCTTCGCCAGCTCATGTTCGCGGGACTTGGCATCGTCGCGATGCTCTTCCTGTCTCGAATGCCGGTCAAGTTCTTTCGCCGGATGGCGCCGATCCTGCTGGTGATCGCGTTCCTTGCGCTACTTCTGGTCTTCGTTCCGGGGATCGGTGTTGAGGTCAACGGTCAGCGCAACTGGATCAACCTCGGTGGGCCGTTCCGCTTGCAGCCCAGTGAGTTCGCGAAGTTCGCTCTGATTGTGTGGTCCGCTGACTTAATCGCGAAGCGACGCCAGTCGGTGGATGGATGGCGGTCGTTGCTGATTCCGCTGGCTCCGGTCGCGGGCGCCATGATCATGCTCATTCTATTCGAGGGTGACCTTGGGACCACGTTGGTCATGATGCCGGCCGTTGCCGCGATCCTGTTGATCGCAGGTGCGCCGCTGCGGCTCTTCGCGTGGATGGGCGCGGGGATCCTCTCGATGATCGCATTCATGTCCATCACTACCCCTTACAGACTCCAACGGTTCGCGACCTGGCTGGATCCAGCCGCAGATCCAGATGGTGCGGGATGGCAGGTAATCCACGGACAGTACGCGCTGGCTACCGGGGGCTGGTGGGGAGTGGGACTTGGCGCGAGCCGAGAAAAGTGGGGATTCCTTCCCGAGGCCCAGACGGACTTCATCCTGGCCGTAATCGGGGAGGAGCTAGGGCTTGTCGGAACGCTGAGCGTCCTCGTACTCTTCGCGATCGTCGCCTACGTGATCTGGCAGATCGCGAAGAAGGCAGAGACCGATTTCATCCAGTTAGCGACCGTTGGTGTTGGGATCTGGATCGTCGCGCAGGCACTGATTAACGTGGGCGCTGTACTAGGCGCGTTGCCGATCACTGGGCTGCCGCTGCCGTTGGTGTCCTATGGCGGGTCCTCCCTGACGTTCACAATGATGGCTATCGGCATGTTGCTGGCTTTCGCTCGCTCACAGCCCGCCGCGACCGAGTTTCTCGCTGAACGCAAGGCAACAAAGAAGAAGGGCCGAAGTCGGCGGCGACGTCCTAAGTCGGAGGGTGTCGAGGCACAAGGATCTGGTCGATCGCGCGGATCTCGCCGCCCCCGCCGTCGCTCGACGGCCGAGACGTCAAAGGGACGGCAGTAGTGCGCGTTCTCCTAGCGGGTGGAGGAACTGCTGGTCACGTTGAACCAGCGCTCAACACCGCCGATATCCTCGTGGGCCGTGACCCGGCTACCCAGATTCTCGCCCTCGGAACCGATCGTGGGCTCGAGGTCCGACTCGTTCCTGAACGTGGATACGACCTCAAGCTGATTTCAGCGGTTCCGCTACCGAGGCGCCCCAACCGTGATCTCCTCGCTCTGCCCAAGCGTTTGCGTCGGTCAGTACGCGAAGTCCGCGAGGTGATGGAGCGGCAAGGAACAGACGTAGTCGTTGGTTTCGGGGGATACGTGGCCACTCCGGCGTACTTGGCGGCTCGCGGACGGGTCCCCATCGTGATTCACGAGGCGAACGCCAAGGCCGGGATTGCCAATCGCCTTGGGGCTCGCTTTACGCCCTACGTGGCGGAAGCTACGGCAGGCTCCATCAAGGGAGCAACCACGCTGGGAATTCCGCTACGAACCGCGATCGCGGACTTGGACCGCGTGGCTTTGCGCTCGCAGGGTCGCGCTCACTTTGGACTGGCTGAGGATCGCGCCTGCCTGCTCGTTTTCGGCGGATCACTCGGAGCTCGTCGGATCAACGACGCCGTTGCTGCTGCCGCACCGCAGATCGTTGCCGCCGGATTCCAGATCCTGCACGTGGTGGGCGACAAGAACTTGGACCAAGGCGCGGAGCTTTCCGATATCGACCCCTCGATGCATCAGAACTATCGACGAGTTGGCTATATCGACAGGATGGACTTGGCGTACGCGGCTGCTGACCTCGCGCTCTGCCGATCCGGCGCGATGACCTGCGCTGAACTATCGGCCGTAGGGCTGCCGGCGGTCTATGTCCCCCTTCCTCATGGAAATGGGGAGCAACGACTCAACGCCGAGGGAATCGTGACCGCCGGGGGAGGAGACTTCCTCCTCGATGAGCAGCTCTCAGCACAACAAGTCGCGCGCACCGTGCTGCCAAAGCTGGCAGATCGCGGTGAGTTAGAGACAATGGGACTTAGCGCCCAGCGAATGGGCAATCGCGGCGCTGGCGAGCAGTTCGCCGACATGATCGAGCGGGCAATCGGTGGATCCGGATCAGCAGGGGCGGGTAAGCCGTCGGGACTAGAGGAGCGAGAGTCGTGACCGTCTTGGATTCAACGGGGGGTCTGGCAGAGTTGGGTGCCGTCCACGTTGTCGGAATCGGTGGCGCTGGCATGTCGGGAATCGCGCGGGTGTTGATCGCAAGGGGTGTCCGGGTTTCTGGCAGTGATGCCAAGGACTCCCGCCGTATCTCCGCATTGCGGGCACTAGGGGCGAACGTCGCGATAGACCACGCGGCGGAGAACGTCGGCGAGGCAGACACAGTCATCATCTCCACAGCGATTCCTCCGACGAACCCTGAGCTGGCCTACGCACGTGAGAGCGGTTTGCGGGTGTTGACTCGGGCACAGGCGCTGGGCGCGATCATGGCCGAGAGTAGGGCGATTGCGGTCTCGGGAACGCACGGAAAGACGACCACCACCTCGATGTTGACCGTTGCCCTACAACACTGCGGTGCTGACCCCTCGTTCGTGATTGGCAGTGAGCTCAACGAGTCTGGTTCCAACGCTCACACTGGCTCCGGCGAACTCTTCATCGCCGAGGCTGATGAGAGTGACGGGACGTTCCTGCAACTGAATGCGTTTGCCGGAATCGTCACCAATGTTGAGGCCGACCACCTCGACTATTGGGGAACCTTGGAAGCAGTCGAGGAGGGGTTCGACACCTTTGTGACAGATATCGCCAACAACGGTGGATTCACTGTTGTGTGCATCGATGATCCGGGGGGCGCGGCACTTGCTGAGCGTGCTCGATCGGCCGGTGTTGCTGTGCGAACGTATGGGGTCTCTCCGGAGGCGATGAACCGGATCGAGCTGACGACTTCTCAGCCAGGAACTTCGTCCTTCACCGTGCTGGTCAACGGCATTAGGACGCCGGAGATCCAATTACAAGTCCCAGGGCAGCACAATGTGCTCAACGCAACGGCCGCGTTCGTGTGTGGGATCGGCCTGGGCTTCCCAGTCGGCGACCTCGTTGACGGGCTCGCATCGTTCTCCGGAACTCGGCGGCGGTTCGAGTTCCGTGGCCAAGCCGACGGCGTTCGGGTGTACGACGACTATGCGCATCACCCAACCGAGATCGCTGCAACGTTGGCAGCCGCTCGAGATGTCGTGGGTGCTGGCAAGTTGATCGTTGCTTTTCAAGCACACCACTACTACCGCACCGCATTGTTTAGCAAGGAGTTTGGCCAGGCACTTGGGCTGGCCGACGACGTCATTGTTCTGGAGGTCTTTGCCCCAGGGGAGGACCCGATCCCCGGAGCCAGCGGCCAAGTAATGGCGTCGAATGTTCCGCTTGCTCCCGAGAACGTGGTTTTTGAACCATCCTGGTCAGCCGTCCCACGTCACCTAGCATCGCGGGCCGCTCAGGGCGACATTGTGATGACTCTCGGGGCTGGCGATATCTCAATGATGGGCCCGGAGGTTATGGCTATTCTTGAGGCACGCGAGCGAACCGCAGCAGCAGAATCGGCCGGACCCTCGTGAGCTCCCTACTTGATCACCCGCTTCCGACGCTGCCGCCGCCACCGCAGCGTGACAAGCCACGACGAATGCGGCTGCCTAGCTGGTCGCGGACGACATATCGGGCGATCGGGGTAGCTGCCGCTCTGCTATTCGCAGTCGGTATGTGGCTCTTCTATTTCTCATCGGTATTCGCGCTGGACTCGTTGGTGATTGAGGGAGTTCGCACCGTGAGTCCGACTGAGATCGGGGCCAAGGCGGACCTTGGCGCTGGTACTCCTCTTGCGCGTATTAATGGAGAGGACGTCGCGGGCAGAGTCATGGGGATCTCTTCGGTTGCCTCTGTCCAGGTCGAGCGCCGCTGGCCCAACACGGTTGTCATCAAGGTTGTTGAGCGAGATGCCGTTGCAGCGCTAGCTGCCGACGACAGGTTCGAGACTCTCGATGCGACCGGATTCGTCTACCTTTCGACGAAGAAGCAGCCGAAGTCAATACCGGTTGTTCAGGCTGTTGCTGGTGCACCTCGGGACGCAGCAATTGCGGTTTCTGCGTCACTTCCTACGGAGCTGCGGTCGAAGATCGAGACAATCTCGGTCTTGGATCCACAGGCAGTGCTCCTTACGACCAACGATGGCGTCACTGTGATGTGGGGACCTTCCGAGGAGAACGGCCTGAAGGCGCAGATCCTTGCGGCTTTGTTGAAGAAGACTGACGACAAGTGGATTGACCTTCGCCTACCGAGCACTCCAACCTCAGCGCAGTCATCGCCCAAGCCTGCACCGCCGCCCGCTCCGGAGCCGACTCCGACCCCTGGCGCAGCAGATGGCACCGAGGGTACCGATGCACCGGATGCAACCACAGATCCACTCGCAGACCCGACCACTGGTAGCGAGGTCCCGGTCTTACCTGGCGTTGTTCCATCATCGGTAGCCCCGATTCCGTAATAGAAGGCTCGGCCACGTTCGCTGGCGCCACGGATTCGATTGGCGCAGACCACCTCTCACAGCGCGAATCACCTACTCAAGTTGTAAGAATCACATCGGTGCAATCTCTGGCCACCAATCGGTGACCAGACGGCGACGATGTGAGGTGCTTGATGGAGGGTCTGACGCGGATCATCGCCGACGCCGACATCCGCCTTGATATGAGTGCAGTTGACTACACGCTGCTCTTTATCTACTTCATCTTCGTGCTGGGAATCGGCTTTGTTGTCCGCCGGAGCGTGAAGTCGAGTCTGGACTTCTTCCTGTCCGGGCGCTCCATTCCGGCGTGGATTGCTGGTTTGGCATTCATCTCGGCAAACCTCGGAGCTGTTGAAATCCTTGGATTCGCGGCAAATGGCGCAGAGTTCGGGTTCGCCAGCGTGCACTACTACTGGATTGGCGCCATCCCCGCGATGGTCTTTCTCGGCATCGTCATGATGCCGTTCTACTACGGTTCCAAGATCCGCAGTGTTCCCGAGTACCTTCGACGCAGATATAACAACCCCACTCACTTGGTGAATGCGGGCTCATTCGCGCTGTCGACCGTACTTATTGCTGGGGTAAACCTCTATGCCTTGGCGATCGTCCTCGTCGCGCTCCTGGGCTGGTCGTTGCCAGTCTCGATTGTTGTTGCTGCGATCCTGGTGCTCTTCTACGTCGTCGCGGGTGGTCTCACCGGAGCGATGTACAACGAGGTCCTCCAGTTCTTTGTGATTATTGCCGGGTTGATTCCGTTGACGATGGTGGCCATCGCCGCAGCTGGCGGTCCTGGTGAGGTCATCGACAAGCTAGGTAACTACCCGGACTACTGGCTACACCCATGGTCGGGAACCTCCGTCGGCGGGAACAACCCGATCGGCGATTGGATTGGCATCATTCTGGGCCAAGCCTTCATTCTCAGCTTCGGTTACTGGACTACGAACTTCGCCGAGGTCCAGCGGGCACTTGCTGCCAAGAACCTGTCGGCAGCCCGTCGCGCACCGATCATTGGCGCCTACCCCAAGATTTTCATTCCCTTTATCGTGATTCTGCCGGGAATCGTAGCGGCACTGATCATTCCTAACCTGGGCCAAAGCGACGACCCGCAATTGACCTACACAAACGCCATCCCGCTCTTGATGGACACCCTCCTGCCGTCCGGCGTTCTGGGAGTCGCTGTGACCGGATTGGTCGCAGCCTTCATGGCAGGTATGGCGGCGAACGTCTCGAGCTTCAACACAGTGTTCACCTACGACATCTGGCAGACCTACGTCAAAAAGGACAAACCGGACGGCTACTACCTGCGGTTCGGCCGACTAGTAACCATCATTGGCGTGATTGTGGGGATAGGAACGGCCTTTATTGCGGCCTCCTACAACAACATCAATGAGTACCTGCAGACCCTGTTCTCCTTCTTTCAAGCGCCCGTATTCATTACGTTCATCTTGGGTATGTTCTGGAAGCGGATGACTCCATGGGCGGGCTTTTACGGGATGGTCAGCGGAATCCTGGCAGCCGCCGGCGTCTGGGGATGGGCAATCGCTAATCCTGACCTCTTCCGCTCCTCGTTCCAACAGGCGATGTGGATGGGTATCGCAGCAGCTGCGGTCGATCTAGTGGTATCGCTAGTTGTGACTGCGTTCACCCAACCGAAACCGGTCTCCGAGCTGGTGGGGCTAGTCAAGGGAATGGAGATCCGCGATCCCGATGCCGACGACAAGCCGGTGCGTTGGTTCAAACAACCCGTCTTCTTGGGTGCTGGAGCGATCACCTTGGCACTGGCGATGTACATACCGTTTGCATTCCTATAGCGCAGAACCTATGTCTGGGTGGCATCCGCCAACCCAGTTAAGAGCAGTAGAACTGGACGACAGGAGGGGAGCTAGCAGATGGCAAATGAACCGACTGGGGGAGCGCCTCAGCCCACGGTAAGCAGGGGTGAGAAGGCCCCAGAAATGACCATGCGACAGGCCAGAATGCTGGATCTGCGTATCTATATTTGTGCGCTCTTCCTTATCTTCGGCGCGACCGTAACCGCGATGGGAATTAGTCCGGATCAGGCCCAAATAGACCGCGCAGCGGGTGTGAACATCAATCTATGGGCTGGGCTTGCCATGCTGGGCTTGGCGATTGTCATGGGCGTGTGGGCTTTCCTTTCGCCGCCAGAACTACCTGGCCCGGACGCAGAAGACCCCGCGATGCCTGATCTACCCTAGCTCTGGCGGTAGGACAGGCACCATTCTCTAACGGTAAACAAGACAATCAGAGTTGTCATAGTTCATCCCTACATACATTGTGCCTGCCCAAAAACCTTGGATTTTTGCCAGAGTTTCTCGGCGTTTCTTGCCCGAGTTGCTTGCGCGCACCTGGGACTGAATCTAGTGTTCCCATCAACCGAGAAGCACGACTGGTTGGCCTCACATAAGTCTCAAGTAGAGGTTGATAGTACGGCTTCCGGACTTCCCTAGCAAATGCAAAACGGCCCAGATGAGGGTCTAGTTCAGCTTGCCCACTGACCGGTTTGTGCTTGTTCGTCTGATTTCCACAGCTTTGTTCCACCAGTTCTGACCCACAGCATGTCTCGTCGGTTCATCCCATTGAGCCGACTACCCAACCGAAAGGACCACGTCGTGGCAGCCCCGCAGAATTACTTGGCCGTTATCAAGGTCGTCGGCATCGGCGGCGGCGGCGTGAACGCCGTTAACCGCATGATCGATGTCGGACTCAAAGGTGTCGAGTTCATCGCCATCAACACCGACGCACAGGCACTGCTCATGAGCGATGCTGACGTCAAACTAGACATCGGCCGCGACCTAACCCGTGGACTCGGCGCAGGAGCCGATCCTGAGGTTGGGCGTAAAGCAGCCGAGGACCACCTCCAAGAGATCGAAGAGGTTCTACGCGGCGCAGACATGGTGTTCGTGACCGCAGGTGAAGGTGGCGGCACCGGCACCGGTGGCGCGCCCGTCATTGCCAAGATCGCTCGTACGCTCGGTGCGCTGACTATCGGTGTCGTTACGCGCCCCTTCGGATTTGAAGGTCGCCGTCGCGCGACCCAGGCCGAGGCTGGAATTGACGCCCTGCGCAACGAGGTTGACACGCTGATCGTTATCCCGAACGATCGACTGCTCTCGCTCACCGATCGCACCATCAGCATGATTGATGCGTTTGGACAAGCTGATCAGGTTCTCCTTCAGGGTGTTTCAGGCATCACCGACCTGATTACGACACCAGGTCTGATCAACCTTGACTTCGCGGATGTCAAGAGCGTCATGAGTGGCGCTGGCTCCGCACTGATGGGTATTGGTTCGGCGCGTGGCGAAGAGCGAGCGATGGGTGCTGCTGAAGCGGCGATTTCGTCTCCGCTGCTTGAGGCTTCGATCGAAGGCGCGCATGGTGTGCTGCTCTCGATCGCCGGTGGGTCCGATCTCGGTCTCTTCGAGATCAACGAGGCTGCACGGATGGTTTCCGAGGCAGTTCACCCTGAGGCAAACATCATCTTTGGAACGGTCATCGATGACACCCTCGGTGATGAGGTTCGGATCACGGTTATCGCCGCTGGATTCGATGGTGGTCAGCCGTTGCCACGCAAGGAGGCTGCATCGGGTCGGGCGCTCATCAATAAGACGCCAGCGAGCCAGAAGCCCCGTACCGAGGAGTCATCCGCTCCAGCGACAGTGGATCTCACCACCAGTGAGCGCAAGGCAGAGGTTGGCCGTCCGCTATCGCCGACGTCTCGAACGATCGCCTTTGACGAGCCTGCCGCAGGTGACCTGGACGTTCCGGACTTCCTTAAGTAGTCCGTAGCGTTCGACTAGCTGACAACGCTGCAGTTGGGGGTGAAATATGTGGACCGGAACGGTTGGCCACGATGTTTCACCCTCGACCGCGGCGACGTCAGGGTCAGGTTGGTTGGCCCACTGGGCCTTCACTGACCGCGATGGTGGTACCAGCGCAGCGCCGTTCGATTCGCTGAATCTGGCGAACCATGTTGGCGATGACGAAGCGTCTGTTGGGGAGAACCGGCAACGGCTACTCGACACACTCGGGTCCTCAGTAGATCGCCTGGTGTTCATGCAGGCCGAACACGGCGACATCGTCAAGTACGTCACCAGAGCCGACCAAGCTGTTGCTGAGTCCACCCTGAGCGTGATGCCTAGCTGCGACGGGTTGGTCACAGACGAGGCCAGTATCGCAATCGCGGCGCTAGCTGCTGATTGTGTACCGATAGTTCTAGCTGATTCTGAGCACGGAGTAGTAGGAGTAGTGCATTGCGGATGGCGAGGAGTCGTGTCGGGAGTCGTCATGGCCGCGCTGGCACAAATGCGCGACCGCGGTGCGGATCCGATGAGTACCGAGGCGGTAGTGGGGCCGGCGATCTGTGGGTTTTGCTATCCAGTGTCGGCGGATCGGGCGAGCGAGGTAGTGCGGGCGCTATCACCGGGTTCTCGGGGTCGAGCTGTCTGGACGGATCAAGGAAGTCAGTGGCACGTCGACGTTCGCCAAGCGGTCGTTGCGCAACTCGAATCCAACGACGTCAGTTCGCAGCTGGTCGGCGGTTGCACGTTCACCGACGACGGGCTCTTCTCTTACCGGCGCGATTCAACGACAGGCCGTCAGGGCGCCGCTGTGTTTCTGGAGACATGCTGATGTCGGTCTTGGGGGCGTCCCAGAGCGCCGACGACGTCCGCACGGCAGCTATTGCGGCCAACTTGGACGATGCCCGTGCTGCCATTGCGGCCGCAGCTAGAGACGCGGGACGCGATCCCGCGGAGATCACCCTCGTCGCAGTCACCAAGACCTGGCCTGCTCAAGATGTTACGCGGTTGTTCGGCCTAGGAGTTCGGGACTTCGGCGAGAATAAGGCGCAGGAGCTCACTCAGAAAGTGAACGATTGCAATCTTCCTGCTGATGCGGCCACGCCTATCCGGTGGCACTTTGTCGGCCAACTGCAGCGAAACAAGGCGAAGTTGGTCGCCCCTCACGTGGCAATGGTGCACTCCGTAGACCGAGCGAAGCTGATTACCGCCCTAGACACAGCAATGGCTGCGGTGGATCGCGAATCACTGCGGTGCCTGATTCAGATCAATCTGGACGAGCAAAGAGTGCCCGGACGGGCTGGGGTGCTACCTGCCGAGGCGGCAGCGCTCGCGGATCAGGTTGCGGCCGCCGACCACCTTGAGATCGCTGGGGTGATGGGAGTTGCTCCGCATACGGATTCCCTCGATGACACGAAACGGGCATTTGACCGGCTCTGGCGAGCTAGTCAACAAATCGCGGATCAACACCCGGCCGCCACAGTCATCTCCGCCGGAATGAGCGGGGATTTCGCGCCTGCGATCGCAGCGGGCGCGACACACGTAAGACTTGGTGCGGTTTTGCTCGGGGAGCGCCGCATCGGTGAGGTAACGTCAGAACCCGGCGGCGGTTTCCCCCCGCGGCCGGTCCAATGCAAAAGCAGGGAGTGAGAGCATGGCCGGCGCAATGCGCAAAATGGCGGTATACCTCGGACTAGTTGAGGATGACCGATACGACGACTACTACGACGACGAGCCCCGTGGCGAGCACGCCCGATCGGGTCAGAATGATCGTGATTCTGATCGAATCGGATCGGCGAAGACGGACCGTTACGGCGATCGTCACGCCCAACGCTCGGACGATACTGTCCGGATTACTGAACGGGAAGATGACGACCTAGCCCGTCGCCGTCAGACTGCGGAGCGGACGACTCGTGACTGGCGGACTGAGACCGTGGCGCAAGAGCCAGTCGGAGCTCATCCAGCCGGAAGCCGCCCAAAGGCGACTCCCCGTCAGGCACCGCGGACTGTGGATCCAATGAAGATCACCACACTGCATCCCAGGAGCTACAACGACGCACGCCGTATTGGCGAGGAGTTCCGCAGCGGAAACCCAGTGATTATGAATCTCACTGAGTTGGACGACACTGACGCGAAGCGGATCGTTGACTTCGCGGCAGGTCTCGTCTTCGGACTTCGTGGGTCCATCGAACGGGTGACGAACAAGGTGTTTATGCTTTCGCCAGCGAATGTCTCGGTGAACGCAGATGCTGCGCGGGCATCACTGCAACAGCAGGATCTCGCACAGAAGAACTAGTTCGACGGACGCTCGCTAGCGCCGCGCTAGCACAAATTGGCCCAGCCACGGTTGGTTGGCTGGGCCGGCAACTATCCGAGAAGGGGGTTCGTCGTGGGCGAGATCATCGCGACGATTCTCTGGCTCTACTTCGTAGTGTTGCTAGCGCGATTCGTCATCGATCTAGTTCAGATGCTGTCGCGGAACTGGCGCCCGACGGGTGTCGTGCTGCTGATATCTGAGTTTGTCTTCACGATCACCGACCCACCGCTCAAACTGTTGCGACGGATCATTCCGCAGCTAAAGATCGGTGGCGTAACTCTCGACTTGTCGTTCTTGATCCTGATTATCTTGCTTCAGGTGGCGATCAGCCTCTCAGTCAGCCTCCTCTAGCTAGAGGATTGTTAACAGTTCGTTGCATCTGCAACGACCGTGTGCCTAGGGCACCTCATCGAGTCCGGACTCGGCTACCGTGAATCACGGAGGCGGTCAGGTTGATTCAGACGCGGCGGGTGCGGGTCAGTTGTACGTTCGCGCAATTTCGAGGACGCGATGCCTCCGATGTCGCGATGGTGACGGCATTCGGAATGCCGACACTCGAGTCGATGACGTTTGATGCACGAGAGGTACCGGGCGACGCTGCGCTCACCCCTCGGTGATGGTCCGCTCGCCAAGCTGACTCGCACGAACTCCCGACCCGACGGGCTACTTTCGGGTAAGGTGAGCGTGGCCTGCTCCGGCACCAATCGGGAACACTGCCTCGCTAGCGTCATCAAGGCTGGCTACCTCTTCGAAGGTCGTTGCAAGAACCTCGTCACTGACCTCCCCAGCATGCTTGCGAAGCGCGGAACCAAGGTCGTTTCCAGCACTCCACTTAACCGCGATCCGATCGGTGACCTCGAATCCCAAGTTCTTTCGGGCTTCTTGTAGCTCGCGAATAACATCTCGGGCGAGCCCTACTGCGCGCAACTCATCGTCTAACTCGAGATCGAGTGCCACAGTCTCACCGCCATCGGCTGCGACAGCCCATCCCTGCCGAGGAGTCTCCGTCGAGACAATATGGCCAGGTTCGATCACGATAGCGTCGCAATCGACGACGATGGTTGCCGAGCCGTTCTCTCGCAAGGCCTTGACGAGGGGTTCTGCATCAGCGTCAACGATCGCAGCGGCAATCTCTGGCGTTCGCTTGCCAAACTGCTTGCCGAGCTCTCGGAAGTTTGCCTTCACGCTGACCTCGACGAGGTCAGCGTCGGAGACGTCAAGTGCGACTGCGTTCAAGACGTTGATCTCATCGGTCAGTTCGGTGACAAGGTCTTGCGGTAGTTGTGCCCAACCTTCGGCAGCAACTAGCGCACGGCGCAGCGGTTGGCGAGTCTTCATTTTCGATCCGGCACGTGCTGCCCGCCCGAGTTCCACCAAGCGTCGCGTGAGGTCGACCTGGGTGTGTAGCTCGGGACTGATCGCGGTTGTGTGTGCCGTTGGCCAAGCTGCCAGGTGTACTGAATCGGCGTCGTTTGTGGAGAACAGATCGGTCCACACCCGCTCGGTGATAAATGGAGTGAAGGGTGCCAGCAGTAGGGTGACGATCTTGAGCGACTCGTGCAGCGTCCCAAGCGCGGCAGGTTCGCCGTCCCAGAACCGCCGCCGCGAACGTCGCACGTACCAGTTCGAAAGGTCATCAACAAACCGAGAGATCAATCGGCCGGCGCGCTGAGTGTCAAACAGGTCGAGGGCGGCCTCAACCTCAACCACAAGCTCATTCGCTCGCGAGATTGCCCACCGGTCCAGCGAGCTGCGATCCTCGACGGCAGGAACTTCCGACGTCTCGTAGTCGAACTCAGCGATCCGTCCGTAGAGGGAAAGGAATGAGGCTGTATTCCAGTAGGTGAGCAGGGTCTTTCGAACGACCTCGTTGATGGTGTCGTCACTGACTCGCCTCGACTGCCAGGCTGATCCGGCGGCCAACATGAACCACCGAACCGCGTCGGCACCATGGCGATCCATGAGACCCATAGGTTCGAGAACATTGCCGAGGTGCTTACTCATCTTGCGACCGTCGGCATCCAGGATGTGGCCGAGGCATAAGACGTTGCGGTAGGCAGACTCATCAAATACGAGCTCGCCGACTGTCATGAGGGTGTAGAACCAGCCGCGGGTTTGATCGATTGCCTCGGCGATGAAGTCGGCAGGGTATCGCTGCTCGAATAGCTCGGCATTCTTGTGGGGGTACCCCCATTGAGCAAACGGCATTGCGCCTGAGTCGTACCAAACATCAATGACTTCAGGGACCCGAGTTGCCTGGGCTGAGCACTCCGGGCAGCTAATCGTGATGTCGTCGACGAATGGGCGGTGCGGGTCCAACTCAGAGAGCTCCTGGCCAGCTAGCTCGCCAAGCTCGCTGAGCGAGCCAACGCAGGTTGCGTGCTCGTTCTCGCAGCGCCAGATAGGTAAGGGTGTTCCCCAGAATCGATTTCTCGATAGGGCCCAATCGACGTTATTGCGCAACCAATCACCGAATCGGCCCCATTTGATCGTCTCGGGAAACCAGTTCGTCGTCTCGTTGGCTTGAAGTAGCTGATCCTTGATCTTTGTGGTTCGGATGTACCAAGACGGTTGCGCGTAATACAACAGGGGAGTGTGGCAGCGCCAACAGTGTGGATACGCGTGCGGGTAGTCCCGCCGTGAGAACAAGACACCGCGCTGTTCCAGGTCAGCAATCAGATCGATATCGGCTGATTTGAAGAACTGTCCACCAACGAGCCCCACGCTGGGATCAAATGTCCCATCGGGTAGGACGGGGTTCACTACCGGTAAGCCGTACGTGCGGCAGACTGAGAGGTCATCGGCACCGAAAGCCGGGGCCAGATGGACGAGGCCGGTTCCGTCCTCAGTCGTGACGTAGTCCCCAAGCGTGACGAAGTGCGCACCTGGAATATCGACTAAGTCGAACGGTCGCTGATACGGCAACCGCTCCAGATCAGTTCCCGGTATCGACTCCCGAATCTCAACTTGCGCGTCGCCAAAGACCGCTTCGATTAGCTCGGCAGCAACGAGGTAGAACACACCCTCCTGCTCGACGATGCTGTAGGTGGCATCTGGTTTTGCCGCCACTGCCGTATTGGACACGAGGGTCCAAGGTGTCGTTGTCCACACCAATAGTGCGAGACCGGGATACTTCTGAGCCAGCTCGCCGTCGGTCAGCGGGAACTTCACATATACCGACGGGTCGACGATGTCTTCGTAGCCTTGGGCAAGCTCGTGATCAGAGAGCCCTGTGCCACAGCGGGGGCAGTAGGGAGAAACCCTGTGATCCTCGCTAAGGAGTCCCGCGTCAAAGATCTTCTTCAATGACCACCAGACGCTCTGGACGTAGTCTGAGTCCATCGTCCAATAGGCGTCATCCATGTCAACCCAGTAGCCCATGCGCTCGGTCATGGCGGCGAACTTGTCAACATTACGCAAGACCGAGTCGCGGCATTGCTGGTTGAACTCGGCTATTCCGTAGGCCTCAATGTCTCGCTTGACGGTAAAGCCGAGTTCCTTCTCAACCGCGAGTTCGACGGGTAGACCGTGGCAGTCCCACCCAGCTTTACGCGGTACGTAGTAGCCCTGCATCGTCTTATAGCGCGGGAAGATGTCCTTGAATACCCGAGCCTCAACGTGGTGAGTGCCGGGCATCCCGTTTGCTGTCGGCGGACCCTCGTAGAACACCCAAGGCGTCGCCTCGGCGTTTTGGTTCAAACTGCGATGAAAGATGTCGTTCTCAGCCCAAAAGGCCAGTACCTTTCGTTCCATTTCGGGCAGATCGACCTTGGGGTTCATGGCGCGATACACGCCGCTAGGTTACGCCCTGCTCTCCCTCTGGCGGGACCAGCACCGCCAACCGACCCTCCAGCAGTTGAAGTGGGCCGACGGCCACGGCTATTGTCTGCCTTTGCACCACAATCATGTGTGGTGTGTTGGCCTCGGCAGTCGCCCGGCCAAAAGCGGCCCAGATAGGAGCTCGGTATGCCCAGGCGTGGAGTATTGGCGAACGAGTCGTCATGGACCCCCGAGGAACTCTCCGAGGTGCGTGATGAGCTGCTGGCTGATCAGGCGCGGCTAGTCAACGAACTCCAGATGACCGAATCAGGTATCGCGGATCTCGTCAACGACTCCGGCGACGGTGCTGGTGACGATGTCGCCGATGCTGGATCTAAGACCTTCGAACGTGAGCAAGAGATGTCGATCGCTGACAACGCGCGCGACCTGCTTGAGCAGACAGGGCGGGCGCTCGAACGCCTCGATTCCGGGGCCTACGGTCAGTGCGAGTCATGCGGTGGACCAATCGGCAAAGCGCGACTACAGGCATTTCCACGTGCGACGCTGTGTCTGACGTGTAAGCAAGCAGACGAGCGTTCCTGACTCGTTACGACGCCCACCCGCTGGCTCCAACCGCTCGCGTAAGCTCTTCCTGTGACATCGCCGGAGATCCCGCTAGACGCTGAACCAGCCGAGTCAGGCGAAGAGCTCTCACGGCGGGTACCGCTATGGGTGGTCACGGTGTCAGTCGCAGCGGTCGTCTGGGCAATTGATCAGATCACCAAGCTGATTGCGGTCGCGAACCTCGAAGGTCAGCCCTCGATGGAGCTCTTGGGTCCGGTGCTCAAGCTCACCTTCGTTCGTAACCCTGGTGCGGCTTTCTCGCTGGGTAGTGGCTACACAATCATTTTCAGTCTGCTGGCATTCGTCGTTGTCGGTGTCATCATTTACACAGCCCCAACGCTGGGGTCGCTTGGCTGGGCGATCGCGCTCGGGGGCATCTTGGGTGGATCACTAGGCAATCTCACGGATCGGCTACTTCGGGAGCCGGGGTTCTTGCGCGGTCATGTGGTGGACTTCCTGCAGCTGCCGAACTGGCCGATATTCAACGTCGCTGATATGGCTGTTGTCGGATCGGCGATCTTGATGGTCATCCTGACCCTTCGAGGAGTTCCACTGCGAGTCCCCAAGACATGACAGCGAGCGAGCTACACGAGGTTCCCGATGAACTAGCGGGGGAGCGCGCGGATGTCGGAGTCTCGCGCCTGACCGGCATGTCACGTAGCAAAGCGGCGAACCTGATTTCTGACGGCGCCGTCACAATCAACTCTCGCCGAATCGGGCGATCTGACCGGCTAGTGGTCGGGTCCGTACTAGCAATCGCTGAACCGTCGCAAGATCCGCAGGCAGCGAACGCTAAGGAGCCGGTAGCGGGCCTCGACGTCGTCTACCTCGACGAGGACATCGTTGTGGTGACAAAGCCAGTCGGAGTTGCTGCGCATGCCAGTCCTGGTTGGACGGGGGCGACCGTCACCGCTGGGCTGCCAGCGCTCGGCATAGCCCTGGCCGATGCTGGACCCGAGGAGCGTAGGGGGATCGTTCACCGCCTTGATGTGGGGACTAGCGGTTTGATGGTGGTCGCACGCACTCCTGAGGCCTACACCTCGTTGAAAGACCAGTTCAAGAATCGGGAAGTGACCAAGACCTACCATGCGCTAGTACAAGGCCATCCTGATCCCAGCACTGGAACGATCAACGCGCCTACCGGGCGTCACCCAGGCCATGACTACAAGTTTGCGGTGGTCAGCGATGGCAAGCCCAGCGTGACCCATTACCGGACGATGGAAGCATTCGCCTACGCGTCGCTACTTGAGATCGGACTCGAGACCGGACGCACGCATCAGATTCGTGTCCACATGTCAGCCCTACGTCATCCATGCTGCGGGGACCTTACCTACGGAGCAGACCCGGTGCTGGCCAAGCGGTTGGGGCTTTCCCGGCAGTGGTTGCATGCCGTCAAGTTGACGGTTACTCATCCCCGTACTGGTGAGCAGATCACCTTCGAGTCACCGTACCCGGTCGATCTGCAGGCAGCGCTCGACGTGCTCTCGGACTAGCCGCCTACCGCGCATCTTGCTCGGTAGGGCGACTTTCCGTGGCCTAGAGCCAAGGCGCTAGAGGCCGAGGTCGCGCCCGATTAGCTCCTTCATGATCTCGTTAGAGCCGGCCCAGATCTTGGTCACCCGGGCGTCTTGCCACGCTCGGGCGATTCGGTACTCGTTCATGTAGCCGTATCCGCCAAAAATCTGCAAGCACGCATCGATGACCTCATTTTGGATCTGCGAGGTCCACCACTTGGCCTTGGCCGCATCGGTTGCCGTGAAGGTTCCGTCGATCTTCGCCATCACGCACTGATCCATGAACGCTTGCGTGACGTCGAGTTTGGTCGCTTGTTCAGCGAGCGTGAACTTAAGGTGCTGGAAGGAGCCGATTGGCTTGCCGAACGCTTGGCGCTCTTTGGCGTAGTGAACCGTCTCCATGAAGGCCTGCTTTGCATGGGCCAGGTTGCTCGACGCGCAGCCGATCCGCTCTTGCGGTAGGCGCTCCATCATGTAGATAAATCCGGAATCAACCTCTCCGAGTAGGTTCTCGGCTGGCACATGGACGTCGTTGAAGAACAGTTCGGCGGTATCCGCCTCGTGTTGACCAGCCTTGTCGAGCTTGCGGCCGCGTTCGAATCCAGGCATTCCCGCCTCTACCACAAACAACGAGATGCCCCGGGCGCCCTTTTCTGGACTGGTTCGGGCGGCCACGACGATGATGTCTGCGGTGTATCCGTTGGTGATGAACGTTTTTGAACCATTGATTCGCCACCCGTCGCCATCCGGGACGGCGGTGGTCTTGAGGGCTGCGAGGTCGGTACCGCCACCCGCCTCGGTCATCGCGATTCCGGCCGTCTTAAGGCCCAGACTGAAGTCCGGCAGGAGACGGTTCTTGAGCTCGTCGGTACCCAAATCGACTAGGTAGGGAGCAACGATATCGGCATGGATCTGCAGGCTTGAGTTGAAGCCAACGCTGACCTTCGACATCTCTTCTGTGACGATCGTGTTGAACCGGTAGTCCTGCGCGAAGCTGCCGCCGTACTGCTCGGGGACTTCGAGGCCGAGGAACCCTTGTTTGCCGGCTTCCTCCCAGGCTGCGCGATCGATAAGGCGGTCGTCGATGTACCGCTCTAGTTGGGGAGTGATTGAGCGTTCCAGATAGGTGGCGACTGCGGAACGAAACTCATCGTGTTCCGGTTCGAAGATGGTTCGCTGCATGTGGGTGCACCTTTCGTTGGAGAGATATCGCGCTAGGCAGAAGAATAGGCGATGCGAACCGCTGGGTAATTGAGCGAGGCATACCCGAGAAGTCTGCCCCGGCAGTTAGGCTCACTAGGTGGCAAAAGTCGACCAGTTCGTGCACTTACACGTGCACACCGAGTATTCGATGCTTGACGGCGCGGCTCGGTTGGGAGATCTCTTCGAGGAGGCCGCGCGACTGGGAATGCCTGCCCTCGCGATTACCGATCACGGCAACCTGTTTGGGGCCTACGACTTCTGGAAGCGCGGTAAAGCCGCTGGGGTAAAGCCGATCATCGGGATGGAGGGCTACTACGCCCCGCAGGGTCGGCGAGAGCAGTCTCCCTTCGACTTCGGTGCCGGTTTCGATGAGGGAACGAACGAGTCGGGCGAGTCGAGTGCTCGTGGTCGACATGCGTACACCCACATGACGGTGCTTGCTGAGACGACCGCAGGAATGCACAACCTGTTTCGGCTCTCGTCGTTGGCGAGTATGGAGGGCTACTACCGGCACCCCCGGTTCGACCGCGAACTCCTTCAGACCTACGGCCAGGGAATTATTGCGACAACCGGATGTCCGTCGGGTGAGGTGAATCGATGGCTACAAGCGGGTAACTACGACAAGGCACTCGCTACCGCGGCTGATTACCAGGACATTCTCGGTAAGGGGAACCTCTACTGCGAGCTGATGGATCACGGTATTCCGATCGAGCGCTCATACCGGGAGAACCTGCTAAAGATCGCGCGAACGCTGGATATGCCGTTGCTGGCCACTAATGATCTGCACTACGTCCGCCAGCAGGATGCCGCCGCGCATGACGTCTTACTCTGCATCGGAACTCGGTCGATGATCGATGACCCCAAGCGTTTCAAGTTCACCGGTGACCAGTTCTATCTCAAGCCCTCAGTCGAGATGCGATCGCTTTGGGCAGAGCTACCCGAGGCGTGCGATAACACGCTAGAGATCGCCGAGCGATGCAATGTTGAGTTCAATGACGATGCGAACCTCATGCCTCAGTTCGACGTTCCGCCGGGGGAGTCAGAGGACTCCTGGCTGGTCAAAGAGGTTGAGCGCGGTTTGGCAAACCGATTCAACGGCAGCGTCCCGGAGCCCCACCGGAAACAAGCACAGTACGAAGTCGACGTCATGTGCAAGATGGGCTTTCCCGGCTACTTCCTGGTGACCGCAGACCTAGTCAAGTACGCCAAGGACAACGGAATCAGGGTAGGACCGGGTCGAGGATCGGCCGCCGGCTCAATCGTGGCGTGGGCGCTTGGGATCACGGAACTTGATCCCATCAAACACGGCTTGTTGTTTGAGCGGTTCCTCAACCCCGAGCGGGTCTCCATGCCCGACATTGACATGGACTTCGATGAGCGTCGGCGTGGGGACATGATCCGGTATGCCACGGAGAAGTACGGGACCGAGCGGGTCGCCCAGATCGTCACCTACGGGTCGATTAAGGCCAAGGCAGCGATTAAGGACTCTGCCCGAGCGCTTGGGCTGCCGTACGCCGTCGGTGACCGGATCACTAAGGCGATGCCGCCTGCGGTCATGGGCAAGGACGTACCGCTCGCCGGGATCTTTGATTCGAAGCATCCGCGGTACTCCGAGGCGGGAGAGTTCCGCGCCCTTTATGACTCCGAGGCAGAGGTCGCAAAGGTAGTAGACACCGCTAAAGGCCTTGAGGGCCTCAAACGGCAGCCGGGAGTCCACGCGGCCGGGGTGATTCTGAGTCGAGTTCCGCTACTCGATGTTGTTCCGCTGTGGATGCGCCAACAAGACGGATCGGTCATCACCCAATTCGATATGGGTGTGTGCGAGACGCTGGGTCTACTCAAGATGGACTTCCTCGGCTTGCGCAACCTGACAGTGATCGATGATTGCCTCAAGGCGATTGAACTCAATCGAGATATCAGGATCATCCCCGAGGACCTTGAGCTCGATGATCGTCCGGCATACGAGCTGATGGCACGAGGCGACACGCTCGGAGTCTTCCAGCTCGACGGCGGGCCCATGCGTTCGTTGCTTAAGTCGATGATTCCCGACAGCTTCGAGGACATCTCAGCAGTGCTGGCGCTCTACCGTCCAGGACCGATGGGCGCCAATGCCCACAATGACTACGCCGATCGCAAGAACGGTCGCAAGCCGGTGGTGGCGATCCATCCTGAGCTAGCTGACGCGCTCTCAGAGATCCTCGGAGACACCTACGGGCTGATCGTCTACCAAGAGCAGGTCATGGCGATTGCCCAGCAGTTGGCTGGATATTCGCTCGGTAACGCCGACCTTCTGCGGCGAGCGATGGGTAAGAAGAAGAAGGAGATCCTCGACAAAGAATACGTCCCATTCCGTGATGGAATGCTTGCCAATGGTTACTCCGAGGATGCGGTCAAGACACTGTGGGAGATCTTGGTTCCGTTCTCGGACTACGCCTTCAATAAGGCCCACACTGCCGGTTACGGGTTGGTCTCCTACTGGACTGCCTACCTCAAGGCGAACTATCCGGCTGAGTACATGGCGGCACTTCTCACCAGTGTGAAGGACGACAAAGACAAGAGCGCTATCTATCTCAACGAATGTCGGCGCATGGGTATCAAGGTGCTGCCACCCGATGTCAACGAATCCGATTCCAACTTCACTGCGACTGGGACCGATATCCGATTTGGGCTATCGGCGATCCGCAATGTTGGTGAGAACGTCGTCGACTCGATTATCCAATCGAGGACCAAGGAGGGCCGATTCGGTGACTTCAACGACTTCCTCGCCAAGATCGATGTTGGTGCGTGCAACAAGCGAGTCGTTGAATCCCTGGTGAAGGCAGGATCGTTCGACTCGTTGGGTCACACTCGCCGAGGTCTGGCCCAGATCCACGCCGAGGCCGTCGATGCCGTCCTGGAGACTAAGCGGGCAGAGGCGATCGGGCAGTTTGACCTATTCGCAGCAGCAGATCCCGATGCCCCTGCTGGCGGTGGTTTCGGCTTCGAACGCGCGATCCCGCTCGGCGAGTGGGACAAGACCACACTGCTAGCCAATGAGCGAGAGATGCTCGGGCTGTATGTCTCCGACCACCCGCTGAACGGGATCGAGGCGACCCTAAAGGCCGCTACTGACTGTTCGATTGCGGCACTTCATGGGGACGAGATCAGTGATGGACGCGTCCTCACCCTCGGTGGACTCGTCACGGGAATCTCTCGAAAGGTCACCAAACGAGGCGATACCTGGGCGATCGTGGCACTGGAGGATCTCGACGCGTCTGTTGACATCATGGTCTTTCCTAAGGCGTACGCGCTGATGGGCCCGTACTGCTCACAAGATGCTGTTCTGCTGGTCAAGGGCAGAGTAGATATGAGCGACGATTCCGAGCTGAAGTTCATCGCGATGGAAATTACGATTCCTGACCTCTCCACGGGATCTGACGGTCCCGTGGTGATCAGCATTGCGGCTAACCGAATTGTGGAACCTGTCGTCAATAAGCTGAATGAGATTCTGGCTACTCACCCCGGAGCAACCGAGGTCAGGTTAGAAGTTCGCAACGGAACGCGAACCACCGTGTTGCGCCTCGATGACGCCAAGCGCGTGTCTGCAACTCCGTCGCTGTTCGCCGACTTGAAAGCACTCCTTGGGCCGTCTTGTTTGGCTGGCTCCTCTGCCAGCGAGTCAGTCTTCGGCTAGATCGGGATAGCAGTGGCAAGCCCAGTGGATTCAGCATCGGTACGTCAGCTGCCGGATGAATCTGAGGTGACCTCGCACGAGCGGCGGGTTCGCGTGCGGCGTTCGGCCTATCTACTCGTCGTCGCAGTTGTGCTCGGTATTGTACTCGCGGTTCTATGGGTCGGGTTTGCACCGCGACCGGAACTTGTCGTTCGTGACGGAGGCGCGTTTTATCAGTCCCTTGCCAACTCAGGGATTGGCATGGACATGACCTTTGCCGTGATAGCCGCGGGCTGCGGTCTAATCGCCGGCTCGTTGGCTTGTCGACTCACTCGACGCGGGGGTTCCGAGGTCGTACTAGCTGCCGGAGTTGGTGGGCTGCTGGGATCGGTCCTCGGGTGGCGAATAGGCGAGGCAATCGTCGGTGGTGTTCACGACAACGGCAACATCATTATCCCGGAGATCGCCAACGACCAGACGTTTCTGAGCCCACTTCGGCTCTCAGCGATGGGGGTCCTCGGGATATGGCCGCTCGTTGCTGTCGGTGTGATGAGCACCGCATTCGTGTGGCAGTCGTGGCGGGCCGGACAGCGTGCGAGAGAGATCTCGCAGGAGAGCCTCGACCAGGAAGAATCGTGACTCACGAATCCCTATCGCACTAGACCGGTGGCCGATATGACTGGATCAGCGTTAACGGATCCAGTCCTGGCGGGTAATGGGAGCTGTTCTCGCGCTGGTCGCGGAGACCAGATCGGTTGGAGACAGTTCTATGACGAACCCTGGCTCCCCGGCGCTGACAAAGACGGTCCGATAGTCCAGCGCGGTGATATCGATGACTGCCGCGATGAACTTGCGCATCCCTAACGGACTCACCGACTCAGCAGGGTAACCAGTCGCCTTCTTAGTGCTGTCGGGGTCGAGGGCGCTCGCGCGCGGTACCCCGACGGCGGCGGCAGCCGCTAGGAGGTCGAGTTGAGCAGCGATCGGTACCAGCAAGCTCAGCGGCAGCCCCGCTGCGTCGACGATCTGAGTACGGAACACGCGCCTTGGGTGGTCAAAGGCGTCGATCGGAAGCGATTCACCCTCAGTTGCTAACGGGGTCGCTACATCGTATTGGTGTATGGCGTAAGGAATCGCGGAATCGCTCAGAAAATCTGTCGCGCGGGTCTCGATCGCCGCAGCTTCCTTCGCCATAGGAACACGTTAGCCGGGCAATGCGCCGCGAGCGCGCTAGGCATCGACCGTACGATAGGTAGGTGATGAAAATGCTGGACCTACGGGAGCACAAGGGTGATCCGAGGTCACTGATTCCCCGAGCTGAAGTCGACGTCGCATCTGCCGAGGCTGTTGCCCAGGCGATCATCGATGAAGTGCGTCAAGGTGGCGAGTCGGCGGTGCTTGATATCGGCGAGCGAATCGACCGAGTGCGGCCGCTGGAGCTGCGGGTACCTGCGAGGGTTATGGATGACGCCCTCGCTAGCTTGGACCCTGAAGTCCGGGCTAGTTTGACCGAAGCTATCCGACGTGTTCGGCAAACCCATAGCGATCAGATTCCTGCACCCCATATCACCGAGCTAGCCCCCGGCGCGACTGTCGCGCAACGCTGGGTTCCGGTGGACAGAGTCGGGCTCTACGTTCCTGGCGGTCGGGCCGTCTATCCATCCAGCGTCGTCATGAACGTGGTGCCTGCTCAGCTAGCCGGGGTTCAATCGATCGCGATCGCCTCGCCTCCCCAGCCAGACTTTGACGGGTGGCCGCACCCGACGATCTTGGCTGCGGCTCGATTGCTCGGTATCAACGAGGTCTACGCGACGGGCGGGGCTCAAGCAATTGCTTGGTTCGCGTTTGGCTCGGGCGAACCAGGCGAGCAGTCCTGCGCACCGGTCTCGCTGGTGACGGGTCCGGGCAACATCTATGTCACGGCTGCCAAGCGACTACTCCGTGGCCGGATGGGGATCGATTCGGAGGCCGGCCCCACTGAGATTATGGTGCTTGCCGACGACTCGGCCGACCCAGTTCACGTCGCAGCCGATCTAATCAGCCAGGCTGAACACGATGTCGTTGCCGCATCGGTGCTCGTCACCGATAGCGAGGCGTTGGCCGCAGCGGTGCAGCGTGAGCTGCCACGGCTGACCACGGCGACTAAACACAGCGAGCGGATTACCGAGGCGCTCACTGGCACACAAAGCGCTATCGTGCTGGTTCGAGATCTTGACCAGGGAATGGAGATCGTCAATATCTACGGGGCTGAGCACCTCGAGATCCAAACCCGCGACGCAGGCGTAGTGGCTTCACGCGTTCGTAACGCCGGGGCCGTGTTCGTAGGCCCGTGGTCACCGGTCTCGTTGGGGGACTACTGCGCTGGATCGAATCACGTTCTTCCGACCGGCGGCTGCGCGTGCTTCTCTTCCGGGCTCTCGGTCTATAGCTTTCTTCGGTCGATTCAGGTAATCGACTACTCCGAACAGGCTCTAGCTGACGTCGCACAGGATGTCGAAGTACTAAGCGCGGCCGAAGATCTACCAGCGCACGGTCAGGCAGTTACTGTTCGGCGGCGGGGCCGAGGCGGCCAGTGAAGTCTGCCGGGTTAAGCGTTGAAGATCTACCTATCCGTGACGAGCTGCGCGGGGTTGTGGCCTATGGTGCACCGCAACTCGATGTGCCAGTCCGGCTGAACACGAACGAGAACCCTCACCCTCCCAGCGAGCAAGTCGTTGCGGCAATTTCCGCAGAACTCTTGAAGGAGATAGGCAACCTGCAGCGCTACCCGGATCGGGACGCCCAGCAGCTGCGGGGTTCCCTGGCCGAGTACCTCTCACGGAGCACCGGTGTGGAGTTGACGGCTGCGAATGTTTGGGCAGCAAATGGCAGCAACGAGATCCTTGCGCAGTTATTGGCGCTCTTTGCCGGTCCAGGTCGTAGCGTGCTCGGATTCGAGCCAACCTATTCAATGCATTCGATCATCTCGCGCGGCGCAAATACCTACTACCGGGATGTGCCGCGTGCGACGGATTTCACTATCAACACAGTCGCAGCGCGTGCTGCAATTGCAGAGCAGCCTGCCGCTATTACTTTCATCTGTTCACCAAATAACCCGACCGGTACGGCCGTGGAATTGCGCACGATAGCTGAGATCTACGACGCCGTGACCGCACACGAGCTGGGCGTCGTTGTCGTCGATGAGGCCTACGCGGAGTTCAGCAACGCACCGTCGGCAGTCGAACTGCTTCCTGGCCGTCCACGGCTGATTGTCACGCGAACCATGAGTAAGGCGTTTGCCTTCGCGGGGGCGCGGGTCGGATATCTGGCGGCTGATCCCAGCGTGGTCGAGGCGATTGGGCGAGTTCGTTTGCCCTACCATCTGTCGTCGCTCACGCAGGCAGCCGCGCGGGCAGCCTTAGCTCACTCCACGGACCTGCAGTCTGCGGTAGATGATCTGAAGGTCCAACGCGACCGGATCGTCGTGACTGCTCGAGAGTTAGGTCTGGTCGTAGCCGATAGTGATGCAAACTTTGTGTTGATTGGCGGGTTCGGAGACCAAGCCAGAGCGTGGCAGGCGCTACTCGATCTGGGTGTCTTGGTCAGAGACGTTGGGTTGCCTGGTTGGCTGCGCGTGACAGCGGGTACACCGACGGAGACTGATGCCTTCCTCACAGCACTTGCTGCCGTAGTGGGAGACTTGAGCCCGATAGCGCCAGATCCCCTCCGATAGTTTAGTGACCACCCGCACAGGAGAACAGAATGAGCCGTACGGCACGAATCGCTCGTACTACCAAAGAGAGCGACGTCCTCGTTGAGCTAGATCTCGACGGGACCGGGCAGGTTGAGGTCAGCACTGGAGTGCCGTTCTATGACCACATGCTGAGCCAACTAGGCAAGCACGGTGGTTTCGATCTCACCGCTGTGACCAAGGGAGATCTTGACGTCGACGCCCACCACACGGTGGAGGACACCTCCCTAGCCTTCGGAGCTGCATTGCGCGAGGCGCTTGGCGACAAAGCTGGGATCCGCCGCTTTGGCGACTCGCTCGTGCCCCTCGATGAGGCCTTGGTGCAATCGGCCGTTGACCTCTCAGGTCGTCCGTACCTCGTCCATGAGGAGCCTGAGCTCATCGAATTGATCGGTACTTACGACACAACCTTGACCCGCCACATCTGGGAGTCAATCTCGGCCTCCGCGCAAATTTGCCTACACATCCGAGTGATCACCGGTCGCAATGCCCACCACATCGTGGAGGCGCAGTTCAAATCTGTCGCCCGCGCGATGCGTGATGCAGTCGCGCTCGATTCCCGGGTTGCTGGGGTTCCATCGACCAAGGGAACGCTGTAGCTCATGGCATCTGTGTGGCCAATCATGATGCTCGCGCTCTGTGGGTTCTTCATCGGCGGCGTCGTGTCTGCCTATAAGGCGAAGATTCCGTTATTGGCTGTGCTGGCTGGGATTGCGGCAATCCTGTGCTTTGTCGCGGCCGTAGTGTGGTGGGACGTCTAGCTATGACCTCTCCAGCCGTTGTCCTTTTTGACTATGGGTCAGGGAATCTTCATTCCGCGCGTCGAGCGCTCGAGCGGGCTGGTGCTCGCGTTGAGGTGACCTCCGATCGCGAGCGGGCAGTTAATGCCGACGGTCTTGTTGTGCCCGGTGTCGGCGCGTTTGCTGCCTGTATGGCAGGGCTCAGTGGCGCGGAGGGACCGTGGATCATTGATCAGCGACTAAGCGGCGGACGGCCTGTCTTGGGGATATGTGTTGGTATGCAGGTGCTGTTTGAGCGCGGGGTCGAACACGACGTTGATACTGCTGGCTGCGACCAGTGGCCAGGGGTAGTCGACAAGCTCACAGCTGCCGTATTACCCCATATGGGCTGGAACACCGTCGACGCTCCGAAGGATTCCCGCCTATTCCAGGGGATCGCCGACGAGCGCTTCTACTTTGTTCACTCGTACGCGGCCCGCACCTGGGAACTCGATTCCTTCTCTGGTCCCACCCAAGATCCGCTTATTACCTGGGCCACCCACGGGGAACCATTCGTGGCGGCCGTCGAGAACGGCCCCCTGGTTGCCACCCAGTTCCACCCGGAGAAGTCGGGGGAAGCGGGTACTGCGCTGCTACGCAACTGGCTGACAATGTTGGGATAGAAGTAGGGTTATCGCGTGACCCTAGAACTCTTACCGGCGGTAGACGTTGCCGATGGCCAAGCTGTCCGACTCGTACAAGGCGAAGCCGGATCCGAGACAACCTACGGCGATCCGCTGACTGCCGCATTAGCGTGGCAGGAACAGGGCGCGCAGTGGGTGCACCTCGTCGACCTCGATGCGGCGTTCGGTCGGGGAAGTAACCGGGAACTATTGGCTCGAGTCGTCGGTGAGCTTGATATCGCGGTAGAGCTCTCTGGCGGTATCCGCGATGACGAATCGCTGGCTGCGGCATTGGCTACCGGGTGTCGGCGCGTCAATATCGGGACCGCGGCACTTGAGAACCCGCAATGGTGTGCACAGGTTATTGCGGAGCATGGCGACAAGATCGCTATCGGGCTCGATGTGCGTGGCACCACGTTGGCTGCGCGAGGTTGGACCGAATCAGGTGGTGAGCTTTTCGAGACCATCGAGCGACTGGATTCGGAAGGCTGCGCACGGTACGTCGTCACCGACGTCAACAAAGACGGAACGCTGCAGGGCCCAAACATCCACCTGCTCCACCGAGTCTGCAAAGCGACCGACCGCCCGGTTGTTGCCAGCGGTGGGATCTCCAGCCTGGAGGATATTCACGCGGTGGCGGAGTTGGTCTCGCACGGAGTCGAAGGGCTGATCATCGGTAAGGCCCTGTATGCCGGTGCGTTCACATTGCCCGAGGCATTAGCTGCAGTTGCCCCCCACATTGACTTCATGAACTCGCTGCTTAGCGGTCGTCCACCGGCCGACTTCCCGGAAGCGGAGTAGTCCCGGTGACCCTGTCGGTTCGGGTTATTCCGTGTTTGGACGTAGACAACGGTCGGGTAGTTAAGGGAGTCAACTTCCTCAACCTGACCGACGCTGGGGACCCAGTGGAGTTGGCGCGGACCTATGACGCCGCCGGAGCCGACGAGCTGATCTTTCTCGACATCACAGCGAGTAGTTCGGATCGCTCGACGACCTACGAGATTGTCTCGCGGACAGCGGAGCAAGTGTTCATTCCCCTGACAGTAGGTGGTGGAGTTCGGACGGTCGATGACGTTGACCGACTTCTGCGGGCGGGAGCCGACAAGGTAGGGATCAACACCGCGGCGATCGCTCGCCCAGAGTTCCTTACTGAGGCAGCCGGGCGGTTTGGCTCACAGTGCATTGTCTTGTCGGTAGATGCGCGACGGACGCAGGGGGAGCAAAACACCGCTTCTGGCTTCGAGGTCACCACTCACGGCGGCCGGGTAGGGACCGGAATTGATGCCGTGCAGTGGGCAGCGCGCGGTGCGGAGCTTGGCGCTGGGGAGATCCTCCTGAACTCGATGGATGCCGACGGCACCAAAGATGGCTTCGATACAGAACTGATCCGGCTAGTTCGCGCAGTCGTGTCGGTTCCGGTCATCGCCAGCGGCGGCGCTGGATCAGTCGGGGACTTCCCGCCGGCAGTGCACGCTGGCGCTGATGCGGTCCTCGCGGCGAGCGTCTTTCACTTCGGTGAGATCACCATCCCGCAGGTCAAGGGCGCGCTGGCGCAGGCGGGCTATCCAATCAGGTCAATTGATGGGGTCTAAACGCTGAGGTCGGAGCCGTTGAGGGCCCGAATGGCATCCGGGTCGCCGGAGATCTCTACACGTGCGGCATCTCTGCGCCCGAATGCGAACATGAGTAGCTCTGCCGCGGGGCCGCTAATCGTCACGGATGTCTCGCCTTCCTTCACCGTCTTTCGAACGGGTGCGTCGACATCGGTGCGCTGCATGACGACTCCGGTGGGAACCTTCCTAAGGAGCATTGACGAGCGCTTACTCACGATCGACCAAAGCGAGTTTCTGAACCGAACAGGTAGGTCCCGAGGCTGCCAATCCGGTGCTGCCCGACGGACATCCTCGAGGTGGATGAAGTACTCGCCGGTATTGAGCAGTTCATCAGCCTTGGGCAGACTGAATGCAGAGAATCGTGGAGGGCCAGTACGCACTGCGGAGACCAAATCGGTCCACGGTCGCTCGCTTGCTCGGTCCTGGACACGTTCACCCCAGCCGCTAAAAGCGGGGATGACAATACCTAGCGCGGCGTCAGGGCGTGCCTCGCGAACCACAAGGTGGGCAGCTAGATCACGGGTCGTCCAACCCTCACAAAGCGTTGGTGCATCGGGTCCGATCTCGTCGAAGAGGTCGCTGATGTTCTCTCGCTCTTGCTGTGCCCAGCTTTTTGACGTCACACGCGACACAATACGCAACGTCGAGAAGGCACAATGGGCACATGCCGGCTAGCGAACCTGGGGTTGACCCCGCAACGACTGACGACGCAGTAGATGTCTTCGTTTCCACGTTGCGATTCGACAAGGACAACCTTATTCCCGCGATTGCCCAGCAGTTCGATACTGGTGAGGTGCTCATGCTCGCGTGGATGAACCCGAGCGCGGTGCGCGAGACGTTGCGTAGCGGACGAGCGACCTACTGGTCCCGTAGTCGTGGGGAGCTGTGGCGAAAAGGCGACACGTCAGGCAATGCTCAGTACGTTCACCAGGTCTCCAGGGACTGCGATTCTGACGCACTATTGGTCGCTGTTGATTCGACAGGCCCGGCATGTCATACCGGACGACGGTCATGTTTTGACACCGAAGTTATTCCCGCTGCAGGAGAGCACCTTGACTAGTGACCAGCAAGCCCATGACATCTACGGAGGAACTAACGTCCGTATTGATGGTCGGGTAGTTCCGAGCAGGGAGGACTTCGTCGCGCTCGCTAGTAGTCGTCGGGTCATCCCGGTGGTACGCAAACTTCTGGCGGACACCTATACCCCGGTTGGGCTGTACCAGCGCCTCGCCCGCAGCGCTGCCGGTACCTATCTGCTGGAGTCAGCCGAGAACGGCCGCACCTGGTCGCGGTATTCATTCATTGGGGTGCGGTGCGCGGGTTTGTTGACGGAGGTCGATGGGCGAGCGCAGTGGGTTGGCGATGTTCCCTCCGACGTTGCCGCCGGCCTCGCCGATGCTGCCGAGAATGGCGGCGACCCGTTGTCAGCGATTAGAGATGCGTTGGCACTACTGCATTCTGACCGGATCCCAGGGCTTCCACCCTTGACCAGTGGGCTCGTCGGAATGATTGGCTACGACGCCGTTCGCCGGTGGGAGACGCTGCCGGATCTGACCGATGACGTGCTGGAACTGCCCGAGATCGCACTGCTTCTTGCCACAGACCTCGCCGTCTTCGACCATTTCGATGGGTCCGTCTTACTTATTGCAAATGCGATCCTGCCACCGATCGGTCAGCAGGATCGCAAAGTTGTTGAACAGGCGTACGTTGCTGCCAGAGAGCGCATTGACCAGATGGTTGGACGTCTGGCTGAACCGGTCGAGGATGTCCCGCTCACCATGTCCGCCGATGCTGTTGCGGCCACGAGTTCCGATACCAGCGCGTTGTCATATCAGCAAAAAGTTGACCGAGTTCGCGAGTACATCTATTCAGGCGATGCGTTCCAGGTTGTCATCTCCCAACGTTTCAGTGTTGCGACGGCGGCGAGCGCGCTGGACATCTACCGGGTCTTGCGGGTTAGCAACCCGAGCCCGTACATGTATCTCATGCGGTTCCCGACCACTGAGAGCATTGGTCGCGCAGGCGTTGTTCCTGGCAGTGACCAAGAAATCGGGCTTGGTTCCGAGGTGGCTTTCGACGTAGTTGGTTCCAGCCCGGAGGCACTGGTCAAACTGAACGCCGGACACGCGATGCTGCACCCAATCGCCGGATCTCGGCCGAGGGGAGCGACCCCCGAACAAGACCAACAACTGGCAATCGATCTACTCGCGGATGACAAGGAGCGGGCAGAGCACTTGATGCTGGTGGACCTTGGTCGCAACGACTTAGGTCGGGTGAGTAAGCCAGGTTCGGTGGAGGTCGTGGAATTTATGCAAGTCGAGCGGTTCTCTCACATCATGCACATCGTGTCGACGGTCACGAGTGAACTCGAAGACGGAAAGTCGGCCTACGACCTGTTGGCGGCGACCTTCCCAGCGGGAACGCTTTCTGGGGCTCCGAAGGTGCGCGCGATGGAGATAATAGAAGAGCTGGAGGACTCCCGACGCGGGCTCTACGCCGGGTGCGTTGGCTACCTCGACTTTGCCGGCGATATGGATACGGCGATCGCGATCCGCACCGCAGTCTTGCGAGATGGCCGAGCGTACGTTCAAGCGGGCGCAGGCCTTGTTGCCGATTCGGACCCGGCGACCGAGCAGCAGGAATGTGAGAACAAGGCCGCTGCCGTGTTACGAGCTGTTGCGATCGCTGGGTCGATTGAGCGGGTCATCCAGTGAATGAGCAACCGGCTGACCCACCACGGCCGGTGGGTGAGGAGCAACCCCGACCGAGTTCGCGGGGGTATGGACTCACGTTGCTGGTCCTTGCCGGCGGAGCAATCGGCACGCTTTGGTCACTGTCTCAGGAATGGGCGAATGAGGCGCTAAGTAACGGATTCACCACCGAAGTTATCGTGGTGAGCGGAGCGTCGTTGTACCCCACTGCCCTCGCGGGGGCGTGGGTCGCGCTTGCGTGTGTCGTAGCGATCGTTGCGACAGGGGGTCGGGTGAGGCAGATCTTTGGGGCGGTGGTTCTCGTGTCCGCCGCTGCAGTATTGGCCGCTCCGCTGCTGTATCTCCTTCTCAACGAGGCCATTACCTCGCCCGGCTCAGCGACCTCTGCGGTGACCGCAGATACCCGAACGAGTTGGTGGGTGGTCACCGCTGGTTGTGGGTTGCTGATTGCGGGAGCGGGCATCGTCACAATGATGCGGGGGTCGGGTTGGCGGCGACTCTCGGCCAGGCAGGAGCGACAGCAGGGCAAGCAGGGTCAGAAGGCTCTCTCTGACTGGGATGCCCTCGATCAAGGCCAAGACCCGACCGTTTGAGGGTCGTGAGATGGGACGGATCTGGGGCAATTGGGCGCGCCGCCATGACTCCGGAACTGTCCAAGTGCCAGAATAACGCGCATAACCCCGCAGAGGGATGCCTCTGGGCGTCCGATTTCAAGCAGGAGGCAGTGAATTGAGTCAGCCACGAGTCCGCGACGAGTCGCAAATGCGCGACCCGCATGAGGGAAACACGCCTGCGGCTTGGACTGCGGTCATCATCATGCTGATCGCTTTCGTCGTCGGCACGCTAGGTGTCGTAATTGCGCAGCCTTGGGTTTTTTGGGCTGGAGTCGCCCTACTGATCGTGGGTGGAATCGTCGGAAAGCTGATGGCGATGGCCGGTCTTGGCCAGTACCCCAAGGGTTCCTAGGCCCTGAAAGGTGGCTCGCAGTGACACCCCGGGCGGTGGCGAATGAGTGAGCGGAGCAGGGGACTCGTCATTGTCGTCGAGGACGAGCCCACGATCGCTGACCTGCTCAAACTGTACTTAGAGAGAGACGGTTTCGACGTCCTAGTCAGCCACGACGGCGATTCCGGACTTGATCTTATTCTGAACCGGAATCCAGCCGCGGTGATTCTCGACGTCGGCTTACCGGGTCGATCGGGTACCGAAGTGTGTTCAGCGATGCGCTCGGCACAGAACTGGACGCCAGTACTTTTTTGCACCGCTAGAGATGATGAAATTGATCGGGTTCTTGGGTTGGAACTCGGCGCAGACGATTACATCACCAAGCCGTTTAGCCCACGAGAAGTAGTCGCTCGGGTTAAGGCCGTTCTACGTCGGTCAACGGCAACTCCGGTTGCCGAACCGCAGGCCGAACTAAGTATGAATGGCGTCTCAGTTGATTCCTCGACTCGGCGCTGCACTGTGAATGGTGTGGAGATCGAGCTCACCCCAACGGAGTTTGACCTGTTGGTATTCCTCCTGCGTAATCCGGGCAGAGTCTTTGGACGCGATGAACTACTCACCGATGTGTGGGGTTACTCAAGTGCTGTCGGCTCCAGAACTGTTGATGTCCACGTCGCCCAACTGCGGTCAAAGTTGGAGCCCGCCGAGATCATCCGAACCGTTCGTGGAGTTGGCTATTCCGTGGACGAGCGAGCCAGTTAGCTTCCTCCGTGCCAAGTGATGCTCCCGGCTCGCAAGTCTCGATAGCCAAGCAGATCGAGACGCGGGCCCGCGGGCTCTCGCTCAACACCCGAATCGCTCTGACCACCACTGCGGCTGCGGTAGTGGCGGTGCTGGTTGCGGGTCTTGTTGCATGGCCCCTAGCCCAGCAAACCGCCGAGCAGGAGTCGCTAGTTGCGTTACAACGATTGGCGGACACGACCGCTGCAGCGGTTGAGAGTAGCCCCGATATCGGATCGGATCTCATCGAGAACCGCTTGGGAGACACGTTTCGAAGTCAGCAGATCACGGCTGTCTATGCCCCCCGTGGTGCGCAGGTCCCAGGCCTGTTGAACCGACGAGACGTCATCGACTTAGCCAACGGAGACTCGGTAGATGGGGTTCGAACAATCGGTGGTGAGGAGGCTCTGCTTGCTGCCCAACCGCTAGATAGCGGTGGCTCAGTCATACTGGTTCAACCGATCACCGCGACCAACCAAGTCGCGCTCGCCTCCGTGGCGCGGTTTGGGGTAGCCCTGGCTGTCGGAGTCGCGATCGCGATCTTGTTCGGGCTCCTCCTCGCTCGAAGACTCACGCGGCCGCTGCGGATCGCTGCGAATGCGGCCAAGAGACTCGGTGCGGGGGACCGCGACGTCGAGCTAGCGGTCACCGGGCCGAAGGAGATCGCGGAGCTCAATGAGGCACTCAATGAGCTGCGCTTCGCGCTCGCGCAAAGCGAGGGCCGGCAGCGCGAGTTCCTACTATCGATTTCCCACGAGCTTCGGACCCCCCTGACCACGATTCTGGGCTATTCCGAGGCGATCTCCGACGGAATCGTCGCCGAAGCAGACGTTCCATCGACCGGTGCCACGATGACCTCTGAGGCCCAACGTCTCAACCTCTTGGTCTCTGACTTGTTGGATTTGGCGCGACTCGATGCAGTCGACTTCCGAATATCTGCGGTCATGACGGACTTTGCAAAGGTGGCCGCGGATGCTGCCCGAGTGTGGTCAGATCGGTGCTCCGGGCTAGGAATCTCGTTTAGTTCAGAGATCCCCGAAGAACCTCTAATGGGCAGTACGGACCCAATGCGGGTACGGCAGATCATTGACAACCTCTTGACTAATGCGCTGCGGGTAACTCCAAGTGGGGGTGTCGTTGTGCTCGCTGTTCGTTGCGCTGCTGGAGACCAGCAGATCGTTGAGATCGAGGTTCGAGACAGCGGACCGGGATTGACTGCAGACGATTGTGAAGTCGCCTTCGAACCAGCCGAGTTGTACAACCGTTACCGAGGGATCCGCAAGGTAGGCAGTGGTGTAGGTCTGGCCTTGGTTGGTCGGCTTGCGGGACGCCTTGGTGGGGGAGCCGTTGCTGGAAGCGCTGCTGAGGGAGGCGCCCGTTTCACCGTCGCGGTGGCGCGTGAGGTGCAGGTTGCGCGCGAGCCGCAGCCTTCCTAACGTCTGTGCCCTCACGGAGCGAATCATCAGAATTCCAACCGCCCCGCGGCTCGCCTCCCCGGCGAGCAAGCGACCTGTGCGGTATCACTAGGGGGTGGAGAACACGAGTACGCCCGGAATTTCAGGTGGCGACCGAGTCCCTTCTAGCTGGCTCGCTCCAGCCGTCGTTGCGACGCTTTGTTGCTTTTCCCCAACCGGTGTCGTCGCTGTCTACTTCGCAGCGCAGGTGACGACGAGGTGGTCACTAGGTGAGCGCAAATCAGCTCTAAGGTGTGCTCGGATGGCACGCACGTGGGTACTAGTTAGTGTTGTGCTTTGGGTAGTAGTAATGGTTATCTTGGTTGCGACAGGTCGAATGGGACGTTTCTTGGAGGCAGGAGTGCTGTGACCCTCACCACGAAGCCGCCGGTCGAGACCGCCCCGGGCCGTTCCCGAGCGCGACGGGTCTTCTGGCCGATTGCCGGTGCCGCCGCAGCCCTAGGTGGTGCCGCATACGTTCGCCTTGTTGATCCGAATCTCGCCGCCGGCTATCCGCCCTGTCCGATGAAGGTCGCGACGGGACTGGACTGTCCAGGTTGTGGCGGCTTGCGATGTGTTCATTCGTTGATGGAAGGAAACATCGGGGCCGCGCTAGATCAAAACCTACTCGCGGTGCTTATTCTGCCGTTCGTAGCGCTGTGGATCGGCGCCGTTATCGTTCGTCGGTGGCGTAGCGATCAAGGGGCGCCGATTCGCTCCGCGCGGTTCTTGACGGTCCAGCGAACCGCCACCATCGCCCTCATTGTTGTCATCGCCCTCTTCACCGTCGTACGTAATATCCCGGGGATCGGGTTCTTGCCTTCGGGGCTTGGGTAAGGCCGCACCTAACGGGTTCTGTAGTCGGTCGATAGGCTGATCGATGTGACCGTTCTTGATGACATAGTGGCTGGCGCTCGCGAGGACCTCGCCGCGCGCCAGGCCGTCGTGTCGCTCGATGAACTCAAAGACCGTGCAGCTGCCGCTGCTCCGGCCCTTGATGCGATCTCGATGCTACGAAGCGACGGCGTCTCAGTGATCGCCGAAGTAAAGCGTGCGAGTCCGAGTAAAGGGCAGCTAGCTACCATCGCCGATCCGGCGGATCTAGCCCGCACGTATGTCGAGGGCGGTGCCAGTGTCATTTCCGTGCTCACGGAAGAGCGCCGATTCAAGGGTTCGTTAGCTGATCTTGCGGCAGTTCGTGATGCGGTGGATGTGCCGATTCTTCGCAAGGACTTCATCGTCACCTCCTACCAGCTGTGGGAGGCTCGCGCGTTCGGTGCAGACTTAGCGCTACTCATCGTCGCGGCGCTCGATGACCAAGCACTGATCTCTTTGGTGGAGCGCGCACAGTCCCTTGGGTTGACCGCCCTCGTTGAGGTTCATGATGAAGCTGAGTTGCAGCGAGCGCTCAATGCGAACGCCCGCGTTATCGGTATCAACGCTCGGAATCTTAAGACGCTAGAAATCCACCCGGAGGTGTTTGCCAGCCTCGCACCCATGGTGCCCGCTGACGTGCTGTTGGTTGCTGAATCGGGAATCAGGGGACCGCGCGACCTAGTGACTTATGCTGGATCGGGCGCGGATGCCGTCCTGGTTGGGGAGGCCCTCGTTACTGGCGGGGATCCCAAAGCGGCCGTCCATGACTTGGTCGCCGCCGGCGCTCACCCAGCCGTGAAACACCCCAGAGACTAGTAACTCGGCCTCGGATCAGCGATCAACCTTAGGGATAGAGATGCCATCAGATGACCCCGTCGTCGACCAGGCGAGTCGACCGCCAATGACTCACGGACCTGATGCCGCCGGACGCTTTGGCGTCTATGGCGGGCGGTTTGTGCCCGAAGCCCTGATGGCCGCGCTCGATGAACTCGACATCGCCTATCGAGCGGCGATTTGTGATCCGACGTTCACCCAGGAATTTGACCACCTCCAGCGCACCTACACCGGCCGACCGAATCCAGTCACGGATGCGACTCGCCTAAGCGAGCATGCTGGCGGCGCTCGAATCCTGCTGAAGCGCGAGGACTTGAACCACACGGGTTCACATAAGATCAACAATGTCTTAGGTCAAGCCTTGTTGACCAAACGCATGGGGAAGACCCGGGTTATTGCCGAGACCGGCGCCGGGCAGCACGGCGTTGCAACGGCTACCGCCGCGGCGCTGATGGGCCTGGAATGCGTGGTCTACATGGGGGCTGAGGACACCCGGCGTCAGGCGCTCAATGTTGCCAGAATGGAGCTTCTTGGTGCGACCGTCGTCCCGGTAGATGCCGGAAGTCAAACACTCAAGGACGCAATCAACGAGGCAATGCGCGACTGGGTAACCAACGTCGACAGCACTCACTATCTCCTAGGCACTGTGGCCGGACCGGCTCCGTTCCCGGAGATGGTCCGACACTTCCACGCGGTCATCGGTACTGAGGCGAAGGAACAGACCTTGGAGTTAGCCGGTCGGCTGCCAGATGTGGTGGCTGCGTGTGTGGGTGGTGGAAGTAACGCGATCGGCATCTTCCATGCGTTTCGCGACGACGCTGATGTTGCTCTCTATGGTTTTGAGGCAGGCGGTGACGGGATCGAGTCGGGTCGACACGCAGCCAAACTAAGCGTTGGATCCTCCGGCGTTCTTCACGGTGCACGGTCCTACCTTTTGCAGGATGAAGAGGGTCAGACCATCGAATCACACTCGATCAGTGCAGGTCTTGACTACCCATCTGTTGGGCCCGAGCACGCGTGGTTGCGCGACAGTGGTCGCGCGAACTATGAGTCCGTGACGGATGCTGAGGCAATGGATGCATTCGCTTTGCTGTGTCGTACAGAAGGCATCATTCCGGCTATCGAATCCGCCCACGCTGTGGCCGGGGCGATCCGAGTCGGGAAGCGACTTGGTCCAGCCGGTCTCATCCTGGTCAATCTGTCGGGGCGAGGAGATAAGGACGTCGCGACGGCAGCCAAATGGTTCGGACTCGTCACAGATGACGAACAGAAGCAGGGATCATCATGAGCGTGTTAGCTGAGACCTTCGCCGCGGCACGCGCGGACAACCGGGCGGCCCTGATCGCCTATCTTCCGGCGGGCTTTCCAAGCCCAGTTGACTGCGTTCCCGTACTAGCCGCCATGGTGGAGAACGGGGTAGACGCTGTTGAGATCGGCCTGCCCTATAGCGATCCGCTGATGGACGGTCCGGTTATCCAGTCTGCTGTTGAGGGCTCACTGCGAGCTGGGACGCGGGTAGCTGATGTGATGAAGACGGTGGCAGGGGTTGCCGGGACAGGCGCGCCGACCCTCGTGATGTCGTATTGGAACCCGATTGAGCGGTACGGCGTTGATCGCTTTGCAACGGAGTTGGCTGGTGCCGGTGGGGTTGGTGTTATCACCCCAGACCTGACTCCCGAGGAGTCGCAGGAGTGGACGCGGGCCACAGATGAGCAAGGGATTGACCGGGTCTTTTTGGTCGCCCCTTCCTCAACGGATGCGCGGTTAGCCAAGGTAGCCGGAGCTTGTAACGGGTTTGTGTACGCAGCCTCCACGATGGGCGTCACCGGAGCCAGGACTTCTTTGTCATCTGGAGCGCGCGGACTGGTTGAGCGCGTTCGTGGCGTGACGAACTTGCCGGTGTGCGTAGGCGTCGGAGTCTCGAATGCTGCCCAAGCGAGCGAGGTTGCCAGTTATGCCGATGGGGTGATTGTCGGATCGGCGTTCGTGAAGGCGCTTGCTGAAGCTGATTCCCCGGCGCAAGGGGCTGCGGCAGCAGCCAAGCTTGCCGCGGATCTCGCCGCTGGTGTGCGTGCCGGTCGGCGACACGCCTAAGTCGAAAGCACCGACGGCGTCACCAGCGCGCGATCGTTGCGAGTTAGAGTCTGCACTAGTAGGTGTGACCGCGAACCAATCGTGCGAGGAGCTAGTCGATGGCCGAGGGCAAGTCTGAAGGTAAGAAGGATGCACGGCAGAAGGCTGCTGAAGCGCGCGCGGCTGCTCTCGCTAAGGAGAAGCGTCGGGAACGCTCCATCCGCATCATTGGCGGGCTTGTTGTGCTGTTGGTCGTCGGCGTGATCATTGGTGGCGCAATCATCGTTTCTGGAGGGAACAGCAGTGAGACTGCGACTCCCGATGACAACGCCGCTGTTCCGGCAGGTGTGAGCACTACTGACTATCGCTACACCGTCAACCCCGGTGTCGCCGGTGATGTGCCGACGGTTCTGATCTACGAGGATTTCCAGTGCCCGTTCTGTAAGAAGCTCGAGGATTCCTCCGGGGTCGCCTTGCTGGAGCAGGCGAATCAGGGCAAGATCAAATTGCAGTACCAGCCCGGCATCTTCCTCGATGCAAACCTACGAAATGTCGGATCCCAAACTGCCACGGCATCGTGGGGTTGCGCCATCGACGCAGGTAAGGGAGTCGAGTTCCACGAAGCGGTGTTTGCCGCCCAGCCCGCGGAAGAGACAGTGGGAGCTCCTGGCTTCACCAAGGATCAGATGATCGCGCTTGGCGAGGGTGTGGGGATCACAGGTGAGGCATTCACGACGTTTGAAGCTTGCGTGAACGACGGCAAATACAACAGTTGGGCGGCCAATAGCAACGCCCAATTCGAGGTAGCGGGTGTCAGTTCCACGCCTTCCATCTTCGTCAATGGCACCGAGATCAACTCTCAGCAGGTTGATATCTACGATCCGGCAGCGTTGCTTGCCGCAATCGAGCAGGCAGCTAAGTAGGCTCCGGCACCGGAGAGCGGTCGAATCGTGTACCTCGTTGCGAGTATCCCGAGCCCAGAATCGGGAGTGTGGGACCTCGGTCCGGTTCCGGTGCGGGCCTATGCGCTGTGCATCCTGCTTGGCATCGTTGTCGGTGTATGGCTCGGCAATAAGCGGTGGGCGCAGCGCGGAGGTACCCCCGGCTTTGTCACCGATGCCGCGCTCTGGGTAGTGCCATTCGGGATTATTGGGGCACGGCTGTATCACGTAGCCACCGACTTCCCGACCTACTTCGGTCCCAACGGCCTAGGTTTTATCGACGCGTTGAAGGTCTGGCAGGGTGGCCTGGGTATCTGGGGTGCGGTCGCTGGCGGCGCGCTCGGTGCTTGGATAGCGTGTAAACGAGCTGGCGTTCTACTCCCACCACTTGCCGATGCTGTGGCGCCTGGAATAGCGATCGCCCAGGGGATTGGCCGCTGGGGGAACTGGTTCAACCAAGAGTTGTTCGGCCGTCCCACGGATATGCCGTGGGGACTTGAGATTGCGGTGGCCAACCGACCAGCAGGATACGAGCAGTTTGAGACCTTTCATCCCACGTTCCTCTACGAGTCAATCTGGGTCTTCCTCGTTGCGCTGTTCGTGATTTGGGCGGATCGTCGCTTCCAGCTCGGTCACGGGCGCGTCTTCGCGCTGTACGTCGCGGCATACTGTTTGGGTCGACTGTTCTTCGAACTAGTGCGGATAGACAACGCCACCCTCATCTTCGGAGTGCGCATCAACGTGTTTACGTCGATCTTGGTTGGTGTTGCGGCACTCGTTGGATTCGTCATCAGCGCACGTCTGCATCCGGGGCGCGAAACCAGCGTTTATCGCGATCCTCCGGTAGATCCGCAGCCGCCGGAGCCGACCCCAGAATCAACCGAGACCAGAAACTAGCAAGATACTCACCAATACAAATTCGCAGTTTCCCAGACCTCGGGATACACTTTCTCAGCGCAGTTGGGCCAACGTCGTCCCTGCTGCGGACGGTATTCGCTCGCGCGCCGCTCTATTGGCGCGCAATTGGAGGCAACGACGTGGGCTTTTCCACCTTCCCCGCAGCACAAGGTCTTTACGATCCGGTAAATGAGCACGATGCGTGCGGTGTCGCCTTCGTCGCGACAATGACCGGTGTTCCCAGTCATGACATCGTTGACAAGGCCCTGACGGCTCTTCGTAACCTCGATCACCGTGGTGCTTCCGGTGCCGAGATCGACACTGGTGACGGTGCCGGGATTCTTGTCCAGGTGCCTGATGAGTTCCTGCGTGCGGTCGTGGACTTTGACCTGCCAGCAGTAGGAGAATACGTCGTCGGGACGGCGTTCTTGCCTCGGTCGCAGGACGAGGTCATCGTCGCGCAGGAGGTTATCGGCGCGATCGTCGAGCAAGAAGGTATGCAACTTCTGGGGTGGCGCGAGCTTCCGACGACTGATGGCTTGGTCGGGCAAATGGCTGAAGCTGCAATGCCGGTATTCAAACAGCTTTTTCTCACCGCTACAGATGATGATGGCCAACCAGTTACCGGTCTTGTCCTCGAGCGTCTCGCCTACTGTGTGCGTAAGCGCGTTGAACGTGAGACAGCCGTCTATTTCCCCAGCTTGAGTAGTCGCACCCTCGGCTACAAGGGAATGTTGACTACCGGGCAGTTGGAGCCCTTCTACCCAGATCTGTCCGACCCGCGCTTCGCATCCGCACTGGCGCTGGTTCATTCTCGCTTCTCAACTAACACCTTCCCCAGTTGGCCGCTGGCACATCCCTTCCGATTCATCGCCCATAACGGCGAGATCAACACGGTCAAGGGAAACCGGAACTGGATGACCGCCCGGGAGGCGATGCTCTCCAGCGAGTTGATCCCGGGTGATCTCGAGCGGCTGTACCCGATCTGCACACCTGCGGGCAGTGACTCGGCTAGCTTCGACGAAGTACTCGAACTGCTCTACCTAGGGGGTAGATCGCTCCCGCATGCCGTCCTCATGATGATCCCGGAGGCATGGGAGAACAACATGTCGATGGATCCTGATCGACGGGCGTTCTACGAGTACCACTCAACGCTGATGGAACCGTGGGATGGCCCGGCGAGCGTCTCATTCACAGACGGCGACGTTATGGGAGCCGTGCTTGATCGCAACGGACTCCGTCCAGGCCGGTTCTGGATAACTGATGACGGACTCGTGGTCCTGGGCTCAGAAGCGGGTGTACTCGAGCTCGATCCCGCAACGATCGTTCGCAAGGGACGGCTGCAACCCGGTCGGATGTTCTTAGTCGACACGAAGAACGGCCGGGTGATTGAGGATGGTGAGATCAAGGCCGAACTTGCCAATGCGCACCCGTATCGGGAGTGGTTGGACGAGGGACTCCTACACCTTGAGGATCTTCCCGAGCGTGAGCATGTTGTGCACACCCACACCTCGGTACTTCGACGCCAACAGGCTTTTGGTTACACCGAAGAGGAACTTCGGATTCTGCTCACGCCTATGGCAGCCACCGGTGCCGAACCAATCGGTTCGATGGGAACCGACACCCCGATCGCGGCCCTCTCGTCGCGCCCACGTTTGATCTTTGATTATTTTGCGCAGTTGTTTGCCCAGGTCACGAATCCGCCGCTTGACGCGCTGCGGGAGGAGATCGTGACGTCGTTGAGTACGACGATCGGTCCTGAGGGCAATCTGCTTGCCGATAGCGCGGATCAGTGCCGCAATATCGTCTTGAGCTTCCCAGTGATCGACAACGATGAACTTGCCAAGGTCGTTCACATCGATGAGGACGGCGATTCGCATTACACAAGTGCCAAGGTCTCGATGCTTTACCGCGTCGAGGATGGTGCGGCAGGCCTCGAGCGGCGCCTCGGCGAAATTGCTTTGGAGATCGATGGACTCGTAGCGTCCGGAGTCAACTTCATCGTGCTCTCGGATCGTGATTCCGATGCTGACTTCGCGCCGATTCCGTCGTTGTTGGCTACCGCAGCTACGCATCACCACCTGGTGCGGAATAAGAAGCGAACCCAGGTCAGTCTGATTGTGGAATCCGGTGACGTGCGCGAGGTACATCACGTTGCCCTGTTGATCGGTTACGGAGCTGCCGCAGTTAATCCGTACCTCGCGATGGAGACCGTCGAGGATATGGTCCGAAACGGCGTCATTCCTACCGTCGATACCGCACAAGCCGTGCGCAACCTCGTTCGGGCGCTCGGTAAGGGCGTGCTCAAGGTTATGAGCAAGATGGGTATCTCAACTGTCGCCTCCTATCGTGGCGCTCAGGTGTTTGAGGCGATCGGCCTCTCCGAGGAAGTGATCGATCGGTACTTCACTGGAACTACCTCGAAGCTCGGGGGAGTTGGGCTCGATGTGCTCGCCGAGGAAGTGGCCGCTCGGCACCGAGTTGCGTATCCACCAAACGGCATCCCAGCCGCGCACCGAACACTCACAGTTGGTGGCGAGTACCAATGGCGTCGCGAAGGTGAGCCGCACCTGTTCAACCCGGAAACCGTATTCCGCCTGCAGCACGCGACTCGGGCAAAGCGGTTCGATATTTTCCGTGAGTACTCCGAGGCAGTCAACGATCAGAGCCGCCAACTGATGACCCTGCGCGGGCTCTTTGACCTCGACACCGAATCCCGGCCGTCGATTCCGATCGACGAGGTGGAATCGATCAGCGAGATCGTCAAGCGCTTTTCTACCGGCGCCATGTCCTATGGCTCGATCTCGCAAGAGGCACACGAGACACTTGCCATCGCGATGAATCGGCTCGGGGCCAAGTCCAACACCGGGGAGGGCGGCGAGGATCCGGTTCGATTCGAACCGCTACCCAATGGCGACTCCAAGCGCTCGGCAATCAAGCAGGTTGCGTCTGGCCGATTTGGCGTTACGAGCCAATACCTCGTCAATGCCGACGATATTCAGATCAAGATGGCCCAGGGTGCCAAGCCCGGTGAGGGTGGGCAACTGCCGGCTCACAAGGTGTACCCCTGGGTTGCACGAACTCGCCACTCCACCCCAGGCGTTGGCCTGATCTCGCCACCACCGCATCACGATATTTACTCGATCGAGGATCTCGCACAGTTGATCCACGATCTTAAGAACGCCAACCCGCGCGCACGGATCCATGTCAAGTTGGTGGGCGAGGTCGGCGTTGGCACGGTGGCCGCTGGAGTTGCCAAGGCACACGCCGACGTCATCTTGATTTCCGGGCATGACGGCGGCACCGGTGCCTCACCGTTGACCAGCCTCAAGCATGCGGGTGGTCCGTGGGAACTCGGCCTAGCCGAGACCCAGCAGACGTTGTTGCTCAACGGTCTGCGCGACCGAGTCGTGGTGCAAACTGACGGTCAGCTCAAAACCGGCCGGGATGTCATCATTGCTGCCCTGCTAGGCGCCGAGGAGTACGGGTTCGCGACCGCTCCGCTCGTTGTCATGGGCTGCATCATGATGAGGGTCTGTCATTTGGATACCTGCCCAGTCGGAGTTGCGACCCAGAATCCAGTTCTGCGCAGTCGATTCAGCGGTCAGCCGGAGTTCGTTGAGACGTTCTTCGAGTATATCGCGCAGGAAGTACGTGAACTCCTCGCTGAGTTGGGATTCCGTACTTTGGACGAGGCAATCGGTCACGTGGAGCTCATCAAGGCTGATCAAGCGGTCGATCATTGGAAGGCCGCTGGCCTGGACCTCTCGCCGATTCTGCATCAGCCAGCGCTGCCACCTGGTGGTGGACTGCGCAAGCTCGTGGATCAAGACCACGGGCTCGAGAAGGCACTCGATATGTCACTTATCGATATGTGCGCCGACGCGCTGGAAAGTGCTGAGCCGGTTCGTGCGCAGATCCCGATCCGCAATGTCAATCGCACCGTCGGAACCATGCTCGGTAGCGAGGTGACGCGCCGCTATGGTGCCGATGGCCTGCCCGATGGAACGATCGATTTGACCCTCGTGGGATCAGCTGGTCAGTCCCTCGGGGCATTTGTCCCACGCGGAATCACGCTCCGGATGGAAGGCGATGTGAATGACTATCTGGGTAAGGGACTGTCCGGCGGCCGTCTGATTGTTCGACCAGACCGTCTGGCTCCGTTCATTGCAGAAGAACACATCATCGCCGGGAACGTCATCGCCTACGGGGCTACTGCGGGTGAGATTTTTGTGCGCGGGAAGGTTGGCGAACGCTGCTGTGTTCGTAACTCGGGTGCAACCGTGGTGGTTGAAGGTGCCGGTGACCACCTGTGTGAGTACATGACCGGTGGTCACGTCATTGTCCTTGGCGCGGTTGGCCGCAATGTTGCAGCCGGTATGTCCGGCGGGGTGGCTTACCTGCTGGACTTGGACGATGAGGCAGTGAACCGGGACATGGTTGACATCGAGGAGCTCTCAGACGCTGATGCTGAGTTCCTTTCAGCCACTATCTCCCGACATCAGGCGGAGACTGGATCTGAGGTCGCTGCGCGATTACTCGCTGACTGGAGTACTTCAGTTCAGCGTTTCAGGAAGATCATGCCGCGGGATTACCGACGGGTGTTGGAGGCGATCGCTCGAGCGGAAGACGCGGGCGAGGACGTAGACGAGGCAGTAATGGAGGCGGCACGTGGCTGATCCAAGAGGATTCTTGAAGCGAGACCGGGCACTGCCCGAGCGTCGGCCGGTGGATGTTCGGATCATGGACTGGAAGGAAGTCTATGAGGACTTCGAGTCTGAGAAGGTCCGAGAGCAAGCCGGTCGCTGTATGGATTGCGGGATTCCGTTCTGTCACAACGGTTGCCCGCTGGGGAACCTCATTCCAGAGTGGAATGACTTGGTCAGGCGCGACGATTGGGAAGACGCCATTGAGCGCCTACACGCCACGAACAACTTCCCGGAGTTCACCGGACGGCTCTGCCCAGCCCCTTGTGAGACGGCCTGTGTTCTCGGGATTAACCAGAATCCAGTCACGATCAAGCAGGTCGAGGTAGAGATTATCGATCGAGCGTGGGACGAAGGCTGGGTGCGGCCACAGCCGCCAGAGCGCCTAACGGGAAAGACCGTAGCTGTAGTTGGTTCCGGTCCCGCCGGGTTGGCAACGGCCCAGCAGCTTGCTCGAGCAGGTCATACGGTCGCCGTCTATGAACGTGACGATCGGATTGGTGGTCTGCTGCGATACGGGATTCCAGAATTCAAGATGGAGAAAGTACATCTGAATCGGCGCCTGCAGCAAATGGAAGCCGAGGGCGTGAAGTTCCGCCCTGGTATGAACATTGGAGTCGATGTCACCGGCGCGGACCTGCGTCGTCGGTACGACGCTGTGGTTATGGCGGTTGGCGCAACGGCGCGGCGAGACCTTGATGTACCTGGCCGAGAGCTCGCGGGCGTTCACCAAGCGATGGAGTACTTGCCGCTGGCAAACCGCGTTGTCGAGGGTGATCTGGCTCAGACAACGATTTCGGCGCATGGCAAGCATGTCGTCGTCATCGGTGGCGGCGACACAGGGGCAGACTGCCTGGGAACTGCCACCCGCCAAGGTGCTGCGTCGGTCACCCAGCTCGAGATCATGGCACGACCGACGCAGGAGCGACCCAGTAGCCAGCCGTGGCCGACTTATCCGATGACGTACCGGGTGTCCTCGGCTCATGAGGAGAACGGGGAGCGGGTATTCGCGGTCAGTACCAACCGCTTCGTCGACAACGGCGCAGGTTCTGTTGGTGCTCTCGAACTGGTTGAGGTCGAGATGCGTGACGGACGATTCGAAGCGATTGAGGGAAGCACCCGGGAGATCCCCGCAGACCTAGTTCTGTTTGCTATGGGATTCACCGGACCGGAGCAGGGCTCCTTCATCGACCAGCTCGGGCTGGAACTAGATGCCCGCGGCAATATCACCCGTGACGAGACATATGCGTCTAACGTAGATGGTGTATTCATCGCGGGAGATGCCGGTCGAGGTCAAAGCCTGATTGTCTGGGCTATCGCCGAAGGTCGAGCAGCTGCCGCCGCCGTCGATAGTTACTTGATGGGAACCACGAACTTGCCAGCACCTATTCCGCCCTCAGCTCGCCCCTTGGTCGTCTAGTCCGATGCGTCGAGCGAAGATAGTTTGCACCCTCGGACCGGCCACCTTCGATCCCAAAGTTGTTGAGGACTTGGTTCTCGCCGGAATGGACGTGGCGCGGATCAACTTGAGTCACGGCGACTACTCCGACCATCAGCACTCGATCAACTCGGTCCGTGCGGCCACCGATCAGACCGGTCGCGGGGTAGCTGTCTTGGCGGATTTGCAGGGGCCAAAGATCCGCTTGGGTCGGTTCGCTGACGGTCCTGTGGCGTTGAACGTCGGTGACGAGTTCATCATTACGACTGAGGATATTCAGGGGACTGCCAAGCGTGCGTCTACTACCTACGAGGGTTTGGCCGCAGATGTAGTTGCCGATGACTTGCTACTGATCGACGACGGAAAGATTTTGCTCCGAGCAGTGTCCGTCAGTGGAAACGACGTCGTCACGGAGGTTCTAGAGGGTGGGATCGTCTCCGACAACAAGGGTATTAACTTGCCTGGGGTAGCGGTAAGCGTTCCAGCGCTCTCGGAGAAGGACCGCGACGACTTGCGTTGGGCGTTGCGAGCTGGTGCGGACCTTGTCGCGTTGTCTTTCGTTCGCGAAGCTGCCGATATCACCGTCGTTCACGAGATCATGGACGAGGAAGGTTCGCGAGTCCCTGTTCTGGCAAAGATCGAGAAGCCGCAGGGAGTTGACAACCTTGCAGAGATCATTGCGACCTTTGACGGAATCATGGTCGCGCGGGGAGATCTGGGCGTCGAGTTGCCGATTGAAGAGGTTCCCCTCGTTCAGAAGCAAGCGATAGCGATGTGTCGCAATGCGGGCAAGCCAGTCATTGTTGCAACGCAGATGCTCGACTCGATGATGTCTGCCCGTCGCCCCACCAGGGCAGAGGCGTCCGATGTCGCGAACGCGGTTTTGGACGGAACTGACGCGCTGATGCTCTCAGGTGAGACCAGTGTTGGGGATCATCCGGTAGTCGTGGTTGAGACGATGGCGCGAATTATTCGCCACGTCGAGGAGCAGTCGCTCGGGCATTTCAATGAGGTGGAAGAGATCCGCCTGGGATCAACAGCTCGCGCGCTCACTAGGGCTGCTTGCCAGGTCGGCGAATCAGTGAGGGCAACTCACCTTTGTACGTTTACTGAGACCGGATTGACGCCGCGACTGGTTGCCCGCCATCGTTCACCGATCCCGCTCGTTGCTTTCACACCAAGCCAACGGGTTAGGTCGCAATTGTCATTGGTCTGGGGTGTCGAGACGTTTTTGACGCCGCACGCTGGCAGTACGGACGGAATGGTTGAACTCGTTGACCATGAGTTGCTTCGACTCGGCCGCAACCAACCCGGAGACCGAGTCGTGGTTATCGCCGGAGTCCCGCCGGGTATTGCCGGCACGACGAACGGGATGCGGGTTCACGTCATGGGGACCCAGGAGATCGACAAGCCGCGCTAGATTCGCCGCTCTACTCCATTGCGCGGCGAGCCTCAGGATTGAGGACTCCCCACTGAATGAGTTGTTCAGCTAGCAAACTGGGTGACTCGTCGTAGATCACTGCGAGTGTTCGTAGGTCGTCTTGACGGATTGAGAGGATCCGACCGTTGTAGTCACCCCGCTGGGCTTGAATAGCAGCCGCGTACCGCGCAAGTGGTCCAGCCTTCTCCGCGGGTACTTGGCCTAGGCGTTCAAGGTCCAGGACGAGGCGAGGAGGTGGCTCCGCGGCGGGTGCAGGCGCGGCGTCAGGCAGAAGCTCAGCAACGGGCACACCATAGAAGTCAGCAAGCTCAGCGAGTTTCTGGACGGTTACGGCTCGGTCGCCCCGCTCGTAAGACCCGACGACAACAGCCTTCCAGCGAGCCCCGGACCGTTCTTCGACCCCGTGCAGGCTTAGACCCTGTTGCTGGCGGATAGCACGTAGCTTCGCACCTAACGCTTTCGCGTAGTCGCTTGCCATCCAGGGCTCCTTGGGCGTGTCATTTGGTCTGTGATCATGCATCCTAGCGAGCCCGACGTTACGGAGCGTAACAACGGGTATGCAACTCGAAGGTCTCAAATGGAGTGAAATCTTCGGTTTCATTCGCTCAAGGGTTGTCTTACCCGCTGATCTTGGCGCTAATCCGGTCCGGAGTGTGATCGTGGCTACTCTCCTTGCGGGTCGAAGGCAGGCAGCCTTGGCGGCGACTGTAGCCTTCTGTTCAGGTAGGCAACGTCCTTTAATGTCCGTCCTGTGAGGCGGGGAAGGGGGTTCGCGAGTGAATACGCCGCGAGTTCGCACAGTTTTAGAAGCCGCAGATATCGATCGGGTTCTGACCCGAATCTCCCATGAGATCGTTGAGCGCGCTAAGGGAGCCGACGAGATCGTCTTACTCGGTATCCAGACCAGGGGAGTGCCTCTGGCGGAGCGAATCGGTAGAAAGATCTCGGACTTCGAGAACACGAGCGTGCCAGTGGGGGCGCTCGACATCACCATGTACCGAGACGATTTGCGACTACGTCCGGCCCGCGCACTTGAAACAACTGCCCTTCCTGAGGTAGGGATCGATGGTCGCATCGTGGTTTTGGTTGACGATGTGCTGTTCTCTGGTCGCACAATCCGCGCAGCCTTGGATGCATTGCAAGAGCTTGGTAGGCCACGGGCCGTCAGACTGGCGGTCCTAGTGGACCGAGGACACCGACAGCTGCCGATCAGGGCTGACTACGTCGGTAAGAACCTGCCAACAGCGCTACAGGAGTCCGTTCGGGTTCGCCTCCAAGAGACTGACGGCTCCGACGAGGTCACGCTGTCATCGGGGCGTCCGACGCCACTAGGCACCGATCCGACATCCGGTGATGCAGCATGAAGAAGCACCTACTCTCCTCTGCTGATCTCAGCCGAGAAGACGCCATCTTGGTGCTCGACACGGCTGCGCAGCTTGCCCAAGTGGCCGACCGTCCGGTCAAGAAGCTCCCGACCCTGCGTGGCCGAACGGTCGTGAACCTGTTCTTTGAAGACTCGACCCGAACCCGCATCTCATTCGAGGCAGCAGCTAAGCGCCTCTCCGCGGACGTCATCACGTTTAGCGCAAAGGGCTCAAGCGTTTCCAAGGGCGAGAGCCTCAAGGACACCGCGCTCACCCTCGAAGCCATGGGTGCCGATGCGGTGATCATTCGCCATGGATCTAGCGGGGCGCCGCACCGATTGGCGAACGCAGGCTGGATTAACGGCAGCGTCATTAATGCGGGGGATGGACTTCACGAGCACCCAACTCAGGCACTCCTCGATGCGTACACCCTGCGGGAGAACCTCTGCGGAGGTGTGGGTGACCTCGCCGGTAAGCGGGTAACGATTGTTGGCGATGTCCTGCACAGTCGGGTGGCTCGATCGAACACGCTCCTGCTTGCAACTCTCGGTGCGCACGTCACCCTCGTCGCGCCGCCCACGTTGTTGCCGGTCGGCGTCGAGAACTGGCCGTGCGAGGTCTCCTACGACCTCGATGCGTCGTTGGCCCAGGCAGATGCCGTGATGATGCTGCGAGTCCAACTTGAACGAATGAATGACTCCTATTTCCCAACTGCTCGCGAGTACAGCCGCCGTTATGGTCTAGACCACCGCCGAATGGAATCGATGAGCGAACACGCAATCGTGATGCACCCTGGGCCGATGAACAGGGGAATGGAGATCTCTGCCGACGTCGCGGATTCCAAGCGCTCAGTGATCGTCTCCCAGGTGACTAACGGCGTCAGTGTGCGAATGGCTGTGCTCTATCTCCTACTAGGTGGCAATTCTCCGGCGCAGCCAGCGCCACATGAAGGGATCGAAGAATGAGTCGCTTAGTAATCTCCGGTGCGCGTCCACTTGGTGGCGATGCGGTCGATATCGTGATCGACGGCGACAAGATCAGTGAAATCAATCCGGCTGGATCGACAAATGTGGATGGTGATCGAGTCCTTGTCGCGGACAACCTCGTAGCACTACCTGGCCTGGTAGACCTTCATACCCACTTGCGTGAGCCAGGGCGAGAAGACGCTGAGACGGTTGATTCCGGAACTCGGGCGGCTGCCCTCGGAGGCTTCACCTGCGTTCACGCGATGGCCAACACTGAGCCGGTTGCCGACACTGCCGGTGTCGTGGAGCAGGTATGGCGCCTGGGAAAGGAAGCCGGTTGGTGTGAGGTTCGCCCTGTTGGTGCGGTCACCCAAGGACTCAATGGCGTAAAGATGGCCGAACTTGGGGCGATGGCCTCCTCTGCTGCGCATGTTCGCGTGTTCTCAGATGACGGCAAATGTGTGGATGACGCCGTCATGATGCGCCGGGCGTTGGAGTACGTCAAAGCCTTCAACGGCGTTATCGCCCAGCACGCCCAAGAGCCCCGGCTGACCGAGGGCGCGCAGATGAACGAGGGTGAACTCTCCGGAATCCTGGGCCTGCGGGGCTGGCCAGCTGTGGCAGAAGAGGCGATCATCGCCCGTGACGTCTTGCTGGCTCAACATGTTGGCAGTCGACTGCATATCTGCCACGTGTCGACAGCTGGAAGTGTTGAACTCATTCGCTGGGCAAAGTCCAAAGGTATTGACGTCACGGCAGAAGTCACCCCGCACCATCTATTGCTAACCGATGAGCTCGCGACTAGCTACGATCCGTTCTTCAAGGTGAATCCACCGCTTAGGGCAGCTGCGGATGTCGAGGCCTTGCGACTAGCCCTAGCTGATGGCACCATCGACGCGGTCGCAACCGACCATGCGCCGCACCCGTCGGAGGATAAAGAGTGCGAATGGGCGGCAGCAGCGTTCGGAATGCTTGGTCTAGAGACCGCTCTGTCGGTTGTGATCGACACGATGGTTCGTCCTGGTTTGCTGGATTGGGCGGGCGTCGCTGACCGGATGTCGACCCGCCCAGCTCAGATCGGGCGCGTAGCTGGGCAAGGCGGATCAATAGAGGTCGGCCAGCCGGGGAATATCATTGTGATCGACCCCGAGGTCATGTGGACGGTTGTCCCGAGTGAGCTCGCGAGCCGAAGCCGCAACACCCCGTACCGAGAACGGACATTGCCTGGCCGTGTCGTGCACACGGTCTACGCAGGTACACCGACCGTGGTCGATGGAGCGCTCGCCGAGACCAAGAACAATGAGCGAAGTGTCACTAGCTGATGCTTAGAACGCTGCTCGTCTTGGTCATGATCGCGATCATCTTTCTGATCTTCCGATCGATGTGGCGCAGCTGGCGTCGTAGAGTTGTGAAGGGCGAGGTGATTCCGTCCCTGTCGGCCGTACCAGCAACTGATGCCGAGGCGTTATTCAGCGTGAGCCACGCGACCTATCTTGGAACCGTAACTGACGATCATTGGCTAGACCGGGTGGCAGCGCAAGGTTTAGGAGGACGCGGTCCAGCGGCGATTCGTGTGTTGGCCCATGGTCTGGTTGTGGACCGGGTTGGGGCGCAGAGCCACTTCATTCCGGGCGAGGCGATTGCGGAGGTGGCGTTGGCTAAGGGCATCGCGGGGCGCGTCTACGGTCACGATTCTGTTGTGGTCGTGAGCTGGGTATGGGGCTCGACGCTGATGCATACCGGGTTGCGTGTCGCGGACTCGGACTCGCGTGCCGCATTGATGAGCTCATTGGCACAATGGTCACGTGGGCCTTCACCGGCATCAAGTTACGGTGACCAGCCACCGACTCCCCCTGGAGGACATAAGTGAGTAGCTCGCAACGAATTCGTCGCCAACCTGGTCTCCTAGTTCTGGAGGATGGTCGCTCGTTTTGCGGGACCTCGTTTGGGGCGCAGGGGTCTGCTTTTGGAGAGGCGGTCTTCTCAACGGGGATGACTGGCTACCAGGAGACGCTGACCGACCCGTCCTATCGACGCCAGATCGTCGTAATGACGGCTCCCCATATCGGCAATACCGGTATGAATGATGACGACGCTGAGTCCCGCCAGATTTGGGTGAGTGGATTCGTCGTCCGCGATCTAAGTCGAATCGCCAGCAATTGGCGCTCGCAGCGTGAGCTCGCGGACGATCTAGCGGATGTGGGTGTCGTGGGAGTGGCCGATATTGATACTCGCGCGCTGACTCGTCACCTGCGGGATCGTGGCGCAATGCGCGCCGGGGTATTCGGCGGTTCCGATGCCGCTGCGCCGCTCGAGGAGCTCGTCGCCGCCGTGAAGGCCAGCCCCAGCATGGTGGGCGCGGACTTGGCAGGGGAAGTCACGACCCCGCAGAGCTATACCGTTGCTGCCCAAGGTCAGCCCAGATTTCGAGTTGCCGCGGTTGACCTCGGAATCAAGGCAATGACGCCGGAGATGATGGCAGCTCGCGGTATAGAGGTTGTGGTTGTTCCATCCTCTGTAACGTCGGCCGAGCTTGCAGCTCTTGAGATCGATGGGCTCTTTCTCTCCAACGGTCCCGGTGACCCCGCTACCGCCGACCGGACAGTTGAGCTTGCCCGCTGGGCGTTGGAGAGCCGTCTGCCGTTGTTCGGGATCTGCTTCGGTAACCAGATCCTTGGTCGAGCTCTCGGCTTTGGGACCTACAAGCTTCCGTTCGGGCATCGTGGTATCAACCAGCCGGTGATGGATCTGACGACACGGAAGGTCGAGGTCACCTCGCAAAACCACGGATTTGCAGTCGACGCTCCAATCGGGGAATCGGTTGAGACTGATTTTGGTCGCGCTCGAGTCAGTCACGTGGGCCTTAATGACAACGTTGTCGAAGGTATCGAGTGCCTTGATCGGCCAGCCTTCTCGGTGCAGTACCACCCTGAGGCAGCCGCGGGTCCGCATGATTCGGCATATCTATTTGACCGGTTTTTCTCGTTGTTGGAAGCGAACAGATCTGTCACTTCAGGGGGGAGTAGGTAGTCGTGCCACGTAGAGATGACATTAAGAGCGTTCTCGTTATTGGTTCCGGCCCGATCGTTATTGGCCAGGCATGCGAGTTCGACTACTCCGGAACGCAGGCGTGCCGTGTCCTACGCGAGGAGGGTATTCGGGTCGTGCTGGTGAATAGCAATCCAGCAACGATCATGACTGACCCGGAGTTCGCTGATGCGACGTACGTCGAGCCGATCACCCCGGAGATCATTGAGAAGATCATCGCAACGGAGCGCCCGGATGCGGTACTGCCAACGCTCGGTGGCCAGACCGCGTTGAACGCCGCAATCGAGTTGGACAAGGCGGGCATCCTAGACAAGTACGGGGTCGAGTTGATCGGTGCCCAGGTTGCGGCGATCGAGGCCGGGGAGAACCGTGAGAAGTTCAAAGAAATCGTTGCCACCATCGATATTCACGGATACCAGGCTGAGTCAGCGCGCAGCGTCATCTGTCACACATTGCAGGATTGTTTCGCGGGAGCTGAGGAACTCGGGTACCCGATGGTGGTCCGACCGTCGTTCACGATGGGCGGGGCCGGCTCAGGGATGGCGTATAACCCCAACGACTTAGAGCGCATCGCCGGTGCTGGGTTGGCCGCTAGTCCAACCTCGGAGGTCCTCCTTGAGGAGTCGATCCTTGGCTGGAAAGAGTACGAACTCGAGGTGATGCGCGACAAACACGACAACGTTGTCGTCGTGTGTTCAATCGAGAACGTTGATCCGGTCGGCGTGCACACCGGTGATTCGATCACCGTCGCTCCCGCGTTGACTCTCACCGACCGCGAGTTCCAGCGGATGCGAGACGTCGGTATCGACGTCATTCGCAAGGTCGGTGTCGAGACCGGCGGTTGTAATATTCAGTTCGCCATTGATCCGGATACTGGTCGGATGATCGTGATCGAGATGAACCCTCGAGTGTCTCGATCCTCAGCACTGGCTTCCAAGGCAACGGGGTTCCCGATCGCCAAGATCGCGGCAAAGCTCGCGATTGGCTACACCCTCGACGAGATCCCCAACGACATCACCAAGAAGACCCCGGCCGCCTTTGAGCCAACCTTGGACTACATCGTCGTAAAGGTGCCCCGTTTTGCTTTCGAGAAGTTCCCCAACACTGACCAGACCCTGACGACCACGATGAAGAGCGTTGGCGAGGCGATGGCGATCGGGCGTAACTTCACCGAGGCACTCCAGAAGGCGCTACGCAGCGTCGAGAAGCGCTCTGCGAGTTTCGCTTGGCCCGGGTCGAAGTCCGATGTCGACATCGAGGACTTACTGTCCCGGATGGCGATCCCGACGGATGGTCGACTGAACGAGGTTCAGCTCGCGCTTTGGGCCGGTGCGACGATCGAGCAGGTTCATGAAGCATGCGATATCGATCCATGGTTCCTCGATCAGATTGAGCTGATCAACGAGATTGCCGACGAGGTACGCCAGGCGCCTGAACTTGATGTCGAGATCCTGCGAGTTGCCAAACGTCACGGCTTTTCCGACGTCCAACTCGCGGCACTCCGTAGTAATGACTCGCTTCAGCGAGACGCGCTGGCGATTGCGGAGCTGCGTGCCGAGCTCGGAGTCAATCCGGTCTACAAGACCGTCGATACCTGTGCGGCAGAGTTTGAGGCGTCGACGCCGTACCACTACTCCACGTACGACGAGGAATCCGAGGTTGCCGGGCGAGAGCGGCCAGCTGTGCTCATCCTCGGGTCCGGCCCAAATCGAATCGGCCAGGGTATTGAGTTCGATTACTCCTGCGTACACGCGGCGCTGACGCTACGCGAGGCCGGTTACGAGACCGTAATGGTCAACTGCAATCCAGAAACAGTATCGACCGACTACGACACCTCCGATCGCCTCTACTTTGAACCGCTCACCGCGGAAGATGTGATGGCCGTTTACAACGCCGAGGTCGCGGCAGGGCCCGTGGTAGGAGTCATCTGCCAGCTCGGCGGGCAAACTCCGCTGGGTCTGGCTCAAACGCTCAAGGACCAGGGTGTTCCGGTAGTCGGCACATCACCGGAGGCTATTCACCTTGCCGAGGAGCGGGGAGCGTTCGGCAAAGTACTAGCCGAAGCCCAGCTACCTGCTCCGGCGCACGGATTGGCAAGTAGCTTTGAGGAAGCAACAGAGATTGCCGATCGGGTCGGGTATCCGGTTCTGGTGCGCCCATCGTATGTTCTCGGCGGTCGCGGAATGGAGATCGTCTACGACGAGACGATGATGGCCGACTACCTCGAGCGAGCGACTGAGGCCAGTCCCGAGCACCCGGTGCTCGTAGATCGATTCCTTGACGATGCGATCGAGGTTGATGTCGATGCGCTCTATGACGGAAGCGAGCTTTTCCTCGGAGCGGTAATGGAACATATCGAGGAGGCGGGGGTTCACTCCGGGGACTCGGCATGTGCGCTACCGCCGATTACGCTAAGCCAGACCGAGGTCGAGCGGGTGAGGGCCAGCACGGAGGCCATCGCCAGTGGGATCGGCGTGCGAGGTCTGCTGAACGTGCAGTATGCCCTAGCCGGCGGAATCCTCTACGTGTTGGAGGCCAACCCGCGGGCGTCACGAACTGTGCCTTTCGTGTCAAAAGCAACTGGTGTCTCGTTAGCTAAGGCGGCTGCCCGGATCGCAATGGGGTCGACGATCAGCGAGCTGCGTGAGACTGGCGTGCTGCCGACACAAGGTGACGGAGGAACGTTGCCCCTCGGCGGGCCGATGGCCGTGAAAGAGGCCGTCTTGCCGTTCGCGCGGTTCCTTGGTGTTGACACGCTACTTGGCCCCGAGATGCGTTCCACTGGTGAAGTCATGGGGATTGACGATGATTTTGGAACCGCGTTTGCCAAGTCGCAGATCGCGGCATTCTCCTCCGGTTTGCCGACCTCTGGTCGGGTCTTCGTGTCGATGGCTGACCGGGATAAGCGATCGATGGTGTTTCCCATCAAACGTCTCGCTGACCTCGGATTCGAGATTGCCGCGACCCCAGGTACAGCAGCGATCTTGGCTCGCCACGGGGTGAAGGCCACCGAGCTGCGGAAGCACTTCCAGGGCGCCGGACCGAACGGAGAACCCACAACTGTGGCTGCCATGGAGGCAGGTGAGATCGCTATGGTCGTCAACACTCCTTACGGCGTCGGTGGACGTGTCGACGGATATGAGATCCGCTCGGTTGCTGTGCGGCTTGGAATTCCGTGTATCACCACGGTGCAGGGGCTCTCTGCGGCTGTTGAGGGAATCGAGTCGCTATTGGCGGGGGAGATGGGTGTGCGAAGCCTCCAGCAGCACGCCAGTGACCTCGCTACGCTGCAGGCGGCCCAAGCGGCCGCACTTGCAGAGGCACGTGGGGCCCCGGCATGACCAGCAATACCGATCGAGAGCGCAGTAAGGCGGGCGCCTTGCAGGTTAAGGGCGAGATCCTGACCATTCGCCGGGCCGGTGACTATTACGTCATCGTCTTTGCGGCACCGGGAGTCGCTCAACGGACCCGTCCGGGGCACTTCGCCGCTGTCGCGGTCGGTGGTCAGCCAACGGCCATGCTGTTACGACGTTCCTTCTCGATCCACCAAGTCGATACGGCTGGGGCCCTCGGCGGCACAGTTGAGATTGTCGTGGATGCGCACGGGGCAGGTACCAAGTGGCTCGTTGAGCGTAAGCCGGGCGATTCGATTGATGTGATTGCTCCGCTGGGACGGCCGTTCTCCCTGCCCAAGGATCCGGTGTCCACAATCCTGGTTGGTGGGGGATACGGGTCGGCTCCGTTGTTCATGTTGGCTGATCGCCTCCGCGAACGGGGATGTCGAGTCGATCTCGTTCTTGGGGCCGCAACTGCGTCGAAGCTGTTCGGGGTTGTTGACGGCCGCCGCCGCGCGTCCGCCCTGCACGTGACAACGGATGACGGTTCGATGGGCACGAAGGGTCGGGTGACTGCGGTCCTGGACAGGATCCTCGATGACTATGACGGGCAAGTGATCTATGGCTGCGGACCAATGCCGATGCTGTCGGCGATCGCAGAGATCGCGCAGAATCGCGGTATCGCCAGCCAAACAGCAGTGGAAGAGGCAATGGCATGCGGCGTTGGCGTGTGCATGACCTGTGTCCTGCCGGTCAGGGGAACCGACGGAATCACTCGCATGGTTCGCTCGTGCACTGACGGGCCAGTGTTCTTTGGCGAGGATGTGCGCTGGTCGGATGTCGGCACAGTGCCGACTGACTGTTTGGGTGCCCCCATTGCGCAGCCAGAAAGTAGCAAGTGATGAGTGCGCCAATCGATATGAGGGCAAACCTCGCAGGGGCACAACTGCCGTCGCCCATTTTGACTGCCTCTGGGTGTGCCGCCGCCGGTCGTGAGCTCGACCGGTTCTTCGATATCACTGAGATTGGTGCGGTTGTCACCAAGAGCATCATGCTGGAGCCACGGTCCGGGCGAGCGACGCCGCGCATGGCCGAGACTCCGGCCGGAATGCTGAACTCTATTGGCTTGCAAGGTCCCGGCGTCGAGGACTTCATTGCGAAGGACTTGACCTGGTTGCGGGATCGCGGGGCGCGCACAGTGGTGTCAATCGCTGGTGGTTCGGTCAACGAGTTCGGTGAACTTGCGGCCCGGTTGCGCCATGAGGAGGGGATTTCCGCGATCGAAGTGAATATCTCCTGCCCAAACGTTGCGAACCGCGGACAGGTATTTGCCTGCGATCCCATGTCCGCGAGCTCGGTGATTCATGCCGTACGCAGGAATACCAGCACGCTGACCCCGATATTCGCCAAGCTGTCGCCAGATGTCACCGACATCGCTGACATCGCCGGAGCGTGTGTGGCTGCTGGGGCAGATGGCCTGTCGATGATCAATACGACACTCGGGATGGTCATTGACACAACCACTTTGCGTCCAGCCTTAGCCGGTATCACCGGCGGCCTATCTGGTCCGGCAATCAGGCCAATGGCAGTTCGCTGCGTCTGGCAAGTACGCCAAGCATTGCCAGATATCCCGATCCTGGGAATGGGTGGAATCGCAACAGGTCTGGACGCGCTGCAGTTCCTACTCGCGGGCGCCAACGCGGTGAGTGTCGGGACAGCGGTCTTCAATGACCCCTCTGCTCCGATTCGGATCCAACGAGAACTAGCCGCGGCGCTCGCTGACCGCGGCTTCGAAAGCGTTGCTGATGCCATTAGCTATGCCCACCGAGAGCAGGAGTAACGCAGTGTCGAGTACGCGTCCACCTATCGCAGTTGCACTTGACGTCGCCGATCTTTCAACGGCCACCGCCTTGGCCGCCTCCCTCGGAGATAACGTCACCTGTCTGAAGGTGGGGCTAGAGACTTACCTTCGCGACGGCGCGGCAGGTGTTCGCCAGATCATGTCGGCTTCCTCGGCTGACACTGAGCTTTTCCTTGACCTCAAACTGCATGACATCCCTAACACCGTGGCCGGAGCCGCTCGCTCGGTTGCGCCACTTAATCCACGCTTGTTGACGGTGCATGCCAGCGGTGGCCCGAGGATGGTTGAAGCTGCCGTGGCGGCGCTACCGCAGACCCAGATCACGGCGGTGACGGTGCTGACCTCGATGTCGGCCGATGACCTTGCTGCGGTGGGTGTGTCGGGCGAACCGATCGAAGCAGTCGTCCGGCTCGCTCGACTAGCTGTCGAGGCGGGGGCTGCTGCATTGGTCTGCTCACCGCTGGAGGTAGCCGCGGTCCGCGCGGCCGTTGGTCCTGATGTGCGACTGGTGACACCGGGGGTCAGGCCCGCGGGTAGCGCTACGGGTGACCAGCAACGCGTTGCTACCCCAGCTGAAGCGATTCGCGACGGAGCTGACTTGTTGGTGATTGGTCGCCCGATCACGGCTGCCACCGATCCCGCCGCAGCGGCAGCGACGATCGGCCGTGCACTGGTCTAAGGACTCGGTTAGTAGGCGTTGCGTGCGGGGCGCGCACGGCTACTGCTGCTAGTTTCTGGCAACGTGGCACTTCCTACTCTGACTACGGCTCAGCGAGCCGAAGCGGCCGCGCGGGCGACCGAGGCGCGCCGGGTGCGGGCGACACTCAAAGCTGATCTCAAGGCGCGACGCCTGAATGTCTCCGATGTCATAGCGTTGTCGGATACCGATGAGGCCATCGCCAAGATGAAGGTGATCATCTTGCTTGAAGCGCTTCCCGGAGTGGGTAAGACCAAGGCCGCTGCGATTATGGAACAGAACGCTATCGCTACCTCCCGTCGTGTGCGCGGATTAGGACCTCACCAGCGAAGCGCCCTGATCGAGAGGTTCGGATGACCTGCGCATGGCATATTCGCCTCCGATTGACGACCGAAGGAGTGCGAGTCCGTGAACGATGAATCCATAGGCCGCCAAGGGAAACTCGTCGTAGTCGCGGGTCCCTCAGGCGTTGGCAAGTCAACGGTCGTACGCAAGGCGATCGAACTAGATCCAGCTGTATGGCTATCTGTCTCGGCAACGACTCGCCAGCCGCGACCAGGTGAACACGATGGAGTCGATTACCTGTTCCTGACCGACGAGCAGTTCCAGGCGCTTTCGGATGAGCACGGGTTCTTGGAGTCAGCATCGTTTGCAGGCAATCGCTATGGGACCCCGCGGGAATCGGTGGCCAAGTATCTCGAGGAAGGAACTGACGTCCTGCTCGAGATTGACCTTCAGGGCGTGCGCCAGGTGCGCGCCGCGATGCCGGCGGCCACGACGGTATTCATCGCGCCGCCAAGCTGGGAGATCCTGCGGGATCGGCTGACATCGAGGGGCACCGAAGATGAGGCTTCTGTGGCTCGACGCCTCGATGCGGCCCGACGTGAACTTGCCGCCCAGAATGAGTTCGATTCGGTCATCATTAATGCGGATGTCGAGCAGGCCGCTAAGCAGTTGCTAGCATGGGTTAGCTCCACCAGTACCTGACTGGCGTGCAATCAGCGATGTGAACCGCGTCGTGGTAACAACTTTGGAAGGAACCGCAGTGGCAACTGCTCCAGATCCGCAGGGCATCACCGATCCGCCGATCGACGAATTGCTCGATAAGACTGACTCGAAGTACTCGCTGGTCATCTACGCAGCCAAGCGCGCACGCCAGATTAATGCGTATTACTCGCAACTGAGTGAAGGAATGCTCGAGTATGTGGGTCCACTCGTAGAGACTCACCTACAGGAGAAGCCGCTCTCAATCGCTCTCCGTGAGATTGATGCTGGTTTGCTGTACTCCGAGCCGATCGAGGGTGCTGTAGAGAAAGTCCGAACCTGAGCAAGCGGGTAGTACTTGGGGTAGGCGGCGGGATCGCCGCCTACAAGGCATGTGAGCTCCTACGTCAGCTCACCGAGGCAGGCCATGACGTTCGGGTAATTCCCACGGATGCGTCCCTTCGGTTTGTCGGGTCAGCCACCTGGGAGGCCCTCTCGGGTAATCCCGTGACCACGTCGGTATTTGATCAGGTTGACGAGGTTGCCCATGTTCGAATCGCCCAAGCCTGTGACCTCGTCGTAATCGCGCCAGCCACTGCGGATCTAATCGCACGTATGGCGATGGGTCGGGCGGATGATCTACTGACCTCGACGCTACTGATGACGACGGCCCCGATCGTGATATCGCCGGCGATGCACACAGAAATGTGGCGCCACCCGGCGACTCAGGAGAACGTCAAGACGCTTCGTACCAGAGGGATTCGAGTCCTGGAGCCGGCCGTTGGGCGGCTGACGGGTAAGGACTCCGGTCCCGGCCGGTTGCCGGATCCCCGCTCAATTGCGTTGGTATGTGAAGCGCTTCTTTGCAGGGATGACCCATCACAAGACCTCGCAGGTGTCAGGGTGACCGTGTCGGCGGGTGGGACTCGCGAGCCAATCGACCCGGTTCGTTATCTGGGCAATCGTTCGAGCGGCCGACAAGGTTGGGCGATTGCGGCCGCAGCTATTGCGCGGGGTGCCATTGTCACGGTGGTCGCGGCCAACGTCGATGCGCCGGATCCGGTGGGTGCGGAAGTTGTTCGTGTCGAGTCGGCAGGTGAGCTGCACTCCGCGGTACTCGAGCACACGAAGAACGCGGACGTCGTCATCATGGCCGCAGCCGTCGCAGACTTCCGCCCGGGTGATGTGGCGACCTCGAAGATTAAGAAATCGGGAGCAGACGAGGGACTAAGACTTGAACTAGTGCGGACTACCGACGTCTTGGCCGACCTCGGGGCACATCGAAGCGAGCACCGCCCGGTCTTGGTCGGTTTTGCGGCAGAGACTGAACCCGATGAGGAGAACCTCGTCAGCCTTGCGCAAGGCAAACTCGCGAGTAAGCAAGTTGATTTGGTCGTTGCCAACGAGGTTGGCTCTGGACTCGGTTTCGAGTCACGCGAGAATCGCGTGGTGATCGTCTCTGAGGCCGCGGTGGTGGGCCGAACTGAACGAACAAGCAAGTTAGGTGTCGCAAATGTGGTGTTAGACGCAGTTTCGAGTCTCTTGTAGCGCGTCGGCCGCCGACCTAGGAAACGACGATGGCTAGGCTGCTATCTCGAGAAACGTGCTTGTACAGTCATCTCACCTGCAGGCCGCATTCTAAGCGCGGCAATAAGCGTGGCAAGAAGAGCGCCAACTAGAAAGGTTCGAAATCTATGTCGGGTCGTTTGTTCACTTCCGAATCCGTTACCGAGGGTCATCCAGATAAGATGGCTGATCAAGTTAGCGACGCCATTCTCGATGCGATGCTGACAGACGATCCAGGGAGCCGCGTCGCGGTTGAGACGCTGTTCACGACGGGTCTGGTCGTTGTCGGAGGCGAGGTAACCACCTCAACATGGGTCGACATCCCGGAGATAGTTCGCAACAAGGTCTTAGAGATTGGCTACGACAGCTCCGACAAGGGATTTGACGGAGCGTCCTGCGGCGTCCAAATCGCCATCGGCAAGCAGTCACCAGATATCGCCCAAGGTGTAGATGACGCTTTCGAGGAGCGAACTGAAGGTTCCCACGATCCGCTAGATCTCCAAGGTGCCGGCGATCAAGGCTTGATGTTTGGTTACGCCAGCCATGAGACCCCCGAGTACATGCCGCTTCCGATCGCTCTAGCGCACCGCCTCGCTCGACGCCTATCCGCGGTGCGACACAAGGGTGAGATCGGATACCTGCGACCAGACGGTAAGACCCAGGTGACGATCGAATACGACGGTGACAAGCCAGTGCGCGTCGATACGGTTGTCTTGTCTACCCAGCATGCCGCTGACATTGACCTCGAGACCCTGCTTGCCCCCGACATTCGGGAGTTTGTGGTGGATCCAGAGCTTGAACAACTCGATATGGATACCTCCGGGTATCGACTACTCGTCAACCCCACCGGTCGCTTCGAGATTGGTGGCCCAATGGGAGATGCAGGCCTCACCGGACGAAAGATCATCGTTGATACCTACGGTGGAATGGCGCGCCACGGCGGCGGCGCCTTCTCCGGTAAGGATCCATCGAAGGTTGACCGCTCTGCCGCTTACGCGATGCGCTGGGTAGCAAAGAACGTGGTCGCAGCGGGGCTTGCAAAGCGTTGCGAGGTTCAGGTTGCCTACGCGATTGGAAAGGCACGTCCAGTCGGCCTGTTCGTCGAGACTTTTGGTACCGGAGCGGTCCCAGACTCGCGCATTCAAGATGCCGTCAATGAGGTGTTCGACCTGCGCCCGGCAGCGATCATTGCTGATCTAGACCTGCGCCGACCCATCTATAGCAAGACGGCTGCCTACGGTCACTTCGGGCGAGATGATGCCGACTTCACCTGGGAGCGGACAGACCGGGTTGATGCTCTGCGATCTGCCGCAGGAATCTAGTACCTGGTCACTACGGATCTACGGTGGACCAACTCCCGCTCGATGTAGGGGAACCTACGCCAAAGAGTGGGCTGCGGACTTCGCGCGCAAAGAAGCCTGTTCCGCTCGCTGAGCTCAATCCGATCGCAGCCGTCGTCGTGGATGTCAACGTTCCCGATCTAGACAGACCATTTGATTACTTGGTGCCGGCGAAGTTTGCCGACAGCGCTGTACCGGGAACACGGGTCCGGGTTCGCTTTGCCGGTCGGCTAGTTGACGGATATGTTTTGGCGCGTCAACCTGAGTCTGATCACCAAGGTCGGCTATCTACGCTCAGCAAGGTTCTAGGTGGACCCGTGCTGACCGACGAGGTTGCACGGACAGCCCGGGCGGTCGCGGATCGCTACGCGGGAACGCTGTCGGAGGTGCTGCGAGACGCGATTCCACCACGCCATGCGACTGCAGAGAAAGCCTTCGCTGCGCAGGAGGGAGATAGCAAGGAACGACCCACTTCCGAAGATCCCGGCGACGCGGGATTCGCCCCGAGCACGGATGGCCACCTATCGCCAGTTTGGGCGTCCTACGAAGGCGCCGATCAGCTATCGCTCAGGCTAGCCGAGGGCACAACCGTCAGGGTGGGGTTGACCATAGCGGCTAGCGACGATCCCATCGAGATGCTCGCCGACTTAGTTTCGGCGGCACCCGGATCGGCGGTCGTCGTGGTTCCCGACGCTACGGATCTGTCGCGTTTTGAAACCGTATTCGCCCGCCGGTTCGGTGATGACTTGGCGATCCTGTCGGCAGCCGAATCGACAGCGCAGCGATACGAGCAGTTCCTCGAAGTCGTCACAGGACGCCGAACGATCGTTCTCGGTACTCGATCCGCGGTGTTCGCTCCAGTGGATCGTCTGCAACTGATGGTGATCTGGGACGACGGTGACGATGCGCTCGTGGAGCCACGGGCTCCTGGCTGGCATGCCAGAGAAGTTGCAAGTATCCGCTCCCTTGGCACGGGCGCGTCGTTGGTCATCGCTGGCTATGCGCAAAGTGTGGAAACTGCGCGAATGGTCTCGCGTGACTGGCTAGTCCCGATCCAGGCTGATCGCATGCGCCGGCAATCAGCAGCCCGAGTCCTCACCGCTGCGAATGCCGTAGGCGATGATCCCAGCGCCGCTTCCAGGCTTCCCCAGTTCGCTTGGCAGTGTGTGCGTCGTGGACTACAGGACGGTCCCGTTCTTGTCCAAGTTGGTCGAGGCGGGTATATCCCAACCGTCGCGTGCCAACAGTGCCGAGTGATTGCTCGATGCCCGGAATGTTCGGGACCGCTAGGTCGCAGCGCTGTTGGGTCAGGATTGGCCTGCCAGTGGTGTGCTCGAGGGGTCGACAACTTCGAGTGCCCGGTCTGCGAGGGGACGCAGGTCAGGGCGGTACGGCTGGGCAGTCATCGCACCGCTGAAGAACTCCAAAGCGCCTTTCCGGGCGTCGCGGTACGCGTCAGCGGCAGCGACACCGGGGTAATCCGCAGTATCTCTGCTGAGCCGCAGATCGTGGTCGCCACAGTGGGAGCGGAACCCGTCGCTGCCGGTCGGTACAGCGCAGCGGTGCTATTGGATGGCAACGCGATGCTCGCTCGACCTGAGCTCCGGGCCGAGGAGCAGTTAGTTCGGCGTTGGTTTAATACGGTCCCCCTCGTGAAGCCTGCCAGCGAAGGCGGCGTTATTGCGGTTACGGCTGAACCACACCACCGTGCCGTCCAGGCGCTCGTTCGGGCAGATCCCAATGGCTGGGCGCAGCGCGAACTCGCTGACCGAGAAGCGACCGGATTGCCACCCACCACTCGGGCCATGGTTGTGACAGGTGCGCCGGAAGCGCTGACCACGTTCCTGGAAACTTGCCAGCCACGAGACTCATGGCGCCTACTTGGGCCAAGCCCGGTCGACGCTGAATCGAGTGCGTCGCAGAGCCGAGTTGTCGTACTGGCCCCAACTGCGCAGGGTGCACAGTTGGCGGCTGGAGCGAAGCGCGCGTTGATCGCCACGCCACCGGTTTCCGATGAGGTTCGTCTGCGGTGCAGAATCGACCCGGTGCGTGTGCTTGGGTGATGCGTAGACTGACGAACGCCTGCCCGACCTACCGAGGGACGAATATTCGTGACTGCCCAACCGATCCGCCTCTTCGGTGATCCAGTTCTGCGCTCGCCGGCCGCGCCGGTTGAAACGTTCGACAAGGAGCTGCGAGTCCTCGTGAAGGACCTCACAGATACGATGCATGCAGCCCCAGGGGCGGGTCTATCCGCGAATCAGATTGGCGTATCTCTGCAGGTCTTCACCTACGACATCGATGGCGTAGTTGGGCACTTGGTCAACCCAGACTTGGATCTGTCCGACGAAGAACAAAATGGACCGGAAGGATGTCTCTCGTTGCCAGGAATGGTCTTCGATACGCCACGCGCACTTCGAACGGTTGCAAAGGGATTCAACATGCACGGAGAGCCAGTCGAGATCGTTGGCAATGGGCTACTCGCTCGGTGCGTCCAGCACGAGACTGATCACTTGCAGGGTGTTCTCTTCATCGATCGTCTTCCGCCCGCTGAGCGCAAGAAGGCAATGAGAGAGATCCGGAACTCGGAGTGGTTTGGGGCGCAGCCTCCCGTTGTGAAGATCAGTCCTCACCAATTCGATCGCTGGTTTTAGTCGACGTGCGCATCGTATTCGCAGGAACCCCCGAGCCGGCCTTGCCGAGCCTGGCGACACTTATTGCATCGCACCACGACGTCGTGGCTGTTGTGACGCGTCCGGACGCGCGATCGGGTCGTGGGCGCGCTCTACATATGTCACCAGTCGCTGAGTTGGCTAGCGATCACGGGATCCCGCTACTTCGACCCGAGTCAGCACGTGACCCGCAGTTCGTGGGGGAGTTAGCGCACCTCGAACCCGACGCCTGCCCGGTGGTGGCCTACGGCGCCCTATTGCCACAATCGGTCCTGGACATTCCGCAGCACGGCTGGATCAACTTGCACTTCTCACTGCTGCCAAGTTGGCGCGGAGCCGCGCCCGTTCAGCACAGCATTTGGCATGGTGATGACATCACTGGTGCAACCACATTTCGGCTTGATGCTGGGATGGATACGGGCCCGGTTCTTGGAACTGTGACTCAAGTAGTTGGCCCAAGGGCGACGGCTGGAGACCTGCTGGGAGACCTCGCTGAGTCCGGTGCGCTGTTGCTACGCCAAACGCTGGATGCGATCGAAGCTGGTGCGCTCACAGCTCAACCACAACCAGCAGACGGCGTTAGCTTGGCCCCAAAGATCACTGTGGACGATGCTCGGATTGATTGGTCACATCCGGCGTTGGCGGTTGATCGAATGGTCCGGGCCTGTACCCCGAGTCCAGGGGCGTGGACGAACTTTGGCGAGGATCGCGTGAAGATCGGTCCGGTGTCGCTGACTACAAGCGTCACTGAAGTACTAACGCCTGGTGAGATCTTGGTGACAAAGCGCGCAGTATTTGTCGGTACCGCGTCTGAGCCACTGCAACTTGGCGATGTGAAGCCACCAGGTAAGCGAGAGATGCTCGCAAGTGATTGGGCTCGCGGTTCGCGGCTAGCCAGTGGGGACGTGTTCTCGTGACGGCTAACCGCTCGACCTCAGACAAGCGGGGTAATAGCGGGCGCGAGCGACGGGGTAGCAAACCGCCCACACAAGCAGGTGAGTCAGCCCGGCGGGCGGCATACGACGTCCTACATGAGGTCGGGGCCGGCGACGCCTACTCGCATGTGGCGCTACCAGCAGTGTTGGCTGACTACGACCTCGATCCGAGAGACGCAGCGTTCACCACAGACCTCGTCAACGGGACGTTGCGATACCAAATCTCACTGGATGCAGTGATCGCTAGCTGTACGGATCGACCCTTGGCCAAACTCGATCCGCGTGTCTTAGACGTCCTGCGGATCGGGGCATATCAGCTCCTGGTCTCTCGCACTGACGCCTACGCAGCCGTCAATACATCCGTAAACCTTGCTCGGTCGGTGAGCGGTCCAGGTCCAGTTGGATTAGTCAATGCAGTTTTGCGCAAGGTCAGCACAAAGAGCTTCGATGAGTGGTTGGACCAACTGACGGCCGGTAAGGACGCGGCACAAAGCCGGAGTATTCGTACGAGTCATCCAACTTGGATTGTGTCGGCGCTTACCGACGGCCTCGGTCGTCAACGAGCAGCGGAAATCGATGAACTCCTCACCATGAATAACCAGCCGCCCAAGGTCACGCTCGTCGTGCGCCCGGGGCTAGCGCAGGTCGATGAACTCATTGCGGCAGGTGCGACCCCGGCTACGTATAGCCCGTATGGCGCAATCGCCCCAAGCGGAAAACTGACCGCCATCGAAGCAATTCGACAGCGCCGGGCGGGAGTGCAAGACGAGGGAAGCCAGCTAGTTGCGATCGCCTTGGCCAGCGCCACAGTGCCAGGTGATGAGACAACGTGGCTGGATATGTGTTCTGGGCCAGGTGGAAAGACAGCGATGCTTGCAGGTTTGGGGGCATCACGCGGTATCTCTACGGTGGCCCTTGAGCTACACCAGCACCGCGCCGAGCTCGTCCGGCGCTCGTCGCGCAACATCCCGGGCTTCGTTGGTGTGGCTGTTGGCGACGGCCGAGAAACGCCCATTCGCCCTGGAGTGGACCGGGTGCTCCTCGATGCGCCCTGCACCGGGCTCGGGGTCCTCCGTCGTCGACCTGATCTGCGGCACAGGCGTTCACCTGGAGATCTACCGGCTTTGGTGAAGCTTCAGCGCGAGCTCCTCAACGCGGCGATTGACGCGGTGCGCGAGGGGGGAGTGGTGGCCTATGTGACCTGCTCTCCACACATCGCCGAGACTGACCTAATCGTCTCGGCCGTTCTGAAAAAGCGCAACGATGTTGTCGTCGAGGATGCCCGTGGGCTGTTCCCGGGGGTGCCCGAGCTTGGAGACGGACCGTACGTGAGGTTGTGGCCCCACATACACCAGACAGATGGGATGTTCTTCGCCCTGCTGCGTCGAGAGTCGAAACAGGACTAATCTTCACCTGTGGACGTTCAAATCTCTCCCAGCATCCTGTCATCGGACTTTTCCTACCTAGCCCAAGAATGCGCGGCGGTTTCGCCTGCTGCGGACTGGCTTCACGTCGACGTGATGGACAACCACTTCGTCCCGAACCTCACCCTCGGGTTGCCGATTGTCGAGTCGCTGCTCAAACATGTGACGACCCCGATCGACTGCCATCTGATGATTGAGGACCCAGATCGTTGGGCACCCGCGTATGCCGAGGCTGGCGCTGGGAGCGTGACCTTTCACGTTGAGGCGGCCCATGCTCCAGTGCGACTGGCCCGAGAGATCCGCAAAGCCGGAGCACGAGCAGGTATGGCCCTCAAACCCGCAACTGGTATTGATCAATACGCCGACATGCTCAGCGAACTCGACATGCTCCTGCTGATGACTGTTGAGCCAGGCTTCGGTGGGCAGAAGTTCCTTGAGCTCGTCGTTCCAAAGATCCGCCGTGCCCGCGAACTCCTCGGACCCGAGTCGGACATCTGGTTGCAGGTCGACGGCGGCATCGGCCTGGAAACAGTGGAGATCGCCTCGGAGGCAGGCGCCAACGTCTTTGTCGCTGGGTCATCGGTCTATGGCGCAGACGACCCCATCGAGGCCATCAGCAAGATTCGTGCTGCGGCGCAGTCAGCTCAGCCGAGCTAACTTCCTAGAGCGCAGCAGCAACCTCGGTGCCCTGTTTGATCGCTCGTTTGGCATCGAGTTCTGCCGCAACGTCAGCCCCACCAATTACGTGTACGGAGACCGACGCTGATTCGAGCCCGGTGAGTAGTTCTCGCTGCGGCTCCTGCCCGGTGCACACCACGATCGTGTCGACGTTCACTACAACGGGCTGGTCGTCGATGATCACATGCAGACCCTCGTCGTCGATATGCTCGTAGCTCACGCCCGGAACCATCCGGACGCCACGCTTGGTGAGCTCGGCCCGATGGATCCAGCCGGTGGTCTTGCCAAGACCTCCCCCGACTTTGCTGTGCTTACGTTGTAACAAGGTCACATCTCGGGCCGGCTCGTCGAGTTGGACGGTGGCCAGTCCACCACGTTGCTCGTAACTGGAATCGATACCCCACTCTTCGTAGAACCGTTGCGGAGTGAGGGTCGCGCTCGGTCCCGACTGTGTGAGGTACTCGGCGACATCGAAGCCGATCCCGCCAGCGCCCATAATTGCCACCGTCTTGCCGACGGAGACGTGATCGCGTAAGACATCGAGGTACGTCACGACCTTGGCGTGCCCGACTCCCGGTACGTCCGGAATTCGTGGAACCACGCCGGTGGCTAGAACAACGTCATCAAAGTCAGTCAGATCCTCAACTCCGACCCGATTACCCAATACGACGGTGACCCCGGTGTCTTGGAGAGCGACTTGGAAGTATCGCAAGGTCTCGGTGAACTCCTCCTTGCCAGGGATCTGCGCGGCGTAGTTGAACTGCCCGCCAATGCAATCGTCGGCCTCGAACAGGGTGACGTCATGCCCACGACGGGCAGCGGTCACGGCACACGCGAGTCCACCGGGACCCGATCCGACGACGGCTATCCGTCGTCGGCTGGGGGTGGGGTCGATGGTCAACACGGTCTCGTGGCAGGCCCGCGGATTCACTAGGCAGGAAGTGATTTGCAAACTGAAGGTGTGATCGAGGCAGGCTTGGTTGCAGCCGATACAGGTATTGATTCGGTCAGCCTGACCGGCGATAGCTTTGGTTACGAACTCTGGATCTGCCAGGAATGGTCGGGCCATCGAGACCATATCGGCCTGGCCGTCGGCGAGGACTTGCTCGGCGACCTCTGGGGTGTTGATCCGGTTACTGGTGATGAGTGGAATTGAGACTGTGCCTTTGAGTTGTTCGGTCACCCACGTGAATGCCGCGCGCGGGACGCTCGTGGCGATAGTGGGAATGCGGGCCTCGTGCCAGCCGATACCCGTGTTCAGAATGGTCGCCCCAGCGCTTTCAATTGCTGAAGCGAGAGCGACAACCTCTTGTAGCGTCGACCCGTCTTCGACAAGATCGAGCATAGACAGTCGGTAGATGATGATGAACTCATCGCCGACGCGTTCACGAACGCGCCGGACGATTTCGATTGCGAAGCGAATTCGGTTCTCATACGAGCCGCCCCACTCATCGGTTCGCTTGTTTGTTCGAGCAGCGATGAACTCATTGATGAGGTAACCCTCGGAGCCCATGATCTCAACACCGTCGTAGCCAGCATCTTGGGCTAGCCCGGCGCAGTTCACGAAGTCCTCGATCGTTCGTTCGATATCGTCCCCGGACATCTCGTTCGGTGGGAAGGGGGAGATGGGTGCCTGGATCGGGCTCGGTGCGACCAACTCGGGGTGATACGCGTATCGACCGAAGTGCAGGATCTGCATGGCGATGCGTCCGCCAGCCTCATGTACTGCCTCAGTCACGATCCGATGGTTTTGGGCCTCCTGCGGGGTCGAGAGCTTGGCCCCGCCCTCGTATGGGCGCGCCTCGTCGTTAGGAGCGATCCCGCCAGTAACGATCAGGGATACCCCGCCTCGTGCGCGTTCAGCGTAGAACGCCGCCATCCGCTCGAATCCGTTATCGGCCTCCTCTAGCCCAACGTGCATCGATCCCATGAGTACCCGATTGGGGAGGGTGAGGAATCCAAGGTCAAGGGGCTCGAGAAGGTTCGGGTACAGATCGCGGCCTGGCTGGGATTGCGTCACGGAATGCTCCTAGCTCGTGGTGGGTGTCCCTGTGGACATGCCTACCCATCTTTGCAGCGTCCCTTGAGCGGGCTGTGCGCTGCCCACCCTGCGAGAATAGGCGGACACGCGGCCATATTCCCTGCCGTCATGGCGGGGGAATCTATATCGATGTGGCCTTGACGAGTAATCGACGAGGAAGAAGGCGATGGCGACTTTCGGAGAGTTCGATGCGATGCGACACGCATTCGCGTTGGCAGCGGAGCCTGAGAACCGACGTGGTCCCAACCCCCGGGTGGGCTGTGTGGTGATTGATTCAGCTGGCACAGTGGTGGGGGAAGGTTCACATCGAGGAATCGGCTCACCGCACGCGGAGGTTGTGGCGCTGGCTGCCGCCGGGGACGCGGCGCGCGGAGCAACGGCGATCGTCACCCTCGAGCCTTGTAGCCATACCGGAACAACTGGCCCGTGCACCCAGGCACTCATCGATGCCGGTGTCCGGCGAGTTGTCTACGCCCAGACTGATCCCAATCCGTTGGCCGCCGGTGGCGCACAGGTGCTTGCCGACGCGGGCATTGATGTGGAGGGTGACGTGCTGGCACACCTAGCCGAACGTATTAATCCCGAATGGACAGTTGCGGTGACGACTGATCGCCCGTTCGTCACCCTAAAGATCGCCGCAACTCTCGATGGTCGAGTAGCGGCATCCGATGGATCAAGCCAGTGGATTTCTGGACCGGCCGCGCGCAAGTACGTTCATCAGCTCCGATCAGAGGCTGATGCCGTACTCGTCGGAACGGGCACGGCAATCGCCGATAACCCTTCTTTGAACGATCGGCGCTCCGAATCGAGTCATCAGCCGCGACCAGTTGTTTTGGGCCGTCGTGATGTGCCGGCCGATAGCTCCCTGCGCAGTAACCCGGACACTATTTGGCTGCGCACGAACGACCTTTCTGAAGCCCTAACTGATCTATTTGAACAGGGTATTAGGCACGTGCTGGTGGAGGGTGGCCCAACGATTGCGACCGCACTAATCGAGGCGGATCTTGTGGACCGACTCATCTGGTTCGTCTCTCCGAAGCTATTGGGCGCCGGCGCGAGTGCGATTAGTCAGCTCGGAATCTCTAGCGTGGACGCTGTGTTGGAATGGACGATCGGAGACGTCAAGACCGTTGGCGAGGACGTATGTCTGGTGATGTCTCGTAAGGAGTACGTCCCCGAACAAATATCAGAGATAATCTAGGGGGAGTGGCGAGGTGTTCACCGGAATCGTTGAGGAGCTCGGGAGTCTGCGGTCAATCGAGCAGTTTCCTGGGGAGGCAGCCGCCATCTGGGTTACTGGCCCACTGGCGGTCAGTGATGCGCTGATCGGTAGTTCGGTCTCTGTCAACGGGGTATGCCTTACGGTCACAGAGTTAGACGGGGACGCGTTTCGAGCGGATGTCATGCGCGAGACCCTGATCCATTCAACAATCGGACAGGCAGGCGTCGGTGACGCGCTCAACCTTGAGCGGGCGGTACGAGCAGATACCCGCCTCGGCGGCCATATCGTGTCCGGCCACGTGGATGCCGTTGCGCGATTGATGTCCCGGGAACCGGCCCAGCGCTGGGAGGTGTTCCGATTTGACCTTGCGCCACCGCAGGCCCAGCAGGTTGCGCTTAAGGGGTCGATCACTGTTGATGGCGTCTCATTGACGGTCAGTGGTGTGGGTGAATCTGACGATGGGGGACACTGGTTCGAGGTGTCGCTCATCCCGACGACGCTCAACGAGACCACTTTAGGATCGCGGCAAGTAGGCGATCAGGTCAACATCGAGACCGACGTGCTGGCTAAGTATGTCCAGCGCCTAGTCGAGAATGGCAGCACCAGATGATTCCGGCAGATGAGCTCCTAGGTAGGGAGAAGGACCGTCCGCGTAGTAACCCGCGCGTCCCAAGCCCCAAGGCGCATGGACGGCACGGTGGCGACTCAAGCGGAGTCGAGTTGGATTCGATTGAACGCGCAGTCGCGGATTTGCGTGCAGGTAAGGCTGTCGTAGTTGTCGATGATGAGGATCGGGAGAACGAAGGCGACCTGATCTTCGCGGCGAGCAAGGCCACGCCGGAGTTGGTTGCCTTCATGATTCGCTACACCAGTGGCGTGGTGTGCGTACCGCTAAGCGGCCGCGATCTCGACCGCCTCAATTTGCCACCAATGACTCATGTGAATGAGGACCGTAAAGGCACCGCCTACTCAGTCAGCCTGGATGCCCGAGAGGGAGTGACAACCGGAATCTCGGCAGCAGATCGCGCCCACACGATTCGAGTGCTGATTGACTCCGCGACTGACTCACACGACATCACCCGACCAGGCCACGTGTTCCCGCTGCGGGCTGTGCCAGGTGGAGTGCTCGCCAGGGCGGGTCATACCGAAGCGGCCGTTGACCTCGCAGTGCTCGCCGGCCTGCCGCCCGGTGGCGCGATTTGTGAACTGGTCAATGATGACGGAACCATGATGAGGGCGCCAGAATGCCGAGCCTTCTCAGATGAGCATGAGTTGGCAATGATCTCGATCGCTGACCTGATCGCATATCGACGCCAAAACGAGACGTTCGTCGAGCGCATTGCCTCGGCAACGATGCCCACGGAACACGGCCAGTTCACCGCAGTCGGGTACCGCGACGACCTCGAGAAACAAGAGCACCTTGCGTTGGTCTGCGGGGATATCGGCGATGGCCAGAACGTTTTGGTGCGGGTTCACTCTGAGTGTTTGACTGGCGACGTTCTTGGCTCTCTGCGATGTGACTGCGGTCCGCAGCTAGACGCTGCCATCGCTGCTGTGGCCCAAGAGGGTCGCGGTGTAGTCCTCTACATTCGTGGACACGAAGGACGCGGAATTGGCCTACTCCAGAAGCTGAAGGCCTATGAACTCCAAGATGCAGGCGCGGACACCGTAGACGCGAATCTACTCCTTGGTCTGCCCGCTGACGCCCGCCATTATGGAACGGGTGCGCAGATCCTTGCCGACCTCGGAGTGCGCAGTATGCGACTGCTGACGAATAACCCAGCGAAGCGAGCAGGGTTAGAAGGCCACGGGATTACCATCCTCGATCAGATACCGCTTGAGATCGAACCAAACGAGCACAACGTTAGCTACCTACAAACTAAGGCCGCACGGATGGGCCACCACCTTATAGCGAAGGTGGGATCCACTGATGAGACCGATGGTCAGCAATCCAAGACAGCAGAAGGTGATTCGTAAATGAGTGGAGCAGGGGCCCCAACCGATGTCGTTCCGACGGATACCGGCCTTGCCGTCACCATCGTGGCTGCGCGATGGCACGACACGGTGATGGATGGGCTGATCGCTGGTGCCGTGGAGCTGTGCGAGCAAGCCGGTGCGAAGGTGAGCGTGCTTCGGGCTGCCGGTGCCTTCGAGGTGCCGTTGGTAGCAGCGAACGCCGCGCGGGGCGCAGATGCTGTTGTCGCTCTCGCCGTGGTTATCCGCGGCGGCACACCCCACTTCGACTACGTCTGTAGTTCAGTAACCGACGGATTGACCCAGGTCGCGCTGAGTACCGGTGTTCCAATCGGCTTTGGTGTGCTCACCTGCGATACCGAGCAGCAGGCGCTAGACCGTGCCGGACTCGAGGGCTCAACCGAAAACAAAGGTCGGGAGTCAGCATTGGCCGCAATCGATACTGCGCTGACTTTGGCGAAGCTCCAAGCGAGCGCGCCGGGTCGCGGACTAGGCTTCGGTCGATGAAGACTTTCGAGGAACTCTTCGCCCAACTCAGCGAACGCGCCAGGGACGGCGACACAGCTTCCGGTACCGCACGCCTGCTGGCAGCAGGTCCGCACGGAATTGGCAAGAAGGTAGTCGAGGAAGCCGCCGAGGTGTGGATGGCCGCCGAACATGAGTCCGCCGACAGAACCGCGGAGGAGATCTCTCAGTTGCTCTACCATCTGCAGGTCATGATGATTGCCTGCGATCTCAGTCTCGAGGACGTGTACGAGCACCTCTAGGCAAGCAACACTCAACCAGTTAGCCAACAAGTACCGAGGTGAGGAAAGACCGTGTTACGAGTAGCTGTTCCAAACAAGGGCGCGCTAGGTGAGCCAGCCCGAACGATGCTGCGCGAAGCCGGTTACCTGCGTACCAGTCGTGGGAATGAGCTTGTGGTCACAGACCACGAGAACGACACCGAGTTCTTCTTTCTGCGCCCACGTGACATCGCCATCTACGTAGGTGCCGGAAAGCTCGATCTAGGAATCACCGGACGCGATATGTTGCTCGATTCGGGAGCTGCGGCCACAGAGGTTCTCGCGCTGGGATTCGGTCCGTCGACTTTCCGGCTGGCTACGCCAGCAAACGGACCCGCGACTATTGAGCAGCTTGAGGGTTTGCGCGTTGCGACGTCTTACCCCGGAGTCCTGGCCGCGGAGTTTGCTCGCGTCGGGGTTAACGCCGAGATCATCAAACTCGATGGCGCTGTGGAGAATGCTGTCGCTCTCGGGGTCGCCGATGCGGTTGCCGATGTCGTCGACACGGGCAGCACATTGCGCCAAGCTGGTCTAGCTCCCATTGGTGAGGCCCTGATGGTGAGTGAAGGTCTACTCGTGCGCCCAACGGCGCAAGAACCAAGCCGGGCGGGTGCGACCTTCATCCGTCGCCTAGAGGGAGTTATTGCGGCGCGGGCCTACGTCATGGTCGAGTACGACATTAAGAGCGAGTACCTCGACAAAGCCGTGGAGATCACCCCAGGGCTCGAGTCCCCGACGATCTCGCCGCTACGGGAGCAGGGCTGGCATTCAGTCCGCGCAATGGTGACGCGTTCGAGCGTTCACACCGTGATGGATGAGCTATACGAGATCGGTGGGCGTGGCGTCTTGGTCACCGACATTCTCGCGTGCCGGTTGTAGATCGCGCTTAGCTGTACCAGGTCCGGAACTGATCCTCGGTGAGTTGGGTCATGGCCGGCGACGCGGTAAACCACTCAGACGTTCGGACGGCTCGTTTTGCTTCGCGGGCAGTAGGTCCCTGGAGCTCATCGAGATAGAGCCGCCCTTGTAAATGGCCAACCTCATGTTGGAAGCATCTGGCAAGTAGCCCGGAACCACTAAACGCCACCGGTTCGCCATGAAGGTCGGCTCCGGTTACCGTCGCGTGCTCAGACCGAACGGTAGGGAAGCTCAAGCCGGGAACCGAGAGGCATCCCTCATCCTCGTCGTACAAGGGCTCACTGGTCTCGAGCACCGGATTCACGATATGGCTGGGTCCATCACCGACGTCGTAGACGAATACGCGAAGGCCCACTCCGACCTGGTTAGCGGCCAGGCCAACGCCAGGTGCCGCGTACATCGTTTCTGTCATGTCCGCGACTAGCGCGGCGAGTTCCCTATCAAAGCTGGTGACGGTCTCCGTCACCATACGCAGTCCAGGATCACCGAAAATCCTGATTGGCCGCACTGTCACCTGTTACTTCCTCCTTCGTCTCGCAGAGCGAGACCACGTACACATCGAGACCTCATAGGCCCGCTCGCGCAAGGCGGGCAAGCTACCGTCAGTCTGCCTGGTGAGTGCATCGAATGCACAAGCGGTACCACTTGGCTATTGCTGCTAGCCGGGATACGGTTGCCTTCGCACTGAAGGCTCCTCAGAAGTGGGCCTGTGTAGCTGATAGCACCGGAGGTAGCAATGCAGACGCCCGAGGCATCCACCCGCCAACCGGCACCGCCTGAGTCGCAGGCCAACTCAACGAGCGGAGTCGCGGTTCTCGGCCTGGTTTTTGTTCTCGTTGTTGTCGCGGCAATCGGATTCTTCGTCGGTATCGCGGCGGACATTATTTTGCTGTGGGCAGCCGCTGTGCTCGTCTTCGTTGTTGCTGCGATATTCCTTACTGGCCTCTACATGATCGCTCCCGCCCAGGCGGCTGTTCTTACCCTGTTCGGTGACTACCGTGGAACCGACCGAAAAGCCGGATTGCGGTTCACCAACCCGCTGGTATCGAGTACCAAGATCTCGTTGCGAGTCCGCAACTTCACGACCACGACCTCCAAGGTTAACGACGCGAACGGAAACCCGATTCACATCGGAGCAGTCGTCGTGTGGCAGGTGGTTGACACCGCGCGAGCGCTCTTCGGCGTCGACGATTTCAGCAACTACGTGGCAATCCAGTCGGAATCGGCAGTACGGCAACTCGCGCGTTCATACCCATATGACTCGTTTGAGAACAACGACGTCGAGACCGTCACCCTCATCGGTGATGCCAGCCAGGTAAATCAAGCACTCCTCGGCGAGCTACAGGAACGCGCTGACGCGGCCGGAGTCCGAATCATCGAAGCGCGAGTCACAGATCTCAGTTACGCGCCGGAAATCGCCGAGGCGATGCTGCGCCGCCAGCAGGCCTCTGCCATCGTCGCCGGTCGCGCCAAGATCGTTGAAGGTTCGGTCGGCATGGTTCGTCAGGCGCTGCGAGACCTCGAAGACGGCGACGATCCAACGACCCGCGTCACCCTCGATGCCGACCGCCGCGCGACTTTCGCAATGAACTTGATGACGGTGATTGCCAGCGACTCCCCAACGAACCCCGTTGTCAACGTAGGGTCCTCTGACTAGGGCGTTGGCAGCATCCGTTACGCGCCAGCGGCAGGCACTGACTCCTCAGCCTCTTGGGTAACCATCCCGCCTGGATGGAAGAGGGCAACGATAAAGGCAAGCACTAGTGCGACGCTCATTCCGTAGAAGACGACCTGATTCGCTTGGGCGAAATCAAGTTGGATCGCCGCCCCGATCTGATCGACGATGTTCTGCGGAATGCCAGCAGGAATTGTCGTCTCCGACCCGCCTCCGCTGGCGATCTGTGACCCCACCGATGCGGCCTCATCGGCGGGCACGCCGAACCCGGTCAGTGTGTTGACGATCCGCGACGTGCTCGAATTGATGAGGATGGTGCCCAGGATTGCTAGCCCCAAACTTGAGCCGTAGTTGCGGATCGTTTGATTGATTCCGGTGACCTCGCCGTAGGAGGCATTGATGGAACGGTTAACGGCATCAGTACTAGCCGGGCCGAGCAACAACCCGATCCCAGCGCCCGCGATAACGATGTAGGGCCACTGCGCACTCAGGCTGTAGTCGGTGAGTTTCTGTGCCCAGAAGAAGAATCCGATCGCCGCGATCGCGCAACCTGCAATGACACTGGCCTTGGGGCCGGACTTGTCCAGGAGACGCCCACCCACTTGGACGCCGGGCGCAAAGCCAGCAAAGAACACCAAGAGATACAAGCCTGCGTTCGACGCGTCGTAGCCGAGGACCACCTGGGAGTAGACACTGCCAAAGAAGAAGACCGGAACAAACGCCATCATCGCGAAGAAGAGCACAGCGTTGTCGACAAAGAACGCTCGGTCTTTGAAGATCTGGACCTTTACCAGCGGTACGGGCACTCGGGTTTCCACCTTGAAGAAAATCACGAGAAGAACCAGTCCAACGATCACGCAACCGATCGTCTTCCAATCCACCCAACCCCAGGCACTTGCCTGCTGCAGGCCGAGCACACTGAATGCCATACCTGATGCGATCAGCACCGCACCCAGATAGTCGATCGGCTCCTTCTTGTGTTTCGTGTGGATCTTCGCCATCAACGTGAGGACAATCGCGATTATCGCTACGGGGATGTTCACCCAGAAGATCGCCCGCCATGTCCACTCGCTGAGATAGCCACCGAGGATCGGTCCGATAGCCGTCAAACCGCCGGTGATGCCGAAGAACAGCGCCAGTGCTTTACCGCGCTCACGCAGTGGAAAGGCAGATACGACGATCGCCAGCGCTGCCGGGAACAGCAGTGCGGCGCCAATCCCTTGCACGATTCGGAAGAAGATCAGCCACGCCTCATCGAACGTCCCCGCCGGCGTTGCACCACACATTGCTGACGACACAGCAAAAATGGTGACTCCGAGCAGAACCATCCGCTTGTGTCCGAAGATGTCAGAGAGGCGTCCACCTAGTACAAAGAACGCTGACAGCGACAGTAGGTAGCCATTGACGATCCATTGAACCCCTTGTTCAGACAGGTGAAGTTCCCGCTGAATCGTCGGGATAGCGATTGAGACGATCGTCTGGTCGATGAACATCATCGACACGGCGAACATCATGGCGGCAAGCGCTAGCCACTTCGTCGTCGTGCCGGTTTCACCGGCGGGCGCTGGTGATGTGGTGTTGCTCATGGGCGTCCTCGCGTTGTTGGATCCGCCTAGTGGGCGTGATCTGAACACCCTAATGTGCTGCGTGACCTCGATGAGCAGTCGAAATTGCGTTGTTGCGCATTCGCTAGAGAAAGCACTTTCCTTCGCCGCGGTAGGTCGCGATCGTGTCGACGAGGTCTGAACCTCGAATAAGACACAGGTTGTTGAAATGCTCGCTGAGCTCACCGGCTTTGGTGTGACGGAACCAGACTCGATCGCCGATTGCAAGTTCATCGGCGGCCTCCCCACGGAGCGGGGTCTGAACTTCACCGGCGCCTTCTTGCCCATCCAGACTGAGGTCACCTGGTAGCCACGGGGTGGGTAGCCGTGTCTCATCGGCTGCGCCGGAGGCGATATAGCCGCCCCCGAGCACGGTGACGAGCCCGGGTCCAGGTCGGCGAACAACTGGCAGCGCGAAGGCCGATGCGGGAACTGGTGAGAAGTGCCGGTAGTTGTCAAAGAGGGTTGGTGCCAGGAAACCCGATCCTGCTGTCACTTCTGTCACTGATGGATCAGCTGCCGAGGCTTCGAGGGACCCGGTCCCTCCCGCATTCACGAACTCCAGCGGTGGGCGACCGACTTCGCGCAGGAGGTCGCTGACACATCGCACGATCTCCGGGCGCCGGATGGCGAGTTCCTTGGTCGATGCGGACTGCATCAGGGTGATGGCGCGACCGCGCAGTGCGTGCCCTCGGGGCTGGTTGCCGACTCCGGCGATCTGGGCTTCGTAGAACATCAGGCCGACGAGTCTGAGTCTGGGGGAGTTCGTCACTGCGCGGGCTATCTCGCGGACCTGATCGACTGAGTGCAATGGTGAGCGCTTTGCGCCAACGTGAAGGGGTTGTCGCCGACCGATCGGTTTCGGCCGCCAAGAGGAGTCAACGTCGATGCAGATCCGCAACGGGCGGTCCGTGTGCCGTGTCGCAGATTCGATGAGGGCAAGCTGAGCTACGTCATCGACCATCAAAGTGATTCGATCGGCGAGGAGCTCGCTACTTGCCAACTCCGCAATAGCCCGGCGATCGACGGTGGGGTAGCCCACGACGACGTCGTCGATTCCCGGACCGGATTCGTCTGGGGAGGCGAGCCAGATTGCTTCAGGAAGGGTGTAGCCGAGCACCCCGTTGAACTGGGCATGCCGAAGGGCCTCATTGATGGCCCATCGACTTCGAAGCGATTTGCTGGCAACCCGGATTGGGCACCCACCGGCACGACGCGCAAGGTCACGTCGGTTGGCGTCGAATGCACCGAGGTCGACGATCGCCAACGGGGCCTCGAGTCCGGCGGTCGCTGCATCAAACCGCTGTTTGAGTGCATGCGTATTGACCCACGCCATTGTCAGTTCTCCCGCTAGTCGATGGCCGAGGGCGGCCGACGGTCATCGTTACACCCCATCGAAGCGGAATTCGAACCAGATTTCAGAACCAGTGACCCCCTTTGACCCCACGGTGAAGTCAGATCCGCCCCCCCCGGCACGCTAGCGTGAGTGCCGTGCAGCGGATACCAGCAGCAGATGTCATCACGGCGGTCTGCGATCAAGAGTCCTTCCAGCAGTGGTCTCCGGCCGACCTCGGGATTCCGCAGTTCCATCCCGACGATGCTGACTATCGAGCCGAACTGGCTACTGCTCGGGAAGTCACCGGGCAGGAGGAATCAGTACGGGTCGGGCAGGCGCGGGTCTCGGGCAACTCGGTCGTGCTGGTTGTCGGCGACTTCGACTTCTTGGCTGGTTCTGCGGGAAGGCGGACCTGTCAGCTGGTGATTGGGGCGATCGACTTTGCCATCGAACATTCACTACCTGTGATCGCCTCGCCGACGTCGGGTGGAACGCGAATGCAGGAGGGAACTCCGGCATTCCTGCTGATGGCGGATGTTGCGAACGCTTGCGCGCGGCTACGTGATGCTGGCCAACTCCTCGTGGTCTGGCTACGGCACCCAACGACCGGCGGCGTTATGGCGACATGGGGCTCATTGGGAACGGTGACGTTCGGCCAACCCGATGCCCTTGCTGGCTTCCTCGGTCCGCGGGTATTTGAGATGTTGGAGGGATCGCCCTTCCCGTCCGGGGTTCAGCAGTCAGAGAACCTGGCAGATCATGGCGTGATCGACGGCGTCATCCCGTTGACCGATCTGCGCACGGTGGTTGCTCGGCTAGTCGGGGTCACCGTGCCATCCCAGAAACTGCCAGACCCGATGGTGGGAATCCCGGTTCAAAATACCGAGACCGATACCGACCGCATGCCGCGCGATACCGCACATTCGGTGGCGGTCAACGCGTGGGACAACGTGCTGGCCACCCGGGATCCGAGCCGGATTGGTGCGCGCGAGCTGATTGCCGCAACTATGAGCGAAGTTGTGACTCTTTCCGGCACGGGAGAAGGACAGCGAAGTTCGGCAATCACCGTGAAGATCGGGAGATGGCTAGGCCAACCCGTGGTGGTAGTTGCCCAGGACCGAATCGCTCAGGCCAACGGCCAGCTAGTTGATCCCGCCGCCCTCAAGACGGCTCGACGCGCCTTCCGGGTTGCCGGACAGCTTGGGCTACCGCTGGTCACCATCGTGGACACCCCCGGAGCGGAACTGTCAACAGACGCCGAGGAAGGTGGCTTGGCTGGTCAGATTGCGCGCTGCTTAGCGGAACTGACGACTCTGAAGGTGCCGACGGTGTCGGTTCTGCTCGGAATGGGCTGTGGTGGCGGCGCGATCGCGCTTCTACCCACCGATGTCGTCATTGCGGCGCAGAACGCTTGGGTGGCGCCGCTACCGCTAGAGGGAGCGTCGGTTATTCGTCATCGGACTCCTGAGCGCGCATCAGATATGGCCGACCAGCAACGGGTGACGGCGGCAGACATGCTGGCCGATGGCATCGTTGATGTGGTCGTCTCGGAGTCCCCGATGCAGGCGCCCGACGGGGATCCTGATGAGGTGCCGCTCCTCGCAGACGGTATCGGAGCCGCCGTGACGTCGGCGTTGGCTGACTTGACCGGGCTGGAACCAAGCGCTCGCGATCAACGACGCCAGTCCCGCTACCACGGAGGTCTACATGGAGCCTGATGAGCGCTTCATTGGCAAGGACATTCCAGCCTCGGAGTTCGGTGGAGATGAGGGTGCAGTCAAACCCGAGGTCGCGGCCGCTCTTGAGCGTTACAGCGCCCGCGAGATCGGTCGGATCGAACTACTCAATACCTTGGCAGAGAGTCGAGTCTTCGTGCCAGTCAAAGCCTTCCTCGATTCATCAGAGGTCGATGAACACGGCCACAAGGTCGAGAAGGACAGCCATATGGCGACCGTCTCAATGCAGACCCCAGACGGACGACGGGGGCTCTTAGCGTTCACCTCAATCAGTGCATTCCGGCAGTGGGATGACGAGGCGCGCCCGGTTCCTGCCCGGATGCGGCAGGCTGCGGCGGCTGCCCTCGATGAGGGCGCCGATGCACTGGTGATTGACGTTGCGGCATCGCATCGAACTGCATTGACTGGACCGGAGCTCACGACACTGGCACAAGGGGAGGTGTTCGAGGTCCCAGCGGCCGCTGACCCCGAGATCATCCAGGCGGTGTCGGTAGCAATTGCCGATGTTGGCCGCGAGCACAGTTGCCAGTTCGAGTTGACTCCGCCTCACGGGGCAGCCGCGATCAGACTCAACCTGATTGCCCAGCCGGGACTCGACCCAACGCCGGTTCTGAATGCGGTTGCTGCTGCTCTTCAAGCGAGCGATCAACTTCGGGTTGAACTCGCCGACGGTGTCGAACTTGGTGTCGTAGCGGGGGAGTAGGTTGCAACTATGACTACTTCGGTAACGCCCCAAGCTTCGTTCGGCGGTGCCAACCCTTCGAGCCGAAACAACACAAAGCGGCCGATCCTAGTCTTCGATGGGGACTGCGGGTTTTGCACTATGAGCGTTGACTTCATGAAGCGCTGGATTCGGCCCCGGGCGCAGATCGTCGCGTGGCAGTTCGCTGACCTGGACGAGCTCGGGCTCACTCAGGATCAATGCACCCAAGCGGTGCAGTGGGTGCCGGCATCTGGGCCGGTGAGTTCCGGGGCTGCCGCGGTTGCCGATGCCCTCCGCGCCTCGCCCGTGCCCTGGCCCGTTGTAGGGGTGGTACTAGCGGCGCCAGTTATGCGGACGGTAGCCGACCGGGTCTACAAGCTCATCGCTACCAATCGGTACCGGCTACCGGGGTCAACGCCCGCCTGTAAAGTCGCGGCACAGGCGACCGCGGCCTGAGATGACTCTCCCCGACACCTTCACGGTTGAGGCACCTGCGCTTGACGGCCCGGTGGTGTTCGGGCAGCAGTGGCGCGATCTGGCCTTCCTGCACTGGTCGATCGATCCCGATCTCGTCGCAGGCCTGCTACCTCGTGGTGTCCGCCCAGATGTGCTCGATGGCCGAACATATGTCGGCCTGATCCCGTTCCACATGCGCAAAGCTGGACTTGCTGACCATCCAACTCCGTACCTGGGCGACTTTCCGGAGACGAACGTCCGTCTCTATTCGGTGGACGACCAAGGTCGCCATGGTGTTGTCTTCCTAAGCTTGGAGTCCGCGCGACTGTTCACGACGCTGTGCGCCCGCTACGGCTACCGCATCCCCTATACGTGGTCCAGGATGCGCATCGGTCGTCGTGGCACCCGGATGCGCTACCTGTCCCGACAGCGCTGGCCGCACCCGGGACTTCGAAGCGCGGTAACCGTAGACATCGGCGAGCCGATTGTCGAGCCATCTGATCTCGAGCATTTCCTCACTGCGCGTTGGGGGCTGCATTCGACTTTGGGCGGGCGACCGGTCTGGCACCCCAACTGGCATGCACCATGGGAGCTGCACCGGGCGAATGTCATCGACCTGGACGACGATCTGATTGGGGCGGCCGGGTTAGATGTCAGCCCGTTCCCAGACGTGCCGACGCTGTGGTCCGGCGGTGTTCACACAGTCTTTGGTCCTCCGCAGTTCATTCGGTAGATCCAATGGGGGTGCTAGTCCGTCGTATTCACGGGCCCTCGGCTGGTGGAATCAGCACAAACGAACCTCGGATATCCCCGGCGTCCATTCGAGACAGCCCGGTGTTCGCATCGGCTAGTTCTAGTTCTTCATAGTCGGTGTGTAGGTCGATTTCCGCGACCAGTTCGATGAACTCGCTGACATCCGCACTCGTGACGTTGGCGACGGAACGAATACTGCGCTCCCACCACAGGTCGTCGTAGTTCATCTTCGGAAGTTCATCGAGGTGGATGGCATTGATCGCTACGATGCCCCCTCGGTCCAGGGCTTTCACCGCTTGCTCAACGACCGATCCGACCGGTGCGAACGTGATCGCAGCATTCAACGGGACGGGTGGGCGCTCGTCGTACGTTCCCGCCCACAGCGCTCCGGCTTCGATGGCTGAGGCAATCTCGTCCTGGCTGCGGGTAGCAACGTAGACATCGATACCCCAATGGCGCGCCATCTGAAGTACCTGGCGAGCGGACGCCCCGTAGCCGTAGAGACCCAGGCTCTTGCCGGCGCTGTGCGGGCCGAGTTCGGCGATCCGAAGAGCGCGGTATCCGATCACGCCCGCGCACATTAGTGGCGCGATGCTCGCGGCGCTGCGATAAGCGAGTGGGGCTAGATCGAAGGCGAAGCGGGATTCCGCGATCACCTGATTGCTGTATCCGCCGTCGACGTCCCACCCGGTGAAGGCGGCACTACGACAAAGGTTCTCGCGGCCTTCGTCGCAGAACCGACACTGGCCGCAGGCAAAGGCAATCCATGCCAGGCCAACTCGAGTTCCGATTCGCGCGGGATCGACATCTGACCCAACCGCGGTGATCTCCCCGATGACTTGATGGCCCGGGATCAGTGGCATCCGATGAGGTGGGACGTCGCCAGTGGAGATCTGTAGATCCGTCCGGCACATCGCGCAGGCCAAGACATCGATCGATACTTGGGTACTTCCTGGTGCTGGGCAATCGAGCTCGGTGAGCGTGAGTCGTTCGGGGGCCGGATCACCTAGTTCGCGCAGTTGCATGGCAATCATGAAGGCAGCCTATCGACTACACGCGGTAGGTCTTTGTCTTCTTGTACGCCGCGTAGGCGTCAGTCTGCTTCGCTTTCCACGTGATCCGTAGCGTGACATCGTAGCCGTAAGTCCGAACAAGTGACTTGCCGTTCGCTTTGCGGATGATTCGGTAAGTCCGAACATCCCCACGAAGGTGTCCAGCGGCCTTCACCTTTACCGACTGTCCAGCATTGGTGGTGCAGCCGGCCTTGGTGAGACGGGTCTTTCCCGCCGCAGCTATCCCTGCCTTCTTTGGGATCTTGCCGCAGCCAACCCGCTTCTGTTTTGCCGGTTCGGCACGTTCAAATGTGAAGGCGCTTGGCAGTGTTGCCGAGTCGCCGGTGGGTGTGGTGACCACGACATCGGCTTCCCCAGGGGAACTGGCGCTGGTGGTGCAGGTGATTGATGTTGTCGCTGATATCACTGCATCGGCGCAAGGAGTTCCGCCGATCGTGACAGCCGAACCGGCGGCGAAACCTGATCCGACGATGGTGACAACTGTCCCGCCGTTGGACGTGCCTGTTTCTGGCGAGATTGAGTCAACGGTGGGTGCTGATGTCACGGTGTAGCGAAGCTGGACTGAACCATCTCCACCAGCTCCAGCAGATCCTCCATTGCTACCTGGGGCAAAAGTGGTCTCCTGGCCAGCAGAGGCATCCGCCCCCCCGGCCCCGCCCCCCCCTTCCTGGCTTGAGTCCCCGCCGCCGCCACCGCCCCCGCCGTGGCCGCCGCCACCTCCGCCGTTTTTGTCGCCCCACTGGCGGGAA
>CAMPEQ010000007.1:0-20000 GCA_946803585.1 uncultured Actinomycetes bacterium
CCACCGCCGTAGCCGCCGCCACCTCCGCCGTTTTTGTCGCCCCACTGGCGGGAAGCTCCCGCGCCGCCGCCCCCGAAGCCTGCGCCACCTCCGCCTTTCTCAAATCCTGATTGGCCAAAGAAATCGGCTGGACCGCCGTAGCCGGACCCACCCTCGGAGTCCCCACCATTGCCGCCGTCGAAGCCGCCACCGCCACCGGATCCGGAATTGTCCGAAGTGCCGTTGGCTGAACCGCCGCCTCCTGCCGCACTAGAACCAGAGCTACCACCTGATCCGGCGGCGTCGCCATTCCCGCCGTGGCCGCCATTAGAGCCGCCGCCGTTCCCACCTGCCGCAGTGCCGTTGGCTGCGCCATCGCCACCGTCGCCGCCACCACTCTGGCCGTGTCCGCCACCGCCGCCACCGGCAACTACGGTCAACTCTGGGTCTGTGGTGGTTACAGAGGTCGCAGACCCGCCGGCCGTATTTCCGCCGCCTCCGCCACCGACTCGGATCGTGAGTACCTGGCCTGTAGTGACCGTTTGGACCGTTGTGACAATCGCGCCGGCGCCTCCGGCTGAACCTCCGCCGCGGCCTCCGCCGCCAAGGGCTTCAACGGTAATCGCCGTCACTCCGTCGGGCACCGTGAACTGCTCAGGTGCGCCGGCGTTGTAGGCGAAGTCCACCGCGGTCGTGGTCGCCGCCGCCGGGCCGATGCCAGTAATGAGGCCCGTCGCCAATCCTATGGAACCTGCAGTTGCAATGAGGCTGAGTCGGAGTGCAGTCATGGCTTCACGCTACAGAAACTCGGGGAGCAATAGAAAGTTGAACTAACTCTCCCCGGGGCCCTCGCCGGGCGCATCGGGGATCACAGACGCTTCCCTGAACGCTGCTTGCAAACTCGAGAGCCCGTCGCGCAGTGGTCCAGCATGTGAACCGCCGACCAGTGAGGCAGAGGCATTGACCAACCCAGCGAGTGCCGTAATCAGGATCCGAGCCTCAGCCAAATCGATCTGATCCTCGGCATCGGGATCGTCACTGAGTCCGCATTTGACGGCAGCAGCGCTCATGAGGTGCACCGCAACGGTTGTGACAACTTCCACAGCTGGCACTTGGGCGATGTCTCGCGTTGGATTTGGGCTGGATGCACTCGAGGGTTCTGCTTCGTCGCTCATGGTGCTACTCTTTCAGAAGTCGATTTCGGCGTAGCGTGTGCCTGTGGCCACGCGCTCGAATTGGACGTACCAAACGATTGAAGCGGAGAAATCCCACCTAGCGGCGTCGAGTCGACCTGGGTCAGAGATTCTAGAATCTTCTGCGTGCCCCCTGTCGGGTCGGGATCAACCACTTCACCGCACACCATGTGCACACCAGTACCGCAGCGATGCGGGCCCTGGTGTGCAACCAAGTGAAGCTACCGACAGAAGGAGGCGCCATCAGCGTCGAACCACGCATCAATGAGCGGATCCGAGTCCCTGAAGTACGGCTCGTAGGTCCGGCTGGTGAGCAAGTAGGGATCGTCCGTATTGAGGACGCACTTCGCTTGGCTCAAGAGTCCGACCTCGATCTCGTTGAAGTTGCTCCCAACTCGCGCCCACCAGTGTGTAAGTTGATGGACTTCGGCAAGTTCAAATACGAGGCCGCGATGAAGGCACGAGAGACTCGTCGCAACCAGACGAACGTGATCATCAAAGAGATGAAGCTCCGACCAAAGATCGATCCCCACGACTATGGCACTAAGAAGGGCCATATCGAGCGGTTCCTCAAAGCCGGAGACAAAGTCAAGGTCACGATCATGTTTCGCGGTCGCGAGCAGTCGCGCCCCGAGCTCGGCTTTCGACTGCTCCAAAAACTGGCCGAGGATGTCGCCGAGTTGGGTGTTGTTGAATCCGCACCTAAACAGGATGGTCGAAATATGATCATGGTGATCTCGCCGCTACGCAAGAAGTCGGATATCAAGTCCGCCGCTGACGCGAAGGCAGCGGCAGCGGACGACGAGAACTAGTCAGACCAGACCTCCGCAGGCAGCTGCGGCGTAACCAAGGAGTACATGGCTCATGCCAAAGATGAAAACCCACAGCGGTTCAAAGAAGCGCTTCAAGATGACTGGGTCGGGAAAGATCACCCACGAGCACGTGAACCGTCGTCACTTGCTGGAGGTTAAAAACTCCAAGCGGACTCGTCGGTTGATGCTCGATTCCACAGTTGCCAAGGCGGACGTCAAGTCGGTTAAGCGACTACTCGGCCTTCGCTAGAGCTTCACTCGAGGCCGGGTAACCGGCCCCAGACCAGAACCTGAACAAACAAGGAGAACAAAGTGGCACGCGTAAAGCGCGCAGTAAATGCGCACAAGAAGCGTCGGGCAGTCCTCGAGCGCGCCAGCGGATACCGCGGGCAACGCTCACGGTTGTACCGCAAGGCAAAAGAGCAAGTCACCCACTCGATGGTCTACTCCTACCGCGACCGTCGGGCGCGCAAGGGCGAGTTCCGTCGCCTGTGGATTCAGCGAATCAACGCTGCTTCCCGCGCTAATGGAATGACCTACAACCGGTTCATTCAGGGACTGCGCGCCGCAAACGTCGAGGTCGACCGCCGTATGCTCGCCGACATGGCCGTGAATGACCCGGGTGCTTTTGCCGCGTTGGTCACCGTCGCACGTAACGCGGTCGAGACTCCAACCGCAGCTGCGTAGTTGGTTTCACTGAACGATTCGAGGGACGCTCGCTTGGTCGCGGGACGATCCTCAAAAATTGTCGCCCTCGCGCGCTCGCTTCATCAGCGCAAGGCCCGCGAGGAGTCCGGCAAACTATTGGCAGAAGGCCCGCAAGCCGTTGAGTACGGTTTGCGGGCTGGTCAAATTGAGGCGCTTTTGGTGACCGAAGACGGTCTCACGATATTTGGTGCGCTTGTGCGCGAGGCTGACCGACAGGGTGTTCCGGTGAGCATTGTTGATGAACGCACCTCGAAGGCAGTTGCCGGGACAAACTCACCGCAGGGTGTCACGGCCATTGCGGCATTGCCGAGGGTTCTCCCGAGTCCGTTCTCCGCTGGACCAAGTTTCGTCGTGCTCCTAGAACAGGCACAGGACCCCGGAAACGTAGGCACGATCATTCGCACTGCGGACGCAGCCGGCGCTGACCTCGTGATCCTTGGCCCCGGCAGCGCTGACCCTTTCAGCCCCAAATGCGTCCGGGCGAGCGCCGGATCGGTGTTTGGTATAGACATTGTTGCCACCAGCGATCCGATTGCGGAGATTGCAGCTGCCAAGCGTGCAGGATTGTCTATCCTCTCTACCTCTGCGGACGCTGCTGTGTCGGTATTCGACACCGATTCGCAACCAGGGTTTGCGCCGCCAGTGATGTGGGTATTTGGAAACGAGGCGCGTGGTCTAGACGAAGCAACCCAAGCGGCTTGCGATGTTGGAGTGCAGATCCCGATCGCGGGAGGTGCGGAGAGCTTGAATATCGCAACGGCATCGGCTGTCTGCTTGTTCACATCCGCGCGCTTGGCTGGGAGTTAGGGTAACCTAACTTGGGGTCAGTATCTGAGTGTCGTGTCACCGCAGGGTTCGCTTGTGGTGGGAGAGTAGAGACGAGGAATTAGCCCGCCGCGTGTTCCAACCAAATAGCCATCGATCAGCCGATCACGAGGAAGTGAGACAGCAATGTCGTACTACAAAATGCCGATACTTGATGATTCCGGGTTCGTTGTTGTGGACTCCTACGATCAAAGCGCCGACCCTCAGGAGTGGCTCGACATTGAGTACGTGAACTGGAAGTCCTCCGGTGACACTCGCTTCTCGCCGATCGCATCAGCCTACGGCGATATGGAATGCGACGGATTTTGGAATCACGATCCCGCCAAGACTGACAAAGACGGTGTGTGGGTTGACAAGAACAAAGGACTCGCCCCCAAGCTCGTTGAACGTGCGATGGAGCCTGGTGTGAACATTGGTCGCTGCCGGGTTATTGAGTTACAGCCAAACTCCTACGCAGATGCGATTCACAATTTGCATATCGACGACAACAATCGACTCAATCCAGACGGTACCGGTTGGATCGTCCGATCGTTTTTCAACCTCACCGATGACCAAGATTCAGTCATGATCCTGCGCGAGGACAAGAATGATCCGGCCACCGAGACACGCGTTCCGCTCCCGGCTGGCACCCAGGCTGTCATCGATACGCAGCGGCTGTACCACGCGGTCTGGCACCCAGGCGATCAGCCGCGCTATTGCTTGATTACGTCATGGGAGTCGGCACCCGGATTGGAAGAGTGGATCGATTCCAACAACCCGATCACCCGAATCGAGTCGCCGGCTGTTCCTGCCGAGGAGCTCGCCGAGGCCGAGCGGCGCGCCGCACTTCGTGCGACTCAGGAACAGAAGCCAGAGGTCATGTCGGAGGCCTAGTTCATAACTCGAGGTCAAAGCACATGAGAGTGGGAGGCAGTTCGTTGGACGGGCTGTCTCCCACTTTCGTGTCTGACTAGGGCCAGCGAGTACCCTTCCACTCGGAAGCCAACTAGTGGTTTTCCCTTATGTTTCCGTCTCATCAATGAGGAGCTCATGTCCGCGCCGAACAAGGACTACGACCCGGTTGAGGTCAGCTCACTTGACTCCGAGGCCGTCGAATCCGCAACAACTGCTGCGTTGGCTGCATTCGTTGCGGCCAACGACCTCGACGAACTGAAACTGGCTCGTATTGCCCATACCGGCGATCGGTCGCCGCTTGCTCTTGCTAATCGAGAGATTGGCGCGCTTCCACCGGCTGCCAAGGCGCAGGCGGGACAGCGGGTTGGCAAGGCTCGAGGTTTGGTCAAGCAGGCTCTTGCTGCGCGCGAGGCAGACTTGGAACAGGAGCGAGATGCCCGAGTTCTGCGCGAGGAGAGGGTCGACGTCACCCTTGCCGCGGGCCAGACTCGCGTGGGTGCCCGCCACCCACTGACGACGATTTCTGAACGGCTGAGCGATGTATTCGTTGCGATGGGATACGAGGTCGCTGAAGGGCCAGAGATTGAGGCTGAGTGGTTCAACTTCGATGCCCTCAACATCGCAGCAGATCACCCTGCGCGAACAATGCAAGACACCTTCTTTGTTGAGCCAGCCGAAGCTGGTGTGGTATTGCGTACCCACACATCCCCGGTACAGATTCGCGCTCTGCTCTCTCGGGAACTGCCTGTCTATGTTGTTTGCCCTGGGCGGGTATTCCGTACTGATGAACTCGATGCCACGCACACTCCGGTGTTCCACCAGATCGAGGGTTTGGCTGTTGACGAGGGCATCACCATGGCGGATCTCAAGGGAACACTGGATCACCTGGCTGCGTCGGTGTTTGGCGAAGGGCTGGTCACTCGTTTGCGCCCGTCCTACTTCCCGTTCACCGAGCCGAGTGCCGAACTAGATCTTCAGTGCTTCGCGTGTCGCGGTGAGAGCGTCACGAATCCGGATCGTCCATGCCGGACCTGCGGTAGCGAGGGCTGGATTGAGTGGGGCGGTTGCGGAATGGTGAACCCAAGAGTGCTGGAAGCGTGCGGTGTCGATAGCGAGAAGTACAGCGGATTCGCGTTTGGGATGGGGCTGGAACGGACGTTGATGTTCCGCCACGACATCACCGATATGCGCGACATGGTCGAGGGCGACATCAGATTCACGCGCGCTTTCGGATTGGAAGGTTAGCCCTATGCGAGTACCGATTTCCTGGCTGCGTGAGTTTGTCGAACTCCCCAGCGATACGACTGGTCGCGAGATTAGCGACGCACTGATAAATCTTGGACTAGAGGTCGAGACAGTCGATGTCGTCGCCGATGTCACCGGCCCAGTCGTGTTCGGTCTCGTCACCGAGATCGAGGAGCTCACTGAGTTCAAGAAGCCGATTCGCTTTTGCCAGGTTGACGTGGGATCAGCAAACGGGGGAGTGCGCGACATTGTCTGCGGGGCACAGAACTTCGCCGTGGGAGACGCGGTCGTGGTTGCGCTGCCCGGCGCGGTTCTACCCGGCGGATTTGCTATCGCGGCTCGCCAAACCTACGGACATACCTCAGACGGGATGATCTGTTCATCGCGCGAGCTTGAGTGCGGTGACGACCACGACGGCATCATGGTGCTCGACTCCGCTGACGTCACCGTGGGTGACCTCGCGGGCCCGACGTTTGGGTTCGGTGAAGAGGTACTTGATATCGCGGTCACGCCGGATCGGGGGTACGCACTGTCTATTCGCGGTGTCGCACGCGAGGCTGCGATTGCATTCGGTGTGGAGTTCCACGATCGGGCACTTGACCTCGCCGATTTGCCCGCGCCGGGCGACAAGGATGAACCCGTGGCTTGCGGGTTCGACACCTCCGGTGGGTGCGATGTTTTCACCGCACGCACGATCGTCGGTCTTGATGCCTCAGCGCCGACGCCACGATGGATCTCCCAGCGGCTGATTGCTGCCGGGATGCGACCGGTTAGCCTCATTGTCGATATCACCAACTACGTCATGCTCGAGACCGGCCAGCCGCTGCATGCCTTCGATCGGGACACCCTCAGCGGTGGCTTGCGAGCCAGGCTCGCTACCGCGGGTGAATCCCTCACCACGCTTGACCACGTCGAGCGAGAACTTCACCCTGAGGACCTGGTGATAGCTGACGACTCCAGTGCGCTAGCACTCGCCGGAACGATGGGCGGTGTGAGTAGCGAGATCTCGGAAGCGAGCGTCAATATCGTCTTGGAGGCAGCGCACTTCGACCCCATGGTGGTTGCCAGGATGTCGCGGCGTCATCGCCTATCGAGTGAGGCCTCGCGAAGGTTCGAGCGAGGCGTCGATCCTGTCCTAGCTCCCTATGCATCTGGCTATGCGGCCTCACTAATTCTCCAGCTAGCGGGTGGCACTTACGTGGGGATGACTGCCGAAGAAGCGCCCACTGAGCCCAGCGTCATCACCATGTCTGCTCAGCGGCCAGCCAAAACAGCAGGGATGGACATCTCGGCCGGCACGACGGTAGACGCGCTAAGGCTGGTTGGCGCGACAGTTGAGCACGATGGCGATCTCTTATCGATCCAGCCCCCCTCGTGGCGCCCAGACCTAACGGATCCCGCTGACGCGGTCGAGGAGGTGATTCGGCTACTCGGCTATGACCGGATTCCGTCTCGCCTCCCGAGCGCTCCTGCTGGTCGAGGATTGAGTGTCGAACAGCAGTTGCGACGTCGGGCGAGCGTGTTGGCTGCCTCGATGGGCCTCGTTGAGGTCCTGAACTACCCGTTCGTTGGGTCGGCGGACCTCGACAAGACTGGGATCCCAAAGGGCGACCCACTTCGGTCTGGTGTGCGCCTTGTGAATCCGCTTTCCGACGAACAGCCCGAGCTACGCACGACTCTGCTGCCAGGACTGCTGGCAGCGGCCCGAAGGAATTCTTCTCGCGGAGCGGAGTCTATTCATCTATTTGAGATCGGCTCGGTTTCCATCGAGAGTTCGAATCCAGCCGATCGAGTGACTCCACGAGTAGGGGTCACAACGCGGCCAAGCGATGAGGATCTCGCGCGGCTGAACGAGACAATCCCTGCTCAGCATCGTGCCCTCGCTGGGGTGCTAGTGGGGCCGAGGGAACTAGCGGGCGCGACCAGTCTCGGGCGAACGGCGGATTGGGCAGATGCAGTCAAGATTGCTACTGACCTAAGTGCTGCCCTCGGTGTTGTAGTACAGGTGGAACAAGGCGCGCTTACCCCGTTTCATCCAGGTCGATGCGCACAGCTAGTGGTAGACGGGCGGGTGCTGGGCTACGCGGGAGAGCTGCACCCTCGGGTATGTGCCGATTGGGAGCTACCTGCCAGAGCGAGTGCGTTTGAGTTGGACCTTGACCAAATTGTTGCGCTGGGTTCAGGTCACGTCGCGACAGGGCCGACAGTTCATACCTTTCCCGTGGCCAAAGAGGACCTAGCTTTGGTGGTGGCTGCCGATGTGCCCGCAGCATCGGTTCTGAGCGCGCTTCAACACGGCGGCGGAGAGCTACTCGAATCAGTTCGTCTATTCGACGTCTACGAGGGCGACCAGGTTGGCGACGGGATGAAGTCGTTGGCATTCGCCCTACGATTTCGAGCTGGCGACCGAACCTTGGACGTCAAGGATGTGGTGTCCGCGCGGTCTGCAGCCATCGCCGCTGCGGCTGACCAATGTGGAGCAGTTCTTCGCAGCTAGCGCTGGGTGGGGCCCAGCCTGCTGGTGCTAGTCGACCTGGTTCTCGTGGTCGATATCGGCACCGGGATCGCCAACAAGGGCGCGGCGAAGGATCTTGCCCGTGGGGTTGCGTGGCAGTGACTCGACCAGGACTACCTCACGTGGTCGGTGATGTGGGCCGAGCCGCTTACGAGCCCAGACCAGGATTTCCTGCTCATTGACCTCCACCCCACGCCACGGCACGACGTAGGCGACCAACTTGGAGCCATAGACAGGATCAGGGACACCGACAACCGCGACGTCAGCGATGTCATCGTTACGTCGCAGGACTTCCTCAACCTCGGTGGGATGGACGTTCTCCCCACCAGTCACTACCATGTCGTCGGCGCGGCCAACGACGGTCAGTCTGCCGTGGTCGTCGAGGCGACCAATATCGCCGGTGAAGACCAGACCGCGTGTTCGTTCTCGGTCCGTTCCATCGGTGTAGCCGTCAAAGGTTGTGCGACTCCCAACAAACACCCGACCGTCTCGTCCGGTCTCGACAGGTCGACCACGGAGATCAAGAATCTCGATGTGGACTCCAGCCAGTGGCTTGCCAGCACTCTGCGGATCAGCTCGCAGATCGTCGGGGGAGGCACAGGTCGCGAAGGCCGCCTCCGTGCTGCCGTAGAGGTTGTACAACACGTCGCCAAAAGCGTCCATGAACTCGATCGCCAGGTCACCGGGCAACGCCGACCCGCTGACCGCAACGCACTTAAGTGAACTCAAGTCGTAGCGTTGGCGAACTCGCTTGGGAAGCTCTAGCAGTCGACGTAGAACCACCGGAACGGTAACCAGCGTCTCGACTTGGTGGTTGTCGATCAGCTCCAAGATTCGCTGTGCGTCGGGTCGGCGCATCACGATCTCGGAGTTGTCCAGCAGCGTGGAGAGGCGGTGAAGCATCCAGCCCCATGAGTGGAACAGCGGCGCCGCGATCAGGATAGTTCCTGCCATCTTCACCGGAAAAGCGTCGAGGACCGCTGCGGCGGCATCGAGCGGAACAGATGATCGGCCGGCACCCCGTGAGTGGCCGCTCGTGGTGCCGGAGGTCAAGATGATGTGTTTGCCGTGCTCAGCGACCGCGGGAATTTTCCCCTTGCCCGGCAGACTCGCGAGTAGCGCGATACCCGATGGATCATCGGCAGAAATGCAGGCGATGTTCTTGGGTGTCCGATCTGCGAACTCCTCATCGCGAATGAGCAGACTTATTCCCTGCTGGCTGACAATCTCAGCTACCGCTTCGGCATTCGAAGAGGTGTTGAGATAGACCAGGTCTGCGCCGGTTCGAGAAACGGCCGTGATGGCTTCCAGGAACGCGCGGGAGTTTCGACCGAGTAGCCCGACCCTGGAACCAGGGCCGATACCGCGATCCAGGAGGCTAACTGCCAACCGATCACAGCGATGGTCAATGTCGGCGAACGAGACGTACGGACGCGTCGGGTCATCGACATCAATCACGGCAATTGAGTCGGGGTGGCGGGCCGATCCAAGGGAGAAGCCAACCGCAGGGCTCGTTCCCCAGCGCAAGACGCCGCTAGTGATCCTCACAGTTGCCCGCGGACTCGTAGGACGAATCAGGCCAGATCGGGCGACGCCGCGGGCTGCTGCGCCGGCTACCCGAAGGTTGTCGGTGACGCGATACAGGCGAAATGGCACGGAGTAATCGTTGCGTGTTCGTAGGTGATCATGAACACCGGCTCCCAAACTAGCCCCACCTCGTGAATGCATAGAGTTGTGTATATGCGTATATTGGACTCATGGCAACACGTGTTGGAGTGGTTGGTGCGTCTGGGTACGGCGGTGCCGAGCTGCTGAGAATCCTGGCCGGACATCCCGAGTTCGAGGTGGTGCTCGCCGCTGCAGGCTCGAACGCGGGTGAGCAGATTACTGCTGTGCACCCGGGGTTGCTGCCCTACGCCAACATGGTGTTTGCGCCAACAAATGCAGAAGTGCTGGCCGACCTCGACCTGGTTTTCCTAGCTCTTCCCCACGGCCAGTCAGCGGAACTCACAGCGGCTCTTGCACCATCTCAGAGAGTTGTCGACCTCGGGGCCGATCATCGTCTGAGGGATCCGGCCGATTGGGATAAGTTCTACGGCCCGCATCCAGCTGCTGAACCCTGGACCTATGGGCTTCCCGAGCTACCCGGACGTACCGCGGAGATTGCCACAGCAATCAAAGTGGCTAACCCGGGCTGTTACGCAACAGCTATTCAGCTAAGTGCGGCCCCGTTGCTGGCAGCCGGACTCGTTGAATCGGCAGACGTCGTGGTTGTCGCGGCCTCCGGCACGTCCGGGGCCGGGCGCAAAGCGGCGATCGCGACGTCCGCGACCGAGGTGATGGGCTCGATGTCGGCCTACAAGGTCGGAGGCACTCACCAGCACATTGCTGAGGTCTCCCAGGAGCTCTCAGCAATCGCTCACACCAAGGTCGGGGTGTCCTTCACTCCGATGCTGGCGCCAATGCCACGCGGAATTCTGGCCAGCACCACCTTGCGCCTCATCGGTGAGGTGAGTCTTGAGCGGGTTCGAGATGCCTTTGGCGCTAGCTATGACGACTCGAGCTTCGTACATCTGCTGCCGAAGGGGCAATGGCCCACCACGGGGGCAACCGCTGGCACCAACTGCGTGTATCTGCAAGTAGCAATCGACGACGAAGCGAATCGAGTGATCGTGGTGGCCGCAATCGACAACTTAGGTAAGGGCGCCGCAGGGCAAGCGGTCCAAAACGCGAACCTCATGTTCGGCCTCCAACCGGATCTCGGTCTCACCACGATGGCGGTAGCGCCATGAGTGTTACGGCTGCTCAAGGTTTCAAAGCAAGCGGCGTGGCCGCAGGGCTCAAGGCTTCTGGATCCGCTGACGTCGCGCTAGTGGTGAACTCCGGTCCTGAGTTCGCCGCTGCTGGAGTCTTTACCGCCAACAAGATAAAGGCCGCTCCAGTTCTCTGGTCTGCGCAAGTACTGAGCGCGGGGGAAGTTCGCGTTGTTGCCATGAACTCAGGCGGCGCGAATGCATGTACCGGTCCGCAAGGCTTTGCCGACACCCACCGCAGTGCGGAGTACGTGGCTGACCTGTTCGATTGTGGAGCTGGCGAAGTTGCAGTGTGTTCAACCGGACTGATTGGCGAGCTCCTCCCGATGGACAAGTTGCTAGCTGGCTACGCCGCCGCAGCTGGAGATATCAGCACCGATGGTGGCCAGGATGCTGCGCTCGCGATCATGACGACCGACACGGTGGCAAAGACCGCAGCCGTCTCGATGGGCGAGTTCACCGTGGGTGGGATGGCAAAGGGCGCCGGAATGCTCGCACCTGGGTTGGCGACCATGCTGTCCGTGATCACCACTGACGCTGTCGTTGCTGCCGGTGACCTCGACGTTGTGCTGCGGAAAGCAGTTGCAACCACGTTCGACCGAATCGATTCCGATGGCTGCATGTCAACCAATGACACCGTGTTGTTGATGGCCTCCGGTGCTAGCGGGTACCGGCCGACTTTGGCAGAACTACAAAGCGCCACCACGAGCGTCTGTAGCCAACTGTCCAGAGCGCTCATTGGTGACGCCGAAGGTGCCAGTAAGGACATCCAGATCATCGTCAGTGCTGCCGCTAGCGAGGCTGATGCCTTGGTAGTGGCTCGGGCGATTTCACGCAGTAACTTGCTCAAGTGCGCGATTCACGGCGAGGACCCAAACTGGGGTCGAGTGATCTCTGCCGCTGGTACGACGACGGCCGAGTTTGAGCCCGACGAGATCGCGGTTGCGATCAATGGAGTCTGGGTGTGTCGCAAGGGAAGTGTCGGCGAGGACCGTGGTCTGGTTGATATGACTGGTCGAGAGGTTGTGATTGAGGTTGACTTGCAGGCCGGCGACGTCGACCTAACGCTGTGGACCAATGACCTGACCGCTGACTACGTCCACGAGAACTCGGCGTACTCGACATGAGCGCGCCCCAACCGGCAACGCCGGGTTCCGCGACGGCTAGCGCCCAGGGAAAGGCCGCAGTTCTGGCTGAGGCGTTGCCGTGGATGAAGACGTTTCATGGTGCGACCGTTGTCATCAAGTACGGCGGAAACGCGATGATTGACGATGTTCTCAAGGGTTCGTTCGCCGCAGATATTGTCTTCTTGCGGCTTGCGGGTCTTCGCCCGGTCGTGGTCCATGGCGGCGGCCCTCAGATTAACGAGATGCTCGGCAAACTGGGGATCGAGTCAACGTTCGCTGCCGGAATGCGAGTGACCACTCCGGAGATCCTCGATGTCGCCCGGATGGTGCTTACCGGACAGGTTCAGCGCGAACTCGTGAGCCTCATTAACCACCATGGGCCGTTTGCGGTCGGGATCTCTGGTGAAGACGCTCACCTGTTTGGGGCGCAGCAACACATCGCCGTCGTCGATGGCGAACCAGTCGATGTTGGCCTGGTCGGAGATGTCATATCTGTTCGGACCGAGTTGGTTGAGACGCTCTTGGCCGACGGACTTATTCCTGTCGTGTCAAGTATCGGGGTCGGGCACGATGGCACCGTTTACAACATCAATGCCGATATTGCGGCGAGCGCATTGGCCGCAGGCCTCGGGGCCGACAAGTTGGTCATGATGACCGATGTCGCCGGACTCTTCGCTAACTGGCCAGAGTCACAAGAGGTGATCGCGGAGCTCTCGCGCTCGGAACTCATTGATCTGATGCCGAGTATCTCCGGGGGGATGATTCCGAAGCTTCGAGCCTGCCTGGAAGCTGTGGAGGCCGGGGTTGAGAGCGCGCACATCATTGACGGGCGGGTCGAACACTCGATGCTGCTCGAGGTCTTCACCGATACCGGAGTCGGAACGATGATTCACGCCGACAAAGGGCAGGTCGACTCCTTATGACCGAGTCGGTCGAGCAAACTCACACAGCCACGATGGCTCACCAGTGGTCATCGGTGATGATGAACAACTACGGCACTCCCTCGATAGCCTTGTCGCACGGTCGCGGAGCGCGGGTGTGGGACGTCGAGGGCAACGAGTATCTCGATCTCATCGCTGGGATTGCGACATCCAGCCTCGGGCACTCGCACCCAGCAATCCAAGCTGCGGTAGCTCAACAGATGTCCAAGATCAGCCACACGAGCAACCTATTCATGCACGAACCCGGAATCGCGCTCGCTCAAAAGCTGGTTGAACTCCTCGGTCAGCCAGCCCGGGTGTTCTTCTCCCAAGACGGCGCAACTGCCAACGAGGCGGCGATCAAACTAAGCCGTCGTCATGGGCGAACGATCGACCCAAGCGGCCACAAGGTGGGAATCGTTGCCGCAAACCGCTCATTCCACGGCCGAACGATGGGTGCACTATCGATCACTGGTAGCCCGGCGAAGCAGGACCCATTCGTTCCGCTATTAGACCCGGTTACCTTCGTTGACTACGGAGACAGCACCGCGTTGGCGTCTGCAGTTACTGATCAAACCGCTGCGGTGTTCCTAGAGCCGATCCTCGGTGAAGGTGGCGTTATCGCGCCGCCAGCGGGATATCTCGCGGCCGCTCGAGAGATCACCTCCGCCCACAACGCCTTGCTGGTGGTAGACGAGGTGCAGTCGGGAATCGGACGAACGGGTGAGTGGTTCACGAGTCTGAGTCAAGGAGTCATTCCCGACATCATCACCCTGGCGAAGGGACTGGCCGGGGGGCTCCCGTTAGGTGCTTGTATCGGAGTCGGTGCAGCGGGTGATCTCTTCGTACCAGGGGACCACGGCTCGACTTTCGGTGGAAACCCGGTTTCCTGCGCCGCTGCGTTAGCAGTTCTGGAGACGATAGAAGACGACGGGATCCTTGAGTCCGTGAAAGCCGTAGGAGACCACTGGGTACAGCGATTTGACCACCTAGACCATCCGCAGTTAGCTGGCGTGCGAGGGACCGGGCTGTGGCTGGCGCTCGAGCTATCCGACATACCTGCTGCTGACGTGCAGCGATCTGCCGAACGGGCCGGATTCCTGGTCAACGCTGTCGCTCCCGATGCCATCCGCCTCGCGCCGCCTCTGGTGCTCTCCGCCGAGCAGGCAGACGAGTTTGTGGATGCGCTGCCAATGATTCTGGACAGTGCAGGGGATCAACTATGACGACAACTCCCGCATCTCCGTCCCAACGCGTCACGACGAAGACTGCCCGCCATCAGTTCATCATCAGTGTCCTAGAACACAATGAAGTTGAATCCCAGGCCGTCTTGGCTCGCCTGCTAAAAGAGCGCGGGTTCGGTGTCACTCAAGCGACCCTGTCACGCGACCTAGACGAGCTTCGAGCCGTGAAGATCACCGCAGCCAGCGGCGCTTTGGTTTACGCCATTCCTCAAGACGGTGGTGATCCGTCGGCGGTTGTCACCACCGGGGATGCCGCGATCAGTAAGCTCCAGCGAGTGGTCGGTGAGCTCGTCAGCAGTGTTGATCATTCCGGCAACATGGTCGTACTCCGCACCCCACCAGGCGCCGCGCAATACCTCGCCTCCACCATCGATCACAGCACCGCACCAGACATCATTGGAACGATTGCTGGGGACGACACCGTCTTGATGGTGGCGCGTGATCCCAAAGGGGGAGCACAGGTGGCCCGACGCTTCGCCGATCTAGCTCAACGCCGAAACGTGCACGGTGGTTAGTTCCGTGGATACCAGCCGATTCCTCCGCAAGAAAAGCCTCGAAACCTCATCAACCATGCAACACCAACACACAAGGAGCTCGTCGTGAGTGAAAGAGTCGTTTTGGCCTATTCCGGTGGCCTCGACACTTCCGTCGCAATTGGATGGATCGCCAAGGAGACCGGCAAAGAGGTTGTTGCCGTCGCCGTCGACGTTGGCCAGGACGGTGAGGACCTTGAGGTGATTCGCGAGCGCGCATTAGCGTGTGGGGCAGTAGAGGCATATGTTGCCGACGCCCGAGACGAGTTTGCCGACCAGTACTGCCTGCCTGCACTGCGCGCCGATGCCCTCTACCAGGGGGTCTATCCCTTGGTCTCGGCCCTGTCTCGGCCAGTGATCGTCAAGCACCTCGTCGCAGCTGCACGGCTGCACGGCGCCGACACAGTCGCCCACGGCTGCACGGGGAAGGGTAACGACCAGGTCCGATTCGAAGTGGGTATTGGGGCACTCGCGCCAGATCTCAAGTGCATCGCGCCCGTGCGTGACTACGCGATGACTCGAGATATGGCTATTGAGTTTGCCGAGGAAAGAAACCTGCCGATCGATGTGACCAAGAAGTCCCCCTACTCGATTGACCAGAATGTTTGGGGCCGCGCGGTAGAAACCGGATTCCTTGAGGACATCTGGAATGGTCCAATCGAGGACGTGTACGAGTACACCGATGATCCGACGCTTGGTCGCCCAGGCGACGAGGTCATCATCACCTTCGAGAAGGGCGCCCCGGTCGCAATCGACGGTCGCCACGTCACGATGTTGGAAGCCATCGAGGAGCTAAATCGCCGGGCGGGAGCGGCCGGCGTCGGTCGGATGGACATTGTTGAGGATCGGCTGGTTGGTATCAAGAGCCGCGAGGTCTACGAGGCACCCGGTGCACTCACCCTGATCCGAGCACATAAGGAACTTGTCAGTGTCACGGTGGAGAAGGATATGGCCCGCTTTGCTGGCGGAGTCAGTCAGCGCTGGGCCGAACTTGTCTACGACGGTCTCTGGTTCTCGCCCTTGCGGGAAGCCCTCGACGGCTTCCTAGATGTGATGAACCAGCAAGTCTCGGGCGATATCCGGCTCAACCTGCAAGGCGGGTCGGCGATTGTGACCGGGCGCCGTAGCCAACAGTCGCTGTACGACTTCAATCTCGCGACCTATGACACCGGTGACACCTTCGACCAGTCGATGGCTAAGGGCTTCATCGAGCTCTGGGGCCTGCCGACGAAGCTCGCTGCACAGCGGGACCAGGCCAATGGCTGATTCGGGCGCGCAGGACGCGCAGGATTCACAGAACCGGAGTAAGGCTCTCTGGGGTGGCCGATTCGCCTCTGGCCCCTCACCAGAGCTCGTTGCGCTGAGTCGGTCAACTCATTTCGATTGGCGCTTAGCCACCTACGACCTACTACAGACGCGCGCTCACGCAGGCGTACTTCGCAGCGCAGACCTGTTGACGCAGGAGGAGTACTCAGCGATCAATGCAGCCATCGAGCAACTCGGAACTGAGCTCGCTGCTGGGCAGGTAGGCCCGGGGGAGGACGACGAAGACGTTCACACTGGCGTTGAGCGGATTCTCGTCGAGCGTTTGGGTGCGCTTGGGGGAAAGCTGCGAGCGGGCCGTTCTCGTAACGACCAGATCGCCACTGACTTCCGGTTGTACCTGCGAACGCAGGCTCGGGCAATCGCGGGCGTGCTCGCGGAGTTGCAGAGCGCGCTGATTGATCAGGCAACAGAACATATCGACTCCGCTGCTCCCGGCTTCACGCACCTGCAGCGGGCGCAACCTGTTTCGTTCGGCCATGAGCTGGCCAAACACGTTCACGCATTCAGCCGCGATCTCGATCGACTTGCTGATTGGGACGCGCGCACTGCTGTGAGTCCGCTGGGTTCCGGGGCGCTATCGGGTTCTGCGCTACCCCTTGATCCAGAGAAGGTTGCGGCGGAACTGGGGTTTGAAAGCGCCGCAGAGAACTCAATTGACGCCGTCTCGGACCGGGACTTCGTGGCGGAGTTCCTGTTCGTTACCGCCTTGGTGGGGGTTCACCTTTCTCGACTCGGCGAAGAGGTGTGTCTGTGGACATCGAAGGAGTTCGGCTGGGCGAAGTTACACGACTCCTGGTCGACAGGATCCTCGATCATGCCGCAGAAGAAGAACCCTGATATCGCCGAGCTCGCCCGAGGTAAGGCCGGGCGATTGATCGGTGATCTTACTGGTCTCCTCGCGACGCTCAAAGGACTTCCGTTTGCCTACAACCGGGATCTACAGGAAGACAAGGAACCCGCTTTCGACGCCGTTGACACGCTGATGGTCTTGACACCTGCCGTCACCGGAATGATCGCGACGCTTGAGTTCGATACCGAGCGCATGGCGCAGTCCGCCCCCGGTGGTCACGCTCTGGCAACGGAGATCGCCGACTGGCTCGTCGTGAAGGGAGTGCCGTTTCGGTCTGCACACGAGATCGCCGGAGCCTGTGTGAAGGTCGCTGATGACCAAGGGGTTGAACTTTGGGAGCTCGACGACCAGGCCCTCCTGGGGGTGTCTCCCGAGTTAGACGCGGGAGTTCGGGAGGTTCTGTCCGTCCACGGCGCTCTGGCAACTAGGAAGACGGTTGGTGGCACCGGGCCGGAGTCGGTCCGCCGACAGATCTCCAGACTCGCTGAGAGCAACAAGCGAACCATCCAATGGGCTACTGAACAGCCGGTAGCCAATGCCCCCACCTGGCTTGGGTAGCGGCGCTTCGACGATATGACCAGTGCATTCGCCCTAACGGACCTCCCGCACTTGGATCCGTTAGCTCTGGCGCCGCTCCTTTTGGGTCAACGTGTGAAGAGCTGTGTAGGCGACGGCGAAGTTGTTCTGCGCATCACAGAGGTGGAGGCATACCTCGGGGTGGGGCAGGATCCCGGGTCTCACGCCTATCGGGGGCAGACTGCGCGGAACTCGACGATGTTCGCTCCCGGTGGTCACCTCTACGTTTACCGGTCCTACGGCATCCATTGGTGTGGCAACGTCGTGGCTGGAGCTGCGGGAGATGCGGGAGGTGTGCTGCTACGAGCGGGAGAAGTCACCACAGGGCAGGACCTCGCGTGGCATCGGCGTGCCAGCACGGGGGTTATTCGCCGAGACGTTGACCTGGCACGCGGTCCAGGGCGGTTGGGTGCCGCGATGGCGTTTGGACCCGACCTTGATGGGATAAGTCTCGATGGCACTGGGCCAGTGTCGTTGGTAGTCGGCTCAGCCAGTCCATCCAGATTGATTGGTCGAACGACAAGGACCGGAGTGTCCGGTGCAGGGCGAACGCTGCGGTACCGGTTCTTCCTCAAGGGAGAACCAACGGTGAGCGTCCACCGCCCTGCCAAGGAATAGTCTGGCTAGCAGTGGCTCGTCCACGTTTTTCGCAATCTATTGAGCCCGCCGCCGCCTCATACGCCAAGATGGGGGCGTGGCTGAATCTGCGCAAACGACTAACGCACTACTCGATGACCTCCGATGGAGAGGGCTCGTCGCACAAACGACGGACGATAACGAGCTTGCGGCCGACCTCAACTCGGGGGCGTTATCGCTGTATTGCGGCTTCGATCCCACCGCCGCAAGTCTGCACGTCGGTAATCTCGTTCCGCTCCTGACACTACGGCGATTTCAGCTACACGGGCACCGACCAATTGCTCTGGTGGGAGGAGCTACGGGTTTGATCGGTGACCCATCTGGTCGGGCGACGGAGCGGACGCTCAACAGCGACGAGATCGTTGAGGACTGGGTCGAGCGAATCCGGCGGCAGGTAAGTAGCTTCGTTGATCTCGATGGCGAACACTGCGCGACCGTTGTCTCGAATCTTGACTGGACCGAATCGCTCACGGCGATCAGCTTCCTGCGCGAGGTCGGTAAGCACTTCTCGGTCAACGTCATGCTCAGCAAAGACTCGGTTAAGACGAGGTTGAACGATCAAGGCATTAGTTTCACGGAGTTCAGCTACATGTTGCTCCAGGCCCACGACTACCTCGAGCTCTATCGGCGACACGGATGTCGTATTCAGATTGGCGGGTCCGATCAGTGGGGCAACATCACGGCCGGATTGGACTTGATCCGGAAGGTCGAAGGCGGGAAGGGCCCACGGGCGCACGCGTTGACGGTTCCGCTCGTTACCAAGGCAGACGGGGAGAAGTTCGGCAAGACCGCGGATGGTGCTATTTGGCTCGATCCAGAGCTAACGACGCCGTATGCCTTCTACCAGTTCTGGCTCAATACTGACGACCGCGATATTGCTAGCTTCACCAAACTCTTCAGCATGGCTACCAAAGCCGAGATCGAGCAGGTCCTTGAGGCGCACGAGGCCGAACCATTCCGGCGTTCGGCTCAACGAGGCTTAGCGCGGGAACTAACGGCGCTGGTTCACGGACAACACACCGCGGAACAGGCAGAGGCAGCTGGGATAGCGCTGTTCAGCGGTGGTGATCTGTCCGAGCTAGACGAGTCAACAGTCGCAGCAGCACTGCTCTCAGCCCCAAATGCCGTACACACATTAACCGAGCCGGATGCCTGGCCCGAAGTCGTCGACTTGCTGGTCGCGACCGGACTCTCCGAGAGTAGGGGCGCAGCACGACGAACCATTAAGGAAGGCGGCGCATACCTGGACAACGAACGTGTCACCGACCAGGCTTCTATCGCGAGCGCTGACCAGCTGATCCACGATCGCTGGTGGGTGTTGCGCAGGGGTAAGCGCAACTTCGCTAGCGTCGAACTACGACGGTGACGCAGGACACACTGAGATGAGTTGACGCACCTACCCAAAAGGCGTAATGTTTCATCTCGGCCCGGAAAGAGTTTCTACTCCAACCGGATGCTGAAAGTGACAAGCTGGAAACAGTAAAATACAGGAAGACCCCCCGGCTGCAAAGCCAAAAAGGCCTTCAGGTAGTGTTCACCTTCGGCTCGGAGAAAGTTTCTACTTTCACCGAAAGCCCAAGCCGAGTAGCTGGCAACAGCGAAAAGCGGGAAGGCCCCCCGGCTGCAAAGCCAAAAAGGCCTTCAAGTAAGGTAACAGAGTTGCCCCGAAACCTTCGGCCCAAAAGGCCAAGTGATCGGTGTGCGCCCGAACCTTGAGAACTCAACAGTGTGCCAAAAGTCGATGCCGAATCCCGGCTCGTTGGCGCTGCACTTGTGCAGCAATATCGAGCAGGAGATTCCTTTG
>CAMPEQ010000007.1:22500-565335 GCA_946803585.1 uncultured Actinomycetes bacterium
ACAAGTACCGTGAGGGAAAGATGAAAAGAACCCCGGGAGGGTAGTGAAATAGAACCTCAATCCATTTGCTTACAATGCGTTGGAGCTGGGATTCGTCCTGGTGACAGCGTGCCTTTTGAAGAATGAGCCTGCGAGTTAGCGGTGTGTGGCAAGGTTAACCTGTTGAAGGGTAGCCGTAGCGAAAGCGAGTCTGAATAGGGCGAATCAGTCGCACACTCTAGACCCGAAGCGGAGTGATCTACCCATGGCCAGGTTGAAGCGACGGTAAGACGTCGTGGAGGACCGAACCCACTTATGTTGAAAAATGAGGGGATGAGCTGTGGGTAGGGGTGAAAGGCCAATCAAACTCCGTGATAGCTGGTTCTCCCCGAAATGCATTTAGGTGCAGCGTCACGCGTTTCTTCCCGGAGGTAGAGCACTGGATGGTCTAGGGGGCCTACAAGCTTACTGAAATCAACCAAACTCCGAATGCCGGGAAGTTAGAGCGTGGCAGTGAGACTGCGGGGGATAAGCTCCGTAGTCGAGAGGGAAACAGCCCAGACCACCAACTAAGGCCCCAAAGCGTATGCTAAGTGGGAAAGGATGTGGAGTCGCATAGACAACCAGGAGGTTGGCTTAGAAGCAGCCACCCTTGAAAGAGTGCGTAATAGCTCACTGGTCAAGTGATTCCGCGCCGACAATGTAGCGGGGCTCAAGCATACCGCCGAAGTTGTGGCATTCAAGTACTATCTCGGCCTGCTTAGGCAGGTCCAGGATCTTGGATGGGTAGGGGAGCGTCGTGTGGCGAGTGAAGCGGCAGGGGAACCTAGCCGTGGACGCCACACGAGTGAGAATGCAGGCATGAGTAGCGAAAGACGGGCGAGAAACCCGTCCGCCGAATGATCAAGGGTTCCAGGGCCAGGCTAATCCGCCCTGGGTAAGTCGGGACCTAAGACGAGGCCGACAGGCGTAGTCGATGGACAACGGGTTGATATTCCCGTACCGGCATTAACACGACCATGACGAACCTAGTAATGCTAAGTGCCCAAAGCTCGGTGATTCCTTCGGGAAGAGTTGAGTGGAGCGCACGACCCGAGCTAGTAGTAGTCAAGCAATGGGGTGACACAGGAAGGTAGTCCAACCCGGGCGATGGTAGTCCCGGGGTAAGGGTGTAGGGCGAGATATAGGTAAATCCGTATCTCATGTGCCTGAGACCTGATGCCGAGCCGATCAAGGCGAAGTGGATGATCCTATGCTGTCGAGAAAAGCCTCTAGCGAGTGTTAAAGCCGCCCGTACCCCAAACCGACACAGGTGATCAGGTAGAGAATACTAAGGCGATCGAGATAACTATGGTTAAGGAACTCGGCAAAATGCCCCCGTAACTTCGGGAGAAGGGGGGCCCGTTCTGGTTAGGAAACTTGCTTTCCGAGCTGGGATTGGCCGCAGAGACCAGGCCCAAGCGACTGTTTACTAAAAACACAGGTCCATGCTAAGTCGCAAGACAACGTATATGGACTGACGCCTGCCCGGTGCTGGAACGTTAAGGGGACGGGTTAGCAACTTCGGTTGCGAAGCTCAGAACTTAAGCGCCAGTAAACGGCGGTGGTAACTATAACCATCCTAAGGTAGCGAAATTCCTTGTCGGGTAAGTTCCGACCTGCACGAATGGCGTAACGACTTGGGCGCTGTCTCAACCATAGACTCGGCGAAATTGCACTACGAGTAAAGATGCTCGTTACGCGCGGCAGGACGGAAAGACCCCGGGACCTTTACTACAGCTTGGTATTGGTGGTCGATTCAATTTGTGTAGGATAGGTGGGAGACTATGAAACTTGGACGCCAGTTCAGGTGGAGTCATCGTTGAAATACCACTCTGATTGTATTGGCTGTCTAACTTAGGTCCGTGATCCGGACCAGGGACAGTGCCTGGTGGGTAGTTTAACTGGGGCGGTTGCCTCCTAAAATGTAACGGAGGCGCTCAAAGGTTCCCTCAGCCTGGTTGGCAATCAGGTATCGAGTGTAAGTGCACAAGGGAGCTTGACTGTGAGACTGACAAGTCGAGCAGGGACGAAAGTCGGAACTAGTGATCCGGTGTTGGCAAGTGGAAGCGACATCGCTCAACGGATAAAAGGTACCCCGGGGATAACAGGCTGATCTTGCCCAAGAGTCCATATCGATGGCATGGTTTGGCACCTCGATGTCGGCTCGTCGCATCCTGGGGCTGGAGTAGGTCCCAAGGGTTGGGCTGTTCGCCCATTAAAGCGGCACGCGAGCTGGGTTTAGAACGTCGTGAGACAGTTCGGTCCCTATCCGCCGCGCGCGTAAGAGTCTTGAGAAGACCTGCCCCTAGTACGAGAGGACCGGGGTGGACGAACCTCTGGTGTGTCAGTTGTCCTGCCAAGGGCACTGCTGATTAGCTACGTTCGGAAGGGATAACCGCTGAAAGCATCTAAGCGGGAAACCCTCTTCAAGATGAGGGCTCTCACAGGGTTAACCTGGTAAGGCCCCCAGTAGACCACTGGGTTGATAGGCCGGAAGTGGAAGTACAGCAATGTATGCAGCTGACCGGTACTAATAGGCCGAGGACTTGACCTCACACACTTTTCTTGCACGCGTCCACTGTGCGGTTCCCGAGATACGGTCGGGAACCGATTCCTTCACCACTGCGCTTCGGCGCGGTCGTGGAGTGAGTCATCGATTGATATCTCCATAGAGTTTTGGTGGTCATAGCGAGAGGGAGACGCCCGGTCCCATTCCGAACCCGGAAGCTAAGCCTCTCAGCGCCGATGGTACTGCTCTGGTGACGGAGTGGGAGAGTAGGACGCCGCCAAACATACTTTAGAAATGGCCACCGGTAACGGTGGCCATTTCTGTTTCTATCTCTACTAGAGTTCATCCGTAATACCAGGAGCCGCAACGCTGGCTCCTTTCCTTCCCGAATGGAGATTTACATGTCGACAACTGGGCGGTCAAACAGCCGCGACGGTGGTTCTCGTCCATCAAGTGGTGGAAAGTCGGGATCGGGAAGCAGTTCAAGTAGTAGCGGACGCCCACCCGCGCGCAAGTCCTCCGATCGCTCATCAACGGGATCGTCGAGGCCGCCAAGTGACCGGAATCGGCGTTCCTCGGGTAGCAAGTCAGGTGATTCGAGGGACCGCCGTTCTCCCGATCGAGATCCGCGCTCCCGAGACAACCGCTCTCGCGATTCCGGATCGTCAACGGGGAATGGCCCCCGGCCTACAAAGTCCATTGATCCTGCCAAGATGACTTCCGAAGATTTCCGGGACGGTCTAGGGGACATCGACGTATCCGTACTGCCGAGAGACGTAGTCCGTGATCTGGAGGTGTTGAACCCTGGAGTGAAGGCTCGGGTCCAGCGCTGGTTGACCGCAACGATTCTGACGCTCGAGGAAGATCCAGTACAAGCCCTTGAGTACGCACAGCAGGCTGGACGGATTGGCGGCCGTAGTTCGGTGGTACGGGAAGCCGTCGGAATTGCCGCGTATCACGCCGGTGAGTTCGCTACTGCTCGTAAGGAACTGCAAGCAGCGCGCCGGATCGGCGGGCGTGACGATCTCATTCCGCTGTTGGCGGATTGTGAGCGGGCTCTGGGCAATCCGCGTAAAGCCATCGAGTTGGCGAGTAGTCCAGAAGGTAAGCGACTTCGCGGAGACACCCAAGCAGAGTTGTTACTGGTCGCTGCCGGCGCCCGAGCCGATCTTGGCCAAACTGATGCGGCGGTAGCACTGTTGCGAGGCCCTTGTGCGCAAACTCCGGACTCGGCTCCGTGGGCTGCGCGCTTGTTCTACGGCTACGCGGATGCGCTACTCGCTGCTGGAGACACGGATGCAGCTCGTGATTGGTTTATGCGTAGTTCGGCAGCTGATATTGAGGACGAGACCGATGCCTCTGATCGAATCACGGACCTAGACGCCAACTGAACGCAGTGCCGGGTGCATCGGACTACGTAAGGAAGGGTGCAGAGCCGGGGGTTGGCTGAGAAACTGCCTAGCTTGGCGGACCCATCGCGATCGTTTTGTGTGCGTGCTCGAGTGTGCCTTCATCTGGCAGGGTCAGCAACCACCACGTCGCGCCTAGTTTCTCAAAGCTTCGCACATCCGTCGGTTCGGGTAGGCCGGCAACAACCAAGTCATAGTTGTCGGGAAGATTCGCGTCGTCGCCGAAGGTGAGGTTGATGGCTTGTGACAGTTCGGCTGCGGTCAGCGGTTGGTGTGGATCCCACGGGATCGGCGCGGGAAAGAGGCCGTCGGTACCCGAGGCTCGAAGAAATGGTCGAGTGGGTTGTGTCATACCTGCGCGCGCAATCGAGGCCGCCGCCCAGATCTTGATCTGCTGGGAGGGCTTGGGAAGAAGTGCTGGCGCGTCCACTGTGAGTTGCTCACTTCTGTAGTGCCCAACTCGTTGGTGTGGCTGGCGCCACGCAAATGATTCACCAGTCAAGAGCTGTGGGAGGAGCTCGTATCCGTCTTCCATCGCCATACGTCTCGCGGGGTTTCCTTGTGGCTCACTGCTAAACGGCGCGAACTCGTCGTCCATACCCAACCCGAGGCCAGCAACGACACGACCAGGCGCAAGTTGGTCGAGTGCCAGTAGCTCCCGCGCATACTTCCACGGACGACGCCGTGCGATTGCCGAGACGAGCGGCCCGAGAGTTATCCGGTTCGTTCGGGCGGCAACGGCCGCAAGCGAAATCTGGGGGTCGGCAAGCGGACCGTCAAATATCAGACGATCCCAAACGAAGAACCCGTCCCAACCGGCTTCCTCCGTAGCAATACCGAGCTCGGTCAGTGCTGCTGCTGAGCCATAGTTCGCGAGGTTTGGGGACCACACTCCGAAGCGCATCATCTGAGGCTAGCTGCGAGCGCTCCGGCCCGCGACCTGAGCTCGTGCACGGGGATGAGCAGCTTTCGCGATTGAAGCTTGGGTTGATGCGGCCAATCTTCGCGCCGTCTTGCAGGACAAGCGTCGAGTCCCGGTCAATGGCACGATGTCGGAATGGCTGATGTCTTGAACCCTTCGGCGCAGGTGCTCAGCGCCGCGCACGACGTACTCCTGATGGATCTTGATGGAGTGGTGTACATCGGCAAGAATGCGGTGCCGTTTGCGGCGGCATCATTGCGCCGTTGCGAGACCGAGACCGAGTCGAAGATCGTGTACGTAACCAACAACGCGAGCCGCCCGCCAGGAGCAGTGGTGCAGGCGCTTTCGAGTGTGGGTGTCGTAGCGGGGGAGGACCAGATCGTTACCTCTGCTCAAGTCGCAGCTGCCCGATTGGCACAGGACCTTGACCAGGGAGCACCTGTGCTTGTTGTGGGTGGGGAAGGCCTCGAGGTCGCCCTTCACGAAGTCGGCTTGGTCGCAGTTCGGGCTCTTGATGACGATCCAGTTGCTGTGGTCCAGGGTTTTCATCCGGATATTGGTTGGCGTGACTTGGCGCAGGCCGCGGGTGCGCTTCATCGGGGTCTGCCGTGGGTGGCAAGTAACGCGGATATGACACTGCCAACTGAGCTTGGAATCGCGCCGGGCAACGGTGCACTGATCGGGGCGCTCGCACAAGCAGTTGGTCGCTACCCAGTCGTGGTCGGAAAGCCGTACTCGCCGGCACTAGTTGAGGCCGTCGCAAGGACGCAGGCGCGGAGTCCCTTGGTTGTTGGAGATCGGCTAGATACCGATATTGAAGCGGCACATGCGGCTGCCTACCCAAGTTTGCTCGTGCTCACTGGCGTGACAAGTGTGCCCGAGGTATGTCTGTCCTCGGATGTGCACCGACCGGACTACATCTGTCGTGACTTACGCGGACTCTTGGAAAACTACGTCGGGCCTACTTGGGACGGCGATACCGCGCAGTTGGCTGGTTGGGAGCTAGTGCTCGGTTCAAACGAGATCGATATCCGGCGAAGAGGTGACGACCCGATTGACGGCGTTCGGGTGCTAGCTGCTGCGAGTTGGCGCCAGCGAGACGCCGGTCGAAGTTTGGGGACGCCCGCAACTGAGCTTGCGGAGAAACTGCAGGTTCAAATTCGCGGGAACTAGGCGCTTAAAGTAGAGACCTCAAGCGAAGAAGGTCTCGGAGGCCAGCGTCTAAATGGACCTTTCCGGTCGCCCATGCATGGGCGAACTTCAAGCGGCCTTCATGCATATCGATCAGAACGTCGCTATCCATAGTCAAGCGGATATTAGGTTTCTCGTCCGGTTCGCATTCCTGAACATCAATAAGCTCCCCGTCGTGCAATGTTCCGCAAAAGCTCATGTCCAGATCGAGCAGCGTCAGTTCTAGACTCCGCTCTGGAAGGTGCTTCTTACGCTTAGCGTGATCGACGTCTTGGAGCTTTTGAACCAGCTCCCGAACCGTCTCGCGACACTCATCCTCTGAGGCCATTCATCACTCCACTCATACCGACATCGTTCGATCTGCGACCCGAACCGTACCCACCATCTTCGCCGATTGCGCGGAGGGAGTCGAGAACACGCCGGACACGCGGTACGGTTTGGCTATTCGTTCTGACCCGTTAGCGATGAAACCTTGAACGATCGACCACGAGAATTGGGCGGCGCGATCCAATCGCCTGCCTGACTAGTACCAAGGAGCACAGCGTGATTGACGCATTTAGAAGCTACCTACAGCTCGCCTCCGGCCTAGCCGAAGTGACTGCTGCGAAGGCGAAGGAGACAGCCGCCAACCTCGCTAGCCAGACTTCGGACCCGGCTAAGGCGCCGGAAGCATTCGCTGACGGAATCCAGACGATGGCGGAGGACCTCGTCGAGCAAAGCCGGACGAACTCAGAGATGCTCGTTGGCATCGTCAAGACTGAGGTCGACCGCGCGGTTGGACGAATGGGATTCGTCCGCGAAGAGGAGCTCGCAGCCGTTCGGCGTCACGTACAGCGTCTCGAGACCCAGATTGGTGCTCGTTCAGGTCAAGCTGTCGAAGCAGCCAACACCGCAGCCAACACCGCCAGGGCGGTAGCGACCGAGGGCGCTCGCAACGCTGCGGCAACAGCAAAGTCGGCCGCGACCACCGCTGCGACGACCGCCGCGAAGAACGCTCCCGTGAAGCCGACGGTGACTAGGGAAGCCAAGTCCGAGCAATCAGCAGGACAGACGACCTCGGCTCAGGACGCTCGTGTCAGTGACGCTGCCGACAAGAAGGCACCAGCTAAGAAGGCACCAGCCAAGAAGACTGCGGCCAAGAAGACTGCGGCCAAGAAGACAGCAGCCAAGAAGGCCCCGGCTAAGAAGCCGGCAGTGAAGAAGACCACCGCGAGCAAGCCGGCGTCCTCGTAATGCAGTTCGAAATCGACGGAGTTAATGCGACGTCGGATGCTGCTGGTGAGCAAGCTGAGCTTGACTCCACGTTCACGTTAGAGGAGCGCGCCGACGAGCTGGAGTCAACGTTCAACGAGCTTCAGGCACGTCTACGGGACGACGCATCCCTGGTAGCGGGTCCTGGATCCGAATCGACCCTCGCACCGACCGAGAACTGATCGTCAGTACCTTTGCGGTATGCCTGATCTCCGTCGCCTTGACGCTGAACTCGTCAGGCGTGGACTAGCGCGATCACGTGATTCGGCCAGGGAGCTGATCGAATCGGGGTCGGTGCTCGTCAAGGGAACGAAGTCAGAGAAGCCCGCACGTCAGGTCAGCACTGCTGATCCGATCGTTGTGACCGATCAGCAGTCCACGGACTGGGTATCCCGCGGCTCAGGCAAGCTACTGGGAGCTCTCGAGGCGTTCCCGCAGATCGAGATCACTGATCGTGTGTGTCTTGATGCGGGAGCCTCAACCGGTGGTTTCACCGCGATTCTGTTGGACCGCGGTGCGCGCTTGGTGTACGCCGTCGATGTCGGCTACGGCCAGTTGGCGTGGCGACTCCAGCAGGATCCTCGGGTTGATGTGCGCGATCGATTCAACGTTCGGAATCTGAGGCCGGAAGACCTTGCTGAGCTTCCCACCCTCGTCGTGGCTGACCTGAGTTTCATTTCACTGCGCACGGTTCTGCCCGCATTACGCAGGTCCTCGGCGCCCACGGCCGATCTCCTTTTGATGGTGAAACCGCAGTTTGAAGTAGGCCGGGCAGCTGTTGGAAAGAGTGGGGTAGTGCGCGACCCGGAACTGCGAGCCGATGCTGTGCGTTCCGTTGCAGAATCAGCGCTAGCTCTTGGGTTGGGGTGTGCAGGAATTGCTGCTAGCCCACTTCCTGGTCCGAGCGGAAACGTCGAGTTTTTCCTTTGGCTACACGTAGATGCGCCTCCAATGGTGGAAGATGACCTGACGGTGGCGATTTCTACCGATACGTAGTAATGGCAATGTGCTGATAGTTACGGCCTGAGTAGCAGGGGAGGTGTGAGCAATGGCAGCGAGTGACGACAATGTCGGCCAACGTCGCATTCTCATCGTTCCCCATAGCGGACGTGCTGATGCGAACGCAGTCACAGCCACGGCCGTCGATGGGCTGCGCGCGGCCGGTATCGACGTCTGCCTCCTGGCCGAGGATGCTCAGAAGCTTGGCCGCACAGATGTCACAGTCGTTCAGACCCGAGATGCCGCGCTTGGTTGCGAACTCGTGATGGTCTTCGGTGGGGACGGGACGATCCTGCGGGCTGCCTATCTGGCTAGTGCCTACGATGTTCCACTTCTCGGTGTAAATCTAGGCCACATGGGCTTTCTTGCTGAGTCCGAACCAGATGGGCTCAGCGATGTTCTCGCAGCAGCGATTGACCGTGATTACCAAGTCGAATCACGAATGGCGCTTGAGCTGAGTGTGTTGACGCCTCAGGGAGATCGGAGCCTGGGCTGGGCGCTCAACGATGTCACATTAGAGAAGACCGAACGCGGCAGAATGGTGGAGTTGGTACTGGCGATCGACAACGAGCCGTTGTCTTCCTGGGCTGCGGACGGAGTGGTCTGTGCGACTCCGACGGGCTCCACGGCGTATGCCTGGTCAGCTGGCGGCCCCGTCGTGTGGCCGGAGGTTGAGGCCCTCGTTGTTGTGCCCATTAGCGCTCACGCCTTGTTCAGCCGCCCGCTCGTGGTTAGTCCAAAGAGCGAGATTGATATCGAGGTATTGGCTCAGTCCTCGCCAGCCTTGGCGTGGTGCGATGGGTCGCGCCAGATAGAGGTGCCACCGGGGTCTCGATTGGAAGTCAGACGAAGTAAGGCTTCTGTGAAACTAGCGCGTCTTCACGACAGCAGGTTCGCTCGTCGACTCGTCGCCAAGTTCAACTTGCCAGTGGAAGGCTGGCGCGGCCGTGACGACTTTCGCGCTGGTTCGGTGATTGACGAGCCCGCCGACGCCGAGCCTGCCGGTCTCGGTCGAGACGCAGAGGATTCCGCACAATGATCGAGTTCTTGCGACTTCGTCACTTAGGCATCATTGATGATGCGCAGATTGAACTACGCCAGGGACTAACCGTAATCACAGGTGAGACCGGCGCCGGAAAGACGATGGTCCTGTCTGCACTGAGCCTGCTTCTCGGTGGCAAGACGGTATCCGGGCTTGCTGCAGCGAAGGACACTGCGGTTCAGGGCGGGTGGCGGATCTCCGCTGAGAGTGAGCTGCTCGAGACGATGACTGAAGCCGGCATCCTGGTTGAGGATGGCGAACTGTTGGTAAATCGAACGATGCCTCACGAGGGTAGAAGTCGCTGTTCGGTAAACGGTACGGCGATCACAGCCAGCACGATGGCGGAGTGGTCACACGATCTAGTTGCGGTTCATGGTCAGGCTGAGCAGGGAATGCTGCGCCGGCCCGCTCGGCAGCGTGCCGTACTGGACCGGTTCGCGGCCGACACCATCAGCGCGGTCAAGGCCAAGTATGAGGACCTATTCGAGGTTGTTCGTCAGGTCGATGCCGAGTACTCACAGGCGACGAACAATTACGATCAACAAAGGGCTGAGCTGGCGGTGCTGACAGAACAACTTGAGTTGATTGAGAAGGCCGCCCCTATTTCCGGTGAAGACGACCAGCTCGCCGAGGCTGCGGCACGGCTAGGAAATCTCTCGGAACTTCAAGCCGGGGCAAGCGCGGCCCTGAGTTCTATTAGCGGCGATGACACAGGGGCTAGCGCGAGCGGCGGAGCAGTCGAGGAGGTACATCAGGCCCGACAGTCAATCGAGTCTCTGGCGGGGCTCGATCCTGAACTCGAGGCGATCGCTAGTCAGATTCGGGAAGCCTCCGTCCTACTGAATGAGGTGGGCGTCGATCTCTCGCGGTACCTCGCTGACCTCGATGCCCAACCGGGAGAACTCGAGAGCATCCAAAGTCGGCGAGCGCAGTTGGCATCGCTGACTCGCCAGTTTGGTCCGAGCGTCGACGACGTCTTGGCATGGTCGCAGCGGGCTGCGATCAGAGTTGACGAGTTGACTCGCTCTAGCGACCTGACCGCGTTGGCATCGCGCCGCGAGGAACTCAGAGCGCAGCTAGGGGAGCTTGCCGCGGAGCTGTCTTCCCGCAGAGCCGATGCCGCGACCCGTTTTTGTCAGATGGTGACGACGGAGCTCCAGGGTCTTGCGATGCCACATGCGGTCCTACAGATCGAGATCCGGCATCGAGCGCCGAGTACATCCGACGACGGTCTGTCGGTACCGGGAATCGAGGGCACGGTGGCCTTTGGCATCTCGGGAATCGACGAGGTTGAGTTCATGCTTAAGGCTCACGCGAGTGCCGATCCCGCCCCGGTCTCACAAGCCGCATCCGGTGGGGAGCTATCGCGCATCATGTTGGCGCTCGAAGTCGTCTTGGCGGATAGCGCGAGCGCGCCGACGTTTGTCTTCGACGAGGTTGACGCCGGGGTAGGCGGCAAGGCAGCCGTCGAGATCGGTCGTCGACTAGCGAGGCTGAGCCGCAGCGCACAGATCCTCGTTGTCACTCACCTGCCGCAGGTTGCCGCGTTCGCGGACAACCACCTGGTGGTGTCTAAACAGCAAGACGGCCACGTCACCTCTTCCGGGGTCGAGGATCTCGATGAGGAATCCCGAGTACGGGAGCTCGCTCGCATGTTGGCTGGCCAAGAACAGTCTGAACATGCCGCGGCACACGCGCATGAGTTGCTTGACCTCGCCGCTCATGAAAGGGCGCGACACGCGCAGTCCAAGTGACTCCGCGGACCTCGGCTTGCTGATCCGCTGATAGCCTGGCATTCCGTGGGCCAAACGCAGACAAAACACGTATTCGTAACCGGCGGAGTTGCATCATCTTTAGGCAAAGGACTGACGGCCTCGAGCCTCGGTAGCCTTCTTGTCGGACGAGGTCTGCGGGTCACTATGCAGAAGCTCGATCCCTACCTCAACGTTGATCCGGGAACAATGAACCCGTTCCAACACGGCGAGGTGTTTGTCACCGACGATGGAGCCGAGACAGACCTCGACGTCGGTCACTACGAACGCTTCCTCGATCACAATCTGTCTTCCGATGCGAACGTGACGACCGGGCAGGTTTACTCGAAGGTGATCGCTAAGGAGCGTCGCGGGGAGTACCTCGGCGACACCGTCCAGGTCATTCCGCACATCACAAACGAGATCAAAGATCGCATCCTGCAAATGGGCGGTCCGGATATCGATGTCGTCATCACTGAGGTCGGAGGCACCGTCGGTGATATCGAGTCACTGCCGTTCTTAGAAGCCGTCCGGCAAGTTCGACATGAGGTGGGCCGCACGAACGTGTTCTTCCTGCATGTCTCGCTGCTGCCCTACATCGGTCCGGCCAGCGAACTCAAAACTAAACCCACCCAACATTCGGTCGCGGCGCTTCGCAGTATCGGCATCCAACCGGATGCGCTTGTATTACGCGCGAATCGCGATGTGCCGGCCAGTATCAAGCGCAAGATCTCGCTGATGTGTGACGTTGAGGAAGAAGCTGTGGTGGCGGCTGCTGACGCCGCGAGCATCTACGACATCCCGAAGGTGTTGCATACCGAAGGCCTTGACGCGTACGTCGTGCGCACTCTGGGATTGCCGTTCCGTGACGTCAACTGGACAGAATGGGATGACCTGCTGCGTCGGGTGCATCAGCCCAAGCACCGCATCACCATTGGTTTGGTCGGAAAGTACGTCGATCTACCCGATGCGTACCTGTCGGTCTCAGAGGCCCTGCGGGCTGGCGGGTTCGCCAACGACTGCGGTGTCACCATCAAGTGGGTTGCCTCCGATGCTTGTGTATCTCCGGCAGGAGCGAAGGCTGAACTCGGCGACGTCGATGCTATTTGTGTTCCAGGCGGTTTTGGGGTTCGCGGGATTGATGGCAAGCTTGGTGCGCTTCGCTACGCCCGGGAGAACGCAATCCCAACGTTGGGTCTGTGTCTCGGATTGCAGTGCATGGTGGTGGAATATGCCCGCAACGTCCTCGGGGAGATTGAGGCGAACTCCACTGAGTTCGACGCCGACACGAGCTACCCGGTAGTCGCGACCATGGAAGAGCAGCGCGATGTTGTCTCCGGCGAGCGCGATATGGGTGGCACCATGCGACTCGGGCTGTGGGAGGCAACACTACTTCCGGGCTCAGTTGTTCAGCGGACTTACGACGCTCCCACTGTTGAGGAGCGCCATCGCCATCGGTTCGAGGTCAATAATGCGTACCTGCCTGCACTCGAGTCCAGTGGCCTGGTGGTGTCGGGCCGAGCATCGGATGCCGACCTCGTTGAATTTGTCGAGCTACCCGCAGACGTCCACCCGTACTACGTGGCCACACAAGCTCATCCGGAGTTTCGTTCACGACCGACGCGCGCACATCCGTTGTTCGTCGGACTCGTGAAAGCGGCTCTCGACCAACGCGTTACCGAGGATTCAGCACAGGTGTCGCCAGAGGCCGCCAAAGTTGCCGCGGCACTAACGTGAGCGAGGGCCCGCACCCCGGCGGCGAGTGGACCGGGGATGTCAGCGACACACCCGTGGACTTCCCGGTGACGAACTCGGTTGATCGGTTTGTTGGTCAGGTATGGACGGTTCGCACCGACACCGTCGATATCGACGAGCACATCGTTGACCGGGACTACGTCGTGCACACCGGTGCTGTTGCAGTCGCCGCGATCGACGACGCTGGACGAATTTACCTACTGCGTCAATACCGGCACCCGGTCGGGATGATGATGTTCGAGGTCCCCGCCGGACTGCTTGATGTAGCAGGGGAGGGTGCCTTGGCTACCGCAAAACGTGAACTGGCCGAGGAAGCCGGCCTCGAGGCTCGCGATTGGAACGTCCTCGTTGACTTCTTTACTTCTCCCGGGGGACTTAGCGAATCAATCCGGGTGTTCCTCGCGCGCGATCTCACGGCACGAGAGGGTGGCCGTGTCCTGACAGGTGAGGCCGAGGAAGCTGAGATGCCTGGTTGCTGGGTCGACCTCGATGAGGCTGCGAATCTGGTCTTGGGGGGTCAACTCGGCAACCCAACGACAGTGGTGAGCATCTTGGCGGCTGTTCGGGCACGATCCGAGGACTGGGTATCACTGCGCCCAGGTGATGCTGCTTGGTCGGCGCGCGATCACCTGCTCGACACTGGGCGTGTTCGAACCGATGTCGCGCCGCGACACTAGCCAGACCTCAGCTGGCAGCACCTCTGCCGAAGCTGAGTCGACCGAACCGACACTACTCACGGCCCAGATCGACTCGTACTTAAGCCACATTGCGGTGGAACGGGGTCTATCGGCAAATACCGTGGGCGCGTACCGGCGTGATCTACAGCGCTACGAGGCTTTTTGTCGCCGGGTCGGCGTTACCGATGCAGTCGAGATCGATCGACCTCTTGTTGCAGACTTCGCAACGTCGTTGGTACGCCCAAACTCCGACTCCCGAACCGCTGGACAGAATGGGCCGACAGTCCTCGCAGCAACCTCGGCTAGCCGGATCGTTAGTGCCGTCCGGGGTTTTCACCACTTCATGCTCGTCGAGAACGTCACGTCGGGAGATCCAGCGCACGAGGTCAAACCGCACGTCCCGGTCAGGCGATTACCAAAGGCACTCAGCGTTGACGAGGTGTTAGCCATGTTGGCGGTGCCTTCGGCGGAGACAGCGGTTGGCCGCCGAGATCGGGCACTGCTGGAGTTCCTCTACGCCACCGGCGCCAGAATCAGCGAGGCTCTCGCTCTCGACGTCGACGATCTTGATCGTCAGGTTGGGATGGTCGTGGTTCGGGGTAAAGGAGGTAAACAGCGCTTGGTTCCCGTGGGTAAGTACGCACTGGCGGCAATCGAGGCATACCTCGTCCAGTCTCGACCGGAACTACTTGCTGCCGCAAAGAGCGGATCTGCTACCCCGGCACTGTTCTTGAATCAGCGTGGTCGTCGGCTCTCGCGGCAGAGCGCGTGGCTGATCATCAAGTCGACTGCTGAGGTGGCCGACATATCTGCTGCCGTCTCGCCACACGCACTCCGGCACTCGTTTGCGACTCACCTGCTCGACGGCGGGGCGGACGTTCGCGTCGTGCAGGAACTTCTCGGCCACGCATCGGTTGCGACCACGCAGATCTACACGATGGTGACGGTTGATCGCCTCCGAGAGGTATATGTCACCGCTCACCCGCGTGCCCTGTCCTGAATAGTGGCGATCTCCGCTTAACGTAGCTTCGTGAGCACGGAAGCCGACGTTATCGATCTAACCGATACTGATCTAGCGGATACGGCTGCCCTCGAAGCCCCTATTGATGCAGAAGCGATTACTGCCGAGCCGAGTGGTGGATTCGAAGTCCATCTCGAAGAGTTCGCAGGTCCCTTCGATGTGTTGCTCGGCCTCATCGCCAAGCACAAGCTTGAGGTCACCGAGCTCGCCCTGAGTCAGGTAACCGACGATTTCTGCGCCTACATTCGCGAGCAGGATGCTAACTGGGACTTGGCCGAGGCAACATCGTTCCTCGTTGTCGCTGCGACCCTGCTCGACCTCAAGGCAGCCAGACTGCTGCCTAGCGGAGAGGTCGACGACGAGGAAGACCTCGCATTGCTGGAAGCGCGGGATCTGCTGTTCGCTCGACTCCTGCAGTACCGGGCGTTCAAGGAGATGGCCGCAGTGTTTGGCCGACGAATTAGCGAGAACACCGGTCGTGTTCCGCGAACGATCGGGCTCGATCCACAGTTTGCCAACTTGCTACCAGAGGTCGTCATCTCGATCAGTCCTGATCGGCTCGCTGAGCTGGCTTCGGCGGCGCTGGCCCCACCGGCTGATCCCACCGTCTCAATCGATCACATCCACGCGCCCGCGATCAGCGTCGCAGAGCAGACTGTTCTGGTGGCAGCTCGATTGGAGCGCGACGGTACCGTCACATTCCGCGGGCTCGTCAGCGATGTATCAGAAGTCGCCGTCATCGTCGCTCGATTCCTCAGTCTGTTGGAACTGTTCCGGCAAGGCCGAATCGCCCTCGATCAAGCTGGCGCACTCGGGGACCTACACATCCGCTGGACGGGGCAGCCCGAGGACTCGACCGTCAGCGACACAGCAAGCGAATTCGATGAAGACGACCGGTCAACCGAGGAGACCCCCGCTGATGTCTGAGCAATCCGTGCCGTTTGAATCAGCAGCGGCCCCAGAGGTAACGACAGATCCAGAAGGATCACCTGAGGTAGTTCTCGATGCCGGCGCCGCCAACGCCGATACCGCCACCCCCGACGCCGACGCCGACGCGAGTGTGCTGGTCGTGGATGTAGCTGAAGCCTCCGAAGTTGTCGACGTGACTGAAGGTCGGCCGCAGACACCCGACTCTTTGGGCGAGCCCGACGACGAGACAGACGTCGGTGAGGTGGCAGCCGACGCCGACAACGACGCGCTCCCTCGACCACCGCTGGCGATGGCGTTGGAAGCACTACTCATGGTGACCGAGGAACCGATCTCCACACTTGAACTTGCCACGATCGTCGAAGAGCCCCCTGACGATGTCGAGGACGTCCTGCAGGAGTTGGCCGCGGGATACCTGGAGCAGGGTCGCGGATTTGAATTGCGCCGACTCGGCGCTGGCTGGCGCTACTACTCGGCGGCTGCGTGCGCCGACGTGGTTCGGAAGTTCGCAACTGATGGACGGACTTCGAAGCTGAGCCAGGCTGCGCTCGAGACCATGGCCGTTGTTGCCTACAAGCAGCCCGTCAGTAGGGCACGTATCGGAGCGATCCGTGGGGTGAATGTCGATGGTGTGATGCGCACATTGTTGACTCGAGGTCTGGTGGCCGAGGCCGAGGTCGATGCGCAATCTGGTGCGGTGCTCTACGGGACCACTGAGTTCTTCTTAGAGCGGATGGGGTTGACCTCCCTCGAGGATCTGCCACCGATCGCTGACCACCTACCCGACATGTCTGTCCTTGATGAATTCATCGAACCCCTCGCCTAGCGAGGAGCCAACCGGAATTCGGTTGCAGAAGGTTCTCGCCACGGCAGGTTTTGGAAGTCGCCGCAAGTGTGAGGAGCTCATCGAGAATGGTCGGGTCAGCGTTGCAGGGGTAACAGTCGACACTCAGGGCAAGCGGGTGGATCCAATGACGGATGTCATCCGGGTCGATGGGAAGCGGATCGCCGCGCCGACGGGCACCGTCGTGATCGCAATGAATAAGCCGCGGGGAGTCCTCACCGCGATGTCCGATGATCGTGACCGCCGCTGCGTGGGCGATTTGCTGCGCGAATCCGCTGTGGCGAGTTTGGGAACTGGCCTCTTTCACGTTGGCCGCCTCGATTCTGATACTGACGGTCTGTTGCTACTCACCAACGATGGTGACCTTGGACATCTGCTGACTCACCCCTCGTTTGGGGTACACAAGACTTACGTCGCCACCGTATCCGGCGAGATGCGCACGGCTGATGTCACGCGCATCGGCAAGGGCGTCTTGGTCGACGATCGAGTCGTCGATGTGACGAAGGCAAGGTTGCGGGGGAGTCGCTCGGGGGAGTCACTCATCGAGTTAACGATTCACGAGGGCCGCAAGCACATCGTCCGGCGGCTATTGGCTAACTCAGGATTTCCAGTGCTGACGCTGACGCGGACGAAGTTTGGCCCGATCGACGTCGCGGGGCTAGGGATAGGCGAGCTGCGAGTTCTTAACGACGCGGAGATCAGTTCGCTGTTCGATTCCGTCGAGACGCAGACCCCCTGACCCTGTCTGCGGGTTGAACAACGCGCAAATACCCAGATCTCCTGACCCGCAGATGAGTACTCGTGACACTATTGGCCATTGTCGGCGCGAGCGATGCGCTGACGGGTGAGGAGGAGAGAACTGTGCCGATGCGGGCGATCAGGGGAGCAACCTGCCTTACTGCGGATGAGCAATCCGAGATGACGGAGTCAGTCGCCGAGATGCTTAGCGAGATTCTCGTACGCAACGGCCTGGCGGAGGAAGACATCGTCAGTGTGCTGTTCACCTCCACCCCAGACCTGGTGTGCGGTTTTCCCGCTTCTGCGGCTCGAACGATCGGCTTTCGCGATATCCCACTGATCTGCGCACAAGAGATCGACGTTCCCGGAGCGCTACCTCGGGTAGTTCGAGCAATGGTCCACGCCGAGACAGATCGACCGCGCGCTGAGATCCAACACGTATTCCTGCGCGGCGCTCAAGTTCTGCGGGAAGATCTTAATCGTGAATGAGCCCGCGGTGAGCGATCGCGAAGACCGTCAGGTCCTCGTTGTTGGGACGGGCCTGATTGGAACATCCATTGGTCTAGCGCTGAGTGCTGCCGGCTCTCAGGTCTGGCTTTCCGACCGCGATCCAAAGGCCTGCAAGGTAGCCAGCGAACGCGGTGCCGGTGACCCGCTTGCTGGCGACGCAAAACCGTCGCTGGTTGTTATTGCGGTGCCACCGCGGTCAGTCCCAGTTGTTGCCGCCGAGTACCTCACACTCTTTCCCGAGGCCACTGTCACCGATGCAGCGAGCGTCAAGACCATGCCCCTGACACGGCTCGCAGAGATCGCGCCGAATCAACTCGATCGGTTCGTCGGTGGGCACCCGATGGCTGGGCGTGAGGTCGCTGGCCCACAGGCAGGTCGCTCTGATCTATTCGAGGACAGGCTGTGGGTGATCACCCCAAGCGAGTCCAATGAGCCCGCAACGGTGGACGACGTTCGGTGGCTAGCGCGCACATGCGGGTCCCTCGTTGTCGAGCTGACTCCAGTCGAACATGATCGCGCGGTCGCACTGACATCACACGTTCCCCAGTTGCTGGCCTCCGTACTGGCAGCCCAACTTACTGACGCCGATTCAGGTGATGTCGCGGTATCGGGACAAGGATTGCGCGACGTCACGCGTCTGGCTGACTCCGTGCCGGAGTTGTGGGCAGAAATTCTGGCGAGTAATGCCCCGGACGTCCTGGCGGTCCTGCGGCGGGTTACTGCCGAACTCCAGCAGGTCGCCGAATCGTTGGAACGAGTTGCCCAAGCCGACTACAACCGCGAACTGCCCGCTGACTTTGCACCAGTTCGGGAGGTACTTGAACGTGGCAATCAGGGCCGAAATGCACTGCCGGATAAGCACGGCGGGGCCGCGCATGACTACGACGTCATCCCGGTTGTGGTTGACGATAAGCCGGGGGAGTTGGCACGCCTCTTTGCTGCCGCGGGAGAGGCCGACGTCAACCTCGAGGATGTTCGTATCGAGCACACAGTTGGCCGGTTACGGGCCATCATTGAACTCGATGTCGATCCGACGGCGAGCCCACGGCTGCGCAAGTTGCTTCAAGAGTCCGGCTGGCAGATTCGCGGTTAGCCAGCGCGAGTGCCTCAGACCCTCACCTGCCAACCACGACCGTTAGGCTGACCCTCATGTCTGAGGAACTAAAGCGGCGCCCTGCCTTTGTTGTTGCTGTTGACGGACCCTCAGGCTCCGGTAAGTCCAGCGTGTCTCGCGGGATTGCCACTATGTTCGGTTTCCGGTACCTCGACACCGGCGCGATGTATCGCGCGGTTGCCTGGTGGCTGCTGCGCAACGATGTTGATGTCAACGACGCTCACGCTGTGGTTAGCCGCCTACCAGAGATTGAGATCGAGAATGGTACCGACCCGCTGCGGCCATTTATCGCCGTGAACGGAACGGATGTCTCTCGGGAGATCCGCGAGCAGTTCGTCACGAGTGCGGTCAGTGCGGTCAGTGCGGTTCCCGAAGTCCGAGCTGCGATGGTCCAGGCGCAGCGGGCTGAGGTGATTGCCGCCCGCGACGACCAAGCAGGAATCGTTGTCGAAGGCCGAGACATTGGGACAAGTGTCTTGCCCGACGCGGATCTGAAGATCTTTTTGACGGCCGACAATGCCGCACGTGCCGCCCGTCGAGCGGCCCAGGACAACGATGAGGGCCGACATGCGGAAGTAGCTCAAACGGCCGCCGACCTCGCGGCTCGAGATGCAGCTGACTCCTCCCGAACGGCCTCACCACTCGTGCAGGCACATGACGCAATAGAGATTGATGCCACGGCGCTAGGTTTCGATGAGGTCGTTGCGGAAGTTGAGCGTCTGGTTCGAGATGGGCTGGGCCAATGACAACGACCACAGCCTTGGCCCTGCGGGTTCCCTCGGCTAGGGGCGCGGCGAATGGCCGCAATATTGGGCGGTTGCTGTTTCGAGGCCTGTATCGGCTCGATGTTCGCGGGGCTGAGCATGTTCCGCCACACGGTCGAGTGATCGTGGCGTGTAACCACATTGGTCTGCTCGACGGTGGTCTGCTGTTTAGCGCAGCGCCTCGGCCGTTGAACATCGTGGCAAAGTCCGAACTGTTCCAACCGCCACTCGATCGCCTTCTGCATAGTTCGGGCCAGATCCCGGTTGAGTACGAGGCGCCTGATCGCGCCGCAGTTCGCTCCGCACTGGGGGTCCTCGAACGCGGTGGTGGCCTCGGGATCTTTCCTGAGGCGCATCGAGGGATTGGCGACTTTGGTCGGGCCCGGAACGGAATCGCCTACCTGCACAGTCGAACAAATGCGCCAATAGTGCCCGCAGCAATGTTTGGCACACGCGAAACGGGAATGGGCAAGAACGATTTGCCCAAACTGCGCTCTCAGCTGACGGTGGTCTTTGGTGAGCCGTTCTCTGTTGCGCCATACGGCGATATCGATCGACGATCGACACTGGCCGCTATGGGGGAATCAATCCGGCAAAAGCTAGCCGACCATTTGCAATACGCACTGGACCTCACCGGTGAGCAACTTCCAACAGACGACGTCTCAATCGGGGCAAAAGGAGTAACTCCATGAGTTCCGAGGATTTCGTCGAGGACGAAGAGTCAGTTGCGACCTTTGATGTCGATGGAGATCAGGATGATCTCGCTGCGGCAGAGGCTGCAGCCCTCGCCGAGTTCGGTGACGAGGATGTTGTCGAGGATCTTGCGGTCGTGCCCGAGGAGATGCTTCCGGTCGCGGCAATCGTGGGCCGTCCAAACGTCGGCAAGTCAACCTTGGTCAATCGAATCCTTGGCCGACGCGCTGCCGTCGTTGAAGATATTCCTGGCGTCACGCGCGATCGTGTTCGCTACGAGGCGGAGTGGGCCGGAACCAAGTTCTGGTTGGTCGATACCGGCGGGTGGGACCTGCGCAGTCAGGGCATGGCCTCACAGGTCAGCGAGCAGGCACGACGGGCCGCAATCGACGCCGATGTTGTGGTTCTCGTCGTCGACGCAACCGTTGGCATTACCGACGGAGATGCCGAAGCCGTCAAAATGTTACGCAAGAGCGGCACCCCGGTGCTCCTTGTCGCGAACAAGGTTGACTCCGCGCTGCTGGAGAGCGAAGCGGCAGCGCTTTGGTCCCTCGGCGCCGGCGAGCCGATATGCGTGTCCGCTCTTCACGGTCGAGGAAGCGGCGACCTACTCGAAGCACTGGTCAATACCTTCCCTGAAGAAGGCTCCGGGAAGGCAAGCGAAGAAGGTCCTCCCCGTGTTGCCTTACTCGGACGACCAAACGTCGGCAAGTCGAGTCTGTTGAACAAGCTGGCCGGCTCCCAGCGCTCAGTCGTTGATTCCGTGGCCGGAACCACCGTGGACCCGGTCGATGAGCTTGTCGAAATTGCTGGCCAAACCTGGCGCTTCGTGGACACGGCAGGGATCCGGCGCCGGGTTAAGACCGCAAGCGGCCCGGAGTGGTTTGCCAGCCTGCGCACCCAGACGGCGCTAGAACGTTCCGAAGTGTGCCTGGTGTTGTTCGATGCGAGCGAAGAGCTCAGCGAGCAAGACGTGCGCATTGTGTCCAAAGTGGTGGACTCCGGTCGGGCTCTAGTGTTGGTCATGAACAAGTGGGACCTCGTTGATGAGGACCGGCGGTACATGCTCGATCGGGAATACGACCGTGATCTACACCATGTGGACTGGGCTCCGCGAGTGAATATCTCGGCGAATACTGGTCGGCATCTGGACCGTCTTGCGGTGGCACTTGATGCCGCGCTCGATGGCTGGCAGACGCGAGTCTCAACCGGTCGTCTCAACCAGTTCCTTAAAGAGATCGTCGCGGCACATCCTCATCCGATCCGTGGTGGCAAGCAGCCGCGGATTCTTTTTGGAACTCAAGCCAGCGTCGCGCCGCCTACTTTTGTTCTCTTTACGACGGGATTTCTCGAGGCAAACTACCGTCGCTTCATCGAGCGACGCCTGCGTGAGGAGTTTGGATTCGAGGGCAGTCCGGTTCGGGTAGACATGCGAATCCGAGCCAAGCGCAAACGTCGAAAGTAGTGGTGCGATACCCTACGGATGCTTGTCGCGGGCTGTAGCGCAGCTTGGTAGCGCACTTGACTGGGGGTCAAGGGGTCGCAAGTTCAAATCTTGTCAGCCCGACAGGTGTTTTAGCAGGTGAGAGGCTATTTCCTAATTCGGGAGATGGCCTCTCATTCTGTTTCTGTCCAAACCCTGTCCAAACACGCAGTAACCGGTGGCGTGAACGGGCCGTCAGATCCCGCCCAGCAGCGGGGCTGTTTCGTGATCGATCCTGGCGAGGTGCACACGAACCCGCGAGAAGGGTTACTGCCTTGTGCGTCCCATCAGGGCTTGAGTGAGGCTCTCTCAGTGCCGCGGGCTATACAAACTGGGCGCGACGCTATGGCGAACCTGTGCGCGACCTGACGCCCGCGGGTGGGCTGCTCACCGGGCAACTGCAGCGATTGGCAGGACAAGCACAAGCCGTCGCCTTCACTAGTTTGAGCTGCGGCGTACCGAGACCGGCTGTTGAGTTTGGAAGCTCGGTCAACGCAGTGTCACACCAGCCGACCAGATTTGGGACATCGATAGAGTAGGGGGAGTCTGCGCTGTGTGGGGCGATGTTGGAACGAGCGCGCCGCAAAACTGCTTCTGCCCCCGCCGTATTGCCGCGCTTAGCGTGGGTGATTGCAACCGCGATCTGTGCGAGTCCCTGCCAAAGGCTACGTTCTGTGGCTGGGGCCGACTTCCAGGCAAACTCGAGTACTTCGTGAGCTTGGAACGGGCGTCCATGACGCAGTAGGTCCTGCGCAAGGTCAAGAGCCTCTTCGGGTTGGAGGTCGATGACTTCAGGTAGAGGATCGACTCCGACTGCGTCTCGGGCAAGCGGTCGACCAAGTTCATCTCTTGGCCGGGAGCTGAGTGGACGTCCATTGACGTCTCTGTCACGGTCCACTCGGTAGCTCACTTTCGCTCCTAGTTGTCGCCCCATTTATTGGGCAGGAAGAGGCTGGCGACGCGATTAATCCATCTCAGGATATGTCAATCTCAGAGGTATCGCAGGTATCGCGCTCGGACGGCATCATCACTTGCTGAACCTAATCCGGCGCCTTCCTGGTTGTTGCTGCAACATGCGCCATCCGGCCCTTCGTTGGTGATGACTGGCGGGCGCAAGCGCCCTGCGCGCTCGAGCTATCGATATTCGGGGTTGGGGTAGTCGAATCTGCAGCCTGCGTCCCACTCAGACCTCTGGTTACCGTGAGCGGGCAACCCACCAGAACTCTTGAGCAGGTTCGCCATATGCATGAGGTTCCAGGTCATGAACGTCGTGTTGCGGTTGGTGAAGTCGTTGTCTAGTCCGCCACCGGGGGAGTCCAGGTAGGACGGTCCGGGGCCCGCCTCGCCGATCCAACCGGCATCGGCCTGCGGCGGGATCGTGTAGCCGACGTGCTGGAGTGCGTACAGGATTCCCATGGCGCAGTGTTTGATCCCGTCTTCGTTTCCGGTCACCAGGCATCCACCGACTTTGCCGTAGAAGGCGTATTGGCCTTCGGTGTTGAGGTTGCCCGATTCTCCGTAGAGGCGCTCGATCAGTTGGGTGGCGACACTGGACTTTTCTCCGAGCCAGATGGGGGTTCCGACGACCAGAATGTCGGCTTCCTTCACAACCTGGTACATCTGCGGCCAGTCATCGACGTCCCACCCGTGATCGGTCATGTCCGGGTAGACACCCGTAGCGATCTGGTGGTCAATAGCTCGGTATTCGCTGACCTCAACCCCGTTTGCTTTCATGATTGCGATTGAGCGATCCATCAGTGCCTGGGTATTCGATACCGACGGCGAACGCTTCAACGTGCAGTTGATGTACACCGCTGTCAAGTTCGAGTAGTCGCCGGGGAAAGTGCTGCAAAGCTGCTCATCGCGCTCAGAAACGCTCATTGAAACCTCCAAAATAGGGACTCTCTCCACGACTGGGTCGTCATGGCGATTGGACGATCTGAATGACCGGTGAGAACGCAACGTGGTCACGAATGCCACGAATCCAGATCGGTGGGTGCGGGTAGAACCAGGCGACGTTCTTGACTTGTTCGCCGTCAACATTGAGGTGGTAGTAGGACGCGAGACCCTTCCAGTAACAGGGAGTGCGGAGGCGGGATGTTTCCAGCAGATTTTGATTCACCGCGTCAGGCGGGAAGTAGTGGTTGCCTTCCACAACACGGGTCGCGTCAGCCTCGGCGAGGACTGTGTCATTCCAGACTGCACGGATCAAGGCGCCTCCATATAGTGAATGTCAGGTCGGGCTGCTAGTTGCGAAACCCAGGTGGGGCGGCGTTCATTCCATCTCTTGGGTGAGGTTTCGGCCGAAGTCGACGAGGTCGGCTACGGCTTGGGAATCTGCTGGTTCACTGAACTGCGTCGCCAGGCTTTCCTTGATTGCCCGGTATGTTTCGGCCTCTAATCCGCAGCGTTTACACGCCTCGAGGTGACGCAGCACGCGGGTGTGGGTTTGTTCATCCGTTTGACCGTCTAGGACGGATTGCAGTAGTCGCGTTGCCTCCCGGCAGCTTGCGACATCTTTGTCACCGACGAGGCGACGCCACATGGACAGTTGACTAGTCATGACGGGATCCCTTCATGGAGTGCGGTCCGTTTGGCCACCACGCGGTCACGAATCTTTCGCCGAGCCCGGTGAAGTCTGCTCATCACGGTTCCTTCCGGAATCCCTAGGTAGGCGGCAGCCTCGGCGTAGGACAACCCATCAATATCGACGAGGACTATGACCTGGCGAGAGTCCTCGGATACTTCGGATAAGGCGGCGGCTACGACGTCATCTAGCTCTGTACGCATCACATGGTCCTCGGCTGAGAGTCCTTCGTCGGCATGTCGTTCGCGGGTAGTGTTTTCGGTTAGGTCAATCGGTTCAGGGCGCCGACGGCGGTGATTGTTGTAGTTGGCGTTGCGCATGATGGTGAGCAGCCACGACCGTGGGTGTCTCCCATCGAAGGTGTCCAGCGAACGCCACGCACGCAACAGCGTGTCCTGAACAAGGTCGCTAGCGTCAGCCGGTTGCGCCGTTAACGACTGTGCCACCCGAAGGAGGACCGGGACTTCTGGCAATACATCCCGTTCGAAGACCGCTCGAGCGTCACGTCGTTGAGGTTGTCCCACCTAGAGGAAACCCGGTAGCCATATGCCCGTATTCCCAAACTGAGGATCCCATTTCCGAGGGAGAATTTCTTTCAGAGTTGGGAAGGTTCGGCGGCGTCCGGGGGGTTTCCAGCCCAGAACGACATGACCACCCACGCCAACAAGAGGAGACACACGACAGCATGGCAAACACAACAACAGTCGCACCCAAAACGACATCGACCACAACCGAGACAAGCATCGGCCAAGCGGCTATCTACGGCGCGCTCGGCGGCATCGTTGGGGGCATGGTCTTCGGAATGATGATGAGCATGCTCGGCATGATCGAAACGATCGCGATGCTCGTGGGCAGCGAAGCGCTCATCGTCGGGTGGGCAGCACATATGGCCATATCCGTCTTTATCGGCGCAACCTTTGGAGTGATTGCAAGGGCTCAGCTCACCAGTTGGGGAACAGGTATCGGGATTGGCGTTGCCTACGGCATGTTCTGGTGGGTGCTCGGGGCCCTCGTTCTGATGCCAGCAAGACTAGGTATGCCCGTTTTTCAATTCAACACGATGGCGTGGCAGAGCCTGATGGGGCATATGGTCTTTGGGCTCGTCATGGGTGCGGGCGCTGTAGCACTGGCCCGTCAATCCAGTAGGAACTAGCTCCTTGCGTCCTTGACCGAGAGCAGGTGTGTTGAACCGCTACCCGACGTAGTGGGTTCAACACACCTGCTCGCTATGACGGTCCGGGACCTACTGCTCTGTTACTCAACGTTGCCCGATGGGGAATCGATGGAAATTGCTGTTCTCACAACTGCTCTGACTGCTGGGATGTTGGCCGCCTTCAATCCGTGCGGTTTCGCGCTACTGCCCGGTTACCTTGCACTATTTCTCAGCGATTCGACGAATCAACGTCCTGGTAGCGCGGTCCGCCGCAGCCTACGGGTGAGTGCATCCATGACTGCCGGGTTTATTGCCGTCTTCACATTCGTCGGGCTGCTGATCTCGGCGCTGTCTTGGCAGATCACCGCGTACACCCCCTACTTAACCTTGGCAGTCGGGCCAGTTCTCGTGGTGCTAGGAATGTACCTACTTTCTGGTCGCGATTTGAAGTTCGGGATTCCTCGGATGAAAGGACGCGTTGGGTCCTCGGCGGCCGGAATGTTCATGTATGGCATGACATACGCGATCGTTTCACTGTCGTGCACATTGCCGATCTTCCTCGTCGCTGTCGTCGGGGCCACGCGGACCTCGAGCTTCGCAGCCGGACTCTTCACCGTTGTGGTGTACGGCCTGGGCATGGGCCTGGTCATCACCGCGTTGACCTTCGCTGTCGCACTGGCTCGTGACGGCTTTGTCGCAGGTAGTCGAAGGATGGTCCGCTACGTTAACCGCATTTCCGGTGCCCTCCTCGTGCTGGCAGGTGCCTACCTCGCGTGGTACGGCTTCGCGGAAGTACAGGTCCTGCGTGGAGACTCCGAGGCAAGCTTGCCTGAGATTGGTGGCCAGATAGCGGCCACCTTCACATCGATAATCGACCAAGAGAACCTGTTCGTCGTTGTCGCGGGGGCGCTGACCATTATCGGTACCTGCGCAGTCGCCATCATTTTGATTAACCGTCGTAACAGCAAGCAATTACCTTCATCAAATCCAGACGATCTCGCACCAGAGACTGCGCTGGACGAATCACAAACCTCCCAGTTAGGACAGTCATGAGAATCAGTGCGCGTCAACTTTCGATCACAGCGGCCCTCACACTTGCCGGAGTGGGACTTGCGGCGTGTGCAGGGGCTACCGATGCCCAGGTGTCGCCTCAGCCGCCGATCCCGACCGTGACCGCGCCCTCGCCGGTTGCCCCGGCAGCTCCGCAGTCCGCTGTGCCTGCTGCGCAAGCGATCTTGCCTGCTGTCACGGTTCGCGAGGTGAACAGCGGCAATTCTGTTGATCTTGCCTCGCTCACCGAGGCTGGGACTCCGACGCTGGTCTGGGCGTGGGCGCCTCACTGCCCGTACTGCAACGCCGAGGCACCCAAGTTGCAGAAGTTCGCGAGTGAAAACGTCGGCAAAATCAACGTTGTCGGTGTCGGAACACAGGATAGCTTTGGCCAGGCCGAAGACTTCGTAGCCAAACATGACCTGACCACGCCCACCATGGTGTGGGACGAGAGCTTCGAGTCATGGACGACCATGGGGATTACTTCCATGCCGACGTGGATCCTGATAGGGGCAGACGGAGAACTCGTACTGCGTCACTCTGGGCAGTTCCCGGAATCAGACATCGCTTCGCAAATCTAAGCCTAGAACGAGACAGCAGGCATTGGTCGTGCAATCCAACCCAGGTCGCTGCGTGTGGAAGGAATCAGTCAGTCACCGGGTTTCCCTGGGGAATCGGAATCATATTCCGCCGCTACCCGCGGTATTGAAGACACGCTGCAGAACCTCAACTAGTCCACGTCGGAAAGGCGCCACCAATGAACCCTCAGCTCACTGTGTACTCAACGCGATGGTGCGGGTACTGCCTCCGTCTCAAATACCAACTAAAACGAGCGGGCATTCCGTACACCGAGATCGACATTAACAAGGACCCTGCTGCTGCCGCCGCGGTTGAACGATTCAACGGAGGTAACCGAACTGTGCCGACGGTGGTTTTGGCTGATGGCACTGCCCTGACCAACCCGTCGCTGGCCGATCTCCAGCGAGCGCTTTCTTCCGACGCTCGTGGCTGAGGACATCCGAAATCGGACGGCTCGGTCGTGACAGATAGTCCAGATCTGCTGGTCATTGGCGGTGGCACGGCCGGGCTTTCCGCTGCACGAACTGCTCGACGGTTCGGGCGCTCGGTGGTGATGGTGACGGACGGAGAACCGGGCGGAGATTGCACATTCACGGGCTGTGTTCCGTCGAAGACGTTGCTCGCTAGCGGGCGCCTGCCGTTTGCTGAGGCGATCAGCCGCGTGCACGCCACTGTTGACGAGATCGCCGCAACAGAGAACTCTGATGTGCTTCGGGCCGAAGGTATTGACGTAGTTGTTGGGCGTGCAGACGCGCGTGCGCGGGATTGCGTTGAGGTTGATGGTCGTGTGCTTACGCCAGAGTCGTTGGTCATCGCCACAGGTAGTGGTCCGGTAATACCGCCGATTCTCGGGATTCGCGATGTCGCCTATCTGACGAACGAGAACCTGTTCGAGCTCACGGAACTACCTGAGCATCTGCTAGTCGTGGGTGGCGGAGCAATCGGGGTCGAAATGGCTCAGGCATTTATCCGCCTTGGCTCGCGAGTGACTATCCTTGAAGCCGGTGCCAGGCTGATTGGCAAGGAAGAGCCTGAAGCATCCGCTGTTGTTGGCGAGGTGCTGGGCCGTGACGGAGTTGACGTGTATCTGGACACCACCATCTCCGAAGTTGCCCGAACGGGGACGGTGATTACGGCCACGACTAGCAGAGGCGACATCCACGCCAGCCACCTGCTTGTCGCCGCTGGACGTCAAGCCCGGGCCTGCGGGTGTGACGCTTTAGGGATAGTCCGCAGTGAGCGTGGTGCAATCAGGGTGGACGCGCGGATGCGCACCAGTGTTGCTGGGGTGTACGCGGCCGGTGACGTGACTGGGCGCTTGGCGTTCACTCACGCCGCCGATGAGATGGGACGGGTGGCGGCCACTAACGCGCTACGTAAACTCCCGCTTCGATTCAAGGAACACGCTATTCCGTGGGTGACCTTCACCAGTCCAGAAGTGGCTCGTGTCGGTCTGACGGAAAGCCAAGCAGCTCAGCACACTCGCGGTGCCCGCGTCGTCGAACTTCCAATGGCAGACGTCGATCGCGCCCGAACGTCCGGACACACCGACGGGTTCATCAAAATCATCGTCGGCCCACGAACGATCTTGCGTAACGCCGGTGGAGGCAGGGTGCTCGGAGCCACGATCGTCGCTGATCGAGCTGGCGAAATGATCGCCGAACTTGCCCTTGCTATCCGAACAACCATGTTCACCGGGAGACTGGCCCAATCGTCCCATGCCTATCCCACCTGGTCAGTCGGCGTGCAGCAAACTGTCGGCCAGATTTTTGGGGTTGGTGACCGTAAACCGCGGCCCGCCCGAAAGGAGTTCCACCGTGCCTGACCAGGTGACGCGCATTGTCGTCGATTCCGGCGCGCAAATGACGCCCGTGCTGCGCGAACGGTTCAAAGCAGAGGTGGTTCCGGTCGGTATCGTGGTCGACGGAGTGGCCTACAGCGAGGGCGAGGATATCGACCTCGCGAAGATCAGCGAAGTGCTCGCGCGAGGTGCCACGGTCAGCACCTCGACACCGAGCCCCGGAGACTTCCTCCGAGCATATGAGCGCTGCGCCCGAGACGGGGCGACCCAGATCTTGTCGGTGCATACCGGCGGCACGCTGTCGTCCACGGCCAGTACCGCGCGGCTGGCTGCCGCCTCTGCTGAGATTCCAGTAGTCGTCGTTGATACCGGCACCGCCTCATTCCCGGTGACGATGAGCGCGTGGAGTGCTGCGGACGCATTGGCTGCCGGTGCCACTCTGAAACGGGCAATGACAATCGCAATGGCTACTGCTGCGGCCATCGATAGCGTCTTCATTTTGGGTGCGCCTGAGCTTGCTGCCCGCGGGGGGCGTCTCATCGATCGCGATGCAATCGAAGGGACAGCGGTCGTCGCGTTCACTGACGGCGAGATGAAGGTCGTTGGTCATGTCAAAAGTCCCGAAGACGCGATCGCTGCCATGGCGGACTATGTTCAAGCGCGGAGCGACGGTGAGCTCCTACGAATCGGAGTGGGTCACATTGGTGCCTCCGAGTTGGCCGCCACCTTGGCCGACGTGCTGGAATCCCGGCAAAGGGTTGAGAACCTCGTTCACTACGACATCGGTCCTTCTATCGCAGTCCACACCGGACTAGGAACAGTCGGCTGCGTCTTTCACAAGAGCCAGCCCATTCAGGGCACCTTCACGGTGCCGGTACGCGAGAATCTCCTCTAGACATCCGAAGCCGCTTGAATCGTTGTATGAAGGGATCCATGAACGGCACGAGCGTTGCGCGCCTTCGCCTAGATCGCCATGCTGCAGGGCCTGCTGTTCTGCTTAGAATCGCAACCGTTGCCGGGGGATACTTGCTGGGCTCGCTACCCGCTGCAGATGGCGTTAGTGCGATCGCCGGTGCGAATATTCGTGCGTCCGGAACAGGGAATCCTGGCGCGCTCAACACCGCAGTCGTCGCGGGGAAGCGCTGGGCGAGCGTTGTCGCAGGACTAGACATCAGCAAAGGCTGGTTGGCGTCGGCGATCGGGGCACACGTCTCACCCGCGACCGCCAATGCCGCCGGTGTCGCCGCCGTCGTCGGCCACATATTTCCTATTTGGTCTGGCGGGCGCGGGGGTAAGGGTGTGGCGACGTCTTTCGGGGTGGTGCTGGGAACCTTTCCTGCCTACGCGGTCCCCGACCTCGCGATCGCCGCGGCTTTCGCGAAAGCCACGGCCAACCCAGTGCGTGCGAATCAGTTGGCAAGTGCGGCCTGGACGGGGGCAGCCACGCTTTGGTGGTGGCGAGCGTGGCCCAATCTGTGGGGGCCGAGGCCGACGATCGCGCTGCCGTTGAGCGCACTGTTAACCAGCGTCCTGTTGGCATGGCGAATGAATCAGCCCGACTCAGTCAGTGGCGGCGACCGTTGGGCGAAGGCAACGTTTGGTTGTCCGCAATCGAACGGACCGTCATGAAGTGGGCAGTTATCGGCGCCGGCTATAGCGGCATCGCCGCCGCCGCTGCGATGCTGGCAGAGGGAATCGACGTCGATGTGCTGGATAAGCGCGCTGATGTTGGAGGTCTGTGGCTAGACGGTGTCTATCCCTCAGTCCGGTTGATCACCACAAAGGACCGCAGCGCCTACCCGGATCGGCCGATGGCCAGCTCCGGAGTCTTTCCGTCGAGCACCGAGATGCTGACGTACCTGCACGACGTTGCAGTTGACGCCGGTGTGCGCGACCGCCTCATCAATCGCGATGTCAGTTCCGTGACTCCAACTGGGGACCACTGGGATGTTGACGGGGAACGATACGCCGGGGTAGTGCTGGCCACCGGATTGTTTAGTGAGCCACACCTTCCTCATTTACCCGGCGATTCGACAATCCCGTCCCTACATACAAGTGCATACCGAACCGTAGGGGACCTTGGCGACAATGTCCTCGTCGTGGGGATGGGGAACTCGGGGGCTGATGTCGCCCACGACTGTGTTAAGGCGGGAAAGCGCGTCACCATCGCAGTTCGGCGCGGGCGCCACATCATACCCAAGCGAATCCTCGGTCGACCTGTCGTCGATATGGAGCGGCCCCGGTTTCTACCAGACTTGGCGACCCGGGTCGCAATGGATCTATCCGCCAGAACTATCTCAGCGTTCTGGCGACGTGGGCGCCTGGCCAAGCCACGCCATCTTTTTCTCGCGGAAACACCGGTCATCCATTCAGCGCTCCTCCCGCTCATTAGCAACGGCTCCATCGTGGTTCGTCCGGGCGTCGCGCGCTTCGATGGACGGGTTGCGGAGTTCGCTGATGGATCATCAGAACGCTTCGACACCATTGTCTGGGCAACTGGCTACCGCTATGACCTGCCCGTAGATCGCCGACTCGTCGATGGCTCGACTGCTGGCTACGGGGCTTCTGGACTGTCACTTGTTGGCGGCGTGTGGTCGCCGATCACGCCTGGTCTCGCCTGTGTTGGCTATCGGGAACCTCGCAACGGTCGCGGTCCCTATCTGCACGCTGCAGCCGGCCTGACCGCTGCCGGTGCTCGCGCTCAAAGCCAGACACTCGAACCGATCGGTGCGCTGCTAGCTGAAACTGCCGCGCCAACCGCGAAGACCCTCATTGACGACGGCCCCGAAATTCGCCGCGTTCAACGGCTCACGGATGCGGCGAGAACAATCGCTGCCTCACCGCCAAAGCGGGGTTGAGTTCGCTCCGAATCCGAATCGCGGACTGGGCAAGGCGACACCCATCGAATTCGAGGCGCTACATAAAGCCGCACTCGCGGCATTGTCAAGAAGTCGACCACGAGTCAACGAAGGCCTGGGCAGACCCGTCAGAGATTCGTCTGCTCGCATGAGCAGTGGATTGGCCCGGAGGAGGGAATTCTTTAGACTCCATGGCGTAGGGAAGCGCAGTTTCAGAATCGAACGGCGGCGGTCCGGCCTACTCGAACAAGACCTTCACGGGCAGCGAGTAGAAATCGCCGTAGCCATCGAAAGCACTATTTAGGCGCTGGACTTCGCCGGTAGTGGGCATCCATCCTCCGAGTGGTTGGACACGGATAGCGATCGACCGAGTATTCATCGTGCGCTTCCAGGTTGCTTTCACTGCGCCATCGATCACGACGGTGCTCCGGAACACCCCGTTGCCTCCCGGGATCACGGCGGCCATGACGTCGCTATCAGCCATGAGGGTCCTAGTTTTGTAGCCGAGTAGGTATTCGTCGAATCCTGGCAGGATGTTCAGGTACGGCTCCGGATGCTTCGTCGGTTCCGTCGCGGGAAGTTGCTCGAGGAGTGCCGTTGGGCAGTGCATGAGAGTGTCATTGACTATGACGTCGGTCAGTTCTGAGCCGAGCGCCGCGAGAGCGGCCTTTGTATCGGCTGCCAGCAAGGACGTCCAGCCAGCAAAGTCCTTGCGGGTTGCGGGTCCGTGACTTCGGAAGAACCGCCTAGCTAATGTCTGGAGAGCCTCATTGCGATTCAGTTTCACTTGGGAAGGAAGCCACCGCTCGGCGCTAGCGAATGTCTGTTGTTTGTCGATTTGTGGACCGATGACGATCGCCCCGGTTTGTGCCCCGTGCCAGAGGTAGTGGTACCCGCGCTGCCCACTAGTCTCCAGACCGGCCGAAGAGAGAACCTCGAGGCATTGAGATCTGGTGAGCAGTTCGTCATCCGTCAACGCATCGATAAGGGCCCGCCGTGCGGTATCGATCTGATGTTCGTCAATGCCGAGTTGCTCCCACCGCTTCGCCACTCCCTTCAGCGCCAGCGACCCCGTCAGTTCCAGCATCCAGGTCACATCTTTGGGTGGGACGAAGTGAATCGTGCCGCGCATCGGCCACGTTCGGATGATCTGGCGATCATGGGTGGCTTTATCCACGTCGGTGTCGCTGAGGTGGGGGAGGCGGGTGCCAAATGACCAGTGGCCTGAGGCGACATCCTGGGCCTGCATCGCACCAAACCACTCGACAACGCCCGCAGGATCAGTGAAGCTATGGTCGCGCAGTAAGAGCGCCCGTTGCCGAAGATTCAGCGCCTGTGTTTCGGTAAGTTGTTCCACCAAATCAGGATAGATGTGAGATCCGGCTGTGGTGGGAAAGTTACCGGTCGCTTCAGAACATCCCGTTCTCGTTCGCTGATGTATCCGGAATGACCTGAAGAACATCCCAGTGCTCGACGATCTTCCCCTGCTCATCGAAGCGGAAGATGTCAATCCCGGCATAGTCGTGGTCCCCGGGCCACTGCTGAAAGCAGTGCAACACGACGCAGTCGCCTTCGGCAATGGCTCGCTTCACCTCAACATGCTTGCCGGGCCATTCCTTGGCCATACGGTCGAAGTAGTCAACGAATGCCTCTTTACCGTCACCAACATCGGGGTTGTGTTGACGGTATTCGTTCCCGACGTACAGGTCCACTGCTTCCCGAGGTCGGCTCTCGTTGAACATCAGGTCGTAGAAGGCGATTGCGTTCTTCCTATTTTGCTCCAGGTCGGCCATTGGGTGCTCATCCCTTTCTAAGTCCATGGGTGGGTTATTCGGTGGCAAGTACTGGTAGAAAGGGCGGCGTTCCTAGACCCGGCCGGTCTCGTGGGCCCATATCGCAACCTCGACACGGTTACGAGCGCCGAGCTTTCGCATGAGGCTGGCGAGGTGTGCTTTGACGGTACTTGGGGTGATGTAGAGCTCGCTTGCAATCTCGCTGTTCGTGCGACCTTGCGCGACCGGCAAGAGGACTTCTTCTTCGCGAGCGGTGAGCGGTTCTATCGGCTGCCTCGGTGGTGAGGTTTGGGCGTGGGCGAAGGTTGCCAGCAGTCGTACCGTCACGCTAGGGGCGATTAGTGCGTCACCGTCGGCGGCGGCGTGAATGGCTTGAGTCAGCAGAGTAGGTCCAGCATCTTTGAGTAGGAACCCACGGGCGCCTGCCTTAAGGGCTCCGTGAACATACTCGTCGAGGTCGAACGTGGTGATCACCACGATCGGCAGTGGGTCGGTGACATCGGGACCGGCAAGCAGGCGGGTGGCTTCGATGCCGTCCATAAGCGGCATTCGGATATCGAACAGCCCAACGTCGGGCCGTAACTGGTGGGCGAGGGAGACTGCTTCACGCCCGTCAGCAGCAGCTCCGATGACCTCAATGTCGGGTTGGGCGTCGAGCAGCATCGTCAGTCCGGTGCGCACGATGGGCTGGTCGTCGGCGACCAGCACCTTGATACTCATCGAGACATCCCGGTCCGGGGGAGCGTCGCCTCTACTCGCCAGGCCTGCTCGGCGGTGGGTCCCGCGTAGAAGGTGCCACCGAGCAGTGAAGCCCGTTCCTGCATACCGACTAAGCCGTAGCCGATGCGATCGCGGCTGACACCGCCGGATGAGCCGTCGTTGTCGATGGTCACCCGTACCTCCTTGTCATCACCAACAACGGTGACACTGACCTGGGTTGCTTGGCGAGCATGCCTTCGAGCATTGGTGATGGACTCTTGCGTGAGGCGGTAGATCGCGGCCTCGACGGCCGGGCTGAGATCGTCGAACTGGCCCACAACCTCGACCGTGACGCAGGGACGCGCTCGATCATCGGTTGCGAGTTGCTCGACCTCGGCCAGCCCAGGCTGCGGCGCAAGCGCGGCCTCCGGTGAAGTCCGGAGGACGCCGACGATCGCGCGCAGCTCGTTGAGGGTGCGAGTCGCGGCCTCCTCGATGACAGCGAAGGCCGCGTCGGCGCGCTCCGGGTGGGTTACCGCAACAGCTCGTCCTGCTTGGGCCTGGATGGCAATACCTGATACGTGATGGGCGACGGTGTCATGGAGTTCGCGCGCAAGCTGTTCGCGTTCGCGGGCCTTGGCCTGGTCAATATCGCGGATGCGCACCCTCGTTCCGTAGCGGACCGCGGCGCCGAGCGTGGCGGCGAATAGGAAGAACGCGTACCCAGCGACGGTTTCTGCCACAGTCATTGGGTCGGCGAGATATGTGACGCCGAGCCACAGCAAGATAATTCCGAGGCCGCAGACGGCCTCTCGACCTGAGCCCCAACGGAATAGAGCGTAGGCCAGGATTAGCGTCGCAGAAATGCTGGAGAGCAGCTGGCCCTGCGATTCGGTGAGAATCCTGACGATATCGATGATCGTCAGGATTCCGAACGCGACGACAACCGCGAGAAGTGGATGAGTTCGGCGCCACAGCAACGGGACGAGCACGGCGAGGACCATGAGCAATAGCAGCGGGCGCGGTGCAAGGTCATGGCGAAAGGCCGCCTCACCAAGAGACCAACAAGTCAGTACTGCAACCAAAACCCAGTCTCGTGGACCAAGTCTTGGGGGATTCGCCGGTCGAGGTTCGCCCCAGAGCGATTGAAGTGTGTTGGCGGCCACCAGGTCAGTCTAGGCAATCTTCGTGGTCGGCGTATTCACCAAAAGTACAAGAGATCAGGTATTCAAACGGTCAAGGCCAAAACCGGCTCCAGGCTGATGTGCCAAGCGCTGTCGCCCGTCAAAGTGGAGGTACCAACCCGATCACAGCAAGGAGCAGTCCGATGAGTAAGCCTGAAGGTCCGCCCAGTCCACTCGAGAACCTGCACGTCCCAGTGCAGCTGAAGCTCGCGGCAGCGTGGATCAGCTTCATGTTCCTCTATATTTACGTCGACTACCTATCCCTCTACAAGCCCGGATTCATCGATGAACTACTGGGCGGTACTGTCCATGAGTTCGACATCGGCCCAACCTTTGTTGCGATGGCGATCACGCTGATGGCTATTCCGATCCTGATGATCCTGCTCTCCACGACACTGCCAGCCCGCTTCAACAGGACTCTTAACATCGTCGTCGCAGCGCTCTATATCCCGGTCTCGATCTACAACGCGGCGGGGGAGTCCTGGAGTTACTCCTACTTCTATGGCCTATCAATTGGTCTCGAAGTACTGCTACTTGGCTTCATCTTGCGCTGCGCCTGGAGTTGGCCCCGAGGTAGCGCCAGGAGGAGCTAGCGCCAGAAGATGGAGAGGCTTAGGTGATGGCAGACTCAGGTGTACCGAGCTATCGAACTCGGTACACCTGAACGACCTTGAAGGCTGAGGTCTTGTTCTTGATCTTCTTGGCCTTCCACACTAGTCGCACCTTCTTACCTCGCGCTGGGGCCTTGTACACGATCTTGCCGTGAGCCTTCTTGGTGTATTTACCCTTTGGGGAGTGGCGAACCTTCACCTTTCGGTCGGCGCTTGTTCGGCAGTTCTTCTTGAGCAGGGTTACCCGCTTGTGCGCCACAAGTTTCTGAGGAACTGCGACACAACTCTTAAGCGGAAGCTGCTTCTTCGACGTAGAAATCTCGACGCGGCCCGACCCGGATGCGTTCGCTATGCCATAAGAGCCAGTAGAAGCGAAGCGGTGTAGGAAGCTCGACCCTCCGCCACCGCCGCCACCATCGTTGATATTGGTTCCACCCCCACCGCCACCGAAGTAGCCAGCGCCACCCCCGCCTGCAGCGCCGGGACCGCCCAACCCGCCATCGCTGCCGGATCCAGATCCGCCATCGCTATTTGATCCGTTGCCACCGGCGCCGGCCGCAGCCTGGGTACCTGCGTGCCCACCAGATAGGGCACCTCCGGCACCTGCTCCGCCGCTGGATCCGGTGGGATCGCCGCCGGCGCCACCGCTACCTGTCGATGCGAAGTTCACCACTCCAGCTCCGCCGCCTCCACCACCGGCTACGACCCGCCGCTTGCCGTTCACCTCCACCTGGCTGAGTCCTCCACCGCCACCGCCGAACGCACTTCCGCCGCCGCCTCCGCCGAACCCGCCTGGAGGGACCGCGCCGATTCCAGGCGCGCTAGCACCCGTACCTCCGACGAGGATCTGGAGTTGGTCGCCCGGTGAGACTCCAAGTGTCGCAAGCACTCGCGAACCATGTCCGCCAAGCCCGATCTGGCCCCCTATGGCTACCACTGCTCCGTTTCCGCCACTACCTCCGCTGACAGTCAGGTTGACCGAATAGACCCCATCTGGCACCGCATAGACATAGTTCCCGGATTCCGCAAAACCCTGGCCGCCGGCAGCAGTAGCGGAAGGTGTAGCAAGTGCGACCGATCCGCCGAACGCAGTTGCACACGCGACCCCGAAAGCGAGCAGGCGTCGGCCGCTTGGCGCATTGTGGTTGATCATCTCGCCATTCTCTGGTCATCCATCCGCGCGCGCAACGCCATCCGTGTTCTTGTCACTCGGATGCTCGGATGCTCGGATGCTCGGAACTGTCGAAGCGACGATTGGGGCAAGTGGGCCACAGCCTAGAGTGCCCTAGCCCACGCCTAGGACCTCCGCCAATCTCGTCGGATTCTCGACCACAATCGAACACTCCCAAGGTTCAGTCCCGCTCGCGATCCCGATGCCCTCGTACGGAGTCGCCCGGATTCCGTAGCGAGCCAGATCAATGCAGATGGCTTCCAGCGCTTCGCAAATTGGCTCAACCGGTGAGAGCGTTGCGGCCGCAGAGGCGTCGAAAGATCCCCAGCGATCGGGGTGTCGTGCCAGTGATTCCTTGGCATTGCGAAAGAGCTCCAGGACGGCTGGACTCAAATGCTGAGGTTCTATCAGGGACTCGATTGGATCAAACGAGCGAAGGATCACGTGGTCGGCTATCTCGCCCGCGCAGTCAGGCACTTGTGCGTCAAGCCAGTTGGTGAGTTGTAGGTGGTTGTCTGTTGGTATTGCCATTCCGGATTCATCCCTTCAAGTGGTGATGCCTGAGGCTATGTGCGGAGACCGACAGTCTGGCTAGCCGAAGGGCAGACCTGATCGTGGATACTTTGATTCCTATGGACACTGCACAGATAACGATTGCCCTCGGAACGATTGTCGTATTTGGAGTTGGCGCGCAGTGGCTTGGGCGCAAGACCGGGATCCCCTCCATCGTCTTACTACTGCTCGCTGGAATCTTGGCCGGTCCCGTGACCGGGTTAGTCGATCCAGACGAACTTCTCGGCGCAACGCTGGATCCAGCCGTGACCTTGGCCGTTGGCCTACTGCTCTTCGACTCAGGATTTGCTCTGCGATTCCGAGATTTCACGGAGGGCCGCAGCGTGGCCTACACCCTCGTGTCGGTGGGAATGTTGATCACCTGGGCCGTTGGTTCAGTCGCTTCGTACTTCATTTTCGATCTTTCGCTGGCTGTAGCCGCACTGCTTGGCGCTGTGCTGGTGGTCTCAGGTCCCACCGTTGTGGGGCCGATTCTGAAGATGGCTCGGCCCAGCCGAACTACCGGAAAGATCCTGGAGTGGGAAGGCACAATGCTCGATCCCATCGGAGCGACGCTGGGAATCGTGGTGCTGACAGCAATCACGACGACGTCAGAGCACCCACTGCTCGGAGCTATCGGGCTAACCCTCGCGACCGCACTGGTCGGGATAGCAATCGGTGTCGCGTGTGCAGTTCTGCTTGTCCTGGCGATTCGCTACTTCGCGATGCCAGATGATCTGGAGGTCCCCGTTGCCTTCATGTTCGCCGTGTTGGCCTTCTCGGCGGCTAACGTACTGTTCTCTGAGGCCGGGCTGTTTGCGACTCTGACGCTCGGCTTAGTACTTGCCAACCAGAAGTACGCCTACGTCGCAAGAATCGAACGGTTCCAAGCCAGTATCGGGACGTTGGTGATTGCCACTCTCTTCATCGTGTTGGCGGCAACTATCGACCTCGCGGCTTTGACAGAAGTTCTTCTGCCGTCCGCGTTACTGCTTGCCGTACTGGTACTGGTCGCCCGGCCGTTGGCGGTCTTCCTTTCAACACTTCGATCAGGACTAGAACCTCGGTCGCGCGGCTTCATCGCGTCGGTAGCGCCGAGGGGTATCGTCGCGGCCTCGACAGTGTCCTTCTACGCGATCACGCTGGCCGACAACGACATTGCCGCTAACCAAATCGTTCCGATCACCTTCGCGATCATCATTGGAGCCGGAATCGTCTATGGATTCGGATCCCCCGCGATGTCCAGGATCCTCGGGGTGAGCCAGGGGACGCCCAAGGGTGTTGCGCTCGTGATGCCGGTCCGAGACGCACACCCAGTGGCCGCTGCGCTAACAGAGGCGGGCGTACCCGTGTTGGTGTCGGACAATGACGTGAGCGATGTTGGTGCGTCGGAACATCGAGGCTACGAGATTATTGGAGCGGAGTTTGATGACGAGGCAATGGCGGCCAAACTCGAGGACATTGGAATCGGGACCGCGGTGATTGGAACCGGACTAGGTGAGCGCGATCTCCTCGCAATGACCCTAATTGGGAGCGACTTGGGAATGCGAAATGTCTATTACCTCCCACGCCATGCTCAGGGGCATGGGTCCGGCGTAGACGAACGCTGGCGAGCCCAAACCCCTGCGAGCCACATCGCATTTGGTCCAACGATGACCCGCGGAAAGTTGGTGGAACTGATTCATGGGGGAGCGGACTTGCAGTGGTACTCCGCAGATGCTGATCTCTCGGAGTTGCCGACTGGGACGACGCCGCTCTTCATCGTGACAAGCCAGGGTCGCGCGGTCATCGCAAATCAGGCCAGTATTGGGAAAGCACGCGGAACTGCAGGTGAGCGCGTTCTGTGCCTGCACCCCACCGCGCCGTGATGGTTACGGAAGGATCGGCTGCCAGAAGTCATAACGCTGGGTAGGAATCAGCTGACCAGTGCTGACAGGCGAATCCCACACCACGTAGTCGCTGCCAGTCACTTCGGTGATCTTTGGGTACCCGAGGCCTTGACTCGGGTTCTTGGCGAAGTTCGCCCAGGCCTGGGTCATTAGGTCTCCTAGTTTGCGCTCCTCATCGGTGACGGTCTGAGCCGGGACGAACTCACCCTCGGCATTCTTTGCCAGGAAATTGGAGAAGACGTAGGGCATCTCGGTGGTATGGCAAATATTCTGCGACGGTGGGTTGCAACGCAACATACCGGCGAAGTTGAAGCCCGAGTCCTTGACGAAGTGATATCCGAATGACGGCAAACCAGCGGCCTGCATTGCCGGTAGTGCCTTTGACGCGGCTTTCATATTCGCTGCGGCAACGGCATAGTCGGTTTGTAGTTGACCGAGCGCCTGGCTCGCCGAGGTCATCCCGGCAATCGGAAACGGCTCGTAAGCGGATGGGTTGTAGAGCTCCTTGCCATCCTCGCTGTAACTCTTGATCTTCTTTAGGTTCTTAGCGCCGAACGTCACGGTCATCGCCTGGTCAAACTGTGCTGGGGTCATGGTAGAAGGCGCGGGTAGGAAGAAGACCCCTTCATTATGATTGACTCCGAATGCGTAGGGCTTGGGATCGTTGCCAGGGTGGTAGCCCTCGATCGGCTGGCCCGTGATTGGTGCGACATCAACGGTAGGCGCCCAAGACATCCCTAACGTCATCCCCAGGGTGAGCAAGCCTGTGAGACCGCCTGAGGGCAATGTGAGGTTCTGTGACTGGGCGACTTGTTCAGTCGTCAGGGAACGGAGCCACTCGCCACTTGCTGGACATGGATCGGACCCTGAGTAGGCACCGCACAGCAGGTCGACAAAATCCCTTCCGTACTCCGAGGCTTTTGCTGCGGAGTTGAACGGCGGACTCATGATATTTGATTCCATGATCGCGGCCTGGAACAAATCGTTGCTCTCTGGCACGGAGAACAGGTGTAGACCAGTCGACATGGCCCCAGCGCTCTCGCCGAAGAGGGTTATCTGCTGGGGATTGCCTCCGAAGTTGCCGATGTTGTCCTTGGCCCACTTCATTGCCAGTTGCTGATCCTGGATTCCGAAGTTCCCGCCGATACCGGCTTGCTCGTCGGTGTAGCGCAGATAGCCCAGCGACCCGAGCCGGTAGTTCATTGTGACGAGAACGACGTCTTGGTTCACGAGGGCGGTTCCCTCCATGACTGGCTCACCGCCCTGTCCCACGATGAAACCTCCACCGGGAATCCAGACCATCACCGGTAGGTCGGTCTTCGTGCTGTCAGATGGCCGGTAGACGTTGAGATACAGGCAGTCCTCGCTGCCGGCAAATCCTGAGAGCTCGCCAGAAGGCTGAATGCACTGGTCGCCGAGTTGGGTGGCTTGAAACGGGTCGCCAGGAAGCGAGTCCAGTGCGACTGGCGGTTTCCACCGCAGATCATCGACCGGAGGTTTGGCAAATGGGATACCGAGGTAGGCATGGGATTGTTGGTTCTGTGCGTTCGTTGCGACGATCCCGCAGAGCTTTCCTGTGTTGACCTCAATCACCGCGACAGCTGAGTCGCATTCCGGCGGTTGTGTTGAGGAGCTATCAGTCGAGCCGTCGGAGCTCTGCGAACACGCTCCCGCAGTCAACACGACAACCGCCAAGGCGGCTAGAAGCCTCTTCATCTGAGCGTTCCCTTCCCTAGGCGTCATTGGCACTCAACTTGCTAGCTGTAGTCCTCGCACTTCGCGGTGATCGCCGAGGTCTGGGCCTTGCACACGTCGAAGAAGGTCTTCTTTCCTTTTGCTGCCCCGGCATCGATCGATACATAGCCACAGTTCTTCTTACGCATGGTGACGCCCCACCCACTTCCGGCTCCGGCGCCGAGATTGGTCGCTCCGCCGCCCCACGTAGTTGTCCTATAGCCGCGAGCCTTGCCCGCCTTCTTGTAGTAGCGAACTATTGAGTAGGGGCTGTTTTTCTTGGTTTTGTACGACTTATAACGCACCCCGTCGGACCGAGACTTACCGATCATCTTTACCCCAACGGGGACCGAAGGAACCGAGCAGCTACTCGAGATATCACCTCGAGGATCGGCCTGTATCGCCGAGGTAGTGGACGGTACTGCGATACCAACGCCAAAGAGCGCAACTGCCGCGGACGCCGCGATCAATGGACGTCGGGTGAGGTTCCCAGCCGGTGTCATGAGTGCAAATATTGCAGAGCGCGTAGGCGAACGCAGATCAAGTCCATGATCGTCGTAGCTGGGTCGAATCAGCAGGCCTTGCGCCGCTATCGTTCGTGCGTGGAGGCAGAACAGATCCTGGTCGGAATCGCGATCATCGTTGGACTTGCTGTGGTCTGTCAGTTGTTAGCCCCGACATTGCGGACTCCGGCGCTGGTCATACTCCTTCCGGTCGGGTTTGTTGCAGGAATACTCTTCCCCTCAGCCAACGCCGCTGAGATCCTCGGCGACGCGTTTTCCCCCATGGTAAATGTTGCGGTTGGCCTCATCCTCTTTCACGGCGGGCTTGAACTCGTCGAGGAACGAGTTGACCGACCGGATAAGAAGGTCATCCGTCGACTGGTGATGTTCGGGGCCCTGATTACGTGGGGATGCGCCGGACTCGCGGCGTACGCATTCCTCGGACTACCTTCCCAGCTCGCAGTCCTACTAGGGGCGATCGTCATCGTTTCTGGCCCCACCGTCGTCGCTCCGTTGTTGGCGTTCGCTCGCCCGCAGATGCGCATCCGCAAGATCCTTGCGTGGGAAGGGACGCTCATTGATCCGGTGGGCGCGCTCATCGCGGTGATCGTGTTTCAGGGGGTCCAGCTCACCTCAGAACCCAGTTTTGGGGACGCGATCATCAGCTTCCTCACGAGTGTCACAATTGGAGTGGCCGGCGGGCTCGTCGGGCTCGCCTGTATCTGGGTGGGAATGCTGCTGGCAGGGCCCAGCAAGGTCCTCGGAACACAGGTGTTGCTTGGTGCCGTCATCGCGACGACCGCGTTCACTGATGCCATCTCTGATGACTCAGGGCTCGTAGCGGCCGTCATCATGGGGATGATTGCGCCACTGATGGATCGAGAGAAGTTGGCAGCAGTAAAGCCATTCTTCGATACGGTTGTGAGCTTCTCGATCGGCGTGCTCTTCATCTCGATTTCAGCACTTGTCAGTCCAGATTCCCTACACGGAATTGTTCTTCCCGGGCTGGGGATTGTGGCGCTACTGGTGCTTATCGTGCGGCCGCTCTCAGCCTTCATCCTCACATTCGGGACAACCCTGACAAATCGCGAACGGCTGTATATCGGCTGGATGGCCCCACGTGGGATTGTGGCGGCCGCGACCGCGGCTAGCTTCAGCGCGACGCTGATCACGGCCAACGTCGCTGGAGCTGAGAAGTTGCTCCCGGCCACCTTCGTGATTATCGCGGGGACAGTACTTTTCTATTCGGCGACCGCCGTTCCAATGGCGAAGCTCCTCAAAGTTCGAGACGACGAAGAAGAAGAGGACTTGGCCGACCTACCGCCGAGTTCGGTCGAATGAGCTAGCAACGTTCGAGAGGAATACGTTGATGAGTCGCGATCCCAGCGCCGCGACTGCGGCAAAGCCGCGCTCGTACTCACCTTGGAGGTCTTGGGGCGACACATCATCAGGTAGGTCATGAAGCATCGTTGGTTCTCGGAGCCAGTGCGCAAGCACACTAGGGGAGACCTCGATATGGAACTGGATGCCGATTGCCGATTTGAATCGAAAGGCTTGGACTTCGCAGGTATCCGATGCTGCGAGAACTTCTGATCCGACTGGCGCGGTAACGCTGTCGCTGTGCCAGTGCAAGACCTCCAACTGCTGCCCGCCAACTCCTAGCTCAGCGCTATCGGTCGTCAACTGAATCGAGCCGATACCGATTTCACGCGCCTGACCTGAGATCAGTCGCGAACCCAGCGCGGTCGCTAGGAGTTGATGACCCAAGCAGATTCCGAGGACAGGAATGCCGTGGGAGATCGCCAACAAGGAAAGCTCGCGTTCGTGGGCCAGAGCCGGGTGAGCATCGTCATCAAGCGCTCCCATCGGGCCACCCATGAACACGAGCCCGTCGTACGCGTCGAGCACCTTAGAGGGACGCGACTCGCTAACGACTCCCATGTCGAGGATGTCGACCGAAAAGCCGCGCGACTGCGCTAGTTCTGCCACGAGTCCCGGTTCTTCCCAAGCCACATGCTGGATGATCAATAGTGCGGGTACCAAGTCGACTCCTCTCAAAGCGCTAGGCACGAACTGTCAGCGCCGCCTTCCTAGGTTGGTGTGCGACACATAGCGTGGCGGTCGGAATTCTACGGAAGCTCCGATAGCGTGGCGGCTTAGGGGAAATACGTGGGCGCGCATCCGTTCTGGTAGCTCACGGTCTTCACAGATGCGCCACGTGACGGGAGAGGGCAGGGATGAAGCGGGGACTACAGGCATTCTTCGGGGCGGTTCTACTGGTGATGGGGTTAGTCGCAGCTAGCGGCGGTGGCTTCCTCGCTGTTCTTGTGGGACCTGAAGGGGAGATCTCGACACCCGCCGGTGCGGTTGCCGGGGAGGGGTACGCCCTGGTCCTCAACGAGTTCTCGATAGATACTGCTGGCGATCCGAACACCGTGCGCAGTTTTGCCGACTTCCAAGTCGGAGCAGAGTCGACTGAGAACGAGCGCATCTTCATGGGGATTGCCCCAGCCGCTGAAGTTAATCGTTACTTGGCCAGTAGCGCCCGCGATGTTGTCTCTGATATTTCTGGAGGAACCGCGCGAATTGTGCCAATCCCAGGTGCCATTGAGCCTGGAGATCCGGCGGACGAGACGTTCTGGGACGCGCAGGCTGAAGGGGCGAATCCAGTCCTTTCCCTCGAGCAATCCGGCGTCAGTCAGTCCTTGGTCATCATGAACTCCAACGCGAGCGAAGGCGTAAGCGTCAACTTGACCCTTGGCCTGGTATCTGCGGCGCTGTTCCCGATCGGACTAGGTCTGCTGATTATTGGTGTCCTGCTACTGCTGCTAGGTGTGCTGCTGATCATCAAGGCTTCTCGTGGCCGCAAGGTGGACGTAACTGACAACACGGCCGCGACGGCAGTACCTGCTCCGGTGCCGACATCTGCACAGTTCGTGACAGCGGGCGCAGCCACCCAGACAATCCCTCCAGTTCAAGGAACGCAACCTCAATCAACGGAGATGACGAGCCCGCCGAGTTTTACGCGGCCAACGGATCCCGCGAGTCCGGGAGGCGCACCTGCACCCGCGTCGGCACCTGCGGCTGACCAGCCGGGTGAGGCAGACGGGAAACCAGAGGCGTCACCCAAAGAACCCCCGGCCGGATCGTAGCGACTGTGGAGGTTCAAGAGACCGAGGTTCAAACGGACCGGGTTCTGACTGTTCCCAACCTGCTGTCCTTCGCCCGGTTACTCGGTGTACCGCTGTTCCTGTGGCTGATTTTGGTGCCGGAAGCCGACGGCTGGGCGATCGTCGTGCTGATCTTTGCGGGGGTATCGGACTACCTCGATGGGAAGATCGCGCGTCGGTGGAACCAGATCAGTCGGGTGGGACAGATCCTCGACCCGCTTGCCGACCGTCTCTATATCTTGGCAACCTTGATCGGCCTCCTACTACGCGGGCTCATCCCTTGGTGGCTTGTAGCCGTGCTGGTAGGCCGCGACATCATCATGGGAATTGTCCTATTCATCATTAAGCGGCGAACCGGTCTCGTGGGACTGCCGGTTCACTTCATCGGTAAGGCAGCGACTTTCTGCCTGCTCTACGCCTTCCCTCTCATTTTGATGGGGGCTGGCGATGGACCAATCTGGACCGTTTGTTTGGTTTTCGGTTGGGCATTCGCGTTGTGGGGGACTGGGCTGTACATCTGGGCCGCAGTGCTCTACCTAGAACAAGCGGCCCGAATTCTCAAGCAACGGCCAGCAGTTGGCCGACCGTCTCCCGCTAGCTAGGATGCAGCCATGATTCCTGATCACTTGCGCTACACCAACGAACATGAGTGGGCACTACTGACCGAGACCGGCAATGTGCGATTCGGCGTCACCCACCACGCCCAAGGCGCCCTCGGTGACATTGTCTTCGTCACGTTGCCCGAGGTGGGCACTGTGCTTGAGGTCGGTCAGAGTTGCGGAGAGATCGAATCCACCAAGAGCGTGTCAGAGATCTTCGCACCAATTACCGGTGAGGTTGTCGCGCGTAACGACGCGGTTGAGACATCACCCGAGTCGATTAATGCGGACCCATACGGCAACGGCTGGCTCGTTGAGATCGCTCCGTCAGACTCAGAACAGCTCGATGCGCTGCTTAGTGCTGCAGCGTACGAGGCGTCGCTGTCCTAACTATCCACAACAATGTGGAAAATGAGTTGACCGGCGTCACCCTTAACCATAGGTTTAGGCCTTGTGACCGATATTTGCACATCCTGCGGAAAGCCGCTGACCCCAGGCGCAAAGTTCTGCGCTGAATGCGGTGCTGTTGTTGTCGCTATGCCAAGCTCGCCCGATGTCACGGGCACGATTCACGCGCTCGGCACCACAGCGGACTCCGGTCCGTTAACTCCTATTCAAGAGCCCGAGCGCGAGTCGGTGGAACCTGGGACCTATGCGTTGCTGATTGTTCGCGGACCAGCAGCGGGGGATCGCATCGAACTAGTCGGTGAGGAGATGATCGCGGGTCGGTCGCCTGAAGCAGAGATATTCCTCGATGACATTACGGTCTCGCGGCAACACGGGCGGTTCGAGAAGGCTGGTTCAACGTGGCGACTCGTCGACTGTCAGAGCCTGAACGGTACCTACGTCAACCGAAACAGGGTGGACACCATCGAGCTGAACCATGGTGATGAGATCCAGATCGGCAAGTACCGATTTCACTTCTTAGGCGGATCCGTACGAGGTGACGTGTAAATGGGCGCCGAAGCCGTCGAGGACCGGATGACGATTGGTGTTGTCCTATCGATTCTCGAAGATGAGTTCCCGACAATGGACGTCACGATCTCGAAGATTCGGTTCCTTGAGGCAGAAGGCCTGGTTGAACCTGCACGGACTCCAACGGGGTACCGCAAGTTCTCCCCGGCCGATGTCGACCGGTTGCGCTACACCCTCACGATGCAGCGTGACCACTTCTTGCCATTGAGAGTTATTCGCGAGCACCTCGACAAGATCGACCGTGGCTTTGTTCCCGCACTGGTGACAGAAAGCGAGCCGTCAGTTCCCGAAGCGGGGACAGCAAGCGATTCAGTGCGGGCTCCTAGGGTGCGCCTAGACGATCGCGATCGAGTCGTCTCCATGTCGGCCGAGAGCCTGGCTCAAGAATCCGGACTCACTCCGGCAGAGATTAGCAATCTGCGGCGGATGGGCGCCATCAGCGTTGACGATAAGACCGACGAATATGGCATGAGCTCGCTGGAGATCGCCCGAAGCGTCGCTCGGTTGCAGCGTTACGGGATCGAGGCCAAGCACTTGAGTCGGGTATTTACGGCGGCAGATCGTCAAACTGAGCTCGTTGCCGGGCTTATCCGGCCGCAGATTGCTCGACGGCCGGCCAGCGACGAGCAATCTCAGGAAGCCCTCGATCAGGCCGACGAGATGGCACGGGAGCTGCTGCAGTTACAGAGCATCGCGATGAGTGTCGCGCTCCAGAATGAGTTTGAGATCTAGCCCTGGCCTTTGCCGCAATCGTGCGTGGGCATGGATCTGTTACCTCGCGCCGCGTAGAGTGTCAGCGTGATTGACGTTGAGGTCGTTGGCGTTCGGGTGGAGATGCCGAGCAATCAACCGGTACTGCTCTTGCGAGAACGGTCAGGGACTCGCTTTCTGCCGATTTGGATCGGGGCAGTCGAGGCAACGGCAATTGCATTCGCTCAGCAAGATGTTGAGCCACCACGACCATTGACTCACGACTTGCTCTGCCAGGTCTTGGCGACGTTTGAGCACCCAATTACTGCGGTACACATCGATCGACTCGACGAGGGTGTGTTCTACGCCAACCTGGTGTTCGCCGATGGGATGACGATCAGCGCACGCCCATCTGATGCGATTGCGATTGCGTTGCGAGTTGGCGCCCCAACGCTGGTCAGCGAAGAGGTATTCGACACAGCGGGTGTCGAAACACCGGAGGTTGAAGAAGAAGTAGAGGTCGAGGCATTTCGAGAGTTCCTCGACAATGTCTCTCCCGAAGATTTCGGCGGCGAAGACCCGTACCGCGGCAACTAGGCCAGTCTGCCTATTTTGTCGGCCCTCCCTGGATCTCATGAGGAACAGTCGAGCTCCGGCCCATCGTCCTCTAACTCTCAACTTTAGCTTTAGGGTTTGAGAAAACTTGGAAAGTTTCGTGTTCGGTGCGTGGCGGGTTGACGGTAGGTTGTGAGTTCCCTACGTTTCTCATTGGGTGTTAAACGCTGTTTGGTTGGAGGAACCGTTGATCGAGTCAGAGTCAAGTGGCGTACAGGGCCCAAATGTGGCGTCTGGAACATCTCACCAAGAGACGCTGTTCGAGACCTCGGGAGACAGCCTTTCGCCCGATATCGGCTACCGCGGACCAATCGCGTGCAGCGCCGCCGGGATCACTTACCGTCAGCTGGACTACTGGGCGCGCACTGGTTTGATCGAGCCAAGCATCCGTTCCGCTAGTGGATCTGGCTCGCAGCGCCTCTACAGCTTCCGCGACATCCTTGTTCTCAAGGTCATCAAACGACTCCTTGACACGGGAGTTTCGCTTAACAACATCCGTACTGCCGTCGACCATTTACGAGGCCGGGGAGTAGATGACCTCGCTGAAATCACCCTGATGAGCGATGGGGCGAGCGTCTACGAATGCACTTCTGAGCAAGAGGTGATCGACCTCGTACGCGGTGGCCAAGGTGTGTTCGGAATCGCTGTAGGCAGAGTCTGGCGTGAAATCGAAGGAAGTCTCGCCGAGTTGCCCGGTGAGAGGATTGATGGCGGCGAGAGCGACTCAACCGAGTTCTCAGACGAGCTCGCTCAGCGTCGCGCACTTCGCACGGGCTGATTCGCTGGCATTGGCCGCAACCTGCATCCGATACGAAGCCGGCTAGCTGTTCTCGGAAGTTTTTGTGCCGATGGCATCAGTCCAGGGTTTGGCACAGGTACCGTTTACCTCGGGCGTCCGCGCTAAGCGGGTCATGACGAGCGAAAAGGCACAGTAAACGTGAGCACGCAGTATCAAGATCGCCATATCGGCGCAGACGAGGCAGCAAGCCAGCAGATGCTGGAGACGCTCGGCTACGACTCGCTCGCCGAGCTCATCTCGGCAGCAGTTCCGGAATCTGTTCGTTCCCACGACTACCAGTCCGTTATTCCGCCAGCAGCAACGGAGGCAGAACTCCTATCGGAGCTAACGTCGCTTAGTAACCGCAACGAGGTCCGCGTTCCGATGATCGGTCGGGGCTATTACCGCGCGCACACCCCGGCAGTTTTGCGCCGGAATGTGCTGGAGAACCCCGCTTGGTATACCGCATATACGCCGTATCAACCAGAGATCTCCCAGGGTCGACTCGAAGCGCTCTTGGTCTTCCAGACGATGGTCGCCGACCTCACCGGTTTGGCGACCTCAAATGCCTCGCTCCTCGATGAGTCAACGGCGGCGGCCGAGGCCATGGCGATGGCTCGGCGAGTTAGCAAGAACTCGTCCAACAGGTTCCTCGTCAGCGAGGACACGCACCCCCAGACGATCGCCGTATTGCGAACCCGCGCTGAACCGATCGGCCTCGACATCGTTTTGTTTAGCCCAGCAGATTCCCTCGACAATGTGGAGTTCTTTGGCGTCTTGTTTAGCTACCCGGGAACATCCGGCGCGGTGTCAACACAACTGGCAGCTCAGGCGAAGGCGGCCCACGACCAGGGCGCGATCGCCGCAGTGACGAGCGATCTGTTGGCCTTGACCCTACTTACCCCACCGGGGGAGTTGGGGGCCGACATTGTTGTCGGTTCAGCTCAACGGTTCGGAATCCCGCTTGGGTTCGGTGGACCACACGCTGGCTTCATGGCAGTTCGTGAGGGGCTACAGCGGAACTTGCCCGGACGTCTCGTCGGGGTCAGTACCGATTCTTCCGGCAATCCGGCTTACCGATTGGCGCTACAAACCCGCGAGCAGCACATCCGACGCGAACGAGCCACCAGCAACATCTGCACATCGCAGGTTCTACTCGCGGTCATGAGTGCCTTCTACGGTGCCTATCACGGTCCCGACGGTCTGCGTGAGATCGCGGAAGGCGTGAACCGGCGCACGCGCTCCCTGGTTTGGCAGTTGGACCAGCTTGGTGTGGCAGCAACAACGCGGTACTTCTTTGACACGGTGACCTTTCGCTTGACCGGAGCTGCCGAGCAAGCAGTCAAGGCAATTGCCCACGCCGGTATTGACGTGTTGGCTCTAGATTCCGACCATTTCAGCGTCTCAGTAGATGAAACGACGACCGATGCCCATATCGCGAGTATTGGCGCGGCGGTCGCACAGGTTGTGGGGGAGTCGGCACCCGCGGCACCAAAGGAGTTTGGCCAACTCGCGGAGTCGATTCCCGAGCAAGCGCGCAGGACTAGCGAGTTCATGATCCACCCGTGGTTTCACCAGTACCGAAGTGAGACTGCGATGATGCGCTGGCTGCGACGACTTGCCGACGCCGATCTCGCTCTGGACCGCACAATGATTCCGCTGGGATCGTGCACGATGAAGCTGAACGCGGCGGCCGCGATGGAGCCGATCTCGCTACCAGGTTTTGCCGGTATCCATCCGTTCGCGCCGATCGACACCGTGACGGGTTACCACGAGCTAATTGAGCGATTGGCGACCTGGCTGGCGGATATTACTGGCTACGCCAAGGTCAGCCTGGCGCCCAATGCGGGATCCCAGGGCGAGTTTGCGGGATTGATGGCGATACGCGGCTACCTTCGCAGCCTCGGGCAGGAAGACCGCGACGTTTGCTTGATCCCCGCAAGTGCGCACGGGACGAATGCGGCGAGCGCAGCGATGGCCGGGATGCGGGTCGTAGTGGTGGCCTGCGACGACACCGGTGGTGTTGATCTCGAGGACTTGCGGACTAAAGTTGATGAGCATCGCACTGATCTCGCTGCGGTGATGGTCACCTATCCGTCGACCTATGGCGTCTACGAAGACACAATCTCAGAGGTATGCGAACTGGTTCATGCTGCGGGTGGTCAAGTCTACGTGGATGGAGCCAACCTCAATGCCCTCGTTGGCGTGGCGCGTCCTGGCACCTTTGGTGCGGATGTCTCCCATCTAAATCTGCACAAGACCTTTTGTATCCCGCACGGTGGTGGTGGGCCGGGGGTTGGGCCCGTCGGCGTAGGGGAGCACCTGATGCCCTTCCTGCCCAGCCACCCTCTCGATGCTGCCGATGGTCGCCCAGGATCGGTGGGCGCAATCACCAGCGCACCATTTGGTAGTGCAGGTATTCTCCCGATTCCGTACGCCTACATTCGGATGATGGGTCCGGCCGGTCTCCTGGCGGCGACCCAGAATGCAGTGCTAGCGGCGAACTACGTCGCACACCGACTCTCAGCGCATTTCCCGATTCTGTACACAGGTAGCGAGGGGCTGGTCGCACATGAGTGCATTCTGGACTTCCGCGAAATTACCCGCGAAACAGCGGTATCCGTCGACGACGTCGCGAAACGCCTAGTCGATTACGGTTTTCACGCCCCAACCATGTCGTTCCCCATCGCGGGCACTCTCATGGTTGAACCGACAGAGAGCGAAGACCTGGCAGAACTCGATAGATTCTGTGACGCCATGATTGCCATCCGGGAAGAGATTGCTCAAGTCGCAGTGGGAGCTTGGGATATTTCGGATTCGCCACTGCGAAATGCCCCCCATACGGCCGCTGTGCTACTAGCTGATGAGTGGGATCGGCCGTACAGCAGGCAGTTGGCGGCATACCCGGCTGCGCATCTTCGTCACGACAAGTACTGGCCGCCGGTCGGGCGAATCGATGGCGCATATGGCGACCGGAACCTGATGTGCTCGTGCCCACCGATTGAATCGTTTACCTGACGTGGAGTCCTACGCATTCCCGCTGATTCTTGTTGCGATTAGCGTTGGAGCGATCTGCCGTTATCGCAACATCAACCCGGCGCTGCCACTTATCGCGGCTGGATTGATTTTTGAGTTCATTTTTCCAAAGACTCTGGGAGATCTGCCTGATCCAGAAGTCATCTTGACGTTGATCCTTGCCCCGCTCGTGTTTGCCGCGGGATTGTCGAGTTCTGCGGTCGACTTGCGTAAAGTCGGTCGCCGGATCCTGCTGTTGGCAGTTGGATTAGTCGCGATCACCACAATCGTCGTCGGGTTGCTGGTCTCCGCTTCATTTGCAGCTCTATCGTTCGCCGCGGCCTGTGCCCTTGGCGCGGTATTAGCCCCGACGGATGCTGTTGCGGCTGCGGTCGTGGCGGCTCGTAGCGGACTACCCCGTCGAGTGACCCTCGTTATCGAGGGGGAGAGCCTTGTCAACGACGGTACCGCCCTCACAATCCTGCGGGTAGCGGTGTTGGCGGTAGTCGCTGGGTCGGTCACCCTAATGCAGAGCACCGGGATTCTGCTCGCAGCAGTCGTCGGGGGAATCGCAATCGGGGCAATTGGCGGGTTCTGCGTCTCGTGGCTGATGCGTGCAAGTCGCCAAGCCATTGTTGCCAACGCGATCCTGCTGCTTACTCCGTTTGCGCTCTACGAGATCTCCGAAGAGATTGGTGGCTCCGGGCTACTGACGGTCGTTGTGGCAGGGGTATGGATCTCGCACTCGAATGCGATCAAGGGAAACCCCAAGACCCGGCTCCAGGGTGATTCCATCTGGTCGTTGATTACCTTTCTACTCGAGAGTTTCGCCTTCGTCCTCGTTGGTGCGGAGTTCCTCGATAGCTACTCGCGCCTGGACAATCCGAATCTGCTGAACCTCGTCCTCATCGCGGTCGGTTTGACGCTCCTGCTGATGGTTATCAGGTTCCTATTCATGGCCCTGTGGTTCCTAGTAGGGCCGAAAGTACGGCCCGAACTGTTTGCCAATCGCAAGGGAGCAGCGAAGGAATTCGTGGCGATCGGACTGTTGGGTGTTCGCGGACCAGTGTCAGTGCTCGCGGCCTTCTCGATTCCACTCACCGTTGACAGTGGCGAACCATTCCCCGGTCGTGACCTCATCCTCATCTTGACCTTTGGGGTTGTCACGCTTTCGCTCATAATGAGCCACTTCTCTGAGCCCATCATTCGCAGGCTCAATCTCTCCACGAGTAAGGACCAGGCAGTTGAGGACAAAGCGCGCCTCACCATCGCTAAGGCGTCATTGCGGCGTCTCGACGAGATCGCCGTTGAGGCAGACGAGAACGGCAGCAGTATCGACACCGCCGCGTTCAATGACTTGCGAGCAATAGCGGTGGCGAGGATCGAGACCCTGCACGCCGTGGCTGATCCCGAGGCGCAGTTGGCGGACGAGTCTGAGATTTGGATGTCTCGCCGCGACATTCGACAATCAATGCTCAACGCGGAGCGCGAGGCGCTGAACCGTCTGCGCAGTGAGCGACGTGCTCCAGGGGAGGTTCTCAAGGATCTGACTCGAGAACTCGACATCCGACAGGAAGTTCTCGGCGATCCAGGCACAAGCTAGGGTTCGATATATGGGTATGGACTTGGAAGCAGTCAGAGTTGGATTTCCGCAAGCGGTTCCGATGGTGGGAACGCTCGGACTTGAGTTTGTCGAACTCGATGAACAAACCGCCACTATGCGGCTACCTGACCAGTCGGTCTTCCACAACCACGTGGGCGGACCGCACGCGGGCGCTATGTTCACCTTGGGGGAGTCGGCAAGTGGCGCGTTAGTGCTTGCAAACTTCGGTGACCGGCTCGCGGACGCGACGCCATTGGCAGTCGAATCCAAGATTCGTTACCTCAAGCTTGCGATGGGTCCGGTAACCGCAACAGCACGGATGGTTCGGCGCGGCGAGGAAGTGCTTGCCGAGCTCGATGCTGGTGGCCGCCCGGAGTTCTTCGTTGAGATTGAGATCAACGACGCGGCGGGGGCGACAACTGGCGAGATGTCGATTGTGTGGACGCTGAAGCCCAACCGAAAGCCGGATTCATCTAGCTAGGGGATTTCCCATTCTGCGGGTGTTTCACGCCGTTGAATCGCCAAAGAAGCGTCTTAGGATTTCCTCTGATGTCGTCTTTCTTTGGGGTAGAGCGCGTGCGGGGAACACTTGGCCGACTGGCCGCAGTAGCGGTGTGTAGCGCGATTGCGCTCGGGGGATCCGCGACAGTTGCCTCCGCTTCACCTCCGCCGAGTCCGACCGCCTCGGCTACCGCTCAAGCCGCCCAGGGTGCTTCTGTGCCCCTGCCCAAGATGCGGAATTGGACGTGGATCGTCGCGGATGCCGACACTGGCGCTGTGCTTGGGGGTCGGGACTGGAAGTGGCCGCTTCCTCCGGCGAGCACAATGAAGACGCTGACAGCTCTGACCTTGGTTGATCGGCTGCAACTCGATTCCGAGTACGTTGTGCGCAAGGATGAGGCAGAAGCTGAGGGAAGTAGCGTTGGTATAGAGGCGGGCTCGTCGTATCAGGTCAGTGACCTGTTCAACGGAATGCTGATGCCTAGCGGCAACGACGCGGCGGCGGCTCTTGCCGGTGCCTACGGGGGACTAGACCGGACCACCGAGGCAATGAACGCCGAGGCGCAACGCCTAGGCGCGGAGCAAACCGTTGCCAAGAACACTAGTGGTCTCGATGAGCCAGACCAGATGTCGAGTGCCTACGACCTGGCGCTGATCATGCGAGAATCCCTAAAGAACCCGGAACTTCGCCGGATCTACCTCCAGCACGATGTTCAGTTTCCAGCTGAACAACCGAAGAAGCCCGACGAGGAGCGCAAGAGCTACACAATCTGGACGGAGAATCGACTCGTTCTGAACTATCACGACGGGGCGTTGGCTGGGAAGACCGGATTCACTTCTCAAGCAGGACGCACATTCGTCGGCGCGCTCGAACGGGACGGACGCACGTTGATCGTTGCACTTATGCGTTCGGCAGAGAACACCGAAGCTGCTGCGACTAGAGCATTGGACTGGGCATTCGACAACTATGACGACCTCGTGCCCATCGACCAACTTGTTGAAGCTGGTCCAAAGCCAGAGGTATCTGCTCAACCCGCTGTTACCTACGGCGAAGGGGGAGTGAGTAACCTCGCGGAGATTTCACCGGATGCCATTGCCACGAGCGGCTCCAAGACAACACCTCTGCTCCTCGCGGTAGTTCTCGCCGGAATCGCGGGCGGAATTATTTGGCGACGACGCGTGGTTGCGGCTGCAAATGAGCGTCGACGCACCCGTCCACCTCGCGCAGAGAGCTGATTTGCTCGCAGCGTGCTGCTACACGGGAACGTCCAAGTTCTAGCTGGTCTCTGGTTGGTGAGTAGGACGTATCTACTGGGGCGAATCATCGTCGTATGTTTCTCGTGGCATCCGGTTGTGGCCGCCACGCGCGGATAGGTCGGAGATGCCCTCCTCGACTAGTGGTTCGACTGATTGCTCGAGCCACACTGCAATCCCAAAGTGCGAATGCACCGATGGGTGCCGTGTCTGCTGGCAGTGCTTGATCACTAACGCAGCAGTCACGCCCGCAAGCGCAATGACGACGGCCAAGCCGATCGCCATGACGGCGAATGAGACGCTGAACGCCTCAGCTCTTCCCGTACCAGCACTGGTTTGGGTCTGGGTAACTCGCGCAATCACGACGGTCGAGATTGACAATCCGACTGCGTACCAGAACTGCCCGATCATGGGCCTTGATGAGGAGACCACCCCAAGGTGTTGAGCGTCGGCCTGGGCAAGCACGAGAGCGCCGTACGGAATCGAGGGGAGGATGACACCGAAGCCGCAAATGGCTAGCGCCGGGACATACGCCCATATCGAGTCAGGCTGGCCGAGGGCAGTAACAGCGAAGATCAAGAGACCGACGATCAGCGTCACCGTTCCGAGTCCAACCGCTGCGCTCTCGCTCATCCGACCGCTTCCGACCAGGCGCCCAACGATGACAATCCCCGCGATCATGGCAAAGAGGTAGGGGAGTTGAGCAGTTGCGACTCCCATACCGCTCAGGCCGTTCTCGAACTGGAACAAATTGCTAAAGGAAAGTAGTAGCGCACCATTTCCAAGGTTGAAGACGAGGCCTGCCAGAATCGCCGCCGCAAATATGGGCTTGCGAAACAGCCCAACGGGAAACATTGCCGCCTCGCCTCGATGATGCTCGTAGACGACAAAGGCAACGAGAAGGCCGCAACCGAGGGCGATAGGGCCGAGTGACTGGGGGGCCGTAAGGCTCTCAGTGGCACTAGATACTCCGTATAGGAGCCCGATGATTCCGAAGGCTAGTAGCAATTGAGCTACGACATCCCAGTCCTCGTTGGTTGTGATGCTGCGGCGGTCGCGGGGGAGAACTAGCAGCGTCACTGGGATCGCGATCATTGAAAAGATCGGGATCAATAGGAACGCAGTGCGCCAATCCAAGCCCACGAGGGATGCACCCGAGAACGACAAGATCAGGCTGACCGAGAGAGCAGATCCGCCCCACACAGCAATCGCACCTGCGATACCGGCGCTACCTTTGGCGAACTGTTTGATGTAGGCAAAACTCGCTCCATAGACTGCTCCTAGGCCAATTCCTGCTGCTGCGCGTCCCGCGATGAAGATCCACGAATCGATCGCTACGAATACCAGGAGGTCACCAAGAGCAGTGACTATCAGCGCCGCGATCAGTACTTTGCGTCGGCCGAGTCGGTCGGCGAACATCCCTGTCGTGATGACAGTGGCCGCTAGCATGAAGGTGCTGACACTGGCTGCTAAGGCCACAAGAGAGCCCATTCCCAGTGAGCTTCCAGCGGTCAGCAGTGCACTAGAGCTTATGTTTGGATCGGCGTATTGCAGACCAGCCAAGAAACCCAGGAACATCAACGCAAGGACATGGGAGTTTCCGGACCTGGTGCCTGCGACCCTCGTCTGATTCAACTCACACGACCCTCAGTTCTGGCTGGCCCGCCGGACCCCTTAGAACCAACCTACTCGCTGTTCACGAGAGGTTGCGCGCAGAAAATTCCCGTCACAAGTCCGGTTGGCTCACCAGGTCGAACTTTGGATAGATGGCTAGGTTCTAGCAGCAAGCGTCGGAGCAGGATGACTCTGCCGAATTGTCCACTGTTATGGGGCCGCAGCAGTTCTTCCCGCGCCATGCATCAAGACCCTCCTTCGCAGCGACGGCAGCGATGATCAGGGCCGCGATGGGATCGGCCCACCACCAGCCGAGCCAACCATTGAGCACCAATCCAAGGAGTAGCACCGCGGACAGGTAGGTGCAGAGCAGGGTTTGGGTGGAGTCCGCCACCACAGTCGCTGAACCAAGCGCGCGCCCCGTTCGGCGCTGAGCAAGGGATAGGAGGGGCATGATCGCCAGAGATGCGATAGCTAATCCGATTCCTACCAGTGATTGCTCGGGTCGATGCTGTTGGAACAGCGCCAACACTGCATCCACAGCGACATAGGCGGCTAGAGCAAGGAAGGAAAGCGCAATCATGCGCAAGGCCAGCTTCTCACGTGACTCGGGTACTCGGTGACGGAACTGCCACAAGATGATCAGTCCGCTAGCGACCTCAACAATGGAATCTAGCCCGAAGCCGATCAGTGCGCCGGAGCCCGCGACCGTGCCCGCCGCAATGGCGATCCCTGCCTCGACGATGTTGTATGAGACGCTGGCGCCAGCGAGAAGTTGCGCACGCCGCCCGAGTTTGACTCGATCTTCAGTCGGAGACAACTGCCGATCATCCGTTGAGGTGCTCACAGTGCTTGCTCTCCATAGATGGGGCAGAGCGACACCGCATTGCCGGTTGCTCCTAGTAGCGTTTCGGCCGCTTGAAGTAGATCGATCAGTTCCGGCCGCGCCAGCGAGTACACCGACGCCCTACCTTGTGCGCGCACGCTGACTAGGCCGCAATCGCGCAAGCATGCCAGGTGCGCTGACACCGTAGATTGAGCCAGACCAAGATGCGTGGTCAGCTCCACTACTTTGTGATCGCCGCCTGCCAGGTGGCGGACGATCCTTAGCCTGGTGGGGTCACCCAGACTACGGAAGAGTGCACCAGCGGCTGATACATCGTCGAAGGTTTGTTGGTCTTTGAAGTCCGACCTCGTACCCGTCTCATTCATCGCCATTTATCGATGATAGCGCTTGATGGCTGTGAATGTCACGACCCGTCAGGATGCGGCAGATCGCTCTAGCAGGTGTCGCTAAGAGAGGGTCCGTAAGAAACCTTGTGGGTGAGTCTTCTGTCTGATTTCCACAGCTAGCCGCTGTGGGCTGGAGAAGATAAATCATGGAGGAGAAGAGCAGTAGGAATGAGTCGGTGTCGGGAGTTGTGATCCCCGCATCGCTACCTCGACCGTTTTCCCCTGCTCCGTCCAACCCACCCACGGACACCGCATCGCCCGCAGACAATAAGGGCCCTAATGTGCCGCCGCAACCTCCTTGGGCCAGCGGGGTGGCAATGATCAGCTTCAGATGCCTGAGGTCACTACGGTCGACACTGATGAAGCCACAAACCGCCGCGGTTGCCCTCGTCCCACTGGTCACGCTCTGCGTTTCGCTTGCGCCAGCAGCGGGCGCGGCCTCGGCGGCAGACGGTGCGACGGCGGTGGTTGGGCAGTGCCCGTCGAGTGTGTTTGTGATCGGTGACTCGCTGACGGATGCTTCGCGTGGGGGAGCGGGCAAGTACGTTCCCCGGGTGTTTTCTCGGATGGGGATCCACGCCAGTGTGTATGGCCGAAATGGTCTCTCCACTCGGGGTGCGCTGAATGAGAGGTTCCGGGCGGGGTTCGGCTCGAAGCAGGCAAAAGCAGCGCCGGTGTGGATTGTTGCGCTGGGAACTAACGACCAAGCCCGCTACGGTTTCGGCACCAATGTTCGTGCGGTGATGCGCCTGGCGAACAAGCTGGACAAGCAGGTGTGGTGGGTGAACACCTCTCGGCCGCGGGGCTGGCAGGAGGGGCCGGGCGGGCCGGTCAATCGGATCTTGCGTAAGGAATCGAAGCGATACACAAACCTGCGGATCATCAACTACCGCAAACTCGTCAAACAACAACCACGCCTACTCGCCGGTGATCGCGTCCATATGACGACCCGGGGTTCGAAGTGGCGCGCCCGACTCTACGCTTCACCATTTCACGGATGTGTCCCCACGAGTTAGCGTCATCCGCAGAGTCCGATCCGAAATGCGCAGCGCTCCAGACACGACCGTAGGAGCCACAGGTGGGTCCGGATAGCGCACTAATCGAATCGATTGCATGAGATGCGATATCAACCTTCAAGTTGACATGATATATCTTATCGGTGCTTTTGTACGTCACCGTTTGATATGTACGTTCTCGCACATTGTTGCTACCCTGGCAACTATGTCCGAGATCAGCGTGACCGAAGCGCGCACCAAACTGGCCGACGTCGTCGACGACGCCCGCGTCAGTCACACACCTGTCTATCTGACCAGGCGAGGGAAACGAATCGCCGCCGTCGTCGATGCCGATGACCTTGACCAGCTACTCAGAGACGCCGAGGATGCGGCCGATATTGCGGCAGCGGCACAGGCGCGCGACGGCCTCGCGGGCGGCGATGTCTCCATCCCGTGGGACGAGGTCAAAGCCGATCTCGGAGTGTAAGGCTGTGCGCTACACCGTTGAGTTGACACCATCGGCAGCCCGCCGTCTCAAGAAGTTGGACCCTGCCGCCCGTGCACGGATCCGCGGCACTATCGAACTTCTGCACGACAATCCGCGCCCGCCAGCAGCAACCCAACTCGTCGGTGGTGGCGGTGAGTGGCGGGTCCGGACCGGCGACTACCGCGTCATATACGACATCGACGACCACATCGTCCGGATCCTCGTTGTGGCCATCGGCCACCGAAAAGACATCTACCGACGACGCTAGCCGACACGATCGTGTCCGACATGCTGGCCTGGCAGAACCGGCCCCTGGACGCGGCGTATCCGGTCATCCTCATCGACGCGATCGTCATCAAAGTTCGGGAAGGCCAAGTAGCTAATCGCCCCGTCTATGTGGCCCTGGGAATCACCATGGACGGCCAACGAGACGTCCTGGGCATGTGGATGGGGCCATCGGGAGAGATATTGCATCAGATGCAATATCAGGTCGTTTAGTTGACATAATGTACATTATCGGCACTTTACGAATGGACCACTGCATGCCCGCAATCAGGATGAGCGGTGTCTGAGGCACGTAGCTATTGAACGTCGATCGACGATATTGTTGGGGCGCTCTGCGTTGGTGGCCTTGAGGTTGCGGCCACTCTTGGCGTACCTCTGATCATGCTGTCGTTGGCGATTCCGCTGCAACTGGTGCTCCTGTATGCCCTCGCGCATAGTTCTAAATCGAAGACAGGACTGCGCGAATTTTCGTCGAAAGATCTGGGTTCGGCTTAGGTTCGCCTCGATCCAACGTAGTCTCGAAATGATGTCTGCTCTTCGAAGTCACAAGTCTCTGCGCAATTTTGTCACCAGTTCACTCGTTCTAGGAGTGATCGCGACGACGATTGTTGACTCCCCCGCCAGTGCCATCGAACCTCAAATTGGTTTACCGACGGCCGCACTCTCGTCGCCAATTACAGCGGATGACCCGCTCTACGCGGAACCGGATCCCGGTGTTCTGCCGGAATTCAGTGAACCAGGAATTCCACAAAGTAGGGCTCAATCGTCAAGGGCCGCCAGCCAGTGCCAGTACGGCACATGGGCAGCAAACGACAAGGACGAGGCAGACGCCAAGAGGATGATGGCGGGTTGGGCACGCGTCGGACACTATGGGACTTTTCGGCTGAAGAAGAACCCCAACTGGCGCCACACCAACGCGCTCGATTACAGCGGGAACGGCCACATGCACTCCTTGGATTGGGCACTTCCCCTGCTGCGCCACGGCTTGCGCGCGGGAAAGCAAAAGATGGTCAAGCGCTTCTACAAAATCGTTCTGGACTGGATCAAGGACAATCCGCCGAATAACCCGCGGCAGTGGAAGGCATACGGCCAGATCGAGTCCGGTTTCCGCATGATCACGCTGACATGTGCGCTAGCCGGGCCTGTTCCAACTAAGAAGAAACGTAAGAAGATCGTCAAGTCCATGAAGCTCCAGGCAACCGTGGCACAGAAGCGATGGGTGAACTACAACAATGTGTCGTTCCTGCAAGCTGCTGGAATCTTTGCCGTCGGATGTGCCCTTGGTCAGAAGAAGACGCTGAAAAAGGGTAAGAAGTTGATGGGTAAGAACTCGAAGAAGATGATTGCCAAAGATGGGTCTGTTCGAGAGGGCTCGTTGCTCTACGCCCGCAACACCTATCTGTGGACCGGCCAAGAGATTGCCCGAATGCGCGCGTGCGGGAAGGCGCCTGGTCCTAAGCTGCGTCGGTCCGAACGGATAGCCGACTTCCTCGCTCAGGGAGCGAGACCTGATCGACGCTACGAAGCCCTCGGTGATGGTGGAACCAAGAAGGTTAAGAAAGCCGAAACCCCGGCGGGTTCGCTACTGCGGTACGTGGCAACGAAGGGCGCTGACGGTTCCCGACCGCAGAGTTTGTACCGGACATACTCGTCAGGGTTCATCTTTGGCCACTCAGGTTTTGGCCAAGAGCGCAAGTACGCCAAGGAGACCTACTACTCCGTTCGGACCGGACCTGGCCCGGCGTCGGAGTACCACGCACATTACGACGCGGCGGCACTGACGGTCGCATCGCGAGGCGACCAGCTGCTGTTCGATACCGGGCCGTACCGTTACATCAAGAACTCGAAGGCGACCTACATTCGCAGTCGGAGCGCTCACAACAACGTCAATATCGACGGCCTATCCGCTGGTGGGCCACGTCCAACAGTTACTGCCGCCGCATCATCGGTGGCCGGTGACTTCACCTCAATCGTCGACGGCGCGTACGCGAACACACACCTCCAGCGAACAATTTGGTACGACCGGATCGGCGACTTCTTTATCGTCATGGACGACGTCGGGCCAGCTAGCCCCGCAACGTTCTACGCCAACTGGAATCTTGGTCGATATCGGACAGTGGTGATCGACGGCCAGAGCGCAGCAACCGAGGGCACGGGAGCGAACGTTTCGATTATCAACGTAGCGAGCCCAGTCACGCTATCGAGTGCGGCGGGCAGCAAAGACCCTTGGCGCGGATGGAACTCCACGGAGTACGGCGAGTTGGTGGCTTCACCGACATTGCGAGCGGCCGCAGCCAGTCCCACAACCCGGCTCGTCACCGTGATCGTTCCCCGATCGGCCGGGGTAGCTGCCGACACGGTCAGCGCGACCGGTGATCTGACCGCGACGGGCGCGGTGGTGACGACGGTCGTGAATGGCGTTGAGTACAGCCGTTCGATCTCCACGACAGGTGTGACATCGATTGATGTAGAGCCTGAACTACCCTAGAGCTGTGAACGCATCGGCTGGCCGGGACAGCGCACACCCGTTTCTGGCGATACCGGGGCCTATCGGGTTAGCACACCGAGGCGGTGGCCGCGAGGCTCCTGAGAACTCACTCACGGCATTCCGTAACGCTCACAAGCTAGGGTTTCGCTACTTTGAGACCGATGTTCGTGCCACCGCAGATGGCAAAGTCATGGTCTTTCACGATGCGACTCTTAGCCGCGTGACCGGGCGGGTTGGTCGCATCAGCGCGCTGCCGTATAGCGAGGTTCGGCGCGCGAAGATTGGCGGTGTCGACGAGATCATGCGGCTTGAGGAGCTCTTCGAGGAGTTCCCTGAGACCAACATCAATATCGATGTCAAGGACGACAGAACCGTCGAACCGTTCTTAGCGATGATGCGCGGTAGCGCCTATGCGGATCGGGTATGCGTCGCGTCTTTTAGTAATTCACGGTTGCGGTCTATTCGTCGTGAGCTCGGTGGATCCATTGTTACTGCCCTTTCCCCCAATGAGGTTGCGGCCCTGGCAGCATCATCTCGAATGGGTCCGATCGCGAGGCGGCTCTCAGGTCTTGTTCTGTCCGACTCGGCTAAGTGCGTGCAGGTGCCGGTCAAGCAAAGCGGAGTGCCAATCGTCACGAAGCGATTTGTCGACACCGCGCATAGAAAGGGCCTAGTCGTTCACGTATGGACGATCAATGATGAGGACGAGATGCGTCGCCTGTTAGACCTAGGTGTTGATGGCATCGTGACTGATCGCCCAACTGTGTTCAATCGACTCCTGGCGAAGCGGAACGAAGCGAGGGCGCTACCCTCGAAACCCGTACTCAATTGACATCGAAGAAACTGCCTGACAAGACGGCACCGATGTGCAGCTGGGTACGTCCAACAGAAAGAAAGAAATGCTGAATGAGGTTTCGGACAACCTTGTCTGGGAATAACAGCCAACAAGTCACGTTGTGGAGTTAGCACCACGACATTAAGTGTGAGCAGAGAAAACAACCAGACGACAGCGTCTGAGGGCGAAAGGTGACAGATATGAGCGACGGAGCACTGCGCGGTTCGCGTCTTGGAGCAACGAGCTACGAGACAGACTCCCACGTTGAAATGGCCCCACGTCAGCCAGTTTCCTACGACTGCCCCAACGGCCACGTAACGACAATGCCGTTCTCCCTCGAGGCGGAGGTCCCACTGGTGTGGGAATGCCGCTGCGGGTCAGAAGCGCTTCTGCGCGATGGTGATCGACCGGAGCCAAAGTACGTAAAGCCAGCCCGTACTCACTGGGACATGCTGATGGAGCGTCGTACCAAAGAGGACCTACAGGTTCTGCTTGATGAGCGACTAGATCTTCTCCGCAGCGATCGGGCAACTGTCAGCGCTGGCCGTCCAAGCGCACCGCGCCGTAAGAAGAGCGCCTAGTACTAGCACAAATGAGCCCGTGCACCCCAAATCTGGGGGCACGGGCTCATTTGCAATTTCGAACGCGATTCGGTGCCGTGGCCCAGGAAGCAATAGCTCGGCCAATAGTGGTTGCTAGTCGTCCGAGGTAGTGCTGTCGGGGAGCTCTCCGCGCGGACCCCTTGGGGTATCGGGATGCTGCTGTTCGCGCGTATCAGCATCCGGGTCGGCATCCTCGCGGTGAATAACGTCGCCAGCGACGACATCCCCAGGTACCACCCTGGTGACGGTCGCACCGTCAACGTTGGTCTTGATTACTGACATGTTCTTACCACGTGCCCAGCGAACGAACCAGAGTGCTGCACCCCGTCGGGCAAGCGTGCGAACCGGTGGGATCAGCAGGATTAAGCCGATCACGTCCGTGACAAAACCGGGGGTTGTAATCAGTGCGCCCGCCACGAACTTGATCCCCGAGTCACCGACCTCTGAACCGTCTGCGGGCTGCTGGTGTTCGCTTGCGGTTCGTAGACTCTGAGCTGCCTGGATCCCGGCGTTTTGTATGACGACTAGGCCCAACACGAAGAATGCAACAGTTAAGCCAATGACCAACAGCCACCCAATAAGTGACGCGAGCCAAATCGCGACAACGAGCTCGATGAAGACGTAGACCAAGAAGACGATGAAGCCGCGCAAGTTAGGCGCCGATCTCTCGTTGCGATTGTTGCTTAGTCAGCGCACGGGTTTGTTTGATCCGAGATCGTCCTTGCTTTGTTACTCGCTCGCGGACGCCCCATACGGTCACTTTCCAAAGCGCCTCGGTCACGATGGATTGGCTCATCTTTGAGGTACCGATCTCGCGTTCGGTGAACTGAATTGGTACCTCAACGACCCGCAGACCGGCTTGGATGACGCGATATGCGAGGTCGACTTGAAAAATATATCCAGCGCTGCCTACTCCGTTGAGGTCTATCGCCCGCAAAGTACTCGCGCGGTAAGCGCGGTAGCCACCTGTGGCATCCCTCAATGGCAGCGCCAGGGCCACTCGGGTGTACCAGTTACCTCCGCGTGAGAGGATCTCGCGGCTCTTCGGCCAGTTCTGGACTGATCCCCCTGGTACCCAGCGCGACCCTAGGACGAGGTCGGCATCTCGGAGGGCGTCAAGTAACAGCGATAGTTGTTCTGGACGGTGGCTTCCATCGGCGTCCATCTCGATCATGACGTCATAGCCGTTAGCAAGCGCCCACTCGAATCCCGCAAGGTAGGCCGCGCCTAGTCCCTCTTTCCCTTGTCGGTGCAGGACGTGAATCTGTTCGTCGGCCGCGGCTAGCTCATCGGCGATATCGCCCGTGCCATCGGGACTGTTGTCATCAGCGACGAGAATGTGGACCTCGGGGATCGCAGCACGCACCCGGTCGGTAATGAGTCGAACGTTCCCGCTCTCGTTGTAGGTGGGGACTATAACCAGGATCTTTCCAAGGTCGCTGAAGTCAGTCTCCGGCGATGATCCTGGCGCGGGTTCAGACGCGGAGTCGGTCAACGTAGGCCCTTCGATCTAGATGGTGAGTTTCTCACTCTATCTCGTGAGACGGGTGCGAAGTCCCGCTGCCGGTCGTTTTCGGCGCCCGATCCTCTCGAGGTCGGATTCGTCGGGCTCTGAGCGCCACTACGACCGCTACGGCCGTTGCCAAGAGGAGGAGCCATTCGGGTACGGCGCCAACCCTCGTAGCGATCGTCTGCGAATCCCGCAGTGGGATATCCCCCACTAGTTGGCTCGCTGTCAACAGGGGTGCCTGCTGGCTGACGGTGCCGTCTGGGGAGAGGATCGCCGTCACGCCAGAGGTAGATGCGATGAGGACAGATCGACCATGCTCGACCGCTCTGATCGCTGACATGGCAGCTTGCTGCTCTGGTTGTGCTGCTCCCCCGGGGCCGACGAACGAGTAGGTAGCGTTGTTGGTTTGCACGGCAATCGCCCGTCCGCCCGCACGGACGCCGTCGCGAACGACCTCGTCGTAGGCGATCTCAAAGCAGATTACGTCGGCGATTCTGGCGGGTCCCACTTGGAGCACTCCGGGTTCAGGACCTGCCGCGAAGTCGAATGGAATCCGTTCGAATCTGGTGATGAAGCGTTGAAGAACCGACCGCCCAGGTAGGTACTCTCCGAAAGGCACCGGATGTTGTTTGACGTAGAACTCGCTTGGTCCAGTTTGTGGCTGCCAGACAATCCCGACGTTCCATAGGGTCGTTGGGTCGGTGGGATTGCGCGTGACGGCGCCAACAAGAATCGGGACGCCGATATCGTCAGCGGCGGAGCTAATGGCGGCTGCTGCGCTCTGATCGCTGAGCGGGTCGATATCGGTTGAGTTCTCCGGCCAGATCACCAGCTCCGGTGCTTGAAGCTCCCCCGAGCGAACCTTGGCGGCTAGCTCGTGCGTCCCAGCAACGTGATTATCGAGAACGGCACGACGCTGTGACATCGCGTTGAGACCCGAATTCGGGACACTGCCCTGGACTAGGGCGACGACTGCGCTCGCCGGGCCATCGGCGGTCTCACCAGCAGTGGGCCGTGGAATAGCGAGCCCAATGGTCCAGATTCCGATTGCTCCAACGAGTGCGAGGGCTAGCACCCGGAGGTGACGCGGCTGGTTTTCGTCCCCGGACGGCCGTGGGCTCTGGAAGCCGGAGCGCCTGCGCAGGAACTCAAGTGCAGCCCAGGCGATGAGTCCACCGCTGAGGGCAACGGCTGCGGTGATCAGCGGCGCGCCAGCGACACTGGCCAAGCCCAGCGTCGGGCTATCTGACTGGCTGAACGCCAGGCGCCCCCAGGGGAAGCCACCAAGCGGGTACCGGTCGCGCAAAGCCTCTTGGGTGACCCAAACGCCGGCAATCCAGAGCGGCCAATACGGAAGTCGAATGATGATCCGGGTCAGCACTCCAACGAGGCCTAGCCAAAGCGCGCAGTAGATCGCTAGCGCAATCCAAGCATCGGCACCTAGGACAGTCATCCATCGTAAGAGGATTCCGAAGAAGAGCAGGCCAGCGATGAATCCGAGCCCGAACGCCCCTCGAAGCCGTACGGTCGTGCCAGTCGCAAGGGTAATGAGAGCGACCCCCACCGGAGCGAGCACACCGAAACCGAAGGGCGGGAAGGCCCCGGCAAGTAGCACTCCCCCGATGACGACGGCGGCCCATCGCCAGCCGGTGCCGGGACTACGCCACCGGCTGGTGGGAGCAGCCCGGCTACTCACCTATCACCGACAGCTGCATACCGGTCATTGTTGCCCACAGAGTTGGTAGTGACGCATCCGGTGAGAGGTCTGGTAGCGGTGGCGTTCCCGCACGAACATCAGTGGACCACGCCGCAATCCGATCATCAGGAAGTTGTACGACCAGATCATCGCAACGCCAGAGGTTGAGGCGGGCAAATGACCCCACCGCTGCCTCTCCTGCTTCGGGAGCGCCGAGGATTCGCCAACCTGCTCTCGTCGCCGCGTTGAAGGCGGCACGGCCCGAGATTCCGCCTGGTCCCCCGTAGACGGCGTGTCGAACCGCTCCCCAGATATCAAGGTCAGCACCGAACGAACCAAAAGCGAACGGGACGCCAGCTTGGGCCAACTCGGTCAGCAACGTCGGTTCCGTCGTCGTCGGGAGGACGGCGATCTCGCGGCGACTGAGCATCTCGCTAATCGCGACGGATATGGGTTGCTCGAGAATGCCATCATGGCGAGACGTAGCCCTCGGAGCTTTGAGTCTCACTGCCGCTGGCTCGGCACCCCTAGTGAACTCGTAGGGAACGAGTTGTTCCTCAACTCTGAAGAAGGCAGCGCCGACCTCAGCTGAGAGGTTCCGCATGACGCCAGCATTCGCATCCATGAATGCTGGGGCGATGAAGGCGCCCTGGCAATCGATAACGGTGTCATCAGCGAGTAGCTGACCGGAGAGCCCCTCCTCATCGCCAATCCAGGCAATTATCCCCTCATCAACAATTACTGTCGTCGAAAACGGGAAACGCTGCGAATACACGACGCCGGCAGTCAGTACAATCCGGCCCAAGGCTAAGGTCACACCCCCAATCCTGTCAGGATGTCTCGCATGTCCCCCGATGCCCTCCTCGCTTCCGGAGGAGACTCAGTCGCAACGTCCCTTGTGGGGTTCGGCGCGCTGCTGCTCGGACTCGGCATTCTGGCTCGTCTTGCGGCAGTTGTCGGGGTCTCCCCTATCCCGCTATTCCTTATCGCGGGGCTGGCGTTCGGAGAGGGCGGATGGTTCGTTCTCGGCGTTGACGAGAACCTCGTCGCGGTGACCGCTGAGATCGGGGCAGTCATGCTCCTTCTTCTGTTAGGGCTTGAGTACTCGGGTCGCGAGCTTGTAGCGACGATGAAACATCAGTGGCGCTCAGGTATTTACGACATCGTGCTGAACTCGCTGCCTGGTGTGGCGTTCGGGCTCTTGCTGGGATGGGGTCTGCTCGGTGCAGTGGCGCTCGGTGGTGTCACTTACATCTCGAGTTCGGGCATCGTGGCACAGGTTGTTCGAGACTTGAAGTGGCGGCGGAAGGCAGAGGTCCCCGGGGTAGTCGGACTACTTATCGTCGAGGACATCGTGATGGCGCCCTATCTGCCTATCGTGACGGCGATTGCTACGGGTGCAGGCCTCGTGACTGGACTCATCAGTGTCGGTGTTGCACTCACGGTGGTTGGATTCGTGCTGCTGCTGTCGGTGAAGCGGGTCCATTTCATCAATCGACTTCTCGACGCGAATCAGCCTGTCGCATTACTGTTGACCATCTTCGGCGCCACGATTCTGGTCGCCGGGTTCGCTACCCTGTTCGACTTCTCGTCGGCAGTCGCTGCATTCCTTGTGGGCCTTCTCTTCACCGGTGAGGTCGCTGAGGCCGCGCGAGCTCGTTTGGCACCACTGCGGGATCTCTTTGCTGCCGTCTTCTTTGTCTTCTTCGGCTTGTCAACCAATCCTGCTGATATCCCGGCCGTCTTCCCAGTCGCGCTCGCACTAGCCGCTGTGGGTGTCGCAACGAAGCTGCTGACTGGGCGAATCGTTGCAAAGCGCGCCGAGTCAAGCGAGCGTGGCAAGTGGCGAGCTGGCACCATCTTGATTGCCCGCGGTGAGTTCAGTGTCGTCATCGCCGGAATCGTCGCGGTTTCTCCGCTTGCCCCACCAAAGCTGGCGCCGCTGGTTACCACCTATGTGCTGATAACCGCTGTCGTCGGACCTGTATTGGCCCGTCTGGCGGAGCCATGGAGTAACTGGCGTGAGACACGTAAGGGCGACGGGTCGGTTCCTGCCACCACCTAACGCAGCGGCGCGAACAGGGAGTTAGGACCTGAGTAGATTCCGAGCGATAACATGCCGCTGAATCTGGTTCGTACCTTCCACGATTTGTAAGACCTTCGCCTCACGGAAGTAGCGCTCGGCGGGAAAGTCCTGCACATAGCCCGCCCCACCGAGGATCTGCACGGTGTCGATAGCTACCTGCATACACATGTCGGTGGCAGCGAGCTTCGCCATCGCCGCCTGAGTCGAGTAGGGCAATCCAGCGTCTTTACGTCGTGCTGCGCTCAGATAGAGGGCGCGAGCCGACTCAATTGCTGTCGCCATGTCAGCAATCATGAACCCGATGCCCTGGAAGTCACTGATTGCTCGTCCGAACTGCTGGCGCTGCTGCGAGTATCGGATCGCTTCATCGAGGGCTGACTGGGCCAACCCGACTGCACAGGCCGCAATGCCTAGTCGTCCAGCATCGAGGGCCGCGAGTGCGATCGTGAGCCCTTGACCCGGATCCCCGATCATTCGGTCTTCGGTAAGAACAACCTGATCCAATATGACCTGTGCAGTTGTGGAGGCGCGCATCCCCATCTTGTTCTCAGGCGCCGCCGCGCTGAGGCCTGGGCTGTCACCTGGGACTAAGAAGCAGCTGATACCAGCGTTGCGATCAGGGGACGTGCGAGCCATCACCGTATAGAAATCAGCGACTCCTCCGTGAGTGATCCAAGCCTTAGTCCCGTTGAGTTCAAATCCATCCGCAGTGCGCTGGGCGTTCGTGGTCAGCCCCGCTGCATCCGATCCGCTCTGGGCCTCTGACAGGCAGTAGGCGCCCAATAGGTCCCCGCCCAGCATCGAGGGCAGCCAGCGCTGCTGTTGATCGGCCGTGCCAAAGTTCGCGAGCGCGTGGGCAGAAAGAGTATGAACGCTGACACCAAGGCCAACTGCTAGCCACGCTCGAGCGAGCTCCTCGACTACCTGCAGGTAGACGGTGTAGGGAAGGCCAGCACCACCGACCTCAACGGGGTACGGAAGTCCAAGAACCCCAACCTGGCCGAGGGTACGAAAAACCTCACGCGGGAAGGTCTCGGTCTGCTCGAACTCATCGGCGAGGGGTCGCAGTGTTTGGTCTGCCACCTGCTCCACGACGCGTAGAAGCTCACGGGCCTCATCATCGGGCAACTCTCGTTCTATCGACGGTGCCACTACATCTCCGGATCTACTGTGGGTGCTTGCTAAGGGAAGGAAACCGCTGCGCAGGACTGAGGTGCGCTCTAGGAATCGCCTTCGACGATCAGCAGCTCACGGGGGCGATCGTTACACAGGATTGGACCGTCTGGCCCACAGACGACAATGTCTTCGATCCGTGCACCAGCGACGCCTTCTCGATAAAAGCCTGGTTCGATACTGAAGGCGTTGCCTTCCACCAGCTTGTGAGGGTTGCCCGCCACCATGTACGGCTCCTCGTGGGTTTCCAACCCAATCCCATGGCCGATTCGATGGAGAAAGAAATCGCCGAGGTCTGCCGCTGTCAGCGCATTCCTTGCGATGGCGTCGACCGATTCGCAGCTCACACCTGGTTTGACCGAAGCGGTCGCCCGCAGTTGTGCAGAAAGTAGCTCGGCGTATTCACTTGCGAAGTCTGCCGAGGGCTCCCCCATCGAGTAGGTGCGGGTCGAGTCACTGCAGTACCCCGTGGCCGTGGTTCCACCAATATCGATGACGACAACGTCACCATCCTGGAGCCGTCGATTGCTCGGGAGATGATGCGGACTGGCGCTATTGGGTCCGGCCGCCACAATCACAAAATCGGCCTGTTCATGCTCGACAGCGATGGCCTCGGCAATACGCGAGGCGATTTCCCGCTCGGTGCGTCCTACCTTGAGGAACTGCGGAACTTGTTCATGAACTCGATCAATCGCTGCGCCGGCCGCCTGAAGTTCGATGATCTCTGCCGCGGACTTGACCATGCGTAACTCGTTCATGACTGGCCCGGCCGGTACTTGGTGGGCTTTGGGCATGTGCTCGCGAAGGTAGTAAGCCTTAATCGCCCACATGCGATCGTCAACCGCAACGCGACGGGCAGTCGTGAGGACAGAGGCGGCTAGTTGATAAGGATTCTCGGTCTCTTCCCACGGGATGAGTTCGATATCGAGCTCGCTGAGCGGGCTAGCGAGCGCGGTACCGCGCTCTAGAGTTGGGATGATCAGTCGATTGGGGCCGTTTGCAGAAACGACGAGACAAGTCAGCCGCTCTGACGCGTGGGCGTGGTACCCGACGAGATACCGCAAGTCTGGACCTGGCGTAATCAACAGCGCGTCGATCTCTAACTCGCGGCATCGTGCTGCAGCCCGATCCAACCGGGATTGGTACTCGGCGATATCGAAGTATGAACTCACATCCGAAGGCTATCGCCATGACTGGCATCCATCGCGCACAATGTCACCTATGGCTACCAAACGGTTGATGGTTCTCGATACCGCGTCCCTGTACTTCCGCGCGTTCTATGGGGTTCCGTCTTCGATTATGGCTCCGGATGGGACACAAATAAACGCCGTGCGCGGACTCCTCGACTTCATTAGTCGGCTTGTGGAGGATCACCAGCCAACGGATCTGATCGCTGCCTGGGACGACGACTGGCGACCAGACTTTCGCGTGGCCGCAATCCCGACCTACAAGGCTCACCGCGTTGTTGAGACGCCGGACACTGACGGCTCGGATGACGGCGAGGACGTGCCGGACGAGTTGGGACATCAGGTTCAGCTAATTATCGAGGTTCTTGAGCTGATTGGGATCGCGAGGCTCGGCGCACCCGGCTACGAGGCAGACGACGTGATCGGATCACTCGTCGCACAGTCGGACTACCCGGTCCTCGTCGTGACCGGTGACAGAGATCTATTTCAACTCGTCGATGATTCCCGCCCGGTTCGGGTCCTCTACACCGCGGCCAAGGGTGTGGGCAACGCAGAGGTCATCGACGATTCCGCGATCCGCGAACGCTATGGGGTTGGCGCCCATCAGTACGCGGACTACGCGCTACTACGCGGTGACACATCCGATGGATTGCCGGGAGTTCGCGGTATCGGTGAAAAGACAGCATCCGCGATGATTAGCGAGTTCGGCGATATCGATTCGCTGGTTGCTGCCGTTCAGGCAGGTAACAGCGGAGTGAAGGCCGGCGCGCAACGTAACCTCATCGCGGGTTTGGACTACATAGAGCGTGCACGTGATGTCGTTCGAGTTGCTCCCGACATCACACTTAAGCCAGTCGAAAGCGTTCTGCCGACGAAGGCTGCCTACCCGGTCCAACTCAACGAGTTCGCGACTCGCTGGGGCTTGACTAGCGCTATCGATCGTCTCGAGCGAGCGTTCAAGTGGCAGGTGCGCTAGCTGCGAGATGACTCCTGACTGATCTCAGAGTCCAAGGCTGCGTTGAAAGCTCTTTGAAGCCCGACCGTTCGGACGTAGGCCGTTGGCACGTTTCCACGACTTAACCGCCCGGACGGTGCTCTTACGGTAGCGACCGTCGCGCTTCTTCTTGTTCATTCGTAGCGCCCGCTGCAACCGCTTCACATCCTTGCCGCGTTTGCCCTTCTTCAGTGAGCGCTTTACCTTCGAGACGGGTTCGCCCATTCCAAGAGCAAACCAGGTCGCGGCATCCACCGCCCCTGTCGCTGGAATCCCGGCACGGTGCTGGAAGGCCGCGGCAGCCTTCGCCGTCGATGCATCGAAGGTTCCCGATTGCGTGGCCCCCAGCTTCGATTGCGCGGTGGCCACCAAACTGCCGGTACTGCCACGCCAGAGGAGACCTGCTGATCCCCAGGCATTCGGCAGTTGGGCCGCAGGCGGGCACGGTGACGAGTTCTTGCCAGCGCGCAGCGGAGCTGGTTGACCCTGATAGATCCGACATGGGCCGTAGTCGTTGCTCTTGACCTTTCCAGTCCAGAAGCTCGTCTTCTTACGGGCGCCATTCCATGTGAACGAGAAGTGAACATGATCGGTGTGTGGGTTGCTGTTGGAAAGCGCTCGCCACCCTTCGCTCGCTCGGTACGCGCCCCAGATCCGGTAGTTGTAGCCGATATACATGATCCCCAGTCGTTTAGCGTTGGCTCCGCCATCGGCAGTCAACCACCCGAGGAGTTGCCCGGCCTGGGTGAACTGGGTTGGGTTGTTGACGTCGACGTTCCAATCCCATGCCCGGCCTTCGAGATGCTCGCTGGTGCCGTCGTCTGTGCAGTTCCGCGACGATCCCCAATCCCGCCCCGCCGGATAGGTCGACATGACGAGCGCTTTGAAGGCCTTGATGCCCTTCTTCTCCCCGGGGTCACACGAGGTTTGGGGCACGTACGGGGGTGCGGGTTCGACTACGTTCGACGCCGCTTGGCTGCCTGGCAGACCAGGTGAGTTCGCAGAGGTTGGGAACGGGGCTTGGCCGACCGGAGGTAGCTTGAAATTGTCGCCGTTGGGAAGCTTGCCAGAGATCTTGCGATTAGCCCGCTCGCTTAGCTCAATGGACTCGGAATCTGGGTTCGTCTGCGCGGTAACTTCGGCCTCACCGAGCACCGGTGCCGACGCTGCGTTGGCGGCTGGAAGAGGAGCGAGCCCGAGGGTGGTAGCTAGGGCTACCGCGCCGACTACATGAAGTGTTCCCATGCTGCTGTGTTTCGACAGATTCGTCCGAGACCTTGCGGACTTGGTCACCCGTTTGGAGTACACATCACCGGAGGCTGAAACTGAGTTCGGTGTGCAGTCGGTCGCCTTAATCCAATATCGCGGTGTAAGACACGACTCCGCGCTGCAAACCTTCGACTGCGGCGCGCGCGCTCTGGCGGACATCGCGCTCTGGACTCGCCTCTCCGATTTGCCCCAACAGATCTATCAACTGTCGGCACCAGCGAACAAAGTCACCCGGTGCGAGTTCACTCTCCCGCAAGACCACGTGGAGTGGCTCGCCCTTAACCCACTCGAACGCGGCCATCGAGAACCCGGCGTTGGGCTGGCGGGTGAAGTCAAGATGGTGGTTGGACTCACGTTCGGCCAACTCGATCGCGAGCTCGGACTCGTCGGCCAAAGCCGCGCGAAGAGATGGTGACTTCGGCACTGGTGGGGTGGCGCCACCCTGGTCTGGGCTTCGGCTCTCGAATACCAGGGCTGCCGCAGCACCAGCTAACTCAGCCGGATCGAGTCCCTCCCAGATCCCTTCGCGCAGACACTCGGCCGCGAGCAAGTCCTGGTCGGAGTACAGGCGCGCCAGGAGTGCTCCCGCCGGCGTAGGACTGAGCTCACCGTCATCGTTCTTGGCCAAATAGCCCAAGCTCTCAAGCAGGGCACAGACTCGGTCAAACTGCCGCGCAATGGTGTTGGTTCGGCTCTCAACCTTCGTTCGTAGTTGTCGGGTCTCTCGCTCAAGACGGTGGTAGCGCTCCCCCCACCGGGCGTGGGCTTCACGATCGTCACACCCGTGACAAGGATGCGCTCGAAGGTCTGCCCGCAATTGCGCAATCTCGGCGTCCTCGCCGCTAGCTTCAGTGCGCTTGCGGGGGCGCTTCAAATCAAGTGAAGCGGTCTTCTCCGTGAGGGTGCGCGCCAGGTCACGACGCCAGTTCGCGCTGCGGGAATCGAAGTTGCGCGGGACCTTCATCCGGGCTATCGCCTCAATACCGTGAGGGGTATCCGAGGTTGAGACCTTCTTGACCCGCCGCTCGAGGGTCAGTACACCCACTCGGGGTTGCTCATCGTTGGGCCGGGAAGGCTCTACGACAACGGCTGGACCGACTCGACGCCCCGTCGGCAGAACGACAATATCGCCCACCCGTAGCCGGGCAATAGCTGCAGCGCTGGCTGCCCGGCGGTTCGCTGCCGAGTTCTTTGAGATCGAACGTTCGCGGGCTGCGAGCCCGGCGCGAAGCTCTGCGTACTCGCTGAAGTCGCCGAGGTGGCATTGCATGGACTCTCGGTATCCGACGAGGGCATCCTCGTGCTTACGTATCTGCCGGGCGATCCCGACGACGCCCGCGTCAGCTTGATACTGCGCGAAGGATGTCTCGAGTAGTTCTCTGGCCGCCTGGACTCCGAGACGGGTGATGAGATTGATTGCCATGTTGTAGGAGGGGCGAAACGATGACCGCAGCGGATAGGTGCGCTTTGACGCGAGCCCAGCCAGGATCTGGGGATCAAGTCCGGTGTGCCAGGTGGTGACCGCATGACCCTCGGTGTCGATTCCACGACGCCCGGCACGACCCGTGAGCTGGGTGTACTCCCCCGCCGTGATGTCTGCATGAGCCGAGCCGTTCCACTTGACGAGGCGCTCCAAAACCACACTTCGGGCCGGCATATTGATCCCTAGCGCCAATGTCTCGGTAGCAAACACCGCCTTGGTCAGTCCAAGACTGAAAAGCTCCTCGACGGTCTCTTTGAACATGGGGAGCATGCCGGCATGATGGGCGGCCAGACCCCGTTCGAGGGCATCACGCCACTCGAAGTAGCCCAGTACGTTGAGATCGTCGCTGGGCAGGTCACGACACCGCTCATCGACGTACTCACGGATACGGATCCGTTCCGGTTCGGTGGTCAGGCGAAGTCCGGAGTTCAAGCACTGCTTTACGGACTCGTCGCAACCTCTCCGGCTGAACACAAAGAAAATCGCCGGCAGCAATTCATAGCGGTCAAGGCGCTCGAGTACGACCGAACGCGGTAGGTATCCCCCACCCTGACGTCGCGGCGGTCCGGATGCTTTGCGGCCCCGACCTCGATTGCCGCGGTACGACCCGCGGGAAGCTCGAGTAGCCCGCGCGTCGTCGACAGCGAGTTGGATGAGTTCAGGATTGACCGCAGCTTCAGCCTGGTCGTCAACGTCGGCGAAGAGGTCAAGTAATCGCCGCCCCGCCAACACGTGCTGATGCAGCGGGATGGGTCGCCTCTCCTCAACAATGATCTCGGTGTTTCCGCGGACTTGGTCTAGCCATGCCCCGAACTCCTCGGCGTTACTGACCGTCGCTGATAGCGCAACCAAGGCGACATGTTCTGGTAGATGGAGGATGACTTCTTCCCAGACTGGTCCCCGCTGACGATCCGCCAAGTAGTGGACCTCGTCCATCACTACATGAGACAGCGATGCGATCGCATCCGAACCGTCGTACAGCATATTTCGGAGTACTTCGGTCGTCATGACCACAACCGGCGCATCGCCGTTCAACACGGTGTCCCCGGTTAACAATCCGATCTTCTCTGGACCGTAACGCTCAACGAGGTCTCGGTACTTCTGATTACTCAACGCCTTTATTGGCGTCGTATAGAACGCGCGGGTGCCCTGCGCTAACGCCAAGAAGATCGCGAACTCACCAACGACGGTCTTACCGCTACCTGTTGGAGCGGCGACTAACACGCTCTTGCCTGATTCTAAGAACCTGCAGGCTTCGACTTGATACGTATCGAGCGCAAACTCGTAGCCGCCTTGAAAATCCGCCAACGCGGTCTTGGAGTGGGCAGCGCGTCGCTTTGCCGCTGCGTAGTGTTGCGCGGCAGTCGTCTGGTTCCCGTCGTTCGTCATTGACGACAGGCTACGGGTTGTGGCATCAGGACGTGGGTGCGAAGACGTTCACAGCGCCGGGACGCACGGTCACCGTAGCGGGAACGGTGCCGATTCGTTCGCCGTCGGCGTAGACGATCTGGTTCGGTGCGTTGATCACTGCTTTGGTGAACCGGTGCTGCGTGACGTACTCATGTTTGGTGTGCGTTCCCTTGAAGACAGATGGAAAGGCGCGAACGAACTGGCCCTTTCCGACGGCGGCGAGGACTGTCATGTCCAGGAGTCCGTCTGCCACGTTCGCATCGGGACAAACCTTCATACCGCCACCGTAGGAGATCCCGTTGCCGATGGCGACGAGCATTGCCTCCTGTTTGAGCTCCGCACCGTCGATTGTCAGATCGAATGGAACCGGCTGAAACACCCGAAGCTCGGCCAAGGTCGCGATCAGGTACCGGGCTTGTCCGTGCGGCCACGTCATGTCGTTTGCGCGCTCATTAACTTCAGAGTCGAATCCAACCGACAAGATTCCCAGGAAGTAGCGGGACTGCTCATCGGCGGTAGCGACGTGCCCGCAGTCCACCAGGCGAGTCTTGCCATCAGCGATCACATCGGCAGCGGCGGTTATGTCCTTCATCGGGATCTCGAGAGTGCGGGCGTTGTCATCGCCGGTTCCCATCGGCAAGATCCCCAACGGAGTATCAGTCTCGGCGACTGCCTGAAGCGCGAGGTTGAGCGTGCCGTCGCCGCCGCACGCAACCAGCGCGTCGGCACCTTCGCGGACTGCGACCCGAGCTAGCGAAGCTGACTCCTCAGCGCTGCCCCCGACGATTTCTGTGACTCGCAGACCACGTTCGCGAAGTCGGCGTGCAGCAATTGGTGCGCTACGGGCTCCACGACCCCGACCAGAACTTGGATTCACCAGCATGGCGATATTGCGTTGGCTCATGGTGTGTGAAGGTACCACCGGCTACAGCGGGCTGGTCTCGTCGTCGCCCCATTGTGCAAACTCGGATTCGTTCGCACGTTTAGCTCGACGTCGATCGTTGATGAAACAGAAACCGAGTGCAGCACCCACCAGGATGAGTACGGGAGTCGCAAGTAGCAGCAAGTTGAACGGATCTGCGGTCGGCGTCGCGATCGCAGCGAAGAGGAACACACCGAAGATAATGAAGCGCCACCATTTTAGGAGCGTTCGGCCGGTCAATACGCCGAAGAGGTTGAGTCCGACGATAAGCAACGGAGTTAGGAAGCCGAGGCCAAAGACCAGGATCAGTCGGATGAAGAATGATAGGTAGGTGTCGACTGGCAGGAAGTTCGCGACGGAGTCGGGTGTGAAGTCGAAGAGGATCTGGAGCGCGCCCGGCAAAACGAGGTAGGCCATGACGACGCCGGCCAGGAATAGTGGCACAGCGAGGGCGACGAATCCGTAGGCCCACCGCTTCTCGTGCTTGTGCAGGCCAGGTGTAACGAAGCGCCAAAATTGATAGATCCACACCGGTGAGGCAAGAATGAGCCCGGTGACGGCAGCAACTTTCAGTTGCAGGGTGAACGCGCCAGCGACGTCGGTAATCGTGAGGGTGACGTCACGGCCTTGCGCACGCGCCTCTTCGACGACCTGGTTGATTGGCTCGGAGAGAAACTCGAATATCTGCTGGTAGTAGATCCATCCAACAATGGCTCCGAGGAAGATTGCTAGAGCGCTCTTGAGGAATCGGGATCGCAGCTCGCGGAGGTGGTCGGCCAGGCTCATGGACCCCGCGATCCGCGGCGGTCGTTCTTCGCTGGGCTGCCCGGAACCGGAGTCCCCGGAACCACCCACAGTTAACGTCACGTACGGCGGGAGCTAGGACTTCGCGGTACCGGTGCCACCGCTTCCTGAGGCGGCACCGTTTCCTGGCTTCGCTGACACCGGATGTGGCTCTTGCGTTGGCTCGGTCGTGGAATCTGTCGAGGATGGCGCACTATCCGCTGAATCGATTGCTGACGGGCTCTTAGCACCATCAGCTGTTGTTGAATCTGCGGTCGGCGCTTCACCCGACTGCTCGTCGTCGTCTTGTAGACCCTTGGTCTCGGCCTTGAAGATCCGAAGTGATCGCCCCACCCCGCGAGCGGCGTCGGGCAGCTTCTTGAATCCACCGAACAGTAAGAGTGCAAGCAGCAGAATGAGGATCCATTCCCAGCCACGAAAGTTTCCCATGTCACGCAGCATACGCGTTCAGTTGTTGGCTGTGCACGACCCAAAGGGTATTGCGTGCTCAAATATCCGTAGTTGCGTGCGGTGATGCGCAAGGCAGCACCGACAAATCGGACAAGACGGGCTGGTTATGCCCCTGAGGCAGGGGTGAAGTCAGCAGCTACGAGGTCGTTCTTTTCTAACCAGAGGGCGAAGTCCAAGACGTCGTCATAGGTGATGACCGCTCCGGCGTGACCTTCGAGAGCTTCTGCTGGTACCCGGTCGATCTCAACGCCAGCGCTGGAAAGCAGGGCAACAACCTCGTCGTCGGCTGACTTCTCAACCTGGTCGTGGCACTGGGTGCACGTGAAGGTGTAGGTCGCCCAACCTGCGTCGTCAGCAACCGTGAGTCGGACATCCTTCGGCGTGAGGTCGATGTCGCCGCATACTGGGCAAGTCGCCTTGATGGTAGTCATTCTGTGCCTCCGGTCCGTACCACAGTCTTGTTACTGCGAGTGGCAGATCTTCTATCCGGAGACTGACTTATTTCGACGGCTGATTCGCGGCGAGTGACAAAACTGCGCCCAATCGGACAATAAGTAACTCTACGTATTCAAAAGCCGGGAAAACGAGATTCGACTACGTTTGGTAGTTACGCAGAGACGTGGCAGCTACCGACCGGACATCCTCGGCCAGTGAGCTCGGTGAAACGACACCTAGGCGACCACCAAGTCCAATAATGGTGCGAACGGCCCACTGGACTGAGCCAACTTGGAGCTGGACTAACAATCGACCGTCGGTCAGCACCGTTGACCCCTCATTGGGTACCTGATCGACCCACCAACTAACGCTGGGATCGACTGCGATGACTGTCTTGGTCCCCTGCGGATTGATGCCGGCGAGTAGTCCACCAGCAGCCTCGGGAACGTGGGCGGGATCGTCGAGGACCTCGAGGGACTTCACTCGGTCAAGTCGGAAGAGCCGAACGGCATCTGCCTCGCGACACCATGCTTGTAGATACTCGACGCCTTGCGTTGTCACCAACCCCATTGGATCGATTACGCGAGTTGATTCCGTATCGGTGCTGCCTGCGACGTAGACCAGCTTGATTGCGAGCTGGTCCCCCAATGCTCGCTCGGCGTCTGCGACAAGATGCGGGTTCCCGGGTCCGGCACTGACGAGCTGGCCATCAACGCTGAGATGGTTCGTCAGTGAGGATGAGGCACCTGCGGTAGCTCGGAGTTTGTCAGAGATTGTGGCAATCGCTGAGACATCGTGGGGCCCGCGGACCTGAGTCAGTAGGTCCAGCCCTATCAGCAAAGAGAATGCTTCCGATTCGGTGAATCGCAGCGGCGCTTCGATTCCTCGGGAGTCTCGGACGTAAATCGTCTGATCCCAGATATCCATGTCCAGGGTCAGGAGGTGGGGGCCGAACTCCGTGCAGACAGCCAGTGTTAGGTCCTTCTTGAGGCGGTCGACAGTTACCCCGAAGTGCTCGGCGGCCTGGTCATAAGTCGCGCCTTGGTGGGCTCGCAGCCAAGGAATCACAGCGAGAAGTCGGCCGAGTTGCTCGATTGACGTCTCCGCTACGACCTTCGATCGGCGGCCAACAGCCTTGTCGAGGGCAGCAAGGTCGTCGTCGGTAACAGCCGTCGGCTGGGCTGAGATCACGTCCTCAAGTCGGCCTTGAGCAATGTCGCGAACCCATGCTGGAGACAGCACGGTCGCATCCGGACCGGCGCGCAGAATCTCTGGTAGAAGCGAGTCTGGATCTACTTGCGAGAACTCGGCGATCTCATCCACGACAGAGTCGGCGCGTGCGCGAAGGTTCGCCCCTCGATCTGTCTTGAGCTTGACGGTAACGTCAACGCGATTCTCGCTCGCAAAGTCTGTGAGCACTAGCTTGCGAAGGTCGGTCTCCGGCGGGGCAACGAATGAGTTCGGGCGCTTGACGATTCGCAAGGCGGACGTGAAGCGAGACATCCGGAACGCCCGAGTTGCGTCGCGATCCTCGTCGTGGCCAACGAGGTACCAGCGCCCTCGAGCAGCCACGACCCCCCACGGTTGTAGGTGGCGTGTTTGAACGTGTGCTTCGTCGCCGGTCCGGTAGTCAAAGCTGACTCGTTGGCGATTGTGGGCAGCGGAGAGGGCGTCGGTTAGTAGCGCGGAATCTACTGGCACGGAGAATGCAAAAGTTGTGGCCGGACTACTTTGGAATCCGTCGACAAGTTCGAGTTTGCGCAGGGCTGTCGTAGCCGCATGACTCCAACTGACTTCCTGCCATATTCGCGAAGCGAGTGCTAATGCGAGGCGCTCTTGTTCGGTTGCCTGAACTGGCGACAGGAATGCACTGCTCTTCTCGACCTGGTAGCCGATTCCCTCTTGTCCATCAATATCGACAGACTCAAGCGGAACTCCCATTGTGCGAAGTTCTTCTTTGTCGCGCTCAAACATGCGCTCGAACGCAACCTGGCTGGCGTCGGCGGGATAGTCGCGAACGGCCGCTTGGATTTCAGAACGGCTGAGGGGTCGAGTCGCGTTGATCATTGCCAACGAGAGCGCTAGGAGCCTCTCAGTACGAGAGTTACTCACGGGCTATGAGTCGATGGAAATCAGTTGAACGACAAACACCAGGGTGCCCTCGCCTGGGTAGGCAAGGGCCTCGGGAACAACCAAGATTCGCTCCCCGCCGGCCTTCATGCCGGGGATTCCCTGCTGCCAGGCCGGGATCAGACCCTGCAGGTTCGAGGAGAACGGCTGGGTATCGAACGACGCCTCCATCTTTTGTCCGGTTAGCGCACTGGCAAGGTAGTAGTTCACGGTGACGTCATCCGTCGCGGTGACGTCCTTGCCCTTTCCAACCGTGATGTCTTCGGTCGACAGTTCGGATGCCTCCGAGGGGACCGGGAACGTAACGGTCATGTTCTTGCCGATGTTCTCGACCTTGACATCTGTCGCTTTAAGATTCGTTGTCTTGAACTCTCCGCTAGCGGCCGATGATTCTGCCGTTGCCGAAGCGGAAGCTGACTCGGTTGATGAGCCATCCGAGGACCCAGAGGTGCTCGAGCAGGCCCCAAGGGCCAAGGCGAGAGCGGCTGTGGCGGAAATCGTTGCAATGCGAACCCTGGTCGAAGTCATCTGTGGATGATAGCCCCGACGGGGGTGATTGGTTGGTAGCGGGCGCGCAGCGTTTCGGTAAAAGGGCTGGCGTCACATACCCGAGATCAGCCGCTCGACCCGCTCATCTACGGACCGGAACGGGTCTTTGCAGAGCACAGTTCGGGCAGCTTGATCGTTGAGTTTGAGATGGACCCAGTCAACAGTGAAGTCCCGGCGCTTCTCTTGAGCGCGCTTAATGAACTCCCCCCGTAGTTTCGCTCGCGTGGTCTGGGGTGGGATTGACTTGGCAGCAAACACATCGATATCAGCCGAGACCCTGGCTGCCAATCCATTGCGCTCGAGGAGGTAGTACAAACCACGCGTGCGAGTGATGTCGTGGTAGGCCAGATCTAGTTGAGCGATACGGGGATTTGAAAGATCCATATTGTGCTTGTTCATGTAGCGCTCGATTAGTCGTAGCTTCATTGCCCAATCGATCTCGGTATCGATCTGACTCAGGTCGTTGGCGGAGACGGCCTTTAGGGTCCGCTGCCACAGATCCACAGTTCTAAAGGGAATCGAGTCCGGCTCATCTAGCAAGCCTTCAGATTCGGCGAACCCGCGCACTCGTTCGAAGTACTCCGTTTGAATATCCAGCGCGGACATCGACTTACCGTTGGCTAGTCGAACAGTCCGGCGCCCTGTCTGATCGTGGCTAATCTCGCGGATTGCTCGGATCGGGTTCTCTAGAGTGAGATCTCGCATCGTGCGCCCGGCCTCAAGCATCCGCAGGACAAGATCGGCCGATCCCAGCTTGAGCATCGTCGTTGTCTCGCTCATATTCGAGTCGCCAACAATCACGTGCAGGCGCCGGAACCGTTCAGCGTCGGCGTGAGGTTCGTCGCGAGTATTGATAATCGGGCGAGATCGGGTCGTGGCGCTAGAGACGCCCTCCCAGATGTGGTCGGCTCGCTGACTCACGCAGTAGACCGCGCCCCTTGGAGTTGGCACAACTTTGCCAGCACCACAAATGATCTGGCGAGAAACCAGAAAGGGAATAAGCGCGTCGGCTAGGCGCCCGAACTCACCTTGTCGGGAGATGAGGAAGTTCTCATGGCAACCGTATGAGTTGCCAGCTGAGTCAGTGTTGTTCTTGAAGAGATAGATATCCCCGGTTATCCCCTCCTCGGAGAGCCGCTTCTGCGCGTCAACTACTAGACCCTCGAGAATCCGCTCCCCCGCCTTGTCGTGGACAACCGTGGCAATGACGTCGTCACACTCCGGTGTTGCGTATTCCGGATGACTGCCCACGTCGAGGTAGAGGCGTGCGCCGTTACGAAGAAAGACGTTAGATGACCGACCCCAAGAGACAACTCGACGAAATAGGTACCTCGCGACTTCGTCAGGTGAGAGTCGGCGTTGACCCTTGAACGTACAGGTCACGCCATATTCGGTCTCTATCCCGAAGATGCGCCGATCCATGCCCCCACCCTACGGTGAGAGGAGCTCCGTGAGCTGATTACCGACGATGCGTTTGAACTTGCGTCGTGGCCGATTGCGATCCAAGACCGCAACTTCTAGCTCTTCCGCCGTGAGGATCCGGGATTCGCCGTTGGGCTCTCCCGCGCTCGCGCTGTTCTTTGATAGCTCCTTGACCGCCAAGCGCACGGCGGCGGGCAGATTAAGGTCATCGTTCCAGTGATCTGCCAACGCGGCGCTGATCGCGTCTGCGGACCCACCCATCGCAACGAAGCCGTGTTCGTCAGCGACAGAGCCATCGAAGGTTAGGCGATAGAGCTGGTCGTCGCTAGCCTCGCTTCCGACCTCCGCCACCACAATCTCAACCTCGTATGGTTTGGGTGCCTCGGTGAATACATTGCCTAGAGTCTGGGCATAGGCATTAGCCAGACTCCTCGAAGTGACGTCCGAACGGTCATAGGCGAACCCGCGCATGTCGGCAAAACGAACCCCTGCCTGCCGCAGATTCTCAAACTCGTTGTACTTGCCCACCGCGGCAAAAGCGATGCGGTCGTAGATCTCGCTGATCTTGTGTAGCGCGCGGCTGGGATTCTCGGCCACGAAGGCGATGCCATCTGCGTACTGCAAGACGATCACCGAACGGCCACGACCGATCCCTTTCCGGGCGTAGTCGGCCTTGTCTTTGATGAGCTGTTCGGGTGCGACGTAGAACGGCATCGTCATTTGGAGTCACCCCGAGAGGTCGGCAAGTCTGCGGTTGGTCCATCTGGAGAGGTAGATCTGGCGTTCACGACCCGATGAACGAACTCGGCCATCTCTGACTCGGAGAACTTCCGATCGCCATCGCCGTCAACCGCGACGACAATCGGATAGATACGACGGAATAGATCAGGTCCGCCGGTCGCGGAATCGTCATCTGCTGCGTCGTAGAGCGCTTCGACACAAGCGGTCACTGCTTCATCCTGAGTTAGGTCGGACCGATAGAGCTTCTTCAACGATCCGCGCGCAAACACCGAACCCGAGCCCACCGCGAAGAACGAGTGCTCCTCGTAACGGCCTCCAGTTACGTCGTAGGAGAAGATCCGGCCGTTGCTCCCCCGCGGATCGTAGCCAGCAAAGAGCGGGACGACCGCCAACCCTTGCATGGCCATTGCGAGATTACTGCGCAGCAGAGTTGAGAGGCGGTTTGCCTTTCCCTCAACTGACAACGGCGCACCCTCCATCTTCTCGTAGTGCTCGAGTTCCACTTGGAAGGTTCGTACGAGCTCGATGGCAAGGCCAGCCGCACCGGCAATACCGACAACCGAGAACTCGTCCGTTGCGAATACCTTCTCGATATCTCGCTGGGCAATCATGTTTCCTGCCGTTGCGCGACGGTCCCCAGCCATCACTACTCCGCCGGGGTAGGTAAGCGCAACGATTGTCGTTCCGTGTGGAACACCCTCGAGTGGGAAGGTCGACGTCATTGGCTCTACTCGAGATACATCACGGTGCCCGGTTCGACTGAGTTGATCAAGAAATTCGGAGAACGACGAGGTTGCGGCATTCAGATATGGATCTGGAAAGCTAGGAGACGTTGACGCCACGAGGCCTACTCACCGCCCTTTTGGACGAACGATGAGACGAACTCTGCTGCATTCTCCTCGAGCACTCCATCGATCTCGTCAAGGATGTCGTCAACATCTGTATCTAGCTGCTCCTTGCGTGCGGCGACTGCCGTACCGTCGGCGGCCTCCGGCTCTGGGGCTTCATCTTCCGACCGCGAGGATCCCTTTCGCTGTTGTTCGCTAGCCACTTTTTGACCTCCGTCTAGGTTCGCTCGCGAGCCCGCCTGCTCCGCTACTCGCGGATGCAACCGCATCTCCTAGAGCCTATCCCGCGATCGGGGCGATCGCCTAGGTCGAATAGGCAAAGCCCGCGCCGATCGGCTGATCCTGCCGTGTGCCGATCCCTATTGAACGGTACGCAGTGCAATCAGTAGATCTTTAGCTGTTGGGCAATCATTCAGTAAGGCGCTGACATGATCGCGGGTGCCGCGCAGCGGATCGAGGGTGGGAACTCGTTGTAGTGAAGGTTGCCCTTGAACATCAAAGACGACCGAATCCCACGAGGCTGCCGCGATGGACTCTGGATACCGGCGCAGGCACTCGCCTCGAAACCATGCGCGCGTGTCCGGCGGAGGATCTGTTACTGCTCGTTGTATCTGCTCGTCGGTAGTTAGTCGCTGCAAGCTCCCACGCCGTTCAAGTTTGCGGGCTAGCCCCTTGCCTTCTGTTAAGTCGCTGTACTGAAGGTCAACTAGTTGGAGTCGCGGATCAGTCCAACTCAAGCCGTCACGCCGCCGATAGCCATTGAGTAGTTGGAGCTTGGCGACCCAATCAAGCTCGGTAGCTAGCGCCATTGGGTCGGCTTCGAGCTGGTCGATAACCCTTAGCCATTGTGCAATGACGTCTCTAGTTTGCTCATCGCTTTGATCGCCTTCTCTACTTTCGATGAAGCTGGCGACCCGTTCCGCGTAGCTGCGCTGCACCTCCAACGCCGTCATCTTGCGTCCATCAGCGAGTTCAAGTTTCTGCGTTAGGTCCGGATCATGGGAGACCTGGTGGATCTGCTCAACTGGATCAGCGAGCGAGAGGTCATCGAGCGTGACCCCGGCTTCAATCAACTCCAGGACCAGGGAGGTCGTTCCCATCTTCAAATACGTCGCGAGGTCAGACAGATTCGCATCACCCACAATCACATGCAGACGGCGATGGAACTGTGGGTCGGCGTGGGGCTCATCGCGTGTATTGATTATTGGCCGCTTGAGAGTGGTCTCGAGCCCAACCTCTACCTCGAAGAAGTCAGCCCGAGAACTAAGTTGGAACCCATCGGTGCGCCCGTCTTGACCGCGGCCGACCCTGCCAGATCCCACGATCACTTGGCGAGTGACAAAGAACGGCAACAGTCCCGTGGTGATATCGGCGAATGGCGTTGAGCGGTTCATCAAGTAGTTCTCGTGGGTACCGTATGAGGCGCCCTTGTTATCTGTGTTGTTCTTGTAGAGCCGGATCTGCGGCGCACCTGGTGTGAGCCGAGCGAGTTCTGCCGCCTTGGCCATCACCAGCTCACCGGCTCTGTCGTAGATGACGGCATCTAGTGGTGTGAGGACTTCCGGACTGGAGTACTCCGGGTGTGCGTGGTCGACGTAGAACCGGGCACCGTTGGTGAGAACGGAGTTGGCCATACCGAAGTCATCGTCGGTCAACTGGGAGGGGTCAGCGTCCGCCCGGGAGAGATCAAATCCCCGCGCGTCACGAAGTGGTGTCTCTTCGTCGTAGTCCCACCTGGTCTTGGCGGCTGCACCAGGAAGTTGGCTGGCATAGGCATTGACAACTTGAGATGAAGCCAGCATCGAGTTGACGTTCGGGTGGCCAGGCACCGAGATTCCGTACTCGGTTTCGATCCCCATGACTCGAGTGACGCCCATGACGCCACCCTAGCCGTGAGGTCGCGGGCTAGTTCTTGATCCCCAAGTCGTAGAGCAACTCATAGCGAGACGGATCATCGGGAAGTACCCAGTTGAAGCCTTGTTCCGTGAAGATCAGGATTACGTTGATGATCACGATGGCGATAAAGATCCAAATAAGGATCCGGCTGATCCACAGGCTAGCTGCGCCCTTTGGCATGACTGGGAACGTTTGCTTGGTCAAGGTGAGCATGACCGCGCTGTAGACCAAAACCACGAAGAAGGTGACGAGCGCCCAAGTGTAGAGGTGCAGGCCGAGGAGTGGATCGCCATAGCCAGGGTCATCAGGCTGGATATGCAGAAGAACTTGCCGCGTAGAGACCAGCGTGCCCAGCAGCGCGCCAATCATCATGAGGCCGAACGTTCGCGCGTACTTGTCGGGAGTCAGCAGACCCTTGCGGGCCAATCCCACAACCCAGGTGGCCGCGATTGCCACCAGGATCATGCAGAACCGTTGAAGGGTACACAGCGGGCATGGCAGATCGCCCTGGCTGAACTGAATGAAGATCGCGCTGGCGATTACTCCGGCGTAGCCAACGGCCACGACATGTGGGAACCAGAACCCAACGTAGTTCCAGAATCCTGGGGCTGGAGTTGCTTCGGATTGTTCGATGGGTGCGCCGTCGGTACTAGGCGTTGTCGTATCGCTCATATCAGAAGCTCAAATCCAGTGCGGAGGAGACATGGTAGTTGAAGAGCAGTGCCGTGAGGACGACACCGAGAAGGAATACCGGGACGACAATCTTGGCCGGCGCTCCCTTCATCGCAAAAATGGCTCCAACCAGGAGCACGATGAGAATGATGGTGTCCACTGTCTACCCTTCCGACGATAACGACCTAAGTCAGCGGGGAATGTCTATCAGTTTGGGAGGGGCGATGCCCGATTTATCCCCAAAGGGCGGCATTTGGACGGCAGTTAACTGCGGCATGTGCGGAACACGGGACAAGCGGCACAGACAACAAATGACCTAGGTCCTGAGCGGAGCCGACGTGCGCCACTCAGAGGTATTGGCCGGTATTTGCAACTGTGTCGATCGAGCGTCCGGCTTCTTTTCCCTTCTTGCCCTGAATGAGGGTCCGAATGAAAATGATCCGCTCGCCCTTCTTCCCCGAGATACGAGCCCAGTCATCTGGGTTCGTCGTGTTTGGGAGATCCTCGTTCTCTCTAAACTCGTCAACGCACGCCGAGAGCAAGTGGTTCACGCGAATGCCCTTGTGGCCGGTGTCCAAGAAGTCCTTGATGGCTGACTTTTTGGCACGAGCAACGACATTCTCGATCATCGCCCCAGAGTTAAAGTCCTTGAAGTACAGGACCTCTTTGTCACCGTCGGCGTAGGTCACCTCAAGGAATCGATTCTCGTCATCTTCGGTGTACATCCGCTCCACTCCGCGGTGGACCATCTCTTGCACTGTGAGGTCGGGATCGTTGCCGTTGGCACGCAGGTCTTCTTCGTGTAGCGGCAGGTCAGACGTGAGATAGATCGACATAATGTCGGCCGCAGCCTGCGCGTCCGGCCGCTCGATCTTAATCTTCACGTCCAGCCTTCCGGGGCGCAGAATTGCTGGGTCAATCATGTCTTCTCGGTTCGAGGCGCCGATCACAATCACGTTCTCGAGACCCTCAACACCATCAATCTCAGAGAGTAGCTGCGGGACGATCGTGTTCTCGACGTCGCTGGATACCCCAGTGCCGCGAGTACGGAACAGTGAGTCCATCTCGTCAAAGAAGACGATGACAGGCATTCCTTCGCTCGCCTTCTCTCGGGCGCGTTGGAACACCAGTCGAATGTGGCGTTCTGTCTCTCCGACGTACTTGTTAAGTAACTCTGGGCCCTTGATATTGAGGAAGAACGATCGATGCTGATCGGTACCTTCTTTAGCGGCGACCTTCTTTGCTAGCGAGTTCGCAACCGCCTTGGCGATCAGCGTCTTTCCGCAGCCGGGTGGGCCATAGAGCAGGATCCCCTTCGGGGCCCGGAGTTTGTGCTCGGCATAGAGGTCGGCGTGCAAGTACGGGAGTTCGACGGCGTCGCGGATTGCCTCGATCTGCGGGCCGAGACCACCGATGTCTTCGTAGTCGATATCAGGGACCTCTTCAAGAACGAGTTCCTCGACTTCCGCCTTTGGAATCCGCTCGTAAACATATCCCGATCGAGACTCCATGAGCAGGGAGTCGCCGGCCCGAATTGGTTCGTCGATAAGGGGCGCAGCAAGTAGAACAACGCGTTCTTCATCGGTCCGGCCGACAACGAGTGCACGCTCGCGGTCTTCTAGAACCTCTTTGAGTGTGACGATCTCGCCCTGGCGCTCAAACCCACATGCAGCGACGACGTTCATCGCCTCGTTGAGCATCACTTCCTGGCCGGGCTGAAGATTCTCTGCCCCGACGGAGGGACTGACCGTTACGCGCATCTTGCGGCCGCTCGTGACGATGTCAGCCGTGCCATCGTCGTAGTTGTCGAGAAAGACGGCGTATCCGCTTGGCGGCTCAGCGAGGCGGTCAACTTCAGCCTTGAGGTCGATTATCTGTTCGCGAGCGATGCGCAACGTATCGGCAAGGCGTTCTGAGCGCAGTTGCGCGCTGTTCAGTTGTCGACGAACTTCGTCTAGGTCACCTTCGGTAACTCGCGGGCGACCGTCTGGACGCGGCGTTCCGTATCCGTCATCAGGTGACATAGGTGACCTCCGTTGCCCGCTCGGCTGGTTACCCGCCGAAGAGTTTCTGCCTAAGTCCTTCGACCCTACTCTGCCTTCGTTGCTGTTGGGGCGCTACTTGGGTGTGGCCTTACCATCTGCTTGTTCGGCCTGTTCTTTCTGTTTGGCCACATGCGCCTGCCAGTCTTGGCCGTACGCGCCCTTTGAGGGACGCGATCGTTTGGGCGGCAACTCCACACCGTCCGCCAAACGCCTCGTTGTCACGAGGAAGCCGGTATGCCCAATCATCCGGTGGTTGGGACGAACGGCTAGACCCTCTACATGCCAGCTTCGAAGCAGCGTCTCGGTCGATTCCGGCTCCGTCCACCCTCCGTGGCCTCGAAGTTCCTCGACAATCCGCGAAAGCTGGGTGGTGGTTGCCACGTAGACGCACAAGACGCCCCCCGGCCGCATCGCGGTATGTACCGCACTTACGCACTCCCACGGTGCGAGCATGTCCAGCACTGCGCGGTCGACATTGGTATCGGCTAGCTCTGTAGCGAGATCGCCAACGGTTATCTCCCAGGCCGGGTGAGGTTGGCCAAAGGTTCGCTCGACGTTTGCCGCCGCGATCTTGGCGAAGTCTTCCCGACGCTCGAACGAGTGGACACGCCCCGAATCGCCGACGGCCCTTAGTAGGGAGCAGGTCATCGCTCCTGAACCAGCGCCGGCCTCAATCACCGTGGCACCTGGGTAGATATCGGCGAGACCCACGATCAGTGCGGCGTCTTTGGGATAGATCACCGTGGCTCCGCGCGGCATCGAGAGGACTAGATCTCGTAGCAAGGGTCGTTGTGCCAGGTACTTAGTGCCGTTCGTTGAGCTCGCAACGACTCCTTCTGGACCATCGAGCAGGTCGTCGTGGGCTATTGCGCCCTTCGCAGTATGAAAGGACTTGCCGCGTTCCAGCGTAATCGTGTGCATTCGACCCTTGGGGTCGGTGAGTTGAACGAGGTCCCCGGGTTGCAGAGGTCCAGATCGAAGTTCGGAGCCAATCGCAGTCATGGGCACTGACCCTAGTCTGCGCGCGTTGGGCGTCGATTGTCAGCGCCACCTCGTAGCCTTGAGACCATGGCCAAGAACGAGACACTCGCTAAGGATGCGACACGGTCCGACGTCGTGGAGTCATCACCCGACGTCACGGTCCTCCCGTCTGCAGAGCCGCCTCCAGGGCTGCCACGCGGAATCGCCTTGTCACCATCGCGTGCTTCGGACTTTCTGAGCTGTCCGCTGCTATTTCGCTATCGTGCCATTGATCGATTCCCTGAGAAACCGAGCTCCGCGGCAGCCCGAGGATCGCTTGTCCATTCCGTTTTGGAAGACCTATTCGACCTGCCGGCCCCTGCGCGGACGCTCGATGCGGCGACTGAGTTACTGATGCCGGCTTGGGAGCGAATGGTTGACAGGCAACCATCGCTGACGTTCGCGGTAGCCGCTGGGTCTGACCGCGCTGTCGACGCGGAGGGTGATCAAGCACAGGTAGATCTAGACCGCCCGCCGAATGTCTCCGCCAAGGAGTTGGCACGTTGGATCCGCGGAGCGGAACCGCTCTTGCGCACCTACTTCAACTTGGAGGATCCCCAACACCTCGAGCCGGCTTCCCGTGAACTTCGCATCGAAGTTGAGCTTGCCGATGGACCACCACTGCGTGGAATCGTCGACAGAGTTGACATTGCACCAAACGGGCTCAAGCGTGTAGTTGATTATAAGACCGGCCGCTCCCCCGGCGAGGGGTTTGAGCAACGAGCGATGTTCCAGATGCGCTTCTACGCCCTCATGCTCTGGCGCCTTCACGGGTCGATTCCAAAACGGCTTCAGTTGATCTATCTGGGCGACTCACAGATCCTGCATTACGACCCATCGGAGCAGGAACTACTTGCGTTTGAGAGAACTCTACGAGCATTGTGGGACGCCATCACAAAGGTCGCTGAATCGGGTGATTGGCAACCACGACCATCACGGATGTGCGGGTGGTGTGACCACCACGATAGGTGTCCGACCAAAGGGGGGACCATTCCGAACCTCCCTACCGACCTCAACCTGATCCCCAAGCCAGTAGCCTGATCCTGTGGAACCAGCAGCGCGAGCGCGCAATCTGTCGAAGGTCTATGGCCAAGCGGACACCCGTGTTGTCGCGCTCGATTCAGTCGACGTTGACTTCGCAGCCGCGGAGTTCACCGCGATCATGGGTCCATCAGGGTCCGGTAAGAGCACTCTCATGCACTGCCTAGCGGGGTTAGACCAAGCCTCGGGGGGTGAGGTGTTCATTGGCGACACCGAGCTCACAGAACTGTCGGACAAGGCCCTGACCAAGCTCCGACGCAGCCAAGTTGGGTTCGTGTTTCAGAGCTTCAATCTGGTGCCTACCCTGACAGCCAAGGAGAACATCACGCTCCCGCTCGATATTGCTGGGAACAAGGTTGACCAAGAGTGGTTCGACATCGTTGTCGATACGGTTGGACTAAGAGATCGGCTCGGGCATAAGCCGACAGAGCTCTCGGGCGGGCAGCAGCAGCGGGTGGCGTGCGCCAGAGCATTGGCGTCACGGCCTGCGATTGTGTTCGCAGATGAGCCGACAGGCAATCTTGACTCAACCAGCGGCGCAGAGGTCTTGGGCTTTCTGCGTCGAAGTGTCGACGAGTTCAAACAAACGATCGTGATGGTCACCCACGATGCGAATGCCGCCTCCTACGCTGATCGCGTCATCTTCTTGGCCGATGGGCGAATCGTCGATGAGCTGCGCGAACCCACCGCGGCGCTGGTCCTCGAGAAGATGAAGAATCTCGATGCGGCAGCACGCCGCAACGAGGCGGCAGTCGGTGCGTCCTCTTAAGGCTCGACTCTAGCCGTGGCTGACAAGGCGGCGAAGCTTCCCAACGTCTATTGAGGCCGCGCTTTCGACGCTGATCTGACGGTCGGAAGGCTCGATCGTGACCTCGCCCGGGACAATCACGACGAAGCAACCCGCCGCGGTTGCTGATGCAATACCGGTCAGCGAATCCTCTAAAACAACGGCCTCATGTGGATCGACTCCTAGCCTCGCGCACGCTGATAGATATGGCATCGGATGTGGCTTGTTCTCAGGTATTTGATCACCAGCGATGACCACGTCAAATGCGAAACCGGTAGATTTCATCACCAACTCCGCGAGGTGTTGGAATGAGTTGGTCACTAGCCCGACCGGAATACCTGCCGCCACGATCTCGTCATAGAGGCCGCGAATCCCCGGTTGGATCGGGAACGGTCGAGTCCTCATCAACTCACCGATCGTATCGACTAGTCGCTCACCCATCTGTTCAGAAGTGACCCCTGCCTTTTGAGCCATGTAGTCCACAACTCGTCCAAATGGGCCACCGAGTGAGAACGTGTGGTCCTCGTCGTCCCAAGTCGACCCGTAGAACTCCATCGTGGACACTTCAGCCTCATGCCACAGCGATTCGGACTCTACGAGGGTTCCGTCCATATCAAAGAGCACTGCCGCGAGTTCAGTCACGTGAGCATTGTCGCGCAATGTCGCCGCCTACGTAGCGTTGAAGTACCTCGCTTGCGGATGGTGAAAGATAATCGCTGAGGTCGACTGCTCTGGGTGGAGTTGGTACTCCTCACTGAGCTCGACACCAATTCGATTTGGGTCAAGCAGCTCGAACATCACCGTCTGCTGCTCCAACTCCGGGCATGCGGGATACCCAAAGGAGAAACGTTCACCGCTGTACTTCTGCTTGAGGATGTCAGCCATCGGGATATCGCTTGGGTCCGGCATTCCGAGCTCGGCACGTACCCGTGAGTGCCAGTACTCGGCTAACGCCTCAGTGAGCTGGACTGAAAGGCCGTGTAGCTCAAGGTAGTCGCGGTACGCGTTGTCGGCGAACAGCACTTCCGTGGCTTTTGCGATCTTGGAACCAGCTGTGACGACCTGCATCTCGAGAACGTCAACCTCGCCGGGTTTGAGTAGCTCAAGGGGACGAATGTAGTCAGCCAGGCACAGGAACTGCCCGTGACCCTGACGGGGGAATCGCAGGCGAGCCATTTCCGTGGGCCGCGAACCATCAGTCAACTCAGCCATCTCGGTTGGATTGCCAAGGACCACCTCATCGCCGTCGGCCCAAGCCGGATAGTAGCCGTACACCACTGCCGCTTCGAGTAGATTCTCGGTCTTTATCCGGTCCAGCCAAGCCCTCAACTGGGGCTTGCCGTCGGTCTCAACAAGATCGTCGTACGTTGGACCGTTCTCTCCACGCGATGGAGTTAGCCCCCACTGTCCACGGAACAGTGCGCGCTCGTCGAGGTAGTTGGTGTATTCAGCTAGTCCGATCCCCTTGACGATCCGATCCCCCCAGAAGGGTGGAGTTGGCAGCGGATTGTCGTCTGCAACTGCTGAGCGCTTTGGAATGTCAGCGGCATCGACGGTCTTTACCGATCGCGTGCGAACCCGTCGTTCGCGACGTTCAGGTAAGGCCGCGCCCTCATCGCCGCGCTTGACCGCCATCATCGCGTCCATCAGGCTGAGCCCTTCAAACGCGTCGCGGGCGTAGCGGACTTCTCCGTCGAAGAGGTCGGCCATGTCTTGCTCGACGAATGCCCTGGTGAGGGCAGCCCCGCCCAACATGATCGGCCAGTTCTCGCCGAGGCCGCGCTGGTTGAGCTCTTTGAGATTGTCACGCATGACTACGGTCGATTTGACGAGTAAGCCAGACATCCCGATGACGTCAGCGTTGTGCTCTTGGGCAGCATCAATGATCACATTGACGGGTTGTTTGATGCCAAGGTTAATGACCTCGTACCCGTTGTTTGTCAGAATGATGTCGACGAGGTTCTTTCCGATGTCGTGCACATCGCCCTTGACCGTCGCCAATACCAAGCGACCCTTGCCGCCCTCATCTGTCTTCTCCATGTGGGGTTCCAGGTATGCAACAGCGGTCTTCATCACTTCGGCACTCTGCAGGACGAATGGCAGCTGCATTTGACCTGATCCGAAGAGCTCCCCGACAACCTTCATTCCGGAGAGCAATGTCTCGTTCACGATCTCGAGGGCGGGTTTCTCTAACAGAGCGTTGTCGAGGTCCTCGTCCAGACCTGTGCGCTCGCCATCAATGATGCGACGTTGGAGTCGCTCGAAGAGCGGTAGCTTCGCGAGCTCTTCGGCGCGCGTCTCGGCACTACTGCGTGCCTCGACTCCTTCGAAGAGCTCCATGAAGCGCGCCAACGGATCGTAGTCCGTGGTTCCGTCTTCATTGAAGGTTCGGCGGTCATAGACCAAGTCCAACGCGGTCTCGCGCTGTTCGTCCGGAATCCGGTTCATGGGAACAATCTTGGATGCGTGGACGATCGCCGAGGTGAGACCGGCTTGCTGGCACTCGTGGAGGAATACAGAGTTGAGCACCTGACGTCCCGCTGGGTTGAGCCCGAAGGAGACATTGGAAACGCCGAGCGTGGTTTGCACCTCGGGGTAGATTGCCTTCAACTCGCGAATCGCCTCGATCGTCTCGATGCCATCTCGCCGGGTCTCTTCCTGGCCTGTGGCAATCGGGAAGGTCAGGGTGTCGACGAAGATGTCCGAGATCTCCATCCCCCAGTTCCCGGTGAGATCCTCAATCAGGCGCGTGGCGATGCGGACTTTCCAGTCCTTATCGCGGGCTTGTCCTTCCTCATCAATAGTCAGTGCTACGACTGCCGCACCATGTTCCTGGACCAGCGGCATCACCTGCCGGATTCGTGAACCCTCCCCGTCGCCATCCTCGTAGTTCACAGAGTTGATGACACATCGTCCTCCTAGCATCTCCAACCCTGCCTCAATCACGGCCGGCTCGGTCGAATCGAGCACGATCGGCAGCGTTGATGCGGTGGCGAGTAGCCCAGCGAGAGTGCGCATGTCCTCGGCACCGTCGCGACCTACGTAGTCCACACATAGGTCAAGTAGATGAGCGCCATCTCGAGCCTGGGCCTTAGCAATCTCTAGGCAGTCGTTGTGTCGACCTTCGAGCATCGCATCGCGGAAAGCGCGGGACCCTACGGCGTTGGTGCGCTCGCCAATGTTCAACACACTGGCATCCTGTCCGAACGGCACGGCCGAATAGATCGACGAGGCACTGGCCTCGTGTACTGGCTGACGAGCTACCGGCGCGCGGGCAGCTATTCGGTCAACGACGGCCTTGAGATGTGCTGGCGTTGTACCGCAGCATCCGCCGACGATGTTGAGGCCGTATTCGGTTGCGAATAGGTCGTGCGCATCAGCGAGCGCGTCTGGCCCCAACGGATAGCTAGCTCCCTGCGAAGTCAGTTGCGGCAGCCCTGCATTTGGCATGCAGCTGATGAGCACTTCCGACTGCTGAGACAGAGTTCGAAGATGTTCGCTCATCTCTTCTGGACCGGTCGCGCAGTTCAAACCGATCATGTCGATGCCGAGGTGCTCAAGTGCGGTCAGAGCAGCGCCGGTCTCAGTGCCAACGAGCATAGTTCCGGTCGTTTCGACCGTGATCTGGGCGATGAGTAAGGCGTTCTTACCTGTGCGTGCCATTGCCCGACGCGCACCAATCACGGCTGCCTTTGCGAGCAGGATGTCCTGCATCGTCTCGATGAGGATCGCGTCGACTCCCCCGTTTAGCAGACCAACACATTGGGTCTCGTACGCATCTCGCAAGAGAGCGAATGGTGCGTGTCCAAGTGTAGGGAGCTTCGTTCCCGGCCCTACTGACCCAATGACATATCGGGGTTGTTCCGGCGTCGACCACGCATCAGCGGCCTCCCGGGCAATTCGCGCACCGGAGTGCGCTAGCTCCTCAATCCGCTCGGTGATGTCGTACTCGTTGAGGTTCGCCCAGTTCGCGCCGAAGGTATTTGTCTCGACCATATCGACGCCAACTTCGAAGTACGCATCATGGACAGCGCGAACCACGTCGGGTCGAGTGACGTTCAGGATCTCATTACAGCCTTCGTGGCCTTCGAAGTCATCAAGGGAAAGGTCGTTGTCCTGCAGCATCGTTCCCATTGCGCCGTCGGCAACGAGAACACGGGACTTTAGGGCACTCAGGAGAAGTTCTTTGCGATCAGTCATAGTGTGGCAAAGGCTACCTGCGCATCGAATCAGGCATACGCTTGCGCTTGGCGATTTCCTGAGAATCTTCTAGTAATTGGAGTCAACGTTGATCGAGTGGGAACAACTACCCGAACTGCGTTCACCCGTCCTGGTCACCTCGTTTGAGGGCTGGAACGACGCGGGCGAGGCAGCGACTGACGCAGTTGATCACCTAAGACAGGTCTTTGATGCCGAACCCCTTGGAGAGATCGAACCTGACGATTTCTACGACTTCCAGGTGACGCGACCCCACGTGAAGTTTGACGGGGATGCTCGCGAGGTGACGTGGCCGACTACCCGCTTCTACGTCGCGCACGCTCCCAATCGTGACTTCGTGCTCGCACACGGTATCGAGCCCAATATGCGGTGGCGGCGGTTCTGTTCCGACATCATCGAGGTTGCCGAAGACCTCGAAGTCGAGCTGGTCGTCAATCTCGCCGCGTTGCTCGCAGATGTTCCACACACACGACCTGTTCCCATTAGCGCGTTCGCGACCTCAACCGATTTGATCGTCAACCATGGCTTTGAGCGATCCGGGTATGAGGGACCAACTGGAATTGTCGGTGTGTTTCAGCATGCCTGTGATCTAGCGGAACTGCCAGCGATTTCAATCTGGTCGGCCGTGCCGCACTACGTCGCTCAGAACCCCTGCCCGAAGGCCGCCCTCGCGTTGATCACTCGGCTCGCGGACGTCACCGCGACTAAGATTCCACTCGGCGACCTGCCCGACGAGGCAGCCGCATGGCAGCGCGGTGTCGAAGAGATGGCTGCAGAGGACGGCGAGATCGCTGAGTACGTGGAACGTCTCGAGCGAGCACGCGATAGCGAGGAGTTCAACGCGACGAGCGGGGATGCGATTGCGGCTGAGTTCGAGCGCTACCTCAAACGTCGCGAGAAATAGCGCCCGAACTCAGCTCACAGGTCGACCTAGAACTTACTACTGCTCAGAACGGTAGCGAGCAGCCAAAGTCAGTGTCGATGAATCCAAACTTGCGTCTTCTTTGCCATCGACGAGGACTGGGACGATCTTCTTGGCGAGCACCTTGCCGAGCTCGACTCCCCATTGATCAAACGAGTCAATCCCCCAGATCACGCCTTCGGTGAAGACAGCGTGCTCGTACATCGCGACGAGCTTTCCGAGAGTCCGCGGATCAAGTTTGTCAGCAACGAACATGCTGGATGGTCGGTTGCCCTTCATCACCTTGTGGGGAACAACGTCTGCAGCAACCCCCTCGGCAGCCACCTCTTCCGCGGTCTTTCCGAACGCTAGGGCAGCAGCCTGCGCAAGCGCATTCGCAACAAGAAGATCGTGGTGATCTGGGGCATCTACTGCCGGAACCTTGTTAAGCGGGTGGGTGAAGAAGAGGAAGTCACACGGAATGATCGAGGTTCCTTGGTGAATCAGCTGATAGAAGCTGTGTTGACCATTGGTGCCTGGCTCGCCCCAGTAGACGGGTCCGGTGTCGTAGGTGACGTCAGTTCCCGACAGCGTCACGTGTTTGCCGTTGGACTCCATCGTGAGCTGCTGGAGGTACGCAGGAAATCGCTTGAGATACTGCTCGTATGGCAACACGGCCACCGTCGCGCATCCAAGGAAGTCGCGGTTCCATACCCCGAATAGGCCCATAAGAGCCGGGATATTCTCGGCCAACGGCGCAGTCCGGAAGTGCTCGTCCATCTCGTGGAATCCGGCCAAGAGCTCCGAGTAGCCGTCAGGACCGATAGCGATCATCGTCGAAAGCCCGATGGCAGAGTCCATGGAGTACCGGCCGCCTACCCAGTCCCAGAAACCGAACATGTTTGCGGTGTCGATTCCAAAGCCAGAAACACCCTCAGCATTGGTGGACACTGCGACGAAGTGCTTGGCGATATCGGCCTTGTCTCCTAGTTGACTCACAACCCAATCGCGCGCAGAGTGCGCATTCGTCATGGTTTCCTGGGTGGTGAAGGTCTTCGAAGAAACGATGAACAGTGTCTCGTCGGCAGCGAGGTCGCGAGTGGCCTCGTAGATGTCAGTCCCGTCGACGTTCGATACGTATCGGAAATCCATCTCTCGCTTTGTGTAATCACGCAGCGCCTCGTGTGCCATCACGGGTCCTAGATCCGACCCACCAATACCAATGTTGATAACCGTCTTGATCGGCTTTCCGGTGCTGCCAACCCACTCGCCATCGCGCACGCGGTTAGCGAACGCTCCCATCTTGTCCAGCACATCATTGACATCGCCTACTACGTCTTGCCCGTCAACCTCGAGGGTTGCCGTTCGCGGCAAACGAAGTGCTGTATGAAGTACTGCCCGATCTTCCGTCACGTTGATGTGTTCACCATTGAACATCGCCTCCGTGCGGTCGCGGAGCTGGCGCTGCTCAGCTAGGTCGATTAGTAGCTCGATGGTCTCCTTGGTAACCCGCTGTTTGGAGTAATCGAAGTACAGTCCTAGCGCCGAGACGTTGTACTCCTGCCCACGTCGTGCATCACGGCCGAACAGGTCGCGAAGGTGCGCCTGACCAGAGTCGGCAAAGTGGTCCTTTAGTTGGCCCCAAGCCGGGGTCGAGGTCAGGCCATCTGGGTCGTAACTCGTCACGAGAACTCCTCTTGGTTCGTATCTTCATCGTGGATTCGGTCAATGGAACTAGTGGTGTCGGGTCCAGGAAACCGAGAGGGCTAGGCGAACCAAGCCGACCCGGCAAACCTGATCGACGGGCTAGACGGTCGGCTCACGCCATCCGCCGTATTCGGCCGTCATATCGATTGCAGCCTGCGGACCCCAGGTACCTGGCTTGTAGGTCTGCGGTTGATCAGGATCATCAATGATTGGCTGAACAATCCGCCATGTCTCCTCGACGGTTGCCTCGTCCGGGAAGAGCGAGCGATCACCTTCCATTGCAGAGGTAAGGAGCAGCTCATACGGCTCTGGCGCGTCACCGAGTGCCTTGGCGAAGTCAACGGAGAGATCGACCGGCTCCAAGTGATCGCCACCTGGTTGCTTGACGCGAATCGCCAGTGATACGCCAGAATCGCTTCCCAATCGCAGAACGATGTCGTCGTGGAACTCCGAGACACGCAAACGGCCATTGATGTAGATCGGCGGAATCTTCTTCATTCGCACAACAACCTCGGTTGCCTTCACCGGCAGGTTTTTGCCAGCGCGGATGAAGACTGGAACACCTCCCCATCGCATGCTGTTGATGTCCATCCTCAGCGCCACAAAGGTCTCCGTAGCGGAGTCAGGTTTGACACCCTTAACTTCTTTGTACCCCTCGTATTGACCGCGGACTACGTTCTTGGGGTCAACATCGGGAATCGCGCGGAAGATATCCAACCGAGGTGCCGCGATATCGTGAACTGGGACTTCCATCGTTGTCAGGGCAAGTACCTGCAGTAGGTGGTTCTGGACGACGTCTCGGATCGTGCCGACCGGGTCGTAGAAGGAGCCGCGGTCTGCAACGCCAAAGTCCTCAGCCATCGTGACCATGATGCAGGCAACGTAGTGGTTGTCCCAGACAGGCTCGAACATCGTGTTAGCGAACCGCAGGTACAGCAGATCTTGGACCGGCTCTTTACCGAGGTAGTGATCAAGGCGATAGATCTGATCCTCGCGCATGATCCCGTGCAGGGTCTTATTCATATCGACTGCGGTCTTGTAGCTCGTTCCGAACGGCTTCTCAAAGACGATCCGAGCCTCCCCGTGCAGCATGTCAGCGTTGTACAACTGCTGCGCAACCGTGATGAAAAGACCCGGCGGCACCTCAAGGTAGTAACAGGCCGAGTTTGTGTCGCCGAGTTCCTTCTTAAGGTTCTGATAGAGCTCGGGATCCTTGAAGTCACCGTGAACGTATGACAGTCGCTGAGCTAGACGGGTGAATACCTCTTCATCAATCGCCCCCTCCTCATTCTCGATCGACTCCCGTGCATGCGCAACTAGCTGGTCGTGCGTCCAATCGTTGAACGCCACGGTTACTACTGGCACATGGAGCATGTTCCGGCGTTCGAGCCGGTACAGCGATGGAAGTGTCATCTTCTTTGCAAGATCTCCGGTAATCCCAAAAATCACCAGTCGATCGGACGTCTGCGATGCCATCAATGGTCCCTTTCCCCTAGTCTCGCGAGTGACCTTAGCGAGCAATCGGCCCCTGTTGCCGAGAATGTCGCTCACATCGAATCAAGTTGGAGGCATAAGTGGCCACGGAAACACCAATGCAGTTAGGAATGGTTGGGCTAGGACGCATGGGTGCGAACATCGTGCGCCGAATCATGCGAGACGGACATCGAGCGGTTGTGTTTGACACCGACCCGAAGGTTGTCGCTGAACTCGTCGCTGAGGGTGCCGAGGGCGCCGCCTCCATGGAAGAACTCGTGGAGAAGCTCGAGAAGCCCCGTAACGCCTGGATCATGGTTCCGGCCGGAGACATCACTGACAAAGTCATCACCCAGATGATCGGCCTCATGGATGAGGGCGACTCCATTATCGATGGCGGTAACTCCTACTACCGTGACGATATTCGTCACGCAAAGATGGGCGCCGAGAAGGGCGTTCACCTCATCGACTGCGGAACTTCCGGCGGCGTCTGGGGCCTTGAGCGCGGCTACTGTCTGATGATTGGTGGCGACGATAAGCAGGTCGACCGCCTCGATCCAATTTGGGAATCAGTTGCTCCCGGCGTTGGAGACGTCGAGCGCACACTAGGCCGTAAGGGTGACTTTGCACCAGAAGAGCAGGGCTGGCTTCACTGTGGTCCAAACGGTGCTGGGCACTTCGTCAAAATGGTTCACAACGGCATCGAGTACGCGACGATGGCGGCATACGCAGAGGGCCTGAACATCCTCGAGAACGCCGATGCTGGCAAGGAGAACCGCGACCAGGATGCAGAGACAGCGCCCCTGGAGCATCCAGAGTTCTACCAGTACGACATCGATGTCTCGAAGGTCTCTGAGGTGTGGCGCCGCGGATCGGTTATTGGCTCGTGGCTGCTCGACCTGACAGCGATCGCCCTACTCGAAGACCCCACGCTGAAGGACTTCAGTGGGCGGGTATCTGACTCGGGCGAGGGACGCTGGACCAGCATCGCTGCCATCGAAGAAGGCGTTCCGGCTTCGGTGCTCACCGCCTCGCTGTACTCGCGGTTCAGCTCACAGGGTCACAACCTATTCGCTGACAAGGTGCAGTCGGCCATGCGTAAGCAGTTCGGTGGCCACGACGAGAAGAAGGACTAACACCCGCTAGATCGAACGCGGTATTGCAGGAGCCGCTGGGGAGGATTCACTCGAATCTGCCCAGCGGCTCTTTGCTGTCCTGTTGGGCAGTTCTCGAATACCCGGGATGGAGACCACACCGGCAGCCGTTGAGCTACTTGCTAGAGCGCAACTCCGAGCAGCGCGTCTACTGAACGTGAAATAACACCAGGCCCAGCATCGTCATCCCCGCCCCGAAGACGCTGTTCCTCGGCCCACACATCAACGGCTCTCAGCGCTGAGCGGGTATCGAGATCATTCGCGAGGGCCCGTCGCATTTCGTCAAGCGCTCGGGTCGGTGTTGGCCCCGTTGGCGGTGAGACGGCCGCGCGCCACCGCTCAAGCCGCTCGCTGGCCCGCGCGAGGTCGGAGTCGGTCCAGGTCCAGTCCTGTCGGTAGGGGTGCTCGAGGATGGCAAGTCTGATAGCCATTGCGTCCACGCCGGCTTCCAATAGCTTGGAGACGAACACGAGGTTGCCTAGCGACTTGCTCATCTTCTCGCCGTCCAGACCCACCATTCCTGTGTGCATGTAGTGCCGAGCGTACGGCCACGAGTCCGTTGCGACTTGGGCTTGGGAGGCGCCCATCTCATGATGCGGGAAGATCAGATCGCTACCCCCACCTTGAACGTCAAAGGACATTCCTAATCGGTCAAGTGCGATTGCTACGCATTCAATATGCCAGCCGGGGCGACCCGGCCCAAATGGCGAATCCCACCGCGGCTCACCCTCGCGGGCCGCGCGCCACATCATTGGATCGAGCGGATTCTCTTTCCCCACCCGCTGCGGGTCCCCGCCGCGCTCAGCGAAGAGCGCAAGTTCTTGCGCGGATTCTAGGTGCCCGACCTGGCCGAACCGTTCGTCGGAGTCGACGCGGAAGTACAGGTCATCATCGACCCGATAGATGGCGCCCTTCTCATCAAGTACCGTGATCCGCTCGATGACCCAATCAATCGACTCCACCACGCCGATGTAGTCATCTGGTGGCACCAGGCGAAGGGCCGTCATATCATCGCGAAAGAGCTGGATCTGGCTCGTTGCAAGTTCGTCCCACGACTCACCGGTTTGCGCAGCCCGCTCCAAGAGCGGATCGTCGACGTCGGTCACGTTCTGGGCGTAGCGCACGGTTCTGCCTTGGTCGATCCACTGACGGATCAGCATGTCGAAAGCTACATAGGTCGAAGCGTGGCCTAGGTGGGTCGCGTCGTATGGCGTAATACCGCACACGTAAATCTGAGCTGTCGGACCAACGGCGAGAGCTCTCAGTTCACTCGTTGCGGTATCAAAGAGCCGGAGCGGATACCCCTGACCTGGGAGCGCGGGAATAGACACCTTCGGCCATGACTGCACCTGCTGACCCTATCTCTAGCGATTCAGAACACCGGCCACGGCACTGCGGGGCCCTCACCTAGCGGGCGGGGGAACTCGCCAGCCGTGAGCAGAGCTTCAGCCCGAGCTGCGGTGGCGCGGACCTCTGCTGGGCTCAAATGCTCCGCCAGTTGCGGCGCAACCTGCGCAAACTTGGCCACGAACTCGGCCAACTCGCTGCTCAGCCAGTGCGGAAGCGGCTCGCCGGCAAAGCCCCAGAACACCGTCCGTAGCTTCGGATCGGTGTGGAATGTCAATCCGTGATCGATTCCCCAGAGCTCGATCTCACCGTCGCTGCTGTTGGTCAGCAAGTGTCCCGCCTTGCGGTCGGCGTTGTTCGCGATGACGTCGAAGGCCACCAGTCGCCGCAAGTCGTCGGAGTCGCTATGGGCGAACACCACTGGTTCATCGTGCTCGTCGCGGCCCTCGAGGATGGCGTGCCAGTCGACCGGGGCTGTCTCGGTAGCAAACAGGTTGACGTACGAGCTAGTGGACTCGGTGTCGATCCATAGTTGGCACATACCCGGACCGGCAGGGCCAGCGTCTCGCCACACAGTTGGCGGGACCACCGTCCATCGCAGGGCACGCGCAAGGTCAAATGCGGCAACCTCACGCCGGGCCAACTCCGTGTCAGGGAAATCCCATAGGGGCCGCTCGCCTGCAGCAGGTTTGTAGACCGCCTTGATCGGTTGGTCTGCTTCTGGATCGTCAATCTCAACCACGAGCGCGTTGTTACTCGAATCTAAGAGCCGGCCATGAACGGTTAGTTCGGAATCGCGCAGTAGCGAGCTAAGATCATCGACGGTAGCCATTGGCACGCGGGCAAATATGGCCATCGGGGTCTAGCGGTAGATGGCAGAACGGGCATGGCGGTCGACCGGCAGCTACGACGCGCTGTGCGCGGTTAGCGAATGCGCGCGCAGTGGACGCGGAGATCCGCACACGGAGACACTCCGGTGAGTTTGGGTCCGAGTCATCCTCGAGATCGGGAACATCGTCGGTACCACCACCGTGAGCCTCAATAATCACCTTGTCGGTCTCGGCATTCCAGCCCAAACCAAGCGCTCCAACGCGAAAATCCTCGGTGATCGGTGCCTCAAGCGGGTCAGTGTCCTCGATGGCCTCCATCGCGGTCGTTCCCAAGATCTCTGGGTGACGCCGCGTCACCTCATCGAGGAGCTCGATGATCTTCTCAGCCAGAAGTTCGGTCTGTTCCTTTTCTAGTGCCACGGAGGTGACTCGTAGTCCATCTCGGGCTTGTAGATAGAAAACGCGATCCCCGGGTTCTCCGACCGTACCGACGACGAATCGCTCAGGCGGGTCAAAGAGATACACAGTACGCGACATAGCCCTACCCTACTTTTTCTTTCTCGATCGTCCCGCTCCCCCACCAACAACCGCGTCCGAACCGTTGCTAGTGCTCGGTAGCACCCCGGGCGCAAGTGCATCCCCTGTCCCGTTCACGAGTTCCACAAATGGCCTCAACTCGGTGTAGTTAACGATCGATAGGGATGCTGGTTCGACAACAAGGCGTTGGAACATGTCCAGATGCATCCCTAGTGCATCAGCAAGGATCGACTTGATGATGTCTGCGTGGGACACGACTACGACGACGCCAGCATCACCTTCCTGCTTCGCGCCGATCGATGCCCAACTCCGACATGCAGCGATCGAGCGTGTCGCGGCGCCCAGTACCGATTCACCACCCGGAAATGTAACCGCCGACGGGTGCGCTTGAACCTGTGGCCACAGCGGGTCACCGGCCAAGTCCTTGAGCTTCTTCCCGCTCCACGTGCCGTAGTCGCATTCCAGAAGTTCCGGATCACGACGGACCTTAGGTCGAGAGATCTTTTTCTGCGCCTTGGCAATGATTTGTGCCGTCTCGACAGTCCTTTCGAGTGGACTTGCGATCAGGTGAGTGATTCTGGTGGCGGCGAGCTGATCGGCAAGCTTTGAGACTTGGGTACGACCGACGTCATCTAGGTGAACCCCCGCAGTGCGGCCGGCCAGGGTTCCTTGAGCGTTTGAGGTACTTCTCCCGTGCCGAACCAGCAGAACTCGAGTCATGCTGCCAACGATAGGACTCGCCAGCTTGCGGCGCTAGCTCGAGACGAGAACACCGGCGCCTAACAGCGCGAAGATCGCGAGTCCAGCGAAGAGTCGGTAGACGGTAAAGATCAGGACCGAGTGACTCGTCAGCCATCGAAGTAGCCAAGCGATTGATGCGTAACCCACAGCAAAGGAGACGATAGTTGCCACGATCGTTGGGCCCCACGGGACGCTTCCATCGGAACCGATGTCCTTCGCCTCATACAGGCCGGAAAGGACGATCGCCGGGATCGAAAGCAGGAATGAGAATCTGGCAGCTGTCTCACGATTGAAGCCAAGTGCGCGTCCAGCTGTGATCGTTGCACCGGACCGGGAGACACCGGGAATGAGCGCAAGCATCTGAGCTAGACCAAAAATAAGGCCGTCCTTCAGCGTCAGGTCCTTCTCTGTCTTCTTCTGCGAGCCATAGCGATCGGCGATGTAGAGCAGAATGCCGAAAATGATCAGCATCGATGCCGTGAGCCGGAGGTCACGAGCAACGGTTTTGATTTGCTCGGAGAAGGCCAGCCCGGCTATCGAGATCGGGATAGTGCCAACGATCACGTACCAACCCATTCGGGCGTCAAGCGTTCCGCGCAACGACGGTGTCCACAGACTCCGGGTCCACGCACTACCAATCCGCAGGATGTCGCGCCAGAAGAAGAGGATGACCGCTGCCATTGTGCCGAGTTGGATAACCGCGCTAAAAGACGCTCCGGGATCTTCCCACCCGAAGAGCTGCGGCACCACAAATAGATGACCGGAGGACGAGATGGGGAGGAACTCGGTCAGGCCCTGGACGATGCCAAGAACGATCGCTTCAATCCAGCTCACTACTGCGCCAATCCCGCCTGGTCGACGAGTTCTGCCATCGTTCTGATGGTGTCGATTCGGGTCTGTAGATCGGCAGCGTAGGACGCGACTGTCAGGGTTGTAACCCCGGAGTCCTTGTACGCGTGGAGGCGTTCTTTGACCCGATCCGGTGGCCCGATAAGTGAGGTCTTGTCAATGAAGTCCAGCGGTACCGCGGCCATTGCCTCACCTTGTTTGCGTGACAGATAGAGGTCTTGGATCTCGCGCGCTGCCTCCTCGTAGCCCATCCGAGAGACGAGTTGATTGTAGAAGTTCTTCTCCCTGCTACCCATCCCCCCGATGTACAGCGCGGAATAGGCGCGCAGTGGCGCTGCGCACTCCTCGACGGTGTCACCGAATACCACCGGAACGGTCGGCACAATATCGAAGCCATCGATCGTCTTCCCGACCTTCTTCCGGCCGACCTCGATGTTGCTCTTGAGCTCGTCTGCGAACTCAGGACTGTAGAAGATGGCGAGCCAACCGTCGAACAACTCACCAGCAAGTTCAAGGTTCTTTGGACCGATTGCGGCCAAATAAAAGGGGATCTCCTCGCGAACGGGGTGCACCGTCAGAGTCAACGGTTTGCCGGGGCCATCTGGCAGCGGAAGGGTGAAGAACTCCCCCTCGTACTGGACCTTCTGACGGGCTAGTGCCATCTTGACGATGTCGACGTACTCGCGGGTGCGCTTGAGCGGCTTTTCGAACTTCACGCCATGCCAGCCCTCGGATACCTGCGGACCGGATACACCGAGACCAAGCCGGAATCGACCACCGGACAAGGTGTCGAGGGTGGCCGACGTCATCGCCGTCATAGTCGGTGTGCGGGCCGGGATCTGAAATACCGCGCTGCCAATATCAATCTGCTCGGTTTGGGCAGCGATCCAACTGAGGACGGTGGCCGTATCAGAGCCGTAGGCCTCTGCGGCCCACACCACGCTATAGCCGAGTTTGTCTGCTTCACGCGCAAGCGCGAGGTTATCGGCGTCGTTGCCGGCGCCCCAATATCCGAGATTCAATCCGAGTCGCATGGTCGGTTACCTTACGCGTATTCGTCCCAACGTCGGCTCATCACCGCCTTCAACAAGTGCGATTCATATCCATTCTTAGTCACAACCGGTGCGCAGACTTGGCGGTTCAATGCGCAGGCCTATGGCGCCCCTTGCAGTAGCGTTAACCGAGTGGAACAACGGGCACTGGGACGATCTGGGTTACGAGTAGGTTCGCTTGCGCTAGGCACAATGACCTGGGGTCGCGATACCGACGAACATGAGGCACGCGAGCAGGTTGACGCATTCCTTGGTGCCGGCGGCAACCTGATTGACACTGCCGATGTCTATGCCGATGGGGCATCAGAGCGGCTACTGGGGCGCCTGCTTGCCGAGGATGGGCGGCGAGATCAGGTCGTCTTGGCGACGAAGGCTGTGTCACTTCCAGGTACCGAACGTCGATTCGATGCTTCCCGGCGCCACATCCTTGATGCGCTAGAAGGCTCCTTGCGACGCCTTGGTGTCGACACGATCGATCTATGGCAACTACACGCCTGGGACCCGTGGACTCCGCTCGATGAGACCCTTGCGGCCGTAGATGCGGCTATTGCATCGGGCAAGGTTAGATACGCAGGAGTCTCCAACTATGCCGGCTGGCAACTCGCGCAGGCAGCAACGAGTTCGGCTCTACGCGATGGCTCCCAACCTCTCGTTTCGGTGCAAGTTGAGTACTCGCTACTCCAACGGGGGGTCGAACGTGAGGTTGTCCCGGCGGCAGAGGCGCTAGGCCTTGGACTGCTCCCCTGGTCTCCGCTGGGGCGCGGAGTGCTTAGCGGGAAGTACCGAAACGGAACCCCAGCCGATTCGCGCGCGGCCAATCCATCCTTCTCGAGCTTCGTTCAGCCCTACCTGTCGGAAGATTCCCGTCGCGTCGTTGACGCCGTGTGCACGGCTGCCCAGGGACTAGATGCTCAACCTGTGGAAGTAGCTCTCGCGTGGGTTCGGGATCAGCCTGGTGTTGTCGCGCCCATCATTGGTGCGCGAACCGCCGCCCAGCTTAAGACGGCTCTAGCAAGTGCGAAGCTGGAACTTCCCGCCCAGCTGCGGGCTGCCTTGGACGACATCTCGCGGCCAACGCGAGGCTATCCCGAATATGGTTGGAATCAGAGGTGAGCTAAACCCCAATGACTCGATTCTCTGCAGCATCGCCGCGGGCGTCACGAACCCAGTGGGAGACCCGCGAAATCACTATGCCGCCATCAACGACGCGGCAAGAAGCGAAGACGATGTTGACTGAGTATGCCGAATACGGTCATTGGGAGCTCGCGCGGCTTCGTCTCTACCAGGATGGACGCCGATGGGCACTCCTACGACGACGAGCGATGAAGGTTCACCGAACCGATCCAGACTTCTTCTGATGCGGGTACTCGCGGGTGTGAGCGATGAACGCTCTTGTCACCTAGGTCGCTAGTAAGAACCGATCCAGCACCCGAACGCCGAACTCGAGGGCCGAGACTGGAACCCGCTCGTTCACGTTATGGAACATGCCGAAGAAGTCAAGGTCGGCCGGCAGTAGCAGCGGCGAGAACCCGAAGCAACGGATTCCAAGGCGATCGAAGTGTTTGGCGTCAGTTCCACCGGACATCAGGTACGGAACTGGATGAGCGTGCTGGTCCTCGGCCTTAAGTGCGCCCGCCATCGCATCGACGGTGGGACCGTCGAAGGTGGTCTCGACAGATCGCAGGACGTTGATGACCTCGGTCTCAATCTCGGGGCCGACGAGCTCCTGGAGATGGGAAATGAACTCGTCTTGTTGACCGGGGATAAAGCGTCCGTCGATTACGGCGCTGGCAGATTCCGGGACAACATTCGCCTTGTACCCGGCGTCCAGCATTGTGACGTTGGAGGTGTTGCGCACTGTTGCCCCAACAACACGACCTAGAGCGCCGAGCTTTGCTACGCAATCGTCAGGGTCTTCTAGATCGAGTGCCACTCCGGTGATCGCCTCAACTCTGGTCACAAACTCCTTTGCGGCCGGGGTCAAGTGGACCTGATGCCGGTAACGACCGACCTCTGCTGCTGCCGCACAGAGCTTCACTACGGCGTTGTCGTCGTGAAGGAACGAACCGTGCCCGGCCATGCCCGTTGCGGCGAGGCGTAGCCACGCGATCCCCTTCTCGGCGGTCTGGATTGGATACACCCGCAGATCGTCTTGCAGGGTGACGCTGAAGCCGCCCACCTCGCCGACAGCTTCGGTAACCCCTTCGAAAATCTCCGGCCTGTTGTCGACCAGCCAGGCCGACCCATGCGTACCACCGGCTTCCTCATCAGGTAGCCACAGCGCAACGATGTCTCTGTCTGGCTGAATACCGAGCCGGGCCCAGTTCCTGATGACAGCGAGCATCATGCCGTCCATGTCCTTCATATCCACGGCACCGCGACCCCAGAGCATCCCCTCCCCGTCAATCTGGCCTGAGAAGGCAGGATGAACCCAGTCGGTTTCCGGAGCAGGAACAACATCTAAATGACCGTGAAGTAGTAGCGCACCGCGAGAGGAATCACGGCCAGCGATCCGGGTGACGACGCCTTGTCGACGGTCGCTTGTGGTCGAGAACCGTTCGCTCTCGATTCCGACCTCACTGAGACGCTGCTGAACATAGTCCGCAGCGGCCGACTCCCCCGGACCCTCGTCGTTGCCAAAGTTCGAGGTATCGATCTGGATGAGTTCGCTGACTAGTGTCGCGACTTCGCTTTGGGCTGCCGTTGTGTCGTGGTTTGCCATGTGGACATGTTGTCCTATCGAATGCCTCAAGTTCGCGCGAAACGGCGGATTGTGCACGGCTGAATTCGCTACGGTGCCTCCACCTGGGTAAGTGAGAATCGGAGCACGCTATTCTTGCCCGGCACACTCGTCCGGGTGGCGGAATGGCAGACGCGCTAGCTTGAGGTGCTAGTGCCCTTTAACGGGCGTGGGGGTTCAAGTCCCCCTCCGGACACAAAATCGCGGGATGCGTCCCGTAACCCCAGCGCCGCAGATTCTGCGGCAGTACTGCGGCACTTCCACTTGGCGACGCCAGTGGTCGGCAGGGATCAGCTGAGCCGGGGCCGGGCTAAAGGGCAGTAACCTTCACATCGTAGAGCTTTGCGTCACCTTGGCCGTACACGTCTAACGTGGCTGACCCCGTTCCCACGACCGTGGCTCCAGCGTTGAACTGCGCGCTTCCGTCGTCACGGGGCTGGGAGATGTCGAGCACAGCCGGGTTGTCGGTGCTAACGCGTGTGACACCTTCGGTATTGACGACCAGAGTCGAGCCAACATCCACAGTGACATCCGCTGCCTTCGATATCTCGATAGGCGGAAGGACTGATGTAGTCGCCGTGGCCGACGGACTCCCTGATGGTGAGGTCGACGGCTCCGAGCTTCCCGACGAACACGCGGTGGTGAGAAGCAACGCGGCTGAGGTCGCAACGACGAGTTGGGTGGCGGCCATCGCCCTATTTCGTATCATCCCAGCAGTATGCCGACTTCGGTAGACGATGGCGCGTTTCGAGCCACCCACGGTCTACGAGCATTTCTTTCGATTAGGTAACCCAGTCAGCGGGTGCGACTGGGCGGTGAAGGCCTGTCGCGTATTGGCCAAGGCTCACCGATCCGACCTGAGTCCTTTGATGACTGCGCATCTACCGCCGGCGGGCGATACGATCGACTATGTCTCAAGGTGCAAGCGAAGGTGTGAGCGCTGGGAGTCAGCGTTCCGAGCTGATTGGGTATGGCCTCAAGGAGCTACCGGCTTCTGCGGTCATGATCTTCGATCGAGATATGCGCTTCGTACTGGTACGCGGCGGTGCGATTCAAGATAACGATATGAGTCCGGCGGAATTCGAAGGTCGCCTAGCCGAGGAGTCTCTACCTCGAGAGCGGTTTGAGTTTCATAAGCCGATGTATGAGGCAGCGCTTGAAGGTGAGTCGATCCAACGCGAAGTCGTATCTCCCGACGGAACACGCCGGTACTCCCTGTGTTGCAGCCCAGTCCTTGACTCGGGCGGACAGATTATCGGCGGAGTGATGTCTGCGATGGAAGTCAGTCAGCTCAGAGAAAGCCAGCAACGCGAGGCCGAGAGCGCAGCGAGGTTTCAGCTCGCAATGGATTCCGCTCCCATTGGAATGGCCGTGGTCTCGATGGATCGGGTGTTCCTCGACGTGAACCAGGCGCTCTGCGAGATGTTAGGTAAACACGAAGGCGATTTGGTTGGCCACTCGCTAGACGAGGTGATTCACCCAGACGACCGGGCCTCGGATCTCGCCGTACGGTCCGATGTGCGTGCCGGCGCAGAAAAGTGGGCAAAGACAGAGAAGCGCCTCTTGAGATCAAACGGGACAGAGATCTGGGTGAACCACTCAGTCGGGCTGGTCACTGGAGAACAGGGTGAACCCCACTCGTACGTCTCACAGTTCGCGGATATCACTGAGGCACGCGCAAAACAAACCAAACTCCAGAACCTTGCCGATTCTGACCCTCTTACCGGACTACCGCATCGCCGGGCGCTCTATCGGAAACTCGACAAGCTCTTTCCCGATTCCGCGGACTCACGGGTCGCCATCCTCTTCATCGATCTCGACGATTTCAAGAACCTAAACGACACACATGGGCACCAGGCAGGCGATAGAGCCCTTGTCGCGGTAGCGCAACGCCTCCAGGCGACTGTCAGAAGTGACGACACCATGGCCAGAGTTGGCGGTGACGAGTTCGTCCTGGTAACCCACACGCCTCCGACGGATATCACGGAGGTCTGCGACAGGCTCCTCGCCAGCCTTGCCGACCCCATCCACATAGACGATGTGCGGGTGCAGGTCACCGTCAGCATTGGCGCGGCCGTGTCCAACGGTAACGATTACGAGTCCGTGCTGGGACAGGCCGATGAGTGCCTCTACGCGGCAAAAGCAGTGGGTGGGAACAGATATGTGATCAAGGCAGGCTGACGCTTGTTGGTTAGCTTCGACACCATGTGGCAAACGGGTGACGCTCTCGATCATTGGCTGCCGAAGTTCTGTGAAGCTCACGGCAACCGCTGCGAATGTAGCGACTTCCTTGAAGGGCGCCAACCATGAAGCATCACCTCACCCCAGTAGTCGGTGCGCTCAGCGCAGTAACGTGCGTTGCGGCAGTGTCTCTAGTCGCGGTGGCACCTGCGAGCGCCTTGGCAACGGTGACGGTCAGCGAAGTTGTGAACGTGGCGATCAACCACCCAATGGGCAGCCCTGAGGTACGAGCGGACTTCACCGAAGTCGTCACAAACCGAAAGAACGCCGGCAAGGGCTCGTTGCGGAAGGCTCTTGAAACCGCGAATAAGCGCAGTAAAGGCTCGGCCACACAAATCGTCTTTGCCAAGGCGGGAACGATTGTTCTCAAATCGAATCTGCCAGCAATCGAACGCAAGGCAATTATCGACGCCACGACGGCCCCGGGCTACATCAGCGGTGGTGGCCCAGTTGTCGGTCTGAACGCAAACGGGCATCGGGCCGTGCGTTTCAACCCGGGATCGAAGGGATCTCAGCTTCTCGGGCTGTCAGTGACCGAAGCCAGTGGAAACGGCGTGACGCTGTCGGCTAGCCGGATCACGCTGAACTACAACTACATTGGTCTGACAGTGCAGGGTCGCAAACGTGGTGATATCGGCTATTCCGGTGCGGGGAACCGCGGGGATGGTGTGTATGTCGATCGCACGTCAAAACGTAACAAGATCGGACTCAATCCGTCACTCACAGTTGGCGCAGTTGGAAACGTGATCTCCAACAACAGGGGTGCCGGAATCCGGCTGGTTGACTCCTCCCGCAACGTGATCCAGGCTAACCGAATCGGCACGAACCCGGCGGGAACAAAGGCCGCTGGAAACAAGCATGGTGGCATTGAGTTGTTCGGATCAAAGAAGAACGAGATCGGCGGCAACGCCATCGGTTCTAATGACAACGGTCCCAACAATCCGACTGGTTCCAAGGGTGAGGTGCCAGAAAACTACGTGGCCCCGCCGCAGGGAAACGTCATCTCAGGCAACAAACAAGAGGGAATCCTGATCGCGGCGAAATCCAAAGGCACACTACTGAGCGGCAACTTCATCGGGACCAACGCCGCCGGTGTCAAGGCCATCCCCAACGCCCGTAATGGTGTGCGGGTACTCAAGTCTGACAACACGGTGTTTCGAGGGTGCACGGTTACCGACGAACCGTTCGTCTACTACAACGTGATCAGTGGCAACAAACGCAATGGTATTCACGTCACGGACTCTCACAACACGGTTGTTCAGGCGAACTTCTTCGGTATTGGAATGGACAACACCACGACCGTGCCCAACAAGCTCGACGGAATGCTCTTCGATGGCGACTCCAACAAGCCCCATGTTGGCGGGGTCATCCCCCTAGGCAACGTAGCGGCTGGCAATGGGCAGAACGGCATCGCTGTTCGTGGAACTGTTAGTGGCTTCGAAACCTTCAACACCTTTGGCGGACTCCTTGCCTTCAAGGGCAAGGCGCCAAACAAGCGCAATGGTCTGTATGTGAGCTCAACCGGAGGTAACAACCTCGCTCGCACAAACGTATTCAGTGGCAACCGAGGAAACGGAATCCTCATCACCGGAAACGCCACCGGGATGACCGTGGATCCAAATATCGTCGGACTGAATACCAGCGGTAGTGGGCCGCTGCGAAACCGCGGAAACGGCGTCGTCCTGAAGGGGAATGCCCGAGGGAACACGATCGGTGGAAACCGGGTCTCGGTCATTCCGCAGAATGCGTTCTCCGGAAACGCTGGCTACGGCCTGGTTCTCGAGGGCAACGCGCGCAACAACAAGGTCTACAACACCTTCGTCGGGACGGGAGTCGCAATCTCGACCCCGGTATCAAATCTCAAGGGCGGCATCATCGTTAGGGATAAGGCCCGTAAGAACTACATCGGTGCGACTGGTTCACAGAAGATTAACGTCATTGCCGGAAATATCGGCTACGGAGTGACCCTGAAAAAGAAGACCACAGGAAATGTCGTGGCTAATAACAATATTGGTAAGGGTCGCGAGGGGTTCTCCGTGCCGAACACCAAGGGCCCGGTGCTGGACAAGGGTAAGAAGAACGTCGTGAAGAACAACAATACGAACTAGCTATGGCGTGATTACGATCTTGCCACGCACATGCCCGCCTTCCAGGAGTTGGTAGGCCTCGACGGCGTGATCGAAGTCAAACGTTTGAGCGAGGTCGACGACTAGTTTGTCGTTGTCGATGAGCTCAGCGAGGTGTTCTAGATCCAGCGACGACGGGCGGCAGTACGCGTACACCCCACCACGGGCCTTGACACCGTCACCATCTGCGATCGACCCGAATCTCGCATTCGCCTTAACTAGTGCATTTGATCGGTCCAGCGACCCTTGACCGACCAAGTCAACGACCACATCAACCCCCGCAGGCGCGAGCTCCTTGACCGCAGGCTCCAGCTCAGGACCATAACCAACGGGTTCAGCGCCCAGGGTCCTCAAATGATCGTGGTTCGCTTCCGACGCGGTCCCGATCACCCTGGCGCCAGAAAGCACCGCAAGTTGGACAGCAAACTGCCCAACTCCTCCCGCTGCGTTGTGAATCAAGACGGTCTCGCCGTTCTTGATGTCAAGCCTACGCAGGAGCTGCAGAGCAGTCAGTCCCGTGAGCGGTACTGCGGCCGCCCGCACTAAGTCCATACTCCTCGGTGCTTTGGCCAGCACCCGAACGGGTAGAACGACCGTCTCTGCTGCTGTTCCGTGTTGCACGGTGTCGAGGCGGGCGTATCCAAACACTCGGTCCCCCGGTTGGAACTCAGTAATCGCTGGGCCCACGGCAAGCACTTCGCCGGCGATGTCCCAACCGATGACAACGGGGAAATCAGTTTGGATAGCCTCCTTCAGGTAGCCCCTTTCCACTTTGAAGTCGACCGGGTTGATACCAACACCCACAACCTTGACTACAACGGAGTCAGGGCCAACGGGCGCCATCGCGATATCGCCGACCCGCAAGTTCTCCGGCCCGCCAAATGCCTCGTAGTAGACAGATCGTGAAAAGCTAGCGTTTGTCATGGGAGTGCTCCTCGTCGCGTCCATCAGTGCAGCGGTCCGACACGGTCCGCCATCGAAACCTACTGGGTTGTTTGAGCGTATGCTCACACCGCGCGACCATCACATTGGACTGATCCCCGCTGCTGCCTATGAGGAGAGCCATTATGGCCACTGATGATCCAACCCCACAGGACTCGGCAGAGTTGGCTGCACTACGTGCGGAGAACTCAGCGCTCAAGACTCGCCTCCTACTTCTGGAAGACAGCTCAGCAACAGAGTGGCCTGAGCCCGTTCGACGCCGCCGATTCCGTAGCTTCTGGGCCGTCCTACTCATCGTTGTTGCCTGTCTACTCGCTCCGCTTTCGGTAGCTGCAGTCTGGGCAAAGGGCGAGGTGACAAACACCGATCGATACGTAACGACCGTAGCTCCACTCGCTAGCGATCCGGCGATCCAGGCGGCAGTGACCCAGCGGGTGACCACCATCGTCATGGACGCTCTCAACGTCGACGAGCTTTCCACCGAGGCTCTCGGGGCCATCGCGCAGAACCGTGATCTGACTGATCGCCAGTCCGCCGCGTTGGAAGCACTGTCGGGCCCGATCACAAGTGGCGTGACAAGCCTCGTCGAGAGCACCGTCGACAAAGTGATCACCTCCGAGACCTTCGAGACGATCTGGGTGGAGGCAAATCGACGGGCCCATTCGCAGCTCGATGGCATCTTGTCCGGCTCGAACGCCGGGGGCGCAGTTTCTATTCAAGGAGATGCGCTAGAAGTTAACGTCGGAGAGGTCGTAGCCAAGGTGAAGGAAGCCCTTATTGCCGATGGGCTCACGGTCGCGGACAAGATCCCCGAGGTAAATACGACCGTCACTCTGTTCGAATCAGACAACCTCTCGAACGTCACGCAACTACAGCGGGCTTACACCCTTCTCAACACGATTGGGTTCTGGCTACCACTCCTGGTTGCAGTTCTTGCCATCACGGGAATCGCTCTAGCGGTCAGTAGCCGACGCGCGGTGATCGGGTTTGGTATCGGCTTCCTCATCTCGATGGCCAGCTCGGCACTACTTCTCATGCTCGCCCGTGTGGAATACCTCAATGCGTTGCCTGAATCGGTAAATCAAGATGCCGCCGCCTCGTTCTTCGACACGATGGCATTCTTCCTGCGCCAGAGTCTCTGGACAGGTGCCACGGCCGCCGTCGTGCTCGTACTCGCAGGAATTCTCACCGGACCGACGAGGTTTGCGCGCAGTATTCGAGGCGCTGCGATCACTGTCGCTGCTGCGGTGCAACGACAGCTCGCAGAGTGGGGCGCAAGCCTAGACACCGTCCGCCGATGGGTGATTAGCTCATCCACCGGAATACGAGTCGGTGTCGTACTTATCGCTGCGGCAATAGTTGTCTTGCAGTCCACTAGGACACCGGCTTTGGTCCTGTGGGTGAGCGCCGGTCTATTGGTGGCTCTCTTCGTCATTCAAATCCTCGCATCCGATACTGAGCCCGAGGTCGCTGATGAGTGAACCGGACACCCCGGATCAAGTCCCCGAGCCCACGGAGGCTGCAACAGCGAAGCAGGGGGCGCTTGCCGGCTTGATCTCTCGAATTGATGAGGTCCAGCAGAGCCGTCCCTACTTGGCCGTGCCCGTCGCGGTGTACAAGAAGTTCTCCGACGATGAGGCGGGACGACTCGCTGCCCTCATCTCATACTTCGCGTTCCTATCGATTTTTCCTCTCCTCATCGTGCTCGCCACAATCGTGTCGCGAGTTCTCGCAAATCACCCGGACCTGGCAAGTGAAATCGTCACCACCGCTGCTGGCAGCTTCCTTGCAGTAGGCAGTAACGGCGAAGTCCAACCCCTCGATCTGTCCGGATTCGCGCTGGTCATCGCGGTGCTTCTTGCTCTGTGGAGTGGCCTCGCGGTCGCGAACACGATGCAGGTTGCCGTCAATACGGTCTATCAAGTGCCCAAAGATGCGACTCCTAACCTGCCGAATCGCGTTCTTCGAAGTATCGAACTCCTCGTGATTATCGGAGTGGGGCTGCCGATTGTCGGGATTCTGCAAGGGACCGCGAACCAGACCATTCCAGGGTTCTTTGCCAACGCCCTGGTTGTTGTTGGAGTAGTTGTTCTTGACACGGGACTGATAGCCCTGGCCTTGCGGCAAGCCACGGTCGCCACGACAAGCTGGAAGGGTGTCTTGCCTGGGGCTGTAATCGCTTCGATCGCTTGGGTGGTGCTGCAATCGCTGGCGACCTGGCTACTCACGAGCAAGGTAGCGAGCGCTGAATCAAACTATGGGCAGTTCGCTGTCGTCGTAGGGCTTCTCTTCTGGTTCTTCCTTCTCGCTCAGATCACGCTGTACTGCGCAGTCCTGAACTCGGTTCTTTCAGACAGGCTATGGCCCCGCAGCCTACGCAAAAACGCTACGCCGGCACTCGAGCAGTCCTAGGTTGTTGCGCTACCACCAGCGCTAAGCCCCTCAAGCATCTCGACCATCTTCTGTCCGACGATCTGGATCGCCTTCATCGGTCGCAGCATGACCTTGAAATCAACTATCTGGCCAGTCGAATTGAACTCGATCATGTCGACGCCGTTGACGTCGATACCGTCAATCTGCGTCGTGAACTCGAGCACTGCGTGGGCGCCATCAACTAGCTCTCGAACGTAGGTGAACTGTTCATTACCCAAGACATGCATTGCGCCCGTGAGGTACATGCTGGTCCGAGCACGACCCTGTTGAGGCGTATGGACTATTGGCGAGCGAAACACAACGTCATCGGCCAGTAGATCGGCCAATCGGGCCGGGTCACGCGTGCTCACCAGTTGATGCCATGCAGCTAGTCCGAGGGCGGTGCCAGCATCTGACCAGTCGGTCTGGGACTTCTCATCGTGTTCGCTCACAGGGCCAGCCTATCCGCAGGCAAAGGGCCGGACATAGGCAATCAATGACCGAATGCCCACATGGGGCAACGGACGGTGCACGGAGTCCGCGTCTTCGCTTGAATGGTCTGTATGGAACCAACCTCACCCGATCCACTCCTGCGGCCACTCAAGCTCGGTGAGATCTCGGCACCTAATCGAGTATTCCTAGCTCCCTTGACGCGCTCTCGAGCCACCGATCCAGCCGGAGTTCCAACGCCGTTGATGGCAAAGTACTACGCGCAACGGGCCTCAGCAGGGCTGATCGTTTCCGAGGCCACGAACATTTCTGAGTTGGCCCGCGGTTATGCCTGGACGCCGGGAATCTACACGCCGGAGCAAATCGCTGGCTGGCGCGTGGTGACCGACGCCGTGCACGCCGCAGGCGGACGAATCGTTTGCCAACTCTGGCACACCGGACGAGTTTCGCACGACTCGCTTCATCCCGGGTCAGCGCCGGTGTCTTCCTCCGCAGCCCGATCAGATCAATGTCAGGCGTTCATCAAGGTTGACGGGCAGGGACAGCGAGTCGCAGCCTCCCCACCCCGCGCAATCACCGCCGAAGAGATCAGTTCTACGGTCGAGCAGTATGGGATGGCGGCCGAGAACGCACTCGAGGCTGGATTCGACGGAGTCGAAATCCATGGTGCGAACGGATACCTCCTCCAGCAGTTCATCACCCCCAATGTCAACGATCGAACTGACGCCTACGGCGGTGACGTAAACAACCGGGTCCGGTTTACCCTCAACGCTGTCGACTCCGTGATTGACCGGATTGGCCCGGGCAGAGTCGGCCTACGTATCTCTCCCCTCTTCCCATTCAACGGCATCGCGGACCCCGATCCCGGTCCCGCACATCGCCTCATTGCAACCGAGATGTCGGATAGAAACCTCGCGTACCTTCATATCGCCGACACCGCAACGATGGCATCGAACTCCACCTCACTAATGCCGGAGATCCTCGCCGTCATGCAGAACAGTGCGTCGCTACCAGTCGTGCTCAATGGGGCATACGACGCGGATCGCGCCAGAGCAGATATCGCGAGCGGCGCAGCGGACGCGATCGCGTTCGGCCGGGCCTTCCTAGCCAATCCTGATCTACCGCGCCGCCTCGCAGATGGCCTCAGTCTCAACAAGCCGGATCCGCGAACCTTCTACGGAGGAGATGACCTCGGCTACACCGACTACCCATTCTGGCAAGACGAATGATGAACGAGTTTGCCGTCACCGAGGCCGACTGGAGTAACGCTCGGGAACGCGAGGATTGCCGACTAGTCCGGCGCAGGGTCTTCATCGTTGAGCAGGAACTGCCAGAGGCAGAGGAGTGGGACGATTCCGATGCGACCTGTCGGCACGTCCTCGCACGCAATCCCGCGGGCGATCCAATCGGAACGGCACGAGTCCTCTCCGACGGTTCCATCGGCAGGGTTGCGGTCATGCCGCAATGGCGTGGCAAGCAGATCGGTGAGGCCTTAATGCAAGCTGCTATCGAGCTCGCCCGCTCAGCTGGGCATAGCGAAACGACCGTTCACGCCCAGGAGCAGGCAGTCCGGTTCTATGAGCGGCTCGGATACCAGGTCTACGGGGATCCGTTCCTAGAGGTCGGTATCCCCCATCGACATATGCGAAGGAGTCTGCGGGAGACCGCGGGGAGTTAGGCTTGACGGTATGCCCGAGCAGAGCAGCACGTCCGTACTGCCGGGGCAGACTCCTCCTGTTTGGTCTAAGCGAGCAGGCGCTGGCATTGGCCTGCTATCAACCCTCGTCGCGTTGGCGGTCGCAGAACTGCTCTCCCTTGTCCTGCCTGGCGGTCCATCTCCAGTCCGAGCGATCGCGGACCTTGTCATTGAGACGACTCCGGCCGAACTCAGGAAGACGCTCATTGATGCCGTGGGAACGGCCGATAAGCCACTGCTTACCGGTGGCATCATCATTGTGATCCTGATCGTTGGAGCCGGTGTTGGAGTCCGGTTCCGCAACATGGCTCGAACATCGTGGCCGGCTTATCTGGTGCTCGGCTTACTCGTGGGTGCACTCACGGCGTTGGGTACGGCCGCCATCGTCTCCGGGTTGATCGCAGGCCTAGGCGGCGCACTCGCCGGTTGGGCAACACTGGCATTCCTATTGCAAACGACCGCCGAGCCCGTTGAGATCGCTCCGGGTGAAGTTGGAATCAGGGTCTCGCCCACCCTTGACCGCCGAACCTTCCTGGTCTCTAGTGGAGCCGTCGGACTGCTGGCGGTCGGTGGCGTCGCTGTCTTGTCTGCGGTCCGGGCTACGTCTCTGCGCACTGTCGAGACCGCTCGGGCGATGCTGAGCTTGGCAAGACCAGCGAGTCCTGCCCCGCCGCTGCCCCCTGCCGCCGGAATTGATATCGCCGGAATGCCGCCCCCAGTAACTGCCAACGAGGATTTCTACCGCATCGACACCGCGCTCGTACCACCAGCGGTCGATGTTGATGACTGGTCGCTGACTATCACCGGCCGGGTAGGTCAACCGATAACTCTGACGTACTCCGAGCTCCGAGACCTACCGCAGATAGAGCGCTACATCACGCTGGCGTGTGTCAGCAACCCAGTGGGTGGGGACCTAGTCGGGAACGCGCTCTGGCAAGGAGTGCCACTACGGGCCGTGCTAGAAAGTGCTGGAATCAGCCCATCGGCTGAACAGCTCGTTGCAGAGTCAGTTGACGGCTTCACTGCAGCCTTCCCCATAAACGCAGCAGTTGATGATCGCGAAGCAATGATCGCCTTGGGTATGAACGGCGAAGTGCTACCGATCAGCCATGGATTCCCCGCCCGTCTCGTTGTTCCGGGGCTGTACGGCTATGTGTCAGCGACCAAGTGGTTGAGTCAAATTCGGTTGACCACTTTCGCTGAAGAGACTGGGTTCTGGATTCCGCGTGGATGGATTGCGGATGGAACAATCGAGTCAGCATCGAGAATCGATGTACCGCTCAATCGCGAGTCACTACCTGCCGGCAACGTGGTGGTGGCCGGACGGGCTTGGCACCAACGCGTCGCGATTGGCGGTGTCGAAGTATCAGTCGATGATGGACCCTGGTCTGCCGCGACATTGGCAGCCGATATGGGTATCGACACCTGGCGCCTTTGGTCGTGGAACTGGGCGGCCACCCGAGGCGATCACACCTTGAGAGTAAGAATGATCGATGCGAATGGCGACGTCCAGTCACCTGTTGTCAGGAGGTCGGGTCCGGGTCCGTCGTCGGGATACCAGTCAGTTGAGGTCTTTGTTGACTAGTGCCCCAACCGCGGTCTGCGATGGCGCGGCGGCATTCTCGACCAGGGAATAGTTCTCCGCAATCGCCTGGGCAACGGCCTGCCTTGCACCTCGCTCAACAAATATCGAGAAATCTGCTGCCTCCTCGTAGAACGGTAGGCGCGATCTCATGATCTGTTCGGCGGATTTCTGCGCATGAAGCGACGGACGCGTTGGATCGTCAGCGGTCTTAGCAGCCAGCCGAGCAATATCTCCCTGTAACCAAACGACAGGACCAGCTGATCGCAGGGCCTCCAACTTGCGCGCGCTGTAGATCTCCGTCTCATCCTCATCTAGATCCACAATCACACCACCGCCACAGTCAACAATTATTCCGTCTAGCGCGGCCAACTGTTGAACCACTATGAACTCTGCGTCGCGGAACACTCGCCAATCTCCGCCACTGTCGGAGATAAGCTCGGGGATGGTCTTTCCAAACTGATACTCCACGAGCAAATCGGTCGACATGACGGGACGCTTGGTCAGAACCGAGAGACGCCGAGCGACGTTGGACTTACCAACACCGCGCATACCGATCAAGTTGATATTCAACGAAGACCCTTCCAGTTCGGAGTATGTGGTCGCAATACTGGCATTTAACGCCTGGTGTGGGTGCTTGTAACGCGCGTGAAACTGGTATTCGAGACCGTCTGTAGATGGCGAAACCCAGTTCAGGCGTTGGACCCAAGAATCCACAGGTTGTCGTGCTCTTTGGAGCAACAGGGGACCTTGCCCGGCGTAAGCTCCTTCCCGGCCTATTCCACCTGGCCACTAGCGGTTTCATCCCAGGCTGCCAGATAGTGGGAGTGTCCCTAGATGAGATGACTCCCGAGGAGTTCCGCTGCGCTGCCAGGTCCGCCCTTGACAACCACTTCTCGCGCGGGATCGATGAGCAGAAGTGGGAGGCCTTTGCCGACAGTTTGGACTACGTGTCGACGACCTCGGGACCCGAGGCATTGGCGGCGGCAGTCAAGAGAGCCGAGGGAGAGCTCGGCGACAGCCCTGATCGATTGCACTATTTGAGTGTGCCGCCTAACGCAGCGCTAGCGGCCGTACAACTACTTGCCGACGCTAACCTGGTCGCGCGATCTCGCGTCATTATGGAGAAGCCATTCGGAATCGACTTGGTGTCCGCGGTAGCCCTCAATTCTGAGCTGCATGAGGTCTTTGGCGAGGACCAAATATTCCGAATCGATCACTTCCTGGGTAAGGAGCCAGCTCAGAACATTCTTGCCTTCCGGTTCGCTAACGGCCTATTCGAACCGATCTGGAACCGCAACTTCATCGACCACATCCAGATCGACGTCCCGGAGGAACTCGGACTCGATCAACGCGCAGGCTTCTACGAGGGAACGGGCGCGTATCGGGACATGGTGGTCACTCACCTCTTCCAGATCCTTGGGTTCATCGCTATGGAACCACCCACAGCGTTGGATTCGGCATCAATCACCGAGGAGAAGAACAAGGTATTTCGCAGTATGGTCCCGGTCGAGCCCTCGGACGTGGTCCGCGGGCAGTACAACGGCTATCGAGAGATCGACGGTGTTGATCCCGAATCCGACACTGAGACCTTCATCGCGATGCGCTGCACGATCGATAACTGGAGATGGGCCGGTGTCCCGTTCTACTTACGAACCGGAAAGCGGATGGCGGAAGGGCAACGAATCGTCTCGATCGCCTTCCGAGAGCCACCGAAGAGCATGTTCCCGGCCAACTCTGGAGTAGGGGCGCAGGGTCCTGATCACCTGACATTTGACCTCGCTGACGCCGCGAAGATGTCGCTATCGTTCTACGGTAAACGGCCTGGTCCGGGAATGCGCCTAGACAAGCTCAGCTTGCAGTTCGCTATGCATGACACCGGCCTGCAGGGTGACGTGCTCGAAGCATACGAGCGCCTCATCCTGGACGCTATGCGCGGCGATCGAACCTTGTTCACTACCGCGGAGGGAATCGAGCGACTTTGGGAAGTTTCGACGCCACTACTAGATGCGCCGCCGCCGGTTCGGATGTATTCGCCTGGATCATGGGGCCCCAACGCCATCCATCAACTCGTCGCTCCCCACGCTTGGCGCCTCCCATTCGAACGTGCGTGGCGTAGCCCGAACGCCCTGGGAAGCTAGGCATGTCTGGTACCGCAATTAGGGCAGGACCGCCAGCATGATGAAACCCGCGAAGACAACCAAATGCACCCCACCCTGAAGTACAGTCGCGCGACCGTTATTGAGGGTGAGAATCCCTAACGCGACGGTAAGTGCTAGAAGCACCATCTCGATAGCGCCTAGGCCAAGGATCAGTGATCCATCGATCCAAATAGAGGCGATTGCGATTGCCGGAATCGTCAAGCCGATACTGGCAAGTGCAGAACCGTACGCCAGATTGAAACTCGTCTGGATCCTCCCACGTGCGGCGGCTCGCGTTGCCGCGATCGCCTCAGGTAGTAAGACAACCAATGCAATGACGATCGCTACCACCGTGATCGGCAAGCCTACGCCGGCGATAGCGGATTCGATGGCTGGAGAGACGGTCTTGGCCAGACCAACCACGGCCACTAGGCCAACGACGAGCATCAGCAGGCTCAGGATGGTCTCGCCTCGCGAGGGCGGCGTCGCATGGCGTTCTTCTTCAGCCGCGGCGTCAGCGAGTTCAGACTTGGTCGGATTCTTGACCGGCTCCGGGAGGAAGAAATCACGATGTCGAACTGTCGCAACAAAGACGTAGAGCCCGTAAAGGACGACCGAAGCTCCCGCAGCGAACGCGAGTTGACCTCCAGTGAACGTAGGCCCAGCGCTACTAGTGGTGAAGGTCGGAAGGACCAGGCACAGAGTCGCAAGCGCACCTACGGTCGCGAGTGCTCCCCCGCTGCCGCCAGGGTTGAACAGCGCAACGCGACCACGGAAGGTTGCCGCGATGAGGGAAATGCCGACTATGCCATTCGCGGTGATCATCAAGGCGGCAAAGACCGTATCGCGAGCGAGTGAGGCCTTGTCATCTCCGCCAGAGATCATCAGCGTGACGATGAGACCCACTTCAATGATGGTCACTGCTACGGCGAGTACCAACGAACCGAACGGCTCACCAACCTTCAAGGCCACCACCTCGGCGTGGTGAACTGCGGCAAGAATCGCCCCAACCAGCGCGATCACAATGATCCAGACAAGCACACCAGCGGGCTTTGAACCCCACGTTAGCGCCAAGATCACGACAGCAATTACTGGTGCACCGACGGGCCACCATCGGGCAAGGGGTGAAGAAGCACTTGCAGACATGGCGACACTCTCCCAGACGTCAGGCCCGGACTGTGACCTAGTCGTCCTATCTCTCGTTAGGTTTTCGCGCTATGGTGGCATTCTTACTTTGGGCGTCATTGGCACGACAACCGCTCCCAGTCCGATCTCGCACCCGCAAGGATCTGCGAGTCTGCGGAACAAGAGCGATGGAAGTACATCAGATGTTCTCCAGCCAGGAGGGCACAACCGATGCCAATGCAGTGCAGCCAAGCCTGACCACGTGACCACGTGTGGTTGGCTGCCGACTCGCAGACTCTGATCTAAGAGCAAACGCGCAGAGTTCGGTGCAGAGCGATCAACCTGATCACCCTGTCGCGAACGGCGCTAGCCCGGAGCAGTCTTCTGACTCCGGATCGTGCCCTTGCGTAGTCTTTCAAGAACAGCAATGGAGTTTGTCGTGGCCACAGCCAAGTTTACTGATTTCAATATCCCCGATCCGATCATCGACCTCTTGCGCGCTGATGGAATCGTCGAGCCGTTTCCGATTCAATCCGCGACCCTGCCCGATTCCCTGATGGGACGCGATGTACTCGGTCGCGGCCGCACTGGGTCAGGTAAGACGCTGGCGTTTGTCCTGCCTGTCGTAACCCGGCTCTGCAGCCCGCGACGTAAGGCCGCAGCGGGTCGACCACGGGCGATCATCCTCGCACCGACACGTGAACTGGCGAACCAGATCAACGATGTACTTGCGCCAATAGCTGAGCAAGTTGGACTAACGACAGTCACGATGTACGGCGGGGTAAGCCCAGTGCCTCAGCTCAACGCTTTGCGGCGTGGTGTCGACATTGTTGTTGCATGCCCAGGCCGACTCCTCGATCACTACCGGGCCGGAAAGCTGGAGCTCAGCGCTGTCGAGATCACGGTGATTGACGAGGCCGACCATATGGCTGACCTGGGCTTCTTGCCAGATGTCCGGAAGATCTTGGATGGTACCCAGAAGTCTGGACAGCGACTCCTCTTCTCGGCGACGCTGGACAAGGACGTAAATGTGATCGTTCGCCGCTACCTCAATGACCCCCTAACGTTCGACGTCGATCCAGGCGATCGAGACCCACACGCAGACATCGATCACCACATCTTGACCGTCGACTCCGGTGATCGAGTCGCCGTGATTGCCGAACTCACGAAGCCAGGTGGCCGAACCGTCGTGTTCACCCGAACGCGTCACGGCGCGACGAAGCTGCGTGAACAACTACGCAAGCACGGCGTCTCAGCGGTCGAGCTACACGGCATGCTCAGCCAATCGGCACGAGCACGCAACCTCGAGTCGTTTGCTAGTGGACGCTCCAGCACGCTAGTTGCGACCGACGTTGCTGCGCGCGGAATCCACGTTGATGACGTGGGCTTGGTCATCCATGCTGATCCGCCGGCGGAATCCAAGGCGTATCTACACCGATCAGGACGCACCGCCAGAGCAGGCGCAAAAGGAACCGTCGTCACGATGGCAACAGGAAAGCAGATCCGGGGTGTGCGTCAGCTGACGGCGCGAGCCAAGATCAAGCCCACGGAGAACCGGGTTGCACCAGGAAGCGAGCTGCTGAGCTCTCTTGCTGCTCCACCGCTGGCCACAAACGGATCGACCCGATCGGCACAGTCGACACATCCGAGCCAGCCCGAGCAGCGCAAGCGCCAAGCGAAGCGTTCACGGTCAGGCTGGGCGAAGGCCAAACCCAAGACCAACGCTAGGTCGAAATCAAAGCGGACCAATCGAGGGGCAGATGCCGGTAACAACGCCCAAAGTGGAAAGCCTCGCCATGGCACCACCGTTCGGGCCGGCCAAGCTGCCAAGAACAGGGAGCGGGTCAGCTCCTAGGCTGGTCTGAGCTGTGGCAGACCAATGAGCTTGAATAGATCGCCATGACGGTGAACGAGTCAACACGATCCGCTGATCACACCGACGTCGACCGCACGATTCGATCTTTCAACGCGCGCCGCGGACGGGTGCGTTCTGGCACGGCCGAGGCGTTGGAGCGACTGTGGCCCCGTTGGGGTGTGGATGTTGGCGATGATTTCAGCATGGCCTCCCTCTATCCCGGGAGAGAGACAGATGATCTGGTCGTTGAGATCGGCTGCGGAATGGGTGAGACAACCCTGGCAATGGCGCTGGCACAACCCCACCGCCGGTTGCTAGCTGTTGACGTTCACACACCGGGGCTCGGCGCGATTTTGCGCGGCTGTGAGGACAATGAGATCACGAATGTTCGCGTTGTTCGTGGCGATGCGGTCGATCTCCTGTCCGGCCGGATAGAGGCAGAGTCGTTGGACGAGATTCGGATCTACTTTCCTGATCCATGGCCCAAGCAGCGACATCAGAAGCGGCGCCTGATCCAGCCGGCATTTGTACGGTTGGCGTCCTCCCGGCTGCGTCCTGGAGGGACCCTTCACTGTGCAACGGACTGGCCTGATTACGCGCGTCAGATGCTCGAAGTTCTGACGGCCGAACCTAGCTTGCGTAACAAGTTCGAAGGATTTGCTCCTCGTCCTTCAACACGACCGACGACGCGATTCGAGTCTAAGGGAATCGCTCAAGGGCACCCGATCGCAGATCTGATCTTCTCCAAGACGGCTACGTAGCAGCCGGTCCCTTCCGTCACTTCTAGAAAGTGGGCCATTTCTAAGCTGCGTCACCGCCGCCGCCGGAATAGGCTGACCGGCATGAATTGGAACGGACTATCCACCCCAACATGGCCGGGAACGATCTCGAACCTTGATGCGAAAATCGAGATCGCACAGAAACTCGCCGGACGAGCCGAAGATGGCCAAGTAATCGGCATCGGATCTGGGTCGACGAGCTTCCTCGCCCTGCTTGCACTCGCTGATCGGGTCAAGAACGAGAGCCTCAGTATTCGCTGTGTAGCGACGTCGATCGAGATCGAGTCGTATTGCACAGCTTTGGGCCTCACCGTGACGACCCTCGTAAACTGCCGACCCGACTGGGCATTCGATGGTGCCGACGAGGTCGATCCCCACCACAACCTCATCAAGGGCCGCGGCGGCGCGTTCGTTCGCGAGCAACTGGTCTTTGCCTCAGCCCCAAAGCGAGTGATCCTCGTAGACGAGTCAAAGTTCGTACCTGCCCTCGGCACGAACTTCGGCGTCCCTCTCGCCGTTGTCCCGGAAGCATCCAACCTGGTTCGGACTATCGTCGAGGCTGAACTCGGCACCTACCCACAGGTGCGCCCAGCAGGCGGCAAGGACGGCGGAGTGATTGATGAACAAGGGAGCCTCGTGATGGACCTTCACATCGATGCGAGTAGAACCCCCGCAGACCTTGAATCATTCCTCCTAACCGTGCCTGGAATAAGCGCAACCGGTCTATTCGTCGGCTACGACATGGAAGTCATTAGCTAGACAGCACGCAGGTGTGAGCGCTTCGCTTCAAGCGTGGACTTGTCCGTGTCGCCTTTCTCAGCCTCGGCAGCGGACGAGGATGCGTCCGTCTCGGCCGTTCGCTGCGCAGGGATCGGATTAGCAAGCATCTCGCTGAAGTCCTGTCCGGAGAGCGGCCTTGAGAAGAAGAAGCCTTGGCCATACTCCGCCCCCATGGTCGCCAGGTTTTGTGCTGCCTGTTCGTCCTCGACGCCTTCGGCAATGATCGGGATCTCGAGGGTTTGGCACACCCCCACGATTGAGCGAAGGAAGCGCAGTTCAGCAGGCTGCGTCGAGGAGTTCAGGACAAATGATTTGTCGATCTTCACCTTGTCGATCGGTAGTCGTGCAAGTTGGGATAGCGACGACTGGCCTGTCCCAAAGTCGTCCAATGCTACGGCGACCCCGAGCCGGCGCAAGTGTTCAAGAGTCTTCATCGCCTCGTCGGTATCGAAGATCACGGCACTCTCGGTCACCTCTATGCACAGGGATGAGGTCGGAACGCCGTTGCGCTCAATCGCTGCCTCGATGAGTTCAACGAGTCCGCCAGAAAGTTGACGGCGTGAGACATTGACGCTGATCTGCGGGCTAGCGATTCCGCTTCGGCGCCACTCGCCAATCTGCGCGCACACAGTATTGATCATGAATTGATCGATCTTCGAAATGATCCCCGTACCCTCGGCGACGGGGATGAAGTCCTCTGGAGAGACGAATCCTAGTTCCGGGTCATTCCACCGAATGAGGGCTTCTGCCCCAACCATGTCACCGTCTGGCAGACCAACGATCGGCTGGTAGGACACTTGGAACCTAGACTCCTCGAGCGCACGCTTAATACCCTCCTGAATCTGCAAGCGCGATGCGGCAGTCTCATACATCTCGGGGTCATACCAGCGCGCCGCACCACCGCCACCTTCTTTAGCCGAGTACATCGCCAGATCAGCGTTCCGGAGTAGCTCTTCCGGAGTGGACGCATCGACCGACCGCGCAATCCCGACGCTACCGTCGATACTGATCGAGGTCCCATCGACTAAGAACGGTCGCCCCAACTGCTGCAGAATCTCTTCTGCAGCCTCGGTCGCAGACTGCTCAGAATCAAAGATGAGAACGAACTCATCTCCCCCAATTCGAACGACCGCGTCCTCGTCGGCAACACATGTTGAGAGCCGACGGGCAACCGCGACCAGCAACTCATCTCCGAATGCGTGCCCGAACGTGTCGTTGACGGTCTTGAAGCCGTCGAGATCGGTCATGAGAACTGACACCGTCTGCCGGTCGTTTCCGTAGCAGTGCTCGCTGAGGACCTCTCGTGCGTGGGCGAGGTTGCCTAGTCCGGTCAGCGCGTCGTGATACGCATCGAAACTCAAACGCTGCCGGAGGATCTGCTGGTCGTGGATGTCTCGGCTATTGCAGACGATTCCTTGAACGCTGCTGTCTCCAATCATGTTGTGGGCGATGACCTGCATCCACCGCCACTGCGGTTCGCTTGGATCCTCCGTAGAACGATCTCGGATCAGACTGATGTCCGGCGTCGTGTGCGCGCTGAGGCGTAGGACGATCTCTCTCACGGTCGACGGCTCGTCTAACAGCCTCTCAAACTCACTCTTAAGATCCGCACGATCGTCGGGGTGGATCCGGCGCATAATCTCGATACCGGTGATCTCCTGGGCGCTTACGCCAAGAACCCGCAGGACAGCCGGGCTTGCGTAGCGGATTTCACCGGATGGGTTGTGCAAAGTGATGAGGTCTGATGACCCGGTCACTAGTGAATGGAATAGTTCGCCACGGGATCGGAGACGACTTGAAAGGGCACTTCGATCCCGGTTTGCTACGACCTGCTGGATCGCGAGTAGGGATAGCAGAACGAGACAAATCACGAGGTCGATGTTGGAGAAGCTGTGGCCAATCGTAAGAGAAACTAGGCAAGAGACTAAGACCAGCGCCACCATCAGCGACGGGAGAAGCGGTGCTAACCGCGACCAGCTATTGCTAGAGCCGGTAATCTCACCGGCCTCGTCGAACGGAAGGCGCCAGAGGCTGTCGCCGTCTACTTGCTCGACTGGCTCGACCTGTGATGTGGTCCGTTCACTGCTCGCGCTGAGTGCACCCACCACGATGAGAACGAGTCCCAGTTCGGCGATTACAGCAACCCAGCTGTTTGGCTGATAGGTCCCTGCCGATTTCTGGGCGACGAAGACGACCTCTTCGATACTGATTATCGCTAGACCTAAGCACGTGATTGCCAACTCACGGCGAGCCGAACGCGCCACCCGCAGCATCATCGAGATCGTCACTCCGATGATCAGCACGCACGCAGTTGGGTACGCGAGCAGAGTTAGCTGGGTAAGGATCCCCTGCTGACTGCTTGCCAAGACTGGTGAGAGCGTGAATACGTAGAGCACTGCTCCCAGGCAGGCCGCGGCAATCAGCCCATCAAGTAGTGCGCGCAGCTTGGAACCGGTGAACTCGTTTGCCAATGGATAGCTCAAGAGCGCAAAGATGACGACTGGGACGAGGGAGAAGTAGGCGGCATCGGCAATGGAGGGGATTGCTAGTGGCGCGCCATTTGAGACCACGAAAAAGGAGGACACAAATCCGCCACAAGCCGCCAGCGCGAGGACACCTGCAAGCGTCGCGCGCGCCCGCCTAAGCGCGCCGGACGCCGATCGCGCACTCATGGCCATAATGGCCGCTCCAGTCAGGGCCGTCACAGTCCTGCCGAGGTAGGACACGACTTCGGCGGGGCCTGCAGGTAAGACTGGAAAGAGCATGATGATCGTAAACACCAGGAACAGAATGACGGCGACGAACAAGAGAATCCTTGTCAGTCGGGTCGCAGGCATACCTCTATATCGGTTCTAGGACGGCTGCCTTTCAGGCCCAAACGGGTGAACGTGATCAACTGCAATTCGGCAGCCGCCGAATTGCCCGGATATTTGGGACAGTACGCCCATATCGCCTACGTGTAGCAAGGACTCACTGTGCTATTCGTGGCACCCTGTTTCTATGCCCGAGAACCCAGCAGCTGACGATCGTGACGACGAGGCCACCGAAGCTCTTCCGACGCCTGAGGTCGAAGACTCCGAGGATGGGATCTGGCATTCCGTAGGACGCGGCGTTGACCGGGCCGCTCGAAGCACCGTGACCGCACGTGCGATCTCCGGACTAGAGCGGCGCGTTGCGACGTTTCGACGAGAACGAAAAATCGGCAAGGGGACGTTGCGCAATACCCACTTGGCAACCTACCGAGGATTCATCTCCGAAGGTCAAGCTCATATCCGGATCAGGGTCGTGGAAGAACCCCGGGTACCTGATTCTGCAGAGATCATTCGCGATCCAAAGGTAATCCGCTCCAACTTGCGCCGATTCGCTGCCTTAGCCCTGCCCGGCGTACGGGCAACCATCAGCTTTCTCGGCTCTGAGGTAGAGGTCGTCAGTAACCGCCACGGGTACGCGACTGCACACCTCGCCGCTCCTGAAGGACTGAGCCCGGGTTGGCACGACTACTCGGTAGCTACTATCCCGGATGATCCGGAGGAGGAGCCTCGAGTCGCGCAGGGTCAAGTGCAACAGCCCGATCCGAAGTCGCCCTTTATCGTCATCTCTGACGTTGACGACACCGTCCTGCGCACAGGTCTCACTGAAGGCATGGTTGCCGTCAAGCAGACCCTTCTACTTAGTGCTCAGACCCGACGTGCGATCCCTGGGATGTCGACGCTGTACCAAGCGATCGCGATAGGAGTACGCAAGCGTCCTTCTCCGATGTTTCTCTACCTGTCTACAGGGCCATGGAACTTGTACGAGATGTTGACCGACTTCCTCAGCCTGCGTCGCTTCCCCAAAGGTGTCCTACTTCTCACAGATTGGGGACCCCAGGAGCGCTACGTGATGCGATCTGGGAAGGAACACAAGCGACTTTCTCTGGCGCGTACCTTCGGCTCCTACCCGTCGAGTCAGTTCCTCTTAATCGGTGACAGTGGTCAGAACGACCCGAACGTCTATGTCGAGGTAGCCCGCCAGTCCCCCGGCCGTGTGAAAGCCATAATCGTTCTCGATGTTGGTTCCCATATGACGGAACGCGCTGACGAGCTTCGCGCTTGGCAAGCCGAACTTGCCAACGAGGGAATCCCGTTCCACTTCGTGGATGACGCAGCAGATGCCGCGCAGGTGCTGTATGACCTCCACGTCATTCATAAGGCTGCCGTAGAGCAAGTCCGCACCGCCGTCGCGTCTGCACCCAAGGATTAGGCCCCGACGTTCGACTGTGTCGTATCGGCGCTGCCTAGGCCGCTAAACCCAAACTTGCCGCTAACGTCAGACGTTGCTGTAACAGTCTGGCTATGAATCTACCCTTAGCCGACGCCAACCGACCGCAACGGAGTCTGACGTGACACAAGCAACCTGCTTGGAGATCTGCGCCGGAGCTGGCGGGCAAGCCCTCGGCCTCGAAGATGCAGGCTTCGGTCACGCTTCAGCTGTCGAGATTGACACCGATGCGTGCGCGACTTTGACGCTTAACCGACCAGACTGGGATATTCGCCAGCACGATGTCCGTGACATCAATGGACGAGAGTTCCGTGGTGTGGACCTATTGGCTGGCGGCGTCCCGTGCCCACCCTTCTCCGTCGCAGGGCACCAACTCGGTGCAGACGATGAGCGGGACCTCTTCCCTGAAGCGCTCCGACTCGTTCGGGAGGCACGCCCCGCTGCCGTCATGCTGGAGAACGTTCGAGGTTTAGCTTCCAAGCGGTTTGACGACTACCGCGCGGCTGTCATCGCTGAACTTGACGCGGCTGGTTACCGAACCGATTGGCGACTTGTGTCAGCGGCCGACTTCGGGGTTGCTCAACTACGGCCTCGGTTCATTCTGGTCGCACTACGACCCCGTGCTTTTCGTCGTTTTGAGTGGCCCACAGCGCACGTCTGCGCGCCAACCGTTGGTGCCACCCTCGGAGACCTGATGGCGAGTAACGGCTGGCCAGGCGCGCGCGACTGGATCGCTAACGCAGATCGAATCGGCCCCACGCTGGTTGGGGGGTCCCGCAAACACGGTGGCCCCGATCTCGGGCCCACCAGGGCACGCCGCGACTGGGAACGACTCGGCGTGGACGGACGCGGGATTGCCAATGAGATTCCTGGACCTGACGATCCCCTCGATCTTCATCCTCGGCTGACGCTGCGAATGGCCGCTCGCATTCAGGGATTCCCAGACGCCTGGCAGTTCGCGGGCCGCAAGACATCTGTGTATCGACAGATCGGCAACGCATTTCCTCCACCCGTCGCTGCGGCTGTTGGTGCATCTATCATGGCTGCGCTCAGCAATAGCACAGTCACCCAACCTGCAGTCAGACAAGCCAATCGGTCAAAGGATCTGGATCTGGTGAGTTGAGTTCACGGATCCGACAGCAGCTAGCGCTTCTTGACCAGCAATTTGTCCAGAATCCGATTCCGGTCGAGACAACGAGCGACGCCGATGTTCTCACCGTTGCTGATGAGCTCACTGCCCAAGCGGGCGGCAGGGAACTCCTCGGCCAACTCGTGGGCCACGCCATCAGAAACAGCTTCGATCAAGTGTACGACGGTCAGCGAACCGGCCGATTCCACCTGAGTCAGCTCTCAAAAACGGAGAAAACGAATACCGGGTCGCTAGTCGAGATCTGGCTCGCGAGGCTCCTACGCCTCGCCGATGGCCGCGCTCTCGATTTTTGTATCGCTGGACACGATGTGGACTGCAAATTCAGCTTTCGAGATGGGGGCTGGATGCTTCCTCCGGAAGTTCTGGGGAGCATCGCTATTCTGGTGACCGCTGACGACTATTCGGGCCAATGGAGCCTCGGTTTGCTAAGGATTACCGAGGACCGAACTCGGAACTCGCGGAACCGCGATGCCAAGACGTCACTATCGGCAAGTGGGCGTTCAGACATCACCTGGCTGTTCAGACATGCGAAGCTACCCTCAAACGTCCTACTTGCACTCCCACCCGCAGACACGATCGCGATCATGCGCAAGGAGGTTGGCGGTCGCACCACCAGCGGCCAACAACGGCTCGACGAGCTGTTCACCCGTTGCCTTGGCCAACGCATCAGCCGAACAGTGATCGCGACCGTCGCTCAGCAAGACGACTTCATGAAGCGGGTCCGATCGAACGGCGGATCCCGCTCACGCCTCGCGCCAAGTGGATACCTGCTGTTGGGCCACTACGCCAGGCACCAACGGGTCGCCAAGGAGCTCGACCTTCCTATTCCGGTGGCCGGTGAGATCGTGAGCATAAGAGTCGCGCGATATGTCCCGAAGGACGCTAGCGCTGTGAGAACTGAGATCGATGGCCAGAGTTGGCGGCTTTGGCGCGCGGGCGACCCAGTCATACCGGCCCCGGAGTTACCCCATCGATGAGCGCTCCTTGCGCCATCGATTCCGCATTGCTAGCACCCATCCCCAACCCGCAACTCCCGCCGGGATTTCGATGAGGTACGTGTAGAAGTGCAAGACGAGGACGGCGGCCGCAGCAACCGCCGGCGGGGTACCAAAGAGCACCAATAGCCCCGCAGTCCCCGCCTCTGAGACGCCCACCCCAGATGGCGTCACTACAACCGACGTGAGAACACGTGAGAGCGCAAACGCCGCCGTAGTCTCGGCAACTCCCAGGTCTGCCCCTAGTGCATCGAGTGCCCAAAGGAAGAGGGCGAGCTCACTGGCGTAGTACGCAACCATGCCAAAGGTGATGGACGGCCAGCCGCGTCTGAGAACAACGGATGCCTTGGCTTGCAGTTCTTGGGCGGCATCAGCAAGCCGATTCGGCCGCGCGCTACGCCGAAAGACCCTAGCCACAACTGCAAGCAGCCGATCACCCAATGTGCCGAGCCATCGCGCGAACCTCGGACTCACCAGCATTGCGAGCACCGCGATAGCCGCTACAACCAGTACCGCAAGTGTTGATAGCAACACGCCACTGGCTGCATCGGGTAGGGACGCACTGCTGCCCACTAGGGCTAGCAACCCGATGACGGGTAGGGCGATACGGATCAACAAATTTGCTAGACCGCTCACAAGCACCATCAGCGAAGTGCGGATTCCAGAGAAGCCCCAGGCGAAGGTCAAGCCATAGGTATTTGCAACTCCTGCTGCTCCGCCGAATGGCAGCAGGTTCGACACCAAGGACCCCGTCAGATTCAAGGTAAGTGCCTGGCTATGAGTAATTCCAGGCATGCTGCCGGTGTAGACGAATGTGTAGAGCCATAGCCCGAGCGCCCACAAGGCCGTCATGACAGCAATATCGAGCCATGACAACTGAGTGAGTACGTCCCATGCCTCCGCCCACCCCGTACCCGCGGCGCGAGGAAGTAAGAGCCCCAACAACACAACGGCCAGCGCAAGTGATGCGAGCGAGGCGGCAATTTGGAACCCTGATGGCCGCCACCCCTTGGGGGGCTGCGGGGCTGACTCAGAATTCTCGTTCGTGCTCACGTACCACCTTGCTCGCAGTGATCGGCCGATTCCTCGCTTGATCCGGGCTGGTAGCCCGGTGCTGACCTGAAGACGTCTCGAAGGCTATCGGACATAAGTGCTCGGCCTGGCGAACCACGAGCGATTCCAAAGAACTCTGTGCCTAGCAGCTTGTTGAATGCTGGTCGCGGAAGCTTCAGCAGCACTCCAACCGTGCGGGGACCTTCACCGCCAGATGTTTGAGAAGTGTGAGCGGCAAGCGCGGCTCTTTTCTGTTGCCAGACGCTGCGAACATTCACGCGGTACGCGATATCTCGCCGAGGAGTGAACGCGCTGCTCCAAGTCTGTGGATCCAACCCTGCCAAACTCGGTATGAGCCATCGAAACGCTCGCACTCCGGCGATGACCTTCGTCAGCGGTTCGCGAGGTAGCGTCGCTTCTAAGACGAGCACCGCATTATCTGCGACCGCGATTTGGGTTGCGACCTCATTTACTTTGACGTGGTCAGGGTGGCCGTATCCCCCAGCTGCGTCATATCCGACGAGGACGTCTGCTTGCACCGTCCGCAGAATCTCTCCTACTCGCTCAACGATCGCCGTGACGTCCGCATCAGCGAATCGTTGGCAATCCCCTACTGGCGCATGCCCATCTAGTCCAGAGTCCGCGTACCCCAGGGAGAACCGTTGAGCGACGCCCAGGACTCGACAGGACTGAGCGAGTTCTGCGTCCCGCACGTGTGCGACATCGGGCCGAGCAGTGCTGTCCGACACCAAACCGGCAGCGCCGTCGGTTGCTGTAATCAGTACTACTCGGACACCATCTGCAGCAAGCCTTGCCATGGTTCCACCCGTGAACAGCGCCTCATCGTCAGGATGGGCATGAAGGAACACCACGGTGGACACGGAAAGAAGTGTGACCTAGAAGCATCCCTTTTAGCGTCAAGAGTGAGAAGGTGGACCAGTGCGAGTCGCCCATGTCAGCGATTGCTACCTCCCACGAACCGGTGGCATCGAACTACAAGTACGGGGCCTTAGCCAGGCTCAGCATGCGGCTGGCGAGTCCCCTTCGATCATCACCGCGACCCCCGCAGCCCGTGGTCGAGCAGTAATCGATCATGAGACAGACAACGGGGTACCCATCCATCGGCTCGCGTTAGATCTTCCCGGCGGGCTGCCAATTAGCCCCTACCTCGGGAACCGACTGCGTAACCTACTAGTCGACACAGCCGACGTCGTGCACGTTCACGGCGGGCTTGTGTCGGTGTTCGCTTGGCCGGCGTTGCGAACAGCCGTCCGGGCCGGGCTGCCAGTTGTAGTGTCGGTTCACTCGGTATGGAGCGGATGGTCGGGCTCCTTTTCCGCAGCTCATGCAGTCTCTGGATGGCGAAACTGGCCGGTTGTCTGGACGACCGTAAGCGAAGTTGCTGCTGGCCCGCTTAGAGCCGCGCTTAAGGACAAACAGGAAGTCCAGGTACTTCACAACGGGATCGATCTCGGCGGCTGGCAACCACCGACCCCAGATACAGCCCCAAACTCGACCCGCGAAGCCTGCTCAGAAATCGTGATTGTTGCCGTTGCTCGCTTAGCCGTGCGAAAGCGTGGAATGGCCCTAGTAGACATTCTTGAACGGGCACGCCAAGCCATTCCTGAGCGACATAAGGTCTCCGCCATCCTCATCGGGGACGGCCCGGACCGCGGGCGAATCGAACGGAGTTTGGCTAGGCGAAATATGTCGTGGGTTCGTTGTGTGGGCTGGCAGGACCATCATCAGATTCGTGAGCACTACGCCAAGTCCGACATCTTTATCAGTCCATCACGGCTCGAGTCCTTCGGTATCGCGGCACTTGAGGCCCGGACATTTGGGCTCCCCGTCGTCGCGCTCGCGAGCTCGGGAGTCAATGAGTTCATCACCGATCATGTGGAGGGCCTGCTAGTTGATGATGACGACGGCCTTGTGCACGCGCTAGCTGAATTGACAACAAACACGCCGCTGCGAGAGAAGATCACAGAACACAACCGCACGGTCAAACCACCATTTGGCTGGGACGCGATTGTGGACAAGGCGGACGCCTGCTATCAGGATGCCATCGCGTTGCACTAGCAGCGGGAGCAGAACTGCGCTGGGCAGTCACGAGTGAACCAACCAATCAGAGGTAGCACTTCTGTACCTACCAGGGCGCAGGGCGCGGGTCATCTGTTGCGTGGGTCGCACTAAATCGCCATTATCGGGAATGCGGGACACCGCACGTTTCCCGAAAAGAGAATGGCGCTGATGAACAACACCGCACTTGCAGTAATCATCATGTTGATTTCGTGCGCAATGTACGGGCTCAGCTACGTCCTTCAGCACAAGGGGACCCAAGAAGCAATCGGTGAAGGGGTAGAGAACCCGGGTCCCGCAGCGCTTATTCGAAACAAGATCTGGTTGATCGGCATCGTCCTCTTTGGACTCTCTTTCATCGTGCACTTGCTGGCCCTGGCATTTGGATCTGTCGGAATCGTTCAGCCGTTGATCGTCACCGAGCTGATCTTCATCCCGCCCTTCGCCGCGCTAATCAGCCATGCCCGGATCACCAAACGCGACTGGCTAGCAATCATCACGGTCTCGATTGGTCTCGCCGTCTTTCTCATTGCATCTTCTCCGACGGAAGGATCCGACGAGCCGAGCTTCTTGGGCTGGACGATCACGATCCTGGTTTTCTATGCACTTTGCGGGTTGCTGCTACTCATCGGCAGCCGACTGCCAGTCAGCCCGCGCGCCGCGCTTTACGGAGTCGCAGCTGGCCTTATCAATGCGCTCTTAGCGCTAACGGCAAAGGGTGCATTCGAGGCATCTGGCTCACTGCTAGCGAGCCCGCTGACGTACATCACCATCGTGGTCGCGCTCTCGACAATCGCCCTGACTGCCGTTGCATTCAGAGCTGGGCCAATCACAACGTCCTCACCTGCCATGATCGCGACCAACCCCATCGTGTCCACAATCGCCGCGATCATCATCTTCGGAGAAACAATCAACACTAGCCTCGTTGCGATCGCGTTGATCATCGTTTGCTTGGCCGCTGTGGCATGGGGGGTCATGGCTCTCGTGAATTCTGAGGTCGTTCATTCTGCCTTCGACGAGTAGTTTCGGCGAACACGCGGCCGATATCGCCGTCAGCGGACAAACCCTCAGGCAGTATTCTCACTCCGGGTTTTCCTAGGGATTCCTAGGAAAACGCCAAGGCATCAATGCTGGCCTGCGGATTGAACGTTCAAAGCGGTGGATCGGAGTACTGTGGCTCGACGATCAGGACTACGGCAGTGGCAGGCTCAGGCCCGCGATGCCTTCTGGTCGAGCGACGGCCCAGATTTCCAAGTAACAGCTACCCCAGGTGCTGGTAAGACCCGGTTCGCCTTAACGATCGCGGCGGACGCATTTAGTCGAGGTCTTGTCGAGCAGGTCATCATCGTCGCCCCGACAGACCACCTGCGCACACAGTGGGCGCAGGCTGCTCTCGAGCAAGAAATACCAATCGACCCGACTCTGTCGAACTCGGTCCCCGGCCTTCGCAATGGTTTCGTCGGCTATTCGACCACCTACGCCCAAGTGGCTGCCGCGCCGCAAACCCATCGGGCCAGGGTTGGGCGCAAGCCAACGCTGGTCATTCTCGACGAGATCCACCACGCAGCCGATGGGCTGACCTGGGGTGAGGCGATCCAGGAGTCATTTAGCGACGCCACCCGTCGGTTGACCATGTCAGGGACTCCATTTCGCACGAGACCCGGCGAGACAATCCCGTTCGTTCGGTACACCAAGGACGGTGATGTGCTGACGAGTACTGCCGACTACAGCTACGGGTACGCGGCTGCCTTGGCTGATCAGGTTGTGCGCCCCGTTGTGTTCGCCGCCTATACCGGCCAGGCCCGCTGGATCAACAACGCAGGTGAGGTGGTCTCGGCCAGTCTTAGCGGAGAAGACGGCACAGGAAAGAACCCTCGGTCCAAAGAGCTGCTCGCGTGGCGAACCGCGCTCAATCCCAAGGGTGAGTGGGTCCCCCACGTCATCGCTGCCATGGATGAGCGGATCAATTACCAACGAACTCACGGCATTCCAGACGCCGCCGGTCTAGTTCTTGCAAGTGACCAGGCCAGCGCCCGCGCCTATGCCGAGATCGTGCGAAGCGTGACCGGCGATGAGCCCGTCGTTGTCCTATCCGATGATCCCGACGCCTCCGCCAAGATCAGCCGATTCCGCAACTCGACCGACAAGTATGCAGTGTGCGTTCGGATGATCTCGGAAGGTTGCGATATCCCCCGAGCGACCACAATCGCCTACATGACCAGTTACCGCACCTCACTCTTCTTCGCTCAAGCGATCGGCCGCGTCGTACGCGCCCGAACGCCAACCGAGACCGCCACAGTATTCCTCCCTGCCGTGCGACCACTACTTGAGTTGGCCGCGGCAATCGAGTCCGAGCGCAACCATGTGGTGGCTATTCCAGCGGATGCTGCCGAAGACGAACTTGACGTGTTGGCACCCGTAGAAGCCGATGAAGAACTAGCAAATGACTGGCAGCCGTTAGACGCACAGGCTGAGTTCGCCCACGTCCTGCACTCCGGGCGCGCCGTAACCGCAGAGCCGATGCGGGCAAGCGAAGACGAGGACGAGGATGACTTTTTGGGTCTCCCCGGACTCCTCACTCCTGAGCAGACCGCAACGGTCCTGGCAAAGCGAGACGACGAGATTCGTCGAAGGACTGCCTCTACCCGTCGAACCGCCGCGAACGAGCCAACGGCTCCCGCCCCTTGGGAAGAGCTTGGGAACCTGCGCCGGGAGGTAAACGCCGCGGTGGCCGCCGTCGCTGCATCAACCGGAGAACCTCACGCCGCCGTTCACATTTGGGCGCGGAGTAAAGTTGCTGGACCCGTCTCAAGTGCTGCCGACGCCGATATCCTTCGTAAGCGGTTAAGCGCGCTTCGCGGGCGACTAGTCAAGAAGCACTCCCGACTCTCGGGATAGCCGCCACCTCTCTCGAGACTGGACCAAATAGATGGCAAATGCGGAAGACCACGGAGAGGTAGCCGCGCGCCAAGTCTCCCTAGAACAGAAGCATATCGATCTGCTCTACGGTCGCCTTGACGAAGTTCGCGACCATGTCGCCTACCGACTACAACGGGCGATAGGTGACCCCATTGCAGGCACTCCTGGCAGTTTCACTGAGCGAGACGCCATGGTCGCGGCCCAAATGAACCGCCTCACCGAACTCAATGGGGTTGATGAGCGACTGTGTTTTGGGCGCCTTGACCTCCTCGGCGGCGAGAAGGCCTATGTCGGGCGGATCGGACTCTCCGACGACAAACAGGAATCGCTGATGATGGATTGGCGAGCAGATGCGTCCGCCCCGTTCTACCAGGCAACTGCGGCCGCACCTGCTGGGGTGATCCGCCGTCGCAATATTGCCACCGCAGCACGGCGAGTCACGGCAGTCGATGACGATGTCCTGATCTTGGATGCGCTTTCTGATGAGACTCGTGAATCCGTCACTGGCAACGACTCGTTAATCACTGCACTGGACTCTGCACGCACTGGCCAGATGCGCGACATCGTCGCCACGATCCAAGCCGAGCAGGACATCATTATTCGCTCGGATGCTAAAGGCGTGCTCGTCGTCGAGGGTGGACCTGGAACAGGTAAGACGGTCGTGGCTTTACATCGCGTTGCCTATCTTCTCTATGCCCACCGAGATCGCATTTCGCGTAGCGGTGCGCTGATCATTGGACCCAATCCCGCATTCCTGCACTACATCGACCAGGTACTACCGGCCCTGGGGGAAACCGGGGTCGTTCTGGCCACGCTTGGTGAGCTGTACCCGGGGGTGAGGACGACCGAACGAGACGCACCGCCCGTCGCTGCGCTGAAGGGTGACCCCAGGTTCTCCGAGATCATCGCGTTCGCCGTTCGCAATCGTTCGAGGATCCCCGCGTCGGATCTCGCCCTCAAAGTCGATGGCACGAACCTCTCACTTACCAGGAATGAGGTGCGCGCAGCCATTAAGCGTGCGCGAGATAGCCGACGTCCTTACAACCAGGCGCGCAATATCTTCGTCAAGGATCTGTTGAACCGACTTGCGACAAAACTGGGTGAAGCACTGAGTCTGAATATTGATCAAGAGACACTCAGTGGCTTGATCTCTGACTTACGGCACTCCCCCGATGTACGTCGCGAACTGAATCTTTGCTGGATGCCCCAGAGTCCGGAACAACTACTCACTGATTTGTTCTCTAACCCGGACCGGTTGAGGGCCGCGACGCCCATGCTCACGGCTGCCGAACGTGGACTGCTGGTCCGCGACCGAGCCAGTCGCTGGACGATCAGCGACGTCCCCTTGCTGGATGAGGCCGCCGAGCTACTTGGTGAGCCAGATACTGGAAAGCCTGCTCGAAATGCAGACGACCAAGCACAGCGCGAACGTGAAGTTGCCTATGCCCGCGACGCGCTGAGTTCCAGTGGAATGGCTGCCTCGATGATCACGGCCGAACAATACGTCGACAGGTTCGCGACTGCCGATGCCCTCAGTCCGCTGGCAGACAGAGCAGCTGCTGATAGAACGTGGGCCTACGGTCACGTGGTCGTCGACGAGGCCCAAGAGCTCACAGCGATGCAATGGCGGATGGTGATGCGACGGAGTCCCTCGAAATCAATGACCATCGTGGGTGACCCGGCGCAGGCCTCTGCTCCCGGCGCCATCGCGGATTGGACACTCGCACTTGCCCCGGCAGTCCAGGATCGGTGGCGCAAGACGGTCTTGACCATCAACTACCGCACACCACAAGCAATTATGGACGTAGCAGCCTCACTACTTCGGGTCGCCGATATTGGTGCGTCAGCGCCCCGCTCAGTTCGTAAGGGTAAGTGGCCAGTCCAACTCCGTCTTGGGGCTGATGCAGCAGATATTGGTGAATTGATAAAGACCGAAGTCGACATTATCCGCTACGGGACAATCGGGGTCGTCGTGAGTCGCGAGCGGTTGACGGCAATGCGAAGACTGATCGCTGAACTTGCCGAGCAAGGCGAACTGGCCCCGGGATCTGATGTCAGCGTTGACGTCTTCGAGATCGGAAGCGTGAAGGGCCTTGAGTTTGACACTGTCATTCTGATCGACCCCGCGGCATTCCTTACGGCGTCGGTGAACCCAGCGCACGATCTCTACGTCGGGCTAACTAGACCTACCCAGCGGCTAGTAATCGTCAGTGAGCAAGCGCTACCGATCCTGCTGACTCAAGCTATCGAGGCCGACAGCTTGTAGGGCCGGCGATGCAACGCCCTGTGCCGTCATGGTCTAGCTGGAATGTCCGACCTACGAGCTAGCTTTCGCTCGTGACCAACCCGCTGAGCGACCTCGATCCGCAACAACGCAGTGCCATCGCCTCAGACGCGCGCTTTCTACGTATCCTGGCTGGCGCTGGGACGGGTAAGACAACCACACTGACCCGCCGCGTCGCACATACAATTTCTGCTCATGAGCTGCGCCCCGATCGCGCACTTCTTCTCACCTTCACACGGCGTGCCGCCCGGGAGATGGTTCATCGAGTGGAGTTACTTCTGGATAGAAATGAGAACGTAGAGCGTGGCGCTGACGATGCGGTAACCAGCCGGTACGCGCGAACAACCCCCCGGAATCGGATCGCAGGCGGAACGTTCCACTCCATGGCACACCGAATACTGCGGCAGAACGCGGCTGCCGTTGGGCTCTCTCAAGGTTTCGGAGTTCTTGATCCATCGGACTCCGCTGACCTATTCGATCTCATAAGAGATGACCACGCATCGACAGCGGTTATGAGACGCCGGATCCCGCGTAAATCGACGCTGGTAGACATCTACAGTCGCGCAGTCAACACATCTGAGACAGTCTCCGAGGTCCTTGGATCGATCGCTCCGTGGGCTCGTGAGGACAGCGAGATGATCGCCGACATCTGCCGCAACTATGTCGAACGCAAAGGTGCACTTGGGGTATTGGATTTCGATGATCTCCTGCTCTACTGGCTGCAACTACTGCGCGACGAGCGGTTCCGTGCCACCATCGCAGGCAGATTTGATCATGTATTCGTCGACGAGTACCAAGACGTCAACTCACTACAAGTTCGATTATTGAAAGCGATGACCCAAGACCACCAACACCTGACAGTCGTCGGGGACGATGCGCAGGCCATCTATTCCTTTCGTGGAGCTAGTCCACGTCATATTCTCGACTTCGAGTCCGACTTCTCTGGAGCACAAACGACAGTGCTCGAACATAACTACCGATCCACTCAGCACATCCTCAACGTCGCCAACGCGATTGGGGAGCCAGCGCCTCGCGGCTTCACCACAAAGCTAGTCGCCCAACCTACGGCTTCGGACGCAACAACCCCACCGCATATCGTGCGATGCGCCGACGAGGACGGCCAGTCCGACGCTGTCTGCGAGCGCATCCTCGAGCTCCGTGAACACGGAGTCGCACTCAAGGAACAGGTAGTTCTCGTTCGTGCCGCACACCACAGTTCACGTTTGGAACTCGAGCTCTCGGCCCGCGGTATTCCCTTTGTGAAGTATGGCGGCCTCAAGTACTTGGACACCGCGCATGTGAAGGACCTGCTAGCCGCATTCCGGCTCGCAGACAACGCAAACGACGAGTTGGCATGGTTCCGGGTTCTTCAGCTTCTACCTGGAGTCGGCCCGGCTACAGCACGTAGAGCCGCTAAAGCCCTTGGGGTAGCGCAGTTTGTACCGGAGCAACCGTCGGCCGCTAGAAGGAAGGAAGGGAGCCGAGCCGAGAAAAATGCGCAGTTCGAGGTGCTTCAGCTATGGCCTGCAGCCCGTAAGCAACTACCGCTTGCAGTGCGTGGTCCTGCTGACGAGGTAGTGGCAAGTTTAGTCCGCGAGCCGGAAGAGACCCTCGCGGCTCATGGTGACCGAATCCGCCGCAGCATCGCACCGCTAGTTGAGCAGAAGTATGACGATGGCACCTCGCGAATTCACGACCTCACCGCATTGGTTGATGCGACGGCATCGGCAAGTCGGCTCTCAGAAGTGGCGACCGACTTCGCTCTGGACCCACCAAGCTCGACTGGTGATCTCGCTGGCCCTCCCGTCGTAGATGAGGATTGGCTCGTCATATCCACGATCCACAGCGCGAAGGGCCTCGAGTTCGACGCAACGCATCTAATCCACGCTGCCGATGGCAACATTCCGCTCGACATGTCCCTGAAAGATCCCGATGGTCTTGAGGAAGAACGACGGTTGTTCTATGTCGCAGCCACACGGGCGCGCTCATACTTGGCCGTGTACGTTCCACTGCGATTCCACGTCAATCGTCACGCTCACGACGATCGACACATTTGGGCACAGCCCTCGCGTTTTCTCTCCGGATCCGTCGCCCAGACCTTTGATGAGATCACCCATTTGCGGCCACAAGACATGGGAGTAATCGATCTACCCGTAATCGACGCGCCGGGTGCAGTTGGTGCGGAATTACAGGACCTCTGGCGATAGCAGTTCTTGTTCCAACTGTTGATCGCCTCACGACTCCGTGAGCTCGGCCGGCCGAATGGCTCTCGATCGCCGAGCAATCGGTGCCCCTAACAGGCAAGGATGGCGGCAACACCGTCCAATCCTCTAGTCATCAAGGCGGATACATGAGTACTCACGAGTCAATTGACCGCAACGGAACCGATATTGGTATCGAAGCTGTTATGGACCTTTCCGACATTATCGCGAGTCTGCAGGATCTCTCCGATGATGAGTTGAAGCTCAAGGGAATGGCCGTTGAGGGCACTCTTGATGAGATGGACGATCCAGTACTACTCGGGCCTGATGGCACCCCAGTGAATACGTGGAAAGAGGACTACCCATACCAGGAGCGGATGGGTCGCCACGAGTACGAAGTCACCAAACGACTTCTACAGATTGAGTTGCTCAAAGTCCAAAGTTGGGTCAATGAGACCGGCAAGCGGATAGTCATGGTTTTTGAAGGACGCGACGCAGCCGGCAAGGGTGGCACCATCAAGCGATTCATGGAGCACATGAACCCTCGTGGCGCCCGAGTGGTCGCGCTGAATAAGCCCACCAAGGAAGAAAGCACCCAGTGGTACTTCCAGCGCTATATCAAGCACCTGCCAAGCGCTAGCGAGATCGTGCTCTTCGATAGATCTTGGTACAACCGAGCGGGTGTGGAACGCGTCATGGGTTTCTGCTCCGATCAGGAGTATCAGGAGTTCATGGAGCAAACTCCCGAGTTCGAGAAGATGCTGACCAGTAGCGGGGTGATTCTCTTCAAGTTCTGGTTCTCCGTCGGCCGCAAGGAACAACTAACCCGATTCACCATCCGACGGATCGACCCAGTTCGTCAGTGGAAGCTCAGCCCCATGGACTTGGCGTCGCTGGACTTGTGGGACGACTACTCAAAAGCGAAGTCAGAAATGATCGCTTACACCGATACCGAGAATGCGCCGTGGACCGTCGTGCGAAGTAACGACAAGAAGCGGGGACGAGTCGAGGCAATGCGCTGGGTCCTTTACAACTTGGACTACCCCGGCAAGGACGAGAGCGTCATTGGTACCCCCGATCCCTACATTGTCGGTCCACCAGAGGTGGTCTACGAACATGAGGAATCTCCAGAGCCACCCATCGAGTTCGTCGAGGGATAGCACACGAGATCTACCACCTAGAGCAACGGTGCTCGGGTGAACTAATCAGCTAAACACCCCTTCTACTGGCTAGGGTTGCGCCGGTAAGGACGACTGACTGGAGGACTCATCGTGCCCACCCACGTTGATCGGCGCGGTATTCACCACACCGATTTCTCGGACGAGATTATGGACTCGGAGAAGTTTCAGCGCACTATGGCTGAGCTCGCGACCGCGACAGATCGCTCGATCGCCGATATTGAGAGCGAGTGCAAGGAAGACTTCGAAGAGATCGCATCCACTCAGCGGGATTGGGCTGTCAGCACGTGGGACAAGCTTTCTCGTTGGCTAGGCCGGGCGTACAAGCTCGATGTCGATGACGAGCAGATCGCCAGGATTGCCGAACTCAACGAGAACTCGACGTTGGTGTTTCTGCCGAATCACCGGTCCTACCTGGATCCGCTTATCCTGCGCTCCGCCTTGGAAAAGCATGGCTTCCCGCCGAATCACGTCCTTGGTGGCGTCAACCTCTCCTTCTTCCCGATGGGTTCAATCGCTCGCCGCAACGGAACCGTCTTTATTCGTCGCGAGTTCAAGGATGACGATGTCTACAAGGCCTGTCTGAAGGCCTACATGGGCTACCTCGTCGACGAAGAGCAGAACATGGAGTGGTACATCGAAGGTGGCCGTACCCGCACCGGAAAGCTCCGTCCACCGCGCATGGGAATCCTGAGCTACCTGCTAGACGCGTTCGACAAGGACGCTGGCAAGGATGTGTTAATCGTCCCGGTGTTCGTCGGTTACGACCAGCAGTACGAGGTCGGCGCGATCTCCGCTGAGGAGCAGGGCGCCAAGAAGTCCCCGGAGAGCATCAGCTGGCTTATCAAGTTCGCTCGCGCGCAGACAGTCCGGCGTGGCCGCGCGCATCTGCGTTTTGGTGAGCCACTCTCCGTCTCGGACGCCCTTGCCGAGACCAGGGAATCGACTGACTCTGACGATGCGCGCCTGGCTGTCCCGAAGATCGCTTTCGAGGTTATGCACCGCATCAATCAGGTCACTCCCATTATGCCGTCGGCACTGGTGACCTTTGGTCTACTCGACAACGAAGACCGGGCAATGACTGCCGATGAGGGTCGTCGCGTTATCGAGCCGCTTCTGCGCTACATCGAAGCCAGAGGTTTGGATCTTAGTGAAGATATCGACCTGGCAGACTACGGCGGACTCTACGACGCGCTGCGGACCCTAGAACGTGAAGGCGTGATTCGTCGTTACACCGGCGGCGTCGAAGACGTTTACTGGATCGCGGAGAACCGCGCACATGAGGCTGCCTTCTACCGAAACACGCTCATTCACCATCTAATCAACCGAGCAATCGTTGAGGTGGCCCTCGTCAGGGTCTCGCAAGAGAAGCCAGCCGACATCGTTGAGGCCTCGTGGGAAGAGGCCGTACGCCTTCGCGACGTCTTGAAGTACGAGTTCTTCTTCCCTCGGACTCGGGAATACGCCGGCGAGATCGCGGCCGAGGTCGAACTCGAACTGCCGGGTTGGGAAGACGAGACATTCAGTGCAGATGATGTCATCCCGACGCTGAAACGAAGCCGGCTCTATGTGGCTCACCGGGTAATCGGCCCCTTCCTCGAGGCCTACGGAGTCTTGGCAGATCGACTTGAGCTTCGCGCCGACTCAGAAGAGATCGACCGGGAAGAGATGATCCTGGAGTGCATCGGCGTGGCCCAGGCCCGCTGGTACCAGAAGGAACTCCACAGCCCGGAATCAATCTCACGTGATCTATTCAGTGGTGCCCTACAGCTCGCTGACAACCGGGGCCTGCTGACCCCTGGTGCTCCGAACCTAAAGGAGCGCCGAGAAGAATTTGCCCAAGAGTTCCGCGACGCCATCTGCCGAGTTGACGTCATTAGGGCCTTTGCAGTCGAGGAGGAAGAAATCTGATGGCCGATATCAGTTGGATGATTGATGAGATTGAACGTGGCCCGCAGGGTCCCGAGGTTGGTGCATTCTTCGACTTCGATGGCACCCTCATCAACGGGTTCTCCGCCGCTCCCTACTTCCGCGCCAGAATCAAGGCACGCGATATCGACGCCAAAGAGGTCATGCAGACCCTCATTGAGTCGGTGAACATCGAACGGCGGGGACATGACATCTCCCAGTTGATGGAGATCGCCGCGAACTCGCAAATGGGAAAGAGCGTCGACGATCTCCAAGACTTCGGCCGTCGACTTTTCACTAACAAGATCGCGGATATGGTCTACCCCGATTCACGCACGCTCATCGAAGCGCACAAGAACGCCGGGCACACGGTCGTCATCGCGTCCTCGGCTACCTTGCCGCAGATCGAGGCGACTGCCGACGATCTAGGCGTTGACGACATTCTCTGCACCGAGCTAGAGGTGGACGGCGAAGACCGCTACACCGGAAAGATCGGCGGACCGATTCGGTGGGGCGATGGTAAAGCTCAAGCAGTTATTGACTTCTCCGAAGAGCAGGGCATCAAGCTTAAGAACAGCTACTGCTACAGCAATGGCGCCGAAGATGTCCCGTTCCTTGAGACGGCCGGTTACCCCCGACCACTCAACCCCGACGACGACCTAGTGAAGATTGCCAAAAAGAACGGGTGGCCCATCGCCCGCTTCCGTATGCCGCACCGACATAACCCCATCACGCTGGCCCGCAGTGCGGCGGCCGTTGGGTCCCTTGGTCTCGGTGTCGCTGCCGGTACCGCAACGGGACTATTGAACAACGATCGTCGAGTGGGTATGGGTGTCGCTGCGTCGGTCGGATCTGATCTAGCCCTAGCAATGGCTGGGGTGAAGCTGAATGTTGTCGGTGAGGCGAATCTCTGGTCAGACCGACCATGCGTCTTCACTTTCAATCACCAGAGCCAGCTAGACATGCTGCTGCTGGGCGCGCTTCTACGCCGGGACTTCACCGCAGTAGCAAAGAAGCAGCTAGAGACTGATCCAATCTTTGCGCCTATCGGATACCTGGCCGATGTTGCCTACGTAGATCGAGCGAACAGCACAGCTGCCAGAGAAGCCCTCGTCCCAGTTGTCGAGGCGCTGAAAGAAGGCCGTTCAATAGCGATCGCTCCGGAAGGCACCCGGTCACCAACTCCTCGCCTCCTACCCTTCAAGAAGGGCGCGTTCCACATGGCGATGCAAGCGGGTGTTCCGGTCGTTCCCATCGTGATGCGCAACGCTGGTGACCTAATGCGTCCGCATTCACTGGTTATCTCCGATGGCATTGTCGATGTCGCTGTCCTCAAACCAATCAGCTCAAAGACCTGGACACCGAAGAACATCGGTCGCCAAGCTGAGAAGGTTCGCGATCTCTATCTACAGACGATGGCGCACTGGCCGAGCAACTAGTGCCAGCCCACGAGGACGTTCTTGCTAGCGGTGTGTGGAACCGTTCGGAACACAACTCCGATGGCATGCGCCGAACACTGGAAGCGATGAGACATGACCTAGAAGAGGACAAGTAGCCTAGGTAGGACGCTGATCCGCCTCAGCTTGAGCTTTCTTCTCGGCCCGTCGAGCTCGGCGCGCCTCATCCGCAGCATCGTCCTCAGCCTTGGCCTGCTCCAGTGTCGGAGCGGTTCCACCAAGCTTCGCGGGCATCCACCACCGATCTTCGTCGCTTTCTGGCTTGTCGGGATAGCGGGCGATCGTCTGGGCCAACAGGTCCTCAAGAGCACGACGAAGTGCAGCAGTTACCTCTACGGGATCGTCGTCAGGAGTCGGGTGCATCGGCTCACCAATGGTGATTGCGATCCGCGTCTTGCGCCGCGCAGACCGCGGTGTGCCTTTGCTCATCATCCGCTGCCCGCCCCACACAACCATCGGGATGAGCGGAACGTCCGCGTCTTGAGCAAGCCGAGCCGCCCCAGATTTCAGGTCCTTGATCTCGAAGGCACGACTGATCGTCGCCTCCGGGAACACCCCAATGACCTCGCCACTTCGAAGGGCACCGAGGGCGTCATCGAACGATTGCGCACCAGCGGAGCGATCAACGGGAATGTGGTGCATCCCGCGCATCAGTGGTCCGGCCACTTTGTTGGTGAAAACGGAGTCCTTGGCCATGAATCGAACGAGGCGTTTTGACTCATCGGCACCCAAGCCAACGAAGATGAAGTCCAGATATGACACGTGGTTGCTCGCCAAGACAGCGCCTCCGGTTGCGGGAACATTCTCGGCCCCCACGATGTCGAACTTCAACCCAAGAAGTTTGAAGGCGACTCTTGCGCTCGCGATGACTGGTGGATACACAACTTCTGCCATCTGTTCACCATATTCCCCACGCCGAGCGCCGCGCAATTCCCAGGTTCCGGTGGCAATGACCGACATTGGTGCTAACTAACGCCCTACACTCTGATTCGTGCCTTGTTTTGTAGCTCTCTTCGCGCTCATTTCCCCACGACTCGCACTTGCGCTGCTCTTTCTGTTTACGGATCGAATGACGCTGGCGTTCCAATCCGGCTGGATCGGAATCATTGGATTCCTCTTCTTGCCGTGGACCGCTCTCGCTTGGGTAATCTGCTATGCGCCGATCTTCGGCGTTTCCGGCTTCGGTTGGTTCATCGTTGCCTTGGGCTTCATCGCTGATATCGGCTCGTATGCCAGTAGCAAGACCGCTCGCTCGTAAGAGCACCTAGGCAGTTCGGCCACTGGAGGACCCTGGATCGTCAGGGGAACTACCTCCACGAAAGCGACGCATCTCCTCGCGTGTTCCCTCATCCTGTCGTCGCGACACTAATTCGGCGGGAACGTGGTTTGCGACGTTCGCCATATTCTTGATCATGTTTCCGAATACGACGCCATGAAACGGCAACACCGCATACCAATAGAGGTGACCGGCGAGGCCTCGCGGGTAGAACGTCGCCCGTTGCCCAAGGATCGTCGTTCCGTCACCGCTTGGGTCCACCGTGAAATCCAACCAGGCTAGTCCTGGGATCCTCATCTCTGCCCGCAGACGCAGAAGTCTCTGCGGGTCAACCTCTTCCACTCGCCAGAAGTCGACTGTCTCCCCCACCATCAGCTGATGTGGATCTCGGCGCCCTCTGCGCAAGCCAACACCGCCGACTCCCCTGTCGAGCCACCCTCGAACCTTCCACGCTAGCTTGAATGAGTACCAGCCGTTCTCTCCCCCAATGCCCTCAATGACCCGCCATACCTGCCCGACACTTGCCTGAGTCTCGACCTCACGCACGTCCTTGTAGAGACTGCCCCCTGCCCAAGCAGGATCAGACGGAAGCGGCTCGGCAGGAGCTCCGGGGATCGAAGCCGACGACCAGCGCGTCGTGACATCCGCATCCTTGATTCGCTTGAGTGCAAGCGAGATCGCTGTATCGAGTCCAAGCAGACCTTCAGGCGGGTCAGGGACTAGCTCCCGAATATCGCTCTCTGCACACACGACTTCGTGCCGCAACGACTCAACTAGCGGGCGAGCGATACTTGCCGGAACCGGTGTGATGACGCCAACCCAATGGCTCGACAGGTTTGGCGTGAGAACTCGGACCGGCACAATCACCCGCCTACGCAACCCTGCGACGGCCGCGTATCGCTGCATCATCTCCGAGTACGTGAGTACCTCGGGACCACCGATGTCGAACTTTCGATTGACGTCACTAGGCAAATCCGCGCACGCAACCAAGTAGCGCAATACGTCGCGGATCGCGATCGGTTGGATGTGGTTATGAACCCACTTGGGGGTCACCATGGCCGGAAGTCGCTCTGTTAAGTAGCGCAACATCTCGAAGCTGGCCGATCCAGATCCGAGAATCACAGCTGCCCGAAGTTCAACTGTCGGGACTCCGCTGTGGCGAAGGATCTCTCCAACTTCAGATCTAGACCGAAGATGTTCGGACAGATCGAGAGAGCTACCTTCTGGCACAATTCCACCGAGATAGACGATCCTGGACACATCTGCGCGCTTTGCCTCGATCGAGAAGCTTGTTGCCATGGAGCGCTCAGCAGCTGAGAACCCACCGCGGACCGTTAGCGAGTGCAATAGGAAGTAGGCAACATCGACGCCAGCCAGTGCGGTCCGGACCGCGACCGCATCATGGGCATCACCTGAGACGATCTCAACATCGTTGTACCAGGGAACATCGCGCAGGCGTTCCGGGTGGCGAGCAAACACGCGTACTCGCTTACCGGCGCCAAGAAGTTGCGGAACCAGTCGCCCACCTATGTAACCAGTAGGGCCGGTCACCAGGCATAGCTGTGAGTCCTCTAGTTTCGCAGCGTCGACAGCTTCGGGGCCCATTCGCTGATCCCTACCGTGAGTTCCAGCCATACCTAACCCTACTGCCGTGACCGCCGCTGCCCTATTACGCGCGGTATGCGCCGCCCCAACCGTGTTCTACGCGTACAACCCGTCGAGGAGTTCTTGGTTATGCGCTTCCACGACGCGACGCTTTACCTTTAAACTCGGAGTCAGTTCGCCTGATTCAATCGAGAGGTCGCGGTCCAGAATGACGAACCGCTTGACTTGCTCCCAGCTGTTTAGGCCCTCGTTGAGGCTGTCGATGGAACTCTGCACGGTCTCTATCAGCTCAGCATCCTGAGATAGCGTCGCGAAGTCCCCGTCTTTGCCCCGCGCCGCAGCCCAAGCGGTAAGGCTGTCGGGATCAAGCGTGACGATAGCGCTGACGAACTTGCGGTTGTTAGCGTGCACAACCATATTGCTTGCAACTCCACACAGCGCCTTAAACCGGCTCTCGATAGCGGAAGGCGCTACGTACTTTCCTCCCGAGGTCTTGAACAGATCCTTCTTGCGGTCAGTGATCTTCAGTCGATTGAATTCATCAAACTCGCCGATATCACCGGTCGCGAACCAACCATCCGCTAGCAACACCTCGGCGCTGGCTTCAGGCTGATTGCGATAGCCGCGCATGACCGCTGGGCTGCGGACCAGGATCTCCCCATCCTCAGCAATCATGATTTCGGTTCCAGGTTGCGGCTCGCCGACGTATCCTGCCCGTCGAGTATTTGGTCGACAGATCGTTGCCAGCGCTGATGTCTCGGTCAGGCCATAGCCTTCATAGATCGGCATCCCACTTGCCGCGAAGAACTCGGCAATGTCGGCAAACAGTGGCGCCGAGCCGGAGATGAAGAAGCGCATCCTGCCACCAAGCAGTGCGCGAATGTTCTTCAGGGCTGCCTCGTCGGCCTTCGCGTAGTCAGCCTTGAGTTGCTCATCAGGCTCTACCCCATCGGCAAGCGCCTGGTGGTATCGACGTCCGGTGTCAACTGCCCACGCAAAACCGGCTTCTTGTTCCGGTCCGCCACTCTTAGCCATAGCGCCGATGGCTGCATGGACCTTCTCAAAAATGCGCGGCACCGCACCCATGAACGTTGGCTTGACTGCCGCAAGATTCTCCATGATCTTCGGGACACGTCCATCGATCGCGGTCGGGAAGCCCATCTCGACGGCAACCGCCATCAGCACTGTTCCAAACACATGGGCCATGGGCAGCCATAGGAACTGAAGGTCGTCGTCGCGAATGACATCAGTCTCACGCAGGGCTGCCCCGACGTAACCCCAGCTTGCTTGGGTGATCTCCACACCCTTGGGACGTCCCGTCGTTCCCGAGGTGTAGATGAGGGTGGCGAGTTCCTCGCCGGTGACAGCTGCAGAACGGTTCGATACAACCTGCGGGTCCTCGCGCAAAACGTCGCGACCTAGTGCCTTGAAGTCCTCCCACGAGATTGCCCAGTCCGATCCCCCGGTCGACCCGGAGAACAGCACCACCTTCCGCAGTTCAGGCAATTGATCGCGCTGCGAGAGCACTTTGGCCAGTTGTTCCTCGTCGTCGGCAAAGAGGACTTGGCTATTTGAATCGGTGAGAATGAACCGTTCATCGTCTGCGCCAGTCGAGGCATACACCGTGGTGACTGCTGCGCCAGCGAGGGCGATCCCGAACTGCGCAAGGATCCACTTCATCGAGGTGTTGGCAGCAATGGCAACGCGCTGCTCGGGCTCCACACCCAGCGAGATCAACCCGGCGGCCAGCTCGGCTGCCTCGTTGCCGGTTTCTTCCCACGTGAGCTCTTGCCACTGCTCATCCTTGTCTGGATATGAGAAGGCATGGGCATCGGGCGTTCGGCCAATCCGATTGCGCAGCATCGCCGTGAAGGATTCCTGCGGCGTAGGGACGGTTTCCAGTGCACGATAGATCGTCGCCATTTGCTTATTTTCTCCTCTAGAACTAAATGAATAGGCCGGGTATCCGGTGGGAAATGCTGCGGGGAATTCTTGGGAAAGAGTGCGGGAAGCTAGCGCTGCACTAGACCCCTACTTTGTCGGTAACTCTTGCGTCTTCCGCGAGCGTCTGTGTCGCGAGGCCGACTGGGTGGCGCTGGCGGAAATTCGAGCGACTCCTACTCGTGGCTAACCGATAGCCAACGATCATGACGACACCCAATGCTCCGCCAACGAACAGTCCGGTATTAGATCCCAGCAGCACCAACGCGAAGCCGGTAACTACTAGCCATAGGAGAGGCAAGAGCGCCCTCACCGCAAAACCTCTCTTTTCTGAGAGCCGGCTGGGCTTGGTCGGTTCCCACAGCTCATCCTCGAACAGTTCATCTTGCACGACTGGATCTGCTGACTCATCGGGGGTGCTCTGCTCGTGGTCTGAAGGGGTTGTTACCGCTCCAACCGGCGCCACCTCGTTGACACCTTGTTCTGGTTCGATCCGCGCCGGGTCGTCGGCAGTAGGTGCACTATCAGCCCGTGCACCATCTACTGGTGCTTCGTCTACCCGTGCTTCGATGAGAGCCGACTCGGTTGGCTCCGTCAGGGCTGGTGCAGGGAGCACTATCGGGGTGCTCACTACTGGCTGCGCTGTCAGCTTCCTTGCCGTAGCGGCCTTCCTCACCGGCCGTTGCTCAGTCGTATCCTGAGCGGGCAAGGTACCGGTAGGCGCGGTCCGCTCAATCTCCTTAGTCCGTGCCAGGACAAGGTCCGTCTTGGCAGGAGCACTCACTTTCTGCGCGACTCGTTGTTTGGGAATCTCGGCTATCGGCGCTGACTTCTCGGTGACCAGCTGGTAGTAACCACGGCGAGGACGCTCAACTCTGCCCTGGTCTTGTAGTGACCTAAGTCCTCGCGTGAGCCGACCCTCTGGAAACGATTCAACAGCTAGCTCTGCAGTGACGAACTCTCGGACATCCTTGAGGCGCACGGCATCGCCACTAGCGAGCGCATTCTTGATCGAGGCCTCAACCTCGCTTTGCCCGCTCTTGGCCGCGTTGAATCGGCGCTTCTTCTCCGTGATCACACTGTTCGCCATCGATTACCTCGCGCATTTCTGGTCGATTACCCTAGCTAACCCCTATTCGGAGCAGCTAGCGATTCCGACCCACAGAGGTATCACCCGATCGGCTTAGCTGGGCGCTAAACCGAATTCCACGGCCCAACAAATCCGACATCGTCGGCAGGCATCGTGGGAAGCTCTAGAAATGGCCGATCGAATCCGGGTTCCTGGACCTGGCCCCGGGCCGGGCACCGACGGCATCGGAATTACCAAACCCCTTCAGCTTGCGCACCTACTCCCTAAACCCGTGGTATTTGTCATGGCAGGGGGTGGTGCCCACGGCTGCGTGCAATGGGGCTTACTACAAGCCCTTTACGAGACGGATATCCGCCCGGATGCGTTGATTGGAACGTCCGCCGGTGCGTTGACATGCGCCGTCGTGGCGGAGGATCCCATTTCAGCCATCAGCCGACTCACGTACGTGTGGAGTCAGCTAGACCTCGATGTACTTGTCGGTGACTCTTGGCTGGCGATGATCACGGCGGCAACCAAGCGGAAGGACTCCATCGCTGACAGCGCCGCCGAACGTGACGCGATAGAGGCGATCTTGGCCGCCCGGGACTTCTCCGATCTTGCGCTACCTATGGCGGCAGTTGCCACCGACCTGGCGACTGGTGAAGCGACAGCATTCGATGCTGGACCGCTGGTTCCTGCCCTGCTTGCGTCATCGGCGATTCCTGGAGTTCTACCACCTGTCACGATCGACGGAAGGCGCTACGTCGACGGTCTAGCAAGTGCAAACCTTCCAGCAAAGCTCGCCGTTGATCGCGGAGCCGGATCAATCATCGTCCTTGGCACAGGGTCTCGAACTCGTGGTCCAGCAGCTACGTCGGCACCCAAGGTCGTCGCACGAGTAAACGCAATTCTCAATGCCAGCCAGCGGCAAGGGCAGCTCATCTCGGCAGCAGGTGAAGTCCCAGTGCTACTCCTTCCCACACCAACTAACATGGGCGCAGCGCTGGACTTCCGAGAGACATTGAGCGCCGCGAGCGCTTCTTACGAGCTCGGCCGCAACTTCCTATTCGACCTCCCTCAAATCGCCGGAAAGCGAAAGCTCACGCGAGGGATCTATTCCCGAACTGAGGACATCGGCGGCGATGTCGAGCTTGAGAAGCTAGCAATCGATGTTCCGCGTTTTGAGGCACTGGATAACAGATCGACCACTGAGGTAAGGGTATGAGTCCCCGGCATACCGGTGCGAGGTTTCGACTACCGGAACCCATCGCGTATACCTTCAGCGGAGGTCTCGCACGAACAGCAGCGCAGATCGGAATGGCTCCTGCACTATGCCATGCGGGGATCGAACCCAATCTGGTTGTCGGCACATCCGCCGGAGCCGTAAACGCCGCGCTGTTCGCTACCGATCCGAATGATTTCGAACTCGCCGCGACCGAGCTTTGGGCGGGAGTATCCAAGGACAAGGCGCTGACCTCGATTCGGCGATCAACTGTTCGAGGTCTTGCCAGCTCACAAGCTTCCCGTACCCGCAACATGCTGCGCAAACACTTAGACAGGGCATTCGGGACCCTCACCTTCGATCAGCTTTCACTTCCATTAAGCGTGACCGCAACAGCCCTGGAAAGTGGCCGACCCGTACTTATCGACGACGGCTCAGTAGTCGATGCGCTGCTAGCGACAATGGCATTCCCTGCGGTGATGCCTCCGAGTACGCTCACCGATGGTCGACTCGTAGTCGACGGAAGTATGGTTGCTGATGTTCCCGTCGGCCAAGCAATCACGGCCGGAGCCAACAGCGCTGTCGTACTGGACGCGGGGAGTTCCGTGGTAGATGAATCATCGGTCATCGACATCGGCTGGTATCACGTCATGGCGCTTTCTGCGACACATATGCTGCGCAGCCAAGCGCAGCACCAGGTTGCGATGGCCGCTGCCAAGATTCCCGTCGTGGTAGTCAGTATCGCGACGGGCAATCCCTTCGACCTACGAAATGCCTTGGACTCGGTCCCGAATGGGACTGCGGCGGCTGATCGCGTCGTTGCTGAGATCAACTCACACATCGGGACCCGACGCCGCACCCTGCGCCCCGGCCAGCACGGCGATCAACTCATTTCCCGCTAGCTCAGAGTGACGTTCGTCCAAACAGCGCGGGAACTTTGACCTTCTGAACTGATCCAACAGCACTCACCTAGACAGCCGAATCGGAGGCTGACATCGACTGGTGAGCGGAGTACGTTGGGCCCCAGAAGGTCAGGTCTTAGGAATGCGCCGCTATCGGAAAGGGCCCGAAACACATGTCAAGTACTGAGGTAGACGAGCTCGCGGCCGTTACGACCAGACTTGCTAACCCCAGCATGGCGGAGGTCCAAAGCGTTGATGCGTGGTGGCGGGCCGCGAACTATCTAACGATCGGCCAGATCTACCTTCGGGAGAATCCACTCGTTGAGAGGGACCTCTCCCCCGCCGACATTAAGCCGCGATTGCTGGGCCACTGGGGAACAAGTCCAGGCCTGTCGTTTGTCTACGCCCACACCTCGCGACTCATCCGCGAGACTGGTCAGTCAACGATCTACATGGCTGGACCCGGTCATGGAGGTCCCGCGCTAGTGGCGGCCTCGTGGCTGGAGGGCACCTACACCGAGTCGTTTCCTGACATCACGCGCGACAAGCACGGAATGCTCAAGCTATTCCGGCAGTTCTCGGCTCCCGGTGGAATCCCGAGCCACGCCTCCGTTACGACACCGGGATCGATCCACGAAGGTGGCGAACTCGGCTACGTACTCGTCCACGCCTTTGGCTCGGTTATGGATAACCCTGAGCTTCTGACCATTGCAATGGTCGGTGACGGTGAGGCGGAGACTGCCACTCTCGAGGGATCGTGGAAGGGCATCTCCTTCATTAATCCCGAACACGATGGCGCAGTCTTGCCGATCATCCACCTCAATGGCTACAAGATCGCTGGGCCGACAGTACTGGCCCGTAAGGATCCAGAACTTCTCCGTCAACTATTCGAGGGTCACGGCTACGAGGTACTCGAGGTCGGTGGCGATGATTTGCCCGGCATGCACGAGCGGTTCGCGGCGACTCTCGCATATGCCTACGAGAAGATCCGACGAATCCAAATCAAGGCCCGTGCGAATCCTGGCGAAGTTCATCAGGCCCGGTGGCCACTCATCGTCATGCGCACCCCGAAGGGATGGACCGGCCCAGACATTGTCGATGGTGTGCAGGTAGCGGGAACGTGGCGCGCACACCAAGTGCCGCTATCCGGAGTTCGGGACAACCCGGCTCACCTACAGCTGCTTCAGGACTGGCTGGAGTCCTACGGACCGCACGACTTGTTCTCCGCTGACGGTGTTCCCTGCCAAGATGTACTTTCGGCTAACCCCGCCGGCGAGTTGCGGATGAGCGGAAACCCGAACGCTAACGGCGGGCTCCTTACCCGCGAGCTGCGAATCCCCGACTTCCGGCAGTTCGCCGTGGACGTACCCGAGCCCGCAACGGTGCGCGCCGAATCTACTCGATCCCTCGGCGAGATGATGCAAGTGATCTACGAGCAGAACCCGACCAACTTCCGGCTGTTCTGTCCAGATGAGACCAATAGCAACCGACTCGGCGCTGTCTTCAACGTCACCGATCGCGCCTTCATGGAAGAGGTCTACGACGGCGATACCGCTCTGTCGTCAAAGGGCCGAGTTATGGAGGTGCTAAGCGAGAATAACTGTCAAGGCTGGCTAGAGGGATATACCTTGACCGGCCGCTACGGACTGTTTGCCACGTACGAGGCATTCGCGATGGTGAGCGCTTCACAGACAATCCAACACGCAAAGTGGCTCGAGGAGGCGAATCATCTCTCGTGGCGCGCCAAGGTTCCGAGCTTGAACATCTTGCTCACCTCGACAGCGTGGCGCAATGACCATAACGGCTTCTCACACCAAGGTCCTGGCCTACTCTCGACCGCTTTGACCGCCCGTGGAGACGTCGCGCGGATCTACCTTCCACCGGACGCGAACTGCCTGCTCTCGGTTGCCGACCACTGCTTCCGCTCGAAGTCCTATGTGAACCTGATTGTGATTGATAAGCAACCACAGTTGCAGTGGCTGACCATGGAGGAGGCCGTCGAGCACTGCACGCGCGGTGCGGGGATCTGGCACTGGGCAGGTACCGACGATGGTGAGTCCGATCCCGATATCGTCCTCGCTGGCGCCGGAGATGTCGTGACTCAGGAAGTCATCGCGGCGGCCGACATCCTCAAGCAGAGACTGCCGAAGATGAAGACTCGCGTGGTCAACGTCGTGGATCTCATGGCGTTGCATCGACCAAAGGACCACCCCCACGGTATGGACGAACTTATGTTCCGTGAGCTCTTTACCGACACCGTCGATGTCATCTTCGCCTTCCACGGCTACCCAGAGGCGGTGCATGGACTGGTTCACGGCCGCCCGGATCAAGACCGGTTCCGCGCTCGGGGGTTCATCGAACAGGGAACGACAACCACGCCATTTGACATGGTGGTGCGCAACAAGGTGTCTCGTTACCACATCGTCATGGATGCACTGAACAACGCTAGCCGCGCGGTCACGGGAGCCGACGACCTTATGCGGTGGTGTCAGGCCGAACTCGATCGCCACGAGGAGTACGTCGTGGAGCACTTGGAGGACATGCCGGAAGTGACCGACTGGTCGCTGGCCTGAGTGCGACTGATATGCGCGTACTCGTCGTTAACGCTGGATCGAGCAGCCTAAAGCTTCAGATCCTCGATGATCACCAACTAGTTGTCGATCTTAACCTTCAACGCTGGTCTCCAGCAGACGGATTCGAGCCGATACGTTCGGCACTTGCTGGCCATGAGCACATCGACGCGGTCGGGCACCGGGTAGTTCACGGCGGCCAGATGTACGTCGAATCGACAGTCATCACCGACGAGGTCATCACGAACCTGGAGTCCATTCAGGACCTAGCACCGTTGCACTTGCCACCCGCTTTAGCAGCGATCGAAGCAGCGCGACAGCTACTGCCAGACCTCACCCATGTTGCCTGCTTCGATACCGCATTCCATCGCAGCATTCCCGCAGCTGCGGCTACCTACGCGCTACCCCGAGAATGGAACAAGAAGTGGGGGCTTCGCAGGTACGGCTTCCACGGGCTCTCTCACGCCTACGCTTGCGCGAAGGGCGCCGAACTATTAGATCGACCGCTCAGTGAACTGCGAATCGTGACAGCTCATCTAGGTGCCGGAGCTTCCCTAACCGCGATAGATGGCGGGCAATCGGTAGACACCACGATGGGGTTCACGCCCCTTGAGGGCCTCGTGATGGCAACTCGCAGCGGCAGCGTCGACCCAGGACTGGTTCTGTGGCTACAACGCAATGCTCACTACAGCCTCGATGAGATCACCGATCGGCTAGAACATGGCTCTGGTCTTGCCGGGTTATCTGGGACTTCCGGTGATCTGCGCGATGTGGTGGCCCTCGCCGAAGCCGGTGAGCCCGACGCTGTGCTTGCACTCGCGGTGTATCACCACCGGTTGGCGACGCTCACGGGATCGATGATCACTTCCATGGGCGGCATTGACATGGTTGTCTTCACTGGGGGCATTGGCGAGCACTCCGAACTTGTCCGTCGCTCCCTCGCCAAGTCACTGCAATTCCTCGGCGCAAACATCGACGAGTTATCGAACACGGCCAATGGCACGGATCGACTTGTGAGTACGACGGAGTCAACGGTCGCACTTGCCGTCGTGCAAGCCCGCGAAGACATCCAAATCGCCGACGAGGTCGCACAACTACTCGCGGCCTAGCCGACCGCAATGAGTAGCGCTATGGCTATGACTTCTTCGATCCCGTCGCAGCCGTCTTTGCTGGCGCCTTCTTGGCCGGAGCCTTCTTAGCCGGAGCCTTCTTAGCCGCAGCCTTCTTAGCCGGAGCCTTCTTGGCTGGTGCCTTCTTCGTTGCCGCCTTCTTGGCAGCGGACTGCTGGGTCCCGGTCGCCGCTGTCCTCTTTTCCGGAGCCTTCTTTGCCGGAGCCTTCTTTACCGGAGCGGACTTCTTGACAGCAGCCTTCTTCGCCGCCGACCTTCTCGTGGGAGCCTTCTTCGCCGCACGGGATGGCCGCTGCGCAGCCCGCTTTGAACCAGAATCCTCACTCGTACCTTCTACATCGACCGCCGTCAGCGGATTTGCATCTGAGACAGGCTTACCGACCACATCGGCGAACCCGTCACGTAGGCATGACATCAGCAGATCACGATCGGTAATCGCAGCGTCATCCATGGCAACACCAATAGTGGCGGTACCCGCGTAGGTTAATAGCGCCACAAAGACTGCCGCACCGATTGGGGGTGGTAGCGGCACCATGGCCTCTACTTTTGCCCCTGCTAGGTAGACGGGAATAGGTGGACCCGGAACGTTAGACGCAGTTACATCGCTGGCCTGTGCCGCGACGGTTAGTAGCTCGCGAGGAATGAACCGACTGATCTCGCCGAGTTGGTTTGTGTAATCGACTGCAGGCTCGGCCCTCATCCGCTTAACCGATGCCTGCAACTGATTCATCAGGGCGGAGATATCTGAGACATTCGTTGGCAACTCAAAACGCGCGATGGTGACGGCATTCTGTGCTTCCTTGCCCTTCTTCCGCGTGCTGATCGGCATGTTGATATTCAGCTCATCCACCGGCGCACCCAGCGAGGTGTGGTACTCACTCATTCCCATCGATACGGCAGCAAGGAACGCGTCGTTGATCGTATTTCCGCGAGACTTCGCCGCTGTATGGAGATCAGAGAACGGCAAGTCAAACGTTCCAAAGTGATAGTTAATACTGCGCTTGCGCATGAGCGGCGACAGTGGGGATGTGGGTGTATCCATCATGCGAGCGAGAGAGGAGACGGTCTCGCTAATGCGCTCGACAGTCTCGTGTGGAGACGTAAGCGCGTCGAGCAATGCGGGCACCGCACCCTTGACGATGTGGGCAGCCGTATCGATCACCCACTCGGCATTGTCCTGAACCATGATCTCGGCGAATCCGCGAGGAGTAAGGGCAACTGGCTCTGGCGCATCCGGCATCGGTCCAAGGTCCGGTTGCTCGGCAGTGATATCCACGATCGCAGCTCCAAGCTGCATGGCGCCTTGTCCATCAGCAATTGCATGGTGCAGTTTCGAGATTAGCGCCGATCGTCCACCAGGTAGTCCTTCTAGCAGGGTGACCCGCCAAAGCGGCCTGTCGTTGTCAAAGTCCGTCATACTCTGTCGACGACACTCATCAAGCACGTCTTGCCACGCAGTCCCCTCCGTCACTCGGAAGCGGCGCAAATGGAAGCTCAGGTCGAAGTTCGGATCGACGACGAGACGGGGGTTCGCGATTCCTACCGGGCCTTCAACAATCCGCTGGCGCAGAATCGGCACGATACGACTCGCGCGTTCGTAGCGCGCGACCAATGTCTGCCAATCCGGGGCCTTATCCAGAATCAGCAGTCCGATCATCGTCGAGCGCATGATCGGGTCTTCCGAAGCAGACCTCCACGTTGCATAGTCCCAACCAGAAAGTCGCTCGGTCGTCGGCACAAGTTCTCCTGTTGTCTCGTTGTCTGAATCGCGTGGATACTTCGGCAAGTAGCTAAACTATCCGGGTTCACTGGCGCTGCGCTCGTCAGCGAACGCCGACCATCGCTGAAATAGCCCTGATCGATCATGGTTGACAGGGGCATCCGGCCCATAATGCTGACAAGAACTACCGTGAAATAGTCGGGACCTATGCAGACAGAGTTCACCGTTCGACCAGCGATAGCCGGGGACATCGAACAGATTCGCGATGTGGAAGTTGCCGCCGGGCAACTCTTTAAGGATGTCGGGCTACCCGCGGTCGCTGATGATCCGCCACCGGCGCGCCGATTGCTCCGACACGCCCTACGAGATGAGCTGCTCTGGGTTGCCGTCGCGACGTCGACTCCAGGCAACCCTGTTAACACCCCAGGACCTGTCATTGGATACGGCTTCGGCAGCGTGCTCGATGAACATCTCCATCTCGAGCAGATCTCAGTCCGACCGCAGTACTCTCGACGCGGGATCGGGGCCAACATATTCCGAGCGATGGAGGATTACGGCCTCAACCAGGATCTCGCGATGGCGACGCTGTTCACTTTCGGCGACATTCCCTGGAATGCCCCGTACTACCGGCGGCTGAACTACCTCGACCTCGAGAAGCAGAAGATGGGACCGCAGCTTCGCCGAGCATTCGAACTCGAACGAATCGCTGATGGGAACGGACCACCCAGGATTGCCATGTTCAAGGCACTCGGGTAGCTCCCAGCACTCGTCGAAGCTAAATGGGAAAACTGCCCTAGACGATTACCTCGTCTTGGTCGGGAAGCGTGTCATAGATCGGGCTATTTGCCCGTTTGAGCGCCCTGTCCCACACCTGTGGGTTGAACTGGGCGGGGTCAGTCGAGTCAAAGAACTCGATCAGGGCCTGCGCTACCGCATCCGGCACCTCCGCCTGCGGGAAGTGCCCGGCTCCAGGAAGGACGTCGACCTTCGCATGACACAGAACTTCGCGGGCAATTTGCGCATGTGAGACAGGGATAACGGTGTCTTCCTCACCCCATAGGACCATCGTTGGTATGAACTCGGTTAGGTAGGCACGATCCTTCATCGTCACGATTTGACCTCGCCAATCGATGATTGCCCGAATGACGTGACTAAACGCCTGGCGAGCATCAACTGCACCCATGTCGTCGTAAACGATGGCGAGTTGGGCAAGGTCGGCCGTCAGCGGCAAGCGAGTACGGTGCAGCCCGTGTAGCAGTGGGACGCCAATACGCCGAACGGGTGCGACAGCGAGAGCAGAAAGTGCCAGTCCGGCGCCGGGAAGCGTGCATAACGGAATAATCGGATTGACCTCCGGACCCAATCCGCCGGTGCCAATCAGTACGATCCTCTCGGTTCGTTGTGGGAACTGATACGCAAATTGCATCGCAATACCGCCGCCGAGGCTGTGGCCGACGACGGACACTCGATCAATCCCGAGATACGTCAGGAGGTCGCGCAGGCCGTTGGCATAACCGCCGATGCTGTAGTCAGCACGAGGCTTTGCGGATCGCCCATGGCCCAACAGATCAGGAGCGATCACGGTGTGGTTCTTCGCCAACTCCTGGACAATAGGCAGCCAGGTCTCGTGACGGGAACCGATACCGTGCACAAGCAAGACTGCGGGGCCCGAGCCGGTCTTCAGGTACGCCCGATCGTGCCCGTGCAACGTCACGGAGTGGACGTCACAGGGATCGATGGGCGGCACTGCGATCTCCGATCGTTTGCGTGGAGCATTCTGAGTCTTCGCGATAAACTACGGCCTAAGCCTGCCCGTAACTCATTGCGAACGCATTTCGGACACGTCAAGAGCGCACGTCAGATCGCTCACAAACGAGGGGTGAAGGAATCGATCGTGGCAATACGTAGGTTCCCCTCCGATCACATGATCCCGCAAGGACGGGTCCGGAACTTTGCCCTGGTTGTTGCCGCCCTATCGCTGGCTGCGACCGCGTGTGGGACTCCACCGGCACCGACCGGGCCGGACTCCCCTGCTACGACCGAGACCGCGGCGCAGGCTCCGCCATCTCAGGCAGCGTCACCGACGAGTTCGACCAACGAGCTAGCTCGGCAGGCGATCGAGTCCGTGGACTGGGGCGATGGTCGCAATACACGAGGGATGTCGATCGGCATACCTAATCCACCCGGTTGGTACACCGCCGCGTTTGGTGCGCGAACAACCGACAAGGTCATCTACCTCACGTATGACGACGGGCCGTGGCCTCCTTACACAGATCAAATTTTGTCACTGCTCGCGGACAACAACGCGAAGGCGACGTTCTTCGTCACTGGGAGCCAAGCCGATCAGCACCCGGAGTATTTGCGGCGAATCGCCGCTGCGGGTCACGCGCTCGGCGATCACACCATGACGCACGCTGACCTCGTCGGGCTCGACAAACAGCAGATTCGCCGCGAACTAGCCGGGGTTAAGCGAATTGTGGGACCGATACTGGGCCCGTGTGTGCGCCCGCCTTACGGATTGATTGACGAGAAAGTTGCGTCGGTTTCAGCCGACCTCAATCTCATGCCAATCTTGTGGACCGCACATGCCCAGGATTGGAATCCAGGTTCAATCAACCAAATGGTGAGGATGCTGAAGAAGGGCACGGAGCCAGGTGCCGTCGTCCTGCTCCATGACAGTGCGGGCAAGGAGAAGAGCATCGAGGCGACGCGGGTGATGCTTGCGTGGTGGAAGTCGCAGGGCTACCGACTCGAATCTGTACCTGCTTGCCGGGTATAGGAGGGGGTGCGACGAGCCCCGAGCGATGGCGCCGGTCATCGTCAACGCGAAAGTCCCCCGGAACCGTAGGGCTCCGGGGGACTTTCGCTTGAATCACTAAAGTTCTGAAATCACATCAAGCGAGATCGAACTAGCAGTTTCAAAAGGGAGTGCAGTTAGACGGCGCGAACCTGGTCTGCCTGCGGGCCCTTCTGACCCTGGGTGATCTCAAACTCGACGCGCTGTCCTTCATCTAGCGTACGGAAGCCGTCGCTTGAAATTGCGGAGTAGTGGACGAATACGTCCGCGCCGCCGCCATCTTGCTCAATGAATCCGAAACCTTTTTCGGAGTTGAACCACTTAACTGTGCCTTGTGCCATTTTGATTAGTTCTCCTTATTTGTGGCGAAATGCCAATGCCTAGTCTGGCATGGATTGTTCGACTTCTCCGCATGAGGTAGGCAAATGTTGCGGATCTATTCGCCTGGGGTGGTAAGAACCCGACAAGATCCCTCAGGGAATCGCGCCTCGGCGCCCTAGAGTGTGACCGGAATAACCTGGGGACTTTCGATCAGGCATCGGGGCTCGGATCCCGCTAAGTTCGCGAGCTATGGATGTTAGCAACACTACGATCTTCGTTTCCGAGTTCATCGGAACCTCCCTTTTGCTCCTTCTTGGTATCGGAGTCGGGTGCAACCAGACCCTCAAGAAATCCTTCGGATTCGGGCCAAACTGGCTGCTGACCGCATTCGGATGGGGCTTCGCGGTCTTTGTCGGCGCGAGCGTGTCGTGGCAGAGTGGCGCCCAGCTCAACCCTGCGGTAACTGTGGGGCTGGCAATCGCTGACAACGACCCCCTTACGTGGAAGCACGTGCCGATCTACATCATCGCCCAGGTACTTGGGGCGATGTTCGGCGCAGTGCTGGCCTATCTGCTCTACAAGAAGCAGTTCGACACCCACGATGACCCCAAGAACACGGGTGGGCTGTTCTTCACATCCCCGTCGGTCCCGAGCATTCCGTGGAACATCCTCACCGAGACGATCGCGACCTTTGTCCTTGTCTATTGGGTCCTTTCCAGTTCCCCATTCATTGCTGGAACGGGAGATAGCGCTCCCCAGTTCGGAAATGCTGCCCTGGGGTACGCCGGCGTTGCGTTTGTCGTCATCGCAATCGGTGCCTCTCTTGGTGGACCCACTGGCTATGCCGTGAACCCGGCGCGAGACTTCGGACCTCGAGTTATCTACTCGATCCTTCCGATCAAGGGGAAGGGCAGCTCCAACTGGGGCTATGCCTGGATCGCATCAACTGGTCCGATCATCGGTGCCGTGATTGCAGCAGTCGTGTTCAACCTCGTGTTCCAGTAGATCTGCCATCATGAATCTATGACTACGTTAGATCTCACAGGCAAGTCCGCACTCGTTACTGGCGGCGCTGCCGGAATCGGTGAGGGGGTCGCTCGACGCCTCGCTGGGCTTGGTGCATCGGTCACGGTCGCAGACGTCGACGAAGAACGTGGTCGATCGGTCGCAGCAGATATCGACGGCCAGTTTATTTCCACCGATGTTGCTGACTACCCGGCGAATCTGGCCATGGTCCAGGCTGTTCTCGCAGCGTATGGGGCGCTAGATATCGCTGTACTCAACGCGGGGATCATCAGCAGCGTCGCAATGGGTGCGGACTTCGACCCGGTCCAGTATCGCCGGGCGATGGGGATCAACCTCGATGGAGTTGTGTTCGGAATCAATGCGGTTCTGCCTGCCCTACGGGAATCCGGCGGTGGCGACATCGTGGTCACCGCGAGTATGGCCGGGATCGCTCCCACTCCCCTAGATCCGGTATATGCGGCAAATAAGACCGGCGTTGTCGGGCTAGTTCGCTCATTCGGCCTTGCGTCAGTTCACGAGGGAATACGAACGAATGTGGTCTGCCCCGCCTTCGCAGACACCCAACTCGTCGCGCCAATTCGCGCCGGCCTAGAGGATGCTGGTGTCCCGCTGCTCTCAGTCGCGACCGTCGTTGACACCTACCTCGCTGTCCTCGAATCGAGTAGTTCAGGTGAGTGCTGGTTCGTGCAGCCTGGTCGCCCAAGTGAGCCGTTCGCGTTTCGACGGGCCCCCGGACCCCGGACCGCCGATGGGAGCAGCGCCGCGGCCGCAGATCCTGCGACCCAGCGCCGAATCGTAGAGAACGGCTAACGACTTACCTGCACGTCGCGTGGCATCCCCCAAGGAGTTAGGCCACGATGCTCTACATGAGTAGACCAATTGAAAGCTATGCCGTCATTGGAGATCTCCATACCGTCGCGCTGGTATCGAGACTGGGGTCCATCGACTGGCTGTGTCTGCCTCGATTCGATTCCAGTGCTTGTTTTGCCTCGATCCTAGGCGACGAATCAAACGGCCATTGGACCATCGCACCGACGAACAAGATCGAGCTCGTCACGCGAACGTATCGACCAGAATCACTAGTCCTCGAGACCGAGATGGCCTGTGAGACGGGCACCATCCGCATCACGGACTTCATGCCGATTCGGGAGACTACCGACCGCCAAACGCCGGAAATTATTCGAACCGTCGAGTGTCTAGAGGGGTCGGTCCCAATCCGATCAGAACTTTGTCTGCGGTTTGACTATGGGCGCGGCAAACCATTCGTGAGACACACCAAGGACGGTATTCACGCTGTCGCCGGACCAGATGGGGTGCTCATCGCCGGAACGACAGAGATTGACTTCGACGGGCACGATGCCGTCACAGAATGCGTTGTTAACTCCGGGGACTCTCACACGTACCAAATCAAGTGGCATCAATCCTGGGAAGCCGTTCCCGAGATGTCAGACCCGGTTGAAGCGCTAGAGGCAACCTCGAGCTATTGGCGCCACTGGAGTGAGCAATGCACCTACCAAGGGCGCGATCGCGATGCCGTTCTGCGCTCACTAATCACCCTCAAGTCACTGACGTACCGACCCTCCGGTGGAATCGTCGCCGCCCCCACCACCTCATTGCCGGAGCAAATCGGCGGCGAAAGGAACTGGGACTACCGTTACACCTGGCTTCGGGACTCATCGGTGACCCTGGCCGCACTGAATCGTTGCGGGTTCGCCGACGAAGCCAGCGCGTTCCGAGACTGGCTCATCAGAGCCGTTGCTGGCGATCCATCGCAGATGCAGATCATGTACGGCATCAACGGCGAACGGCGCCTCTTAGAGACGGAACTGTCCTGGCTGCCCGGATATATGAACTCCTCACCAGTTCGAATCGGAAATGCCGCATCGGATCAGTTCCAGCTCGACGTCTACGGTGAACTGCTCGGCTCGCAGCAATACAGCCGTCAGCAAGGAGTTGCAGGATCTGAGGAAGCCTGGGAACTGCAGGTTCGTCTCGCTGAGTTTGTGGAAGCACACTGGCAGGACCCCGACGACGGAATCTGGGAGGTCCGGGGAGGTCGCAAACACTTCACGCACTCGAAAGTGATGGCCTGGGTAGCCGCCGACAGTATCCGCAAGGGAATCGTCGACGAGGGTTTACCCGGGGACGCCAAGCGGTGGGAGAAGCTTGCCAACGCTATCCGTGCTGATGTGCTGGAGAAGGCGATCGATCCAGATCGTAACTGCTTCACGCAATCGTACGGCTCAAAAAACATGGACGCGAGCCTGCTCGTTATCCCGATGGTGCGGTTTCTCCCACCCGATGACGAGCGGATCATCAACACCGTCCACGAGGTCGAGAAGGAGCTCACCCTCAACGGCCTCGTTCTGCGCTACCTCCAGACAGACACCGACGACGGGCTATCAGGCGATGAAGGCACCTTCATCATGTGTTCCTTCTGGCTCGTGCAGTGTTTAGCGTTGATCGGTGAAGTGCAGAAGGCGCGTATTCTGTTTGACCGCTTGCTCGATATTCGAAACGATGTTGGTTTGATGGCGGAGGAGTACGACACCATCAATCATCGAATGCTCGGTAACACCCCGCAGGCCTTCTCTCACGTGGGCCTGATAAACGCGGCCCTGTATCTGCGTGATGTCGGCGCCGGGGATTCCCCTGACCAGAATGACCAGAGCGCGCAATAGCGCCTCTATGGTCGTATTCGGATTTGAGTTGTCCTGGGTGTTCATTAGTTACCTGCAGGAGTAGACGGTTCCTTCTAGCAGGTAGGCGAAGGCAACATATTGACGCTAGTTTTGGGACATGCCAGAAAACCCAGAGTTCGAGTCATTTGAAGAGTTCTATCCGTTCTACCTCAGCCAGCACTCCAAGCCGGCGACCCGCGCGCTGCACGCGGCTGGGAGCGGGTTAGCACTGCTGAACCTAGCCAAGAGCCTCACGGTTGGCCCAAAACGGCAAGCTATTGCCTCCCCCGTCATCGGGTACGGATTCGCCTGGTTCGCCCACTTCGTTATTGAGGGGAACAAGCCTGCCACATTCGGCCACCCGTTCTATTCGCTCAGGGGTGACTTCACCATGCTGATAGATATGGCTCGCGGCCGCAACGCCGAACTGCAGGCATTGGCTGATGACTATCTTGCGATGCAAGAAGCGAAAGAGTTTGCGATCGCGACAGCGCAGGGCTAACACCGCGGGGTGCTCGCCTTCCAAACTGGCCCCCGTCGTCGTTCGTTTCTGCGAGCGGACTACTCGACTCCGGTAGCTCTTGACCCATCGTCATCGAACTCAACCGCGTACCGGTCGGTTTTTCCCTCGTGGCTGGTGCGAATCGCAGCCTTCACCGCAACGTATGCACCAGCAACTGCGGCTACCGCGCCGAACCCGGCGGCGACCGCCCCTAGGACAGACGCAGTGGCAAGGCCCCACGAGGCAACTTTGACCGGCCGATAGTCGATATTAGATTCGATTCGGTGCAGTGACTCGGCTAGTCGGACATCGATGGCTTCCGCGATTGGATGGTTCATACCCATACGTTACGGCGCGGGACGGTCGAAATGTCGGACGAGGCATCTAGCTTTTCCGTATGCGCATCCTCCATACCAGTGACTGGCACCTCGGTAGAACTCTGCATGGGGTGGATCTGCGTGATTCGCAGGCGGCTGTGATGGCCCAGATCGAAGCAATTGTTATCGCGGAATCCGTCGATTGCGTCATCGTTGCAGGTGATGTCTTTGATCGAGCCGTTCCACCCGTGGAGTCCGTGACCCTCTTCAACGAGACGATTTCACGGCTGGCGGCGCAGGCCACAGTTGTGGTGACCGCTGGTAATCATGACTCGGCAATTCGGCTCGGCCACGGCTCCAAACTGCTGCGGGACGGTATTCATATCGTCACCGATCTCGCTGATGTCGGCCAAGGGATCGAGATCATGACGCGCGATAAGACACAGAGTTTGGTCTTCTACCCACTCCCGTACCTCGATCCCGACCACGCCCGTTTCGCGCTACGGGAATGCGTCGACGATGAGCCCTTAGATCGTTCACACCAAGCAGTTATGGCGGCCGCGTTGCAGAAGGTCACTTGCGACCTACGACGTCGCAATAGGCCCCAGTCCGAGGCCGTCGTCATCGCTCACGCATTCGTTACCGGCGGGGTAGGTAGCGAGAGTGAACGAGATATCGCCGTCGGCGGAGTAGACAGCGTGAGCGTTGAGCTCTTTACCGAGTTCGCCTTCACGGCGCTTGGGCACCTACATGGACCGCAGGAGATCGGTGGAAGGCGGGGAAACTCACATCGTTCTACTGTGGCCTACAGCGGCTCACCTCTTCGCTACTCGTTCTCCGAGGCCAGCCAGCGCAAGGGAGTAGCGCTCGTCGATATTGACGCAGATGGGCGGTACGAGCGAGCGTTCGTGGCGCTAGATCAACCACGCGCCATGGCCGAACTCACCGGCGAGATAAAGGACATCCTGACCGAGGAATCCATCTCGCGTCACTGCAATGACTGGGTACGAGTCACCGTCACAGATCCCTCGCGACCAGCGGAACTCGGTCAACGGATACGGGAGCACTTTCCACATGCCCTTTCAGTCGTTCACGAGCCCGCTGGGGGATCACGATCATTTGGGAGTTCTCAAGCGGTCATTGATCTCACCGATCCGGTAGAGATCTCCAGAAAGTTCGTCGTCGATGTCACGGCTGCGGAGACGACGACTCGAGACGACGCGGTTCTGCGCGCCGCCTACGAGGCGGCGCGGCACGGCGGTGATCGTTAGTGTTCTTTCATCAACTTGAGATGACAAACGTTGGTCCGTTCGCCGGCGCGGTGAACATTGACCTCGCGGCCGTCGCCCAGTCAGGTCTCTTCCTTTTAGAAGGACCAACTGGGTCGGGGAAGTCAACAATTCTCGACGCGATCGTTTTCGCGCTCTACGGCGATGTTGGGGTACCTCATGCCAATACCGACCGCATGCGATCGTCGTTCGCTACTGCAAGTGAAGCCTCCGAGGTTGCGCTCGTTTTCGAGACAAACGCGGGAGTGTTTCGGATCCAACGCACTCCGGCCTACGATCGAGCTAAGAAGTCTGGACTTGGGACAACTCGACAGAACTCCACCGTCAAGTTGTGGCGGCTGTCTAACCCGGAAGCCGATCCAGTCGATGCTCCGCTGAGCACCCGCCACGGAGAGGCAGAAGCAGAAATCCTGCGCATAGTTGGACTCAATCGCGCCCAGTTCGTCCAGACGATACTGCTGCCGCAAGGAGAGTTCGCGAACTTCCTTCGTTCCAAACCCGAGAACCGCAGGGAACTATTGCAGAAGATTTTTGGCACCGACCTGTACGACCGGATCGCATCTGAACTAGACGGACAACGTCGCCAAGCACAGAGCGAACGCGCAAAGGCACAAGAGCGGGTTGGTCACATGCTGACCGCATTCATTGCAACAGTTGATGCGTCGGCGGAGCAGGCTGACGTCTTGCGCGAGGCCAACCCCAGCGATCTACCTGGACTCGTATCGAAGCTGGCCGAGCAGTACGCGGTGGAAGCAACAGCAGCGGAAGCTCTCGTCGGGGAGTGCCAGACGGCCTACCTTCGAGCTGAGGCCGAGCTAGGGCGAGGCGAGGCACTGCTAGAAAGACGCCGCAGAGAAGATGAGCTAGAGGCGCGCCGCGATGCACTCAATACGAACAGAGCCGTCGAGTTAGCCAAACGGAACCTCCTTCATGACTTAGTTGAGGTGGCAGCAGTCTCACCGATTCACCACACAATGACCGAAGCTGTCGAGGCTGCCGAGGCTGCAATGGCGGCGTACACCGCGAGGATCCGGGAGTTTGAGGCAGAGAACCAGACGGCAATTACCGATCCGTCTGGGCAGGCCCAGCATCTGCGTTTGGAGATCCAATCTCTAGCCGAACCACTACTTCATGAGTCGCAGCTCCCAGAGGTCTCTTCACGACTCGAGGACGAGCAACGCGAACTAGACCGGCTTACAGCCCAGCAGGCCGAGCTGCAAAACCAAGCTGTAGAACTACCGGGCAGGATCTCCAAACTCTTAGTTGAGCGAGACTCGATCAGGTCTTTAGCCGCACAGGTACCGCTACTGCGCGCAAGCCACGAGGATGCTGCACGAAGGGTTGCTGCAGCAAGAGAGGTCGCACAACTCACCGCTGAGGTGACGCAACGATCACTACAAGTAGCCGATGCAGAACTCCGTGCCAAGGCAGCTAGTGCCGAGCACAATCAACTACAACAAGACCGTATTAACGGCATCGCAGGCGAGCTAGCGACAGGACTTGTTGATGGAGCACCATGCGTGGTCTGCGGTTCCCTTGAACACCCGCAACCCAACCGTGGAGTTGGAACGGTAGACCTGCAACTACTCGAATACTCTGCAAAGAAGGTAGAGGCGTGTGTGGCTGAGCTTGAGGATGAGGTTGCGGGCCGCAACCTCGTGGACAACGCGCTAGCGGCTGCCATCGCGCAAGCAGGCGAGCGATCCGTCAGCGAACTCGATGCAGACCTCGCAGGTGCTCACCTAGCACTCACCCGCGCTATGAACGCTCAGGACCGGCTCGAGGGAGTCGAGGGCGACCTCTCCACCGCCGAGCATGGACTTGCTGGAACCACCTCCGCACTTGAGGCTGCGAGGTCGAGCATTAGTACTCAAACTCGCTCCGTCGATGCCCTCACAACTCAAGTCGAGGCGCTACGCGGAGCTCTCGAGAAGGCGCGGGCGGGGGCAGACTCGGTGGCAGCCAGAGTAGCCGATCTGACTATCCTCGCCGAGGAGCTTGAGGACCTCGCCAGGTCTGCGGAGTCCTTGCGAGTCCAGAAATCGACGGCCGAGACGTGTCGCGCTAGTTGGCGTCGAGCTCGGCAGTCAATCCGGATCTCCGATGGGGCTTCGGTCGACGAGCTGCTTTCACGATCGGCAGAGATCGAGCCCCTACGGGAGGAGCTAGCCGACCTGGATCGGGAGCATGCCGTCGTCGACGCTGGCCTCGCTGAGATCGCCGCGTTGGACCGGTTAGACGCTTCAGCAGAGTTGAGCGAGCTCCCCGCAATCGAGGAGCTTCGCGCTCGATCGTCATCGGCCCTTGAGGCCCGCGATCGTTCCCGCACGAACTTCGAGGCGATCCGAAGCCTTGTAGGACGAACGCAGTCCTGTGTTGACGACCTTCGAACCGCGATCGTGACGCTGGAGGGCGTCATCGTGTCAACCGCGGAGATCATCCGCCTGTCAGAGATCGCGAACGCGACGAGTCTCGCTAACGCGCCAAGGATTTCTCTGCCAACCTACGTCCTGATGTCCCGCTTCCAGGATGTCATTTCTGCCGCCAACAGCCGTCTGCAAACGATGTCAGATGGTCGATACACCCTGGTCCACAGTTTCGAGAAAGAGACCCAGGGTAAGAAGTCCGGTCTCGGCATCGTGGTACGTGATCACCACGCGGAATGTGATCGTTCACCTGGCAATCTCTCCGGCGGCGAGACGTTCTACACCTCGCTAGCGCTCGCGCTTGGCCTGGCAGACGTTGTGACGGCTGAGGCTGGCGGAGTTGATCTGGGCACTCTGTTCATCGATGAAGGCTTCGGTGCGCTCGATCCGGAAACCCTAGATTCAGTACTAGCGGAGATCGCGCGGCTACGGCAGGCTGGCAGAGTCGTGGGCGTGGTCAGCCATGTCGACGAGCTGAAACTACGAATTCCTGACCGCATTGAGGTTCGACGGCTTCCCAGCGGCCGAAGCACTATCAAGATCGTGGCGTAACGCCAACAGAGCTGGTCCAGTCAGTGCCCCTCAAGCTGTCGCCAAACCATGCGGTGACGCTGAATGCTGCAGCGACTACCGGCAACATCGTCAGGTGAAAAGCCAGGTCCGCGTCCGGGTATTCGTAAGAACTGCGTGCGGCCAAGACCCACAGGGCGAGGTACACACAGCAGGCGGCGATCAAGCTGCCAACCAGTGGTCGCGCTCTTCTGTCATTTGTCGGGTTTGGACTGTGTTCACGTTGCAATCGCAGCGAGACCACCGCAGCTAGGCCCATGACTAGCCCTGCCCAGCAAACGCCTCCGAAGGCATCCGACGGTCGGTGCCAGCCCCCGATTACGACGGCTGTTGCCAGGGTCGCACTTACCATCCCAGCTGCGACCGCTCCCCACGGACGCCAACGTGCTGGAATAACGAGGAGCACTGCCAGTGCAACGGAGGTCCCGATGGTTGCATGTCCGCTCGGGTACGTCTCTGCTCGCAGGCCTGCCCCGAGCGAAGCATCCGACGCGACTAGCTCACTCCACGGCAGTACTCGCTTGAGAACCTCCGCTCCGGCTACTGCCGCCACCACGCCGACAACCGCAACGATCCCAACTAATAGACGCCGCCGAAGTAGCGCGAATCCGAGAAGTATCAGCAGCCCACAACCTAACGTCAATCGGGTTATGTGATCGAGTATCTCGCGGTCCGCCTTCACCACTCGATGAGTTGACTCCCCTGCCCCGAAGTAGGCGTCATTATCCAGTGTGTGGCCAAGTGCAGTACTGACCCAAAGGAAGTAGCCAGCCACCAGCAGCACGGCCAGCACGAGAATCCCGATCGCGAGTTGGCGGCCATCGCGGCGCTGCCGAATCAGCTCGATCATGACCCGGTATGGGGAGCTCGGTTTGTGATCCATCCGGTAGTAGGTGGTCGGATCTGATGGCGTTCACTCCCGCGCTCGCGGTCCCGCGCATCGGAGATCGGTAGCCGCGCAACCGTTATTGTCTCCTCTGCACGCTGCGAGGCGAACACCTGCAAACCTGGCCCAAGCGCCAGCGCAACCCGTTCACCGAAACGCAGGTGACGATCGTGGCCGAAGCGTTGAGCGCCATCGGGAATAATGACGACGTCGAGCTGAACCTTCGCCTCACCCATTGCCCATCGCAGTTGCTGGAGCCCATCGGCGATGACTTCTGGGCCCATCGCACGACCACCCTCTTCCTCCATCGCAGCTGTAATGAGCCGGACACGCTTTCCGCCCATCTGCGCAACTTTGGCTAGTAGCCAGGTCAACCCGTCTCTACTTCGCAGGTTGTAGACGTACCGTCGAGCGGCATGAGCACCGGCGTACCTGTCGTAGACGACCATGGATTTGGTGACTGCCACTAGCGGCGCCAAACGCTCCCGCCAGATGTCCTCTCGGTTATCGCCCGCCCTAATCGGTGCAGCCAACAGCTCTCGGGCACGGACTAGCGCATGGGTACGAGTTGCGGTCGAGAGTCGGCCCAACTCAGGGCGACCACCCGGTGCCAAGACGCTAAAGGCCTCCGGTGGAACCCCGAGCAGCTCGGCGTGCTCTCGCTCGAGTAGGACCAGATCAACGCGAGAAGCCAGTCGATCGGCGATCTCCTGAACGTCGAGAGTCTGGGCGAGTCCGGGTTCGACCGGGGGATCCAAGATTTCCAACCGAATACGACCTGAGGCGATGAGCGCCTCCCACAGCTTCGCGACTCCGCTCGGTAGCGTTTTGATCTGCTCGATGAACGAGTCGCGGTCCTGCTGCGAAGTGAATACCACCCGGCCGTTGAGAGTCAGCGCCTCTAGTAGTTCCTCGTGGACAGATCGGGCGAGCGCTGGATCGATGATCGCGATCGGTTCAGCGATCGCGGATGGATCGATACCCACTCCGACCACGACTCCGGTGGCATCCTGGTCCTGCGTACTTACTCGCGAGTTCGGCGACTGCTTACTCACCAGCGTTGACCCAACACTTCTTCTAACCGCTCATCAAAGAACCCACCCGGCCAGCCGTCAATGAGCTCGCCATCTGCGTCAACATCGAGACGGCGCACATGTGCGGCACCGTCAGCTAGCAAGTCGACGTAGAGAATCGAGACGTCCTCGGGGGCAAGCTCCCCTTCCCTGATTCGACGGAGAATTCGGAGTACGAGGTGTTCGGAATGCGTCTCGACCAGTACCTGATTGCGACGTTCCTTGACGGTATGGATCAGTAGGTCCGCCACCTGCGCTTGTAACCGCGGGTGGATGTGAACCTCCGGTTGCTCGATCAGCAACATGCCATCTTGACTCAGCAGAGCCTGTACGACGATCGGAGTGATCTGACTGATGCCGTAGCCAACTGCGCGAGATGAGACCAAACTAGGCGGATCTTCACGCACATCGATGAGGCCGAGCACGGCAAAATCGCCGGCGGTGACTGACACCTCGTCTGAGGTCGGGGTAACGATCCGAATCTGGTATCCGATCCCAAGTCGCTCAAACCACGCGTTCACAGATTCCACCAGCCCGGGATTGTCAACCAGGACTTCGGTGGTGTACTCCCCCTCAGGTCCGACGTAGTGGTAGGCGGTTGTACTCAGAGACGCCGATCGCTCCGGCCGTGCCCTAATGGGTCCCAAATAGGCAATCCGCGACAACACATCAGTCATCTCCGAGCGCAGCTGAACACCTAGGCCCAGGCGCGCGCCAGCCACCGGATCGCCACTACCGAGCGCTCCCATTGGGTTCGCATCATCGGCGAGGCGCAGGATGGGCGAATCAGGAATCGGGACCACCGGGTTGAGGACCTGACGCGCAATAGCAAGACTCGCCAGGAAGTCGTCCCACTCTGGGTCGGGCTCACTGCCAGGCACAACGACGCCATCGGCATCGACCTGCATCTCGGTGCCAATCCCGTCTAAGTCGATCCCAACAACAGTGTTCCCAGGGCGTTCGGCCGCTTCGTCCCAACTGAAGCCAAACGACATCTCCCGAACTACCGACGGTGCCAGCCAACTCGCAGCAGTGGGTCGCGGCGCCGGAAATCCGATACCTAAGGTGATCCGGGTGGCTGGCTCGTGTTGATGCACCGCTAGCCGAAACGAACCGACATCCACCAGGTCACCACGGGTGCGTAGCTGAAATGGCTTATCCGATACGACGGTCTGTCGAAGGAGCGTCAGGGTCGACAGGAGTGAGGACTTGCCCGCCGAGTTCGGGCCAAACACGAGAGTTAGCGGCGCCAACTCGACCTTCTCCGGGTCCGGCCCATAAGACTTCAGCCCACCGATTACGAGGTGATCGATCAAGCGTGCGCTCGGCTCGGAGTCCCCGGCTGGATCTGAAGTCTCTTCCGGTCCTGCTGATTTGGCCGCCATTCCTGACATCTTGCCAGCACATCACTCATCAAGTGAGGTAATCGACGGCTGATCGAAGGACCTTGGCTCGCGTCAGCCGATGGAATCCTAGAGACTAAGCCGCGTGACTACCATTGATCCCCGTATGGGCGCTTTTGACGCAGTGATGTTCGGAGTCGAGGGAGACCCACTCCTGCGGTCTGTTATTACTCTCGTGGCAACGCTTGATTGTGAGCCCGACCCCGCGATCGTGCAAGACCGCATCGAGCGCATGTCGTTGGCAACCCCTAAGTTGCGCCAGCGCGCAATCGGCAATCCGCTATCGCTAGTTCCACCTCGCTGGGAAACCGATCCCAACTTCGACATGACATACCACCTCCGGTGGGAGCGCGCGTCGGCCAAAGCCGCCGGGCTCTCCGAGGTTCTTGAGCTAGCCGAGACGATTAGTGAGCAGGACTTCGACCGTTCGCGGCCGTTGTGGGAAGTGCACATGGTGACCGGGTTGGAGGGCGGCAAAGCTGCCTTCATCATCAAGATCCACCATGCGATCACTGATGGTATGGGCGGGCTCGCGATGGCCGCTGCACTCTTTGATTTGGAACGCGAACCAACTACGGAACTCCCGCCTAAACCGGACGCACCAGTCGGGCACACCCTGGACGCCAAAGACCGTATCGAGCAGGGGATTCAGGTCGAGATCAAGTCGACTTTCTCCGACGTCAAGACAACAACGAAGACGCTGGCTGACCTGGCGAAGCGAGGCGTCACCGATCCCGTGACATCTGCCGTGGATGCCCAGGAGTTCGCCGCGTCCGCGGGTCGCCTTCTAGCCCCGGCATCAGAGCCCCTGTCTGGAATTTGGACGAACCGCTCTCTCTCTGTTGCGTTCTCCGTCATTGAAGTCAACCTTGACGATCTGAAAAAGGCTGCCAAGTCTGTCGGCGGAACGCTCAACGACGCGTTCATGGCGGCCGTTACCGGTGGCCTGGCCGCCTACCACGAACTGCACGGCGAGAACCCGGGTTCGCTTCGGGTGAACATGCCAATCAACGTCCGTAGCGCCAACGACACTGGCGCTAGTGGCAACCAATGGGTTCCTGCCAGATTCACGGTGCCGACGAACATCGCTGATGCCGCGGCTCGCATGCGCCAACTCCACCCGATCCTCACCCAGGCCCGAATGGAGCCAGCGCTACCGGTATCGCAGGTCGTCTACAAAGCACTAGCGCTACTCCCCCGGCCACTCACCACTTCGATCGCCGGTGGACTGATGAAGGGTACTGACTTCGCAGCCACCAACGTGCCCGGTCCGCCGATTCCGGTATACATGGCTGGGTCCAAAGTGGAATCGATGGTGCCATTTGCGCCGAAGGCCGGTGCGGCCCTCAATATCGGACTCATGTCCTACGACGGCAAGGTATTCCTCGGCATCAATATCGACCGAGCAGCTGTCGGTTCTCCGGAGGAGCTGACCGATCTACTCGCCGAGTCCCTCGAATCAGTCGTTGCCGTCGGGTTCGATAAGTAGCTAGCTCTCGACGTTCTTGCCGAGTTTGATTCGTTGCCGAAATTCAGCGCGAAACAGCTCCTGCATTGCGTTGGAATCTAGGGAATCACCATCTGCGTCGCGGTCGAGCATCCGCTCGCATACTTCGATCCACGCGCGCCCAACTGCACTGGTCAGGGTCGCCGCGACGGTTCCAGATATTGCCGCCGCTGGGATCTGACCTCCTGGAGCAAACCGCAACGCAGAACTCACTATCCAGCGCCCCGCCGTCGTTGCCCCGCTCGACAACATGAGCGAGCCCACTAGTGCCGCCAGCTTGGATGTAGGAACGGTCAACCCGTAGGCGGCAGTAACCCGAGCAATCATTGCGATCTGAATCGGGACCAGAATGGCAGCGTCAGAGAACGGAATCGGGGTGAGCCCAGTCGTTAGCGCCGACGCCGACGCAGCTTTGACAATCTGCTTCGCAGCGCGCCTTTTACGCTCCTTATCGACAAGCTGCGCGGCAACAAGCGCCCGCCGGCTCGCCTCGGGAGCTGTGGCAAAGGTCGCGTCTAGTAAGCGATCCAATCCAAAGACAACCGTTCGAAGAAACTCATCGGGTAGGGCATTGGTCATGACCACTGAGTTCTGCGGCGATAGCGGCAGATTGAGGCTCTCGATGTACTGTGCGAAGGCAAGAGCATCACCGTGCACCCGGCCGTCAGACGTCATCGGCACCTGGCTCATCACGAAGATAACCGGGACCAGTTGCGCTACTCGTTGAACGAATACCGCCTGCGCGTCCTCGAATCGCCGGTCACTCCACCTCACCAGATACCAAGCGGCATGGATCTGACGCTCGACCGGCTCTGAACGGCTTGCGGTTACGATCTGCTCCAGACCTGCCAGAACCGCATCGCCGCCATGACCCGTCTCAAATCCTTGCGAGTCGTAGAGGCCGAGGATCCCGTCTGGGTGTTCGTGATACTGCAACCCGGCCGTAATCGGGGGCCCGGTCCCGGTCGCGGCAACCTCGTGCCCAAATACTGAGTTGATGAGGGTGGATTTCCCTGCACCCGTCTTGCCGAACACCGCCAGATTGAAGCGCCCCAGATCACGGACCGCCTCCGCGTGGCGTTCAGTGAATAGCCGGCCGAGGTCGCTAGCCCCGAAGTCTGGTGTCTTGGCCATCCTTAGGATCCACTCCCACTCGAGAGGGTCCCCAACCCAGCCAAGCCTGCCGGTAGTTCATCTGCGCTCACTCCCCAAGAGTTCATCGTCCGCGCAATCGACTCCTTGGTTTGAGCAATCGTCTCCTGGGCTAACCGCTGCTCAGCCCAGCGGAACTCTCGGGCGCGCAACGCTTCCTCGATCGCCGCAATCTCGTCGTCAGTTGCTGGTAGTTCAAACGCAACTGCGGTGAAACGCGCTAAGTCTGCACGGTAGTCGTGGCCGAGTGCCTCGAACTTACCGGGAATCACGTTTGTGGCGTTCTTCATGTCAACGGCAGTCAGAATGAACGTTGTAAACGGTCGCCATTCGACTCCCGCAGGAATCGCTGGAGTCCTCGTCGAGCCATGATCAAGCCAACGTGGCGCCTGCACAGCCAGCGCAGGTGAGAACTTGGTGATTGGATCCTCATGGTGGCTAAGCAAGATGTAGCGCGCAGTCGCACGCACCTCCACCGGCAGATCACACCACTCCTGATAGCTAGCAACTTCGACGACTTCGTCGTTGGGGTCAAACCTTGTCGGATCCAACCTCCACTGTTCCGCCCACTTGCTTTCAGCCGGCGTCCCGATGAATAGCGCGTTCGACACCCCAGCCCTAACCAACCCACTTGTTCCTTCATGTAAGAAGGCGTCCTGAAGGGTGAACGCTCCCAGGCTCTCGCCAAGCGCGACCAGTCGCGGACGCCGGTGCTCGGGGATTCCCATAAGTCGTCCGCCAATGGCGTGCAATAGCGCGCGGTTCTGCTCGCGCCCAATCTTGACCTTGTCCAACGATAAGAAGGAGGGCCGCAACGAGTATTGGATCGCAAGAGTTGCGCAGTCACCGCGGGTCAGATACTCCAGCGACTCGGTCGCAACATAGTTGACGTAGCCGGTCCCAGTTGGTGAACATAGGCAGATCACCGAACGCTCAAAAGCTCCGAGTCGTTCGAGCTCATTCATCATCAGCCACACCCGGGAGTCAACCGTGTCCGCACTGTCTAAACCAACAAACGCACGAATCGGCGCGATCCCCTCCTTACCCGTGACCGCCTCTATCTCGCCGGTAGTCAACGCCATGTTGACGAACCTGCGTCCCTCACGACTCAATGTCTCCCACGCAACACTCGAGTCACTGCCGCCGCTGACAAATCCCGAGTCGGTTGGCTCACTGTAGGCAGCCTCCACTGCCGCGCCACCTTGCTCTGCCTGCCGATTTACTACCTCGACTCCGGCGGCGACTCCGGCCGCGAGCAGTCCAAGCCCAACCGCATGTCCAATTGGCTCGGCCAGCAATGCCAAACCGGGAGTTGACTTCCGGACTATTCCGGCGATCGCCCCCGCCAGCCGTGCCTCGCCGTACCCAACCGCGCTTACACCGGCCATGACGACAACACCTTGAGCTAACGAGTTCGCAACAGCAGCCGACCGATCCTCGTGGCGTCGAAACCAGAAGACCTCAGCGCCAGAAACCAGGGTTCCCGCGATGAAGCCAACCGGAAGGACAGCGGGGGGCAGAGTTCCGCCTCTACGTCGGGCAACCTCTTCCAAACTTCCGGCGGTCGCGGTGATTCCGAGACCGGCGAAACCGCTAGCGGTCATCTCCCATCCGAGGGTTCGAACTGCCGCGCGCTTTACCGGCTCGCCGTGCTTTGCCGCAAACAAACGCTGCATTCCGATTCCGCCGACGATCGCAGTGACGTTTGCGATCGTATTCAGGTACTTGCGGCTCTCGGTTGGCGCACGATCACGCCCTGGCGCAATCCGCCGCGACATCCCATCAATGAATGACTGCGTGAGGTTAGCGATGCCATAGGAGATACTCGCCGAGAGGCCCGTCGCAATAGCTTGATCGAGTGGCTTTCTCGCTAGCAAGTTCGGGGCAAAAGTCGCACCAACGTTCGCAGCTGCCGCGAAGGTCGCGGTTTTTGCCGCCAGATCGCGATGACTCAACGCATTAATAGCCCACCCTGTACGCACAACGCTTCTCCTCAGAACAACCAGCCCACGTCAGTGGCCCTACCCTAGCGGCTACCACTGAGCGCTACCGGAATTCCTATGGCGAGCAACATCACGTTGATCCGCGTACCGTTCCGCTATGGCTAGCACACTGCGGGTGCCTCCGGCACAGGACAAGCGATTCCTTGGGCAACCAGTCGGCCTTGCAACGCTGTTCACCACCGAGATGTGGGAGCGCTTTAGCTACTACGGAATGCGCGCCATTCTGGTGCTCTACTTAGTCGACTCCGTAGCCGATGGTGGACTCGGGATGTCCACCCCCCAAGCCGTCGGTATCTACGCCGTTTACAGCTCGATGGTCTGGCTGTTGGCAGTTCCCGGAGGTTGGCTCTCTGACCGCCTTTGGGGCCCGCGCAAAACGGTGTTCATCGGCGCCTTCATCATCGCTGCCGGGCACTACATCATGGCCGTTCCGGTTGACTGGGCAATCTGGCCCGGCCTGGCTGCAATTGCTTTGGGAACTGGATTCCTCAAGCCAAACATCTCGGCAATGGTCGGCGGACTCTACGACGGCGACAGCGATCAGGGAGAACGGCGCGACGCCGGATTCTCGATCTACTACATGGGTATCAATATTGGCGGGTTCGTAGCCCCGTTCGTGTGCGGCTTCCTCGCTACTGGCATTGGCTGGCACGCCGGGTTTGCCGCTGCCGGTGTGGGTATGACGATCGCGCTCGTGGTCTACATCGCGTTGGCTCCCCGAACACTGGGACCAATCGGGAAGAAGGTTCCCAACCCGGCAACCCAAGCGCTGTTGCGCAAGGTATTCACGATCGTGGCCCTGTTCTTCGCTGGGGCATTCGTGCTCTTCGGGATCGATATCGCGATGGGAACCTTCGAATCCGATCACGTGATTTGGTTCCTTACCGCGGTCACCCTGGTCACACCGTTCATATACTTCACCCGGATTTTCAAGAATCCCAACCTCGACACCACCGAACGATCCCGAATGCGTGCCTACATCTGGATTTTTGTCGGTGCCGTGATGTTCTGGATGATTTTCGATCAAGGTGGTTCGCTACTCAACATCTTCGCCGAGGACAACACCAGTCGATTCGTCGGCAGCTACGAGTTCCCAGCGAGTTGGCTGCAATCAGTTGACCCACTCGGAATCATCATTTTCGCACCGCTCTTTGCCCTCCTTTGGATGAAACTCGGGAGCCGCGCCCCCTCACTGCCAGCCAAGTTCGCGCTCGCTGTCTTCATCATCGGCCTGTCATTCATTTTGATGTCTGGGTTGGGCTACCTAGCCGATAAGAACGGCACGGTCCAATGGGAATGGCTTGTGCTGGTCTTCCTCATCCAGGTCATGGCAGAACTCCTACTAAGTCCCACCGGGCTCTCGGCCTCGACACAACTCGCACCGAGGGGAATGGAAAGCCAGGTTCTCGCACTCTGGTTCTTGGCTACAGCCGTCGGCGATTCCATCGGTGGAGTGCTGGCAGGGCTGCAACCGGTACTGGGGAACGCCGGCTACTTCTTTGCCCTTGGAAGTCTGGCAATCCTCATGGCGGTTCTGCTTACGACCCAGATCAAGCGCCTTCGCGGACTGATGGTAGGCGTGCACTAATCCTCGGGAGTATCTCCCGTGATCATTCAGCGCGCACACGCCAGGCAAGTGCGGATAAGCTCCCGCTGGACCTAGCGCACTAAGGCCAAGCTTGCGCCCGCATCAGCCGATGGCCACACCACCTAGCAGAGGATAAGTCTCATGGACGGCAACGCAAGAACGATCAAATTCCTGTGGGTAGCTATTGCCATCCTGGCTGCCGCCGCGATCGGTTTAGCGATCTGGGCCTTCAGTGCGCAATCGCAAGTCAACACCCTTGCAACCGAGAACGCGTCCAATGAGCAGGTGATCAGTCAAGACCAGGATACGATTGATAAGGCTGGTACTTCACTCTCCGGTTTAGAACAACAGCAAGGCGCGCTCAAGGCCGAGTACGAGCAAGCTCAACAGGAGCTCAACGTCGAGCAGAAGACGGCCTCACAGCGAGAGCAGACAATTAGTCAACTGCACCAACAAGTGGCAAAAGAGCAAGCGGAAGACACGACGCTAAAGGGTCAGCTCAAAGTTTCACAGACGAAGGAGAAGCTGGCTACCGCGTGTGCCTCGCTACTGGAGCACGGTCTCAACCAGATCTACAACGCTCCTACGGATGCCGCCACGTACAAAGAGGTCACCAAGCTGATCGCCAAGTCAGCAACCAAGTGCGCCAACTACGTTCAGTAGGTCGCTGACGCGTGAGTGTCTGGCTACGGGTCGAGCAATCGAGTCGTAGCCAGCTCTACTCAGGCGTCTGATTCCACCCGGTCACAACGTGTTGAACCCGCTCGAACCCTAGCGAGGAAAGCGCGCCAGCCTCCAGCAAGAACAAACGTCCGCTATCGGATGACAGATCCAGCCAAGTCGCGGTGAATATCCGCAGCAGGTGCCCGTGGGCTATGAGTGCGCAGTCGCGGCCCTCGTCTAAGACCGGCAGGCAGCGCTGGATTACCTTCCGGCAACGATCTGCGACCTCGTCGGTTGATTCTCCAGGGGTGTTACCTGGTGGAATCGGGTGATCCCAAATAACCCAGTTTGGGTCGCCTAACTCCACTCGGATATCGGGGGTTGTCCGGCCTTCCCAGGCGCCGTAGTCCCATTCCAACAAGTTCTCGTCAATAGCGTCGGGGGTCAGTCCAGCGAGCTTGGCCGTGTCGCGGGCGCGTTCCATCGGAGAGGACAAGGTCAACCCGAATGCTCGGTGTCGCAGCATCGGTTCTAGTGCGGCCGCACCCTTGCGCCCGTTGCGGGTCAGGGGGATGTCGGTACGTCCGGTGTGTTGTCCGGACTTACTCCACTCGGTTTCGCCATGTCGGATTAAAACGATCTCAGCCATAGGGCTCATCCTGGCAGGTCAGGACGTCCCGTTGCCCGAGGCCAACACGAAACACGCCACGGCTGCAGTAGCCGCCACGTTGAGGGAGTCCACCTTGTCCGTCATTGGGATACGAAGCGAGGTATCAACTCTGCTCAAGACATCGTGAGACAGTCCCGGTCCTTCACTGCCAAGGATGAGCGCGATCTTTTGATCATCATGGGACCAATCACGCAAGCTGGTCGCAGATTGCGCAGGGGTCAACGCCAAACGAAGGAACCCTTGTTCGGCAAGATCATCGAGAACCCACGGCCAGGGCTGCGCTCGGGTCCAGGGAACCGTGAACACCGCACCCATCGAGACCTTGACGCTGCGACGGTACAGCGGATCAGCACATTGCGGACTCACGAGGACGGCATCGGCCCCTAGTGCAGCCACGCTGCGAAAGATAAGCCCGACGTTCGTGTGGTCAACCAGACCTTCTAGGACCACGATTCGTCGCGCATTGGAGATCACCGACTCGACACTCGGCAGTGGGGTTCGCTGAAAACAAGCCAGTGCGCCGCGGTGCAGGCGAAAGCCCGTCACTGACTTGAGTAGGTCTTCATCACCAATAAAGACATCGCAATCGTGCGAATCGAGTACGGGTGCAAGTCCGGCTAGCCATTTCCGTTCCATCAGCGCACTCACCGGAACGAACCCCGACGCGAGCGCTCGCTCGATGACCTTCTGGCCCTCGGCTAGGAATATCCCCTCGGCTGGTTCCTTTCGGAGCCGGAGTTGCATATCTGTGAGACGGGTATACGGGTCCAGCCGCGGGTCATCTGCGCGGTCGACGGCAAGTTCTTGCACGGGCAGACACTACCTCGGACGCTACGACGTTATCCTTGACGTCTCATGAACGAGCCCTCGCTGTCGCGGCCTGCGACCCAATCGGTACTGGCCCAGCCAGTGCCTGTTAGTGCGCTGCTGGCGCTTTGGGTGAATGCCTGGTGCGCTGGGGACGTCAGCGGTGATTCCGTCGTGGACGCGCTGTCCAGTGCCGGTGTGAATCGTGTCGCTGGCGTTGACTCCGACCAAACCGACACTCCCGCAACAGCTGGTCTGATCACCGGACTTGCCGCACTCGGCATCAGCCCCAAGTCTGCCCAGCGTCCACTCATTCGCGTAGCACTGCCAAGACCCGGCGATGCCCGCGGACTGCCTGGGCCACCGAAACTGAATGTTCACGCCGTCACTGCCGGCCAACTAGCTATCGTCGATTCCCTACATCTCGCCCTACTCCCGGCGAATTCAGGCGATCCCTCGCTCATCATTTGGCAACCGCTACAAACGGCCCGCGATTTGCCGTCCGTTCACGCGGTACGACCGGAGGGAGCACCAAGTTCCATCCGCGCTGCGCTCAACGACGCCATGACCGCGCTTACTGCGCTGGACGTCGTGACCTCGGGCACGGAGGTCACGGACCAGATGAAGTCCCTTTCGCGGGCATTGTCTCGAACCCCACTACCACCGACTCTCAGCGGCCAGGATCGTCACACGATTCATACCGCGGCCACCATTGTGGGGATCTGTGAGCTGGCACTCGGTGACGTCCCGGCGCAATCAACTGCCACCAGCGAGCGAGAACGCCACCGCGTTCTCACCGAACTTTCAACAGTCGCGCGCCAAAGTCTGGCCGCAACCTGCAGCGCGCGGTAGGTTAGCAGCGATATGACCGACACTTTGCTCATCACCATCACCGGGCAGGATCGTCCCGGCGTAACCACGGCTCTACTTGAAGCCCTCGCGCCCTCCGGCTTCGCGGTTCTCGATATCGAACAGGTCGTTATTCGGGGACATCTCGTCCTTGGTCTACTCCTGTCCACCCAAGATCGAAGTGATCAAGAACGCCAGGTAGCGATGGATGCAGTGTGCGCTGCCGCCGGGTCCCTCGACCTTCACTGCCAGATTCAGCCCGGGGCGCTTGAGGACGACGGCCGGCGCCACGGCCGACTCCTGGTAACGGTTATCGGCAATCCCCTTTGTCCTGCCGGCCTCGGGTCAGTTGCAGCAGCCATAGCGAATCGTGGCGGCAATATCGACCGCATCGTCCGAGTCGCCTCGAAGCCGGTGACTGCCCTCGAGCTTGAGGTTTCCGGCGCTGACCACGAGCCGCTGCGACAGGCACTGGCTTCGGTTGCAGCGGAAAGCGGTGTCGATCTGGCTGTCCAACACTCCGGCCTCGGTCGACGCGGTTCGCGTCTCGTCGTCATGGATGTGGACTCAACCCTCATCCAAGACGAAGTCATCGAGTTGATTGCCGTTCATGCCGGATGTGAGGCTCAGGTAGCCGAAGTAACCCAACGGGCAATGCGCGGCGAACTCGACTTCGCCGAGTCGCTGCGTGAACGCGTCGCCTTGCTGGCAGGAACCCCTGTTGAGAGTCTCGCTCAGGTCCGTGAGCAGGTCCGACTTACGCCCGGCGCTAGGACACTTTGTCGGACTCTGCACCAACTAGGTAACCAGGTTGCTTTGGTCAGTGGCGGATTCCATGAGGTGGTGGACTCCATCGCCAGCGAAATTGGCGTTAGCGACGTCAGAGCGAATCGACTCGAGGTCGCCGACGGCGTCCTGACTGGACGTACGCTCGGGCCGGTCATTGACCGAGCCGCCAAGGCAAGCGCCTTACGCGAGTTCGCGGCAGCGTACGAGGTGCCAATCGATCGGACGGTCGCCATCGGAGACGGAGCAAATGACTTAGACATGTTGGCCGCCGCCGGACTCGGCATCGCATTCAACGCAAAACCACTGGTACGTCAACAGGCTCACACGGCTGTGAATGTTCCCTACCTGGACACGGTTCTATACCTACTTGGAATCACCCGAGAAGAGATAGAGCGCGCACAGCTTTGCCCCTAGACCAATAAGCCATCGCCTGGCTCCCCTGCGCCGGGGACCAATGGCTAGCCACGCGAACCTCGAGGAGTCCTGAATAGCTGAAGACTGGCCTGGTTCGAACCCCATTCAGACCACCGCTGTGCTGATTGCAGAACCGCGAGCGCGCCCGTCGGGAACTTGGTTCGCAGCCCAGCAAGTGCGCTCGGATCACTATCCGGACCAGCTAGCTCGATGGCTAGATCTTCAAGACAAGGGTTGTGTCCCACCACGAGAAGGCGACGAGTGGAGGAGGGCACCTCCCTGACCACATCAAGTACATCCCACCAAGTCGCGTCATAGAGTCTTGGCTCGACTTGGGGCTCAACAGCCATGGCTGCCGAGGAAACAACGAGGTCGATGGTGTGCTGCGCGCGCTGGGCAGGGGAGGTCAAGATGACATCTGGGGTAAGCGAATTACCCTCTTCCGATTGCTGCCCAAACCACCCGCCTAGCCGCGACGCATTCTCAATACCTCGCCTGGCCAGCGGTCGATTAGCATCAGTAACCCCGAACGGCCATGCTGACTTGGCGTGACGCAGCAGCAACAACTCGAATCGCATAGCGTGAGCCTGCCAGGATACCGACCATGAAGAAAGCGCAAAAGGCAGTCGACTCGCTCGACCCAGCGCGAACGATCGCATTTAGTGATGGTGTCGTCGCAATTGCCATCACGATTCTGATCTTGCCACTCATCGCGATCGAGTTGCCGACCTCAGCGGATGAGACAAGTCCCTTGGGATATGTGTGGCAACAGAACAGCGCGCTCATTACGAGCTTCCTCGTCACCTGGGCAGTGATCGTGACCTTTTGGATGACTCACCATCGGGTGTTCCACAACTTCCAAGGAATCAACCAGGCCGTCTTTGGTTGGAATATCCTCTGGGTCTTCGCGATCATCATCCTGCCGTTTCCGATGAATCTGCTGTACCAGGTCGAGAACACCAACTCGATACTTGAAGCTGACCGCCAAGTTGTGACCTTCTATATCGCCACCATGGCAGTCATCAGCTTCTCCATGTCGATGATCAACCGCCAGGCTCGACGCAACCCAGAGCTACTAACGGAGGAAGCAGGGGGACGTGAGCTGGGTACAGCATCCGCGATTGGCTGGGCCTTCACCATCTATCTGGCGGCACTATCGGTTGTGGCGATGTTCTTGCCAAACGTGGCCCTGATCGGGCTCTTCGGACTGTGGCCGCTACCGAAGATCGTCGAGACGATTGCGGAGCGGCGTCAGCAATCCAATACTACTGAACATCTTCCATCCTGAATCCCAGCTTCATCGTCACTTGGAAATGGTGCACATCTCCATCTGCGATGTAACCCCGTACTTGTGTGACCTCGAACCAATCAAGGTGACGCATCGATTCCGATGCGCGCGCGACCCCGTTGCGGATTGCGGCGTCGACCCCATCCGTTGAGGTGCCCACGATCTCAGTAAGCCCGTACGTCCGATCAGCCATTTCTACTCCTCGTAGTCACACTGCCCTAGCCAGTTTTCATAAGGCTAACGGACTTATGTCCCACCTGGGCTAGCCATCGAGGCTAAGCCGGCATAACGTGTCGGTATGGCACGACGTGATGATGTGTACAACATCACCGAGGCTGACGTCTCGGCTGCGGACGACCGTGACAACCGCACGCGCAGATACCTAATATCGATGGGTATTCGAACCACCTGCTTCATTGCCGCGCTACTGGTGGAGGGCTGGTTGACGTGGGTACTGTTCGCCGCTGCCGTAGTTCTGCCCTACGTCGCCGTCGTGTTGGCGAACCAGGTGACGCAGAAGTCATCCCACGATGTCCTCTCGCCCTTCAACCTGAACGAGACCGCCCAGCTGCCACCGGGACATCCTGAACGAATCGATACCGCTGGGGCGTAAGCTGATCCCGTGTTGCGATTCCTGCGAGAGCCACGCTGGATAGCCCTCATCATTGCAGTCCCCATTGGGGTCTTCATCTGCTTGCAGCTATCTGATTGGCAGTGGAACAGATACGAGGGCCGCAAGGACGCCAACCAGATTCAAATTCAGAACGAATCGCTGCCCACAGTTCCGGTCGCAGAGGCGATGAGCCCCGGCGGGACGGTTGATGACTCGAATCAATGGCGCGTGGTAACCCAAACGGGAGTTTACGACACCGATAATCAAGTGCTCGTCCGGCGAAAGCCGATGGGCGGCAGTATGGGGTTTTGGGTGGCAACCCCGCTGAGAGCACCAAACGGTGACGTGCTGATCGTCAACCGCGGGTGGATCGCAGCGAGCGCAGGCGCCACGACAACCCCTAGTGTGCCAGCACCGCCCACCGGAAATGTCACAGTAACTGGACGGATCCTGCCCGACGTCCCCGCTAGTTCGGCCCGCGCCGCCGATATGCCAACCGGGCAGGTGAGCTCGATGGACGTCACAGCTATCGCGGCACCGAGTGGTGGCCAGGTGTACCCCGGGTACGTCGAACTTATGGCGTCGAGCCCGCCACAGGCAGCTGGCCTCACTCCCCTCCCCACACCACATGTCTCAGAAGGTTCCCACCTGTCCTACTCCCTACAGTGGATCGTCTTCGCTCTGATGTTTGTGATTGGCCTCGCTATTCTGGTCCGGCGTGAAGTGAAACTCCGCAAGGAGGAAGCCCTTCTGGCGCAGGATCAAACCCTGCCGGGCGAACGCAGCCCGCTTCCATATGACTCACACCGGTGACAGTTGCCACTATTCATGACATGAACCTCGAACTGGTCGACCGCGTATTCTTGGTTACGACCGGATCTAGCGGGCTTGGTTTGGCCACAGCACGTGCGTTGGTCGCCGCGGGAGCGAAGACGGTGATCGCCTGCCAAGACGAGGACGAACTAGCCCCAGTTGTGGATCACCTAGGTGGGCATGACAGCGCCGTCGCGCTAGCTGCCGACCTTCGAGACCCAGCAACACCCGAGCGTCTCACTGCCGCGGCAGTTGCCAGATTCGGCCGCCTCGACGGCTGCCTCCTGAGCACCGGAACGCCAGTCAGCGGGCCGGTTGCGGTCACCGATCAGGACCAATGGCGCGACGCCTTCGATGCAGTCGTGCTCGGGCCAATCAGAGTTGCCCAAGCGGCCGCAATGACCATGGAATCGGGCCCCGGTCAGCTCACGGGAACCGCCGGGTCCATCGTATTTGTCCTGACACCATCAGCACGTTCTGTGATTCCTGGCGAATCGGTAGCGAACACCCTCTACCGCGGGTTGGCATCAACCGTCAAAGACCTCGCCGACTCGTTCGGGGCTCGCGGAATCCGAGTCAACGGGATCGTGCCTGGTCGTATTGCAATCCAAGACGTCGGGCTCGAATCGGGTCGACGCGGAAGCGCGGAACGGATGCGGATCAGGAACGAGGCGGAGATCCCGCTGAGCCGCTACGGCGAGCCTGACGAGTTCGCCGCCGCTGCGGGGTTCCTCCTGTCGCCGCTGTCGTCCTACGTGACCGGATCGTTGCTTACGGTCGACGGCGGCGCGAACCGAACGAACTAGCGAGTCTCCGGGGCAAACTGAGTCCGGTAGAGGTCGGCGTACTGTCCGCCTTCAGCAAGGAGTTGGGCGTGGCTACCTCGTTGGACGACCGATCCAGCACTTACTACCAATATCTCGTCTGCCTCACGGATCGTTGATAGTCGATGGGCTACGACCACGGAAGTACGACCTTCGAGTGCCTTAGCTAAGGCACGCTGAACTGCCGCTTCACTCTCGCTATCAAGATGCGCTGTCGCCTCATCAAGGACCACCACCTTTGGTGCCTTGAGTAGCAACCTGGCGATCGCGATCCGTTGCTTCTCGCCACCGGAGAGACGATGCCCGCGGTCCCCTACGACCGTATCGAGACCTTCGGGCAGGGCCCGGATCAGATCGCCGATATTCGCGTCATCACAAGCCACCATGATCTCAGCATCGCTTGCATCTGGCTTCGAATAGAGCAGGTTGACTCGGATGGTGTCGTGGAAGAGGTGTGCGTCCTGGGTTACCGCCCCGACTGTTGCCCGCACCGATTCAAGCGTTGCGTCGCGGATATCCATATCTCCGAGCCGAACCGATCCAGCACTCGCATCGTAGAGCCGCGCAATTAGCTGGGTGATCGTTGTCTTTCCGGCGCCACTTGGTCCGACAAGTGCCAGCATCTTTCCTGGCTCGACCGTAAATGAGACGTCATGCAGAACCTCTTCGGAGCGGACAGTTCGATGACCCGCGAGGCTCTCTAGCGAGGCCAACGAGACGTCCTTAGCACTCGGGTAGGTGAAGCTCACGTTCTCAAACCGAACGGCGGTGGGGACGTCCGGCAGTGCCTTCGCATCTGGCTTGTCTTTGATGAGCGGGGTTAAGTCCAATACCTCGAAGACGCGCTCGAAGCTCACGAGGGCGGTCATGACATCGACTCTGACATTAGACAGCGCGGTCAAAGGACCGTATAGCTGTGCCAGTAGCGCAGCGAGTGCCAGCAAGGTACCGAGCGTCATGACTCCGGAGATCACCAAGTTGCCGCCCACCCCGTAAACCATTGCGGTTGCCAGGGCGGCCACTAACGTGAGTGCGGTCAGGAAGTACCTATTCGCCATGGCAATCGTGACCCCGATATCTCGCACACGACCTGCCTTGGCGGAGAACCTGTCGTCCTCATCTGCGGGCCTACCGAAGAGCTTGACCAGTAGCGCCCCAGCGACGTTGAAGCGCTCCGTCATCTGAGTACCCATCTCGGCATTGACCGTCATCTGCTCGCGAGTCAACGATTGAAGGCGACGACCCATCCACTTCGCGGGAATAATGAATACCGGCAACAGGAGTAGCGATGCCAAAGTGATCTGCCACGAGAGGAAGAACATCGTCACAAGGACAACGATGACGCTAATGATGTTCCCGAGCACTCCCGACATCGTTGACGTAAACGCCTGCTGGGCGCCGATAACGTCGTTGTTCAGGCGCGAGACGAGCGCCCCTGTCTGAGCACGGGTGAAGAACGCGATGGGCTGACGTTGCACGTGGGCAAATACCTCAGTGCGTAGGTCATAGATCAGCCCCTCCCCGATCCGAGCGGACCAGTACCGGCTAATCAAGCCCAATACCGCTGTCAGGACCGCAACCGCAACCAGCAACAGGGCGGAGGTCGTCACGACGGAAGCATCTGCTGGGGTGATTCCGTCATCGACAATTCGTCGGAAGAGTAGCGGCTGTGCGACCACCAACAGTGCGTCGATTACCAGCGCGATCAAGAAGAAGAAAATGATCAGCTTGTATGGTCTTGCATACGTCAGGATCCGCCGGACCGTTCCCGGCGCGAGTTTCTGCTCCGTAACCGATGGATCGCGTGCGTAAGAGCGCAGAGTTGAGTGCGGTCCACCGGTCATCGCCAAGCTACTTCTCCCCCACTAACTGCCACAGCTAATCGTGTGTCAGATTTCGATCGTCCTGGCTAGCCAACACTGCCGCTCTCCGCAACATTCCGAGGGGCGCAGTACAAGCACGGACAGGCAAACGAGCGCGATGAACAGTCCGACGCTACTCCGGTGGTGTTTGCGTCATCATCGCTACGAGCTCGCTGATACGGATTCGCTGCATCGCACGTTCGAATGCGTACTGCTCGTTGACCGTGCGTCCGCTTGCCCCACGCAACAATCTCTTTGTCTCCACGAGAGCTCCGCCAGGTGCGCTTAGGAGCTCACCGACCTTCGAGGCTGTCGCGTCACGCAGATCAGCGGCATTCACCTTCGATACAGCAATGCCGCTACCTACGGCCTCGTCTGCGCCGATCCACCGACCAGTCGCGCAAATCTCAAGCGCCCGCGAGTAGCCAACTGCATCAACTAACGGACCGGTTCCACCGAGGTCTGGGACCAGCCCCAGCTGGGTTTCCTTCATACTTAGCGCAACATCGTCTGCAACGATCATCATGTCGGCTGCGAGGGCTAGTTGGAATCCGGCACCAACGGCATGGCCCTGGACTGCCGAGACAACGATCGGATCGATCGATCGCCAGCGGGTAAAGCCCTGCTGGTACTCCTCGATTACGGCGTCAAACTCCTCGTCTGATCCGCCTGCGAGATCGAGAATCGCAGTCTCTCCGGGAACTCCCCCGGTGAACATCCGTCGATCCAGACCAGCCGAAAAAGACTGACCGTCGGCCTGAATGACCACCACCCGCACTGCTGGGTCGAGGTCAGCTGCAATCGCGGCAAGCGCGCGCCATGTTGCCGGGACCTGAGCGTTTCGGTTCTCAGGCCGGGCGAGAGTGATCGTCAGAAGTGCGTCGTCCTGCTCGACTCGCAGGCCCCCGTCTGCATGTGCTGCAGCACTACCTGCTAGTCCCATGGAGCTGGCCCTACTTCTTGTTCTTTGCCTTTTTGCCCCGAGTCGCGCCGCCACGTCCACGTAGCGTTACACCCGACTCAGTAAGTACCCGGTGAATAAAACCGTACGACCGTCCGGTCGATTCGGCCAGCTCACGAATACTCGCCCCACCGTTGTATTTCTTCTTCAGATCATTGGCGAGCTTGTCCCGCTCGCCACCTGTTACTCGACGGCCTTTTGCCAGTGTCGCCACGATGCACTCCCGAAGTTATCTCGAATCTTGAAGCCACCACCCGGAGGTGGATCCCCTAACCAGGCATAAACCTGAATAGGAGGATCTTGCCATGGATCCGGCGAGTGATCGCTCTTGGCTCGCGTGAAATCAATCACCCGCCTCCTGATCGCGTCAAAAAAGTTGATCAGTTCTCAGCGCTAGGCAAGTGCAACTAGCTCCCGGTAGGTGTCATTCCAGTGATCTTCATCGCCGTCGGGCAGGAGCAGGACGCGGTCTGGAGTTAGGGCATCCACTGCGCCCTCGTCATGGGTGACGAGGATGACTGAACCGGGGAAACTGGCTAACGCCGATAGAACCTGGTCGCGACTTGCGGGATCAAGGTTGTTGGTCGGCTCATCGAGCAACAGCACGTTTGCCCCGCTACACACCAATATCGCGAGTGCGAGGCGAGTCCGCTCCCCACCGGAAAGCGTGCCAGCTTCTTGGTCGACTCGATCGCCCGAGAAGAGGAACGAACCGAGCAGATCTCGTGCTTGCTGTTCTCCTACGTCAGCGGCAGAACGTTGAAGGTTCTCCAGCAAACTCGCACTTCGATCGAGTGTCTCGTGCTCTTGAGCGTAATAGCCAACTCGCAACCCATGGCCGGGTTTCACGGCTCCGCTGTCGGGAGATTCAACCTGCGCCAAGATCCGAAGCAACGTCGTCTTTCCAGCACCGTTAAGGCCAAGGATCACAACCCGAGCTCCCCGGTCAATCGCCAGATCGACGCCGGTGAATACCTCCAGGGAACCGAAGGACTTTGAAAGCCCCTCAGCAGTCAGCGGGACCCGTCCGCACGGCTGCGGATCGGGGAATCGCAGCCGCGCTACCTTCTCGGCTTGTCGGACATCAGGCTGGGAATCGAGGAGTCGATCAGCCCGCTTCAGCATCTGTTGAGCTGCCCGCGCCTTCGTTGCCTTCGCCCGCATCTTGTCAGCTTGTGCCGTCAACGTGGCGGCCGTTTTCTCAGCGTTCATGCGCTCGCGGCGTCGCCGCTTCTCGTCACCTTCACGGGCCTTCAAGTACGCGCCCCACCCGACGTTGTACAAATCAAGCACTTGCCGATCTGCGTCTAGGAAAGCCACCTTATTCACCACATCTGCCAGCAGACCCGTGTCGTGACTAATAATCACTAACCCGCCCGAATGATTGTGCAGGAAGGTGCGTAGCCAGCCAATGGAATCCGCATCGAGGTGGTTCGTGGGCTCATCGAGAAGAAGGGTCGAACTCTCCGCAAAAAGCAGTCGGGCAAGTTCGACGCGGCGACGCTGACCGCCAGACATATCGCCGAGACGTGAGCCGAGCATCCGCTCGTCGATCCCCAACCCGCTCGCGACCGCAGCCGCCTCGGACGTACCGGCGTAACCTCCCGCTGCAACAAACTCTGCTTCCGCCCGGTCATAGCGGCGCATAGCCTTCTCGCGGGTCTCATCGTCGGCGCTTGCCATCGATCGTTCCGCAGTGCGCATTCGGCGCTCGATCTCCTCAAGACCGCGGGCAGCCAGAATCCTCGCCCGCACGGTCTGGTCAGGATCGGCGGCCTCAGGGTCTTGCGCGAGATAACCGATGTCTCCGGTCACGCTAACTTCGCCCGCCGCAGGGAGATTTACTCCAGCGAGGACCTTCATTAGGGTTGTCTTACCCGCACCATTGCGCCCGACGAGGCCGATCCGGTCGCTATCGCCCACTTGCAGCGAGGCGCCGTCAACCAGTAGCCGAGCACCGGCGCGCAACTCAATTCCACGGGCGGTAATCACAAGTTGGGTAGCTTACGCGCACTGATCCCGATTGGATTCAGGAGCATGGTTAGACGTTGAAGCCCAAGGCTCGCAGCATCTCTTTACCGTCATCAGTGATCTTGTCCGGGCCCCACGGTGGCATCCATACCCAGTTAATCCGGAAGTCTGCCACAACACCATCGAGGGCTGCCCTCGTCTGATCTTCGATCTCGTCGGTCAAGGGACAGGCCGCCGAGGTCAAGGTCATATCGATAGTCGCGGTGTTGTCGTTGTCGACAGTCGCCCCATAGATCAGCCCTAGATCAACAACATTGATTCCAAGTTCGGGATCAACGACGTCCTTTAGCGCCTCAAAAACCTCGTCTTCTGACACGACCGTTGTGGTTGCGCTCTCAGTATCCGTCATCTCTACCTCACTCATCTACTTGCCGTTTCTTGTGCTGCTGCATCTTTGAATGCCATCCAGGACAGCAACGCGCACTTGATTCTTGCTGGGTACTTTGCGACACCCTCGAAGGCGATCGCGTCACCAAGAAGTTCTTCGTCTGGGGTAACCGTCTCGGTCGCTGAACGCATGAGTTCGGAGAAGGCATCGACGCTGGCCATCGCTTGAGTCAGCGGCATACCATTCACTTGGTCGAACATGACGCTGGCCGATGCTTGGGATATCGAACAGCCCTGACCATCGAAGGACACCGATTCAACGACTGGATCGTCACCGGCAGATAGCTTGACTCGCAGAGTGATCTCATCGCCGCACGTCGGGTTGACGTGATGGACCTCTTTATCGTAGGGATCCTTCAGGCCCTTCCCATGTGGTGCCCGGTAGTGATCCAAAATGACCTCTTGGTACATGTCTTCTAACCGCATCAGACTCGCACCCCGAAGAATCGTTGAGCATCGCGGATCGCGGTAACCATCGTGTCGATATCCCGTTCATCGTTGTAGACCGCCAAAGATGCGCGGACGGTGGAGGAAACCCCGAATCGGCGGCAGGTTGGTGCAGCGCAGTGGTGCCCGACCCGAACGGCAACACCGTGGTCGTCGAGGACCTGCCCCACGTCGTGGGAGTGAACATCGTCAACGACAAACGAGATTGCGCCACCGCGGTCAATATCGTCAGCTGGTCCGATAATGCGAACGCCGGGCAAGTCCAACAGTCGTTCGATGGTGTAGCCCGTGAGGCTGTGCTCGTGGGCGTAGACGTTCTCCATCCCGAGGTCGGCCAGGTAGTCCACGGCGGCAGCCAGCCCAACGGCTTGGGCCGTCATCGGTACACCTGCTTCAAATCTCGCCGGGGGTTTGGCAAAGGTCGAGCCCATCATTGTGACTGTCTCAATCATCGATCCACCCGAGATGAACGGGGACATCGCCAACAATGTCTCCGACCGACCCCAGAGACAACCGATACCTGTTGGCCCCAACATCTTGTGTCCGCTCCACGCGACAAGATCAGCACCGAGTGCGACGACATCAACGGGCATATGGGGAACCGACTGACACGCATCCACGACGTACACCGCACCGACGCGCCGGGCGTATTCGCCGACCCGTCGGACATCATTGATCGTTCCGAGGATATTCGATTGGTGCACGATCGAGACGCACTTTGTTCGCTCGGTGATCAGTACATCCAACTGATCTAGATCGAGACGACCCTCGTCCGTCAGTGGAATCCACCGAAGCACGGCGCCAGTCTTAGCGCAAAGCTCTTGCCACGGGATCAGATTCGCGTGGTGTTCCATCTCGGTGACGACAATCTCATCACCAACATCGATGACAAACCGTTCCTCACCCGGATTCAAAGCTAGACCTTGTCGCTGCTTCAGGGTTGCATTGAGGAACGAGTAGGCAGCGAGGTTTAGCGACTCAGTCGCGTTCTTCGTGAATACGAGGTCGCTAGGAGCAGCGCCGACAAAGCCAGCAATCCGAGCACGCGCGGATTCGTAGGCATCCGTCGCCTCCTCAGCTAACTGGTGTGCGCCGCGATGAACTGCCGCATTGGCGTTCTCATAGAAGTACCGCTCGGCATCGAGCACCTCGGTCGGTTTCTGCGAGGTGGCACCACTGTCTAGATAGACCAGTGGCTTGCCATCACGCACGGTTCGAGACAGGATCGGGAAGTCCTTCCTGATCCTGTCAACGTCCAATGCGTGAGCGGCGTTCATTAGCCCTACTCACCCGCAGCCGGAACAGCGGCGAATGCCTCGTAGCCCTCGGCATCGATTTGCTCGGCTAGCTCCGGTCCACCGCTAGTCACGATGACGCCGTCGCCGAAGACGTGGACGAACTGAGCTGGGATTTGCTTCAGCAGTCGCGTGGTGTGGGTGATGAGAAGCAGTCCGGTGTCTTCCTTGTCATGCACTCGGTTTACTCCGGCCGCAACTACCTTCAGCGCGTCGATGTCTAGCCCTGAGTCAGTCTCGTCTAGAACCGCAATCTTGGGCTTGAGCAGCTCCATCTGGAGAATCTCGTGGCGCTTACGCTCTCCGCCGGAGAAACCCTCGTTCACGTTACGCGAGGCGAACGACTGGTCGACCTGCAACGTCTCCATCGATTCCTTCATCTCCGACATCCACGTACGAAGCTTCGGCGCCTCGCCGCGGATCGCGGTTGCGGCGGTGCGCAGGAAGTTCGACACTGTGACCCCGGGGACCTCAACTGGATACTGCATCGCCAGAAACAATCCGGCGCGCGCACGCTCATCGACACTCATTGCCAGCACATCGGCCCCATCAAGGGTGACGGTTCCACTGGTGATGACGTACCGGGGATGGCCCGCGATCGAGTAGGCCAGGGTGGACTTGCCCGATCCGTTTGGACCCATAATCGCGTGGATCTCACCACTTCGAATGGTGAGGTTCACACCGCGAAGGATCTCGCGGGCGCCCTCGTCTCCTTCGACCGATACGTGAAGATCGCGAATGACTAGCTCTGCCATGTGTTTCCAGCTCCTTGGGTAACGCTTACGAAAATGGTGGCGTCGTCACCGGTTCCTTCGACGCGTGCTTGATAGACCGGCACGGGTTCTACCGCCGGGGGTCCGGCCGGCTCCCCCGTTCTTAGGTCAAAACGAGAACCGTGTAGCCAGCACTCAATGAAGCAGCCCTCAACTTCCCCCTCGGACAGGGACACCTCCGCGTGCGAGCAAATATCATCGATCGCAAAGACCTGACCCTCGCTGTGCACGAGCGCGACATCGATTCCCTCAACATCTACCCGAAGCGCAGTTCCTTCTGGTAGGTCACGCAACTTCATCACGAGATGCTCACCTGCCGCGGCGCTCATTGTGACTGCTCCGCACCAACTAAGTTGATCTCATCCTCGACCGCTGCCCACAGCCGAGTGCGAATCGACTCGGTAGGGATCTGATCGATCACATCTGCAAAGAACCCGCTGACAACGAGGCGGCGAGCAATGTCGGCAGAAATCCCGCGCGACTGCAGGTAGAAGAGTTGCTCATCGTCGAATCGGCCTGTCGTGCTCGCGTGACCAGCCCCGGTGATCTCGCCGGTTTCGATCTCCAGGTTGGGTACCGAATCGGCACGCGCACCGTCAGTAAGCACCAGGTTGCGGTTGATCTCGTAGGTATCAGTCCCGACCGCTTTGGCCCGAATCAGCACGTCGCCAATCCACACCGTGTGTGCGTGCTCGCCTTGAAGTGCGCCCTTGTACACGACATTACTCCGGCAATGAGGCGCGTCGTGATCGGCGAAGAGACGATGTTCCAAGTGCTGGCCGGCATCGGCAAAGTAGGCGCCGAATAAGTCCGCCGAGCCACCGGGACCGTCATAGCCAACGGTGGAGACCAAGCGCACGGTGTCACCACCGAAGGTCGCTACCACCTGCTGCAGAGTCGCGTCGCGCCCAAGCTGGGTGTGAATCCGGCCGAGATGAACAGCCGATCGGTCCCAGTCCTGCACACTCGTGAGGACAAGTCGACTGCGGTCCCCGACTGAAACCTCCACGTTGCTGGCATGTTCACCAGTACCAGTGTGATCGATAACGACGGTTGCCGAACTATCTGCCTCAGCAATAATCCTGATCTTCGAATAGGACGCCGCCGAACCATCAATCTCAACCAGGATCGACTCATCAAAGGTCGAACCCTTAGGCACGGTTACGACTAATGCTTGCTCGACGTGTTCCCAGGCAAGCGCGCTGACCCGATCGACCGGAGTCAGCACCTGTCCCAATCGAGAATCCCCTGATTCAACCCACTCGACGTTCACGCCATCGGGAGCAGTGATCGCAACCTTTGCTCCCGAGGAGTCAGGTAGCGGATTCAGCAGGGACTTGACCCGACGCATCGGGGTGAAGCGCCAGTCCTCCTCGCGCCCGGTTGGCACAGCGAAGTCGTCGGCCCTAAAGGAGCTGACTACCTCGCTCTTGTTGACCGGTACGGAGATCGCTATTTCGCGTTCTTCTTGCACGACCGCCATTAACCTACGGCCCCTTCCATTTGGAGTTCAATCAGTCGGTTTAGTTCTAGGGCGTACTCCATCGGCAGTTCCCGCGCGATTGGCTCAATAAAGCCACGCACGATCATCGCCATTGCTTCTTCCTCGGTCATACCGCGCGACATCAGGTAGAAGAGTTGATCCTCACCGACTTTGGACACACTTGCCTCGTGACCCATTGCGACATCGTCTTCGCGCACATCGACATAGGGATACGTATCGGAGCGACTGATGTCATCGACTAGCAGTGCGTCGCATCGAACGGTGCTCTTGGACCCTTTGGCACCTTCAAGCACCTGCACAAGCCCTCGATAAGACGTTCGACCGCCACCGCGGGCAACGGACTTGGAGATGATCGAAGAAGACGTCAGCGGAGCGGCGTGAACCATCTTCGCGCCGGCATCCTGATGCTGACCTTCGCCGGAGAAAGCGATTGAGAGCGTCTCGCCCTTGGCGTGCTCGCCCATCAACCATACGGCCGGGTACTTCATCGTGACCTTGGAACCGATGTTGCCGTCGACCCACTCCATCGTGGCGCCAGCCTCTGCAACGGCTCGCTTGGTGACCAGGTTGTAGACGTTGTTCGACCAGTTCTGGATCGTGGTGTAGCGGCAACGTCCGCCGGGCTTGACGATGATCTCGACAACTGCCGAGTGCAGCGAGTCAGAGCTGTAGATGGGCGCAGTGCACCCCTCGACGTAGTGAACGTAGGCACCCTCATCCACGATGATGAGCGTGCGCTCGAACTGACCCATGTTCTCGGTGTTGATCCGGAAGTAGGCCTGCAGCGGGATATCCACGTGCACGCCCTTGGGGACATAGATAAACGATCCACCGGACCAGACCGCTGTGTTCAACGCAGCGAACTTGTTGTCTCCAACTGGGATTACGGACGTGAAGTACTCCTTGAACATTTCTGGGTGTTCACGGAGCGCGGTGTCGGTATCCAGGAATAGGACACCTTGCTCTTCCAAGTCTTCCCGAATGGCGTGGTAGACGACCTCGGACTCGTACTGCGCCGCGACACCTGCAACTAGGCGCTGCTTCTCTGCCTCGGGGATACCTAGCCGGTCATAGGTGTTCTTGATGTCTTCGGGCAGGTCCTCCCAGCTTTGGGCCTGCTTCTCGGTCGACCGAACGAAGTACTTGATGTTATTGAAGTCGATCCCGGACAGATCAGAACCCCACTGTGGCATGGGCTTGCGCTCGAAGAGCTTCAGCCCCTTGAGACGCAGCTCAAGCATCCACTCAGGCTCGTTCTTCTTAGCACTGATATCCCTCACGACCTCTTCGGATAGGCCACGGCGAGCGGACTCGCCCGCATCGCTGGTGTCGTGCCAGCCGTATTCGTAGGTGCCAAGACCATCAAGCTCCGGGTGCGAAACTGTGTCAGTCATGCGGGTGTCCTCTCGGATCGGTGGTCAGGATGAGGGTTGTTGGACATTTCACGTAGCGGGATATGGGTCGTGCAGATTCCGTCGCCGTGGCTCAACGTTGCCAACCGAGTGACGTGGGTTCCGACAAGGCGACCGAACGCCTCTGCCTCAGCATCACAGAGTTGGGGAAACTCACCGGCTACGTGCGCGACAGGACAGTTGTGCTGACAAAGCTGAACGCCTAAGTCGCCGGAGGTGTTCGCGCTCGAAGCAAATCCGTCGGCACGTAGGGCCTGCGCAAGTAGCTCAGCCCGCTCAGTAACACTCTGACCGGCTGAAACGATATCTCGATAGCGGTCTTCCATCTCGGCGGCACGCTTTCGAGCGAACGAAAGCAGCGCGGCATCCCCACCGGTCTCCGCGAGGTGCCGCAGCGCGGCGAGCGCGAGATCGTCGTAGCCCTGATCGAATGCGCTTCGACCGGCATCGGTCAGCGTGTAGAGCTTGGCGGGTCGTCCGCGTCCACGCGGCTTAGTTGGACCGTAGAGCGCAGTCTCGCTAGCTTCGGCGAAGCCCGATTCAACGAGGGAATCTAGATGGCGCCGGATGGCAGTTCCTGTCAACCCAAGGGTGCGGCCGAGCTCCGTTGCGGTCGTGGGGCCGGACTCGAGGAGCACTCGCGCAACCCGCGCCGGCGCACCAGTCGGTGCGCTTTGGTGGCCCGGTGCCGGGTCATGCGGGTATTTCACAACCTCATTGTGTCCTATTTCCGCGAGTAGCAACAGGGCGACCCGTGACTAATCGGTCACGTCTAGGCGTTCTGCCTCAGGTCGGCTTCTAGCCTCGGGCCTGACGTCCGCTGGATTCTCAGGAGCACTGCCCGATCATGTCGCGAACCTGTTCGACCCGCAGATCGACACCTCCGGCAACATGTTGCGCGGAAATCGAGCGGTCCCGCAGCGTCGCGGCAATCACTGCGTCGACTCGATCACGCTCAATCGGGCCGTCACGTTGAGCACCATCTGCCTCCCACGGAATCGCCACATCGCACCAAACCAGCGCATCGTAGGTCACCAGATGCTCAACGGCGTGATCGAGCAGGGATGGATCGTTGTAGTAGGCAATGCTGTAGATCGCGGTCATAAATGCCGCCGGATCGCCCACTACCAACCGTTTGCGCAGCGATACCGCATCAAGGACTGCGCCCGCCTCCGCAGTCTCCTGATCGAGCATGAGCTGGTACTGCTCGTCCTTGCGCGGCGGCCGCGCGTGTTCGTCGACGAAGTCGCGTAGCTTCTCGCGAACATGGATGCCGTCAAACTCAGCAACCAGTGCTCGTGCCAGCGTCGTCTTACCCGAGCACTCTCCCCCAACCAAACCCACCACGATAGGCCGCGGTTCTGTCCTTGGCTCTGCGTCTGGTTTGCCCACCATCACGAAGTGTTCGCACCACTGGCGACGGCGACGGAAACCTCGCCTGTGGGTGCGGATTCCTTACGAGCCCAGTTCCACCATCCCCAGGCCGCGAGACACAGAAGTACGAAATAGAACACCGATGTGAAGTAGAGCTGCTGATTTGCGTAGTGATAGGTCCCAACAACGTTGACGATGACCCAGATCGGCCACGTCTCGACGTAACCCTTGACCATCAGGAACTGGGCCGCCACCGACCCGACCAGCACGAATGCATCAAGTAGCGTCGCGGCGGCACCAATCGCGCTGAGCAATGGTGTGACGATCAACCAGACAACGACAATTCCGAGTAGGCCCAGCGCTCGCGTCTTGGCAGAAAGCGCTTTGGACTCAACAACTCCGCCTTTACCCCAGTCGAACCAGCCCCAGATGGCGGCGCCCATAAACACCAACTGCAAGATCGCGCTGCCAAGCAGATCGAACTCGATGAACAACCAGCCGTAGAGCGCTCCGGATAGGAAGTAGAACGGCCAGGCGATGCGCTTTCCGAGAGCCGCGAGACTGATCCCAATCAGTGAAACGATGACGGCGAAGAACTCCAAGTACGTGACGTCGTAGTCCCAGGCAGTAAACAGGGTGGACATCATTGATAACTCCCTTCCTGGGCAGCATTACCTGCCTCAGGTTCAGACGGTCGGCGGCGAGTTCCGCCCTCTCAGCCCGTTGTTTGAGCTCCCGTGAATCGCCACCATAGCGGAACCACGACGAGATCCGCCGCGCCGTGACGGTATGGCCGACGGCGGCCATATTGGTGCCCGACTTAGACTCGCTTCGTGTCCCTCGCTCTAGAAGTTGACGATCTGATCGTTGACTACGGAAGTACCCGTGCCGTCGACGGGCTCAGTCTCGCTGTTGAGGCGGGAACGGTTCAGGCCATCGTTGGCCCAAATGGCGCCGGGAAGACCAGCACTGTGGAGACCTGCGAGGGCTATCGCTCGCCTTCTAACGGGTCGGTTCAGGTACTGGGCTTGGATCCAGTGCGCGATGCCCGATCGCTACGGCCCAAGGTCGGCGTCATGCTGCAATCCGGCGGAGTCCCGTCAGGAGCGAGGGTTCGCGATGCGTTGACTCACCTCGCGAGCTTCTACCAGTCACCACAGGACCCCGATCAGCTCATTGAGGTTCTGGGCTTGGGCAAGGTTCGGTCTCCATTCCGGCGAATGAGTGGCGGAGAGCAGCAGCGACTCAAGTTCGCTATTGCCCTCATCGGTCGACCCGAACTGGTGTTCCTTGACGAGCCCACCGCCGGTCTGGACGCGCACGGTAAACGAATCGTCTGGGATGTCGTTGAGGGGCTAAAGGCTGAGGGCGTCACAGTCGTCCTCACAACCCACTCAATGGAGGAGGTCGAGCGGCTTGCCGATCGTGTGGCAGTGGTAAGTGCTGGCCGAGTGATTGCAGCCGGGACTCCTGCCGAGCTGACCGCGACCACAACTCCCCTTGTCGACTTTCGAACATCTATTGCTATTGACCAGAAAGAGCTTCAGGCCGCCCTACCGCCGGGCTCAGTACTGCTCGGCTCGGAGGATCTTCAATATCGCGTGACCGGCGACCAATCAGCCGAGATCCTCGCCGCGATCACCACGTGGTGCGCCGCTCACAGCATCAACATCGTTCAGATCAGCACCGGCCACCGTGGGCTAGAAGAAGTGTTCATTGAACTCACTGCCGAGCCGGAGACATCGTGACTGTTGATCAGCTAGATCTGCGACCTGCACCTGGCGCGGTGTCGACCTCGCGGATCGTCTTAGCGCAAACCCGCGCTGAACTGCGACTCATGATGAGCAACGGTGAGCAACTACTGCTCACCGTCATCATTCCGCTGGCATTGCTCGTGGGGCTATCCACCTTGTCCTGGATCGATTTGGGCACAGATGCGGGCACAAAGCGGGTCGATGTGGTCCTACCAGGGATCATCGCTCTTGCGGTGATGTCCACGGCCTTCACCGCGCAGGCAATATCGGTTGGCTTCGATCGCCGTTACGGCGTCCTCAAACTCCTCGGAGCGACACCGCTGAGCCGCACTGGCCTGCTGACGGCCAAGACACTCGCAGTCTTGATCATCGAGGCGTTCCAGATCGCCCTCATCTGTGGAGTTGGAGCTGTCTTAGGATGGCGACCAACTGGTAGCCCGCTGACGGCCTTGTTGCTAGTGATAGCTGGTACCGCAGCCTTCAGCGCGTTGGCTCTCGCGATGGCAGGAGTCCTTCGTGCCGAGGCGACACTCGCTGCAGCGAACGCCGTATTCCTCTTTCTCATGGTTGCCGGAGGCACAGTGATCCCGCGGGACCGAATGCCGGACTGGCTCGGGACCTTTGGCGAACTACTACCATCTGGAGCGCTTGGCAATGGGTTACGCGCAGTCATGATCGATGGTGCGCTATTTCCTGTTTGGTCGTTCGTGGTGCTTGGCGTGTGGTTCCTAGCCGGTGCCTTGATCGCCGCTAGAACCTTCCGCTGGGAATAGGAGAAGCAATGCCGGTCAAGACAGGTGCGGCCCCACAGTGGCTCCGCGTCATCTTTATTGCAAACCTGGTAGCGCAGACGGGCATCGTTCTGACAGGCGGCCTGGTGCGGCTCACCGGATCGGGTCTTGGCTGCCCGACTTGGCCAGAGTGCGCACCGGGATCGTTCGTTCCCACCACAACGCAGGAACAGGCATGGCATAAGTACGTCGAGTTCGGAAATCGCACCCTCACTTTCCTACTCGGGATTCTGGCGATCGCCGCGATCATCGGCGCGATCATCTGGGCCCGAAAACTCCGGCGCGATAGTGGGATCTCCCGGCGGCCGATCGTTCTGCTGGCTGCCGTCCCCCTCCTCGGGGCTATTGCGCAGGCGGTTCTCGGTGGCATCACGGTGCTGACCGGGTTGAATCCCGCCAGCGTCTCCGCCCACTTCATGGTGTCTGCGGCTCTCATTGCCTTCACCTTGCTACTTGTTGTGAGATCAAGGGAGACCGCCGATCAGCCAGTAGAGATCCTCGTCGCGCAGCCAATCCGATACCTAAGCTGGGGAATCCTCGGAGTCGCCTTGGTCGTGCTAGTCCTGGGAACTCTGGTGACTGGGTCAGGGCCTCACAGCGGCGATGTGGACTCCGTCAACCGATTACCGTTCGATCCACGATTCATCAGTTGGCTGCATGCTGATGCAGTTCTGCTCTTCATCGGTCTCATTATTGGTCTGGTCGTCTCGCTCATCGTCACCAGCGCGCCGCGGGGTATCCGCAAGCGTGCCTGGTGGCTTGTGGCGATTTGCCTCGTCCAAGCCGCCATCGGCTACGTCCAGTACTTCACCAGCTTGCCCTGGCTCCTCGTGCTGCTGCACTTGGCAGGAGCGTGCGCGGTCTGGCTAGCGGTTCTGACCGTTCACTACAGCACCCGACGCCGCGGAGCCGAAGTCGTGACCGCCTAACGTCAAGCTAGCCGAGGAACGGATCGATGGCTATCGCGAGGAACAGCAGTGACAAGTAGGTAATCGACCAGTGGAACAGCCGCATGGGGGCGGCGTCTTGTCCGCGTGTCACCCGAGCCAGTAGCGCGTGGGCCTCATAGATGAACAGTCCGCCCAGAACAGTGGCTGCAACTGTGTACATCCATCCCATAGGAGCGATTGGCACCAGGAGCAGCGATACACCCACCATCACCCAGCTGTAGACAACGATCTGACGAGCCACTGACCGGGTATGAGTCACGACCGGCAGCATCGGAACGCCTGCGGCGGCGTAGTCATCGGTAAACCGCAAAGCGAGGGGCCAATAGTGCGGTGGTGTCCAGAAGAACACAATGAGGAAGAGGATCAGCGCAGTCCAGCTCAAGCTATTAGTGACCGCTGACCAGCCGATGAGCACCGGGAAGCATCCAGCTGCTCCACCCCAGACGATGTTCTGCGCCGTCCGGCGCTTGAGCCCAAGGGTATAGATGACCACGTAGAACACGATCGCGCCTGAGGCCAATACAGACGACAGCAGATTGACAGTCAGCGCCAGCCAGATGACAGACGCCGCACTTAGTGCCAGTCCGAATATGAGCGCGGCACGCGGCGAGACGTCACCACGCACGAGTGGACGGTGCCCTGTCCGCTTCATCATCGCGTCAATATCGCGATCGATGTAGGAATTCAGAGTGTTGGCACCGCCGGCAGCGAGCGAGCCACCGATCAAGGTCGCCACCGTGAGCCAAAGCCCCGGAAAGCCACCCGCCGCTAAGAACATGGTCGGGATGGTCGTTGCCAGGAGCAGCTCAATGATTCGCGGTTTTGTCAGCCCCAAATACGCCGAGAACGTACTCGTTCGCTTGGGGGCCGACTGACCTGCGAGATCAACAACGCGGTCGGCGCCTGATGACGGATCATCAGTGGAACCCGACCTATTAGACGAGGACCCAGATTCGAGGGTAGACACGTCACCTTCCTAACACATCGACAGCACAGGTCCGCACGACACGACCCGATGGCGAACCGCGCTTGGGTCACCGCCACCACTCTAACCCGTCGAAGCTTATCGAGTGGACTGCTCCGCTTGGTTGTCTCCAATCGTGCGTCAGCTACCTAAATGTCGATACGCTCGCGACGCTACCGGCTAACCCCCTCGGAAGGACAAGAAGTGACTCAGTCGCTCGAATGGACAGACCTCGACGCTCGTACCGTCGACACTGCTCGTGTACTGGCCGCAGATGCGGTTCACAAGACCGGAAACGGGCACCCAGGAACAGCGATGACGCTGGCGCCTGTGGCGACCTTGCTCTTCCAGCGCATCATGCGCCACGACCCCACCGACCCAAAGTGGCTCGGGCGCGATCGCTTCGTTCTCTCAGCTGGTCACTCCAGCCTCACGCTCTACATCCAGTTGTTCCTATCTGGCTACGGACTTGAACTGAACGACATCGAGTCGTTCCGTACCGAGAACAGCCTGACACCGGGTCATCCGGAGTATGGCCATACCAAGGGTGTCGAGGTAACCACCGGACCACTTGGCCAGGGAATCTCGAACGCTGTTGGTATGGCGATGGACACCCGCTACGTGCGCGGCATGCTCGATTCCGGAGCAGCCCCAGGCAAGAGCCCATTCGACCACCACATCTACGTAATTGCTGGCGACGGCTGCCTCGAAGAGGGCATCTCCAGCGAAGCCAGTTCACTGGCTGGTACGCAGAAGCTCGGTAACCTCGTCGTTATCTACGACGACAACCACATCTCGATCGAGGGCAACACCGATGTCGCCTTTACCGAGGACGTACTCAAGCGTTACGAGGCCTACGGCTGGCAGACCCTGCATACCGATCTGCTCCCCAACGGCTCAATCGACCTCGAAGCCGTGAATGCCGCGATCGAGGAAGCGAAGGCAGATATCCACCGCCCGACGATCATTCGCATGCGATCGATCATTGGCTGGCCAGCACCGAAGCTGCAGAACACTGGTAAGGCACACGGCGCCGATCTCGGTGCTGAAGAAGTCGCGGCCGTTAAGGAGATCCTCGGGTTCGACCCCCAGAAGAGCTTTGAGGTTACCGACGAGGTCTTGGCTCACGCCCGCGAAGTCGTCGGCCGAGGTAAGGAGGAGCACGAGAAGTGGCAGTTGAAGTTCGACGAGTGGCGCGACCACCACGCCGAACATGCCGCTCTACTCGATCGGCTCGTCGCTGACAAGCTTCCAGATGACTTCGAGGCTGCGATTCCGGACTTCGAGGTAGGCACATCGGTCGCGACTCGAGTCGCCTCCGGAAAGGTCATCAGCGCGATGGCCGGCGTCCTGCCAGAGTTCTGGGGCGGGTCTGCTGACCTGGCCGGCTCGAACAACACCAGCATCGAAGGCGCAATGTCCTTCGAGCCAGAAGGCAGCCCGGTTCCCAACTCGTCGCCATTCGGTCGCATCATCCACTTTGGCGTACGCGAGCACGGAATGGGCGCAGTTCTCAATGGCATCGCAGTCGGCGGGTTGACTAAGCCCTACGGAGGAACCTTCTTCACGTTCGCCGACTACATGCGCGGCGCCGTCCGCGTTGGTTCGCTGATGAATCTTCCGGTCACGTACGTGTGGACCCACGATTCGGTTGGACTAGGCGAGGACGGCCCGACACATCAGCCGATCGAGCATCTGACGGCTTACCGCGCGATTCCCAACTTGCAGATCGTCCGCCCCGCTGATGCCAACGAGACGGCAGTAGCGTGGGCCACGATCGTTGAGAAGCAACTGCCGACTGGGTTGATCCTCAGCCGTCAGAACCTGCCGATCTATGAGAAGGACCAGGCCGTTTCTAAGGGCGCCTACGTTCGGGTGGATGCCTCGAATGGCGAGCCCAAGGTACTGCTACTGGCCACCGGCTCCGAGGTTCAACTTGCTGTCGGTGCCGCTGAGCAACTCGAATCCGAAGGTATCCCGACGCGAGTCGTCTCGATGCCGTGCTTCGAGTGGTTCGATGCCCAAGACGAGGCCTACCGGGAGTCCGTCATTCCCAAGTCGGTCAAGGCTCGGGTCTCGGTCGAAGCCGGACTTGCCACCCCGTGGTATCGCCTCATTGGCGACAACGGAGTCGCAGTCAGCATCGAGCACTACGGCGAGTCAGCAGACGGTGCACTACTGCTGAAGAAGTTTGGCTTCACAGTGGACAACGTTGTTGCCGCCGCCAAGCAGACGCTACAGAACGTCGAACAGTCCAGCTAGTCCCCCACTTACCCAATCAACTGACCCAGGAGAAGAACAAGATGACCGATCGACTTAAGGAACTATCCGACGTTGGCGTTTCGATCTGGCTTGATGACCTAAGCCGCGATCGCCTCACCTCCGGCAATCTCGCCCAAATGCTCGTTGACGATCACGTAGTGGGCGTCACGACCAACCCGTCGATCTTCGACAAGGCTATTTCGGGTGACTCGAACGCCTACGATCAGCAGATCGCCGATGCGAAGGCACGCGGCCTGAGCGTCGATGAGGCAATTCGCACGATGACCACCTTCGACGTTCGTTGGGCGTGCGAGGTCTTGCGCGATGTCTACGATCACACGAAGGGCTTCGACGGTCGAGTCTCGATCGAGGTTGATCCTCGTATGGCTCGGGAGACAGCAGCAACTATCGCTGAGGCCTCGGCACTACATTGGACGGTTGACCGAGAGAACGTCCTCATCAAGATTCCGGCAACGGTTGAGGGCCTACCCGCTATTACCGCCACGATTGCCGCGGGAATCTCGGTCAACGTGACGTTGATCTTCTCGGTCGAGCGTTATGAACTGGTCTTGGATGCATGGCTGGCCGGTCTCGAGCAAGCGAAGGAAGCTGGCCGTGACCTCTCGAAGATCCACTCAGTTGCTTCTTTCTTCGTCAGCCGCGTGGACACCGCAATCGATAACGCGTTGGCGGCAATCGGAACCGATCAGGCTATGGCGTTGGAAGGTGCCGCCGGTATCGCGAACGCTCGCCTCGCCTGGGTTGCCTACGAGAAGATGCTGAAGACCGATCGCTGGAAGGCGCTCAAAGATGCAGGCGCTGTCGAACAGCGTCCGCTGTGGGCATCTACCGGGGTGAAGGATCCGAAGTACGCAGACGATCGCTACGTCGTTGATCTTGCCGCACCTGGTTGCGTGAACACAATGCCGGAAGCAACGCTGAACGCGGTCAAGGATCACGGAAACGTCCACGGCGACTCAGTAACACCCAACGCCGACGATGCCGCCCGGGTATTCGCAGACCTCGTTGATGTCGGTGTCGACCTAGACGCCGTCTTCGTTGAGCTTGAGACCGAAGGTGTCGACAAGTTCGTTGAGGCGTGGGACAACCTGATTGAGAACGTCAAGAAGGCGATTTCCTAACCGAACACCTAATGGCGAACCCCAGGGGGGCCGGTGGGGTGGATCCGTGCGATTCACCCACCCGTCACCTTTGGGGTTCGGTCATTACTGGAGACAAGGTCGGAGCCAGATGACAGTGCAAGATGAACCGAATCCGCTACGGGACCCTTCGGATAGGCGGCTGCCACGAGTCGCTGGTCCATGCGCGCTGGTTCTCTTTGGGGTTACCGGTGACCTAGCTCGCAAGAAGTTGATGCCTGCCATCTACGACTTGGCGAACCGTGGGCTACTGCCACCGACCTTCGGACTTGTCGGCTTCGCACGGCGAGACTGGGAGGATCAGGACTTCGCCCAGATCGTGAAGGACTCCGTGCGCGAACATGCTCGGACCCCATTCCGAGAAGACGTCTGGGACCAGCTCTCGGACGGGATACGGTTCGTCACCGGAGAGCTGACAGATCCCGAGTCATATGCCGAACTGGCAAGAGCACTCGGCGAACTCGATCGAGCGCGCGGAACCAATGGGAACCACGCCTTCTACCTGTCGATCCCGCCAGGCCTGTTCCCTGTCGTTGTCGACCATCTTCGAACCTCTGGGCTAGCGGACACTGACGAGGGAGCCTGGCGACGAGTCATCGTCGAGAAGCCATTTGGCCACAACCTGAAGAGTGCCCAGGAACTCAACGCCATCGTCAACGAAGTATTCCCTCCAGGTTCGATCTTTCGCATCGATCACTACCTGGGCAAAGAGACGGTGCAGAATCTCCTCGCCGTCCGCTTCGCTAACACGATGTTTGAACCGATCTGGAACAACAAGTACGTCGATCACGTCCAGATCACGATGGCCGAAGATATCGGAATCGGTAGCCGCGCAGGCTACTACGACGGGATTGGGGCAGCCCGTGATGTCATCCAGAATCACCTTCTGCAACTCATGGCCCTCACCGCGATGGAAGAACCGGTGACCTTCTCAGCAGACCAGATTCGGATGGAGAAGGAAAAGGTATTTTCAGCGGTTGTGCTGCCCGACGATCTCGGTGTTCACTCCGTCCGAGGCCAGTACAGCCAAGGCTGGCAGGGTGGCCACCAGGTCAAGGGCTATTTAGAGGAAGATGGGATCCCGGAGGACTCCAAGACCGACACCTACGCCGCCATCAAGCTAGAGATCGACTCCCGGAGATGGGCAGGAGTCCCCTTCTACCTGCGTACTGGCAAACGGCTCGGACGACGTGTCACCGAGATCGCGGTCATCTTCAAGCGAGCCCCGCACCTACCCTTCTCAGTCACCGATACCGGGGAGTTAGGTTCTAACGCACTCGTGATCCGGGTTCAGCCGGATGAAGGCATCACCATCAAGTTCGGATCAAAGGTTCCCGGCACTCAGATGGAAGTCAGAGATGTCACGATGGACTTCGCGTACGGGGACTCATTCACCGAGAGTAGCCCCGAAGCCTACGAGCGACTGATTCTCGACGTGCTGTTAGGTGAGCCGCCCCTATTCCCCCGCCACGTGGAAGTCGAGTCCTCGTGGGAGATCCTCGACCCGATCCTGAACTACTGGGCGACCCACGGCAATCCGGAGAGCTATCCGGCGGGCACGTGGGGACCGACCGCGGCTGACGACATGCTCGCGATTGACGGACGTTCTTGGAGGAGACCATGAGTCAGCTACTTGAGAACACGACCTCTGCCGACGTCAGCAATGCCATCAACGTTGAACGCCACAAGATGGGCGCAACCGCCACGGGGATGGTGCTGACCTTCATCATCGTGACCGATGAACTACATCAATCTGAAGCGACGCGAGCAGCCACCTTCGCAGCGAATCAGCACCCATGTCGGATCATCGTGGTCATCCCTCGTCCCGGTCGCGGCAAGCCACAGCTTGACGCTGAACTGTGGGTGGGAGACCGGGAGGGCCTCGGGGAGACCGTCAAACTGCGGCTCAAGGGCCCGCTCGCCCACCACGAGGCCTCAGTTGTGCTCCCTCTCCTACTCCCCGACACACCGGTTGTCGTCTGGTGGCCGGCGAACGCGCCCAAGGTCCCTGCCGAGGACCCAGTTGGGCGTCTAGCGAATCGACGCGTGACCGACACCGCCCCTCACAATCGACCGCTGACTGCGCTGGAGAACCGCATTGCCAGCTATCACGCGGGTGATACCGACTTGGCGTGGACGCGTACGACACCCTGGCGTTCGATGTTGGCCACAGCTCTGGACGAACCCCACGCCGACATCACGAGCGGAACTGTCGCAAGTGAACGGAACAACGCTAGTGCGCGGCTCCTAGCCGGTTGGCTACAAAGCAAGCTCCAGGTCCCGGTTAAAGTCCGCAACTCTCGCGGGCCTGGCGTCACCAGTGTCACCCTAGAAACTACCGACGGTCCGATCGAGTTGGCTCGGCCAGATGGCGAGATGGCGACGCTAACGAGGAGCCGCGGTGTGACTCGCAAGATCCCACTCGCTCGCCGCGAGATGCGAGATCTGGTGGCTGAGGAGCTTCGCCGTCTGGACGCCGATGAGATCTACGCGGAGGCTCTGGCGGAAGTGGCAGCCGGACTTGGTCGCGACGACGTGGGCAAGAAGAACCGCCGAGGTGCGGCACAGCGCTCGCGGAAGAAGCCCGCACGTGGATACGGACCGATGGGCACTGCCAACCGTCCTCGGCGCAGTAGCAAGGGGACTTCCCTGCCAATGACTCCCTCGGAAGAGGAGGCTAAGTCCGGTACATCCCATGCGTCGACCGAGTCGACGCCCACCTCAGCGTCATCGACGAAGAAATCTACGCCGAAGAAGCCATCCACGCCTAAGCAGACAGCAACAAAGAAGGCGACAACAAAGAGGGCCGCACCTAAGAAGGCCGCGGCGAGCAAACCCGCCGCAAAACAACCCGCATCCAAGAAGGCATCGGCGACAAAGGCGCCAGCCAAGAAGCGCACCGCGAGAAAGTCACCCGCTAAGTAGGCACCTAACTCTTCCCACCGACAAGTAGCTAGCACGCAAGCCGACCAAGAATAGGAAACCTCACCTATGAGCAGCCCCCAAGAACTCATCGTCTACCCCGACCACGACACTCTTGCCGCGGCCGGAGCTGCACGCCTGATCACGGCCATCGCAGATGCTCAAGCAGCGCGAGGTACTGCCCACATCTCGTTGACCGGCGGACGTGGTGGGACCTCGCTACTGGCGGCAGTGTTGGCCTCGCCCGCGGTCGGGGCGGTCGACTGGTCAAACGTCGACTTCTGGTGGTCTGACGAACGCTTTCTTCCGGAGGGTGATCCAGAACGGAACGAGACGGGGGCACGCGAAGCCCTCCTCGATCACATCCCCGCGCTACCAGAGAAGGTTCACTACATGCCGCGCCTCGGCGAGGAGTTCGGCGAGGATGTCGATGCCGCAGCAGCCGGGTACGCCAAAGAACTGGCAGAGGCATTTGGCAGCGCAGTGCCAGTCTTTGATGTGTCAATGCTTGGCATCGGTGAGGACGCCCACGTTGCGTCATTGTTCCCTGGCCGTGATGAGCAGTTCGAGGTCGCATCGACCGTTTCGGTTCGCAATTCTCCGAAACCGCCCCCCACTCGCTGCACCTTTACGATGCCGACGATCCAATCCTCACTTGAGGTATGGCTCATCGCCTCGGGCGCTGGAAAAGCTGATGCGATCAAGCTCGCGACATCTAATCTGTCAGCGAAGGAGGCCCCCGCAGGCGTTGCGCGGGGTTTCAAACGCTCCCTAGTCCTGTGCGACAGGGACGCAGCTGCTGAGGTTCTTTAGCCCTCAGATTTGCGGTGGCGGTCGAGTGCCTCTTGCAGGATATCGCCACCGTCACCATCTGATCGACGCTCTTTGACGTAAGCCAAATGGGTCTTATAAGGCTCGGTCTTCGGGGGCGCAGGCGGATTATCTCGGTCGGTTCCAGCCGGCCAACCGCAACGTGGACAATCCCACTGCTCTGGTGGCGCAACATCAACGGCAAAGCTTGGTGTGGACTCATGTCCGTTGGCGCACCAGAACGATACGTCCGCGCGTGGTGCTGGTGTCCCCCGCTCTGCCTCGCCCATGGGTCCTGCGCCGACCCGACTTCCACGTATTGCACTACCACCTGATGCCACGACTACTCCTAGAGGCTCTTGACGAGGAATCCGAGGCCGATAATGCACGCGGCCCAGATCAGTCCAACTCCGACAGTGAGGCGATCTAGGTTGCGCTCGGCAACACTCGAACCGCCAACGGACGAGGTGACGCCGCCACCGAAGAGGTCGGAGAGGCCTCCACCCTTGCCCTTATGTAGCAGAATCAAGACAATCATGAGAATGCTGGTAACCACCAGGATGATCTCAAGAACGACTGCCACAGCTTGCTCCTTCTAGTCAGATTTCGCGACGAACTACCGTGAGGCTACACGCCGGCGTGTAGCCGGTATCGGATCAGCGTCACAAACTCGTCGGGATCCAGGCTCGCGCCGCCCACGAGGCCCCCGTCAATATCAGGCATCGCCATGAGGCCAGCCACGTTGCCGGACTTCATTGAACCGCCATAGAGGACCCTGACGGCCTGTGCCACGTCGTCACCAAACATCTCCGCAAGACGAAGTCGGATCGCCCCGCACACCTCTTGGGCATCATCTGGCGTGGCCACCTCTCCAGTGCCGATCGCCCAGACGGGCTCGTACGCCACGACGGTCTTGCGGACCTGATCGGAGTCCAATCCGGCAAGTCCTGCCTCGAGTTGACCGAGGGTGAAGCCGACCTGGCCGCCTTCTTTACGGATATCCAGCCCCTCACCGACGCACATAATTGGGGTGAGTCCGCTCCGAAGCGCTGCGTGCACCTTGGTGTTGACCTGCTCGTTTGTCTCGCCGTGATACTGGCGGCGCTCGCTGTGACCCACCGTGGCAAACGTACAACCCAGTTTGGCCAGCATTGCACCGGAGATCTCCCCCGTGTAAGCCCCGGAATCGTGCGCGGAAATATCTTGGGCGCCGTAAACAATCTTGAGCTTGTCACCATCGACGAGGGTTTGGACCGACCGGATATCAGTGAAGGGCGGCAAGACCGCAACCTCACAGGCCACGTAATCGTCTGGCTTTAGTGTGAATGCCAACTTTTGCACGAGACCAATCGCCTCGAAGTGGTTGAGATTCATCTTCCAGTTGCCAGCCATCAGTGGCTTGCGGGGGGTGTTTTGCGTCATAAGGAGACTTCAGCCTTCAGCTAGTGGACAAAACGGCCAACCCTGGCAGCGTACGGCCTTCGAGGAACTCAAGGCTCGCTCCGCCACCCGTTGAGACGTGGCTAATCATCGATTCGTCGATTCCCATGAGCCGAATTGCGGCAGCAGAGTCGCCGCCCCCAACCACTGACATCCCCGTAACCCTGGTCAGCGCCTCGCCAACCGCTCGGGTACCACCAGCGAAAGGCTCCATCTCGAACACGCCCATCGGTCCGTTCCAGACCACCGTCTGGGACTCCTCGACGAGTTGAGCAAACCTGGCGGCCGAGTCTGGACCGATATCTAATCCCATCCATCCCTCGGGGACGCCAGCAGCAACCGGAACCACCTCTACCTGCGCATCCGCACTGAACGCGTCGGCGATCACTAGGTCAGTCGGTAGGACCAGGTCAACACCGGTCTCTTGGGCTGTGGCGATGAACCCGGCGACCCGGTCCAGTTGATCGGTCTCGACGAGAGAAGATCCGACCTCAAACCCTTGCGCGAGAAGAAAGGTAAAGCACATCCCCCCACCAATAATCAGCCGATCGACCCGGGTGAGGAGATTCTCGATAACTCCAAGCTTGTCGGAGACCTTCGATCCGCCCAGAACGACCGTGTAGGGACGCGCTGGATCTGTCAGCAACGCGTTGAATACTTCGGCTTCGCGCGCAACAAGCAGTCCGGCTGAGTGCGGCAGAAGGGCAGCCAACTCCGTCACGCTGGCCTGCTCGCGGTGGACGACACCAAACCCGTCACTAACGAAGCAGTCCCCAAGGGATGCCCACGCGGAGGCCAACGCCGTGCGCTCGTGAACGTCCTTGCTGGTCTCACGGGGATCGAATCGAACATTCTCAAGCAGGGCCACGTCGCCGGGTTGTAGTCCAGTGATAACGCTTCGAGCGGAGTCCCCCGCAACGTCATCGGCCATGACGACCGGTGCGTCGAGCAGTTCCGAGAGTCGCGCCGCGATCGGGCGCAGTGACAACGATTCGACAGCCTCGCCCTTGGGTCGACCAAGATGGGCCAAGATGACCACCTTCGCGCCCTGCGACGCCAAGGTTTGAATCGTCGGCAGTGCGGCTCGGATTCGCCCATCGTCGGTGATCACCATGAAGCCGCCGGGGTCTTCCTCGAGTGGCACATTGAAATCAGCCCGGAGTAGAACGGTGCGCCCGCTTACCGCGAGGTCGTTCAGCGACACGATCGGACTCAAAGGCGCGCGCCAACGTAGTCAATGAGATCGACGAGACGGTTTGAGTATCCCCACTCGTTGTCATACCAGCCGAGCACCTTGGCCATGTTGCCATTGGTGTTAGTCAGCGGGGCATCAAAAATGCACGAGGCTGGGTCGGTCACAATGTCGGCGGAGACGATCGGCGCTTCGGTGTACTCGAGGATTCCCCGAAGTGGGCCGTCAGCTGCGGCCTTCATCGCAGCGTTGATGTCGTCGCGCGACGCTTGCTTAGCCAACTCGACCGTAAGGTCTGTTGCTGATCCCGTGGGCACCGGGACGCGCATAGCGAACCCGTCCAACTTGCCCTTGAGCTGTGGAAGGACGACTCCGATTGCTTTAGCTGCACCGGTTGAGGTGGGAATCATGCTGAGCGCGGCGGCGCGCGATCGACGTAGATCGCTATGCGGCGCGTCATGCAACTTCTGATCGCCGGTGTAGGCGTGAATGGTCGTCATGAGACCACGCTCGATGCCGAACTCGTCGTCTAGGACCTTCGCCATTGGTGCCAGGCAGTTTGTCGTACACGAGGCGTTCGAGATGACGACGTCCTTAGCGGGGTCATACTGGTCCTCGTTGACGCCCATCACGATTGTGACGTCCTCGCCGCTCGCTGGTGCCGAGACGATGACCTTCTCAACGCTTCCGCCGAGGTGGGCCTTTGCCATCTCCGCCTTGGTGAAGAATCCGGTGGACTCCAGCACGATGCTGACCCCGTACTTCGCCCAGTCGAGGGCAGCCGGGTCCCGCTCAGCGAGAACGGCGATCTCTTTGCCATCAACCACGATGGAGTCCTCAGTGCTGGTGACCTCTCCCGGCAGTCGGCCGAGGATGCTGTCGTACTTCAGCAGGTGAGCCAGCGTTGCGGTATCGGTCAAGTCATTGACGGCAACGATCTCAATATCCGAGCCGCGAGCTGCGACCGAACGGTAGAAGTTGCGGCCGATCCGGCCGAATCCGTTGATACCTACTTTGATGGTCACCTGGCTACTCCCGTTTTTGGAACTTGTGGTGTGCGACTTTCCACCCCGGTCAGCACGAACACTATCGTCTCGGCGGACAAATCCCCAAGCCCCTCCTAGGCAGGTCGATATCTAGGGAGCAAGCATCTCCGGGGTCAACACCGCTTCGGTGTCAGCAACGCCTGTCTCACGGGCACGCTTGTCGGCCATTGCGAGCAGGCGTCTGATTCGTCCGGCGATTGCATCTTTAGTCATGGGTGGGTCCGCGAGCGCGCCGAGTTCTTCAAGGCTCGCCTGCTTGTGCTCAACCCGCAGGCGTCCCGCGTCCCGGAGGTGGTCTGGCACATTGTCACCCAGGATCTCCAGGGCTCGCTCGACGCGTGCACCGGCCGCGACGGCGGCTCGCGCCGATCGCCGGAGATTCGCGTCATCGAAGTTCGCCAGCCGATGTGCGGAGGCCTTAACCTCCCGGCGCATGCGCCGTTCCTCCCAAGCGAGGACGGAATCGTGTGCGCCCAATCGGGTAAGCAGCGCGCTAATCGTGTCGCCGTCGCGGATCACTACCCGATCGACGCCACGAACTTCGCGGGACTTTGATGCCATCTGCATTCGCCGCGCAGCGCCAACTAGGGCCAGCGCAGCCTCCGGACCAGGACAAGTTATCTCGAGGGCGGATGATCGCCCTGGCTCGGTAAGCGAGCCGTGTGCCAAGAATGCTCCACGCCATGCTGCCTCGATATCGCAGACCGCACCAGTCACTGTCTGGGGTGGCAATCCGCGCACCGGACGGCCTGAGCCATCGACCAAGCCTGTCTGGCGAGCGAGCTGTTCGCCGCCATTGATCACCCGCACGAGGTACCGGTTGCCCTTGCGAAGACCACCAGGATGAACAACTGCCAGGTCGGCCGTATGGCCGTAGACCTCTTGGATGAACTGCCGCAAACGTCGAGCGGCAGAACCGGTATCGAGCTCCGCCTCCACGACGATCTTCCCGCTGACAATATGCAATCCGCCTGCGAACCTGAGCATCGTAGAAACCTCCGCCTTGCGGCAGCAGGTCTTGGATACCTCGTAGCGACTGAGTTCGTCTTTCACTGCGGAAGTCATTGCCATGCCTAGATATTGCCATGGGGAAGCAAGGTCCCGAGGGCTCCTACCAAAAGATCTGGGTCGTGACGGGCAGATAGTCCTGCTTTCACGGCGTCTTTGTCGGCAACTTCGGCGAAAACTAACTCCGCACCAACATCGCTGCAGGCGATCTCTAGCTCTTCGAGATTGTTCACACAGCTGGGATCTGCGACCACCACGTCGAGGGTGACATCGGGAAATTGGCGGTACCAATCGCGCAGATACTGGGCGCTTGTGAAGTCCTGCGTGCTGTACATGAACTCGTCGCCGGCAGGGATCGTCTTGCCGTCGAGATTCAACACGAGGATCTTTGGGCACGTTAACCCTGCGAGTGCAGCCCGCACTCCTGGAACCAGCAGATGGGGAAGCACCGAGGTGTACCAACTACCAGGTCCTAAGACAATGGCATCAGCCACCAGGATCGCCGCGACCGCTTCGGGGCACGCTACGGGAGCGCTCGGTGCGACCCGAAGGTCGAGGACGGTTCCGGTACTGTGCTCCAGCTCAACTTGGCCAACGACCTCCGTAACCTTCTCCGGATCACGTGGGTCCATTCCCTGGACCTGAGCCACAATGTTCAGCGGCTCTTCCGCAACGGGAAGTACGCGCCCGCGTGCGCCCAGCAGTGCAGCTACCCAATCCAGCCCCTCGACAAGGCTGCCGGTCTCCTCCCAAAGCGAGGCGATCAGCAGGTTGCCGGTGGCGTGGCCCTTCAGCTCGCCCTCACCACCGAATCGGTGCTGCATGACCCGAGACCACATCTGACCCCAAGCATCGTCCCCGCATAGAGCTGCCAGTGCCATTCGAAGATCACCCGGTGGCGGTAGCTCGAGTTCGGTCCGAATCCGTCCGCTGGAGCCTCCGTCATCTGCGACTCCGACGATCGCAGTCACGTCACCGGTAAGCCGGCGCAATGCACGTAACGAGGTAGAGAGCCCATGACCGCCACCTAGGGCAACGACAGCTGGATCGGCTGAGTTGGGAGCTCGCCGGGGATTGACCCCCGCAGTTGCGGTCTGAGCCGAGTCCGGTGCCGTGGAACTACGCGATCCGATCGGCGGGACGCTCACGGCTACTCCTTGCCCAGGTCGCGATGTAGGACGAGCGTTTCCATTCCCTGTTTGACGAGCCTCGCCGCCAAATGCTCCGTCATCGCGACGCTGCGGTGCTTTCCGCCAGTGCAGCCGATCGCGATCGTTACGTACTGCTTGCCTTCACGCAGGTACCCGTCTGCGACCAGATCGAGCAGCGCTGCGTATCGGTCGAGGAACTCGCGGGCGGCAGGCTGGCTGGTGACGTAATCACTGACCCCGTCGTCCTTGCCGGTCGATTCACGAAGCTCGGGAACCCAATAAGGGTTCGGAAGGAACCGCATATCAGCAACGAGGTCGGCGTCCACCGGAATCCCATACTTGAAACCGAACGACATCACCGTTGCTCGAAGTGCCACGTCGTCGTCGAGACGAAAGGCAGATTCGATCTTACGGCGAAGATCGTGAACGTTCAGCGAACCGGTGTCTATCACTAAGTCGGCGGCCCCACGAAGGTCCGCGAGGACCTCCCGCTCAGAGTCCAGGCCGGTGAGCACTCGTCCGGCTCCCTGGAGTGGATGGGGGCGTCGGTTCGATTCAAATCGACGAACCAAGACCTCGTTCGAGGCTTCCAGGAACAGTATTCGAACGTCTACCCCAGTGGATCTCAGCTCGGCGACTTCATCGGGCAGGTCCTCGAAGCTACTGCCACCCCGCACATCAACGATCACCGCAACTCGAGTAGCGGTTCCGCCTTCTTCGACGGAGGCCATAAGTTCTGGGAGCAGTCGGGGCGGGAGGTTGTCAACTACGAACCAGCCCAGGTCTTCCAGCGCCCGGGCTGCAGTTGTTCGCCCGGCGCCCGACATCCCAGTAACCAGTACAAGCTCAATCTGCTGCGGAACCATGTTCGCTAGCTTCCCCTAAGAGCTCACCGGTCGTCACGTTGATTCCGCCATTCATCGCGGTTAATCCGGAATTGTTGTCCTGGCCAGCGCCGCCCTCGCCGTCCGAGGCGGAGGCGCCGAGGGTCTCAAGGAGCGTTTTGGCTAGAACCGGGCCGACACCGGGGACTTCCTCGATCTCGGCCAATGAGGCGCCCTTGAGCCTTCGGACCGAGCCGAAGTGTTTGAGGACAGCTTTGCGCTTGGTCGGCCCCATTCCCGGCACCTCGTCGAGCACGCTCGCCATCGCGCGGGCTCCGCGCCGTTGTCGGTGGTAGGCCACCGCGAATCGGTGCGCTTCGTCTCTGACGCGCTGTAACAGGAACAACCCTTCGCTGCGTCTTGGGAGGATCACCGGATCAGTCTCGCTAGGAAGCCATACTTCTTCGAGTCGCTTGGCTAGGCCACACACCGCAATGAAGTCGATCCCGAGCGCGGTCAGTGCGGCAACTGCGGCCTGCACCTGGGGCGCTCCCCCATCCACCACAAGAAGGCCCGGTCGGTAGCGAGATTTGGTCTGCTCGGCATCGTCCTCGCCGTCCGGTGAAAGGCGACCAAACCGTCGGGTCACGGCCTCGTACATCGCGGCGAGGTCGTCCTTGTGATCAGTGATCGCATACTTGCGGTAGTCGGACTTCTTAGCCAGTCCATCCTCGAAGACCACAATTGATGCAGTCAGGTCTGTGCCGTGGTGACCAGAAATATCGATGCATTCGATTCGAAGCGGTGCGAGCGGAAGATCCAAGTACTCCTGTAACTGCTCGAGCGCTTGGCTGCGCGAGGATAAGTCGCTCGCTCGGCGGACCTTGTGCAGATTCAGGCTCTGCTCGGCGTTGCGCACGACTGTCTCCATGAGATCACGCTTCGCGCCCCGGACCGGAACGGCAATCGTGACTTTAGATCCTCGTTTGCCTGACAACCAGGTTGTCAATATCCGAATCTCAGGTACCGGGTGCGATACCAAGAGCTCCTTGGGAATCGCCATTGCCGAGCCGTCCTCACCTTCCTCGCCATACAACTGCATCGCGAGTTGCTCGAGAAGATCTGAATCATCGGCTTCAACCGTGCGCTCCACAATGAACCCACGTTGACCCGTGACTCTGCCACCACGAACATGGAACACCTGAACGGAAGCCTGTAGCTCGTCTGACACAACCCCGAGGACATCCGCATCAACCCCATCGGGCAGCACGACGGCACTTCGGGCTAGCGCCCGGCGTAGCGCGGCGAGATCGTCACGCAGGCGCGCGGCAAGTTCATAGTCCTGAATGGCTGCTGCCTCTTGCATTCGCCGCTCGATCGAACGAACGAAGCTGTCAGGTCTCCCACTCAGGAACCGACAGAGGTCCTCGGCCAGCGCACGGTGTTCCTGTTCACTCACTCGCCCCACGCACGGAGCCGCACACCGACCGATATCACCGAGGAGGCAGGGTCGCTCCATCCGTTCATGGCGAACAAAGACTCCCTTAGAACAACTGCGAATCGGGAAGACCCTCAGCAGTTGGTCAACTGTCTCGCGGATCGCCCAAGCGTGAGCGTAGGGGCCGAAGTAGCGGACGCCCTTCTTCTTTGCCCCACGCATTACCTGAACTCGCGGGTACTGCTCATTCATTGTCACCGCGAGGTATGGGTAGGACTTATCGTCGCGATACCGGACGTTGAAACGGGGGTCGTACTGCTTGATCCACGAGTATTCCAGCTGCAGTGCCTCAACCTCGTTTGACACCGTCACCCAGTCGACGGAGCTCGCAGCATTGACCATCGCGTAAGTACGCGGGTGTAGGGAGCGAGGGTCGGCGAAATAGCTATTGAGGCGACTGCGCAGGCTACGCGCCTTCCCGACGTAAACCACGTCATCGTCGGCATCACGAAACCGATAGACGCCCGGGGCATCGGGAATGTCACCCGTCGCGGGTCGATACAAGTCCGGAGCCACCATTTACCCAGCGTAGTAGCGCAACCAACGTTCGCGCGACGCCCACCTCTCACCTGTAGCTTACTCAAACACGCGCACCCGAGTGTGTCTGCTGAGCAACGAGGCTTGGCAACCACACTCAACGCCTACTTGAGTGAATGAGTCACGCTAGGTAGACCGATTGTGACGCGTTGTGCCACGTCCCCGACAGGAGTATATGGACTGACTCACGGATCACCCCACGATCTGCGTTCATGAGAGACCCTCCGCTAATGCCCCAAACAACTGTTCAGCGCGGCGCCGTGCTGTCTGCCGGACTTGCTCTCGGTGCGCTCTCATCAGTGGCGATCGGATCGGCCCCTGCTCAAGCTGCGCCGTCAAGCGAGGTCGACGTCAAGCGCTCGAAGGTGTTCGTGGTGGGTGATTCCCTCACTGTGGGAACTGCGCCCTATCTCCAGCGCAAGCTCGGACCTAAGGTCCGCTCACTGCATATTGACGCCCAAGTCGGCCGGTTCACCGGAACAGGGATCAACAAGCTCCGAAGTAAGCAGGCTCGACGGGCCGACATCTGGGTCGTCGCGCTTGGTACCAACGATGCTCCGAGCGCTAAGCGCACCAAGTCGAACGTGAAGAAGGTCCTTCGACTGGCAGGCTCTCGCAAGGTCATCTGGGTCAATGTTGTCCGGCCAGGCGGCTATGGTGCGGTGAACCGGGTTCTTCGACAAATGGATAAGGCAAAGAAAAAGCTAACCGTGCTCGACTGGGCAGCGGTAGTGAGAGGTAAGTCCAGCCTGCTGGCCGGCGATCGCGTCCACCTCACGTCCTATGGCTACCAGATTCGAGCGAAACTCACCAAGCGCGCAGTTGTCGCGCTGGACACGACTCGGGACAACTAGCCGAGAAAGACGTTCCCATCCGCAACGGTGACTGATTGCGGTGACAGAGCTCGCAATGCTGGTGCCTGGATTACTGCCCCCGTGAATACATCGAACTGGCTGTTGTGACACGGGCAGATGGCGCGGTCACCGTCAACTTCAGTCAACGGACAGCCTTCGTGCGTGCATATTCCGCTGTGACAGACAATCTCGCCCTCGGTAGGTTGAGCGACAAGCCAGGTAGTTCCACTAGCTTTCGCGAGAGTGGCACCGCCCACCGGTACGCTCGCAGCTGATACGACGAGGGCACCGGACGCTCCGGCAGCATCCTGACCTGGCTCCGCCGAATCCGTTGCAGCTTCACCCGATGGCGTCGTGGTTGTTGTGTTCGAGCCGGAACTACAGGCCGCTAACGCAACGCCCGCGAATCCGATCGCACCCACAGCCAGAACGTTGCGGCGCGAGAACGCGGCGATGCGGATGGGATCCTCTTCGGTAACATCCTGTGGCGACAGTGACATGTAAAACCCTCTCGGTCGGTTTGTTTGCTGCAAAGCGCACGCCGTGTTGACTACGTCAGAGATTAGTACGAGCCGCTCTCGTTCGGGCACCGCCACGTCGGGAGTCCGTTGAAGGAACGTGGGCAGACACTTCCGCATCCACTGCTACTTGGCGACGGCTTTCTTGGCGGCAGCTTTCTTAGTGACGGCCTTCTTAGTGACCGCCTTCTTAGCGACCGCCTTCTTTGCGACAGACTTCGTCGATTTCGGCTTGTCAGCTTTGACGCGCTTCATCTCGACGCGCGTGGGAACTGGCGTCACCTCCCTGGTCCCAGGCGGGGAAGTTAGATTCAGTATCTCCCGAAGGAACTGCCCGGTGTGACTTCCCGCGACCGCAGCGACTACTTCTGGGGTACCGGTTGCCACGATCGTGCCACCGCCGGAACCGCCTTCCGGACCGAGGTCAATAACCCAATCCGCTGTCTTGATGACGTCGAGGTTGTGTTCAATGACAACGACCGAATTTCCTTGCTCGACGAGACGGTCGAGAACACCTAATAGCTTCCTGATGTCCTCGAAGTGCAAGCCCGTCGTGGGCTCATCGAGAACGTAGATTGTGCGCCCGGTGGATCGCTTCTGCAGTTCAGCACTGAGCTTGACCCGTTGGGCCTCCCCGCCGGACAGAGTTGGGGCAGATTGACCCAGCCGGACGTATCCGAGACCGACATCGACCAGTGTCCGCAGGTGCCGCGCAATTGCCGGTACCGCGGCAAAGAACTCGACAGCCTCCTCGATCGGCATATTGAGTACGTCGGAGATCGTCTTCCCTTTGAAATGGACTTCGAGTGTCTCGCGGTTGTAGCGCGCTCCGTGGCATACCTCGCATGGGACATATACGTCGGGAAGGAAGTTCATTTCGATCTTGATTGTCCCGTCACCGGTACACGCTTCGCACCGTCCACCTTTGACATTGAAAGAGAACCTGCCGGGCATGTAGCCACGGACCTTGGCTTCTTCCGTTGCGGCAAAGAGCTTCCGAACGTGGTCAAAAACACCGGTGTAGGTCGCCGGATTCGAGCGGGGGGTACGGCCAATCGGGCCCTGGTCCACGTGAACGACTTTGTCGACTAGGTCAGTCCCGGCCACTTTAAGGTGACGCCCCGGGACCGTTCTCGATTGGTGCAGGTCACGCGACAGCGTCTGATAGAGCACGTCATTCACTAACGTGGACTTCCCCGAGCCGGAGACACCAGTAACGGCAACGAGACAACCCAGCGGGAAAGCAGCAGTCACATTCTGAAGGTTGTGCTCTCGTGCGCCATGGATGACGATCTCTCGGTCGGGATCAGGCTCTCGCCGCGCTGCGGGGACATCGATAGTCCGTCGGCCAGCTACGTAGGCACCGGTAATCGATTCCTGGTTGCTCTCGAGCTCCTCAAGTGTTCCGCTAACCACAACCTTGCCGCCGTGCTCCCCCGCCCCTGGACCGATATCAACAATCCAGTCTGCGGCCCGGATCGTGTCCTCGTCGTGTTCCACCACGATGAGGGTGTTGCCCAAATCTCGAAGCCGAACCAGCGTCTCAATCAAGCGCCGGTTGTCACGTTGATGGAGTCCGATACTTGGCTCGTCGAGGACGTACAGCACCCCAACCAGTCCACTACCGATCTGGGTCGCCAACCTGATGCGCTGAGCCTCGCCACCTGCAAGAGTTCCGGCCGCACGATCCAACGTGAGGTAGTGCAACCCGACGTCAACGAGGAAGGCCAAACGTTCATTGACCTCCTTGAACACGCGTTCGGCAATGGCACGGTCGCGTTCGGATAGGGAGACCGACGAGAGGAACGACAAACAATCACCGATGGGCATCGCCGCGATCTCAGCAATGGACTTCTCGTCGATAGTGACCGCGAGGCTGAGCGGTTTGAGTCGCGCACCGTGGCAGACGAGACAGGGAACTTCCCGCATGTAGCCGGCAAACCGGTCGCGACCTGCCTCGCTCTCCGCCTCGACGTGACGGCGCTGGATAAACGAGACCACACCCTCGTAGCCCGTCGTGTAGCTCCGATCACGACCGTACCGATTCCGGTACTTGACCGTTACAGAGTCGCCTTGCCCGTTGAGAATCGTGTCGCGGGCTGGGGCGGACAACTCCGACCAAGGAGTATCAATATCGAAGTCGGCGGACTCCCCAACGGCGCCAAGCAGACGGTGGTAATAGCCCGAGATCGAGGGATAGGCCCAGGGTGAGATCGCTCCTTCACGAATCGACTTGTCCGGGTCGGGAACGACAAGCTCCTCGTCGACCTCCATCCTCGTGCCAAGTCCCGAACAGGTCGGGCAGGCCCCAAACGGAGAGTTGAAGGAGAAGGATCGCGGCTCAAGCTCCTCAAACGACAGGCCATCCTCTAGACACGCCAAGTGCTCTGAGTACGTCCGTTCACGGCTTGGGTCATCCTCCTCGAGATCAACGAAATCGAGAGTGACCGTTCCATTTGACAGACGCAGGGCTGTCTCAACCGAATCGGTTAGCCTCCGCTTGGCGTCTGGCTTCACCGCGAGACGATCAATCACGACTTCGATCGTGTGCTTTTCTTGCTTCTTGAGTTTGGGCGGCTCGGAGAGGCTGTGTACTACCCCGTCCACTCGCGCCCGCGAGAAGCCCTGGGTTTGAAGAGAGCTGAACAGGTCGACGTACTCCCCCTTGCGCTCGCGAATCATCGGGGCGAGTACTTGGAAACGTGTTCCCCCATCAAGCTCAAGGACTTGGTCAACGATTTGCTGCGGCGATTGTCGAGCAATCGGCTTACCGCAAAGTGGGCAGTGCGGTTTACCGATCCTGGCAAAGAGCAGACGAAGGTAGTCGTAGACCTCCGTGATCGTGCCCACAGTGGAACGCGGATTGCGGGACGTCGATTTTTGGTCGATCGCTACCGCCGGGGACAGACCCTCGATGAAGTCCACATCAGGCTTGTCCATTTGACCCAAAAACTGCCTCGCATAGGCCGACAGGCTCTCGACGTACCGGCGCTGACCTTCAGCGAAAATCGTGTCAAAGGCTAGGCTCGACTTCCCTGATCCGGACAGCCCCGTAAACACGATGAGAGCGTCCCTTGGGAGGTCCAAACTGACATCGCGGAGATTATGCTCGCGGGCACCACGTACGACTAACCGATCCACCCCTAGAGGCTAACTGCTCCGTCGGACTATCAAACAGGCGATCTCGCTCAGCGAACAGACACAATGGCCACATGCGGACTATCGGAAATATCTTATGGCTGGTGTTTGCGGGGATATGGATGTTCCTCGCCTACGTCCTTGCAGGCATCATCATGTGCATTCTGATCATCACAATCCCGTTCGGAATCGCATCTTTCCGGATTGCCGGCTACGCGCTTTGGCCATTCGGCCGGACGGTTGTATCGAAGCCAACTTCCGGAGCGTTGGCGGGAATCGGCAACGTCATCTGGTTCATCTTCGCCGGTCTATGGATCGCCATCGGCCATGTCATTACTGGCGTGATCCTGTGCATCTTCATCATCACGATTCCATTCGGGATCGCTTCCTTCAAGATGGCCGGAATAGCGATATTTCCACTCGGGAAGTCGATCGTTCCGATTGGTGAGGATCCAACCAGCCAATATGCGGTACGGCCAATCGGAACCCCAAGCCAATAGCCGGTATGTTCTTGACACATGACCTACGACGGCCGAGTCACCGTGGGCGGACCAGCCCAAGAGATCACCACGTCCAAGCTCAGCATCCACAAGCTGGCAGTTGGCCCAATGGACAACAACGCCTACTTGCTTCGTGATCGAGCAACTGGTGAGAGCCTTCTGATTGACGCTGCGAATGAAGCACCTCGCCTGATTGAACTGGCTGACGGCCAACTCGACTCAGTCCTCACCACCCACTGCCACCTCGACCACTGGTTAGCGCTTGAAAACGTCGTAGCAGCAACCGGTGCCACGACTTACGCGACTGCCGCCGAGGCACCAGAAATAGCCATCCCGACCGATGTCGAGATCAGCGACGGAGATGTCATCCGTCTCGGGGATGCTGCGTTGCAAATAGTTCTGTTGCGTGGACATCGCGCTCACTACCTCGAACACGTTTCGACGTCAGCGGCGGTCATCTACCGCGACCTCGACGGAACGACCCGCGTTTTCTCCGGGGACTGCCTCTTCCCCGGGGGGATCGGCAACACTTGCGATGACCCGGTTGCATACGCAACCTTGCTCAACGATGTCACAAGCAAGCTCTTTGCCGTTCTTCCTGACGATGCAGTCATCCACCCGGGCCACGGATTTGACTCGACGATCGGAACGGAACGGCCCAAACTCGGTGAGTGGCTTCGCCCCAGTTGGTAGCGGACGTTCCGAGAGCAACGGATAGATGGGACGCGCGCTAGCTCGTTCACGCAGCGAGGACCGAATCAAGCAAGTCCTCAAGCTCCGTCAGCTCCGGACTCCGCCCCGCACCAACATCCGCGCGACCTGAGGCTGATCCCCCATCACCTAGGACCGCAGGCCGACGAGTCCGGTGCGTTGTTCCGCGTGGGCTGATCCATTCGATGATGGCTTCAGTGTTCGGTGGGTCGCTGGTGGGATCGTCATTCGACGGCCTTAGGTCTGGCGCCCGTTCATGCTTCGGCGCTGTCTCAGATTGGGTGTCGGGTGCAGGCTCGAGCAAAGGATCAGGTTCTGGCTCGAGGCTGGAACCTGGTTCTGTTCCGGTGATGGTGCCTGGAGGGTGGATGGTCAGGGTCCAGTGGTTGTGGGTCTTCAGCCGGTGGTGGCGCCTGCAGACGGTCAGAAGGTTGTCTGCGCTGGTGGTCCCGCCACCCTCGTCGCCGGTGAACGGCTGGACGTGGTCTAGGTCGCATAGGTAGGCCGCTCGGGCGCAGCCGGGGAACTGGCAGGTCCGGTCGCGGGCAAGAATGTACTCCCGCAACGCTGCTGGTGGAGTGTAGACGGTGGTGCCGTAATCGAGGAGATGGCTGGTGACCGGATCAGTCACCAACCGTCGCCACGACCCCGAGTCGGCCGCTAGCCGCCGGGCCAGCGTGGCTGGGATCGGGCCGAAGCCTACGAGCTCGCCGGGGTTGTCGGCCAGACCAAGCAGAGTTGCGGCGTCGATCACGATCTGGGTTTCCAGGCGCTTCTTACCCTGCATCGTGGGCATACCCGGGTCCTGGCCCGCGCGATGGGCCCAAGCGACGAGTGCGTCGGCGCGCTTATGGGCCATCGTGCGCCGATCAGCCACCGCCGGGTCCGGACTCGACTCACCCGAACTTGAACCGGAACCGGAACCGGAACCAGAGCTAGCGCCAGAACCGGAGCCTTGGCTCGATCCTGAACTGCTCGATCCTGAACTGCGGGTCGGGCCTGGATTCGGTCCCGGGGCCTGACTGGCGCAGGCGGTCAACGCGTTCCAAACCGCGATCGCATCCGGGGCAGGTAGTACCGCGCTCACGCGGGCCATCACCGGCCCGTCGGCGATCATCGTCACCTCGCGGCGGGCGAACTCGGCATCCAGATCCTCATCCGGGGTGATCGGGAACAACCGGGTCACTGCCCGGCGCACACTGGCGCGGGTCTGAGCTGGGGTCTGCACCCCGACTCGAGACAACGCGCATCCCTCTACCTGGCGGGCCTGATCGACACTAAGACGCTCACACTCACGAACGATCGCGTTCACCTGACCCATCGAGGCCACCCCCAAACCAAGTAACCGCCGCGTCCGGGTCAGCTTGTAATGCAAATCCCTGGCCATACTGATCCGGAACTCCGCAGCCTGTCCCGACAAGCGAAGCACCGCCGCAACCTCATCCCGCACACCGTCATTAACAGCTAGACCGTTGCGCCGCGACGCCGTGTCACCAGCACCAGCACCAGCGGCCTGGCCCGCGGCGGTCTCATACTCCGGACCCGGACCAGCCAACGCCGCCAGCGCGTCCACCCGAAGCGATTCCACCCACGACATGTGCCGCTCCAACTCCCGCAACAACACCACCTGCTCCTCGGAACCCAACGCGAATGGATCCATCTGCGCGACCGCCACAAACGACTCCACACACGGAGCAGCAATCTTATCGGTGAGATCCCTGTCGCGGGAATGACTGAACGGCATACCCAAACGCTACCACCACGCTCGAACTGGTGTTCGAAACTTTCCACAGTGTCCGGACCAGAGTTGTGAACTGATCGACAAAGCGATTCTGTGGGAATCGACCAACTAATTGCGCAGCCAAATCCCAACCAAGTACTCCCATCCCCTCTAAGCACACTCGCCAAAGTCTCACTACGAGACTAGAGTTTTGATATGTCAGCCGCCGATAGTTCACAACCCATACCGCCAAGACAGACAACCATGCCTGTGGGTATCGCGGCGACAGGAATGCGAGACGAGTTCGACAGCCTGGGGACTATCCAGGTACCGGCGCAGCACTATTGGGGCGCCCAGACTGAGCGAAGCCTCAAGCACTTCGCCATCGGCCATCAACGAATGCCCTCCGAGATTCATCGCGCCTACGGACACATCAAGAGGGCGGCGGCACGGGTAAATGCCCGTCTTGCTGAACTACCGGACTGGAAGGCAGATGCCATCTCGGTCGTTGCCGAGGAGATCATCGCTGGCGAACTCGACGCTGAGTTTCCGTTGTATCTATTCCAAACTGGCTCGGGAACGCACACCAACATGAACGTCAACGAGGTGATCGCCAATCGCGCGATCCAGCTCCTGGGCGGCGACCTGGGGTCACAAGACCCGATTCGCCCCAACGACGACGTAAACATGAGCCAGTCAACGAACGACACCTTTCCCACGGCAATGCACATTGCCGCCTACCAAGTGACGCACGATCAAACCCTCCCCTCCCTGCGACAGCTTCGTGATTCACTCGCTGAGAAGGCCGAGCTATGGGCGGACGTCGTGAAGCTCGGACGCACCCATCTGCAGGATGCAACGCCACTAACAGTCGGTCAGGAGTGGTCGGGCTACGCGGGCGCGCTCGACGCTGCCATCAGCGACGTGGAACACGCGACCAAGAACCTCGCTGTTGTCGCCATGGGCGGCACCGCCGTTGGCACAGGTCTCAATGCCCCTCCCGGCTTCGCGCAAGCGGTTGCGATAGAGCTTTGCGAATCCACAGGCATTCCGATCACAGCGGATGAGAACGGATTTACGGCCCAGGGAACTCTGGACCGCCTCGTCCGAGCACACGCATCCCTGAAAACAACAGCGGTATCACTGTTCAAGATTGCAAACGATCTGCGTTGGCTCGGTTCCGGGCCGCGGGCGGGACTAGGCGAGCTCATCTTCCCGACAAACGAGCCCGGTTCATCCATCATGCCGGGGAAGGTGAATCCATCACAGATCGAAGCCACGTTGATGGTCTGCACGCAGGTCATGGGCGCGGACGTGACGGTCTCCATGGCAGGCGCTGAGGGCAATTTCGAGCTGAACGCGTTCAGGCCAGTGATTATCGGGAACTACCTCACTTCCGCGACGAATATGGCCGACGCTTGTGACGGCTTGCGCACCTACCTCGTTCAGGGAGCCGAGCTTAACGAGAGCTCAATCCGGCGCCACCTGGACAACTCGGTGATGCTCGTTACCGCTCTGGCACCACACATCGGCTATCAGCGATCCTCCGCGATCGCCCACCGCGCTGTCGAGCACGATCTCACGTTGCGCGACGCCGCGTTGGCAGATGGGATCAGCGCGGAACTGTTCGACGAGGTCGTAGATCCGCTCGCGATGACCAGACAGGAGTGACCTAGCGCGCGCAAATAGGTGAAACCTCTCAGGATCACCCAAGTGGCATGCCGATGCCCACCTCGTGAAACCGACCACCGTCCGTTTGGGAATAGCTGCGATTGCCCTCGGGCTCGCGGTTAGCGGCTGCGCTGTACCAGGAGCGGAGGTTGCGACTCCAAACGGAGGGCTCGAGATCCCGCAACCAGCTCACACTAGCGATGCGCCGCAATCCGCTGACGCAGACGGCCAACTTGAGTTTCCCGATGAAATCCTGACCCCTGACCAAGTGCCCAGTGTTTCAGAAGAAGGCGGCGAGCCCCCTCGACCGACTGAGGACGAGGCTGCGACAACAAAGGTCAAGAAGCCGAATAAGACAAAGAACAACGACTGGTCCACTTCCGGCTCGGACTTGAATACTTCGAGTTCGAGCTCAGGATCAGGGTCGAGCTCAGGCGGTGCCGCATCCGGTTCTCAGTCCAAACCTGTCGTCGCCCGCTGCGACAACCTCGTACCGGCGGCCGATTTGCGTAAGTGCAATCTCCGCGGAATCAACCTGCTGGGCAAGAGCCTTGCAGGAGCGAACCTCACCCGAGCTGATCTTTCACGAGCCAACCTCAAGGGCACCAATATGGCCGGCGCAAAGCTGACGAGTGCACGCCTCGTTAGCGCAGACCTGCGTGGGACAGATTTCTCCGGCGCAGCGATGGTTAGTGCCCAGCTCAAATCGACGACCCTCAAAGGGACAATCCTATCCGGGGCGAATCTGACTAAGGCCAACCTTCCGCGTTCAGATCTCACCGGAACCATCATGAACGGCACCAACTTCATCCGTGCGGACTTAAGTGGCAGCAACCTTGAGGGCGCTGACCTCTCATCAACGCGCTTAGCCGGAACCGACCTGTCCGGCTCCCGCCTTCGCGGGGCGAACCTCGCGGGTGTCTGGGCCCCCAACCTCAATGTTCGGAACATCTCTGCGAGGGCTATCAACATCTCAAACGCGTCAATGCCCGGGGCTGACTTTAGCGGTTCAGATCTGCGAATAATCGATGCCGTCGAGAGCGATCTTCGAGGCGCGAACTTCTCTGGGTCCAATGTGAAGTCAGGAGATTTCACTGACTCTGACCTTCTAGGTGCCGTTTTCACTGGAACTGACACGAGTGGAGCACGACCTTGGACTGACTAGTGATGCGCAATACGACTGCGGCAGAGCTAAGAACAGAACTAGTCGTCTTCCGGGTCGTGCTTGCGGACCGACCCGGCGTGCGCGGTGAGGGTCGGATCCTGACGACTCTTAATCAAACTCGCGACAGTCGCAATCGTGAGGATCACCGCAATCACCACCAACGACAGCATTGTCGGAATCTTCGGAACGGCTGGCCAGGTCTCATGCGCCCAGGTCAGAATTAGCTTGACCCCGATGAAGACAAGAATCGCGGCCAGGCCAAGCGATAGATAGATGAGCCGATCGAGAAGCCCCTTGATCAGGAAGTACAGGGCACGCAACCCAAACAAGGCGAAAGCGTTCGCGGTAAACACCAGATATGCGCTCTGTGTAACGCCAAACGTCGCTGGGATGGAATCGAGGGCGAATAGAAGATCAGTGGACCCAATCGCAATGATGACCAGCAGCATTGGGGTCGCAATGCGCTTACCCTTCTCGCGGATGAACATCGCGGTGCCGTGATAGGCGTCAGTGAAGGGATAGCGCTTCCGAACCTGCTTGACGAGGAAGTTGTCAGACGGCTCGGGATCCTCATTGTGGTGCCGGGCAAGCTGGATACCTGTCCAGATAAGCAAGGCACCGAAGATGACAAAAGTGAATGCGAACGCCGATAGCGCCGCGGCTCCGATTGCGATGAAGATCGCTCGCATGACAAGCGCCATCGCGATACCGACTAACAGGACCCGCTGTTGCAGCTCAGATGGCACCGCGAACTGGGCAAGGATGATCGCAAAGACAAAGAGGTTGTCGACTGAGAGGCTCTTCTCCACCAAGTAGGCAGCGAAGAACTCGGTCCCTGCTTGTCCACCGTTGAAGTAGAGCACGCCGATGCCAAACGCGACAGCCAGCGCAATGTAGAAGATCGACCAGCGTGCCGCTTCACCGATGCCCACGACATGCGGAGTGCGTGTCACCGTAAAGAAGTCAATAACGAAGATGAGTACGACGCCCAGAATTGTGAGCGACCAAACGAGGAGTGAGACGTCACCCATTGGTTTCTCCTGGGACAGGCGGAGCAAGCTCCGGATGTCGTCGTACGGCCCAAATAGACCACACGGCAGTTATTAGCAGTACAAGGACAATAAACACCAACGAGAAAAGCGTCCCGAAGGTGGGTATTGCTTCGTCGATGGTCGAGTGAGCTGCTTCCAGTACCAACTTGACCCCGATAAACCCCAGGATGATTGCTAGCCCGCGATTCAGGTAGATCAACTGATCGAGCAGCCCGTAGAGCAAGAAGTACAACTGCCGCAATCCCATTAACGCGAAGGCATTGACGCAAAAAACGATGTAGACCTCCTGCGTCAACCCAAAGACCGCCGGGATCGAGTCGAGCGCGAAAAGCAAGTCTGTTGTACCGATCGCGACGACAACGAACAGCATCGGCGTGACCACCCGCCGACCGCCTACCTTCGCGATGAGCTTGTGGCCAACGTAATCCTCGGTGGAGGGTACGCGCTTCTTAATCTGGCGAACGATGTAGTTCTCGGCTGGTTCCGCAGGATCGGCGCCCTCAACCGGTAGCGGCTCATCACCAGAGCGCCACACCTTCCAGGCAGTCCAGAGTAGAAAGGCGCCGAAGATGAAGAAGACCCAGAGAAAACTGGCGATCACGGCGGCGCCGACGACGATCAGTCCAGTCCGCAGAATCAGCGCGATGACCACGCCGATCAATAGAACGCGGTGCTGTAGCTCAGGCGGAACGGCGAAGCTGGCGATCAGCACAACGAAGACAAACAAATTGTCGATACTCAGGGAGTACTCAGTTAAATATCCGGCGAAGAACTCCCCCGCGTACTGCGGGCTCTGCCAGAAGATCAGCCCGATTCCAAAGGCGACCGCTGCCCCGATGTAGATCAGTACCCACTTTGTGGCCTCGCGGGTTCCGAATACGTGCGGGCGCGAGTCAACCAGGATCAAGTCGGCCACGATGATCAGGACAAATCCGGCAATCGTTACCGCCCAGATCCAATCAGCGACGATCACCCGTGACCAGCTTCGCGCATTTGCCGGAGTTCCTTCTTCAGATCTGAGATCTCATCACGGTAGCGAGCAGCTAACTCAAACTGGAGCTCGGCAGCGGCGGTGTGCATCTGCTCGTTAAGCCGAGTGATCAGGTCGACGAGATCCTTCGCGGGCATTCCATCGGAGTCCATTGGCGCCGCATCGTCCGCGGACTTTGAACGCGATCGCATATCGGAACCAGCGACCCGACCACGAGAGCGACTTCGACCAGATCCGCCAAGCAGTTCCTCCGTGTCGGCATCCTCTTTGCTAATGAGGTCAGTGATGTCGGCAATCTTCTTTCGCAATGGCTGTGGATCCACGCCTCGTTCCGCGTTGTAAGCAATCTGTTTGACGCGGCGCCGATTCGTCTCATCGATCGCTTTCGCCATCGAGTCGGTGATGGAATCCGCATACATATGAACCTGCCCCGAGACGTTCCTCGCCGCGCGACCAATCGTCTGGATGAGGCTGCGCTCACTGCGCAAGAACCCTTCCTTGTCGGCATCAAGAATCGCGACCATGCTGACTTCCGGAAGATCCAAACCTTCACGCAACAGGTTGATTCCAACCAGCACGTCGTACTCACCTTGTCGCAGCTCTCGGAGCAGTTCAATACGGCGGAGAGTGTCGACCTCGGAGTGCAGATATCGAGCTCGTACCCCGTTCTCTAGCAGATAGTCGGTTAGGTCCTCCGCCATCTTCTTGGTCAACGTAGTGACAAGAACTCGCTCATTGATCGCCACACGCTGTTGGATCTCACCTAGCAAGTCATCGATCTGTCCCTTTGTCGGCTTTACGATGATCTCCGGATCAAGCAAACCCGTTGGACGAATCACCTGCTCAACGACATCGTTCTTAACCTTCGCCAACTCGTACGGACCGGGCGTTGCGGACAGATACACCGTCTGACCGATCCGTTCAACGAACTCTTCCCAGCGCAGCGGGCGGTTATCCATCGCGCTCGGCAACCGGAATCCGTGATCGACCAACATCCGCTTGCGCGACATATCCCCCTCGTACATACCGCCAATCTGCGGCACTGTGACGTGGGACTCGTCCACTACGAGCAGGAAGTCCTCGGGGAAATAGTCGAGCAGGCAGTTGGGCGCTGAACCCTTCTCACGACCATCGATATGGCGACTGTAGTTCTCGATCCCCGAGCAGAATCCGACTTGTTGCATCATCTCGAGGTCATACTCGGTGCGCATCCGCAGCCGCTGAGCCTCCAGTAGGTGGTTCTGTTTCTCAAGCTCAGCAAGCCGGTCACCGAGTTCCGTCTCGATGCCGGCAATCGCGCGTTCCATCCGCTCCGGCCCGGCGACATAGTGTGTCGCGGGGAAGACATAGAGCTCGTCGTCTTCGGTGATGATCTCCCCTGTCACTGGGTGCAGCGTCATTAGGCGCTCAACCGTGTCACCGAAGAATTCGATGCGGACCGGATGCTCTTCATAAACAGGGAAGATCTCGAGGGTGTCTCCCCTGACCCTGAACGTTCCTCTGGTGAACGCGAGGTCGTTGCGCGCGTACTGGATCTGCACGAGTCGTCGCAAAATGGCATCGCGGTCGTGATCCTCACCGACGCGCAGACGAATCATCCGGTCGATGTACTCCTGCGGAGTTCCGAGACCATAGATCGCGCTCACTGAAGCCACAACAACGCAATCTCGCCGAGTCAGTAGCGAGTTGGTCGCGCTGTGCCGGAGTCGCTCGACCTCCTCGTTAATCGAGGAGTCCTTCTCGATATAGGTATCGCTTTGCGGAATGTAGGCCTCGGGCTGGTAGTAGTCGTAGTAGGAGACGAAGTACTCGACTGCATTGTTCGGCAGTAGTTCGCGGAACTCATTAGCCAACTGCGCGGCCAGCGTCTTGTTGGGTGCCATCACAAGAGTCGGACGCTGGAGCTTCTCGATAAGCCAGGCCGTCGTTGCGCTCTTACCGGTTCCCGTCGCGCCAAGCAGAACTGCGTTCTTGTCTCCTCGCTCAATCCGCTTCGCAAGCTCCGCGATGGCAGCTGGCTGGTCACCGGCCGGTTCATAGTCGCTGATGACCTCGAAGGGCGCAACAGTGCGTTGTAGGTCAGTGATGGGGCGCGCCATGTCTGCCACTCTACGGGGTCAGCGAGTAGCCCGGTCATTCCCATTCGCGTGCCATAAGAGACAGCATTGTCAACATCGCAAGTACGTGAAAATGGTCGAACTCGGGTAGCCTCGCGGGGTGCGTCGACTAGCTGCAGCAGAAGCTGAACAGGGTGCCCAGTATGCCGCGGCTGCACTTCACGCCCAAGGCATTTCACAAGGGCAACGGGTCGCGATTGACCTACCTCGCATTCCCGACCCGAGGGCATGCGCCGATCAGCATGCCAGTCTCATCAAGCTAGTGCTGGGAATGCTCCGCACGGGTGTCGTACCCGTTCTGGTCAACCCCCTGCTCGCGGATCGCGAACGCGCATTTGTCGTCACCGACAGCGACCCAGTCCTGCTGATATCCAACGACGAGCAGGTTGCAAGATTGCTCGAGGATCGCAGCACCATTGGAGTTGAACTCAGTCCACACCTAATCGCTCGGCCTATGCACTACACCTCGGGCACGACCGGCACCCCGAAGGGGGTCTGGACGGGCTTCCTCTCAAGCGAGCAGACCGCCCAGTGGTGGGCTGACGAGAGCGAACTCTGGGAGTTCGACGCCAGTGACAGCACTCTGGTCCACGGCCCACTTGCCCATTCCGGGCCATTGCGCTTTGCCCTACTCATGCTCACAGCTGGTGGCTCCGTGTTACTTCCCGGCGGGTTCGATCCGGTTCGGATCAGCCAGGCCTTGGCCAGCGAGCAGCCGACGGCAGCGTTTGTCGTTCCCACCCACCTACAACGACTCCTGGACCTACCTTCGCTTCCACCCTCCCCCTACCGACGAATAGCCCACGCGGGTTCGACCTGTCCACCGGAACTCAAGCGCCGGATTCACCAGTGGGCTGGCCTGGATCAAACCTGGGAGTTCTACGGTTCCAGCGAGGGACAGTTCACGTCGTGCTCGGGAAGGGAGTGGGAGGAACGTCCAGGAACGCTTGGCCGAGCACGCAAGGGTCGGCGGGTCTTCACAGATGAGGGCATCATCTGGTGCGAGACGCCGGAGTACTCCGCGTTTGAGTATTGGAAGGACCCGGGGAAAACCGCGGCCGCGTGGCGTGACACTGCCGCCGGTCGGGCATTCACAGTTGGTGACCTGGGTCGGATTGATGAGGACGGCTACCTGTTCCTTGACGGTCGCAGAGAGGACCTGATAATCACCGGCGGGGTCAATGTCTATCCAGCCCAGGTTGAACACGTGCTACTTGAGTATCCAGGGGTAGCGGACGCTGCAGTATTCGGAGTTGATGACGATCGGTGGGGCCAGCGGGTCTGTGCCGCCATCGTCCCTGCGTATGACGCGAGCGACACCTCCGTCACCGAGATCAGCACGTTCGTTGACTCGCTACTGGCACCCTTTCAGCGGCCCAAGTCATACGTGTTCTTAGAGCAGCTCCCCCGAAACGTTATGGGCAAGGTACTTCGATCCGAACTTCGAAGCTCGCTCAATGCGGGTTAGCTCGCGTTGTTGGCCGCCTCACGTTCGATTCTCTCAAACAACTCATCGACTTGGAGCTCCAACGATCGCCAACTTCCTGAGTTGTCGACGACAACATCAGCAATCGCCAGACGATCTTCACGGGTTGCCTGAGCCTCGATCCTCGCTCGTGCGTCTTGTGCGGTAAGGCCCCTATTCACTAACCGTGCGATTCGCACCTCATCCGGGCAATCAACGACGACAACCAAGTCATAGTTGTCTCCTAAGCCGAGTTCAGTGAGGAGCGCGATATCGTGGACGACCACCGAGCCCTCCGGCGCAAGTGCGAACAGCTGGCTAGTTCGCTCCACGATCAGCGGATGTGTGATCGCGTTCAGGGCCGCCGTTGCAGCAGTCGAAGAGAAGGCGATCTCAGCTAGCGCTGCACGATTGAGACTGCCGTCGGCCTGCTGTATGCCAGATCCAAATTGCTCCACCAGGGCAGCCAGACCGCTAGACCCCGGCTCTACGACCTCCCGGGCAATAGCGTCGGCATCGACCACCTGGATGCCCCGTTTGGCCAGTAGCGCCGCGACCGACGACTTCCCCGAGCCAATCCCACCAGTAAGACCAATCTTCATGCAGTCACATCCCGAGTCGCTTCTACTGATTTGCAGCAACGATCACCCTACTCTGCGCCCTGCCGAACTACTGCAATACCAATCTCCGTTTGTCGCATCGGATCGGATCCTCGAGACCTAGAATCACCGTGTGGTTACTGCCCCGTCAATCGAGTCGCGCTTAGGCTCGGAGGAGGATGCCGGTACCCACAGCAGCGGGGTAGCCCGACTTAGACGCCTACCTCCGTTGTTCTGGTTCGTATCGGCGGTAACTCTGATTCAGCTCACTCTTCGCACGTGGAGCGCATGGGGCGGCTGGTTTCATGCTGACGACTTCTGGTGGCACGACCTCGTGGAAGCCACGACTCCGACGGAACTGATGACAATGAGTCTGGGTGGGCACTTCTCACCCTTGACCTATCTTCTGAACGACGCCCTGACCACGACGTTTCCCTACAATTGGGAGTCCAGAGTCCTCGTCATGATGGCTGGGATGCTCATCGCGAATGTAGGCGCGTTCCTTCTAGCCCGCCAACTCTGGCCGGATAGAACTGCACCCGTTGCCGCGTTCTTCTTGTTGTTCGCATTCACTCCGTTCGCAGCGCCCAACTTCCTCTGGTACTCGCAGTTTGGTGTTGGTGGAGTTCAGATTATCTGTGGGGTGTGGTTTGCATGGTCGGTCGCCCGAGCGCTGCGTCGACCAACACTTCAGGGCTACTCACTGGCCGTCGCTCTCGGGGCGACCGCCCTACTCGTCAGCGAGCGCGCGATCCTCTCGGCACCCATCACCATCGTCCTACTCCTGCTCGCAATGGGGTGCATTCCCGACCGCAAGCGCGCTCGAGAGGCACTCGTCCGGTATCGCGGGCTCTGGCTAGGAATGGGCCTCCTGATTGCCCTGTACGTTCCGCTGTACCTAGCGAACGCCGAAGAACTGCCCGGAACAGGCAATCTTGATCTTGGCGCAATTCCCGTGGCTGTTGCAAACGGACTGGTCAATACAGTTATTCCCGCGGTGATTGGCGGCCCTTGGGTATTCGATCCATCCACGATCGTCGGGCAGGTGGCGGCACCTGGAGTCCTCGTCCTGCTTAGTTGCCTTGCCGTGCCAGCCCTGGCATACGTGAGCATCCGCCGTGATCCGAGGGCGGCGATTCTCTGGCTGTTCCTAGCGGCAAGTTCCGTCGCCGCCTGCACCCTGGTTGCCATCGGCCGCCTCGAAACCGTGGGGGCCTCGGCTTTGACGGAGCTACGCTACTTTCCTGACTTCGCGATTATCGTCCCGCTCGTCATAGTTGCTTCATTCTGTCCTTGCACTACCGTTGTTGTTAGTCCCGACAAGGACCACCACCCAGAGCGCACTCTGAGCTTCACTAGACCTGCCGTAGTCGTTCTTGCACTCTTCTTGACGAGTAGTTGCATTACGCAAGTCGCGCTCGGTGCTAGGTGGCACGGTGGAGTGGCTGGGGACTTCTACGACAAGCTACAAACATCAATTGCAGGCCGGTCGCCGATGGTCATCGACCGACAAATGCCGAGTAGCGTCATCACTCCTGTCCTGTTGGACCAAACGCTCGCCAGCCGCGCTCTGTCAATCGTCAAGCCCAGAATCCGATTTGATGAAGTCTCAACCAGCCCCTGGTGGATAGCTGACTCCGGCGAACTAGTCCCCGCGGCTGTTATCGACGGTCGAGTGGCGCTTCCCGGACCGAATGGCGAGTGCGGATACCTCCTGGCCAGCGATAGCCCCGCAGTGGTCGTGTTTGACGACGATGCCTTCGATTGGAAATGGTGGCTGCGACTTGACTACTTCAGCACGACGACCAACGAGGTCGTCATCGCGGCTGGCGCCGACTCGGTCACTGCCACGCTTCCGGCCGGCGTGCACTCCGCCTACACTCCCCTAGCGGGGAAGTTCTCAGAAGTCGAAGTCCAGATGAGGACTCCCGGATCCGTCGCCTGCATCACGGCCGCGCAGATCGGCGAGCCTGGACCGTCCGTGTCCCCTAGTTCTAGCAGACAGTGAGATCAACTTTTGCACCCTGTAACACAAGAGCGAAGTGCGCTGGCAACGGTCGCCGACGCGAAGGGACTTCTCGCCGAGTTTGGGCTTGCCGTGCTCGCAAGCGCCGCACTCGTGGTCTACTGCACTCGACTGCGCGTGGATGCGCTCGACCTAACGAATCAGGTCAGTTCCATTGGTTCCATGATGTTCGCGTTCGCCATCGCGATTGCCCTGCCTACTGCAATTCTTGCGGTTCTCGACTGGCGCCGTCCCAACCGATACACCAAGCGCGCGGCTGCGGCACTGCTGGCGGGTTCCACGTCCGGAATGGTGGCGGGAGGAATAGCGGTTGCCCTAAGCGGAACGTCATGCGCGATCAATTCACTCGGCGGCGATTCGGGCAGACTCGCGATTTGGGCAGCGCGGCCGGATCTCCTGCCAGCTGAGTATCCGCCGCTGGTTCCCAAGCTGATTGGGATCCTCTCGACACTCACTGGCACACCGGAACCACACACCTGGAAGGCCCTGTCCATCGCGCTCATTGCGCTGTTCGGACCGGTGCTCTACGTGCTGTGGCGGTTCATTGCGTCCGCACTTCAGAGCCTCTTCTTCGGCCCGCTTATCGGTATGGCCTATTTAGATCCCTACAAACCCTTCGTCTCTCTGGGGCTCGGCACTACGGTCTTCGGAATCGTGGCAGCAGGCCTCTACCTTCGCAACAAACCAACAGCAAAGCTCGCGCCGATCCTCATAGGCCTGCTAGTCGGCATCACCGTCTTGATCTATCCCGGATGGATCCCCTGGGTAGCCCTCGGTTTCCTTGCGTACTTAGCGCTGTTGCCATGGCGGACACAGTGGCGCCCGCAGCTTCGCTTTCTCGCTCTCGCAGGTCTAGCTCTGCTAGTAACCGCTGGCTGGTGGGTCCTTGGGGCGCTCCCATCGGTCTCTGGTATTCAAGATCGCTTCTTCTACCACGACGTCTGGGTACGGCCCACCTACTTCGCTGCCTGGTTTGATGACGCGCCCGAGTTAGGGGTGCGACTGCCCCCGTTCGGCCCGCTCGGGGGCGTCGACGACTTCACCGTTCTACTCTTCCTCGCGGTCTTTGTTGGGGTTTGGCTCAAGGGACGCTCAACTTTGGTATTCATGCTCGGATCAGTCTTTGCGGGGGCGTGGGTTTGGAAAATGATGCTCGCGGGGCAGATGCGTGAGACCGGACTCGTTCAACTGTTTCCTCGCGGGAACGCAGTAATGCTGGCAACCGCGCTGATCATCTCAGCGGTGGCTCTGATCAGTATCCTGCGATGGATCGCAGGGAAGATCGAACCAGGGAATCGGCTCGGAGTTCCGCTAGCCACTGCAGCCCTACTCATCCTGCCACTGGTGATCGCCACAACCGCCAGTTCGATCACCACTCGGTACATGCCCTCGGATAGCGGCAAAGGCGCTCTCACAAAGATTGCCCACACTTCGACTTGCTGGCCAATCCCAGAGAACCCGGATGTCTCCGTGGAGTAGTTGGTTCAGCCAGCGCGCGGCGCGGGGTTTACACCTGGCTCTTTCTCCGTAATGTCTAGTTTGATTTCGCGACTCCGGCGTTCAACCATCGTGTTTTCGCGTTCAGCCGCGTCAATTGCCTGTTGGCGGACCAACTCAGTAATTGACCGTTCGATGTCGCGCATTCGCAAGTGGGTGTTGACGACTAGGTACATGACCACGACAGCAACGATGTAAAGCACAAGGTCCGCACCTCGGCCGACTCCGACCCAATTCGCCACGGACGTGACCAGTCCTGGGAAGAGAACCGCAGTTGCGATGAGTGCTCCCACTGACACGACAACGCCAACTCGGAGAGCCTGCGAGCGATCATCCGTTCTATGTCGCAGTGAGATGAATGCTACGAACACAAAGGAACCGATCAAAAGGACTTGCACAAGTAACATCGGATCACCGCATCAGGAGGTCGACAACGATATTTACTGAGTTCACACTACTTTGACCCTTGGAGCGACTGTAGTCCGAGTAGCTAACGCTCACCGGAATCTCAGCGATCCGAGCGCGGTTGACCGCGAGAGTCTCAAGGATCTCCGAAGCATGCGCCATCTCCGCGTGACGCAACCGCATGTGCGATGCGGTCTCACGGGTAAACGCCCGCAAACCATTGTGTGTATCAGTGACTGGAAGGCCCGTCGAGAACCTGGTGTATCGCACGGCCAATCGCAGCATCGCCCGACGCATACCGGTAGCGCCACCATCACCAGAACTCCCCAGCATCCGCGACCCGAGCACGCAATCGACGTCGCCCAGACGAATCCTGTCCACCAGTCGAACCGCATCATGACAAGCGTGCTGCCCGTCAGAATCCATCGTGACGACAACGGAGGTCTCTGACCGCCGAAGCGCCCACTCCAGCCCGGTCTGGATCGCCGCTCCCTGCCCGCGATTCAGAACGTGACTGAGCACCACAGCCTCGGATGCTCGAGCAATATCCTTGGACGAATCACTGCTGCCATCATCAACAACGATCACGAGCGGAAACGTTGCGCACACATCATCCAAAACCGCTCGCAGAACTTCAGCTTCATTGAAAACCGGGATGACGACAGCGACGTCTTGCATCTGCTGGTGCTGAGACGTCGGCATCCGCTCAACCTACCTGAGGAAATCGAAAACCTCGTTCAAATCGGAGATCGCAGCCAACATCAGCAGCCTGGCTATCTGACAGGTACCGCTGCCGATACCCGAGCAAGGACTGCCATACGCGACCAGACCGACAAGAACTGCCACCCGTTGGCACTAGCGGCGGATGCTAGGCAGCGCTGAACGCCTAACTCCTCGCGCAACCTCCTCGCAGACGAGACCGTGGAGGAGGCAGCGCGATTGTGGCGTCGATAGCCGATCGCAATGCCGTCAACAGTGCCTACATCGTGACCGGCAAGCGCCATCCTCACCAAGAGATCGAAGTCTTGTGCGACAACCAGTTCGGGATCGAATCTCATCTCGCGCACAACGTCGACTCGCCAGGCGATCGACGGGTGATACGCCCAATTACCGCTCGCGAGCGAAGCCACAAATCGCTTACCTTGAAGGTGGCTAGCGCCCTTGGGACGTAGCACTGACTTTGCTCTCTCCCGGACAGAGCTCACTGGCCTGTCCTCCCCGTCTATGACCCGTACGCGGGGTATCACGATCGCAGGCTGGTCAAAGCGGCGCAGTGCCTCTAGGTATACCTGCTCGAAATCAGGTCCGACAACGTCATCGTGACCAACGAGGACCAGGTACTTCGCCGTCGCCGCGTCCACGCAGTGATTGAACACTCCGCTGATGCCCAGCCGCGCAGGCAATCGTTTGTACCCAAAACGGTCACCGAATAGCTCGACGGTTCGCCTAATGTCGTCGGCTCCCGACGGATCCTCGACCACGGTCACTCGAACTGTTGGCGGCAAGTTCTTCCGGGCCGTATCCAGGGTCTGAAAAAGAAATGGTGCCGACCCAAAGGCCGGCACCATTACCTCAATCTCATTCGAGAACGACGGACTCATCTCATTCTCACCGTGAGCGTCGGTCGCTATGCGTCGCCCGACAGCTTGTCGCGCAGGGCCTGAAGCGCCTCATTCGAGTCGCTATCGAGGGCACCCGAACCATCTTCCGGCTTATCGGAGGAGTACGCGTTTGGTGCGTCTCCGGCGGCCTCTGCTGCCTCGGCATCGGCCTTCTTGGCCTCGTCGATCTGGGTCTTGTGCTGTTCCCAACGAGCGTAGGCATCGTTGTACTGACGCTCCCATTCGGTGCGCTGGTCGTCGAAGCCTTCCTTCCACTCCCCTGTCGTGGGGTCGAAGCCCTCCGGACCGATGTAAGCGCCGGCCTCGTCGTAGGACGCGGGCATTCCGTACAGGTAGGGATCGAACTCGTCGACCGCATCCGTACCGGAATCGTTGGCCTGCTTGAGCGACAGTGAAATCCGTCGACGCTCTAGGTCAATATCGATGACCTTGACGAAGATCTCATCGTCAACCGTGACGACCTGCTCGGGCATCTCGACGTGGCGCTCGGCCAACTCGGAGATGTGAACTAGACCCTCGATACCGTCGTCGACGCGCACGAAGGCACCGAACGGAACGAGCTTGGTGACTCGGCCTGGAACAACCTGTCCGATGGCGTGGGTACGCGCAAACTGCTGCCACGGGTCTTCCTGGGTGGCCTTGAGCGACAGTGAGACACGCTCGCGGTCCAAATCGACATCAAGCACCTCGACCGTGACCTCGGTACCAACCTCGACAACCTCGCTCGGGTGATCAATGTGCTTCCACGACAGCTCGGAAACGTGAACCAGACCGTCTACGCCACCAAGGTCGACGAAAGCGCCGAAGTTGACGATGGACGACACAACACCGTTGCGGACCTGGCCCTTTTTGAGCTGATCCAGGAAGTCCTGGCGGACCTGCGACTGAGTCTGCTCGAGCCACGCACGACGAGAAAGAACAACATTGTTGCGGTTCTTGTCGAGCTCGATGATCTTCGCTTCGATCTCGGTGCCAACGTAGGGCTGCAGGTCGCGAACGCGTCGCATCTCGACCAAGGACGCAGGTAGGAAGCCGCGCAGGCCGATGTCGAGAATCAAACCGCCCTTAACAACCTCGATGACACTGCCCTTAACCACACCGTCAGCCTCTTTGATGGCTTCGATGTCGCCCCAGGCACGCTCGTACTGGGCGCGCTTCTTGGAAAGGATGAGACGACCATCTTTGTCTTCCTTCTGGAGGACAAGGGCTTCGACCTCATCGCCGACGTTGACGACCTGATTTGGGTCAACATCGTGCTTAATGGAGAGCTCGCGGCTTGGGATAACGCCTTCGGTCTTGTAACCGATATCGAGCAGGACCTCGTCGCGATCTACCTTGACGATGGTTCCTTCGACGATGTCGCCATCATTGAAGTACTTAATCGTCGCGTCGATTGCGGCCAGCAGGGCCTCTTCGTCACCAATATCGTTGATTGCGATGCTTGGCGCGGCGTGCGTTGTGTCAGTTGTGGTCATGGAGAAAGGAACTCCGGTGGACGTGTTTCTCGTTGCGGACGCAGCAGGTCCTGTTCGGAAAGTAGCGGTGAACGACGAAACCTGCTCATGTGAGGCAACGCAAACCAACTGCAGTCAATGAGGGTAGCTGATCCCGGCGTCGTACTGCGTCACTGACCTCTACTAAACCGCGGCTGCTGGCGGGACCACTTCGGAGTCCTCCTCCGTTGGCTCCTCTTTACGAGGACGCCAGACCAGGAATCCGACGATTCCGCTCACGATTCCTGCGACCAACAGGATGATCGGCAGCGTGTTCATCAGGAAGTTGAGTTGATCAGCCTTTGACTTAATCCCTGGAGCTTCCTGCTCCACATACGCGGGATCCGCCCGGAGTTCGAACTGGAGAAACGTCAGCAGGTCGGTCGTAGCGTCGGGTCCGCGGAACGTCGTAAGTGATTGTTGAGAGGTATCAACGATCTGACCGGTGGTGGGCTCTACCCAAGTCGTGACGGTACTTGTGTAATAGGGATTCACGACGATAGGTGTTGTGCCAGGTAGCCCCACCGCGTCCGAGGGAACGGACTGCTCAGAACCAGGTACCAAGGTCGGAGCGATGTTCTGGACGAACTTGTAGGTGTTCATCCCAGCCCTCTCCTCCTCGCCGGCGAATGCTGCAGGAACCGCCGCCTGAATCTGATCATCCCAAATGTCGTAGCTTTGCTGCTCAACAAAGAACGGCCATTTCAGTGGCATGACGCCACTAAAATCGACGCTATCCCCGGCGACGTTCGCGCCACAGCAGTTCGCAAGCAGCGAGTCCTGGCGGCCAAATGCATAGCGGGACGTCGTCGCCGTAATGAGTCGCCCATCCTCGTCGTTCGTGGTCGCAGACGCATCGGGGGTCGCGATATTGAGTCGGGAGAAGGTGTCGAAGACCGCAAGATTCTGTTCCTGCGCTGTGGACTGCTCGGCGGCGATGACATCACCCTTGGTGACGCGGGCGCCGACCGCGGGCTGGTTTGGCGGATAGTACTTGTCAGTTGCAGGAGTCAAGAACTTAGAGAGGTCGAGCTGCTTGATTATGACGCCCACGCCGGAGGACTCGGTGTACTGATTCAAGGGGGTCACCGCAACCGACGGCGCTACGTAGAACCGAAAGAGCGGCGCACAAACGATCAATGCGAAACCAAGTCCGATCAGCACAAGCCCAATGATCCGTTTCATTCCCTACCCCTCAGATTGACACCTACGCCGGAACATAGCGCATTATTGCTTCGTCGGCGGACGTTGACGTCGGCAAGTATGCTCGGGCCGTGCAGCGTTTGACCGTCCTGGATGGCTACCGGGCAGTAGCGGCACTACTTGTCGTCACGACACACGTTTCTTTTTCCACCGGATTCGTCCTGAGTCTTCCGCTCGGCGCCGTCTTCAGCCGTTTCGATATCGGTGTGACGATCTTCTTTCTGCTATCGGGATTTCTGCTCTATCGCCCGTGGGCACGTGTCGGCTTGACTGGCACCACCCCTCCGGCGATCGGGACGTACTTCAAACGACGTTTCTTCCGAATCATGCCCGCGTATTGGGTGGTTGTCCTCACCGTTCTTCTGATCCTGCCGACGGCCGTACTCACAACAGGAACAGCACTTACAAACCTCACCCTTACCCAGTTCTACGTCACAGAATCGCGAGTAGAGGGACTAACGCAAATGTGGTCGGTCGCGGTGGAGGTGTCGTTCTATCTACTTCTGCCCGCCATCGGATGGCTCGTCGTGCGTAAGGCACGCGGCTCACTAGCGTCAACCCGGCGGCAGCTCGCAATCCTGGCCGGGATGTGGGTGGTGGGGGTCGGATTCACTGCCCTGCGAACTATTGGACCGTTGGGTGAGCAGCTTGGTATGGGCTTTTGGGTGGTCGGCTTTCTGGACTGGTTCGCCCTAGGCATGGTGATCGGACTCGCCTACGAACTACTTTCCCGGCCGGACCCACCCCGGTGGGCGCAGAGACTGCAAGTACTCGCCAATGAGACGACCGCCTGCTTCATCATCGCGATAGCGCTCTTTGCCATCGCGTGCACACCAATCGCCGGTACGTATCTACTCGTTGGAGATGCTTTCGGTGACTTCGTTCGCCACCTTCTATACCCGGTTATCGCACTGTTCTTTCTACTCCCGGGGTTCCTGGCCAGCGATAAGCGCACGCTAGCCAATCGATTCCTGACCAGCCCCGTCATGTTGTTCCTCGGAACGATCTCCTACGGGATCTTCCTTTGGCATCTACTCGTTCGTGATTTGCTAGCGCATTATCTTGACGTTCCAGTGTTCGGTGGCGGGTTCTGGTGGATGCTCCCACTGACAATCTTGATCACGATCGGCGTCGCCTGGGCATCGTGGCTTGGCATCGAAGAGCCACTGATCCGCTACTCACATCGGAAAAAGCCTGACCCAAGTCCAGATCAACGATCAGAACCGCCTGACCTCCGAGCGATTCCCGACCACGACCCCAACGCGACCCAGAGCACGACGGCAACGACATAGACCGAGATGCTCTCAACCCAGTCTGGCGAGCGCGTGGAGATCGGCTGAGTCATTGCAAGTTGCAGCGCTACCAGGGTGAACCCACCAACTGCGATGAGCCATATTCGCCACTCGGTTCGAGGTGCAAATAGCCGCTGCGCCGCCCAAGCGGTTAGGGCGGCGAGGACGAGAACCACTGGATTCCAGAGAATCAGGCAAACGCCGAGCAGCGTGACCGTCAGCATCCATGGCCTAGCGCCGTCGCTCACACCAGGAGGGGCCATCTTCTTGCTACGAACCAGCGCCAACCCGATGAGCGCGAGGATCGACAGGAATCCAACGACGAGTCCACCGCGATACAAACTGTCGGGCGCGAACTCCAAGGCCACAACCCCTGCCGAGCCCGCGGGCACGACCCAGCCTTGTCGCCAACCATCAACTTCGATCGCAGTAAGTTTCTGATCTCCAAGGCGCGCTGTCCAGCCCTGGTTGAATGATTCGCCCGTCTCAAGGACCTGCCCGCTAGATTCGGCCGCGACCGCCACCGACCGATCGGTTTCATCCCAGGAAACTACGTCAACCTGGGCAGCGCGGCCGGTTGGCGGGAGCCCCTCCGCTGGAAGAACGTCGATACGATCGACAATGAGAGTGTCCGTCGACTTTGCGACGATTCGGTGCCATCCACTATCGATCTCGATCGTCCGATTCCCCCCACATGGACTGAGCTCGAAAGCGCTTGATTCAAGCGCTTCCTTAGCTGTGAACGATCCACTCAATGCGACGGGCTTGCTGCCGGAGACCTTGACATCAATACCCTCACCGCAAGTCACCGGTACCTGAGCGGAAGCCGAAGTCCAGTCCGACCGAGATGCCGTTCCTTCGGTTGCTGAGTTGATTCCCACCTCAGCGATACCGAACGGAGCCAGTCGCGTCTCATCAAGATCAGACACGTAGGCGGGGCGAACGGAATCGATCCAAATCACAACAGAGTCAGTCAGCGCTGCTGGCACTTGTACCGTCGTCGTCGCGTCGACGAACGCTCTCGTCTGTGTCGCTCCCGTATCTATCGTCACCGATAGAGGGCTAGACAGTCCGGGCCCTTGCGAGCTGTCGATGGTGACTGACGTGACTTCCACAGGGTCGGGAAGCTCGATCTCCAGCCGAGGCCGGTCGTCCTCGCCTGAGGGGTACCAAGCCGTTTGTGGAATCCCGTCAACTGCGCTCCCTGGCGAGGAAACAAAGTCCTCATATTCGGTGGACGATCCGCTTGCTCGGAGTCCAGCTTCGGACTCGAGGAACTCGCTGAACTCCGGACTACCTCTGGGGCGTACGGCCGCACTCGTAACGTAGCTTCCCGCTTCAAACCATACCCATTGATCAATCCCCGATCGATCCTCGCCAACCCGTCCAAAGGCTTCCGCACAGCGATACTGACCGCCGATGTCGACACACTCAGGTCGACCGCCTGCGGTGGCAGATAGGACCGCGCCGCGGACGGGACCATCGGAGAACGTCCGCATTGGGCGAGTCGGCTCTAGTCCCGGAACCGACACCTCGGAGATTACAAACTGTTGGTCAATGTCCCCAGACGAATCCGTCAGCTCGAGGCGCAGGCTTTGGGTCGGATCGCCCCCAAGCGGTACCCGTACGGACTGCGCGAGGCCATCCACAACGACGGGAATCGTCTGATTCCCGGTGTCGAGGGTGATCGTGCGTTGGCTCGCGTTCGACTTCGGCAGCTCAATATCGACGTAGTTCAGCGCCAACTGATTCGGGAAGGTGACGCTCCACCATTGCCCAATGGCATTTGCGCCGGTGTCTGCAGATTTCCATGCGGTCTGCGGGTCACCATCAAGAGCGGCGAATGGTTGCGCGGATTGGTCTCGCGCCAGGTATGTGGTGGCCTGGCTCGCCGATGATGATGCATCGACGGCCAGAATTCCATCAAGTTCAGCCAGCACGACAGGGTTCTGATCCGAGTCCAAGTAGTCCCGTACAGGTCGGTCTTGTAACCAGGCATCGTCGTGCGTGAGCGTGTTCGACTTACTTCCCCGAATGAAGCCGAAGTTGTTCTCTCTCTTACGCAACGTGTTGGTAGCGACTGCCGTCGTCGGAATCAACTCGTAGCCCACGTCTCCGGCCTCAACGGTCACTCGGTCATCAAGGACCCCCGCGGCTGCTAGCGAGTACTGGGCCTCTGCGCCACCGACGATTTCCAGGGCACCGTCGACGCTACGCAACTGCGCCTGGGGCGCCGGAAGCGAGCCGACTTGGAAGACCTCGACCGCGTGATACGGAATGCCCTGAGGCGAGAGCTGCCGCTGTTCACCCAATAGGTAGTCATCGATAACCGGCCCAAAGGTTCCTACAACCTCGATTCCAGGCGAGCCCTCAAGCGCTCGATGAATGCGGTTCGTGGACTGGATGTCGACCATTTGCTGATCAATATCGTTTCTCACCACAATCCATTGCACCCCCGCGCGCTCAAGCACGGTCGCTAGACCAGCACTCCCCCGGCCATCCTCAAGGCGGGCAGATATCTCCTCCAGCAAGCGAGTGTGTCCAGCGTTACCCAGCGGCACAGAGTCACGCACATCCCACGCGACATCGCCAATCGCCTGGAGAGGTTCGTCCTGTGTTCTCCCCCATTGGAACTGAGCCGCTGACGCGCTCGGGACCACGAGCGCGCGACCTTCGGGATTCTTCTCTGCCATATACGCCGACGCGTCTCGCCAGTAGTCCGGTATGCCTTCATACGACCGGCCCGTCGTGACACCAGCAACGAGCGTCGCGAATACCGTCATCGCAAGTACCCCAACGACTCCTATCAAGGGCAAGCGATACCTAGATTTCTTCCACCCGCGGTCGAGCGCGTGAGCCTCTAGCTTCTGCGCACACATGGTGAGCAGCCATGCCATCGCTAGGACAAGCGCTATCCGCAAGACCGGATCGAACTTATGCACATTCCGAAGTGGCGCGAGTACCCCGTCGAAGGCAGATTGCGTCAGACCCTGGATTGGACTGGCCGGCCCGCTTGTGTGTCCAAGCGACACCAAGGTGAAGCCGACAAGTAGCGAAATCCCGATGAACCCACGCTCGGGGAGATTCCGGTAGCAAAGGCCTAGTAATCCGAACACGACGATGAGGCTGGAACTCACCAGTAGGACGGAGTTGTAGGAGAATGCATAACCCAGCGACCACACTGGGCCTGACTCTGCAGACAGATATCCGACCCAGTCCCCTGCCCCGCGAAGGACGGTCAATGGATCAGTGACCAGCGTGGTAATCGATGCTGACTCGATCCAATCAAGAAATGGCGGGGAATACCTACCCAAGAGCAGCAACGGCAACAGCCACCAAAGTGATGCCAACGTGACGGCGAGGGTCCACCAGCCTGCCAACGCTCGCCGGCGCCGCCCTGCTGATCGAGTCGCGATCCACACCGCGCCGATCGGCAAGACCGCAATCGCCGCTACAGCGTTCACTCCGCCAATACAAAAGAAGGCGAGCCCCGACAACGCGGCGGATCGACGGACCGACCCGCTGCGGGATCCCATCACGAGGGGGACGAGCACCCAGGGAGCCAGCGCGAAGGGCAGTACCTCCGATGAGATCGGGCCAAGTTTGGTTAAGAGCATCGGGCTAAGCGCGTAGGAGAGACCGGCGAGAATTCGCACCGTCGGACCGCCCAAATCCAGCAGCCGAATCAAACGCACCATGCCGAGGAAGGCCAGCGCCAACAGCGTCGCCCACCAGAGCCGCTGAACGATCCACGCCGGGATACCAACCGTGTCGCCTAACCAGAAGAACGGTCCCATCGGCCACAGGTATCCGTAGGCTTGGTTCTGCAAGGACCCAGCGAATGACTGGGGATCCCATAGATGAAGCGAACTGCTGAGTAGCCCACCTGGATTGATCGCGAGGTCAAGTTTGGTGTCGGCCGCGATCCGGCCAGGGCTTTGGATAAAGGCCAACGCAGCCAGACATGCCACGACTGCGCCGAGGCGCACGCGCCATGCGAAGCGTGAAAGCGAGCCCGAACTCAACCGATCGTCCTGCTGGTGTCCGTCGCCGCTGCGCGCGACGTCGCTAGTAGCGCCTGGAGCGGAGTCAACTGCGGAGCGAGACGATCCAGCGCCGCTTCCTCCAGTCACGTCTTCTCCAGGACCAAGACGAGGTTCCACAACGCGAACTCCCTCGCCAACGGGACGAACGCGATCGGCCATGTCCAACCCGGTAGGTAGCGGGGAAACGCTGAGATCAGGGTGGCATGCTGACACCGCTTGGCCCAGCGGAATCCGGCCCCCGCCGTGATGGGAAAGAGCGATTCACCGTAAAGGTTCTTCGGTTGCTTACCCACCTGCTTCTTGTACCGCTCGGCGGCCCGCTGACCACCCAGAAAATGCCAAGGCGCTGTCTCGTGACCGCCCCAAGGCCCGTACCAGAGCGTGTATGAGAGATAAACCAAACCGCCAGGCCTCGTCACCCGGACCATCTCGTCTGCCATCGTCCACGGAGCGGGGACGTGCTCGGCCACATTCGAGGAATACGTGATATCGAACGAACCATCCAGGAAGGGCAGACCTTGACCATCGCCCATCACGGTCAAAGGAGCGGGTGTGCGCCCATGCAACCTCATCTCGCCAGCGTCCGCATCCAGCGGAACGTACCGCGCACCTGCCCTAGTCAGGGCATCGACGAAGTAGCCGGGACCGCCCCCCACGTCAAGCACCCGAGCGCCCGACAGTTCTCGGAATGCCTCTAATTGCGCAGCGGTGTCCGATGCGAGGGCGTTGTAGAACAGGGCTGGATCCTGTTGCTCAGATCTAAAGGCAGTGAAAAGTCGTTTCGATCGCTCTAAGGTCGCCTGCGATCTCACACGGTGTCCGCCTTCGATGGATCCCACCACCGCGCGACCACCTCGAGACCTCACCGGAAGACGATACCTCGCCGTTTCGCTAGATAATTGGCGATTTCAACCTAAGCTGTCCTCGTGCACATCCTCATGCTGAATCGGCGAGATAGCCGCAATCCAGAGGGCGGTGGGTCGGAGATCTACTTGGAGCGGGTCGCTGAGGGTCTCGTTGCACGCGGGCACACTGTTACGGTCTTTTGCTCTGCATACGACGGATCCATCGAATCCGACACGATCGAAGGTGTTCGGTACATCCGGCGCGGCTCGAAGCTCGGTGTGCACCGGGAAGCAATCCGTGAAGTTCGGAGCCACGCTCGGGCCGGTGTCGACATCATCGTGGACGTTCAGAACGGGATCCCCTTCTTCTCCCGATTGATAGCTCCTCGGACTCCGAGCGTCGTGTTGGTGCATCATCTTCACCGCGAACAGTGGCCGGTCGTCTACGAACCAGCCCGGGCGCGCCTTGGGTGGATTATCGAATCCCAGGTCTCACCTCGGGTTTACCGCAACCGCCGCCATATCGCGGTGAGCGCTCACACCCGCGATGAGCTCTCAAGTCTTGGCATTGCACTCCACCGAATCGATGTTGTCCCGAATGGCGTGGATTCCTCCGAGATCAACCACACCTCAGCAATCCCTGCCGGTGCGCCAAGAATCGCGGTCCTCGGGCGACTGGTTCCGCACAAACGGGTTGAACACGCCCTACTGGCAGCTGGGGCGTTGCGAGAGAGCTTTCCCGGACTCCACGTCGATGTCATCGGAGACGGGTGGTGGGCAGATCAACTCCATACCTTCGCAACTGAGAACGCTGTGGCGGACATAACGACGTTCCACGGATTTGTCACCGACTCTCGAAAGCAAGAAATACTTGCCGAAGCCACTGTGTTGGCCATGCCCTCGCTAAAGGAAGGATGGGGGCAAGTAGTGATGGAGGCAGCCGCCCTCGGCATTCCTGCGGTCGGCTATCGAAGTGCCGGCGGCATTGCCGATTCGATTCAGGACGGACAGACGGGAGTCCTGGTCGATGACAGTTTGGATGCCTTCACCGCTGCGCTGGGGAAACTCCTCGCAGAGCCGACGACCCGCAAAACCCTCGGCAGTACAGCCCGCCAGAGATGCGCTCAGTTTGGTTGGGAAGCCACAGTCACTGGCTTCGAGAGAGTCCTACTCAGCGTCCTGGGGAAATCGGCCCCTCCGATAGATCTCACCGATAACAGCGCGCGCTCCAGCCAAGTCGATATCACCACTCGCAGAGAGTCAAGACACAACTACAAGGAGCGCTAGGAGGTCGTCCCATAGACGACATAGGCCTCGTCAACTGGCGCCGGCGCCTGGTTTACAGCTGTTACTACTCCGACTGCAGCGACAACTGCAATTCCCACTCCCACCGCCGCCGCGATTGCGACACCGACTGGACCGGCCAAAACCGAACTAGCACCGGTCGCTTCGACAGGTTCATTCTCGGGTAGTGACATCAGTTCTCCATTAGCTCATGCGGATGAACTGCCGCCAACTCGATCCGTTGATCAGATTGAGCGCAATTCGTGGTGACCCAAAAGCTACCACTTGGATCCGCCGAGAACACCCACTTGCCCGGTAGTTTGGGCAAGATTCGAGGGCAACGGGTTCACTTCCATTCTGCCCCATCTAGTTGACCAGGCGGGTTCGGATACGAGCGGCGATCAGGGCAGTCCACGCGGCGAGGAGCACCAGCAACGCACAAGTATTCACTCCGACTAGTAGCGAATAGTCCGCGAATGACCGCGTACTCGATGGAGCCTCCGTGACCGACCACAGGCGTAGACCCGGGTACTCGGCAACTAGTTCTAACCCGGCAAGGCGATGGGACGGGAGTTGCATTGGCTGATCAGTCTGCTCAATGACATAGCGAATCCCCAACTCGGGAAGTGACTCGTCAAGGTTTCTCGACCCACTGGTCAATGCCGCTGCGATTGCCGCGGACCTGGGGTTGTCCCCCATCGAGACCTCCACTGCACCCTGCGCGGACACTGGTAATCGATCATCGGTCAGCACGGTGATCGGCAGGTATCGGGGCATGGGATCCAGGACAGTGCGGTTGCCATTCCACTCATATCGACGGAAGGCCGACCAAGGTAGCGAGATGGCATCCCCGGCGGCGTTCACCGAGGAATCTGCGACAACCCGATCTCGCAAATCCGACCAACTCTGCGGATAGTGAACCGCTTCAAGCTTGCCCAGTGCTCCCATGGCCAGATCCGGCACGACGGCGATCGGGAGGATAGCCAGGACGGCTAACGCCGCGTTCCGTACGCGCCTTGCGCTCTTGGCATTTTCTAGCAGGGTAAGTAGCCCAAGCGGCGCTGCAAGCGCGACGAGAAGCACCAACGGGAGTAGTAGTTTCTGCCCGTCTCTTAGGAGTCCGCCACCTGGAATCCAGGTCAATAGGCTTGCCAACACTGACTGAGTTAGCGACCAGCTGAGAAGAAGCGCCACAACTAGGCCAACCGCAGCCAGGGCAAAGAGCCACATCGCAACAACGCGGTCGAGGGTTCGGCCGAGTCGGTGGCGCCCGAGCAATGCCAAAGTCAAGAGGCCTAAGCCCACCAGAGGAACCCACGGCAGCGCCCGCGATGCCGGCACGACGTCCGCATTCCAGATTCCTCCGCCAGTGACAGCGGCTCCCAGCAGGCCGGCCCAGTTCTCGCCGCTGAGCGCGAATGCGGGGACGCTCGCGGTATCGAGTCGACCGTTCGCGGGATTGAGAACAGCGGCGACCAGCCAGGTGGAGGAGAAAAGCAGTAGCGCGGATCCCACGAGAATCCTTTCCCTGGCCTTTGCAAGAGATCGGAACGCCAGCGCTGGAACCACAAGCACAATCATCAAGATCGCACCACTAGGAACGAGGCACCCGATCGCCGAGACTGCGACTACTCTGATCCATGCGCCGGGGTCACCTCGACGCATCTGAACCACCCGCAATAGGACCCAAGGCGCGACGCCGTAGGCCAGCAGAAGCGCCCAGTGGCCAATCACGAGTCGTTCAGCAACAAACGGATTCCAAATCGCCAGCGTGATCGCGGCCAAACGAACTGGCAACACCGATTGGCGAAGCACCGCGTTGGCCCCCGTGCCCGCGAGTATCAGCGCGGCGACAAGTGCGACCTTCTGAAGAATCTGCCCAGCGACTGGTCCCGCCACAAGACCCACGAACGGATCTTGCGGAACGGCTCTGGGCAGTCCTGAGTCTGCTCCGAACATCCACGGCAGCAACGACTGTTCCGGGGTGAAGACCATGTCGTATGAGAGAACGTAGCCAGGTATGAGCGCTGGTGCCAGGACTAAGACTGTTAAAGCGATCGACCAGCCAAGTGGAGCTGCGCGAGCCCACATCCCACCAGCACGGGGCTCCCTCGCGGTGGGCGGCACGACTCCAGACATCAGAGTGGCCTCCCTTACGTCGGTGCGTTAGTCGCATAAGCTGTCAGGTCGGAGGTCCGATGGCGATCAACAACACCGCACCACGGGCGAGGCTAGCCTCGCTGCAGGATGGTGCACTTCGTGGCGCTGTCCTGGTGGGTGTCGGACTCGCGATCGGCCAGGCCATGGCCTACCTGCTAAGCCTCATCGCCGCTCGCAGTCTAGGGCCAGATGGCTATGGCGTCTTTGGTTCGATGCTGGCACTACTCATGGTCGGCGGTGTCCTCGCGCTGGGGATTCAGGCAGCGGGGGCAAAGCGCGTTGTACTTGCGCCGGGAGGCCAGCGGCCTGCGGTTGGTTCCGGAATCGTCCGATGGTCACTGGTTGCTGCCCTGGCAATCGGGATCGCAACGATCGTCGTATCGCCTGCACTCAGTTGGCTCCTACATCTAGATGGCCCCTGGTTCATCGTCCTCGTTGCTGCGAACCTAGCGCCATTGACCATCTCGGGAAGCCTGCTAGGCGTAGCTCAAGGACGTGAAGCCTACGCACGACTTGCCGCGATCTACGCGATCGTTGGTATCGGTCGAGCCGTTGGCGGGATCCTCGCCGTCGTCGTCACTGAATCGATCATGTGGGCGCTAGTCGGGATGGCGATCGGCACTTGGATGGCCGTTGCAGTGGGCTGGTTCTTTAGTAAGCCACTGGTGGAGTTGCCGGGCAAGAAGCTCGCAGGTTTCCGGATCGAGGTCTTCCATGCCACCCACGCGCTACTCGCGCTCTTCGTTCTCACGAACCTGGATGTTCTGCTCGCCCGACACTTTCTGCCGGCCGAACAAGCGGGTCTATACGCCGCAGGGGCGGTTGTCACCAAAGTAGCTTTCTGGCTCCCGCAGTTCGTCGCGACGATTGCGTATCCCCGCCTAGCCGACCATCGCCGCGCGGCCACCCTTACCAAGGGTGCGCTCGCCGTCGTAATCATCGGGGTGGCTAGCGTTGGATTCGTTGCGCTCTTCCCCAACTTCGTCGTGACCTTCATCGGTGGAGCTGCCTACGAGGCGCTAGCAAGTGAGATCTGGATTTTCGCTGCCATTGGAGCTACTTTCGCACTCGCCCAATTCCTGCTCTACAGTCAGATCGCGGCCAGTAAGAAGGCAGCAATTGCTGTCTTGTGGATCGCCACACTCGCCCTAGTCGTCCTCGTTATCGCCTTCCACGCCTCGGTTCTGCAGATTGCACTCATCGTCCTGGGTGTCGCTCTGAGTCTGTCTCTTGTGGGTGTCGTAGAACTGTTCTTTGAGAGATCGAAGGAGAGTCGACTTGCCAAGCACGCGCACTAGTTCCGCCCGCCTCCCAACGACTGACCACGGTCGGATTCGGGTCGTCGAGGACACCGTCATGGCAGGAAGCTCTGCATCCGGTTGTAGGACAGTGGCCACCGATTCGGCCGCGACCGTTGCCGGGGTGCGTGACCAAATCCTGAATGCACCTAAACGTGGGCTCGTCCTATCCGAGGGCAACGGGCAAGGATATGGCTGGTCAACGAATGCTGGCGGACGAGCGATTCGCCTAGTCGGGCCGCTGGCGGCTCCAGCAGTCGAGTGGATCGATTGGGATCGCCAGACCGCCCGGATTTCGGCAGGTGCCACCGTAGCTGGGGTAAGCGAGACCCTTCTGGCTGAAGGTTGGTGCCTTCCCTCGCTCGTCGGGAATCCCCAACGAACTATCGCGGCAATGGTCTCGGGGGCCTTGGTTGGCCCACATCAACTCCGCCACCCATCAATCGGCCAGGCCATTCGCGCGATCGAGCTCGTGGACGGATCTGGGGAGCTTCGGCGCCTGGAACCAACTGACAGCGACTCTCGTGGGTTTTGGGCAGTTGTCGGTGGTGTTGGTCTTCTGGGAGTACCGACTGCAGTAGAGCTCGCGATTCGACCAGTGAGCTCAAGCTGGCTACTGGTGGACTCAGTCCAGTACGACTCCTTCGACGGGGTTGTCGACGCACTCTGCAACGAGACGGCTGATCGATACGGTACGGCGGTCCTTGACGTCTCCGCCCGCGGATCGAGGACGGGCCGGGGCACGGTTCGCCACGCACGACATGCGCGAGTCAACGAACTGCCGCCGACCCGACAGCACGTGGCACTCGCCTATAACGCAAGCGCGGACGGCGGCCGCTCGTCACAACCGATCCAAGCTATTCAACGGACACGCGTTGGGCGCCTCCTGGCAGAAGCTCGATATCGGGCATCGGCACCCCGGACCGACAATGAACTTGCACCACTAGCCGAGTTCTTTCACCGCGCCGCAATTGCGGGACCGTCGAACACACCCGATTGGGGATGGATCAAATACGACTTCTGTGTACCGACCGACGCCCGCGAACTCGTCACCGACTTCATCCGTGCCGCGAGCACGGTTGGCGTTCCTATTTCCGCTGCACAGTTGACCCGCGTCGACTCACACCAGGCTGGTCCGCTGGGGTGGCCAAGCTCAGGATTCGCGGCGAGTATCCGACTCCCACTCGGAGCTAGCTCGATGCCGACCCTGCTCGACACTTTCGACGAGAGAATCGCTGAAGCCCGAGGGTGCATACAACTCGCGACCGATACCCGGATGCGGCCCGACGTCCTGGCGCAGATGTATCCCCGGCTTGCGGAATGGCATTCGCTGCGTGCTGAGTTTGATCCACACTCGAGTTTCAATTCAGATCTTGCTCGCCGGTTAGCGCTGTGATCGATTCAGTTGGGAATATCTCCGGACTGCTTGCGCTCGGACCAAACAACCCGCTCGCTCTAGCAACGATCGATCGGCTCGCGGGGCCTCGCCTCAAACAAGCCGTGCTGCTGGACTTCGATGCAGTGCGCCTCAGTCGTGCGGCCGAGCGCGTCAGTCAGTTCGGGGTTCCCGATGTGATCACCGAGTTGTACCACCCCGATGATGCACCACCGCAGGTCGAACTAGTCTCAACCGCGTTCGACCGCCGCGACATCGACGTAGTGCTAATCGCTGCGACACCCACGACAAAGGTCTCCTCCGACCAGGTGCCCACGGCAGCTGAGGTCTGCGAGACGATTCGTACTTCGCTGATTGATTCGATGACTATTGCCGAGGCGGCCCTCGACCAGCTCATCGCCCAGGGTCACGGAATCCTCGTCGTATTCAGCCATTCTGGACTCGCGAACTCACTGGGACTCGACCGAGCGTATTGCGCAGCAATGGCGGGGCTCGGAACTTTGACTTCCACGCTTGCCCAACGCGCGGAGGGAACCGGCGTCCGAGTCATCAGCGTCCGAATCACCCCGGTAGCAGACCCAAATGCCTCCGGAGAGGCACACAGCTCGGCGTGGGTGCGACCGGTTGACGTTGCATCGGCGGTCGGCGCAGAAGTCCGTACGACACGGCGCAATATCCGCAATGCGACCTTGACGTTGCCAAAGTCATGGCGGCGAATGATGCCCAGCCAGCGAAACTAGCCGACTGGGTCGCCATCCTGCCGACAGTCCGACGCAACCTGGGCCAGCCTGCTAGTGCGCCGCTTCGTGCCAGCTATGCCCCAGACCGGTTGAGACTGCCAGCGGCACGCTCAAGTCACCCACCCCACACATCTGGGTCCTGACCAGCTCTTCCGCCGCTTCGGATTCCCCTGGTCCTACCTCCAACACGAGCTCGTCGTGCACCTGCAACAACATCCGGGTCGACATATCACCCGCCCGCAGAGCAGCGTCGACATTGAGCATCGCGACTTTGACGAGATCCGCTGCCGAACCCTGAATTGGTGCGTTCAGCGCCATCCGTTCCGCCATCTCTCGGCGCTGCCTGTTGTCGCTATTGAGGTCAGGCAGGTATCGCCGCCGCCCCATCAATGTCTCGGTGTAGCCGGTCTCGCGGGCCCGGACCACGGCCTCGTCCAAATAGTCCGCTACCGCTCCAAATCGTTCGAAGTACCGGTCCATTAGTGCTCTTGCCTCACCCGCGCTCACCCCTAACTGCTGGGACAAACCAAACGAGCTCAGCCCGTACGCCAAACCGTAGGACATCGCTTTGATCCGCCGTCGTTGTTCGGCGTCAACGTCGTCAGGTTCGACTCCAAAGACCTCTCCGGCCATGGTGTTGTGGAGGTCTTCGCCCGAGACGAAGGCCTCGATGAGTTTCTCGTCACCCGAGAGGTGCGCCATGATCCGCATCTCTATCTGGGAGTAGTCGGCTGTTAGGAGGGCCTCGTAGTCCGGTCCGACGATGAATCCGGATCGAATACGTCGACCTTCCTCCGTGCGAATTGGGATGTTCTGCAAGTTGGGATCGGCGCTTGAGAGTCGGCCTGTTGCGGCTACGGTCTGCTGAAAGGTCGTATGAATCCGATCGTTCGCGTCGGCAAGCGGCAGCAAACCCGCGACGGTTTGACGTAACTTCGTGACCTCACGCCACCGGAGCAAGAAGGCCGGCAGTGGATCGTCGCTCACCTCGGTCAGCCAAGCTAAGGCCTCAGCATCTGTAGTGAATCCGGTCTTAGTCTTCTTCGTCTTCGGTAGCCCACGTTCGCCGAATAGGACTTCCTGCAGTTGCTTGGGCGAGCCGAGGTTGAATGGATGTCCCGCCAACTCGTGGGCGCTTGCCTCAGCTGCAGCGATGTCCTTGGAGTACTGGGTCTCCACCTGCTCGAGGTAGCCGATGTCTAGGCAGATGCCATCGCGTTCCATTCGAGCCAGCAGGCTCACCAGTGGGAGTTCGACGTCCGCGAGAAGGTCCACTCCCCCTCGCTCGGCGACCTGTTCTGCCAACACCCCATCGAGCGCTTGGATAGCTCGGCTTTGTGCAGCGAGGGCTTCACGTGCCGCAGAACCATCATCGACCTCGAGTGCGAGTTGTCCAGCAGATTCGCCCACCACCGGCAGCGAGGTGTGCAAGAACCGCTGAACCAGGTCGCGAATACCGAGGGTTCGCTGCCCTGCAAGTACGAGATACGCGCTGAGTTCGATATCGGCGCTTAGGCCGCGAAGGAGAGCCCCACGAGCAGCGAATGCGAGCATCGGGCCCTTCGCCGCGTGCATGATCTTTGGGCGATCGGCATCCGCCAGCCACCCATCAAAGGCAACCGTGTCCGCAGCGTCGAGCAGTGCCGGATCGAACCACGCGGCCGCCCCCTCAGTAGTAGCCAGCGCTACTGCTCGCACATCGCCCGCGCCAGCCCCCCACGTACCGTCGACAGCAATAGCAATCGGTGCTGCCGGATCGCTTGCGTTCTGATCCAGCCAGGCGGCCAGACCGCCGGTAGATTCGATGACTTCAGTGTCGCCATCGAACGCATCTCCGGCATCCTCGACATCAGGATTGGCGACCCCGATTAGCTCAAAGAGGCGGTCGCGCAGCACACGGAACTGCAGGGCGTCAAAGATCTCGTGGACCCGTTCGGCATCGAACTCCGGTCGAGCAAGTTCAGCCACACCGACGGGTAGTGGAACATCGATAATTAGTTCGGTGAGTTCTCGGTTCTTACGAACCTGATCTACGTGGGCTCGGAGTGCCTCACCCACCTTGCCCTTCACCTGGTCAGTGTTGGCGAGCAACTCCTCGAGTGTTCCGAACTCTCGTATCCACTTAGTCGCAGTCTTCTCTCCCACACTCGGGATATTGGGCAAGTTGTCCGATGGATCGCCGCGCAGAGCGGCGAAGTCGGGGTACTGGGTCGGGGTCAAGCCGTATCGATCGAGGACTTCCGCCGGACCCATCCTGGCCAGGTCCGAGACCCCCTTCTTGGGGTAAAGCACGGTCGTTTGGTCATCGACGAGTTGGAACGCGTCACGATCGCCGGAGAGCAGTAGCACCTCGAAGTCCTCAGCGATTGCCTGCTTGGTGAGGGTCGCCAAGATGTCGTCGGCCTCAAATCCGTCAACACGCAAACTAACGATTCCCATCGCGTCTAGGACGTCGGCGATCAGGTCGACTTGGCCTTTGAACTCCGATGGAGATGCACTGCGGTTCGCCTTGTACTCCGGGAACAACTCGGTACGGAAGGTCTTTCGCGAAACATCGAACGCGACAGCAATATGGGTCGGCTTCTCATCGCGCAGGGTATTGATGAGCATCGAAGTGAAGCCGTAGACCGCATTCGTCGACTGTCCGGTCGTCGTCGAGAAGTTCTCCACCGGCAGGGCAAAGAACGCCCGATACGCCAAAGAATGCCCGTCGATCAACAGGAGTTTGCGGTTGTTGCCGTCCTGGCTGCCGGTAGTCACTTGACCGATCCTAGGCTGGGGTCATGACAACTCCGGACAGCGAATCCCCCGATCTAGACGCAATCGCCGCGATGGTGGTGCAGCAATCCATCCAAAGCGCCGCCGGAACCCTGATGGAACGCATGGAGATCTCCCTTGATGAGGTGACGCCCGAACGCATCGTCGCGAGTATGCCCGTGGCTGGGAACACGCAGCCCTATGGGCTTCTCCACGGTGGTGCCAGCGCAGTGTTGGCTGAAACCGTCGGCTCTGTTGGCAGCGGAATCCACGGAGCCGCGATTGGGAAGATTCCCGTCGGGACCGAACTCTCGTGCACCCACCATCGTGCTGCGCGAAGCGGTCGGGTAACGGCCGTCGGCACGCCATTGTCGATAGGTCGCAGTATGGCAACGTGGGAGATCGTCATCTCTGACGACGACGGAAAGCGCATCTGCACGTCGCGGCTCACTTGCCTCTTGCGAGATGCCCCACCCGGAAGCTAGCGGACCAGGTCCTTCTACTCGAGCCTGCGATCACACGAACGGTGCTGGCTAGCTGTCCGTCTCGCTCGCTTCTCTGATAACCACCTCAGCGACTTCGGTCATCGCCATCCGACGATCCATAGCGGCCTTGCGTAGCCATTGAAATGACGCCTGCTCGTCAAGGCCGTACTGCTTTTGCAGAATCCCCTTTGCCCGTTCAATCGTCTTCCGGGCCTTAAGTTGATCGGCGAGTTCCCCGAGCTCGGCGGTAAGAGACATCTTCTCGGCGAATCTCGCTCTGGCAAGTTCGATGGCCGGGCGCAAATCACCTGGATTCACCGGCTTAACCAGAAACGACATCACCCCCGCATGAGTCGCCCGTTCGACCATCTCCGGCTGGTTGAACGCTGTCAGCATCACAATGGCCGTTTGACCGTCAGCACTTATCTGCTCGGCGGCGGTAAGCCCATCGAGCTGGGGCATTTTGATATCAAGAATCGCCACCTCGGGCGCAAGCTGGCTGACAAGCCGGACCGCTGTCAGGCCATCACCAGCAGTTCCCACCACGTCGTAACCGATCTCGGTGAGCATATCGACCAAGTCGATTCGAATGAGCGATTCGTCCTCGGCCACGACGATGCGGGTTGCGGGGGTCACCTCTGCAGCCTAGTTCGACTCATCCTCGGCCGAGGATGAGTCCGCCTTCCGATGCGGCGTGCCCATTCTCGGTTCGTAGAGCAGCTCCGTATCTGAGATCCGCTTCTGCCTCACGAGATCCTCGGTTCCGACTGCTTGATAGGCCGTTGTAGTGCGTTCCGCGCGCGAACGTCCAACAAACGCTACCGCCCAGTGCCCGAGAGTCGTGATCCGTTTCTGAAAGCCCACCAGGTACATAATGTGAATGAACAGCCAAGCAAGCCACGCGATGAAGCCAGTGAGTTCGACCTTCCCGACCTTCGTCACTGCCTTAAAGCGAGAAATCGTCGCCATACTCCCCTTGTCAAAGTACTTGAACGCTGGCGCATCCAAATCCCCTTGCAGCCGCCGCTTGATCTGTGAAGCTGCGTACTTCCCACCCTGCATCGCGACCTGCGCGACCCCCGGATAGTTGTTGAGTGAGGCCATATCGCCCACTACGAAGATCTCCTCATGACCGGGCAGAGTTAGATCCGGCAACGTCGCCACGCGCCCGCTTCGGTCGACCTCCGCACCAGTTTGATCACCGAGTTGGCGAGCAAGCGGCGAAGCAGCGACCCCAGCTGCCCAGAACTTCACTCGAGAGTCGATCCGCTCGGTGTTGCCATCCCTATCGGTCAGCTCGACTGACTGGGCGTCCATGTCTGTGACCATCGTGCCGAGGCGAACCTCAATCCCTTGCTTCTCCAGGGCCGCTTTGGACTTCGCGCCAAGGTTCTCGCCGAACGCCGCCAGAACCTGGTCCCCACCATCGGCCAAGATGACGCGCGCCTGGGTCGGATCAATCCGCCGGTACTCAGTACGCAACGATCGATCGGCTAGTTCCCTGATTTGTCCGGCCATCTCGACGCCGGTTGCCCCCGCCCCGACGACTACGAAGGTCATCCACGGATCGATCTCGGGCTTAGTCTCAATGACTTCCGCAATCTCGAATGCGTTGTAGATCCGGCTACGCATCTCCATCGCATCATCGATTGATTTCAACCCTGGCGCGAACTCCTCGAACTGGTCGTTGCCGAAGTAGGACTGGCCTGCCCCGGCCGACACGATGAGCGAGTCGTAGGGCGTGACGGATTCAAGGTCGCCGATGTGATGAGTCACAGTCTTGGCTTCAACGTCGATTGTGGTGACCTCGCCGAGCAAGACATTCGCGTTCTTTTGGTGCATCAACACTTCGCGAATTGGTGGGGCAATGACACCTTGGGACAAAATGCCTGTCGCCACCTGATAGAGCAACGGCTGAAACAGGTGGTACCCAGTCCGGTCGATCACAGTGACTTCAACGGGAGCTTTCTTGAGCCGCTTAGCCGCGAACAGTCCGCCAAAGCCGGAGCCGATGATTACCACTCGGTGGAGTCGATCCATCTCTTCAGTCACCCTTGCCATTCTTGCGGGTTGACTTTGATGTTGCCCAGCGAGGTCTAACTGGGCAAGAATCCCGCGAGTGACGCTGCGGGCAGAAGCGGTGGCCTCGGTGGGAGTCGAACCCACACTGGGACGATTTTGAGTCGCCTATCTCTGCCGGTTGGATTACGAGGCCGTATTTAGTTCGTTCGTACTTATTGGTGCAGGCTGGTCACTACGTGCGGATGAGAATCTACACCGTCGAGCCTAGCGTCAGTCCTCCAGGACCAAATGATCCTTCACTTCAGCGATTTGACCAAGCAGTCCATTAATGAACGTTGGTGATTCATCTGTCGACAGATCACGGGAAAGTTCGACTGCCTCATCAATAGCGACGGCAGGCGGAACATCTCCCCACAGGATCTCCCAGCTAGCGATCCGCAGGAGGTTTCGATCGATAGCTGGCATTCGGGCGATCGTCCAGCCAGCAGAGTAGGTGGAGAGCAAGTCATCGATCCGACTTTGGTGCGCCACGACACCCTCAACGAGAGTGCGCGTATAGGGGTTCGTCAGCCCATCCGAGCGGTCTTCGAACTGTGTCATCGCGTCTGTGGCAGGTATCGACTTCAAATCTGCTTGGAAGAGAACGTCGAGGGCCCGCTTACGAGCCTTCGTCCTGGCAGCCATATCTAGACTCGATTCAGTTCGACGCTTGAGAAGAGGCGATTAGTTGTTTACGCGACTGATGTAGGAACCGTCGCGAGTGTCCACCCGGATCTTCTCCCCAACATTCAAAAAGAGCGGGACGCTGATCTCGGCGCCAGTCTCAAGCTTGGCCGGCTTGGTTCCACCAGTCGAGCGGTCACCTTGTAAGCCGGGCTCGGTGTACTCAACGAGTAGCTCAACACTCGCGGGAAGTTCGACGTAGAGCGGAACACCATCATGGATCGCTACGTTCGCTTCTTGGTTCTCGAGTAGAAAGCGTGCGGCATCGCCGACCACATCTTCGGAGACAAACACCTGGTCGTAAGTCGAGGAGTCCATGAAGACGAAGTCGCTGCCGTCTTTGTAGGAGTACTGCATCGAACGCTTATCGACATTCGCGGTCTCAACCTTCAAACCGGCGTTGAATGTCTTGTCGACGACCTTGCCACTCATGATGCTCTTGAGTTTGGTGCGAACGAACGCCGGACCCTTGCCAGGCTTGACATGTTGGAACTCAACCACGGTCCACAACTGACCCTCAATGTTTAGGACAAGGCCGTTCTTCAGGTCGTTCGTGGTTGCCACTATTCCTTCTTCCGTTCGGTTACTTGTTCGCTATCGGTCTAGGACGATCAGGCCGCGCGGGAAGTCCGTCAAGACCTCGGCGTGACCCGCCGTCACCACGCACGTGTCTTCGATCCGCACCCCGAACTCGCCAGGAAGGTAGATCCCTGGCTCGACCGTGACGACATTTCCTTGCGTAAGGGTACCGGCAGTTGCAGCCGACAAGAGCGGCGGCTCGTGGATCTCAAGTCCAATTCCGTGACCAAGTCCGTGGGTGAAGTACTGCGCGAAACCAGCTTCGGCGATCACCGAGCGCGCCGCATCATCGACGGTGGCGATCGCTTGGGCAGCACCTAGGCAAGCTCGTCCGGCGGCTGCTGAGCGCTGCACCAGCTCGTGGATCTGGATCTGACGATCGGTTGGTGCTGCACCAACAACGAATGTGCGTGTGCAGTCGGCGTGGTATCCCCCAACTATGGCACCGAAGTCGAGTTTGAGTATGTCCCCACAGCTGACCGTGCGGTGCGTGGGTGAGTGGTGAGGTACCGATGAGTTCGGTCCCGCTGCCGCAATAGTGCGAAACGCTCGATCCTCGGCACCGTGACGGGCAAGCTCGAACTCGAGCGTACGAGCAATCATGAGTTCGCTCATCCCGACCTTGACCTGATCTAACAAGGCGGCCAAGGCAGCGGTCGAAACCTCGCAAGCTTGTTTGATCAGTCTGACCTCGGCGGGGTCCTTGCGTGTTCGCAGCTCGGCTACCAGCCCAACTGTGGGGATCAGCGAGATTCTGGCCAGATCCGTGTCAGCCCGCAAGCGATCAAGCCCGGCAGCACTGAGCGAATCACTCTCGAATGCCACGGGAGGATCGCCAGCTCCCACAGCTGAGCGCAGGGCCACACCAGCAACGTCTCGAGCGATCTCACAACTTGCGTCGGATACGTCCGCGGCGGGTCCCGCGTAGCGAGAATCGGTGACGAGTAGCGTTGAGTCGCCGGACAACAGCACAGCTACGTTACTTGAGATCAGCCCCGTCAGCCAACGAATGTTCGCCTCGTCGGTGATTAGGAGGGCACTGGCTGTTGTGGAGGTGTTGAGTGAAGAAATGACTGCCCTGCGCCGAGCAAGGTAGGTCTCCGGGGTCACTCGACTAGCGAGCAGTTGCGATAGCGGTCAGTGCCAGCGCATACGAGTTGGCACCGAATCCGGCAATCGTTCCGTCGGCTACCGCAGAGATGACCGAGTTGTGGCGGAACTCCTCGCGGGCCGCTGGATTACTCAAATGGACCTCGATCAGCGGAGCTGTTCGCTGTGCGCAGGCGTCGCGAAGCGCGTACGAGTAGTGCGTGAAGGCCGCAGGGTTAAGCACGACCGCAGTTTGGCTATCTACAGCCTCGTGAATCCATCCGATCAACTCAGCTTCGGAGTCCGTCTGACGCACCTCAACGGCGAGCCCAACGTCTGCCCCTACCTGCTCACAGAACCCAGTCAACTGGCCATAGTTCATCGCACCATAGACATCGGGTTCGCGAGTTCCCAAGCGAGCAAGATTCGGGCCGTTCAGGACGAGAACCGGTCGGGGGCTCTGGTCGGTCTCAGTCATCACAGCTCCCTAGTCGGAAATGATCTCGTTGTACGCCGCGACCATAATGACAGGATCGGGTCCTTCCATGATGACCGGTTTGGCCAAGTCATCCAGAACCACGAAACGCAAGATATCCGCGCGCGTCTTCTTGTCTAGCTTCATTGCGTCGTAGAGCTTGTTCCACTGCCCGTCTGTGTAACTGGTCGGCAGTCCCACACTGGTCAAAATGTTCCGGTGGCGCTCAACAACCTCATCCGAGAGTCGCCCGCCGAGCGAGGCGAGCTGCGCGACGTACATCATCCCGACGCTGACAGCAGCCCCGTGACGCCACTTGTAGCCTTCAGCCCGCTCAATGGCGTGGGCCAAGGTGTGACCGTAGTTGAGTACCTCTCGACTAACTCCTCCGGCGCTCGGCCCTCCGACCGCTTCCGTTAAGTCGCTGGCAACTACATCTGCCTTTACCTGCACGGAACGCCGAACTAGCTCAGCGACCACGTCCGACGTCGGATCTACTGCCGCTGATGGATCCGCCTCGATCAGCTCGAGAATCACCGGATCGACAATGAACCCGCACTTGATGACCTCAGCAAGCCCAGACACGAAGTCCAGGGCAGGCATACCTGGCAAGACCGCCAAGTCGGCGATAACTGCCCGCGGCGGATAGAAGCATCCGACCAAGTTCTTGCCCTGCTCTGTGTTGATTCCGGTCTTACCCCCGACGGCCGCATCAACCATCGCCAGCAGGGTGGTCGGGATTTGAATGAGCTGAACACCGCGCAGCCAAGTGGCAGCAACGAAGCCGGCTAGGTCAGTAGTAGCACCGCCACCGAATCCAATCACCATGTCAGTGCGGGTGAATCCTGACTGACCGAGCACCGACCAGCAGTAGTCCGCCACGGCAGTTGTCTTCGCAGCCTCACCGTCCGGGATCTCAATCGTGATGACGTTGCGGGCGTCAGTGAGCAATGCATCGCGCATCTGCGCGGCCGAATCTCGCAGCGTGGGCGGATGGATGATTGCAACCTTGGCGGCAGAGTCCGGGAGCGCATCGACGATCTCCGCAGTGAGATCTCGACCGATGATGACGTCATACGGCTGGTCACCAGCCACCGTGACGGTCTGCTTGGTTTGTTTGGGCGGACTCGTCACTAGTTGTTGTTTCCTTCCGGTTCGGTGTCTTCTTGAGTTCCAACGGATGACTCAACGGACGGTTCCAGCACGCGACCTAGCTGCTCGGCGATCGCGGCGGCGACAACCTCGACTTCTAGATCGTCAACGTCGACGGTCATGGTCGCGACCTCCTCGTAGAGCGGGGTGCGGTCCTTCAGGAGTCGAATCAGTTGCGAACGGACACTGCCGAGCAACATCGGGCGAGCAGCATTCAGCCCGGCTCGTTTGACGGCCGCATCAGGAGCTAGCCGTAACCAAGCGGTAGGAACTCCAGCGAGTAGCGCGCGGGATTCCGGTGCGAGTACAGCACCGCCTCCGAAGGCAACTACGCCCGACTCCGATGCCATCACATCAGCCACGGCAGCTCGCTCGAGCGCCCGGAACGCCTCTTCGCCATCGTCGATGAAGATGTCATAGACGGACCGTCCCTGGGAACGCTCGATTTCTACATCCGTATCTGAGAACGTCACCCCCAGCCCAGCGGCGAGCGCTGTGCCAACCGTGGTCTTCCCTGCTCCGGGTGCGCCGACGATAACAACAATCGGGCTCACTTGATCGATAGCCCGTCAAGGTAGCTCTGGGCATTCCGTCGAGTCTCCCCCACAGAGTCACCCCCGAACTTCTCGAGCGCGACATCGGCAAGGACCAACGCAACCATCGCCTCGGCGACGATCCCGGCGGCAGGAACCGCGCAGACATCGCTGCGTTGGTTGTGAGCGCGAGTCTCTTCCCCTGTTGCGGTATCGACTGTTCGCAAGGCACGCGGAACAGTCGATATCGGCTTCATCGCTGCGCGAACCCGCAACGTCTCACCCGTGCTCATCCCGCCCTCGGTGCCACCCGAGCGCCCAGATGCTCGGCGGATGCCCTCCGGGGTCGCGATGATCTCGTCATGAGCGGCCGAACCGCGAGTTGCCGCTAGCGCAAATCCGTCCCCAACCTCGACACCCTTGATCGCCTGAATACCCATCAGTGCACCGGCTAGGCGCGAATCAAGCCGACGATCCCAGTGGACATGTGTCCCCAGGCCAGGCGGAAGGCCGTGAACGACAACCTCGACAACCCCGCCAAGAGTGTCCCCGTCGGTACGAGCGGCCTCGATCTCAGCCTGCATTGCCTCGCTAGCTGCCGCGTCGATACACCTCACCGGATCCGCATCCAGGGTGGGAACATCGGCGATAGTTGGCACCGTGTCTGAATCGCTCGCGGCGCCGCCTAGCGCAACAACATGGCTAAGAACCGTAACGTCGAGGGCCTCTAGGAGGAAGCTTCGAGCTACTGCTCCCAGCGCAACGCGCGCCGCCGTCTCGCGGGCACTTGCTCGCTCGAGTACCGGTCGGGCGTCATCAAAGTCGTACTTCTGCATCCCAACGAGGTCAGCATGACCAGGCCGTGGTCGCGTGAGTGGGGCGTTCCGCGCCAGCTTCGTCAACAACTCGGAATCGACAGGATCAGCGGCCATGACTTGTTCCCACTTGGGCCACTCGGAGTTGCCGATTTCCAGGGAGATCGGTCCGCCCTGGGTGAGCCCGTGGCGGACCCCACCCAGGATCGTCAATACGTCGCGTTCAAACTTCTGCCGGGCACCTCGGCCAGCTCCAAGGCGCCGGCGGGCAAGGTCCAAACCGATCGAATCAGTCGTGACCGAGACCCCTGCCGGGAGTCCTTCGAGGATTGCCACCAGTGCGGGGCCGTGAGATTCACCTGCAGTAAGCCAACGGAGCATGGCGCTAGTGTTTCACGACCACCAATCATCGCGCGTCAGCTAGGTCATAGCCCGCCGGTATAGAACGATACGAGGCCCTCCGTGAGCGGAATAGCAATAACCGCTCCAAGAATCATGAACGGGCCGAATGGAATCGGGGTCTTACGGTCGGCCCTGCGCAGCACCATCAGTCCTAGCCCAATAATTGAACCAAGGAAGAAGGCAGCGAAGAAGCCCACGATCACAAAACCCCAGCCCAAGAAGCCCAGCGCCAGACCTAACGCTCCCGCCAACTTCACATCGCCAAAGCCCATCCCAGCCGGATAGATCAGTGCTAACAGGAAGTACGCGGCAAACATGGCGACGGCCGCGAGGATGGCGCGCAGGTACGCGGACCAATCACCCGATGCAACCGCAGGAATCAGCAAGAGCACACCGACTGCCACATACAGGATGAGTACGAGCCTGTCCGGAAGGCGATGGTGGGCCAGATCAACGAAGCTGAGAACAGAACCGATCAAGGCAACAGCGAGCCAGGCCCACAGGACTGGAGCCACACCGATGAAGAGGACTGTTGCGGCCGCAAACAGCCCGGTAGAGCACGAGTAGAACAACGGCCTCGCAGGGATTTCCAACCCAACGACGGCCGCCGAGATCTTCGGCGCGTAGAACCCCACCACACAGCCGAGCACCAGGGCAAGCGCAGCAGCGGCGATCAACATGTCAGGCAGCGTATCGACCAAGAGCCTGGCTCGCTCAGCCCAAGCGGCTACTTGTGGAAACCGCCTGCACTGTGGAATACGGCACTATCGGCGTGCCTGAGCCTTCAAACCCGCTCCGTACATCTCGGGTAGTGGCGCCACGCACCCGGTCATGAGCTCGATTTGGCGCCCGGCCTGTCCAACGAGCATCTCCAGTCCGCCGACGACTGCCCCGCCGTTATCCGACCAGGATGCAGCAAGGGCCGTCGGCCAGGGCGCATAGATAACGTCCAGTAGCACCCCCGGATTTGGGCGCACGCCAGGTGCGAGGTCGTCCGCAACACCCGCTGGAAGTGTTGATACCAGTAGGCCACCATCGAGAAGGTCGCCAACCTCGGCTAGATCGGCCGCCCGTACCCGCACACCGAGACCGAGGGCGATCTCGGCCAGCTCCGCGATCGCCCCTGGGCGCCGCGCGCATACAGTGACATCCACTGCGCCAAGTGAGCCCAAAGCAGCAATAGCCGAACGCGCAGTCGCTCCAGCACCCAGCAGTACCGGGTGAGTTCCCACCAGACTCTCGACGCCTGCACGGCCCAATGCCCAGATAATTCCAGCCGGATCGGTGTTGTCCGCTCGCACCTGACCACCTGAGAAAGTGAGAGTATTTGCTGCATTCGTTGCAACCGCGACTTCTGATGCCGAGTCGGCGAGCTGTAGTGCTCGTTCCTTTAGCGGCATAGTCAGAGAAAGCCCCGCCCATTGCGGGTCACGTCGAAGGGTCGCGATTACCTGGGCCAACTCGTTCGCTTCTACCTGTAGTGCCTCATATCGCCAATCCAAGCCCAAGACCTCGTACGCGGCCTGGTGAAGTACAGGGCTTAATGAGTGTCCAATTGGTGATCCAAGAACAGCTGCGCGTCTACCCATCGAGGTCGAGGCTGCCATCTAGGAGCCCTGGTTCGCCCGCCACTTTGCCTCAGCGGCTTGTTGCTCGTCATAGGTCTCTGAGAAGGCTGTGAAGTCTCCATCGGACACGAAGTACAGCCAGTCACCCTTTGCGGGCTTAAGCGCAGCTTCCAGTGCCGCTTGGCCAGGGTTGCCGATTGGGGTCGGGGGAAGTCCGGCGTTCACATGTGTGTTGTACGGACCGTCTGCGGAGAGTTCCTCGGCGCTTAGGTTCACGTCGCTGGTCCCCTGCGCGTAGTTGATCGTCGAATCCATCTGCAGTTTACCTTGAATGAACTCCGTCTTACACACCGGAATTGTGCATTCCAGTCGGTTGTCGATGACCCTGGCCACCTTACGGAAATCCTCGACTTTGCCTTCAGCCTGGATGATGCTGGCGATCGTCACGACCTCCAACGGCGTTTGGCCTCGGGCCTCGGCTCGCTCTACCAGGTCAATCTCGGCTGCTACCTCATTGAATTTGGCCACCATTGCCGTGATTTGGTCGAGTGCTGGTAGCCCGGGAGCGAAGTCGTACGTCGCTGGGAACAGGTACCCCTCGATATGGTTGTTTGCCCAGTCCGGCAGACCCACATCTGAAGGATCGAGGAAGATAGCTTCGTAGTCAGCCATCGGGATTCCGGTCGCTTCCGAGGCGATCTCGGCGACTCGAGCAGCGCGTGAACCCTCGGGAATCACGACTGACCCCGCGACTCTGCTCGGGTTCAGCATGGCATCGAGGGCGGCTACCCCGGACATCTGGCTTTTCATAACAAACACGCCCGCCTGGATCGTGCGCGACGCTGGGTTCTGATCTGCCGCCTCGACGAACGCACCGCTTGACTTCACAACATCTTTGCTTGCCAGGGTGTCGCCGATGGTTGAGATGGACTGGCCACTCTCCACCCGGACAATGACCCGCCCGGTCCCATCGCCAACGTAGTCCGGCGACGGCTTGAAGAACATGGAATAGGCGAACCAAGCGGCTCCCGCAATGACTGCGAGCAAGATTAGAACTGCAACGATCAAACCGACTCTGGATTTCTTCTTTCCATTGCTCGATGGTGCAGGGGTCGAGGAGTCGCTAGACATAGACAGGCCGACCTGACTCATACAGTCCTAACTGTTGTGCCGAGCGGCGTTCCCGATCGCTGCTCAGCGTTCAAAGCGTGCTGAACGATAATGACAGCCGCAGCCTGGTCTATCGCGGACCGACTCTGGCGAGTCGTCTTCCCAGCAGCTTGCATTCCCCGTTGAGCTTGCACGGTTGTGAGCCGTTCATCGACCAGCTTCACAGGTATCGGAGCGACGACTGGAGCTAGCTCGGCCGCAAAGTCCTCCGCGATCGTAGCCGCCTTCCCTCGCTGGCCAGACATACTCAACGGCAATCCGACGAGGACTTCTAACGCCTCATACTCACGCACAATCGCAGCGACTTCCTCGGTCAGACGCTGATCACGCTTAAGGGTCTGGACCGGAACCGCAAGAGTTCCGCTGGCATCGCTGCGGGCAAGGCCAACTCGCACACTTCCGACGTCAATCCCGATCCGAACCCCAAGTCGCATTGGTGGTCGAATCCGCTACTTCACGAGGGCTTGCACGAAGTGCTCGGCGGCAGCGCCAGCCTGGGCGATCCGGTCAATGTTCGGTCCCCCACCCTGAGCAATATCTGGCTTGCCACCGCCCCTACCATCCAATGGCTCCAGCACCGACTTGAGAACCGCACCAGCGGCAATCCCGGCATCCTGTGCAGCCTTGTTGGCCGCTGTCACAACCGCAACCTTCCCCCCTGAGATCGCAAAGCCAACCACGGTTGCCGCAGCATCCGGTCGGGTCTGCCCAATACCCTTCGTGACCAGACTGCGCAGGTCTCCCGCTGATGTTCCTTCGGGCGCGGTGAACACCCAAAGGCGTCCTGAACCGATCGCTATCGGGTCGCCGAGAATATCCCCAGCACTTGCCGCAAGCTTGGCCTTCTTCGACTTCTCGATCTCGCGCTCGGCATCTTTGAGTCGGGTGACGATCTCCGAAACCCGAGTGGGCAGGTCGGCAGTACCCACATTGAGGAGCTCGGTTAACTGGCTCACGACGTCACGTTCACGTGCCAGGTAATCAAAAGCCTGCAACCCGACGGTGGCCTCAACGCGGCGTGTTCCTGACCCGATCGATGTCTCGCCAGTAATCGCGATTGGTCCGATCTGCGAGCTAGCAGACACGTGCGTTCCACCGCAAAGTTCAAGGGACCAGGGTCCGCCAATGTCGACAACTCGGACAGTATCGCCGTAGGTTTCTCCGAACAGCGCAAGCGCTCCACGCTCCTTGGCTTCACCCAAGGTCATGTACTCGACACCGACCGGCAAATCATCGCGCACCGCACGATTCGCCACGTCTTCGATGTCGCGGCGGGACTGTTCGCTGAGTCCACCGCTCCATTTGAAGTCCAGTCTCAAATAGCCCGGACGGTTAAATGATCCTGACTGCAGTGCGTTCGGCCCGAGGACCTCGCGCAAGGCGGCGTGAACCACGTGGGTTCCTGAGTGCGCTTGGCGCGCATCACGGCGCCACCCCGGGTCTACCTTCGCATGGACCGACTGATCAATGACGAGTTCACCAGCGATCACTCGGACACTGTGAGCGACCAGTCCCTTGAGCGGACGCTGAACGTCGAGAACCTCCACCTCAACGCCATCGCCGACAAGGTGACCGGCATCAGCATGTTGGCCGCCAGACTCCGCGTAGAACGTCGTGCGATCCAAGACAACGGTTCCGACCTGGCCGGCGCTCAATACAGGGACAGCTGTCTCGCCCTTGAGGATTCCGATAACACGGGCATCGCAGTCGAGGCCATCGTAGGCCAACCAATCCGTGGGGCCCGATCGATCGAGGATCGTCCGGAACTCGCTGAGATCGGCCAGCCCCGACTTACGTCGACGAGCATCTGCTTTAGCGCGCTCCCGTTGCTCCGACATCAGTTCGGTGAAGCCCTCGCGGTCAACGGTGAGGCCCGCTTCCTGCGCTAGCTCGAGGGTGAGATCGATGGGAAAGCCGTGGGTATCGTGTAAGACGAATGCCTGCGATCCGGCGATCTGAGAACCGCCGGTCGACTTCAGGTCGGCGACCGCCGTATCGAACATCGCCGTACCCGCCCGAATCGTCTCGAGGAAGGCCCGCTCCTCGTTCTCAACGGCCGCAGTAATCCGCTCTTGGTCGACGAGTAGCTCTGGATATTGCGGCGCCATTGACCTAATTACAACGTCAACAAGCGCCGCCATCACTGGGTCCGTCGCTCCAAGTGAGCGCATTTTGCTTATTACTCGCCGAGTGATCCGCCGGAGGACGTAGCCTCGGCCATCGTTTCCAGGCGACACGCCATCGGCAAGCATGAAGACCGCAGTTCGACTGTGATCTGTGACGACGCGCAGCGCGATGTCGTCCTTCTCGTTCTCGCCGTAGCGCTTACCGGTGATCTCGGTTGCCCGATCGAGGACAGCACGGCTGGTATCGATCTCATAGATGTTGTCGACCCCTTGCAGGATTGCAGCGATTCGCTCGAGTCCAGCACCAGTGTCGATGTTCTTCGCTGGCAGATCTCCCAGAATTGGGAAGTCGTCCTTACTCTGGCCACGGCCTCGCTCGAACTGCATAAAGACAAGGTTCCAAATTTCAAGGAAGCGATCCTCGTCAGCGACTGGGCCACCTTCTTGACCGTACTCGGGGCCTCTGTCGTAGTAGATCTCGCTACACGGCCCGCAGGGACCAGGAACACCCATCGACCAGTAGTTGTCCGCCATCCCTCGGCGCTGAATGTGCGCCGGATCAATGTCAGTGAGGTCAAGCCACAACTGCTCCGATTCGTCATCGTTCTCGTAGACAGTTGCCCAGAGGAGATCCTTGGCGAACCCGAATCCGCCCGAGGATACCGGCGTGGTCAACAGCTCCCAGGCCAGCGGAATCGCCGTCGCCTTGAAGTAGTCACCAAAGGAGAAGTTGCCACACATCTGGAAGAAGGATGCGTGCCGAGTCGTCTTCCCGACTTCCTCGATATCGAGGGTTCGGACGCACTTCTGCACGCTGGTCGCCCGCGAGTAGTCCGGCACTGACTCACCGAGGAAGTACGGTTTAAACGGCACCATGCCTGCGTTGACAAAGAGCAGAGTTGGATCGTCAAGTAGAAGTGATGCGCTGGGAACAACCGTATGTCCACGGTCTGCAAAGAACGCCAAGAACCGACGCCTAATTTCGGCGGAATCCATCTATGCCTCGAATCGCTTAGAGCAAGTGAGCAGTAACAGGCTTAGAGGGTACTCGGCGCGAACTAACCGCGGCGCTAGCGCACCGAACTGTCGACACGGTCGCGCTGAGGTACTTCCCGGACATCAACGACCGGACCTGATCGCAGGGCGTCTAGCCGCATCGCTGTCGTGGGTACCCGCATCCGTTGTTTACTCCCCGGCTTGTTCAACGCGGTGCGCCGAACTGGCGTCACCTGAACTCCCTCTGGGAGTTCCGACAAAGCCTCGTACTGGACAACGACCGGCCGGTGTTGCCCGGCAGCTAGAGAAGCGAGTTTGCTCGCACCTTGAGCAACCGAGGCAACGGTGTCGGAAGCAACCTGAACGTTTCCAACGAATCCCCGTTCTTTGGCATCTGTGACTGCACGCTGTCCGCGCCGGTATGCGTAGATTCCGCCGACGGCTCCAACTGCTACCCAAAATGTGCGACTCATGCGTTTAGTCTCCCCTACCAACCCAACATCAAACCGAACCCCGCGTAAAGATCCGACCAAATTCCGACGGTGAATCCCTCCGACCTGAGATTTCGACTCTAGCTCAGCGTGCTAGTCGCGGCCAAGCGCGTTTCGGATTTTGTTTGCCATCTCGCCCCACCGCTTCTCCGCGCCGTGCTCGCTGGGCACGTAGTAGCGAGATTGCGCAACGGCCTCCGGGGCATACTGAAACGCCACGATTCCCTGCTCGCGATCGTGGGGGTACTGATAGCCCTGTCCGGCACCCGTGGCCCGGGATGAGGCGACCGAACCGTCGCGCAGGGGGGCGGGCACAAGACCAATCTTGCCCGCCTCAACGTCGGCGATCGCTGCTCCAATCGCCAGGTAGGCCCGGTTGGACTTGGGCGCCAAACTTAGGTGCACGACTGCCTGCGCCAAAGTGATACGGGCTTCGGGCAACCCGATAAACGACACGGCCTGCATCGCGGCAACTGCCGTTTGTAGCGCAGTCGGATCTGCCATACCGATATCTTCGCTGGCCAAGATCACGAGCCGACGCGCGATGAATCGAGGGTCCTCCCCAGCGACAACCATTCTCGCTAGGTAATGCAACGCGGCATCGACGTCGCTACCGCGAACGCTCTTTATCAATGCACTCGTGACGTCGTAATGCTGGTCGCCATCACGGTCATAGCGTGGGACAGCGTGCGCAACCGCGCTTTCCACATCCGCGATTCCGACCACGGCGCCATCAGCGCGGGCACCAGCCGCGGCTTCCAAGACCGTCAGTGCACGGCGAACATCTCCCCCGCTGACTCGCACGATCTGATCAATGGCTTCGGGCTCAACCTCGACCCGACTATTGAGACCTCGATCGTCACTGATCGCCCGCACAACGACAGTTCGAAGGTCCTCCTCCGAGACCGACTCCAGCGGCACCAGCAGACTGCGCGATAGCAACGGTGCGATGACCGAAAACGATGGGTTCTCTGTGGTGGCGGCGACCAGGGTCACCCAGCCGTTCTCAACCGAGGGTAGGAGTGCATCCTGCTGGGTCTTACTGAATCTATGTACCTCGTCGACAAACAAGACGGTCCCGCGACCGGACATCTCTAGTTCACGCTTGGCTGACTCAATGACCGCCCGAACATCCTTGACACCGGCAGTCACGGCTGACAACTCGACGAAGCGGTCACCCGTGGCACTGGCCACAAGGTTGGCCAGCGTCGTCTTCCCCGTTCCTGGCGGTCCCCACAACACCAAGGAAGATTTGGTCACCAATCCATCACGTGGGCGCAACATCCGCCCGAGGGGAGACTGCGGCCCGAGTACCTGTTCTTGACCAACGACTTCCGATAGATCAACAGGGCGCATCCGGACGGCTAGTGGTGCGCCCGAACGTCGCGAATCGGACCCATCTGAGAACAAGTTCGACTCAGTCATGCGTGCGCCCTAGCACCATTGCCTACTGCGCTGTCCGATCTGTGTGCGCACCACAGCGGTCAGGCTTGATCCTCTGGAGTTGCGGGCTTGGCATCGATACCGGCCTCTTTGCGTTGCTCGGGGGTAATCGGTGCAGGCGCAGCCGTAAGGGGATCGAAGCCACCACCAGTCTTGGGGAAGGCAATGACATCACGCAGAGATGGCGCACCGGCAAGTAGCATGCAAATGCGGTCCCATCCAAAGGCAACCCCGCCATGGGGCGGTGGACCATAGTTGAACGCCTCGAGCAGGAACCCAAACTTCTCCTGTGCCTCGTCGTCGCTCATTCCGAGGGTATTGAACACTCGCTCTTGGACGTCGCCACGGTGGATACGGATGGAGCCACCACCGATCTCGTTGCCGTTGCACACCAAGTCGTACGCCCATGCCAAGGCCTCAGCCGGCGACGATTCGAACGAGTCGATCCAGTCTGAGTTGGGGCTGGTGAACGGGTGGTGCACCGCAGTCCAGCCACTTGCACCACCAGGGAGCTCAATCGGCTCAAACATCGGTGCGTCGACAACCCAGACAAACGACCATTCCGAGTGATCGATGAGCTCGAGCCGCTCAGCGATCTCAACCCGGGCCGCGCCAAGCAGCCCACGTGCAGTACTCGTCGCTCCTGCTGCGAAGAACACGCAATCGCCAGGCTGCGCACCGGTAGCGGCGGCTAGGCCCGCGCGCTCGTCATCGGAAAGGTTCTTTGCCACCGGTCCGGCGAGTTCCCCCTTCTCGTTGAAGATGACGTAAGCCAGCCCTCTAGCTCCGCGCTGCTTGGCCCACTCTTGCCATGCGTCGAAGGTCCGGCGCGGTTGAGCGGCGCCACCGGGCATCACGACCGCACCTACGTAGTCCGCCTGGAACACTCGAAACGGGGTGTTCGTGAAGTAGTCCGTCAGCTCAATCAGCTCAAGTCCGAAGCGCAAATCAGGCTTATCTGACCCAAACCGCCGCATCGAATCTGCGTAGGTCATGCGAGGGATCTCGGGGATCTCGAATCCGACCGTTCCTGCCCAGAGGGCACGAATTACTGCCTCACTTACGGCGATTACGTCATCCTGATCTACGAAGCTCATCTCAATGTCAAGCTGAGTGAACTCCGGCTGCCGATCCGCTCGGAAGTCCTCGTCTCGGTAGCAGCGGGCAATCTGAAAGTACTTCTCGAACCCGGCCACCATGAGGAGTTGCTTGAAGAGTTGTGGTGACTGCGGAAGCGCATACCAAGACCCCTGCCGGAGCCGAGCGGGCACTAGGAAGTCACGTGCGCCCTCGGGGGTGGATCGGGTGAGGGTCGGGGTCTCAACCTCGACAAATCCATCAGCGTTAAGAACCTCGCGAGCAATGCGGTTGACTTCGCTGCGCATTCGCAGTGCCTTAGCTGGTCCAGGTCGACGCAGATCGAGGTAGCGCCACTTCAGCCGTGCTTCCTCCCCGACTTCGGTGTACTCGTCTACCCCAAACGGCAGCGGAGCAGCCTCCGACAGAACGGTCACCTCGTCGGCCATGACCTCGATCGCGCCGGTTGCCAGATCGGGATTCTCGTTACCTTCAGGTCGAATCTCTACTTTGCCCACGATCTGAACACAAGACTCTGGCCGCAACGAATGGGCGACGTCGTCCTCGTCTCGGATGACGACTTGTGACGTCCCCGTGCTGTCGCGCACATCAATGAAGGCGACACCACCGTGGTCGCGTCGGCGAGACACCCATCCAGCGAGAGTGACAGTTGATCCGGCGTCGGAGGCACGTAGCTCTCCCGCACCATGGCTTCGCATCATGTGTTGAGCATCTCCTGTATTTTCTCGGCCACGTCCCCTGTCGAGACACTGACTTGATCGCTGGTTACTAGGTTTTTGAGGTTCACGACGCCTGCGTCGAGTTCGGAATCACCAACGATTGCCACAAGCTTCGCACCCGACCGGTCAGCTGCTCGCATCGAACCCTTCAACGAGCGTCCGTCGAAAGCGAAGTCAGTGCGGATCCCGCGGGCACGAAGATCGGACCCCGTTGACATGAGTCGCGCTTTGGCCTTCTCCCCTACTGGGATCAGGAAGACATCACACCGGCTCTGATCACCGATTTCCAGACCTTCTGCACGACAAGCTAGAAGCGTGCGGTCCACTCCCAGACCAAAGCCGATTCCAGGTAGTTCCTGACCACCAAGTTCTGCCATGAGACCGTCAAAACGGCCTCCGCCGCCGATAGCGGACTGTGCGCCCAGACCATCGTGAACAAACTCAAAGGTTGTGCGGGTGTAGTAGTCGAGCCCGCGGACTAGCCGGGGTGCGTCCTCCCACTCGATACGCAGTTCGCGCAGATAGTGCCGAACCGCCTCGTGGTGATCGCGCGCAGACTCTGAGAGTACGTCGACCATGAGCGGGGCGTCAGCGAGCTGGGATTGAACTGCGGGCCGCTTGTCGTCGAGGACGCGCAGCGGATTCTGCTGTGCCCGAAGCCTGGTCGCCTCGTCGAGATCGAGCTTTTGAAGGAAGCCCGTCAGCACCTCGCGGTACTCCAACCGAGACGTCGTGTCACCCAAGGAGTTCAGCAGGATTCGGTAGCCGGTTAGACCGAGCGCGGCGAAACCCTCGGCCGCCACGGCGATCACCTCCGCATCCAGCGCCGGATCATCTGAGCCCAGCGCCTCAAGACCCACTTGATTGAACTGCCGATAGCGGCCCTGCTGAGGACGTTCAGCGCGGAAGAAGGGACCGGCGTACCAGACCTTCACTGGCAGACCAGCGCGATCTAGATTGTGCTCAACGACCGAGCGAACCACGCCCGCGGTGCCCTCCGGCCGCAGTGTCAGCGAGCGACCACCTCGATCGTCGAAGGTGTACATCTCCTTGCTCACGACGTCGGTCGATTCCCCAACTCCGCGGACATAGAGCGCGGTGTCTTCGAAAATCGGTAACTCGAGATAGGAATAACCGGCACGTTGGGCGGCCGCGGCCAGCGAAGTCCTGACGGCAAGGAACTCATTGGAATCCGGCGGTGTGTACTCGGCGACGCCCTTGGGAGCCTGGAACTTCTGTGCCATCGAACTACAGCCCCCGCGTCGGGGCGCCGGGGATATCGTCTGAATCAGCAAGTTGACGCAGGTAGGGGTTCGAGCCCCGCTCAATTCCGATCGTGGTCGCCTCGCCGTGACCTGGCAGCACCGCCGTGGAGTCATCTAGCGGAAGTACAACCCGACTCAGCGACCGCAACATCTCCTGGGAATCTCCGCCGGGTAAGTCGGTTCGACCAATCGAGCCCTTGAATAGCAGGTCACCGCTGAACATGATCTGCGGGTAATCGTCTCCCGCAGGCGCCCTGAATGACACCGAGCCGGGAGTGTGACCTGGGGCGTGATCAACCGTCAGCGTCACACCAGCAAGCTCGAGTCGGGCCTGATCGTTGAGCTCACGGACCTCGTCAGGCTCACTAAAAGTCATCGTTCCTTTGGTCATCGACTCGAAAGCCAACCTCGTTTCCCCTGAGATACCGGCCATCGGGTCCGCCAACAGCGCCCTATCCCCCGGATGAATGTAAGCCGGAATATCGTTTGCGCCGCAGACGGGCACGACCGACCACATATGATCAAGGTGCCCGTGGGTCAGCACGACCGCGACAGGTTTGAGGTTATGCTCGGCAATGACGTCGTCCACGCCGGACGCCGCGTCTTTACCCGGATCAATAATGAAACACTCTTGACCCGGACCGGTTGACACGACAAAGCAGTTCGTTGCCCACGGCCCAGCCGGGAATCCCACAATCAGCACCACATGAGGGTATCGGCAACACTTATGCCCGTGGGCCACCTACACTCCCGCGAGGGCAGTTTTGCATTCAACAGTGAAGAGGACGACACGTAATGGCCGGTCAGAAGCGGGCAAAGCAAGTCGCGCGGGACAAACACGAGCGCCAACAGACACGCAAGTCTGAGCAAGCGCAACGCCAGCGCCGCAACGCGGTTATTGCCGCCGGTGTGGTCGCGGTGATCGTCGTCGTGGTGCTTGCTGTCATCTTCTGGCCGGAATCCTCGGCTGACACTGCAGAGGAGCAACTTGCAAATACCGAAGTCACTGCGCCACCGGCACCGGTACCGACCCCCAGCGACGTGACCTGCAGCCAAGACCCTGGAACACCAAATAGCAAGACCTACACCGATGCCCCTGATCAAGGCCTACAGCCAGGATCCTCGTTGACCCTCAACACGAACTGTGGAGCGATAGAGATCGCGCTGGCGACCACCGCGGCTCCGGTCACGAGCAATGCCATCGCTTTCCTGGCCGCCGATGGCTGGTACAACGGGAATACTTGCAGTCGATTGACCACGCAGGGAATATTCGTGGTGCAATGTGGGGCTGCTAATCCAAACGGCCAAGGCGATGCCGGTCTACCAGTGCCGCGAGAGGCCCTTCCCACAGCCGATCCTCAGACTGGTGCAGCCCTCTATCCGGCGGGCTCGGTGGCCATTGCAGCAAGTGCGCAAGGTCCGAGCGGAAGTCAGTTCTTTATTGTGTACAAAGACACCGCACTCGGCGCGGAGTACAACATGTTCGGAACAGTCACTAGCGGACTCAACGTCGTGGAGTATGTCGCCGCAAACGGTGTCGCCGAAGGTAGCCCAAATCCTGCCGACGGACCGCCAGCTCAACCCCTTGTCATCAATACCGCAACCGTAAGGAATGGATCATGACCACTACCGACGAAACACCGGAGTCGGCCGAGTCTCTATCCAGCATTTCCGATGGGTCCACGCCGAGCGACGCGCCAGTGCCAGCAGAAACCACCGGCGCTGAGCCCACCGCCACCCCAGCCGAGTCGACTGCGGCTGACAAGGACCCCAAGGCCGTCCCAGCGCGTCCAGTTCCGACTCCAGCATCAGTCGGAGGTGCGGTCAAGGCTGCGGCACCCGCTACAAGCTTCGGAGAGGTCGGCCCCGATGGGACGGTCTTCCTGCGGCTTCCAGATGGTTCGCAGCGCGAGGTTGGACAGTGGGCGGCCGGTGATCCACAGGAGGGCCTGGAGTTCTTCGCCCGCAAGTACAACGAACTCGCGACCGAGATTGACTTGGCGGCAAAGCGTCTAGCTGATGACCGAAGCACTCCCGACCAGGCCGAAGCCACCGCTGAGCGAGTTCGCAAAGCCGTCCTGGAACCGGCATTCGTCGGTGACATGGCCGGACTCGTCGCGCGAATCGGACAACTCGAAGTCCTGATCAATGTGAAGAAGGAAGCGCTTAGCGAAGCCAAGAGCGTCGCGAAGGAGCAGTCGCTGGCTAAGCGCGAGGAACTCGTCACCGAGGCAGAAGGACTTGCAGACTCGAAAGCCTGGAAGGTGACAACGGAGCGATTCAAGACCCTGATCGAGGAATGGAAAGCGATTCCAAGGGCGGATCGCGGCAAAGAGAACGACCTCTGGAAGCGCCTCTCCGCAGCCCGAACCACGTTCGACAAGGCCCGACGCGTCCACTACGCCGAGCTCGAGGCCAATCGCGACAAGGCCAAGGCCGCCAAACGTGCGCTTGTCGAGCAAGCAAAGGAACTCTCCGCGTCTCGTGACTGGGCAAAGACGACTCAGGCGTACCGCGACCTGCTGGAGAAGTGGAAGAAGGCCGGGAGGGCCGGTAAGGACGACGACAAGCTGTGGGCTCAATTCCGCGCAGCTCAGGACGTGTTCTTTGCGGCCCGCAATGAGCAGTACGCAGCACGCAATGAAGACGAGACCAAGGCCCTTGCCGTCAAGGAGGAGCTACTGGTTGAAGCTGAGAAGCTCGTGCCAGTAAAGGACATCCGATCGACGAAGAAGGCGCTGCACGCGATCCAGGACAAGTGGGAAAAGGCCGGACGGATTCCCCGCAACGATCTACGCAGGATCGACGGCAGACTCCGAAAGGTCGAGGATGCCGTCAAGGCCGCAGAAAGCCAAAAATGGACGGCGAGTAATCCGGAACTCAAAGGCCGGGCCAGCGACACCGTCACTCGATTCCAAGAAACGGTGGATAAGCTACGTCGCCAGCTTGATCGGGCAAAAGAGGCTGGGAACGCCGCTGCGATCAGCAAGGCTGAAGGCTCTCTAGCGAGTGCCGAGGCCATGCTTGCCGTTGCTCAACAGGCAAGTAAGAAAATCGGCTAGCACGCTACATTCGGGCTTCGCGGGGGCTCTCAGTGGTTCTGGTCGGTAATCTCGGAGATATCGTCGGGCACCGTGACGTCGATGTCCAAGCAGTCGGACAGTTCTAGGTATGACTGGTAGTGCTCCGGGCCGTACTCAAGGACAACCGACAGCAAGTCCTCGAGTGTCATCGGGAACTCGCACCACGTGCTAGCACCGGCGGACATCGCGACCTCAAGCTCGCCTGCGTCGGAGTAGCCGGTGGCTGGGTCCCCTGTTGAGCCCGGTTGCCCCGATCGCAACGAGACAGCCCACCCGGTGACTTCAAATGCAAACTGCTCGAGGTGCCGCTGATATTGGAGGATCGACAGCGTGCGCAGCCCTTCCAAGTTAAGCGCTGCAGGTGGGCCGTTCTCTCCGCAGTCTCCGCAATCGAATGTGACGACACGACCCGCGCTCTTCACGGATACCTCACCGCAATCGGCGGTATCAACTCCTGAGGTGGCAACCATTAGACCGTCCCCGCCGCATCGACAGCAACCAAACTGCGGCAACTCAAGAACGGTGGCGCGACATGACCCACGGTCTAGCGAACCCTCATTGACTGACATGTCGGACCTCACACTTGTATCCAGGTGTAGCGCAGCCATAGATTTTGACTACAAGGCAACGCTAGATCTGAGGTCCGACAATGGAAGGTCAAATCCCGTTATCAATCGGGTGAATCACACCCTGTACACATCGTAAACACCCTCGACTCCTCGCACCGTCTTAAGCAACGAACCGAGGTGCTTGGGTGCAGCCATCTCAAACGAGAACCGAGATATCGCGATCTTGTCGCGGCTTGTGGCCACCGAGGCCGAGAGAATATTTACATGCTGCTCTGACAGCGCCCGAGTGACATCGGAAAGCAGGCCAGCTCGATCTAGAGCTTCAACCTGAATATTCACCAGGAACACTGAGTTAGCTGTTGGCGCCCATTCAACTTCGACCATTCGCGAGGCTTCTTGGCTTAACGCAGGAACGTTTACGCAGGCTGCCCGGTGAACAGAAACACCCGATCCGCGAGTAACAAAGCCGACGATCTCATCTCCGGGAACGGGAGTGCAACATCGAGCAAGCTTGACCCAGATGTCATCGGTTCCATTGACGATGACGCCTGGATCGCCTGTTCCGGCAGCTCGTCGCGGCGAGACCTTACTAGGCGCGGTGTTCTCTGCGGCGTCCTCGGCCGCACCTTGAGATCCGCCTAGACCCTCGACGATGCGCTTGACCACGCTATCGGCTGACGTCCGACCATCGCCGATCGCTGCATAGAGTGCGGTGATATCGGCGTGCCGAAGGTCTTGAGCGATGGGCACGAGATTTGCGGTGGTCATCAGACGCTGAATCGGCAAACCCTGTTTGCGCATCGCCCGAGTCAACTGCTCCTTGCCGGACTCGATCGACTCTTCCCTGCGCTCCTTGGAGAACCAGCTCTTGATCTTATTACGGGCCCTCGGCGAAGCAGCGAAGGTTAACCAGTCGCGACTTGGACCGGCACCTTCTGCTTTGGAGGTAAACACCTCGACCACATCGCCGTTATCCAGTTTGGATTCTAAGGAGACCAAGCTTCCGTTGACCCGCGCTCCCACACACCTGTGCCCGATCTCGGTGTGAACCGAATAGGCGAAATCGACCGGAGTAGCGCCCGCCGGAAGCGCGATAACATCACCCTTCGGGGTGAATACGTAGACCTCCGAGTTCGCCAGGTCGTAGCGGAGTGTGTCGAGGAACTCGGCCGGATCCTCCGTCTCACGCTGCCATTCCAAGAGCTGGCGCAGCCAACCCATATCGTCTGGACCAACCTTGCCACCAACTTCAGGCTGCTTATAGCGCCAGTGTGCTGCGACCCCGAACTCCGCAGAGCGATCCATCTCGTAGCTACGGATCTGTAACTCGACCGGTTTACCCTCAGGACCAATGACTGTCGTGTGCAGCGACTGGTACATCGTGAACTTGGGCATTGCAATGTAGTCCTTGAATCGCCCAGGAACTGGGTTCCATCGGGCGTGGACCAGCCCAAGCGCTGCGTAGCAATCCCGCACTGAGTCGACCAGAATCCTGACACCGACGAGGTCGTAGATCTCGGCGAAATCGCGACCTCGAACGATCATCTTCTGATAAATCGAGTAGTAGTGCTTTGGCCGACCAACGACCTTTGCCTTTATCTTCGAACCGCGAAGGTCATCCTCCACAGCCGCGATCACTGACGCGAGGTACTTATCGCGACTTGGCTGACGTTGCTGGACGAGGCGAACGATCTCCTCAAACATCTTTGGGTAGAGAGTGGCAAACGCCAAGTCCTCGAGTTCCCACTTCATGGTGTTCATCCCGAGCCTGTGTGCAAGGGGCGCGTAGATCTCTAATGTCTCGCGGGACTTAAACTCCTGCTTATCCGGGGGCATGTACTTCATCGTGCGCATGTTGTGTAGGCGATCCGCGAGCTTGATCACCAGCACGCGGATATCGCGAGCCATCGCCACGACCATCTTGCGCACGGTCTCGGCAGTCGACGCGTCCCCATACTTGACCTTGTCGAGTTTGGTCACTCCATCAACGAGCCGGGCAATCTCGTCGCCGAAGTCCTCCCGAAGCGACTCCAACGAGTACGAAGTGTCTTCAACCGTGTCGTGTAACAGTGCCGCCGCCAACGTGGGCGCCGTCATTCCGAGTTCAGCCAGAATTCCTGCGACAGCGACAGGGTGGGTGATGTATGGGTCACCACTACGCCGAACTTGATCCTTATGAGAGTCTGCCGCGACTTCATACGCTCGGATGACAATCTGTCGATCAGCTTTGGGATGGAACTGGCGGAGTTTGCGTAGTACCGGTTCTATCTCCGCAGGTGTTCCACGCGACCCCGAGAAGCGGGCAAGTGCGCGCTGGCGTCGGCTCGTTCCAGGCGCGTCAGCATTTGAACTGGTGACTTCGTTCGCCACAACTACCTCCCAACGCCTACGCCTGCCTTCACGACCCCTCACCTGCGCTAGGTCTCGAAGCTACCTAGGGTGGCAAGGCGGTCCATCGTTGTGAACTCAGTGTACGGATGCTTGGCAGCGACGCGCGGTCAGGATTTGCCTCGCTTACTCCGAGACTGGTTCTTCGGCTGATTTCGGTGGCTTCGCTCTTTACGCGCGCCCGTCGTCGTATCTGGCTGCGACCCGGTGGATGTCGTGGCCACGCTGGCTGACTCACCATCGCTTGCAACACTATCGGCGGCGGCCAACTTGCCTGCTCGCTCAGCCGCTTTCCGGTCCAGTCCAGATCGACGCGTTGCGACTCTCGAGGCTAGGGCCTTCATCTGCGGCTCCCGTTCCTTGAGCTGGCACAGGAACGGCGTCGCAACGAAGATGGACGAGTAGGTGCCAGCGGCCGTTCCGATGAACAGTGCGAGCGCTAGGTCCTTGAGCGTCCCCGCGCCAAGCAAACCGGCACCGACGAACAGGATCGCTCCAACGGGAAGGAGGGCGACAATCGAGGTATTGATCGACCGGACAATGGTCTGGTTCACGGCCAGGTTGGCGGCATCGCTGTAGGTCATCTTGCTTTGCGCCGTGATTCCGCGGGTGTTCTCCTTGACCTTGTCGAACACGACCACAGTGTCGTAGAGAGAGAATCCCAGAATTGTCAGGAGTCCAATAACCGTGGCAGGGGTTACCTCAAACCCAACAAGTGCGTAGATACCGATCGTGATGATGACATCGTGTGCCAGTGCCACGAGCGCTGCTGCGGCCATCCGCCATTCGAAGTACAGCGTCAGGAACAACGTCACTGCAATCAGGAAGATCACGAGACCTTGTAGGGCCTTATTGGTGATCTCACCGCCCCAGGTGGATCCAACAAGCTGGATCTTTACCTCAGCAGCGGTCGTGTCACACGTTGTCGCGAGAGCTTGAACGAGCTGTTGGCTCTGCTCACTTGACAACTCTTCAGTCTGCACCCGAATCCGGGTATCACCGAGCTCAGTGACAATCGGGTTGGAAGCTCCAGCTCCCGTTGCCGCATCGCGGACCTGTTCTACCGAGCAGTTAGCCGATGGAACCTGGAACTCGGCCCCGCCCTCAAACTCGATTCCTAAGTTCAGACCACGACCGAACAAGCCTACGAGCGCGAGTAAGAGGATGACGCCGGAAAGGACGTACCACCGTTTGCGATTGCCGACGATGTCATATGAGATATCGCCTCGATAAAGGCGCGACGCGAGTGAACCTTGCTTTGCCACTACGCATCATCTCCATCTTTACTTGTGGCTCTACTTGTGGGCGTTGAGTCCTCGGCCCCAGCCGACACACCCACCTTTTCCTCTTCGTCTGGCGGTTCGTCCTTGTTCTTCATCTGCTTCTTCTTGGCGTGGGTCGCACGCGCTTCGAGCAGCTCTCGGCCAGGCTCAACCCCGAGTCGCTCGGGGCTTACCCCGGTCAGCGGCCCGCCACGGGTGAACCACTGATTCCGAGCAAGAATCGCCACTAACGGTCTGGTGAACATGAACGCGACGGCAACGTCGAGGATCGTCGTTAGACCCAACACGAACGCGAATCCGCGGACGTTGCCAATCGAGATGAAGTAGAGGATTGCTGCGGCCAGCAACGACACAAAGTCAGCGGCGAGCAGGGTGTTTCGCGCCTTAGACCAGCCTGTCTCGCAGGCCACGCGAAGCGATTTACCTTCCCGAACGTCGTCACGTATTCGTTCGAAGTAGACAACAAACGAGTCGGCGGTGATACCGATCGCGACAATCGCACCTGCCACACCCGCCAGAGTGAGGGCCAGGCCAACTGTCCGGCTGAGTATCACGAACACGTCGTAGGTCAACAAGGCGGCAACCAGGAGGCTCGTGACCGCTACAAGTCCCAGGACTCGGTAGTAGAAGAGGAGGTAAACCGCCACGAGAAGGAGACCGAGCCCACCAGCGAGCAATCCTGCGCGCAACTGGTCAGCTCCGAGCGTGGGCGAAACTGACGTGACCTCAGCGACAGTCAAGTTGACAGGCAGTGCTCCAAATTTGAGCACGTTAGCCAGATCTTTAGCCTCCGTATTAGTGAAGTTTCCGCTAATCGAGGCAGTACCACCGAGAATCGGCTCCTGGAAGAACGGGGAGGACTGGACCAGCCCGTCAAGCACAATGCCGAACTGATTCTGCGGCGGCGGCAAGTTCACAATTCGTGTTGAAACGTCAGCTAGCGCCTTAGCGCCTTCGGTGTCGAAGGTGAGGTTGACTTGCCATCCACCAGCGCCCTGTTCAGGCAACTGTGCTTGGGCATCAGTCACCTGAGTTCCGCGGATGAATGCTGGCTCTAGCAGATACTTCGCACTGCCATCACTGGAACAGGTGACGAGCCACTCATCTACCTTGTCGGGTGTTCCGCCTTGAATATTCTCCGGCTTGGAGCAATCAAGTGCTTGGAAAGCCTGCTGCAGGAACGAGTTGTTTGTGGGCGATTGAATCGGCGGGCGTACCTCAGATGGGTCAGTCGTGGGGCTAGGAGTCGGAGTCGGCTCGAAGCTGACAGCGGAGCCCTTCTTCGCCTTCTTCGACTTCTTCGTCGCTTCAGGAGTTGCTTGCGCCTCAGGTTCGGTTGCAGGTGATACTTCCGGATCGGTTGCCTCGTCTGGGAGTAGACCACCGGGAATCGACGCCTCTTGTAAGACGACTGGCCGGAAGTCCAACAGTGCAGTTTGAGCGAGCTGCTGCTCAAGTCCTTGGCGGTTCTCACCCGGAACTGAGACGACAATCGCGGCACTACCGCCGGATCCTTGCGTCGTGACCTCAGACTCGGCGACACCAACACCATCAACGCGCTGGCGAATGATCTCAACGGCCTGCGAGAGCTGGTCAGCTGTTACCGGATCACCGCCATCGACCGTCTTGGGCACAAGCGTGACCTGCGTGCCGCCCTGGAGGTCTAGGCCTAATCTGGGCGTATTGGCCTGTCCCGGCCAGAATGCCCAGACGGTGAGCCCTGCGGTAATGACAAAGAGGAGAATTAGCGTTCGCCACGGACGGATCTTTGTAGGAGCTGCCATTGAGGTGTTTCGTCTACTTCTGGCGAGTGGCGTCGAAAGCGGCGGAGTCAGAGGGAAGCTCAATAGACTCCGGTAGATCGCTTCCCTGCGCTGCCTCGATAGAGGACGAATCGATAGTGGGCGCCGACTCGATTGTCTTCGCGATCGCCTCGCGCACGTATCTGACGACAACGCCATCAGCTATCTCGAGGCCAACATCGGTATCGGCAATATCGGTAATCGTCCCAAAGAGCCCAGCGGTGGTCATGACTCGATCGCCTACAGCAAGCCTGTTAATCACGCTGATCTGGGCCTGCTGACGAGCCTTAGCTGGACGAACCACGAAGAACCAGAATCCCACAGCCAACACCGCAATCATCAGTAGCGGTAATACGTTCATGGAGCTCCGATCCTTGGGCGCGGTAGAGCGCAATCGTTACACGAGAATGGTGGGAATTCGGCAATATTAGGCCGATCCTAACCATCTAGTGCTTCGGGGGACGGCAACTGCGTCTGCGCGCCGCGCTCCGATCTACGAGCGCCAAGCAAATCGGCAGGTGGCCGAAGTCCAAAGTAGTGCCATGCAGTCGCTGTTCCCACTCGCCCTCGCGGGGTTCGCATGATCATTCCAGCTCGAACGAGGAAGGGCTCGACGACTGCCTCGATAGTCTCAGGCTCCTCGCCGACTGCGACCGCCAGAGTTGACAACCCGACAGGTCCGCCACCAAAGCTATTGATGAGGGCGGATAACACCGCGACGTCCAATCGGTCAAAGCCGTTCTCGTCGACCTCGAAGAGCTCGAGCGCATCGCGTGCGGTTTGAGTATCAATCGATCCGTTTCCGTGAACCTGCGCAAAATCGCGTACTCGCCGGAGTAGTCGATTGACAATTCTGGGCGTTCCTCTCGACCGACTTGCGATCTCACTGGCACCGTCAGCACTCAGTTCGACGTGAAGGAGGTCCGCAGACCTCCTCACAATCTGCTCGAGCTCAACTGCATCGTAGAACTCCATATGGGCGGTAAAGCCGAACCTGTCCCGAAGCGGACCGGGAAGTAACCCTGCACGAGTCGTTGCCCCCACAAGGGTAAATCGCGGGAGCTCGAGCGGAATTGCCGTCGCGCCCGGACCCTTACCGACTACAACGTCTACGCGGTAGTCCTCCATCGCGAGGTAGAGCATCTCTTCAGCAGGCCGCGCAAGGCGATGGATCTCGTCCAGGAACAGAACCTCACCTGGCTGAAGACTGGTCAACAACGCAGCGAGATCACCCGCGTGCGTAATAGCCGGACCGCTACTAATACGTAGTGGAGTGTCAAGCTCCGCGGAGACGATCATTGCGAGGGTTGTCTTTCCCAAACCGGGTGGGCCAGCTAACAACACGTGGTCCGCAGTCCGATCGGCCTGCTTGGCCGCCTTGAGCACAAGGCCGAGTTGATCACGAACACGTTGCTGGCCAACGAACTCGTCAAGCGAGCCGGGCCGCAGCGCAGCCTCGCTTGCGGAATCCTCTGGGCTCTCTGCCGGGTTCACCATTCGATCGTCCTCGCTCACGCCCTCGCCCCAATCCCTCGCAGCGCGACAGCCAGCATCGTCGAAGCGTGCTGGTCGGCAGTCCTTTCTGCTGGGATGACGTCTCCATGCTCAGCAACAGCACGATCAACAGCTTCTTCAGCCTCTCTCGATGACCAGCCAAGTCCCACCAAAGCGCCATGAACCTGGCTCCGCCAAACAGCCGGAGAGTTACGAGAGCCTGCTTGCGCAGTGTCGGCGTCGGTGACGCTGGCATTCAGTTTCCGAGGAGCGCCAATCTTGTCCCCCAACTCAAGGATCAGCCGTTGAGCGCCCTTCTTCCCCACCCCTGGGATCTTGGTCAGCGCCGCCTCGTCACTCGCATGGACTGCGGCCCTGAGTTGATCTGCGCTGTAAACCGATAGTGCGGCCATGGCAATCCTCGGTCCAATTCCACTAACCGACTGAAGGGTCGCAAAGACGTTGCGATCGTCGGAGTCAGCGAACCCATAGAGAGTCAGCGAGTCTTCTCGCACCACCAACGAGGTGAAGAGCAACGAGTGCTGGCCGACCCGCAGCTCTGCAGTCGTTCCGGCCGTCGCCGCAACCAAGAGGCCGACACCGCCCACCTCGATGACCGCGGACTCTGGCGCAACCGCCGACACAACGCCAGACACCGTCGAGATCATCGGACACCTCCCCGACCTGCTGGCGCGGCCGCAACTGCCCGGGCCAACGCTTCCTGGGATGGGAATCGCCAACCATGACAAATAGCCAAAGCCACCGCATCTGTTAGGTCGGCGGGACCTGTGACCTCCTGGCCGACTATCCGAGAGACCATGGCGGCAACCTGCGCCTTGTCCGCACGACCAGATCCTGTAACCGCGGCCTTCACCTCGCTCGGCGTATGGAATACAACCGGGATCCCAGCTTTTGTGGCCACTAACGCAGCGACACCCGCCGCCTGGGCAGTACCGATGACCGTCTTGACGTTGTGCTGACTGAATACCCGCTCGATCGCGAGTGTGTCCGGTAGATACATCCCCAAGACGCGCGCGACAGCATCCTCCACCGAAACCAGGCGACGGCCCAACTCATCGCCGGGTGGAGTGCGCACGACCTCCGCACACACCAACTGCACCTTGCGGGCTGGACTCACCTCAACAACCGCGAGACCACACCGAGTAAGCCCTGGATCTACACCTAGGACACGCACCTAGCCTCCCGCGAAGTCTTGACAACTTACCCACGAATCGTACACACGTTCGAGGGAAAGGCTAACCACGATTCCAGTCGACGTCGCGTTGGCGCGCCGAAGACACCGAAATCGGTTCTCCAGATCTGCCGGTGATGGCTACTTCTTCGCGGCTGTCGCTGCCGCTTTCGCTGCCGTTGCCTTCTTTGCTGGAGCCTTCGCTGCTGGAGCCTTCGCTGCCGTTGCCTTCTGCGCTGGAGCCTTCGCTGCCGTTGCCTTCTTTGCTGGAGCCTTGGTTGCTGGAGCCTTGGGTGGAGAGGCCTTTTTGACAGGAGCCTTCTTGGCCGTCGTCTTCCTAGCTGACGTGGCCTTGGCAGCCGGTACTGCCGTGGTCGCTGCCTTTTTCGCTGGAGCCTTCTTGGCTGGAGCCTTCTTAGTGGCAGTTCGCTTAGCCGACGCCTTCTTAGCGGGTGCCTTCTTTACCGCAGTCCGCTTGGTCGGTGCCTTCTTCGCTGGTGCCTTCTTCGCGCGGCGAGGCCCGGATCGCTTCGCCGCCGCGGCGGGCCCAAACGGGGTCGTTGCCGGCACAGGATGGCCAACGGCATTTGCAAAGCCCTGCCTTAGTGACTCAACCAGCACATCGGGATCACTGACTGCCGCATCGTCCGTGCTGACACCGACCGAGGCAATGCCGTTGTATGTCAGCATTGTGACGTTGACCGCCGCGCCGATAGTGGCCACGAGCGGGTACATACGTTCCACCTTTGCCCCGGCGAGCCAGACCGGGATCGGAACTCCAGGAACGTTCGATGCGGTGACATCACTGGACTGCGCTGCCGCTGCGACAATATCGCTTGGGATGAAACGTGACAGCTCGCCCAACTCGTTGGCAAACGAGAGGGCCGGCTCGCTACGCACCTGGAGCACGGTCTCAGCGATCTGGTCCATCATCGTTGCAACATCTTCAGCAATTGTCGGGATTTCGAAGCGTGCAATATTCACTGCATTCTCGATCGCATCGCCAGCGGCACCGGGGATTCGTGTGCTCACCGGCATATTGATCCTCAGTGAATCCACCGGCTTGCCGAGTTTGCGATGGTAGGTACCCATTCCTTCACCGACTGCAGCGAGGAACACATCATTCGCCGTATGTCCAGACTGCTTTCCGGCGGCCCGGATCTGCTCGAACGGTAGATCGAAGGTGCCGAAGTGATAGTTGATACTGCGTTCGGTCATCAAGGGTGACAGTGGGCCCAAGGGAACTCGAGTGAACCGGGCGAGCGAACCAACCGTTCGCGTAATGCGATTGACCGTATCTCCTGGGTTTCGAATCGCTACCAAGGTCGCGGGAGCAATGCCGGTAATGAAGTCCTGTGTGGAGCGAGAGGCCCACTCAACTTTGTCGCGAACGACCGCCTCGGCGAAGCCAAGACGATTCAACTGCTGCTCAGCTTTGGGTGCCTCCGGTAGCGGGCCGAGGTCTTCACCCTCGGGCGTGAAGTCAAAGAGCGAGGCGCCCAATAAGACCGCTCCCTGCCCATCAGCAATTGCATGATGGAGTTTGAGAATGATCGCCGCTCGGCCGTCCGGCAGGTCTTCTAGTACCGTGACTCGCCAGAGCGGACGGTCCTTGTCAAAGTCCGTCATGCTTTGGCGGCGCGCATCTTCCAGCACGTCGATCCAGGTGGAGCCGATTGGCATCCGGAACCGGCGCAGATGGAAACTCAGATCGAAGTCTGGGTCGATCACCAACCGCGGAGTCGTCAAACCACCTTGATCAACAACCCGCTGGCGCAACGCGGTGTTGACACGGGAAGCCCGATCAAACCGCTCAATGAGTTTGTCCCAGTCTGGCGCGGTCTCGGTGATGAGGAGACCGACGATCGCTGAGCGCATGACCGGATCGTCATCAGCTGTCCGCCATGTGGCGAAGTCAAAGCCCTTCATCCGTTGGGCTGACTTTGCAGCTGCCCGTTGGCGCGACCCTGTCGAAACCACTCTTTACCTCCGCGAAAACTATGAAATACCGGCGATGACCTTTACTGTCACCGAGCCTAGTCCTTCAGCCTGCGCAGCGCGATCCGATCAGCCGTTTATCGCTTCCATAATCTCGTCCGAGATATCGAAGTTGGCAAACACGTTCTGAACGTCGTCGCTTTCTTCCAGCGAGTCGACAAGCTTCACCAGCTTCCGAGCGGCTTCCTCGTCGAGCTCAACCGTGACGCTAGGAACAAACGACGCATCCGCGGAGTCATAGTCGATTTCTGCTTGCTGCAAGGCAGTACGTACAGCAACGAGATCTCCTGGTTCGCAGACCACCTCGAAGGCCTCGCCCAGATCTGTGACTTCCTCGGCTCCGGCATCGAGGACGGCCAGCAAGACATCGTCTTCAGTTACACCCTCGTTGGGCACGATGATGACGCCCTTGCGGGAGAACAGGTATGAGACCGAGCCTGGATCGGCCATCGTCCCTCCGCCGCGGGTCATCGCCGTTCGAACCTCACCAGCAGCTCGATTCCGGTTATCGGACAGGCACTCAATGAGAACGGCAACACCGTTGGGTCCGTATCCCTCGTACATAATCGTTTGCCAGTCAGCGCCGCCGGCTTCAGCGCCCGAGCCGCGCTTTACCGCACGCTCAATGTTGTCCAAGGGAACACTGTTCTTACGAGCCTTAACCATCGCGTCGTACAACGTCGGATTGCCATCAGGATCGGCGCCACCGGTTCTGGCAGCTACCTCGATGTTCTTAATCAGCTTGGCAAAGAGCTTGCCGCGCTTGGCGTCGATTACTGCCTTCTTGTGTTTCGTGGTTGCCCATTTGGAATGGCCGCTCATACTTCGCCTCTCACAATTCGCAAGAAATACTCGTGGATCCGCCGATCGCCAGTCAGTTCCGGATGAAATGACGTTGCAAGCAACCGTCCTTGTCGTACAGCAACGATCCTACCGGCTGGATCTCCATCGTTCTGGCGGGCCAACCGCGCGATAATTTCAACTCCCCCACCGATCCGTTCCACCCAAGGTGCTCGGATGAACACAGCAGGGAACGGTTCACCACCCAACACAGGTAGTTCAAGCTTCGCCTCGAACGAGTCAACCTGCCGACCGAATGCGTTGCGTCGGACGTCGATATCGATCCCACCAAACGAGGGTCGATCTACCCGACCATCCAGCACACGATCCGCAAGCATGATCATTCCAGCGCACGATCCGTAAACGGCAAGACCTTGTGCGATTGCGGTAGTGATCGGTTCGAAGAGTTTCTGCTTTGACGCAAGCAGCGAGATCGTCGTCGACTCCCCACCCGGAATCAGCAACCCATCAAGACCCATGAGGTCGGCGCCGCATCGGACGCGAGTTGAGTCAGCTCCTAGGGCAGCTAACGCCGCTTCATGCTCGGGGAACCCTCCCTGAAGGCCGAGAACGCCGATCCGCGACCTCGTTGCAGCTACCAACCTCGCTGCGCCAACCGGTGCGGTTCGGGGATCTCATCGACGTTGATTCCAACCATCGCTGGTCCTAGATTGCGAGAGACCTTGGCGATCACGTCTGGGTTGTCGAAGTGCAACGTCGCCTCGACGATTGCCTTTGCCCGAGCGGCCGCGCGTTCGTTGCGAACCGCCTCGGTCGGATTGTCATCGCCGGTCTTGAAGATTCCCGATCCGACGAATACACCTTGAGCTCCAAGCTGCATCATCATCGCCGCGTCCGCTGGAGTAGCAATCCCGCCTGCCGTGAACAGCACGACTGGCAGCTTTCCGGCCTGCGCAACTTCAACGACTAAATCGTAGGGGGCTTGCATGTCCTTGGCCGCCACAAACAGCTCATCTTGAGGAAGCGACGACAAGCGTGCGAGCTCACCACGGATCTTGCGCATGTGGGTCGTCGCGTTGGAGACGTCGCCCGTACCGGCCTCGCCCTTTGAACGGATCATGGCGGCACCCTCGGTAATCCGCCGCAGCGCCTCGCCCAGGTTCGTCGCTCCACACACGAAAGGAACTGTGAACTCCCGCTTGTCGATGTGATTCGCGGTGTCGGCCGGGGTTAGGACCTCAGACTCATCGATGTAGTCAACGCCGAGCGACTGCAGGATCTGCGCCTCAACAAAATGCCCGATCCGCGCCTTTGCCATAACCGGAATCGATACAGCTTCCTGGATTCCCTCGATCATCTCAGGATCGCTCATTCGCGCGACACCGCCCTGAGCTCGGATATCGGCCGGGACGCGCTCAAGTGCCATCACGGCAACTGCACCCGCATCTTCGGCGATCTTGGCCTGGGTAGCGTCGACAACGTCCATGATGACGCCGCCTTTTAGCTGTTCAGCCATCCCTCGTTTGAGGAGATTGGTGCCAAGTTGACGTTGCGATTTTTCAGCGGAATCCGTAGCCATGCGCCCAATGGTAGGGGTATCCCTAGTTGGGATGAAACCGGCGATTGCCGCAAGGGCAGATCTAGCCGCTTTCCGGTCGGACAATCGGGTATCAGCGCCTACCGTCCAGCGAACCCAGGCGGGATGTCATCGTCCATCTCGACAGTCTGCGGCCAGCCTGTATGACCTGCCAACCGAAACCACCGGACGATCCGCTGGCGGCGCACCGCACGGCACGCTCGAACCGCGTCATTATAGAACCGTCTGGCGAGTGCAGCTCGATGGAACGAGGCGCTCATCGCATCAACGATCTCAGCGCCCAATGGTTCCTCGACGAGGACTTCAACGTCCTCCTTCGAACCAATCGTCACCATGATCGCCTTGGTCAGATCGCTTTCCAGCTGAGTTCGTCGCAGCGGTTCCAGTTGCGAATCACGTGCCGCAATCGCGGCGTCCCCTAGGACCAGGGTTGATGCGGGATCGAGGAGTCCTGATCCCGCCGCATCCAAAGCCGCACTGCCACGCCGCACGAGCTGCACGTCCAGGGATGCGTAGGCGGTGTCGACGCGGCCGTGAAGACGGTCAAGCCGCCCGGCCGTCATAGACAGGTAGACGCCAAATATCACCAGGAGCGCTACGGCGAGAAAGAACCAGATCATCCCATCCGTCCAAAGAACTGACCGCTGAAGTCGGCGCCAACCTTAACGCCCGGCTGAACCACCGCGTCATAAACCCGAACAACGTCACGGGCAACCGTTGCCCAATCGAACTCGTGGGCTCGCCGTGCGCCCTGCACCGTTAACTCAGCTCTTCGCTCATCATCGGAGAGCAGCTCAATGAGGTTGACCGCCAGCGATGCGGAGTCCTCGTTAGCGAACAAGGCTCCCGACTCGCCCCCTTCAAGGACCTTGGCGAACGCATCGATGTCGCTGGCGATGACCGGGGTGCCGGCAGCCATCGCCTCCAGTAGAACTATTCCGAAGCTCTCGCCGCCGGTGTTGGGAGCAACGTAGACGTCGGCAGATTTGAATGCCCGCACCTTGTCGTCCTCGCTAATGAGGCCGAGGAACTCGACGTGATCAACAACTTCGGGCGCCAGCGATGAACGAACTCCATCAATATCGCCAGGCCCCGCGACCAGCAGTCGTAGATCCGGGAAGGCGCGCAGAGTCTCGGGCAGCGCTTTGATCAGAACATCGAGCCCCTTTCGTGGCTCATCGATTCTGCCCAGGAAGAGCAGCGTTCTGCCAGCGCGCGGATAGCCGTCGAACGGTTCACCATGCTCGAACTGCTTACAGCTGACTCCATTGGGAATAAGGACGGCGTCTCCCCCAAGGATCTCGACCAGAGTTTTTCGCGCCTTCTCGCTCACCGCGATGCGGCCGGTGATCTTCTCAATCGCGGTTTGGAGTACGTAATAGAACGCGCCCATTGCCCGCGACCGTTCTTGCGATGAGTGCCAGGTCGCAACCAGCGGACCAGTACTCACCCAGCAGGTAAGTACCGACAGGCTTGGACTTGCTGGCTCGTGCACATGGACGACGTCGAACTCGCCGTCGCGTACCCACCGTCGGACCCGAGCAGCGGAGACAACCCCGAAATTCACCCGCGCCACTGATCCGTTGTAGGGAACCGCGATGGGTCGACCTGCCGACACGACAAAGTCCTCGAGGTCCGACTCGTCTTCAGCAGGCGCCAACACACTGACCTCGTGTCCCAAGTCCATCAGCGCGTAGGCGAGGTCTCGGACATGTTGCTTTACGCCGCCTGGCGACGACCAGTCGTAGGGGCAGACGATTCCAACCCTCATCAGTACTACCCCTGCTCACCGTCGCGACTAGCAGCAGCGTCCGAGGCTGCCAGTCGGTCAGGGTCGAGGTCTGGCAGCCAGAGCTTTTGGAGCATGTGCCAGTCAGTTGGCCGATCAGCGATCCCGTTGGCGAAGGCGTCGGCGATCTGCTGGGTCATCGCGGTGACCGCCGCGTCATACCCGGGTCGGTCCTTCGCATCGTCTCCGCTTGGAGCAGTAGCCGGAACGACGACCTGGGGGTGGATCTGCGCGAAGGCCCTGGGTCCCTCGTACCAAAGAGTTGCGGGGAACAACGGTGCCCCAGTTCGCAGCGCAAGATTCGCCGGACCGGCTGGCATTCGAGTGGCTACGTCGAAGAAGTTGACCTCGATACCTCGCGCGGTCAAGTCGCGATCGCTCACTAACGCAACGATGCGCTTGTCCTCGCGTAGCTCACGGGCCAACGTGTCAATCACGTTCGGGGTGCCAGTGGGATAGATCTGCATCCCCAACGATTCCCGATAGGCCAAAAACTTCTCGAACAGCCGCTCAGGTTCCAGCTTCTCCGCGACCGCCGTCAGCGGTGCATGGGTCAAGGTCGCCCAGGCTCCGGCGTGATCCCAGTTTCCCATGTGCGCTAGCGCAACGATGACGCCCTTGTCTTGGGCGAGTCCGTCGACAAGACGGTACTCGTCGACGCATTCGAAGGTGTCGACGATGCGAGTCTTGTCCCAGTCCGGCATTCGAAATGCGTCACACCAGTAGCGAAAGTACTTACGCATTGACTCCCGCGACATCGTTCGAAGCTGCTCCGGAGTTGCACCGGGTTCGACCCGTGAAAGGTTCTTCTCAAGTTGAACGACTCCGCCTTTTCGACGACTCCAGAGGCGATCGGAGATCACATCGAAACTGCGATACGCCGACTTCTCCGGCAGCTTTCGGACGGCACCCCAGCCCGTCGCAAACGCCAAGTACGACGCATCGTCCTTGATGTTCACGAGGCTGCTCCCTGCTCATCAACAAGCTTTGCGGCCTGCCTGTGGATGTGTATTAACCGTTGGAACACCGTGAGCACGGTCAAAGCGGCCAGTGCCCAAAGCGCAACTGCCTGAATGTAGGGAACGCCCAAGCCCGCGAGGAACGTCGGAACCATGACAATGATCAATCGTTCGGTGCGCTCAGCGAAGCCGACGTTACAGGTCATTCCCAAACCTTCAGCGCGTGCCTTTGCATACGAGATAATCGTGCTAGCGATCAAACAGATCGTTGTCGCCACCACAAGGCCCCACTGCCCGGTGTTGGTGAAGTAGATCAGCAGCGAGACAAAGATGGCCCCGTCTGCGATCCGGTCCATCGTCGAGTCAAGGAACGCACCCCAGACGCCCGTACGGCCCTGCAGGCGAGCCATCGTCCCGTCCAACATGTCGGACAAAATGAAGGCTGCGATTGCCAGAGAACCGATAAGAAACGAGCCCCTTGCCAGGAAGATGAATGCCGCGGCAGCAGTACCAACCGTCCCGATGACGGTGATGGCATCCGGGGTTAATCCGATCTTGATCAGCCCTCGAGCGATCGGCTCGATGACCTTGTTTACTCCCGCACGAGCATTCGTGTTGTTAAGCATCCGACACCGGCCACGCTTGCGCGAGCAAGTCGCGCGACTGCTCCAGGAGCGCAGGTAGAACCTTGGTTCCACCAATGACAGGCATGAAGTTCATGTCACCACCCCACCGCGGCACGACGTGCTGATGCAAGTGCGCGGAGATACCAGCCCCCGCGATTGCTCCCTGATTCATCCCGATATTGAACCCGTGCGCACCGCTCACCTCGCGCAATACGCCCATGGCGATCTTGGTGAAAGCGCTGAACTCGGCTGTCTCCGGCACGGTCAAATCCGGGTACTCGGCAATATGGCGGTACGGACATACGAGTAAGTGTCCGGAGTTATAAGGGAACTTGTTGAGCACCGCGTAGACAAACTCGCCGCGGGCAACAACCAAGTCACTGTCGGGCCCTTCACGCAAATCCCCTGGCGACGGACAGAACGGGCACTGCTCACTTGAATCTGCCGAGCTGGGCTTTCCGTCACCTTTGATGTACGCCATTCGGTGTGGTGTCCACAGCCGATCCCAGTCCGAGGGATTGCCCATCTCAGACCTGCTCGCGGCTAGCGACCGCGGACGTGATGATCTCGATCGCCTCATCGATGGGTACGCCGTTACGTTGAGTTCCATCCCGGAATCGAAAACTAACGGCACCAGCAGAGGCGTCCTCGTCACCGGCGATCAGCGCAAACGGGATCTTCTGCTTGGCCGCGTTACGGATCTTCTTCGCGAAGCGGTCATTGCTGACGTCAACTTCGGCACGAATACCTTCACGGCGCAGGCGTGAGACGACGTCCTGTAGGTACTCGTAGTGAACATCGGCAACCGGAATCGCCACAACCTGAACAGGTGCCAGCCATGGCGGGAAGGCGCCCGCGTAGTGCTCCAAGAGGACTGCGAAGAAGCGTTCGATCGACCCGAATAGGGCCCGATGAATCATGATCGGACGCTGTCTCGTGCCGTCAGCCGCCTGGAACTCGAGGTCGAACCGCTCGGGAAGGTTGTAGTCCACCTGGATGGTCGACATCTGCCAGGTCCGACCGATCGCATCGCGGGCTTGCACCGAGATCTTCGGTCCATAGAACGCTGCGCCACCCGGGTCAAGAACCAGTTCGAGATCCTGGCGTCCGGCAGCCTGCCGCAGCGCCTCCGTTGCCTCATCCCACTGGTCGTCAGAGCCGATGCTCTTCTCAGGATCGCGAGTCGACAACTCCAGGTAGAAGTCGTCGAGACCGTAGTTCCGAAGTAAGTCGAGCACGAACGACAGCAGCGAGTCGAGCTCGTGCGGCATTTGCTCCTGAGTGCAATAGATGTGAGCGTCGTCTTGAGTAAACCCGCGCGCCCGAGTGAGTCCATGTACGACGCCGGACTTCTCGTATCGGTAGACGGTGCCGAACTCGAAGAGCCGTAGCGGCAGTTCCCGATAGCTCCGGCCTCGCGAGGCGAAAATCAGGTTGTGCATCGGGCAGTTCATCGGCTTGAGGTAGTAGTCCACTGCCGGCCGCCGGATATTGCCTGCCGAGTCACGATCTTCATCGAGCTGCATCGGCGGGTACATCCCGTCGGCATACCAATCGAGGTGACCGGAGGTTTCAAAGAGCTTGGACTTAGTGATGTGCGGGCTATACACGGTCTCGTACCCGGCGGATTCGTGCTGACGGCGGGAGTAGTCCTCCATCTCGCGCCGGATCACGCCGCCCTTGGGATGGAATACCGCAAGGCCGGAGCCGATCTCGTCTGGGAATGAGAACAAGTCAAGTTCGGAACCGAGTCGCCGGTGATCGCGCTTCTCCGCCTCGGCAAGAAAGTCAAGATAGGCACGCTGATCGTCTTTACTCGGCCAAGCGGTTCCGTAGATCCGCTGAAGTTGCGGGTTCTTCTCGCTTCCCCGCCAGTAGGCCGCAGCAGTCCGCATGAGCTTGAACGCTGGGATCACGCGAGTACTCGGGACGTGGGGGCCTCTGCACAAGTCGCCCCACTTCGTCTCTCTTGTTCGCGGGTGCAGGTTGTCATAGATAGTGAGCTCGGCTCCGCCAACCTCCATCACATCGTCATCGGGGGTTCCGCCTTTGAGGCCGATGAGTTCACACTTGTACGGCTCGTCGGCAAGCTCAGCTCGGGCAGCGTCCTCGCTCACTACCCGTCGCGAGAACAGTTGCCCTTCCTTGACGATCTGCTGCATTCGCTTCGTCAGAGCGTCCAGGTCTTCCGGAGTGAATGGTTCAGCCGGATCGAAGTCGTAGTAGAACCCATCCTTAATCGGTGGCCCGATTCCTAGCTTGGTTCCGGGGAACAGATCCTGAACTGCTTGCGCCAATACGTGGGCGCTCGAGTGGCGTACAACCGCTAAGCCCTCTTCAGACTCCATTGATACTGGCTCGACAACGTCTCCATCGTTGAGCGCAGTGGCTAGATCAACTAGCTCGCCATTGACTCGAGCAACGACAATCGAACGGTCCTTGAACAGATCCGCAGCCCGAGCACCATCCTCGAGCTCCTGAACCTCGGAAGACTCATCGGTCGTGACGGTTACCGACGGCATACGGACTCCCCTATGGCTGAGATTGGGCACCGCTACCCGGTGCACTGATCGACGCTGCTGATACTCGCGCGAGCGAGTCGTACCGCAGCCTATCGACGGGCGAGCACATCAGCACGGCCAGCGTAGGAGTGTCGCAGGTCAAACGTGTGCACCTGCCCAGACTCGAACTGGGGACCTCACGCGTGTGAAGCGTGCGCTCTAACCAACTGAGCTACAGGTGCAATGCGTCGAGGCCTCTCATCAAGTCCACTGACGCCCAACGAAGGCTTATGTTAGACCGACGTCCCACATGCGTAACTCCCCTGGTCGACTAGCCCTGATATCCGGCCATTGTTTGGCCCCCGTAAGCGGCGAATCACGGGTGCGTACGAATCAGGAAAGGTGACGAGCAACACGGTGTTTCTTTGGGTTTTACCTGGTTGGAGTGGGTCCAGAGTGGGCATCACGTCGTCGGAGCTACCTGAGGAGGAACCCAATGACCACTGGACCACTACCCACAATCGTTTCAACCGAGATGGATCTGAAGCTGGTACTGACAGCTGATCGATCCGTAAGCGTTCTAGCGCTACTCGACTACGCCGCACATGAGCCCTACTCGGTTCGCGCAACCTTCCGTACATCCGAAGGCGACGTTAACTGGGTATTCGCTCGTGAACTCATCGCCGAGGGCCTTCGCAAGCCGGCCGGAGATGGTGACATCGCAATGTGGCCGTCGAAGACTGACGGACACGAAGTGCTCTGCATCTCGCTGTCCTCGCCAAGCGGACAGGCCCTCATGGAGGCGCCGCGAGAGATTATCGAGGACTTCTTGGCCCGCAGCTACACGATCGTGCCCGTCGGGTCGGAGAGCGCGCTTATCGACATGGATTCGTTGATCGACCGTCTATTGGAAGATGGCGGACCCACGAGCTTGTAGAGCCGCCCAGAGAACTCGTTCGATCTGTCCGGATACCGTTGCAGCATGACTGCTGCAGGTATCCGGACAGATCCAATTTCGGACCGAATCGTTCACGTAGGTCAGCTTGAGCCACTTGCTAGGGAACTACTCGCTGGACCGATTTGGGACTACGTCGCAGGCGGGGCCGGTGACGAAGTAACTCTGGGGATGGCTAGTTCTGCCTGGTCAGATATTCCACTCGCGCCTCACGTCCTAGTCGACGCATCAACGATTGACACCAGCACTGAGCTACTTGGGCACACGCTGGCTCATCCGATTCTGATCGCGCCAACCGCCCGCCACGTCTCCTACCACCCCGAACGCGAACTGGCCTCGATGCGGGGCGCTGCTACCGCTGGCGCATTGCCAGTTTTCAGCTCTCTCGCGAGTTCCACGCTCGCCGAGATCAGTGCGGCAGCCACGGCAGAGGACTCGCCATGGTGGTTTCAGCTCTACGTCCAGAATGACCACGGGTGGACCCAGCAACTGGTCGAAGACGCCGTCTCGGGTGGCGCGAGTGCGCTCGTGGTGACAGTCGACACGCCAACGCTGGGTGCACGCGATCGCGACAAACGCGACAACCTCGGAGCCGCCGCCGGCGCGCAGTACCCAATCCTGGCAGGGATGACACCATCGCCAGATTCAACACCGCCCCACCGCAGGATCTACAACCCACATCTCAGTCCGTCCATCACCTGGGATGACCTTGAGTGGCTAGTCGATATCTCCCCGGTACCGGTCATCCCTAAGGGGATACTGCGTCCAGACGATGCCCGGCGGGCTGTCGACTACGGCGTGGGCGCCATCATCGTCTCTAACCACGGCGCTCGGAACCTCGATACCGTGCCACCAACTGCGGTCGCGCTGCCCGGCGTAGTGGGTGCCGCCGACGGCGCAGTTCCGGTGCTTGTAGACGGCGGGATCCGTCGCGGAACGGACGTCGCGAAGGCCCTATGTATGGGAGCACATGCCGTGCTCGTCGGACGTCCGATCATTTGGGGACTCGCCACCTACGGCGCAGCAGGTGTCACCCACGTCATCGAGATGCTGCGAACCGAACTTGAGATGGCGATGGCGCTACTCGGAGCTCCGACAATTCCTGAGCTGGTGGATGACCTCATTTGGCGGTAGTACCCAGCCACTGCTACGGATCGAGGGAATCCGCGGCCCGATGAGCGAACTCCGCAATGGCGCCCACTGCCAGATCGCCCGGGACCGCCAGCGACCGTCCGTCAATCGAATCCACTGGGATCAAACTGCGAGTCGAGGACGACAGCAGGAGTTCAGTGACCTGATCGAGCTTGGCGAAGGGGAAGTCCTGTTCTCGGACCAGACCCCACTCGAGGAGCAGTGCCCTGGTGACTCCAGGTAGGCAACCAGTAGCCAACGTTGGCGTGATGAGTTCCCCGTCGACTCCCAACACAACGTTGGCCGTTGTCGCCTCGCACAGGCGCCCGGACGTGTCTGCCAGGAGCGCCTCGTCGGCGCCGTCGACTCGAACTCGCTCGAGGATCGCCAGGTTGTCAGCGTAGGAAGTTGTCTTCGCTCCGACCAGAGGGCCTTTGTCGTTATGACACCACGGCACGGTCACCACTGATACCGAGTTTGGATGAGGTCGTTGTCTATCGACGGTAATCACTAGCGTTACCGGACCACTACGGCTTGGCACGGAGGTCTTTCCCGAGGGGTTTCCAGCGGTAAGGGTGATGCGCATACGTCCGAGCGGATCCACTAGATCAGCGTTGGCCGCGATTGTCGCCCTAACCGCCTCTCGCAGGTAGCCCTCATCAGGCTGCGGGAGTCCCACGAGCTTGGCCGAGTTCGCCAGTCGGGTCAAATGCCGCGTAATCGCAAAGGGCTGCCCATCGACGATCTTTACGGTTTCAAACACCCCGTCACCGGAGGTGAACCCGCGATCACGGACGCTAACGATTGCGTAGGCCTCGACCACGAGTTGATCATTGAGCCAAACCCGGGCATTCGTCATTGGACCTCACCTGCAGCCACCGAAATGAGATGCTCAGCTTTCAGAACTGACTCGTCCCACTCGGCCGTCGCGTCACTTCCCCAGGTAATGCCGGCACCCGTTCCAAAGTTCAGCATGACTTCTCCTGCCTCTTGCGTCTTCCAGAAAGTCCTGATGGCGACGGCCAACTCAGCAGTTCCTTCGTCGGCGTCCACCCAGCCGATGGCTCCACAGTACGGTCCACGTGGTGTCGGCTCCAACTCTTTGATCGCCTGCAACGCGGTGTACTTCGGAGCGCCACTGACACTTCCGGGTGGAAATGCGGCCTCCGCTATCTCGGCTAGGTCCACCTCGGGTCGCAAGAGCCCATCAACCGTCGAGACTAGGTGCACGATCGTTGGATGCTGCTCGATTCGTAGCAGGCTAGGAACTTCGACTGTCCCGGGCTCGCAAACCCGGCTCAGGTCGTTGCGCACCAGATCTACGATCATGACGTTCTCGGCGCGATCCTTGTCCGATAGGCCGTCACCGTGACGAGCCGTGCCTTTGACCGGACCCGAACTCACCTGGCGATCAGTGACTGAAATGAATAGCTCCGGAGAAGCCGACGCGATCTCGAGACCCTCGTTGGGAATGCTGATTGCCCCAGAATATGGGGCCGGGTTCTGTTCGCTAAGAAGTGCGGCCAGGCCGAGGATGTTTGCTCGATCGGGACTGGGAAGCGCGGCACTCAGCAGCCGACAGATGTTGGCTTGATAGAGGCGCCCTGCCGCTATGTCAGCTCGCACCGACTCCACCGCCGACTCATACCCCCGCTGATCAAGGGTCGTTTGGTACGCGCTAGCAGCTGGGCCGCTCCACGGGCCGATCACCTCGCGAACAGATCCCCTATGCCAGGAGGCGAACCTGTGACACCTGACCTTGCCTTCGAAGTCGATGACGACTGCCCATCGACCTGCGCTGGCGGTTGCGCTCAAGTCGTCCGACGATTCAACGAGATCCGTACCAATCAGCCCACCTAGCCATGCGACTGGCTCATCTTTCGTCACGTCTTCACCGCCTCTCCCGGTCGACCGCAATAACACCAAACATCCCAATGACCCACCCGCCTAAGACTCCGGCAAAGGGTTATCGGCTAAAGTGTGCCCGCACCTGATGAGACCACGTCGCGTCGGGTACACGCGGACGTAGCGCAGCTGGTAGCGCATCACCTTGCCAAGGTGAGGGTCGCGGGTTCGAATCCCGTCGTCCGCTCGCAATAGCCCCCCGGCCTAGCGTTAGGCTGGACCTAAGGCACCACGGTGGAGTGGCCGAGAGGCGAGGCAACGGCCTGCAAAGCCGTGTACACGGGTTCAAATCCCGTCTCCACCTCGTTAGGCGACTGAGCCTGAACAACTGTTAGACCGCTAGACAAGCAACACACGCACCTGTAGCGCAGTCCGGTTAGCGCACCTCCCTGACACGGAGGGGGTCCCCAGTTCAAATCTGGGCAGGTGCACCATCTGCCTTGGCCACGAGTGCGCCTACCCAGAGCCGCACGCGATCGTTAGACCTTCAGCGGTCGCCCGTTTCCTTGCACACCGGACTCGGATAGGGGCAACACACGGACTCCACTCAGCCCCAGCCACCCGGCCATGCGCTCAAGCTCCAGGCGTAGTGAATCGCGAACAGCCTCCGGATCGATTCCCTCCTCAAGCCACACCGACCGAACAATGAGGAACCCCGCATCGCGATCTGCCTTGAGATCAACCCGCGCGACGAACCTTCCCTTCATCAAGAAGGGGTACACGTAGTAGCCGAACTGCCTCTTCTTGGCTGGAACGTAGATCTCGATCCGGTAGTCGAAGCCAAATAGCTCGCGGAGGCGCCGCCGCTCGAAGACGAGCGAGTCGAATGGGCTTAGCAGCGCGGTGGCCGCCAACTGTCTCGGCCTGGTCGCCTTGTGCCAGACCCATACATCCCGCGCCCATCCATCCACTCGGACCGGGATCAACTCGCCTGAGGCCTCTAACTCCGCGATCGCGGAGGCTACCTCTCGACGATTCAGCCTGAAATAGTCAGTAAGACACCCCAGCGTCGCCACTGCGAGGGCTGAGGCTGATCGCCGAACAAGCGCGAGCACTGCATCACTAGGTGTAGGGGTAGGTAAGTGAACAACCTCCGGCGGCAGCACATTGGCAGGAAGGTCAAAGAGACGCTCAAACGAGGGCGTCCGCGCTGCGACCGAGAGTTGGCCGGACCAGAACAGCCATTCCGTCGCAGTCTTCACCTGGGACCAGTTCCATCCCCACGCATCACGCGCACTCGGTTCCGGTTGCATTCCAGTGACAACTGCACTTTCGATCTGACGAGCGGTCCGCGGTCGCACCGCAATCTCATCAAGCACCCGAGCAACCAACTCCGGGTGTTCTTGAGCCACCACGCGCATATTCCCCCACGCCTCATCCTCGGCGCGCGCCATTCTGGTTCTCAGCGCAGGCTCAAGTCGGACATCAATCATGCTCGCCGCGTGACCCCAGTACTCGAATAGTCTGCGAGGCGCGTTGCCGACAGCACGATCGAGCAAGCTGGTGTCGTACTCGCCCCAACGAGAGAAGACTGGGAGGTACTGAGCGCGCGCAACGACGTTTACGGAATCGACCTGAAACTGGGCGACCTGGTCAATGGTGCTCTGGAGATGGCGCATCGTCACGGTCGAGGGCTTCCGGAGGCCGAAACCCTGCGCAGTAAGAGCCATGCGCCGCGCAGCCTCAAGGCTGAGCGTCGGCGAACTCATCCTTGGACGCTACCAGTTGTCGCATCAGATCATGGCTCGTCGTTTTGTTCTATTGTTCAAATCAACTACCGGCGGACTGCGAGATGAGCGCGAGATGACGATCCCAGAATTCCCCAAGATGGCGCACGAAGGCGGAACCCAAGCCTTGACGACAACACCCGTCGTCGGGGTTCCCACCGTTGACTATGCCGACCAGTACGTCCCAGGTTCCGAAACCCTGGCAAGCGAAGAAATTCGGGTCACCGTCATTGGGAGTGGTTATCCCTTCCCACGCCGAGCACAGGCGTCTGGCTCGATACTTGTCGAGGTCGGAAACGATCAACGCGACATCTTCATCTTCGATCTAGGGACCGGCGCGCTATCAAACCTCGCGTCTATGCAGCTTCCCGTGGAGTCAATCACCAAGCTCTTTCTCACCCATCTTCACGCCGACCATATGGGCGATATTTTCGGCCTCATGGGCAGCTACGCGAAGGTAGGGCGCACCGACCCCGTAGAGATCTGGGGCGGTGCCAGCGATAACCCTGACCGAGGTATTTCGAAGTTCGTCGAACACGTCTCGGGCGCATTGGCTTGGGATCGAGCATCCTTGGCTGGGCACCGGGCGACCAGTGGGTTCGACATCGAAGTTCACGAGGTGCCTTGGGACGCTCCTGCCGGAACATACGACCGGGATGGAGTCACGATTTCGAGCTTTCCGGAGATCCACGGCGTCAACGGTGCAGTCGGCTACCGTCTCGACTATGCGGGGCAGTCCGTGGTGGTTTCCGGTGACACCCGACCGTGCCAGTTCTTGGTCGATGCCGCTCAGAATGTCGATCTACTCATCCATGAGTGCTTCCAGTCACCCGCAGCTTTTGCAGCCGCGAACGGACTCGACCCTGCTGAGATGACCGCCGCGCTCAAGAGCGAGCACACTATTCCAAGCCAGCTCGGTCAGGTGCTGTCACTGACCAATCCCCGTATGGGAGTCGTCTGGCACCTAGACCTCTCACCTGGCGTTGATGACGTGATGACGGAGATCTCGGCGAGCTACGAGGGCGCGGTAACTGTCTCGCAAGACTTCACGGTATTCAACCTCTTGCCAAGCGCCGTGGTCGCGCGCCAAGCCAAGATCCTGACGAATCCACCGGTAGTTCACGGTCGGTCCAGGAGAGAACCGATAACCGAGGCGCAAACCCCCGAACCCGGATGGTTCGCTAACGAACGGCTCGACCTCTAGCTCGAGGCTGCCTTCGAGCTCCTAGCTCACTGCTTGGAGCGTGGCCAGGAGTTCGTTCCTGCGTTGAGCGACGATTGAAGCAGATTCGGCAATCAGCGCATCTTGCCCAGGCGCCGTGCCCTGCGTTCGCATTCGCACATCGGCATCAAGTGCTTGGTGCAGATTGTCCACCGCCGCAGCAACCCGCCGTGGCTCCTGACTGCGCTTACTCGACGACGCAACGCTGGAGAGACCGTAGAGTTGCTGGGAGATTGTTGTCACCCGAGGCGCTCCGTCGTTCCAGGTCCGTAGGATCTCCGGGACGCTCTTAGTTCGGTCAGCAACAGCCAACGTGAGCGAATCGGCAAACCAGCGAGCATCCGCAATCCGCAACCGGAACGATCGGTCCCAGTCTGAGCGTTTGCCAGCGGACTTACTCAGTGCCACCAGCAATGCGATCAGGACGATAAGGGCGATGGCCGCAACAATCCAAACCCAGTAGGGAAAACCCAAGAACTCCCCCGGAATCGCGGTCGACGAGCTGGATGGCTCCGGCTCCAGCGTGGGAAGTGTCGGGACCGGAATCGACGTTGGAATCGTCGGCGTGGGGATAGGGACCGTGGGCGCGGGCGTTGCAGTGTCAGCGAGGATCACGGCCCTATCCAAGCTGAAACGGACCGAGACTTCTCGTTTACGGTGACCGTGGCGCTAGTTTTAGCGGATCTCGGTGATCTCTGGGCCGCGTTCGAATGGATCGAGCGGTGGTCGACCGTCATCGTCGTCATCGTCGTCATCTTCTAGCTCAGCGACCGCGTCATCGGGTAGTTGTAGCGGGAGCATCTCCCCCGGGGCCATCGGCTGGTTGCCTCGACTGACGACACATGCGGTGAAGATGTCTTCGAATACCTCTGCCGCCCTGTCATCGACAGCTGCCGCTCCGAGGAACACTCCGCGTAGGAGCCAGCGTGGCCCGTCGAATCCAACAAAACGAACTTGCTGGGTTGCTTCTTCGCCATCTTCGTTGGTCACCGGCACAGTTGCCCGTAGTTCCCGGCCCAGGTTCCCTTCGCCCTCATCGGCTATCCCGCCAGATGAGGTGATCCCGGTTGCTAACTCCTCGCGCACCTCGGGCCAGAACTCCCCGTTTCGGGGTGCTGCGAATGGCTGAAGTTGAAGCCCGCCATCGTTAATCACGATAGTGATCGCGACAACAGTCTGGGATTCCTCGTCAAGTTCGAGGTTTACGTTCATCCCCTCAACTCCGGGGATCTTCAGCGATCCAAAGTCGAGGCGAACTACTTCATCATCGGGTTCTTCACTGATATCCCACGGCCCCGTGCCGAGTACCTGCGGAACCTGAGGCTTGTCGCTTACAACCCCTTGCTCGGCATCACCTTGCATCGCATCGGTAGCTGAACTGGCTGATTCATCGGCTTGGCCGCGATTTCGTCGAAACACGGGACCAAACTACTTCAGTATTGGGCCGCTAACCAGTCGAACCGAAGCCGCCGCGCGCGCGTTCACTGCCTGGCAACGCTTCAACCGCGAGAAACTGCGCTCGGGAGACCGGCTGGACGATCAACTGGGCGATTCTATCGCCACGGCAGAAGGTCACCGGATCGTCTCGATCGTGGTTGATGAGGTTGACTTTGATCTCCCCTCGATACCCGGCATCGATCGTTCCGGGCGTATTGACCATGCTTACACCGTGTTTGACGGACAGCCCGCTCCTTGGGTGAACAAACGCGGCGTAACCATCGGGCAAGGCGATCGCAATCCCTGTCCCGACGAGTCCACGCTGCCCGGGCTCCAGCGTTATGTCGTGAGCGGCGAATAGATCGACCCCAGCATCACCCGGACGCGCGTAGCTAGGGATCGGCAGTTCCGCATCTATCTGCTCGATCAGCACCGTGACATCATTATCCCGAGGGAGACCCACTATGGATTCACCTCAATCAAGTTACCGGGCAGACCACCGGTAGTTTCTCGTTCCTTGGCGATTCGTTCAACGTCCTCGCGACGACCGTTCTCATGGAAATGACTCAGCGGAACTTGGATAAAGAGCGCGCTCGAGGTGAGAACGACAGGGCCTTGCGGGCCATCCAGCCGGCCGATCGCGTGGGTATAGACCTTCCGCCCTGCGACGGCGACGATCTGCGCATCAATATGCACGATCCGCCCAACCGGCACAGGTGACTTGAAGTCAGTTTCTAGACGCGCGGTGACTGCTGGCGCCTGGAGCAGCCAGTTCAACGCCCCCAGCGCCTCGTCAAAGGCGGCGGCTAGGAGTCCGCCGTGGGCCAGCCCTGGCGCCCCCTGATGGTGTTCGGTAACTTCAAACTCGGCACTCACCGCCAGACCTTCTTCAGCAATGATCTGCATGTGCAGCCCGGTGGGATGCTCCTTCCCGCAGGAGAAGCAGCGCGGGTAGTGACTGGCTATCTCCTCCCCCACAACGGGAGCGTTGGAATGACGTTGCGGAACAACGGCATCATCCGGCGGTTCGGTAGGGAGTCGTTTGGCAGCCACGATGTAAGGCTAGTCCCTGGCACATGTCACGCTTGGCCCATGTCCGATCAAAGAGCAGCAGTAGTGCGCTACCGCGAGCGCCTCAATCCGCCACTGTGGGCGTGGATCGCAGTGTTCGGCCTGGTCGCCACCTTGACGGTTGCCGTTTGGGCACCTCTTGGGGCCACTGCAGGCTTGATAGCCCTCGCAATATCGGCAGCACTTTCCGGCTGGGGGCTCATTGCGTCGACGCCTACGATTACCGTCACCGACTCGGAACTACGGATCAATAGGACTCACATCAATCTTGACTACTTGGGAATCGTGGCGACTCTTGACCGCGAGGCAACGACGAACGCGAACGGTGCCAATGCGGATCCTCGAGCCTTCACTGTAAGTCGGCCGCTATCAGCCAAGCAGGCCGTCACGGTAGAGGTACTTGATGATGACGACCCACACCCGTACTGGCTAATCAGCACCGCTCACCCACAAGAGCTGGGTCGGGCAATCCGCGATGCCATGCTGGCTGAACCCGACACGGCTGCCAGCTAAGGGCAGCCCGCAGCCAGGGCAAGCCCGTCGGTGACTTCGTCACAGAGACAACAACTTGCAGTAGGCTTGACCGGACTCGAAGAACCCAACCTTGGAGGTACCACCGTGGCTGCAGTTAGCGCCCGTGCCATCGCACCACTCGTTGCACTCGGAGCCACCTGGGCGGTGCGCAAGGCAATGACCACCGCTTACAAGTCCCGGACCGGTCATCTGCCACCGCAGTCCGATGATCCTGAGGTCCCGCTGGGCAAGATCCTTGTCTGGACAGTTGCTACCGCCGTCGTATCGGCCGCGGTGGAGGTCGTCATCATCCGAGTAGTTGAAAACCTCGGCGACGACAGCGACACCCAAGCGATCACTTCGGGTTCCGAGTAGCAACCCACCCGACTCTGACGGATCGGAGTTGACGCGATGCCACAAGTCTGGGGCAACCAAGTCCTACCGCGCCTCACGGAAGCAGCTCTGCGGAACGACGGAATTGGGCGATATCGGAGCAAGGTAGCCCGTGAGCTAAACGGTGAGATTGTCGAGATCGGCTTTGGATCTGGGCTCAATGTGGCCCACTACCCGCCCACTGTTAACCGTGTGATCGCGATCGAGCCTTCGCTTGTCGCTCGCGGAATGGCCAGCGAGCGCATCGCAGGCAGCCCGGTAGCCGTCGAACTTCGCGGTCTCGATGGCCAACACCTGCCGCTGGGCGATAGTAGCGTTGATGGGGCGCTGAGTACTTTCACGCTCTGCACGATTCCCGATGTTCGACTTGCGCTCAGCGAGATCTATCGGGTCCTGAAGCCTGGCGGGAGTTTCGCGTTCCTGGAACATGGAGCTTCGCCGAATCAGGGCGTTGCTCGTTGGCAAAACCGGCTCAATGCCCTCCAACAGCGATTCGCTGGGGGGTGCAACCTGAACCGGCCCATTGACCGACTCATTACGGCGGCTGGATTCAGCACCATATGGATTGAACAAGAGCAACTACCAGGGATGAAAGCGGGTGCCCCCTGGAGCTACTTCTACTACGGCGTGGCGCAGAAGCCCCTCACCATCTAGGGGGTCAAACGCACTCGGTACAGGTGTAGAGGCCCTTTGACTCCTTGGCCAGCTGGCTTCTGTGATGTACGAGGAAGCAGACACTGCAGGTGAACTCGTCCTCTTGGCGGGGTAAGACCCGCACCGTGAGGGATTCAGACGACAGGTCTGCACCGGGCAGCTCGAGGTTCTCAGCCGCTTCAGTCTCGTCTACGTCAACAGCTGACGCGGCCTTGTCGTTTCGGCGCGCTTTCAGCTCTTCGAGGCTATCTTCCGCCAACTCCTCGTCAGTTTTACGCGGCGCGTCGTAATCAGTTGCCATGTTGTGACCCCCACGCTCTAGCAAGTACTAAGAACACGATTTGCGCTCAAAGTCGGATTTGTCGTCCTTGGTCGTCTGAGAACAACACGATCACGCGGAAGATTCCCGCCGATCGTGTGCCTAGATCGGGCGATTGTGCCCTATTCGCCGGAATCATGCCACTGCGGGTCCTGGCACACCAATCGGGCTCGCCATTACTGGCCTAATTGTGGTGTGCTTCTCATATGCCCATGTATGCCCTAGGTGAGCGCACGCCCGAGATCGATCCGTCCGCTTTCATTCATCCCGATGCCGTCCTGATCGGTCACGTTGTGGTTGGTCCCGAGTCCTCTGTGTGGCCGACCGCTGTGTTGCGCGGCGATCACGGAACGATCCGAGTCGGTGCGCAAACGTCGGTGCAAGACGGTTCCATCCTTCATTGCACCTCCACCCTCGACACCGTGATTGGCGATCGATGCACGGTTGGCCACAATGTCCATCTCGAGGGCTGCACTATCGAGGACGATTGTTTAGTTGGATCGGGATCGGTTGTCCTGCACGAGGCAATCATCCGAACTGGCGCCCTGGTGGGTGCCCAGGCACTAATTCCCAACGGGATGGAGGTTCCTTCCGGCGCGATGGCACTAGGCGTTCCAGCAAAGATCCGTCCCGATGCCGTCTCCAAGGAACTCCTAGAACACGCGGCAGCGATCTACGTCCGCAATACCCATTGGTACAACGCCGAGCTACGTCGCTTGGATTGATCTACGCCCGTACCCGCAAGGCCGACGATCGGCGGTTCGGCCTAAACGGGTGGCTGCTCTAAGTCAGCTTGCAACTCCACAAGCCGATCGTGCAGTTTGCCAAACAGCACCGGATTAGCCGCGACCGTCATATCTTCGTTCGGCGGCAGCCCTCGCAGCCCGGCCAACTCGATTCCCGCCTCGGCAGCGATTACCGACGCCGCGGTGAAGTCCCAGGGATGCAACCCTTCTCAAAGTAGGCATCGAGTTTACCGGCGGCAACCCAGCAAATATCGACGGCGGCAGAGCCAGTACGGCGGATGTCGCGCAGCTCGGGCAAGAGGTGGGTGAGCACCCGAGCCTGTCCCGCCCGACGGCTGCTGGCATAGCCGAACCCTGTGCCCGTCAACGCAAATGCCAACTCGCTCACAGTGCTTGGAACGAGCGGGACCGCCTCATGCGCGCCCTCGAACCACTCAAAGGCTCCCTGCCCAGCAACGGCAAAGTAGGTCACCCCGTGAGTGGGTACCGCTACGACACCCACAACAGGCGCACCCTGGTACTCCAAACCGACACATACTGACCATCCTGGTAGGCCGTACAGGTAGTTGACCGTCCCATCGATTGGATCAATAACCCAGCGATAGCCCGAGGTCCCGATCCGATCCGATCCCTCCTCGCCAAGAATTCCATCATCGGGCCGACCGTCGAGCAGTAACTCCACGAGGAGCGCCTCGCTGCGCTTGTCCATGATCGTGACGGCATCGGTTGCGGTGGTCTTGGATTCGGTTTGGAGGTCGGCAGGCCGCTCCAGCAACATCGAGGCAGCCGCCTGAGCTGCACTGCGAGCGCGCGCCAATAGGTCTTGGAGCGCCCCATCACTCGGGTAATTCTGAGATGTCACTGCGAGGCCTCACAGAGTGCTGGCCGGTCGCCACGCGGGTTTGGACAGCAGCCGACCGGACACTCATCGGCAGCGGGGCCCCACGGTCCTAGAGCAATCCGATCCGACATCGGGACTCCCTGCTCGCGCTCCCTGATCATGGCTGCCATTGCAGCAACGAACCGAGGGTCATCCCCCACTGTCGACGCCCGGGTCGCATCGATCCCGAGGCTCGCTGCCGTCTTCATCGCCTCCGTATCAAGATCCCACATCACTTCCATATGGTCGGACGCGAAACCGATCGGAACGAGAACCACGCTGGTCGTCCCCTCGTCACGCACGAGGGCGAGGAAGTCGTTGACGTCGGGTTCGAGCCACGGCATCGAGGGCGGCCCCGATCGTGATTGATAGACAAGATCCCATCGAAGTTCCTGGCCATACTCCTCACTGGCACGAACCGCGATGGCAGCGGCGGCAAACTCGTGCTGGCGCTGGTACATGTCTCCACCGTCTGCCGGACCTCCACTTGTGCGCGCAGTCGAAGTTGGAATGGAGTGGGTTGTAAAAACCAATCGCGGCACTTCACTCGTCTCGGGGAGTCGCCCTATCGCAGCAACAACGTTGTCCGCCATTGCGTCGATGAACGCCGGCTGGTCGAACCATCGGCGAATCTTGTGCAGGGTTGGCGTTCCAACGCCTTCTTCCTGGGAGCCCACAATCGCCTCGATCTCCCCCACCGCATCGTAGAGATTCTCTCGATACTGGCGACAACCCGAATACGAGGAGTACCCGCTTGTCACGACAACCGCAGCGTTCCTAATTCCGTCCTCGCGCATTTGAGCGAGTACCGCCGGCAGCATCGGATCCCAGTTGCGATTACCCCAGTAGACGGGCAGGTAGGTATCGGACTCAGGGTCCACTCCGGTATTCAGGGCGTCCTCGAGTGCTTCACGAAACAACCTGTTTTGCGCATTGATCGGCGATATCCCGCCAAATGCTTCGTACTGTTGCGCGACCCCAGCAAGGCGCTCAGGTGGGATTCCCCGGCCAGCAGTGACTCGCTCCAGGAACGGCATTACCTGTTCGGGTGCCTCGGGACCACCGAAGGACAACAACAGAACTGCATCAAACGAAGACATATGTTGATTCTGCTGTATCGATTGTGTGGGTCATTGACCTACCCTGCACTATGCGGCACTGTCGGATAGGCAGCGGCGATGAGCGTGTGAGATCTGCCGAGACAGGTGTGACACCGAATAGCACCTCAATGAAAGCGAAGGCGGAACTGTGACTCGCAAGTGGCGTAACTGGGCTCGTATCCAAACCGCGACTCCACTGCAGATCCTCACCCCCGCCTCAACCGCCGAGGTCGCCGACATCGTTCTTCGGGCTGCATCCGATGGCCGCAGAGTTCGCATGATCGGTTCCGGCCATTCCTTCACTGCCGCAGCCGTGGCCAACGACATCATGTTGACCCCTGGGGCACTCAACGGTGTGAGGACGATCGATTTCGAGGCTGGCCGGATCACTGTCGATTCAGGTATTACCTTGACGCAACTGTGTCTGGCCCTCGATGGTGCTGGCCTAGCAATGACCAATATGGGTGATATCCGAGTCCAGACCCTGGCTGGGGCTCTACAGACCGGCACACACGGAACCGGCCGAACGTCCGGGACCTTGGCGGCGATGGTGACCGAACTTGAACTAGTACTCGGTGATGGCAGCGTTGTCACGGTGAACGCTGATCGCGACCCGGACCTGTTCAACAGCGCCCGAGTAGGAATCGGTGCCTTCGGGATCGTTACCGCGATTACGCTGGCCGTCGAACCGAAGTTCAGATTGGAAGCGCACGAGTTCCCCTGCGACTACGAAACAGTGCGCGAGAATTTCGATCAATGGACCAACGACCACGACCACGTCGAGTTCTACTGGTTCCCCCACACTCATGGGTGCTACGTCAAACATAACGATCGAACAGACGCTCCAGCAAGCCCGCCGACCAAGCTCTCTGCGTGGTGGGAAGACCAGTTCCTCTCGAATACGGTGCTCGGGGCTGCGTGTCGCTTAGGTCGGGCCGCTCCTGGCTACGTTCCGATCATCAACCGGATCTCCTCGAAGGCGCTATCTGATCGGACCTACACCGACGAATCATGGCGAGTCTTCACCTCACCGCGTTCAGTCAGGTTCTCCGAGATGGAGTACGCCTTGCCCCGAGAGAACCTGCTGGCAGCACTCGATGAGGTGAAGGCGCTGATTGACGAACAAGGATGGCGCATCTCTTTCCCCGTAGAAGTCAGAGCCATCCCTGGAGACGATGCCTGGCTATCGCCGGCCACGGGACGCGACAGCGGTTACTTGGCCTTCCATGCCTTCGAACGAACCGACCGATCCTGGTTCGTGGAAGTCGAAAAGGTGTTGCGTGCGCACGGTGGACGCCCACACTGGGGCAAACTACATACGCGCACCAGTGAGGACCTAGCTCCTGACTATCCGCAGTGGGAGCGAATGCGACAGGTTCGCGATCGAGTCGATCCGCATAGAGTCTTCGCCAACGAGTACACCGACATCGTCTTAGGAGAATGAGTTCGTGACCGAAAATCGTTCCGAGAACCAACGATCTACGTCTGAGCTCGCTGGACAGCAAGAGGTTCCTATTCCCGGACAACCGACGGAGAACAACGATCCGAATGCGACTGTCTCGGAGTTGAAGCCCCGGCCATTCTCAATCAGGGAACTGTCCTTTATGGGGCCATCAAACGACGGTACTCGCCTACTCCTGGTCGATTCCGATGGAAATCAGTTCGAGCTCCCGGTCGACAACCGGCTCATTTCGGTTGTCTCGCGCGAACACGCCCCCAAGCCAAAGAATGCTGCACAAAGCAGCGCGCCATCTCCACGGGAGATCCAGCACCGCGTGCGACACGGTGCCTCGATTCAGGACATCGCGCAAACCGCTGCTGTCTCCGAGGAGCAAATCGCGCGCTTCGCTCATCCGGTGATTACAGAACGGTCGCATATGGCCACGCGCGCCCAGTCCGCGCCAGTGACCATCGACGGCCAACAGTTGTCACTTGCGGAGGCTGTTAGTAACCGGTTGGCCAGCCGCGGGATTGAGAATCATGACCTCCGGTGGGACGCATGGCGACGCGAGGACGGAGAGTGGACAGTCACTGTTGCCTACCCTGCCAATATGGGCGAGGAGGTAGCGACGTTCAGCTACGAGCCAGCTGATAGCGCGGTTTCCGCCAGCGGCGATCAGGCAACGTGGATCCTCGAGCAGTCAACGAAGGGGCCTAGGTCGGTCCCCTCGCTATCGTCACAATCCGACTCGACACGTCAGGCACCAAGTCCTGAGAAGCTAGAGCCAGCGACAATTCAACCGCGTGACACGAAGCGAAGTGAGACACCGCCGGATCCAACTCCACCCGCTCCTGAGCGAGCGCGGAGCTGGGATCGTGCACACCCAGCGGCTAAAGCGCACGAGCGCCGTGGTGCGGCTGCGGAGCAAGCCGCAGAGCAACCAGTCGAGCGGGTCGAAAACGCGGCACAGGGCCGTGCGGAACACCCAGCGAGTGGTTCTTCCGAGAGTGCTTCTTCCGAGCGCAATGCAGCATCAGAATCGGAGAAAGAGACACCCCAGTGGGAAGAGTTGCTCTTTGGCTCACCCAAGGACGACGACCAGAGCTAGCCGAGCCGGGTTGCGGTCGCGTGGGACAGTGCTTCGGCGAACCTCAGCAGCTTCGACACACTATCCGAACCATCAGCGGCGGCCGAGATACGCAGAGATAGATCGTCATTTGCGGCGGACCCAGTGAACCCGTGGTCGGCCTCACATGCCGGATCGCCGCAGGTTGCGGGTTCGATATCAATCCGGCTTACGGCTCCCCAACCGATAGTCAGCATGACTTCTGTCGGCTGGTTCGTCGGCGAATATGTCGCCGGATCAGAAACCACTCGCGTCACAACCACGGAGTCCACCCGCTCCAATCGCACAGCTTCGGTGGACGCCGAGGCAGACGACGGCTCCGATGACCCGTCCGCAGCCCCGTGCTCATCGACGTGGGCAATGATCAGTCGAGTTGCCGTCAACGCGAGAACCGTGATGTGGCGGCGAAGTTCATCACGGTCGAAGGTCGCCTCGTGATGGACGGCGTACGCCTGCAATTCCTCACCACCGCGGGCGGTAGCGAGTGAATCGGCGACCAAGACCGGGTAGTACCCGGTGCGTTCAATGTCAGTCCGAAGCTGACGCGCAACCAGCGCGGTATCAATCATGTCGAGGATCCTCCCATTGTTCACACACTAGAGCAGACGACGGGCTTCAAGATCAGTTCGTGCCAACGGGCGGGCAGCAAATCCTTTGGCTCCCAACACAGCAACACCCTTCTCGTGTACAACGATCGGATTGAGCTCCAAGGAGGCGATCTCCGGCAGGTCATCAGCGAGGTGTCCAAGTCGAGCAACGACATCTTCCAACGCGTCGGTATCCAGGGCGGCCGAACGCTGACCGTCAGGAAGCAACTCGTTGAGTAGCAGCGGAGCCGACTTCGGCGCGCGGATGAGCGCCTTAGCGTCCTCATCAGTTAGCGGCGGAATCCGGTAGCAGGTGTCGTTTAATAGCACCGGGTACAAACCACCGAGTCGGAAAGAGACAACGGGACCGAACAGCGGGTCCTCTGTCGCCGCCGCAACGCAGGCTACCCCTGGCGGTGCCATTCGTTGGATCACCAACCGTGCTGTGGCATCAGGTGGAAGCGTTGCAATCATTGAAATGTAGGCCGTACGAACGGCATGCTCGTTCTCGAGCCTGAGGCGCAAACCACCCAAGTCCGTTCGGTGCTCATAACGCTCGATCGTGCTCTTTAGTACTACCGGATAGCCAACCGAGTCTGCCGCAGAGACGGCTTCCTCTTCTGTTGCCACCGGTAGCGCGGGCCAGAGCTTGATCCCGTAGCTACCGAGCACGGTATCGAGCTCATCCTGCGACAGATCTGCCCTGACCTGGGGACTCTCCATACGTGCAACGGCATCTAGGGCGACCTGATGCCCACGACGAGAATCCGTGTCACTCCAACGCGGAATCGCACCGCGAGGCGAGCTCAACCAGGCCTGATAGTCGACAACGGCGCGTAGAGCTCCCAAAGCTGCCTCAACGTCGCCGAACACCGGCACTGACCCGTGAGCGGGCATATCGTAAGCGGTGAAATCACCGACTAGCGGACCAGAGCGATTTGCCAACATGACGGCAATTAGCGGCTTCGTCGCCGTCTTGGCCAATCTGGCCATCACCTTTGCTAGCGCCTCACTCGAGGAGTGAATCGATGGAACGTGAGTCACGATCACTGAATCGACGGCCGGGTTGGCCAGCACCTCGCTTACGGTCTTCTCGAATCCGTCTAAATGCCGCGCCGGATCGGTTATCCGCGCGGCTCCGATCGGCTTGAGCCCAAGCGATTTTGCGGCATCGACGGCGAGGATGCCGACCGAATCCGAGTCGGTTACCACGCCTATCGAACTGCCACGGGGCGGCGGTTGCAGGGCCAACAGGCCAGCAAGGTCCAGCAGCTCACTCAAACTATCGACTTGGATAACCCCTGCTTGCTCAAACATCGCATCGACGGCGGCAGCCTCGAGGTCGGTACTGCGAACGGCGTGGCCGAGCGGTAGCGCTTGCGATGATCGACCGGAGCGAACCGCCACGATCGGCTTGCGCCTGGCGAGCCGCCGCGCGATCCGGGTGAACTTACGCGGATTACCGATGCTCTCCAAGTAGAGGACGACGAGCGAGGTCGAATCGTCATCCTCCCAGTACTGGATTAGGTCGTTTGCCGATACGTCTGCTCGGTTACCTGCCGAGCAGAAGAGCGAGACACCGAGACCTCGTTGCTCAGCCTGCGAGAGGATCGCGGTTCCGAACGCTGCGGTCTGAGAGAAGAAACCGACGCGACCTCTACCTGGAATCGCTGGAACGACAGATGCATTCAGGCGCACACCGGGCGCGGTGTTGATCAGCCCCAAAGAGTTCGGCCCGATAAGCCTCATCCCCTTCTCACGGACCATCCCGGCCAACGCTCTCTGCCGACTCGAATCACCCCCGGTCAGGAACCCGCCCGTGGTGAGGACGATTCCCACGACGCCGCAGTCGGCACACTCGCTGACTGCCGCCTCAACAGCCGTGGCACCCATTGCCATCACCACGAGATCGATGTCCTCGCCGATGTCTCGCAAATTCGCGAAGCCCTCGACGCTGCCTACCGAGCTAGCCTCGGGATGTACGACGTAGAGGTGACCGGCGAATCCCCCCTCAACGAGATTCTTGACGATCGAGGAACCGAGCGACCCCTCTTTCGCTTGATCGCACATGACGGCAACTGATCGAGGAGCGACGAGTCGCTTGATGGACAGCGATTCCGCTCGATGCTCGCGCCCACGCGCAACTCGGCGCGTGCGGTGCGTCGGGTCGATATCAAAATCCAGCAGAACGATCCCGTCCTCGACCTCCTGAGAAGGCGTGTATCCGGCTGCCTCGAAAGTGCGAAGCATCCGCCGGTTCCCTGAGAGCACCTCTGCCTTGAACCGGTGGATTCCGTTCTCTCGGGCGACAGCGGCGAGGTGCTCGAGCAGAACAGAGCCCAACCCGCGTCCCTGATGGTCGTCAGCAATAGTGAAAGCGATCTCGCCCTCAGCCCGGCCGACGGCGTCGTAGACGGCTACCCCAATGACTCGGCCCTTACTCATTGCAAGCAAGCTGACCCGGTTCTGGTTGTCTGCCTCAAGTAGGCGCTGCATGTCCTGAGCCGCAAGCTCGCGACTAGCCGTGAAGAATCGTGTGTAGAGCGTCTCCTCGGAGAGCTCCTCGCTGAAAGCGGTAAGGGCTGACCCGTCGTCTGGGCGAACCGGTCGAATGTGACACGGGCGGCCGTCGCTTAGAACAACATCTGCTTCCCAGTGCTGCGGATACCGCTGCGATGGCGCGCCAACGGACAACTCGTCAGCTGCCGGGTCAACGTCGTCGCTCATCGGGGACACGCTATCGCGAGATGCCCTATAGCTGAGCACTTCTCCACAAGGATTGCGCCAACGGAGCGCATTGCCTTGTCCTACCGGCGAGCAAACTGGTGTCGCTGAACCTTAGCCACCCCATCTAGGTAGAGAATCTAGGGTTGTGGCCCCACGTTCATCTCCCCCGCCGACCGAAGCTCCCGAGCGCATTGTCGATATCGATGTTGGCGATGAGATGCGTGGAAGCTTCCTTGAGTACGCCTACTCGGTCATCTACTCACGTGCTCTGCCCGACGCCCGGGATGGCCTGAAACCCGTTCAGCGCCGGATCCTGTACCAAATGGCCGAGATGGGTCTTCGGCCTGATCGCGGCCATGTGAAGAGTGCACGCGTTGTTGGCGAGGTCATGGGTCGACTACACCCCCACGGCGACTCAGCGATCTACGATGCGCTCGTCCGGATGGCCCAGCCCTTCTCGTTGCGGCTGCCACTGATCGATGGACATGGGAACTTCGGGTCACTAGATGACGGACCTGCGGCCATGCGTTACACCGAGTGTCGCCTCGCGGCTGCGGCCCAGACTCTGACGACGAGTCTGCACGAAGACACGGTCGACTACGTGGCCAACTACGACGGCCGAGAGCTCGAGCCCGCCGTACTGCCAGCCGCCGTACCAATGCTGCTAGTCAACGGCGCTTCCGGTATCGCGGTCGGAATGGCAACGAATATGGCCCCCCACAATCTTGGCGAGGTCTGTGCCGCTGCAAAGGCGCTGCTGCGAAAGCCACGCTCCACCCTGGAGGAGGTGATGGGCTACCTGCCTGGGCCTGATCTGCCCACAGGAGCACAGATTCTCGGCCTCGATGGCATCAAGGACGCCTACGCCACGGGGAAGGGCAGCTTCCGAATGAGGGCTGCCACCCGAATTGAGCAAGTCTCGGCGCGGCGAAAGGGCATCGTCATCACGGCCTTGCCCCTCGGGGTCGGCCCGGAGAAGATCATTGAGAAAGTGAAAGAACTAGTCGTTGCCAAGAAGATTGACGGTATTCGCGACATCGTGGATCTGACCGATGGAGAACACGGATTACAGCTTTCCATCGAGATCAAGAACGGGTTCTCACCAGAAGCAGTCCGAGACAAGCTCTTCCGACTTACACCGCTTGAGGACTCGTTCAACGTGAATAGCGTTGCACTTGTCGAGGGTCAGCCGCGCACACTGGGGCTCCTCGAAATGCTACGCGTCTTCCTCGATCATCGAACCGAAGTCATCACTCGACGCTCCGAGTTCCGCCGCACTAAGGCCCTCGATCGCCTCCACTTGGTGGAAGGCCTACTCGTTGCGACGCTGAACATCGATGAAGTCGTTGCGGTCATTCGAGCCAGTGACGACGCGTCCGCCGCCAAGGCACGTCTGATCGTTGTATTCGATCTCTCAGAGGTTCAAGCCACCCACATCCTGGACATGCCCCTGCGACGGCTCACTAAGTTCTCCCGGATCGAGCTCGAGAGCGAGCAAGCGAGCCTGAACGAGACGATTGCGGAGCTCTCCGAGATTCTCGAGAATCCCAAGGTCCTGAAGAAGTTACTCATCAGTGAACTTGACGAGGCTGCGGCGGCTTTCGCGACTCCTCGGCGCTCAGTACTTCTGGACGGACCAATCTCCTCGGCGGCGACATCAGACTCACTCGAGATCCCTGATGAGCCCTGCCGCATCGTCCTAACGAGCACGGGCCTACTCGCTCGAACCAACGACGCCAGTGCAGTTGGCGGTGAGGAGTCAAGCTCGGCAACAACTGCGATTCGCTCAGTCGTGTCGGGTAGCACGCGCGGCGCAGTAGCTGTCATTACCAGTAAGGGTCGCGCGCACCGGGTCGATATCACCGAACTGCCCATGACCTCCACAGGGAACTCGGTCGGAGGCGCTCCGGTCAAGGAGTATTGCTCCCTGGACCGAGGCGAGAAGCCGGTCGGACTGATGCCACTGGCTAGCGACGAGTCGTCCGAGAGTCCGGCCACTGTCCCGGCTCTGGCAACCGCGCACGGAGTGGTGAAGCGACTGAATCAGGAGGACCCGCCGGGTAAGGACATCTGGGAGGTCATCAGCCTGAAGTCCGGAGACCGGGTCATCGCCGCGACTACCGCACGTGATGACGACGAACTCGTGTTCATCTCCTCCGATGCTCAACTTCTGCACTTCCGAGCTGACCTCGTTCGGGCACAGGGACGTTCGGCAGGTGGTATGGCGGGAATGCGCCTGACTACCGACGCGCAGGTGATCTTCTTTGGCGCTGTGCCGTCGAACGATTCATCGGCGGTTGTCGTGACCGTCGCAGGTAGCCTGCAGCAGCTCGATGGAACGGCGGCTTCGACGGTAAAGGTGTCTGACTTCGCGCAGTTCCCGGCCAAGGGCAGGGCAACAGGCGGTGTCCGATGCCAACGCCTCGGCAAAGGCGAGGACGCATTGCTGCTGGCCTGGGCAGGGTCGGGTCCACCCCGGGCTGAATCCGGCGCCGGCAAGTCGGTAGATCTGCCCAGCGACCTCCGCCCACGCGATGCTTCCGGCGACCGGCTCGCCAGACCGCTGGGATCGATTGGCGGATCGCTCTAGTGGATCGAGACAGCTCGCGCAGGTGCGCTGCGCAATCAGCAGAGGTCGGCGAGCAATTACCCGGAACAGCTCCAGAGGCCAACGGCTGGATAGCGATCGAGCAGTGGGGGTCATACGGTCACGACGCCCTAGTGGAGAGCCGCTTCCCCACTGCCCTCGGAGCTTGGCTGAAGTCAACCTTGGCGCGGTTAGCGATCAAACCCGTACTTATTAGGCCGCCTGGGGCTCACCCAGAGAACCGACAGCCAGGCGCACGCCGAGTCTTCCTTGCCTCGTCTCGTCCTGGATCAGCTGAACTCGCAGGTCTCAAGATTCAGCAGCCAGACGAGCTGTATGACGTGGACTATTCCGCCATTGCAAGTGGGCATCTGGCCGATGCGCACCCGCAGGCCCAACTCGATACCCAGCCGCTGTTCTTGATCTGCTCCCACGCCAAACGTGATGTGTGCTGTGCACAGCGCGGACGTCCGATTGCCACTGAACTCGCGTCACGGCTGGCCCACCTCGGCATCCTTGATCGGGTCTGGGAGTCCTCTCACCTAGGTGGTCACCGATTTGCTCCCGTTGGTCTGCAACTGCCTCACGGGTGGGTCCACGGGCGATTCGGGGTCGACGACGCTGCGACGATCTTCGCCGACGCTCAGGTGGGTTGCGTGAGCACTGCATTCGCAAGGGGCCGCAGCTCCCAATCGGGTAAGGAGCAGGTTGCGGAAATCGCCTCCCGCGAGCTCAACCACGTCACCTCTATTGACTCCGTCAACGCGATCTCGCTGGGTAAGGATCGCTTCCAGATCTCGGCTGCCGATGGACCTCGCATTGTCGTGAAGGTATCCGAGGAGGCGCTCGTCGGGCAACGACCAGACTCGTGCTCAAAGGCCCCTAGCGACACCACCAACTTCAGTTTGCGCACGGTGTGAGACGGCCCACTTTCTGGCCCCCCGGCTAGCCAGCGGCGTTTGCCCTGACCTAGCTTGGTAATAACGCAGTAAGACGCCAGCACATCGAAGAATGACTGGCGGACGTGGCGGACCTAGCCGAGAGAACCTCGACTAGGTAACTGGCTCCCTTGGCACCAACATGGTGCGGGACCTAGATGGCTGTCGAGAATCGGCACCACTGGGAACTCGAGTCAGGCATGGCGAGCACGGTCGGGGTGACCAGAACCCTCCGGTGCGATGACCCCCTCACGGAAACGACTTTGCGCAAGGCGTCTACTCGTGCGCGCATTGTCACGAACATGGGAATCATATTGACCACCACTACTTCACGACGTATTGCTGTTGGCACTGTCGCCCTTTGCATCACCGGAGGCGCGGTTGTCGCTACCACCACCGCCGGAGCCAACGCCAGCACCGCTGGCACTGCAACTGCCGCGGTAGCCACTACCGAGGCTGCGACCCCAACCGTCCGCGCAAATGAGGACGTCCGCGCAAAGAACCTGCGCAAGTACGGGTTTCACCCACTTCCAGTCGGCCAGCGTAAAATCGCCAAGTACAAGTTGAAGAAGAAGGCAATCAAGAAGATCAAGAAGGCCAAAAAGTTCGCCAAGACAAGCAAGGCGCGGTCCGTGCGGGCCTGCGAGAGCGGCGGAAACTACAAGATCAACACAGGCAATGGCTACTACGGCGCCTACCAGTTCGATCGCGGTACCTGGCTAGCTAACGGCGGCGGACGCTACGCAAAAACCGCCAATAAGGCACCCAAGTTTGCTCAGGACCTCATCGCCTACAAGACGTGGAAGTCACGCGGCTGGAGCCCGTGGGCCTGCGCCTAGGCACTGTACGAGGGTCGAGCCCAACGGGAGTAGCGTTGAGCTATGGCTCAGACTTGGACGCTACAACTCAATCAGTCGCACGGTTCCCTTCTGGTGCGAACTGCAGTTGAAGGTCGAGCGGCTCGAATGGGTCATAGGCTGACTCTTGACATCGCTAGCTGGACGGCCGAGGTTACGTTGACGAATAGCCAACCAACCTCGTCCGTTTTGTCTGTCGACCTCACAACGATGGAAGTCCTCGATGCTGAGGGTGGAGTCACCCCTCTCACTGCGGTGGATCGCTCCGTCATCAAGCGCAATGCTTTGAAGTCGATGAAGGTCGGCGATCATCCAATGGCGGTGTTCGACTGCCCGGCGATCGATACCGGAACGACCATCGCAGATTCCAGCGGAACGGTCGCCCTAGCTGGAGATCTCACAATTGCTGGCGCTAATCGTCCGCTATCCGTTGACGCGAGACTTGAGCTTGTCGACGACGACTGGCATGTGCAGGTCAGTTGCGAGGTTCGCCAAACCGACTTCGGAATCAAACCCTACTCACTCATGGTCGGGGCTCTAAGGGTTGCCGATACTGTGACCGTTGAGTTCCATGGACGAATCCCCGTCGCGCAACTAACAAGAGGCTAGGGCCCGAACTATCTAAGCAAAGATCGCAGCGTTCTTGACCGCCAACGTTTGGCGCCGAATGCGAGAGCCTCGTCAACCTGCAACCCTCTGGTCGAGTTGCCGCTGCGGACATAGAATGCACGATCTTTGCCCTTTCCCGGGCTCACGATGACCGGACTAGTCGCTGCCGGGACCCGCACGACGCAGACATCCACCGAGTCGATGTGCTCGAACCCAATCCGGGTGTCCGTTGTCGCTAGCACACCCAAAGTTGTCGAGAGTAGGTCCCGAAGCCAGAGTTCGAAACGATCCAGATCAGGTTCCTTCATGAACTTGAGGTCGTTTTCCAGACCGAGCGCGACCCCATCGTCGTCCACGCCGATCAACAGGGTTCCGCCCTCGGAGTTCGCGAACGCGGCGACCGTCTTGACGATGACAAGCTCAAGCTTCTCGTCGCGTTGTTTGGAGTGCAGGTTGTATCGCGCGGTGGACTTGAACTCGACCTGTCCCGACTCACCTAGAGCGATCAGTTCTCGAGCGCTCTTAGTAGGTCGCCGGTTCAACCATGCGTACCGATCGACGATGAGCATGACAACTACAGTGCCAATGAGGGCGCCAAGGCCAGCCCAACCTAGCGGCGGATCGGAAGGCACGCCAAGAATCAGGCTGACCGCACCCGCCCCAATTGCGGCCCCCAGAATGCCGACAAGGGTCGCCTCAGCGACTGAGATCCGCACTCGTGACCGCAGCAACTGCCGTCCGATCATTCCAAAGACGAACCCTGTCGCCAGCGCCAGCAGCCCTGCTTCCGTCATCTTCACAGGCAATTCCCTTCACTAGCCCAGACTTCGTGTGATCATCAACTCACAACAACACCGACGGCTCGCTATGACCGCCACCAAACCGCCAGAATGGCGCCCGTGGCAAAAACAGTAAACCTTGAGCATATTTCCCGGGTACTAGGCCGTCTGCGACCAAACCCGCGCATCGTGGTCTCCGGCAACGCAGCGACTCCGCAGTCAATGATCCAGATCATCGACGAGACCCTCGAGACCGCAACGCTGAACGTCCTAAATGCTGTCCTCGCCCTGCCCCGCAGGGACGGCATCTCGCTAGAGACCGCCTTCGTGGGGCCTGGAATGCGTGGCGCCGGGAACCTGCGCTACATCCCGTGTCGACTATCAATGCTGCCACTGCTCTTCCGTCATGAACTCGCGCCCGATGTCGTGGTCCTGCACACGTCAACTCCTCGTGACGGCGCAGTGAGCTTAGGCGTCGAGGTTAATGTCCTCCCGGCCGCTGTTGAGGCGGCTCGAGCTCGCGGCGGAATCGTGATTGCTACAGCAAACCCACACATGCCGTTCACGCACGGCGACAGCGTTCTCGACCTATCCGAGATCGACTACCTAGTCGAGATTGCTGAACCGATAATGACGGTCGCACCTCATACCCCCGATCAGCAATCGCTACGAATCGGCGATGAGATTAGCGCACACATTCATGACGGCTCGACGCTCCAGCTAGGAATCGGTAGTGTGCCCGATGCTGTACTGCTCACTGCGACCAGGCGACGAAACCTGCGCATTTGGTCAGAAACGATTAGTGACGGCGTTCTCTCGCTTGAGAATGCCGGGGCCCTTGATCCCCGAATGCCGGTCCAGACCAGCTTCATGCTCGGCAGTGACGATCTCTACGCATGGGTGACCGATAACCCCCGCGTCTCGATGATCCGGACGGAGCGCTGCAACGATCCCGGCTTGATCGAGAAGAACTACGGAATGACGAGTGTGAACGGCGCCCTCGAAGTCGATCTGTACGGTCAAGTGAACGCGAGTCGGCGCAACGGTCAGGTCTTCTCTGGAATCGGCGGTTCGACGGACTTCATCACCGGCGCAATGCACGCACCACATGGCAAGGCATTTATCGCGTTGCCCTCCTGGCACCCCAAAGCCCAGGTCTCAACGGTCGTGCCACAACTAGCGGTCCCGTCTACGAGCGCCCAGCCCTCTGCGATCGTCACTGAACAAGGCCTCGCGTGGCTCTTCGGGGCCGATGAACGCGAACAGGCGCAGAACCTCATCGACCACGCGGCACACCCCGACACTCGGGATTCACTTCAGAAGGCGCTAGCTAACCGCTCCAAATGATTGGCACCAGCGTCACCACCAAGATGACAGCCACAATCGTCAACGGTAGTCCGAGACGAACATAGTCACCAAATCGGTAGCCGCCGGGTCCCAAGACCATCGTATTTGTCTGGTATCCGATTGGTGTCAAGAAGCTTGCTGAGGCCATGACGGCAACCGCGATGGCAACTCCGCGTGGATCCAAACCAACTGTCGCGGAGGCGCTCAAAGCAATCGGCAGCATCAGCAGTGCGGCAGCATTGTTTGTGATCATCTCGGTAATGATCACTGTGGCTAATACGATCCCGAGGAGCACACCCCGGGGACCGAGCCAGTCAAAAGCACCGACCAGACCGTTAGCCATCAAGTCGGCTAGACCGGAAGTGCTCATCGCTGCCGCCAATCCGAATGCAGACGCAATAACAACAATCACTTCAAAGTCGATAGCCCGTCTGGCTTCGGTAGGCGAGAGCACACCAAACAGCACCATCGCCAACGCGGCGACCAATGAGCCCTGCAGGATATTAAGCACCCCGAATGCCGCAAGCAGAATCACTGCCGCCAATGCCGCCAACGGTATCCACGCACGCTTGGTGGCTTTCGGTGGTTTGCCGTCCATTGGCGCAACGAGCAGGAAGTCCGCTCGGTCCGCCCAACGATCCCGAAAGTCCGGATCAGAGACCAAAATCAACGTATCGCTAGGGCGCAGATCCAACTTGCCAAACTGCGCGTCGACCAGTTGTCCGTCGCGGTGAATCGCTAGCACCGCTGCTTGGTAATTTGACCGAAAGCTAACCTCGGCGAGCGTCTTTCCGACGAGTGGCGACCGGACTCCGACCACGGCCTCGAAGTAGCTGACTGACGTGCTCTCCATGTCCAGTACATGCTCGAGTTCCGCTGAACTCAGCCCAGGCATCTCTTGTAGGTCTAGAACGTGCCCAGCCTGGCCAACGAAGTGGAGTCGGTTACCGCCTAGCAGGACGGTCTCAGGGCGAACCGGCGCCACGACTACACCGTCGCGCTCGACGGCCGCGAGGAAGACTCCCTTGAGGTTGCGCAGTCGCGCTTGCCCCACTGTCATCCCGTCGACCTTGCCCCCCACATCGACGATCATCTCGAGACTAAAGCGCTTGGCGTCTTCGGTGAACTCCTCGATCATTGACTTTCGGGCGGGTAATGCCCAGGGTGCTATCGCGATGATCACGCCGAGGCCGACCACCGCTAGGGGCAGACCAATCGCCCCGATTTCGAAGAACCCGATGGGTTCCAGCCCGTCAACTTCCATCTGACCAGCAACGACTAAGTTCGTGGAGGTACCAATCAGGGTGACCGTTCCACCGAGAATCGCGGCAAACGAAATAGGCATGAGGATCTTTGAAACCGAAATCCCACGCCGCGATGCCCAGGTCGTGGCCTCTGGAATGAGCATCGCGACGATAGGTGTGTTGTTCAGAAATGCCGAAGCTGCAGAGGCCGGAATCAATGTTCGAATCATCGGCAAGCGCAGGGTTCCTTTGTAGCCCATCGCGCTTTGCAATATTGGTGAAAGTGCTCCGGTCTTTTGGACCGCACCCGCCAGCACGTAGAGCGCCGCGACGGTGATGGGTGCCGGGTTTGAGAAACCTGACAGTGCTTCAGTTGTCGTCACGACTCCAAGTACCAACAGCGCCAAAGTGCCCGCGAACACCACAACCGCAGGACTGACCCGACCGCGAATCAGAAAAGCAAGCACCCCGATCGTTACGAGCAGGGTTAGCCACGCATCTGCGGTCACGCCGCGATCGTATGGCAACTATTCTTGAGCAATGCTCGTCAACTCACCGCTAACCCAAATTGCGCTTCGGCTACCTCCTATCTCGCTGCCCGATCTCACAGGTGAGCAGGTCCAGCTCGCCGAGTACGCCGACAGCCGACCTATTCTGGTCGTCTTCGCCGCGAACCACTGCCCGTACGTTGTTCACCTGGAGAAGGCACTCGGGCAGTTCGCGCTCGACCACCGGTCCGCCAATTTGGCGATCGTGGCGATCAGCTCTAACAACGTCGAGGCCTATCCAGATGATGACGTCGCGGGCCTGCGTTCTCAGGTTCAGCGAGCAGGTTGGGACTTCCCGTACCTCGTCGATGCCGAGCAGATCGCAGCCCGGACGTTTGGCGCTGTGTGTACCCCTGACTTCTTCCTTTTCGACTCCACCGGCGATCTTGTTTACCGAGGCGCCTTTGACTTCTCGTCCCCCGGCAACAGCGAACCGAATGACGGCTCACTACTGCGCGAGGCTGCGGCGGCATTGCTCGCCGACCGACCGGTCCCAGCTGCAAGGAAGTCAGCTATGGGCTGCAGCATCAAATGGAAGACCTGATGGGCTTGCCGCCGCGACCTTGACGGGTTTAAGGGGATGAAGCGTTACGGTAGTTACGTGTCATCCCACGAATGCGACATGCTCATCATCGGAGCAGGCCCGACCGGACTTTACGCCGCCTACTACGCGGGGTTTCGCGGATTCAAAGTCATTGTCATGGACGCGCTTCCAGAACCCGGTGGCCAGATCACTGCGATGTACCCGGAGAAGGAGATCTTCGACGTCGGGGGCTTCCCCGCGGTGCGCGGTCGAGATCTAGTTGACGGCCTCCTCGAGCAGGCCAATCAGTTCAAACCGACCTACCTCCTCGGCGAGCAAGCAGTCGAGTTGGCAACTGATTCCGAGGGTGTGACAGTCACTTCCGACGTAGGTACGCGAGTGAGGGCCAAGACCTTGCTCATCACCTCCGGAATCGGATCATTCACACCTAGGCCGATACCCATCGGGCAGGAGTGGGTCGGCAACGGTGTCGTCTACTTTGTTCCACGGCTGGCCGACCACGCTGGCAAGGACGTCGTCATCATCGGCGGTGGTGATTCCGCATTCGACTGGGCGTGGTCACTACAACCCATCGCCAAATCCGTCACCCTCGTCCACCGCCGCGATCAGTTCCGCGCTCACGCAGCTATGGTTCATAAGGTCCGCGAAGCTGGGGTGCGGCTCATTACCTCGGCCGAGATCGTTGGCGCTAGCGGCGATACGACCTTGAGCCAGATCGAAGTCAAACTCAAGGCAGACGACTCCGTAGAGACGATTCCGGCCGACAGCGTCGTGGCTGCGCTTGGATTTATCGCGAATATCGGCCCACTGGCCGAGTGGGGCTTGAACCTGACCAAGCGTCGCGTCGAAGTCGACACGACGATGCAGACCAGTATCGAACGGGTCTATGCCGCGGGCGACATCACCTCCTATGACGGGAAGGTCCCGCTGATATCAGTCGGCTTTGGTGAGGCTGCAACCGCAGTCAATAACGCTGCACCTCATATCGATCCGACGCATGGCGTGTTCCCAGGACACTCCTCCGGCGAATCTCCCGTGTGACCGGCCTGCAAGTTCATCCGGCTGGCTAGTATCGGTGCGTGCAAACAAGTGAGAGGGCCACACCTATGTCAAACGAGCCAGGGTTCCCCACCGAATCATTCGCGGATCTCATCAGCGCTAACGCGACGTTCGTCCAGGGGTTCCACGACCAGGATCTCACTGGACGTGCCGCAAAGGAACTTGCCGTGGTGACGTGCATGGATTCACGGATCAACCCGCTAGCTGTCCTGGGTCTCGAGGCCGGCGACGTCAAGATCCTGCGTAACGCCGGGGCCCGGGTGACAGATGACGTCTTGCGGACGCTCGTGCTAGCCAGTTATCTGCTGAACGTTAAACGCGTTCTCGTGATGCCCCATACCGATTGCAAGATGGCTAGTGCGACTGAGGACGAGATCCACCAGTTGATCGCCGATGAGTACGGTGTGGATACCCGCAGTATCGAGGTCGGTGTCGTCCCGGACCAGCTCAGTGCGCTGCGCCGCGATGTCACCCGCATCCGTAGCTATCCGCTTCTTCCTGACGGACTCGCCGTTGGTGGCGCGATCTACAACGTCGCAACCGGCGAGCTGGACCCCGTCGAGCTCTAGGCAATTCCCCTATCGAGCCTTCGTTCGTTCCGGACGCCCGCGGTGCGGGCTAGACGTCGATCCTCTCCCGATCGAGCTCTTTGGCTCCCGAAATAATGAACTGCTTTCGCGGGGCAACGTCACTTCCCATCAAGAGGGCGAAGACGTCAACGGCAGCTTGCGCATCCGAAGCCGTCACTCGGCGTAGAAGGCGCCCGGACTTATCCATGGTGGTCTCACGAAGTTGTCGAGCATCCATCTCACCGAGTCCCTTGAACCGTTGGATTGGGTCCTTGACTGTTCGGCCTGACTCACGAATCTCGCTGACCTTTCGGTGCATTTCTTCATCGGAGTAGGTGTAGTAGACCTCCCCTGCCTTACCTCCTCGGCCCGGCACCTCGATGCGGTGCAGTGGCGGAACCGCTGCAAACACCCGTCCTGCCTCGAGTAACGGCAGCATGTATCGGTGCACCAAGGTAAGGAGCAGGCACCGGATGTGCGCACCGTCCACATCAGCATCTGCCATGAGAATGATCTTCCCGTAGCGAACAGCTTCAAGATCGAACGTCCTGCCGGAACCGGCGCCTATCACCTGGATGATCGCCGCGCACTCAGCGTTCTTGAGCATGTCGGAAACGCCAGCCTTCTGGACGTTCAGGATCTTCCCTCGAATAGGAAGTAGCGCCTGCGTCTTAGAGTCACGGGCGAGCTTTGCGGTTCCGAGCGCTGAGTCGCCCTCGACGATAAACAGCTCACTATCAGTGGTCGCCGTACTGCGACAGTCAACGAGCTTTGACGGTAACGCTGAGGACTCCAACGCTGTCTTGCGTCGCGCGACGTCGCGTTGCTGGCGTGCTGCGAGGCGCACGCGCATCGCGTTGGCAACCTTCTCTAATGCGGCCCGGGCATTGGCCTTAGTGCCTCGCGGGGGTGTCGCGAACCACGCATTCAGTTGCTTGCTGACGACAGCGGCGACGATCCGGGAGGCCGCTGGCGTTCCGAGGACCTCCTTGGTTTGGCCCTCGAACTGTGGCTCGGGGACCCGCACGGTGACGACTGCTGTCATCCCTTCCAGCACGTCATCCTTCGTGACGTTGTCCTCATTGGCTTTGAGGACCTTCGCCGAGCGCAATTGCTCATTGAGGACCTTCGTGACAGATCGCTCGAAGCCAGTCAGGTGGGTTCCACCGCTAGGAGTAGCAATGACGTTGACGAACGAGCGGATCGTGTTGTCGTATCCGTCACTCCACCTCAGCGCGATATCAACTCCGAGTTCGCGCTCAACCTCTTGACTGTGCATATGCCCCTTGGCATCCAGGACTGGCACAGTCTCGTGGAAGTTGCCCGACCCCGTCAGTCTGATTACCCCAGTGACCGGCTCCCCCGCCGACATTGAATCGACGAACTCCGCGATACCGCCCGAGAACTTGAAGGACTCCTCGCGTTCTTGTTCGCCGCGCTGGTCGCAGACAGTGATCGCAACGGCAGGTACAAGGAAGGCTGTTTGCTTTGCTCGCGCGATCAACTTGTCGTAGGAAATCTCGGTGTCGGCGGTGAACACCTGAGGGTCCGGCCACCACCGCACCCGCGTTCCACTCCGGCGACGGGGAACGGTACCGATGATGTGTAAGCCAGCCTTCTTCGAGAAACCCGCCTCAGGCCCTTCAGCATCGAAGATGCCCGTAACGCCTCGCCGGAAAGAAGCCGCATGCGTCTTACCGCCGCGGTCTACCTGCGCATCCAGGCGAACCGACAGTGCGTTTACGACACTTGCGCCCACACCGTGTAAGCCACCGGACGCCGCATACGAGCCGCCGCCAAACTTCCCTCCTGCGTGCAGTTTGGTCATGACGAGTTCAAGGCCGGATAGGCGGCTCTTCTTCTCGTTGTCGATAGGAATACCTCGACCGTTGTCTTGTACCTCTATCGATTCGTCATTGTGCAAGATGATGCGAATCTCGGTGCAGTGCCCAGCGAGCGCCTCGTCGACAGAGTTGTCCACGATCTCCCACACGCAATGCATGAGGCCACGCGAATCCGTCGACCCGATGTACATTCCAGGCCGCTTGCGCACCGCATCAAGGCCCTCAAGGACCGAGAGATTGCGAGCGGTATAGGTCTCTTTGCTAGCTGCCACAAGGGATACGTTACCGATCGAGCCTGACAACGGCGCTCGGGCACACCGAGGAGTAAAAGCCGCTTCAATGAATCTACCTATGGGATGATGTGACACAGCTCACCAATCTGCGGCTACGCTGACGGCGAACTAGGTAGGTAAGGCAAACGGGAACGAAATAGGGATGCGAGACTGTTAGAAGTGATGCAAGGTGGTAGTTAGCAATCTTTGCTAACGCGAGAGCAGGAGGTGGACCAATGACGCCAACACTGGCGCCCGCCGTTCCATTGACGGCCGCTGATCGATGTGACCGCTGTGGAGCGACCGCGTACGTACGCGTCGTCCTGCAGGGTGGAGGAGAACTTCTCTTCTGCAGTCACCACGCACGCAAACATCTTGATGCGGTCCGGCCAATTGCGGCTCGGATCGATGACGAGTCTGCCCGGCTGGACGCGGTCAACGCTCCGCCTCCACCGGAGTAGGAGCAGGTCGTCAGCGCCCCCGGAACTCAGGTGGGCGGCGCTGACGAAAGGCCTGGACGCCCTCCTGATAGTCCTCACTGGTCCACGCAGCATCTCTTAGCGACTTCAACTCCTCGGCGGTGCCGGCGGCATACGTGGGCTCGGAGACCGCACGAGCCTCGGCTTTGATCGACCTCAGGGTCAGCGGAGCGCGTTGCGCGATCCGCTCAGCGAGTTCCCACGCCTGAGTAGAGAGTTCTGGCTCGTCGGCGGCAAGCCTGTTCACAACGCCCAACTCGTGCGCTCTGTTAGCGCTGATGGGCTCAGCCGTGAAGAACATCTCCTTCACGATATGGCTCGGCAGGGCTGCCATGAACCGCGATACTCCCCCGCTGGAATAGGCCACTCCTAGCTTTGCAGGAGTGATGGCAAAGGTGCTGTCAATATGGGCAACAACAAGGTCGGCACTCATCACCAACTCGCACGCGCCTCCCCACACACCACCCTCAACAACCGCGATCAGCGGCAACGGGAAACCTGCCACAGCATCAGCCATCTCGGCCAGGGTGTTGGTCCAGTTGAGTGGATCCTCATCGCCAGTCGGTAAGTCAGAAATATCGTGACCGGCCGACCAGACCTTCACACCAGGCTCGGCGCGCAGTAGCACCACCCGAGTACCGTCGTGGCGAGCGACTTCGAGCAACCGAACTAGATCAGCGCTCATCGCCGCATTGAACGAGTTATGTTTGCGCGAGTTCGTCATCGAGATCGCACGAACGTACCCCCGCGACTCAACCGAAAAGTACTGAGTATCCACGCCACATAGTCCTGGGAGTAGTAGGTCTAATCGAGATAGTCGCGCAACACCTGCGAGCGAGAGGGATGGCGCAACTTGGACATCGTCTTGGACTCGATCTGCCGAATCCGCTCACGAGTTACGCCGTAGACCTTCCCGATCTCATCGAGAGTCTTGGGCTGGCCATCAGTCAGACCAAAGCGCATCCGGACAACTCCCGCCTCACGCTCAGACAGGGTGTCGAGAACCGATTCGAGCTGCTCCTGTAGCAACGTGAAGCTGACCGCGTCACTAGGAACGATCGCCTCGGAATCCTCGATGAGGTCGCCAAACTCAGAGTCGCCGTCTTCTCCAAGCGGTGTATGCAGCGAGATCGGCTCACGACCGTACTTCTGAACCTCGACGACCTTCTCGGGCGTCATATCGAGTTCTTTTGCCAACTCTTCTGGTGTCGGCTCGCGACCCAAGTCCTGCAGCATCTGACGCTGAACACGCGCCAACTTGTTAATGACCTCGACCATGTGGACGGGGATACGGATAGTTCTGGCCTGATCCGCCATTGCTCTAGTAATGGCCTGGCGGATCCACCACGTGGCATAGGTCGAGAACTTGTAACCCTTGGTGTAGTCGAACTTCTCGACCGCCCTAATGAGTCCGAGGTTGCCTTCTTGAATCAAGTCCAGGAAAAGCATGCCTCGACCGGTATAACGCTTAGCAAGGGAGACAACGAGGCGCAGGTTCGCCTCAAGTAGGTGGTTCTTTGCACGCCGACCGTCTTCAGAGATCCACTCGAGGTCACCTCGAAGGTCAGCATTCTTCACGCCTGCCGACAACTTCTCCTCGGCAAATAGCCCGGCTTCGATTCGCTTGGCGAGTTCGACTTCCTGTTCGGCGTTGAGCAGCGGCACCTTGCCGATTTGCTTCAGATAGTCCTTGACGGGGTCAGCAGTTGCTCCCGCTTGGGTGACCTGTTGGACAGGCTCGTCAGTGTCATCCACATCCGAGAGAGTGAAACCTTCTCCCTCCTTCTTGGAGTCTTCCTCCTTTGCCACCTTACCTTTCTTTCCCTTTGCGGAGGCACCGTTCTTAACGGAGGCCAAATCGCTCTCAATCTCCGCTTCAATCTTTGCCGCTTGAGCCATTTCCGCCGGCGAAAGATCCTCTCCAGCCGTCGGCACCGCAGCAACCGCTGCTTCTGCGGTTGACGAAGCCTTCTTCCGAGTTGCGGTCTTCTTCGCAGGGGCCTTCTTCGCTGCAGCCTTGGCAGCAGGGGCCTTCTTTGCCGCAGCCTTCTTCGCGGGGGCCGCCTTCTTTGTTGTTTCCGCCTTTGTCACGGGAGCAGCCTTCTTAGTCGATGTCTTGGGAGGGGAGTCTGGCGCACCGGTAGATCCGTCTCCGGTGTTCTTCACTGCGGTCTTCTTCGCCTTACTCGCAACCGACTTTCCGGCAGTTGAAGCTTTCTTCGCGGCTTTCTTGGCCGTGGCGGAAGCCGATTCTGTGCGGGAAGGCGACACGGACTACCTCTCGTCGTCGGGCATGGAGAACAGCGACCGAATGGTCGTCGCAGTGGTTGTTTTGGGTGGCGCGGTTAGCTGCCGAACATCATTGTAATTCCCTGCCCGGCCAGAATATTCCCCACCTCACACTTTGGACGACGATTCACTCCTTCGGCGCACAACGATCACAGCTCAACAAGTAGCGCTCTGGCCTCGACAACGGGGACTCTCGTGGCGGTCTGCTGGACGATTGGTCCACCTGAGACAGGCAATGGCCCCCGACCATTGACCGTGAAGGTAGCTGTCCACACTGTCGTGAGCACTGCGCGATACGTCCCCGGTTTGCGGTAGGTATGGGCAACGGATGTATCTGGCCAGCGCCCACCTGGGCTGCTGGTGCGCAAACCTGCTGAACCATCACCCCACGACCATCGCCACCGCGCTACGGCATGGAAATCAACTGGGATTCCCGAGATCGAGTCTGACCGTCGCAAGGACTGCTCTTGACCTGTTCGAAAGATCGTCGGGACTGAAGTAAGCGCACTGCTGCTCGGCTGAAACCGAATCTGCGCTGTAGGCGCGGACTGGCGCACTCGATCGGTCACAGCACTACTCAAGACCTCAGCGCTTACTGGCGCTCCGCTGATGCACTCGCCACCGAGGAGTTCGGGGGTTTGCCCGGACCTTCCAAAGAAAATGAGGACGAACTCGCTGTCTGGACCACACCCGTACCGGTCATGACAGACTTGATCACCTACCTCACACATCGGGTGAACGGACCAACTGCAGCCAGGGCACGGGTCATTCTGGGCGTTTGGTGGACCAACGAAGGAGCCACCAGGGATAAACGCAGTGCCAGAGCCCGACCATCGCGAAGTCCCACTGGACCACGATGGCGGCTCCGCGTAGGCAGCCCCACCCTCGAAGGTAGGCACAATGACCACCGCGGCTATCGCAACCAGGACCGCGACTACTGTGCGCTGGGACCGGCTGCGCTTCGGCTTCACCCAGCGGATCATTGGCCGATCTCCACTGCGAGCGAGAGTGCTTCAGTTACCCGCCACGCGCCCTTCTTCAACTCAACTGTCAGCGCGAGTTCGATTCGTTCACCATCGTTGTTGACGACTGCGTACGCCGCCGATCGTCGGGGACCCTCGTCTGCGGCCTGTACCGACACGACCCTGAGCTCTGGACCCGCGCGAAAGTACTCGTTGGCCGCACTAGCGACGACGCGTTGCCGCTCGGCTGACACCCTCGAGGCTGAATCCACACGATCGGTTCCGGCGTTGAAGCGGTTTGCCGCAGTACTTTGGGCGCGACCATTACTAGCATCTGCGCTCTCTTCCGCTGGTACCGAGCTACCGGCAAGCTTCGGATCCGAAGACCCGACCGAGTCACCCAACGATGATTCGGCCGCAGGCACCGCGCCGGGCTCAGGGCTCGCGCAACCAGCCGAAAGTGCCAAGCCCCCTGCCGCGAGAAGAGTTGCGGCATATCGAACGCCCAAAAATGAGATCACTTGTCTCCCCCAAGACTCGTGCTAGCTCACCACCCCCGTGGCGATAACTCCGCCAAACGATACGAGTCGCTTAGCTACCCGGGGTTTCCGGGGGTACTTCGAAACCCTGCGCTTCCAATGCTCGCTCCAGATACGCATTGACGGTCTCGATCACCTTGACGCGTGCATAGCGCTTGTCATTGGCTTCGACCAGAATCCAGGGAGCGAAACTGGTGTCTGTGCGCTCAAGCATTTCAACAACTGCTTCTTCGTAGGCGGGGCGCTTCTCGCGGTTACGCCAGTCCTCATCTGTGAGCTTCCACTTCTTTAGCGGATCCTTCTGACGAGCTTTGAATCGCTTCAACTGCTCGTCATCGCTGATCTGTAGCCAGAACTTCAGGATCAGCATTCCCTCGTCTGACAACGACCGTTCAAAACCGCGAATCTCGGAGTAGGCGCGGCGCCACTCGTCCTCTGAAGCAAATCCCTCGACTCGCTCGACGAGGACTCGTCCGTACCAAGACCGATCAAGAATTGCCATTCCTCCCCAGCCTGGCAGCTTGGCCCAGAACCGAGTAAGGAAGTGATGACGCTTCTCGTCATACGTGGGTGCCATGAAACTTGCGACGCGTACGTGGCGCGGGTCCAATGCGCTCGTGACCCGCTTGATTGCGCCTCCTTTACCGGATGCGTCCCAACCTTCGAAGACCAGACAAACCGGCGGACCTAGTCGGCCGGATCCATCAAATATTCCGCCACAGATCAGCCGCAAGTAGACGAGGCGCTCTTGCGCTGCCTTGAGTCGTCGCGCTTCTTCTTGGCGGCTGATCTTCTTACTTAGGTCAAGGTGATCTAGAACGCTCATTGGGTAATAGTGGCAGCCCCGAGCGCCGGGATGCTCCCCAAATGCGGCTATCCGGGGCAATCGCGCACTGACTTCGGGGCCGAACGATGAGCCTGCTCGCCCCGGGCCCGACCGGCCCGAAGCTCTCGCAATGTCATCGACTGCAACATGTCGACCCACACTCTCGGATGCACTCCCTGCTCCACAGCTTTGAACACGAGGTCACAAAGGACGTTTCCGCGGTCACCTCGTAATCCACGTTCTGCCGCTATTTGCGCGACTGCTCCATTCCCTAGCTGCCACGCTAGTGCGGCCGCACAACTAGCTAGCGGCGCCACGATGACTTCTGGGGTATGGCGGACCAGTTGAGTCAGCCCGCTGAGCGCTTGCTTTACCGCCCTGCTCGCCTCTGCAGTCTCATCGCCATATGTCTGCGCAAAGCGCCACAGCAGTGGTTCACGTATCCGTCGGTCGCCTAGGGCAAGCGCCCACTGAAGTAACTGCGCGTCAGGCGGCAGTGCGAGCGCATCACGTCCCGGACCCGACACCGCATGTAGCCCATCTGGAAACAGTTCATTGAATATCGCCTCCTCAACTGCTCGGCGCTTCACCGCAGTAGATAAATCTCGAGGGTCATTCGCGACTGGGCCTTGCTCATACAATCGCAGGATCCGTGCACTCGTCTGCGTCGGTTCCCCATCGATCCCTGCGACCACGGTCTCCCTGTCGGGCTGGTAGGCGACACCGTTGGCCACCCATTGGCACGCTGCGGACAAGCCCGCATCATCGAGTGGCTCCGCGAGCGCCTTGGGATCAGTAAGATCACGCCATAGGCCGGCCGAGACCGTTCCCACACAATGCAACGCCACGGGTAAACCAGACAAGGTCTCACGAATCACTCCAGCAACCTGACGCGACGCGGACAGCGGAGCGGAAGTCGGTGGATAGAGCACTACTTGCGCACGGTCCGCGCTGTTCTCCGCAGCGTTTTGACAGGTCTGAACGATCAGATCGATCCACTCGACCTGCGGGTGAGATGGAGACCCGAGCGGCCAATCAACCCTAACTGTCAGTGCGTGGCGATAGCTCACGTCGAAGAACACAATTACGGCACTATCGCTTGGCGCGAATCCCAGTAGGTAGGGCACAGAGGCTGCCACATCGGCAGCAGTATGAAGGACGAGTTTCGGAGGTGAAGAAGGTTGAGTTGTCATGGATTAACCATGAGTGGACCCACCGAAGTCCACCAACGAGTTCGGCCTCGCTGTGGATCACGATTGCCCGCCGAACGAGCTGTGGAAAATCGGACGAACGCTAGACCGATCCGCCCCGAGAGGGTCGACTACTAGCGGCCATTGGTCCCCCGGCGAGCTTCCGGGCAACATCCTCACTGATCGGGATGTTGCTCTCATCAACATGAACCACAATCGGCTGGTAGGCGGCTACTTCCGCCTCGTTATAGTCCGCGTAGGTAATAACGATGACCTTGTCACCAGGATGAACTAGGCGCGCCGCGGCTCCATTTAGGCATAGATCGCCTGGGCGCCCCTCGATCGCGTAAGTCTCGAATCTGGCCCCATTGTCAATATCTACAATCGCAACTTGTTCGCCGACCATAATGTCGGCAGCGGTCATGAGCTGGGGATCCAATGAGATCGACCCAACGTAGTCCAGGTGTGCATCTGTGACCCGCGCGCGATGAATTTTGGACTTCATCATTCGTCGGTTCATGCTGTGTCCTCCTCAACGTCTCGACGCCCAGCTAGTTGGGTCGCCGTACTGTTCCAGTATGACCTAGATTCCGCCGGTTCGTGCCTGTCGGGCGCGCCACCAAACGAATGTCCCGACTCCCAAGAGCACTTGCGGGATAAACGAAGCAGCACGCCAGACCAAGTCTGCGGCAAGGGCAGTCGATTCGTCTAGACCAAACGTAACAAGGAGCCCGATCAGAACCGCATCAACGGTGCCAAGCCCCCCTGGAGTGGCAGGAATCATACTGGCCAGTCGAGAAATCGCGAACGCGGCGAACGCCGCCCAGATCGTGAAACCAGTAGCTCGATCCCCGCCAACGGCCCGAATCGATATGAAGAGAATCATGAACTGCGCCAAGCTCACTAGGACATTCGAGACCGTAATCCACAACCAGTGAGCGCGAACCACGTCGACGATCTCACCGCGAAAGTGCATGATCGCGTCCGTGATGTCCGGCTCTGACTTCATCCGCTTTGTCACCGGATGTGCGATCTTCGTCGCGATGCGACCAACCGCTAACGCGCTCTTCTCACTGCGCAGAATGAGCCACAGCACTACGACCGCAGCGACGATGCTCGCGAGTCCGACGAGCCCAGCGACGACCCACGCCTGTTGAACCTGTCCGGTCGCGACGGCGGCGAGAACCCCGAATATTGGCAAGCCGAGCGTGATGAAAACGCTCCACACACTGGTTACTGCGATTCCCGTCGTAGCAACCGAACCGGGTACGCGATACGAGTAGAGCATTCCGTACTGCAACGCCAGGCCGACTGCGCCGCCAGCAGGGACCGCATTGCTGATCGTGTAGGAAGTTTGTCGGATGACGAACGCCGGGCCGTAGCGCAGCCCTGGGATAGCTGCTTGATACGGCAAGACGTAGACGAGGATGGTCACGATGACGGATATCGAAAGGGCGACTAGCCAGCCCACCGACATGTTCTTAATGGACTCAAGCGCAACGTTGTAGTCACCGAACTTCGGGATTAGCCCGAGAAAGACCACTGCTAGCACGATCAACGTGACAATGCCGCCGATAATCGTCTTCTTCTTACTTAGCGTCGCTGTCCGCGGCGGGCCTTCTTCGAGCTCCTTGCTCAGCTCGCTGGCCATACCCGCAGGTGGGATGTACGCAGGACGCGGCTGCTTTGCCGACACCATAGTTCTAGGAAATCCCGTAGTCCGCGTCAGCAATAGCGGCTATCGCTTGCTCGACCGAGAAATCCGCTGACCCAGGAATGACTGGTACGAATCCGATCAATACGCCGTCTTGCACGACTTGGGCCTCAAGGCCTGCTGCGCCATCAGCGTCCCAGATCGCGTCAGCCCCACTAGGCAGGACGACACGGATTCCGAACCGATTGACACCAGCATGATGGACATGGGCGAACACGTGACGAGCACGAAGCCCCTCAACGGCTTTCTCAGCATCTTCTTTGCGCACGCGACCATTCTGGCAGGCTTGGGCCCGTGAGGGTTAGTCACGGGCTTTCGGGCAATCAAGAGTTGCGCTGCGGAGGGCTGTGCATGACGAATGCATGCTGCTTCTGATGGATCCCACAAAAAGCGATTGGATGAGGCCGTGACGACCCCTCGTACCTCAGATAACGGTGCACTGATCTTTCTGCGAGGGTTCACTACCCCGGCTAGTTCATATCGAGATCTCCTCGCCGAGACAAATATGCAGACCGTTGCTGTGCCACATCTCTATCGGGTTGGTCCGCGTGTTCTGTCGGGTCAATACAGCGTCGTGGACGAGGCGACCGACGCGGCAAACTTCGTCGAGACTGTGACCACTGAGCCCGTTTGGCTCGCAGGACACTCACGGGGTGGACACGCCGCGTTGCTAGCTGCGCTGTCACTCAGCCAACGAGGCCTCCCTGTGGCCGGTCTGATTCTGGTCGATCCGGTAAGCACCGGACCGATGTTCCCGCACAGAGTCCCGAGCTCGCCGGCCACCGTCAGCGCTCACCCCCCACTAGTTATCGGTGCGGGCCTAGGAGGCAGATGCGCGCCGAAGAAGCGCAACCATTCGTCCTTTGCCAACGCTCTGCCCGGGGCCCTTCATGTCGTCATCCCGCACATGGGCCATGCTGACGTCCTTGTCGGGAAGCCACGCGCTATTGGTCGCAAACTGTGCGGAGGCGGGCCCGATCCCGACGCAATGCGCAATCTCGTCGGTCGGCTACTCCGTGACTACATTGCCTGCGAGATCAGGACTTCAGACTCTCTTCCACGCGGGGTAACGTGGGGACGCCCGTAACGTCCACGACTGTCCCATACCCAGCTGGCTCGCTGGCAGTCTTCGCGGCCGCCCGCGCCTTGACGCGATCGCGGACTGCATGTGAAATGGGAGTCTCGAGCCAACGGTAACTCGCGGCAGCTATTCCGACTGTGAGGCCAATGATCACGAGATTCCGCCAGAGATCGTCGGTGACCCCGCCAGTCGCCATCATGACAGGAACGTGGAAAAGGAATATTCCGTAGGAGCGCAAACCAATCCACACCAGAGCAGCACTCGTGAGAACCGGAGCTGCGAGCTTGGGCGAGTACCAAAGTACGGCGAGCAACAATACGATCGCTGCAGCAAAGGCTGGCTGCGCCCACGTCGTCATGTGTTCGGTCGTATCGATGAATGTGCGCGTCCCGAGTACAAAGATCGCGACGCCGCAGCCGATCGCTATCACCAAGGCGTTTTCAACAAGAAAGCGCTTCACCCTGGGGTGGGTAACAGCGATTGCCGCAAATGCGCCCAGGACAATCGCTCCACTACGGGTATCGACTCCGTACGCGACCCGCGCATCACTTGCTCCCCCGACCGTCAAGTAGGTCGACCAGATGAAGGACGTCGCGGCGAAAGCGGCGAACACGAGTGCCAGCGTTCTTCGGCTTCGAAAGCGGAGCATCCATGCCATCAACGGAGCGGCAACTAGGTAGAAGAACTGGTCGATATTCAAGGACCACACCGGGACCAGCTCGTAGGCCAGAGTCTCGCCGCTAGCGGCGAAGAAGACGAGTGTTTGGCTGAGCGCCGCCCCTACTGTCGCAAGAGCGAATACCGGTTCAACACCGCTTGACGTCCACCATTGGTGCGTCGCTGCAGCGCTGGCGACCAAGGTCAGAACACATGCCAACAGCAGCGGTGGGAACAATCTCGCGATTCGTTTGAAATAGAAGCCCTTGACATCAATGAGCTCAGTGCGGTCGTGTTCCTTTAGGAGTAGCGACGTGACAAGGAACCCTGAGATTGCGAAGAAGCCCAGCACGCGGGCCTGGCCACCCACAAAGAAGTCCGTTAGTTCAAGGTGACCTGCAACCACAACGCAAATCAGCAGTGCTCGCACGCCGTCGAACGGATGGCGTCGCACCGCGTGAGACGAGATCGGCAATGCGGTGGGCATAAGAGAGTAAGGATACCCCGCGATCTTCTCCCTAAAGCTCTAACGTGCCCGGGAACACACCCACGTCCGCGTCCGCTTGGGCGCCTGGCCGGGGGTCCGGGCGATTAATCCTCAACTCAGCGTTCGGCCGCCAAGCCGAGAACGAACTCCGGTGTCACAGCGGAGATATCGTCGACCACCGAATCCGCGAGTTCCAACGCATCCGGCGCGGGCGGATAGTCTCGATTCGGCACAGCAATCACCAGCATCCCCGCCGCGTGTGCCGAACGGAGTCCGTTACTGGAATCCTCCACCGCGATCGCGCAGCTCGGGTCGACCCCTAGTTTTCTTGCGACTTCTTCATAGACAACCGGTGATGGCTTTCCCGCGGCAACCTCCTCCGTCGAGAGGGTGCTCGCGAACGCGTTCTCGAGATCTGCAGCGCGTAAGACAACGTCGATCAGGGACCGAGATGACGACGAAGCCAATCCGATCGGCCAGTGCTGTGCAAGCAACCGAATCGTTTGCACCGCACCAGGAATCAGCGGTAGGTCGACGGCGTACTTCTCAGCCATCCGGTCCAGCACCTCAGTAGCGAGCACCTCTGGAGGAGTATCGATACCCACCACGTCTGCGAGGTACCCCGCCCACTCCGGGGTACTCATCCCTTGCATCGCGCTCGTCGCCTCAGGCGGCCACTCACAGCCCCGATCGCTCGCTAGCGCGCGGCGCACCTGGTCCCACAAGTGTTCTGATTCGATAATTACACCATCCATGTCGAAGACGATCGCCTCAATGGACATACCGGTTCCTTCTCGCGCAGCCATATGGCTACGCTAAACAAAGACAGGCCGTCAGTGCCGATCGAATGGCGAGATTGCTGGCTTTAACTGCACGCAACGCGTTCGTGATCGGCCCCTACCTGATAGGAACCCGCCATGCAGATCGAAGTACGCCACTCTCCCGCCTTCGCCGCCGCTCGGATTCTGCTCGATCCTGGCGAGGCTGTGAACGCTGAATCCGGCGCGATGGCAATGATGTCGTTTGGCGTGACTGTCGAGGCCGCGATGCAGGGCGGGTTCATGAAAGCCCTCAAGCGCTCGACTCTCGGTGGCGAATCACTATTCGTCAGCAAGTTCACAGCGCATCCCGAGTATGCGAGCTGGGTCGACGTCGCGGCCCGACTCCCCGGCGACGTTGCCGTCATTGCGATCACAGCCGACCGACCCCTCGTACTAACCAAAGGCTCCTGGCTTGCCAGCGATGTTCATCTCGAGATGGACACAAAATGGGGCGGCAAATCCATGTTCTTCGGTAGCGAGGGTGGCTTCGTCGTTCACTTCGCGGGCACCGGACAGGTGGTTGCGTCGGCTTACGGAGCCCTCGACCTGATTGATCTGCCCGCCGGGCAAGGATTCACAATCGACACCGGACACCTCGTGGCCTACGACGCCGGGATGAATGTCAAGGTCCGAAAAGTGAGCAAAGGGTGGATCACTTCAGCAAAGACCGGGGAAGCCCTCGTTATGGACATCCAGGGGCCGGGACGCGTCTGGACACAGACCCGTAACCAAACTGATCTCATCGACTGGCTCGCCAACGTCTTGCCATTCACCCGCAACTAAGTGAGCAGCCCTACCGCACGAGCGGATTCGCAGGCGGACATCGAGCACGTAGATGTCCTGATAGTTGGCGCCGGGTTGTCGGGTATTGGGGCCGCCTACCGACTCCAAACCATGTGTCCAAACAAGAGCTACGCGATCCTTGAGGCCCGTTCGGCAATGGGAGGAACGTGGGATCAGTTCCGATATCCGGGGGTACGTTCTGACTCGGATATGTTCACCTTGGGTTACCCCTTCGAGCCATGGACTGACCCAAAATCAGTTGCCGACGGCTCGGAGATCCTGGCTTACCTCACCCAAACTGCTGAGAAGTACGGGATCGACCGGCGAATCCGCTATGACCAGCGCGTAGTACACGCGAGCTGGTCCTCCGAGGATGCGAAGTGGACTGTGCAGGTCCGCCAGCCCAACCGCGAGACAGCTGTTATGACATGCAGTTTCCTCTACATGTGCACCGGCTACTTCAGTTACCGGGCTGCCCACAAGCCAGCCTTCGCTGGTGTCGAGGACTTCCAAGGGAAGATCGTTCATCCTCAGTGGTGGCCTACCGACTTGGACTACACAAACAAGCAACTGGTTGTCATCGGCAGTGGGGCTACCGCGGTTACTCTGGTTCCGGCGATTGCTCAGCGCAGCGCCCACGTCACGATGCTGCAACGGTCGCCGAGCTACATAGCCACCCTCGCCACGGTTGATCCGGTCGCCGGGAAGATCCGCGAACTACTCCCCGACCAGATGGCGCATCACGTGATCCGTGCCAAGAACGCCGCATTCAATCAGGGCCTCTACGATTTCTGTCGACACTCTCCAAAGCTGGCGCGCAGGTTCCTACAAACAGCGGTGGGCAAACAGCTCGGAAGTAGCCGGGAAGTCGACGCACACTTCACTCCCACATACGAGCCGTGGGATCAGCGACTATGTCTTGCCCCCGATGGCGATCTGTTTGCCGCAATTCGATCAGGGGATGCCTCCGTTGTCACCGATCAGATCGAGCGCTTCACCGCCGACGGGATCCAAACCGTTTCTGGTCGACATCTACCCGCGGACATCGTCGTAACTGCCACCGGGCTCCAGCTGGTATCCGCGGGTGAGATCGGCATGACGGTCGACGAGGTCGATGTGGCACCGGGTTCTGGAGTCGTCTACCGAGGATTGATGTCTAGCGATATTCCGAACTTCGCTTCATGTGTCGGCTACACGAACGCCTCGTGGACGTTGAGAGCAGATCTGTCATCGAGGTTCGTTTGTCGGTTCCTCAACTACCTCGATCAGCACAACTACGACTATGGAGTTCCCTTCATCGGCGACCCGAAGATGGAACTGCGCCCAATAATTGATCTCACGTCCGGCTACGTCCAGCGGGTAGTGGATTTCCTACCGCGACAGGGAACCCGGTCTCCGTGGTTGCTGCGGCAGAACTACTTTCTGGACTCACTATCGGTGAGGTTTGGTCGGATCGACCGCAACATGCGGTTCGGGAGGAAGCGACGTCCCTCGTCCCGGCCAGCGGTCGTAGCGACCGAGCCACCCGAACAGATGCTGGCGTAGCCCAAGGAACGGACCAAAGTCCTATACGGCGCGGACCATTGTCAGCCCCTGGCGATAAAGTCGCGCCCATGACAAACGCAATAGTCGCTGAGGACTTGGTTAAGGTCTACAAGTCGCGGCGAGGATCTCAGGAAGTGCGCGCCCTAGATGGCGTCAGTCTGACCGTTCCGGAAGGCACCGTCCTGGGCCTCCTCGGACCAAACGGTGCCGGCAAGACGACTACAGTCCGGATCCTCACCACGTTGCTGCGCCCTGACGCCGGGTTCGCCACAGTCTCCGGCTACGACGTCGTGAAGCAATCGCGCGATGTCCGCAGCATCATCGGCCTGTCAGGGCAGTACGCGGCAGTCGATGAGAACCTCACCGGGTGGGAGAACCTGTACATGTTTGGGCGGCTGTACGAGCTACCCAAGGCCAAGACTCGAGAGCGCGTCGGCGAACTCCTCGAGCAGTTCAACCTCTCCGACGCCGGCGACCGGACCATCAAGACCTACTCCGGTGGTATGCGTAGACGTCTGGATCTCGCTGGCGCCCTGATTGGAGACCCCCAAGTTCTGTTCCTCGACGAGCCGACAACGGGCCTCGACCCTCGAAGCCGACTTGCTATGTGGGAAGTTATCCGCGGGTTGGTGAATGCTGGCACCACCTTGCTCCTCACAACGCAGTACTTGGAGGAGGCCGACGAGCTTGCCGACCGAATCGCAGTGGTCGACACAGGGAAGATCATCGCCGAGGGCACCGCAGATGAGCTCAAGACCCAGGTTGGCGGAGAGCGAGTGGAAATCACACTTGAGGATGCAGGCCGGATAGAGGACGCGAGACGACTTCTCAGTGCAGTGAGTACAGGTGAGGTCGAGGTCGAGCCCCGCACCAAACGAATTATTTCACCGACTCAGGGCGGGTCCAAACGCCTGCTTGAGGCCGCGCGCATCCTCGACGACGAGGGAATCGAAGTGGAGGACATCGGTCTCAGGCGCCCGAGTCTCGACGATGTGTTCCTGACGCTAACTGGTCACAAGGCTGAAGAAGAAACCCTCGAGGAGGATGAGAACGCATGAGTGTCCTTGAATCAGGGCCCGTATCTGACGCACTTGTCATAACGTGGCGCAATCTCAAGCGGATCCCACGTATCCCTGAGTTAGCGATTTTTGCGATCCTGCAATCGATCATGTTCGTCCTGCTCTTTGCCTTCGTCTTTGGCGGCGCGATTCCGTTGCCAGATGGCGGAAACTACAAAGAGTTCCTCATGCCAGGCATCTTTGTACAAACCATCGCCTTCGCCTCCGCAACGACAGCTATCGGGATGGCTGACGACATGGGCAAGGGGCTGATCGATCGGTTCCGGTCGCTGCCGATGGCGCGCTCAGCGGTGTTGACCGGCCGAACCGTCGCTGATGTCATCTATCAAGCAGGGATCCTCGTCGTCCTCATGCTCGCGGGCTTGGCGGTTGGCTGGCGAGTCAACAACGGGGTTGAGAAGTTCCTGCTAGCGGTACTCCTCTTGCTGGGGTTCGCCTACGTCATGGCATGGATTGGTGTCTGGATCGGATTAGCGGTACCCAACACTGAGACCGCACAGCAGTTGACCTTCGTGACGATCTTCCCACTGACTTTCATCTCGAACGTGTTCGTTCCCCCTGAGTCGCTACCCGCCCTCCTACAGCCAATCGCGGAGTGGAACCCCGTCAGCACCCTGACTGCCTCCTGTCGCGAGCTATTTGGCAATCCAAATCCGAATATTGGCGATGGGTTTCCAAGTCAGTATCCGATTGCCGTCACGATTGGTTGGTCCATCCTGCTGATTGCGATCTTCGCCCCACTTGCGGTGCGCAAGTACCGCAACACCAGTCGCTAGTCGATCGTCACGTCCCCACGACCTTGAGTCGCACGATCTGTCCGTTCGCCGAGAAGTCGGTGCCGTAGGCCACCTTCGCCTTGACCTTCACATTCGGATACCCACGCACGGTGACCTTTGGTGTCGCGGAGTAGCCAGATCCCGCCTTCTTGATTGTGATCCGAACAACCTTGCCGTTCCTTATCTTGACTCGCGCCTTGGCTTTCGTTCGTGGCCACTGTGCACCGTCGGTCCCAAAGTAACGGTAGTAGTCCGATACCTCATCGAGACGTTCATTGGTCACACCGTAAGGGCCTAGTGCATCGAGCAGGATCTGCTTGTTGGCTTGTGCCTGACTCGGATCGGGGTCAGAGCCGTCTGGAGTAGGGGTGACTTTTGAGAACGCATCACGAAAGACCTTCGCCGACACCCCTAGCGCACCAGCGATGAGCTTGACCGGACGACCGTTGTCCTTCTTTGCGGTGCGATATCCACGGGTGAACTTCACCTTCCGGTTCTGCTTCGCCCGAACTACCGCAGTTGCAGCCGGGGATTGCGTCGCCGAGCTTCCAACCGCTGAACTCACGGCAATCGAGGCAGGACCGGCAGCTGCGCTCGGCGAGACGAGCGCCCCCGTCGAAACCGTGGCCGTAACTCCAACTAGTACTGCAGATAGTCTGACCGCGCTCTTGAGTGCCATTGCGTCCTCCACTGGTTTGGTTCGCTCGAACGTAAGTCAGCAACCTGTGAGGTTCCTGTGAGCGTCACCCGATCGCGTGATGGCAGCAGCGCAATAGACATATTCGTCACTCTGGTCACGATGAGCCAAAAGACCAACCCAAAGGCAATCGAGGCAGCGAATCCGACCCAGCCCCACGATCCGAATACTGGATAGACCTGAAAATGCGTGAGGTAGATGCCCAGGGAGGCAGCAGCCAAGGCGGCAACCGCCGGAGTGATCGCTCGTGGAAGATGGATGCGCGGAACCCACAACAGCGTTGCCACTCCGAGGATAAAGAGGGCCGCACGGACGTTGTGGTCAAAGAACCCAACCGTCACAGCTAGAACGCCCACAAAGAGCATGGCCTGCCAGCGAACATTCTTGGTACGGAACGCGCCAATAGTCAGACCTAGCGCGAACATCCAAGCTGTCACCGCTGGACTGAAGATCTCGCCTGGACCGTCAGCGGGTCGGTCTACGAGCGCGAGCCACACCAGACCCAGCCCGAGAAGGGCTAGTCCGACGTACTCAGGCCGCCGCTGCCAACTAGCCCAAACCGCCGGGATCGCAATAATCGCCACGGTCATCGCCATGCAGATCAAGACTGCCTCTAGGAACCAGTATCGCCACTCGGGACTGTCAGTTGGGGACCCAAAGAGGTTGTTGACGAGTAATACCGAAGCCCCGTATTCCGAGGCGATCAACCAGACAGGGACGAGCCAGATCAAGATCGGAACCAGTAACCTACTGAGCGACCTGAGGGTATTGGTCACAAAGTCCCGCCTTGACGGAGCAGCGAGCTGGAAGAGCGCCAGATTCAGCCCGGCCACCATCAGCAGTACATGGGCACCGCCGACGATCTCAATCACATCGATATGCGACCCGACGATCAGCAGGATAGCGATCGCCCGGATGACGACAGTGCTCTCGACTGGGGCGAACGCCCGGCTAAACCAACTGCGTGACTGCTCGCTCCCACGGGTTCGGGCGACTGCAGCAAGTTCACTGATTGGCTGCCTCTGCCAACCGACCCCGACCTCAATACCCGCCCGCTCAAGCTGGGCAGATGCCGCCACGTAGCTCAGACTGTCCCCCCGCAGGGATACGAAGGAGTCAGAGGCCGCAGGTAACTTCGGCAACCGCAGCACGTCTCGGTAGACCTGCTGGATAGCCGCCGCCCGGTCCTGCTGACTGCTGGGACGGCTGGGGGCTCCACCTGGGCAATCTTGCGCGCTCGGGCGTTCAGAACCTGGATGATCACCAAGCCCAAGAGTCGCCCTGGCCTGTGCGCGATCCAGCTTCCCACTGGGGCGGCGCGGGAGCGTAGTGCAGGTCTTGATCGTCATGACCGCCACCGGCAGTCCCGTGAGATCAGAGATCAGGTCCGGCAATTCTGAGTGAGCCGCAGTGCCCTGCACGAGGACACCAAAGTCGTCGCCCACGTTGACGAGGACAGCGTCCCAACCCTGCGAGCGCAGTTCACGCTCCACCGCCGCAATATCAATACGCAACCCGAAGACCTTCAGGAAGTCGTCCTTGCGACCGCAGACTTCAAGATACCCATCGATGAGAGAACCTAGATCTCCTGTTCGAAGGAGGGTCGTATCGGCCGGTTCATTCAGGTCAGCGATAGTGCGCGCGTAGCCCATCATCACGTTCGGCCCTGCGTACACCACCTCACCAACCCCAGGCCGGTCGTCGACGGACTCATCAATCGAGAAGCTGCCTGAACCAACGGCTTTGCCCGTGCGACCCGGTGCGTACTCCCCCGCATTGAGCACTGCCATCCGTGCCGTCGCTTCTGTCTGGCCGTACATCGTGATGAAGTCAATTCCGGCCGCGCGCGTTTGGGCGCGCCAGCGCTGCTGACCCTGCGTGTCTACAGCGCCACCGGCCACGGTGATCGTTCGAAGGCTCTCGAGTTTGCGACTGGCCCAGTCCGCGGACTCCAACAACTGCAGGGTGTAAGGGACTGCGGCCAGGGTCGTGGGCTGTATACGTTCAACGTCGCGCCAGAAGCAACTGTCGGCAATTGACAGCTCGGACAGGTGGATAGATCCGCCCGCCAGCAAGTGCGAGTTGAGAACTGACAAGCCATAGCAGTAGCTGACCGGCAATGTCGTGATCGTGCGATCGGTCGAGCGTAGGCCAAGTGCGGCAACGATGTCTGCGGTATTTACTTGGAGGTTGCGCCTGGATAGCCGAACAAGCTTGGGAGATCCGGTTGAACCCGAAGTACTCATCAGCAGCTGCAATTCGGGATGCATGAGCGGTGCTTGCACCCCCGCCCAACTCCATCCGTCCGGGCTAGCGATCACGCTTGGGCGATACGCCGAGCCGATTGTGTCGAGGGAGTCATCCTTGTTGGCGCCCACGATCAGCCCAACGTGTCCGCCGATTAGGACAGCCAAGTAGGAGATCACAGACTCAACGTCAGCTCCAAGATGAAGCATCACGAGCTGCCGCCCGCCCCACTCCAATGACCGGGACTGAGCTCGGGCTGCCAACTCACCGTAGGTAAGCGTGACTGATTCGTCGGCGATCGCTATGTCGCCAGGTTCTCCCCCGAGAAGCCAGCAGTTTGACTCCGCGGTCGAGGTACGCCGCCCTGCCTCAGACCCCTGGACGGCGCCTTGGCGCGTGCGCAGCGCTTGCAACATCTCGGAGGGTCTCCTGAAGGGCCTAGTGACAGTTTCGCGGCAGGTAGTTCTCGGTTAGGTTAGCCTAACCTATAGCTGTGGCACTCCTGGGGCGCCAGCTCTACGGCGAAACGGCCGAGAGCATGACTGTCCGTTGTGGCAGGCTCTGCACCATGGCAGAGGAGGCGGGCTCAACCGAGAGCACACCTTGGTGGGCGCTTCTCGTGGTCCCCCTGATTGTCGGCTCACTGACCGGGCTACTCGTCGGACTGCTGGTCGACCTGGTTGAGGGCTTTGTGCTCCAACAGGTCGTACTCGGACTCCCTGGGCTGTGGTTCGCAGTTCCTGCACTGTGTGTCTTCGTCCTCACCAGGCTGGCCATGGTCTACGTCACGCGCGCAACGAAACCAGGAACCGCGGAGCTCTATCCCGAGTACTACCATCACGGCGAAAAGCGCTATCCGATCAACCAACTACCCGGCCGCACTCTCGCAAGTGCGGCGACTGTCGGCTTGGGCGGATCACAGGGCCTCGAATCAGAGTCCGTGCTACTCGGTAGCTCACTTGCAATCCTGCTGCGGCGATTCACCGGCGGCCGGTTCGCATACCTAGCGAGTGCCTCTGGGCGTCGCACCCTATTGGTGTGCGGGGCATCAGCAGGAATCGCAACGGTCTTCTCCTCACCGATCCTGGGCGCGATCTACGGCATCGAGATGCCATTCAAGAAGCGACTTGACGGCAAGCGAATCATTCCTGCCGCAATCGCCGCCGCTTCATCATTTTTGGCTGCCTCGTTGATCGACAGCTCGCGTGGTCTAATGCAATACGTTGCCCACCCGATCACCGCTCTTGAGATGTTCGGGGTCCTCCTCGTCGCGGTGCTGTGTGGACTGGGTGCCCGGGTATTCGTTCGGGCTATGCATCGGGTCAAGCCCTACCAACACGGGGCACATCCGTGGCTACGAGCGGTGCTAGCCGGCCTCGCTCTGGCGGTTCTGGCATCATCTGCCTTCCTCCTCCTCGGTACGGCAATCACTGCTGGTCCTGGGTATGTCGCATCCGCTTGGGTCCTACCCCCGGATGGTGGCGCATCACCGGCGCTATGGCTCGTGGCTATTGCACTACTACTGCGCAGCGCCTCGGTGTTGGTGAGCGTTGCCGGTGGTGGTGGCGGAGGTGTCTTCACCTCACTTGCCACTAATGGACTCCTCATTGGGGTGGGCGTCGCCGTGGTGCTCGGTCTGCCCAATGTCACGCTGCTGGCGATCGCTGGCGCTTGTGCCTTCTTAGGGTCGGGATATCGAATACCGCTTGCGGCGGCGGGTCTACTTGTCGAGACGACGGGCGCGGCACTTCCCGCAGCACTCGGAATCGCAGCAGTTGCAATCGCAACCATTATCTTTGGCAAAGGATCAGCGTCGGACTCCCAAAGTGACCGAGTTGAGGACCACCAAGTTCAGCCCGGCCAATAGCCGCGCAAGCCAGATAGCTCGGGGTTGGGTACTACACAACGAGACGCCGCCAACGACTGCTACTAGGCGTTCTGCCGCTCACGCCGCCATAGGTAGATCTGGCGGATGTAGCGAGCAAAGAGCCCAGCGATAAGCAGGCCGCCAAACAGGAAGCTGCCCGTTTGTGTAAACGGTGCTCCACCTGGGCCAATATTCACATCAGCAACCAATAACGCTTCGGTGCCATCTGGGTTGTCGACAGCAGTACGCGCCTTGACGACGCCATTGGCATCAACAATCGCGGAGTCGAAGCCAACATCTGTCTTGACGAATGGCACTCGGTTCTCCGCAGCGCGAAACACTAGCGATTGCCATCTCAAGTGCGACAACGTGTACGGGTCGATGGCTGGAACGGCCATGATATTTGCCCCGGCTGCAACCGTTGTACGTGGCGAACTGTCCGGGAACTCGTGATCAAAGCAGATGATGACGCCGAGGTTGCCAAAGCTGGTCTCATAGACTTGGTCGACGTTGCCCGTCTCGAAGGCTTCACCCTCGGCGACCACTTGATGTTGTTTGGCGTAAATCTGCGTCGACATCTGACCGTTCGGATACCAAACGGCAACCAAGTTCGGAGAGGTTAGCTCAGGTGCTTGTGGCATGAACCCCGAAGCAATTGTCGTGCCTGTTTGTTTTGCCAACGCGCCGACCCAAGCCGCCTTGTCCCCGACTCGGACGTCGTAGTTCAGTTCCTCTTCCGGCCACAAAATGAACTCAGCGCCCTGCCCTGCAGCATCGAGGGTCATCCTGGTGAGCTGCGCTTGTAGGCGGTCATTCCTGGCGTTGTCTTCCGGGGTGCCTTGCGCTCCACCCTCGCCCAGCTGCCCGCTACTTGTTGTGTTGGTGATACCAGTTTGCACCGCTGCGACCCTCACGGTTGGGCCCATCTGATTCGAAACCTGCGCGAAGATAACCAGACTCGTCGCAACCCAGACGATGGTGACGCCGAATGCTGTGATGGCCGACCACTTGATTGTGATTGATGGGATCTCAACATCCACGAGGTCCGGCCAGCGCCTGTCCATCCACTTGAGGATAAGTAGCGCAATGGCTGCATTCACCATGATCATTATGAAGCTAAGTGCTGGGGAACTGAAGATGCTGACCGGCTGGATGAGCTCTGGAGCGGGAGCGGCGCGATAGGCCAACCAGTACATGCTGCCAATAATCAAGTTGTTCTGGAAGAGGATCTCGAGGGCAACCCACAACACAGGAAGCTGCACGATGAACCACTTGTACTTGGTCCGCTCGGTGAACTTCCGTTCCCAGATCCCGATAACGGCCCACACGACGCCTAGTAGCAGCGCGAGGCCCCACACGACGGCGGGCGGAAGGACTCCCCCGCCCTGCATGAACATCGTCAACCAATACCCAAATGCGGCAATTCCGAACGCGAGCGGCGCGAGCTTGCGAGGGAGTACCCGATACGCCGCGATGTACATCGGAACAAACGCGACAAATACGAGTGGCCAGATACCAAGGCTGTAGTCCCACATAATGAAAAGCAGGACGGCGCTGAGGAACGCTAAGGCCAGCCCCAGGGCGATACGACCGGCTCCCGCCTTAGCTGGCAGTGCATCTACCGCTTCGGTGGCGCCTTCAGAATCACTCACTACTTGCCTCCCAAGTTGACCTTAGAGCGACGCTACGCAGGCGAGGCAGGTGACGCCACTCAACTGCTGCAATTGCGCAAGGATGTATTTGCTACGAAATGTCGGATTCAGTGCCGAATAGTTGTCGATCATCATTCCAAAGAATCTTGGTAATTCATTTTCAGAGTGATACTCCTCACGCTGAATTCATGATATTCGAGAGTAGGGACAATGCGAACCCACTAGTCGAAACATCAACTTCCCGAAGGGAATCACTACATGCCGAATACCATCGCCGACCTCTTCACAGAGCGAGTTGCCGAGCTGGGCGACGCGCCCGCACTTCACATCAAGGTTGGTGATGAATGGCAGACAACAACGTGGGCGCAGTACGGCGCAGCAGTACGAGCCCTCGCCCTAGCTTTGAGTGCTCGGGGAGTAGAGCGCGGATCGAGTGTTGCATTGATATCGGATGCAAAGCCTGCGTTCTTCGCGGTAGAGATCGCCACCGTCACCCTCGGCGGAAAAAGCGCGTCGATCTACCAGACGAACTCGGCCGAACAGGTCCTATACGTGCTAGAGAACTCCGAAGCGAAGATTATCTTCGCCGAAGATGACGCCCAGGTAGCCAAGATCAACAGCATCCGTGACCGGGTTGCGGGCGATTTACTCGTCGTCTCGTTCTCCGGAAGCGCCGGAGATATCAGCTACGACGATCTACTCGCTGAAGGCCAAGCGCTAGATGAGGCCAACCCCGGACGATTTGACGAGATCTCGCACGCGGCTGAGTCAGAGGATCCGGCCTGCATCATTTACACATCCGGGACAACCGGCCCCCCAAAGGCCGCCTTGATCCCCCACAGCTCGATCCTGACCACCTTGGCCGCCGTCGACCAAGAGTGGAACATCGAGGGCGTCCCGTTCCGAGTGGTGTCTTATCTACCCCTAGCCCACATCGCCGAGCGCGTTATGAGCTTCTACAGCCAGCTCAAGCTAGGCGGTGAGGTGTACTTCAGCACCGTTCCGACGATCAAGGAGGACCTCGCGGTTGCCAAGCCCACAAGGTTCCTTGCCGTGCCGCGTGTGTGGGAGAAGTTCGAAGAGGCGCTCGTTGCGAAGTTGCCAGATCCCACAGTCCTGTCTCCGGAGCAACGTGCGGGCGTTCTTGCCATGCTTGGAATGGATCAGATCAGTATCGCGATCTCTGGCGCCGCACCGATCTCTGTCCAAACGATCGAGTACTTCTCCTCGCTGGGTATCGAGATCTTGGAAGTCTACGGAATGACCGAGACGACCGGACTGACCACAGCGAACCCACTCGGTGGCGCAAAGGTCGGGACGGTTGGAAAGGCTGTCCCAGGGGTCGAGGTAAAGCTGGGTGACGACGGCGAGATTCTCATCAAGGGGGCCAACTTTAGTGGCTACCTCAAGAATCCTGAGGCCACTGCTGAGGCGCTCGAAGATGGTTGGATGCATTCCGGTGATCTCGGTTCGATCGACGAGTACGGCTACGTGACGATTACGGGCCGCAAGAAGGATCTGATCATTACTGCGGGCGGCGAGAACATCGCGCCCAACAACATCCAGTTGTTGCTGGCTCGCTCGCCCTACGTCAGCCAGGCGGTTGTCATTGGTGACAAGCGACGCTTCATCTCGGCACTGATCACGCTGTCAGAAGAGACGATCATGCCGTGGGCAGCAGAGAACGGTCTCGGGGATGCCTCATTCGAGGAGCTCACCAAGTCTCCCGAGGTACTCGCGCTCGTCGAGGCTGCTGTCGAGGAGGCCAACTCGCATCTTGCACGCGTCTCGCAGGTTCGCAAGTTCGTCATTCTGAACCGGGACCTCAGCATGGAGGACGGCGAGCTAACCCCAACGATGAAGGTCAAGCGTAATATCGTCGAGACCAATCACCAAGCGGTCATCGACAGCATCTACGCGTCTTGATCTAGTTTGCCCAGAACTCGGTTATTGCCGCTGCGTCTTCGGTTGCCTGTTGAGCTCCAAGCCGAAGACCCAGCGGCAATGCCGTGGCATCCATCGGGTCGCCTAGCTCCTCTGAAGGCAACTGGGAGAACAAGTCCGTTCCGGCTGCCTTGAAGTCGGCGATCTCTGAGTCCCACTGGCCCGGGGCGTTCGTCCACTTGCCCTGGCGGGGATCGTGCACAAGGCCAATCAGCAGGGCTTTCTTGGCACCGACGGCGATGTCGGAGTTAGCCCCGGAGCGCATGCCACCATCCATCAGACGACGCTCGCCAATACGAACCGGCGCCATCAATCCGGGTACCGAGGCGCTAGCGGCCAAGGCATGGAGCAAGTGAGCGTTCCCGCCCTTGGCATAGACATGGCGCTCAGCTGTGTAGGCATCATAGGAAGTAGTTCGCAGGGCTGGCGAGGGCCAACGCAAGCGCCGAACGAACAGAGCTACCTGCGCAAACAACGAGTACTGGGAGGGTGCGTCGGCAGCTAGAGCTGCGTGGCCAATCGCCAGCAGGGTCTCCCGGTCGCCGTTATCCGCATCATCAAAAAGGGCTCGGGCATGGGCGGCCGTCGGCTTGGGATCGTCGTCGCTGCGAATGTGCTCAAAGATGTGCGACTTCGCGGCTAGCTGCAGGGCCTTGTGAAATGTTGATAGGTCGTTCGCCAGTAGCTCGGTACCAAGCAAGGATCCCGCTGATGTCCCGACGACGAGGTCAGCGTCGGCCAACTTCACCCCTGCCGATACAAGCCCGTCAAGATATGCCGAACCCCAGGCAAGCCCAGCGAGTCCACCACCACTAATCACGATGGCGCGGTCAAATCCCTCGCCGTAGCGAGCTGTTGGATCTGGTGGCAGAACTGGGCTGTCTGGCCACGTGCTGGGCCAGTTGAGGTGATGAGACATACAACCAAGGTACAGACCAAAGACCGAGGTTGAGCCGGGTTGCGAATTACCGGATTGCGAATTTCCTCACTACGAACTCTGGCTAGCTCATTCCCGGCAGGGCAAAATACGTTGCCGTCGCTATCGCCTTGACGCCGCCATCCTCGTCGGTCAACTCGAGGGTTCGAACAATCTTCGACTTGCCATGCTCGGCAACCTCAGAGCGGATCTGATCCCACTCCGCATCCGACACCTCCACCGTGACATAGAGATCAGAGGTCACCGTGGCGAGGAAGCGAATCGTTAGCTCACCGACGACCGGGACCATCTCGCTTAACGGTATTCGGGAGACAAACATCGCACCAAACGGGAACTCCGCGAGCGTGAAAATCACTCCGGCGTACATCGCACCAAAGTGGTTAGTGTTGTGGGCAAGCGGCATCCTCACCCGCATGGAGTTTGGACTCTCCGAGACGACTTCAACTCCAAGCCGCTGTAGTGGCTCGAGGCTATCTACTTGCTCCTGTGCACTCGTCATTGGCTTCCTTCGGATTCGAGTAGCGGTTTACCCAAGCGAGGCTAGCGGAGGAACTACGAGCCCCCTAGTTTCATAGAGTCACATGGGACCAAATGGCTGAGCAGGCAGACTCCGGAATCGATCCATTCTCACGGAATCTCGGGTCACAGACATACACGCAACAGCGTCCGCTATTGGCCTCTCACTGTTAGGCGGATTCCGCGCCAGGGATTGACGGCGTAACCCGGGACTGTCTGGGGGGTGACTCCAACAGCTGATAGCCACATCTGGTACGCCGTTGCGGTGACAACTCCGCCATGCCAGCGGCGCCATACGATCGAGGGATCTTCTAGCGGCGGCGGTGGTGCGATCGTGTCAGTTATCTCCACGACGTTACCGCCCTGGTCGAGTGTGCCCCACGGTGACCGAGTCAATGCCTGCCCGACCGTGCTCATGTTCCCGTCGTAGATATCTTCCAGAGGTACGAACGGCGTGGCTGCGCACTGTGCGGTGGTGAACTGCGATGGACACCAATCAGGAGCCACACCGGGCACTGCCTCGAACGAGGCCAACGGCTGGATCCCGGAGTTGGTGACGTTGCCGTTGACATCCAAAACCGTTGAGGAAGGCTGTTCACCTTCCGGGCAGCCGGAGACATCAACTGGACAGTTCACGTAGAGACCAGGGTTCGTCGGGTAGTCCCAGTAGGAGTGCTTACCGCCACCCTTTGGATCAAAATAGGCTGCCTTGATCCACTCGTTCTGACTCGAAACCGCGAAACCGGACTTGGAACGCCTTTTCGCCTTGCGCTTACTCATCTTGTACATGCCGGTCTTGGTCTTGGGCGACAGTCGCACTTTGTATGTAGTGCGCTTCAGCTTGCTACCCGTGACTGTTGAGATGGTTCGAGTCTTCTTCTTGATGACTCGACCATTATCTAGGGAGTTTGCCAGGCGTGCCGCACGCGTGAAGTCTGCAACGTTGTACGGCTTGTCTGCCCATTCCGGAGACGCAACGTAGTAGCGCTGCCCCTTCGGTGCGCGCTTGTTTCGGTTGACCGAGCCGTACTTGGGCCATACCCGGGAGCTCTGCGCGGCATCCCACAGATGGTGCTTGTTCCGGCCTTTGGGATCCACGGTATTCAGGAACGTGACCCACTGGGCGACTGTCAACTCGGTCTCAGCGATTCCGTACTTGTAGCCGACGCGTCCGACCTTCATACAGGAAGTAGCGGATACGGCTTGGACCGCTGGGTCCGCGTTTAGGTCAATTGCGGCCCGAACCGCAGGGAAAGCCGCGGTGCATTCGGCCTTACTGCCATAGACATCGTTCCAGAACGGAATGATCCAGGCGTTCCGATTGCCGGGTGACTTAACCTTCACGGTATTGAGCTTGAGGACATCCGCTGAGGACTTCGGGCTAGGGAAGATCTCGGTAACTGAGTTCGATAGGAAGTTAGCGACGTACAGGAAGCCAGCAGCATCAGATGCGATCCCCATCGGACGTCTACCTGTATTTTCGATGACTCGCGACTTCCCACCGCGGCTCAATCTCGAGACGCTGTCGGCGCCGTTGTTCGTCGTGAATACTGCTCCGTGCGGATCGACCGTGATTCCGATCGGACGACGGCCGGTCCTTCCAAGGATCTTTGATTTCCCATTGGGCTTGATCTTTGAGACGTTTCGGGAGTTCCAGTTGGCTGTATAGAGATTGCCTGCATCATCGATCGCGATCCCCTGTGGCCATTTACCTGTCTTACCCAGCGTTGACGCCACACCACCTGGGGTGATCTTGGTGACACTGTTTGCGCCCTCGTTCGCGGTGTAGACGTTTCCAGCTGAATCAAGCGTGATACCCAAAGGGTGGGTACCAGTTCCAGCAAGTGTCGTTGACACTCCCGCCGAGGTGATCTTGGTGACGGAAGAGTCGGCGTAGTTCGTGGTGTAGACGTTGCCCGCGGAATCGAGGGCGATATCGATCGGCTTGCTCCCCGTAGTTCCCAACACCGTCGAGACGCCCGCTGGGGTGATCTTCGTGACGGTGTTTGAACCGAGGTTGCTGGTGTAGGCATTGCCTACGGAGTCGATGGCGATACCGCGTGGCTTCTTACCTGTCGTACCCAGAATCGAAGACTTCCCAGAAGGAGTGATCTTCGATACGTTGTTTGAGCGGGTGTTTGCTGTGTAGACGTTTCCAAAGACATCGACAGCAATTCCGTCTGGACCCTTTCCGGTCTTGGCCAATACGGATGAACTGCGGCGAGTCGCTCCGGAAGGCTTCACGTCCCCGCGCACCGTTACCTCGACATCGTCGGGGTTGGTGACATCTTCGACAGGTACCGGCAGCCCACTGGACTGCGGCTCAGGTTCGGGTAGCGGTTCAGCTTCGGGCGCCGGAAGGGATTCAGGTTGGGAACTAGGTCCGGGGTCGAGCCCGAGTTCGGTCGACTGTGAGGGTGCCGGGTCGGATACAGCCGTGGCAGGCGGAGTGGAACTCATTACCGCCGCAGCTATCGCTGCCGAAACCACAACTACTGTTGCCTGCCGGTACCGACCAACGAGACTTCTCGTCATGAATTCCTAGCCTTCCAGCGCGTAGACAAAGAGCGAGATGACATCGGCTTGTTCCCGCAGCGCTAGCACCTCCGGCGAGTAGCCCCGCGGAGCAGATGTCAGGATCGGATAATTGCATTGATCAGACACCTATCGCGCGGTGGATGGTGGTGAATAGCTATCCAATGTCCGCCTAGCGCGTCGTCACGTCCGGTCGCAGATTGTTAGAGCTTGAGCCACCGCTCCGCTACGGGGAAGCATTTGCTGATGGTCTCCATAACTCCGCTAGGACAGGTGCGTGGTCGGATCTTCCTGACTCGACCCAACGCTCCCATTCTCCGACCTGCACTGCGCCTACCGCTTCCGCTAAATCCACTGATGCGAAAATGAAGTCGCAGTGGTAGCCGAACTCCTCGCCTCCACGCCCGATCCAGCGAAGTGTCATCTCTGGCTCGCTACCGTGGTCTATCCCGTTCACCTCGTGGTAGAGCGACACGAGGCCGATTCTCTCTGCCAACCTGACGTTCTCGGCATGCTCGGGAATCCGTGGTCCTTGCGCAGAGGCATTAAGGTCACCCGCAAGTACGACCGGCACGTTCGTGTCGCGCCCACCGAGGAACTCTAGGATCTTGGTGAACTGTTCGTGGTACTTCAACGGAGCACCAGTCAGCGCCCACACACCTGCCAGGTCGAGGACGTGACGCCCCAACGAATCAAGAACCTTCACAAAGACCATGTTCGAGAAGTCGGGGTCATCCGGCGACTCATGAAGCTGCCAGCCATTGAATGCGACAACTGCCAGTCCCTTCTTCGAGGGACCTTTGAACCGAAACTGGGCGAACTTTGCTAGGTCGGACTCCGCGCACTCCTGCAGAACCAACAGATCGCAGGCCAGTTCGTCGATAGCGGCCTGCTTCGCATGTAGACCCATCCGGCAGTTCCACGTCGCGATTCGAGCCCCTAGCGGCACCTTCACCCCATCCGCATCCTGATTGGCTTCGACTCCCATATCCTCACCGTATTGCGACTCGACGGGCAACCTCTGCTCCAACGACAGCTCAGAGACCCGTCGAAACATGCCTGGAGCCATCAACTGGTCGCAAGCCGACCGGTACATCGGAAAGACAGTGACGGTGAAAGGACCCGTCAAGTCGGTGCGCTACCAACCGAGTTCAACCGGTAAACCCACATTCCTCAACGTGGACAAGGACTACCCGAACTCCGATCGTATTGCGGTCGTGATTTCGGGCAAGAACCGTGCCAAGTTCTCTCCAAGCCTGAGAACACTTACAGCTACGAGACCGTTTGCGTCACCGCGCCCGTCGGCACGTATCAAGGAGTCACTCAGATGACAGTGACGAAACCGCAACAGATCAAAGCTCTCTAGCCCCTTCAGAGGCAATGTACTTGGCCCTAGCTTGAGGGCTCGTGCCAGGAGGTCCGACGATTGAACCCTGTCGCCCTCAGCATCGAATTGGGTGAGGCCCCATCCGTCGTGGATGGGGCCTCACCCAATTCAAACTAGAAAGACCGGACATCGAGTGACCCGTTCTCGGACATTGGTGGCCAGAAATCGGACATTAGTGGCCTGCCACGAGGGGACATTGTTTGTCCATTTACATCACGAGCAGCCTGAGGTACTCCCGCAGCCTTCGCAGACGTAGCAGCTACCTGCTGGACGCATCTTGATCCCGCAGGTGAAGCACAACGGAGCATCCGCTGCCTTACCTTGGATGGCCTCGAGCAGCTCTGTTGACGAGTGCACCTGCGGAGGAGTCGCTGGCGTGTGCACCGGTGGAGTCTTCGACTCTGCGGGTGCGGGAGCACTCGCAGAAAGCTCCTCGGGAGCAGCACTTGCACCTTCGATCGCCGACGGAGCACCGTATGACTGACTCACCTGCTCGGAACGCTCCTCAGCGGTGAAGATGCCCAGGCCTTCGCGAGTCTCCTTCGGTAGGAAGTCCAGTGCGAGTCGCCGGAAGATGTAGTCCATGATCGACTGCGCCATGCGAACGTCGGGATCATCGGTCATACCGGCTGGCTCGAACCGCATATTGGTGAACTTCTGCACGTACTGCTCGAGTGGCACTCCGTACTGGAGTCCGATTGACACCGCGATCGAGAACGCGTCCATCATTCCGGCAAGCGTTGAACCCTGCTTGCTCATCTTGAGGAAGATCTCGCCGAGACCGTTGTCGGGGTAGTTCGACGCCGTCATGTATCCCTCGGCACCACCAACACTGAACGAGACCGTGCGGGCCGGGCGTGACTTGGGCAGGCGCTTGCGAACTGGACGGTACTCAACTTTGACTTCAGCCTCGGGCTCGGCGTCCTTGGACTTGCCCTTCGCATCATTAAGCGGCTGACCCACCTTGCAGTTATCGCGGTAGATCGCCAATGCCTTAAGACCCATGGTCCATCCGGCTAGGTAGATCTCCTCAACTTCCGCGATCGTCGAAGTCTCCGGCATGTTGACCGTCTTAGAGATGGCTCCCGAGATGAACGGCTGGACTGCGCCCATCATCCGCACGTGACCCATTGGTGGGATGGCCCGCTCACCCATCGCGCAGTCAAAGACTGAATAGTGCTCAGGCTTCAGGCCTGGAGCGTCAATAACGTGGCCCTTCTCCGCAATGTGCTCGATGATTGCTTCAACGGTCTCGCCACTGTAGCCAAGCTTGCGCAGCGCCCGAGGGATCGTCTGGTTGACGATCTGCATTGAACCGCCACCAACAAGCTTCTTGAACTTGACGAGAGAGAAGTCCGGCTCGACACCCGTCGTGTCGCAATCCATCATGAATCCGATGGTTCCGGTTGGAGCCAGCACCGAAGCCTGGGCATTACGCCAGCCATTCTCGGAGCCGATCTCCAAACACTGCTCCCAGACCTTGGTGGCCTCTCGCAAGACATCGCGATCCAGCGTACTGACGGAACGTACGGTGTCCGTTGCGGATGAGTGCTTTCGCATCACTCTGGCGTGTGCCTCGGCGTTGCGCGCGTAGCCCTCGTATGGACCAACGATTCCAGCCAACTCGGCTGAACGCTTGTAAGCCGTTCCTGTCATAAGACTCGTGATACCGGCGGCAAGTGCCCGGCCACCGTCAGAGTCGTATGCCAAACCGGTCGCCATCAATAGGGCCCCGAGATTTGCATAACCGATACCTAGCTGGCGGTAGTCACGAGTTGTGTCGCCGATTGCGTCTGTGGGGAAATCAGCAAAGCAGATCGAGATGTCCATCGCGGTGATTACGAACTCGACTGCCTTTGCGAACTTCGTCGCCGCAAAGCTGCCATCGTCGTTCAAGAACTTCAGGAGATTCAAGCTCGCGAGGTTGCATGAGGAGTTGTCTAGACTCATGTACTCCGAGCACGGGTTAGACGCGGTGATCCGACCGGTCTCCGGGTTGGTGTGCCAGTCGTTGATCGTGTCGTCGTACTGGATGCCCGGATCAGCACACGCCCACGCGGCTTCGCAAATCTTGTCAAAGAGGGTGCGGGCGTCGACCTCTTCGATGACCGAACCGTCCGTACGTGACCGCAGACCGAACTTCTCTTTGGCCTCGACCGAGCGCATGAACTCATCAGACACTCGAACCGAGTTGTTGGCGTTCTGGTACTGGACGCTAACAATGTCACGTCCGCCGAGGTCCATGTCATAGCCGGCATCCCGAAGTGCGCGGATCTTGTCCTCTTCCCGCCACTTCGTTTCGACGAACTCCTCAATGTCGGGATGGTCAACATCCAGGACGACCATCTTCGCGGCGCGACGGGTCGCGCCACCTGACTTGATCGTCCCAGCCGATGCGTCAGCTCCACGCATAAACGAAACCGGGCCACTGGCGGTTCCGCCGGAGGAACGGAGTAGTTCCTTGCTAGAGCGAATCCGCGAGATGTTCAGACCTGCCCCGGAACCACCCTTGAAGATCAGGCCTTCTTCTCGGTACCAGTTGAGGATTGAGTCCATCGTGTCATCCACCGCGAGAATGAAACAGGCCGAGACTTGCTGCGGCGACGAGGTGCCAACGTTGAACCAGACCGGCGAGTTGAAGGAGAACACCTGGTGCAACAACATCCACGTGAGCTCGTGCTCGAAGATCTCTGCGTCGATATCAGAGTTGAAGTAACCGTTCTCTTTGCCTGCCCGAACATAGGTCAAGACGACCCTGTCAATCAGTTGCCGCAGGCTGCTCTCGCGCGACTCCGAACCGATCGCGCCACGGAAGTACTTAGTCGTGACGATCGTAGAAGCATTGAGGGACCAAGAACTCGGGAACTCGACTCCTCGCTGCTCGAATACCGTCTCGCCGGTCTTCCAGTTCGTCTGATGTACATCGCGGCGTTCCCACTCCACATCGTCGTATGGGTGCACGCCGGGAGTTGTGAAGAGCCGCTCAATCTGCAACCCAGTGCGCGTCACTGTTACCTCCGGTTTGCGTGTCTTGGGGAGAGTCCGAGCCTCCGCCCCTGCTCCGTGACCAGCCGGATCTGTGACGGGATCTACTGCTCCGATGCCATCACCGGGGTTGGCTTGATCAGCCATTTTGGCCTCCTTCAGGGGCACTGATGCGCTGCCGTCGGATGGCAACGCGTTCTTCGTTTGGTTGTGTTAAGTCGAGCTATTGAGTTGGTTGACTTCGCTGGGACTGGCTTACTGTCTGGTGGTTAGGGGGACTTCGATTCGAGCTTCCTACTGGCCTTCTGATTCGTCTGAGACTGACCTGGTTTCTGCGTCACATCTGTCCGAGCTTCGGAAGAGTTATCTTCTGCACGCAAGCGCGCTGCTGATTCACGCTCAACTCGCAGGAGCGTGACCTCTGCTTCGAAATCCTCTAGGGAGTCGAAGTCGCGGTAGACAGAAGCGAATCGCAGGTATGCGACCTCGTCGAGACTCCGCAGCGGTCCGAGAATCGCCATGCCAACCTCGCGGGCCGGAACTTCCGGGTTCCCCAGTGCTCGGACCGCGTCCTCGACTGTCTGGGCCAACACAGCGAGGTCATCGTCACTAACTGGCCTACCTTGACAGGCCTTTCGAACGCCGGACGCTACTTTGCTTCGACTGAATGGCTCGAGCACACCACTACGCTTCTGAACCTGCAGAGACGCTGTCTCCACTGTGGTGAAGCGTCGGGAACAGCTCGGGCATTGACGACGTCGGCGTATAGCCGCTCCGTCATCAGCGGTCCGACTGTCAACGACACGGGAATCGTCGTGGTGGCAATAGGGACAGTGCATGTTCCGAACGCCTCCAAATCGGTCAAATTATCGTTCCTGGGGATAAAACTGGGGATCTCCTGGGGAGAACCTGTGTGCCACTAGCCACAACCTGTGGACTAGTTACACCCTTGTAAGCACTACATGTGGTGGAACGGTAGGCGTAGTGACACAACTTCGCAAGCTGTTTGGGGTCAGTCGTTCGGTTGATATGTCTAACCGTGCGCGTAATCGCAGGTCAGCGGGTCAATATCCCGCCGCTGACGACTTCTACACCGCGCGTGTCGCGCCCGGCCCTGTCATGGACTCGGAATTATCAGCTTCTGCCCAGGCGAAAGCGCGGTCCCTTTGAGCCCATTGGCGACCCGAATCTCCCTTACAGCAGCCCTAGGGTCTACATCTGGCATCACCCGCGTCGCAACCGTCCACAGACTGTCTCCTTGCTCGACGGTTACAACCGACTGAGCTGAACCTTCCGTCACCACACGGGAAGCCTGCGCGCTAATCCCAGGCGCTGCGAGTACGAGTAGCGCTACCACTCCGGCGAGAAGCGCGACTAGTCCGTAGCGAAGCCCGTGGCCCCTTCCACGAGCACTCCTGGCGTTGACGCCGCGGCGACTAGTCAAATGTCGAACCCTCTGAGGTGAGGCCGGACGAGCGGATCGGCGCTGATCGCCACCAACCGGCCCCGCCAACTGCTTTGATCGTCTCGAGGAATGGGGTAGAGGTCTAGATACACCTGGGCTGCGATGGGGTGGTGAAACGCGTAACGCCAGCCCAGCAGAGGGCGGCAACTGGCGCGCGAAGTGCGGAAGCGACAGGTCCCGCTGCTCGCGACCCCGTAAGGATTGATACGACTTTGGAAGATCGACTCCCCAAGATGGTGCGGTGATAGCCATTGTGCCCTCCGAGCATGTGGATTGATATCGACCCCGAAGCTCTCCGGTCAGCTAGGCTGCCTGCAGAAGCAACCGAACAACTGTTCGAATCGAACGGGTGTACTAGATTTAGCACGATCGGCCGACATTTCGCCACAGAGTTCGAACATATGTTTGATTTGATCGATAAGAGGCGCTAAGTTGACTTGCACAAGCTCGGGCCACGCACATCCGTGAGCCGAGATCAAAGCGCAGTACTTGGACCTGAGGAGCAGCCGTGAGCCGAGACGACAAGACAGCTACCCGCTCACCTAGCGGGAGCACTTCCGCGACGTCGAAGTCTGGACGCGGCAGCAATGTGGCCGAACTAGATGAAGCATCGAACAAGAAGGGGCTCACGGACCGTCAGTCCAAGATCTTGACAGTTATCCGCGATGCGGTTGAGGCTCGCGGGTACCCTCCGAGCGTTCGTGAAATCGGCGATGCTGTCGGATTGGCAAGCCCCTCTAGCGTGGCCCACCAGTTGCGCGTACTCGAGAAGCGCGGCTATCTGCGCCGAGATCCGAATCGACCGCGGGCGCTAGAAGTCACGATGTCGGACGAACCCGTCGAGTCGCGTACGCAACTCGAGGTAGTCCCCGAAAGCGATACAGACTCGAGCCGAACTGCGTTTGTTCCAGTCCTCGGTCGAATCGCTGCTGGCGGACCTATTCTCGCCGATGAGTCCGTCGAAACGGTGTTTCCTCTCCCCCGCGACCTCACTGGTGAAGGCGAACTCTTCCTCCTTCACGTCGTTGGCGAGTCGATGATTGATGCAGCCATCTGTGACGGCGACTACGTAGTAGTTCGCAAACAGGACACCGTCGAATCTGGTGAGATCGTTGCCGCGCTGATTGGCGACGAAGCTACTGTGAAGACGTTCAAACGACGCGACGGTCACGTTTGGCTTATGCCGCACAACCCCGCCTTTGCACCCATCCTGGGTGACGACGCACGGATCCTGGGCAAGGTTGTATCTGTTCTCCGAAAGGTCTGAAAACGAAGAGGGCTGACCCTTACGTCTTAGCCACTCTTAAGCGCTACTGGCCGCTGTCGGCGGCTGCCTCACGTAAGCGACTGGCGAGGTGCTCATCGACTCGAGCCCTCAGTAGCGTCCCGTTCTCTCCATGTTCGATGAGCTCGATCTCGCCCTCGCGGTGTACCTGAGCAACCAAGTCAGAGTGCTCGTACCCGATGGTCACCTCGACTTCGAACTCCGGCGTCGGGAGATCTCGCTCGAGATCTTGCATCAGCTCGTCGAATCCCTCGCCCGTGCGAGCCGAGACGAAGACAACGTGGCGCAGCTCTCGCCGTAAGTCCTCCAGAACTACGTCGTCGGCCACATCGGTCTTGTTCACCACGATTAGTTCCGTGATGTCATCGGCACCGACCTCGGCCAACACCTCCCTTACCGCTGTGATCTGTTCTAACGGGGCCTCATCAGCGCCATCGACGACGTGTAGCAGCAGGTCCGCTTCGGCTGCTTCTTCCAGCGTGCTTCGGAATGACTCCACCAGTTGATGGGGTAAGTGTCGAACGAATCCGACGGTGTCCGAGAGGGTGATCTCTCGGCCACTTGGAGTCCGCGCCTGACGAACGGTGGGGTCAACTGTCGCGAAGAGCTCGTCCTGCACTAGGACGCCAGCCTTAGTAAGCCGGTTGAGCAGACTGGACTTGCCTGCGTTGGTGTACCCCACGATCGCCACTGATGGTGTGTTTGAACGCCGCCGAGCAGCACGCGCTGTCTCTCGCGACTGCGCCATCTGTTTGAGATCGCGTCGAAGCCGGGAAATCTGCGATCGGATTCGGCGTCGATCAGTCTCTATCTTCGTTTCGCCCGGGCCGCGGGTTCCGATCCCTCCAGACTGCCGACTCATTGCGTCCCCCCAGCCGCGCAGGCGAGGCAACATGTAGTTCATCTGAGCAAGGGATACCTGGGCCTTGCCTTCTCGACTCCGTGAATGTTGCGAGAAGATGTCCAAGATCAACCAGGTTCGGTCGACAACTTTCACCTGAACGACCTTCTCAAGCGAGGTTAACTGTCCTGGCGAAAGCTCGCCGTCGCAGATGACGGTGTCAGCACCGAGCGCAACAACCATGTCTCGTAGTTCTACCGCCTTACCGGAGCCGATAAAGGTGGATGCATCGGGCTTATCTCGGCGTTGAATGAAGCCTTCGAGAACCACTGAGCCTGCTGTCTCTGCCAAGCGAGCGAGCTCAGCCAAGGATCGGGCCGCCTGCTCAGCGGATCCGCTTGTCCACACTCCCACGAGCACAACTCGCTCAAGTCGAACCTGCCGATACTCAACCTCAGTTATATCGGTGAGCTCTGTGGAGAGTCCGCCTACACGCCGGAGTGCCCGACGCTCCTGAATCTCAGTTTCCACCGACTCATTCGAGTCGAAAGCCTCAGACATCGGGACCGAACGTGGGGAACTCGTGGCAAATAGCGCGACGCCCACAACACAGATGTAGCTGCACTACTACTGCGCGCTCGCTACGGCACCGAGCTCCGCGGCATCCCCGCGGGATGGAAATGCGACGTCTACAGCCCGGTCCAGCAGGGTCGCGAATTCTGCGCGCTCCGATAGGTTCAACACGAGCCAACTACTGGTCATCATCCGATCAGTGTTGCGCTCTGCCTCAGCTCGCGCGCTTGTCACAAAGTCGAATCGGTGTGGCTCGATCTCGGTCTCGGTCCAGCCAAAGAACGCCGCGTTTGACGCCCCGCCAGGTCCGGCCACGATTGCCTCGCGAGGAGTCATCCCGGTACTCATTACCGCGGCCAGGTGCAGACCTCCGCGGAGTTCTCGCAGCATCGTCATGAGTTGAGCAAGGCGCCCGGGGCTGTCCTCCGCCAGCGGAAGAACCCGCCAACCCGCAAATAACGGCGCACCAATAGCCTGACTGCCGCGAACCACTTTCTCTGCGAGCTCGGCCAAACGGTCAACATCAGAGAAGCCGGAGAGGTGTGAGCGGCCCCAGTTCTGGCAAGCCTGGAGGTAGACCTCCACCGCGAGCGAGAGGTCGGCCTCGCAACCTTCGTCCCAGGCCTTGTGCACAAAGCTCTCCGGGAAGAACCCACAAACGGCCGCGACAACATCACCATCGACTGGGCCCAGGACCCCGCATCGACCCACGAAGTACGTCGGCCACCCACGCAAGCCGAGATCCTTACCCGCTTGTTTGGCTTCTTGTGACAAGAAGAATGCTCCACCGAGACTACCTACCCCGCTGCGTACTCGGGCTGCGTATGCGACATCGTCGTCGGCCGCAAAAACGTCATCCATCGTGACCTCCCCACCATGTTGAATCGAAGCTACCGCGAGCGACCAGCTCGGCCGGACCGATGAGGTCCATCCTGCCCGACTGCTGGTGGGCCACGATCAGTCGTCCCCCCGGAACGTCAATGAGGGTCGATCCCGGGGCAGTGACCCCGCGCCGGGATCGAAGCGCGAGTGAGACCGCGCAAGCTCCCGTTCCACATGACATCGTCTCCCCGACACCGCGCTCGTGAACGCGCATCGCCGCACGCAAGTCCTTACCGGATTGGTCCTCGACGAACTCGACATTCGCGCCCGTTGGATAGTGGCCGTGATCGTGCACCTCCAGCGGTGTCAGGTCAGTCGGCAGGTCTGAATACCTGTCAATGAACACCACGGCGTGTGGATTCGGCACCCACCACGCATCCGCCTGGTAGGTGGTTCCGTCCAGTATGACTTCCGGATCTGGTTTGCTCGACGGCTCGCTCGGCAATCCCATCTCGATCGAGATCCTCCCATCGGGCAGGACCTGAACCTCGTGAGTACCCGCGCGGGTCGCGATCAAGAAGGCGTCCTCGGTTACGAGCGAGACCTCACGCAAGTAGCGGGCAAACACCCGGGCACCGTTACCGCACATCGAGGCCGTCGAACCGTCGGCGTTGCGGTAGTCCATAAACCATGTCGCTCGCCCGGAGCGCTCAGACAAGCGAGGACCGACTTGGTCAGGCATAGCTTCAACTGGAACCACTCGCAAGACTCCGTCTGCTCCGATTCCGGCGCGACGGTCGCAGATTCTGGCGACCTGCTCGGCGCTTAGGTCAAGCACCGCCTCAGGGTCCGGGATGATGACGAAGTCATTCCTGGTTCCGTGACCCTTCGCGAACGGAACACCACTAAGCACCGACATAGGTCTAGCCTACGCAATTTCCGTTCCACTCGTCACGGTCAGTCGCTGTTGGATATTTGATGCACAATCGCGTCCGCCGCGGTGAGGGACTCTGGAGCCGGATACCAGGTGATTCGCTCATCCCGCAGGAACCAGGAGAGCTGCTTGCGTACGTAGCGCCGTGTCGCGACGATCGTTCTTTCCCGCGCGCTTGAGAAATCAAGATCCCCACGTAGGTAGGCAGCAAACTGGGCGTACCCAAGGGCACGGGAAGCCGTCGGGGCCTGCTCCAATCCGGAGGCGACGAGGGTGGTGACTTCATCGACGAGACCATTGCTCAGCATCTCATCTACGCGGGCTTCAACCCGTTCATCAAGCTCGGCGCGGTCTCTAGTCAGGCCAACTATCACACTGGGATACAGACCAGCCGGAACACCGAGATCGGCCGGATACGGCGCATTCGTCAACTCGATCACTTCGAGCGCTCGCACGATTCGGCGTCCATTGAGTCTCTCGATCCGGGTCGCTGCGGCCGGATCCCTCTGCGCTAACTCGTCGTGCAAAGCAGCGGGACCAATCATCTCGAGTCGCTCCTCCCAACGCGATCTGATTACCGGGTCCACCCCAGGGAACTGCATATCGTCAATAGCCGCGTTGATGTAAAGACCTGATCCGCCAACCAGGATCGGAGTTCGACCGCGCGCAGCAATCTCCTCGATCTTTCTTCGGGCCAACTGCTGATACTCAGCCACGGTCGCGGTATGGCCGATGTCCCAGATATCCAGGAGATGGTGAGTAATTCCCCTTCGCTGCTCTACCGCCAACTTGGCCGTACCGATATCCATCCCCCGGTAGAGCTGCATCGAGTCCGCGTTAACGATCTCACCATCAAGCGCGCTCGCTAGGTCCAGCGACAATGACGACTTACCGACAGCTGTGGGTCCAAGGACAACCACAACGCGCGGCAAACAACCGGCGGGCTCGTAATCGTTGGCCACTAGCTCGGTGTGCATGCCGGGGCAGCAACTTGCTCATCGCGTGGGACTCCCACTGTTGGGATTCCCAGAGAAACCCCGGGAGACCGGTCGGCGGAATCCAACCCTTCAGCGACGTCACCAGATCTTGTCCGCTCGACTGAGATTGGGTCACCATCGGCAACGAGGTGGTAGGGGGCAGCCTGAGTGATTCTGGTTCGCACGAGGTCACCCGGGCGTGGCTTCACCGCACCCGCGGCAAAGTGAACGAGTCTGTTGTCCGCAGCACGACCACTGAGCCGACCCGTCTGGTCATCCTTCTTGCCCTCCCCTCGTGCCACCAGGACTTCAACCTCTTGCCCAACAAACTGCTTGTTCTCGTCCCACGCGATAGCGTTCGCGAGTTCAACAAGTCGGTTATAGCGCTCGGTTACGACCGACTGCGGGACTTGTCCCTGCATTTGCGCGGCAGGAGTACCTGGTCGCTTCGAGTATTGGAATGTGAAAGCGCCGGCGAACCTCGCTTGTCGAACTACCTCGAGGGTCTGCTGGAAGTCTTCCTCTGTCTCGCCTGGGAATCCGACGATGATGTCTGTGGTGATCGCGGCATTGGGGATGGCTTCACGCACACGATCGATGATCCCCAAGAAACGTTTGGAGCGATAACTCCTGCGCATAGACGCGAGAATGACATCGCTGCCTGACTGCAAGGGCATATGAAGTGATGGCATTACGTTGGGCGTTTGGGCCATCGCCTCAATCACATCATCAGTGAAGTCCCTGGGGTGCGGGCTAGTAAACCGGACCCGCCGCAAACCGTCGATCTCGCCACAGGCTCGCAGTAGTTTGGCGAATGCTTGGTTGTCACCGAACTCGACCCCGTATGCGTTGACGTTCTGGCCAAGGAGCGTAATCTCGCTAACCCCATCATCGACGAGTGCGTTCACCTCCGCCAGGATTTCGCCCGGACGCCGGTCGCGTTCCTTGCCACGCAATGCCGGAACGATGCAAAACGTGCACGTGTTGTTACAGCCAACCGAGATCGATACCCACGCTGAGTAGACCGAGTCACGCTTTGTCGGAAGAACTGACGGGAACTCCTTCAAGGATTCCAGGATCTCGACTTGGCTCTCTTGCTCAATCCGGGCCCGCTCAAGTAGGACGGGTAGCGACCCCATGTTGTGGGTTCCAAACACCACGTCAACCCAAGGTGCACGATCAATAATCGCGTCGCGGTCCTTTTGCGCCAGACACCCTCCGACGGCAATTTGCATCTCCGGATTTGCCAGCTTTGCTGGTTTGAGCATTCCGAGGTTGCCGTAGAGCTTGTTGTCGGCGTTCTCCCGCACCGCGCAGGTGTTGAACACAACAAGATCGGGGGTCGACTCCCCCACGGATTGCGCGTAACCGGCGGTCTCCAGCAGTCCGTTGATTCGCTCAGAGTCGTGCACATTCATCTGGCACCCATAGGTGCGAACCTCATAGGTGCGGGCACGCGAATTCACAGAATCAAGGGTAAGCGCTCACAACGAGACCTCATGCGTCGGACCGGAATCGACAACGACCTCACTGAGTACACCAGCAACAACCTCTGACGAGTAACCCCTGCGCATGAGCATGCTGCTCAGACGACGACGCCGCGTCGACGCGTCGTAGCGTTCGAGAGATCGCACCTTCTTGACCGCGAGCCGCAACGCGGCAGCTCGTTCGCTGTCCTCGTCCACCTGCTCAAGAGCAACGTCGATCGTCAGATCGGCGACTCCCTTTTGCCGCAACTCCTGCCGAAGAACCCGCCGAGATAGACACCGCGACTCGTGACGGCCCTTCACCCAGGTCATCGCGAAGTCGGCATCATCAATGAGGCCCACTTCCTCGAATCGATCAAGTAACTCATCGCTAGTCTCGTCACTGACCTCTCTCTTCGCGAGGAGCTCCGCTAGTTGATGACGAGTGCGCGCGGCGTTTGCGAGTGAACGCAGAACGATATTGCGAGCATCCTCGAGTGAGACGACGGCGCCAACCGTCGCCGCCTCACCCGAGTCTTGACCACTACCGCGATCGCTTGGCAAGGTAGAGGGCATCGTGTCTGCTACAAATCAATCGGTGCCGGCTCGGCAGGCAGGACCACATCGATTGGCGCGTCGACGTCGAGTTGCGCCCCGATGCCTAGTTCTTCCTTAATCTTCTTCTCAATCTCATTTGCGAGATCGGGGTTGTCCTTCAAGAAGTTGCGAGAATTCTCTTTGCCTTGGCCTAGCTGATCGCCCTCGTAGGTGTACCAGGCGCCTGCCTTGCGAACGAATCCGTGCTGTACACCCATGTCGATCAAGCTGCCTTCGCGTGAGATTCCCTCGCCATAGACGATGTCGAACTCAGCTTGTTTGAACGGCGGAGCCATCTTGTTCTTGACGACCTTCACGCGGGTTCGTGAGCCGACTGCGTCAGTTCCGTCTTTCAGCGTCTCGATTCGACGAACATCGAGGCGGACAGATGCGTAGAACTTCAACGCTTTACCACCCGTTGTGGTTTCTGGGCTGCCGAACATCACGCCGATCTTCTCGCGCAACTGGTTAATGAAGATGGCGGTCGTGCCGGTACCAGAAATCGCACCAGTCATCTTCCGTAGAGCCTGACTCATCAACCGCGCCTGCAGCCCAACATGGCTATCACCCATATCGCCCTCGATCTCGGCGCGTGGCACGAGCGCGGCGACCGAGTCAATAACCAAGATGTCGACCGCGCCAGATCGAATCAGCATGTCCGCGATCTCAAGCGCTTGCTCACCCGTGTCTGGCTGACTGACCAGCAGATTGTCGATGTCAACGCCGAGGGCGGCGGCGTATACCGGGTCAAGCGCATGCTCAGCATCCACGAATGCAGCGACACCGCCCTGGGCCTGTGCCTGCGCTATTGCGTGCAGCGCGACTGTGGTCTTACCTGAGGACTCCGGACCATAAATCTCCACAACCCGACCTCGAGGCAGTCCGCCTATTCCCAGCGCAACATCTAGGGCAATCGCTCCCGTCGGAATCACCTCGACAGGAGGACGAGTGTCATCACCTAGACGCATTACAGATCCTTTACCGAAGCTCTTCTCGATCTGTTGCAGGGCGTTGTCCAGGGAGCTTTCCCGATTACCCTTGTTGCTACTTGAGTTACTTGAGCTGTTTGATGCCTTGGCCATGAGGGACCCCTCAGTTCGTTCAGGAGGGGTAGTTCCCCTCGCGGTTTGGTGTGCTGCTGACGCTAGCCACCGCGACCGACATTCAGGTCTATAGATCCGCCCGCTGTGGAGAACTCTAGGACCGTTGCCGATCTGTGCATAGCCTCCGCGGGACAGACATCGTCCTGCCGGTATTCGCATACACTAGAACGAACATATGTTCGAAAGCAGCTTTTGACACGCCGAACGGTAGAATTCTTCGCAGCTAGTTCGCGTTCTCGACAGGTGGCTTCCGGTACCTCAGCCACGAACCTACAAACACTGACATGGCGACTAGGAGCGCGATCTCAACCCAATAGAAGACGGCCACATCGATCCAGGCGCCGATTGGCGGAGAGTCAGGAAGATTCGTTCGCAGCGGTATCAATGCAAACAGCAATGCTGCGAACCAACCAGCCATCGTGGCCTCGATAGGTCGGCGCTTGAGAACGACCGCCCGGGCCACCAGTGATGCCAGTAGTGCCACGCCAATCATCAAGGTCAGGACGACCAAGACGAATGCAAGCACTCCACCCGACCTCTTGACTGTGAGTAGGACCGACAAGGTGTTGTCCTCAGCTGTCGCGACCCATTGCTCTGACCAACCTTGGAGGCCCTCGGGTGGATACATCCCGATGTCAACCTTCAGCGAGGTCGGAGCACCTGCCGCATCTACTTCCTGGACGATGAGTAGTGGAGCAGGCTGAGTAATCGCAGCAGTCTCAGGATCGGAGTCGTCCTCGTCACCGAAACCATATTGATATTGGTCGAATGGATAGAACAGCGAATCTCCATCGATTAAGAAAGAGAAGCTCTGGGTACCACCCACAGGGGTCCCGGCCGGAACGGTTCTCGTCGCCGAGCCGGACGTAACGAACGGCATCGTCACCCTGATCGACTTTGCCCAAGTACCTGAGCTCTCATCAACGAAAGCACCCACTGGTACCCCCACGATTCGTAGCGTCATCTCACCTTCGGTCGAATTCAAGGCAGTCATGCCGATCCCAAAGTTGACGCCGCTACTGACTTCTCCAGGCCCGGACTCCAGATTCGTGCGACCTGCTTGGGCAAAGGCCAAGTTGGCTAGGGCATAGACCACAAGCACGACCGCAGCCGTTGCAATCCACACTTTGCGCGAGGAGCGCTGAACCCTTCCGCCCGCGTTGTCGCCCGTCATAGCCAAAAAATAGCGGTCACACCACGGATTCAGCGAGTTGACGGGGGCAGCCCCAACTCCTGGTGAACTGCGCGCCACACAACCTTGGTATCCGTTCCATCACTCAATGCCTGCTCGACTGTTCGTCCACCGAGGCCGGCCACGACGTAGTCGTGGGCCCATGAGTGTGAGTAGTGCGCGCCAAGGGCAGCGTCCATTCGTTCCCAAAAGTCAGTGAGTCTCACATGCGCAAGTGTGCAACGCTGCCGAGTGAGGCCATGACGGAGGATGTACCTATGACGACCGGACCCGACGATGCTGAGGCCCTTGCCGGATTCAGCGAACTCACGCAGGGATGGTTCGGTTCTGCATTCAGTTCGCCGACTTCGGCGCAGGCTGGAGCCTGGACCTCGATCGCTGCGGGTAACCACACGCTCGTTGTCGCGCCTACCGGTTCGGGTAAAACGCTGGCCGCGTTCCTGTCGGCGATTGATGCCCTCTCGACCGAGCCCACGCCGCCGAACAGTCGCGAACGCTGCCGGGTGCTCTACATCTCCCCGCTTAAGGCCCTGGCGGCAGATGTCGAACGAAACCTCCGAAGTCCGCTTGCAGGCCTTGCCCGCGAGGCGGGCCTGCGCGACTTACCCGCACCGGAGATCACGGTGGCGATTCGATCAGGTGATACCCCCGCGAATGAACGTAGGCGGCAGTCCACTCATCCCCCGGACATTCTGATCACGACACCGGAGTCACTCTTCCTCATACTCACCTCACAGGCACGCGAGAGCCTGCGGGGAGTTCAGACGGTGATCATCGACGAGATTCACGCGGTGGCCGGTACAAAGCGGGGCGCCCATCTAGCAGTTTCGCTGGAGAGGTTGGATGAGCTCCTAGCCAAGCCTGCTCAGCGGATTGGGCTCTCAGCGACTGTCCAGCCAATCGATGAGGTCGCACTGTTCCTTGGCGGATCACGACCGGTAGTCGTGGTCAATCCGCCGACAGAGAAGATCCTTGAACTCGACGTCGTCGTGCCAGTAGAGGACTTAGCGACTCCCCTGGCTGGCGAGATGGTGGGTGGTGACCCGCACGCGGAGATACTGGAAGGCTCCAATAGTGCTGACAACGGACCATCCATCTGGCCGCACGTTGAGAATCGCATCGTAGACCTCATCAATGAGCACACCTCAACGTTGGTATTCGCTAACTCACGTCGGCTAGCCGAGCGATTGACAGCTCGGATTAACGAGATCCACGCTGAGCGGACGTCGGAGTTCGTCGCGGATCGAGGCTCACCGGCAGATCTCATGGCTCAGGCGGGAGTCAACTTCGGTGCCCCCACGACGCTGGCTCGGGCTCACCATGGATCCGTGAGCAAGGAGCAGCGCGCGCTCATAGAGGACGATCTGAAGGCCGGTCGGATTCCGGCAGTTGTTGCAACCAGCAGCCTAGAACTCGGGATCGACATGGGCGCCGTGGATCTGGTGATTCAGGTGGAATCACCACCCTCGGTCGCCAGCGGACTCCAGCGCGTTGGTCGCGCTGGACATCATGTGGGCGAGATCAGCAAGGCGACCCTCTTCCCCAAACATCGGGGCGACTTGCTCACCTCCACAGTCGTCACCAAGCTCATGGCCGCACGAGAGCTTGAAGCGACGAAGATGCCCCGCAACCCCCTTGACGTCCTTGCTCAACAGCTCGTCGCGATGGTCAGTATCGATGGCGAATTGAATACAGACGCTGCCTACGATCTGGTACGCAAGAGCGCACCATTTAGTGCGTTGCCCCGTTCAGCCTTCGACGCCGTGCTCGACATGCTCGCGGGTCGCTATCCAGCTGAAGGATTCAGCGAACTTCGGCCCCGCCTGGTGTGGGATCGGATGACTGACACCCTGACGAGTCGCCCCGGCGCCCAGCGCCTCGCGGTAACCTCCGGCGGAACCATCCCCGACCGTGGGCTGTTCGGCGTATTCATGGTGGGTGAGAAAGCCTCGCGAGTCGGTGAGCTCGACGAGGAGATGGTCTACGAGTCCCGAGTGGGAGACGTCTTCGCCCTCGGGGCCACCAGTTGGCGGATCGAAGAGATCACCCACGACCGGGTCCTGGTATCACCCGCGCCTGGTCAGGCCGGGAAGCTGCCGTTCTGGCACGGTGACGCGATTGGTCGCCCAGTCGAGGTCGGTACGGCACTTGGCCGCCTCGTTCGCGAGGTTGCCACAGCACCGGACTCGACAGCACTTTCCTCCCTGTCGCAAGCCGGTCTAGACGACTGGGCAGCTGAGAACCTCCTGCGCTACATCCGCGAACAACAGGACGACTCCAACGGAACAGTCCCCACCGACCACACGTTGGTTGTCGAGCGATTTCGCGATGAGCTCGGCGACTGGCGAGTCGTGCTGCATTCACCATTTGGGGCCCAAGTCCACGCGCCCTGGGCGCTCGCGGTCGCCGATCGAGTCCGGGCCGTTACTGGTATCGATGCCCAGGTCATGCACGCAGATGATGGGATCATTCTGCGCATCCCTGACACTGACGATGATGCAACAGTTCGGGCAGCGATCGATGCGCTATTCCCTGATCCCGATGAGATCGCTGCTTTGGTCACTGACGCACTCGGTGGGTCCGCCCTATTCGCGAGTCGGTTCCGGGAGTGCGCGGCACGTGCATTGTTGCTTCCGCGACGAGACCCCGGACGCCGAACTCCCTTGTGGCAGCAAAGGCAACGCAGCTCTCAACTGCTATCTGTCGCCTCGCAGTATCCCTCGTTCCCGATCATCATCGAGACGGTCCGCGAGTGTCTCCAAGACGTCTACAATGTGCCCGCCCTCGTTGAACTACTCCGCGACATTCGCAGCCGCACGATCGAGGTCCGTGAGATCTCAACAGATTCTCCGAGCGCATTCGCTCGTACTTTGCTGTTCTCGTATGTGGCTGCCTTCCTCTATGAGGGGGATTCCCCGCTAGCGGAACGTCGTGCTGCCGCTCTCACTCTCGATACCGAACTGCTCGCTGAGCTGCTCGGCTACGTCGAGCTCCGTGACCTACTTGACCCTGGCTCAGTCACGGTCGTCGAGGAATCAGTCGGCTATCTAACCGACGACAGGAGCGCACACACGGTTGAGCAGGCGGCCGACCTGTTGCGGGTTCTGGGACCGTTGTCTGAAAGCGAGTGGGCGCGGCGCGGTGTTGGTATCGACTGGCTGAATGAGCTCGTCGCGAGTCGTCGAGCGATCGAGGTCGGAATCGCCAACGAACGTCGGTTCGCCGCGATCGAAGATGCGGCACGGCTACGCGATGCGCTGGGAACTGCGCTACCACCAGGAATACCCGACGCATTTCTTGAGCAGGTCACCGATCCACTCGGTGACCTACTCGCCCGCTACGCCCGTACCCACGGACCATTCCGAGCTAGCGATCTAGCCGCCCACTTCGGCCTCGGCACTGCTGTGGCGGAGGCGATGCTAAGTAGACTCGCAAGCGACGCCAAGGTGGTCAGTGGCGAGTTCCGTCCCGGCGGCGCCGGAACCGAATGGTGCGACAGCACCGTCTTGCGCAGGATGCGCCGTATGTCAGTGGCCACGCTGCGACAGGAGATCGAGCCTGTCCCTCCAACTGCCCTCGGTGTATTCCTTCCCACCTGGGCCGGAATCACCCGACCAGGCCGCGGAACCGACGCGGTGATGAGAGCAATCGAGGGACTTGCTGGAGCACCTCTTCCGGCATCGGCACTTGAGTCACTCATACTTCCAAGCCGGGTAAGCGACTACTCCCCCGCCATGCTTGACGAGTTGACCTCTGCTGGAGAAGTAAGTTGGACAGGGCGCGGAAGGCTCGCCGTTGGCGACGGCTGGATTTCGCTAGCTCCAGCAGAATCAGCGTCACTGCTACTTCCCCCTTCAGATGAGCTCCTGCTGAACTCGGAGTACAGCGGCGAGTTGCTCACGATGCTCGATGGCGGAGGGTCGTGGCTACTTCGGGAGATTGATCAGCGGATCCCCGAAGCCACGTCGAGCGCACTCGTCGATGCTCTCTGGGATCTGTTCTGGGCTGGCTTTGTTACCGCCGACACCTTCGCACCGATGAGGGCGATGCTGGCCGCAGGGGGGAAATCGCCCGCGTCCCGTCGCCGCAGTACGGCAACCTCAGCGGCGCGGACCCGCGCGGCGAGAATGGCCCGGACGTCATCGCGCGCAAGGGCAAACTTGACCACCGGACTTGGTCGCTGGGCTGCCGTTGAACCCAGAGATGCCAATCCCACCAGAAGAGCGAAGGCGCTTTCCGACAGTCTGCTTGATCGGTACGGCATCGTGTCCCGGGGCGTCGTGGGCGCCGAAGGTGTCGTTGGCGGCTTTGCCGGCGTCTACCGCGTGCTCTCGGAACTAGAAGACGCCGGGCGGACACGGCGCGGCTACTTCATTGAAGGTTTGGGAGCGGCACAGTTCGCCACAGCGGGGGCAGTCGATCAGCTGCGCGCTCACGCGAAGAAGCTCACGGATCCACAACCGACGGACCCGCCGATCGCCTCCCTGCTGGCAGCGACAGATCCTGCAAACCCGTACGGTGCGGCACTGGCCTGGCCACCGTCGGCACAAGACCAAACCGTGGGCCACAGGCCTGGCCGCAAGGCGGGTGCCATCGTTCTCCTAGTCGGTGGCGATCTTGTGCTCTACCTGGAGAAGGGCGGCAAGTCCCTGCTGACATTTGGGGAGCAGAACGGGCCAATCGAACTAGCCGTCCGAACGCTCGCCCACTTTGCAACGACTCGCAGGATTCCACCCGTCACTCTTGAAAAGATCAACGGCGCCGCCAGCGCTGGGTCGGAATTGGGGGAATCGCTAGAAGCAGCGGGATTTGTTCTCACTCCTAAGGGCTACCGCATCCGACCGTAACCCGACGAGGCACTAGGCCGCGGACGTCACATCCGAGCGACGAGGCCGTTCCTCGTCAGCAAGTTGGGTGCTCACTGAATGCAGCACCTTCGACATCGGGACATCGAGTGCCCCGCAGATTGCCGCGAGCAACTCACTCGATGCTTCCTTCTGGCCTCGCTCAACCTCAGACAGGTATCCGAGCGACACACGTGCTTGCGCGGAAACCTCTCGAAGGGTCCGGCCCTGTTCCAGCCGTTGGCGGCGCAATTCATCGCCAATAACACTACGTAAAATGATCATCGCCCCACCTTTCGATCGTTGCGAGAATGGTACTGCACATACCGTCACGCCCAATGAACCAACTAACGACTCAACGAGCAGATTCATTCCCATGTGTCATCAGGAGGAATTCGGCAAGTAAGTCGAAGACCGCCTCGACTGTCCTTCGACGGATCTCGTCGCGATCACCGGTCAATGACAACTCGCGGGTCATCGTGAAACTAGTCTCCCGCTCGGCGACGCTGATGAACACGGTCCCGACCGTCATTCCCGCCTGCGGGTCTGGGCCCGCGACCCCAGTCGTAGATAGGCCTATATCTGCTGAGCAGTGCAGTGCGGCACCTAGCGCCATCTGCGCGGCGACGTCGGCATCAACTGGGCCCACCGCAGCGAGCAAGTCCGGATCAACATCGAGCAACTTCGCCTTGAGCTCTGTCGCGTAGGCAATGACGCCACCCCTGACCGTGGCGGAAGCGCCGGGAACCGAAATCAGCTCCGATACCAAGAGCCCGCCGGTCAGTGACTCGGCCGTTGCGACCGTGCGATCCGCCGCGACGAGCTCGTGGATGCTTCTCGCAGCCGAGTCCAAAACCACCTCGGCCTGCCTACTGTCGAGCGCGCTGACGAACCTTCAGCGCCCGAACCAAATAGTCGATTCCGGTGACAACCGCGAGCACAAGAGCTAGCCCCATCACCCAAATACGGAACGTCGCAAGGAATCCTGTCAGCGGCATCAAGTAGAGCAGGATCGCGACGATCTGGGTCACGGTCTTGGCTTTGCCACCGCGGCTAGCCGCGATGACGCCATGGCGGATAACCCAGAAACGTAGGCCGGTAACAGCAATCTCGCGAGCCAGAATCACGATTGTGACCCACCACGGGAGATCACCCAGATAGCTCAGCCCAACGAGGGCGACACCCGTAAGAGCTTTGTCGGCGATCGGGTCGGCGATCTTCCCAAACGTCGTGACCAGGTTGTGCTTCCTAGCCAGCGCACCATCGAAATAGTCGGTCAGTGAGGCAAGCGCAAAGATGACAGCTGCCGCGGTCCGTGCACTCGTCTGCTCGCCATACCCAAAGAGCAAGATGCCAAACGGGATAACCAGCACCAAACGCAGCATCGTCAGGGCATTGGGGACGTTCCATAGCCGAGAACCTGAAGCGGGATGCCCAACGGGATCAGGTTTAGGAGTGAGCCGCTCTTTGATGGGCGACTTGGAACCCTTTGGGGTCGGTTCCGGACGGGTCGAGCTCACGTCCGATCACACCTCCGCTTGTAGGTCCACTCCCATTGATGAGGTAACTGTGGCACGAATGACCTCGCCAATGCTCAGGCGACGTGCCGAGGAGACTGTGACATCTCCATCTTCTGGCCCCTGGTGCAATGCCCGCCCCACTGCAAGGCCGGACTCATCGAGCTCCTCGATAAGCACTGAGACCTCAGATCCAATCCGTCGCTGCGCCCGGGCATCGCTGAGATCGTTCACCAGGTCAACTAGCGCTATCCGGCGTTGTTCAATTACGTCCTCGGGCACCTTGTCTGTGAGGTCAAGGGCCGCAGTCCCATCCTCATCGGAGTACGGGAACACCCCAACCGCATCGAGATCAGCTGCCTCGAGAAACGCCACAAGTTCGGCGAACTCCTCATCGGTTTCTCCAGGGAATCCAACGATCACGTTTGTCCGGATTCCGGCTTCTGGCGCGAACTTGCGCACCTCCTGAACCAGTGCAAGGAACTGCTCTGTCCCACCGAAGCGCTTCATCCGTCGCAGAACCGTCGGACTTGCGTGTTGGAACGACAGATCGAAGTACGGTGCGATACCGGGTGTTGTCGCGATGATCTCCACTAGACCTGGGCGCATCTCGGCCGGTTGCAGGTAGGCCAACCTGACCCGTAGGTCCTCGTGAATCGAGCCCAGTTCTGGGAGTACCGCTTCCAGTAATCGGACATCACCGAGGTCCTTGCCGTAGGACGTTGAGTTCTCACTGACAAGGTTGAGTTCTCGGACGCCTTGGGCGACCAGGTCTCGGGCCTCGTCGATGACCTCTGATGGTCGCCGAGAGACAAAGGCACCTCGAAAAGTCGGGATCGCACAGAAAGTGCATCGACGGTCACACCCGGAAGCGATCTTCACCGATTCGACTGGACCGTCGTGCAACCGAGTGCGAGTTCCATGCCCCGGAAGCACGGGACTGGCCGCGGGACGATCGACCGGGGTCAGCGGTAGGAGCTTTCTCCTATCGGAGGGGCTATGCGACTCAAGCTTCTCCCCTGCTGCGACGGCTCGTAGTCTGGCTCCGATATCTGGATAGGCGTCAAAGCCGAGCACCGCGTCGGCTTCCGGTAGCGCCTGGGCCAACTCATCGCCGTAGCGCTGCGCGAGGCATCCAACCGCCACGACGGGCTTGGAGCCATCCGCTTGGCCCAGAATTGTGTCGATCGAGTCCTTCTTTGCTGACTCAACAAATCCGCAGGTGTTAACAATCACCGCGTCAGCGTCATCGGCGTCGGCAACCACTACCCAGCCGTCCGCATTGAGCCGAGAGGCTAGATCGTCGGAATCAACATCGTTACGCGCACACCCAAGAGTGAGTAGCGCAACGCGGTTTCCTGACACAGTTGATTAGGGTAGGCGCTTGCCGAGTGCAGCGCCATCACCGCCTCGTCACCGGGCGGCTTCCTAGTCTGTGACTTCCCCACGCAGATCAGCAAGAATTGCTGCCAAGTCATCCGGAGCGACCAGGACGTCGCGGGCCTTGGACCCTTCGGATGGACCAACAATCCCGCGCGATTCCATCAGGTCCATCAGGCGCCCGGCTTTTGCGAATCCCACCTTCAGCTTGCGCTGCAGCATTGAGGTTGACCCGAACTGCGTCGAAATCACTAGCTCAGCAGCCTGCAGCAGCGTGTCGAGGTCGTCGCCGATGTCCTCGGCTGGCATCGCCGTCGAGGTTGCCGCTGAAACAACTTCATCCCGGTACTCCGGAGTCATCTGCTGCTTACAGTGCTCGACAATCGTCCTGATCTCAGCCTCGGTGATGAAGGCACCCTGGACCCTAATCGGCTTACTCATCCCCATCGGAAGGAATAGCCCGTCACCTTGGCCAACCAGCTTCTCAGCGCCAGGCTGGTCCAAGATCACTCGGCTGTCCGCCAGACTCGATGTCGCAAACGCCAACCGACTCGGCACATTCGCCTTAATCAATCCCGTCACAACATCGACGCTTGGACGCTGCGTCGCCAAGACAAGGTGAATTCCGGCCGCACGGGCAAGCTGAGTGATCCGAACGATCGCATCTTCAACATCACGTGGCGCGACCATCATCAAGTCGGCAAGCTCATCGACGACAACCAACAAATAGGGATATGGAGTTAGTTTCCGATCGACCCCCGGCGGAACCTTCACCTTCCCAGCACGGACCGCCTTGTTGAAGTCATCGATATGGCGAAACCCGAAGTCCGACAAGTCGTTGTAACGCAGGTCCATTTCCTTGACGACCCAAGCGAGCGCGTCAGCGGCCTTCTTCGGGTTTGTGATGATCGGAGTGATCAGGTGAGGGACACCCTCATAGATTGTGAGCTCGACCCGCTTGGGGTCGACCAGGATCATCCGTACGTCATCTGGCGTAGCGCGAACGAGCACGGAGGTAATCAGCGAATTGATACAGCTCGACTTACCCGCACCGGTCGCACCGGCCACAAGGATGTGTGGCATCTTCGCCAGATTTGCACAAACAAACCCACCCTCGACGTCTTTACCTAAACCCACCACCATGGGGTGCGAATTCGACGTCGCTGCTGAGCTTCGCATCACGTCACCCAAGCTCACAAGCTCACGGTCAGTATTGGGGATCTCAATCCCAATCGCTGACTTTCCCGGGATTGGCGACAGAATCCGTACGTCGGCGCTTGCGACGGCATAAGAGATGTTCTTACTCAAAGCCGTGACACGCTCAACCTTGACACCTTGCCCGAGCTCCACCTCATAGCGCGTGACGGTTGGTCCGCGCATGAATCCGGTCACTCGTGCATCAATCTCGAACTGATCCAAGACCCCGGTGAGTGCCTCGACCACTTTGTCGTTGGCCTTGGTTGCTGACTTAGGTGCAGCGCCAGCCTTCAGCGCCGAGGGGCCAGGCAGTTGGTACATCACATCGCCAGCCAGCGAGAGCTGCTCTGGTGGCTTGCGTTCAGCAACCGCGGAGTCGGTGACGTCAATTGGAGTCAGGTCAGTTCTGGTATCCCCATCATCATCTGGGGCATCTTCGACCTCGCCCACCGTTGCGTGTCCGGAACCCTTCACCGGGTCAGCCACTACAGCAGCGAACGGCTCATTCCCGACTAGGTCAATCGGTTGCGCGTTCTCCTTCTTCTTCCCTCGCCCAAACCGAGCAGCGAGGCCAGCCTTGCGCCCCGATTGTTTGTCGTTGGTATCTGAGACGGTTCCAACTGCCCTCGTCGGTTTGAGAACTGCGGTATCTGCGCTCGGATCGGTGTCCTCAGCGAGCTCTGCTCCGGTCACCATATTGGTGTAGTCGCGTAAGCATTGAATGAACTCACGCGGGGGAATTTGCATGACCATGAGCACGCCAACACCCAAGACCAGGACCGCGAGCAACCCCGTCAAGATTGTGCCGAGCAACGCAACGAATGGTGCCGTCAGAATCCATCCAACCCAACCGCCTGCACCGCGCATAGCCTCGGCCCCGTCACTGGGAACTGGGGCGCCGGTCAGACATTGCCATAGCGAGACGCCCGCAAGTCCGACAACGATCCAGCCTGCGGTCACAGTTCGTGCCAGGCGCACAGTTGGGTCATGCAAGATTCGCCACGCGACCCAAAGCAACACCAGCGGCAGAACGACGACCAGTGAGCCAATCGCACCCGTCACCAAGGTTGTCACGAGGAAACCAACCGGGCCACTAAACCCAAGCCACGCCACGAGCGCGACCACAACGGCCGAGATCACGACGATCAAGCCCAGCCCATCGCGACGATCCGCTGGATCTAGGGCGTCCTTGGGTCCACCAAATGCCCGCACAGTCGAGCCCAGTCCGTGGGCGACGGCCATCCATGACAGGGCCAGGATTCGGGCAACGCCGATGAGGGCTCTTACGAACAGCCCTGGACCGGTGCTTGGGGATTTGGACGTCTGATTCCTATTTGGTTGCCGTGATCCACCCGTGTTGCGCGTTGAGCTCTTCTTACCCGCTGAGTTCGCCGACGATCTACTACGACTTGCTGATGATCGACTAGAACTAGATCGGCTCGATGAGCTGCGCGAACTACGCCGCGCGCCGGAACCTGAACCGGAGCGCGAGCTGGAGGATGTGGGCGTGCGTGTCGCCATAGGTCGAGAATAGCTGCGAAGTCGGACTTCGCTAACTCCCACGCGCAGCGATTCGGCGGAGTTCTCAGTGAGTTCGCTCGCGGCGAAACCTAAGCCTCGACGACAACAGGCACGATCATTGGGCGACGACGAAGCCGTTCTCCAACCCACTTCCCCGTCGTTCGGCGGACCAACTGCTGCAGTTGATAGGGATCTGTAACCCCATCCGCGAGTGCCTCTTCAATCCTGGCAGAGATCTTGGGCACGACGTCCTGAAACACTCGGTCACCCTCCGCGAAGCCCCGCGCAGTGACCTCGGGGCCTGCCACAACTTTGGCATCGGTGAGGTCAACTGCGACAAACACCGACACGAATCCCTCTTCGCTAAGAATCCGGCGGTCCTTCAGTAGTCCCTCGGTCAAACTGCCCACCGCAGCTCCATCGACGAACACGTACCCACATGGAACCCGCCCAACAATGCTGGCGACTCCGTCTTTGAGATCCACTACCGTGCCATCCTCAGCCAAGATCACCCGGTCGGGATCTACGCCAGCGGCCACGGCAAGCTCAGCATTGGCAATCAGGTGGCGGATCTCCCCGTGAACAGGCATCACGTTGCTTGGTTTGACGATGTTGTAAACGTAGAGCAACTCCCCAGCCGCTGCGTGGCCAGAGACGTGAACCAGGGCGTTTCCGGTGTGGATCACGTTGACGCCCCATCGCGACAATCCATTGATCACCCGGTTAATCGAGTTCTCATTCCCAGGGATCACCGACGACGCCAGTAACACGGTGTCCTGATCGTGGACTCGGATCTTGTGATCTCGGTTGGCAATCCGGGCTAGCGCGGCCATCGGCTCACCCTGGGACCCGGTGCACACCATGACTACTTGGTCATCTGGAAGCTCATCGAGTTGATCGACGGAAACGAGCACTCCCTCGGGAACCTTCAGGTACCCAAGGTCCCTGGCAACTTTCATCGTCCGAACCATGGAGCGACCGACGAACGCAACCCGGCGATCGTGTGACACGGCAGAGTTAATCACCTGTTGGACGCGGTGAATGTGCGAGGCGAAACAGCCAACGATCAAGCGACCGGGAGCCCTGTCAAACACCTCATCCATCACCGGAGCGATCTTCTGTTCACTCGTGACGAAGCCCGGGACCTCTGCGTTGGTCGAATCGACAAGGAAGAGATCAACCCCGTCGTCACCGAGGCGAGCGAATGAGTTCAAGTCGGTGATTCGACCGTCGAGGGGAAGCTGGTCCATCTTGAAATCACCGGTGTGCAGAACACGGCCCGCTGGAGTCTTGATTGCGACAGCGAGCGCATCGGGGATCGAGTGATTGACCGCTACGAACTCGACATCAAAAGCGCCGATTCCAGACTTGTCACCAGCTGAGACCTCGTGTAGCTCGGGCTTCATACGATGTTCGCGCAGCTTCGCGCTCACGAGCCCAAGAGTCAGCTTGGAGCCGTAAATGGGAATGTCTTGACGTTCTCGAAGTAGGTACGGCAATGCACCGACGTGATCCTCGTGTGCGTGTGTCAGGACAAGGCCATCGATGTCGTTGAGCCTGGAACGTAGATAGTCGAAATCAGGCAGGATCAGATCAACACCGGGCTGGGATTCCTCGGGGAAGAGAACACCGCAGTCGACGATCAGGATTCGAGAGTTGATCTCGAATACCGTCATATTTCGGCCGATTTCGCCGAGCCCGCCTAATGCGATCACGCGCAATACGTCTGGCTCAAGCTCTGGCGGTGTGCCCAGCTCGGCCTGAACACGAAATGTTGGAGTCACGCAACGAACCCTTCTACCCCGCCAGCGGCTAAGTCCGTTCTCAGCTGTTCCACCTGGCCGACGGTCGCGTCGACCAATGGTGACCGAGTTGGTCCGGCCGGTAGGCCGAGCTCATTGAGTGCGGCCTTGGTCAGGATTGCTCCCTGCGTGCGGAACATGCCAGTCGAAACCGGCTGTAGTGCCTCATTAATCGCAATCGCCTCTCTTGTATTGCCAGCCCAGAATGCCTCGGCCATGGCTCGCAATCGAGCGGCAACGAGGTGGCCGGTAACACTGACGAAGCCTGCGGCACCGATCGACAAGAACGGCAGATTCAGCCCGTCATCGCCGGAGTACCAGATCAGATCTGTACGGCGAAGCGCCTCGACAACTGACTCGAAGTCACCCTTGGCATCCTTAACCGCGACGATGTTCGGATGCTCAGAAATTTGCACCAACGTCTCCCAATCGATAGCAGTACCCGTGCGCCCAGGGATGTCGTAGAGCATGATCGGCGCCTCGACTGCATCTGCGATTGCTAGGAAATGTCGTGCGACTCCAGCTTGGGGCGGCTTGTTGTAGTACGGCGTGACCGCCAGTAGCCCATCGGCACCCAATGCCAGCGCTGCCTTTGCCAACTCGATTGAGTGGACGGTGTCGTTTGTTCCCACTCCAGCAGTAATCGTTGCCCGCTGACCGACCGCGGCGATCACCACCTCAAGCAGTTGGTTCTTCTCAGCGTCGCTGGTTGTGGGTGCCTCGCCAGTCGTGCCGTTGACGATGATGGCGTCGTTACCGGAGTCGACGAGGAGGTGCGCGAGTTCGGCGGCTCCTGTGTAGTCCACCGCACCGTCTGCAGTCATTGGGGTGATCATCGCTGTCGCGATTGTTCCGAAGGGCGAGAGCTCTCGTGGTGCGGCCATAGACCCAGGCTATCCGTTAGGTTTTGCAATGGTGACCGTGCAAGCGGATTTCGAGGCAAGAATCCGAGTCGGACTCGCTCCCGGCCACCAATAGGCAACAAACAGAGAGTGGAGGATGAACCGGAATGCCAGCTCTAGGCCGTCGGGCTTTTCTTGCAGCTACCGCTGCGACCGCCGGTGCGTTTGCCCTTCCGCCGGAGTTCCTAGCTGCGGCCGCCGCCGCACCGAAAGTGATTCCGCAAGGCCCTTCAACTCTCACTCAAACGATTCGACTGAGTTCGACCGCCAACGTGGACTACCGGACCCTCGTTGCCGCACCAGGCGAGCCCTACGTTGAACGCATCGACATTCTCCGCAAATCCCCCAATGCGTCACGGACCAAATCACGCCGATCGCTCGGCTACTTCGGTCATCTCAGTGATATCCACGTGATCGATGCGCAATCACCAGGTCGGCTCGAGCCACTCATCCCTGTGTCAGAGTCCTTCATTGACGCGTCTCGACCTCAGGACACGATGACAGTGCAAGTACTTGCCCAAATGGTGGCCTCAGTCGATCGAGCCCGGTTCTCTCCCTTGACCGGCGAGCCCATGTCAACAGTGCTGAATACCGGGGACAGCGCGGACTCGCGTAACAATCTGGAACTCAACTGGTGTATCGATGTGTTGGATGGTGGCACCGTCAACCCCAACAGCGGTGAGCGCGGCCGCTATCAAGGAGTGCAGATCTGGGACGATGCGGACTACGTGTATCACCCGGACAACCCTGACCTCAACGAGTTCGGCAGCCGCGGATTCCCTCGACTGCCTGGAGTGCTCACCGCCGCCGTTGACCAGCAGGTGACATCAGTCGGGTTACCAGTTCCGTGGTACGTAACCTACGGAAACCACGACACCCTGTTCATGGGGAATATCGCCGTCGAAACCCAACTTCAGACGTGGGCGATCGGTGATCGCAAGGCTGCGTTGTGGCCGGCAACCATGCGCATGATGGCGAGCTGGTGGGGAACGAACTCGAGCATGTTCACCCAATTAGTGAACTCGGTCCGAGCCCGAGCCGAGTTTGCCTCCGGTGTTCACACCGTCACAGCCAACCCCGAACGAAAGCTGTTCGACCAGCTCGAGTTCATGCAAGCGCACCTTGCAAGTCCGGCGACACCTGGTCCCGTCGGGCACGGGTTCACCCAAGACAACGTCACGACCGGGCAGACCTGGTGGAAGGCGGATGTCAATCCATGGGTTCGGGTGTTCGGCTTGGATACCTGCAACCAAGTCGTCGGAGCAGATGGGGCCGTGCCGCAAGACCAGTTTGACTGGCTGGAAACCGAGCTAGCTCAAGCCACCGTGGACGGCAAGCTAGCAATCGTGTGCAGTCACCACAACAGCTACACGCTAGAGAACGTCGCCGAGCCCGCGATTGGTCCCAGCCAGCCGCTCATCCACGCTGACGAATTTGTGGCGATGCTCAACCGCTATCCGAACATGATCGCGTGGGTAAACGGCCATACCCACATCAATACGATCACGCCTCATCCCACAGATGACGGGGGCGGGTTCTGGGAAATCACCACGGCATCCTGCGTTGATTTCCCCCAACAGCAGCAAACGATCGAGATTGTTGACAACGGCGACGGAACGATGTCGCTGTTCACGACCTGCCTCGATCACGACTCCCCTGCTGTCTGGACCCAGGGCGACTATTCACAGGTTGGTATCGCGTCCTTAAGCCGTGAACTTGCCGCGAACGCTTGGCAGTTCCAACCGCTACCTCGAATGGGCTCGGTTTTGGATCGAAACTGCGAACTCTTAATGCGCGCCCCCATCGACCTCACCCGAATCACCGATGCTGAGCTTGAGAAGGAATCCATCAAGAATACCGCGCGACTCCTCGCCCGACCCGACGCCGACGGGGCGGCCGGCCAGTGATGACAATGACAACGAATCTCGCCAGGGCATCACTGGGACTAGTTGGGATAGCTGCGGTCGGCATGCTCACAAGCGGTTGCAGCCAGGTAGTCGGCTTGGCCAGTCAAGGGAATATGAATGTCATCTACTTGGCGACCGCATCGACTGACGTCTTGACTGCCAAGCAGATCCCAATCCAGCAAGCGCCGCGCTGCACCGTCGACGCTGACAAGCTCTACACCTGCGAGGGCACCGCCGCAGACGGTCGACCCATCTTGGTCCTAGTTCCGGAAAACGACACCACAGATCCACAAATGACAATCACCGTGGGCGAGGAACAGATCTACAGCGGGTCGGTCCTCACTGTCCTCGATGACGCAGCGCAGGTTGCCCAATGACGGAACCGAGTCAAACCCCAACGCCGCTAACACCGGCGCTTAAGACCAATCCGTTGGCAACGTTCGCGATCATCGCCGTGATAAATGCGGCGGTTCAATCACTCTTAATCCTGCCTCAGCCGATCTTCGGCCTTGACAACACGCTGTTCCTGACACTGTCGCTGGCCTCGACGGTGGTGCTACTCATCAGCGCAGTCTTGGTTCTGGGCACCGTGCTGGTGATCGGGGAGCAACCACCGACGCTCGGCAATAGTCTGCGGCGGATCCGTCCCCGAATCTGGGCGTTGATCGGGTGGCTCGTGATCTGGATCGTGCTCGTAGTCGCTGGGCTACTCGCGTGGATCGTTCCTGGATTGCTCATCACCGCTGCGTTCCCATTCGTGGCGATTGCGATAGCCGACGGTAATGACCGCCCATTTAGAACCAACTTCCGCGCCATCCGGACTCGCTTTGGCGGGTTCGTTGCAACCCTCTTGGGCACCTTCCTCGCGCTGGTGGGAATCTACTTGGCAAGTGCGCTAATGACGTTCTTGCTACCGGCCGCAGTCGCTGCCTTCGTCACCTGGATCGTGCTCGGACTGGTGGGGGCGTGGCTCGTCCGAGTCTGGGTTCGGGCGTACCGCCACGCTATGGCGAGACTCGACCAGCCTCAACAAACGCCTCGTGGGTGATCGGCATGAGATCGGCGAAGTAGGCCTCTAACTGCTCAGCAACCATCTCGATCTCCCGCTGGGGGTAGGACGGGAACCGTGAGTTGTCATCCTTAGTTCGCAGGCTGAGGAATGACATCAACGACCGAGCGTTACAGGTGGCGTACATCGTCGAGTAGGTCGCCACCGGCAACACGCCCCGAGCAACCTCTCTGGCGATCCCCGCATCAAGCATCTCCTGGTAGCTCGCGTAGGCCTCGCGACAAGCCCGCTTGGTCGCCTCGACCGTGATGTCGAATTGCTCGGGGGTTCCCTCTACGAATTCGTACCGGCCGGGCTTGCCAACCTGGATGAGGCGTCGCTCGGGACCGGGGACGTAGAACACGGGCTTCAGTTGACGGTAGCGGCCTGATTCCTCGTTGTAGGAGAACCCGATCCGGTGCCGGTGAAACTCGCGGAAGACAAAGATCGGTGCCGTCACCATGAACGTCATCGAGTTGTGCTCGAAAGGTGACCCGTGGCGATTCGCGCACAGCCACTTAATGAGCGACTTGGAACCTTGTGGATCAGAGTTCAGCGCCTCGATGGACTTCTCGCCAGCGGTGGAGACCCTGGCAGCCCAGATCACGTCGCTGTCTTGTGCGGCGGCCCGCACCAACTCAACGCCCATATCGCTACGGAATTGGACATCGTCATTCACTGAGTCGGCGTTCACTCCCCTGTTCTAGTCGATTGGCAATGCCTAGAGCGGTATTGCCGCGCTGCTCGGGGTGTCGGCGCTACCTGCCGAGTAGCGCTCGGGCTCACCGTTCATGAGGAGCTGAAGCATCACGAAATAACTGCACGGAGGCCAACGGCCGCTAACGCAGTACCGGCGGTTCGCCGACTTTCGTCAGCCTGTGGAATACGACAGTCTTGGCCTAGAGAATTCCGCCACACATTCGCAGGAGTATTCATGAGCCTACGCAGTACCAATATCGACAAGATCCGCAACGGGGACTTTGACGTACTGATCGTGGGCGGCGGAATCAACGGAGCTGTGAGTGCAGCCGCGCTCGCGTCGCGTGGTGCTCGCGTTGCCATGGTTGATCGCGGTGACTTTGCCGGATTCACCTCGATGCAGTCCTCCAACCTAGTGTGGGGCGGCTTCAAGTACCTAGAGAACTACGAGCTGGCCCTCGTGCGTCACCTCTGCATGTCTCGCAACCGACTCATCAAGGCCTATCCCGCGAATCTACGCGAGATCCGCTTCCTAGCTGCATTAGACGAGCACTCGCCCTACAAACCTTGGTTCGCCGGATTGGGGTCAACGGCATACTGGTTGATCGGCAACGCCAAGACCCGGCCGCCGAAGGTGTACAGCAAGAAGAAGTTGGCCAAGAAGGAACCCATCATCCAAATGGACGATGTGATCGGAGGTATCGAATACTCCGACGCCTATGTCGTAGACAACGACTCGAGGTTCGTCTTCCAGTTTGTTCGCTCTGCGCTCAACGTCGGTGCAGCCTGTGCCAACTATGTGGAACTGACTGCCGCATACCGCGATTCGAGTGGGTGGCGCGCGGAACTGCGCGACAACGACAGTGGCGAGACGTTCGAATGCAAGGCGCGCGTGATCGTTAACGCAGCCGGGCCGTTCGTCGACGATCTCAACAAAGCCCTAGACATCAAGACCGACCATCAGATCGTCTTCTCAAAGGGCATCCACCTCATCGTTCCGCGACTTAATAAGAACGAGGAAGTCCTCGCATTCTTCGATGACACAGAACGACTCTTCTACGTCATCCCGATGGGTTCGCGCTCGGTCATTGGAACCACTGACGAGCGCGTCAGCGACCCCGTCACTCACGTCGAGACTGACGACCGTGACTTCCTGCTGGAACAGATCAACGCTCGCCTAGACCTGCCCGAACCACTAACCCCCGACGACATCATCTCGACGCGCTGCGGGGTCAGGCCACTGGTCGTGGAACGGACCGACGACAGCCATGCAGAAACCGACTGGACATCACTATCGCGAAAGCACGCCATTGAGGTGGATCCCTCCGATTCATTTGTCACCATCTTTGGTGGAAAGATCACCGACTGTTTGAATATCGGCGAGGAGATCTGCGACGCGGCACTCGAGCTCGGAGTCCGACTCGATAAGGACCGAAATGATTGGTACGGGGAACCGCCCAAGGCAACCCGAGACGAGTTCTTCCGCCAGGCACGATTGATGGGCCTAAACAAACTCCGTAAGCGCGCCAGCTTCGAGACCTTGTCAACCCGGCTGTGGCGTCGATACGGAATGCGCGCGTTCGCAATGCTGGAGGCCATTCGCGACGACCCCACCATGGCGGACGAGATCATCGAGGGCGCTGAGTACGTCCGCGCCGAACTGTTCTACGCGGCCAAGACCGAGATGATCACAAAGCTTGACGACTTCCTTCGGCGTCGTTCCAAGATCGCTTTGGTCCTAGGCCGCGAGGTCCTATCCGACGCTGACGGAATCCGTGAGGCATGTGAGTTGCTGTTCGGCGACGATGCCCAGCGGCGTATTGACGAGTACTTCGCCGCTGACGTCATGGCCCAAGACGCTGGCGATCCAAGCGCCCGCTAGCCGACTAGCTCTAGACGCGTGTCGCGCCGCAAATTCTCTTCAGCGGCGAGGCAACCTGTTGGGCACATCAGCAGACAGGGAGTTCGTTGTGCCAACTCAGTCCACCCGGGCGGCGTCAGACATCCAGGTAGTCATCGATCCACCCACGGACCGCGTGAGTGTTGAGAAGTCTTCCTTGGGCGAACTTGAGGCTGAGATTTGGTGCGAGTTTGATTGCATCGCCTACGTGTTCGTCGGCGATGACGCCCAAGAGTTGACTGATCGAGTCGCGTTGGCTCGTAGTGGCGAACACTCATGGGACTACGTACGTCCGCTTAGCCGCGAAGAGCTCTACAACCTCGACTAGGACGACTCCCGAAGCCGCCCAGATCAGGCGTCAGTAACGAGAACCCCAGGGTTGAGGATTCCGGTCGGGTCCAGCTCACGCTTTATCGCGGCTAGCAGCTCGACCCCGTCAGCTCCGATCTCAGCCGCTAACCATGGAGCATGATCACGGCCTACTGCGTGATGGTGAGTGATCGTTGCATTCGCGGCCACGATCGCGTCACTTGCCGCCGTTTTCGCACGCTGCCACTGGGCAACTGCGTCGTCGTCGTTGCGCTCGGCGATCACGGTGATGTAGAGCGATCCACCGGTCTCATACACGTGCGATAGGTGGGATATGACCCATGGGCCAGGGCCATCACTTGGCAGCGCGTCTCTGATCGCATTGGTGACCGACTCTCGCAAGGCAGGAAGCTCGCGCCAGCCGGTCGCCGTCTCCAAAGTCTCGACGAGGTATCCCCTGTCTAGGAGCGCGTCCCGCAGATAGGGACCAGAGAATCGACCGTGTTCCCAGCCTTTGCCCACGGCCGCACCCAGCGATACCGCGCCGAACTTGCGCAAGACCCGCCAGGACTCATCTCGGCGAGAACTAACTTGGGTATGTGTGCCTTCCCAGGAGAAGATCGCGAGCGCTCCTCCGGCGACCTTTCGTACCTTGAGATACCGGTTAAGGGCCGCAGCCTTCGCGCCCTCGGTCGCCATTGTCAGGTTAGTCAAGGACTCCTGCGGATCGGATAGTCGCATCACGTCGGCCGTGGCTCGCCGTGCGACGAGTTCACGGAAGGCATCGAGTCCGGCTTGATAGGTAGGGAACATGACGCCCTCTAGTCGGGTCTCATTTGGCAGCCGACGAATTCGCATCGTCACCTCGGTGATCAGACCAAGGATTCCCTCACTGCCGATGAAGAGCTGGCGCAAGTCAGGGCCAGCTGCGGACCCAGGAGCACGGCCCAACTCGAACTCGCGATTCACGCAGGCAACTCGGAGTCTTTCGACCATCTCGTTGCTACGGCCATACCCGGCGGACGCTTGACCAGCAGAGCGGGTAGCGACGTAGCCACCAATGGATGCTCGCTCCCACGACTGCGGGAAGTGCCCCAGGGTGAATCCGCGGGTCTTGAGCAACCTCTCCAGGGTCGGTCCGGTGATTCCCGGGCCCATCGTTGCCGTCATGTTCACGTCGTCCACCGAGATCAGGTCAGCCATATTGTCGAAGGCCACGGCGATCACGGCATGATGGGTGCCCGATTCTGGGCGCACACCCCCAACGACGGAAGTACCCCCACCAAATGGGACAACGGCGATACCGCGTTGCTCGCAGAACTCCAAGACCTTGCGCACCACTGCATGGGATTGTGGTGATACGACAGCATCTGGGACGACGGGATGCTTACCGCGATGTTCTAGCAGGTCCAGATAGGAGAAGCCACCGCCGTGGGCGAGGCGTTCCTCGTCGCCAACCGTCACGTCGCTATCGCCAGCGACGATCGCAAGCGATGAGAGATCGTCAGTGCTTAGTCGGCTCGCAGGCACCTCGATAGCCTTGCGGACAACCGGAGGCGTTCCACGTGGCGGACCGACATGGTCATTAAGAAAGGCGCGCGCCCGACTACTGAGCTCGATGGGCTCAGGCGGTACTCCCCAACGCGAAACATCGTCGTCGTAGCGACCAATCATGCGATCTCCTTCGTCGTAAACGGTGTATTGGCACAAGGTGCCCTGAGTTGAGTTCTAGCGTCGAGCCTACGCTGCCTCGAACCCAACCAACGTGGTGTTACATTGTTACACATGGTGTCACATCGTCCCATTAGCGAAGCGCAACTGCATACCGCGCTTGTCAATCCATCGCCACAGGTGGCGCCGTCGGCGGCCACTCGATCGGACCCGGTACTCCAGGCCGCGTATGACTCGATTCTCGAGGTTGGCGTCCGCCGAACAACCCTGGCCGATGTTGCCCGCCGGGCAGGTGTCTCCCGGATGACGGTGTACCGCAAGTACGACGACCTTCCCCGACTCCTGTCGGCACTGCTCACCGTGGAGCTTGGAGCGATCCTGCAGGAGGTCGACGAGCACACCACCGACCTCACAACCGTTCGAGCACGCACTGCGCAGATCGTGGCCCTGGCCAGCGCAGCGCTAGCCACCCACCCCGTTCTTGAACGGGTGCTGGCAGTAGACCCAGAAGCGCTACTACCGCTTATCGTTGATCGACTCGGCTCAATTCAACAGCTCGCACTTGAACAACTCGCAGCTCTAATTCGAGCCGGACAGTCCCCTGATGGCGATGGATCGATCCGTCCGGGTGATCCAAGAATGCTCGCATTGATGATCATGGCCGCAACCCAATCGTTGGTCTTTTCATCCAGAGCAATCGGTACTGCTGACCCCTTAAAGATGATCTATTCAGAGCTTCACATCATGACCGATCGCTACCTTGCACTCGAGGAGTCCTCATGACACGTTCTGCAATTCGCCCAGGCGATCCGATGAGCATGCTGAACCGCAATCGGCGCGCTCGGGATCGCGACCAACTGCTCTCTGGCGCAGAGGTTGATGTCCTCGTTGTTGGTGGCGGCGCCACCGGCGTCGGCGTCGCCCTTGACGCCGCGACTCGGGGGCTATCGGTTGCCCTCATTGAGGCACACGACTATGCGTTCGGGACGAGCCGCTGGTCTAGCAAAATGATCCACGGCGGACTTCGCTACTTGGCCAAGGGCGACGTGGGTGTCGCCTGGGAATCGGCTTCCGAGCGAGCAGTCATCGGAAAGACGATTGCCCCGTACTTGGTCCACCCCTTTGCCCAACTGATTCCCATCTTCGACTCCACTGAGTCAAAGGACAGTGTTACGACCCGACTTGGGATGCATGCCGGTGATGCACTCCGGCGAGCTAGTCGCCTCCCCTCTGCGGCGCTTCCGCGCCCCACCCGTATTAGTGCTCGAGAGGCTCGCGCCCTTGTTCCGGGCCTGCCAACTCAGGGACTAGCTGGGGCCGATATTGGCTGGGACTTCCAACTAGAAGATGACGCGCGCTTTGTTCTCACAATCGCACGGACTGCTGCCGCCTACGGCGCACTCATGTTGACGGCGACAAAGGCGGTCCAACTCGATGCCCACGGCGCGGACGTTGTCGACCAGGTCGATGGCCGCGAGTACCGCATCCAAGCGAGGAACGTCATCAACGCAACCGGTGTGTGGGCCGGAACTCTCGACGCCCACGTCGAGCTCACACCTAGTCGCGGCACCCACGTCATAGTGCGCGCAGAACGACTCGGGAACCCGCAAGCCTCGCTAACGATTCCGGTACCAGGGAGCTTCGGTCGGTTCGTCTTTGCAATTCCACAGTTCAACGGACTTGTCTACATTGGTCTGACTGATGTAGCGGCCGACGGCCCGATACCTGACGTCCCGCAGGCTGATCCTGAGGAGATCGACTGGATCCTGGGAGTCATATCGCTCGGGCTCGAGACACCGCTGACCCGAAGTGACGTGGTGGGAACCTACTCGGGATTGCGACCACTTGTGAAGGCCGTCGATACCCACAACGAATCTGCGGACGGCGATGATACGACCGAGACCAACACTGCCGATATCTCGCGACGGCACTTGATCACTGGCGGACCAGGCGAAGTCATCACAATTACGGGCGGGAAGCTGACCACGTATCGACGGATGGCACAAGATGCGGTCGACCTCATCACGAACAGGCCCTGCGTCACAACGACAACCCCGCTCGTCGGTGTCGGCCCGTTGCCGACCGACTCAGGAATTCCGGCAAGGCTTATGCGACGTTTTGGTTCAGAGGCTGGACTGGTCGCATCGCTAGCAGAGCACGATGCTCACCTTCTGGAACCTGTCTCCACTGCCGCCACCACCGATGTGCTCGGTGTCGAGATCGTCTGGGCCCAACTGGCCGAGGGCGCCTTAACCTACGATGACATCGTCTCGCGCCGCACGCGGATCTCACTCGTACCGGCCGATGAGGCAGCCCTTCGACCAGCAGTCGAATCGCTAGTGAAGGAAGAAGTGCCGGTCTAGCTACTCCGGTGGGTAGCTATCCATCGGAATCTTGCCCTCGTAGACACCAAGGGCGTATCGCATCGCGGCTCGTGCTCGTTTGCGATCTCCCGCGGCATCGTAGGCGGCTGCGACCCGAAACCATGCGCGCCAGTTCCCTGGATCCGCTCGCGTCGTTTGCTCAACGACTGCGAACTCGGCATCTGCGGCTGATCGATCGATTCGCCCGCCTTCTGTGCGGGGCAGATTGTCGACCGGCAGACCGCCCTCTTCTTCGAGTTGGCGGGCCATCTTCTGAACTCCAAAACCGAACTGCATCTCACGCCAGATAATCCAAAGACCTATCAGCGGAAGGATAAGCAGTCCCAAGCCGAGTCCCATCGAGATGGGCTCCCCACTGCCTAGCAGCGTGATTGCTTGTGCTCCGGCAACGACGAGATAGACAATGAGAACGAGCACCATAACGACAGCGGTCGTGCGTGCATTCATTTCAGCGCTCCCCTTTACGTGAGATCGAGCAAGTGTTCAAGTCCGACAGTAAGGCCCGGTCGCGCCCCTATCTCCTTGACGGCCAAGACGACGCCCGGCATGAAGGACTCGCGATTCATCGAATCGTGGCGAATGGTGAGGACCTCGCCCGGTCCACCGAAAATTATCTCCTGGTGCGCAATCATCCCCTGGATACGAGCGGCATGGACGCGAACTCCATCGATGTTGGCGCCGCGGGCACCTGGTAGTTCCTCTGTCGTCGCATCGGGCATTGGATCACAGCCGGCTGCCAGCCTGGCCTCGGCGATTTGCTCCGCGGTCCGGCGAGCCGTGCCCGAGGGCGCATCCACCTTGTTCGGATGATGAAGCTCGACAATCTCGGCGCTATCAAAGAACCGAGCTGCTTGGGCGGCGAATTGCATCATCAGCACGGCGGCGATCCCAAAGTTCGGAGCTATGAGAACGCCGACACTTGGTTGCTGCTGAGCCTGCTCGCTCAGAACTGCTAACCGCTGCGAGTCAAAGCCAGAGGTCCCGACCACCGCGTGGATTCCGTGGGAGATGCAGAACTCGAGATTGGCCATCACTGCAGATGGATTGGTGAAGTCAACGACGACTTGCACGTCTCGACCAGTGAGTACTGCAAGGTCGTCGCCCTCGTCTAACTCGGCAACGAGTTCAAGAGCGCTGTCCGCGGCAACCGCCCGGCAGACTTCCGAACCCATCCGACCGCGAGCGCCTAGAACCCCAACTCTGATCTGGTTCGACATGTCCTAACCCTTCGATCCAAACGTTCGATCCGCGTCGTACGGGCCCACCACGGTAATGGTCTGCGGCGCATTCAAGATCTCGGCCGCAACTTGAGCCACATGTTCACCCGTGACTGCCTCAATACTCTCCAGTTTGTCATCGAGGCTCGTGAAGGTTCCGCTAATAATTTCCGCATCGGCGAGTCGACTCATTCGTGATCCCGGATCCTCGGAATCCAAAACGGTAGCTCCCCGCAACTGACCCTTGGCCCGCTTAACCTCTTCGTCAGTTAAGCCATTGCGGGCAGCCTCGGCAAGTACTGCCTGGATGACCTCAACCGTAGTGTCAGCCTTCTCGGGCAGCGTGCCCGCGTAGACGCCAAACATTCCCGCGTCGCTATAGCCGGAGCGGAAGGAGGCAACGGAATACGCCAGTCCCCGATTCTCGCGTACCTCTTGGAACAGTCGACTAGCCATCCCCGAACCCAGGGCGGTCTCTAGCACGGCTAGCGTCCAACGTCGGTCGTCGACCCGGCTGTACGCAGGGACGCCAATCATGATGTGGGCTTGCTCGGTTGGTCGGCTGACGACTTCACAGCCGGGAATCGCCCGGTACTTTCGGGGGCGGCTGCGCAGTGCGCGAGCGGGCGTTGGTTCGGCTGAGCGATCGGTGACCCAGTGTGCGGCGATCCGCTTGGCCTCGCGGACAAGTTGTTTGTGATCAACCGCGCCAGATACCGCGATGACAACATCGTTGGGCTTGTAGTGGCGGCGGTAATGGCGCCACACACTCGCACGCGTGATGTCGTTCAGGCTTCCAGGAGATCCGACGATCGGAACTCCGAGCTTTGACGCGGAGAACAGCTTTGCTGACAGATGCTGCGATGCCACGTCAGTGAAGTCATCCTCGTTCATCGCGATCTCTTCGAGTACCACTCCACGCTCGGACTCGACATCCGCTGCGTCAATGAGACAGGACGACACCATGTCGCCGAGGACGTCCATCGCCAGCGGAAGGTCATCAGAGAGCACGCGGGCGTGGTAACAGGTCACTTCTTTGGTGGTGAATGCGTTGAGGTCGCCACCAACTTCCTCAATTGCCGCAGCGATCTCGAAAGGACCCCGCTTGGGAGTTCCCTTAAATAGGAGGTGCTCGAGGAAATGCGAGGCACCCGAGGTTTTGGGCGTCTCATCGCGCGAGCCAACGCCAACCCAGAAACCAATGGCAACAGATCGCGAGGTGGGGATTGACTCTGAAATTACTCGCAGACCGCCCGGAAGGACGGTCCGCTTAACAACGGCGCCATCGGCACCGGTCAGCAACGTTCGAGTGGTACCCGCTCGCTGCTGACCGATCGCCGACGTTCGCATGTTGTGTTGCTACCTACTTCGCAGCTTCAGCTGCGGCAGCTTGACCCTCGGCCGCGTCGTCACCCTCAAGAACTGGGGTGAGCGAGAGCTTGCCGCGGGGATCGACCTCCTTAATGGAGACCTGCACCTTGTCGCCGACGTTGAGAACGTCTTCGACGGCGTTGACGCGCTTGCCACCCACGAGCTTCTTGATCTCGGTGATGTGCAGCAGACCATCGGTGCCAGGTACCAGTGAAATGAACGCTCCGAAGTTAGTCGTCTTAACGACCGTCCCGAGGTAGCGCTCCCCCACATTCGGCATCGTTGGGTTCGCGATCTGGTTGATCGTGTCGCGAGCTGCCTCGGCTGACTCGCCATCAGCTGCTCCGATGTAGATCGTGCCGTCATCGTCGATCGAGATATCCGCGCCAGTGTCCTCTTGGATCTGGTTGATCATCTTGCCCTTCGGCCCGATAACCTCACCGATCTTGCTGACGGGAACCTTGATGGTGATGATGCGCGGTGCGAGTACGCTCATCTCGTCTGGGTTATCGATGGCCTCGTTCATGACATCGAGAATCGCCAGGCGAGCGTCGCGGGCCTGAGTAAGCGCTCCGGCCAGGACAGAGGCAGGGATACCGTCGAGCTTGGTGTCGAGCTGCAAAGCCGTCACGAAGTCCTTGGTACCGGCAACCTTGAAGTCCATATCGCCGAAGGCATCTTCCGCGCCCAGGATGTCGGTGATCGCGACATACTCGGTCTGGCCGTCTACCTCGTCCGAGACAAGGCCCATGGCGATACCGGCAACTGGTGCACGTAGTGGCACACCAGCATTGAGTAGCGACATAGTCGAGGCACATACCGAGCCCATCGACGTCGAACCGTTGGAGCCCAGAGCCTCGGATACCTGACGGATCGCGTAGGGGAACTCCTCACGCGACGGGAGAACCGGAACCAGCGCGCGCTCTGCAAGAGCACCGTGACCGATCTCGCGACGCTTCGGCGAACCCACTCGACCAGTCTCACCAGTCGAGTACGGCGGGAAGTTGTAGTTGTGCATGTAGCGCTTACGGGTGACTGGGTTCAGCGTGTCTAGCTGCTGCTCCATCCGCAGCATGTTGAGCGTTGTGACACCCAAGATCTGCGTCTCGCCACGCTCGAACAGCGCCGAACCGTGGGCGCGAGGAATAACCTCGACCTCGGCCGACAGTGCACGGATGTCGGTGATTCCGCGACCGTCCATCCGGACCTTGTCACGCAGGATGCGCTCACGAACCAGCTTCTTAGTCAACGAGCGAAGGGCTCCACTGAGCTCCTTCTCACGACCTTCGAAGTCGGCACCGATGCGCTCAAGCATGGTGGCCTTGGCAACATCGAGAGCTGCTTCGCGATCCTGCTTGTCAGCGATCGTCAGCGCTGCCGACAGCTCGTCGGTGATTGCACCTTCAACTGCTGCGAAGGCGTCAGCCTGGTAATCGGGGAACAACGGGAAGTCTCGGGTCTCCTTGGCCGCCTTGCTGGCAACTTCTACCTGTGCAGCACACAGCGCTGCGATGAACGGCTTGGCCGCATCCAGACCCTGGGCCACAACCTCTTCGGTCGGGGCTTGTGCGCCACCAGCGACCAACTCGATCGTGCGGTCACTTGCCTCGGCCTCAACCATCATGATGGCGACATCGCCGGAGTCGGTGACCCGACCAGCAACGACCATGTCAAAGACAGCCTCTTCGAGCTCAGAGTGCGTTGGGAATCCGACCCACTGACCACGAACAAGCGCGACACGCACTCCGCCGATTGGACCGGAGAACGGCAATCCGGCGAGCTGCGTCGACATCGAGGCGGCATTGATTGCGACCACGTCGTAGAGGTGATCAGGATTCAGCGACATCACGGTGATGACAACCTGAACCTCGTTGCGTAGACCCTTGACGAAGGTCGGGCGCAGCGGGCGGTCGATCAGGCGACAGGTCAGGATGGCGTCTTCACTGGGGCGGCCTTCACGACGGAAGAACGATCCGGGAATACGTCCCAGCGAGTACATGCGCTCTTCAACATCCACCGTAAGTGGGAAGAAGTCGAAGTGGTCTTTCGGGTGCTTGCCAGCAGTCGTTGCTGACAACAGCATGGTGTCGTCATCTAGGTAGACCACGGTCGAACCTGCTGCTTGGCGTGCGATACGCCCGGTCTCGAATCGGATTGTGCGGGTGCCAAATGATCCGTTATCAATAACGGCTTCGGCGGTTACTACGTCGGGACCCTCCATAGGGTGCCCTCCTCTTTGTGAAAGGGGCAGGAGAGTCGCCGAGCGTGCACTGGTTGGCCGGTCTTCGATCGAAGCACTCGGGGGCGATCAATCGCCAAATCCCGCAGGGCCACCACCGAGGACCGCGTCGACCAGCGACGCATCGGGCGCTTAGCCCGCCCCGGTGTTCGGCTAGCGGCGGATGCCGAGCCGTTCGATGAGTGCCCGGTATCGGTTGATATCGGTCTTGCCTAGGTAGTTGAGCAAACGACGACGACGACCAACGAGCAGCAGCAGTCCGCGGCGGCTGTGGTGATCGTGCTTGTGCTCTTTCAGGTGCTCTGTCAGCGCGGAGATCCGGTGCGACAGAACCGCAATCTGGACCTCTGGGCTGCCGGTGTCACCCTCGTGGGTGGCGTACTCGGTAATGAGCTTGTTCTTGGTTTCAGCGTCGATCGACATGCAACTTTCCCTCGAGCGCGGTAGGGCTGGCCCGTCATGAACAAATCATGCGAGTCAGCGTGAGATCACGACCAAACAAACATTGGCGTGGGCGGGTATCGAACAATCGGGCGCTCGGCCGACTGCCGTTCCAAGGGAAAGGTTAGCAGTACGGGCAAATAGCCGCCGATGGCAGCGGCTGCAATGCCGAATTCCTAACGGACCTGCTCACCCATCACTGTCTTGATCTTCGCAACATCGGCGTCGACCGCGGCTACTAGCTCTTCCGTTGAGCTGAACTTCTCCTGACCACGAATGAGCTCAGCGAAGTCGACCGCAACAGGGACGTCGTAGAGCTCCAAATCATCCTCTTCATATGCCCAAGCCTCTACCCGGCGAGTGATGTCCTCATCGAACGTCGGATTGGTGCCCACACTTATCGCGGCGCGATGCACCTTTGCATCTCCGTAGGGATCCACCACGATACGGCCGGCGTAGACGCCGTCCGCGGGAACTGCAGCATAGGGAGTCGTCGCGAGGTTGGCGGTGGGAAATCCCATCTCCCTACCGCGGCCCTCACCGGCCACCACGATGCCTTCGACCCGATGGGGGCGCGCCAATGCCCGATTCGCTGCAGCAATCTGGCCCTCGGCAACCTGGCGGCGAATCAGCGTCGAGCTAATAGCGTCGCCGTCTCTATCCGCCGTGAGTAGGTGCACCCCTTGAACGTTGATACCTAGCCGCTTGCCGACCTCGGTCATCATTGCTACGTCGCCGCGAGCACGGTGACCGAATCGGAAGTTCTCCCCGACGATCACCTCCGCCGCGCGGAGTCCCTCCGCGACGATATTGCCTGCGAACATCTCCGGCGAAGCCTGCGATAGCTCGGGCGTGAACGGTAGGACCAGCGTGGCACTAACTCCGAGTTCAGCGAAGAGACGCAAACGCTGTTCCAGGGTTGAAAGCCGGGCGGGCGGATCGCCTCGCTTTACTACCTCGGCGGGGTTCGGCCAAAAGGTCAGCACCACGGAAGGGACCTCGAGTACGCGCGCACGGTTAACCGCTCGGCGGATTAGCTCACGGTGGCCGCGATGGACCCCATCGAACACTCCAATAGTGACCACGGATTCGGGCCAGTCATTCGGCACTTCACTGAGGTCATCCCAAATCTTCACAATACGATCCTGCCACTGCGGTGTCCTCGATGCCGCAGATGGGCGGCTAGGCACGCCTTAGGCATTCGCCGGCGACCAGACAACAGTAGGCGCGAGTAGACCGTCCTTGCACTCGGCAAGGCCCAGAAGCTGATCGAGTCCACTCACCGCGACCGTCAGCTTTGGATCGACCCCGTCGGGCCAAGGGCTTCGGCGGCCATGGCGGAACCATGTGCCCACCTCATCGTCGACAGTAATTCCGAAGAAGAGCGATTCGCAGGATTCGGGCAGTCCAACTACGCTGAACTCCGCTTCCAGCTCGGTAAGAGTGAGTGCCTTCTCTGATCTAAACGGGCCGACGGCAGTTCTGCGCAGTGAGATGAGGTGGCCGCCCACTGCGAGGGCATCGCCTAGGTCGCGTGCCAATGCGCGGATATATGTCCCGGTAGAGCAATCAACCACGACGTCGAGGTCGAGCACTTGCTGCCCTTGGGCAGGTAGCTCTGTGACTCGGGATTGTTGTAGCTCAAAACGAGACACGCTCACAGGGCGAGGTGGAATGTCGATCTGCTCGCCCGCTCGAACCCGGTGATAGGCCCGTTTACCATCTACCTTGATTGCACTAATCGAACTCGGGCGCTGCATGATGTCCCCTGTGAGCGCGTCGATCTCAGCTGGAACCCTCGCCAAGACCTCAGCGCTGCGACCCCTGAGATCCGTCCGTACTAGCGCAGCACCTTGTGCATCATCTGTTGAGGTGCTGACACCAAGGCGGATTGTTGCGGAATAGGACTTACTGGTATCCGCGATCCGTCCAAGTAGCTTTGTCGCCTTCCCTAAGCCACACACCAAGACGCCGGTTGCCATCGGGTCGAGAGTTCCGGCATGACCAACTTGTCGGGTTTGTGCGATCGTGCGCAGTCTGGCGACCACGTCGTGCGAGGTCAGATTCATCGGCTTGTCAACAATGACCAGGCCATCGAACGCGGAAGGTTTCTTGGACATGTCAGGTCCCCAGGCGTCGGCTTTGCGTCGCTAGCTTCGCGACGAGTCAGTGGCCAATTCCAGGGCCCGGCTAATCTCATCAATGATGTCCCGTGGAGACCGCGCCGAGGAGAATCCGGCGGCGAACCGATGGCCGCCGCCACCGAGTTTCGAACACATCAGGCCGACATCCACCAGACCCTTACTCCGAGTCGAAACTCGCCACACGCCATCGTCACCCTCCTTGATGACAACCGCGACCTCCGCCTCCGATGTCGTACGAATCGTGTCGATGATCGGTTCGGCAGCATCCAGACTCAAACCGAGGAAATCACGTTGAGACTTGGTGACCGTTGTCCAGACAATTCCAGGCCCGCTTTCGCTTTTCGGTATTAGCTGCGCGCTGCGGATCGCGTCTCCGAGTAACTGAACGGCGGTAAACGGCGCAGTATCAAAGACCTCTCGGGCGATCTCGTCGTGGGCGATACCTGCGTCGTGTAGACGAGCAGCCACCCGATGAGTCTGCGCTGTGGTACCCGCAAAGCGGAAGGACCCGGTATCTGTCGTGAGACCTGCGTAGATACATGAAGCGATGTCTCGAGAGAGATCAACGCCCAAGCGATCGACCAACTCTAGCGCGAGTACTGCCGTCGCGGGTGCCGTCACGTCGACGATGGAAACCTGCCCAAATCCGGTGTAAGAACGGTGGTGGTCAACGGCGCCGAAGAACTCTGCCTTATCTCCCACCGAGGCGAGACGACCAAGCCGAGCAAGGTCTGAGGCATCGAAGCTCACCATCGCGTAGCGATCGACTACAAGCTCATCTACTGAACGCAACAGCTCTTGCCCAGGCAACCACCGCAACGAGCCTGGTAGCACGAACGGGTCCTCGTCGAAGGAGACAACCGCTTCGATACCGGCTGCGCGCATTGCTAGCGCTGCTCCCATTGCCGAACCCAGTGCGTCTCCGTCCGGGCTAACGTGTGCGACGCAGACAACCGATTCTGCCCGCCGGATGTTCTGAATCAGCGCGTTCCAGTCCGCATCTGTGGGCGGCAGAATCGGCGGGTGGGAGCCGGATTCAGCGGTCCTCACCCGTCCACCTGGCTTTCGTCACGGGGCTCACGGTACGGATTGGCATCCCCGGCAAAGTCAGCCTTTGCTGCGCGGTCGTGCAGCTTCTTATCTGCCTTCTTCGACTTCTCGATTAGGTCCTCGATGTGGCGCGCGTTCTCGGGCATCGCATCAGCAACAAACTGCAGCGACGGCGTGTAGCGCACCCCAGTCTGCTTGCCAACTTCTGAGCGCATTAGCCCTTTGGCTGATTCCAATGCCATAGCACTGGACTGTTGTTCAACCGGATCACCCAAGACGGTGTAGAACACGGTTGCCTCGCGCAGATCATTCGTCAGGTACGCATCGGTCACTGTGACGAATCCGAGCCGCGGATCCTTGATCCGCTTCTCGATCATCTCGGCAACGATTGCCTTAATCCGACCCGCGAGCAGTCGCGCGCGTGGGGATTCATCGGCCATAGCGGTCTCCTACCTTGTCTCCCAAAGCAAGACCGGCTGTGTGTGGGCGAGCACGCCCACACACAGCCGACTCGTTAGCTTCGGGCGATCTCTTTCATCTCGAATGTCTCGATCGTGTCATCGACCTTGATGTCGTTGAACGATCCCAGGCCGATACCGCACTCGAAGCCTTCCTTGACCTCGGTAGCGTCATCTTTGAAGCGGCGTAACGACTCGACTTTGAGGTTGTCAGCGACAACGACTCCGTCGCGAATGAGTCTCGCCTTTGCGTTGCGCTTGACTAGGCCATTGCGCACGATGCAACCGGCGATGTTGCCGAACTTGCTCGAACGGTAGACCTCGCGAACCTCGGCACTGCCAAGCTGAGCCTCCTCGAACTCGGGCTTGAGCATGCCCTTGAGCGCCGATTCGACCTCGTCGATTGCTTGGTAGATAACTGAGTAGAACCGTAGATCGACACCCTCACGCTCGGCAAGCTCTCGCGCCTTGCCCTCGGGACGAACGTTGAATCCAATGATGACCGCGTCAGAAGCCATAGCCAGGTTGACGTTCGTCTCAGTAATCGCGCCAACGCCTCGATCGATAATGCGCAACGACACCTCATCGCCCACATCAACCTTGAGGAGGGCATCTTCCAGCGCTTCCACGGAACCAGACACATCGCCCTTGAGGATGATGTTGAGCTCCTGTAGCTCGCCGGACTCCAATGTCTTGAGGAAGTCCTCCAAGGTACGACGCCCACGCCGCTTAGCGAGCTGGGCGTTGCGTTCCCGAGCCTCACGCGTCTGAGCGATCTGGCGGGCGGTTCGGTCCTCATCTACCACTAGGAACGAGTCACCGGCACCGGGAACAGAAGTCAGCCCGAGAACCATCACCGGGCGGGAAGGCGGAGCCTCCTTGACCTGATCACCGTTCTCGTCCAGCATCGCGCGAACACGGCCGTAAGCGCTTCCTGCCACGATCGACGCTCCGAGGCGTAAGGTGCCGCGCTGGACGAGCACCGTTGCGACTGGGCCGCGGCCACGGTCCAGATGCGCCTCGATCGCGACTCCCTGGGCATCCTGAGTTGGGTTCGCCCGCAGATCCAACGTCGCATCTGCAGTTAGTAGGACTGCGTCGAGCAGTCCGTCGATTCCCATATCCTGCTTCGCCGAGACATCGACAAACATCGTGTCGCCGCCGAACTCCTCGGCTACGAGGCCGTACTCGGTTAGCTGGGTACGGACCTTGACTGGGTCCGCCCCCTCAACATCGATCTTGTTAACCGCGACCACGATCGGGACGTCCGCCGCTTGGGCGTGGTTTAGCGCCTCAATCGTCTGCGGTTTGACGCCGTCGTCGGCAGCAACGACCAAGATTGCAACGTCAGTCACCTTGGCACCGCGAGCACGCATGGCAGTAAACGCCTCGTGTCCCGGAGTATCAATGAAGGTGATCTTCCGCTCGCTGTCTTCACCTTCGTGGTGAGTGATCTGGTAAGCGCCGATGTGCTGAGTGATTCCCCCAGCTTCTCGATCCCCTACCGAGGTCTTGCGGATCGCGTCGAGGAGTCGGGTTTTACCGTGATCGACGTGACCCATAACGGTCACGACCGGTGCTCGGGGCTCGAGTTGATCGTCGCTGCCCTCGTCTTCGCCGAACTCGAGGTTGAACGTTGTAAGTAGTTCGCGATCCTCGTCCTCTGGAGAGACAACTTGAACGTCGTAATTGAGTTCGACGCCGAGCAACGCCAGCGTGTCATCGTTAACCGACTCGGTGGCAGTCACCATCTCGCCGAGCTTGAACAGAACAGAGACCAGCGCAGCGGGATTCGCGCCGATCTTGTCCGCGAAATCAGTCAGCGACGCACCGCGCGGAAGGGTGACGGTCTGGCCGTTGCCCTCTGGCGTACTGACCCCACCGATTGTCGGTGCAGCCATGTTGTCGAACTCTTGACGCTTCGCGCGCTTGGATTTGCGTCCGCGAGCGGGACGACCTCCACCACGACCGCCGCGACCACTTCCGAAGGCACCTGCGGTTCCACCACCGGGACCTCCGGGCCGACCGCTAAATCCGCCTGGACGACCTCCGCCGCCGCCACCTGGACGACCGCCACCAACACCGCCGTAGCCACCGCCGCTCGCACCGCCGGGGGCGCCACCTGGACGACCGCCTGGTGATCCACCGGGACGTTGACCGGGCCCACCTGGGCGCTGTCCTGGACGGTTGGGCGCCTGCCGAGCTTGCGGCCTCGGTGGCATCGTTCCTGGGCTTGGACGCGGAGCTCCGGCCACTCCGGGACGTTGCATTCCAGAGCTTCCGCCGCTGCTATAGGGGTTGTTGCCGGGGCGCGGGCCAGCTGGACGCATTCCAGATGAGCCGCCAAACGGGTTGTTCCCCGGGCGAGGCCCTGCCGGGCGCGGGCCGGGCGTTGGCGGGGTGCTCGGCGCAGCAGGCGTCGCAGGACCATCATCGGCCTGCGCTGCCGCCGCTGCGGCCGGAGGTGCGCTCGGCTCAGCAGGCTTCGCCACCGGAGCTTCTGGTGCCGCAGGTGCCGCAGTAGCCGGACTTGGTGTCGCCGGAGTGGGCGCCGAAGGAGGAGCTGGTGTCGCTGACGGCGCACTCGGCTCCGCCGCGGGAGCAGGAGCCGGCTTTGGCGCGCCATCGGCGGGCGAAGGCGCAGCCTTCTTAGCAGCCGCCTTCTTTGCGGGCTTCTCAGCTGCCGGAACAGCGTCCGGGAACGCGTCCTTGAGTTTGCGAGCTACTGGCGCTTCGATGGTCGAGGAGGCCGATTTAACGAACTCGCCCATCTCTTGCAGCTTCGCTAGAGCGGTCTTACTGTCGATCCCAATTTCTTTTGCAACTTGGTGTACGCGGGCCTTGGCCACTTCTCTCCGTCCTGGCCCGGGCGCGTTGCTCGGACCTATTATTGCGTTTGCTGGCTCATAGCTGATAACTCATCGAGCGCTCATTCCACTGCTCCCGAACTGTTCGTTGACATTGACGCGTGCAAACTGCGCACGTAGTGCCTCATCACTGACCGTCTGACGCGCTCTGAGTGCGCGCGGTAACGCTCGGCGACGAGTTGCGGTGGCTAGACACGCCTGGTCGGGATGCAGATAGGCACCGCGCCCAGGTGCGGTAGCACTCTCGTCGATCGCTAGTTCAGAACCAGCGAGGACGATCCGCACGAGCTCGGCCTTGTTCGCTCGCTTCCGACATCCAACGCATGTCCGAACAGGTTGAACACCGCGAGGTAACGAGGCCGTCGTCAAGTCTACCCCTCTACTCGTTCCGGTGTTACTCACTGGTGCATTCTCCCGCGACGCTATGGCGCTTTACTCGCCGCCAACTCCGATATCCGGTGCACCAGAGCCCTCTTCAAGGACCTCTTCAGCATCGGAATGGATATCGATTCTCCACCCGGTTAGCCGGGCAGCAAGGCGAGCATTCTGGCCGTCTCGGCCGATCGCCAGCGACAGCTGGTAATCCGGTACGACGACCCGCGCAGAGCGGGCTTCCTCATCCACCACCGTGACCTCGGAAACCCGCGCCGGGCTCAGCGCATTTCCGACATAAGTTGCTGGGTCGTCGTCCCAATCGACAATGTCAATCTTCTCGTCCTGTAGCTCGGCCGTGACCGCTCGGACGCGCTGCCCCATTGGACCAATACACGAACCTTTGGCATTGACACCCTCAACATTGGCTTTGACCGCGATCTTGCTTCGGTGCCCCGCCTCTCGGGCCAGACCGACGATCTCGACAGTGCCATCGGCGATCTCTGGGCACTCCATCTTGAACAGCTCGCGAACGAGGTCTGGATGCGTCCGCGACAGGGTCACGGCTGGGCCTTTGGGCCCACGTTTGACCGAGACGACGTGACACTTGATCCGTGTGCCGTGCGAGTAGTCGTCGGTAGGGACTTGCTCAGCTGACGGAATTATCCCCTCAACTTTGCCCAGCGACACCTTGACCGTACGAGGGTCACGAGTCTGCTGAACGACTCCGCTCACGAGGTCGCCCTCGGTCGCCTCGAACTCGCCGAAAGTCACGTCATCGTTTGCCTCCCGCAGTCGCTGCATCAACACATTGCGGGCGGTTGTCGCGGCAATCCGCCCGAAGTTGTTCGGGGTGTCGTCGAACTCTTTGGGAGGAACCGCCTCGTCATCTGGATCCACGGCCCATACTGTGACGTGCCCGCTGTCGCGATCGAGCTCGACCCGAGCCCGAGTAAAGGCGCCGGGTGAGTGTTGATAGGCAACCAGCAGCGCCTGCTCAATACTGCCCACAACCGTGTCTAGAGAGATTTCTCGTTCCGTGACGAGCGCTCGAAGCGCCGCAACATCAATATCCACTGCTACTCATCACCTTTGGGAGTACTGAACTCAACTTGCACAACTGCCTTACTGATGTCGCTATAGGCGAGTCGGCGGGCAGCTTGGCCCTGGACGCCTACAACCACGGAGTCGTTGTCGAAATCCTCTACCCTGCCCGTGAGTTGGTTGCCATCGACGGTAGCCACCTTCACCAGCCGATTGCCCAGCTTTGCGCGCCGCCAGTGTCGGGGCTCAGTTAGGGGCCGATCGACTCCAGGAGACCCGACTTCAAGGACGTACGGGGTCTGGCCCATCACATCGTTCTCATCGAGAATGTCGGAGATCCGTCGCGAGATATCAGCAATCGCATCGAGTTCAACGCCGCCATCTCGATCTACCGTGACAACGACGACCGATCGTGCGCCAGCTTTACGGATCACTACATCTTCTAGGTCAGCGCTCGCCCCTGCGACAACGGGACCCAGGAGTTTCACCAACTCGTCAGTGGAAACGGCGGCCATGGATGACACTCCTATGTAGTTAGATTGATTTGAGGCTCTACTGCGTCAAACGGTAGTGGGGTCATCATAGTCCCAGGGCAGTTGCCTACCCTGTTGCCGTGACCGCCTATCTGTCGAGAAGAGCTGTGCTCGGTGTCGCCGTCGCCTCTCCACTGCTCGTGGCGACCGCGTGTAGCTCATCGGAATCCGAGGAGCAGCAGGACAGCGATGATCAACTGCGAGAAGACGTGGCCGCACAGGAAGCCCGCCTGATCGCTGCCTACGATGCGACCATTCTGAAGTTCCCAGCACTCACAGCGCAGCTCACCCCATTTCGCGATCAGCACGCTGAGCACAAACAAGCACTGGTCCCTGGGGAGAGCGCTACTCCAACCGTCACCGCGCCCGATGTCCCCGGCACTGCCACTGCGGCCGTCCGGGCTTTGCGCAGACTCGAGAAGTCTGCCGCTGGCGACCGAATCGAATCGTGCGGAAAGGCCAATGCCCCCGAGCTAGCCAGATCGTTGTCACTCATTGCGGCTTCGGAGGCCCAGCACAACGCCGCATTGAAGGGCAGCCAATGAGCGAACAAGAGATCTCCGCATTGACGGCAGCCCTCGAGGGCGAATATGCGGCGACGTACGCCTACGGTCTGATCGGCGCACAACTCACCGGTGCCCAATTGCTACGCGCGCACTCGGCACTGGACTCGCATCGTCAACACCGAGACTCCCTACGCCAGGACCTAGCCGCCCTCGGTGCGCTCGTACCTGAGCCGGCAGCTGTCTACGACACGGGTGTTCCTATCAACTCGGCGGCAACTGCGGTGAGCCTGGCGATCGAAGTGGAACGTCAGCTAGTGCCGAGGTGGGCGGATGTTGCCAGTTCCCAATCTGGCGCGAACCGAACCGGCGCAGCGAAGAACGGGCAAGAGTGCGCTGTTCGAGCGGTCGTCTGGGGCGGGGCACCGCAAGCATTTCCGGGCTAGCACAACCGACAGCGAGCACAGAAAGTCGCTGCAACTTGACCTTTGAACGCGCAAAAGTGGGTAGTGCAGGGCCACTATCTGGCGGGTGAGCGTTTCCGGTGTCCACGACAGCATCAGAAGTACGATCCCTGCTCGCCTTGATCGGCTCCCCTGGTCGAAGTTCCATACCCGGCTCATCATCGCCCTCGGAGTGGCCTGGGTACTTGACGGCCTCGAGATCACCATCGCAAGTTCGATCGCCGGAGTTCTCACCGAGCCTGACACCCTCGGACTGACCTCCACTGAAGCTGGTCTCGTGGCCTCGGTCTACCTGGCCGGGCAAGTAGTTGGCGCCTTGTTCTTTGGGCGCCTATCCGATCGGCTGGGCCGTCGACGACTGTTCATGATCACCCTTGGCGTCTACTTGTTCGGTAGCGGAATGAGCGCGCTCACCCTGGGCACCGGCCCCGGATGGGTCATTTTCCTCTACGCGACGCGCTTCGTCGCCGGTATGGGCATCGGCGGGGAGTATGCGGCGATCAACTCCGCGATCGACGAGATGATCCCGTCGCGATATCGCGGCCGGGTCGACATCGGCATCAACGGTACCTACTGGGCCGGGTCAATCATCGGGACCTTCGGTTCGCTCATCTTCCTCAACCTCTTTGCCCCTGATATCGGGTGGCGCCTCGGCTTTCTCCTTGGTCCCCTCCTTGCCATCGTCATCATCGTCGTTCGCCGGAATCTCCCGGAAAGTCCACGCTGGCAGGTCATCCACGGCCAAGGTGAGCAGGCCAACGAATCCATGGACTTCATCGAGGGTCAGGTGGAAGCCGGTGGCTATCACCTCGAGCCCGTCCCCGACTCCGAAGCAATCACCCTCAAACCGGACAAGGATTACGGCTACTTTGCGCTGTTGAAGATGCTGTTCACCACCTACACGCGTCGGGCAACGCTCGGTGCCAGCTTGATGATCAGCCAGTCTTTCCTCTACAACGCAATCTTCTTTACCTACGTCCTCGTTCTCACCAAGTTCTACGGGGTTGATCCGCGCACGGCTCCGATCTTCCTGATCGCCTTCGCTATCGGAAACCTCTCCGGGCCATTGCTGCTTGGGAAGTTCTTCGACACCATCGGTCGTCGCAAGATGATCGCAGGCACCTATATCCTGTCTGGGTCGCTACTTGCGGTCAGCGCCATGATGTTCCAGGCTGGGCTGTTCAATGCGCTCACACAGACGATCGCCTGGTGCATCATCTTCTTCTTCGCCTCCGCCGGCGCAAGCTCGGCCTACCTGACGGTCAGCGAGATTTTCCCCGTCGAGGTTCGAGCGAAAGCGATTGCAATTTTCTTTGCGATTGCGCAGTGCTTCGGCGCGATCGGACCGGTCTTCTTCGGATTCCTCATCGGTGACGGGTCTGACCCGTTCCTTCTCACAGTCGGGTACTTGATTGGTGCTGGGATCATGATCTGTGGCGGCCTAGTTGAGGTGTTCCTCGGAATTGACGCAGAGGGCAAATCCCTAGAGGACGTCGCAGAGCCTCTCTCACTCGTGACGAGTGACGCAGACAAGTAGTTGCCTGCTCGGAATGCGGTGAACCTGCAACCCGAGAGCTAGCCTCGGCAAGCTTGTACGACTGCGTCTACCGCACCATCCACGGCCACCTCTTGGCGATCGCCAGAGCGTCGGTCCCGAACTTCAACCACGCCATCGGCTAGTCCTTTGCCGACGACCACGATCGTTGGCATTCCCAGCAGTTCAGCATCCTTGAACTTGACCCCTGGCGACGCGGCCTTCCGGTCGTCCAAGAGCACTCTGAGCCCTGCGGCTTCCAAGTCGAGAGCCAGTTGTTCGGCTCCATCGCGGATCTCTTCGCTCTTACCCGCGCCAACAACGTGGACATCCACCGGTGCTATCGACCGCGGCCAAATCAGACCGATGTCGTCGTGGCTCTGCTCAGCGATAGCCGCAACAGCGCGCGAGACCCCGATTCCGTAAGAGCCCATCGTGACGACAACTCGTTTGCCGTTGACGTCTAACACCTGTAGGTCAAATACCTCGGCGTACTTGCGGCCTAGCTGGAAGATGTGACCGATCTCGATCCCCCGAGCGAGCTGCAACGCTCCGGCACATTTTGGACATGGGTCACCGTCTCTGACATCAGCGGCCTCGATGGTGCCATCTGGGGTGAAGTCCCGGCCGGCCACGACATTTAGGGCGTGCGCACCGATGCTGTTCGCGCCCGTGAGCCAGGCAGTACCCGTGGCCACCCGTGGATCCACGAGATAGCGAATCCCCGAGTCGCTCTCCTCCCCCAATATCTGCGGTCCCAGATAGCCCTTCACCAATCCCGGATACTTCGCAAAGTCCTCAGCTTCAAATGGCCTAGCTTCGGCAGGAGCAAGTGCAGCTTCGAGGCGCTTCATATCGACGTCACGGTCACCTGGCAATCCAACGACGAGAGGCGCGTGGCTGCCGTCTGGCTCGGTCACCATGAGTACGACGTTCTTCAAAGTGTCGGCTGCGACCCAGGGGCTTAGCGACTCCATCTCCGGTGAAGCGTTGGCAAACTCCACCAACGCATCGATCGTCTCGCAATCGGGGGTATCGACTACGCGCTGTTCCGAGGTATCCGCGGAGATGTCAGGAGCTACGGGCGTCGTGACAGCTTCGACGTTGGCTGCGTAGTCGCAGTTCTGACAGCGGACAAAGGTGTCCTCACCGTGCTCACAGGGGGCCAGGAACTCCTCACTCGCCGATCCGCCCATCGCACCCGATGTTGCCGACACGATGACGTAGTCCAGGCCGAGGTCATCAAAAGTCTTGATGTAGGCGTCGCGGTGCTGACCGTAGCTTGTAGCTAAGCCCTCATCGGTCGAGTCGAATGAGTAGGAATCCTTCATCAGGAACTCGCGACCACGCAAGATGCCAGCTCGCGGACGAGCCTCATCTCGGTATTTGGTTTGAATCTGAAACAGCGAGACCGGCAGGTCCTTGTACGAGGAGTACTCGCTCTTCACGAGTTGGGTGAACATCTCCTCGTGAGTCGGCCCCAACAAGTAGTCGGCATCCTTGCGGTCCTTGAGCCGGAAGAGCCCATCGCCGAACTCATCCCATCGCCCAGTGGTGTCGTAGGCCTCTCGCGGCAGCAGCGCAGGGAAGTGAACCTCCTGAAAGCCCGCCTCGACCATTTGGTCCCGAACGATCTGCTCGACGTTGCGCAGCACCTGGTAGCCCAGTGGTAGCCAACTGAAGATCCCCGGAGCAATCCGGCGAACGTAACCTGCCCGGACTAGAAGTCGGTGGCTCGGGACCTCAGCGTCAGCCGGGTCATCGCGCAATGTTCGTAGAAAAAGCGTGGACATCCGCAGCAGCAAGGCCGTCTCCTTGGTCAGGGTCGAGGAAGAACTCTGGTTCCAGCGTCGCGCAGGTCACGACCGCGGCCAGTCTAGTCGCAGCGTTGGCTGCCCTGTAATCGCTGCCGATGGCACCCAGGTCAGAAGAGGACTGTGGCGAAGGTTCCGACTTGCCGGAATCCGACCCGCCGGTAGGTGTGCAGTGCGGCGGTGTTGTAGCGATTCGCATAGAGGCTCACACGTGCAGCGTGGTCTCGGGTGGCCGCGGCGACCACCGCAGCGACGGCCGGTATGGCGATCCCGGTGCCCCGCAAGCGCGGATCCACCCACACACCTTGCAACTGGCAACTCCCCCGGCCAATAGCCCCAATCTCGGCCTTGAATACAACCTCGCCATTGTGAAAGCGAGCGTAGGACCGGCCTTCCAGGATCGAGCTCGCTACCCTCGCGCGATAACCCGGACCGCGCCCACCAGCCAGCGGAGAGACGCCGACCTCTTCGCTGAACATGGCTACTGCTGCCGGCATCAACGCATCCAAGTCGGTGATTGCCACCGGCACGACGGCCTCATCGATCTGTGTCAGAGGTGGCTCACTAATGACCATGAGCGGCTGATCGCCCCGCACCTCGCGGCAACTTCCCCAAGTCGGCTCGAGTTGCTGCCAGAGTTCGAGCACATCACTTCGGTAGCCAACTATGGCCGACGATCGGCGCCCGACAGCCCGCAGACGAATCGCGAACGCTTCCAAAGCCTGTGATGTGGCGTCTATCGGCATGAGATTCGCTCCGACATACAGCGCCGAACGCAGTCGCCCGTCGACAAACCAGCCCCAGGTTGGTCCTCCTGAAGCAGGAGGGTCTAGCTGCCCGACCCCGACCCGTTCAGCAACGACGCAATACGCGTCGGGATCGGTGTCAAGGATTCCCCAGAACTGTTCGATCTCGCCGGTAGTGAGGTCTCGAACCTCGCCTACCGGTGAATCAGCTGACGGAGACCGATGGTCCACCGTCACCGGTGACTCCACCATCGAGTTGCATTTGTTCGGCTAGGTGCATTGCTTCCTCAATCAGCGTCTCGACGATAAGCGCTTCTGGGACCGTCTTAATGACTTCACCCTTGACGAAGATCTGACCCTTTCCGTTACCGGAGGCAACACCGAGATCGGCATCACGAGCCTCTCCCGGACCGTTGACGACGCAGCCCATCACGGCCACCCGCAGCGGAACCTCCATCCCCTCTAGCCCCGCTGTCACTTCTTCGGCGAGGGTGTAGACGTCCACCTGGGCACGCCCACACGACGGGCACGACACGATCTCCAAACCGCGTTGGCGCAGATTCAATGACTCGAGGATTTGGAGTCCGACTTTGACTTCCTCTTCCGGCGGGGCTGAGAGGGAGACGCGGATCGTGTCCCCGATTCCGCGGCTCAGCAGGGCGCCGAAGGCAACCGCGGACTTAACCGTCCCCTGGAATGCTGGTCCTGCCTCGGTCACGCCGAGGTGTAGCGGGTAGTCGCACTGTTGGGACAGCAGCTCGTAGGCCTTAACCATGACGACCGGATCGTGGTGCTTAACCGAGATCTTGATGTTCCGGAAGTCGTGCTCTTCGAACAACGAGCACTCCCAAAGTGCCGATTCAACTAGCGCCTCGGGCGTCGCTTTGCCGTACTTCTCCATAATCCGCTTATCGAGCGATCCGGCGTTGACGCCAATGCGGATGGGCGTTCCCGAGTCCTTAGCTGCCTTGGCGATCTCGCCAACACGGCCGTCGAACTCGCGAATATTCCCAGGGTTCACGCGAACAGCGGCGCAGCCTGCATCGATCGCGGCGAATATGTACTTAGGTTGAAAGTGAATATCCGCGATCACCGGAATCCCGGACTTCTTTGCTATCGCGGACAGTGCTGCGGCATCGTCGGTGCTCGGCACTGCTACTCGCACGACCTGACAGCCTGTGGCCGTTAGTTGAGCAATCTGCTGAAGGGTCGCATTGACATCCGCAGTAACGGTGGTGCACATCGACTGCACGCTCACCGGGGCATCACCGCCGACTAGGACAGGGTGCGTTGGGTGGCGCAGCTCTAGCTGGCGGGTCTTGCGGCGCGGAGCAATCACAGGGGGCGGCAGTTCGGGCATTCCCAGACCAACAGACATAACCTCAGTATGCCCCCTATCGCACCTAGCCGCCGAGCTTGACCGGGTTCACGACGTCGGCGTACAACAACAGCCCGCTCATTCCGATCAAGAAGAAGGCAACCGCGTAGGCCACAGGTAGAGCCCGAGCGACGTCCACCGGACCTGGGTCCGGCCGGTGCCGCAGCCGGGCGATCTGGCGCCGTAGGCCCTCCCACAGTGCGCCAGCAACGTGGCCGCCATCGAGGGGCAGCAGTGGAATGAGGTTGAACAAGAACAGGAAGAGGTTCAGCGAGGCGACAAGTCCGAGGAACTGCGCGACCTTCCACTCAGCGGGGAGTTCACCCCCGGCTACCTCACCACTGATACGAGTCACGCCGACAACACCAATGGGACCATTCGGGTCGCGTTCCTCACCCCCGAAGGCAGCCTGCGACACCCCCACCAACTTACTTGGAATCGCGATTAGCGCTTGGCCCGTGCGTACGGTTAGATCCCACATTTGGGCCGGAACAGTGGCGATCGGTTGCTTCTCGAGTACCCGCTGGGGGGTCATCCCGAGGAATCCCTGGGAGGCTACCTGGTCCGTGACCTCGCCATCACTGACGACCGGTCGGGTGGCCACCTGAATGTCGGCATCCAGTGTGAGCGGTTGCCCATTGCGTTCGACTCCGATCGTGGCCAACCCTGCGGGGCTAGCGCGAACCGCGGTCGCGAGCTCATCCCAGGTTTGCACTGACTGACCGTTGTAACTGGTCACCACATCGCCGTCTTGGAGTCCGGCACCGGATGCTGGGCTGGGAACCATCCCTGGCTCACATTGCCCGGTTGGTTGACTCACTGTCGGTGTGCAGGGCGTGACCTGGGCAACAGCCAAGGAGGCACTTGGGGTGCCGATTCCTACCAGCAGGATCGTGAACAGCACGAAGGCAAGGATCAAGTTCATGACGGGTCCGCCCAGCATGATGACCAGTCGTTTGGGTACAGACAATCGGTAGAAGGTGCGCTTGGCATCCTCTTCAGTGAGGACCTCGGCTTGCGCTTGAGTTCGGGCATCTTCGATCAATGCACCAAAGCGCCCGGTAGATGAAGCCTTGGTCTTGCCGTCCGGTCCGGGAGGGAACATTCCGATCATTCGGATGTAGCCGCCGAAGGGAATCGCTTTCACCCCGTACTCAGTTTCACCCTTGCGTTTTGACCACAGGGTCGGCCCGAAGCCGATCATGTACTGGGTGACCTTTACACCAAACTTCTTCGCTGGCACCAGGTGCCCGAGCTCATGCCAGGCAATCGAGAACAGGATTGCCAGGACGAATGCGACGACTCCGATGAGGGTTAACAACGACTATTCACCCTCCCGTTTGATCATCTCGTTCGCAGCGGGTCGAGCCCAAGCCTCGGCCGCCAAGACGGCATCGACTGACAGTTGCGAATCAGCAACGAACCCCCCGTCCTCGGGGTTCCCTCTGTTCTTGACGTGCGCAGCTACGACCCTCTCCACGGTATTGACGATTGCGGCGAACCCTAGGTTCCCAGCGAGGAACGCGGCAACACACTGCTCATTGGCTGCATTGAACACCGCTGGCGCTGTTCCCGACAACGCCCCGACCTCGCGCGCGAGGCGAACGGCAGGGAAAACCTCTTCATCGAGCGGCAAGAACTCCCAGGTCGCCGCGCTCGTCCAGTCACATGCCGGTGCTGCGTTTGGGACACGATTGGGCCAACTCATTCCCAGCGCAATCGGCAGCCGCATATCTGGCGGGGAAGCTTGAGCAAGGGTGGAGCCATCGACGAACTCAACCATGGAGTGGATCACTGACTGCGGATGGACAACAGTCGAGATGGCGGAGTAATCCAGTCCGAACAGCAGATGGGCTTCGATAACCTCGAGGCCCTTATTGACTAGCGTCGCGGAGTTCACCGTCACAACCGGACCCATATCCCACGTAGGGTGCGCCAGCGCTTGCGCTGGGGTAACAGCGGCTAGCTCCTCACTCGTCCAGCCGCGGAACGGACCTCCAGAGGCGGTCAAAATCAATCGGCGGACCTCTCTGGCAGCGCCTCCGCGCAAACATTGAGCCAGAGCGGAGTGCTCTGAATCGACTGGAACGAGTTGTCCCTGGCGGGCAAGTGACGTGACGACCGATCCACCCACAACCAAGGACTCCTTGTTCGCCAGAGCCAGGACGTTGCCGGCAGTCAAGGCAGCCAAGGTGGGCCGCAAACCCACTGAGCCGGTCATCCCGTTCACCACCACATCACACGGGCGACTGGCGATCTCGGTCGCAGCGATCGGTCCGCTGATGACCTCCGGGGTCAGGTACTGCGATGTCGCCAAGCCGTTGACTTGCGCTCTCTGCCGTAACAGCGGCAAGAACTCGTCCGCGACCGACGAATCGGCAATCCCGACGGTATGCGCACCGGTGTCGAGCACCTGCTGGGCAAGCAGCTCTAGATTGGCCCCACCCGCCGCTAGCGCGCTAACGCGGAAGCGATCCGGGTTCCGGGCGACGATATCGAGAGCTTGAGTACCGATGGAACCCGTACTCCCGAGCAGAACCACTTCGCGCGTCACTGGCCTATTGTCACCTATCAGGGGTCAAATGCGTAGTTCCCCCGACATCGAACAGCCAATAGAGCACGAATGGACTGCGCCCTTGACGGCCAGGACTATGCCGGTGCGGAGGCGGCGAACCGTAGGCGAACGTAGTCCGCGCTTTCTTGCCCCGCTTGGTCCGCCAGCCACGGCCTGGCTAGCTCAATGGCTGTATCGATGACAGCTTCGCGCTGCTCGAGCGCGACGTCGGCCAGGAACGGTCCCCCGAAGGCACGAATCCACCCCCGCAATCCGGTAGGAAGCGGAGTCGGACGGGCGAAGATCTCAACGTTATCCACCTGGAAACCTGCGGCGGCAAGCTCGGCGGTGAACTCAGCGGCAGTTGGCAGGTAGAACGGCCGACCCGGACTCGCGTTTCCGTGAAGCGCAGCCGCGGCATTGAGCGCGAGTCCGATCGTGGAGATGTTGCCGTGGCCGCCAAACTCCCCGACAAAGCGTCCCCTCGGGCCCAGAAGCGACCTGACTCCGCGGGTCACCTCGGAAATCTGTGGTATCCAATGCAGCGCGGCGTTGGTGAATACGGCATCGAAGGTGCCGAGATCTAGCGCACCGGAGGCGCAAAGCGATGCCAACCGCCCGGCGTCTACGACCCGCGCATCGAGCCCAGCGTTGCAGGCAGCTGCCACCATCTCGGGCGAGGAATCGATGCCGACGACCGTGGCGCCGCGTTCGACGAGCTCCTTCGTGAGTGCACCGTCGCCACAACCGAGGTCGAGGATCCGTTCACCGGGCGCCGGATCGAGTAGCTCCAGCACGCCGCGCCCCAGCACCGGGACAAATCCCACATCCTGTTGGTAAACCTGCGCATCCCATTGATTCTGCGGCATGCGGACCTAGCTCGTTGTCGCAGCGAGTTGACCGCAAGCGCCGTCGATCTCCCGGCCGCGGGTATCGCGGACTGTCACCGGCACCCCGTGGGACTCAAGTCCACGAACGAACGCCCGCTCAGATTCCGGGCGTGAGGCGGTCCACTTTGACCCTGGGGTCGGATTGAGCGGGATCAGGTTCACATGAACGAGGTGCCCGGCCAGGAGCCGTCCGAGCTGATCTGCCCGATCCGCTTGGTCGTTGATATCGCGGATCAAGGCGTACTCAATCGATACCCGTCGCTTAGTGCGTGCGGTGTATTCCCACGCTGCATCCAGGACTTCAGCTACGGGATAGCGATTGTTAATCGGGACGAGTTCGTTGCGCAACTCGTCGTCGGGAGCGTGCAGCGATACCGCGAGCGTGAACGGTAACCCCTCACCTGCGAGTTGTCGGATACGTGGGACCAGCCCAACCGTGGAGACGGTTATTCCGCGCGCGGACATCCCCAGACCTTCGGGCGCTTCGGATGTCAGCATTCGTAACGCCTTCACCACCCGGTTGTAGTTGGCCAGTGGCTCGCCCATACCCATCAAGACGACGTTGGAGATCCGGCCCGGACCACCAGCGACCTCGCCACGCTGAAGCGCTCGCGCCCCGGCCAGGACCTGCTCGACGATCTCAGCCGTCGACATATTCCGGGTCAGTCCGGCTTGGCCTGTTGCACAGAAGGGGCAGTTCATCGCACAGCCTGCTTGGCTCGACACGCACATCGTGACCCGATTCGGGTAGCGCATGAGAACGCTCTCGACTAGTGCGTCATCGTGTAAGCGCCACACCTGCTTCAAGGTCGTGCCGCCGTCACACGTCAGCGCGCGCACAGGAGTGAGGATAGGGGGAAGTAGGGCGTCGACGATCTTGTCCCGAGGCCCTCCCGTTAGATCTGTCCACGCTGCCGGATCGTCTTCCAGCCGGCCATACCAGTGCCGCGACAACTGGTCGGCGCGGAACCCCGGAAGCCCGAGTGCGCTGACGGCGTCTTTACGCTCAGCCAGAGTCAGGTCCGACAGATGCTGCGGCGGTAACGTTCCTCGCTTCTTAGCCGAGCGCTCGACAAACTCCCGTTTTGTCGACAGTGGGAGGTCTTTGCTAGCCATCAGTTCTAGCTACCGAGGAAGAAGTAGAAGAGCGCCCACGAGACGAACGCATTCGGAATCAACGAGTCGAGTCGATCCATCACACCACCGTGACCGGGGAGCAGTTTGCTCATATCCTTCACGCCAAGGTCGCGCTTGATCGCACTCTCGGCAAAGTCTCCGGCAGTGGCCGCAACGGTCATAACCGCGCCGGTGATCGCACCCTGCCACCAGGGAGCATCGACGAGCCAAACGAACAACCACGCACCGATGGACATCGCGACGACGACTGAGCCGGCAAAACCCTCCCACGACTTCTTGGGACTGATTTGCGGGGCGATGGGGTTCTTACCGAACAGCACTCCCGCTGCGTAACCACCGACATCGTTGGCGATCGTGAGCGCAACGAAGATGACCACCAGTTGCGGGCCATCACCTTGCCGAAGAGTCAGCATGACGAATCCGACCATGAACGGCAGGTAGGCGGCCGTGAAGACTGTTGCAGTGACGTCTTTGACGTAGCCGTCTGTTCCCCGCCGGATTCGCCACATCAGGACAAAGACGACGATGGCGCCGAAGGTCACCAACTGTGCGATGACGCCCCACTGATAGGTCGCTGCCGAGCAGGCGACAGCCCCTAGGTAGAGCGGCGTACGGGCAATGCGAATCCCGACGTTGGCAAAGGAGTTGGTGATCTCCCAGATGCCGATACAGATCGCCGTTCCGGCGAGGATGACGAACAGCCATTGGTAGGTAAACAGGGTCAGCAGCGCAATGCCGCCAATCGCGACGCCAACTCCGATAGCGGCAGGTAAGTTCCGGCCTGCCTTACTCTTCTTGGCAGGCTCGGCGGCAGCGTCTTCTACGGGCTGCACAGCATCATCCACGGGCTAAACCTCAAGCAGTTCGGCTTCTTTGTTCTTGAGGATGTCGTCGACGTGTTGCACGTGCTTGCCGGTGACATCGTCAAGCTGCTTCTCAGCCCGACGAACGTCATCCTCCCCTGCATCACCGTCTTTCATCAACTTTTCGAGTTCATCCTTGGCGTGGCGTCGGATATTGCGGATTGATACGCGAGCATCTTCGGCCTTGGAACGAGCAACCTTGATGTACTCCTTGCGGCGCTCCTCGGTGAGAACTGGAAGCACTACCCGAACGAGTTTGCCGTCGTTGGTGGGGTTAACGCCGAGGTCTGATTCCCGAATCGCCTTCTCGATCTCGTTCATCGCAGACTGGTCGTAGGGCGTAATCAGAATCATGCGGGCTTCAGGCGTCTGGAAGGACGCAACCTGGTTGAGCGGAGTCTGAGTTCCGTAGTACTCCACCGTAATCTTGGCAAACATCGCTGGTGTCGCTCGTCCAGTACGAATCGTCGCGAAGTCCTCGCGGGCAACTTGGATTGCCTTGTCCATCTTTGCTTCGGCTTCGAGCAGAATCTCGTCAATCACGGTTACTCCAAAGGGTCGAATCGATGTGAGAGTTTGTAGGTCTACGCCTCGGCGGCGACAAGGGTGCCGATCCGCTCACCGGCAACAGCGCGGGCGATATTCCCTTCCGTCATTAGGTCAAAGACGATAATCGGCATCGCGTTGTCGCGGCACAAGCTGATCGCCGTAGCGTCGGCCACCTTGAGGTCTTGGGTCAGGACATCGTCGTAGGTGAGTCGGTCGTATCGCACTGCGTTTGGATTGTGGCGCGGATCGTCGTCGTAGACACCATCGACGCTCTTGGCCATCAAGACGACCTGGCCGCCAGTTTCCAGCGCTCGTTGGGCCGCGCAGGTGTCGGTCGAGAAGAAAGGCACTCCCAACCCGGCACCAAAGATCACAACGCGGCCCTTTTCCATGTGCCGAATTGCTCGCCGAGGCGTGTATGGCTCCGCCACTTGCCCCATCGCGATCGCCGTCTGAACTCGGGTTTCGACCCCCTGGCGTTCGAGAAAGTCTTGCAGCGCAAGGCAGTTCATTACTGTCCCGAGCATGCCCATGTAGTCGGCTCTGGATCGATCCATCCCACGATCGGATAGCTCCGCGCCACGAAAGTAGTTACCGCCACCGATAACGATCGCGACTTCCGCACCACCGGCCACCACATCGGAGATCTGCCGCGCAATGGCGGACACGACGTCGGGATCGACGCCAAGTCCGCCACCGCCAGCAAAAGCCTCACCGGAGAGTTTGAGGAGCACCCGATCCCATCCCTGTTCCGGGATATCTGACCACCGCTCGACGGTGCCTTCCAACGTGGGCTGGACCGCTGAGGGCATTTCGGGGATCCTCTCGACTGAATCGAACGTGCCGGTACCTAGCTAACGTGAGAAGACTAGGCCTGTCCGACCTTGAACCGCGCGAAACGAGTGACGTTCGCGTTTGACTCAGCCAGAATCGTCTTGATCGTCTTCTTGTTATCGCGCACGTACGACTGCTCGAGCAGGCACGTGTCCTTGAAGAAGCCATTAGTGCGACCATCAACGATCTTGGAGATCGCCGCCTCGGGCTTACCTTCTTCACGGGCCGTCTCTTCGGCGATCCGGCGCTCATTGGCGACAACATCGGCCGGAACGTCCTCGCGCGTGAGGTAGCGCGGTGCCATCGCGGCAATATGCTGTGCGATCCCCTTCGCCAGCTCCTCGTTGTCGACATCGAGCTCGACGAGGGCGCCAACGCTTGGTGGTAGCGCGGGATCGTGCTTGTGAAGATAGACGAAGACCGAACCGTCTTCGAACCGAGCAAAGCGGCGGATCTCGATCTTCTCACCGAGGCTGATATTTGCCTCGTTGAGCAGCTCTTGAACCGTCTGGCCTGATTCGATCTCGGCAGCCATGAGCTCGGCGACATCACCGGGCTTGGTGGTGGCCACAAAGCTAGTCACCTGCGCGGCAAGGTCTTGGAACCCCTGCGTCTTGGCGACGAAGTCCGTCTCACAGTTCAGCTCAAGAAGCACTCCATGGGAGGTTCCTTCGAAGTGAGCGTGGACTAGGCCGTTGGAGGCATTTCGGTCCTGGCGCTTTCCGACGTCCTTGGCACCCTTGATGCGTAGGACTTCAATCGCCTTATCGAAGTCGCCTTCGGCTTCCTCTAGCGCACGTTTGCAGTCCATCATTCCTGCACCCGTGAGCTCACGCAGACGCTTGACGTCGGCGGCGGCTACCCCTGCCATATCAGGCTCCTTCATTCTCGATAAGAGCAGTTTCGGCTGACTTCTCTGGATCAAGGGTCGGAACAATGTGCCCCTCAACCTCAACCTGAGGAACGCCAACGGCGTCGCCTGACTTGTCAGACTCCTCTGTTGCCGCTGGCGCAGCATCAGCGGCCGGTGCCGACTCATCAGCCTTAGCCGCGAGTTGCTCGGTCTCCCACTCCGGAAGCGGTTCCACATCCGCACCTTCGGAAGCAGCAGCGGCTGCTCCGGCGCGAGTCATAAGACCCTCGGCGGCAGCATCAGCGATTACCCGCGTCAGCAGACCGACGGCGCGAATCGCGTCATCGTTACCGGGAACTGGGTAGTCAACGAGATCTGGGTCGCAGTTGGTGTCAAGGATTGCCACGACCGGGATGTTGAGCTTGCGGGCCTCAGCAACGGCTAGGGCCTCCTTGTTGGTGTCAACAATCCACACAACACTCGGGACGCGGGCCATATTGCGGATTCCGCCGAGCGTGCGAGTGAGCTTCTCCTTCTCGCGGCTCATCATGAGGAGTTCTTTCTTGGTGCGTCCACCTGAACCGGCAACGTCGTCGAGATCCATCTCTTCGAGTTCCTTCAGGCGCTGCAGACGCTTGTGCACGGTCTGGAAGTTAGTGAGCATTCCACCGAGCCAGCGCTGGTTGACGTACGGCATTCCGACGCGGGTTGCTTGGCTTTCGATTGCCTCTTGAGCCTGCTTCTTGGTTCCCACAAAGAGAATCGTGCCGCCGTGGGCCACGGTCTCTCTAACGAACTCGTAGGCCCGATCCAGGAACGTGAGGGACTGGGTGAGGTCCACAATGTAGGTGCCATTGCGCTCGGTCATGATGAAGCGCTTCATCTTCGGATTCCAGCGACGTGTCTGGTGTCCGAAGTGGACTCCTGATTCCATCAGCTGACGCATCGTGACGACGGCCATAGGTCTTCCTTTCAGCGCAACTCGCTATCTGCCTTCTCAGCGAGAAGTACAGATAGTCGTGCTGCTATTCGGTTGAAGCAGTGCCGGTTGACACTGCGCCTCTCCCGCCCACGTGCGCCGCTACAAAACTATGTAGACCTCGGTCACGATGGCCACCTTGCGGTGGGTACGGGATGTGATGTCACAAGGGAGAACTTGTGCGGGCAGAAGTCTACGGCAGTGCGCTTCCACAGGTTTGACTGAGCCGCCCATATTCCACAACTGGTGTTGTGGGCCCAGCGCGAACCTGCCGGCCGGGGCAGGATCAATAGATGCTGACACTTCTACTTCGAGCAGTGAGCTCACTACCTAGCGTGCAATACCAATGCAGGTTCTATTCGGTGCGCCGCCTCTTAGTCGCAGTGCTTAGCTCGCTCGCCTTGGTATGTCTACTGTGCGCTCCTGCCAACGGCGCTACGTCCTTCGGACCGACCGATTCTCAGTGGCGGGCGCCGGTAGGCCCGCCACTGGCACCAGATGTCAGCAATCACTTCGATCCACCGGCTCACAACTGGCTGTCGGGCCATCGTGGGGTTGATTTGGCAACGACGCCTGGAGTTGCCGTCCACGCCGCTGGGCCAGGGACGATCACGTTCGCTGCCCGTATCGCCGATCGAGGTGTTGTGGTGGTCAGCCACGGAACTCTGCGCACCACTTATGAGCCGGTCGAGGCCAGCCTGCCTGTGGGAAGCACAGTGACCGGCGATTCCGTGATAGGCATCGTTGGAATGGGCGGGCATTGCAGTTCTCGGTGCTTGCATTGGGGACTTCGGCGCGGCGAGCAATACCTGGATCCACTTGCCTTGCTAAATCAATCACCACCGGCACTCAAGCCGCTCGGTAGCAACCTCTCTCTAGCGGAGAAGGGGCTCAACGGACTATCAGCAACTTCCGTCACGGTTGCAAACCAATCGGTGGGGACTCGTTCGCTCGCGCAGTCGGTAACAGTGACGCCCGAGGGTCAACAGACTGATGAGTCAGGAAGCCGTTCTGGCCTCGGACTCATTAGTGGAATAGCAGTGACCGCTGCGGCGATTGGGGCGCTTGCGAGACGGCGGTCCAGGTGAGGCCAGTAGCAAGCCACTAGCGATGTGTGCTGACCATCGCTTCAAGATGAGCTAGTGATCCTGTGCTCGCCTGATGGGCTGGCGATCGCTAGCTCGCCTCAGCTGCGTCCGTCATCTTCGAGCGCAACTGCAGCACTGCTTTGGTATGGAGCTGACAAGCTCTGCTCTCCGATACCCCCAGTACCTGTCCTATCTCGTTTAGCGTCAAGCCCTCGTAGTAGTAAAGAGTGACAACGATCTTCTCTCGTTCGGGGAGCACAGCGATCGAGTCCGCGAGGATGTACTTAGTCTCCTCGTCTTCAAGTACTGAGACTGGGTCCTCGGCCCGGGGATCCATCAACGATTCCCCGAGCGTCGCGCCGTCTCCTCGATCCCCACCGGCATGCATAAGCTCGTCGAGGGCAACAACGTTAACGAAGGAGACCTGGCTAAAGATCTTCCGCAGGGCGGTGACGTCTAACTCCATCTCCGCGGCCACCTCCTCTTCGGAGGGGCTGCGCTGCAGCTTAGCTTCGAGGGTCGCGTAGGCCCGCTCAACGTCTTTCGCTTTACTGCGTACCGATCGAGGCACCCAATCGATACTTCGCAGCTCATCAATGATGGCACCGCGGATTCGGCTGATCGCGTAGGTCTCGAACTTTATCGTTCGCGACAGATCAAACTTCACGATCGCGTCCATGAGCCCAAATATCCCGTATGAGACCAGATCAGCCTGATCTACATTGCTAGGTAGCCCCACACCGACCCGACCAGCAACGTATTTGACCAGCGGCGAATAGTGCAAGATCAACTGCTCGCGGAGTGTCTCCTCGCCCGATTCCTTGTAATCGCGCCAGAGCGTTGCGAGGCGCTCCTCACTCTCGTCTGCGGCGAGCGCATCAGGATCCAACGTCATATCTGAGCCAACTGAACTAGTCTCGAGCAACGGTGGGTTAACACTTGAAACACCTTCGCTCACCGACCCTCGCTGTTGCGGCACCGCGCTCGTACGCGCATCCACTTCCTGACCAGTATCAGTTATTTCGCGCGGGTCAGCATCCTGAGGGGACCGCGCTTGCGCGGCTGGGCCCTCACGCCCGGGGATGCGCTTGCTCATAGCTTGACCTCAACCGATCGAGTGAAACGTGGGTGTAGAGCTGAGTTGTCGAGAGATTAGCGTGTCCAAGCAACTCTTGAACGGTTCGCAAGTCAGCACCGCCCTCAAGGACATGCGTCGCTGCGGTGTGTCGCAAGCCATGCGGCGCCACGTGTGGAACGCCAGAAATCCCCGCTGTCACTGAGGTAACGACACGTCTCGCGGCCCGTTGATCAAGCCTCCCACCACGCTGTCCGAGAAATGCGGCTCCGTTACTCTCTGTCGTCACCCAGCTCGGTCGTCCCGCGTTTAGCCATCGCTGCAGTGCTCCAGCCGACGGCGCACTCATAGGTACGACCCGCTGCTTGTTTCCCTTTCCAAGGACTCGCACGGTCCGTCTTTCAAAATCAATGTCGGCGATGTCTAGGCCACAGAGCTCACTGACTCGCAGTGCCGACCCATACAGCAGTTCCAGCATCGCCTCATCACGGAGTTCGATCACACTTCGACTCTCGCTCGGTTTCGCACTAACGGAAACCGAATTCAGCACCTGCGACATCTGATCCTGGCGCAGCACTGTTGGGAGAGTTCGAGAAACCCGCGGTGAGGCCAACCGGAGTCCAGAGTCCCCTTCCGCCAATCCAACGGCTTGCAGCCACGCTGTGAAGGTCCGAACTGAGGCCACCCGGCGGGCAATCGTTGTGCGCGCGCATCGAGCAGTTTGCGCCGCCAACCAGGTACGCAACACCGCCAGCGAGAGAGTCCCCGGATCATCGACCCCATACCGATGCGCATGCGCGGCTAAGCTACGGATATCGGTGCGGTAAGCCCTGATCGTATGTTCACTTCGACGTTTCTCGTACCGCAGATAGTCCTCGAAAGCCTCTATGGCGGCATCCCACTTGGTCCCCACACTATGGTCAATGCCACTACTCCGTGGTTGCGGACTATCCGTCATGAGATCACCGTGCCCTGCACGCCCGGAATCGTCAAACGCACGGACAGAAGTTGGCTAACCATTCACCGAGCGCAGCATTTTTGAGCAGGCCAGGTCCGCGACCCGCGCACGCTTCGCGCCTCCTCACCCCCTTACCCACCCATCAGCCAGGCGCCTGATCAGGCCTAGTCGCTCCAGAACGAATGCGTCGGCCGCCGCGTGACGCTCATCGACACCTAGTCCACCAACCAACACACCTAACCTTGTCGGGGTCGACGTCAAGGCACTAAGAAGCTGATCTTGTTCAATCGTCAGCTCGTCGGTCCGCCCTCGGATTCTGGTTGTCCTCGGCACGACTAGATCGATCACCTCGGTCGCCGATGTCACCAACGCCGCGTCCGTATCGCGAATAAGGCCATGGCACCCGGCAGACATCGACGACGTCACTGGACCGGGGAAAGCCGCGACTACTCGACCCATCGCCTGTGCCTCCCGAGCTGTGTTGAGCGCGCCCGATCTGACTGCGGCCTCCACTACGACAACGATGGGACTCAGCGCTGCGATCACCCTGTTGCGAATCAAGAACCGATGCCGGTTGGGGTAAGCGCCGACTGGGACCTCGCTAACAACGACGCCAGATCGGTACAGCCGCTCAAACAGTGACGAATGGCTAGCGGGAGTCGGGCGATCCACTCCGGCTGCGCTAACAGCGATCGATATCCCTCCATCGATAGCTAGGGCTCCGTGGTGGCAAGCCGCATCGATTCCGAACGCTCCACCTGAGACAACGGCCCAGCCCAACTGCGCGAGGCGCGCGGAGGTGTCCTCCGCCACCCATTGGCCATACTGGCTGGCGGCACGCGCTCCGACCATCGCGATGCTGCGGGCCGCGGCAGCGCGAAAGTCAACTCCTCCGAGGACTCGAAGCGCAAGCGGTTCTCGGTCTCCAAGGTCAGTGAGCTGGGTAGGCCATTCCGGCCCACCTGGCACGACGACCCGGATTCCCTCGTCCGCGCAACGCCGACGCTCGACCTTGGCTTGGTCCAACCAATCTCGCGACGACCAGCGTTGTTGATACTCGGCAAGTTCGATTGAGTTGCCATTACCCGCGCTTAGCGACTCAACAACACCAACTGCTCCATACTGGGCGACGGCGGCACCCAGGCGCTCACGTCCTGGTTCAAAGGCCGCGCTCAGGGCCAGACGCGCCAGTTCATCATCGCCACTGCGCTGCTCGGATTGCTTGCGCGCCGGTGGGGACTGGCCCCCTTGTCCTATGGACCCGTTCGTCATGCCGCCCACTCCTGTTCAGAAGCGCGCATTCGCACGGCGGTTGCAACATCGCTTGCACCTGGCTCGCCGCGGTCGGCGAGCGCCGCGAGAGTCCACGCAACTCGGACGACCCGATCACGACCGCGGAGGCTGTCATTGCGACAGGCAAGGTCAAGCTCTCGATTTGCCCGGGCAGGCAGCGGCCACCTCTTTAACAGTTCCTCAGAAGGAACGTCAACCAGCGTCGCCCATCCGCTGTCTGCGAGCAGTGCGCGAATCACTGTCCGGGCGTTGGCGACCCTAGCCGCGATCTGCACCGAGGACTCGGCATCCTCGTTCGAAGCCATCGCCGCCAACGTGGGTCTGCGCAGCACAACCCGCACATCCACTCTGTCAAGCAGCGGACCAGACAAGCGCGCAAGGTATCGCCGCCGTTGTGCGGGCGTGCAGCGACACATTGCACCCCGGTGAGTGTCTAGGGCGTTACCGCACGGGCACGGGTTTGTGGCAATTACTAACTGGAACCTGGCCGGAAAGCTGAGGTGAAATCCAGACCGGGCAATACTGACCACACCAGATTCCAAGGGCTCCCGAAGGGCATCGGTAACCGATGGCTCAAACTCGGCCGCCTCATCGAGGAACAGCACGCCATGGTGAGCCAGTGAGACCATCCCAATCGTCGGTTTGTCGCCTGTTCCACCACCAATCATCGACACCCGCGAAGCAGTGTGGTGCGGCGCGAACCACGGAGGACGCCTGATCAATCCTCCACTAGCGGGGTAGTTCGGTGTGCCCGTTAGCTGGTGAATTGCTGTGACTTCTAGCGCCGGCTCATCGGTTAAGTCCGGCAAGATCCCTGGTAGCCGTTCGGCCAGAAGCGTCTTACCAACTCCGGCACGGCCAAGCAGAGCGATGTGATGACCTCCCGCTGCTGCGACCTCCAGCCCGAACTTCGCTTCTTCTTGACCGCGGACTTCGGCGAGGTCCTTGGCATTTAGAACACCTGCGCTACGTTCCGGAGCCGACGGTGGCGCCTCCAACGTGAACTGCTGTTCCATTGAGTCAGGCTCTTGATCGCCCCGTAATCGGGCAACGAGGGCCCGCAGGTTAGCTACCGCTAGAACGGTCGTATCGGGAACGGACTCTAAGACTGCGCCATCCTGCAGTCCCGCCACGATCGCATCGGCCTTGCGTCCAGGTAGGCGACGCAAGGCTAGGGCAGCAGCCAATGCGCCCGATACTGGTCGAAGTCGTCCGTCCAGCCCGAGCTCCCCCAGCGAGACCAGCCGCGCCACCACTTCTCCTGGAACCTGCCCGTCAGCCGCCAGAATGGCTAGTGCAATCGCAACGTCTAGTCCGGAGCCCCGTTTGGGTAGCCAGGCGGGACTCAACCCGACGGTTATTCGACAGTCGGGCCATTTCAGTCCCGAATTGACCATCGCTGCCCGAACCCGATCTCTGGCCTCATTGAGAGCCGTGTCCGGTAACCCGATCAGAGTTAGCGAGGGAAGTCCCGGACTCAGGTGAGCCTCAACCTCGACGATGTGCGCCTTCACACCAACAACAACCGCGGAGTAGGTGCGTGCGAGTCCCATTACTGAACACCCACTAGATGCTGAACTCCGGCAGGTCCGCGTTTGGGACGCCAAATAGCTACAACGTCGATTCGAACCGCATCCACCGAAACCGAGTGAGCACTGATCCACTCCCCCGCCAGGCGGCGCAGCCGCCGCAGCTTCCCTGGCGTGATCGCAGCGATTGGCCCGCCATAGCGATCCTGCGTCCTGGTCTTGACCTCACAAATCACCAGCGTCTGCTGATCGCTGGCGACCAGGTCGATCTCCCCACTCGGTCCGCGCCAGTTCCGGTCGATGATTCTCATCCCGGAGTCGGCCAAGTACCGCGCGGCAACGTCCTCGCCATAGCGACCCAATGATTGTGACCGAAGCTTCTTCGGCTGACCTATCAGTGATCTCGACATGCTCCCCACCCCCGCTAGGAGTCTGTCGCACTAGCGAAAGCGCGGGTGTCCAAACCAGTGGCGTTGTGGAAAAAACAACAACAGCCGAGTGGCCTGTGGAGAAGGAAGTTAGCCAACACTCACAGGCAGGCTATGACGTGGGCACGGGCCTCAGCGGCTCAGCGACTTAGTCCGAAGGATTGAGGTCCTCAACATTGACGTCCTTGAAAGTAAGCACCCGAACCTTACGGACAAACCTCGCCTGGCGGTACATATCCCAAACCCAGGCGTCTTCCATATTGACTTCGAAGAAGACCTCTCCTCCAGTTGAGGAGTGCACTTTCACGTCGACCTTGTTCGTCAGGTAGAAGCGTCGCTCGGTCTCCACCACGTGTGCAAAGGTCCCGACGACATCTCGATAGTCGCGGTAGAGCGCGAGTTCTATCTCGGTCTCGTACCTTTCTAGATCGTCCGTGCTCACGCAGCACCCTCCTGATCGGTTCCCTGATAGGACTCTGACCGTAGTCCGTCACGCGTTGCCGCGCGCACCGGGGCGAAGCACCGTCGGTGTTCCGGTGTCGGACCGAGCTTGGCCAATGCTTGTCGGTGGGCTGTCGTTACGTACCCCTTGTGCACGGCGAAACCGTATTCCGGCCAGTTCGCATCCAACTCCACCATCAGATCGTCACGAGTGACCTTGGCCAACACTCCGGCGGCCGACACGCTGCCGGACACCTCGTCTCCCTTCCACATTCCCAGACTGGGAACAGATAGGCCGGGCACAGCGAACCCGTCGGTCAGCGCGTAGTCCGGACTAACGGATAGCCGGGCCAGTGCCTGACGCATCCCCCGCAGGTTCGCCACGTGGAGCCCGATCCGATCGACTTCTGCCGGCGGAATCACCACAGTGGCCCACGCCCGAGCGTGTTCCTTCACTTGCAGCGCGACCCGCTGACGGGCCGCCGCAGTCAGCTTCTTTGAATCGTTCAGCTCGCCGAGGGCTCGCAGTGTCTTGCGGGAATTCGGGTCAAGAATTGCTGCGCCGACAACCAATGGCCCCGCACAGGCACCACGCCCTGCCTCATCGATCCCGGCGATTGCTGAGAACCCTGAGCGCGACATCGTCCGCTCATACCGGAAGAGGTCCAATGCGCGACCGCTGACACGTCGCCGAGACGCTCGCGACGGGATCCGTACCGTCACGATCACTAACTCCTGGGAACCGGGACTAGCTGCGCGGAGGCTGAACTTTGATTGTTCAGGGCTGGGTTGCCGAACGGAACGTCAGGTATCGGCTCAGTTCCAAACTGGCTTAGTGGCCATACCTTGAGGACGACTCGGCCCACGACGTTGTCCAGCGGAACGCCGCCGTCATTTTGCTGAAGGTGGTAGCGGGAGTCTGCAGATGCACCCCGGTTGTCGCCCATCACGAAGACCGAGTCCGCTGGCACCACCACGTCGAAGGCAACTTGATCAGTACCCCGACCAGGTTTGATATAGGGCTCATCAAGAGCTACCCCATTGAGCACGATCTGACCATTGGCGTCGCAACACATAATTCGATCTCCGCCAAGGGCGATTGCACGTTTCACCAGGTCGTCTCCAGCACTCGAGGGCAGCAACCCGATGAACTCCAATGCTTGGGCAAATGGCCCGACCTCTGTCTTTGACTTCGGTAGCCAGCCGCCAGGGTCCTTGAAGACGATGATCTCTCCACGTTTGACCCCAGAAATCGACGTCGTGATCTTCGACGCCAGGATTCGATCGTCGATTTGGAGGGTGTTCTCCATCGAACCGCTAGGCACGTAGAAGGCTTGAACGAAGAATGTCCGGACAACAACGGAGAGCACAAGCGCGCACACTAAGACAATGGCGATCTCTCGAACAAAGCCCCACACACCGCCAGACTTGTCCGGTGACTCACTAGCCGACTCGGCTGCGGTGGTTCCCCCTGTTGTCACTGAGGTTAACTCCCATACGTTGGGGATTGGATTGACCGAGCAGACGATAGCGGCCAAATAACCCACTTCGCCTTACCGACAACCCGATCAATCGGAATGAATCCGCCGCCTGGCGCGCCCAAGTATGCCCGGGAATCGGCGGATGCGGAGCGATGGTCTCCCATCATCCACAGAGAGTTCGACGGAACACGCACGTCGAAGCGTGTATCGCTAGCGGAATCTCCTGCCACCAGGTACTCCTGCTCGTCGAGCGCAATTCCGTCGATCAGGAGGCGGCCACTCGCGTCACAACAGGTGATGCGTTCACCTGGAAGTCCGATCACTCGCTTCACGAAGGTTGTCGCCCCCGGCGTCGGCGCTGCGAATAGTCCCTCGCCATTGAACACAACAACGTCACCACGCTGTGGCTCGCTAGATCGATAGGTGATCTTCTCGACTGCGACTCGCTCGCCAACCTGCAGGGTGTCTTGCATCGAGATCGACGGAATCGAGAACACCTGTCCGATGAACAACTTCATCCCGAGGGCACCCACCACCGCCGCGAGCACCAGGATTGCCGCATCGACCAAGAGACGGCGATTGCGATTCGGTGATTCGTCAGTCGACGACCGGGCTGTCGGGTCAGGCGTAGTTGACGGATTGACCGGCTCGGACGCCTGTGAAGTCGAGGTGGAAGCGTCCATACCGGTGCCTCCTCCCCTCAACGACTATGTCTTTGGACCTACTTTGCGGGCTCACGCTTCTCGCGGATCTTGGCGGCCTTACCGCGTAGGTCGCGCAAGTAGTACAGCTTCGCACGACGAACATCTCCGCGACTGACAACTTCGATGTGGTCAATGATCGGAGAGTGCACCGGGAAGGTCCGCTCGACACCGTTGCCGAAGCTGACCTTACGCACGGTGAAGGTCTCTTGGACTCCGCCACCTTGGCGACGGATAACGATTCCGGCGAATACCTGGATACGTGAGCGGGTTCCTTCAACAACCTTCACGTGGACCTTCAGCGAGTCACCTGGGCGGAAGTCAGGAATATCGTCGCGCAGGGACGCTGAGTTCAGTTCATCTAACGGGTTCATGCTTCTCCCGCAACTGCGCCCGCCACAGGTCGCCGCAGTGCTGATTTGCCGGAACTAGTCCGACTCGAGTGTGAGTTGTCGTGCATCGATCGATTACCGCTGTGCGCGACTAACCCCCTGTGGCAGGTGGAATCGCGGCTTAGCGCGCCACAAGTGTGCCACACCGACGCCCGCGCACCCATACGGGCGGTCGACTTAGGTCTCGTCGACGAGGTCGGGGCGATATTCACTCGTACGTTGCCGTGCCATCGCCTCGCGCCACCGGGCGATCTCACCATGGTGACCTGAGAGCAGAACGGCGGGAACTTCAAGTCCACGCCAAATCGCCGGTTTGGTGTAGACCGGCCCTTCGAGAGCAGCCCCAGCTCGACCAGAGGCAAAACTGTCGTCGGTTGCGCTAGCAGCATTACCCAACACGCCGGGCAGTAGCCGCACCACTGCCTCCGCCATCACCAATGTGGCCGCCTCACCGCCAGCCAAGACGTAGTCCCCGATACTCACCTCACGAACATCCATCGATCCGCCGGCGTAGTACTGGGCGACGCGGGCATCAATTCCCTCATACCGCCCGCAGGCAAAGATGAGCCAGGGTTTTGTCGCTAGCTCGTCGGCAACGGCCTGAGTGAACCGTTCCCCGCTGGGAGTGGGAATGAGTAGCGTCGGGCGAGTCTCAGGGGGCCCGGCCTCGAGGAGTTGGTCAAGGGCGGCGCCCCACGGCTCGGGCTTCATAACCATTCCGGGTCCGCCGCCGGAAACCGTGTCGTCAATCGTGCGATGCACATCGACGGCATGCTCACGCAAATCGTGAACGGACAGCTCCACTAAGCCCGAATCGATTGCTTTACCGATCAGAGATAGCCGCAGGGAGTCGAGGTAGGCCGGAAATATCGACACAATGTCAATGCGCACTAGTCACCCCTCGATATCGTTGTCGTCATCCTCCAGCAGCCCAACCGGAGGGTCGATTGTCACAACACCCCCGGCGAGATCGACCGATGGCACGATCTGTTTGACGAACGGAACCAACCGAATCTGATCCGAAGCTAGTTGAATCTCCAGCACGTCTTGCGACGGCAGATGTAACACGGTGAGGACTTTGCCGATGGCGTTGCCCGCCGCGTCCACAACTGCCAACCCTGCGAGTTGTCGGTCGTAGTACTCATCTGGATCCGCTGGGGTCTGAGCCTCGAGAACTTCCGCCTCTAGCACCGAATGCCGCAGCGCCTCGGCTTCTTCCCTTGTCCTGGAATCCATGAAGGACACGATCATTTTCCCGTTGTGAAAGCGCAACTCATCAACGACCAGTTCACGATCCGCCGGCGGACCAGCGAACAGACTCGCCCCAGGAGCGAATCGAGTATCCGGTTCGTCCGTCAGCGGGAGGACAAATACGCTCCCACGGATCCCGTTGGGCCGCCCGATACGCCCAACAACAACGCGGACTCGCGCCGCGTCAGCGTCCGTCGACATCCAGGAAATCGATCCGGATCGGGCCATTGCGGTCCAGTGCACCAATCACGGTGCGCAATGCGGTGGCTGTGCGGCCACCGCGCCCAATGACACGGCCCATATCGCTCGGGTTAACTCGAACGTCGAGCGTTGTGCCACGTCCTCGTCCTTTGCGCACGCTCACGTCAACATCGTCAGGATTGCCAACGATCCCTCGAACAAGATGCTCGAGCGCGTCGACCAGCACTACTCGCCCTCAGGCTTTGCCTCGTCGGCCTTAGCCTCAGCTTTGGCTTCCTCAACGATCTCTGCGCCAGCTTGCGCCTCGGCTGCATCGGTGGCTACTTCGGTAGCCTCTGCGACAACCTCGGCCTCGTTGGCGGCTTCGACAGCCTCGTCGCGAACTTCGGCGACATCCTCGGCTGCTTGCTCAAGCTTCTTGGGCTTTGGCGCGGGCTCGTTCTTGGCCTTCTCACCATCGGAGACGGCGTCAGCGAATAGCGACATCTTGTCGGCCTTCGCCTCGGCAACGCGCAGCGTGCCCTCGGCACCAGGCTCGCCTTTGAACTTCTGCCAATCACCTGTGACCTTGAGGATGGCACGAACCGGATCGGTCGGCTGGGCACCAACGCCAAGCCAGTACGCGACACGATCGCCATCAACCCTGATCAGTGAAGGCTCTTCTTTGGGGTGGTAGATCCCAACCTCTTCGATTACCCGACCATCGCGCTTTTTGCGCGCGTCGGCAATAACAATTCGGTACTGCGGGTTGCGGATGTTTCCGAGCCGCTTCAGCTTGATTTTGACAGACACGAGTTCTTGGTTCTCCTGCGTTTGAGTTGCTTGAGCGCATCAGTGCACAGTGGGGCGTGCAAATGAGCTCTTGCTGGATCCGAGTTCATTGTGGTGAGAGGGCCGCAAGTCTCGGTTCGACGTGGATAAGTGTGCCAGAGAACTTTGCGTCCGGCACGCCTGGGCTAGGACTTGCCGAAGCCACCGAGCATCTTCTGGAACTCTTCAGGTAGTTCTTCGATTGACTCAGGCGGCGCAGCATCTGCTCCAGAGCCCAGACCCGAACCTGGGTTGACCGAGGTCTCAGGGGTCTCAGATGCCTGGGCGGCACGCTTAGCTGGGTTACCAGAGCGCCCCTTCTTGTTCTTGCGCGAGCCAGCCTTGGCCTTCGACTTCTTACCGCTCACCCGCCCCATTCCCGGCACGTTAGGCATACCTGGAACGTTGCCACCCTTACGCATCTGCTTCATCATCTTCTGCGCCTCGACGAACCTGGTGAGCAAGTTATTGACTTCACTCACTTGGACGCCGGATCCCTTGGCGATCCGCGCTCGACGGGATCCATCAATGATCTTCGAGTTGGCTCGCTCCTGCGGAGTCATCGACTGAATGATTGCCGCGATCCGGTTGATATCTCGATCGTCAACCTGCTCAAGTTGCTTTCGAACGTCACCCATTCCGGGCATCATGCCCATCAACTTGGTAAGCGAGCCCATCTTCTTCATCGCCTGCATTTGCTGCAGGAAGTCCTCTAGCGTGAAGTCATCGCCAGCCTCGACTTTACGGGCAATCTCGGCCGCCTCTTGGGCGTCAAATGCCTTCTCGGCCTGCTCGATAAGGGTGAGCATGTCGCCCATGTCGAGGATGCGCGACGCCATCCGGTCGGGGTGGAACTGCTCAAAGTCCGCCAAGTTCTCGCCAGTTGAGGCGAACATCACGGGACGACCGGTTACTTCACGCACCGATAGCGCAGCGCCACCACGGGCATCGCCATCAAGCTTGGTGAGTACGACGCCGTCGAAGCCGACGCCCTCTTCGAACGCTACGGCGGTACTGACTGCATCCTGGCCGATCATTGCGTCAACGACGAATAGCGTCTCATTCGGCTCGACAGCGTCCCGGATACCGCGGGCCTGGTTCATCAGCTCTTCATCAATCGCCAACCGCCCGGCGGTGTCGACGATGACGATGTCGTAGCCGTTGTCGTTTGCATAAACGAGACTGTCGCGGGCAACCGTGACGGGATCGCCAACACCATTACCGGGTTGCGGTGCGTAGATCCCAACCCCAGCGCGTTCTGCGACAACACTGAGCTGATCGACAGCATTGGGTCGCTGTAGGTCAGCGGCGACTAGCAGCGTGCGGTGCTCTTGTCCATCGAGCCACTTGCCCAGCTTGCCTGCCAGCGTGGTCTTACCCGCGCCCTGGAGACCAACCAGCATGATGACCGAGGGTGGGTGCTTAGCGAACCGCACCCTGCGCGTTTCGCCACCTAGAACCTCAATGAGTTCGTCGTGAACAATCTTGACGACCTGTTGGGCTGGATTGAGAGCACCGGACACCTCTGAGGAGAGCGCTCGTTCCTTGACCTTGGCGCAGAATCCACGCACCACCGGCAGGGCGACATCGGCCTCCAGCAGGGCAGTTCGGATTTCCCTTACTGCGGCGTCGACATCGGCTTCGGATAGTCGCCCCTTACCTCGTAAATTCTTAAACGTAGAGGCCAGGCGATCTGAGAGGGCATTGAACACAACTGCAAGGTTACCGGTCTGAATCCGATAGCGAAGCTAGTACCGCACCCCGCACGGCCTCAATGTGGTGCTCATCGAGTAGTTCGCCGCCATGTTGGAGGTAGAACACATCCACGATGTCCGAACCAAGGGTGGAGACCTGGGCTGCCTCTATTGAGACATCAGTCCGCGATATTGCGGTGGCAACCAGGTAAAGCAGCCCCGGGCGATCGTGGGCACGGACCTCGATCACTGTCGACAGATCTGAGGCGTGCGGGACGACAGTAATACTGGGCGCGGGCCGTACGACTGGTGCATTACCGCGGTACGCAGCGGCCCTAGCTCGGAGCTTCCCGCTGATGTCCAGGGTTCCGGCCAAGGCAAGCCGGATGTCTTCGCGCAATCGATCGAGTGCAGGAGGATCGCCAAACATGGGAACGACTGAGAACACCGTGAGGGCACGGCCACTAATCGTCTCCTTGCGTGCCGACCGGACCGCGAGCCGATTGACGGAGAATGCTCCGGCGATCAACCCCAGCATCCCCGCTCGACTATCCGCCGCCACCGTTACCGTCCAAGCGCCCTCACCTTTTTCCAGGGTGACGACGACGCCTTCTCGTGCAATCATCTCCCGTTGCTCGCTCGTCAGCTTCGTCTCGGGTGCCCGGGGGGCACCTGCCAACGCAGCCTTGGTACGGGCAACGAGTTCGGCAACCAAACCGGCCTTCCACTTGGTCCACGCCGCGGGCCCAGTTGCCGCAGCATCTGCTCGAGTCAGGCAGTAGAGCAACTCGAGCACCGATACAGACTGGACTGCGTCGACAACGGTCTGAACTGTTGTCGGATCTTCAAGGTCGCGTCGCGTTGCTTGGTCAGGCAGTAGTAAGTGATAGCGGACCATATCAACGAGAATCTCCGTGTCCGCTGCATCGAATCCCAACCGAGGAGCCAGCTCTGCGACGATCCGAATTCCTACCTCGGTGTGGTCCCCTGGTTGGCCCTTACCAATGTCGTGTAGCAGCGCACCGATTAGGAGTAAGTCAGGCCGAGAGACCTCGCGTGTGAGTGCGGATGCGTTGACAGCAGCTTCGACTAGGTGACGGTCGACGGTGAAGCGGTGAACCGGGTTGCGCTGCGGTGCGCTTCGCACCACTTCCCATTCCGGGATCAACCGGGTGATGAGATCGGCCTGATCGAGCGCCTCGAGCACCGGAATCGCTGGGCGCCCCGCACCCAGCAGTGAGACCAGCGAGTCTCTCGCGGAATCTGGCCACGGGTTAGGCATTGGAGCGCTCTCCGCAGCCAGTCGGGAGACCGCGTACGGACTCAGCCGCAACCCCGCCTGAGCAGCGGCGGCCGCCGCCCGAAGTAAGAGGGTCGGATCCCGATCCGGGCGAGCATCGACTGAAAGCACCGCCTCCCCGTCTTGGACGACGACACCCTCGGCGAGCGGAGCACGTTCAGGCTTACCCGCACGTAGCCGTCGGATGGGGCCGCGGCGCGCTTTCGGGGCGGTTGCGCGATCAACACGATGCCACGCCTCATCGTTTGCGTAGGCGATACTGCGCCCGGCCGCCAGCACTCGGCGCAGCAGTACGTTGGAGTCCTCGTCCCCGAGTATCTCGGCGACGGGTTGCTGTTCTTGTAAGTTCAGCTTGTCCATATTGCGCCCGGTTGCGATATGCAACGCGTCGCGAACGTCAAGTAGGTCGTTGTGGGAGGCCTCCAATGACTTGTGCGCCGTGTCTGCCACCCACGATGCGGCAATGGCCCGCAGAATCGTGACATCGCGGAGTCCGCCATAGGACTCCTTGAGATCTGGCTCAAGCAGATTCGACAACACGCCATGGGACTGCACTCGCTCGTCTACCGTCTCTCGAAGCTCCGGAAGGCGGGTCGCTGCCTTAGCTCGCCAGTCCTGCAGGACGAGACCTCGAAGACTCTCGCCAAGTTCTGGGTTGCCGGCAATCACTCGAGCGTCGAGAATACCGAGATCCACTTTCAGGTCCTGCCCAGCCAGTTTACGAGCTTCAGAGACCGTCCGAACGCTGTGATCAAGGCGCATTCCCGCATCCCAAATGGGGTACCAGATGCTCTCGGCGACGTTGCCCACCTCGGCCCTGGGCTCATGGAGCAGGAGTAGGTCAAGGTCACTGTGCACGCACAGCTCACCTCTGCCTAGGCCACCTACTGCGACTAGCGAGGTCCTGTCTTGATCGGCTCCCGCCTGCACGAAGAGGAAGCGAAGCCACTCATCGGTAAGGGCACCGAGATCGCGGCGTTTAGCCGGTGATGGCCGCCCTAACCGGTCGAGGAGCTGCGCGCGAACGTGCGAGTAATCCATTCGCTCTACCTAGAGCGCCGCTTCACCGTGTTCGCCGGTTCGGACCCTGACGACGTCCTCAACCGGAATCACCCAGACTTTGCCATCGCCGATCTTGGCCGTCCGGGCGGCATTAACAATCGTCTCCACGATCGACTCGACCATGTCATCGGCTACGAGCACCTCGACGCGCACCTTCGGAACCAGGTCAACGGTGTACTCCGCTCCGCGGTAGACCTCCGTATGACCGTGCTGGCGACCGTGACCGCTGGCCTCGGACACCGTGAGGCCTTCAATTCCTTGCGAGCCAAGCGCCTCCTTGACCTCTTCGAGCTTGAATGGCTTGATAACTGCAGTTACCAGCTTCATGATCCTCTACGACCTCTCATACGGTTCTATTCATAGCGCCAACAGACGCCATAGTCAGTTCTCTTGATCTACGCGAGCGGCTACTCAGCCAAGTCCAGCATCTCCCACTGCGCCGGTACCTCCCGACCCCCACCCCAACGAGCTCTGCGATCACCTGCGCTAGCCGGTGCTTCCGAAAGGCCGACAAGGTCCCACATTGAACTGCAATTGACTCGACCGCCAGACCTGCCGGGTCGGGATGTGGCAGATCTGGCGGTCTTGTCACCCGGCGGGGCCGTCTGCGCTCACGCGAGCAGACACCCCCGCCTTGGCGGCAACCAGCTGGTGCGAGGCAACTCCCCCGGTCGAAGTATCGACCGACTGCCCACGCACCAGCGGTTGCGTTCTTGGTGGGGTTTAGAGCGCGTCCTCACCACGTTCGCCGGTACGAACCCGAGCGACGGACTCGACTGGGATCAGCCAGACCTTCCCGTCACCGATTCGCCCGGTCTGAGCACTCTTGATGACGACGTCGACGACACTGTCTGCGTCGGCGTCATCCACGAGTACCTCAACGCGAACCTTGGGCACGAGGTCGACGGTGTACTCCGCGCCTCGGTATACCTCGGTGTGTCCGCGCTGGCGGCCGTAGCCGCTGGCTTCGGAGACGGTCAGGCCGTTGATGCCGTACGCCTCCAACGCGCTCTTCACATCGTCGAGCTTGAAGGGTTTGATAACAGCGGTTACGAGCTTCATGCTGATGCACCTTCCTTGCTTGTGACGCCTGCGGACTTCTTGCTGCTGTTGGCAAACGATCCACCGTAGGAGGAGTCGTTGAACTCATAAGCAGTTTCAGCGTGGTTGGCCAGATCAACACCGTTGATCTCGTCATCCTTGTCTGAGCGGAAGCCGATCGTCTTCTCGATTGCGAAGCCGATGATGACCGTCAGGACGAAGCTGTAAGCCAAGACAGCGCCTGCAGCGATTGCCTGCTTGCCGAGGAGCTCAGCTCCACCGCCATAGAACAGACCCAGCGGTGAATCTGCGACCAGCACGTCGGTTGCGACCAGACCAATCATCAGCGTTCCGACGAGACCACCAACAAGGTGGACGCCAACAACGTCGAGTGAGTCGTCGTAGCCCCACTTGTACTTGAGGCCAACGGCCAGGGCACAAAGGACACCAGCGGCAATACCGACCGCGATTGCGCCGACAACACCAACTGCGGCGCATGCCGGGGTGATGGCGACAAGACCGGCCACGACACCAGAAGCTGCACCGAGTGAGGTGCTGTGTCCGTCGCGGATCTTCTCAACAATCAGCCAAGCGAGCATCGAAGCAGCTGTCGCAATGACGGTGTTAAGGAAGGCAACACCAGCAAGTCCATCGGCTGCGAGCGCCGAACCAGCGTTGAATCCGAACCAACCGAACCAGAGCAGTGCGGCACCGAGCATGACGAACGGCAGGTTGTGTGGACGGAACGGAGTCTTTCCGAACCCAATCCGCTTACCGAGCACAAGCGCCAGAGCCAAACCAGCGGCACCAGCATTGATGTGAACGGCCGTTCCACCGGCGAAGTCGATCGCGCCCAAGTTGTTGGCGATCCAGCCTCCGGTGTAGCCCTCGTCATCGCTAAACGCGAATACCCAGTGAGCCACTGGGAAGTAGACGATCGTTGCCCAGATTCCAGCGAAGATCATCCATGAACCGAACTTGGTTCGATCTGCGATTGCGCCAGAGATGAGTGCCACCGTGATGATGGCGAACATGCACTGGAACATCACGAACACAAATGTCGGGATCGAGCCCGACAGTGATTCGGAAGTGATACCCGAAAGTCCGAAGTATTCGGTCGGATCACCAAGTAGGCCGCCGCCGACGTCGTTACCGAACGCCATTGAGTAGCCATATAGAACCCAGAGGATGGCTATCAAGCCCATCGCTCCGAAGCTCATCATCATCATATTGAGCACACTCTTCATGCGGACCATACCGCCGTAGAAGAATGCGAGTCCGGGAGTCATAAGCAGTACAAGTGCTGTACAAACCAAGATCCACGCGGTATCTCCAGAACTTAATTCCGGCATATCGAGCTCCTTTCGTTCCCCACCAGGTTGACGAGAGCAACTTTGCAGAACCGCTGTTTCAGCTTTTCGCAGCAAGCGTTACCCGCAGGTGACGTTGTGGCGTACTTCGTTTCATTTCCGTTGCCAATGGCTGCCTAATGTTTCGAAGAGGTTTCTCGCGCTGATGGTTGGTGACGTGGGACACACCCCAAAAAACACACTTTTGGCCTCGGCTTTGCTCGCGTCAACCTCCGATCAGCTGCCAAAACCCGCTACTTTCATCACATAGAGCGGGGTACGCGAGTGCTTCGCGGACGTAGGGAGAGAACACTGACTGGACTATCGCGGCGCGCATTCCTGGCGACGACCGGTGTTTTGGCAGCCACATTTGCAGTACCTCGGGAAGCGTTGGGCGCGGTGCTTGCAGCACCACTCAAACCCGCTGACGTACCGACCACTCTGCAGGAGACCATCCAGTTCACCGCTCCGGTTTACAACCAGTACCGGACCCTAGTGACTGGTCCGGGCGATCCCTACCAAACCCGCATGGACATCCTGGGCAAGGAACCGGCTGCTGATCGTGCGACGAACCGGCGCTCACTGATGTATGTCGGGCACTTCACCGATATTCACATGATCGATGCCCAGGGCCCGGCGCGCCTCGACGTCATGGCCGGCCAGAGCCCAAGCCTGTGGGCTGGAGTCATCCGCCCCCAAGACACGATGCAGATGCACGTTCTTGCAGCGATGACTGCCGCTATGAATGCTGCCAAGGAATCACCCGTAACCGGCGCCCCCATGTCGGCTGCACTTAATACCGGTGACAGCGCGGACCAGCATTCACAGCTAGAGCTTGACTGGTACATCGGCGTCCTCGATGGTGGGCAGTTCACGCCGAACTCGGGCAAAGCCGGCGTCTACGAGGGCGTCCAGGTTTGGGACAGTACCTTCGCCTGGCACCCGGATGACCCGTCACAAGATGACTTCGGCTCGTTCGGATTCCCGACGATTCCGGGACTATTGGACGCCGCAGTAAGCAACACAGTCACCTCGCCGGGCCTAGCGGTTCCCTGGTACGCCGTGTTTGGAAACCACGACACGCTCTGGAACGGCGTCATCCCCACCGAGCCGAACCTACATAGTTTTGCTACCGGCAACCGCAAAGCCGACGACTGGCCCGCCCTGGCAGAGACGTACCTGCGGGGTATGAGTCTGGACGGTAGTTCCATGACACGCCTGACAGATCAGCTCTGGCGTCAGTGGAATATGAATGCCCAGATGCGCCATGTCACGGCCGACGGCCGACGCGAGTTGTTCCGTCAGAAGGGGTTCATCGCTTCCCACCTGAACTCCCCCGCCATTCCTGGCCCGGTCGGACATGGATTTACCGAGGACAACTTGAGCAGTGGGCGCACCTACTGGCAAGCCGACCTCGACAGCAACTTCCGCATTTTTGGGCTCGACACCTGCAACCTGACCGCAGGTGCCGACGGTGCAGTTCCAGAGGATCAGTTCAACTGGCTAAAGGCAGGTCTGGAACAGGCTCAAACAGAGAACAAGATCGCGCTCGTCTTAAGCCACCACAACAGCTTGACGCTGGAGAACGCAGCCGAACCAGTTGTCGGCGGGCAAGGGCTAATTCACGCGGAAGAATTCATCGCGATGCTCAATCAGTTCCCCAATATGGTGGCGTGGATTAACGGCCACACCCACATCAACACGATCCGACCACATCCCAACGGAAGTGGCGGCGGGTTCTGGGAGATCACCTCCGCCTCCTGCGTTGACTTCCCACAGCAGCAGCAGGTCATCGAGTTCGTCGACAACCGTGACGGAACGATGTCAATCTTTGCAACCACTCTCGATCACGCCTCCCCGGCGGCCTGGTCGAAGGGCGACTTCTCTCAAGTTGGTCTTGCCTCGCTTAGCCGAGAACTCGCGGCAAACGACTGGATCGAGAATCCGGCGATGCGTGGCGGATCACCACTAGACCGAAACACCGAACTCCTTCTACCTCAGCCATTCGACCTCTCCACGATCACCGACGCCCAGTTGGAATCTGAGCAGGCAACGAGCAGGGCGAGAATCGCGGCATTCGACCAACGGCAGGCACAGTGAAGGCGGGTACGGGCATGAGCGCTCGTCATAGCAATCGGTTTAGAGCGGCAACATTGGCGGCTACCCTCGGACTGGGCGTTGTCGCCCTTGGCGGGTGCTCGCAGATCGATTCGCTCCAGCAGGTATCCGGCGTCCCCGAGAACACCTTGCAGATCGCAATCAACTACGAGTTGCTCGATAAGAAGGTCCCGATCTTGGTTGCTCCCGCGTGCACACAGAACGCCGACACCGGCACCTTCAGTTGCATCGGAAAGACGACCACAGGTGAGCAGATCACCGTCGACGCCACGAAGGCCACGGCTGAGACCTTCACGCTTTCCCCCGGGGGTAACCCGACCGAACTACCCTCCGGAACGCTCGACTTCACCATGACCATCAAAGTCGGCGACAAACAGATTTATGACGGCGGAGTGCAAGACGTAATCAGTGCTAATCAGGACGGTGCCCAGTGACGACGACCGAGGCAACACCCACAACATCAGCTGACACCAAGCCACTGTTCTATCGGTACTCAGTGCTTATTACGGCAATCGGCCGCTTCTTCCGCGGCTTCGTACCGTTTGCCGCCGTGATCGTATTCAATGCGATCGTGCAGATGGTGCTTGTCTGGATCTTTGATCCACTCCCGGGCTGGAACTTCTCGTTCATCTTCACGACCATCATCTCGTTCGTTGTCTTGCTGTGGGCGTTCCAAGCGCTCAACATCACGGCCCTGGCGGTAGCCACGGGTAAGACTTCCCTTGGTGAAGTCGCACGGTCGGGGAACAATTGGCTTGCATTCTCGCTCTGGTCAGTACTCATGTACGTGCTCGTGGTGATCGGAACCTTCATCGACGTCTGGGTCGCGCTAGCTGTACTCGCGGTTCTACCTTTCGTTCCGATGGCGGCCGCTGACGGACAGCGCAATCCAATCGTCACGAACTTCAAGGTGATCGGTGAGCGGTGGCTGCGCTACGTCATTACGGCGATCATCTTGGGAGCACTCTTGGTCTTCAGCACTCTTATGAGTGCGGTCAATGGCTTCTTCATCGGGGGGAACCTTGGCTCGATCATCGTCTGGCTGTTTTGGGGTGTGACCGCAGCGTGGTACCTCAGCGCCCTCGCGTTGATCTACCGCAGCACCAACACTGGCGCACAAGCGGTGGAAGTGAAGTAGCACAACGACTGCACAGCCTAGAGTCCTTTCCCTCGCAACAAGTACTCATAGACGCGCTGCAGTACCGACACGGCGACCACTGAACTGAACGCGGTGTACTCGCGACGGGTTGAAACTCTTGGCTCCGGGTCCAGTTCTCATTTGCTCACCCTATGGCGACAACGAGGGGAAGCGAACGGATCGGATCCGCAAACAACGGCCACAATCGATTGCGTAGGGCACAACTTTAGCTAGGTTGAGTCCGATCGTGCTGGTGGCGCTCGTTTACCGTCCGACCTCGGTCTCGACATCGTCGGTGATATCCACCAACTCCGGAAGCACATTTCCGCGAGCGAGGATCTCCCCCATCTTCCCGGCATCTACCGGGCGCCCGTAGCGATACCCCTGGACATGGTCGCAGCCCATCTCTCGCAGGGCATTCGCCTGCACATCAGACTCGACACCCTCGCCGACCGCAACGCATCCGAGATCGTGCGCGACTTGGATAACGGCTCCGACAATCGCAGCGTCGTTCGGGTCATCGCCAAGGCCGTCGACAAAGCTGCGATCGATCTTTAGGACATCGGCCGGGACATGCTTAAGAGTGGTCAACGACGAGTAGCCCGTTCCAAAATCATCGATCCCAACCAGTACGCCGTACCCACGCAGTCTCCGCAGTGTGATCAGAGTTGGCCCGGTCGCATCGACAATCGCACCCTCAGTGATTTCTAGGCATAGGGAACGTGGTGGGAGTCCGCGCTTCATCAGTTGCTCGAAGACCTCCGGCGCGAACGATGCTCGCGCCAACTGGCGTGGGGACACGTTGACGTTGAGTTGGATATCAATCCCCGCCGCGTACCAGGCCTCAAGCTGAGATAGCGCCAAGTCGAGCACCCTGGCACCCATCGGAGTGACGAGGCCACTCGTCTCAGCCACCCCAATGAACTTCGCGGGATGCACCAGACTGCCATCCTGGGCGCGGATCCGTGCCAGCGCTTCCACACCAACGATGCGGCCCGTGGTGCAGTCCACAATCGGCTGATAGTGCACGAGGATCTGGTCCTCAGCTAGCGCGCGCCGCAGCGTCTGGGTGGCCTCCACGTGAGCGACTGCGCGCGCCTCGAGTTCCTCGGCGTAGTACTCGACTCGGTTTCGGCCGTTGTCTTTGGCCCGATACATCGCCAAGTCGGCGCGGCGCAGTAGGTCCTCGGCTCTGGCGCGAGGATCTGTCGTCGTCGTGATCCCAACACTGACGGTGACGCCATAGTCGCGATCATCGATTCGGAAGGATCGGCGCATCGTCTCGCGGATTCGCTCGCCGATCTCACGTGCTTGCCCGGGGGTGTCGAGGTCCTCGCAGATCAGCACGAACTCATCGCCACCTAGGCGCGCGACCGTATCTTGTGGACGCATTACTTCGCGCAGGCGTTGCGAGACTTGGATGAGCATCTCGTCACCTGCCCGATGCCCGAGCGTGTCATTAAGGTTCTTGAATCCGTCCAAGTCGCAAAACAACACCGCGATATTCGACGGCTCGCGCCACAGGCGGTTCAAGGCTGCATCCAGCCGATCGAGTAGCGCGTAGCGGTTGAGCACTCCAGTCAACGAGTCGTGCAGTGCTTGATGTGTGAGGGTTTGCTCGGCGACCCGGCGGGCAGTGATGTCTTCGAACACAACAAGTGCAAACGAATCATCGAACGAGTCGTCCGCCCCAGGATCGTCGGCGCTGGCGGTATCGATCACAGATGCAGTCACGGCGACCCAGGCGTCCTCGCCGTCGCCGCGGACTAGCCGAGCTTCTCGCCGGTGCGGGTGAGCCCCAGCCGAATGGGCCGGCAATAGGCCAAGGTCCTTCTCGTCGGGATGAGAGAAGCGCTCGAGGCTGGAGCCCAAGAGCTCCGCAACCGGCACCCTCAGCAGGTCAGCGGCCGATCGATTTGCGTCCAGCACGCGACCGGCATCTCCAACACCGAACTGCATACGAACCATCGGAACTGGTGATTCCTCAAAGGTCAACCGCATCAACCGTTCACGGCGACGATGCTCAGTAATGTCCAGCGCGATCGAGCCGACAGCGAAGGAGTCTTCCTGAGCGTCCGCAACGGGAAACTTTGTGAGGAGGTAGACCTTGGAGGAACTCGAGGCCTCTTCTGCATCAGAACCCGTGACCGATCGGGTGACAAACACGTGCGATGAATCTGATTCGATGACGGCCATATCCTGCGAGCGCAAGCGTTGGGCTGCCTCCGGCGTCGCGGCAAGTTCGTCTTGGGTTCTACCTACGATGCTCTCGACTTCACGGCCTAGTACGTCGGCGAAGAGTGGATTCGCGAGCAGGTAGCGGGCTTGGCCGAACTTGTCATATCGAACGACACTGATCATTGCATCGCTGTTCGCGAGCAGTGAATCAACGAGTCCGTGAGCCACGGTCAGTCCGATCGCATTGGAGCGACGCTGTTCTTCGTTGACCGCGACGCAGTAGATCGCCAGGGTGACAAGGGTCACGGTGGTCTGCATGCCGAGCATTGCCATCGGATCGACACCGTCACCAGCTAACGGCCCGATCCCGTTATGTGTCACGGTAATCACTACGACATCGACGATCGAGGCAACCGCAGCGGTAATAGCTAGCCCAAAACGGATCGCGAACCACAGGACGATGGGAATGAGAAGGTACTGCACTGCCCCACTCACAGCGGTTTGATTCCCACCGAATCCGAGGAGGAGCGTCAGCACGATCGCCGTGATGACCACCGCACACCCGAGCTCAACTATTCGGGCAGTGGTTACGGGGAACCGTGAGCGCCGGAACATGATGATCGCCGGAGCGGTGAAGATGATTCCGGATACGAAGGCCACCCCTGCACACGCCCAAATACCGACAGGTGCCTGATCTCCGACGAGCATCGCGATCAGCCCCGCCCCCGCAGCGCCCACCGCACCAGCGGTTACGGCGGCAACGATGAGCGCGATGAAGCCATCCCAGCGAGGCAGAACTCTCGGTGACAGACCAATGATCATTGATGCTGCGACAACGCTTACCACGACGCCAAGGCCGCTTGCTCCGGCCGCCAATGCGATTGGTGCGCCCTTGAGCATCAGCACTAGCACGCCAACCAGATACTGAACCGCTACAAACACCGGTCGAGACTTTGCTGCGGTACGTGCGAGAACGCCGGTGGCCACGCCTGCCGAGATCGCCAACGGCGCCCAGTGCCCATCGACCTGTAGCCCGAGCTCAAGGGTAAGTAGTGCCCCATAGACAAGGGCGAATATCGCTAGATGCCACCAACTTGCAACGAGCTCAACCGGCCGCGCGCGCCGACCATCCACCGCTGAAAGCGAGCGCTGAAACATGGCGTCTCCTGGTTGATGGCGGCCGCGATCCACTCCCGATAAGTGCGCGTTCGTACGACAGTATCTGCGCCGCGAGAGGCTGGCCGAGGGTTTGGCGAAATTGCCCCATCAACCGAACGGATGAAACTGCTCCGTCATCGGTTCAAACGAAAGATCACACGCTCAGGTGAGGCTGCCACTTCGCAAGGCGATCACAAACGCGGCGATCTGATCGGGCACCAGGCCGGCGTCGGACTGGACGTCCCCACGCTTGCCATGCGCCAGGAACTCGCTGGGCAATCCGTAGTCACGCATCGGGATATCCACGCCGGCATCGCGAGCCGCTTGGGAGAGCCGTGAGCCCACACCACCAGTGCGAATGTTGTCCTCCACCGTCACGACTGCCGAGCTTTGAGCAACCAGTTCGACCAGTTCCTGCGGAACGGGCGCCACCCAGCGCGGGTCCACAACGCGAACCTCGACGCCAGACTCGGCCGCCAACTCAGCTGCGACCAAACACACCCCGGCTGTTGCACCCACCGCGACCACCAGAATGGGCCGATCTAGATCGACTTCACGGAGTACATCGATCGAACCGTGCGCCGTGACTGCCTCGATATCAGCCGGAACAGCCCCACTAGGGAATCGGACAACCGAGGGGCCATCGGTGATTGCAAGAGCCTCGTTGAAGAGGTCTCGCAAACGTTGTCCATCCCGTGGAGCAGCAATCCGGATGTCTGGCACGATCGCGAGCAGGGACATATCCCACATACCGTTATGGCTTGCCCCATCCGGACCGGTTATCCCGGCTCGATCGAGGACAAATGTGACACCCGCCCGATGCATCCCGGCATCAAACAGCACTTGGTCAAAAGCTCGGTTGATGAATGTTGCGTAGACGGCAACCACCGGGTGCAGCCCGGCGAAGGCCATCCCGCTCGCGCTAGTCGCCGCGTGCTGCTCGGCAATTCCGACATCGAACGTCCGTGTTGGGTACTCCCGGGCAAAGGCCTCAAGTCCTGTCGGAGCGAGCATGGCCGCAGTGATCGCCACGACCCCCTCGTCTATCGCGCCGGCCTTGACGATCTCGTCACTAAAGACCGAGGTCCACGAGGGAGCACTCGCCGAGACGGCCTTTCCTGTCGCGGGATGACTGACCCCGATCCCATGGAGCCGGTCGGCTTCGTCAAGTTCGGCGGGTCGGTAGCCGTGGCCTTTCTCCGTGATGGCGTGGACAATCACTGGACCGTTAAACGACTTGGCGCGATCGAGAGCGAACTCCAAGGCCTCAATGTCATGTCCAGGGATTGGCCCGATGTACTTCAGCCCCAGGTCCTCGAACATTCCCTGGGGCGCGACCATGTCCTTGACGCCCTTCTTGAGGCCGTGCAGAGCATCGTAAGTTGGGCCGCCCACCATTGGTGTTCGCTTGACGACCCGCTTACCCCAGTTCAGAAACCGTTCATATCCATCAGTGGTTCGCAGAGTCGCCAAGTGATGGGCCAGCCCACCAATAGTCGGTGCGTAGGATCGCTCGTTGTCATTGACCACAATGATCACTTGTCGGTCGCTACCGGCGATGTTGTTTAGCGCTTCCCACGCCATACCCCCAGTGAGGGCACCATCCCCCACGACGGCCACTACGTGACGCCCAGTTTTCACTCCCGAGGCAAGTTGCCCACGTAGGGCCCACGCCTTAGCAATTCCGTCTGCATAGGACAGCGCCGTCGACGCATGCGAGTTCTCGATGATGTCGTGATCACTCTCAGCCCGGGACGGATACCCGGAGAGTCCGTTGGTCTGGCGCAGTGACTCGAACTGGTCAGACCGGCCGGTGACCATCTTGTGCACATATGACTGGTGCCCGGTATCCCACAAGATCGCATCGCGCGGGCTATCGAACGTTCGATGAAGCGCCAGGGTTAGCTCGACAACCCCAAGGTTGGGCCCAAGGTGCCCCCCAGTGGCCGAGACTCTGTCAACGAGGAACCCGCGGATCTCCGTGGATAGGACAGCCAACTGCGCGTCTGTTAGTCCGTTGAGATCACTCGGTTGGCGAATACTGTCCAGCAGACTCATACCGGTCCCTTCGCCTCATCGAGCCGAACCATTCTGTCGATCCGCACCATGTCGCCAAGTGTAGGCCCGGCGCTTGGATTATTGAGGTTAACGTCGGCAACCAGTGCCCTAGCGATACCTATGCCAGCGACCGAAGGACATACTGCAGGATGCCGCCATTGCGGTAGTAGTCAGCCTCGCCAGGAGTATCGATTCGCACATCGGCATCGAACCCAATCGTGGACCCGTCTTCACAGGTTGCTTGCACCGACACGGTGGAAGGAATCGATCCGTCGTTGAGCGCTTCGATCCCGGTGACCGAGATCGTCTCCTCGCCGGTAAGACCAAATGACTCAGCGGACTGTCCGGCTGGGTACTGCAGCGGTAGCACGCCCATTCCGATGAGATTTGACCGGTGAATCCGCTCGTACGATTCCGCGATCACAACGCGAACCCCCAGCAGCGAGGTCCCCTTTGCGGCCCAGTCTCGCGAGGACCCGGAACCGTACTCTTTACCGGAAAGCACGACGAGCGGAATCCCAGCCGCGGCGTACGAGGCCGAGGCATCGTAGATCGCCGTCGTTGGAGCATCTGCTGCCTTCGCGGCTGCAGTGAAGTCCCGGGTAAACCCGCCTTCAACACCTGGAACTAGTTGGTTACGAAGTCGAATATTGGCAAAGGTTCCGCGGATCATCACCTCGTGATTACCACGTCGTGACCCGTAGGAATTGAAGTCCTTACGTGCTACTCCGTGCTGTGCCAAGTACAGGCCTGCCGGACTATCGGCCTTGATCGATCCGGCGGGAGAAATGTGATCAGTTGTAACCGAGTCGCCGAGTTTGGCTAGTACGCGCGCATCTTTCACATCGGTGACGGGAGCTGGGGTGGCAGCCATGCCATCGAAGTACGGAGGCTTGCGCACATAGGTTGAATCGGACTGCCAATCGAAGGTCTCGCCATCCGGAGTATCTAGTGATCGCCAGTGCTCGTCGCCGGCAAACACGTCTTCGTAGCGGCTGGTGAACATCTCGGCATCGATCGAGGCCGCGACGGTTGATTCGATCTCCTGAGTAGTCGGCCAGATATCGCGCAGGTAGATGTTCTCGCCTGCCGGGCTGATACCCAGTGGCTCGGTCGCTAGGTCAATATCCATAGTTCCGGCGATGGCATAGGCAACCACCAGTGGCGGGGACGCTAGGTAGTTCATCTTGACGTCCGGATTAATACGCCCCTCGAAGTTCCGGTTACCACTGAGCACAGACACCACAGCTAGATCCGACTCGTTAACCGCGGCGGATACCTCTACCGGCAGCGGCCCGGAGTTGCCGATGCAGGTGGTACAGCCGTAGCCGACGAGATCAAAGCCAAGCTTCTCGAGGTAGGGCGTGAGACCCGCCTTCTCGTAGTAGTCGGTGACGACTTTGGAGCCGGGCGCCAGGGTCGTCTTTACCCAAGGTTTGGTGACGAGTCCAGCTTCCACTGCCTTCTTCGCCAGCAGACCTGCGCCCAGCATGACGGAGGGATTAGAAGTGTTGGTACATGAGGTAATCGCGGCAATCACGACAGCACCGTGATCGATCAGCGTCTTGGTTCCGTCGGCCAAGGTCAGCGGAGTAGGCCGTGTCGGACGACCAATAGCGTGACCAGGGGTCACGGGCTCACCCTGCTCCGAGTCCTCCGACACGGCTGGTGCGTCGGAGGCGGGGAAGGATTCAATCTCGGCCTCATCAACCGGTGACTCAGCTTCGCCGGCATGGTCGACAACCGCGGCACGGAAGGCCTCTTTTGCCTCTGTGAGGGCAATGCGATCCTGCGGTCGCTTCGGGCCGGCAAGAGAAGGAACAACCGAACCGAGGTCAAGTTCAAGGGTCTCAGAATACTCAATATCTGCTGACGGATCGTGCCAAAGACCCTGCTCTTTACAGTAGGCCTCGATGAGGGCGATCTGATCTTCACTACGTCCGGTCATCCGCAAGTAACGGGAGGTCTCGTCGTCGATCGGGAAGATCGCCACAGTCGAGCCATACTCTGGACTCATATTGCCGATTGTCGCGCGATTGGCCAACGGTACGGCCGAGACTCCGTCGCCATAGAACTCAACGAACTTGCCAACAACACCGTGTTCGCGCAGCTGTTCGGTGATCATCAGGACCAAGTCGGTCGCGGTCGCTCCGGCGGGTAGCTCCCCTGTGAGCTTGAAACCAACAACTCGTGGAATCAGCATTGAAACCGGCTGGCCGAGCATTGCGGCTTCAGCTTCGATACCGCCGACGCCCCAACCCAGGACGCCTAGACCGTTCACCATTGTGGTGTGCGAGTCGGTTCCTACGCAGGTGTCTGGGTAGGCCTGACCATTGCGAGTCATGACGACGCGGGCGAGGTTCTCAATGTTGACTTGGTGAACGATCCCCGTACCAGGTGGCACGACCTTGAACTCGTCGAAGGCGCTTTGGCCCCATCGCAGGAACTTGTATCGCTCCTCATTGCGCTCATACTCGAGCTCAACATTGCGCTGGAATGCCAACGGAGTGCCGAAGTGATCAGCGATGACCGAGTGGTCGATGACGAGCTCGGCGGGGGCGAGTGGATTAATCTTGCTGGTGTCGCCACCGAGATCCGCCATTGCCTCGCGCATCGTGGCGAGGTCGACAACACAAGGCACGCCTGTGAAGTCCTGCATGATCACTCGTGCCGGAGTGAACTGGATCTCCTCGTGGGGCTGCTCGGTCGCATCCCACTTGCCGAGGCTACGAATCTGCTCCGCCGTCACATTGGCGCCATCCTCCGTGCGCAACAAGTTCTCAAGCAGCACCTTGTGGGTGAACGGCAGCCTGGCCGAGCCTTCAACCGCTGAGATCCGAAAGATCTCGTGGTCCTGACCGTTCACGGTGAGGGTGGATCGGGCGCCGAAGCTGTCGTTACTCGCCATTGAGGTGTGGCCTTCCCAAACGTAGGAGCTCTCAGATCATGACCAAATCTACCGCGCAGCCGCCACTCGCTTCACCAGCGCCTTGGTGCCTAACCGGTGACATACCCCTCACTACGCACAACGAGCGCTAGGACCCCAGCTTTGGAGGGTGCGACGTCCCGTCGTGCTGACCCTCGCCGGATTCGTATTGTTTGGCCACGTAAGCCTCGGCTGCCTCCGGCTCAGGTTCTCCACGACGCACTGCACCGGCACCGGAAGAGACCGGATCATCGGCGAGACGTTCACTCGAAACCAGCTGCCACGGGACACTCACAACCATCACTCCCGGAGTGAATCGCAGCCTGGTCTTAAGTCGTAACGCCGACTGATTGTGGAGCAGATTCTCGTACCAGTGCCCCACCACGTACTCCGGGATATAGACAGTGACGAGGTCCCGCGGGCTAGCGCGACGCAACCCGCGCACGTACTCCAGGATTGGCCGGGTGATCTCCCTGTAAGGCGAATCCAAAGTCCGGAGGGGAACCGAGATGCCGCGCCGCTCCCACTGCGCGGTCAGTTCGGCTGTGTCTCCCCCTTCGACGGAGACGGTGAGCCCCTCCAAATATGCCGGCCTACTTGCTCGTGCATAGGCCAGCGCCCGCAGGGTCGGCTTGTGCACCTTGGATACCAAGACGATGGCATGTACCCGACTTGGCAGCGTAACCCGTTCATCGTCAGCTGGCGCCAACTCGGTTGCCACACGGTCATAGTGCTTGCGCACAGATCGCATGATGAAGTACAGGATCGGCATCGCGATCACGACAAGGTACGCGCCATTGAGGAACTTCGTCGAAAGCACGATAACGAGGACCGAGCCGGTCATAAGAAAACCGAAGGTGTTGATCATGCGTGATCGCATCATTTTGCGACGCGCCTTGGGGTCAACCTCGAACAGCAGGTGTCGATTCCAATGCCGAACCATGCCAATTTGGCTGAGGGTAAACGACACGAAGACGCCAATCACGTAGAGCTGGATCAGTGCGGTGACACTCGCTCCATAAATGACCACGAGAACCGCCGCGGCAGTTGCTAGGAAGACAATTCCATTGCTGAAAGCTAGGCGATCCCCACGCGTGTGCAGTTGTCGAGGAAGGTAGCCGTCTCGGGCCAGGATCGAACCAAGCACAGGGAAGCCATTGAACGCCGTGTTGGCTGCCAGAATCAAGATGAGCGCTGTGACGATTGATACGTAGAGGTAGCCGATCTGGAAGTCCCCAAAGACCGCCTGCGCCACTTGCGCAATGACCGTCTTCTGAGTCTGGCCCTCGGGAAGACCAATCAGATCAGCATCTTTCTCTGCAACCTTTACCCCGGTCTGAATCGCAAGCCAGGTAATCGCGGTGAACATCGCCATCGAGATCAGGCCCAACAGCAGCAAGGTCGTGGCGGCATTTTTCGACTTTGGTTTGCGAAAGGCCGGGACTCCGTTGGCAATCGCCTCGATACCCGTCAGCGCTGTGGTTCCAGAGGAGAACGCCCGCGCGATAAGAAATATCAAAAGAAATCCGGACGCTGCATACTCCGGCACGATCTCCCAATCCGCGCTTTCCGCGCGCATTTCTTGACCATCGAATATTCGCCACATTCCCCACATCACCATCGTGAATATCCCGATGATGAAGGCATAGGTCGGGATCGCGAACATCGTCCCGGATTCCCGCACGCCACGTAGATTCAACAGCGTCATCAAGATGATGAACACGACGGCGAGAACCACCGCATAGCGCGCGGCCGGTGGAAAGGCCGAGGAGATGTTTGCCACGGCAGCCGAGATCGAGACCGCCACTGTGAGCACATAGTCCACTAGCAGTGCCGACGCTACGAAGACTCCTGCGCGTTGACCCAAGTTCGTGGAGACAACCTCGTAGTCTCCACCGCCGCTTGGGTATGCGTGAACATTCTGCCGGTAGGAGGCGACGACGGTGAAATAGACAATGACGACTGCAATCGCAATCCATGGAGTAAACGTGAAGAGTGCGAATCCGCCGAGCGAGAGCATCAGCAGGATCTCTTGGGTCGCGTAGGCGTTTGATGACAAGGCATCGCTTGCGAATACCGGCAGCGCTATCCGCTTAGGCAGAAGCGTCGATCGCAGATTCTCACTGCGCAGTGCCCGGCCGAAGAAGAATCGCTTCGCCGGGGAGTTTCCCGAAGCCACGAATGACGATGGTATGCCTGTTATCAGGGCGCATGCGCCCTGACCCGACGTGTAGCGTCAGCGGATGTGCACATCGTGATTATGGGCTGCGGCCGAGTGGGTTCGCGACTAGCCCGGACGTTAGACCAGACGGGCCGGTCGGTAACTGTTATCGACCAGGACCCTGATTCGTTTCGCCGTTTGGGTAAACAGTTCGGCGGCAAAACAGTCACAGCCATCGGGTTTGACCGAGACGCCCTCATTGAGGCCGGAATCGCCAAGGCCGACGCGTTTGCCGCCGTTAGTGATGGCGACAACTCCAACATCATTGCGGCTCGCGTCGCGAGAGAAGTGTTCGCGGTGGACACTGTTGTCGCCCGGATCTATGACCCCCGCCGTGCCGAGATCTACGAACGGTTAGGAATCTCTACCGTCGCGACCGTCGCGTGGACCGCTGGGCAGATTCTCCGCCGAATCGAAGCAGCAGGAATCCACGAGGAGTGGCGCGACGCGACGGCCACCATCATGCTTGCTGAGTTGACCTACAACCCAGCGTGGATCGGACATCGAGTAGTCGACATCACTGGTGGAACTGAGGCACGCGTAGCGTTCATCACTCGCTACGGCGAAGCGGTCCAGATCGATCGCGATACGGTCCTACAGGAGGACGATGTAGTCCACGTCCTATGCCATCCCGAGCGCAAGGACGCGCTCACTGCCGCAGCGGGTAGGGGACCAGGAGAGTCGATATGAGGGTCGCAATCGCCGGTGCTGGCAAAGTGGGGCGCTCCATTGCCCAAGAACTACTTGCAAACCAACACGAAGTCCTCCTACTTGATCGAGATCCCGCAAAGGCAAGGCAGGGTGTTGTACCTGGTGCACGCGTACTAGTAGCTGATGCATGCGAGATCGCGTCGATGGATGACGCTGGACTAGCTCACTGTCAAGTCGTTGTGGCAGCCACCGGAGACGACAAGGTCAACCTTGTGGTCGCGCTACTAGCTAAGACTGAGTACGGCGTCCCGCGCGTCGTGGCGCGGGTGAATCATCCCTCGAACGAGTGGCTCTTCGATGAGTCGTGGGGAGTCGATGTCGCCGTCTCTACCCCGCGGATGCTCTCGGCTCTAGTCGAGGAAGCAGTGACGGTTGGCGACGTTGTCCGGTTGATGACCTTCCGCCAAGGAAATGCCGACCTAGTCGAGATCACCCTGGCTTCGGAGTCACCAGTGGTCGGCATGCGGGTCGAACAGGTCGTCTTCCCTACCGACACGGCTCTGGTCGCGATCATTCGCGAGGGTCGAGTAATCCCTCCGAGCTCCGACGATACGCTTGAAGCCGGCGACGAACTGCTATTCGTCAGTGCTCAAGATCAGGAGATCGAGTTGCAAAAACTGTTGACCCTAGAGCGACCGTCCTCGGGCTAATCGCGATCGAAATCCGTCGGCGTCACTGATTCTTCTGACTCCGCGCGACGCTGGTGGGCCGCCGCCAAGGCAGGCTTGATGATGCGGTAGCTGATCAGTCCCACCAGCAGCATCACTGGCCAGCCAAGCGCGATCTTTGCTACGCCGAGTGCACCGACTAGCCCCGCGAAGTACAGCGGCAATTGGATCGCGAGACGAAGAGCGAACATTCCCGCCCATAACCAGGTAACCAACCGGTATGCACGAGTCAGAATTGGGTCCTTGCGCCACCCGGTGGCATCCCCTGTCGCTGCTCCGACCGCAACGCCGATAAGTGGCCACCGCACGAGGTTCGAGATCACGAATGCCAACGCGTAAGCGAGGTTAATGAGCAGACCCGGCAGGAAGAAGTTGGCGGCCTCACCAGTGCGGGCGGCGACGAACGCCGAGATCGCCACTCCCCCGAAGCCCCCGAGGATCTGTTGGAGACTCTGGCGCCGGAGTAGTCGCCAAATTGCAATAATCGCCCCTGCGCCAATCGCGGTCCAGATAGCCGTCACCAGATTCTGACCAGTGACAAGGTAGGCGATGATGAACATCAGCGATGGCAGGCTGCTGTCGATGATTCCTCGCCATCCTCCGATGGCGTTGGCGAGCATGTTCGACTGGATCGGAACGTCGGTGCGTAACTCTTCCCCTAGGGACGAGAATGGCCCCGGCAGGGGCATCCCGTTCGGGCGTTCCTGACCTGTCAGTTCAGGGTCCTGCGAACGGTCATTGGAATCCCCTCGTTCTTCACTATTTGTGCTCATCCAGCGTTACTCAGCAACCGCAAGTGGACGAAGTGAGTAGCGAGGGTTGTAAATCACGCGTGACCCGTGAACGGCTCCGAGTCGGCCAGTAGCGGTAAGCACGCGACCGGGCTCGATCCCTCGAATACGCCGACGACCCATCCACACCAGCGAAACTGCCCCTGACCCGTCGTATAGCTCTGCCTCGACGGCCGGTAGTCCTGCGACTGGATGCAGCGTCACTGACCTCAACGGTCCACACACAGTCACCACCTCGCCGCATGCACACTCGCCGATGGCCGTGGCGCCCGCACCGCGTGAGGACTCCTGAAGCTCCTGTGCTTCGAATTGCGCATCACTAACACCGAAGCGTTGCCACATCTTGCGCAGTGGGCTCCCCGTGGAAACTCTCGACATAAACCTAGGCTAGCCCCCATTGGTTGGCAATCGAGATCGACGGTCACCTATGCACCGAAGTCGACTTGCGAACCTTAGGCAATCTACGAAGCCGAGCCGAATTCCATACGACGAATGCCGATGAGAACGCCATCGCCCCTGCAGAGATCAGTGGGTTCAACAGCCCCAAAGCCGCGATCGGGATTGCCGCCACGTTATAGCCAAATGCCCATCCCAGATTTCCACGAATGATCTGGTGTGTGCGGGTTGCGAGCAGAATCGCTGCCCCGGTGAGCCGTAGATCATCGCGGACGATGATGATATCGGCCGTCTTCATGGCGACATCTGTCCCCGAACCAACTGCAATCCCGAGGTCAGCGGTGGCCAATGCAGGTGCATCATTAATGCCATCACCCACCATCGCGACGGTACGCCCTTTCGATTGCAACTCCTGCACGACGTGCGCCTTGTCGTTCGGCAGCACCCCGGCCACAACTCGGCCAATTCCCAGACTCTTGGCAACCGCCCGAGCAGTGGGCTCATTGTCTCCGGTTACCAAGACGGTTTCCATCCCGAGTTCCTGCAAATGCGCCACGGCCGCTGGCGCCGAGGACCGGATCGAGTCTGCGATCGCGATCGCGCCGATCGCTTCACCTGCTTCTGCGACGAAGATGACCGTCCGAGCGTCTTGTTCCCATCCTCGTGAGGCATCCGTAAGGTCAGCTTGGATAGTGATGCCCGACTCGATGAGGAACTCCGCCCGACCGACGAGAACCTCAACGCCGTCGACGGTAGCGCGCGCCCCGAGTCCAGCGACCTCGTGGAAGCCGGCGAGCTCGCTGTCGCTGACTGCGTCTGAAACCGCGTTCCTGATAGCCAGAGCAACCGGATGTTCTGAACCCTTCTCGACTGCCGCAGCAACCCGCAGGACATCCTGCGCAGCGAGTGCCGAGCTGGGTCCATCAGCAGCGATCGTTGACACGACCGTCATCTTTCCCTCAGTGAGGGTTCCGGTCTTATCCAGCAGTACCTCATCAACCGAACGCGCCATCTCTAACGCGTCGTATCCCTTGAAGAAGATGCCAATGCGTGCGGCCGTCCCGGAAGCAAACATCAGCGCGGTTGGCGTTGCCAGGCCCAGCGCACACGGACACGCGATGATGAGCACCGAGAGCGAGGCGTTAACAACCGCCGGAGTTGTAGCTCCGGCGATTGCCCAGATCACCGCGGTTAGCACAGTGATCACCAGGACGACAGGAACGAACACGGCAGACGATCGATCAGCTAACCGCTGCGCTCCGGCCTTCTCATTCTGAACGTCTTCGACGAGCGAGACCATGTGGGCAAGCTGCGTGTCGGCCCCAACCTTCTGCGCCTTGATTGTGACTAGACCGTTGGTGACAACCGTGCCACCAACGACTGAACTGCCCGGACTCACCTCGACCGGGACCGACTCGCCAGTAATAGCTGAGGCGTCCAGGTATCCCTGACCGGCCACTACTACTCCATCAGTCGCGACAGTCTGTCCAGGGCGAACGATGAAGGTGTCCTCAACACGTAAGTCCTCGATTGGTATCGAGTACTCGACTCCGCGATCGTCGACCAACGATGCGTCGCTAGCAGCGATCGAGGCCAGCGCGTGTAGGTCGTCGCCTGCTCGCAGCTTCGTTCGAGCTTCGAAGTAGCGTCCGGCGAGTAAGAAGGTCACGACTCCGGCTGCAACATCGAAATAGATGACCTGGCTATCCGCGAATCCCGGTGGACTCCAGAACATGATGTAGAGCGAGAGTCCGGTGGAACTCAAGATCCCCAACGAGACCAACGTGTCCATCGTGGTGGTCCGGTGAATAAGCGCATTCCAAGCGGCCCTGTAGAAGGGCCAAGCGCACCACGTCACCACTGGCGCTGCCAGAAGCGCCATCACGAACTGCCATCCGGTGAAGCGAGTCGCAGGGAAGAATGTGAAAGCAATCGAGCCGTCGCCCAGCGGCATGAAGAGCACCAATGCGACCAGCAACCTATTGCGCAGGGAGCGCACCTTGTCGTTGCCGCTATCAGCGCGAATCGCGGTCGCATCCGATCGACTGGCAGGTAGCGCTGCTCCGTAGCCAGCTGCCTGCACCGCGTCGATGACCTCTGGTACCGAGACTTGCGGGCTCAGCGTCACGCTGGCCCGCTCCGTGGCGTAGTTAACTGTCGCTTGCACGCCATCAATCTTGTTCAGTTTCTTCGTGATCCGAACCGCGCAGGCACCGCAAGTCATGCCCTCGATGTCTAGCAGCGCGGACGTCTCACGCTCGGGGTCTTGGTCGTCGACCCCAATTGAATCTGGCACTTGTTCGACCCTCGATGTACTCATCAGGTCTCCCTCTTTTCTGATTGCCTATTGGTGTCCGGTTCGGGCTGCACCCAGACCAACTCATCGGGTGCAGCCCGAACCCGCTAGACCATCAACTGCATTCCAACGAACATGTAGCTCATCGACGCGGCCATCACAGCCATACTCACGTTGTCGATGAAGCGGGTGTGACCGAGTGCAACGACATCCGAGCGACTTCCGGGACCGACGGCGAACCCTCGCCCGGGCTTCGTGTCCCCGATGTAGCCAACGAGCCATCCGAGTGCCTCAAGCGCGAAGTAGGCGGTTAGTCCGTACGAAAGCCAAGCGACCCAATCACTCATCGGCATCCACATATAGATCATCGCGGCCTGTTGAACGAGCGCCAGAATCCACAAGTAGCTAAACGGCTTCTTCTGCACAATTCGCACAGCCATCCAGCCAAGTATTGCGACAGTAGTCAACGCGTAGAGCCAAACAAGCAGCCACTTGGAGACCCAATCTAGTTTGAACTCCATCATCGCGAACATATAGATCATTCCAACCAGCATCACGATATGTGCCGCGTGGAACCAGCGGTGTTGTCCAGCCATCTTGATCCAATGAAGGCAGTGAAACACCAAGACGGCGGTAAGCGCCGCGATCCACAGATACATCACCCAGGCTGGGAACAGGTCCGGCCCGCCCATCGACATCATCGAATCCATCGACATGTGGTCACCGGTGGCGCCCATATCCATGGAATGTGCTGAATCGTCCATTGCCGACATAGACGGCATTGCGCTCGGAGTGACAGCAGGATCCATCTGCGCCATGTCCGGCATCGCGCTAGGCGTACTCGATGCGGACCCGTGGTCCTCTCCGTTATGTGTTGCGATCACTGCTCGACTCCTAGGAGTCCGACGTTCTCTACGGGTTTATTACGAACTCGATACATCTACAGGCTCATCTCTACTCAAGCTTGCTATGGGAATTGACCCACAGTTCTTTAGAAAAACGGATCAGCGCACTGCTTGCCCCAGGGCACCACCACAGGTGGTCCAGTTGGGAGGCACACCGACAACGGGCGCCACCGAGCACATGTGCTCAGTGCACGCCAAGAGTTCGACCGATCAGGCCGCGAGTGAGTAGAAACTGATCTCAGGCGGTCCACGCCGCGAGATCTGATTACGTAGATAGGACTGTTTGCCCACACTGACAGCGGGGTACTCAGCACAAAGAAGGCTCGGGGTCCTTGGAAGGCACCCGACCAGCGATACTGGCTTGAGCAAAGTTCCCAAGATCACCTGCAAGGACCACGGGAGAAGTCTGGATAGAGCGAACACACTGCGCTCGCCCGTGCGCAACAGAAGTGCCATGGCTACGGCAGCAACCAGGTGCATGAGCATCATGGGCGCGGCCGACGCGACCGCTAATAGGAGCGTGTCACCGACGAAGCCGCCAACGTCTGTCACCGGCGCCACCGACACGCTGCCCGCTCCGTGAGCGTGGGTCGGAGCAGACACTGGCGAACCGGCGATCACGGAATGCCCGGCATGAGCCGACAGGTGCGTGAGCAAGAAGTGCGAGCAAAGCTGAGCACCTGCCACAAACGCAACCAGCGGGCCGAGGGTGAGTTCGGTTGAAGTCGCGAACACCGCGACGAGGAGCATCAGAACACCGACGACGAGTACTCCGGTCGCCGAGATGTGCCCGGCCGCTGCGACGTGCCCTGCCACCGTGACAGCAAGCGCACCACCGCCGAGCGCCGCGATGCGGCCTACTCGGCTCGCACCTGTCGTCGGATTCAGCACAGGGGCACTCTATCCATCGATAGCCCGGTCAGTGTGCCTAACCCGCACTAACCAAGCACATCTTGCATCGTGACGGTTGTCGGGATGTCGAGTTGTCCGTATGTGCAGGAGGTGGGGTCACGATCGGGTCGCCAGCTCCGGAATCGAGCGGTGTGACGGAAGCGATCACCCTGCATATGGTCATAGGCAACTTCCGCGACAAGCTCAGGTCGAAGTGGGACCCAGGAGAGGTCCTTGCCCGCGTTCCACCGCGATTGCGCTCCGGGAACGCGCTGTCCGGTCGCCGCGGATTCGCGATTAAGCCACGGGTGCTCGACCTCATCGGCAGCGCAATCTAGGCGTCGTGGTTCAAGCAAATCCACGAGTTCGGCTCGCTTACTCATGGTGAATGACGCACTTACCCCCACCTGCTGCAAGACACCCACATCGTTGTAGAGCCCCAACAGTAGAGAGCCAACCACTCCCCCTGACTTGTGCCAGCGGAATCCCGCAACAACACAATCCGCTGTCCGCTCGTGCTTGATCTTGATCATCGTTCGCTTATTCGGCTCGTACCGGCCGCTAGATGACTTCGCCATCACTCCGTCGAGCCCGGCACCTTCGAAATCGGTAAACCAGCGCTTCGCTACCTCGATGTCATCTGTGGCCGGAGCGAGGTGGATACCCGTCGATTCTCCACTCAGTGCTCGAGCAAGCTCCGCACGGCGAACTTCGAATCGTTCGGCCATCAGATCCTCAGTTCCAAGGGCAAGTAGATCGAACGCGACGAACTCCGCGGGTGTCTGCTCGGCCAGTAGTTGGACTCTGGAATCAGCCGGATGAATGCGTTGTAGGAGCGCATCGAAGTCCAGCTTCCCGTTCGTCACAATGATGATCTCGCCGTCAACCACACAGCGCTGGGGTAGTTCGGCGCGGGCCAGGCGCACAATCTCTGGGAAGTAGCGAGTCAGCGGCTTCTCATTGCGCGAGCCAATCACCACCTCGTCACCGTCGCGGAAGATGATGGCCCGGAATCCATCCCACTTACCTTCGTAGTGCATATCGGCAGGCATCGTCTTAGCCGGTTTGGCGAGCATTGGAGCGACTGGCGGCATTACGGGAAGGTCCACCCACTCAAGGTACTCAACTCATCGCGCTGAGGTCTAGGAGTCGACCGCCCGACTGGGTTGAACTCGCTTGGGTTCGCCGGGCATTTTGGGGTAATCCGGCGGGTACGGCATCTCCGAGAGGCCCTTGTCCCTTTCGTCTCGCTCGTACATCTGCAACAACGGAGCCAGATCGTAGGCGACATCGTCGATCTCTGCAGCGACGTCGCCAAGCTTGGCGAACCGAGCCGGCATGCTCAGCACTGTGAAGTCGCTGGGGACAATATTCGGTAGGTCATCCCACTCGACGGGGGCGGAGACCGGAGCACCCGGCAGCGGCCGTGCGGAATACGCCGAGGCAATCGTTCGGTCGCGGGCGTTCTGGTTGTAGTCGATGAAGATCCGCTCGCCTCGCTCTTCCTTCCACCAATTGGTCGTCACCAGATCCGGCGCACGCCGTTCAAGTTCACGGCCAAAAGCGATGGCAGCGTGGCGCATATCGATGAAGTCCCACCGCGGTTCAACGCGGACGTAGATGTGAATCCCACGCCCACCAGAGGTTTTGGGGAAGCCTCTGATCCCAAGTTCACCAAGCAACTCCCGCGCCATCTCCGCAACTTTGGCGGCATCCGCGAAGTTGGTACCTGGTTGTGGGTCAAGGTCAATTCGTAGCTCGTCTGGGTGTTCGACGTCGTCCTTTCGAACGGGCCATGGGTGATAGGTAATCGTGCCCAGATTCGTGGCCCACGCGATCACCGCTAGTTGATCAGGGGCGATCTCGTCCGCGACACGACCCGATGGGAAGGCGATTCTTGCTGTTGGGACCCACGGTGGAGCTCCCTTGGGGATTCGCTTCTGAAAGAAAGCTGATTTGGGTGGGCCTTGACGCGTCGTTAACTCAACTCCGGGCTTCACCCCGTCGGGCCACCGTTCCAGCGTCGTCGGACGGTTCTTCAACGCACGGAGTATCCCCGGACCAACAGTCAAGTAGTAGTCGACCAGATCACGCTTACTCACTCCAGCATCAGGAAACAAAGGCTTCTCTGGATTCGAGATCCGCACGTCAATCCCGTTGACATCGATCTCTATCGGTTCACCGAATTTTCCCACAATCGCGACATTATCGAAAACTCGTGACCTGACAACACTCGAAAGCCTGAGCAGGGCGCCCCAGGCTAGGTACGATCGCGGCGAAGCCAAACCCTCAAGGTTCCTTGCGCCCCTCAGCGATTCATCCCCCAGCGTCCCGTCCCACCGCGAACTCACCAGTGAAAGGCCCCCGATGCCGACACCGCCTACTTCGACCCCACTGTCCGATCAAGAGGCGGCAGCGTTTGCCGATCAGTTCTCATCGATTGTGGCGAACGTCGATCAGTTCATTCGAGGTAAGGACGCAGTCGTACGTCTCGCGTTGACGTCGCTATTGGCAGAAGGTCACCTCCTACTTGAGGACGTTCCCGGACTCGGCAAGACCTCGCTTGCTCGCGCACTTGCCTCGTCGCTAGGACTAACTGGATCGAGGATCCAGTTCACACCTGACCTACTTCCTAGTGACGTCACTGGCGTCACCGTCTACCACCAGAACAGCGGAGAGTTCGAGTTCCACCCTGGACCGATCTTTGCCAACGTCGTCCTGGCTGATGAGATCAACCGCGCGTCGCCCAAGACCCAGTCGGCGCTGCTAGAGGTCATGGCAGAGCGAACTGTCACCGTTGACGGGGTTTCTCGTCCTGTCGATCGGCCCTTCCTAGTGATCGCGACCCAGAACCCCATCGACATGGACGGAACCTTCCCGCTGCCGGAGGCACAGCTCGACCGCTTTCTCATGCGGATCTCCGTCGGCTACCCAGATCGCGTCGCGGAGGAGTCCATCCTGCGCAACGATCATCAAGGACAACTGTTGACTGACCTCGCCCCCGTTGCAACGCCAGAGACCGTTAAGGAGCTCATTGCCGCAGCGCGGCGCGTCCACGTCAGCGAGTCAGTCATCTCCTACATCGTCGCAGTCACCGAAGCGACCCGAACCGCTGCTGGCATTCGCCTTGGTGCCAGTCCGCGCGGCGGCCTCGGCTTACTCGCAGCAGCCCGCGTCATGGCAGCAGCGAGCGGTCGCAACTACGTCCTTCCCGATGATGTTGCAAGCCTCATAGAGCCAGTGCTCATCCACCGACTCGTTCTCGCTCCGGAGGCGCTCGCTGAGGGTTCAAGTGCCCACGAGGTCCTCCGGCGAGCAATCTCTGCGGTTCCGATTCCACAGGGATAGCGGAGCTGACTGTGACGGGCAGAGCAATCGGTCTATTTGTAGCGATCCCTGTACTTATCGCGACGTCCTGGCTGTTGGGGTACCCAGTTGTCGGTGTCATTGCGATCAGCTTCGCAATCGTTCTGGCCATCGCAGCAATCACAGTCGCACGGCCCCCGACCTCGGTTATCGAACGAAGCGTTGATCCCCTCAAGGTCACCCGTGGGCAACCAGCAACTGTCGTCCTGGCTCATCGAAACCGAAGTGCGTTGCCCTCGGCACCGATTGAGGCTGCCGATGCCATCGGGCACCTCTCCATTGATGTGACCATCCCAGTGACCCGTCCGCGCGGCACCAGCGAGGCGAGCTATCGATTCGTGACGAGTCGCAGAGGGTACTTGCCGATTGGACCGGCAACAATCACTCGCCGAGATCCGTGGGGAATTTTCCGGCGCTACCGCGAGGTGGGTGGTCAAGCGGAGATCAGCGTCTATCCCCGCGTAGTCGCCTTACCTGCCCCCGACCTTGTCACTCGGCTTAGTCGCGATGCCGGGGCCGCGGACGTCGCGGCAGGATCGGATCGATTCCACACCTTGCGGGAATACGTCGTCGGCGACGAACTTCGTAAAGTGCACTGGCCCTCGAGCGCGAAGACCGGCACGCTCGTCGTCAAGCAGATGGTCGACAGTCCGCAGCCTCGACTGTTGCTGTTTTGCGATTGTGACGCTGGCAGCTACGCGGATCCAGCCGACTTCGAATCGGCGATCGATGCGACGAGTTCACTGGCGAACGCCATCGTCGCAACCGGCGTTCCGGTCACCGTAGTTATCGGCCAAACCCATACAACCACTGAGGTAGGCCGGACCGAAGACATCTCCCGTCTCTTGGAGAACATGCTGACGGTTCAGTCCGAGCCCAAACCCGCCGCGGCACAATGGCTGCGCTCAGTTGCCATCCGGTCGCGCGCAACTGCGCTAGTAGTCGTCACTGGGTCAAACAACACCCTCCTGAGCTCGATGTCTGGGCTTCGAAGCACGTTTGGGGAGGCAGCTGCCTACCGCCTGGGAAGTCCCGTTGAGCGAGTTGATCGACGCCGCGGACTCACGGTCACCGACGCACTCGATATTGATGGCCTTGCTGCCCTACTCAAGCCCCCCGCTCCCCGCCCAACCGGAGCGCAACGATGACGAAAGCAGACATCTGGCGACGGACGTTGGCAGCGGGACTGGTCTGCCTGGCGGCCGCCTCCGCGTGGTGGCGCCTCCTAGGCCCCCTTCCAACCCTGACTCGAATTCTTCCAGCGATCATCCTGGTTGCCCTCGCATTCGCGGTTGGCACGGCCGGGGGCCGTCGGGTAGCTCGAGGAGCCGGTGCCCTCCTCGCTTTGGCTGCGACGTTCCTGGCAGGCCTGGTATTCGGCGCGATGACACTCGCTGACTCGTCGGGCAACGTTAATCCGGCGTCGCTGTTCACCGGCGTCATTGAGGGTCTCGGCATTCTGCTGCAATCAGCAGTTCCCGCACCAACCAATGCAGAAACCGTGACCGCGGTCATCATCTTCAGTGGATATGCAACCGTCGTTTCCTGCCTGTTGGCCTGTACCAAGTTTCCAGCGACAGCGATCATCCCGGCCGCGCTGCTGTTCCTAGGCGGCACTGCGCTGAGCCAGGGTTCCCTCGCATCCGCGATCTCAACCGGCGTGCTGTTCGCTGTAGCCGCACTAGTCCTGCTGTACCTCATTCCCAGTAGCGGCCCGACTGGATCGATCACCGACGGTGTGGCCTTCGCAGAGGAACAGAAGCAGAAAGGTCGGAGTTCAGGGCGGGTCGCCTACGGAGTCGCCATAGCAGTGGTGGGGGCACTCGTTGCCACGGTCGCGGTTACCGCTACACAAGCTTCCGGACTTGGCACCTCACGCGACCCATTTGACCCCCACCGAACAACCGACTATCGGCCGCAGACGGAGACTGACCCCTTTCTCGAGATCACGGCCTGGCAGTCCTTCGGGGCGTTAACGGCGACACCGCTGCTAGAGGTCGCCGGAAAAAACCTCCCCAGTGCACTGTGGTGGACAACTGCTGAGACCTACAACGGAAGCGCGTGGAACTCGATCCGCACCTTCAACTCGGCAACAAATCCGCTCCCCTATGTCGGGCCCGGCCCGAACATGACGCGAGAGGTCAGCGCGGCCATCGAGACCACCTCGAAACTGCCTGGACCATGGCTGCCAACCGTTCAGCGAGCGACTTCAGTCGAGGGTGTTGCTGTTCGGGTCAATCCAGAGGGAATCGTCATCGCCAACAGCGATATCGCCGCTGATGTGGCGTACTCCCATACGTCACGAACACTTGCTCTGAACTCCATGAAGTCCCTAAACGCAGCCAAGAAGGCTGACGATGGCGAGTATGACGCGGCGAATACGCTACCTCCGGGTCTACCCAAGGGCCTCGCGGCCTTTGCCGATACTCACCTCGTGGGACCGACTGCCTATGCAGAGCTGACCTCGCTTGCCGAGGCGTTAGGAACGAGTACCTACCAAGAAAACGCGGCGGTTACTTCCAGCGATATCTACGGATACCCGGCGATGGACCGCCTCGTTAACGAGACTCGGACAGGGACCCAGGGGCAGTACGCTTCTGCCTTCGCCATCATGGCCCGAACCGCCGGTTATTCGACTCGGCTCACCTCTGGTTTTCGACTGCCAGCGGCAGAAGGCGGTCTTGTCACCACGTTGGATGCGATTGTCTGGCCGGAGGTGAATCTCACTGGAGTTGGTTGGGTCTCGTTCGCGCCCGGTCCCAAATCAGCCCAGGAAGGTATCCCCGTTCCGATCACCAACTCCGATGATGTCTTCCCGACGCCAATCGATCCGGTCATCCCCGAACCCTTCCCGCAACCAGAACCCGAGCCAACAGATTCGACTCTGTCCGGATCATCACTGGTGTCGATCGTCTTGGGCCTAGTTGCGCTGTTGATCGTGGGCTTTATCGGATGGATAGGCCTCGTAGCCGTTGGCAGGTCGAGGCTCAAGTCGAACCTCTCTACGGCCAATACCCCTTCATCATTCGGACCGTGGGTCTGGTCGCGTTCGGTTCGACGCCACCTCCACGCACCGGTCCCACTATCCCCCTATGCGGCCGCAACAGGCGAGTCGTTATATCCCAACGGACTGCGACCTCAATCAGTGATCGATGAGGAACCTGGTCCCCGACCCAGCGAGACCCTGCGCGCGCTCGGCGCGATCGCCCAGACTGCGCTCTACAGCCCGGCCGAGGTCTCAGATGAACAGCTCACCAGCGCGTGGAAGCTCGCCAACTCGGATGGTGCCGATGCCCTGCGCGCGGGCGGGCTTCGTGCCAGAGCCCGCTGGCTGCTCATACCCTTGCGAAGGGAGCCCAGCGTCAGGACTTTGAGTCAGGCTCCTGATCAAGGGTGATACTCAGCGAGTTAATACACCACCGCTGATCCGTTGGAGTGCCATAGCCCTCACCGTCGAAGACGTGCCCAAGGTGCGAACCACAGCTCGCGCACCTGGCCTCAACACGCGTTGACATGAGCGATCGATCCTCTAGTAGGACGACCGAGTCCCCAGCCAACGGAGTGAAGAACGAAGGCCATCCACAATGGGAGTCGAACTTGGTCTCTGACGAGAACAATGCTGCCTGACACGCTCGACAGCGGTATGTCCCGCGAGTCGTGGTGTCGGTGTACTCACCAACAAACGGGGCTTCGGTACCGGAGTCGCGCAGAACGTGATACTCCTGCGGCGAGAGCTTCTCGCGCCACTCGGTCTCTTGCCTGGCATCTGGATATGTCGTTCCATCGGGTCGCTTGACCCCATCACGAGCTGGCGTACTCGACATACGTCGGAGCCTCCTAAGCACTAGCAGATTGCGGAGAGGAAGTCGGCTAACTCTCGTCGCCGACCGGTATAAAACGGAATCTCTTCCCGCACGTGCATCCTCGCGCGGGAAGCCCGTAGGTCCCGCATCAAATCAACGATGCGATCCAACTTGTCGGCCTCGAATGCCAAAATCCACTCATAGTCCCCTAGTGAGAAGGCTGGCACCGTATTCGCCCGGACATCTGGATATCCGCGGCCCATTTTGCCATGCTCAGCGAGCAATTCCCGGCGCTGCTCGTCAGGGAGCAAGTACCACTCGAACGATCGCACGAACGGGTAAACACTGACGTAGTCCCTGGCTCGCTCATCCGCTAGGAACGCTGGCACGTGGGACTTATTGAACTCCGCCGGACGATGAAGTGCCATCTGTGACCAAACACCGGTCAGGCTCTGGCCTAGGCCGCTGTTTAGCAGCCCGTGGTACGCCTCTTGCAGAGCGTCGCTCGTGGGGGCATGGGTCCAGAGCATGAGGTCTGCGTCCGCTCGAAACCCAGCGACGTCGTACCAGCCACGGAGTTTCACGTCCGTGGTGTCAGCTAAGCCCGCGAGTAGCCCATCAACCTCATCAGCGAGTTGCTCCGATGGACTATTCAACGTCGATCGATCGATCTTGAACACCGACCACATCGCGTAACGGACTACGTTGTTGAGATCTCGCGCCTTAGGCTTTACCGTCGGCGTCTCGGCGTCGCCGGGACTCGGTTCATGTGTCTGCTCAGCCATGTGCGATCCGTCCTCGTTCTTTCAAATAGCCGGCGGTCTGACCCGCAGCGAACTGTGCGGAGCCGATACACGCCGGAATGCCAACACCATCGTAGGCCGCACCGCACAATGATATCCCGGGTGTCGACGACAGCGCTTCACGTGCCGACATCATCCGCTCTCGATGACCCACTGTGTACTGCGGAAGCGAGTCGTCCCAGCGAGTAATAGTGCTCGCGACAGGCTTGGCAGACAACCCGGCAATCGCGGCCAGGTCTTTTACCGCAACCTGAGCAAGTTCGTCGTTGCTGTGCTCTTGAACGAACGGATCGCCGAAGCGACCAAGCGATGTTCGAACGACGGCAACGCTGCGCTTGTTTCCCTCGGAGTCCCGTGCACGCGCGCCTGCCCGTGCAACCCATGACCACTTCCGCGAGGCATACGTTGCGGCCTTCACTGCGAACCCCTCCACCGGCGGGACCAAAAAGCCGCTGCCAGAGACAGTCGCCGGAATATCGTCCGGTGAATACATCAATGTTGCGAGGGCAACCGAGGCGTAGGGAACGGTATCCAGTAGCACGGCTGCCGCGGGATTGACCTTTGCCAGCATCTTCGCTGCCGCGGGCGCTGGCACCGCCACCACCACGGCATCGAAGTCTTGCGGAGTCGACCGCCCGTCGATTCGAGCCGAGACTCGCCAGCCAGCACTCGTCCGACGAATCGTCGACACCGGCGCATCACACTCGATCTGCACACCTCGTTGCTTAAGCCGATCCGCCATCGCGATTGGCAGGCGCCCTAATCCGCCAGAAATTCCTGCAAAGATCGGTCCGCCCTTACGTGCTCCACTGTTGGCGGCGCCGGTTGCGCGTGCTTCTCGGGCGGCCACCAGCAACGACTTCTCTCGCCGGGCAAGGCGGTAGAGCGCGGGCACCGTCATCTCGAGGCTGAGGTTGTCTGCTTGACCGGCATAGACTCCCCCGAGCATTGGCTCCACGAGTCGGTCAACTACCTCGCGGCCGACTCTGGTCGTAACGTAGTCACCAATCGAGATGTCGCCGGTTAAGTCCGTCTTAGGAAGCACATGATCGAGCGGGATCCTCATCAGCCCCGGAACGCTCATAACGTCGCTTGCTGCCAGCGCCCGTAGATCTGTGGGGATTCCGCTTATGAGACCAGCTGGAAGCGGCTGTAATTCCCCATGAGCGACGACACTGGCCTTCATGGTCGAGGGACTCACCAGGGATGAACTCAGGCCCGCTGCCTTGGCCATTGCGATTGCTTCGGGCCGGACGGCAAGCATGGACTCGGCACCGGCATCGAGATTGATCCCCTCCAGTTCCAGCAACTGCAACTTGCCGCCAACGGAGGAGCTGGACTCGAAGACCGTGATCTCGGCATCAACGTTGCGGTCCTTGACGAGCGACCAGGCTGCCGACAATCCAGCGATTCCTCCGCCAATGATCGCGATCCTGGGAGTGGGTTCTCCTGGCCTGCTCGTGGTTGCCACGGACTCCTCCACTGACTCACCATCGCCAGGTCGCTTACCCGTGAGCGCAACCTCAGCAATGTCAGCGACATCTTGTGCAAGGCTCGTCACCAGATCACCGGCGATCAAGCGCAGACTCGGACGTGGGGACCGCGGTTCAGCCATAGCGTCACTCTCTCACTCTCAGGCTTCCCTCGCTCACTTTCGGCACCGTGTTCCACTCCAAAACCACAGCAGCAGCACCTGCCGTGAACTACTTAACCGCCAGGAACTGCGCCGAGAGGTCGAGTTGCCGAGCCGGAAGACCAAGGAGTCGAGCAACTCGCGAAATGAAGCTTGCAGCATCGCGCAGCGAGTCATCAGCTTCCCTGGTGGTGACCACAACGGTGCCCGACGATGCAGCGGCGCGCTTCTCGGAACTGTAGTTGAACAGCTCGGCCCACTCTGCAAGTTCGGGTGCGAACCTAACAAGCAACTGCCAAACATTCGTAACGCGAGCGCGCGGAGCCGGTAGAGTCGATGTTTGCGTCGACCTGTCGGCCACCATCGCAGCGGCGGCACGAAGGGCGGCGAGTTGGGCGTCAACGTATCGCCGGGTTGGGTCAGACTCCCTCGCCGAAGTCCCCAAACCACTGATTGCCAACCGGACTAGGTCATGAGCTTCACTCGAACACATGTTCGAAGCGTAGTCGTCTGGCTTGCCCTAGTCAACCACTATTCCGGCGTAGTTGCCGCGACCCGGCAGCCAGCTACCGCCTCCAAAATTCCTGACCCTGACCCGAAACGCGCGGTGGTTGTCGCGGTGTCCCAATAGCGGCTACTAGCGTGTCCCTATGGCCGAGACGCAGCGAGTCCCTCCAACAGTGGTTGTCCACTTGTGGGGTGTGAGCTTGCGTGGGCTTCCTGGCTCGTTCATCCGAATGGCGACGCAGCCATGGCTGCTACGCGAAGGAGCCCGACGACGCAGCCACGGCCTACGGTTCGCCAAGCTTGTGGGTACTGGCTCTGGCCAATCCTTCAGCGTTCGCGATGCGGATCCACGTCACTGGGGCTTGATCACCGCGTGGGACGACGAGGCTGACGCACGCGTATTCGAGCAAAGTGACGTGGTGACCAACTGGGACCGCCACTCGTTCGAGAAGGCACGGTTCGTGCTCGATCCGATACATAGTCGTGGCCAGTGGGGAGGCAAAGAGCCCTTCAGCCCCGGAACCAGAACGACGCAGGACTCCCCGATCGCAGCTATCACCCGAGCTCGCGTGCGCGCCACTGCGTGGCGACTCTTCAGTTCGGCAGTCCCACCCGTGGCTGCAGCAGCGAATGATTCTGCGGGCCTACTACTGAGCACCGGAATTGGTGAAGCTCCGATCGGCCTACAGGGCACCTTCTCGATCTGGCGCGATTCCGCCGCCTTGCGCAGCTTTGCACAGGGCTCCTCCCATCAACTTGTTGTCGATCGCACAGCGAGCACCGGTTGGTATTCCGAGGAGCTCTTCGCCCGGTTCAGCGTGAGATCGGCTCTCGGCGAGTTCTGTCACAAGTCGGTGGACTTCAGTCGATGAGCCATCCCACCCAGTCGTCTCAGGATCGCCCCGCGACGCGGACTAGCTGGATTCCGTGGGTCGGGCTGGTAGCCACTATTGGCCTTCAGATCTTGTGGCCGCTGTCTTCTGGCCAGCCAAGGATTGCGCTCACAATCACAACTGTGATCGTCTTTGCGGCCACTAGCGTTAGTCATGCGTGGGTGACCCACGGGGCCGGCTGGGCGATGGCCTACCTCGGCATCACGTTCGGGTTCGCGTTCGCCCTTGAAGCGGTCGGCACCAATAGCGGATTCCCGTTCGGGGCATACGAGTACGGCGACATGCTGGGAGTGCGCGTTACCGACGTGCCCCTGCTCATCCCCCTCGCCTGGGCAATGACTGCCTACCCGGTACTGCTACTGAGTCGGCGTATTGCACAGTCCTTCACTAGCGCGGGCGTAATCCGGTACGTCGCAACGACCGCGGTAGGCGCATTCGCCATGACAACCTGGGATCTCTTCCTCGACCCGCAAATGGTCTCGCAGGACTACTGGGTGTGGCGTGATCCCTCACCCGCCCTGCCGGGAATTGAAGGGATACCTGCGGGCAACTATCTGGGCTGGCTAGTCGGAAGCGCAATCCTGATCGCTCTACTTAACTCCTTGCCGACGAGAATCGCTGATGAGCGAGTTCCGGCTGCACTCTGGACATGGACCTGGGTCGGCGGAATCATCTCGAATGCCTTCTTCTTCGGCCGCCCATCTGTTGCCGTCGTTGGCGGTATTGCGATGGGATTGGTAACGGTTCCCTACCTCTACCTCCTCACCAGGGATCGACGAACTCCCACCAGCAGCCAAGCCGCCGACCAGCCCCTGGCACAGGTGGATCAGTGAACTCGCTCGTTCCTCCCCGGTCGACGACGGTGCAACCACGGCGGTGGCGACGACCACTCCAGATAGCGATGGCGGTATCGGCAGGACTTGGTGTTGCCCTCGCCGGCCAAACACTGCGCAACTGCCGAGCGCTGCCATCAGTGACAGTCCGAAAACCCACTAGCGAAGAGCCTGATATGAGCAACAACGTCGGCACCCGCGCGGGGCAAACACCCACACCGACGATCGCAGTCTTACTTCCCGTTCGAAATGAGCAACGCAACATTCGCCAGTGTCTGGATTCCATCCTTGCCCAGCAAGGAGTGACCGAGATCATCGTGCTGGATGATCAATCAACAGATGACACCGCTGAGATGGCCGCTGAGCTGCTTGGATCAGATCCACGCGCACAACTGATCCTTGGCGAGAGTGACCCACCCGAGAACTGGCTGGGGAAGCCGTGGGCGTGCGCCCGACTTGCCGCGGCGACGAATGCCGACGTGCTCGTCTTCGTCGATGCCGACGTCGTCTTGGAACCTTCCGCCGTCGTGGCCTCCACCGACCTGCTGATCGCGGAGGGTCTGGCCATGCTGTGTCCCTATCCGCAGCAGGACGCCAACACCGCTCTCACTCGACTCATTCAGCCCCTCTTGCAATGGTCGTGGCTTACCTTCATTCCCTACCGCTACTCCATGACCGCACAACCACCGTCGATGGCCGTTGGCAATGGCCAACTCGCGCTGTTTACCCGGGATGCCTACTTGCAGGTCGGAGGCCACCACGCCGTTGCCAATGAAGTTGTCGAAGACATCGCTCTCGCGCGAGCGCTTCGCAGCGCTGGAATGCGTACCGCAGTTGTCGATGGTCACCAGATCGCCACCTGCAAGATGTACGCGACCGACCGCGAGTTGATAGACGGCTACACCAAATCCCTCTGGCAGGCATTCGGCCCTCCCGTCCAGCAACTCAGCACCCTGGGACTTCTCGCCTACCTCTATCTACTCCCCCCGATTGCGCTCAGCAGTAGTGACCGCCCAACTCGGGTCTCGACGATAGTGGCGATGGCAGCGGCAGTGGTCGGGCGTGGCTTGGTCGCACACCGAACCGGACAACGGATACTCCCGGAAGTCGCCTTTGCGCCTGTCGCGGTCGGCGGACTGATCGCCCTCACCGCGTTGTCAACATATCGCCGTGCACGGGGGCAGCTAACGTGGAAGGGCCGCCGGGTATAGCGGCTGACGATCTTTGATCGCGGCCCATAGCCGGGTGCCAAACTCGAAGTGCCACCACTCACAGTCGAGCTGGACGAATCCAGCCGTGACCATCACGCAGCGCAGTAGCCGACGTAAGTCTCGCACCATCCGGTCAGCATCGCCCGCACCATCCGGGGCCCCAACCTGCTCGAAGTAGTCACTAGTCGCGGCCGGGACGAACTCGTCAAATCTTGTGCCCAGATTGAGCGGAACTGACTGCCAAGTCAGGGTCACATCTAGCGTGCCACCTGTCGCATGTGGCGGGGGCCTAGTCGCATCTAGTGAGGGCGGACTGACGAACCCCGGTGCGAGACCACCATCTTGGTAAGCGACCGTATGAAGCTCACGCTGGAGTTGTGGGTCACGCCAGCCGTCCCACACGGCGAAACCAAATCCTGGTGGGAGCTGACGCAGCGCCAACCGCAGCGCTGCTCGGGTTCCTTCTCGGATCATCGCGCTGGGGACCGCATGCGGCCAACCCTCGTGCCAATAGGCGCCGAGATCACGGATGAGCGCGGTGTCGATTGCTACCAGGCTCTCCTGTCGACCATAGGCCTGCTCGGGTGAGACAGGCGGGAACGAGTCCCCGCTCGGATCGCCCAACAGCGACGGGATTGCCGAGTAGGTCGAAAGATCCGGTATCGCCGGAATGTCAGGGACCACCACCGAAATCGATTCAACGTCGACGCCACACCACTGGTAAGTCGGCAACTGCGAGAGCCGGTGCTGATGATCGTGAGCCATAGGACATATCGTCGGGCACCGTGGCACAGGTGATTGTGATCGGGGCAGGCATCGGCGGTTTGGCGACAGCTGCCCGATTGGGCGTCAAGGGACACGATGTGACCGTCCTGGAGCAAGCTGACTCAGTCGGAGGGAAGGCACAGTCCTTCACTCGCGACGGTTTCGTCTTCGATACTGGGCCAAGTCTGTTGACACTGCCCGCGGTGTATCGCGACCTCTTCCTCAAGACGGGATCCGCGCTTGAAGAGAACGTGGATCTGCAACCAGTAGACCCAGGCACGGCCTACTGGTGGCCAGATGGTGCTCACGTCACCCTTCCTGGAGTCGGGCCCGCTGCCATCGCGAACACGCTCGGTGAGACCTTCGGTGGGACTGCCCGCGAGGATTGGCTCGCCCTGATGGCTCGGGCCGCTGACATCTGGGAGATCACTCGACGTCCGTTCCTGGAAGCCCCGCTTTCCGGACTACCTGATTTGATGCGCCTGGCAAAGGACCCTAAGGACGTCAAGACTGTGGCTCCGTGGCAATCGCTGCGTTCACTTGGCAAGCGATACCTACAAGATCCGCACCTGCGAGATCTACTGGACCGGTATGCCACGTACTCGGGATCAGACCCCCGAAAGGCACCCGCGGCGCTGGCCACAATTCCCTACGTCGAGCAGACCTTTGGCAGCTGGCATATCGGCGGCGGGGTCCATCACTTGGCGGACGCACTAGCCCAACGTTGCCTCGAGCGGAAGGTCACCATCGAGCTTGGGACTGACGTCGTTTCAATCGACCTACTTGGTGGCGAAGTGAGCTCGGTGACCACTGCCGACGGCCGAGTTCACCCCGCAGATATCGTCGTTGCGAATGCCGACGCCTCGCATGTCTACACCGACCTCGTTAGCGACTCGCGAACCAGAGGTCCGCTACGCGGCATCAGTAAGGCCACCGCATCCTTCTCCGGCTTCGTTCTGCTGCTTGCAGTCAAGGGTCGTACTCCCGGAATTTCACATCACAATGTCTGGTTTGGCCAGGACTACGATGCGGAGTTCGACGCAGTGTTCGGTGGCCAACCCGCGACCGAACCAACAATCTATGCGTGCGTCCCAGACGATCCAGAGATGCGGCCGGACGATGCTCATGAGTCATGGTTCGTCCTTATCAATGCACCCACCCATGGCGACGGTAAGAACCAGTTTGAATGGACCGACGAATTTGCGCAGTCATATGCCGACCAGATGATCGAACTGCTCGCAGCGCGCGGAGTTGACCTACACGATCGGATTCTGTGGCGAGAAGTGGTCACTCCGGCCGACTTAGCACACCGAACGCGAGCACCCGGAGGATCGATCTACGGGACTTCCAGTAACGGAATGCGCGCTGCATTTTTGCGACCGTCTAACAAGTCCCCGATTCCCGGGCTATTCCTCGTCGGCGGTTCCGCGCATCCCGGTGGCGGCCTGCCGCTCGTCGGAATGTCAGCCGACATCGTGGCAACTCAGATCGGCCGAGCTAAGAAGCGTCGCTAGTCCCCGATCAGTCTCTTGCGCAAGGTGGCGAACACCTGACACACACCCACCACTGCCACCGCGAGAGCGAGCCAGGCTCCAATACTCGCCCACCCCGCTGTATCGATTCCGTAGGGTGACCAGCTCGCTAAACCGATGAACACCGCCACGATAATCACTCTCGTCGGCCGCTCGGAGATACTCACGACGCCCACCTCGGCCACGCCCAGGCCCGCAGCCCTAGCCCTGGCGTACTCCTGAATCGATCCGGCAAATCCGGCGGCAACGACTACCCAACCGGGTGCGCCAAGCACCCACAGTGCGACCAGCAGCGATACATCGCTGATCCGATCGGCGATCGAATCTAGAACGTAGCCCCACCGCGTCGTTCGCCCACTGATGACCGCGACCGCACCATCGAGGTTGTCCAGCAGGCCGGTTGCAGCCGTGAAAACTACCGCAACAACCAGCCACCAAGACTGTTCAGTTCGGGTGTACTGCCACGCCAACAGAGGTACGGCGATCGCGATTACCAGCCCGATACCGGTCACGCCATTGGGCGACAGGCCAATCCGGGTCATTGGCCGGGCCAGACCGTAGGCGAATGTAAGCCACACCCTGATGAGTGGGCTCGTTCGCGGGTCAACACCGCCGTGTAGCTCGGACCAGCGATGAAAGTACTGCTCGAGGGTTGTCGCCGCCGCAGCCGGTCCGTACTTGTCCGTTCCGCCAGGCAATGGCCGGTCAGCAGTCACGTCACGCAGAGGTAGTAAGACCGAGATTCGTGTAGATCTCCCGTGTCGCGGTTGACCTATTCAGCGTGTAGAAATGCAGACCGGGCGCACCGCCATCAAGTAGTTCGCGGCACATCTGACTTGCCTTCTCAATGCCGATGCCGCGAACAGCATCGGGAGCCACCCCGTCGAAACCTGCCTTGACAGCGGCTGGGAATTCCGCGCCAGAGAGCGTAGCGAATCGTTGAATTTGGGCTAGGTTCGTAACCGGCATGATCCCGGGAATGATCGGGATAGTCACGCCGATCGCCCGCGAGCGCTCCACTAGGTTGAAGTAGGTTGCTGACTCGAAGAAGAACTGGGTGATGGCAAAGCTTGCCCCCGCCTCTTGCTTTGCCAGCAAGATCTTGGCGTCAAGGTCCGCCGACTGGGAGGCTGGATGCGGGTCCGGGAACGCGGCTACGCCAACACAGAAACCATTGGACCCCCTCACGAGCTCGACGAGGTCACTCGCATAGTTCAGTCCACCCTCGAACGGAACCCACGCGGCTCCCGGTCCCCCCGCCGGGTCACCCCGCAAGGCGAGGATATTGCGAACACCGGCAGCTTCATACTCGGCTACAACCTTGTGCAACTCCTGAACGGACGCACCGACGCAGGTCAAATGCCCAACAGGCAGCAGTGACGTCTCCCGAGCAATTCGACCAGTAATAGCCACTGTGCGCTCGCGGGTCGTGCCACCGGCACCGTAGGTTACCGAGACGAAGCTGGGAGCGAGCGGCTCAAGGTCACCGAGTGCCTGCCAGAGCGCGACCTCTCCAGCATCGGTCTTGGGTGGGAAGAACTCAAATGAAATCGAGGTCTTACCCGCAGCAATGGACTCGTCAACACGTGCAGACATGTGTGCAGCCTAGTACGCCAAGCGCGATCTTTCGCACAGTGTTTACCACCTGGATTCGCTGCCGAGATCGCCGTGCCTAGAGTTGGTCTCGTGGATACGCCAACGTCCCCCTTGGATATCGATGACGTGCGCTCCCGCATCTCATCCGCTCTCGAAGAATTTATCGACGGCCAAGAGAACCATCTCAACGAAATCAGCCCACAACTAGAAGCGCTCTACGACCTTGCTCGGTCCTTCACTACCGGCGGCAAGAGAATTCGATCGGTGCTGGCATGGTGGGGCTGGCGCGGGGCGGGGGGTGGCGCCGCGGACGGTGACGCTGTCAAAGCCGTGACCTCGTTGGAACTCCTTCAAGCCTGCGCGCTCATCCACGATGACGTGATGGACGGGTCGGACACGCGGCGCGGACTACCGTCGATTCACCGCAGCCTGGAGCGACTGCACGCCAATCGAGGCTGGACTGGATCCGCCGAGGGTTTTGGGGTGGCCGGTGCGATCCTTCTCGGCGACCTCTTCCTCACATGGTCCGATCAGCTGCTCTTCGAGTCCGGGCTTCCCCCTGAGAGCCTGTTGCGGGCAAAACCGGTCTTTGACGTGATGCGAAGCGAGCTCATGGCCGGGCAGTATCTCGACGTCGTCGAGCAAGCTCGGGGGGACACAACAACCGACCGCGCGCTTCACGTAGCCCGCTACAAGTCAGCTAAGTACTCCATCGAGCGGCCCCTTCACATCGGCGTCACTCTGGCAGCCGAGCGACCCGACCTTATTTCCGCACTCTCTAGCTACGGGCTTCCCCTAGGCGAGGCATTCCAACTCCGAGATGACGTGCTGGGTGTCTTTGGCGATCCAGTTGTTACTGGAAAGCCCGCTGGGGACGATATCCGCGAGGGCAAGCGAACGTTCTTAGTCGCAGCTGCCTTCGAGTCCGCAGATAGTGCCCAAGCAGACGTACTCCAGGTTGCCCTCGGCAATCCATCCCTGTCACAACAAGACGTGGAACGCGTCAGGGAAGTTATCGTCGCAACAAGGGCGTTGGCGCGCACTGAGGAGCAGATCGAGACTCTGACCCAACAGGCACTGGCAGCGCTAAGCGGCGCCGATCTCGCTAACGGCGCCGGAGATGTCCTCACCCGTTTGGCCACTGCGACAACCCAGCGAAAGATGTAGTCGCGTGAAGAGGGTGCAGGGCAGATCTGACCACGTCGTTGTGGTCGGTGCTGGACTCGGTGGACTCGCGACAGCGATGCGACTGGCCGGGGCAGGTAGGCGCGTCACGGTGCTTGAGCGGGAGTCAGTTCCGGGTGGCCGCGCCGGAATTTGGCAAGCCGATGGTCACGTTTTTGACACCGGACCGACAGTGCTTACGATGCCGAACCTCATCGACGATGTATTCGCCGCGCTTGGTGAGCAGACGAAGGACTGGCTAGAGCTTGAGCCGGTCTCACCGCTCTACCGGACGTACTACCCCGACGGCAGCCAGCTTGATGTCCACTCCGATATCGGGCAGATGGCCGAGGAGATCGCGGCTGTTATTGGCCCCGACGAGGCTGGAAACTACGAGCGGTTCGTCGAGTACGTTCGAGAGCTATACCGACTTGAGATGCACGACTTCATTGACCGCAATATTGATTCTCCCCTCGACCTACTCACGCCAAATCTTGCCAAACTGATCGCCATCGGCGGGTTTCGTCGACTAGCTCCGAAAGTCAACGAGTTCCTCAAGGATCCGCGCACGCAGCGCGTATTTTCGTTCCAGGCCATGTACGCCGGACTTTCACCGTTCGATGCATTGGCTATCTATGCAGTGATCGCGTATATGGATTCAGTCGCTGGAGTGTACTTCCCAAAGGGTGGAATGCATGCCCTACCGAATGCGATGGCCGCAGCCGCAGGCGCTCATGGAGTTGACTTCCGCTACAACACCGAGGTCACCTCGGTTGAACACGATGGATCCCGAGCCTGCGCGGTCATCACCGACGGCGGTGAGCGGATCAGTGCTGACGTCGTCGTTTTGAACCCCGACCTTCCCGTTGCGTACCGGGATCTGCTCGGCATTGACCCCTGGTCGATTCGTCGGCTGGACTACTCCCCTTCCTGCGCATTGCTACTAGCCGGTTCCACCGCTCGATACAGCAAGATCGCCCATCACAATATTCACTTCGGGGCAAAGTGGCGGGGCGTATTCGACGAGCTCATTACCCGCTCAGAGATCATGACTGACCCGAGCTTCTTCGTGACGAACTCCTCGCGCTCGGATCCCTCCCTCGCTCCAGATGGGAAGGAGAACTACTACGTGCTGTTTCCAACACCGAACAATCGCGCACGAATTGACTGGAAGCAGTTTGGTCCGCGCTATCGCGACGAGATGGTGCGGGTCATGGAAGCCAACGGCTACGTCGGGTTCGGTGATTCGATCACTGTGGAGCAGTTGACCACCCCAGCAGACTGGCAGGCTCGTGGGATGGAAGCCGGTGCCCCGTTCGCCGCGACCCACTCCTTTAGCCAGACCGGTCCATTTCGCCCCCGCAACCTTTGGGGAGAGAACGTCGTCTTCGTTGGATCGGGAACGACCCCAGGCGTTGGTGTTCCAATGGTGTTGATCTCGGGCCGTCTCGCTGCACAGCGAATCACTGGATGAAAGGCAGACAATAATGGCTAGCTCACAGTCTCGGCCGTTCTCGCAATCCGCCCTACCCGAACGCGGAGACGACGGGTCCCTGTTCCTTACGGCTACCCCCGAGTGGGCGCAAGGGCGAACCCTGTTCGGTGGACTCGTGGCAGCGAATCTCTACCAAGCAATGGCATCGCTTGCACAGCCGGATCAACTCCTCCGTTCCATCTCGGTGAGCTTTCCCGCGCCCATCAGCCTTGGCCGGGCGAGGCTAGATGCTGACCTGGACCGCGCCGGGGGCTCAACTAGTTTCACCAGCGCAACCGTGATCCAAGACGGTGATATTCGTACGCGTTGCCATGCGGTATTCGCCCGGTCGCGTCCTTCGAAGATTGTCGTTTCAGCGCCCCTACCGCAACTGGACCTCGCACTAGCTGATGCTCCCGAGTTTCCCTATATCGAGGGCGTGATGCCGGAGTTCATTCAGAAGTTCGATATCCGATGGGGTATCGGCGATTGGCCGTTCTCCGGCTCGGATCGTGGAACCCTAGGGGGTTACATTCGCCATCGCGATTCCGTATCGGGCCCTGCCGCGATTCTCGGCCTACTCGATGCGTGGCCTCCTGCAGTGCTCCCGATGGCGCAGGGACGCGCTGCATCCAGCACGATTAGTTGGACCACCCATATCGTCGATGACATCCCGCCAGCCAGTGATGCCTGGTACGAGTTCCGCTCCGACACGGTATCTTCCCGCGATGGCTACGCAACCTTCACTGGAACGCTCAGCCAGCAGGGGCGCGTGATCGCCTGGAGTGAACAGCTAGCGGCCGTGTTCGACTAGCGCCATACGGCCCCTCGGTATTTGGCTAGGCGGCGGCAGAGACCGATTCCGCGGCCGGTCGCTTCGCTGCGATCAGCGATGTCGCTCCCGAAAGCAGGAATGCCACGACTAACCCGATCGCAGTCGAAGAATCGAACGCAAGGGTCGACTCGATACCCATCACGAGGGCAACCACAATTCCACCAACTACCCCGACAACGATCGGAATTGTCGGAGCAAGGTTGATCGTCGCGCCACCGAATACCGGCAGCCCAGCCCCAAACGCAGCAGCGGCAATCACCGACGCAATGACCAATATCTGACCGGTGGCGGGCAAGACCATCGCGATCACAATCGCCGCAATCGCAAAACCGAACGTGAGTATCTGGCGCTTACTTGAGTCAGCGAGTTCGCAGCCCACCTCTGTTGCGGCTGAAAGCTCGGTGTCAGCAACCGAAGCAAGGACGAACACAGCGAAGAATAGGAAGAACCCGATTCCCACTGCTGGCGCGGCAGCAAGTAGGAATGCCTGCAGTGAAGGCGCCACGAAGGCCCCGCCATACAGCAGGATCAATCCGAGCGAGAAGACCGCAACGAAGACTGCTGAGATGACCGCTCCCCAGAGCGCCGTCTTGCTCGGGATCTCGACTGACTTCAATACCTGCCCGATAGCCGGATCGACAAATCCCATCGCCCCAGCAGACAGCACGAGGGCAAAGGCCGTGCCGATTCCCAGCTCAGTGGATGGAACAAGCGGACTAGCGATCGTGGCGGGCGAGCCCAACAGCGCACCACCGACCAGCAGCAGTGCAGGGATGAAGAAGGCCATCACGACGGTCCAACGACTAGTCCGTAGCGATGACAGTCGACCGCAAGCCAACAGGTAGGTCGCGATCGCCAGTCCAATGACGGCAATAACAAGCAGGCGGTTAACGCCTCCCATTAATGACAGGACCGCACCGGCGCTAGCGAGTACCCCAACGAGTAGGGCGAATGCAGCGATTGCACCAACGAGGCTTAAGACCCGTTGCCCATCGGCACCCATGCGAGCGCGAGCACGTTTGAACAGCCCCGAGACGGTCGCAGGTAGGGCAACTACCACGATAAAGAGCACCATCGAGGGAAGGTTGAAACCCTCAGGAGCGATCACTGGAGCGAGAACCACGGCGTAGGCGAGGCTGGCGACAAAGATACTCAGTGGACCGCCCCGGGCACGAACTGCAGACTTATCCGAGGCGCGAGTCCCCGCGGTGACTGCAACGATCGCCAAGATCAGCAAAGCGAGGCCGACAAAGACGGCTGTAACTAGTCCCATTGGTTGACCTCCTACCTACTGATTGGCGCAGCCGTTGGGGGCCGCAAGACCCTCAAGCCGGTCCTTCATCCACTGCTGGATGAGGCTGCGGGAGTTGGTTACAACGCTGGAGTGCACGTCGTCGGGGTAGATGTGGAAATCGACCGTGTTGCCGATTTGGCAGTATTGCTTGTTAAAGGCCAGAGTTAGTTGGGGAATGATCGTTGTGTCCTTCATTCCCTGGACCATCACGATCGGCATATCTGTTGGTGTGGCACCCGGGGTGTTCTTGGTCGCAAGGTCGTAGAACACGGCCGGCACCGGGTCCTTGATGTACTCCGACATTGGGCCGTCTTTGAACGCGTCACTCTGCTGCGATCCACAAAGTGTGTTGACGATCGGGAGCTTCGCAACGCCAGCAGGAGTCAAGATGTCGTCTGGACTCATCTGGTCGGGGTAGGTAGCAGACCAAGACGCCGCGATCAGCATCACGAATCCGGTCTGACCGCTCGGCTTGGTCGATGCCAGCAAACCTTCGACGGCCAGCGGAAGCGAAGGCAGGAGTCCAGGAGCTAGAACGGCTGCACCTTGGATCTTGAGTTCCGGTGCATAGGTCGGCGCCATTTGGGCAGCGAATGCGGCTGAATGCCCGCCCTGGGAATGCCCCCAAATAAGTGTCTGGTCCTTATTCACATTGGTCTGCCAATTATGCACGGCACGGACCGCGTCGAGCGTGTTCTGCCCCTCAATCTGACCAACCAAATAGGACGGATCTCCCGGAGCACCCATCCCTTGATAGTCCGTGCCCACGACCGCGTAGCCTTCCTGAACTAGCGGCAGGATCTGGCTCATCCCCTGGTAGCCCGGAGTGTTCGGCTCAAATGGCGTCAGCGAAATGCCACAGTGGCGGTTGGCTCCGGTCGTTCCGTGGGCGTAGGTAATGAGTGGAAAGCCACCGGCAGGCGCGGGGGTGGTGGGCGTGACGAAGATCCCCGAGACCACGGTGCTGGCGTCATTGAGGTCGGTCGAATTGTAGATGAACCGGTAGCTCTTGGTGCCGTCTGGAGATCCAGGGATCTCCTCGCTCTTGACCATCGTTCCAGGCGGTTGGGTTGATGCATCGGGAACGTCGTAGAACTGCGGAATCTGCGGGCTCTTCGTAACGTCGGTAGATTCTGGCGCAGCTGGCGCGGCCGCAACGTCAACGACTTGGGATGGCGGGGCTAGGACAGCAAGAAGTATCGCGCCGACCGCGACAACCGCGACGGATATGGCCGCCCAGAACCCTCGTGGCCTCTCACTACTTCTGGCGACACGGGTCTGATCGCCGTCCGAGTTTTTGGGCACGATGTCCACGCTAGTGCCAAGGAGTCGAACATTGCGCGATACCGCAGCCCAAACCAGTCGAAGACTTACCCATCCGTGAACTCTTACTTAACCCTGACCCGAAGCTTCGTCTTGAGCTTCTTCACTTCGGCGTTAGCGGGCGCTCTGAGTTTGAGTTTGCATATCCCGACTCGCTTTCCCTTCACCTTCCACTTCTTCTTCCCTTGCTTCACCAAGCAAATGCGCTTCTTCTTCGACACCACCGTGAGCGGTTGACCGGAGTCGGTTAGCTTAGAAATCCGAAGGACCCGACCCCGCTTGAGTTTGCGCTTCACCGAACCGATTTCTTGCTTTGTTTTGGTGGGGGTCGTATTCGTTGGTGAGGTTGGCAGCGTTGACGGTTCTCCAGCCGGGGCCGCTGGGACGTAACCGGTGATTTCGACGGATTGACTGACACCGCTGCCGAGCGAATCACGCGCACTAATAACCACCGAGTCGACGTCGTCGGTGTTAGCTACCGTGACGTACCCAGTTGTTCCGTCAAAGGCTGACTCTCCGAGGATCTGCTCGTCGTTTGATAGGGCTGTAGCGGAATAGCTCGTTGCTCCACCGCTCGGTGGAGTAAACGTGACACCAATGGTTGTCGAGTCGTACACGCCGGCGAGGGCCGCGACCACACCTGAGGGAGGTGTCACGACATCAAGGAGTGCGGCCAGATCCAGTGCCCCAGTCCCGCAGCTGAACTGGGCATTACATCGATAGTTACCGAAGGCACTGTTCTGCATGAACGTCGACGATGAGCTCTTCAGCGCAGCTTCGACCTCACTGGGGGTGGCGCTGGGCTGATAGGTCAGGTACAGCGCGACGGCACCCGCGACATGCGGTGTGGCCATCGACGTTCCCTGATACCACGCGTAGTCAGGATCCTCCGGCTCCGTCGTCCCCGTATTCAGAGTCGAGAGAACCATCGATTGGTACCCGAAATCCCGGTTACCCCCCGGAGCCGCGAGATCAACCGCTGATCCGTAGTTGCTGTACGACGCACGCGATCCGTACGGACCGATTGCAGCCACGGTCACGACGTCCCTACAGTTAGCTGGAAAGAAACTCGACGCCGAGATATCGGAGTTGCCGGCAGCGACCACGATTGTCGAACCGCGCGCCGTCGCGGCGTCGATCGCCGTCTGAACATAGCTTGGGCAGTTTCCAACACCACCGAGGGACATGTTGATGACTTTCGCCGGTGTCGCATTTACGGGCAAGTGGGATACTGAACCGCCTGATGCCCAAGTGATTCCGTCAGCGATATCCGCACCGTTTCCGCCGCATTGCGCAAGGACTCGGACGGCTTGAATTTTGGCATCGTCGACGATTCCAGAGATACCCAACTCGTTATTCCGCGTTGCCCCTATGGTTCCGGCGACATGGGTTCCGTGCCAGCTACTACTGTCAATCTCGCAGGCGTCGGGGTCGGAATTCCAGTCTCCCTCGTCTGCCGGGTTCGCGTCACGCGCGTTGCCATCGCGTGCCCGTGACGCACTCGAAACCATGTCGTAGCCAGCGACCCACCGGCCATTAAGATCTGGATGTGACGTCGATCCGGTGTCCAATACCGCAATGGTCGGTGACGCGGAGCTACCTGGTTCCTGCACCCAGCCATACCGAGCGTTAATGCCGACGATCTTGCTGTCGTCTTCGCTTGTGAGGCTACCGTTTGACCAAAGTGACCACTGATCCTCGTAATAGGGATCGTTCGGGGTTGCTACCGGGCCACCTCCTTGAGCTGGGAATACCCGCAAATTGGGTTCGGCGCTCACCACTTGGGGATCTTCCAAGATCTTCTGCGATAGTCGCTCAGCCTTAGCTTCGGATACCGGCTTTGGAAGCTCGATGGTACGAAATCCGTCATCGAGGCGGTTGCCCTTCTCAGCAGCTTTGCCGAGAACATCACTTCCCGTGGCTAGCCCGTCTTTCTGTTCAACGGGCGCGCCCTGCGCGTACTTGACTACCAACTCCTCGACGGGCGCAGGCTTGAAGTCTGATGCGCTGGGCACGTCGAACGGGTCAGCCCTAAGCTCGCCAGCAGGAACGCCATTCAACGGTGCGCCAAGCGAAACAGAACTGTGCGATAACGCCGCGCTAGGGATGGCGGTCGCTGGGACCACCGCAGCCACGAGCAGTCCAGTCGCACTCGCCGCGACCAGTGCCCGCCCCACTAGCCGCCGAAATCGGCCCGTTTGATTGCGGGATACGCACCTCATCTCGGACCTCTCGCTGCGTAGGTCCTCCTATCTTCGCTGCCAGGAGACCGGGACGTCGATCACCAGGTGGAGAATTCACCCGTTCGCGCACTTGGCAGCTAGCTCCGGCCGCTATGCCTAATACCGGCTACCGGCCTCGGAGGGCCTGACCCAGTCCCGAAGCCCGCCGAGAACGTCGATTGATCGCGGCAACTAGCGATGCCCTAGACCCGACGACGATCACTCGATCTGTCGCCCGCGTCACTGCGGTGTAGAGCAGCTCGCGACTCAACACATGTGATTCATGATGGGGAAGGACGACGACGACAGTTCCGAACTGTGAACCTTGGCTCTTGTGTACGGTACTGGCGAAGGCGGTCGTGACGTGTCCCAAGCGGGTCGGCACTACGCGAAGCGGCGTGGGCTCACGCTCGAAGACCGCTACCTCGCCATCCACCGAATCCGCAACGATGACAGCACTGTCTCCGTTAAACACACCGAGCTGGTAGTCGTTCTCGGTGACCATCAGCGGCCGCCCGAGGAACCAACCGTTGGGATCGTGGCCGATTGACCGGTGGCTGGCCAACGATGAGAATGCGTGCGCGTTCCACAACGCCACCCCCGCTGGTCCTTCGCGATGCGCACAGAGAACGCGAGCCTGGCTCACTGCATGGCTCGCCCCAGCAGCATCACCTTCTTCTGCGTGATCAATGAGTGAGAGCCAATGCGGTTCAAGTTCCGCGAGCGCCACCGCCCTGGCCGTGGATGTATCGGCGTCTTCGGCGGTCTCGCACCATCCGATCGAAGGGGAATCACTTCGCATCAGCTCCTCAGCCGCATCCGAATCACCGACGAGTATCGCCTCCGCCAGACCCGCGATCTCCCCACCGAATCGATGTACTCGGGTAAGGACGACAACGCCGATACCCTTGTCACTGGCCTTAGCTGGACCCACGATATCGCCGAAAATGGAGCCAGCATCGACCGATGCCAGCTGTCGCGGATCACCCACCAGCACGACTCGGGCCTCTGGCCGAACGGCATCAAGGAGCTGATCCATGAGCGCCAAACTGATCATCGAGCACTCATCAACGATCACGACGTCGTGAGGAAGCGGGTTACCGCTGTGGTGGCGAAATCTGCTGCGATTACCTGGCTGCCATCCAAGTAGGCGATGCAGTGTCGAAGCCTGGATTGTCTCCATGTACTTCGCACCTTCTTCATCACCGGAGAGTCCCGCGGCCGCCCCTTGCACCGCCTCCTGTAACCGCGCAGCAGCTCGACCTGTGGGCGCGCTCAATGCAATCATCGGATGAACGATCGGGCTCGATGCAAGCTGAGTTGTGAGGGCGGCGACCACTTTGGCAATCGTCGTCGTCTTACCTGTGCCCGGCCCGCCGGCGATCACGGCAAGTGACTTCGTCACCGCCGTCTCTACCGCATCGCGTTGATTCGGGTCGAAGTCCGTCTGAAAGAGCCTCGAGAGTGACTCCTGAAGCAGCACATCATCAACTTCTACTTCTCGAGCCCGACGGCTCTGAATCGCGGCGAGCAAATGGTCCTCGTGGCGAACGTATCGATCCAGGTAGAGCAGGGTCCCGCGCAGCGTAATTGGCGGATCAACGCTTTGCGTCAGTGGACTGCGAGCTACTAGCTGACACCATTCTTGTGGCTGCGGCCATTGCAACGGCTCGACAGCAAGCTCATCGTCCGCAACCTCTCCGACTGTTGTGTCCGAACCGATTAGTGCCGTAGTTTCCAGGTCCAGGCACACACTCCCCGCACGAGTCTGGGCGACCAAAAGGGCAACGGCTAGGAGGACTTCTTGGTCATGCTCACCGAGTGCTCGGCCCAGATTGGTAGCGACATGGATATCAGTTGATTCGATCACTCCAGCTCTATTGAAGTCAGCGAGAACTCCACTTACGCCCTGCGCGCGCCGGTAGTCAGTGGAAGCCACCGACCTGAACCCACCTGCACTCATAGCGACTCACCTGTCCGAATTAGTTCTGATAGCGCGACGACGATGCGAGCCGTCGGCTGCCATGAGTAGATTCCGCACGGCTGGCCTCGGTATGCAGGATTGTCCGAGCCGAACATCCCTCGAACAAACAGATACTTGACCGGTCCAAGATTGACTTCGGGGTCGTACCCAGGAAGCCGGACGCTGAGCATGCGATGTAGCGCGACGTTGTAGAGCAGGAACTGCAACGGATAGTTGGCGGAGAACACCGCCTGCTCAACTGCTTCTGGCCGGTAGTCCCAGGCGCTGAGGTCGACTCCGCCAAGCCGGTTGGTCTTGTAGTCGATGACGCTAAATCGCGGCTCGCTGGTGCCACCTCGTGTGCGCAATACGAGGTCGATACTTCCGCTAAGGAATCCGTGGACATCCCTATCGAGATCGGGATTTGCGAGAAACGGAAGGTACCCCCGTAGGCGATCGTCAGCAGACAACTCTCGATCGAGTAGTTCTCGAACTGCTGCGGTATTGAACTCACCTGTTGGGGTATTTCCGCCAGCGAGCGGATACTCGAAGTCCATCTCGTCGAGTCGGTCTTGCCTCGTGACATCAGCCAAGCTGATATTCGCCAAGTCCTGGCCCAGTGGAGTTTGAATCGCCGCCACGAGACCGGCAACTAGCGCAGTCGGCTGCTCGAGAGTGATCGCCCACCTTCGCATCGCGGCAGTGGTCTCGTCGGCGACTTCTACGGAAAGCTGGTCAGCTGCGAAGTCAACGTTCTCGAAGATCGAATGCACGAAGCTACCGAAGGTCGCACCACCCGCAATGTCGGCTAGCAGGGACCTCCGAGTTCGTAGTACCTCGTCTGACTCGTGCATCTGGAAACGACCTAGTTCCGAGTAAGGAAGCGACACCTCCATATCGCTCTCGTCCTCAACCGCGCTGACGTCTGGTTCTGCGACTCGGAACCCCCCGGCCCCGCCGTGGGCCACAGCGGTAAGGCCGCTGAATGAAGTGCGACCCCATCCTCCGTCGATGGTCCGCTGGAAACTATTCACCCGCGGACCCTCATTCAAGCCACGGTCTCTCGCCAGGTTCGCAGAGTCGGCGCTTGGCTTCCAACTCGTTTGTTCAGGCTGCCGATCGACAATCGTCACGTCGATCGTTGGGTTCTGCTCTGCTAGGAGGCGAAGTCGGTCCGCGGGCCCATCTGCATAGATATGGGAAACGACGCCGGCTAGCGGCGAAAGGTGAGAGTCATAGCCATCCGCCCACCAAACCACCAACTCGTGGCGCGCGCGAGTCATCGCGACGTACGCCTGCCGCAGCCCCTCCCCTTGGGCTTCAGCCATCGAGTCGCGCTTCGCGTCGCGGAATCCCTCTGACCTGCTTCCTCCGACAAAGAGCTCCCGGCCGCCGCCTCGGTGGTAGTAGAAGGTCTCTTGGTTCTTGGGTACGACTGGCGCGGTCCAGAGGAATGGACAATAGACAAGATCAAACTCTAGTCCCTTGGCAGCGTGGATAGTTATGACCTGAACCGCCTCAGCGTCGGACTCCAACCTCCGCGAACGCTCATCTGAATCGGTCGAGGTCGTCGCCTCGTCTATTCGCTGGGTCAACCAGCTTGCGAGAGCTGCAGCTGAGGCCCTGGTCGATGTCTCGTACTCATGGACAAGTTCCACGACCTGGTCAAGATCTGTCAGGGCTCTTTCGCCGTCTTGTTGAGCTAGCAGCCGCGTCAGTAGGCCGTATCTCGACTTAATCGACGCGAAGACCCCCGCGATTCCGTCATGTTCGAGGTCGTGAGCCCAATCGGTCACTCGACGGCTGAGTCCTCCTAGCTCTTGGTCAGTCGCACTGGCCAATCGCGCCGTAGACCAACCAATCAAGCTGCTGATCGCTAGGCGGTGCAGGGTCGGCGTGGAACTGGGACGGTCAAGCGCAAGCAGGAGTCGCTTCACATCATCGGCCGCCTGGGTTGCGAACACGCTACGACTACCCCGAACCACCGCGGGTACGCCACACGCGGTGAGCGCGTCGCGAACTTGGTCTGCATCGCGGTTCCTACCAACGAGGACAGCGATCTCGCGAGGGACGGCGCGCTTGTCTGTGAGTGCCGTGACAATATCGGCCGCGACGTCACGCGAGATTAGTTCAATTCCCGCGTTCTTCTCCACCGCCCCCCTACTGGTTCGCTTAACCTGCGTCTGATCTGTCGTCATCCGAATACGCAGCGGAATTGATCGGTTCTTCTGCTGGTCTGGATTCACTGCCGATGTCACTTGCCGATACTGAATGCTTGGGTCACCTAACTGCAATGAGCCAAATACTGCGTTAAGCGCTCTCACGAGACCGTCGTCCGTGCGGTAGTTACGGGTGAGACTCCATCTCGAATCCGCTTGGTTGACTGCCGCCAAATAGGCGTAGATATCGGCTCCTCGAAACGCGTAGATCGCTTGTTTAGGATCACCGATCAGCAAGAGCCGGCAGCCGCCGCCGCCAAACGCATCTCTGAGCACATCCCACTGAGAGGTATCAGTGTCCTGAAACTCGTCGACCAGCACGATCGGATAGCGCTTCGCCAACAACTCGCGAGCCAGTGGCCCTCGCTGTTGGTCTTGGACTGCGGCCTTAAGGCGGCCGATCTGGTCACTAAAAGACATCTTGCCGGATACCCGCTTACGGTGATTGATGAGTCGCCGCGCGTCTTGGGCGAGTACAGAACGAACCGTCGCGACGTCATCGGGAAGACCCATCGCTGGCGGGACGATCTCTGCATCCCATTGATCAGTTGCTGCCGACACAACAGCTTGGGCCGCCGCGACAGTGATTGGCGCAAGCAGGTCTATGTCCTGACCCTGACCGAATCGCTTTGCGTAGAGGTCTGCGGCAGCTTCCTGCGCAAGCTCTGAGAGGTCGGTCTGAAACTCCGGTCTAAGTTCCGCATCGCCAGCTAGCCCAAGCTCGGAGAGTGCCGCATCGCAAAAGCCATGGGTGGTCGTAATCGTCGCCGAGTCAAAATCGGATACCGCGGCCGAAAGGTACGCGCGGCGGATTCGGATCTGTTCAGCTGTCCCATCGAGGAGCGCAGCAAGAACATCATCGTCATTGGAGCCTGTCTCATCCTTCGAGTCACCAGCTACGTGACTGTCGATCTTCTCAACACTGGATACCAGCCGGTCTCTGATGCGCTTACGCAGCTCGCCAGTCGCGGCCACGGTGAAGGTGATAATCAGGAAGTCCTCGATCGAAGTCCCCTCGGCAACGAACCGGGTGACTAATCCGGCGATCGCGTAGGTTTTGCCAGTACCCGCACTGGCCTCCAACAGGGTCACGCCGGGGGCTGGGAGTTCACCCTTGAGTGAGAAGCTACCGCTACCTTGATCCATAACTACACCACAGCTCGAGTGTCATCATGACGCAATAACGGGCCCCAGAACTGATTCGCCAGCTCGAGGACTCGCGGGTTCTCACAAATGTCGGCAGCACTCACCTGTGGGTAAACCGCCAGGTTGTACGGATCTTGATCTTCTTTTGGGTAGCCGTAATCTGACGTCCATGCGCCTTCGACGGACAGCCTGGGATTCCTGTGGCCGCGCACGAGCGCCTGCGACGACTCGGGAAACAGCGGAAGTGGTTGCCTCATCCCCGTGAGATACAGGTCCACTAATTCGGAGAGCATCGCTCTGGCGTTTTCTGGAGTCCGGAACAAACTCATCGCGGCCGATGATCCGCTCTTGCCCGAGGCCCCGCGACCAATAACCGTCGCGCAGAACTGCACGTCCGGGTAGCTCGCGGAGAGGGCGAGGAGTCTGATCCAAGCAGCAATACGCGGCTTCGCTTTGGGCGCAGGACCATTCACTTTTGCGAAATGAAGCAGTCGCGAGAACGAGAAGTCGACTATCTCGCTACCACATAGATTCCCGACGCTGCCGTAGACGAGGACCCCGTTTTCGCACTCGACCCGGACCGCCCTACTCGTCACCTCACTCTGCCCGCGCCGCAGGCGCACGCGGGCCGCAATCTCCATCACATCGCGATACGCATCTCTGATCTTCTGATCAGCTAGGTGACCGACTGGAAGTGCCCCCGAGGCCTTCTCCGCCAGGATCCAACGAGTACCGAGTTCGGAAATTGCGGCAGTGTCGTCGATTGCGCTGGCAGCTACCAGCAGTCGCTCGCAGGCACTCCAGAGTGCTAGGTGGTCTAGATCAAGCGGGAGTTCCTCATCGGTCTCGCGATCGTAGTCCTTCAACCGCACGTTGAGGCGCTGCACAATGAAGTGCCTCACCGGGTGCTGAAAGAACTCCACCAACTCGTCGGTCGAGATCGCTTCGGACGTGACCGGCGGGAGTTCGGGCTCACCAGCGGGCCAGAATGGGCTGCGTCGCTGCAGGTCACCGGTTCGTTGTAGAACCCCAGTGAATGCCGCCGAATCGAAACTCCACGGTCGATCTCCGATGAGCGCACCCACCTCAAAGTTGCGCTTGTCGAACGGCTGCAATGGATGTGAGACAACGACGTCCTCATCTGAGCTCACACCCCTGAGGTGCCGCAGTGAGGTCAGTAACTCAGCAAGTGGCACCGCTGGCGAGAGACGCTCATTTGTTCGCTCACTGCGGCCCGAGTAGGTGATGATAAGCGAATCCTGAGCCGCGAGGACTGCATCGAGTAGCAACTGCCTGTCCTCACCTCGAACGTCGTGGTCCCCCACCAATGGCTCGGCTCTGGTGAGGTCGTCACCTAGCGCCCTGCCCTTTCGTGGATAGGCCCCGTCGTCGAGTCCCAAGAGTGCGACGACGCGGTGCGGTACTGACCGCATCGGGGTGAGAGTGCAAACCGTGATGTCACCGCTGCGGAAGTTGGTTCGTGTCGGGCGCCCTGACAGCTTCTCGTTGACGACATCGCGGAACTCGTTAAGCGATACTAAGGTGCCTTCTCCCTTACTTCCTGCTTCATCATCGAGCTCCTCGAGTAGCTGGCGCAACGCAATCGTTTGCCATTCCTGTTCGCCGGGAGCGGCCAATAGATCCTCACTTGCCGACCGGAGGATCTCTAGTCCCTCGCCCACCGTGAACTGCCCGCAGAGTTTGTCGACGACCTGTCGGAGTCGCGAAAGAAACTCGGAAAGCTTGCCGACCAGGTCAATCTCTGTGCTCGCGACGTCATCGACTGGCCGTACTGCGCCGATTACGCGCTGCCCCTCGTCGGCCATCACCACGCCGGCGAGTAGCCGGTCAACCCCAAACTCCCAGGTATTTGCCTCGATTCCCGCGACATCCCACCGGGCACGGTGCGATGAGTCCAGACCCCATCGGACTCCTGCCTCGGCAGCCCAGTCCTGCATTCGGGTCACGTCATCTCCGGTCAACTCGAAACGTGCCTGCACCGGCTCGAGTTGAAGAAAGCTGAACACTTGACTGGCTGTACAGCGGGAATCGGCTAGCTCGAGTAACGCACTGAGGGCGGAGACCATTGGATTAGTCAGCAACACTGACCGATCGGCAATCCGAACCCTCAGCTGATCGAACTGACCAAACACCGCCTTGATGTGCGGCGCATACGTGTCAACATCGGGGCACATGATGACGATATCCCGCGGCTCAAGGGTCGGGTCGCAATTGAGTTGGTGCAGAATCGCGTCGCGCAAGACCTGGACCTGCCGGACTGGTCCATGACAAGAGTGCACCTGAACCGAGTCATCGACGATCCCTGCAGCGTCATCGGCTTGGGCACGCTCAGACTTCGCATGAGCCGAAATAGCGGTTGGTTCGTTCTGATAGATCGATTGCTGTAGTCGACCGAGTAGCGTGACGGCCTCACTCCCGGCGGATCCGCCAGCTTCCGCTTGAATGACCGGCCCAGGATGGTACTGATCAATTGCTGTGACTGCTGCCGTGGCGAGCACAACCTGGAGCTCGCGCGAGTCCCTGCCCCACGATGCCACCAACTCGTTTCGGGCTAGCTCCACGGTCGGGTCCGCTGCCCGTGTCAAACCCATGCACAGAACCGGAGACTTCCGCCGATCCGTTGCCGATTCGGGCGACGCGACCACCTGGTCCTGCGCGAGTAAGCCCGCGACCTGGTCCCATAGAACCCGCGAGGGAGTGAGCGCAAAGAGGTGGACCTCGCGATGGTTTGAGATGGCGCTAAGCACCGACAGCACGCTAGGGGGAAGACGTGTCAGCCCAAACGCGCTGACACGCGTTGGTAGCGAGAGCGCGGCTGCACCAGCGGCAATCTCCTCAGCGGCAGTGAGTAAGAGCTCCGGAGGGCTAGCGACCGCAAGTCTCTGCCTGACCTCCCGCCATAGCTGCGGCTGCCACAGGTCGCGGGAGTCAAGCAACTCACCCGCAGCTCCGACATCCCTCCCCTGGGCCCACGATCTGATCATGTCTGGACGCATCCAGTGATAGGTCGCGAAGAGGTTACGGATGTACTGAAAGGTGGCCACCCGGTCGGTTCGCTGACCACCGCTGCCTCGCTGCGTATCGATGCGCCCCTGCCTAATCTGGCTTGCGACCAGCTGCATCCAGGGGCTGTCCATGTTCTCATCGACCGCTGAGCCCACCGCCCAGAGCAGCTCTCCGTTGACCCACGGATCAGTCGAACGATCGCGCCCAGTCGACTCGGCGATCGCTTGCTCAACCAATGCCTGCGGGGACGGGAACTGGATATTTGCGCTGACTCCCAACCGACTAGCTACGCCCTGAGAAATCCACCGCTCAATACCGCGGCTCGGCACACTCACGACCTCTGGTGTGAGCACATCCGCAGTCGGCTTGCCGAGAACGCCAACGAGCGCGGACAGCAATGCGCTAGCGCTCTCGCTGCGATGAAGATGGAGCATTGGTCCCCCGATGATCGTCAATGATCTTCGGTCAGTATGCGCTCAACGTCTGACAGTTGTGTCGCCGAAGTCACGATTCGAGTAGGTCGGCAAACTCTGGGTGCTTGACTATGTAGTGAGAAATGAATGAGCATTCAGGCCGAACTAGCCAGCCATTCGTCTGTGCATCACTAAGCGCTGCCGCCGCCAGCTGGGACCCAACTCCACGACCCTCGAAGTCGTGCGAGACAACCGTATGGGTCGTGACGAGCACTCGCCCATCAAGAAAGTAGTCGAGCGTTCCGGCGGTCTCCCCCTCAATAGTGGCCTCGAATCGTTGTTCGGATTGATTGTTGACGACCGTAATCATCAAGCCCCCTTCGTCCTTCTCGCGTTCGTCCACGGCCTTGTGGAGGTCTCTCCGAATAGGAGAATACCGTCATCGACGTCGAGGCGGAAGCTCACTCCACTACCGTTGACTGTCAAAGACATGCGCTTTTATGGCCTCCCAATCGGCCGCTCGTCCCGTTGCTAGCAGCCCAAATGACGTTGATGTTGGGTCGTAGGCCCTGCCGTCGAGATCACGAACTGCCCCACCCGCCTGCTCGAGAATCAGAGCGCCCGCCGCATGGTCCCAGGGATACTGGCGACTAAATACTGCGTAGTCCAATCTCCCGCAGGCCAAATCCGGATAGACGTAGCCACAGGCCCCTCCCCGGTTGAGCCGGACACTCGGCAGCTTGCCAACTGTGCGCTCCACCGCCGATCTGGCTTCATCGCCAAAGTAGGTCGTTCTCACGTCACCGGATAGCTGCTCGAACGGTCCTCTTGATTCAGAGTTGACCGGCGCCCTATCAATTGGTCTTGCGTTGAGTTGAGCGTCTGTCACCGATGTCGCCGTGTACATCGAGGACCCGATTGGCTGCCAAATCCATCCACCAATCGTGCGCCCGCCCTCGACCAACGCAACCATCACAGCGAATCGAGGCCGCCCGCGAACGAATGAGCCCGTGCCATCGATCGGATCAATGATCCAGACCCGACCAGTGCCGCGGGCAAGGTCGAGTATTTGGGGATCGCTAGCGACTGCCTCCTCGCCAACGACGACCGCAGCCGGATCTATCTCCAGCAGTCTCAGGGCGAGGGCTGCCTCGGACTCCCGATCAGCGATTGTGGCGAAATCACCTGGCCCCTTCTCGAATATCTCAGTATCTGCCAGATGCCGAAACCGCGGCATTATGTATTCATCACAGACCTCTGTCATCGCCAGCTCTACATCGCCTACTGGAATTTCGATTCCCATATCGCGAAGCTTGCCCTCTCTTGCCGATCGATGCCCGATGTCGTACACCGAAGGTATCGCCTAGGTTGGTCTCCATGAAAACCCTGACCACTCCTGTCGAGCGCCTTGAGGCGATTCCGGGCTTTGCCCATCCGATCGAGTACGCAACCGTCTCTGACGATGAGGGAGGTCAGCTTCGGATTGCCTACCGCGACATCGGGCCGCAGTCGGGGCCTGTTGTCGTTATGTTGCACGGAGAACCGACATGGTCCTTCCTCTATCGACACGTCGTTACGCCCGTCGTCGAAGCCGGCTACCGCGTGATCTTGCCTGACCTCGTCGGGTTCGGTGCTTCAGATAAGCCCACAGAGATCAAGGACCACTCCTATGCGCGCCACGTCGAATGGATCCGGTCGCTACTACTTGACCACCTTGGGCTGACGAACATCGCCCTATTGGGTCAAGACTGGGGCGGTTTGATCGGCTTGCGGGTCGTTGCGGCCGACCTAGACAAGTTTCGGGCAATCATCGTTGCGAATACTGGCCTTCCCACCGGTGACTTCGGAATGCCAGAGGTCTGGTTGGAATTCCGAGACGCGGTGCGGACCGCACCGTCGCTAGACATCAGTCGTCTCGTTCAGTCTGGAACCATCTCGCGGCTTTCTCCAGATGTCATTGCCGCCTACGACGCTCCGTTCCCGAACGAGCAGTTCAAGGCCGGGCCACGCGCAATGCCCTCGCTCGTTCCAACCCGTCCCGACGATCCGGCCAGTGAACTGAACCGACAAGCTTGGGCGACCCTTAGCGAGTCCTCTGTGCCAACTCTGGTGGCGTTTAGCGATTCCGATCCCATCACCGGGGCAATGGGACCGATCTTCAAAGCAGCATTCCTCGGCGCTGCGGGCCGTGACCACCCTGTCATCAAAGACGCGGGACACTTCCTTCAAGAGGACCAGGGTGCGGAGCTAGGCACTGTCGTCGCGCAGTTCCTCGCCTCGGCCATGCCATAGGCCTAGTTTGAGCGGCGGCTATTTGTTCGTTAGCCAAGACAAGACAGCGTCAGTTGCCCGCACGTCGTCTTCGTTGTATTCCAAGATGCGTTGTCGAGCACCAGCATCGCCGGCGTAGACCTGATCGAGCCAAATCTGCGATTGCAGTCCGCCGGGGTCCTCGTCGCGCCATTGAAAACCGGGCCCATGTCGGGCGACATCTTTGAGCCCAAGCGACACGCGCCCGCGGAAGTTCGCACGAATAGTGTCGAACAGATCAATGAAGTAGCGCTCGACTACCGCATTGACCTCCTCAAGAGCCGGAAAACTGACACCGTCTGCGAGCTTGGCCGCCTTTCGCAGACCTGTTGGCTCGGGCCTCGCATAGTGGTAAACACGAATCGAATACCCCGCAGCTTCAGCCTGCGAGATCATCTCCTTCAGCCGGAGCCAGAACTGCCTCGTCAAGGCGATTTCGGACTGGTCGTCAAGGGGCTCCCAGGCTGAGACTGCCTCATACCCAGACGATCCAGTCGGATGATCGACGACGTACATCCCCCATAGATAGATCCGAGTCGACCTATCTGATTCGACATCTAAATGGACTTCGATATCTGCTCGTTGGACGTCGATCGGTTCAGCGCTGCGCCGCTCGAGAAATACCCCCGCCTCGATCATCCTGGCAGCCCTAACCGCTCGTGCCAGACTCGTTAGGGCATTGCGACTCGGTGTGACCTTGGCCAGGTAGTCGCGAAGGACCTCGTCGGTCCTGGACCCGTCGGGTTCGGCATCCTCGTCGAACTGGTCGATGGCAACCGGATCAAGCGCGGCAAGGTCGCCTACCGAGGAGATCTGCGCCTCGGCAAGGGCGAGCCACGACCGAGCATCCAATCGCCGGACGGCAAAGCTAGCGTTATCGCTGCCGAGTTCCGCTGCACAATAGAGCTGCCACGGGCACTGCTCGCACTCATTGATCCAAATCGGGGTGACGAGGGGAGCAGGGTCAGCGCCGTCGCCCATTCGCTGCGCCGCCACGTGCGCAACCTCGGAGCGGAAGCCGAACTCGCGGTCGTATCGCTCCAATGCGCTGCGAGCAGTAGTAGCGTCCGGCTCGGATCGCGAGAAGGTCTGAAACGCTGGGTCTGCGAGATCAAACCAGCAGATCCTTGGTTCGCGGTCGGAGTCAAGATGGTCTGACCCGATCACGCCGGCCATGGTGCTTCCGGTGGGCGCTCGCCCACATGCCTGCAACATGCGCCAGTAGTGGGCCAGCTGCAAAGTGTCTGATTCTGACCGGTTTCGTCGTTCATTGAACTCAGGATCACGCCTTGCCTCAGTCAGATGGGGTGACGAGATTGGCGACAGGAGGGCGTTTCCGAGCTTCTTGTTCGCCTTTGACAACACCTTGTGGCGCTTGATCTCCACTGGATAGTAGGACCAAGGAGCAGGTTGAGCAGACTTCAGCAGAACATCCGGGCGCCCCTTGCGCCCACCAGCGACGTCATCGGGCAGCCACCCTCCGACGATAATCGGTACTCCGAGGGACATCGCCCCTTCTGTGGCGCAGATGGCAGCAGACCGACCGAGGTCCGCGCCGATCTCGACCACCGACTCTCGATGGATCTGCATGATCTCCGCGACGATATCGAGCTCGAACTCTTTACCTGAGTCAATCCGCTCTTGTGCACTTGCGGAGAGCTCTAACGACTCGCTCCCAAGCGCGATGGTTCGATCGAAGTCATTGTGGGTTCGTCGGGGACAGCGGCGGGCTGCATAGGCACTGAGCAGGATTGGGCCTTCTTGCCGATCCATCACTGATACCCCAAGAACCTCGACACGGTGCCCGATCCTACTCACTCGAAGCGCTAGCCACCGAACGGTAAGACAGCCTCGATCTTCGCGAGCTCTTTCTCTGCCGCCAGTTGAGCAAGCTCGTTCTTGGCGATTTCCGCCTGAGCTACCCGTACCTTTTCAGAAGCCGAAGCCCGGGAGGTTCCGACGGTCTCGAGCAACTCAACTGCCTCGCGAATCGCCCGCGCATCCGAGCTCGCGGCATAGCCGGTGTAAGACTGAAGGATCGTGTAGGCAACCGGGTCGCCAGAATCGATCGCCTCAATATCGGCGAGCACTGTTGGTTCCATCCCCGACATGTACAACGTGCGAGCGAATCCAGCGAGCTTGGCCTTCGCGTCCTCGATCGGGCCCTCAATTCGCTGATAGCGCCTATTCAGGCGGTTCTCATCCTCGAGGGCAACAGCAAGCGCCGTTTGGGACGCGGCAATAGCTTCCTTTGCACGTGCAACCTCGGCACGCCCAGCCTCACTCTTGCGGTCGAACTCCTGTGCCCACGTGGTGCACTCGTTCGAGAGGAACACTGCCGGGTTCTCAAACTTCGTACCCCAAACGGAGGTACCCACTGCTTGCAGAACCGCGAGTTGGTCGTCAGCTTGGTTGAGCGCGAGCCGCACGTAGTCGTAGTAGGCCAGATTGAGGGTTTTGACGGTTGCGTCAAGGCCCGTATTCCAGTTCGGGTAGTTGCGAACTCCATGGGAGTTGAACACCGAATCCCCGAGCATCGCCTGGCTGGTATTGAGCGGGTTGAATCGTGACGAACCGGGGACGAAGTGGCCACCCTCCGCCAGCTCCCACGCAACGACCGCACAGACGTTACTTCCGGTGAGGGGCCACCCACCGCGCTGCAATAACTCGACCGCGAACCGCTCTTTCGAGTCGATCTGTGGTTGAGCCACGGGGATGTTGGCGTCCTCCTCGACCGCGGTTGCGGTAGAGGTTGGGGCCAGGATTGCTCCGGCTACGGCGACGCCAACGACCGCGCGTCGTAGTCCGGCTCGAAGGGTCACACCCGCATCGTAGAAAACGATCAGGATTGATGCAGGGTCAGGGAGATAAATCACCCACAACACTTGCCGCGCCTTCGCCGATTCGACTCATTGTCGGATTACGTTTCTTGGGTGAGACTTCGATTTTCGGCGACGGTTGCAAGCGCCGCGGTTCTTTGCCTCGGCGGGTTACTCACACCGGCAACCGCGATGGAATCTTCCTCGATTCCTTCTGCAACCAAGACGTCGACTCCCACGTCGAGCTCCCGAGCCCCGGTGGTTGAGTTCACGACCAAAGCCGACCGCTACGTGCCATCACCTCAGGTTGTCGCACAGAGTTGGATCGTTGCCGACGCCGACACAGGCGAGATCCTCGCGAGCAAGGACCCCGACAGGCTTCTCCCCCCAGCCAGCACTCTCAAAATGCTGACGGCGGTGACACTGATCGATCGACTCCAGGGCGATTCACTCTTCGCTCCCACGATGCAGGACATCCAACAAGCGGGTACGAAGATTGGCCTGCGTGCCGGTACCGAGTTCCGCGTTGATGACCTATTCGCCGGAATGATCATGAATAGTGGCAATGACGCCGCGAGCGCACTAGCCAATGCCTACGGCGGCTGGGACAACACCCTCGGACTGATGAACGCGACCGCAGCCAGTCTCGGCGCAACAAACACCCATGCCCTCACTCCAAACGGGCTGGACAAGTATAACCAGATCAGCACCTCACGCGATTTGGCCACGATCTTCCGGGCCGCTATCAAGGTCCCCGAGATTCGCGAGATCCTCCAGACCAAGCAGCGCTGGATGGAGTCGCCAACCACTGGTCGCAAGATGAAGCTCTACAACCACAACGCAATGCTCCAGTGGGACTACCCGGGACATATCGGCGCTAAGACTGGATTCACCTCCATGGCTGGCAACACGTTGGTCGCTGCCTCCAAGCGCGACGGTCGAACGTTGGTAATGGCGGCAATGCGAACCGGCATGAAGATGAACGTCATCGCTCCGCGACTATTCGATTGGGTTACCGATAATGACGAGGACCTAGTCGCGATCGGGAACTTACCCGAACCCGTATCAGCACCCGAGCCAGTTGCTATTCCAGCGATCGCAATGCACCAGGACGGGGGTCCGGTACCTGGTCAAGAGGACCTACTCCAGGCCTCAGGCGCGATTCCAAGCGACACATCAGCGGGGCAGTCTTCCCCGACAACGTCGGCTGCCACGACTGTGTTGGTCGGGATCGCGATCATTGCCGCACTGGTGTTAGCCGCCATATTCTGGCGGCGCAGGACGTCCCAGCACGCCGCCTAGCCCAACCCGCGTGCGTTGACAGAAAACCCAACAGCGAGAATCCAATAGTGCTTGCATACGAGGATGAGACTGCCCAAACCGTGTTTGCCGTCTACGTACGGCCAAATGACGGTCTAGGAAGGATCAGTTTCTACGCCGACGAGGCCGCTGCGACCGCAGATGTTGGTCCAGGAATGCCACCAGGGGTGATCACCCACGGCGATACTTACGTCGAGTACATCGGGGATGCAATTCTCTACGCTCCCGAGGACTGGCCGCTCGTCAAAGTCAATCCTGACCTTCTCGTACAACTCGCGACCGACGACTACGAGATCTTCGTTGCCCTTACCCCCGCCGAGTCCGATGCCCTGACCCTATTGGCCGGTGACTCTTCATCAGACACCGATGACTCCGACGATGACGATGTCGACTTCGACAGCGATCCAGTCGAGGCTCCCGAAGGTATTGACGGTGACTCACCTTGTGTCATCTGGCAGCCAAGCGGCGAGCTGGTGATCTTCCCCGAAGGTGGCGATGAGGACGGGGCCACCCTGTCGTCATCAATTCCGCGGGTCGACTTTGGCGATGAGATCGGCACCGACCGCGCGGTCGTTGCACTGCTGGACCTTGGCTGGGTCCCCCTCGTCGATGACCCCCATACATGGCGCGAGGTGGGGGAAGTCTGGGCGATGAACGTCCAACCGCGGGTTACCGACGACACCGAGCAGTTCTTCGGACGCTACACGGCCGAGGACCAAACCCTCGTCGTCACTCGCGCGGGGGCAGATACCGACAACGATGACGAGCACCTCCAGCTTATTGCCGAGGGTATTGATGTGGACTTCGATGCCTTCTCCGCTCACCTACAAGGTGAGGGATGGACTGTGGATGTCGACTCCGATGCGGCCGCGGAGATCTCGGTTCACCCTGAGCTGAGCGAGAGCCCCGGCTGGTACCCCGCCGAGGCCGGCGACGAGGTCGAGTGGGTTTGCGCAGTAACGAGGGTCGCGAACTAAGACCAGTAGTGCCCAGAAAGCTGCTACGCCATCAACGCCGCGAGGCGGCGGAACGTATTGCAGTTGCGCACCGTCATCTGGCGATATAGCTGCGTCCCCACCAGTTTATTCATCCCGCTGCGAGACTGGACTGATCGGTCCACCCGCCACAGCAGTGCGCCATTGGAATAGCGCACATCGTCGATGCCATCAACAACCGTCAAGGCCTCGATCACTCTCGGATCCGCGACCTCATCCCACAGAAACAACACGTCGGACTTCATCGTCTTGTCATTCGACCAACTATCGGGAAGGTCTGCTGCGATGGCCTCGATGGTGGCGGCATTCTTCACTAGCACTTTGACACCCAGGCCAAAATGCTCGTTGATTCCCGCCTCAATCGTGGCTACGAGTGCATCGGCAGGGGTGGCATCGCTGCGGAAAACAACGTTGCCTGTATTGATGTAGGTCTCAACATCGTTGAACCCCAATCCGACGAAGAGGGCTGCGAGCCTAGGCATCTCAACTCGGTTCTTTCCCCCGACGTTGATACCGCGCAGCAATGCCAGGTACTTACCTGTTTGGGCTGGCTCATCCATCGTCCGCGCCGAGTCCGCCAATGTCTAGGACGCCGCGCTCGACTGCACGACTTCGAACTCCAGTAACGATGCACCGGTTGCAACGGGGTTCTTGCGCTCCCCCGCGTGCGCGGCGGCAGCCCTACCCTTCGCCCACGCCTGATAGTCGTCCTCGGACTCCCACTTGGTGTAGACAAAGTAGCGGTCGTCACCAGCGACCGGGCGCAGTAGCTCGAAGCTAAGGAATCCAGGTGCCCCATCAACAGCCCCAAGTCGGGCGGCAAAGCGCGCTTCCAGCTCGGGTCCAGCGTCGGCGGGCAACTCGATTGCATTGATCTTCACAACAGCCATAGCGACGAGTCTACTGCGAGCCGGTAACGACGCTGACGACGTCATCGCCATAGGTATCGCGTTTCTTCTCACCAATCCCGGTGATTCCTAGTAGCGCCTCACGTGTGCTCGGTCGCTGACGGGCGATTTCCCGCAGCGTCGAGTCGTTAAACACCACGTAGGCAGGCAACGACTTCTCTCGGGCTTTCTCCCCACGCCACTGCCGCAGCAGTTCGAAGAGTTCCTCATCGGCTGGCGAGAGTGGTGCACCATCAGACTTAGCTTGCTTCCGGCGAGCGCCACTAGCGGACCGTCGCGAGGCTGGGACCGGGTCATTTCTAAGGTCAACCGAGCGCTCTCCGCGAAGAATCCCGTCGCTAGCGTCAGTGGTGACGAGGGTGCCGTATCCGTCTGTGCCGACAGCTAGCGCTCCGCTGGCCAACAGTTGACGAGTTATTGCTCGCCACTGCTGCTCGGAGATATCCGAACCAATTCCCCAGGTAGTGAGCTCATCATGACGCCACTGCCGGACCCTGTCCGTCTGCTTCCCGCGCAGAATGTCAATGATCTGCCCCGCACCAAACGACTGATTCCGTTCCCGCTTGAGCCGAACAACAGTTGAGAGCAGCTTTTGGGCGGCAACCGTCCCGTCCCAAGTTTCAGGGGGTGAGAGACAGGTATCGCAATTGCCACACGCTTGGCTTTTCTGGCCGAAGTAGCTCAACAAGTTGACCCGGCGACACGTTGTCGTCTCACATAGCGCCAGCATGGCATCGAGATGCGACGATAGCTTTATCTTGAACTCGCGTTCCCCTGGCGAGTCATCGATCATTCTCCGCAGGTTTACAACGTCTCCGAGTCCATAGGCCAGCCAGGCAGTTGCGGCCAAACCATCCCTCCCGGCGCGTCCGGTCTCTTGGTAGTAGCCCTCGATCGACTTCGGGAGGTCAGCGTGGGCAACAAAGCGAACGTCGGGTTTATCAATCCCCATCCCGAAGGCAATTGTCGCGACGACGACCACGCCATCCTCGCGAAGAAACCGAGCCTGGGTCTCGCGACGCGAAGTCGCATCCATGCCAGCGTGGTACGGGTAGGCGTTGACCCCCTTCTCACGCAGGAACTCCGCTATCCCATCCACGCTCTTACGCGAGAGCGCGTAGACGATCCCGGCGTCATCGGGGTGCTCGGTCCGGATAAATGACAGCACCTGAGACTTAACGTTGCTCTTTGGCTCTATCCGGTACTGGATATTCGGTCGATCGAAGTTGGCGACGAAGTGCCTAGCCTTCGGCATCTCGAGTCGCTCGGTGATCTCATCATGAGTTGCCCTCGTCGCCGTAGCGGTCAACGCTATTCGAGGGACGTCAGGCCAGCGCACCACCAAACCGGCTAGCTGCAAATAGTCAGGGCGGAAGTCATGACCCCACTGCGAAACACAATGCGCCTCATCGATGGCGAATAGCGCAATCGATGAACTATCCAGCAGGTCGCGCGTTCCCGCCATCGCGAGACGCTCGGGTGCCACATACAGCACATCGAGTTCCCCCGACCGGTAAGCCTGCTCTACCTCAATCCGCTGCTGCGTGGATTGACTGGAGTTCAGGAATGCGGCCCGCACTCCGACAAGCTCAAGGGCATCGACCTGGTCTTGCATGAGGGCGATCAGTGGCGAGACCACGATGCCCGTGCCGCTTCTGACCAGCGCGGGAATTTGGTAGCACAGCGACTTTCCGCCGCCGGTCGGCATTAATACGATGGCATCGCCGCCGGCCACCACGTGATCAATGATCTCCTGCTGCTCGCCCCGAAAACTGTCGTAGCCAAATACGCTTCCTAGTACTTGCAGCGATGGATCCGTCTCGGCAATCACCTAGGCAGCATAAGCGCCCTTGCTTGTCAGCTGGTTTGGCTACCCACACGCCGTTCGATCTAGCCACGAAGCCTGGTCACGCGAACGCCACTACCGGCCTTCACCACGGCGCTCGGGGCCAACGTATTTGACTCCGTCACCGGCGAACGCGATCTTCGTTAGCTCCAACTCGAGCGCAGACGCGGGCAGGTTGTCGTACCCGGCAGCCTCCAGCACGGCGCGACGGCTGAAGCCGGAACCGAATGGGGTCGGCGGTGGCTCGCCAAGGGCAAGACTCGCCAGGGCAGCAACGATTCGAGCAGAGGCGAATCCATCTCCATAGGGGTTAGTCCGCGATGTCATCCGTTGATAGCGCGTCGAGTCACTCAGTAGCCCAATAGCAGCGGCAACGATTCGTTCGGTGTCGGTTCCGACTAGTTCCAGGGTCCCCGCTTCAACGCCCTCAGCACGCTCGGTCTCTTCCCGCGTAACAAGAACCGGCGTACCGACTGAAGGCGCCTCTTCCTGAATCCCACCTGAATCGGAAATGGCGATCTTGGCGGTTCCAAGCAGGCGGGCAAACTCAGCGTAGTCAAGCGGTTCAACCAGCAGAACGTTGTCGATTCCTTCCAGAATCGGCACGATCTCTTCGCGCACGACTGGGTTGGGATGTAACGACACAACGATTCGGGCAGTCGGCTCACTAGCTGCCACGATTGCGACCGCCTCAGCAATTCTGGCTAGTCCACCGCCCCAGTTCTCTCGCCGGTGGGCAGTGACAACAATGACTGGCCCGTCGTGATCATCCAGACTTTCAAGCCGGGGGTCGGTATAGGAAATCTGCTTTCCAGCAGCGATCTGCAAGGCATCGATTCCGGTATTCCCGGTCACGAACACGCGATCGACCGGAATGTTCTCGTGAGCGAGATTTTGCAAGTTGTTGTCCGTGGGCGCCAAATGGAAGGATGCGAGCCGCGCAATGATCTGACGGTTAAGTTCCTCAGGAAACGGCGAGAGCGTGTTGCCAGTGCGTAGGCCAGCTTCGACGTGCACGACAGGGAGTTTGGCTTGAGCTGCCGACAGACCAGCTGCCATCGCGGTCGATGTATCGCCGTGGACCAGAATCGCCACGGTCGTTGGAATCGGGCTCGCACTGTCTGCCTCGCGAAGCTCGGCGATCGCCCCATCGACTCCCTTGATTACTTTGGCAGTCAGTTGGTTGAGCGTATTGGGCTCACTCCCGACTCCGAGATCAAGGTCCGGGGTGATTCCGACCATATTGAGAACAGGCATCACCATGTCGCGATGCTGGCCGGTATTGATCACATACGGCCGGAAGTACGCCGATTCTTGTAGTTTCAGAATCACCGGGAATAGCTTGATCGCTTCCGGGCGGGTCCCAATCACCACGATTACCCTCAGTTGGATCTGATCGGCAGCTTCCTGTTCAGCAGTCATGGACTGAGTCTTGCGAAGTTAGGACGCTGATCGCTCGGTGGCTAGCCCAAACTTGCACGCAACCCCACCGACGTCTCGATTCGCCTTGGTCCCCCACTCACCGCGAGAGCAGCTCAGCTCTGTGGCGGCGCCTTCAGCCGGTTGCTTGAGAGAATCGCCACGGCATGGCCAATGGTCGCGGGGACAGCACAGATGAGTAGCCCTGCCACCAGGATCCGAGTTGCGATCAGATCACCCGCGATTGCGTCAATGACGGCCGCGACCAGCGCAAACAACGTCATCTCGATTGAATGGAACAGTTTATGGAATGGAACATATCGAGCGAACTTCCGAAGATTCGCCACGAGCCCATGTCGGGGCGCGGACACCTCAGCGGATTCCGAGACGCGAGGAAGGCCAGCCTGTGCACGCGCCACATGAACGAAGTCATTAAGGCTCTTATTCAGCAGAAGCACGACGGCGAGTAACGCACCAACCAGCACCCATCCACTGTCAGCACCAAAACCACCCGCAGCGCGCACACCAAGCGCTATCGCGATGAATGCCTCGGTGGTGTAGTGGGCGATCTTGTCGAGGAACACACCAGTGGGGCTCATCGTTTGTCGCCACCGCGCGACTTCCCCATCGGTGGAGTCGATGAGCATCTGTAACTGCCCCAGAATCGCTGCCATGAAACCGCCTGGCAATCCGGGAATCAGTAGGGACGCGGCCGCGCTCCAGCCGATCAGAATCATGACGCCGGTCACAGCATTCGCGCTAAATCCAAGCCGCAAGAAGACTCGGGTGATGTACGGCGAAATCGCTCGGTGGTACAGGTCACCTGCCCAGTGCTCGGAATTGCGCCGACCAATAACCGCTGGCGGCTGGCAGACCTCTCGGAGTTGGGCGATTGTTGGTCGCTGCGGCCGCTGCTCAGTCACCGCGGCAGTCTAGCCTCCAATAACGTTGTGGGGGCCCGAGACGTTCGCGTTTCCTCGGTAGTGTCAGATAAGGGGATGCCAGCGGATCAGCTTCCCCGCCCAGGGCCAAACGACCGAGGCCTTGCGGTCGCAGGCGCACGGGTCATTGCCCAGGAGACGGTTGAGGCGTGGACGGCATTCCTCGCGGTCGCGGGCTCTGTCGATATCGACGCACCAGCCCGCGTCAAGAAGACCTCAACACGGGCGGTTATCACCAAGGTCGGCTCCTGGCCAGAGAGTCGACAACTGCCGGAGATACTTGCTGATGCTCGAGCCGGATCAACGACTCTGATTGACCAGGACAAAATCGACGATCGGACTGTGGCGGCCAACTCACACCGCCCCAAAGACGAACTCATCGCTGCAGTCGCGCGCTCCCGTGACTCGTTGGTCGATTGGCTTGCGGGAACGACTCCGGATTTACCGCGGTTCGAGGAGTTTGCGCTGCGTTCGGCAGCCTCACCACTCGGCCCGCTCCCACTCATCACCTACCTGCACGCCGGAGCATTTCAGTTGGCGATCTCGGCCCGTGATATCGAGCCGGACTTTGACCGGATCCCTGATTCGCTGTTGACTGCCGGCCTTCGTGCTCTCGTTGACACAACCGGTGCCCTCGCGTCGCGAATGGAGATCAGCTCCGACTTCGCCGTCGTCACTCCCTCAACGTCAGTCTTTACTGCAACCAGTCAACAAAGTTGGATCACGCAGAATGTCGAAGCGTCACTAGGACGTGAAGTTGCCGGTGTAGAAGGCAATATCGGGGTTGTCTTGGATGTCGGAGCCGGACGAATCAATCCACTCCGAGGGATCGGAGGCCGCCAAGTCTCCATCCGTAACCTTCCGGCGCTACTGCGACTAGCTCCCATCGCGAATGCCAACCCTGGCCTGCCAGGTGGTCCGCTCCTACGCAAGACCGCCAGCTGGCTTGCCTTCACCAACAACAACAGCAAGGGCTCGCGCTAGCTGCGGCGGCTGAAGTAGCGCTAGTAGATTCCAAGAGTTGCGCCTGCCGCCTTAATCCAGACGCAACTACCCTGGCGCAAGCGTTGCGCCAAACTCATCGGTCCCTGCTGCTGGGAGTCAGCGCTCGGTTCAACCGGTAACGGCGATTGATCCGTCGGATCCACGCCCGACTCCACAGTTCGATCAGACATCCGCGCTGGCCAGCCTTCCCGAGAGTCAATCAAAAACGATCTTGTGGGGCGACTCGGACTTGAACCGAGGACCTGACGGATTATGAGTCCGCTGCTCTACCAACTGAGCTACCGCCCCAATGCCTCTTGCCGTCCATGACGGGCAGCGAGCGCATCCGGGGCCATTGTGCCGTACTCGAGTACAGAAACCGCCACGGGCGGCGTCCCCGATGCCATGAGACGCCCCTACCGGCGAGCCGTTGAACCTCGATTGAGCTTCGTCATCGCCTCGGTCAGCCCATCAACAGTCATGGGATACATCTCGATCGCCTCAGCAATCTGCTCGATTGTGCTGCCGCGCCACCTGTTCTGCGGTTCGGGATTCAGCCAGGCGCTCTGCCGGAAGTGGTGCGACAAGATCTGTAACCACTCAATCCCGGTTACTCGGGAGTCATCACTGGCCGACAGTGCGCTGGAATGCCACAACTCATAGGGGGCCATGTATGCATCCCCAACAATGATCAGCTTGTAGTGACTCCCACACTGCCTCATCAGGTCATGGATCCATATCGGCTCACTGAAGCGGTCCGTCTCATAGACCTTGCCGTAGATCATGTTGTGGAAGTAATACGTCCGAAGATCCTTGAAATGGGTGGCCTTCTTCGTAGCACTGAACAACTGGGACATCAGTTGCGAATAGGGAAACATCGAACCGCCGACATCGATCATCAAGATCACATGAGTATTCGGCTTACTCGGTGGCCGGACAACGATCTCAATATCGCCCGCATTTGCCGCCGTGGCATCAATAGTCGCGGAAATATCAAGTTCATCCTCGGCACCCTCACGAACGAATGCCCGCAATCGACGAAGGGCGACTTCAAACTGTCGGATGTCTAGTGCAACATCGGAGCGATAGCCTCGATAGTGGCGAGCGTCGGCAGCGTGTAGTGCGGCTCGTCCACCGCCAGAACTCTTGGTGCTAATCCCCTGTTTAGCTTTTCCAGAGTGCCCAAACTGTGACGTCCCCTGCGAGCCGATCCAGTAGTTCCCGCCATCATGACGCTCGGTTTGTTCCGCCATACGTTCCTCAAACTTTCGGCGTAACTCGGCGAGCTCTTCATCGTTGAGGAACTCCGTGAAGTCCTGCGAATCGTCATCGGCGCAGTCCCGTTCTCCAAACTCATCGGCAGCATCATCGAGCCACTTCTGCAGTTCTTCAGTCAGGTCGCCAGCGTCAAACTCGATGCCCTTGAACTCAGCAAGGAAGGCTTGATCAAACGCGTCGAGATGACCCTCGTGATGGATCAGCGTCGCTCGGGCGGTGTAGTAGAAACCGTCGAGGGTTTGTTCGTGCAGGCCGTGGGACAACGCTGAAGCCAGCGTTAATGCCTCGCCGACGCCTACCGGAACATCAAGGTCCCGGAGCCGATACAGAAAGCTGTTGAACATCTGCCACCCCCTTCCTTCACGAGCCAGACTGTGGCTAGCGAATCCGCGGTCGAGTTGATCGGCCAGACGCGTAGTCAGCGAACACTTCGAGGTCTTGTTCCTTTTTCAGGAGCGTCCCAAGGTCGGCCAGCTCTGGGGAGAGCTCGACAGTTGTTTCACGGCGCGCGAGCAGCATCGAAATCCAGTCCACGAGCTCACTGGTACTCGGCTTCTTCCGTAACCGTTCCAAGCCCCTGATTCGATAGAAGACCTCGAGAGCTTGGTCAAGCAGTCGATCGTCAAGTCCGCGATGGTGGACTTCCACGATCCGTCTCATCAACTCCCGATCTGGAAAATCGATGAAGTGAAAGATGCACCGTCGCAGGAAGGCATCCGGCAACTCCTTCTCCGCATTGCTGGTGATGACGACGATCGGGCGGTGCTCGGCCGCCACGACATCACCGGTCTCCGCGACGGTGAAGCGCATCCGGTCTAGCTCGTGCAGAAGGTCGTTCGGAAACTCAATATCGGCCTTGTCGACCTCATCGATTAGCAGAACGACCCGCTCGTTGGATTGGAATGCCCGACCCACCGGACCCATATGGATGTAGTCCCGAATATCACTAACGTTGCGATCGCCAAACCTGCTGTCGTAGAGCCGCTGGACTGTGTCGTAGTGGTAGAGCCCGTCTTGGGCCCTCGTGGTGCTCTTGACGTTCCAGGTGATGAGATCCAGGCCCTCAGCCTCCGCAATCGCCTCAGCCAGCAGGGTCTTACCTGTCCCTGGCTCGCCCCGAACCAGGAGCGGCTTCTTGAGCACGAGTGCACATCGAACCGCTGCCTCTAGCGAAGGGTTAGTCAGGTAGGAGCCTGTTCCACGGAATTCCTCGGAGCCTTCGAAGCCTGCGTCACTCGTCACTGATCCGGTCATTGCTCGATCCTATCGAGCCGACTGGAGCAGTTCCGCATCTCCTCCTATTGCGGCTGCACCGACTCCGTGGCAGATGCTGACTCCGACGGCGACGCTGACGGCGCTGGCCCGACCGGCACCCCTACCGTTGCGGGTGCTTGCAGAACCTCAGGTGGCAGCACGACATTCGGGAACGGCTCAGAGGCCGGCGGGTAGTCACAGTTCGGCGATGTGGGCTTACCCGCGAAGCGAGCAACCGCCCATTCCATGAACGTTGGGCCCGAAGCCTTCGCGACCTCCATGTGTCCGACGCCACCCAACCACTCGACTGTGAGATCCGAACCAGCCTTGCACCAGTTCTCCTGCATCAGCGCATTCGAGCCACTGAGCACAATCTGGTCGTTGGTTCCCTCGCTCATGAAGACCGGCATATCCGGCTCGTAGGGCTCAGGAGTGATCTCGACGATGGTCTGGGCCCACGACGGGATGTCATTAGGATTGGACTCGAAGAAGTTGGCACCAAGTGACTCCGAGATCAGGCCTTCGATCCCACCACCTTGGGTGCACTGGCTGAGAACGGAATCAAGCTGTGAGGACCCACTAGAGGTAATCGCTGATCGGAAGTCTCGATCCGGGAAGGCATCCTCCATGGAAACCAACGTGTACGGCCCGATAACCCAACCCACGACCTGATCCCATTGACGTTCCACGATTGACGTGAGCTCAGCCGCTGGTGCAGCTGCTCCAACGGCAATCAGATCCAACTCGGGAGCGATCTCTTTGGCCAGTGTGCCTGTCCAGAGGGAAGCGTGGCCACCCTGGGAGTGACCCCAAACGATCCACTTCTTACCTGCGGCCGCTTCTTGCATATTGCGGGCGGCTCGAACCGAGTTAACGACGTCGCGGGCTTCTTGACCGGGAACCAGGTAGGTAGGCGGCCCAGGTGTCCCCAACCCGTAGTAGTCAGTTGCCGGAACGACATAGTTACGATCCATCGCGACATTCAGCCAGTTCTCAGTGTCACCAATCGGATCTGGCTGTCGAGATGGCGCACATTTATCGGCAAGACCGACAGTTCCGTGCGCCCAGGCGAGGACCTCGCGTCCCTCTGCTGGCGCTGGCTTGTTCGGCAGATACACCATGCCGCTGACCGCGACTGGGTTACCGGCCTCGTCTTGGCTTGTGTAAAGGATCCGAACGGCCTTTCCCCCGGGTACCGTCGCGTTGGGGATCTCCTCAGACCGGATGATCGAGCCGGGTTCCGCTGGGATCTCCGCCGGCGGGGTGTAGAAGGGTTCGAGCTGAGCTTGCTGATTCGCGACTGTCTCGTCGCTATTCCACAGAAACAACCCGATTACTGTCCCCAGAACCAGGATGAATGCGACTGCGATGGCTCCAGCGATTATGAAGAACTTTGCGCGCGGCGGCGTCGGCTTGTCTACTGGCGGGGTAGGCGGTGCTGCCTGGTCGGAGGTCACGCGAGTATTTAGCCATGAACGGCGCGCCGTTCGCGCGTTGAGACAACCCGATCGAACCAAGATCGGTCATACGTGGAGTCTGTGCTCCCCCGGCTGGACTCGAACCAGCAACCTATCGATTAACAGTCGAACGCTCTGCCAATTGAGCTACGGGGGAATGGTCGGCGTCGAAGCCTAGCAAGTCGGATTCTCGGGCCCTCGCCTGGTATGGCCAGACCCAACCAACGATGGATATCGATGCCGCCAGTCCGAGGTGGGTTCGATGACCGCTGGTCGCCGAACCCACCTCAAAGTGGCTACCTAGTTAGGAGCAGTTTGCCGACTTTGCGACTGCCTTGAGTGAGGCGGCAAGTGCCGTTGTCGCCGTCTCGAGCTGGGTTCCAGCTTCCGAGAGCGTGGCATCTTCCGGAATGCTCTGGACTGCAGCGTCATAGGCGTTGACGAGGGTCTCGTTAGCTGCTTTTTGGACCGAATCGAGATTCTCGGCCTCGGTTGCCAGAGTCTGTAGGTCTTCCTTGACCGTGGCGCGCTGCGACTTGAGTTCGTCGACCGAGGAGTTCGAGTTCGTCGCGGTCGCGGCCAGTGCCGAGACAGCGTTCTCAGTGGTTGCCAACTGAGCACAGTAGGACGACGAGGCTTCGCTCACCGATGCGCTCGCATCGGCGACCGGATCGCTGCTGCTGCAGCCTGCCGCCGACAATGCGAAGACCGCGCCGATCGCACCAATAACAACTCGTTTCACTGAAATCTCCATTCAATAGGATGAGGGTTCTCGGACTGTAGCCGAATCATGGAGTATTTCCCGGCTTCAACGCCGCAGGTCGCTCAGATTCCCAACGAGGAGCGAAGGGCAGCAAGTTCCTCGTCCGCTCTCTCGCGCAGCTCGACATCGGCTGGATCAAGTCCTTGATCGAAGACGACTTCCCACCGAATCTCGTCGCTGGCCGGCACCCGACGGGCCAGAAATGTCGCGCCAAGTTTGCCCGAGAACTCCACGTGGCGTTGGACAACGATCGTGGCCATTACTCGCTCGAAGACCACCTGCGGGATCGATCCGGCATCATCGAGAGTTACTCGTAAGACGTTGACGCCCCCAACTCCGTCATTGGTGACGACTTCCTGAATCGGGTCATCCCATACCGCCCGCATCACGGTCTCCCACGGGACACGCTCGGCATACCCAAACGGGTAGAGCGCGCGGTCGGTCGCGACCACCAGCGTCTGTTCCTGAATTGCCGGGGTTGCGGGTCCATAAGTCCAAGCAAGGAGCCGCTCGCTCGATGGAATCTGAGCTGCCAGGTCCGCGAACTCATCTGGAAACCGACGCTTGCTAAATATCCCCATCACTCTCCCCCAAGGGCTAGCTCGCGCAGTTGCCGCCGGTATTGCTCAAGCGCCAGCAGGTCTGCGAACAACTTGTTGTATTCGACTTCGTTCTCGACTGGATTAGTGCGCTGCAGCCGTCCCTTGAGCTCCACTGTTCGACGAGTCGCATCCATCTCGAGTAGCCGTGCAATCACAGCGGCTGCATAATTTCGAAGGCCCTCGTCATCGTCTTGTTTGGTGTGGAGCGGGTCCACCGCGAATTCCCGTACATAGGTGCGGACCGTGTCATCCGGACACTGCTCAAGCACGGCCTGGATCCACGCCCGTCCGTCTCCGATTGAGCCAGGAGATCCGGCCGCAGTGATGGCCTCGTGCACGGCCACATGTACATCCCAGGTGAAGGCCAGCGGTTCCACACTGGCGTACCAAGCATCGACATGTTGCGGGATCTGGATTGCACATTTAAGTGATTCGCGCTCAACCGCCGTTGCCGTCGTTGCGCTATCTGGGCGCTCCCAGACCGCGCGACCAGCCGACTCAGCAACGGCAGCCTCCCCGGCACCAGCCGGTTCCTGAGATCTGGGATCACCCCGACGCTGAGCGCCAGAGCGACTGCCCGAACTCACGACAGGCTTGGCTCGCTTTACCGCCTCGGAGACTTCACTGGGTTCAAGGCCTAGCCACCCCGCGAGCAGGCGGGTGTACTCGGGTCGAAGCGCTTGATCCCGAATGGAGGCCAACATCGGAGCCACAGCCTTCAGCCCGGCAACGCGCCCCTCAGCCGTCTCAAGGTCGTACTCGGCCAAGGTCGCTCGAATCGCAAACTCAAACATCGGAATTCGCTTTGCTATCAACTCCCGCACAGCTTCTGGCCCGTCAGCAAGTCGCAGGTCACACGGGTCCATCCCGTTAGGGTCGATTGCGACGAATGTTTGAGTAACAAACCGCTGATCCTCGGTGAAGGCTTTTCGTGCCGCCTTCTTACCTGCCTCGTCACCGTCGAAGGTGAAGATGACCTGCCCACGAAATTCATCCTGATCCATAAGTAGGCGACGAAGAACCTTGATGTGATCAACCCCAAATGCGGTACCGCACGTGGCCACTGCCGTCTCAATTCCTGAGAGATGCGCGGCCATCACATCGGTGTAGCCCTCGACAATGACCGCTTGTTGGCGCCGCGATATCTCCTTACGAGCAAGGTCTACGCCGTACAGCACTTGCGACTTCTTATAGAGCGGGGTCTCTGGCGTATTCAAGTACTTAGGACCTTCATCGTCGTCGCGCAGCCGACGTGCACCGAAGCCGACAACGTCACCGGAGAGGTCGCGAATTGGCCACACCAGGCGGCCACGAAACCTGTCGTACGGGCCCCGTTTTCCGGCAACAGCCAGACCGCCGAGGGTCAACTCCTGGTCTGTGAAGCCGTTAGCACGCAGGTGATTAGTGAGTCCGTCCCAGCCCACTGGTGCGAATCCAACGCCAAAGTGCTCAGCAGCGTCGGAGTCAAAATCCCGTTCGGTTAGGAAAGTGCGTCCGATCTGTGCGCCGGGGGTGAGTAGTTGGTCGGCATAGAAAGCAGCAGCAGCTTTGTGCGCCTCCGCTAGTCTCGTGCGCACCCCTTTGAGACGGTCAGGTTTAGCGCTACCACCCTCCTCATAGCGAAGGGTAGTTCCAGACTTCGCGGCAAGCTTCTCCACTGCTTCAGCGAAGCTCAAGTGGTCGACCTTGCGAACAAAGTCGATCGCGTCCCCACCCTCTTGGCACCCAAAGCAGTGGTAGTAGCCCTTTGCAGGCGTGACGTGAAAAGAAGGAGATCTCTCGTCATGGAATGGGCACAGCCCCTTGAGGGAACCGCCACCCGCGGGCTTAAGCGCCACAACTTCACGGACTACCTCATCAATCCGCGTGCGCTCACGCACGAGCGCGATGTCAGTGTCCTTGATTCGTGGCACGACGTCATCGTATGCCCGCAGTGGCAGGATGGGCGTTATGGCTCTCGACCTAACTCAACTCCAGCGCGACACTCCAACCTGCGCCAACCAGAACTTTCTCGATAATGCGGGCTCCGCACTTAGCCCAACCATCGTCAATGACACGCTCTCGCGGCACTTGGAACTCGAACAACAGGTTGGCGGATACGTCGCCGCCGAGCACGCGCTACCAGCAATCACCGAGGCGACGGTGGCCCTGGCCAACCTCGTCGGAGCCGCACCTCACCAGATTGCCTGGCAGCCAAGTGCCACCGCAGCATGGAATCGGGCGGTCAGCTCAGTCCCGCTGCAACGTGGGGATCGAATCCTGACAACTAGCGCCGAGTACGCCAGCAATGTCATTCCCTTCCTACAAGCTCGAAAGCGCTTAGGTGTTGACGTCGAAGTCATTCCGAACGGACCGGATGGCTCCGCCGATCCGGCTGCCTTGGCGCACATGCTGGACGGGCGGGTCAAGGTTGTCGCGATTACTCACGCGCCAAGCCAAAACGGCCTTTTGGTCGATGTTCAGGCAATCGCCGAGGTCTTGCGGGCATCGAAGTCCCCCGCGTGGTTCTTCCTTGATGCCTGCCAGTCAGTTGGACAGCTTCCGATCGATATGACTGAGCTACGTGCCGACTTCGTTACTGCGACGGGCCGAAAATGGTTACGGGGGCCGCGTGGAACCGGATTCCTAGCTGTTAGCGATCGTGCTCTCGCCGAACTCGAGCCCAACCCCATGGATATGTGTGGGGCTATGTGGCTTGGGGACAACGACTATGAGCGCTTCGAGAACGCCACTCGATTCCAGTCCTTTGAGATGTCGATTGCCGGAGTGCTCGCGCTCGGAGCTGCTGCACAGTACGCCCTCGATCTTGGCTTGGCTGAGATCCGATTGCGAATCGATAGCCTTGCTGGTGAACTGCGGTCGCAACTCGACGAGATCCCAGGGGTCCGCGTCGTTGACCGCGGAACAGCCCAAAGCGGAATTGTCGCCTTCGCTATTCCAGGAGACAACGCCTTCACTGCCGCAAGTCGGCTGCGCGAGCGCGGGATCACGCTCACCCCCGTCACTGCATTAACCAATCCGAGCGACTACGCCTCAACCGATGCCACGTGCATCTTGCGAGCATCACCGCATATCTACAACGACAAGGATGACCTCAATAGCTTGGTCGCCGCACTCACTGACTAGTGCTACATGCCGACTACCGTCACGACACTTGCCTACCGACACAGGGTCGTATGCCAGCGAATCACGGATCTATCGGTGAGCGAAGCGACCTGATCAATAATCACGCGCCGTTTCGCCGCGTCATCTGAGGCAGACAGGAAGACGGGGGCAAAAAGCGCATCAAGTCCGTTTGGAGCTTGGGCAACGAGCGCCTCAACCAACTCGGCGAGAACCTCTCGCTGCCGTTGGTACACAGCGGCGGAGTCCTCACGTTGAAACACAAAGAGGTTCGCGAGGGCTTTCAAGACTGCGACCTCGCTGCGCCGGTCCCGCGGAATGACGAGGTCGGCGCCATACCGGTGCACCGGTTCGTCACCGAATGCGGCACGAGTTGCCTCAATACTGGGCTGGACAAACCGCCCGATCAAACTGCTAGTGAGGTTCTTCAGCGCCACCATGTCTGCCGCACTGGCGTCAAACTTCCTAGGCCATTGTGGGAGACCCTGAACTCGATCGAGAGCTTCGCGTAACTCGTCGACGGCTATGTCGTTGGCGTACCAATCGTGTGCCAGTTGACTAACGGCTTGCTTCTGCTCCGGATCTGCGGCGATCTCTAAATCGATATGGCCGCCGTGGACGCCGTCTTCAACATCGTGGACCGAATAGGCGACATCGTCTGACCAATCCATCACCTGTGCTTCAAAGCAGCGCCGGTCGGTAGGTGCGCCGTCACGAACCCAATCGAATACGGCTTGGTCATCGCTGTAGGTGTTGAACTTCCGATTGCCAGGCTGGCGCGGCCACGGGTACTTGATTACTCCGTCGAGTGAGGCTCGGGTGAGGTTGAGTCCCGCAGACTGTCCACTGCTAGTGATTGATTTGGACTCCAGCCGAGTCAGTACTCGGAAGCTCTGAGCATTCCCCTCGAATCCACCAATCTCCTGCGCGGCCTCGTTGAGAGCGTCCTCGCCGTTATGGCCGAAGGGTGGGTGACCTAGGTCGTGAGCTAATCCGGCAAGGTCAGCCACATCCGGGTCGCAGCCGAGGGCCTCGCCCAACTCACGTGAAATCTGGGCAACCTCGAGTGTGTGGGTCAACCGAGTACGCGGGAAATCTGACTCGCCGGCCAACACCACCTGCGTCTTAGCAGCGAGACGCCGCAGCGCCGACGAGTGCAACACCCGTGCCCGGTCACGTTGAAAACACGAACGGTTCGCTCGCTTTGCCGACTCAGGCACCCAACGCTGTCGATCGTGGTCAGAGTAGGCCTCGTGGGTCGTCACCATCCAGAACCTACCGCTAGTTGAGTGGGGTTCGGCAGCTTAGCTATCGATGATCCGCGGAACATCCCATTGTTCGAGGACTTCGAAGGCCAGGTACGCGGCTGTCTCCCGGGCGAGGTAGTCCTGCGTCACCTGGCTACCGTCTCCTGACTGCGTGGGGTTGGGATATGCCTCGAATCCCAGTCGGTTAGCAATTGCTTGGCTGCGTGCCATATGCGCGGGATCAGAATCAAGAGTGATCGAGGTCCAACCGTTACGTTCCGCGAGATTGGCAACATCAATCATGCTGGTGACGGTGTTCTCCCCTTCCTCGACCGCAAATACCCTTGAGCGATCTACCCCTTGATCGATAAGCCAGGCGCGTCCCGCACCTGCCTCAGTGAATCGGTCCCCCGACTGTCGGCCACCCACTGTGATGATCCGTGGCGCGACACCCTGCTCGTAGAGGTCCAGAGCATGTGCCAGCCGCGCTTCCAAGACTGGTGAGGGGCGGCCATCATATTGAGCGGCTCCGAGCACCACAATCGCATCAGTCCTTGTTGAATCAGCGATCTCTGCGGTTTGATTCACGTAGTAAGCAGAACCGCCGAGGGCAATCACGGGCAATGCGACCAGCGCAAAAACGAGCATCCCCACAACTGCGGGCAGTCCCGGGTGTGGGCGCCGACGGTTGGGCGGCGCGCTGTGAACAACCCTAATCTCCGGTTGCCTCGATACCGCCAGACGATCCCGCTGCGAGCGTGGAGAACCCACTCGCGTCCGACCGTCAGTGGATAAGGGCATCGCAACATTCTGACAGGAATATCAACAAACTGGGTGGGGATTTGGCGGCCTGTTGATAGTAATTCTGACCACTGGCCCGACTACGCAGTATTGCGCGGAGCTAGCCGCCAGACACCGATAGCTCTGCTTCGCGCAATGTGGCAGTCTCTGCGTCCGCGATTGACTGGGAGCTCAACCAGTGCTCTGGCAGGGCGACCTTGCGCTGGCCGGACGTTCGACCCCGCGGCCGCGCAGCAGCCTCGGGCAGATACTGCTGATCCGCGTCAATGCCGACAATGAGCTCATCAAGCTCAGCCAATGATGTGGTTAGTCCGAGCCCTCTCCTGGTCGCCGAACCCACCGAGAACCCCTTGAGATACCAGGCGACGTGCTTGCGGAAGTCTCGACAACCTTTGTCCTCGCCGTAGAGCTCAGCGAGTAGCTCCGCATGCCGTCGCATCACCATCAATACCCCTGCAAGGTCTGGCTCCGGGGCAATCGGACGCCCAGCCATCGCGTCTGCCAGCTGCCCAAATAGCCAGGGCCGCCCCAGACATCCGCGACCGACGACGACGCCCGCGCAGCCGGTCTGCTCCATCATCGCCACGGCATCACTTCCGGTCCAGATGTCGCCGTTGCCCAAGACCGGCACTCCGGTCGAAGCGAGATGGCGCACGAGCTCTGCGATCGCCGGCCAGTCGGCCTCACCACCGTAGAGTTGCGCGGCGGTTCGTGCGTGAAGCGCGACCCAGGCGACACCTGCTTGCGCGGCGATCTGTCCTGCATCAAGGAAAGTCAGGTGATCGTCATCGATACCCTTGCGCATCTTCACCGTTACGGGCGGGGGCTGCACACCTCGTTTGGCTGCTTCCACCCGTGCCGTCTCAACCGCGGATCCGATTAGATCGGCGAACAAATCCTTCTTCCACGGCAGCGCTGCACCGCCACCTTTGCGCGTCACCTTGGCAACCGGACAGCCCATATTCAGATCAATATGGTCCGCCCGGTCTTCCGACACCAGTATCTTCACCGCCGCAGCAACCGTACCTGGATCGACTCCGTAGAGCTGAACGCTGCGCGGATACTCATCAGCCTCAAATGAGGCCATCACCATCGTGTGCTCATTGCGTTCGACAAGCGCGCGTGAGGTGACCATCTCGGATACGTAAAGACCCGCACCCGACTCGCGACAGAGCCGACGGAATGCCCGATTGGTTATGCCGGCCATGGGCGCCAACACAACCGGTGGGTCTAGGACCAGTCCGCCCGCCTGCAACGGAGCTACACCCTCGGCGAACTCGTCTGATGTGGACTCAATAGGCATGGGTTGGCTAGCAGGGAGGCAGTTTGGGTAGGAGCCACTGTTCAACGGCATCCAAGGAGATCCGCTCCTGTGCCATGGAGTCACGCTCGCGAATCGTTACCGCATTGTCGTCTAACGTGTCGAAGTCGACCGTGATGCAGAACGGCGTACCGATCTCATCCTGGCGTCGGTAGCGACGACCAATTGCGCCGGCGTCGTCGAAGTCCACGTTCCAGCGCTTACGAAGCATCGCGGCGAGGTCGCGTGCCTTGGGCGACAAGTCCGCATGTCGGCTCAGCGGTAGGACTGCGACCTTCACCGGCGAAAGTCGAGGATCGAGCCGCAAGACAGTTCGCTTGTCGACGCCGCCCTTGGAGTTAGGTGCCTCATCCTCGTGGTAAGCGTTGAGAAGAAACGCCAAGACACATCGGGTCAATCCGGCAGCCGGCTCAATAACGTACGGCGTCCATCGCTCATCGGCTTGCTGGTCGTAGAACGAGAGGTCCGTTCCGGAGTGCTCACTATGGGTACTCAAGTCGAAGTCGGTTCGGTTAGCGATCCCCTCGAGTTCACCGAACTCCGAGCCGCCGAACTGGAATCGGTACTCAATATCGACCGTCCGCTTGGAGTAGTGCGACAGTTTCTCTTTTGGATGCTCGAACTTGCGCATGTCATCGGGATTCATGCCCAGATCGACGTACCAGTCCCATCGCTGCTGCAACCAATAGTCATGCCACTGCTCGTCGCTTCCCGGCTTGACGAAGAACTCCATCTCCATCTGTTCAAACTCGCGGGTGCGGAAGATGAAGTTACCTGGGGTGATCTCATTGCGGAAACTCTTGCCGGTTTGAGCAATACCGAATGGCGGCTTCTTTCGGGCTGCCGAGGCGACGTTGTTGTAGTTGACAAAGATCCCTTGGGCAGTCTCAGGTCGCAAGTAGTGCTTGGAGTTCTCGTCCTCAACTGGACCCAAATGGGTGCTCAGTAGTCCATTGAACATCCGCGGCTCGGTCCAGCTGTCCTTACTGCCGCAGTTGGCGCAGGCGATATCGGCTAGGCCATTGGCAGGCGCGCGACCCTTCTTCTCCTCGTAGGCTTCGAGTAGGTGGTCCTCGCGGTATCGCTTGTGACAGGAGGTGCACTCAACAAGCGGATCGACGAATGCCTGCAGGTGACCGGAGGCCTTCCAGACATCCGTCGCCAGAATGACTGACGAGTCGATCCCGACAATGTCGTCACGCTGACGCACGACCGCGGACCACCATTGGCGTCGGATGTTCTCTTTGAGTTCGACACCTAGGGGCCCGTAGTCCCAGGCTGAGCGTGTTCCGCCATAGATCTCTGACGAGGGAAACACAAACCCGCGTCGCTTACTCAGACTGACGATCGCATCGACACGGTCGGCCACGCGCACTCCCCTTGTGAGTTATCTGATTGAACATTCGACTGTCATCGATCCTAACGCCGACGGCGGCGCTGTCGTCTACGGGAACCGCGGACCGTCCGGTGCAATCGAGGACTGCGCATCCACGACGCCGTCTAGACCCCTGCTGTGTAGTAGTTCAAATGCGGTTGGTTCGTCGATCGCCCTGGACAGTACCGGGACCGCAGTGATCTTTACGTCGTAGTTGGATAGTGCTCGCCGATAACTACCAACGTCGTCGAACTCGAGCAGGATCGTCATCGATCCCGCCTCATCGAGCGCTTGCCCAATGGAACCGCGAACAAACCCTGGGCGCTGTGAGAGCACATCGATCGCGGCTCGCGCATCCGAAACGAACTCTGGGAATCCGGAAGTTCCCACGTCGTAGCGCAGTACTACAAACACCTATCTCGACCTCCCGTACGAACGCGAACGAAGCGTGAGTGACTATTGATACATGGTGAAACCTTCCACAGGGCCGGGCCGGTCCTCAAGTTCAGCCCGCCGTAGCGCGAATGCACCGCTGGGTCCCCGACCACAACGTGTCGCTAGTCAGTCAAAATCCCCAGCTCGGCTGAAGCTAGAACGAGTAAGCGTTCGCCCTCTTCACTTCTTCAATCGCCTTCCACGCCTCATCCTGCCGGTGGTGATGGGCGCCCTACTACTCGCCGGTCTTCTCTTACCGAGCCAGTTCGCTGGGCTCCTTCTGCTCGTCGTTGCTTTCTTCCTTGGCTGGCTCCTGGCGTTGTCTTGGCCCGCTCTCATCGTCTCCTCGCGGGTGATTCGCCTACTCGTGGTCGTCGTCGTGACATTCGCGGCATTCTGGCGCCTGGCCGGATTCGGATAGGTCGTCCGCACTAAGGGTGGGCGTCGGCTTCCTGGGCCGTCTGCTGAGTGGTTTCCAGCTGAAAAGTTGTGTGCCCGATCCCGAAGCACTCATCAAGGCAATCGTTGAGTTTGGCCAAGATCTCTTCACCTTTGCCCTGCTCGTATGGGGTCGGCTCGACCGTTACGTGAGCCGAGAGCGACGGCATCCCGCTCGTAATGGTCCAGGCATGCAGGTCATGAACTGAGACGACGCCGGGAACCTCACACATATGCCGCCGAACATCCTCTAGGTCCAAGCCAGTCGGAGCGCTTTCCATCAGAATGTTGAAGGCATCCCGCAACAACAACAGCGTTCGCGGAATCATGAACAACGCAATGGCGATCGAGACCAGGACATCGACCCGCGCCCACCCCGTCGCCATTAGTACGATCGCGGCAAGGACGACACCGACAGACCCGAGTGCGTCGGAGAGCACCTCTAGGTACGCCCCCTTGACCGCAAGGCTGCGCGTCGCCCCTCGCCGTAGCAGCCACACCCCAATGCTGTTTGCAACCAGTCCGTAGATTGCAGCGAGCAACATGATCGGGGCATCAATCGTCGTCGGGTTCATCCAACGGTCATAGGCTTCGATCAAGATGAAAACCGAGAGGCTCAGCAGGAGCACCCCATTGACAACAGTCGCAAAGATCTCTAATCGGTAGAGGCCGAATGTTCGGCGCGACTTGGTCGGGCGGGCTGCCAGCGTGATGGCGCTGAGCGCAAGTCCAACCCCAAAGACGTCGGCAAATACATGAACCGTGTCAGCGAGCAGAGCCAACGAGCCCGACAGAACCGCACCAGTGAACTGAACAACTAGTACCGATAGACCCAGACAAAAGGTAATAGCAAGGTGTTTCCTACTTGCCATTCCTGCACTCGCGTAACCGTGATCGTGGCCCACTAGACGGCCGGACCCTTCGCGCCCCCATACCGGCGATCGCGATCGATGTAGATACCGATTGCCTTCCAGAGGTCACGGCGGTCGAAGTCCGGCCAGAGTTGTTCCAAGAAAACCATCTCCGCATAAGCAGACTGCCAAAGTAAGAAGTTGCTAGTTCGCTGCTCACCGCTGCTACGCAGGAAGAGATCAACATCAGGCATCTGCGGCTCGTCGAGATACCGCGCAACCGTCGCTTCAGTGATTCGCTCCGGGTTGATTCGCCCCTCCCGCGCAAGTGCAGCGATCCTAGCCACCGCATCGGCGATCTCCGCCCGTCCGCCGTAGTTCACGCACATCACCAGGTTCATACGGGTGTTGTACTTAGTTCGTTCCTCGGCTGTTTCGAGCTCCTTGACGACGCTGCGCCATAGCCGTTTGTGTTGCCCTGCCCACCTCACTCGAACGCCAAGGTCGTCTAGTTCCTCAAGCCTGCGATGGACGACATCTCGGTTGAACCCCATGAGGAACCGGACCTCTTCCGGGGAGCGCTTCCAGTTTTCAGTTGAGAATGCGTAGGCGGATAACCACGGGATATTGAGTTCCAAGGCCCCGTGAACTACGTCGAGCAGTGAGTCTTCCCCCATCTCGTGCCCTCGGGTGCGAGGCAGCCCACGCTGGTTTGCCCAACGCCCATTCCCGTCCATCACGATCGCTACGTGTTGTGGCAGGAGCTCGGCTGGAAACTGCGGCGCAATCGCGCCTTCCCGATGCGGGGTTGCGGCGCGATAGGTTGCCGGATCCCGCGGAGGGGTAGGCGTCGAGCGCTTCTTTCGGACCATGTCGGCCAAGTTTGGCAGGTTAGCGCTCAACAAGCGGCAGTGACCGAAGGTTTTTCTCCAACTGCCACTGCAGGTACGACGACGTCAAACCTGCCGCGTCGCGTCTTTGTCGGGCAGTGCTTGCCTCGGCGGTGTCCCACTCACCTTCTAGCAGCGCTCCCATCAACTCCAAGGTTCCTTCGGCAGGCATCGAGTAACCGGGCTGTCGGCACGTCGTACAGACGGCGCCACCGGTAGCTGGATGGAAGGCGCGGTGCGGGCCTGACTCGCCACAACGCGCGCAGTCGTAAAACGTTGGTGCCCATCCGGCAACAGACAGGGAACGTAACAAGAAGGAATCCAAGATCAGGCCGGCCTCGTGCTCTTCACCGCTCATACTCCGCAGCGCACCAACGAGAAGTAGGAACTGCTGGACGGACGGCTCGCCCTCCTCCGAGGTCAACCGTTCCGCGGTCTCCAACATGACCTGCCCAGCCGTCCAACGCTGGTAGTCGGCGCTCAAGGGTGCGCCGAAAGCCGAGATGGTCTCTACTTGCGTCACCGAATCGAGGGACCTGCCCTCGTAGGCCTGAATGTCAACCAGCGAGAAAGGCTCGAGCCGACCACCGATTCGACTGGAAGTGCGCCGGACCCCACGAGCAACCATTCGTACTCTGCCTCGGCCCCGGGTAAGAACTGTGACGATGCGATCCGACTCGCCAAGCTTCTGAGTTCGAAGGACCACTCCGGACTCTCGATACGTCGCCACGGGCCCAGTCTGGCCTAGGCGAGTGCGGGAGCAGGACGGCTCGCGGTAGTTTGGGGGTGTGTCGGAAGATGAATTGATCATCGTTGCGAACCGCTTACCGGTTGAAGCGGTTACCGGCCCAACGGGCGAGGTCACTTGGAAGGTCTCCCCGGGCGGGCTGGTTGCCGCCGTCGAGCCGTCCCTGAAGGGTCGTCAGGGCGTCTGGATCGGATGGAATGGTCACTACGAGACCCCTGGTGAATCCACCCTGCCACCAATCCCGGAGACCGCGGACAATCGCGACTACCGGATTGCTGAGGTTCCACTCAAACGCCAGGACGTCGAGCTGTACTACGACGGCTTCAGCAACTCCGCACTCTGGCCGCTCTACCACGATGCCATTGCCACCCCGATCTACCACCGCAACGAATTCGATGCCTACCGGCGCGCGAATATGCTCTTTGCCCAGGCCGCAGCCCGCGCCGCGGCACCGGGAGCCACCGTCTGGGTCCACGACTACCAACTCCAACTCGTCCCAGCGATGCTGCGATCGCTGCGACCAGATCTACGAATTGGCTTCTTTCTCCACATCCCGTTTCCCGCACCCGACCTATTCCTCCAGCTCCCTTGGCGTCGAGCAATCGTGCTCGGCATTCTTGGAGCAGACTTGGTCGGGTTCCAAACCACTGGCGGGGCCCGCAACTTCCTCGCCGTCACAGAACGACTGCTCGGGTGGCCGGCCAAGAGCAATATCGTCGAGGTCCCCGGCGCTCACGGCGGTCGACGCGAGTCCAAGGTTGGCGCGTTCGCGGTGTCGGTCGATGTTGACAGACTCGATCGGCTTGCCCGCTCACCAGAGACGGCGAACCGGGCACAGCAGCTACGCAAAGATCTCGGGAGTCCACGCACGATCCTGCTCGGAGTGGATCGGCTCGACTACACCAAGGGCATTGATGTCCGTCTGCGTGCCTACACCGAACTCCTCGAAGAGAAGCGGCTCGACCCGGCCGAGACTGTGCTTGTCCAGGTCGCGACTCCCAGCAGGGAGAACGTCGACGAATACCAACGAATCCGCGACGATGTGGAGCTCATCGTTGGCCACGCAAATGGGTCGCTAGGGCGTATCGGAGCACCAGCGATCCACTATGTGCGCGACTCCCTGCCGATCGAAGAGCTGATGGCTCTCTACCAAGCAGCCGACATCATGTTGGTGACCCCGCTTCGCGATGGAATGAACCTGGTAGCCAAGGAGTACGTCGCCTCTCGAATCAACGACGACGGAGCCCTCGTCTTGAGCGAGTTCACCGGCGCGGCTCGCGAGATGCCCCAGTCCTGGCTGGTCAATCCCTACGATATGGACGGTGTCAAAGAAGCGATCGTTGCCGCTGCCAACGCCGGCCACGATGAGAAACGACGCCGGATGCGGGCTATGCGTGCCCATCTCCTCAAACATGATGTTCAGCGGTGGGCAGCAGAGTTCATCGACCAACTCACCACCACTACCGAGACGTGATGCGCCCCAAACTGACCGAGTCCGATCACCTCGACCCCGAGCTACTCCGTGCCCTCGCGCAGGTGGCTCGCACAAGCAAACTACTGGTTGGTTGTGATTACGACGGGACGCTATCTCCCATCGTCGCCGACCCTGCACTGGCTGTTCCCGAGGTGGGTGCGGCCCCGGCCCTCATCGATCTAGCTGACCTGGCGGCCACCGACGTCAGTTTGGTTTCGGGCAGAGCACTGCGCGACCTTGCCGCACTCTCCCAGCTGCCGCCACAGATCATGCTCGTCGGTAGTCACGGCGCAGAGTTCAACCTCAATTCGATGGCCAACCTCGACAGTGCCGCCGTAGCGCGGCGCAGCACCCTACTCGAACAGTGCGAAACCATCGTCGACGGTGTGGCCGGGGCCCATTGCGAGACCAAACCCTCTGGGGTGGCCGTCCACGTGCGCAACGCTAACCGCGACGATGCTGCCGACGTGCTAGCCGAGCTCCATAACCTCTTTGACGAGGATGCCAGCATCAAACTGACTCGCGGCAAAGAGGTTCTCGAGATGTCTGTCGTACACACCGACAAGGGCTCTGCGATGGAGCGGATCCGCACCGAAAGCAGCGCCACTGCCGTCATCTTTATCGGCGACGACGTCACCGACGAGTACGTGTTCGAACGACTCGACCACGAGCCCCATGTCACCGTCAAGGTAGGCCCAGGTCAGACTGCCGCCCGCTTCCGAGTCGAGACCACCAAAGACGTGGTTGCCCTACTTAACCGGCTCGCGCAAGAGCGTGTCGTGGGTCTGGCTAGCTAGTGAGCGCTAGCGTCAAAAGCCCAAGCGACGTAGTTGCTTGGGGTCGCGCTGCCACTCCTTGGCTACTCTCACATGGATGTTCAAGTAGACGGGCATCCCAACAAGCACCTCGATATTGCCGCGAGCTGCGGTACCGATTCGTTTGAGGTGCGCGCCGCCCTTGCCAATGATGATTGGCTTCTGGCTGTCGCGTTCGACATGAATCGTGGCGTGGATATCCATCAGTGGTTTGTCGACGGGACGACCTTCCCGCAACGTCATCTCGTCCACCGTAGCTGCGATCGAGTGCGGCAGTTCATCTTTGACGTCGGCTAGGGCAGCCTCTCGAATGAGTTCGGCCACCATCGCTTCTTCCGGCTCATCTGTGTCTTGAGTTGCCGGGAAGAGCTGTGGGCCCACCGGTAGTCCCGCGATGACAAGATCGACGAGAACATCCACGTTCGCTCCGGTGACGGCGGACAGCGGAACATACTCTGAGACCTCGAGTCCAACTTTCTCAGCCAACTCCTGCACTGATGTCAACCGGGCAGCAATCTGATCGGGGGTGGCAACATCGGTCTTGGTGATGATGCAGACAACTGGGCCCCGCTGGATCTCCGCAAGTTCAGCAGCTAACCGGCGATCGCCGACTCCGGTCTGCTCGTTGGCTGCCAGACAGAACCCGATGACATCAACTTCAGTCCACGTCGACCGGACGAGGTCGTTGAGACGCTCGCCGAGTAGCGTCTTTGGTTTATGCAGCCCAGGGGTATCAACAATGATCAACTGACCATCCTTGCGAGTCAACACCCCGCGCACTGTCCGCCGAGTCGTCTGCGGCCGGTCCGAGGTGATCGCAATCTTGCGGCCAATAATGCTGTTGATCAGCGTCGACTTCCCTGCATTCGGGCGTCCGACGAGGCAAACGAATCCACTTCGAAAGTCGTTACCCTCACCGGAGGAGGGTTGCTCAATCGCGTACTTATCAGCCATCACGAGCCGCCTTCACTCGTCGAAGCACTCTGTCCTGGAGTCGATCGGTCAGCGGGTAGATCAACTTGGATCTCACCGTTGGGAAGGGCCGCAAGGACCCGCACCTGGGTACCGCCGAGGTCATGGGCAGCCGCTAGGTCCTCGGCCTGGATACCGCCATCGGCCGACACGACAACCGCGCACTCGCAACCACTTGCCCCAGCCGCGACTGCCTGGGCAACTGCGAGTTGCAGCGCGCCGACTCGCAAGCTTGGCAAGGTGACATCGGCGCCGGAATAAGTGCGACCTGTCTCGTCGCGCAGGGCGGCCCCAGTGTCGGCGCCGATCCGCCCACGGGCTCCTCTGGCTAGCGCAACGAGTTTGCTGTCTTCCTCATCTAACTCGACCGTTGGTCTGACGTCTTGGCTCACTTCGATACTTCCTCATCTTGGCTGGCGCCGTCGCGGTCTGAGTCGTGCGCCGACGACTCACCGGGGTCGGACTCCACCGACACATCATGCATCTGCACCGGACTGACGAATACGGCGCCGACACGATTTCTTCGACCGGCAGATAGCTCTGCGACTAGGCGATATCCCTCGACTTCGATACTAGATCCAGAGATAGGCACGACTCCGAGCCGATTCGCGAGTAGTCCGGCAACTGTCTCAACACCTTCGGACTCCTCCGTGACGTCGAGACCGAGGAGCTCGGCGAAGTCATCTAGTTGCATTCGTGCGCTCACCCGCCAGCACGAATCGGCCAACTCCTCACTCTCGGCGATCTCCTGACCATCGTACTCGTCGGCAATCTCCCCAACGATCTCCTCAAGGATGTCCTCGATAGTGATGAGACCAGCGGTTCCGCCATACTCATCAATCACGATTGCCACGTGGGTACGCGTAGCTTGCATCTCACGCATCAGCTCATCAGCGGGTTTGGAGTCAGGAATGAACATCACCGGGCGCATGAGCTTCTCGACACGTTCGCTGTGTTCGGCTTCTCGGTGTTCGAATGAGCGGCGGGCTAGATCCTTCAGATAGACAATCCCCACCACGTCGTCAAGGTTGTCACCGATCACTGGGATTCGACTGAACCCGCTTCGCAGCGCCAATGACAGCGCCTGGCGCAATCGCTTCTCCTGCTCAATCCACACCATCTCGGTTCGCGGGACCATCACCTCTCGCGCGAGGGTGTCGCCTAGTTCAAAAACCGAGTGGATCATCTCTCGCTCGCCGGCTTCAATGACGGCATCAGCCTCTGCCATGTCGACCATCTCGCGCAGTTCCGCCGTTGAGGCGAACGGGCCTTGTCGGTAACCCTTACCAGGGGTAATAGCGTTCCCGAATAGAATCAATAGCGAGGCGATCGGGCCAAAGATGGCGTTGAGGAACCTGGCAACTCCAGCTCCCTTGCGCGCGATCGACAAGGCATGTTGTTGGCCCAGCGTCCTTGGCGCGACACCGAGCATGATGAAGGTGACAAGCAGCATCACCAGTGCGGCAACGAGGATTCCGAGCCATTGCGGGTCCGGCAATGCGCGCAGGCACACGACCGTCACGCAGACGATCGACAACGTGGATAGCGAAAGCCTGACAAGCAAAATGACGTTGATATAGCGGGCCCGGTTAGCAACCACGCCAGCCAGGCGATCGGCGCCAGCCACCCCCGTTGCTTGCAACTCCGAAACGCTCACTTTGCTGACCCGGGTCAAAGCTGACTCCAGCGCAACAAGAAACATCGCGATGACGATGAGTACGACCGCGATGGCGATCAGTAGGACATCACCGGTCACTGTGGGGACTCCGGCGGCGGCACCTGGGCAATAGACCGGTTCCACTCTGCGACGAGTTGGCCTTGTAGACCGAACATCAACCGTTCCTCGTCGGGTTCGGCATGGTCGTAGCCCAGAAGGTGCAGGATCCCGTGAGTTAGCAGCATTCCCAACTCGTCGCGCTGACTATGGCCAGCCACTCCCGCCTGTCTCGATGCGACAGCCGGGCAAATGACGATGTCACCGAGTAAGCCGGGGTCGGGGTCATCCTGCTCGTTTGGCGGACGAAGCTCATCCATCGGGAAACTGAGGACGTCTGTGGGACCCGGTTCATCCATCCAGCGCTCGTGAAGAAGTGACATGGCGTCCTCGTCAACCAGGACCAGGGAGAGCTCCGCTTGCGGGTGGATTCTTAGCCGCCTCAGAACGAACTCTGCCTGGCTCACGAGGCTCTCCTCGTATCCCTCCCAGGCTGATTCGTTTGCGATCTCGATGGTCATGGGCGCACCTGGTCATCCTCGAAAGAGCCATACGCATCGACGATCCGCCCGACTAGCGGGTGGCGGACAACATCTTTGCTCGTGAGCTCACAGAACTGGACATCGTCAACATCAGCCAAGATGTCTCGGACGACTCGGAGTCCACTGCGGGTCCCACCGGGAAGGTCCACTTGAGTGATATCGCCAGTGACAACGATCGTTGAACCGAATCCCAGCCGCGTGAGGAACATCT
>CAMPEQ010000008.1 GCA_946803585.1 uncultured Actinomycetes bacterium
CAACGTTAGTGCGACGGTGCCGCAGATGGCTATTGGCCCCACCGTATGGCACCATTACCGGCATGCGCTCCGGTATGGACATCTTGGTGGCTCGACGCCACATCGACTTCGGTCGTGTCTGCAGCGCACTCTGTCTCTGCCAGCCCAGCTAATCCCGCCGTGTCCCACAAGTAACGGACATCCGCGCTGATGTAGCACCGCCACCTCACAGCTGTGGCGAGACACTGGCCGCGCACTGTCCCTGTATTAGATAGGAGACGCCCACTGTGGCGCCACCAACCGATTCCACCAGCACCCCCACCCGCAAAAAGCCCTCACGCCCAAAAGGCATGGGCCAGTGGGCTCTCGGGCATCTCGAACCGCTCAATCCCAACGAACGGACGAAGAAGGACGACGACGGCCTGAATGTCCGCGCCCGAGTGGAGAACATCTACTCCAAACGTGGCTTTGCCAGTATCGACCCCGGCGATCTTCGTGGGCGGCTGCGCTGGTGGGGGCTCTACACCCAACGGGCGCCGGGAATCGATGGCGGTCGTACCGCAACTCTGGAGCCAGAAGAGCTCGACGCCGAGTACTTCATGTTGCGGGTTCGTAGTGACGGCGGGCAGCTAAACGTCGCCCAGCTCCGCACCATCGCCAACATTTCAACGGAGTTCGCCAGGGACACGGCTGACATCACCGACCGCCAGAACATTCAGCTTCACTGGATTCGGATCGAAGATGTACCAGAAATCTGGGCGCGGCTCGAGGCAGTCGGACTCGGTTCCACCGAGGCTTGTGGCGATACCCCTCGTGTCATTCTAGGATCCCCTGTCGCAGGGGTGGCCGCTGACGAGATCATCGACGGAACTCCCGCAATCGCAGAGATCGTCTCTCGCTACGTCGGAGATCCGCGGTACTCGAACTTGCCCCGCAAATTCAAGACAGCAATCTCTGGCTCCCCACACCAAGACGTTGCACACGAGATCAATGATGTCTCGTTTGTGGGTGTCGTCCACCCAGAGTTTGGTCCGGGTTTCGATGTGTTCGTCGGCGGCGGGCTCTCGACTAACCCGATGTTCGCCAAGCGCCTAGGCACCTGGGTTTCTATCGACGATGTGCCAGATGTCTGGGAAGGCATCATCAGCATCTTCCGCGACTACGGCTACCGCAGGTTACGCACTCGCGCTCGCATCAAGTTCCTGGTGGCCGATTGGGGCCCGGAGAAGTTCCGTGAAGTGCTGGAAACTGAGTACTTGAAACGCCCCTTAGCTGATGGCCCCGCTCCATCAGCCCCGAGCGGAAGTCGGCACGACCATCTGGGCGTTCACCCACAGATCGATGGGAACTTCTACGTCGGAGCGACACCTACTGTCGGGCGAGTATCGGGTAGTTCCCTCGCCGACCTCGCGACGCTGACCGAAGGTGTCGGCAGTGACCGGATCAGGCTTACCGCCCATCAGAAACTAGTCGTACTCGACGTTCCGCCCGACCAGGTTGATTCCTTCGTCGTGGGTCTTGCGAACCTCGGCCTCGAAGCCACACCAAGTGAGTTCCGCCGAGGGACGATGGCGTGCACTGGGATCGAGTACTGCAAACTCGCGATCGTCGAGACCAAGGGCCGAGCGACGGATCTGGTCGCTCAGCTTGAGGACCGGTTGCCGACGTTTGACCATCCCCTCACAATCAACGTCAACGGTTGCCCAAACTCATGTGCGCGATTCCAAGTTGCCGATATCGGTTTCAAGGGATCTCTTGTCACCAATGAGGACAACGAGACCGTCGAGGGCTTCCAAGTTCACCTTGGAGGTTCGCTAGGCGCCCAGACCGGCCTCGGCCGTAAGTTGCGCGCCCACAAGGTAACCGCCGACGAGATGCCCGACTACGTTCAGCGTGTCACCGAGAACTACGACGCCCAGCGCGGCGACGGTGAATCCTTCGCCCAATGGGCCACCCGCGCCGAGGACGCTGATCTCCGATGATGGCGCCAGCGCAGGTTGGCCGCTAGATCATGTCCATGTCGGTGGCGCAGTATTGCCCGTATTGCGGTGACCAAGATTTGTGGCCACAGGAAGAACCGTCCGGCTCATGGTGTTGTCACTCGTGTACGAGGGCTTTCATTGTGAAGAAGGTCAAGACCTCCGACACACGCTGATTGCTAGCGCGACTTGCCCACCCATCCCGCCGGTTGTCCGGCGACCCCCAACTCACACACCGCCAGCAATTCTCTAGTCGAATAAGGGAGTGACTATGACGGCAACTGTCGCTGAAGAAAAGGCAGCCGCCGGGTCAGAAGTGATTGACGCGGCGAGATCTCGCGGGGCGTCTCCTGAGGAACTCGCCCAGCTAGCGATCACGTGGGCTCAGGAACAGTTCGGTGATCGATTGGGCCTCTTGTCGAGTATGGGCGACGAAGCACTAGTCCACCTCAGTGCTCGCACGGCTCCCGGAATCGATGTTGTTTTCCTCGACACCGGCTACCACTTCGCCGAGACCATCGGCACCCGCGACGCGTACGCGGCAGCTGAAGACATCAACCTACTCAGCATCACGCCTGTCCAAACTGTGGCCGAGCAGGATGCTGAGTTCGGCGAGCGGCTTTACGAGCGGGACCCGAACAAGTGCTGCGCAATGCGCAAAGTAGAACCGCTGAACAGGGCGCTGGCGGGCTACGACTGCTGGATTTCTGGTATGCGCCAAGAAGATGCTGCGACTCGCGCTGATATCGGTGTCATCGAGTTCGATGCCAAACGGGATAAGGTGAAGGTAAATCCGCTCGCGGAATGGGACTCCGAGCAACTGGATTCCTACATTGAAACCAACCATGTCATGCTTAATCCGCTGCGACAGCTCGGATTCGTCTCGATTGGCTGCGAACCATGTACTCAAGCAGTCGCTCCGGGGGAAGACCCTAGGTCGGGACGCTGGTCGGGCACGAACAAGATTGAATGCGGTTTACACGAATGAACTTAGGGGATAATCCAGCCATGTCAGGTGCCAACGACTCTGCCGCCTACGCCCTCGACCACTTGGACGTTCTCGAGAGCGAGGCGGTCCACGTATTCCGCGAAGTTGTCGGGGAGTTCGATCGGCCCGTCCTGCTCTTCAGCGGCGGAAAAGATTCGGTCGTGATGCTCCACCTCGCGGCCAAGGCATTCGCACCCTCACCCGTACCGTTCCCAGTACTTCACGTTGATACCGGCCACAACTTCCCCGAGGTTCTGACGTATCGGGATGAGACGGTTGATCGGGTCGGCGTCCGACTTGTCGTCACCTACGTTCAGGACTGGATTGACGATGGGCGCCTCAAGGAACGGGCGGACGGCACCCGCAATCCGCTCCAGACCATTCCGCTACTGGAGTCAATCGTCTCCGGCAAGTACGACGCCGTCTTCGGCGGTGGGCGCCGTGATGAGGAGAAGGCTCGAGCGAAGGAGCGCTTCTTCAGCCTCCGTGACGAGTTTGGGCAATGGGATCCGCGACGTCAGCGACCCGAGCTCTGGGATGTGTACAACGGTCGCCGCCGACCGGGTGAGCACGTTCGCGTCTTCCCACTCTCCAACTGGACCGAATTAGATGTCTGGCGCTACATCGAGCGCGAGCAAATTGTCCTGCCCGACCTGTACTACAGCCACGAGCGTGAGGTTTTTGCCCGCGACGGTATGTGGCTAACTCCAGGCGACTGGGGCGGACCCAAAGAGGGCGAAGAACTCGTCACAAGGACTGTCCGCTACCGCACCGTGGGCGATATGTCCTGCACCGGAGCCGTTGAGTCCGAGGCCACAAGTGTTGCCGACGTCATCGTGGAAGTCGCGGCAAGTCGCCTCACCGAACGCGGTGCCACCCGGGCCGACGATCGAATGTCAGAAGCTGCCATGGAAGACCGTAAACGCGAGGGATACTTCTAAATGACCCACGATCTGCTCCGATTCGCCACCGCCGGCAGTGTGGACGACGGAAAATCGACTCTCGTCGGACGACTCCTACATGACACCAAGTCGGTTCTGGCTGACCAGCTAGCGGCCATCGAGCGTGTCAGTACCGAGCGCGGTATGGAGGTCGCCGACCTCGCCCTACTCACTGACGGCCTGCGCGCCGAGCGGGAGCAGGGCATCACTATCGATGTCGCCTACCGGTACTTCTCCACGACGACTCGCTCGTTCATCTTGGCTGACACCCCAGGTCACGTCCAGTACACCCGCAATATGGTGACCGGGGCATCAACGGCCGAGCTGGCGCTGATCCTCATCGACGTTCGACATGGAGTTGTTGAACAGACCCGCCGCCACACAGCGATCGCCGCACTGCTCGGCGTTCGCCATATCGCCGTAACCGTCAACAAGATGGACCTCGTCGACTACTCCCAAGAGAGGTTCGAGGCACTCGAAGCCGACTTCAAGAAGGTCGCCAACTCGTTGGGAATCGAAGACGTTGTCGCCATCCCAGTCTCTGCCCTAGTCGGTGACAATGTTGTCGACCGATCAGATCGAACCCCGTGGTACCAGGGACCGACACTGCTCGAGTTCCTAGAAGAGGTCCAGGTCGGTATCGATCCCCGCGACCAGCCGTTCCGGTTGCCAGTCCAGTACGTCAACCGTCCGAGAACAGCTGAGCACCCTGACTTCCGCGGCTACTCAGGACGAATCTCCTCCGGAAGTGTCGCAGTCGGCGACGAGATCGTCGTCGCAAGTTTGAGGCGTTCAACTCGGGTGACCGCGATTGATGTTGTCGGCGAACCTACCGACGTCGCGTTCGCGCCGCAGTCGGTCACCATCCAACTCGCGGACGATATCGACATCGATCGAGGCGACGTAATCGCCGCCGTCGAGCAGCCTCCGCGACTGACCCGCGAGATCACAGCAACAATCTGCGTGTTGTCCGATACCTCCATCTCGGCAGGCCAGCGACTCCTCGCCCGAATCGGACCTAAAACGGTCCGGGTGATTGTTGGCTCGGTCGTTGACCGACTCGATCTCGAGACCCTCGAGCATGCGGCACACACTGACGAGCTCACTACCAATGATGTCGGGACTATTACCCTGCGCTTCGCTGATGAGATAGCAATCGATAACTACGACGATCTGCGAACGACTGGCGCATTCATCCTGGTTGACGATCAAGATGGCTCAACCCTCGCGGGTGGAATGACCCGCTCCTAGCGGGAGCTGACTTCTCGCGGTATTTGGTATGAACGGTCTACCAGTCAATTTGCGCATAGCCGGGCGCCGGGCGCTCGTCGTTGGTGCGGGTCTGGTGGCCACTAGGCGGATCAACCAGTTCCTGGCGGCTGGCGCAGAGGTGTCGGTCGTGGCACCAGAGGCCTCCGGCGAGGTAGCCCGACTCGCTGCGGCCGGTAGCGTGAAATGGCATCGCCGCGGCTTCTCCCCCGAGGATCTGTCCGGTGCGTGGCTAGTCGCTACCGCCACCGGACTGCGCGACGTCGACTCGTCGGTAACTGAACTAGCTGAGGCCCAACAGATCTGGTGTATGAACTCAGCCGATGCCACCTACTCCTCAGCACTGCCCATGACATCAGTGGACGGAGACGATGGAATCGCGATCGCCGTCTCCGGAGGTTCGGACCCCGGCCGCGCTCGTGCCCTACGCGACGCAATCGGCCTGCTACTGCGCAGCGGCCAGCTACCCACGGCAGCTACGAGGACCGGTCAGCCTAGAGATTCCAGCGTCGGATCGGTTGCCCTCGTCGGCGCCGGCCCAGGCGATCCGGCACTACTCACTATCGCTGCGATGCGTGCTGTCGCCGACGCAGACGTTCTCGTGGTCGACCGCCTTGCTCCGGCCGTGTTGTGGCAGTCCCCTGCCCCCGGAGTCGAGGTGATCGATGTTGGAAAGCTCCCTGGTAAACATGCCGTCCCACAAGAAGAGATCAATACGATTCTGGTTACCAAAGCCCGTGCCGGTCATCGGGTAGCCCGGATCAAAGGCGGCGATCCCTTTGTCCTTGGCCGTGGCGGAGAAGAGGCCCTTGCATGCCTCGCCGCCGACGTCCCAGTCGAAGTCATTCCCGGAATCACGAGCGCCGTCTCTGTTCCGGCGGCCGCAGGGATTCCGGTAACCCAACGCGGGGTGACCGCATCATTCGTTGTGGCATCGGCTCACGACGGCCCCGATGGCGTACTGCGTGCAGCCGGCGACGGCCCAACCAACGCAACGCTGGTTCTTCTCATGGGGGTCGGGCGTCTACCCGAGATCGCGAACGGACTGATCGAAGCTGGCCGCGAGGCTTCCACCCCGGTTGCCATCATCGAGTCAGGGTGGACCGTTGATCAGCGCACCACCGTGACTACTTTGGGTGCTGTTAGCGCTGGGCAAGTTGCGGCTTCGCCACCGGCGGTAGTGGTCATCGGAGAGGTCGTCACACTCCGAGAGGCTCTCGGCGACCTGGGAAGATCATCCCAAGGCGCGCGGCACGCCTAGGCGGATTCTTACCCCGAATCGCGATCGTTCGACGTAGGGTAGGTGACGGCACCATCAAACTCGAACGTTCCATCTGCAGTTTGGGTGAGTTCGAACGTCTACCGATGTACACGCAACCGAGGAGTCACGTTGGCACGCAGTCGAAAGAACGACCTCGTGGTGTTGCCCACCGCACGAGCCAAGTACGGCGTCGTCCTGCTTTCCCATGGCAGCCCCGATCCACGTGCGCGGCTCGCCAACGACCTGCTCTCTCGTCGGGTAGGCCACCGCCTCAACGCCGCTGTCTCGCTTGCCTCGCTAGACCATGAGACTGCCCGTCTCGATGGTGCTGTCGCGCACCTCCAAGAGAACGGCATCGATGACGTCATCGTCGTTCCACTACTGCTCAACGTTGCCTACCACGCAACCTCCGACGTTCCCGCTGCCACAACCCGAGTCAAGATCAGCTACCCGGGTATCAAACTACGGGTAGCCAGGCCGGTCGGAGCGGACCCGATTCTGCTGAAGGGCCTGGACTCAGTCCTCAAAGCCTCGGGCTTTCGACCGAATACGGAGACCGGTGTCGTGCTCGCATCCGCCGGTTCAGGCTTTGAATCCGCTCGAGCTCGCCATGCCGCCCTGGCGCTAGAGTGGCGGTCGCACGGCTGGGGTGGATCGGCTGTCGCTTTTGCGTCAGGTCCCGGCCCACGTGTCGCCGACGCAGTGAACACCCTGCGTGAGTCGAGCTTTGAGCCGCTGGAACGTATTCTCGTCACCCCGTTTGTTATCGCCCCTGGCGTGCTATCCCAGCGCATCGCCAAGGAGGCGCGGGAAGTTGGCGCGATTCCGGTGACCAGCACTCTGCACTCTACGGATGCCGCCGTTGACGTGGTCTGCCGCCGAGTCGAGGCGGCCCTCCTCGAAGATCCGAAACCTAGCGTGAAGCTGTCACGCTAGGTTTCGAGCAGATCAAGGCCTGCTTTCAGCGGAGCGTACCGTCAGCTGATCGGCGTCTTGCCGATCTTCTTGATGAAGGCCTTGTTCGGAACAGCTCTGGGCTTGTTATTCCAAATCTTCTTCCATTTGGTGGATGACTTGGCAAGCTTCTTCTTGACCTTGCGAGTTAATTTCTTGGTCTCCGAGCCGTAGTAGCCAGTGGCCTTGCTCGGATTGAACTTATTGACCTTCGACGTGCTGAGCTTCTTTTTGCCGTACTTGCGCAGCGCCTTTTGGTACCGCCGGACGTACTCACCTGACGATCCGGCAACCATCGCCGCCATGCTCACGTGTTTCTTCTTCGGAGATACAGACTCGGTGGACCCTGGGGCCGATACAGCCACACCCATCTGTTCGCCGATCAGACCCCGCCACATGCTCTTGCCGTAGGCGGTGTCGACTTTGCCTTGTACCCGACCGGCATAGGTCTTGTGATTGATGATGCGGTCGGTGCCAAGCGAAGAAGCCTCAAGCGCGGCCGCAGCCACCTTCGAAGCAGCCGTGAACTGAGCACTCGTCAAGTCCTTGACGCCACCACCTTGAGACTCGATCTCGATCCCATAGGAGTAACCGTTCATCTTGTTCGACGGAATCCCGTACATCGAGTCACCCGCGCCTGCGTGCCAGGTCCTACCTAGGTACACCACGTAGACGCTGCCATCTCTTGCTACGTAGAAGTGACATGCCCGAACCGTCTTACCCTTGGAGTTCTTGACCCCATAGGTGATCCAACTCAACGAGTGGGTGTTGTTAAGCCGCGAAGCGGGAACGCTCGTCCCGGTGTCATGCATCATGACTGCGTTAACGGAGGTTCCGCTGCCATCGAGGAACGCGTTGCGTTCGTACTTGGGGTCGTCGTAGCCCTCAACGAGAATCGGATTCAGACCGTGCGCCCGTAGTTGCGCAACGACAACAGCCGGATCTGGCCATGGATCCGCTGCACGATTCGAAGGCTGAATCTCCTGCGGAGCATCCCAGTAGGCACCGGCGATGGCTTGGCCATCCTCACCAAAGTGTCCGGCACCGGCAGGTGCCGCCGCATTCGCTGCGGAGAGGCCGGTCAACGAGACAGCTACCGTCAACCCTGCCGTTACCAGTACGCGGGACGGGCGGCGAACAGTCATTCCGTTTCTCCTAAGTCAAGGGGACGGTTCAACCCAACCAGGGTGCCGTGTGGCACCGCACCGTGCGAGTTGGGTTGCTCCTACTACAACGGGGCATCGACACCTTTGTACAGGTGACTGAGACTGCCACAGCAAATTTGGTTGTTTCTTGGACATTTTCGACTACAGCGCGTCATCCCCGCTGCCTCTTACCGGTAAGTCGACGCGCGAGCGACGGTGGTTTCGCACTCATTCACTAAGCGGACTACTCTGTGAGACGTGAGCCCCGCCATGTCACCCGATGATGAATCTCCCGCCAGCTTTGGTCCCAATGAGTGGATGGTCGATGAGATCTACGAACAGTACGTGGCAGACCGCCACTCGGTAGATCCCGCCTGGTGGGACTTCTTCGCCGACTACAAGCCCGGCGAGCGGGTTGCTGAGGGCGCACCCGCCCGGAATCAAGATGTAGCCAGCCCTACTTCTGAGACCAGTCGCACGGCAACGGGATCCGACGCCTCGACTAAGTCGAAGCCCGCAGCGTCGACTCCAACGACCAAGAAGCCTCCGGTCGCTAAGGCCGCTGAACCGGCCTCCGCTGTTACAAAGGCTAAGGCCGACAAATCCGGATCCGCCGACGCAGAGAACGCAGTCGCCCTGCGCGGGCCGGCCGCTCGAGTCGCGAGCAATATGACGGCGAGTCTGGAGATCCCTACCGCCACGAGTGTGCGCGCCGTTCCGGCCAAGCTACTCATCGACAACCGGATCGTCATTAACAATCACTTGCGTCGTCGCAGAGGTGGGAAGGTCAGCTTCACCCACATCTTGGGCTATGCAATCGTTCAAGCGCTGAAGACCCATCCGGAGCTCAATGCCGCCTTCGCCGAGATCAACGGCAAGCCCAACGTCATTCGCCACGATGGCATCAGCTTTGGACTAGCGATCGACCTGCCAAAGCCTGATGGCACGCGCCAACTCCTGGTACCGAATATCAAGAACGCCGAAGCAATGGACTTCAGCCGCTTCTGGACCTCCTACGACGATGTCGTCCGCCGAGCCCGACAAGCGAAACTGGGCGTAGACGACTTCGCCGGAACGACCATCACTTTGACGAACCCCGGAACAATCGGCACGGTCCACAGCGTTCCGCGGCTCATGCCTGGCCAGGGCGCAATCATCGGCGCTGGCGCGCTGGAATACCCCGCGGAATGGCAGGGCGCAGCCGACGAGACGCTGGCTCGACAGGGTGTCAGCAAGGTCATGGCGCTAACTTCCACCTACGACCACCGCATCATCCAGGGCGCTCAATCCGGTGACTTCCTCAAGCGGATCCACGAACTCCTTCTCGGTGCCGACGACTTCTACGACGGCATCTTTAAGTCCCTGAAGATTCCGTACGAGCCAATCCGGTGGGCACGCGATATTGCCCACGCCCACGATGACCAGGTCTCAAAGACTGCCCGCGTACAGCAACTCATTCACGCCTACCGGGTGCGTGGGCACTTGATGGCCGATATTGACCCGCTCGAGTACACCCAGCGATCGCACCCTGACCTTGATATCGCTTCTCACGGCCTCACCCTTTGGGACCTCGATCGAGAGTTCGCCACCGGTGGGTTCGGTGGACGTCCGTTTATGAAACTTCGCGATATCTTGGGCGTACTGCGCGACTCGTACTGCCGCACGATCGGTATCGAGTACATGCATATCCAGTCCCCCGAACAGCGCGCCTGGATCCAATATCGGATTGAGCGGCGCTACTCGGCCCCGGGCCGCGATGAGCAGTTCGGCATCCTTCGGCGTCTGAACGCCGCAGAAGCATTCGAGAACTTCCTTCAGACCAAGTACGTCGGGCAGAAGCGATTCAGCCTCGAGGGTGGCGAGTCAGCCATCACCATCCTCGACGAGATTCTGACGAACTCCGCTGATGCGGAACTCGCTGAGGTATGCATCGGAATGCCCCACCGCGGGCGCCTGAATGTTCTGGCCAACATCGCGGGCAAGAGTTACGCGCAGATCTTCCGTGAGTTCGAGGGGCAAGTCGACGAGGACTCCGTTCAAGGCTCGGGCGACGTCAAGTACCACCTTGGCCAGGAAGGCACCTTTACCGCAGCCTCCGGTCAAGAGGTGCCCGTGTACTTAGCTGCCAACCCGTCCCACCTCGAGGCCGTCAATCCCGTCCTAGAGGGCATTACTCGGGCCAAACAGGACCTCCTTGACCGAAGCTACGAGTTCCCGATTCTGCCCGTCCTAATGCACGGTGATGCTGCCTTCGCCGGCCAAGGCGTCGTCGCCGAGACCCTGAACCTGTCGCAACTTCGGGGCTACCGCACCGGCGGAACTATCCACCTCATCGTTAACAATCAGGTGGGCTTCACTACCTCACCAGATGCGAGTCGCTCATCGGTCTACGCATCAGATGTCGCCCGCATGATCCAAGCACCCATATTCCACGTCAACGGCGACGATCCCGAAGCCTGCGTCAGGGTTGCCGCGCTTGCCTTTGAGTTCCGGCAGACGTTCAATAAGGACGTCGTCATCGACATGCTCTGCTACCGCAAGCGCGGGCATAACGAGGCTGACGATCCTTCATTGACTCAGCCGCTCATGTACAACGTGATCGACGAGAAGCGCTCCGTTCGCAAGATCTACACGGAATCACTCATTGGTCGCGGGGACATTACCGTCGAAGAGGCGCAGCAGTCATTGCGCGACTACCAACTCCAGCTCGAACGTGTCTTCTCTGAGACTAGGGAGGACACCGATACCGACGACAGCGATATCGTCATCCCTCCGAAGTACCCCGCTGTCGTCGATACCGCCATCACTGATGAGACGGTCAAACGCATCGTTGCGACCCAGATTGATCTACCCGAGCATTTGACTGTGCATACGCGGCTCAAACCACAACTCCAGCGGCGCGCGCAGATGGTCGAGGACGGCACAATCGATTGGGGTATGGGAGAGACGCTGGCATTCGGTTCACTCCTGCTTGAGGGGCGCGATATTCGGCTGTCCGGTCAGGACTCCCGTCGCGGAACCTTCGGCCAACGCCACTCCGTTATCGTTGATCGCGAGACCGGAGAGGACTACACCCCGCTTAAGAACCTCTCTCCTGACCAAGGCAAGTTCTATGTATGGGACTCGCTATTGAGCGAGTACGCCGCAATGGGGTTCGAGTATGGCTACTCCGTGGCGAATCCGGCCGCGCTCGTGCTTTGGGAAGCCCAGTTCGGTGACTTCACCAACGGCGCACAAACGATCGTTGATGAGTTCATCAGCAGTAGCGAGCAGAAGTGGGCACAGCGCAGCGGGGTCGTCCTCCTACTTCCACACGGGTATGAGGGCCAAGGCCCTGACCACTCCTCGGCACGTCCGGAACGCTTCCTCCAAATGGCGGCCCAGAGCAATATGACGGTCGCAATGCCCTCAACCCCAGCCTCCTACTTCCACCTCCTGCGCTGGCAGGCTCTATCGGCACATCACAAGCCGGCCATCATCTTCACGCCCAAGTCCATGCTTCGACTCAAAGCCGCGGCCTCGACGAGCGAGGAGTTCACCAGTGGCGAGTTCCGGCCAGTTATTGACGACACCTCAGTCAACAACGATGACGTGAAGCTGATCCTGCTCTGCTCGGGCAAAATCACCTGGGAGTTGTTCGCTGAGCGAGAGCGACTCGGTCGCAAGGACGTTGCCATCGTTCGGGTGGAGCGGCTCTACCCCCTACCGATCGCCGATATCCGTGAGGCCCTCAACCACCTTCCGGCTGATGCCACCCTTCGCTGGGTTCAGGAAGAGCCGGAGAACCAAGGCGCGTGGCCATACATGCTACTTAATCTGGTTCCGCATTTGGACCGAGTGCTTGAGAGCACATCTCGGCCCGCGTCGGCAGCAACAGCAAGCGGACTGCACTCGGTCTTTGAACGCGAGCAGAAGCGCCTTCTCGCCGACGCGTTCCTGGACTAGGACACACAACCGGCAGAACGATCGGCAGAAAGGGGCGGACTATGTACTCAACAGATCGCGGGATTGAGGAGTTCGAAGAGCGCCGTGCCCAAGAGGACTTCACCGTGGTGGTCCTTGCGGACAAGATGCGGATCTTCGTCGACCTTCACCCAGAGTTCGAGAACGCGATTGACCGGTTCGCGACGTGGCTCGCTCGCGATGACGACGACGATGACCTCGACGACTAACTGCCGGTAGTCTTGGCACATGCTTGCTGCCTACGCTGAATCAATCGATTTCAATGATCCCCTGGCTGGGCTGATTGTTGGCGAGATCGCCGAACCAGCTTGTCCAGACGGCTGGACAACTATCTCGATGAAGGCCGCGAGCCTTAACCACCACGACCTTTGGAGTCTGCGCGGAATCGGCTTACCAGCCGAACGCCTTCCCATGATCTTGGGCTGCGACGCCGCTGGGATCGACGCAGAAGGCAACGAGGTGATCGCCTACCCGATCGTCTCCGATGCTCGAGTAGGCATGGACGAGACGATCGATGAGAGCCGCTCCATCCTCTCTGAGCGCTTTGCCGGCACATTCGCAGAAAGAGTCCAGATTCCGGCTAATAACCTCATTCCCAAGCCAGCGAACTGGTCATGGGCCCAGGCAGCCTGCCTTCCGACCGCTTGGCTAACGGCCTACCGAATGCTCGCGGTTCGCTCCGGACTCAAACCGGGAAACACTGTGCTGGTCCAGGGTGCTGGCGGCGGCGTTGCAACGGCCTGTATCGCGCTCGGAGCAGCGATGGGGCTACGAGTGTGGGCAACGAGTCGAAGTGAGGACAAGCGCCAACGCGCGCTAGAACTGGGCGCACATCAGGTTTTCGAATCAAACGCACGTCTGCCGGAGCGAGTGGACGCCGTGATGGAGACCGTGGGCGAGGCGACGTGGGAACACTCCGTCAAAGTACTGAGATCAGGCGGAACAATCGTGATCTCAGGTGCCACGAGCGGCCCCAACCCCCCGGCTTCCTTGACTAGGGTCTTTTTCAAACAATTATCGATTGTCGGCTCCACGATGGGCACCTTTGAGGACCTGCGAAACCTCGTCGCGCTTTGCGATGTCAGCGGCGTGCGACCAACCGTGCACGCCGAGTATGAGCTCGCCAATGCCCGCGAAGCATTCGAGGTTCTGGCATCTGGTGAGGTATTCGGCAAGCTAGTTCTTACCAACTGACGAGACACCGTGACCAGGCGCTAGCCACGTTCCACCCGTCAGATTCGGGCTACCCCGTCGCCACGCGCAGCATCTGAAACCGCGTGGGCGACATTGACGGCGACGCGCTCGTCAAATGGCGACGGCACGATGTGATCCCTTGCAAGCCGGTCGCCAACCGCCTCGGCGAGGGCATTGGCTGCGGCGAGCTTCATCCCCTTGGTGATCGCCGATGCACGGACGTTCATCGCCCCACGAAATATCCCGGGGAAGGCCAGAACGTTGTTGATCTGATTCGGGTAGTCCGACCGGCCAGTGGCGATCACCGCGGCGTACTTCTCGGCGATCTCGGGTGCAACTTCGGGGTCTGGATTCGCTAGGGCAAAGACAATCGAACCCGCAGCCATAGAGGCGATCGCTGCCTCTGGGATGTGGCCAGCGGAAACACCGATGAACACATCGGCCCCGATCAGGGCGCGCTCTATCGGACCCGTGATGTCGGACTGATTCGTGAGTTCAGCTATCTCTCGTTTGACCGGCGTCAAACCATCGCGACCCTTACTGATCAGACCCTTGGAATCCGCGACCGCGATCTCACCAATGCCACCATCTACCAGCATCTTAGTGACGGCGATCCCTGCCGCTCCCGCACCGGAAACCACGGCGCGCAGGTCTCCCATCTTGCGACCTGTGACCTTCGCAGCATTCATCAGCGCGGCTAGCACGACGATTGCCGTACCGTGCTGATCGTCGTGAAATACCGGGATATCTAGTCGCTCTTGTAGCTGGCGTTCGATCTCAAAACACCGCGGAGCCGAGATATCTTCCAGATTGATTCCACCGAAGGCTGGGGCGATCCGAGTAACCGTCTCCACAACATCGGAGACGGAGGTGCAGTCCAAGCAGATCGGTACAGCGTCAACGCCAGCGAACTCCTTGAAGAGCAGCGCTTTACCCTCCATCACAGGCAGGGCCGCGACCGGACCGATATCGCCGAGGCCGAGCACTGCAGTGCCGTCGGTCACGACTAGGACGGTGTTGGCCTTCCAGGTGTACTCATAGGCCAGGTCGGGGTCATCCTTGAGAGCTTGCGAGACCCGCGCAACACCTGGGGTATAGGCCAGGGCGAGGCCTTCAGCATCTCGGATACGAACAGCGGGCCGGACCTCGATCTTGCCGCCTCGGTGTAGCGGGAAGGCCGGGTCAGACGACGGATCAAACCGCTCGCTCTTTTCGCCGCGGGCAACTGCGGACAAGGCGGTTCCTTTCCTGGACGATCATATGGACGAACTGCCGACGGATTACCCGTTCAGATATGACCGGGTCGCGCATCAGCTGGCATGGCGACCTGCCGACGAGGCAGCAGATATGGGATTCTCCCATACGTGGGAGTAAGAGCTAATTGGCGCGCACCGCTAGCGACTCAAGCTCGTCGTCTCGTGCCCGGGCTTGCGGTCATCACTGGCCTGATCCTGGCCATCACCGGATGCGCGTCGCCAACTGCAGAGTCCTCGCAAATTGGTTCCACGATCTCTGTGCCAAGTGCCGATTCGACCCTCGCCGAACAAGTACCTGATTCGATTCGTGCGGACGGTCAACTACTCATTGCGACCGATCCGACCTATCCACCCCTAGAGATGATTCGCGATGGCCACCTCGAGGGCTTCGATATCGACCTCATCATCGCTGTTGCTGGACTGCTCGGGCTCGAACCAGAGATCCGCCAGACCGCGTTCTCCAACGTGATTCCCTCTGTCGTAGTGAACGAACACGAAGTCGGGATCTCAGCGCTCTGGTCGGACGCTCCCAACTCCATCTACGTCGATATGGTCACCTACCTTGAGGCCGGCGTTGAACTAGCCGCACAACGCGGTCCGGGCACCCCGAAACCAACTGAGTTCGGTCTATGCGGCCATAGCGTCTCGGTCGTCGAGGGAACGACCTACATCGACACGCTAGTTTCGCTATCCCAGGCCTGCCGTAAGCAGGACAAGCGCCCAATCGAAATCAATGCCAGCCTCGATCAGGACGGTGCAACCTCCCTCCTGCGCCAAGGTCTAGTCGATGCGATGTTGGCAGATGGCCCCGTTGTTGAGTTCGCTGTCAGTGAGTCAAACGGGCAACTTGTGAGAGTCGGCAAACCGATTAACGTGCGGCCATACGCAATAGCAGTCAATCAAGGCCTCAGCTCCTTCGCAGAGTTGGTGCGAGACGCAGTCCAAGAGCTCATCGATACCGGCGTCTACGGGCAACTACTCGACGCTTGGGGGTTACAGACCGGTGGAATCGCCGAGTCAAAGGTGCTCCCCGCCACGACCACGCCCCCAATCAGCTGAGCGCAACTCCCCCATTTCACCGTGTGAGTGATGCCTTGACCCGGTCTGACCGATAGCGTGGTCAAGTTAGATCGATTACTGAGGCGGAACACCTGGACTGTCGTCGAGGTCGACTGTCGCCGAACCTGACGGGAAGGGACGCACGTTGAGTGGTTCTACGGTTCGACTAGAGCTTCCGGCAAGCAGTGGCTACCTCGTACTGGCTAGGGCCGCCGCAGCGGCGATGTGTGCCCGGTTGGACTACCCGCTAGACCGACTAGAGGACGTCAAACTCGCCGTCGATGAAGGCTGCACGCTGTTGCTTTCTGATACCAATCCCGACGAGACCATCACGCTGGTGCTATGCCCCAACGATGACGGCCAACTGGAAATCTCCCTGACGGCTACGACTCGTCACGGCAAGACTCCAAAGGAATCGTCGTTCGCTTGGACCGTCCTGTCAGCCCTAGTTGATCGCGTATCCGCCAGCGCGCACAACGGCCGCTTGACGATCTCCTTACAAGCTAGTCGTGGCAACGCACTGGTGGGCTCGTGAGTACCACGACCGGACGGCCTAAGCGCAAGACCAGTTGGACAGCCGAGTCCCGCGCCAGGGAGAAGGTTCTACTGGCAAGGATGGACGCTGAGCCAGCGGAATCCCCTGCCTACATTGCTGCCCGCGATGAGCTCATCACCATGCATATTCCACTAGTCGAGCACCTCGCCCGCCGGTTCCGCGATCGCGGAGAGCCCCATGACGACCTCGTCCAAGTGGGAATGGTTGGATTGATCAAGGCTGCTGACCGGTTCGACACCACTCGAGGAGTCGAGTTCTCTACGTACGCGACGCCAACAATCGTCGGCGAGATTAAGCGCCACTTCCGGGATCGCGGTTGGTCGATCAGAGTGCCGCGTCGGCTGCAAGAAATGCGCCAGCACATCAGTCGGGCTACAGCTGAGTTGTCGCAGCAGACCGGACACTCACCAACAGTTGCCGAACTTGCCGCTCACTTGAACATCACTGAAGAAGAAGTCCTCGAGGGTCTGGAATCGGCTCAGGCGTACTCAACGCTTTCGCTGGACTCCACCACGTCCTCAGGTGATGACGAGTCAGATTCGGCAGCCCTCACAGACACCCTCGGGGACGATGACATCGCGCTTGAAGGAGTCGAGTACCGCGAATCCTTGAAGCCACTCCTGGCCCAACTAAGCGAGCGCGAGCGCCAAATCATCATGATGCGGTTCTTCAAGAACATGACCCAGGCACAGATCGCCAATGAGGTTGGCGTATCTCAAATGCACGTGTCGCGACTGCTTTCAAAGGCGTTAAAGGAACTTCGGAACGGACTAACCGACGACGCTTTCTAGGCTCGAACGGTTCAGCGCTCGGTTGGAGGTGGGCCTGAGTCGCCGTCCGTTTCAGGCAATTCATCGGTAATTGATTTCGCAATCTCCGGCGGCTCTTCCTTGATGATGCTGGCGATTCCCACTCCCATCGCAACCGCACCGAGTAGCCCGACCGCGATTCCAACGGCCGTCACCGTTGGTCCGTCGCCAACGATCAGGGTATAGCCAATGATCAAGACAAAGATCTGGGTCAGCAGGTATGGCGGCCGGGATGTCCGGCTGCCCATGAAAGATCCCCGCGCGATAAACGCGATTCCAATCGCAAAGATCAAGTAGATGATGATCTCGACGATTGGCGCTGACTGGGTAGCACCTGAGCTATTGAGTGCCGCCAGGCCAAGCGCGAAGCAGTAGCCCACTAGTGCCAGTGCCTCAATGGCGGCCAGGGTCCCCGCAGTGCGGGCAAGCGGGAGGGTCGGTTGAGTACTCACAACAGCCGACGATACCTACCCGGATAGTCTTCAGGTTGTGCGTGGCCTGTTGGTAGTCAATCCGAGTGCAACAACGACGACTGTCCGGACCCGTGAAGTACTGATTAACGCCCTCGCCCACCAGTTCCACCTCGAGACGATCACGACGAACCACCGGGGCCACGCCAGCGAACTCGGCGCAAAGGCTCGGGCGGACGGCGTGGACTGCGTAATCGCCCTCGGCGGCGATGGTACGGCCAACGAGGTCATTAATGGGATGCTCGGCGATTTGGGTCCTGGTCCAGACGTTCCCGCGTTCGGGATCGTTCCGGGGGGAAGCGCAAACGTGTTCTCTCGGGCGTTGGGCTTCCCCGCCGATCCGATCGAGGCAACCGGCGAGCTGATCGCAGCGCTACGAGACCGACGTACACGAACCATCGGCCTGGGCCGAGCCGACGAACGATGGTTCACCTGCAACGCTGGCCTTGGTTTCGATGCCGAGATCATCGCGGCAATCGAACATCAACGCGCCCAAGGAAAGGCCGCCACACCTGCGCGCTACCTCGCGACAACGATCAAAGCCTTCTTCGCGGGAACAGACCGACGCACCGCCTCACTTGTCGTGCTGCGGCCTGGGGAAGATCCAGTGCGAGGGGTATTCTTGGCCATTGTTCAGAACGCCTCCCCATGGACCTACCTAGGCAGCCTGCCAGTCAATCCATCGCCACTGGCGTCCTTTGACGCTGGACTTGACCTGTGGGGTGTTCGGTCTATGTCAGTGCTGGCCGGACTGGTGAGCTCACGACGAATCCTCATGAAGAGCCAGCCGAAAACCACCAAAACGGTGCTCGCAGCCCACGATCTTGACGAATTCACCATCTATGCCCACCACCCGATCGACCTCCAAGTCGATGGAGAGGGCCTGGGCAAGGTCGAGCAAGTCACCTTCACAGCCCATCCTGGAGCTCTCAGAGTCCTCTGCTAGGGAATCGGCAAGGAATTTGCGATCACGCAATGTGGCTCTAGAGTGACGCAACGCTCAATAAGTCGCTGAATTGGCCGAATTTGGGGTCCAGTGTGACCTATCAGACACCCCAATGAGACGACACCGTCTCGAATGGCCTTGTGACAAATCGGCAGGTGTGTGACTCTATTTGAGCAGCAAAGAGATGGCACCATACGCCACCGCTTACTCGCACTGAGACTCGACCCCGCAACCCAGCAAGTCACTGGATTGCGCCGAGCCTCTTTTATTCAGACCGTGCCACCAGGGTGCGGCGTGCTGGGAGGAGTAACGCATGGACTGGCGCCACGAAGCTGCCTGCCGTGACGAGGATCCGGAACTCTTCTTCCCCATTGGAAACACCGGACCCGCATTGGTTCAGATCGAAGAAGCCAAGCGTGTCTGCCGCAGCTGCACCGTCGTTGACGCGTGCCTGCAATGGGCGATGGAGACGAGCCAGGAAGCCGGTGTGTGGGGTGGGCTAAGCGAGGATGACCGCCGCCTCGCTCGTCGACGTACTCTGCGGGTGCAATCGGCATAACGTCTGAACTCGGACTGACTGTGAGTCCTGACCTAGCACTCGAGCGATCGTTCGAGGCAAGGGTCAGGACTCATTCTTCATTTGGGACTACCTCACCGCACAAGGGCATCGATTACGACCCGAGTGCCCTGGGGCAGGTGCGGCTCCCAACTGACCGCGCCACCGAGCTCCTCGGTAACGAGGGCACGGACAATCCGAGTCCCTAGCCCGGTTGCCGTCGCCGGATCAAAGTCGGGGGGCATACCGCTGCCCTCGTCAATGACCTCGATCGTGACCCGTCGATCATTGCGAGCCAAAACCAATCTGACGGACCCCCTGTTCCCCTCAGCTACCTGTGAATCGTCCTGGCGATCGGCCATCCCATGAGCAACCGCGTTCGATAGGAGTTCGGCAATCGACATAGCGAGCGGCGTGACGGTATCGGCTGGCATATGCCCGGCAGAGCCGGTCCGTTCAACGCTGACGTCCACTGCCAACTCGCGCGTCAGCGCCACCACGCGATCAGCCACCTCATCAAAATCGACGTCATCGCCCTCTTGGGTCGACAACGTCTCATGCACAACCGCGATTGCTCCCACCCTGCGCACGGCTTCGGTAAGCGCCGCTTGCCCTGCTGGCTCTGAGATTTGTCGCGCTTGTAGACGAAGCAGCGCAGCCACCGTCTGCAGATTGTTCTTCACTCGATGATGGATCTCGCGGATAGTTGATTCCTTGGTAAGTAGCGCCCGCTCTCGCCGCCGCAGGTCAGTCACATCCCGAACCAAGACGAGCGCACCAACAAACTCGCCATCCCTCCTGAGCGGGATACTGCGCAGCGTCACCGACGCGTCGGAGTTCTCCACTTGAGCCGCCCCTGCGGCACGGCCGCTGGCAACCAGCCCCAACGCCTCGTCGACCAATCCGGGACTGCGAGTCAAGCCAGTTGCTGTCGCCGACAACTGCGCTCCAAGGAGATCTGCGGCCAGGCCTAGACGGTGGAAAGCCGACAGCGCGTTGGGCGAGGCCATCGAGACAACCCCCCGCGGGTCCACTCGGATCAACCCGTCGCCCACCCGCGGTGGCGAGTCAGTACTCGAAAGTCCTTCAGCGATCGGGAAGTCACCGGTCGAGATCATTGCGATGAGATCATCTGCACTGCGCAGGTAGGCCTCCTCGAGGGCGCCACGCTGCTCCCCTCGGCCAGAGACATGGCGGGCGATCACCGCGATTGAGCGCCCATCGACGGTGACCGGAATGGACTCGAATGCCACCCGCGGGTCTCGCTGGTCGGACTCTGCTCGAACAACCAACCCACTTTGAAACGCTCGATCAAGGAGCGCTCGCCGACCACGCGGCACAAACCGTCCAACGATGTCCTCCGGCACTGAAGTGGGACCGGTGGCAGGTCTCACTTGTGCCACGGCCGTAAACCCGGTCTTATTCCAGGTCGGTACCCACAGGACGAGGTCTGCGAACGCCAGATCCGATACCAGCGTCCAGTCCTCAACAAGTGCCCGCAGGTGATCGCGATCGGTGGGGCGCAAATCAGTCCGGTCAGCAAAGACGCGGAGGCGATCACCCATGTTTGCCAGCCTACGGGTAATTCCCGATTCCTGCGGATGCGACCATCGGGGTTATGAGTTCTATCTCGGATCGCACGACGCAGTTAATCGCCAGGGATGCGGCATCGGTGTGGCATCCATTCACCCAACAGTCGAAGTGGGTCGAGGACTCCCCGATTGTGGTCGATCGGGCGCAGGGGATGTACTTCTGGGATACCGACGGAAATCGATATCTCGATGGCGTCTCGTCCCTTTGGGTTAATGTGCACGGGCATTGCCATCCGGTGATCAACGAAGCCATCCGCCGTCAACTCGAGCGGCTCGATCACACAACGTTCCTCGGCCTCACTCATGAACCCGGAATCGAACTCGCGGAGAAACTCGTTGCGACCGCGCCGCTCGGTCTGACGCGCGCCTTCTTTGCTGGCGACGGATCGAGTGCGGTTGAGGCCGCAATCAAGATGGCCTACCAAGCCCAAGCCCAGCGGGGTGAGAACCGCCCGTACTTCCTCCACATCGCGCAGGGCTACCACGGCGACACCCTTGGTGCAGTCAGCGTCGGCGGAATCGACCTCTTCCACCAGACCTACCGGCCGATCATGCTCGACACCCTAATGGTGTCCTCTCCCGGAGTATTGGATCCCGGCCAGAGCCGTCTTGATCGTGCTGGGCAAGTACTCGCTGAGATGCGTGAACTACTCAATCGGCGTGGCTCCGAGGTGTGCGCGATCGTGATCGAGCCACTCGTTCAGGGCGCAGGCGGCATGCTCACCCACGATGCGTCGTTCGTTGTCGGCGTGAGGGACCTTTGCGACGAGTTCGGGGCCCTCATGGTGGTTGATGAAGTCGCAACAGGAATCGGCAGAACCGGCAAGATGTGGGCAGTCGACCATGCCGGGATTACCCCTGACCTCCTCACCTGCGGCAAGGGCATCACAGCCGGGTATCTTCCACTATCCGCGGTCCTTGCCACGGATGCGGTCTACGAGGCATTTCTCGGCACGCCCGCCCAAGCCAGAACCTTCTTCCACGGGCACTCTTACACCGCTAACCCCCTGTCAGCAGCTGCGGCGGTCGCCAACCTCGACCTCATGGAGTCCGACCAAACCGTCGCTCACGCGGCCGGGGTTGGGGAACAACTCACCCGAGAACTCAAGGCCGTGGCAGAACTCGACGGCGTCGTTGAGGTTCGTCAAGTCGGCACCATGGTTGGCATTGAGGTGGCGTCGGTTGGTGAGCGGACGGGCTTCGCGGTCTGTCAGGCGGCCAGAGAACGCGGAGTGTGGGTGCGTCCACTTGGCGATGTCGTAATCCTGATGCCTCCGCTGGCCATCTCCTCAGAGCAGACAACAACCCTGACCTCTGCTGTTGCCGAGGCGATCGGTGACGTTTTGCGGTGAAGCGAATGACCGGCACCAGAACTGCTGCGACTCAGGACTCCGCCAACGCAGCGACCAACCCGACGTTGGAATCAATCAAAGCTGCCGCGAGCCAGCGGGAACTCGCCGGGCTGCGACGCCAACTACGGCCAAGGACCGCAGACGACAGCACTCTTGATCTGGCGTCCAACGACTACCTCGGCTTAGCAACTCACCCCCTGGTGATCGAGGCCGCTCAAGCGGCTGCCGCGACTTGGGGCGCTGGTTCAACTGGGTCCCGGCTCGTCACGGGAACGACAGCACTTCATTCCGATCTCGAAGACCGCTTGGCAGCGTTCTGCGGCTCGCAGGCCGCCCTGGTCTTCTCTAGCGGTTACCTGGCGAATATCGGCGCGATCACGGCGCTAGCGGACTCAGACACCGTGCTGATCTGCGACCGGCTCAATCATGCCTCCCTGATTGATGCGGCCAGGATTTCGCGGGCACGGGTCCACGTGACTGATCATCGCGATACCGCAGCGGTAGCCCAAGCACTCGCGACGAGGCCCGAATCTAAGGCACTGATCGTCACCGACGCAGTCTTCAGCGTTGATGGCGATCTGGCACCCCTAGCCGAGCTAAGCCGCCTATCTGTAGCCGCTGGCGCGATGTTGGTGGTTGACGAGGCCCATTCGCTCGGCGTCATCGGTTCAGGCGGAGTCGGCGCTTGCCAGGACGCAGGGATCATGGGGCTACCCCATGTCGTTGCCACCGTGACGCTGTCGAAGTCCCTCGGTAGCCAAGGCGGCGCCGTCCTCGGTCATGGTGCCGTGATTGAGCACGTACTGAACACGGCCAGAACTTTCATCTTCGATACCGGACTTGCCCCCGCGAGTGTCGGCGCGGCACTTAGCAGCCTTGAGCTCATCGCGACAGAACCCGACCGAGTAGCTGCCGTGCGTGCCCACGCCCGTCACATCCAGCAGTCCGCGCGCAACCTAGGACTGGAAAGCCCCGACTCGGACGGCGCTGTCATCTCCGTCTTGTTCGGCGAGCCCAGCCGCGCCCTTGCTGCCGCAGCTATCTGCCTTGATCATGGTGTCACTGTTGGGTGCTTTCGACCGCCATCAGTTCCAGACGGAACATCACGACTACGAGTGACCGCACGCGCGAACCTCCGTGATGCCGACCTAGACTTGGCACATAGGGCCCTGGAAGCGACCGTAAACACCACTTCGGGGTTCAGTCCGGGATAGTGACGGGAGCGCAGCCTCGGCTAGCCGGGTAGCCTCAAAGGGCATCGAATCAGCCAAGTTACCTACTGACAACCCAGGGAGAACGTGTGAGCGGGCGCATCTTCGTCGTGACCGGGACTGGCACTGGTGTCGGGAAGACCATCGTTGCTGCAGCGATTACCACGCTAGCGACAAGATCGGGAAAGACCGTCGCTGTCGTCAAACCTGGTCAAACCGGCTGCAAGGGCGACGATTGCGGCGACGTCGATGACGTCAAGCGACTCACCGGGGTCAAGGATCTTCACGAGCTTGCCCGCTACCCCGAACCGATCGCACCAGCAGCCGCCGCCCGAATCAGTGGCCTCCCGGCAATCGAGATGGACGCAGTGACCGCCCGGGTTAGGGCACTAGCCGAGGACCACGACGTGGTGGTGGTGGAAGGCGCCGGCGGACTACTCGTCGAGTACAACGAGGAGCGCGAGACAATCGCCGACCTGGCCACCAATCTTCGAGCTGAAGTTGTCCTTGTCGTCCTGCCGAGCCTGGGAACCCTGAATCACACGGCACTTACCCTTGAGGCCATTCGCAGTCGAAACCTTGATTTTGATGGAGTAGTAATCGGCCGCTGGTCCGGGCACCCAAGCCTGGTCGATATGAGCAACTTGGTGGACCTTGAGAAGATCGCTGGTGCACCACTGGTTGGCGCGATTCGCTCGCATGCGGGCGACCTCGCGCGACCAGAATTTCTGTCCGCCGCCGACGCTGGACTAGCCCCGACCCTCGGCGGACATTTCGATGCGGCAGACTTTCGGGAGCGTAACGACTATCGGAGGAATCTTGACCACTGACATTCTGACCCGCGCGCGGGCCAAAGTTCTCGAGCAAGGGATCGGCCTGAGCGAGGAAGAAACCCTGGAGATCCTGCAACTACCTGACTCCGAGATCACGGCGGCTCTTGAGCTCGCCCACGAGGTTCGGATGCGCTGGTGCGGACCCGAGGTCGAGGTTGAGGGAATCGTCTCGCTCAAGACAGGCGGATGCCCAGAAGACTGCCACTTCTGCTCGCAGTCGGGACTGTTCTCCTCCCCCGTGCGCTCAGCATGGTTGGACATTCCCAGCTTGGTCGAAGCTGCGGTTGAGACCGCTGCCTCGGGTGCAAGCGAGTTCTGCATTGTCGCGGCCGTTCGCGGACCTGATGAGCGCCTTATGGCACAGCTTCGAGAGGGCGTCGCGGCGATTAAGGAAGCAGTTGACATCAATGTCGCCGCTTCCCTCGGGATTCTGACCCAGGAGCAGGTCGACGAACTCGTCGCGATGGGAATCCACCGGTACAACCACAATCTGGAAACCTCACGTAGCTACTTCCCCAAGGTCGTGACGACCCACAGCTGGGAAGAACGCATCGCAACACTGGAGATGGTGCGCGACTCCGGTATGGAGGTTTGCTGCGGTGGAATTGTCGGGCTTGGCGAGTCAGAAGAACAGCGAGCAGAGTTCGCTTCCCAGCTCGCAAGTCTCTCCCCGCATGAGGTCCCGCTGAACTTCCTCAATCCCCGACCCGGGACGCCCTTTGCGGATGTCCCCGTGATGCCCACAAATGAGGCCCTGAAGACCATCGCCGCCTTCCGGCTAGCACTACCCAAGACGATTCTTCGCTACGCTGGCGGCCGTGAAATCACCCTCGGTGATTTGGGAACCAGAGAAGGGCTGCTCGGCGGAGTGAACGCCGTAATCGTTGGCAACTACCTCACGACCCTTGGTCGTCCGTCAACCGACGATCTGAGCATGCTGGTTGATCTAAAAATGCCCGTCAAAGCACTTTCCGACACCCTTTAGGACACCGATTCCCATGATGAGCAAAGAAGTAGTCACCATCATCTCGGTCGTGCTGATCGCGGCACTGATCATTGCTGTGATGGTCAACTTTTTGTGATCCGATCGATCCGTTCTGACGAGTACGACCGTGTCGGCGCACTATGCGTTGACGCCTACTTGCGCGCCGAGATCACAAGGGCGGGCGAACCGTATGCCGCCTTCCTCGCTGACACTGCATCGCGAGCAACTGATCCAACGGCCGAGGTACTCGTTGCCGAACACGACGGCCATCTCACAGGAACGGTCACTATCTGCCCGTATGGGTCGGATCTGACAAAGGTCTGTCTACCCGGCGAGATGGAGTTTCGTGCTCTGGCCGTAGCTCCCGAGGCGCAAGGCGGCGGTATCGCCGCTGACCTGATTTGGGCCTGTGTTGACTGGTCGCGGGAGCACGAGGTCGACACGGTCGTTGCATGCGTGACAGAGAAGAACACGAGTGGCCACAAGCTGTATCAAAAGCTCGGGTTCACGCGTCAGCCCGACCGAGACTGGGTTGCCCCTGACGGGACCACACTGCAGACGTACACCCAGTCCGTCGAGGTTCGGCGGTTCTGCGGCCGCTGTGGGAAACAAGTAAGCGTCGGCGACCACACTGGCTGCCGGGGAGCCTTGGAGCTAGAGCCGCCGCGCTACTGCGCCGACTGTCGCCGCCGAATGGTCGTTCAAATCGTTCCCACGGGCTGGCGTGCTCGCTGCGTCAAGCACGGTGAACTAGCCGGCTAGTCACCTAACTCGCAGGAGTAGTTGATTCGCGACTAGGAGATGACCGCGATGAGGTCATCCTCATCGATATTGTCGCCTTCACTCACCGCGAGCTCACTGACCGTTCCGTCTTCTTCAGCGACTACTGGGATCTCCATCTTCATAGATTCCAGAATCACTAGCGTGTCCCCATCACTCACGGAGTCCCCAGCCTTGACGAGCACCTTCCAAACGTTCGCGGACATCTCTGCTCGTACTTCAGCCATTGAATCCTCCGAGGTGGTCGTGGCTGTCCAGGGTTGGGCAACCAGTTCGAGACGGTCTACGGAGAAAACTACACCGAAAAGGGAAGCGATCCGGCTACGAACGCATCCGATTGATGAGCCCTGTGTCGTAGTCGCCGGAACTGAACTCGGCATTGTCGAGTAGCTCAACGAAGAAGGGCAAGTTGTTCTTAGGCCCCACAACGGTGAACTCCGCGACGGCGCTACGCGCGCGATCTAGTGCCGCTTCCCTTGTCTCACCATGCACTATCAACTTAGCGAGCAGTGGGTCGTAGAACGGCGTCACGACGTTGCCATTGGCGTAGCCAGAATCCACCCTCACGCCAGAACCTGTGGGCTCGTTCCACTCGGTGATTGCCCCAGGGCCTGGGAAGAATCGCTTGGGGTCCTCGGCGTATACCCGTAGCTCAAGCGCATGACCTTGTGCCGGTGGCGGGTTCATCGCATCGAAGCTGACCTCTTCGCCGGAGGCAATCCTTAACTGCTCAGCCACCAGATCGAGTCCGGTCACAAGCTCTGTTACGGGGTGTTCCACCTGCAGGCGAGTGTTCATCTCGAGGAACCAGGACTCACCTGTATCGACGTCGAAGAGCATCTCAACGGTTCCGGCGTTGCGGTAGTCCACCGCCTCACCCGCCTTTACCGCCGCATCGAGCAGGGCCGCACGAGTCGCCGAGTCAATTGCCGGCGACGGTGACTCCTCCGCAACCTTCTGGTGGCGACGTTGGACAGAACAGTCACGCTCCCCTAGCGCGACTACGGTGCCATCGGCTAGTCCGAGAATCTGCACCTCAACGTGGCGGGCGCGAGCGACATACTTCTCGAGCAAGATCGATGGGTCGGAGAAGAACCGCTGCGCCCTGGTCTTTGCCGTCTCAAACGCTGAGGCAAGTTCATCGTCGTTGTAAGCAGCCGACATTCCAATCCCGCCGCCACCGGCAGCGGCTTTCACCATCACCGGATATCCGATCTCGTTCGCGGCGACTAGCGCTGCCGCAACGTCAGGGACTGGATCGGGAGTTCCGGGCGCGACCGGCACTCCAGCCGCCTGCATTCGGTTTCTAGCCGCGATCTTGTCGCCCATCTCGCGCATCGCAGTTGGACTCGGCCCGACCCATATCACTCCCGCATCGGTGACCCGCTGCGCGAAGTCGGCATTCTCCGAGAGAAAGCCGTAACCCGGATGAACGGCCTGAGCACCCGTGGCCTCGATGGCCGCCATGACGGCATCAACGTTCAGGTAGGAGTCTGCCGGTGGGCTCGCACCGATGCACACCGACTCAGTCGCTTCACCGACGAACGGAAGATCAGCGTCGGCCTCGGAGAAAACCGCGATTGTGCGGATCCCCAACGCGTTGGCGGTTCGAATAATCCGGCGAGCGATCTCGCCCCGGTTGGCGACAAGCAGCGATTCCATCACGCTTTAGGACTTTACCGACGGGGCCTACGACACTCACAACCGGGCAACCGACGCGTGGAATCGGGCAACATTGAGCGCAGGGATTGCCCGAAACACCGGTGATTTCCTTCAGTAGGCCCTAGGGTGTTGCGTATGACTGACGGCGGTGATGGCAGAGACCATCTACGACTCGCGTCGAGCCGTCCGTTTGTCGTTCTTGACGGGGCAGGTTATCCAGATCCAATCGATGAGCCGTTAGCAGAGGGAACCCCTCGCCCGGCACTCACCTCAATCGCGGTGCGAGTTGACGGAGATCGGTTGGAGGCAACCACCACCCTGGCCCTACACGGCCGGATCATCAATGGTCAGTGCATTGGCGATGCGAGTGATCGAACAGCGATCGTCGCCTCGGCCACGGTTGGCGCCCTCGGCGCGCTACTTGACTGCGCTGTCGTTGTGGAGAGCGCCCTGATTGTTGACGTTGCCGGAATCGATGCGGCCGTCACTGTTCTGCGGCTTGAATCCACCAGTAGTGATCCAGACTCAAGTGACGAACTCCTCGTCGGCAGCGCGCTCGTCCGAGGCGATTCTGAGGATGCAACCGCCCGTTCAGTCCTGTCAGCGCTGAACCGCCGGATCTCTCGCTAGTCCCTCTGTGGGACTATTTACCCACAGCGCCGCTGGCACACACACCAATACTGACGATCTGTACTGGTTTTACTCGTGCGCAGGGGCTAACCGTAGGGAGAATCATGAGCAAGCGTGGTCGTAAACGTCGCGCCCGTAAAAAGAACGGCGCGAACCATGGGAACCGTCCGAACGCCTAGCAACTCTCGCTGACCGCCCGCTATTCAGTGGCGCGGGTCGGCTCCGGTTGTTTCTCGGAACGACTGCCCCCGCAGGACTCCAAACGCAACGCCGCGATCATCGTGATCACCCGGCCGCGGAGGTCCTGCGGGGCATGTTCACATCCACAAGCTCGCGATACCGCATCCTTGATCTTCTTCTCATTCTTGAAGAGGTCCTCACACGGCGGGCATTCACCAACGTGGGCCTTAATCCGGGCACAATCGCCCTCGCTGAGCTCCCCGTCTAGGTAGTCCCACAGATGGCTCGTTGCTTCCGAGCAGGGTCCGTCGCTACAGGCTCCCGGTTCTAACCCCGCAGAGGCCGTATCGTTGTTCGCTTCGTTCGTCATGATGCATCACCCGCGACTCGTTCCTTCGCAACTATCCCGCGCTCGCGGGCATACTCGGTGAGCTGGTCTCGCAGGAGGCGCCGTCCGCGGTGTAACCGAGACATGACCGTGCCAACCGGAGTGTTCATGATCTCAGCGATCTCCTTGTAGGCGAATCCCTCGACATCGGCGTAGTACACCGCGAGTCGGAACTCATCGGGTAGGGCTGCCATCGCCTCTTTGATATCACCATCAGGTAGCTGATCAAGAGCTTCAGCCTCAGCGGAACGCAAGCCAGTCGAGGTGTGCGATTCAGCTTGATGCATCTGCCAATCTTCAACGTCATCAGCGGATGACTGCAGCGGTTGCCGCTGCTTCTTGCGGTATCCGTTGATGTAGTTATTGGTTTGGATGCGAAACATCCACGCCTTGAAGTTGGTGCCTGGCTTGTACTGGTGGAAGGCTTTGAACCCGCGCTCAATTGTCTCCTGAACAAGGTCCGAGGCATCATCAGGATTGCGAGTTAGTCGCAGGGCGCCGGCGTAGAGCGGGTCAAGCAGTGGAAGCACCTCTCCCTCAAACCGGGCCGCCTGCTGCTCCGGGGTCTCGGTATCGAGATCAACGATCTCCTCCGGTGCGGGCTCCATGATTAGCGAGGGTACCGCCGACACGGATCCGATGGTCCCTGGGGCGAACTCAGTAGTTACCAACATGGTGGGGCAACGCTTGGCATTGCATTGATATTCCAGGCTAGAAACTACTCTTCAAGAGCCGCGACGGTGGCGTCGACGAAGGCAGCCCTGGCGGCATCACTGGTGAAGGCAGTGCAGGCAGTCACGCGGCGCGACTCGAACTCCGGCGCTACCTGGAGCCGGGCGGCCGTATTGTCTGTTTGCGAACCGAACTGGTAGTTCGCTGGGATCTCGATATCGAAGCCGACTTCAGAGCACTGGTAGTCCTGCGGATTCGTGACGTACCGAACGGTGTGGGCATCAAAGGGGTAGATCCCATCCTGGGAGAACTTCGTCGTCCAGAAGTCAACCCACTGCGCGGACTCGGTGGCAAAATACTCCCCTGGCCGACCGGTAAGGCCCGCGATGGTGGCGGCATCGACCGTTGCCGAGGTCGAGACATCAAAGGTCATAAAGGTCACCGGGATGTTCGTTTGCTCAAGCACGATCTGGGCGGCGCGAACATCCATGCCAAAGTTGAAATCACTGACAGCCACTCCGTTGATTTCAAGGACGGTGTCCGGTTGTGTTCCCATAAGCGCAATGATCCCGCCGATTCGTGCTGCTGCTTCTGGATCAGTGAGCTGCAAACATGCGACCGATGTGAGTGGTCCGATCCCAAGGATAAGCAGGTCGTCGTGTGCCATCGCCTGTTGCGCGAGGTAGTCCACTCCCTCGGTTTTGCACTCAGAGACGACTTCAGTTCCAGCAAATGTCACTGGCGGATCCGATAGCCCACGACGGGCACCCTCCTCGATCGCAGCATCGATTCCAGCCTCACCCAAGAAGGTAGGCGTGGACCACACGGTCTGTGCGGGAGCGATGCTGTTGCCAAAGGTCGTCACGATGCCCTGGACGTCGAGTGCCTCCGAAGCGTCGGCTAGCGCCAGTGCCATCGCATCATCAACATCAGCGGGCCCCGCTCGCCAACCGCCTGCCAGACCAAGGCTGAAGTCCGATACCAGCACAGTCGGACGTCCTTGCCCCTGCGCCGATGGAGAACAAGCGACCGTTCCCCCAACTAGCCCCGCAATCGCGAAAACCGCGGCGACCGGAATCAGGTGCTTCCTCATACGACGTATTCACTCCTAGGTGCCAGCGCTACTCGGCTCCGGCTAGTTGGGCATCAACCCATCGGTAGATGACTGCTACGAGAATAGGTCGTCGGTCTCGGCGGGTAGCGGATCGATGAGGTCCGGCGAGTTGTTTGCGACCCGATTCACTGATGTCGACACCGGATAAGCCTGGAGGTAGTCCGGTGAAGCTGGCAGCAACAGGTCCGCTGGTGGATCAGCGATATCGTTGGACAACCACTGGTGGATATTTCGTTCGGGAACGAGTAACGGCATTCGATCATGAATACGCCCAAGCTGATCTGTCGAGGACATGGTCAGAATCGTGCATGTCCACCGAAATGCGTCCGGGTCCTGAGCATCGGCCACACTCGGATCCCGCCAGATCTCATACAGCCCAGCCATCGCCATTAAGCCGCCATCCTTCGGGTGGATGTAGTACGGCTGCTTTCGGGGCTTATTGGCTTTCGTCAGCGGCGCATCCGGCGAGGCGTACCACTCGTAGTAGCCGTCAGCGGGCAGCAGCGCCCTGCGCTTGGCCCACGCCCGGCGAAATGATGGCTTCTCTGCCGCTGTCTCGAGACGGGCATTGATAAGGCGACTACCGATCTTGGAGTCCTTCGCCCACGAGGGGATCAGCCCCCAGTTGAGAACTCGGAGCTGACGCTCATCATGACGCTCGAGTACGGCATACACCGGCTTCGTTGGCGCAACGTTGTAGTCCGGAGCAAGCTCGCTAGCGTCAACGGGCATTGCTTGGAACTCGCGGGAGATGACCGATCGGTCGGCTACCGCCACATATCGACCACACATACGACCTAGTCTCGCTGATTGCTACTAGTGCGTACACAGAAGGTGTCGCACGGGACACCGATCGCCTAAGCTCGGCAGTCATATGTCACACAACACCTGGGCCGCTCCCCACACAGTCAAACCCGTCGTCGGCACCGTAACTGTGCCCGGATCCAAGTCCATCAACAATCGTGCTCTGATCTTGGCTGCGCTCTCGCAGCGGCCGAGCATCATTCGCAATGTTCTCGCTGCCCGAGACTCGCAGTTAATGATCGACGCCCTCTGCGGGTTGGGGACCAAGATCGAGACACTGGAACCGACCACGGTTGAGGTAACCCCGCAGACCTTTACGGGACCGACCGCGATCGATTGCGGCTTGTCCGGAACCATCATGCGATTCGTTCCACCTCTGGCGACTCTGGCGACCGGCGAGGTAAAGTTCGACGGCGACCTCGGAGCCCGTAAGCGCCCGATGGAAACGATGGTCACTGCCCTGCGCAAGCTCGGTGCGGCGCTGAGCGACGGCGGCCGCCGCTCGCTACCTTTCACCATTCATGGAACTGGTCATATGGCTGGCGGTTCAATCATGCTGGACGCCTCGGCCTCGAGCCAGTTCGTGAGCGGACTGCTGCTTTCTGGCGCATACTTCGACGGCGGGCTGACTATTAACCACTCCGGACCACGCCTACCTTCCCTCCCCCATGTGGAGATGACTGTCGCGATGCTCAGAGCGGCCGGAGTCAGCATCAGCGCAGATGTCAAGGACAGCACCGATGCCACCTGGTCCGTTGCTAACGGCCCCATCGACCAAGGCGATGTGACCATCGAGCCCGACTTGTCCAATGCCGCGGCCTTCCTTGCCGCCGCAATGGTCACCAGTGGAGCTGTGTCGGTGCCGATGTGGCCACGGGAAACAACCCAAGCCGGAGACCAAATTCGACGGATCTTCACAGCGATGGGTGGTCACTGCGAGCTCAGCGACGCTGGCCTCACAGTGAACGGTCCGCCTCAACCGAGTGGAATTGACGTAGATATGGGCGATATCGGCGAGCTCGTACCCACCGTCGCTGCCGTTGCCGCCGTCGCGAGTGGGCCTACCCACCTGTATGGCATTGGACATCTGCGCGGACACGAGACTGACCGCCTTGCCGCCATCGTCACGGAGATCAACCGGTTAGGCGGGAACGCCATTGAGACTGACGATGGGATTCGAATCGAACCACAGCCCCTAACGGGCGACCTCGTTCGGACTTACGCCGATCATCGAATGGCAACCTTCGGCGCAATCCTCGGGTTGGTGGTTTCCGATGTCACAGTGACTGATATCGAGACCACGAACAAGACGATCGCCAACTTCCCACAGCTCTGGACTGATCTCGTCGCTCGACCGGCATCCGATGATCAGTAACGTCAGCGAATCCCACCGATGAGCCCGCGCGAACTCGACGAGGACGACATAAGGGTAAAGCGTGGTCGATCGACCAGACCTCGCTCTAAGCAGCGTCCGGACTACTCCCAAGCTGAATCCGGGATCGTCGTCACAGTAGATCGTGGCCGAATCACCTGCGCCCTGGAATCCTCCCCTGACGTTCTAGTCGTTGCAGTCAAGGCACGAGAGCTGGGTCGCAAATCAGTCGCCGTTGGCGATCGGGTTGGCCTAGTTGGCGACCTATCCGGTCGCGTTGATGTGCTGGCTCGACTTGTTCGCATCGACCCGAGAGTCACTGAACTGCGCAGAACCGCCGATGATTCAGATCCCTACGAGCGAGTCATTGTGGCAAACGTCAACCAGATGGGCATCGTGGTCGCCTTGGCCGATCCCCCACCACGGATTGGCTTGATTGATCGGTGCCTAGTTGCGGCGTTCGAGTCGGGGGTTTCGCCGCTACTTATCTTGACCAAGGCCGACCTAGGTGACCCAGGCGAGCTCCTAGGCGAGTACCGCGGACTAGACGTCACGGCCGTGGCCGTCCAAGCCGGTGGAGAGCTAGGCGAACTGCGCGGCCAGCTCGCCGGACGAGTGACCGTTCTTGTTGGCCACTCTGGCGTTGGGAAGTCGACGCTGGTCAATGCGTTGATTCCCACTGCAGATCGGGCGACCGGTCACGTGAATGATGTCACCGGACGAGGTCGGCACACGTCGAGTTCGGCCCAGGCCATCCGATTACCCGGCGACGGTTGGATCATTGATACGCCAGGGATCCGGTCATTCGGCCTTGCCCATGTGGATCGTGCGCGGGTTGTGGGGGCTTTCGCCGATCTTGCTAGCGGAACCGAGAACTGTCCTAGAGCCTGTAGCCATGACGAGGTCGACTGCGGCCTAGATCAATGGTGTGCCAGCGGCCATGCGAGCCCTGAGAGGCTAGCGTCGCTGCGCAGAATCTTGCGTGCCCTCGATGAGGCACCGCACGATTACTAGGCCCGAAGGGAAGGTACTAGGCCCGAACCGCAAGGCGTCAAGCATGCACCCTTGCGTAATTGTTTCAGCGGTACCACCACTACTGCGGCGGCGTTGGCGTGTTCTCAATGATGGTCCGCCACACCGCTTGTGCCCCGGAATCCCCCGCCCGCACTGCTGAAATGATCGCCGCCAGGGCCGCCAGGGCCACGGCGACCGCCACAATCTTCATCAGGACACCGCGATAGTCGTGCCGCCGATCGTAGAGCCAAAGAATGAGCGTCAGGACGAACAGCCCAAAAGCGAAGAATTTAACCTGCTCACCCAGTTGCGCGTGTTCCACCGGAAGGCCGACACGCAAGGCAAGTTGCTCGCCACTCTTCTCCGCGAGAAATGCTGTTCCGGTCGAGATCAACGCCCCCACCCAAACAAGCACGCCGAACCTCGCGGACCAACGAGGAACGATCGAGATCGCGATGGCGCCTAGCGCGCTCAGCGGTAGCAACACGACGACAACGTGTACGACCAGGACATGCGTGGGTAAGCCATTTACCGTGTCGAATAGTTGCTCCACAACACGACCCTAACGCCAGCCAGCGGCAGATGCGCCTACGCTGTGCCCGTGTCCACTCCACCAAAGCCCGCTTCTCAAAGCAGCACACCCCCACCCGAACCACCCGTTCGGGATCAATACGACGGCGACCTTGGCCTCGCTGTTGAACTTGCGGATCGCGCGGATGAGATAAGCATGGCACGGTTCCTTGCCGACGATCTACGAATCGAGACCAAACCGGATCTGACACCGGTTACTGAGGCTGACCAAGCGGTCGAACGGGACTTACGGGACACGATTACTCGAGCGCGCCCGGCAGACCTCGTCGTTGGGGAGGAGTATGGCGGTATTGAGAACGGGAACGTCCCGCCCGGGCGAGTATGGATCATTGATCCGATAGATGGAACTAAGAACTACGTTCGAGGTGTGCCCGTCTGGGCCACGCTCATTGCCCTAATCCAGGACGGTCAACCAGTGGTTGGGGTGGTCAGCGCGCCAGCACTTGGGCGGCGCTGGTGGGCCTCCTCTGGCGGCGGTGCATGGGCGCAAACGCATCTGCGCGGCGAGATCTCTGCCCCCCGCAGGATCCATGTGAGTTCGGTCGCCGAGGTAGCCGATGCCTCGTTCTCGTACTCCGATCGAGTCGGCTGGAATCGACGGACCGAGACGGGTCTCGATGAGTTGATTTCGCTAGCCTGGCGGACCCGGGCTTATAGCGACTTCTACTCCTACATGTTGCTATCCGAGGGTGCCGTCGACATCGCGGCCGAGCCCGAGCTCTCCGCCTGGGATATCGCCGCCCTCATCCCCATCATCACCGAAGCCGGTGGGCGCGTCACTGGATTCGACGGCGGCCCGGCGCTGGTGGCCAATGGGGCAATGGCAACGAACGGACTTCTTCACGATGAGGTTTCCCGGCTATTCGCGAACTAGTTGCGACAACTGCCTTCTACGACGGTGAACCTGCCGGCTCAGTATCAGGCCCATCGAGCGGTCTCTCTTTGTTAGGCGCCGGAGCCGTCTGAAACCAGAACTTTGCGACGGCATAGAACACCGAGACCACCGGCACGGCAATAACCGCCCCGAAGAGACCCGCGAGCAAGGTGCCGCTAGCAACCGATACCGCTACTGCCAACGGATGGATATTGACTGCCTTGCTCATGACCAGAGGTTGGAGAATGTGTCCCTCAAGTTGACCGAGCACAAAGATGCCGATCAATACGATGAGCGCAATCACTGGCCCGCGGGCAGCTAGCGCGACCACCACCGCGACGAACATCGCGATTGGCGCACCGATAAGCGGGATAAATGTTCCGAAGAACACCAAGAGAGCTAGCGGCAACGCCAGCGGGACACCCAAGATGAGCAGCAGCACACACACGAACACGGCATTCGCCGCGGCGACGATAATGATGCCTCGGGTATAGCCCGCGAAGCTACGCCAAGCCACCAGGCCAGCGCCATCGATCCGCGCCCTGGTCGGCTGCGGGAACGCTCCGATTGCCCAGCCCCAAATGTTTGAGCCGCCGGCCAAGAAGAACACCGCACTGAAGAGCGCCAGAGCCAGAGCAGCAACGATCTCGAGGACTGTTCCTGCGCTACCGATCACACCAGAGAACAGCTCACCCCTGTTGTCAATCACCCACTGCTGACCGTTCTGGTACCACACCGTGAAGTCCGCTGACTCAATATTGAGTGGCGGACCTTCAAGCCACTGCTGCATTTGCCCAACGCCCACCACAAACTGCTGAGCGAGGGACTCCCATTGGCCAGTCACTGAGGTCGTGATGAACACCAGGATGCCGACGAATCCGCCGATGAACACGATCAGCCCAGCCGCGACTGCGAGCGGGCGCGGCATAACGCGGTTCGCGAGGCCAACGAGGGGACCAACAATCGCGGCAAGAATTAGACCGATAAACAGTGCGACGACGACCAACTGCAACTGACCCAGCAGGCTGAGTAGTACGTATCCGAGTAGGCCAACGGCGAGGATTCGCCAGGAATAGGCTGCCGCCTGAGCTAAGCCTGGCGGCACATTGGCGTTATTGGGGCCTGTTGGACTCATCAAGGGTGATCCTGCCATCGAATCCGGCTAAATACCTTGACTACAAGGGCATTCACGCGGGAGAGTTGGGGATATCCCGAGATCGCCGGTTCGCGTAAGCCCAGTTCGCATTGGCACCGGGATCGCTTGACTTTGGGGGATTTGTGCAGCTTGATAACGGGAGCGACGATAGTCCGACGCCTCGCGATATCGATTTGACCGAGGGCTCCGCACCCCAAGACCGCGCCCCTAGCTTCACATCCGCTGATCGGGAGCGAATCACACGGGAACTCTCTGCGAACGGAATGACCTCGGATCTACGCGACGGTGCCCTCATGGCGCTGCCCGACGCGGCGTTGGTAGCTGACAGCAACCTCATCGTTCGGTTCGTCAATCCAACGGCGGAACAGTTCTTCGGTATCGCTAGCAAAGAGGCGATCGGTACCCACATTGTTGATCTAATCGAAACCGAGACAAACCCGCCCCTCACCAGGGAAGAGACGATCACTGGCGTGGGCAATGTGCTTGATGGTGAGTCATGGTGCGGCCAGTTGAGACAACGGGACGCGGAGGGTGAATGGCGTGATGTCGAGGCGATGGCAATTCCTGTCACTCAAGCGCACGACTCACCTGGCCTGCTCTACATTGCCCGTGACGTAACGCCCATCCAGCAAGCCGCCCGCGAGGCAAAGGACCGCACGGACTTCGCCGCCGCGATTCTAGATTCACTGCCCGGGCGGACTTGTGTCTTAGACACCGCCGGTCTGGTAGTCGAGGTGAACCGGAAGTACCGGGACCAAGGGCCAACCGGTGCCGGACTCAACACTGGTCCGAGCGTTGGCGATCATTATGTCGAGTGGCTATCCACGACGGTGTCCAAGTCTGCTGCGTTAGAGCTCCAAGGACTACTCTCTGGCAATCGTGCGGACTATCGGGCAGAGTTCCCAACCTCCCACCGCCGCAAGCGAGCCTGGACGGAAATGTTCGCTGTCCCACTCACCGGGCTGCATCCCGGAGCCGTTGTTACTCACGTTGACATCACCACTCGTAAGAACACCGAAACAGCCCTCACTAAGCGAGCAACCCACGATCCGCTGACGAGCCTTCCCAACCGCGTCCTACTTGCCGACCGCCTCGCGCAGGCACTCTCGCGGGCATCGCGATCAAAGACCGAGGTCGGACTCCTGTTCTGTGATCTCGACGGATTCCGGGAGGTCAACAACCAACTCGGCCACCTCGCAGGGGACAAACTCCTGGTGACGATCGCCAAGCGGTTACGGGCCGTCTGCCGCTCTTCCGATACCGTCGCGCGCGTCAGTGGCGACGAATTCGTGATCATCCTTGAAGACGTTGCCGGGGAACCAGAGGTAGAGGAAGTTGCTCGACGAATCATCGAAGCGCTTTCCGAACCAATCGAGCTAGAGCAGGGAACAGCAAAGACCGGTACGAGTATCGGGCTGGTCATAAGCTCCGGCGTTCCCCGCGCCGGGATTCGCACAGTGGAGAATCTGATCCGCGACGCCGACTCGGCCATGTATTCCGCGAAGGAAGCTGGCCGCGGACGCTACGCGTGGTTCACTCCGGACATGCGTGATCGCCCACGGGAGCGTCCCACCTTCGTCCAAGCAATCGGGCGACTTCTCAATAGGTAACTCAAGCTCCGATGGCTATTGACTGCCAGCTCCAATGGAGCGGCCATAGCGCCAGGGGTTCGAGTTCGACCGTTCCATTTGTGTCACTCGTATACCGGGGCACACGCGACACATCGCCCTCCGACCGTTAGTTTTCTGGGACCAGTCCTCCGCGTACGAGCACCATTCCGGATACAGCGGGAGATCCTCAATCCCAGATCTGGCGCCGCGAACACATCGGTGCAGAAGGTAGCGATGAGCGATACCAACGGAGCAGAAGTCCTAGTTGCCAACCTTGAAGCCCAGGGTGTGACCCATGTCTTTGGTGTTCCCGGTGCAAAAATTGACCCGGTCTACAACGCCTTGGTCAACTCAAGTATTGAGCTCGTCGTGTGTCGGCATGAGCAGAACGCGGCCTTCATCGCCCAAGCCTTCGGGCGGCTAACGGGCCAAGCTGGGGTATGCCTGGTGACCTCAGGGCCCGGTTGCACCAACCTAGTAACCGGTTTTGCCACCGCCACCTCCGAGGGTTCCGCAGTCATCGGTATTGGTGGCGCTGTTCCGCGGGCCGACCGCCTCAAACAAGCTCACCAAAGCCTCGATACCGAGGCACTCTTCAGACCAGTCAGCAAGTACAGCGTCGAGATCGGTGATTCAGATGCGATCGCCGAGTGTGTCGCCAACGCGTTTCGAGCCGCCGAAGGCGGTCGGCCCGGAGCCGCATTCATTTCTTTTCCCTACGACATCTCACACGGACCCGCGACAGATCGCAAGCTCTGCCCGGTGGCGCCGCCTCGAACTGGTGGTGGAGATGCTGAGGCGCTGCGCGGTGCGGCGACCACTATTCGTGGTGCCCACAAGCCTGTCGCCCTACTTGGCATGATGGCTAGTCGACCCGGAACCGCTGAGGCAGTTCGCGAGTTCTTGCGGACGACTGGCATTCCGGCCGTGTCGACCTTCCAAGGAAGCGGTGTCCTCTCAGCAGACATGATTGACCAGTTCGGTGGTCGCGTCGGCCTGTTTCACAATCAGCCAGGTGATCGCCTACTTGACAGCGCCGACGTCGTCATCACCTTTGGGTACGACCCAATCGAGTATGACGAAGAGCTTTGGAACGCCGATAAGAATCGTCCGATCGTCCACATCGATTGCATACCGTGCGATATCGACAAGAACTACCGGCCGACCAACGAGATCGTTGGCGACATTGCCTCGATCACCGAGCAGCTTGGATCAGAGCTTTCCGACATGCCACCGTTCGCTCTCACCGACGAGACCCGCGAGGCGAGAAATGAACTCGACGAGATAAAGGCGCGTGGGCGAAGTGAGAACTCGAGTCCCGCCCACCCACTTCGAGTGATAGAAGAGATGCGCAAGATCATGACACCGGAGACGACCCTTGCCCTCGATATGGGCTCATTCCATATCTGGCATGCCCGGTACCTGCACGCCTTCCGACCCAACCAGATGATCTTCTCGAACGGCCAGCAGACGCTCGGGGTTGCAATGCCATGGGCAATCGCCACTACTATCGCCCGGCCCGATGACACCGTGATCTCGGTATCTGGCGATGGCGGCTTCCACTTCTCGAGCCAGGAGCTCGAAACCGCGGTACGGCTAGGGTGCAACTTCGTGCATGTGATCTGGCGAGACGGGCACTACAACATGGTCGAGTTCCAGGAAGAACTGAAGTACGACCGAACCTCGGGGGTCGCGTTCGGCCCAATTGACACGGTGGAGTTCGCCAAGGCGCACGGCGCAGTGGCGATCGCGGTGACAGATGTCGACGAGATCGGCCCTGCCCTTCAGGAAGCGATCGGCACACCGGGACCTGTCATCATCGACATTCCGGTTGACTACTCGCACAATAGTGAACTTGCCCAGCAACTCCTACCGAACCAGATTGTTTGATCATGGGTGAATCACATATCACCGTCCCTGAATCGATTATGACGGGCCTAACCGCTCGAGCCGCAAGTACGGGCAAGTCAGTCGATGCACTAGCGACCGAGATGCTAGCTGAAGAACTCGGTCTACAGCACGCGACGATCTTCCAGGTGTCCACGGCAACGGCCCTAGTGGATGGAATCTACGCAGGCGCCGTGACCGTTGGCGATCTCAAGGCTCACGGAAACTTCGGTCTTGGAACTTTCGCCAACCTCGCAGGCGAGATGGTCGTCGTCGACGGAGACTTCTACTGTGTGCCTGGCGATGGCCCCGTTCGTGAGGCTGCAAATACCGACCCCGTCCCCTTTGCCGTTGTCTCCCAGTTCGAAGCATCCGCGCAGACAGCCTCCGGCGCGTTCTCCAACTTCGCTGAACTGACCGCAAAGCTCGACACACTTCGTGATAGCAACAACCAGTTCTACGCCGTGCGGATCGACGGGGTGTTCTCATCAATGCACACGCGCGCCGTGTGCGAAGTTGAACCTGGGACAACCCTTGTCGATGCGACGAAGAGTCAGACTGAGTTCCACTACAACGACATCACGGGGTCAGTCGTGGGCTACTGGTTCCCGCCCTACGCCAGCAGCCTTAATGTGGTCGGCTGGCACTTGCACTTCCTCGACAACACGCGCACCCGTGGGGGGCACGTGCTCGGGGTCGCCGGCACCGATTCAAATATCCAGTTCCAGACCCTTGACGATCTCCATATCTCGCTTCCTGAGACCAAGGAGTTCCTCGCGGCGGACCTTACGAACGATCCCTCCGAAGCACTCGATCAAGCCGAGCGATCTCACTGACACCGACGAGCGCGCTATCGGCGCCGAACCACCATCGGTAAGCCATCCGGGGGCCGCAATGTCACCGATGACAGCGGCGTGAGCGGGGAGGAACCCGGCGGGCGAGAAAGCTCAAACCGAGCCGACATGAGCGCGACTACGATCGCCGCCTCGGCGAGCGCGAACTCTCGTCCGATACACACTCTTGGCCCAGCCCCAAAGGGTAGGTATCCGAGCCTGTTGCGGCTATTCCCCGTCAAGAATCGGCTCGGATCAAACCGCTGCGGGTCATCCCAGGCTTCAGGGTGACGTCCAAGAATCCATGGGCTCATGATGAGCAACGATCCGGTCGGGACCGAGCTTCCACCAAGTTCGCGTTCAACCGTTGTTGTGCGAGTAAGGACCCAGGCAGGCGGGTAAAGCCGCAGGGTCTCGTCAACGACTGCGCTCGTAAGTGGCAACGCCGCAACAGTCGCCATATCCCAGCTTCCCGGTGTGAGCTCGTCGACTTCAGCTCTGACATCGGCCGCAACTTCGGGATGCTCCGCCAGCAAGTACCAGGTCCAGCTAAGTGCACTGGCGACTGTCTCATGCCCGGCAACGAGGAAAGTGACGAGTTCATCTCGCACCGCAGAACGGTCAAGGGAGCCGTCCTTGTTCCGAAGGCCTGCAATAACCAACTCCAGGAACGGTGGTATCGCTGAAGCCTGTGATTCCGCTACCGACGAAGACCCAGACACATACCCATCAATCAGCGCATCGACAGCTCGGTCGAGCTGCGCCTTCGCCCTCGTGAGCCGGCGATTCCGAATGGTCGGCAACCACAGAGGTGATGCGAGTGGATTACGAGCCCGAACAACCACCTCGTCGAGAGCGGTAATCGTCGCCCGAGTAAGACCTCCCGCGTCCTGGCGCCAGTCCGATCCAAAGAGCGATGTCGCAACGACCTGCAGCGAGATCTCCATCATCGCCTTGTCGACATCAACTGTGCTTCCATCGGCCAGTAGGTCCCAGGCCTGCAGGTAGCTCTCAGCGGCGTGCGCCGCACTCGCGCAGACAGCGTCAAGCTGACCGTGATGAAAGGCTGGTTGCATCGCCCTGCGGTGCCCTCGCCAGGGCGGATCATCGGCGGTCAGCAAACCATCGCCGGTGAGGATCGCGAGGTTGTCGTACTGCAGTGTTCGCTTGCTCTGGGTAGAGACTGAATCGGTGAGTACGGATCGAACCTGAGCTGGCGAACTCAAGAGATAGACAGGCGGACGTGGGATCGGGAACTGGACAACGTCGCCATAGTCGCGCCACATCTGCTCAAGGAAGGCAGCTGGATCTCGCCGGATCGTCCTAAATGCCGCGAGCATCTGCCGACCTTGCGGACCGGGTGCGGTGATGGGATACCGCCAGGAATCACGGTGGCTACCCTCGCCGGATTCCGCGTCGGCAGGCCGCCCTGGCTTATCCCTCACCCGCGGTAGCCTACGCAGTCGAGCATCAGCGCGCGGAGCAGAGCACAATCTGTTGGTGTGTCAGGTTTTGGAAAGCGATTAGCACTCTCGACGGTCGAGGCTGACACCTCTGCGCTTCGCTGGTACTCCGCGATTCGTCGAGCTGTTGTTGTGGTCGGAGTACTAATCGGCGGTGCGGTCACTATCGGAGTCGATTCCGGTGTCAACGCCGCAACCTCAGCCCTCCTGATCGGCCTGCTAGACAAGGGGCACTCGCCTCGGGCCACCTGGCACACGATGGCGGTCGCAACCGGGTTTCTGTGTCTGATCACGATGTTTGCCTCAGCGTTGTCCTGGTCGCTACCGGCGATGGTCGCCACGTTGATCGTCCTTGCCTTCGGGGTTGGAATCAGCCCCGCGATCGATCCGCGCGCAACTCAGATCCTGGTCTACGGCGCAATCACGATTGCGGCGCACTTGACTTCACCCTTAAGCATCGATGATATCTGGGGGGTCACCGGGCTCGTATTCATCGCAGGAGGGCTTCAGACATTCTTCGCGTGGTTGTCCTCGCCGATCATTGGTGACCTTCCTGAACGGCGCGAACTCGCGGCCGCCATGCGCGCGGTCGCGATGCACTGTGCCGCGATCGGGCGCGGTGATTCCGATGATCTCAACTACAGCGCCCCTGCATCCAAGAGCTTAGGCTCGGCGGAGGAGACGATTCGAAAAGGCGACCTCGCCACGAGCCACCGGGCCAGATATGCCGTGCTGCTGGCTAACGTCGACATCATTCGCCTCGAGGCGCGGGCTTACTCGACCCGGACACACCTCGGACTGCCACGACCGCCAAACCATACAACCGCGATGGTTTTCCACCAGGTCTCAGAAATCCTGGACACTGCCGCCAACTTGTTGGTTAAGCGTAAGAACCAAGCGCTTCTGGGTGACCTCCTTGGACGAGTCAGCCGCCTACGCGATGCGTACCGCGGGAGGTCCACTACGAAGATCGCTGCCGCCACCCTCGAAGCCACATTTGCCATCCCGGACGATTTGACCGAGATAGTCGATGCCCATCACGTCCAGCGTGAGCACCAGCGCTCCACCGTCCCCCTGCGCGAGCGGGTCTCCGGGGCGCTGACCTGGGGTTCCACTTCACTTCATCACGGATTCCGAGTAGCGATCGGTGTCACCACCGCCCAGGCGATCGCGATCGCACTACAACTACCCCACAGCTCATGGGTCGCAGTGACCGCCCTCATGCTGCTGCGTCCCGACGGAGGGCCGACGGCGCCACGGATCCTCATGCGAGCGATCGGGGTCACCGTGTCAGTTGGGGCGATGATTGGTGTGCTTTGGATCGCGGACGGCAATGTCCAACTCATCCTGGTCTTCATCACAATCGCGGTGATAGGCACCTACTCGGTAGTCGCTGTGAACTACAGCGCCCAGACTGCACTGACAACGATGAGCATTGTCCTGATGTTGTCACTGAGCTACTCCGACCCCACCGACCTCGTATTTGATCGCTGGCTAGATGTCATCGTCGGGTGCGCCATCGGCACTGTGTTCGCCTTCGCGTGGCCCCTATGGGAGCGAGTTTCACTCACGAAAGATACGGCGACCTACGCCGACGCGGTGGCAACGTGGCTCCAAACTGTCTCGCTAGCGGCGGCGACTAAGCCAGACCAACGCACTGATGTGATGGCACGCATGCGTAAGGCAAGCTCACAAGCCCGCGATGCACGCCAGGTCGCCGACACCACCTTCAATACCGCATTGTTGGAACCACCATCCATGAACGCTGATGCAGGCAGCGTTGGCGTGGTGATGACCTGGATCCGACGTAGTAGCGATGCCGCAGTGACCGCTGAGACGATGCTGCGCCACCAAGCACCGGGCAACGACCTAGCCGTCGATCTGGCCGCCGCGGCCGCGACGGACCTACATAAGACTGCGGAAGTCCTCCGGACAGGATCTATCAATCATCAGATTCCCGAGGAACTGCTCGCGACTGCGACAACAACGCGACGCACGATTGATCGACCGGACGACCGTGTGACCAGTGTCTTGGCCCGATCAGAGCTGTCAGCAAGCGCTGCGCTTCGCGCAAGCTACCGAGTGGGATCAGGACGTGCCGACGCCGAGTCCAAGAACAAGAAGGGCACCGACTACACCAGATGAGCCCTCACCATTCTCCTTCCAACACGGCCTACAAGCGGTCTCGCAGTAGTCAGTGGTGGCACGCGATTCGCGCCCATCAGCCTTCTGAATCTAGTTGGGCCTCGGCACTGCGCCGTGGACTACTCGTTGCCGCACTGGTAGCAATCGGCGCGATTACTGGTGAGTTCGCGACTGCCTCCATCATCGCGATCGGAGCACTCAATATGGGGCTCGTCGATGCGGTTGTCCCGCGCCGAACCCTGGCCCGGACGCTGATCGCTGTGGCCGTTCTCGGCGGAATTGTTGCATTTCTGGCCGCCTCGGTCGCTGGAACGTGGTGGACCGTTCCCCTGCTAGCAGTCCTTGCCTACGTCACCGGTGCCATCGGAAGCCTCGGGCTGGTCGCGTTCAACACCACCTTCATGACGTTGGTGATGGCAGTTCTCTTCACCAACGACCCGGGTGATGTTGACAACTCGCTGCGCCTGGGCGTATTGGTGCTGATTGGTGGTTTGCTGCAAGCTGGTAGTTCCATTATCGCCTGGCGGCGGGAGCGCGATGCGAAACTACTCAACAAGCTCTCACTAACCCTCGCTGCCCTCACCGACTTGGCGATGAGCACTGGCACACGGTCAAACGATGGAGACTCCTCACCGGACGATCTGCTAGCCGTCGCACGACTCGATGCGGCGGCAAAAGAGGCCGCGGCTGAGAGAGCGATATCGGACGCCGGATTGAATCCGGCCCGCGAGCAGCAACTGGGGAAGGTCGTATCGGAAGTCAACTGGACCCGACTGTGCCTGACCACATGGTTGGCTAGCGGCGAGCGCACGCAAGAGCAACGCGAGAAAGTCCAGACGATGCTCGCCGATGCTGACTGGTTCCTGCACCGGCATCCACGCACTCCCGCACCGATCCGTACCGCCACGGATGAACTTGATGTTCAGCCGATCTCCACGACCGCTGACGCCCACCCCACTTGGACCACTTTGGTCAACCAACTCAACAAACTGCAGCAGGCAACCCGGGCGCTCGGCGCCGCGGCCAAGAGCGATGCTACTGACGCGGGGACGTTGGCCGACGCAAGGGCGTCCTCCGAATCCGCCGGTGCCAACTCCCCTAGCCCCACAGTTCTATTGGCGCGAATCGGTCACCTTTTGTTGCCTTCCTCTCCGACATTTCGGCAGGCAGCCCGACTTACGTTGGCAGTCACCATCGCCCAAGCAATCGCAATCGGCTTCGATATCGAGCGCGGCTACTGGCTTCCCCTCACAGTGGTCATGGTCGTCAAACCTGACTTCTCGACAACACTGATCCGTGGATCGCTTCGGATCATTGGAACGGTGGCCGCGGTAGTCCTCGGCGGCGCAGTTCTCGAGGTAACTGGAAACCCGCAATGGCTCATGGTGGTCCTGCTGGCCATCTTCGCCCCTTTGACGATGAGATGGATTAGCGCGAACTACGCGTTTGGAGCATTCGCCATCACGAGTTCGGTTTTGGTCTTGATCGAGGCTGGTGACCCAACGGGCACGACAATCACACTGCGCCTAGAGAACACCCTCATTGGGGTTGCAATCGCCATCGCTGCGTACGCGCTGTATCCCTCGTGGAGTGGGAATAGGCTCTTACCTGCGCTGTCCAAAGCCCTCAATACGCAGCAGGTGTGGACGGCCCAGGTCCTCGCAGCACTCGTTAGCGGTCAGCCACCGCAGGCAGGACAACGATCGGCTGGTCACGACTCCCGCGATGCACTGCTAGCGGCTCGACCCCTCGTCGATCAAGCGAACCTCGAGCCACATCGTGGTGCGATCGACCCAGGCGCCGCGTTCTCGCTACTCGATGCCTGCCACCGCGCCGCCGTCGCGACGCTCACACTCGAGGTCGCCGCTAGGGGTCCCGTTCGACTACCCGATCACGACCACTTAGTGCAGACAACGCGGCGAATCGATGACGCACTCGCCCAGGCCACTTCCATCGTCGTTGGCATCCAAGATGACGAGCTAGGTGCTCAGCGAGGCAGTACTGCACCAGCGGCCACCCCCGAGGATGGGCCGAGCCAGAGCATTCCCGCGGACAACCAATCTGCTCTCGACGCTGATCAACTGTCTCGGATAGATCCCGGTATGGACCCCGACGCGGCTACCGTATCCACTGTGAATTCGGTCGAGAGACTGGTGACCGCCGCCAACGCCACCGTACTTGCCGCTCAGAGAATCCAGCGAGTTCCCTAGAAGCGCGCAGCTTTACGGGGAAGAATCCGCCACCTGGCGTGATCTATCGGGCGTCACCGACTCTGAATCGCCACACTAGAGGGCATGACGAAATCGGAATACCCACCAATCGCTGACCACGGACTCATCGGAGACCTACAGACCTCCGCACTGGTTGGACTTGATGGAACTATCGGCTGGTTCTGTTCGCCCCGCTTCGATTCACCTTCCATCTTTGCTTCGCTCCTCGATGCCAAGAAGGGTGGCCATTTCCAGCTCACCTGCGCTGCCGAAGGCGCCGTCGTCAAACAGCTCTACTTCGTGGATACCGCGATCCTGATTACTCGCTACCTCACGGCCGATGGCGTCGGCGAGGTCATCGACTTCATGCCGATCAACGATCCAGAGGAAAGCAGCGATATTCACCGCATCGTCCGCATTGCTCGAGTCGTGCGCGGAAGCGTCACATTCAAGATGGAGTGCGCACCCAAGTTCGACTACGGCCGAGAGGACCACGACCTGGTTCTTCAAGACCACCATGCGCTGTTTGAGACACCAGACCTCGAAGTATCCCTGCATACCCAGAAGATGCTGGATCACTCTGAAGGCAAACAACTGCGCAACGGGGTCGCCCGCCAGGAGTTCACCTTGCACGAAGGTGAGGTCTCCGGCTGCATTCTGAGCACCGGGCCCATCGGTACCACGGCGGGTGCGCTCTCGGTACCTCAAGTTGTTGACCTCCTTGAGAAGACCATCAGGTACTGGCGCGATTGGATCTCAAAGAGCACCTACCGGGGACGCTGGCGCTCGACGATTAGTCGTTCAGCCATCACCTTGAAGCTATTGACCTATGCACCGACCGGCGCGCTCGTAGCAGCGCCAACTGCGGCCTTGCCGGAGCAGATCGGTGGCGAGCGCAACTGGGACTACCGCTACACCTGGGTCCGCGACGGTTCGTTCTCCGTCGGCGCCCTCATGGAACTCGGCTATAGCGACGAGGCCGCAGCGTTCCTCAAATGGCTCATGTTGCGGGTCCTAGACGGCCTGTCCGGGAAGGGTCGAAAGGACGGCCCATTGCAGTTGATGTACCGCATTGATGGCTCCTCAGACCTCGTGGAATGGGATCTACCGAACCTCGAAGGATACGAGCACTCGAGCCCTGTCCGGATCGGGAATGGCGCTGCCGACCAGCTGCAGCTAGACATCTACGGCGAGGCAGTTGAAGCGATCTACCAGATCGTGACCCATGGTCGATCGATCTACTACGACGTGTGGGACGCGATGGTCAAGACGCTCGACTGGTTGGCCAAGAACTGGGATCGTCCAGATGAAGGTATCTGGGAGACCCGCGGCGGCCAGAAGGACTTCGTCTACTCGCGACTCATGTGTTGGGTTGCCTTCGACCGAATGATCCGGATCTCTCGCGAGAAGGGGCTACCCGGACCGATCGAGAAGTGGCGCAAAGAACGCGACAAGATCTACATCCAGATCATGGAGCGTGGCTATAACAAGGAAATCGGCGCCTTTGTTCAACACTACGACAGCGACGTCCTAGACGCCTCAATCCTGAAGATGCCGCTCGTTGGCTTCATCTCTGCCCGCGATCCACGCTGGCTGTCAACTCTCGATGCGATGGCAGACGAGATCGTCTCTGACAGCTTGGTGTTTCGATACAACCCCGAGGCCTCACCAGACGGTCTGGCTGGCGACGAGGGCACGTTCTCGCTGTGTACCTTCTGGTATGTCGACGCGCTAGCGAAAGCGGGTCGTCTCGCAGAAGCGCGAATGATCTTCGAACAAATGCTCACCTACTCCAACCACCTCGGGTTGTACTCCGAAGAGATCGGCTACACCGGCGAGCAGCTTGGGAACTTCCCGCAAGCGTTTACCCACTTGGCCCTCATCAGCGCCGCAGTCACCCTTGACCGAGCCCTCGATTCAGAGCCAGTTGCGTACGAATCGCTTATCGGTCTGGAGAACTCAACTCGCCCAGCTCAACGGCGCCGAGTCACTGACTAATACCGCGAGCTAGTACCACGAGCTAGTGCCACGAGCTTGAACTAGTCGTCATTGCACAATCGCCTGGTTCAGGTGACAATCGACTATGAGCGCTCCCGGCGATTCCGATCAGTTCCAGTCCCACCAAGACTGGACGGAATCAACTCATGCCGATATCCCGTTCGATCAGGTTCCTGCCGCGGGACCAGAAGCTGAACTAGATACTCGATACGTAGAAATGCGCGGGGCAACCACACTCCCCCGCACATACCTACCGCCATCGATGTCGGGCAACCATCCGTCGTGGATAAAAGCTGTCGCCCTCGGGGTCATCGTCATGTTCCTCGGTGCAACCGCCGCGGGGGTTTGTCTGACGTATGGGCCACCGGTGTTCGGCTAGCACCCCACTAGGACAGCGTCTTCTTCTTGCCGCCGATCGCCTTCGCAGCAGTCAGCATGTCCTTCCCCACCGCAGTGCCTTCTGCGGGCCGGACAATCCAGGTTGTTCCGGCAGCCAAAATCATCGTCTCACCCGTCGAGGACGCCTGGTCGCGTAACTGATTCAATCCGCTAGTAGCTGCACTTTGCGTTGAGTAAGCCTGCACGATGTACCCCTGTGCACCGAGGTTGCAGCGAGCCGCACTCGATGGCTCTGGTGAGGCACCCCGCGGCGGGTCAACGACCACAATGTCGGCGCACGTCAGCGATTGAGCCACGCCCGCAGCGGAAGCGTTAGTTGTTGGCGCCGGCGACGCCGACGTTCTGGTGGCGCTCGGCGAAGCGGACGTTGGTGACGTCGACGCAGAGGCAGAGGCAGAAGCCGAGGGTGACTCGCTCGTGGTGGACGAATCATCAGTACTAGTCGACGCGCACCCTGCCAACGCGAGCAGGATCGTTGCAGATGACGCCAGCAGGATCTTCTTCATGGTTCAAAACTATGCCGTGAAGGGGAGCGAATCCGGTATCGCCACGAGTCCGGGCACAATTCACCCGAATCGGACCCCGCGCATAGCACCGCTAAGGCACGACCTAGCGGTGAAAGATCCACCAGTATCCGGCGATGGCAACGCCGGTGGCAATCAGCAAGACGGCCGCAACGATGATCCCGTTTGGCACCCGCTTGAGTGTGTCAACCGCCGACTTCGTCACGTCCTGCCCACGCCGGAATACCCGCTCCGCCCAGACAAACTCACTGGCCAGCACTGCCAAAGCGGCCACGACAAACGGAAGGGTGAAGGGTCCGGGAAGAATGATGAGAACGCCGCCGACGGCCAGCAGCGTCAACCCGATGAGCATCACGGCAGACTTGCGAATCGGTCCAGGCACTCGCCGCCACTTCAACCAAAGGCTGTCGCCTAGCTCGCTCACTTGCTCACCTCGATCGCCTCATCGCACCACTAGACCACATAACCATTCGCTCAATCCGCCGTCGGCCCGAACACGACCCAGCCATGCGCCGCGACTGAGATGCCGCCCGGAGTTAGTTCGGTGCCAGCGTCACTTGCAAGCAGCTCAGTGTTGCCGTCAACTGAGACTAGCCAGCGATCGTCGGTGAGATTCAGGGCAACCTCGAGGCAGTGGCCCTCACCGCTCGTCCGATACCGAAACTGCTCGTTGGTTAGTTCTAGCTTCTCTGTGTGAGCCGCATATAGCCATCGATGACGTCTGCGCAGTCCGATGAGCTGCTGATGGAGCTCGAAGTGACCTCGGCCGTAGGGTGCTAGCTGGTCGGCGCTCGATGGGAACGTCGGGCGAATATCATCATCACCACCGAAGCGCTCTTCCTTCACTGCCTGGAATGCCTGCTCGTCTCCGTAGTAGATACTCGGAGTTCCCGCCACAGTCGCCAGCACGACGAGAGCGTGGGCAAGGTGTCGGCTGTCTTCAAGTTTGCTCGCAATGCGAGTGACATCGTGGTTGCCCAGGAACGTCAGCGGAATGAAGTGCTCGACATACTCATCGTGACGCTCCATCGACCATGCGAGCTCGTAAAAGTTCGCGTCGTTGATGGAGCTCCAGATTGCCTTCCACAGCTCGTACTGGGTAACAGAATCCAGCCCAGACTCTTCAACGATGGCCGTGTAGTCACCGTGGATCACCTCTCCGACGAAGTAGGCCTGTGGATAGTTCTTGCGCACGTCAGGTAGGACTGCTGTCCAGAAGGCTGGGGCGACGGCATAGGCGGCGTCCAAGCGCCATCCGTCAACACCGCGGGCGAGCCAGTAGTTCATGACGTCACGAACGAGAGCCACAACCGCCGGACTCTCATGGTTGAGCGCGATCAGGTCCCCGTGACCCTCGAAGTCGTTGTACTCCGGCACGGTTCCTGCAGTTGCGTCCGCGGGCCACGTCAGTGAGAAGAGATCGGCACTCTCGGCAGCCTTACCCTCCGCCAAGACAGATTGGAATGCCGCGCTCCCCTTGCCGATGTGATTGAAGACGCCGTCGAGCAACACCTTCATCCCGCGAGCGTGCGCGGCGGTGATCAGTGAATCGAATTCCTCTTGATCCCCAAGGCGCGAGTCGATCCTAAAGTAGTCAACGGTGTCGTAACCGTGACTACTCGATTCAAAGATCGGGCCAAGGAGAATCCCCGAGGCGCCGAGTTCGACGGCGTAGTCCAACCATCGTTCGATATGTCGAAGGCCAAGTTGCTTCTCGCGGCTTTGTCCCGACATATCAGCACCGGTGAAGCCCATGGGGAACACCTGCCACCAGATGACATCCTGCACCCACGCTGGGTGCGCTGAGGCTCCCGCCACTTGCTGATCGACCATGCCATTCCCCTAGCTACTCAGCAGTTCTTGGTTGCCTCACACCCCGGATCTGACTCAGGCGCGGGTCCGTTTGCTAGCAGCCTAGTGAAACTGACCGGATTCGGCTCACCCAGTCAGATCGCTATAGGCCAGCGAATCGGACAGTATGAGCGTGTGGAACGACCAAGTGTGACCGTAGATGACATCCAACGGATGGCGGATAAGACCCTCCTGTCTTACGGGCCGACGTCGAAGAAGAAGTACTCCGCGTTCTGGGTTCTACTCCTGCTTGCCGGGATCATTGCCGGAGCGGGAGTCGTTCAGGACTCGACCGCGACAGTTATCGGCGCCATGATTGTTGCGCCCCTCATGACGCCGATCCTGGGAACCGCGTTCGCCTTCGTCCTCGCTGACCGCTACCGAATGCTGCGCTCGGCGTTGGTCGTTGTCGGTGGTGCTGCGCTCGTCATCGGCGTCGGATTCCTGTTCGGCCTACTCGACGTCCTGAACGCAGACGTCGTCGGAAACTCCGAGGTCTCGAGCCGCACGAATCCTGATCTCCTCAACCTGATCGCGGCAATAGCTACCGGCCTCGTCGGGGCGTTTGCACTGGCCCGATCAGATATCGCCGATACCCTCCCTGGCGTCGCCATCGCCATCTCGCTGGTACCTCCGCTCGTCGTGGTTGGGCTGACCTGGCAGGACGGCTTCCACGCCGATGCTCGCGGAGCAATGCTGCTATTTCTCACCAACCTCACCGCGATGATCCTTACCGCAACGATTGTCCTGTTGATCTACGGAGTGCGAGACACCGCGAAGGAGGCTGGCCTTAAGGTTGGAAAGCTGAAAGGAACCAGCCTGGCCGTCGTCGTAGGGGCAGTCTTGGTTGTGTCAGTTCCACTCGCGATCGGTTCGATTCAGGTATTCGTCAGCGGGTACGTCGAATACTCTGCGGCTCCAACTGTCAACAAGTGGGCGCAGGAGGAGAACTGGACAATCACCCAGTACTCGATCAACAACAACGTCATGGACATCACCGCCTTGGGCGCACCACCCAAGCCGGGAATCCAATCGCTGCGCTCCGCCCTAGATAATGCGGGTTTTGCGGATCTCGATGTCCAGGTTGAGCTCATCGTGGGTGGATCCGAGTACCTACCCGGAGATGACAGCAGCGGACCGCCCGACTCATCGATCAATACCCCCCAGCTCACCTCATCCGAGCCGTCGAGTTAGCCCAGCAGGACATCTAAATGACGACTGGCGCAGGAGCCGATATCTAGCCTTGGCGTTGGCACTGAATAGCTGTAATCGCCACAGTGTCGATGATGTCGGCCACGGTCGAACCACGCGACAGATCGTTAATCGGTTTGCGCAATCCCTGCAAGATCGGCCCGATCGCTGTGGCCCCCGCAGAGCGCTGCACGGCCTTGTAGGTGTTGTTACCAGTATTAAGGTCGGGGAAGATGAATACCGTTGCTCGACCGGCAACCTGCGAGTTCGGGAGCTTGGTTGCAGCGACTCCGGCATCGATGGCGGCGTCGTATTGGATGGGACCCTCGATGAGTAGTTCTGGCGCGCGTACTCGTGCTAGGGCTGTGGCCTCTCGAACACTGTCGATATCCCCGCCAGTAGCCGACTCGCCAGTCGAGTAGGACAGCATCGCGACCCTGGCCGGGATTCCGAATGCCTCAGCCGTTGCCGCCGATGAGATCGCGATATCTGCCAGCTCCGTCGGAGTCGGTGTCGGGTTAACGGCACAGTCGCCGTAGACCAACACCCGGTCGGCCAGACACATGAAGAAGACGCTGGACACCACCGACACGTCCGGCATCGTCTTCACGATCTGCAGGGCTGGTCGAATCGTCTCCGCGGTCGTATGGCTCGCGCCAGAGACCATCCCATCTACCCTGCCGCTGTGAACCAGCATCGTTCCGAATACCGAAACATCGGCTACTAGATCGTGGGCCACCTCTTCGGTCATTCCTCGGTGGCGGCGCATCTCGTACAGTTCGCGGGCGAACACCTCACGCAACGGATCAGTCAGCGGATCGATGACGTGGGCGCTCTCCAAGTGCAATCCCAACGCTCGCGCCTGCTCCTCAATATCGGCGGCGTCGCCCAGAATCGTGAGGTGGCAGATATCGCGCTGCAGAATCTGGTCGGCTGCACTCAGAATGCGCGCATCAGCTCCCTCCGGCAACACGATTCGCATCTTCTTCGACTGGGCCTGGTGCAGCAGGCGGTTCTGAAACATCAGCGGTGTCAGCACACTTGATTCGGCTAGCTCAATCCGTGACGCTAGATCGTCGGTATCAACATGGGTCTCAAACAGCCCAAGAGCCATCGCGATCTTTCGGTCATCAGAGGCCCGGATCTCTGGCCTGAGGTCAGCGAGCTGGGTTGCGGTATGGAAGGTGTCTAGGTCCGTTTGCAGCAGTGGTGTTGCGGGTCCAGCGAAACCGCTAACGAACTTCAATAGCTGCGGATCGGCTGCCAATCCCCCGGTAAGCATGACGCCAGCCACGGGTGGGCAAGCGTCTGAAAACTTTGCGGCTAGCCCCGCCAGAATCACATCGGTTCGATCCGCGGCCGCCACGAGTAGTGTGTCTGGCTCTAGCCCGGCCAGCATATGGGGCGCGGTCATTGCCGCAATATTGATCGCGTTCACATCTCGATCGAGCGATTCAGATGACCCAAGAATCATCTCGGCGCGAACATGTTCTGCTGCCTGACGCATGGTTGGGCGCAGCATCCTCGGTTCCTCGGGCAGAAACCAGGTCGCCGCATTCAGATCACTCAACTGCTCGGCCAACTGCTCCTGCTGACCCGGGCGAACCCGATTCACGACATAGCCGACGACCGCAACATCGTTCTCCACTAGCGTCCCGTGTGCAGTGTGCAGGGCTCCGCTGATCTGTTCCGGTCGATGGTGGTGCGCCCGACTCACGACGATCACCGGCGCCGCTAGATTCGTCGCCAGCCGCTGGTTTAGTTCGAACTCAAAGGCGGCACTCGCCCCCGTGTGGTCCGTCCCCTCAACCAAAACCATCTCGCATTCCGCGGCAAGCGCGTCGAATCGATCCAGGATCTGACTCATGAGCGCCTCGACGTCGGACGATTTTCCGACGTTGCGCGCCTGATCGCTGGTAATCCCGAACGAGCTCGCATACGACTGACTCAGCGCGTATCGGCTGCGCATCAGCTCAATCGTGGCGTCAGGGGCCGCACCGTGTCGGATCACCGGGCGGAAGTAGCCAACACGGTCGAGACGTCCCGAGAGCATCTCCATCAAGCCGAGCGAGACAATCGACTTCCCGCTCTCAGGTTCCATCGACATCACGTAGAGAGCCCGACTCATAGCTGTTGAGCCTATTGCGAATCAGCATGGCGCGCAGCCTGAGTGGGCTGACCCCAGGGACCACGACGAAGGTTTATCAAAGATTTGTCAAAGTGCCTCAAGTCTTGGCCACTACTTGCCGATGGCGCTCTTGCGAGGGTCCAATCCGAAACAAAAAGGGCGCGTTCAATGTCTGCTCCTGGTACACACTCTTCCGACACCCACTCCGGTTGCGATGACGGACGCTCCCCAGGGCATCGTTCTATGCCTGCCCGACGGCGAGGATCAGTCGCGCGAGCTTTGACTGCTAGCGGGTTGGTAGTGGCAGTTGGATGTGCGGGATTCGTCGCACCAGCAGCATTCGCTGGAGGTGATCATTCCCTCGACCAGGCCGGGGACGATCATTCGATCGGCCAAGACGGCGAAGCGTTTGATCCAGTTGCGCCCGGCACTCGATCCAGTTACGTCGGAACGGTGGCGGGAACCGAAGTCTCCTCCCCTGCCTGGACTCCGAGCGCTCGTCTTACTGCTGGCTGGTCCTATAGCAACGGCGGCGCCCATCGAGCCTGGGATGTCGGGCTATATTCCGGGACCCCTCTCTACGCTCCTCGCTCTGGCGTGGTCATCGGACTCAATGACGGAGTCGCGAACAACCGGCCGGGCTACAACCCAGGGTCGAACTCCCCATCAAACTGGGTACTAATTTGCCACACCGTCCGAGGCAAGCAAATCTCAAGTTACTGGCAACATATGTCTCCAGGCGTCACGGTGACGGTCGGGCAACGGGTCAGTGGGCCTCAGCTCGGTACTGACGGTAAAGCCATCCCTGGAACCGGAACCCAGATTGGGCTTTCCGGCAACACCGGAAATAGCACCGGTCCACACCTTCATCTGGCCTCCTTCAAGGGCTGCGCGGCACCGAGCGGACCAGGGAATTCGACCGCGGCAGCCTGGAGTAGGTACAACTACCTCAGCAAGCCTGAGACCCTCTACTACGAACCTTCCAAGATCTGGAAGCGACCGGTCATCCAGGCAAAGACGCTGGCAACTACGACCAAAGAGGGTGGACGCTCCACCCAGGTTCGCAAGTTCCGCAAGGCAGCTTTGTCGAAGTCTCGAGGCAAGCGGGCAAACGCGAAGTTCCGACGACTGGTGTCGGAGGCAAAAGCCTCGATCGGTTGGGGTAGCCGCGGCGGCGTACCCAAACGTCGATTCCTGCAGGCATACGCAGCACAAACCGAGAATCTGGGCGTCAAGTAGCCCGTTCTCACATGTAAGAGGTCCGTGTCAGGTGAACGGAATCCTCGACCTGTGACCTCCGCGACATCTGAGATCCCTCCTGCGTCTGCCAACCCCGTTTGGCAAAACGTTCACCAACATCTGCACTGGCTATTGACTGCTCGGCTGCTTGTGAGTGTGTGAAACCGTCAGTCTTGAATCGTACGAACGCATTGCTGGCACTCAGTATGCGCACTCGATTCGAAGGCTGTTTCTATGTCGCAACCTCGCTTGAAGGCAAAACCCGTACTCGCTTCCTCGGCTGTCCTGGCTGTTGCCATCGCTGGACTCGCCGCGCCAACTGCCGCATACGCCGACGGTGATCACGGCGAAGTCGGCACTGTTGACCCGGGAGCGGTGCAAACTGATCTACTTGGAGCCCACGAGGAGTTCGGAGTTGACGGCGAAGCAACCCTGCCGGTGGTCCCCCAGGACCGCAGCAGCTGGGTGGGTAAACGTGCCGGAGCCAGTGTGGTCTCACCTGCGTGGACCGGCACCCCGCGCCTCACTGCAGGGTGGGCATACAGCAACGGTGTTGCTCACCGTGCCTGGGATGTTGGTGTATGGACCGGAACACCGCTCTATGCTCCTCGCGATGGCGTCGTCATTGGGACCAATGACGGGGTCGCAAACAACAAGGCCGGCTACAACCCAGGCTCAAACGCACCCTCAAACTGGGTCTTGCTCTGCCACACCGTGAAAGGTGAGCAGATCTCAAGCTACTGGCAACACATGTCCCCCGGCGTCAAAGTCAGCGTTGGTCAGACGGTCAGCGGTCCAACCATGGGTGAGAACGGAAAGCCAATAGCCGGAACTGGAACTTTGCTCGGCAAGAGCGGCAACACCGGCAACAGCACTGGCCCTCATTTGCACCTCGCAACCTTCAAGGGCTGCGCGCCGGTCCAAGGAGCTGGCAACTACTCAGCGGCGGCCTACAGCCGATACAACTACCTCAACAAGCCCTGGACCCTCACCTACCAGCCACAGCGCATTTGGAAGCGGCCCAACGTCAAGGTGAAGGAAGCGAAGGCCGCGTTTAAGCAAGGCGGAGAGTCCAAGCACATCAAGCGACTACGCAAGGGCTTCGGATCCAAATCACGCAATACGAAAGCCAACGCCGCATTTGGCCGCCTGGTCCAAGCAAAGAAGGCAAGTATCGGTTGGCGCACCTCCGGGCCAAAGCCCGGCCGCGCGTTTCTGACGGCGTATGCCGAGGCCACTGAGGACATCGGCGTCCGCTAAGCGCGAGAGTGACCCGAGCCTGCCTACTGCTCCGCGGTAGGTGAACTGACGCCACCCATGCCGATGCTCGGATCGCTTGGGTCCAGACCTTGGCGAGCAATCCACTGGGTCAGTGGAGCCGGCATCTCGGCCGAGCGATCACCCCAGTCGTAGACCACGGCAGTGCGTGCCACGACGTCGGTCAGTGACCGTCGCTCGCGACCGATGAAGAGCCCGATATAGGAGAAGATCAAGGTAATCAGTGCGATCGGGGTGACGAACACCCTGATGACCGCTTGGCGTGCCTTTAGTGGACCGCCATCCCGGGAAACGATGCGCAGACCGACGACGGCTTTCCCAACCGTTCGGGAGGCAATCACTAAACTCCCTACGCTGTATATCAACGCCCAGAGCAGAAGCAGGAGAAAGCCCACGAGGGTCTGCTGTGGGCTCAGGTTTCCTTCCCAGCCAAAAATCCGGTTGCCAAGGAATAGGACAAGGGTCGAGAACATCGTGAAGAGGAAGAAAACCAGGGCGGCGTCCAGGCCAAATGCCAACAGCCGGCTCAGTGGCCCGGCGTAGTGACCAGTGACGATCCCTCTGCCACTGGTTGTTGTCGCCGATTCGCGTGCAACCAGCAACGGCGGGCCTAACTTCAGCTTCGACAGATCTAGTCGTACCACTCGAGCACTCAGTCGCATGATGACTTTGTCGATCGCGACAACCTGGCGACGCGCCACGTCCAGCACAGACCCAGCGACCTGGCCAGTGCTGTCCCGAATGATCTCGGGAACCCCTGCCCGCTCAATGACGGCCGTTACATCGACTCGATCCATCACCCGGTCGATATCTATCTGATCGACAGCAGCGTTGAGATCGGTATACGCTACAAGTTGATTTGTGTCAACCCGTTCCAGGAGTCGGTTGGGGTCAACCCGGTCCAGTAGTCGGTCCGGGTCGACGCGGTCAAGTAACTGATCTGGATCGACCCTATCGAGCAGGCGGTTGGGGTCAACCCGGTCGAGTAGATCGTCAGGATGAACGCGATCGAGCAGTCGATTCGGATCTACCCGATCCAGTAATCGGTTTGGATCGACGCGATCGAGTAGTCGATCCGGGTCGACGCGGTCAAGTAGTGCGTTGGGATCCACTTGGTCCAGGAGCGCGTTGACGTCCATCCGCCCGATGAGCGCATCAATGTCGACGCGCGAGAGCACTTCGTCGAAATCAACTTCGTCCAAGACGGCATTGAGATCGATCCGGGCAATCACCTCGTCCAGATCCACCCGATCAATCAGGCTATTGATGTCAATCCGCTCGGCGATGGCATCGACATCAACCGAATCCACGACGGCGTTTACGTCAACGACGTGACTGGCTGCGTCTGCTACGCGGCCCACGACCGAGCGTCGCCGTCGACCCTCTGCAGCGAGGACAGCCACCGCCAAGACAGTTGTGAGTCCCAAGCGAATGCCCATCCGCCGACCCTAGCGCTCGACCGAACTCCCGGTGACTAGCGACGCACGATCATCCATGCGCTACTACCGATCGATGACTTCGCCTTGAGCTTGAGTCGCTTGCGCTTACTGGTCACGACCCCTCGGAAGTCTCCGGAACGATCTGAACGCACCGTGACCATCTTCTTCCGACCACTCTTGGTCTTGCGAACGATCCGAACATCGAGGCGTCCTGACTGCGCGACGCTACCTCGCAGCACGATCTTCTTCTTCCTCACCTTGCCTACTCGCAGTTCGATTGGGCGCCCTGCTGCGGGTTCGGTGTGATCGAGAATCGGGGTTTCAGGAACCGTCGGGGGTGGGTCCTCGAATGGTTCCTCTGATGGTTCCTCTGATGGGATCTCCGCCCTCAGAAGGTCCCACTGACCGACTTGCTCTGTTCCCACCATCCACTGGGCCAAGCCCGCGATTCGGAACTCCTTAGCGACCTGCCAGCGCGCAACTGTGGTGTGCGCATCGGGAATCCAGGCACTTCGAGTGAGCGTGCACTGCCCACTGTTGTAGGGCTCGGTGTAGGTCCGGTGACGCTCCTGGCTCGCGCTGTCACGTTCCCATGCGGAGGTGAATGTCACCGAACTCGTGTTCATGGTCCGAGTGAGCGCCGCGCGCTGGTTTGAGGTGGTTGGGCAACCTGTTCCGAGCGCCCCGGTAACCCAGTCTCGGCCGTATGTAGGCGTGCCGAGGTAGACCTTCTTGCGGCCGACAGCGTCAACGGCATAGGTAAGCAAACCTCGCACCCACGACAATGGGCCCCCGACCGATCCAGCGGTTGACCACGAGTAGTCGTAGGCCATGATCCGCAACCGGTCAATGTGCTCCGCGATATCACGGAAGGCGTAGACCCAGTACCCACTCGAATCCGAATACATCGGCGGCACGGAGACCGCGAGCAGTTTGCCGTTGGTGTGTAGCCGAGCCGACAGCTCGCCGATGAAAGTGATCCAGGCCGGTTTGGTGGTTGCCCAGCTACCTTGCCCGTCACTGAACGCAAAGGTCTCGAAGTCCAAGTCGATTCCGTCATAGTTACCGGACTCAACCAGGTTGGCAATTTGTGTGACGAGCGCGGAACGCTTCACCGACGAGCTCAAGACTCCCGCCAGGTAGCGAGTACCCGTGCTGTCAGTAATCGAGGGTAGGACGTCAATACCGGCATCCCGCAGCGATGCCGTGACCGACGATCGGCTACCCGAGTTGATCCACGTTTCATCAATCGAGACCGTGCTCGCCTTTGATCCATCTGCCGTGGCATCAAACCAGAACGGCGACACATCGCTGAACAGGTCTGCATTCGCGACCGCCGCTGAGGTCGCCGAGCCAAGCGACCAGTACGGCAACCACCCGGACATCGTCGGTTCATCCGAAGCCGCGTGCGCCGGAGAACCGCCAGCAACACCCGCCGTTGCCAGCAAAGCGACTGACGTCGCTGCTACCACCCATTGGCGCGCTCGTCCGATCAACATCGCGCGCCTCCGATCCGCTGCCAAATGGCCGTAGACCATTACACCGCGATCATCGGCAGATTTGCTCCCTGTCAGTACCGCCAAACGGCGGCCCTCACGGGTACGCTCACTTTCCGTGGCGGTCGCGGACGAGAACACCTCAGAACTGCCCGCAAGCACTGTGCTCGACCTCAATGCGATCCAGCGCACCTACCTGGCCTACACCCGGACGGTCTTGGCAGTTCTCCTGTTGGGGATGACCATCCTTGGCTTCGAGCTCAGCGAGTCCAGATCTATCGTGCTTTCCGCTTTGGTCTGTGTGCTCTTCGCCGCCGGGGTATTTGCGATCTGGTTTGCTCGCACTCGATTGACTCGTATGCGTACCGAAGTCCTCAACGGTGAGTTCGCCACGGACCGAGTTGGGCCGAGCATCCTCGGCTTCATGCTTGCGATGCTCCTGCTCTCGGCAATCGTCCTTGTCACCAGGTAGCTAGGTGCCAGCCAAGCCCCCGCGGGCTTGCGGAGTCGAATATGCGCGATTTTGCCAGTGAACTGGTAGGAAGTAGCTATGGGAATCCGCAGCGCACCGAAACCCAACACTGGAAGCCGTGCTCGGGATCACCTAGCAAACGAGCGCACGTATCTAGCTTGGATCCGGACCAGCCTCGCCGTCGTCACCATCGGGATCGTCATCGCCGAGATCCTGCCAACCGGCGAGAAGTTGCCGATCCACCTTCCGCTCATCCTGCTCGCTCTCGGCGTCTCACTCATGGGCTACTCGCTGGTGTCCTACTACCTTCGCCTCAAGAATCTGGAGCTTGGACAGTTCGCGTCTGACCGGGCCGGGCCGATCCTGCTCTCGGCGATGCTCGCGATCGTGGTCACCATCGGCGTCATCCTCATCGTCTTCTAGGGGCTCACTGCTTGGCAGCTGTTTGTAGACTCCACTGGTGACTGAACCAGCGTGGATTGTCCGCCCAGTAGAACCGTCGGATATCGATCAGGTTTTCGGTTTGATTGTCGAACTCGCTGAGTACCAGCGAGCCCGCAAGCACGTGTCATCCACCCCATCGATGCTGCGTGATGCGCTCTTCCCCGCCGACGGGCGCCCCTTCCTCTGGGGACACGTCGCTGTCGCTACCGACGCCAATCCCGATAGCGACTCTCACGACACATCAAGCCGGATCGTCGGAATGATGTTGTGGTTCCTCAACTACTCAACATGGGACGGCACCCATGGGATCCACATCGAGGACCTCTATGTACAACCTCACACAAGGGGAACGGGCGTCGGTAAGAAGTTGCTCGCAGCAGTGGCGCAGATCTGCGTGGACCGCCACTACGGCCGGGTTGAGCTCGCCGTTCTGAAATGGAACTCGCCTACGATCAGCTTCTATCAGCAATGCGGGGGGATACAACTAGACGAATGGGACGGGTACCGGTTCGAGCCGACACAGCTACTAGCGAAGACCTTGTAGAAGCCTCCGGGCTACGCGGGAAGAACAGCAGCGATGACCTCGCCGACTGCCGCCGACTCCAGGAGGAATCCATCATGGCCATAGTCAGATGGGATCTCGTACAACCGTGTTGCAGTCGGGATTAGGTCCACGAGTTGCTGCTGCAAGTAGAGCGGATAAAGCCGATCAGAGGTTATTCCAGCTATCACGACCGGAACGTCCACGTTGGCCAATGCTCGCTCGAGCCCGCCGCGCCCGCGCCCAACATCGTGAGTGGACATAGCGTCGGTGTTCGACAGGTAGGTCCCAGCATCAAAGCGGTCAGCCAGCTTCGAAGCTTGATGATCCAGATAGGATGTTATAGCGAATCGTCCGGCGCCCGCAGTCACACCTGGGGCATCGTCACTGAAGGCATCCTCTCCAGCTTGGGAGCGATTGCCGAATCTGACCGCGAGCTCGTGCTCGGTTCGATACGTCAGATGCGCAACTCGGCGGGCAATACCGAGGCCAAGCAAGGGTGGCCCATGATCTGTGTCGTAGTAGTCGCCGGCCACCCAGTTCGGGTCCGCTGTGACCGCCTGAATCTGCAAGGTCTGAGTACCGATCTGATCAGCCGTCGCGACAGCACCGCACGCCAAAATTGCTGCGGCGCCAACTCGCTCCGGATACATCGCAAGCCACTCCAACGCGCGTAGCCCGCCCATCGATCCACCGACGATGGCGGCGAACGTATCGATTTCCAAATGGTCGGCAAGTCGGGACTCGACGGCAACCTGATCACGAACCGTCACTCTGACCCAGCGTGAGCCCCAAGGACGACCATCCGGTGCCAACGACGACGGGCCAGTTGTCCCTTGGCAACCCCCAAGGACGTTGCTAGCCACCACAAACCACTTATCGGTGTCGATCGCCCTACCTGGTCCCACGACATCTGACCACCAGCCTGCACTGACGTGCCCTGGCCCAGCCTCCCCGGTGACATGTGAATCGCCTGTCAGGGCATGCAGAACCAGGACCGCGTTATCCCGCCGCGAATTCAGAGTCCCCCATGTCTGGTACGCAACGGTCACATCCGGTAGCGAACCCCCAAGGTCGAGATCGACGTCGCCAACGTCGACAAAGAGACGTTCTCCGACATCATCCCCGGGCCGCCAGTACGCGCCAGGCGGTGCTGGCGACCGGGATTCGTTCATGACTTGGCAGCGCTAAAGCCGATTTCGAGGTCCGCGATAATGTCAGTGATGTGCTCAAGCCCGACCGCTAAGCGGACGAGACCGGGAGTCACACCAGCAGTTGCCTGCTCCTCAACGGTGAGCTGCGAGTGGGTCGTTGAAGCTGGATGAATAACAAGACTCCGCACGTCGCCAATATTGGCGACGTGACTGTGGAGCTCAAGTGCCTCAACGAACTTCCTACCAGCTTCCTCTCCGCCCTCGATCTCGAAAGCGAGAACGGCGCCTGTTCCCTTCGGCGCGTACTTCTCGGCTAGCTGATGCCAGTTACTGCTCTCAAGACCGGCGTAGTTCACTTGCGCAACCTGCGGGTGCGCTTCGAGGAAGGCCGCGACGGCTTCCGCGTTCTCCACGTGACGCTCAATCCGCAAACTCAAGGTCTCTAGTCCTTGTGCGATCAACCATGCGTTGAACGGCGCCACTGCCGCGCCCAGGTCGCGCAGCAGTTGGACTCGGGCCTTCATGATGTAGGAGACGTTGGCTCCGAATGGTGACCCAACCCCAAGGTCGCGGGCGTACACAAGCCCGTTGTAGCTCGGGTCCGGCTCGTTGAAGTTCTTGAATCGCTCAGGATACTGCGAGTAGTCGAACGTGCCACCATCGACGATCACACCGGCGATCGCGGTCCCGTGGCCGCCCAGGTACTTGGTCGCGGAGTGGACGACTACATCGGCACCCCAAGCCAGCGGATTGATCAGGTATGGCGTGGCGATGGTGTTGTCGATGATCAGCGGCACACCAGCGAGGTGCGCAACGTTGGCGATCTCCTCGATATCGAGAATGTCGTTTGCGGGGTTTGAAATCGACTCCGCAAAGAAGGCGCGGGTATTGGGCTGCACAGCCGCCGACCAGGAGGCTGGGTCGTCTGGATCCTCCACGAAGCTGACGCTGATCCCAAGCTTGGGCAACGAGTAGTGGAAGAGGTTGTAGGTACCACCGTAGAGACGCGGACTCGAGACGATGTGGTCGCCTGCCTCGGCTACGTTCAGGATCGCGAGTGTCTCTGCCGCTTGACCGCTTGAGACGAGAAGGGCGCCGACTCCGCCTTCGAGGGCCGCGACCCGGTCCTCGACGGCCGCCTGCGTCGGGTTCATGATTCGCGTGTAGATATTTCCGAGCTCTTTGAGAGCAAACAGATCAGAAGCGTGCGCGGTACTCGCGAAGGTGTACGACGTCGTCTGATAGATCGGCAACGCTCGCGCGTTTGTTGTTCCATCGACGCTCTGCCCTGCGTGAATCTGCTTCGTCTCAAACGCCCAGTCGCTACTCATCGTGTCTACTGCCCCATCTCTATGCGGATATCAATCGAACGCCTGGGTTCTACCCAAAGCCGTGCTAGTTGGAACATGTAAGCAGACATCGAGTAGCTCACACCCAGAGCTCTCGGGTGGCTAAGCACCAAGTCGACCCTACGGGCGACCAACAGAACGCGCTAAACCGGGTTCAGGCCGCCGCCAGTCGATATCGCCGATACCACCCTGCGTAGGGAATCGCTACGGAGAGTGACCTATCTCGCAATCAGCGCGAATACCTGAAATCCCCCGTCAGAAGCCGCAAAGCTCGCCCTACCAGACACGAGGAGCTCAGGGGTAAATGCTCAGGGCGACTCGCCGAGGGATTTCTGGCAAATTCCCTCTAGCGGATCCAAATAGCCAGGTAAGCCATCGTCCAAGGCTCATCAATCGGTTGTTCACGATCCGTGAAAATTCCTGCTATTTGCGGTAGCTCGGTTCAAGTATGCCGATGTGCTGTCGATAGTCAGGTCACAGGATCAAACCTGCGGAACCACATGCCACGCCAGACCTTCGCCACCGCTCACAGCTAGGGACGGAACACCAATGACACACCACCTGCGGAAGATTGTCGTCGCCTCAGTAACTACCTGCGTCGTAGGAGCCGGAGTAGTTGCCACCACACCGACTGCCTCTGCAGCGAGTGTCGTGCCAACCGCAGTGTCTGCCCACGCGATCTCCGTAGCGCCCGCAGCAAAGAAGTCCCCTAAGTTCGTCTCAACCCACGCCCGCTACGGAAAGAAGAACTCGAAGTCAGTCAAGCGTCTCCAGCGCAAACTCATCAGCAAAGGCACTGCCTCCAAAGGGCTGCGGTCGGCCGGTGTCACCGGGTCCTACTACAAGCAAACCAAGAAGTCGGTCCGCAAGTGGCAGCGCAAACTCGGGTACAGCGGAGCTGGTGCGGACGGAATCATCGGTCAAGCCAGCGCCACAGCTTTAGGCCTGCGCTGGGTTGTCAAAGGCACTTCATCGACCGCCTCAGTGCCGAACGTCACGTCGACACCTGGTCAGAGCGGCGCCCTGAGCCCCCAACAGCTGAAGTCAGTTCTCAAGCAGGCAGGGTTCAGTGAACCGAGCATTCGCACCGCCTATGGCATCGCCATGCGTGAGTCACGTGGATACCCGGGGATTGCCAGCAAGCCCAACTCGAACGGCACCCAGGACCACGGGCTGTTCCAGATCAATGACGTTCACCGCTCGTACATTGACTTCACCAATATCTATGACGCGGTCTACAACGCCCGGGTCGCGTACAACATGTCCAGTGCAGGGACCAACTTCAGCGCTTGGGGAATCGGCACGCAAGGTTGGGCCGGAACGCTCAAGAAGCAGTCACCTAGCTACTGGAACATGCTGCAAAGCGAAATGGAACGATTCAAGGCCCAGTACCCAGGCTAATTCGGGCTCAAAGCCCAGGATCCGGGCTGGGGCTTCCAGTGGACACGTGAAGTCGATATCGCCCAGTTGGATGTCGCGGCTAAATGTCGCGCAGCTAAATACTGCCGAGGTATGCGCCAAAGAACAGCCCAATAATGCCGACCGCTGCGATTCCGGCAGCGGCTGCGCCCTTGTTTGGACCAGAATCATCATGGAGCATGCCGAGCACAAGAATGACGGCCGAGATGAATGCAACGACCACGGACAACCAGAACATCTTCGCCACTCCCTCGTGCCAATCGGACAACTCGTCGCTCAACCGCGACTTCTCTTCTTGAGTATCGCTAGTCGAGCAGTGCCAACGCTATCTGCCACGTCGCCGTGGTGCACGTTTTCAGATCCAGCTGGGGCAAGATGACTTGAAGCTTCGCCGGTTCTCCGAACTCTGCGCGCCGCGACACCTTACGATCTGCCAGTGAGCACCGATGACACGACACCGGATTCCGATCAGCCCAAAGAGTTGTCCGACGAGGAAGCACGGGCCCGGCTTGGGGTAACTAATGCCGGACTCGACCGGAAGAAGACCATCATTGGGTCGATCGTCGCGGTGGTGTTCCTCGCGATTGTCTTCGTGCGCGTTATTCCGCAAATCGGTAGCTACGCGGAGGCCGCGGAGTACATCCAATCAATGACGGCAGCAGCCATCATTGCTCTCGTTGCCGTAACCCTGTTCTACCTATGGGTCTATGGCTGGCCGTTCGTCGCGGCCACCCCGGGGCTGAAGTACAAGTCAGGTTTCATCGTTAACCAGTCAGCGTTCGCGGTATCCAATGGCATCCCGGCCGGCGGCGCACTTGGGCTCGGCTTGCAGTACGCCCAGTTGACGTCATACCGCGCGACCCCAACAGCGGCCACAGCGGCGATTGGCGCCACTGGAATTTGGAGCATCTTCGTCACTCTCTTTCTGCCCGTCACGGGGATCTTGGCGCTATCCCTTAGCGGTGATGACGCAGGTAAGTATGTGACGGCTGCGGTACTCGGAATCATCGCGTTGGTCGTCTGTATCGGATTGTTCGCTCTCATCCTGCGCTCCGAAGAGAATGCCGTTCGGATCGGGCGGATCGCCGACCGAATCGTCAACGGCACCATCCACATCTTCAAGAAGGACAAGAGCGTCGACATGTCAGCTCAAGTGCTGAAACTACGCGGGGACACTGTCGCGTTGGTGAAGAGACGTTGGATAGTGATCACCATTGCCCAGATTGCGGTCTCGTGGAGTCAGTTCGCCATCCTCTACGCGGCTCTTGTTGGAGTCTCGGGCAGCGCAGGAACGATCCCCGCGCTGACGGCCTACGGGTGTTGGGCCGTCTCTCAACTCGGCATCATGATCCCGATCACTCCGGGTGGACTCGGCACGGTTGACGCAGTACTCATCGCTCTGCTCACCTCCGTTGGCGTGGACAACGGAGCAGCAACAGCCGCGGACCTCGTATGGCGTGCATCGTCGTACATCCCGCAGATCATTATCGGCCTGATCTCGATCTTCTACTGGCGGTGGGACGTCCGCAAGCATGGACCCAAGGCAGCCGGACCCAAGCCAACTCTGGCCTGACTCCATTGGGGTTCATGCCTGCGGTCCAGCCGACAACTCCCGCTGTTTTCCTTTAGCATCAGAGCACCTGGAACGTCACCAACTAGCCGCGGAACTGTCGACCGAAGACCGCCAACAAATCGGACCTCGACGCAGCCTCCTGGGCAAAAAGGGAGCAGCTCATGTCGATCATCTCGGATATGTTCATCGGCGGGCAGTGGCACCCAGGTTCAGATCGTCTGCCGGTGTACGACCCGAGCGACGGCAGCGTGATCACTGAGATCGCCATCGCCAGTGAGATCGAGTGCGAAGCAGCCGTCAGCGCCGCTGCCGATGCTCAACCAAGCTGGGCTGCCACGAGTCCGCGGCATCGCTCGGAAATCCTCCGGCGTGCGTTCGAACTAATGACGACCGAGAGCGAGTACCTGGCCACCCTCATCAGCCAGGAGAACGGCAAGGTCCTATCCGACGCCCGCGGTGAAGTCGCCTACGCGGCCGAGTTCTTCCGCTGGTTCGCCGAGGAGGCTGTGCGCACTCCCGGCGACTATCGGGAGGCGCCAAGTGGTGACAAACGCATTCTCGTCACCCACTATCCGATCGGGCCAAGTCTTCTCATCACACCTTGGAACTTTCCAGCCGCCATGGCCACCCGCAAACTCGGCCCAGCGCTAGCGGCAGGGTGTACAACGATTCTCAAACCGGCGACCGAGACAGCCCTCACCGCATTGGCGATTGTCGACATCCTGCAGCGGGCAGGCGTTCCCGACGGGGTCGTCAATGTGATCCTTCCCCAACCTGTCGGAGAGAACATAAACCGCATCTTGCATGATCCGCGGATTCGTAGTCTTTCCTTCACCGGTTCGACTTTTGTTGGGAGCATGCTCTTACGGCAGGGAGCAGACCGAGTGATTCGCTGTTCGATGGAGTTGGGTGGGAATGCCCCCTTCCTCGTGCTAGCTGATGCCGACGTCGACGCAGCCGTCGCGGGCGCAATGGTGGCCAAGATGCGAAATGGCGGTGCAGCTTGTACCGCGGCCAACCGCTTCTTCGTCGCAGGGAATGTCGCCGAGGAGTTCACCGAGAAGTTCGCTCTGGCCATGGGACAGCTTCGCCTAGGCCCCGGTGTCCACCCGGATACTGACCTCGGCGCGCTCGTATCCACTTCTGAGCGGGACAAGGTTGCGAAACTCGTCAGCGACGCGCAGGACGCGGGCGCGACCTCCGTTGTTGGTGGAATGACGCCTGACCGGCCGGGCGCCTTCTACCCGGCAACCGTACTTACCGGTGTCGCCCAGGATGCAGCGATCTTGAACAACGAGATCTTTGGACCTGTCGCACCAATCGTGACCGTTGCATCCGACGACGAGGCGATCGCCCTAGCCAACAACACTGATTTTGGCTTGATCAGTTACGTATATTCCGGCGATCTTGGGCGGGCCTTGAAGGCTGCCGAGCAACTTGAGTCAGGAATGGTCGCGCTCAACCGAGGAGTCGTATCGGATCCAGCTGCGCCCTTCGGCGGGGTGAAGATGAGTGGACTCGGACGAGAGGGTGGCTTCGACGGAATCCATGAGTTCTTAGAGAAGAAGTACATCGGCTTCGATCTCTAGTCCTTCGGCGCCCGCGCAGAGGACAGCACCTTCAAGACGAACCCGATCAAGGCGAGGTCACACAGAATCTGCGCCATCGTGAAGACTTTTGCGTTAGTGGTGAGCGGAGTGATGTCACCAAATCCAATAGTGCTGAGCACCGTCAGCGAGTAGTAGTAGGAGTTCAACAAGTCCATCGTCTGAGTGAATGAAGCTCCATCCGCTCCACCAAGGACTCGGTAGATATGCGCGAATATCGCCAGGAACAGGGTCCCGAGGACAATCAGAGCTTCGATCCAGGTCGCTTGCGGGTGTTCCGACGTCGCAATCCGGCGGACCTGCCGATTCAGATACAGCGGAAACACTAAGGCTAGCCAGAAAATGATGAAGAACGTCTCACCGATCAGTAAATGAAGTGGATTGCCCCCAGCGAATGTCGGCGCAGCCGAGAAGGCCACGACGATAACCAGGCTTGGGACTGCAGCACCGATCAGGAACCCGGGAAAGTAGCGCACCACCCCAACAAGAGTGGGGATTCGCATCCCGCCCATCGCTGCCGATGCAGCATCGAACGCTCGCGCGTGTTTGGAACCCTCTGAAGTGCTGCTGCCCATGGGTCGAACAATGCCTGATTCCTCAGCGGCGAAGCATCTTGAGAGCGCTAACCATTCCTGCTCCAGCCGCGCTGCCGTGAGTTGCTCCCTTCTAGCGGCTCAGATATCCCCGCACGCTACGTAAGCGAGGTCACGTTTGTTCGCAAGGCCAGCGGGGATCACTCCCCCATGGCACGGGACCCTCAGCAGGCGATTGCAGCTCAGCACAACGCTACCTACGGCGTCGGCTCGAGCTCCGAAGTACTTCGTCCGAACAAGTTGCAGCAATGGGTCAGAGAGCACCGCCCGAGTTACCGCCGCACCGAACGTAGCTGGTTCGCAATGGTGTCTCTAGTGTCGTTCGGCGTCGCCGTATTCATGGCGCCTGTGCTGTTCATCGTCGTAGGAATAGCGGCCGCTGGGGCAGCATGGTGGCAGCGTGAGAGTGCACGTCAGGCAGTCTTGAACACAGCCTTTGTCGCTCTCTTCGCTGGTATTGCTCTGCTTCTAGTCTCGATACTGATGTACGTATTCCAGAACCTCTAACAGCCCTTGCACAGGTCAGTTCTGCGCGTCCGCGGCGTCCTAACTTAGAATCAGCCGTGTGGATGGACACGTACAGCCCAACGATGACCCGGAGACGTCCAAGACCTTCCTGGAGCATCTTGGAACGCGTGGCATTCTGCTCATTGTGAGCGTATTTCTTGCACTTGTTGCCGGTGTTTTTATTGAACGTAGTATGCGATCGCAGCCTGAAGAACAGCCACCACGGCCGTTGCCGTCGATCTCGTCGAGCTTCGTGACACCGTCAACGCCGCCAACGAGTCAAGCTTCTCAGCCGAGTGGCTAATCAACCGAGGCTGCCATACCTCAACGTGTTCGCTATCGGCTGGTAAGTGTGAGCCGGATGATCTTGTCGTCATCGTCTGCCGGATTAGCCCGGCCATCCGTATTGCTCGTTGTGACCCAAAGCGATCCATCGAGTGCCACGGCGGGAGTTCGCAACCGCCCGTATTCACCGACGAGTAGCTCGTTTGGCCCGACCGGTTGTGGATTGCCAACTCCGACTTGCCATAGCCGCTTACCGCGTAGCGCCGCCATATACGCCCAGTCGTCAATGATTGCTAACCCGCTAGGAGATGCCTCCGATGTGGGCCACTCCACATACGGATCGGCGTACTTCGGATCATTGGCGATTCCCTCGTGGATGGGCCAGCCGTAGTTCGATCCGGCATTGACCTGATTGAGTTCGTCGTGCCTATTGGCGCCGAACTCGCTGTTCCAGAGCCGCCCTTGTGAATCGAACGCGAGGCCTTGAACATTTCTATGACCCAAGGAGAACACCGGTGAATCCCCGAATGGGTTATCCGCGGCTGGCTTCCCCGACGTCGTTATTCGCAAGATCTTGCCACCGAGGCTGCTCTTATCCTGTGCCAAGTCGGGATCGCCGGCATCACCCGTTCCCGCGTACAGGGACCCGTCCGGGCCGAACGCCAACCGACCACCATTGTGAATTTGGGCAGAGGGGATACCGGTCAGGATTGGTGATGGCGCCGCAAGCTTCGATCCGTTCCAACGCATTGACGCGATCCGGTTGTCCTGCCGCGTCGTGTAGTAGACGAAGGCCTCGGCTGGGTCTTGCCCGGGCGCGATTGCGATACCCAGCAGACCGCCCTCACCCCCGGTGTGGAAACTCGAGACCTCGCCAACCCGCTTTACAGTTGCCTCGCCACCTGGTTCGGACGTAATTCGATTAATCACGCCGGTATCCCGCTCAGTCATCAGCGCGGAACCATCCGGTAAGAACGCGATCCCCCACGGTGCGTCAAGATTCGTCGCGATGATCTCTTGTGACGCGATAGTGGGGGTTGCGGTCGACGGGGTCTGAGCCTGAGAGGTGTTCGGGGAGCTAGGGGAACTGGATGATCCGGCTGATTCTCCCGAACCTCCCGAACACGCCGCCAAGAGCGCGACAGCGGACAGGCCGATCACAGGTATGGCGACTGACTTGAGTAGTTTCATCGAGATTCGACGTGGGTAGCAGTATCGGCCAACTCTGCCCGGATTGGCGGCATCCCGCTCGCCCCTGTGGGGCCCTGCGCCACCCCTAGCACCTGATGCAGGTTGATCCCTCCATCAGTGAAGCCCACCGCACTCGCCGTCATGTAGAGCAACCATACTCGTGCCCGCTCCACCCCCACCTCATCCACAGCGTCGTCCCAGCGCGCTTGTAGGTTCGCCACCCACTTTCGAAGCGTTGTCGCGTAGTGCTCGCGCAACGACTCAACGTCGCGAACCTCGAAGCCAGCGTTCTGCATCGCTTCGATCGTGTAGCCGAGATCGATCAACTCACCATCAGGAAAGACGTACCGGTACATGAAGGATCTCGAGGAGAGCTTGGACCCGCCAACAGATGAAATCGCATGATTCAATAGCCGCCCTTGGTCACGAAGCACACCGCGCAGTGTTCGAAAGTAGCGTTCAATATTCGTCTTACCCACATGTTCGGACATGCCAATCGACGAGATTGCGTCGAAGCGTTCCCCCGCAAGGTCGCGGTAGTCCTGCAACCGGATCTCGACCTTGCTAGCGAGCCCCGCCTCCGCGACCCGTTCGCGTGCAAGCGCGGCTTGTTCCTTACTTATGGTGATCCCGACAACGTCTGCGTCATAGCGCGAGGCCGCTTGGATCGCCATCGATCCCCAGCCGCAGCCAACGTCGAGTAGGCGCATATTCGACCGCTGCGCCAAGCCTAGCTTTCGGCAAATGTGGTCGTGTTTCGCGGCTTGAGCGGCCGCGAGGTCCATACCGGAATCTACGAAGCGTGCACACGAGTAGGTCATCGAGGACCCGAGAACGAGTTCATAGAACTCGTTGGACACGTCGTAGTGGTGCCCGATCGCGGCAGCATCCCTGCGCTTGGAGTGCGAAGCGAACCGAGGCGGTCGGTACTCGGCGGCGGGCACCGGCGGGCGGGAATCTATCGCTCCGAAACTTCGCAGCGCCGACAATGTCGCCGGAGCATTCCGTAGGAGCATCGAGCCGCGCGAGTCAGGCGACGAGAGGGCGAACATCGCTTCCACCGTGTCGCCGGAGACGTCGATGTCCCCGCTGACGAATGCGCGGGCGAATCCGAGTTCGCCCGGGGCCCACAGGAGATGGCGAAATACCGAGGGCGAATTGATGATCAGCGAGTTCTCTGACGTCTTCCCTGCGATCGAACTGCCATCCCAGAACTCAATCCGAATTGGTGGCGGGTCCCCAAGCATTCCGCGCACAAACCCGTCTAGCTGCTCGGCTACCGAAGACTCAGTATTCCTGCTCACCCCAGGCAAGATTCCATATCACCGGGGGTTCGGACCACCGTCGAGGCAGAGAACCGATAAGACCTCGATAAGAAATTCTAGGTGGCGATGCCCGCCTTGATACGTAACGAACTAGTTGGCGGGCGCCAGCTGGTGCGGCGAATCGCTGGCCGCGCGTCCACGCATAAGCGGCCACAGGGCGAGTGCGAACACTCCTGTCGCAACTAGAAGTGGTGCCGCAATTCCGTACCGGAGCAGGAAGGCTCCCAGGGCCGCACCGACGATGAAGGTCACGATTGATCCAGTTCGGCGCTGCCAGTGTGTGTTAGGCCCACCCACGATTCTCGATTCGGACACCAATCCTGTCAGGGTTAAGGTCATGACATTCGTAGCGATATCGGGAACCCCATGGGTGCGCATCAACGCATTGTGAATCCCCATCCCAAACGCGAGGAGCCCAAGAATTACTAACCGTTCCCAAGAGATGGAAATCGCTAGACCGGAATCGAGCGCTACCGGTGAGACCGGTTCCGGAGATAGCACGACAGCCAGCAGCGTTGCGGTCGCAACTGCCACGAACTCGATTGGGTAGCCCACGATTCGACTCCCCCGCCGCCGGTTTCGATAGATCATTGCACCGGCTAGTAGCGCACCGAGCAGGAACGGCACGATCGCCGAGGCATAGACAGCAACGTCACCCCAAACGAATGTTCCGGTTCCGATCTCAAAAGCCATCAGCAGCAGGTTGCCCGTCATGAGTTCCGCAAACGCTCCACCCAGGGCTAAGAAGCACGCCGCGTCGATCAACCCACAGATGCCCGTCAGTGCGAGAACACCTACCTTGTAACTAGGCGTTGGCATGTTGCCTCCCATACGAGTTCGGACCATGTCTCAGCAAGGCAACGAACCCCAAGCAGCACTACTGAGACCAGACTGCGAGTTCGTTGCCCGCAGGGTCCCGGAACTGAAACCGCCGACCACCCGGAAAAGATGAAATATCGTGAACTATCTTGCCGCCCGCTTCGACAACCCTCGCCATCGTGGCCTCTAGATCATCTGAGTAGATAACTGCTAGCGGGGCCTGTTGGCGCATCTCTTCAACCGCGTTAATCCCGCTCATGACGCCGCTACTCTGCGTGTCGCAGTACGACTCTCCCCAGTTCTTGAACTTCCATGCAAAGACGTCCGAATAGAACTCTGCAGCCAGCCCGAGATCCTCCGCTGACTCAGCCGGGAACTCAATCAGATCTATCTGGTGATGCGTACTCATGGCCAGATGCTACTTCGCCTGAGTCACTGTGCTGATCAACCACGCGTGAACTACTCCCCCGACCTTGAGGCCCATGATCGGACGCGTGATCCCGTGGCGGCCTAGGCCCCGGCGTCGAGAGCGGTCGAGTTGCGACCACAGAAGAGACTCAAGTGTCCGGGTATTGCCTGTCCGCCTATCGCACCTCACCTGTACGGGTCATCGACTGCCGACAGGGTAAACGGGTTTCCGGCATTCGTGGGGTCCAGCTTCTGGTCGTTGCGGCCTTTGGGGGTCTGGTTGTCGACCCGAATACGGACTCGGTGGGACGGAAACCTGACCCGATCGATAGACGATTCGATCGAACTCCTAACGCCCTACGGTTCTTAAGCCCCTAAGGTCAGCTCACCCCACGGCGTTGAAGGACGAGGAACGAACTGAATCTCTCGACTGCGTCATTGTTCGACTGACCTCGACTGCAACGCCGTTACCGCGCACCACCGCCACGTCTACTCCCCCATCGCCTGGCAGATTGCTCATCTTGCCTAGCGCCCGCACAGACCGCGACCGTCCTTCACGGTCAGAGCTTGTACACGCGGTTCTCCTTGTAGGACTTGAAGCCCGTGGCCGATTTCGCTTTCCAGGTGACTCTCAGCTTCAGCGGCGTGCCGTAGGTACGGATCTTCAGCTTGCCCTTTGCGCAGGCCCGAAACCCACCGAAGCCAGTCGCGGCGGTGCCGGTCTTCTTCCCGCTACCGCCCACGCAGAACAGTCGGTAATAGCGCACATCTCCACGCGGTTTCGCCGAACGCACCTTCACCCCGACGGGTTGACCAGCGTTGGTGACGCACCCGGACTTCAATAACTTCTTGGCTCCGCGGCGTTGAATTGCGGATCCAGAGACGACGCAACTCCGCGCCGGAATCTGGGAAGCCGTCGACGTCCCGGTAGGTCCCGGTTCCCGACTCCGCTGCGCCCCGGTGATTGTGAACGTCAGGATCGCGCTTGCCTGCGCCCAAGTGGCTGTCCTCTCACCGTCGGCCCGAATAACACAGTCACCCTTGCCGATCCCGGTGACTTTTCCCGTGTCTGTGCTGACGGTGCATACGCCGGTCGTTGTTGATGTGAAGGAGATCGCTGCCCCGGCCGCGTTGGAAGTCGCGCTCACGGTTCCGGTCCCACCCACTTCCACGGCTGGGGTTTCCCCGAATGTGACAGTCTGCTCGGGAAGATTGGGAACGATTTTCGACACGTCGTCTGACCCCAGATTGGCCGTGTACACGCTCCCGACGCGATCCACCGCTACGCCAAACGGCGCCCTCCCGGTGGCTGCGAGTATCTCTGATGATGTCCCATCGGCGCTGACCTTGGACACGCTATCCGAGCTGTAGTTGGCGGTGTACGCGTTCCCAGCAGCATCAAGTGCGAGATCCGTCGGCTGATCGCCGGTAGCCCCAAGGGTCTCGATTGTCAGCCCATCAGCGCTGATTTTGGAGACACTATTGGAGTCCCGGTTAGCTACATACATGCTTCCAGCGCCATCCACCACGATTGCGGACGGATTACTCCCGGTAGGGCCGAACGTCTCGGTTGTGAGACGGTCAGCGCTGACTCTGGTCACGGTATCCGCAGCTAGATTTGTGGTGTAGACGTTCCCGTCGCCGTCCACCGCAACCGAAGACGGATTGCCTCCAGCAGGAATGGTTGTTGTTGTAAGGCCATCAGCGCTGATCTTGGTCACATTGTTTCCGCCCGCGTTGGCGGTGTACACGTTCCCGAAGCTATCCACCGCGATACCGGTTGGAAACATCGAAGTCTGGCCGAAGGTTTCCGTGACCACGCCGTCCGCACTGATCTTGGACACACTGTCCGAGCCCTCATTGGCGGTAAACACGTTTCCGGCAGCATCCACCGCAATACCGATTGGAGACTCACCGGTCGGGCCGAATGTTTCCGTTCTCGAACCGTCCGCGCTGATTCTGGAAACTGTCTCCGACATGTAATTGGCGGTGTACACGTTTCCAGCGCGATCCAGCGCGATACCTGCTGGATCAGTCCCGGTAGCAGCAAGAATGGTCGATGTCGCTGACGTCGCTAACGTCGCGCTCGGGGCCAGTCCGACGAGCCCGACCGGAAGGAGCATCAGCGCACAAGTAGCCCTTGCGAGACGGGCCCAGCTACGGCTGGCGGGGTGCACACGGCTGTCATCGATTCTGCCGCCATTGTTCGTGCCACTGTCATTCTTCTTCACTTGCGCTCCATATTCATAGGTTGCAAGTAAGGGTACGAACCCACTTGGGGCTGGTCACTGGGTAGATCTACCCATTCGAAGATGCGCGCTTGGGAATCGAGACGCGATCGGAATCAACGGTTTCAGGCCGACTCAGGCGCTGACCGATTAGTAGAGTCCAGCTATGCCCGAACTCGCCTTCGTCGACGTCCACCACGTCGCGCACACCAGTATTGAGGGCTTATCCAACCCAACCCAGTGGGTGCTGTTCTTTGTCGGACTTGCGATCGTGGCGCTCGTCGCAGTCGACGTGACTCGATCGCTAGTGGTGACTCGCTGGTCGAAGACGCCGATCAGTCGGCTAGTTCGATTCGTTGTCCAGCACAGCGTCGATCTCGTGGCAAGACGCTTCAAGAGCTACCGGCGTCGAGATTCGATCCGCGTGTGGACCGCGGCCGCGATGATTGTTGGCCTGCTCACCACCTGGCTCTTGTGCTTTCTTGTTGGCTACTCCCTCATGATGCGCGGCATGATCAGCCTCGAGATTGGCACCGCAATGCGGGAAGCCGGATCAAGCCTGTTCACCCTCGGCTTCGCCTCAGCCGACCGGGAGCGTCTGTCCTTCATCGACTTCATGGCCGCAGCCACCGGCCCAATCACAATCGGCCTGATGATCAGCTATTTGCCAACCATCTATTCCGCATACAACACTCGCGAGATCGAGGTCGCACTACTCAAGTCGCGGTTTGGCGAGCCGAACTGGGGGCCAGAGATCCTGGCTCGTCACACCGAACTGGGCCTCGACGACGAGCGAATCAGGACGTTTTGGCGCGGCTGGGAACGCTGGGCGGCCAACGTCACCGAGAGCCACACGACCTACAGCCTGCTGCTCTATATGCGTAGCTCTCGCCCAATGCGTAGTTGGTTGATCGCCCTTCTGTCTGTTCTCGATGCAGCCGCCCTAACTGTCAGTTTGCGACCAGAGCACCATCACGCAGCCGCGCGTGTCTTCCTGCGCCAAGGCATCGAGTGTGTCAACGAGATTGCTGGCGCACTTCGGATCAGCGCGCCGCCGATCAGTAGCGGCGATAGCCCAATCCAGTTACCCAAGCAGGAGTTCATTGATGCGTGCGCGATGATCGCTGAGCGCGGTTACGAGTACGAGCGCACCCCCGAAGAAGCATGGCCGTACTACCGCAACTGGCGGCGGATGTACGAATCACTCATGTATGACATCGCGAAGGAACTCGACGCGGTTCCGGCCTATTGGTCAGGCACCAGGGATCCTGCCACCCCGCAGGTACCACCTCAGCAGCAGTTCTATGAGGTCACCGACGACGGAACACTGGAGTACCCAATCGAGTCCTGGCGAGTCAGATCTCGCCATCTACGCGGTTGGCGCCAACGCGGCGACAGGTAGGCGGATGACGAACCTCCACGTCGTGTTACTCAACCCAGAGATCGCCGGCAACACCGGCAATATCATCCGCTTGTGCGCGAATACCGGAAGCCAGCTGCACTTGGTGGAACCGCTGGGATTCACCCTCGATGACGCCCGTCTACGCCGGGCCGGACTGGACTACCACGAGTTCGCCGACGTCCGTACCCACTCAAACCTTCGCGAGTGCATGGCGGCCTTGGGTAGTCCGCGAACCTACGCGTTCTCCGCACGCGCAACAACCACCTTCGACGTGCCCCAGTACCAAACCAACGACGCGCTGCTCTTCGGCTCGGAGAGCGCTGGCCTTCCGAGCGCTGTGACCGAGACCTTTGACAACGATCGACTAGTTCGGATACCGGTGCGTGCGCAAACTCGAAGCCTCAACCTGTCGAACGCCGTCGCAATAGCGGTATACGAGGGGTTGCGCCAACTCTCCTATCCGACCTCATAGCGAGTGATACGAATCGATGACGACTAGATGCGCTTGGGCAGTTGGCCCGCTGTTAACCGCCTACCACGATCAGGAGTGGGGAACACCAGTCACCGACGATGCCGCCGCATTCGAACGGCTAAGCCTCGAGGCCTTCCAATCAGGCTTGAGCTGGCTGACGATTCTGCGGAAGCGTGCTGCTTTTCGTGCCGCCTTCGCCGGATTCGATCCCGCGGTTGTCGCACACTTTGACGAATACGATGAGCAGCGACTACTCGCCGATGCGCGGATCGTACGGAACCGAGCAAAGATCTCCGCGACCATCAGCAATGCTCGGGCAGTGGTTGCACTCAGTGCCACAGGCGGTCCCGGCTCACTCGTGCGAATACTCTACGACGCTGCGCCCTCAGACCACGTTCGCCCAGCCAATGCCGCGCTCGTGCCCTCTTCTACTCCAGAGTCTGTGCTGCTCGCGAAGCGACTGAAGCGGCTGGGATTCAGTTTTGTCGGCCCAACGACCGCGTATGCGGCAATGCAAGCGACTCGTGTTGTCAACGACCACACGGCAGACTGCGCGTTCGGTTAGATCCGCCATCTGGTTCCCATCTCTGGCGAATTCACGGCATCTGACGAATAATGGCAGACAGTGAGCTCGGCACTCCTGCGCGTGAATGCTGAGATATCGATGTAGAGGTGGCGATCAGTATGCGTTCGAAGCTGCTCAGTGCAGCAGTGGGATCAACGGCCGTTGCGGCTGTGGCAGTCACGGGGATTTCCCCTAGCGTCGCGGCGCCGCCGAATCCACAGCAGATCGGAGTCCCGTCCGCTAACCCGAGCTGGCAACCAATACCGACCCAGAGCTCTGACTGCCAGCTTGCGGACTCGTGTGGCCTGTGGGCATGGATACGTCCGGGCCAGGGATTCCTCATTGAGCAGTCCGGATTCGTCAAGAGCCCGCTCGCGGCTAAGTACCGAATGAAACATGCGGCCGACACCTACCAGGTCGCACTGACCAACGGAACGACGTCCAAACAGAAGCTCAAAATTAGGTACACCAAGAAGAACCGCCAGCACAAAATGAAGCTGAAGATCCATCGCGCATACGCGCCCGGCACCCAGGTGACGAGTGAACTTTCCGCGTTCTTCGTTGTCGCCCAAGATCAGGTCCGTAAACGCCCAGGGAACTCTGCGCCATTCAAGAAGAGGATTGGAATCGGAACGCTAGCCATAATGCTTAACACCGACTCAATCCCGAATAAGGTCACTGGAAAGAACAACAAGAAGCTCCGTAAATCGATGTACAAGATCATAAAGGGCGGGGCTTCCCACCACCTTGAAGGACAGGTCAAGACGTAGCGTCGGCTTCCCTCGCTAGTGCGGGTAGCCGCGCAATGCGCCAGACACCTTAGCGCTGACTTCACACGTGATTGCCATGCCAATGCATGAGTACTGATGGTTGAGATTCGCCGCTAGTCGCGGACTAACTCACGTAGAGTAGCCAAACTCGCGCAATCGGACGAATTTTCTCACTTTGAGTCAACTATCTGGCCCGGTCCATCCGATAGATAGGTATGGCTACCAAGACCCTGCAACCAGCATCCGCACTCGCGGTGCTTCCCCGCAGCGTCATTTTGGTCCTCGTCTTGCTCGTCTCGCTCGGAGTCGCCCTCGGTACGAATCTGGCAGCCGCCGCAAGTGCCGAGGCCAGCACAACTACCTCAGCCGCAAGTGCTTTCGTCAAGAAAGACCTTAAGAAGACCAAAGCCACGAAGAAGGCAGCTAAGAAAGCCGCTAAGAAGGCTGCAAAGAAAGCCGCAAAGAAGGCGGCCAAGCGGAACGTAGGTGCGAGTTCAGTTGGGACCACCTCATACGCTGATGGCGACACCGTCGGTGACTGGAGAGTGGTCTTTGCTGGCTACGGATCGGTCGATGCGTACGCAGGAAACTCAAAGCGCCTCGGGCTAGCGCCTCAGGCTGTGTCGAACTCAGGCGCAACGAGTGCATCCCTGGCCGTGTCCAATGAGTCGTTTTCGCAGAACAAGCTGAAGGTCAACTCCACGATGGTCACGACTCAGCAACTGCGCACCAACAATGCACCGAACCCGTGGGAAGTCGCTTGGCTGGTGTGGGACTACCAAGACAATGAGCACTTCTACTACGCCGTAGCCAAGCCAAACGGCTGGGAGCTCGGAAAACGCGACCCGGCCTACCCAGGCGGACAACGGTTCCTGGCTACCGGTTCCTCCCCTGCGGTACAGGTTGGCGACACGGCCAAGCTGAACGTGGTTCGCAAGGATCGCGGCAGCAAGTCGTTCATCAAACTGCGGATCAACGGCACCACAGTGACCAAGTACACCGACTCCGAGCGCCCCTACTCCTCAGGAAGTGTGGGTGCCTACACGGAGGACGCCGCAGTCGAGTTCACCAAGACTGCGGTCAACGGATCGGTGCTCCGTACTAACTAGGCAGCGATTCCAAATGCGGGGGATACTACGCAGGGTAGTCAATTCTGCGCGATTGGCGGAACTTACTCACCCTGAGTGCAATGCAGGGCGGCCCCCGCCGATAACAAGAGCATGCCCACAAAGAAGCTGCACCCCACCAACGGTCTTGCGGCGATCCCTCGCGGGCTCACCATCGGCGCTGTTTCCCTCATGGCCTTGATCGTCGCACTCGGCACTCTGCTGGCATCAGCCACAACCGTTCACGCAGCTTCACCGGCAGGCCAAGTCGGCATGACAACCCAGCACACAGACGGAGACATCGTTGGTGACTGGAAGGTTGTCTTCGCCGGATACGGCGCTGTGCAGTCCTACGCCAAGAACTCCAAACGCCTCGCGCTAACCCCACGCGCAGTGTCCGATGCCTCGGCGACGAGCGCTTCGCTCGCAGTTTCCACCGAGAGCTTCGCCGACAAGCGCGTTCGGATCAATACAAGGCTCGTGACCACCGAGCAGCTACGCCTCAACGATGCACCAAACCCGTGGGAAGTCCCATGGTTGGTGTGGGACTACCAAGACAACGAGCACTTCTACTACGCCGTAGCCAAGCCAAACGGCTGGGAACTCGGAAAGCGCGACCCGGCCTACCCAGGCGGACAACGCTTCCTCGCCACCGGATCCGACATCGCCGTTCAGATCGGTGACGCGGCAACCCTCAACGTCGTCCGGGTCGACCTTGGCGACAAGACCCGGATCAAGCTAAAGATTGATGGAGCCCTCGTAGCCAACTTCATTGACGACGAGCGACCCTACTCAGAGGGCAGCGTCGGCGCCTACACCGAGGACGCGGCCGTCGAGTTCAAGCGTACTGCCGTTAACGGATCAGTTCTACTGACCAGCTAATCCCTAGTCAATGACCTGGAGCTCACCGCTGGCGAGCAGGTCTCGATACTCGGCACATCTCGTCAAATCAATCGGGCCCTGTTCCGCTGAGGTTGTCAACTGATCAACCTGCGCCTCCGTTGCTGGCGAGAGATCACGCCATTTCCCTTTGAGGCGGATCTGCCCGTCCTTCAGTTTGAAGGGAATCGTCACCTGCTGCCCCACATCCGCTATTAGCACTCCGGCGTACTCACCGTCGGCGACCTCACCCACAAAGCAGCCACCGCCATCATTGCCCGCGGGCCCGTACCGTTCCTCGGCTGTGACCTCGGCGCCGTTGATGTTGATTGCGAAGACCCGCCAGTCTTGTTCGTTGCCAGCAGAAAAGTAGACGGTCTGGCTAGTGCCCGCAGGTGCGGCGCTCGAACTCGAGGTAGCAGTTGCAGTCGGGAGGATCGAATCGGAATCGCCGGGATCGACTTCCTCACCCTGGGTCGCAGCGGCCGATTGGCCAACGTCATCCGGTTCAGGTGCATCACCCCAGGGGGTGACAACGTAAACAACAGCGAGCACGACAACGATCACAAGCGCGATCGCGACAAATATCCACGTTGAGCGCGAGACCGTCGAATTCGAATCTGAATCTGCGGATGCCATAGCGTCATCGTGTCAGCGAACATGCGTAGAGGCCACGAGACTCACGAGACAACGCACCAGAATGTCGCCGGCATTGCGACGGCGGCTGCAACTTGTGCCCTTGCCAACATTCCTACAGGTTTCGTGGCCAGCTGTGAAACCCTAATCACTCACACCACGTCGAAGTTGGAAGGCCCGTTTGCGGGCAGGAGCTCCGGGGGGAGAGCGATGTACAACGCTGTACGGGAACGCTACGCCGAACTATCAAATGGCTCCCGCGCTGTGGTTATCTGCACGCTAGCGCTAATCGCACTCTGCCTCATGTTCTGCCTGTGGGCAATGTGGGCGGTCGGGTCGAGCGCCCTCATGGCCAAGTCTGCGGCCACCCAAGCTTCTGCAGCTGCCACTTCCGGAAACAACCAGGAACTCCAGGATGCTGTCGCCGATCTCGATACGGCGGCGAACCGGGTCAACACGGTCGCCTCATCCCCTCCGGTGTGGGCCGTCAGCCAGATTCCCTACATCGGACAGACCGTCAAAGACTTGCGCCACTTCTCGGCCGCTGGGGTCGATGCCACCGCAATGGCTACCCAAATTGCCCCAGTAGTCCAAGGCAACGTCTACCAAGACCAGCGCATCAACCTCGAGACTCTCAACGCGGTCCTCGCTGCGCTACCGCAGAGTCAGCAAGACCTGCAGTCGATGGCTGAATCGTTGTCGCAGATTCAAGGTGGTGGGCCAGGAGGGACGGCGCTCACGGGTTATCGCAACGACGCAATCGCCGGGCTTGCGACCCTCGATGTCGCGGCCAACATATTGGCGCCGAACCGCCCCGAAGTCATGCAGGCTCTCGGGTCGCAAGGTCCACGTAACTACCTAATCCCCTTGCTGAACAACGCACAGTTGCGAGCCTCCGGTGGAGCGCCGCTGTCGGCCGCCGTCGTACAGATTGATGACGGGAAGATCAGCGTCCCCTTCAACGGGTACATCAACGGCAAGGCCTATAAGGGGCATCCAAGCGTGGACTACAAGTCGGCGGAACCGGTCGCCTGCCAACCATCCCCGGCTGAGTGTGCAGTCGTGCCGCTATGGGGTGCCCCAGGTTCCGGACTGTCCTTCGTGAACTCCAGCGCACACCCTGACTGGCGTATCGCTGGCGATGACCTACATCGAGCATGGAATGCCTCCCAAGACCTCAAGGTCGACGGCGTCATGGCCCTTGATACCCGTGCTATCGCGTCTCTGCTCGGCATTGTCGGACCTGTTCAGACTGCCGCCTACGGAGAAGTGACTGAAGAGAACTTCCAGGACCTCGTGCTACAGGGCGCGTACGACGAGTACGCCGACGATCAGCAGGAACGCCAAGACGTCAACGACGAGATCGGGCAAGCGGTGATTGGGAAGCTCCTATCTGGAGACACCGCCACGATGTTCGCCACCGTCAGTAAACTTGTTCAGGAAGCTCCGAGTCGAAACGTGCAGGCGTGGTTCGCTAGCCCCGTACTTGAAGAGGCTGCGATGGCGCTCGGGATGGGCGGAGACATTAGTGGGGCGCAAGGTGACGATGTCATTGGTGTCTACTCCCGTAACCGCAACAGCAGCAAAGTCGATGTCTATTCTGAGCGCGAGTTGGCGATGGATGTTCAGGTCGCTGCCGATGGCAGCGCCACAGTGCGCCAGGAACTCAACGTCCGCAATGGTGCGACCGAGCATGGCAACTCAGCCGACAAGATCGGCTACCAGGCCAACCGTTCAGCGAACGACTGGTTCTTCGTCCTTCCGATTGGCGCCAGTGATGCCAATCTCGAGACACCCGCGGGCTACGACAAAGTGACCGTTCACCCTGATGGGTTTGGGCATCAAGTATTGGCGACAACGGGAACGATCGCTGCGGGTGATACCGCGAGCCTTACCGCAAGTTACCGGCTGCCGGCCGGAACGTTCTCATCCGACGACGGGGTGGTGTACCGGCTGAACCTGAATCCTCAGCCGCTACAGTCCCCCGTTGCTCTCACTATCGATGTCACGATGCCCGGGACCGACTGCGTTGCTAGTCCGCAATGGGACCTCGGGTCGAATACTGCGGAATTCTCCGGTGATCTCACCGAGACTGAACAGTTGTGGATCCGTTGCGCAGTTGCTCTCTAGCGAGGAGCTTACGTACTAGCGAGAGGTTCGTACATCTGCCAGTCCTCAAAATCGAAACCTGGAGATACGAAGCACGCGAGCAGCACCCAATCACCCGATAGGACAGCTGCAGACTGCCATTGTGACGGCTCAACGATGACGTGGGGTGAGCACCCGGCTGACGCCCGACCGAGGCGATACTGCTCGATCTCCAATGGCTCGTCGCCTGTTCCGCCCGTCTTAACGAGTAGCTCGCCACCATCTTGCCAAACCCAGGTTTCTTGGCTGCCAATGATCCGATGCCAGCGGGATTCCTCGTCAGCGGGCAACAGGTAGTGAATACTGGTGACGAGGTTTCTGCCACCACGTCGGGTCTCGATCGTCTCGGGCGAAGCCCAGAATCGTCTATACCAGCCGCCTTCGGGATGCGGTTCTAGCGCAAGACTCTCTGCAACATCATTGATCGACAGCAAGTCTCCGCCTCCCCATCCCTGCGCGCACTAGCGCTACAACCATCTCGGCTACGTCTGAATCTAACTCAATCGATGTCTGACTGGGTGCAACTGATCGGCCCAACCCGCTCCGACAGCGATAGCTTGTCGCCATGAAGAATTCCCCGGCAAGTAAGGAACTGTCGTCGGCATCTTGGGCCATCGTTAAACAGAACCGATCCCTGGTCTTGTTTCCGGTAATCGGTGGAGTTCTCTCATTGGTTCCGATCATCATCTTCTGGATTCCTGCCGCGATCCTGCTCGGCTTGGACAACAACATCGCCGGGCTCTTGCTCGCCCTACTCGGCTTACTTGGCAGTGTCTTTGTCGTCCAACTCGCGCTAGGCGCCCTAGTCGTGGGAGCCGATGAGGCCCTGCATTCACGACCCGTGTCAGTCGGCGCCAGCTTTGGCCGTGCATTACGCCGATCTCCAGCGATCTTCGGCTGGTCGGTGATCAACGCAATCATGCAGATCTTCGTCGGATTCCTTCAGGGCGACGACACGGGTACCGGACTGGGGTCGATCGTGATGGCGATATTCCGCGCCATTCTCGGCACAGTCGTTGAGATCGCCTGGCGACTCGTCACCTGGCTGGTCATGCCCTTCATCATGTTCGACGATGCAGGGGCGGTGTCTGCGGTGAAGGGATCCTTCGGTGTCTTTCGAGAGCACTGGGGCACACAGATCCGTGGCTTTGCCCGAATCACTTTCAGCTGGGTGTTGGTGCTGACTGTTCCGGGCCTACTGCTCGTGATCGGCGGAATCGTCCTTGCCATAAACGACAACGCCACCCTCGGTCTCCCGCTCATCCTGCTCGGGGTCGTGTTGATGGTCCTGGGAGCACTGCTGTTCAACACCGTTCGAGGTGTCTTCTCTGTGGTGATGTACCGCTACCTCAAGGACGAGGCGGTCCTCGGTGGCTTCACTTCCGAGCAACTTGAGGCCGCAGTAATCCGGGGTAACGAGCGCTAACGGGCTCGGCCCTAGAGAATCTGGGCAGCAAGTGAGTTGGGTGAGCCAAACCGATGCGCGGTGACACTTACAGCCTGTTCTTGCAGGAACGGAAGCAGTTCGACGCGACCCGCCTCGGTGACGGGCCCGTCCCAGATCGCTAGGTCGACTCGGCCGTCGGCCGTCCGCAGAATCTCAGAGCGTGACAATCCGATCGCTCGCACTCTGGTGACCAGCGGATCAGCCACCTTCTGAGCCCACCGCGATTCGGACTCCTGCCTGGCGTCAGTCCCAACCGCCGCACAAGCTGCCACGAAGCCAGTCGGAAGTTCGCCCTCGCTCGATACCGTCACCCTCGCACCGACCGCGAGAGAACCGGCTACTTCACGGGCCGCCTCAGCGAGCGACCCTGCCTTAGCTAGTCGCACCACAACAGGTTCAGCCACCGGGACGTACCGAAACACATTGCGCTCTGCAGTAAGTCCGGAGACATCGCGGTAGCGACCGAACTCATCGTTGACGGCCAGGGCGTCGCTGCTCATGCTTCGCTCCAACCAGCTGCTCTCGACGCCCGATAACAGTGGATCAATCGCAGTAAGAAATCCGCTTACCCGCTGATCAATCGACCGTTCGGCCGTGCTCGATGTCGGTCGGCTCTCCCACTTTCCTAGACCAAACAGGTAGTTTGGTCCGCCGGCTTTCGCCCCCGGTCCGACTGCTGACTTCTTCCAGCCGCCGAAAGGTTGACGTCGCACGATCGCGCCGGTAATACCTCTGTTGACGTAGAGGTTGCCGGCCTGAACCCGCTCAGTCCAAAGGTTGAGTTCGTCGCTATCGAGGGAGTGGATTCCACTCGTGAGTCCGTACTCGACGTCGTTCACGATGTCGATAGCCTCGGCTAGGTCGCTGGCAACCATGATCCCGAGGATGGGCCCGAAGTACTCGGTGAGGTGGTACGTGGACCCTCTGGCCACGCCCGTACGAATCCCCGGTGAGAACAACCGGCCGTCGTTGCCAATCTGCCTGGGTTCAACCAGCCAGCGCTCACCTGGATCGAGCGTGCTCAGCCCTTGACGGAGTTTCCCCGTTGGAGTCTCGACGACCCGGCTCACTTGTGTCGCCGAGTCAAACTCGGAACCAACTCGCAACGATGTCGTCGCGTCAACCAGTTGGTTGATAAATCGCTGCGAATGGGCGACCGAACCGACGAGTACCACCAGTGATGCCGCAGAGCATTTTTGACCAGCGTGGCCAAAGGCAGAACTCACAATGTCCTTAACTGCCAGATCGAAGTCAGCGCTGGGGGTAACGATGATTGCGTTCTTTCCGCTGGTCTCGGCCAACAACTGCAGACCGGGACGAAACGACCTGAAGAGCTCCGCTGTTTGGAAGGCGCCGGTCAGAATCACTTGATCAACCCGGCTATCGGAAATAAGCTCGCGCCCTAGCTCGTCTTCTCCGAGATCGACGAGCGTCAGGGCATCTCGCGGCACGCCCGCTTCCCACATCAGCTCAGCCAGCACACCAGCACACCGACGAGCCGCTGGTGCCGGCTTGAGCACCACTGCAGACCCTGCTGCCAGCGCCGCCAAGGTGGAACCCGCGGGAATCGCCAACGGGAAATTCCACGGCGGGGTGACAAGCGTCAGCGGAATTGGCTGGAACGCTGCTCCATCGATCGTGTCCAGTTGCTGCGCTTGGTCGGCATAGAAGTAGGCGAAGTCAATCGCTTCTGAGGCCTCCGGATCTGCCTGATCAATTGTCTTTCCGGTCTCGGAAACCGCGACCTCGATAAGGAGGTCTCGGTTCTTCTCAAGGTTTGCGCCTACTTGGCGTAGCACCGCGGCACGTTGCGCGGTCTCGATCTGCCCCCATTTCGCACCACCCGCGCGTGCCCGCGAGAGCACATCATCAAGCTCAGATTTCTGCTCTACCCGTGCACCCGTTATTGCTGCAACCCCTGCTGGAGAGTCAGCTGCCCGCAGCAAGATTGACTCTGCCCACCCTCGGTTCTGCGGCACTGCCGGATCGGTATCGGAGCTATTCGCGAACGATCCTACGGGTGCGCAGATGTTCCGCGAGTCGCGTTGCGCTACCCGATGGGGACTGGGCACCTCGTCGTCCAGCACACGAAGGGAGGACAGAAAGCGATCTCGTTCTCGATCAAAGAGCGCTCGGGAATCAATCAACTCGAACGCGGCGGACATGAAGTTCGCGGAGGTCGCTCCCTCCTCGAGCCGACGAATGAGGTAGGCGATCGCCACGTCAAACTGCTCGGGCGCGACGACCGGGGTATACAACCGCAGGCCCGCGACGGTCTTGCGGACGGCGTCGGCTTGACCTTGCGCCATCCCCAACAACATCTCGTACTCGACGCCATCAGCCGCTCCTCGCTCATTCGCGAGCAGCCAGGAGTAGGCAATCTCAAAGAGATTGTGACCGGCAATCCCGATACGAACATTCGCAACGCGCTCGGGAGTGAGTGCGTAGTCCAGAACACGTTTGTAGTTCGTGTCCGTTTCCTCCTTCGAGTTCCAAGTCGCTAGGGGCCAGTCGTGAATGTCAGCTTCGACCTGCTCCATCGGAAGGTTCGCACCTTTCACGACTCGGACCTTTATGTCGGCGCCCCCGCGGGCTCGCCGTGTTGCTGACCAGTCTTGAAGGCGAATCATCGCTGCGAGGGCGTCTGGCAGATAGGCCTGCAGGACGATCCCCGCCGAGAGGTCGAGCATTTCTGGCTTATCAAGCAATGTCATGAACACTGCGATAGTGAGGTCGAGGTCGCGGTACTCCTCCATGTCCAGGTTGATGAACTTTGGCGTTCCGGCAGCTGCGGCGATCTCAAAAAGCGGGGTCAACTGCTCGACGATGTCTGCGACGGCATCGTCAAACGCCCACGGATTGTGTGGGGCGACCGTCGAGGAGACCTTGATAGAAACGTAGTCGACGTCATCGCGTGCGAGCATCTGCTTGGTCCCCTGCAACCGCCGGGACGCTTCGTCCTTACCCAGAACTGCCTCACCGAGCAAGTTCACGTTGAGGCTGACGCCGTCACTGGTCGCCCGCGCAAGCGCCCTGCCCAACTTCTCCGGGGAAGCGTCAAGAATCAGGTGGCCAACCATCTTGCGCATGATGCGCCGAGAGATCGGGACAACTACCTCCGGTAGCACGGGGGCAACCAAACCGCCCACTCGAACAGCTGAGCGAATCCACCACGGAAGGAACCTCGGAACGCTCGGAGCGATCTGCGCTAAGGCATGGGCGGCGACCCGGGAGTCCTCTGGACGCACCACGCCGTCGACGAATCCAACGGTGAAGGCAAGGCCGTTTGGGTCCTGCAGTACGTCGGCCAACATCTGGGCAGAGAAGGCAGGTTTGGATTCGGCAGCCCCCTCAAGCCAACTTCGAACCAGTTCTACGCTTTGCTGTGCGCGATGCCGCTGCTCTTGAGTTAGGCCCGCGTAGGGATCGGCAGGTGGTTGCGAGGGGTCAGGCATCGTGGGGTGTGCCACAACAGTTTCAGACATGAGAGACCTCGATCTTCCCTAGCGTTAGACAGCCTGCGAGAACGCTCCAGGCTCGTCAACCCGTATTCCTTGGACAACTGCGCTTCGACGTCGCTTCAGGTGAATACCGGCGATCATGCATCGCACTGAGCCACCCGCCAACTCGATCGGCCCCACATCGACGGGCAGGATCTGGCACGAGGCTTCAATAACCTCACGTTGCGCGGCAGTCAGACTGCGCGCGGCCCGTTGAGACAGCGCTAGGACCCTGTGCCCGTGTCGCGTCGTGAGTTCGATCGCGTTTCCGGCAAACTCACGCAACTGCGCTTGCGACAGCGGGACGGTAGCTCGACCACCCGCGGCGAGGCGGGCTTCGATCCGCCGCCGCTGGGCCTTGGACTGGATCGAATCCAATCCCACCAAAGCGAACTCCGTGGCGATACTCATCAGGATGTTCGTATGGTAAATCGCACGACCATCATCATCTTGAGCCGAGAAGTACATCGGCTCGTAATCGAACCGCGAACAGAAGCGTTCTAACGCGATCGGGTGGGCGCGACGGGACTTCGCTGTGTAGGCGACTCTGGCAACGTGGTCCAGGACCATCGTTCCTGTCCCCTCCAGGTACATCCCGTCCGCTTCTAGCCCTGAGAAGTCGACTACTTCGCCGACCTCGTACTGCTCGGAAAGGAAGCTCACGATGTCGGAGCGGCGTTCTGTCCTTCTGTTCTCTGCGAACATTGGATAGAGCGCCAACTGACCTTCGGCATGCGTGGAGAACCAGTTGTTCGGGAACACGCTGTCGGGTCGATGTGTCTCGGTGTCCTCAAACACGTGAACATCTACCCCGGCCTCAGCAAGAGCATTCGCCAAACGGGTCGAGGCGTTGTAGGCCGCCTGGGAGATGTCAGCCTTGAACAGCGGTGCTATATCCCACGACTGGAAGGAGTTGTCGGTGTTCGTCTGCGGGTTCGAGCTGAAGTGATGCGGTCGTACTAGGACGACCGAACCCGGTGCCTGGCAAGACACGACATCACCGGATCACTGCAGAAGCGCCGCCTGCTGAGTGAACAGGTTCAACCGCAAGGGTGCTATCACTCACCAACGAGAACAGGTCTTTGGGATCAGCTGGATCCGCGATCAGGTCCACCTCGGTACAGAAGCGCGTTCCCTTGACGGCATCGTCGACGTAGCGCAGCGCAGTAAAGTCCTCGATTGCAAAGCCGACGGAGTCGAACACCGTGATCTGATCGGCTCGCACACGCCCTGGCGCATCTCCGCAGAGCACCTGCCACAGCTCTGTGGCGGGATGATCGGCATCGAGCTGCTGAATCTCGCCCTCAATCCGAGTCTGCTCATCGAACTCGATGAAGATATCTGCTCGGTGCAGGATCTGAGCGTCGAGCTCGGTCTTACCTGGGCAGTCACCACCGATCGCGTTGACGTGAACACCGTCAACGATCATGTCCTCGGTTAGAACAGTGGCGAGTTGCTTGTCGGCCGTACACGTTGTGATGATGTCGGCGCCAGTGACTGCATCATGGGCACTGGAGGCTCGATAAACCTCGAGCCCAAGGGCAGCGGCATTGCGTTCGAACTTTTCCATAGCTGCGGGATCGGTGTCCCAGATGCGCAGCGACGAGATCCCCACCAGCTCACGGAATGCCAGGGACTGGAACTCAGCTTGAGTGCCAGTGCCAATAAGGGCCATCGTGGTGGAATCGGATCGAGCCAACAACCGGGCTGCCATCGCGGAGGTGGTCGCAGTGCGCAGAGCCGTAAGGATGGTCATCTCCGACCACATGATCGGGTAGCCGCTGGCGACATCCGCGAGAACGCCGAAGGCGGTTACTGTTTGCAAACCGGCGGCTGGGTTACCGGGATGCCCGTTGACGTACTTGAACCCGTACTGGACTCCGTCGCTAGTAGGCATGAGTTCGATGACGCCGACATTGGAATGGCTCGCAACGCGAGGGGACTTATCGAACTCGTCCCAGCGACGGAAGTCGTCCTCCATGTACTGGGACATACCCCGAATGATGCTCGGGACGCCGGTACTGGCTACCCACTCACGCATGTGTGCCACATCTACGAACCGGACCATTTCCCACTCCAATCATTGAGTAACCTTGCCATTACCCTAGGTGACGAGAACGTACACTCGCAATGAGCAGGACGTATCAATCCGTATAGTTTATCGCTCATTTGTGCAGTACTGCTATACAGTTCGACTATGGCAGTCCAGATTGACGACCTCGACCGGCGACTCATTGCGTTACTCAGAGCGAACGGCAGGGAGTCGGTAGTCAACTTGGCTAAGCGACTTGAGGTCACCCGGGCAACCGTGAACAGCCGGATCGATCGCCTCGTTGATAGCGGAGTGATTATTGGCTTCTCTGCGCGTGTTCGCGACGTCAGCGATCCGAACTCGGTTCGCGCAATCATGCTGATCTCTGTGATCGGTCGGAATACCGATGAAGTCATCACGGCACTGAGGGGTATCCCGGAAATTGGTGCGCTACACACGACCAATGGGCAGTGGGACCTTGTCGCAGAGATGATCTGCGACAGTCTCGGTACCTTTGACAACGTGCTCGGCGTGATCCGTGGAATCCAGGGAATCCACGACAGTGAGACGAGCATCCTGCTCAGTTCCGCCACTGCATAGAGTTCTGACTTCCCGACGGAGGCACAGTGAAGACACCCCCAGCACGGAGCCCGCGGCAATACGCGATCATCGGGATGCTGCTTGCGACAGTCACGCTCATTAGTGCGTGCGCCTCGACAGACTCTGCTCAGCAACAACTTCCGGGCGGGGCGGAACAAACAGAGCAGATCTTCCTGTCCTCGATCCAACCGGATGCAGGGCCCCGCCCGGTCGTGAACTATATCGATACGGCCAAGAAGACCCTCGACATCTACATGTACGAGTTCGAAGGCACCTACGCCCCGATCGTTGACGCAACGACACGCGCGAAGAACCGAGGTGTCAAGGTTCGGATCCTTCTTTCGAGACGAGAGGTCGGTCAAGAAAAGACTAGAACGAACGACAATCACAAGGCGGCCAAGATCCTCAACAGGTTGGGAATCGAGACCAAATTCAGTCGCCCGGAATTCTATGTCTCCCACGCAAAGGCCATCATCGTCGATAGCGGCACCACGAACCAAAGCGTGATGATCTGCGACTTCAATATCGGATCCGGATACTTCGGTGGCGCCTCGCAGTTTCCAACAACTGGGCAGGGCGGAACTCGCGGAATGTCCGTCATCGACACCAATCCCGCCGACATCGCCAACATCGCCGCGACGTTCGAAGCAGATTGGCCTCCCTACTCGACGGGCCCCACCCCAACTAGACCCAACCTCATATGGGCCCCGGGAGGAGAGAGATTTCAGCCACCCGGCAACGCGCCGAGGGCTACCGAATTGCTACTGCTCGAAGCCCGCCACTCACTCGATATCTATGCCCAAGCGATCAGCGAAACATCTGAACTAGTGCAACCCACGATTGAGACGGCTAATCGTGGCGTGCCAGTTCGAATCATCAGTAATGCGAAAGGTATCGCTCCCGAGGCCGCCACCAAGCTGCGCGACGCCGGGGTACAACTTGCAATGCAACCACCAGACCCGACCCAGCCCGGAACCCATTTGTTCGTTCATTCCAAGACGGTCCTCGTCGACACTGGCTATCCGACAGCGGTCAGTATGGTCGGATCGCTCAATATCTACTCGAACGCTTCGCTGTATGCCGAACGCGAACTCGACGCCTTTGTTACCGATCCGCCCTCAACAGAAGAGATGCAGCGAACGTTCGACACAGATTTCTCCGCTAGCCCCGCCTACGCAGGCTGATCTGGTGGACAGTGAGCGATAACGTGACTCCCGCACGACGACTCGACGGAGGCCCGATCATGGCTAGCCCCACTTCGACAGTTCCGCTCTCGCTGTATTTGACCGACCACGTGCGTTCAATCAACGCATTTGGGTGTTTGTTGGCCGCACAGCCCTGGCTGGCGAGCGCACCACGCGGCACCGGTGAAGCCGTCATTGTTATGCCTGGATTGGCTGCCAGCGACATCTCCACGGCGCCCCTGCGTGGATACCTTCGCGGTTTGGGATACGACGCCAGAGGCTGGGGCTTAGGTGTCAATATCGGCCCCACCCGCAAGGTTCTCAATGGGCTGCAACCCTTGGTCGAGGAACTCGCCGCGCACCGGGGTTCGAAGGTCGCACTGGTCGGCTGGAGTCTGGGCGGAATCTATGCCCGGATGGTTGCCAGAACGATCCCCGATGCAATCAGTCAAGTCATCACGATGGGCAGCCCGTTCCGTCTCGTTCATGGACACCAGTCCCGCGCGTCTAAGCTGTTCGACCGTCTCGCACCTTTGCAGGCGCCCCGCTCGGAATGGCCTGAGCAGGAGGCGAACCCGGCGCCGCTCACTGTCCCGGGCTCCTCGATATATTCGCGACTCGACGGGATCGTCGACTGGCGATGCTGTATCGACAATGTCGACGATCAGCACGAGAATATTCAGGTCTGGTCCAGCCATCTAGGTTTCGGCCACGACCCTGCCGTCATGTGGGCCGTGGCAGATCGACTCGGGCAAAGCCCCGGAAAATGGCAACCATTCGCCGCGCCTAAGTACGCAATGTTTGCCTACCCACGGGCCCATAGCGGCCAGATCTGACCTAGCTCCTACCGACGCTCAACGGATGCTCGCTACCTCGGAGCGATCTGCGAACCGGACCACATTTCACTATCGTCGAATTGAGCACGCGGGCGGCACCCAGGCCGCACAACGATGATTCAAGGGCGGTTGCACATGTCTCAGGTCGCATTTGTGACGACACGATACGTCGAACCGGGACGTGAGTCCGACTACACCCGATGGAGCGAAAGAGCCGAAGCGGCGTTGGACAAAATTCCCGGGTTCGTCTCCGCTGAGCAGATCCCAGCAGCCGCCAACGGGCAACCTTTTTGGACTCAAGTCATCAGGTTCTCCGACAAAGAGGCGTCAGTAGCCTGGAACGAATCAGCGGATCTCGCTGAGCTCCAGATGGAAGTGGAGGAGTTCACCCACGACACGGAGGTTTCGGCGGTCCGGACCGGAACGTCAGATTGGTTGAACTTCGGGCTCAGCACAAAGCCCGGTCCCGGCGCCCCGGTCAAATGGAAGCAGCTCATCACCGGGATCATGGCCCTCTACCCCACCGTCGTGATCGCCCACGAGATCCTCTCGGCCCTCATCACGGTTCCCTTCGCCGTCTCGACCTTGCTCACTAACGCCATTGCCATGTCGTTGGTAATGCTGGTGTGGCTCCCGCAACTATCCAAGCTCTTGGGTTTTTGGCTCATGCCAAAGGAACCACTCCCAACCCGCACCAACCTGGGAGTCGCCGCCATCATCTTGGCAATCATTGCGGCGCTGACAGGCGTCTTTTTAGCGCTCTTCAGCTGACATACATCCGGCGAGAAGCGGTCTTATCGCGCAAACCACGGAGTGAAATCAATAGCCTTTGAGTATCGACCCAAAAGAGAAGCCAGCGCCAACCACTGCCGCAGCGAGCTCCGCCAAGGGGTTTAGTCTGCCTGCTGCGGTCTCAATCGGGATCGGCGGAATGGCCGGTGGGTCGATCTTCGCGATCGTCGGAATCGGCGGATCCGTCGCCGGAGCGGCTCTTCCACTGGCCATGATCCTGTCCGGGATCGTTGCCCTACTCGCCTCCTACTCCTACGCAAAACTTGGCGCCAAGTTCCCGACTTCGGGCGGAGCTGTCGAGTTCCTCGTTCGCGGGTACGGCAAGGGTGTGATCTCTGGCGGACTCAATATCTTTCAGTGGCTCGGTTACGTACTAGCCCTTGCACTCTACGGACACGCGTTTGCGGGCTACCTCGTCTCGCTCCTGGGGATATCTGACCCAAATGGTCCGCTCGAGAAAGCCATCGCATCCCTGCTCGTCGTCGTGTTTGCCTTCCTACAGTTCGGCGGCACGGCGGTGGTGGGCAAGGCCCAGACTGTGATCGTCGGGGCGTGTGTTGTCGCCCTGGTTGGCTTCGCAGTCGCCGGACTGTTCTTCGTGGAGCCAGCGCGAATCGAGTTCAGCGCGTGGAATGGTCCAATCGATATCCTTTTTGCGGCCGGAATCGTGTTTATCGGTTTTGAGGGATTCGGCTTGGTCACTAACACCGCTGGCGGAATGAAGAACCCTGCCAAAGAGCTTCCCAAGGCGCTCTACCTGAGCATCACCATCGTCATCGGGATCTATGTCCTGACCGCGATCACGCTCATCGGCAACCTCACGATGGCGCAGATTAACCAAGGTCAAGGATTCGCCCTAGCGGAGGCAGTCGGCAGCTTCGCTGGACGATTCGGACTCGTTACATTGTCGATTGTCGCGTTGTTCGCAACTGCCTCGGCAGTAAACGCAACGATCTTTGGCAGTGCCAACGCCAGCTACCAGATTGCCCGCGATGGCGAGCTTCCGCGCGAGTTTGATCGCAAAATCTGGTCTGCGAATGCTCGCGGTGGACTGTTTATCACCGCGCTTCTGGCGATCGCTGCAATATTCTTCCTCGACATCACCAAAGTGACGATGCTTGGTAGCGCGGCATTCCTCTTGCTCTACGCGGCGGTTAACTTCGGCCACCTCAGGGTGCGCGATCAGACCGGCGCTAAGGCAGGGATGATCTGGGCCTCCATGCTCTCGTGTCTGCTGGTATTCGGCTTCCTGGCTGTGTACATCGTTCAGACCGAGGGCATGCTCACGATGATTCTCATCGTCATCATGTTGATCGTCAGCTTCATCGCCGAGAAAGCCTTCCGCGAGTTCCGTAAACATCGTAAACCACCCAACCCGTCGACAACGCCGAGCCAGTCGGGATCGGCAGCCTGACAATCGGGCGAGGCCTTCCGCTTGTCACTAGCCGGCGAAGGCCGGTCGGTAGGTATTGAGGGTGATCAGTCGGCAAAGGCCGATCGATAGGTCTCGATCGTGATCGCGAAAGCCTCGTCGGTTACCTGCGCGTCGTAGCGGGGACCGACGTCGCGACCAAACGCATGCTCGGCTGGGAACTCCGCCCACGAGAAGCTCACCCCACCGTCGTCGAGTGCCTGCCTGATCGTCGCGCGTTGCTGCGCTGAGGTATGCGGATCACGCGATCCAAAGATCAGCGCCAGGTCCCCTTTGATATCCGGTAGCCGCGAAAGGGTCTGCGCATCATCGGCACCAAGGACCCCGTCGGACAACCCGGTGGGATACCAGACAACGGTCGCACGGACTCGGGGCTCCAATGCAGCTCGCACCGCGATGTGGCCGCCGGTGCAATGGCCAGCGGCTCCTAGCGCCTCGGCGGTAACGCTCGGCTGATCCTGTAGCCAATCGAGCAGCACCCGAACGTCCTCGTCGAACTGCGCGGTCGTGAGGGCTTCGACGTCAGCTTGGCCACGCGCCTTGCCCTCATCGTCAAAAGCCAGCACTTCCCCTGGCGCCTCGATCCGGTAGTAGATCTCCGGTGCCGCAACTACATACCCATAGCTGGCCAGTCGAGAGACCCACCGGAGGGTGCAATCGGTCAGCTGAAAAATGTCGGAGTAGAACACAATCCCCGGGTAGGACCCCGGCTGCGCGGGAGATGCAACAAAGGTGCGCATCGGGCGGCCAACTCCTGGCACGTCAACGTATTCACTCGTGATCTGCACTTCGACTCCCGTCGGACGTTCCATCAGGCCGGTTGGTCTTGGCCTGTAGTCAATCAGACTCAGTGGCGATCGAGACGTACTTTCACCTTGCGGCCCTGTATCCGCGTCCTACTTAGGGCATCGATTACGGCCTTCGAGGCCTCTGCCGGAACCTCGACCGTCGTAGATCGATCCGAGATCTCGATCGCTCCCACATCGGAACCAGACAAATGCGTCTCGTTTGCGATGGCGCCCACAATGTCCTTCGGCCGGACACCGGCGTCCTTACCTAACGCGATGTTCAACCGTTTTCGGCCCGTACTCGCCTTACCTGATCGCTTCTTCGGCGGACCATCACCGCGGCTTGCACCGTCCGAGCCAGAGTCGTCCCACTCGCGACGGTCACGCCCCCGCGAGCCTTTTCCTTCCCAGCTCTTGCTGTCGCGAGACTTGCCATCCCGCGACTTGCCATCCCGCGAGCGACGGTCTCGCGACTTCTTCCCACCCGACTTGCTTGCAAATCCGGGTTGTGGAATGACCTCCTCGTCGGCCTCCCCCACTGTGTTCACGTGCGCCATCTTGATGGCCGCCAGTGCTACCCGCTCGATATCGAAGTCACTGACCAGAGAACCAAGTACGCCCCGGTAGTCATCCAGGTCTCCATCCCGACACACCTGCTCTAGCGCCACCCGCGTGGCTTCTAGGCGCCTGGCTCGCAAGTCGTCAGAAGTAGGTAACGTGCCGATTCGGATCTTCTGTTTGGTGCTTCGCTCAATAGCGCTTAGTTGGCGCCCCTCGCGGGGTTCCGCGATGGTGATCGCGGTGCCTTCACGCCCGCCACGACCCACCCGCCCGATGCGGTGAACATAGGACTCGGGCGCGGCTGGAACGTCGTAGTTGAATACGTGCGTTAGCTGATCAACATCGAGCCCTCGAGCCGCCACATCAGTGGCAACTAGTAACTCAGCACTTCCGCTTCGAAGGCGATTCATCACTCGGTCACGCTGGACCTGGTCCATCCCACCATGGAGGGCTTCAGCGCGATATCCGCGGGCGTTGAGCGTCTCGGTCAGATTATCGACATCAGCTCGCGTCCGGCAGAAAACGAGGGCAGCCGTGGGATTCTCGATGTCGAGAATCCGGCCCAACGCGGCCGCCTTGTAGGGGCGCGCAACGATGTAGGCCGTCTGATCAATTGTGGGGCGATCTCCCTCTGCCACCACGTCGCGGGGAATCTCGATCCGCTCAGCGTTCGCTAGGTGCCGCTCGGCGATCTTGATGATCCGCTTGGGCATCGTCGCTGAGAACATCACGGTTTGCCGATCGGCTGGTGCCGCCGTCAAGATGGTGTCGATGTCCTCGGCAAAACCCATGTCGAGCATTTCATCTGCCTCATCAAGGACGACGGTGTCGATGTCGTCGAGCTTCAGATAGCGACGTTCGATGAGGTCCATGGCGCGGCCAGGCGTAGCCACCACGATGTCGACTCCACGCTTCAGTGTCGCCACCTGACGACCGATTGGTTGACCACCAAAGACGGGCAGAGTGCGCACTCCGTAGGGACGGCCGTAGCGGTGCATAGCTTCCGCCACCTGCATACAAAGTTCGCGGGTTGGCGTCAGCACCAGGGTTGTCGGCAGCGCTCCCCTGACGGTGTTGTCCTGCCCTGCTCGTCGGTTGAGGATCGGCAGAGCAAACGCGGCGGTCTTCCCTGTGCCAGTAGCCGCCTGGCAGAGCAGGTCATTGCCGGCCAGCATTGCCGGGATTGCCCGCTGCTGGATGGGGGTCGGTGCCTCATATCCCAACTCGGCCAAGCAGTTTGTCAATCCGTGCTCAAGGCCTAGGGACTGAAAGTCGTCAAGCTGTTCACTCATTGCGGTAACCCTCTACTTCTTCCTACGGTGCCGAAGTCCGGGTCACTCGCTCCCCTATCCCATCATGAACGCTCATGCGGTTCACCATCGAAGTACCCGGATGCCCTGTATTACCAGCCATTCTCTCAGAACTAGCGAAAGTTGATCTCCGGCATATAGGCCTGCGGTAGCCCAACGATCCCGGTGTAGGCCAGGGTCGTTCGGATGTCATGTGGGACTCGCCAGTATCCGCCGTGGATCCCATCGCGCGTCACCTGGATCTCCGGGTGCTCATCTCGCGGCTCGACATGTAGGTCATGGACCATCAGCGCAGCCATCAGCACGCACATCGTGGAGGGGGCAAAGACCTCTAAACCACCGCGGGTTGCTCCGTAGTATCCCGCCGCAAGCAGCTTGTTCTTGGTGACTGAAGTTGTCCACGTGGGCGGAGCGACGTTGAACGAGGCGGTTCGCCCTTGACGCCACGATTCAATCGCCCGCCAGCGCTGCAGCCGCTTAGCCAACGAGTAGTTCGGCCCTTGTTGGGTGACGATCGCGTCGATAATCCCCATCGCATCATCCTCGGAACTGGTGAGCATGTCCCCGTACGCAGGTGCGTAGAGCTTCCCTGCCGTCAGGGTGCGCAGACCCAACTCCATTGCACGCCCAGGTCGTGAACGGCGCCGAATATTGCTGTCCTCAACCACGTCTTCCGACACGAGGTAGCAGTCACTCGGAGTGGCTGCGTATGCCATCGCAACGTTCTGCCCACTATCAGCCAAACTTGTTCCGATGACGTCGGCCGCGACGGTCGCCTGAACGTGAAGCGCACCGTCGGCGTAGATGAAAAACCCAAGCACCATCGGCTCGTCGTTGTAGCCGCGAAGCCAGGCGATAATCTCGGGCACATCTTCGATGAGATTGGCTCCTGGAACTGGACCATCCTCGCTGGCCCGCTGGGGACGAACCGGAACGTCGACCCGTGAGGCACCCTTTCGGGCGATCTTTGCTAGCCGCTCAGCGACCTGCGGGACGGCTAGATCAACCGCTAGCAGATCAACGCCCCACGATGTCAGTGTCTGCATCGGTGAGGTCTGAGCTCCTGCACCCAGCAGGGTCACCCGCCTACCATCTAGCCGCAGCCAGTCGGGGTTCTCCATCACGAGGTTAATTGCCGACATTGCTGAGGGCTCGATAATTCCGCGCGATACCCAATCAGCCAACTGACGCCGCAGCGCATCCCCGCGCAGGTGGTCCCCACGAAACGGCATGACGATCTCTGTTGCGGCCTCACTCGTGCCGACAATGGTCTGGGTATCAAACTCGAAGGTTGGCTCCACATCCGCGATCGAGTCAAGTGCAGTCGTCACTCCATCACGTTCGAACTGCAGATGTTGGCGCGCTGCGTCCAACCCAGCTGAAGCAATCTGCTGTGCGGTCTCGCGAGACCTCGCGGCCTCACCCGTCACCTTAGGTATGAACTCGGCGTACTCCGCGCGCCACTTCTTACTCGAATGAATGCTCTGTGAAAGCTGCGGGTCTACGCCAGCAACCGAGTCTGCCCAGATCTCTCGGTTGACGGCCAACGACGGACGCTTCCCCTGGCTATCAGCGGGGAAAACTACACCTGAATCTGACATCTACAAACCTCCACTGCTATCAAAGCTGCCCAGACGAGGCACGCTGCGAACGTACCGCTGCCAGCCTGATCCGCGCGAGTCCCGTTCATCCGAATAGCCATGCGAAACTCCGACGGAGCCCAAACTGTCATCTCACGAGAGAATTCTCGGTCATTCACTGCGATCGTCAAACCTGATAGCGTCACGCCACATGACAAGGACCTTCCCTCATACCCGGTTAACTTCAGCAATCGTCGGCGCCGGAATTCTTTGTGCTGTTGCGCTCGTGGGCAGCACCCCGTCCGCGGCAGACGAAGTAACCAAGACGATTCCGGTGGGCACCTATCCAATCGGTGTTGCGTTTACCCCCGATGGCGCCGCCGCCTACGTCGCGAACTGGAGCGATGACACGCTCTCGAAGGTAGATACCGCAACGGGATCGGTCACAGAAACGATAGCTGTTGGCGGTTCCGCTCCCAATACAATCGCAATCTCCCCCGTGGGCGACTTTGGGTACGTCACCCTGCAGAGCTCTGACAGCATCATTCGCCTGGACACCAGCGCAGATACGGTTGGCGCACCTATCGCCGGGTTCGGCGGACCGACCGGAGTGACGCTCTCAAGTGACGGCTCATTCGCCTTAGTGGGCAACTCCGACGACGACACGGTCACAAAGGTCAACACCGCCGACGACAGCTTGGAGGCGCCCATAGCCATCGGAGACACCGCCAGCCCGACTGCCATTGCCATCGCCGACGATATGACGTTCGCGCTCGCGACCAACCGAGTGGCGAATACGATCTCCCGAATCAATCTTGGTGACAACTCAGTTACCAACCTTGCTGTGGGGCCGACACCAGTTTCGGTCGATATTTCCGACGACGGATCCTTCGCCTACGTCGTCACAAATGGGAATGACTCGGTATCGCGCGTCAACCTCGTGGATATGGAGGTAACCGACGTCATTCCCGTCGGCGATCAGCCCTCGCAAGTGATCCTGTCTAGTGATGATTCGTTTGCCTACGTCACCAACTCGCTCAGCGACACGACCTCCCGGATACGGGTCAGCGACAACACCGTGTTGTCTGAAACCCCGGTTGGAGACTTCCCAAGCAGAGTCGCGATTGCCCCGGACGATTCGTTTGCCTACGTCACCAACATCTCGAGCAACGATGTGAGCCGACTCGTGTACGCCGCTCCTCCAACTATGACATCCGTGTCCCCCAGCACTGGCCCGCAAGCGGGTGGAACATCGATCACTATCAGTGGCACCGGTTTCCTCCCCGGACCGTCCATCGAAGTCGGCGGCGTAGCGTGCACGAACGTTGAGGTACTTAACTCAACAACAGCGACTTGCGATACAGGTGCGCACGACATCGGCGCCGTAGCTGTGACGCTGACTAATACCGACACGCAGGCGGCGACGTTGCCAGCTGGCTTCGCCTACGTTGCCAAGCTTCCGCAGACGCTCCCAAAGGCCGGGCATCCCAAGAAGATCAAAAATCGCGGAACTACCCGCATCAACCGGGTGAAGGCGACCACGGTTCAGGGCCTACCTGTCAAGGCGACGGTGAAGTCCGGTCTCCGTGCAAAGGGCGACTTCAACTGCATTCGAGTCAAGAACAGAAAGGGCCGCAAGGTCACAGCGAAGACGAATGGATACTGCAAGCTGCGAGTGAAGGTCATCTACCGCGCACCGGGGAATGACGCCTACCTGCCATTCAAGAAAAAGTTCGTCTACAAGACCCGAAGCACCCGGTAGCCGCACCCCGTCGTCACTCGCCTTGGCGGAGCTCGCTTACTCGCAAGCGATTCCGTCAGAGTCGCCATCGAGGTGCGTGTTCGCGTCGTAAGCGGCGGTTCCACGGCGCATCGGAGCGGCGCCAGCCGCACGCGCATCTGCGCAACTACGGAAGAACAATGGCGAATCCGGCGCACCACCCACACCTTGGGAAGGTGGGGGTTGGCCGCCTGTATTGCTGGCCAATGTTGGCTGGGCGCCAGGACCGGGCAATTGCTGGCCAGGACAAGCCTCGAGGATGCCGCGCATCGCCGCCGCTTCAGGAGCAGTTACCCATAACTTGTACTTCTTCTTCACTGCAATCTGCCGCGCGACATAGGTGCAACGAAAGCTCTTGTTGGAGGGTAGCCAGGTGGCTGCGTCCCCGTCTCCCTTCTGTCTGTTCGCGGCCGAATCCACCGCGAGCAGATTGAGGGGATCGTTTGCAAAGGCCACCCGTTTGGCGAACGGGAAGGAGAATGCCCCTGTCTGCCACGAGTTCGATAGCGAGACTAAGTGGTCGATGTCTACTTCTGAAACCCCTCCACGGATATAGGAAACAGCTTTAGCCGTGAAAGGATCTTGCAGAACACCTCGGGTAATCACGCACGGGCCAGAACGCGAAATGCTGCCTAGCGCATCAGCCAGAATGTCCGTTCGGGTATCGCAACCATTCCTATCAACATCCGCCCAGGCCTGACCGAATTGTTCTCGACTGTAGTCCGTCTTTGGGGCTCGACCCTTCACTGGAAGCTGCGCTAGTGAGTCAATGGCTCTCGAGGTCGCCGAATCTCCCAGGCCTGCACTTGCCTCGGGATGTGGTGAGCGGGCCTCGGTGGACAGCTCTTCCGTTGGCAGACCGCTCTCCACCTGACCACTCGAGCTTGCGCATCCGCTCGCCAAACCAACGACCACTAGCGCGAGTGCCGCGTAACCTCCGTGAATCCTCACCGTGATCCTCCAACCTTGACCTGCAGTAGGCACAGTATCGGTCAGCACGGTGACAATTCGAGGTCCAAATCGTTAGTCTGACGCCAACCGTTGTCGCAACTGTGATAGCTCGTCAGATAGGGCCGCGGGTAAACGTTCACCGAACTGCGCGAAGTACTCCTCGGTTAGGTCCGCTTCCGCTCGCCAACTCACGCAATCAACGTCAAAGAGCTCATCGAACTGCTCCAGGGTCATGTCCAACCCTGATAGATCGAGCGACCCATCTGCGGGACGACCCCCAATAGGAGTTTCCACCACACTTGCGGCGCCCTCAAGCCGGTCCACAATCCACGCTAGAACCCGTGAGTTGTCTCCAAAACCTGGCCAGAGGAATTCTCCGTCAGCGTTCTTCCGAAACCAGTTGACTTGGTAGATCCGCGGCAGTCGAGCATCTTTCGTGTCTGCGCCAAGGTCTAGCCAGTGCTGCCAATAGGACGCCATGTTGTAGCCACAGAAGGGAAGCATCGCAAACGGGTCGCGACGGAGGGCCCCAACAGTCCCCTCCGCGGCCGCGGTCTGTTCAGAGGCCACCGTTGCGCCGATGAAGACCCCGTGCTGCCAGCTCAACGCCTCGTTTACTAGCGGCACGTTGGTTGCTCGACGCCCACCGAACAGGATTGCCGAGATGGGCACCCCCTTGGGGTCTTCCCATTCGTCGGCAATCGACGGGCATTGCGACGCGGGAGCTGTGAACCGACTGTTCGGGTGGGAACTTGGTTGTTCTGACTCCGGGGTCCAATCGTTCCCTTTCCAATCGATGAGGTGAGCCGGAGGATCATCCGTCATCCCTTCCCACCAAACATCACCATCGTCAGTCAAGGCGACATTGGTAAAGATGCAGTTTCCCGTTAGCGTACGAATCGCATTCGGGTTGGTGCTCATGCCGGTGCCAGGCGCAACGCCAAAGAAGCCAGCCTCCGGATTGATCGCGCGGAGCCTGCCGTCGTTGCCGAAGCGCATCCACGCGATGTCGTCGCCGATGGTCTCGACCTTCCAGCCGGGTAGCACTGGTTCGAGCATCGACAGATTGGTCTTTCCGCATGCGGAAGGGAATGCCGCCGTGATGTAGCGGACTGCCCCCGCCGGTGTGGTGAGCTTGAGAATCAGCATGTGCTCGGCCAACCAGCCTTCATCACGGCCCATAGCTGAAGCGATGCGCAGTGCAAAGCACTTCTTGCCTAGCAGCGCGTTCCCGCCATAGCCGGAACCGTAGGACCAGATCTCCCTCGTCTCGGGAAATTGCACGATGTACTTCGTGTCGCTACACGGCCAGGGCACGTCTTCTTCGCCCGTAGCTAGGGGTTGCCCGACTGAATGCAGAGCGGGCACGAACTCGCCAGTGTCGCCGATCAGGTCCAGCGCTGGCTGGCCCATCCTGGTCATGATCCGCATATTTGTCACCACATACGCGGAGTCTGTGATCTGCACTCCGAGTTGTGAGATGGGAGAACCAAGCGGGCCCATACAGAACGGCACGACGTACATCGTCCGTCCGCTCATGCAACCTTCGAACAGTCCGGTGAGAACCTCACGCATCTCCTCCGGGGCTCGCCAGTTATTGGTTGGACCGGCATCGTCTGGGTGAGTTGAACAGATGAAGGTCCGGTCTTCCACCCGAGCAACATCTTTGGGGTCAGATCGGGCTAGAAACGAGTTCGGTCGTAGTTCGGGGTTTAACCGGATGAATGTGCCGGATTCGATCAACTCTGCTGTGAGGCGGTCCCACTCCTCCTCGGACCCATCACACCATTGCACCGAGTCAGGAGTCGTGAGCTCGGCAACCTTCGAAACCCACTCAAGTAACTGCTTGTTCTTCGTCGGCGGGTGCGCTAGACCGGAGATCGTTGTCATTTCTATCCTCCATGGTGCTATGGTTTACATGAATTCATCAAGTCATAATAATAAGGGGTTAGCGTGACGCTAGGTTCATTGGGTGTAGACCGTCCGCTGTATGAGATCAAGGCCGAACTGTTCAAAGCGCTCGGGCATCCGGCTCGAATCCGAATCCTGGAACTACTCGCGGCCGGCGGCGAGGTCCCAGTCTCGGCCCTCCTCGCCGATACCGGGATGGAACCATCACATCTTTCCCAGCATCTTGCAGTTCTCCGCCGGTCGGGCGTCGTCACATCCCGACGTGCTGGGAATGCGGTGTACTACCGAACTGCCCACCACTCCGTCGACGTCTTGCTCGGTGCTGCGCGGGAGTTCCTCATCGACGCCCTCTCTCGGACACGCAGCACCCTGACTGCACTACAAGCTTCGACCGATGAGTAGCCCCCGGATTGATCCCGGACCTACGTTGCCAACTACCCCGAGTCACTGGGCCTGGCTTCACCGGATGTCGGCGTTTCTTCCGAAGCGCAGTGACTACGCCGGTCTAGGCCGCAGTTGGCGCACTGACCTAGTCGCCGGTATCACGGTCGCGGTGGTTGCATTGCCGCTTGCACTTGGCTTCGGCGTCGCCTCGGGAATGGGCGCAGCAGCAGGGTTGATCACCGCCGTGGTTGCCGGGATCGTCGCTGCCGTATTTGGCGGATCGAACTTCCAGGTATCCGGCCCAACCGGCGCCATGACTGTCGTACTCGTCCCCGTCGTCGCAATGCACGGACTCTCAGCGGCAGTCACCGTCGCCGTGATTGCCGGGGTGATCGTGATTGCCATGGGTTTAGCAGGAATGGGTCGACTGGTGACGCTAATCCCCTGGCCGGTGATCGAGGGGTTCACTGTCGGGATTGCCATCATCATTGCTTTACAGCAAATTCCGAACGCCGTCGGTTCAACGGCAACTCCATCAGATCGAACCGCCGTTAATGCACTCAACGCAATCACTCACCTATCTGCTGCGGCGATTCCTGCGATCACTGTCACTTCCCTCGCGGTGCTGATCATGCTGGTCTTACCTAGAATTCGGCGCACTCTGCCGGCATCTCTTATCGCCGTTGTCGTCGCGACTGCAGTGGTATCGATAACCGGACTCGCTGCTGCAAAGGTCGGCGCAGTTCCGAGCTCTCTTCCGGCGCCCCACGTACCGGATTTGAGTCCCGCGACGGTTCAAGCGTTACTTGGCAGCGCAGTTGCCGTCGCAGCCCTTGCAGCAATCGAAAGCTTGCTCTCGGCCCGCGTCGCAGATGGGATGGCAGACAGCCCGCCGAGTAACCCGGATCGTGAGCTTCTCGGACAGGGAATGGCAAACGTGGCTTCAGGGCTATTCGGCGGTATGCCCGCGACCGGGGCGATTGCCCGTACTGCGGTGAACGTGAGATCTGGTGCCGCAACGCGTATGGCTGCAATCGTTCATTCCATCGTCCTTCTTGCCATCATCATGGTTGCTTCAACGCTGGTCGGACTGATTCCGCTTGCTGCGCTCGCCGGTGTCCTTATCGTCACGGCCTATCGCATGGTGGAACTCCGGACTGTCCGGTCTCTTCTGCACTCCACCCGCCCCGACAGAATCGTGTTCCTCCTAACAGCAGTCTGCACGGTCGCGTTTGACCTAGTTGTTGCCGTCGAAGTCGGGATTGTCTTGGCGGCCGTGCTCGCACTGCTGGCACTAGCCCGCGCAAGCGGCACCACTCAAGAGAGCCTTCCAGATCTAAGTGATCACTTCGATACCCGTCAAGAACACGAGCTCTTAGCTCGCCACATTGCCGTGTATCGAATCGATGGATCGATGTTCTTCGGCGCAGCCCAGAGATTCCTCGACGAGCTCACTGCAATAACAGACGTCCGGGTTGTCATCATCCGTATGTCTGGCATTGGAATTCTAGATGCGACGGGCGCTAACGCACTCCTAAATGTCGTGAAAGACCTCAACTCACGTGGGATCACTGTCATCTTCAAGGGGCTCAAACCTGAGCATGAGCAGCTACTCAACACCCTCGGAGTACTCGGTGATTCCGGCGATCACCGCCACAGCTACCCCTCCCTTGACGAGGCAATCGCCCACGCCAAGGCGCACGTCCTAGCTAGCCCGACATCCTGACCTACCAAACTCAGGGTCCTGCTCATTTTCGTTGGGTCTCCATGGCATCGCCCTTGAGCGTCGACACCCTCACGAGGTGAGGAAAAGACCGTCTGGAACTCTACCCCTATGACCGACCGCCAACGACTCCAAGCGATGTCATGCGGATTCGGCCTGGGCTCGTTTCTGTTTGCCGCCGGAACGGTACTGGTGTGGCTAGAGGTCTCGGATATCACCGTCAATGCCGTCTTCGCTGTGGGAGCACTATTCTTCACTGCGGCTGCAGTCGTCCAATGGCGCACCGCGGTCGCACATACGCCAGCAGGTCCACCACGATCGACCCTGGAGTTCAACCTCAAGAATCCCGACTGGGTCAGCGCCGTTGTGCAACTACTGGGAACGCTCGCATTCAACGTCATGACTATTCGGGCCCTGGCACTATCGGAAGGGCGCCCAACGCTGTCGCAGGCGGGGGTTTGGCATCCGGACCACGTGGGATCGGTGCTCTTCCTGATCGCGAGCATGGTCGCCTGGCATCCCATCGCCAGAAGTCGCCGTCACCGGCTGCTGATAGGACGATCGAAGTGGGCCTGCTGGGCGAACATGGTGGGTTCGGTGTTGTTTGGCATTTCTGCCTGGGGGGCCAAACCGCTTTGGGACGGATCCATCCAGAGCTTCACCGCAAGCAACTGGGGAACCTTCCTTGGAGCAACCGCATTTCTCTTCGGCGCGATCATCACGCTACCGCCCCGCCGACACTCCACCGCGCAATCCGGTTAACTGTCCCGATGACACCTGACTCCCGGCTGTTAGCAGCCGCGTACTCGCACGACGCTCATATGAAATCCCCCGGATCAACAACAGCACTTGTCGAGCAGGTCGAGACGGCCGAACATCTATTCCGCGGTGGGTTCGACGGTGTTGTCTCGGTGGCGACGGCCTTCGAACATGCCTGGCTTGGACTTGGAGTCGCAGATCAACTTGATGGCGAGATCGTCGTTGTTGATGGTGTTGTGTGGCGCGTTCCTGCCACGGGGATTCCCGAGGTGGCCGACCCTGACCTCACTGTTCCCTTCGCAATCTCCGAGAGACGTGCAGCGGCGGATGTCATAAACGAAGTCGACATACCGACGGGAACAACCCTCGACGAACTCGGCGGGATGATTGACACCGACGACTCGCACTGCGTCACCCTCCGCCTCGAAGGCACCTTCACCGATGTTGTCCTCCGTAGCGAGCGTCGGCAGACCCCTCCTTATCGGCCCATCGACGAGGTCCTCAGTCCAGACTCCAACCAAGAAGTCCGTTTCGCATTTCCCCGTTGGGAAGGCGTCTTAGTCGGGTACCGGTTCCCCGATGTGAAACTCGGGGTGTCACTTCCCGGACTTCACCTCCACGGTCTTTCCCACGATCAACGCTCCGGTGGACATGTGCGGGAGGTGACGGTGGATTCAGGCAAACTCTCCTGGGTTCTGGGTCGATCCACGGTCACGCTTCCGTCCGATCATTTTGGCCACCTGCTGGGGGCTCCAGCCCACCATCACGGCGATATTCGAGAAGGCATCATGAACGGCGAGAGTCACGCCGACCTCGCCCAACGATTCGGAATGATGGCCTCGCCGGACCTCGATTGATACGTTGTTGAGGTGACTCCTGCAGCCCCCACCCGTGAGGTCTCCGCGGTCTATGACTCCTTCCCGGATGCCACTCGCTCGAACCTTTTAGAGCTTCGACGGATCATCCTGGAGGTCGCCGCCACAACCCCCGGTGTCGGCTCGGTTGAAGAGACACTGCGCTGGGGGCAACCGAGCTTCGTTACCGCTGCCGGGATCGGCAGTACCGTCCGGATCGACGGGCGACGCAACGAGCAGGCTGGCGACTACGCGGTCTACTTCATCTGCAGCACCCAGCTTGTTGATCAGTTTCGCGCCCTGTTCGGCGACACGTTTCAGTTCGAGGGTGACCGCGCATTAGTCTTCGGCAACGAAGAAAACCTTCCCCAGGACCAACTGCGCGAGTGTATTGCGCTGGCGCTCACTTACCACTTGCGTAAATGACAAACCGGATAGTGGACCCGTTCGGCGGGAGCCTCTTGGCAGCAGTGGACTCGTCCGATTGGGCTAACTCACGTCACAATTGAGGCGCGGATGATCAGCGGCCACCATAATCAAATTCCGCGTCGGCCGCCTGTCCCCTGGAGCGATCATGAGTCTCTCAGCTCGCAAAATCACGGTAGCGGCGACTGCTCTTGCCCTCCCCATCGGACTGATGATCACAACTGCGCCCACCGCCCAGGCAGCTCCGATCGGTAGCGTGCTGATGACATACCAGACGTCAGGTATCAGCCCCCTGATGAATCTTCCGGCCGCCGTAGATCGCGTGACGATCACGGCTATTGGCGGTGCCGGCGGCGGAATGGGCGGCGGTGTTGGCGGAAGTGGCGCTGTCGTTACCGCCACCATCGATATCTCCAACCGGAATGTCCTCAACTTCCGAGTTGGGGGTGGCGGCGGGCACGAACGATTCGATGTGCCGGGCTCATTCGCGACGGCGGCCGGCGGATCTGCCACCTCGGTCTGGATAGATAACGAGAGATTCATGGTTGCCGGAGGTGGCGGAGCTGCCACCCAAGGCGTCGGAGGTAGTGGAGCGGCGGGGAACGCTCCTGCCGGTGGCGCCGGTGCAGGCGCTTTCAGCGGTGGTGGCGGTAGTGGAGCCGCAGGTGGTGCGGGCGCAGGCCCCAACGGACCAGCGGCCGGAGGCACTTCGGGCTCGATCACGGGCGCCGCGGGTGCCGCGCCAAACGGTGGCGGCGGTGGCGGGTACTGGGACGACGGTCCGGGCGGGGTCGGAACAAACCCAAGCGAGATTCCCACTGATCCCGGAAGCTCTGGCTCGTCCCTGCGCCCGGCGTTTGGTGGAGCCGGTGGGAACGGTGCTGGCTTTGCAGGCGGCGGCGGTAAGGGCGGCGGAGGCGGATACGGAGGTGGCGGTGGAAGCACGAATGCCGCAGGAGCAGGTGGCTCCTGGGTGAGTCCCGCGTACCTCATCGGCGCAGCTCGGTACCGCCCAGCGCCCTTCACTTTGGCCGGTACGACCTACGGGAAGGCTGGAACCGCAGCCGTTCCAGGCGGTGACGGAGCCGTCCTCATCCAATGGGGGGACCTCCCGGGCAAGTCGGCGAAAGTCGCCGTCAAAGGCAAGCTCTCCGCAAAGAAGCGAAAAGTCACGTGGAAGAAGCCGTCTGGAACTGTCAGCAACTACCAGCTCACGGTCTCCCAGGTCGGCAAGAAGTCCTACAAGGGCCGCAACCTCCTGACCCGATCACTAGCGGGAAAGAAGTTGACGCTCAAGAAGAAGCAGTTGCTCAAGCGCGCAAAGAAGGTGAACGGATTTAAGGGATCGCGTGCCAAGCTGATCGTGCGAGTCAACGCGGCCAACGTCCTTGGAAGCGGGGCGACTGCCAAGAATAAATTCGTCGTCCGAAAGTAGTCATCACGTCGCCATCGAAAGGGACTCTTCCCGCAATCCCCGATTTGCACGACGCCCACTTTCAGTGCGCAACAGCAGGTAGACCAGACCAAAGCAATTCAGTGAGGTCTTCCGCAAGCGCGATTCGACTAACTCGCTCAGTGACCGGGCGCGTACTAATCCACGAGTCAGCGGTCGTCCGCAGTAGTGAGACCACCCCGGCCATCAGGAGCGGCCCATTGCGCCCAAAACCGTCTGAGGCAACGACGTCGCCAAAGAGGCTGGTAGCTCGCCTAACCGTCGCAGGACTCGGGTACTCCACCTGCCGCTTATCGAGCACACTCTGATGTTCTAAGAAGCGATAGATCCCCGGATCGACCTCGATCAACTCCAGGTACACCGCAATCAGGGTGTAGAGCTGCTGGCGCGGTTGGGCGACACCAACGATCGCCGCTTCCAAACGACGAAGGAATACCCCGTCAATACGTTCCGCCACGGCGGCGAATAGCCCAGCCTGATCGCCGAAGTACCGGTAGAGCACTGCTTTGCTGGTCCCCGCTGCTTCCGCGATTTCTTCCATACTGGGCGATCCATCGGTCGATCTGATCGCGCTCAGGGTTGCCTCCACGAGCTCTGCTCGACGGGCGGAACGGTGGGTGTCCCACCGAGAGTCCCGTCCATCACGATCGACGACCGGGTTCATCGGTGGCGTGGTCATGTGAGGTCCTCTCCTAACGGATCTGGTCGGCGGCGCGCCCATGGCCGGACTCCCTGCAGGCGCGCCATTTACCCCCAGCTGTATCCGATACTATCGGTATCACATTTGACCGGGAATGTGGATAACGTCTCTCCGCAGGCACACAATCGGTATGGAGTACATCTAATGGATTCGTTAATCATGTCGCGCAGGGACCTCGACTTCCTCCTATTTGAGTGGCTTGAGGTCGATCAACTGGCGGATCGGCCTCGCTACCAGGAGCACTCACGGGACACCTTCGAGGCTGTTCTCGATCTAGCGGAGACGATCGCGACCAATGAGTTCGCGCCGCACAATAAGAAGAACGACAACAACGAACCATCATTTGATGGCACCGAGGTAGCGATCAACCCTGAGGTCAAGAAAGCCGTCGAAGCATTCAGTCACGCTGGATTTATCGGCAGCACGATGGACGAGGCCGTAGGTGGCATGCAACTGCCGCACGTCGTCTCGTTCGCGTGTTTCGCTTGGTTTGCCGCCGCCAATATCGGTACAGCCGGCTACCCCATGTTGACGATCGGCAACTCGAACCTGATCCTTAGCCACGGCACCGAGGATCAGATCGAGACGTACGTGAAACCGATGGTGGAGGGCCGCTACTTCGGGACGATGTGTCTTTCTGAACCGCAAGCGGGATCATCGTTGGCGGATGTAGCCACTCGGGCCGAGGAGGTCGGCGATGGAACCTATCGCCTGTTCGGCAACAAGATGTGGATCTCCGGTGGAGAACACGACCTAACCGAGAACATCGTTCACCTTGTCCTTGCCCGCATCCCTGACTCGCCACTTGGAGTGAAGGGTCTATCGCTGTTCATCGTGCCTAAGTACCTCATCAACTCCGATGGCACCCGGGGCGATCGAAACGATGTCGTACTCGCCGGGCTCAACCACAAGATGGGCCAACGCGGGTTAACAAATACCTTGCTGAACTTCGGCGAAGGCCAGTTCACCCCGGCAGGCGAGGCGGGCGCCCTCGGCTACCTCGTTGGCGAACCAAACCGCGGTCTCGCCTACATGTTCCACATGATGAACGAGGCCCGCATCTCCGTCGGAATGGGCGCCACGGCGCTGGGATACACCGGCTACCTCCACTCGCTGCAATACGCGAAAGAACGCCCACAGGGCCGACCTGTGCTGGAGAGAAATCCACAAAGCGCGCAGGTTCCGATTATCGAACACGCTGATGTTCGCCGGATGCTGCTCGCCCAGAAGGCATACGCCGAGGGCGGACTCGCCCTGACGCTCTACTGCGGCAAGTTGGTGGATGACCAACACACGGCGGCGACTCCCGAAGCCCGCGCCGACGCTGCGCTACTGCTAGATCTATTGACTCCGATAGCGAAGAGCTGGCCGTCTCAGTGGTGCCTGGAGGCCAACTCGTTAGCGATTCAAGTACACGGCGGCTACGGCTATACCCGCGAGTACAACGTCGAGCAGTTCTACCGTGACAACCGGCTGAACCCGATCCATGAGGGCACCCACGGGATCCAGGCACTCGACCTTCTGGGCCGGAAGGTGCTGATGCGAGAAGGGGCGGCTCTGCAACTCCTGCTCGCGCGGATGAACGAGACCATCGATCGGGCTAATGCGCTAGGCGGGGACGTCTCCCCGTGGGCTGACCAACTCCGGACAACAACTGAGCGTTTGGCCACTGTCACTCGCGATATCTGGGGCTCAGGCCAGATCGATGCAGTGCTGGCGAACGCAACGACCTATCTCGAAGCATTTGGGCACACCGTTATTGCTTGGATCTGGCTAGAGCAAGCAATCGCCGCCAGCGGCCACGACGACGCCTTCTACCGAGGAAAGCTGCGCGCAGCACAGTACTTCTTCGTGGCGGAACTACCGAAGACATCGCCGCAGTTCGACCTCTTGAGCGATCTTGACCGCACATCGTTGGAGATGGAATCCGCCTGGTTCTAGCGTTTCTCCGTGCGCAGGATCAGTCAGCGGTCCACTTTGCAGCCACGGTCTCCAAACAACCGTTCACCGTGCCCGCGAAGGTGACGGCGATTGAGGTGGTCACATGGAGTGGCATCTCGCGGTGGTTCCCAACCTTTTGAAATATTGATACACTTCGATATGTTGGCTACTGCCCACCACCAGACCGCGAGAAGGCGAAAATGACATCTATTCGAATCTACGAGCCCGCTCTCTGCTGCAACACCGGCGTCTGCGGTCCCGACGTTGACCAAAGCCTCGTGACCTTCACCGCAGACCTGGACTATCTGAAGTCCCGTGGAGCCGACATCAAACGCATCAACCTCACGAATAACCCCAGCGCGTTCGCTGAGGACACGACCGTACGTACGTTCATGCAGATCGCCGGGTCCGAGGGCCTACCGCTGACGTCGGTCGACGGCGTCACCGTAACGACCGGCGCCTATCCCACTCGAGAGAACCTGCTGCACTACGCGGGCCTCGCACTCGAATCGATCGTCCCAGCTGATGTGCAGACGCTGGCGGTCGATGAAGCAGCTCCGACAGACTGTGGCCCGAGTGGCTGCTGCTGATGTCATCAACGCCAAGCTTCCTCACCAGTCCCCCGCGCTTCGTCTTCTTCACTGGCAAAGGTGGAGTTGGAAAGACATCCGTCGCATGTGCAACATCGATCTACCTCGCGAGACGCAACAAGCGGGTGCTGCTCGTCAGCACTGATCCCGCCTCGAATGTGGGTCAGGTCTTCGCCACCTCTATTGGCAACACTGTGACACCGATTGACCAGGTCCCGGGGCTCTCGGCGCTAGAGATCGATCCGGAGGAAGCAGCCGAGGCCTACCGGGAACGAATCATCGGCCCCGTGCGCGGGCTACTTCCAGAGAAGGAACTCGCGACCATTACCGAGAGCCTGTCTGGGTCATGCACGACTGAGATCGCCTCGTTCGATGAGTTCACCGGGCTGCTATCCGATGACGGGGCTTACGCCGACTACGACCACATTGTCTTTGACACCGCGCCGACCGGACACACAATTCGCCTCCTGCAGTTACCGGGGTCGTGGTCGGACTTCCTAGAAACCGGAAAGGGCGACGCATCATGTCTAGGACCTATGTCAGGGCTAGACAAGCATCGAGCCGTCTACGCACAAGCCGTGGCCGCGCTCACCGATCCGAGCCTGACTCGAATGGTCTTGGTTGCGCGGGCACAATCCTCAACTCTCACCGAGGTTGAACGAACCCATCGAGAGCTAGCCGAGCTAGGGATCACCGAAGAGTTCCTCGTCGTTAACGGCGTCCTTCCCGCGGCCGCGCAGACTGATCCACTCAGTACCTCTGTTGGCGATCGGGAGGCCTCGGCCCTAGCCGCGATGCCGCAAGCGGTCGCACGACTTCCCCGCGACCTCATCGAGCTGAAGTCCCAGAACATGGTGGGCATCAGCGCATTGGAATCCCTGTTCGAAGCCGAGATTGATGACCGAGAAGGCCCCACCAGTTCGGACATTGAGACTGCGTCGGCGGATGCCCCCTTAAGCGACCTGGTCGACGCGTTGGCCCAAGATGATCACGGACTGATTCTGTGTATGGGAAAGGGCGGGGTAGGTAAGACCACCATCGCCTCAGCAGTCGCAGTGGAGTTGGCGCGGCGGGGGAACCGAGTCCACCTGACCACCACAGACCCCGCTGCTCACCTCAACGAGGTCCTTGCCGAACAGGTCGACGGACTACGCGTCTCACGGATTGATCCCGAGCAAGCCACTGTTGAGTACCGCGAGCACGTGATGGCAACAAAAGGTAAAGACCTAGATGACACTGGTCGTGCAGCACTTGCCGAAGACCTGATGTCGCCCTGCACCGAAGAAGTCGCGGTCTTTGGCCAGTTCTCTAAGGTCGTCCACCAGTCCCGCCGAGAGTTCGTCGTCGTTGATACTGCCCCGACAGGGCACACCCTGCTCTTGCTTGATGCGGCTGGCTCGTATCACCGGGAGATCGCTCGACAGATGGGTGACGCCACCACGTTCACAACCCCCATGATGCGGTTACAAGATCCTGCTCACACCAAAGTGATTCTCGTGACGCTGGCAGAGACAACACCGGTCTTGGAAGCCGAGGAACTACAACGAGATCTTCGGCGGGCGAGCATCAATCCGTGGGCATGGGTCATCAACAACTCGATCGCGGCCGCCCAGCCTGAGTCAGGATTCCTGCAGAAGCGCGCGCAAGCAGAAATTGCGCAAATCGCTCGCGTCGAGCAAGAAGCCGACCGGATAGCTATCGTTGCGCTACTTCCAACCGAACCGATCAATGCGCAGAGTTTGCTAGCGCTGAGTCAACCCGTGCCCAAGTGAGCCAGGCAGGTGACCTACCCACCCGCTAAGAAGCGAAGGCGAAGCTAGCCGGGCAGACTCGGAGTATGGGTCCATTGCGTTCGAGAAGCGTCCTCGGGGCTGTTGCCGCCCTCGCAACTGCGGGAATGGTCCTTACGGGATGCTCCACCGGCGCTGAGCCAGCCGACACGGAGGCGACTGCCGATACGGCGACGGACACCAGCCAGTCCGCAGGTAGCTGGCAGATTGACTCGAACTACCAAGTTGATTACTCCGTCGTCGACTCCGCTTTACGTATTCAGTTTCAACTCAGCAACAACAATCGTGGCTGGATGGGTGTTGCCTTTAATGACTTCGAGTTCCCTGCCGACACAGTCATCGCGTGGTACGACCAAACATCAGGGTCGGCGACCTGCTGGGATGCCTACAATCCTGGAATCCCTACGTTGCCCAGTTTCCCTGCACCTGTCCAGGACACCGATCCGGTTCTCCGGATACAGGGTGGCTCGCCGTTGAACAACAAAGACAACGTACGCCTCGTATCGGCAGATGTGTCCGACGGAGTTACGACCATCGTGTGCGAGCGCGACCTCATCACTGGCGACATCTTTGACAGGCAGTTCAGGACTGGTGGGACCTTCGCGGTCTGGGGTGCCTATAACTCCGAGCTCGGGTTCATCAACGAGAACGGCGCTGCGCAGCCGACGTGGACTAAGGACGCGACAGACACCTGGCGGCTATGAGATCGACCAGTGCCTAATCGCTAGTGACGGCCTGAACGTCGGAACACGTCCCGCTGCCCTAGGGCTCATCCCATCGGTTTGTCAGCAAGAGCAGCGCCTGCATCCGGATGGTATCGCCGAAGTAGTCGGTGACAACTGGGAACTGCTGGCCCGTGATGGTTCGCCAGAGCTTGTTGAGCCAACCACTCGATGAGCCCTTCGCGACCATCGCGTTGACAGCAAACGGAGCGGTGAAAGCTAGATTGGAGTAGTTGGCGTAGGCCTTACCGGGGCGGCCATTCTTAACGAAGTATCCGGCCTTGATCTTCTTCGGATTGCGCTTCGTTGTCTTCTTAATCCAGCGGAGCTGCTTACGCTGAGCCTTCACTAGAGATTTGCGGCCTTGAAGGAGATAGGCGCTAGCAATCCTCCACGGGGTCCGGCAGGCGTTGTAGTTGAGGTCGCCATCGTGCTTGGTCTCCAGATAGGTACCCCGAACAGGTACCCATCGACCCGACTTCTTCCGGACCATGAAATCGGGCAGAACTGGGCTCTTACTCTTGGGACGCATACCCTGCCGCGCGATCGCTACGGTTGTTCTGTATGTCCGACGCCAGGCACTGGAGTTAGCGGGGTCGGCCCGCGCGAATGCGAGCAAATGACTCAACATGAAATCTGATGTCCGAGTGTGCCTGGCATCCTTGCCGCGCGCCCAATCGCCGGGAGTCAAGTTGCCGTATTTTGCGTTGACGTCGTGGCGCAAGATGTCATTCATGACCGCCAAGCCTTGCCCTCGATAGTTGATTGGACCGCTCGACCCCCACCGCTTGTGGGCCAATAGCAAGCCGTAGGCGATATCCATATCGCCATCGGTGGCGGAATCGGAGCCGCGAACATCAACCATCCTGCCGTCGCGCAGAACCTGCTTCCAGGCCATGAGGTGTGACGCGTTCACGCTTGGGTGCGCCCGGTAATACCGGTAGAGGTCGTCGAATAGTTCGCGTTCGGAAAACTGAGCGGAGAGGACCATGCCCCAGCCCTGGCCCTCGGATACCGACGATGGTTGGTTGTTGTGTTTAACCCACGTGCCCTGACCACCATCAGTGCGCAGGTAGGTCGCCTTCCAGGCGGCCCAGTGTTCGGCGATGACCTCACCTTTACGACCTGCCGTCACTTTAGGAAAGGCAACTCGAGATGCGGGCGAAGCAGAGGGTTCTAGGAGGCGCTGGTCATCTGTTGCCGCAGCAGCAACGACGGGCGCCCCTCCTACAAGAACCAAGGCAGCAACGATGAGAGACAACCAGGATCTCGCCCACGAACGGACCATGAGCAGCACCTCCCTGCCTTGGAGAACATAGACCCGATCCCCGCTAGATCGACCACCGAACTACAGTGAGCTTTACTACACCTCACCCTACCTAGCCCAGAGTGCCTGTAGAATCAGTTGAATGGCTCAAACTGAACTAGCACCCGTGGTCCGAGCTCAAATCGATACTGAACGCCTCACCATTCGGCCTGTTTTGGCCACTGATGTGGCCTCCCTCACGGCAATTCTCCGCCAGCCGAGTGTAGCCCGATGGTGGTTTGACTACGACGCGAAGCGGGTTCGCGAAGCCTTCGTCGAGAGCAACGACGACTACCCCTTCACCGTTGAGTTCCGGGGCGAGACTGTTGGGCTCATCAAGTACGCCGAGACTCAAGACGCTGACTATCGCTGCGCCAAGCTCGACATCTTTCTCGGCGAGCAGGCCCAAGGCAAGGGCCTTGGTCAGGAGGTCCTGACCGGGATGCTCGGCTACCTGTTTGACGACATCGGCCACCACCGCGTCACGATCGCGCCCCGCCTCGACAATGAGCGCGCGGCGACCACCTACGAGCGCGTCGGGTTTCGAACCGTCGGCGTCCTGCGCCAGTTCGAGCGGTCTCCCGACGACCAATGGCACGACGGCCTACTCATGGAGATGGTGGCTGATCAGTTCACTGCCGCATAGTCGCGCCTTGGACGTGCCCGCGTGCTGACTAGCTTGTCATAGCGCCATGTGGGTTCCTCGACCCGCAACAATCGTCGCCGAAACCCGCATAGAGCTCAAGGCTTTGCCAGCTCCCGAGGTGTCGGACTGCGAGGCCAACGGGTCATCATCGAGTAACACGATGTCGCCTCGCCCGCCAACGCGCAGCCGCTGACCGTCGACGCTAGCTGCAAGCGCCTGCCGCGAATCCAGCGACTGTGCCGGGTTCCAAGCAGCTCGCTCGTCGCCCGACCTATGGACCGCAGCAGCCATTGCTAGCCAGGGATCCAGTGGTGCAACAGGCGCATCAGAACCGAAGGCAAGCTGCGCGCCTGCCTCGATCAACGAGCGGAATACGAAGGTTCGTTCCTGTCGGTCCAGCCACATCATGTGGGTAGCGTCGCGATCGTCGATGAGGTGAGCTGGTTGAACACTTGCCCTCACCCCGAGTTTGGCGAATCGGGCCAAGTCCGAATACCCGATCAGCTGAGCGTGCTCGAGTGATCCCCGAGCTCCAGTCCGCTCGATCGCGTCCAGCGCGCTAGTGACCGCGGCGTCGCCGATCGCGTGCAACGCCACCTCAAGGCCATTGCGGTTCGCGAGCTCACATAGCTCGTTGAGTTCCTCGTTCGAGTAGTTGAGCACGCCGGTCCAGCCCGGCGGGGAGCTTGCCTCGGAATAGGGATCGCAGCAGTGCGCCGTGGCAGTGTTGAGGGAACCGTCAAAGATGACCTTCAACGGGCCCATCGTGGCCAGGCCACTCGTCCCGGCAATGGCACGGCCGGTCCGCAAGCCTGCGCTGATCGCCGCATCGACGCTATCGGGATAGACAGCAGTCCGGACCCGAAGCGCATCGATGCCCTCGGTGAAGTGCTCCGCCCAATACGAGGGACCCGCCTCGAACTCCATGTCAGTGATGCCGACGACGCCTCTTGAACTCGCACTGGCAACCACTCGCCGGAGTTTGGATGAGCCCGATGCTTCTACTGGCTCCATCGCCTCGACCTTGGCGACAATGTCGAACCACTCGGTCTCCACCAGCAACCCAGAAACCGGACCGACACCGCACAGTCTTTGGGCAGCGGAGTTCAGCCACGCACTGTGTAGGTCACCACTGATCAACACGACCGGGACGCGACCGGTGACAGCGTCAAGCTCAGCGGATGTGGGACGACGGGTCCAACTAGTCGCACGATATCCGAAGCCGACCACAGGTTTGGCGCTGTCGTGCGCGGCAGCTCTCTGGAGGTAGGAATCAACGATGGAGGTCACGCCCTCCGGATCGCGCGCACTGCTGACGTCGAGCCGACCAACAGTCATCGCCCACTGCTGCATGTGCACGTGGGCATCCCATAGTCCCGGGATCGCCCATCGCCCATCGGCATCGAGCTCCTCTTCGCCAGGCGATCGAGGTAGCTCGCGTCCGATCTCCACGATCTTCCCTCGGCTGATTCTCAGATCCAGTAGATCAGCGGGACCCTGTGCCGGGTAGGTGGCTGTCGATGCGCGGCCGAATACGCGGGGGCTATCCAAATCCACGACCCGAGCCCTGCGAATAAGTAAACCCTCTGGTGGCACTGTTTACCTTCCGTCGAGTCGGGGCTAGCACCGCGTGGAGCCGACGAGACCCAGTGCCTCGCCGACGATTGTGTAGTACTACTGCTTACTGATCACCACATTGATCGCCGCCGCGTCCTTGCCTACCTCAGCGTATTGACCCTCGAGCTTCCCATCGGCTAGTCGGCCCTCAAAGGTCCCGTCATCATCGACGATGAGGACGTTTCCATCCAACCCGACTACGCCGCTGAGCGTCTCCTTCTGCGGCTGCTCGCCTTCGCGCGTGTACTCCTTGAAACCGGCAAAGCCCTGACCATCGGCCTTCTCGATTACGACAGTCTGGTTGTCCCACGTCACCGCCACACCGCCCTCAAAGCCCGCGCCAGACTGGGTCCACGTTCCGACCAGATCAGCGCCAGTGGGTGCTGTTACTGACGCGCTAGAAACGGGTGCGGTGTCGTCTGTTGCGCAACCCGCGAGGGCAATGACGGCGACAGCGGAGACGACTGCGGAGACAACTAGCTTCATTGGAATCCCTTGACGTAGGTAGGTGTGCGGATCTGATCGCCAACCCTACCGGCTAGCCCGACGCAAAAGCGCATATCTGAATCCGCCGACTCCTTACAGCGCAACAGCGCGGTGAAAACTGGTCGCTCAGCGACAACAATCCACCGATACGTTGGCGCTGCCGCTTCAAACTGCCTAGAGCAGCCAATCCTCGAAGCTCATGCACCCTGCTTGGTTGCTGAGAGTCACGCGGGATCTACAGCGCGACTCGCTAGGTGGCGGACTGCATAATCAGGTGGATGACTACCTGGGATCGAAAACACCGCGAGGTCTCCCGATCGAATCTCACCTCCGCCCGTCGGTGTGTCGCCACGGCTGTGGCTGTGACCGTCGTGGCATCGATCGGAATCGCTGCGCCGAGCACCCAAGCTGTTGCGGTGCCATCGAAATCCCAACCGGCCACGCAGACCGGCTTCGTCAAGCCATTCGCCGGCGCACCCAAATACGAATCGGCCGCCCCGACACAGGCTCGGAGCGCAGGCGAGATTAACCAGCGACTTGGCCGCAAGCGCGCAGACGCGATCGCGGCAGAGATTGGTTTCCCCAAGAAAAAGACGTTCACCAAAAAGCAGTATCGCCAGCTGACCAGTGGTCGAGGAGTCGGTGGCACCGTCGATGCAGCCAAGCTCATTGATGCCAGCGTCCGAATCTTGACGCTACCCAGAAAGCGGGCTTCCCAGGCGCGCGGCGATCTGCGCGGACCGCGCAGTGTGCTCCCCAGCTACGGGCTCATGGTGAATAAGAAGGGACAGCTACAGAGTCCGGCCAACTCCACCGCCCCCACGAGGCAAATCAACTCACTACTAGTTCCAGGCGGCTACCTCGGTACCTGGTGCCGCGCTAACGGCGCTAAGAAGTCGCTGCGGGCGCTCTATCGATCGGCCTACACAATCGAGGCGATCTACGGCAACAAGTCTCAGCAGCAAGCGGGTGTTGCCCAACTCGTGAAGAACCGAAAGCGCGGTGCGACAACCACCGTCGGAATGTCGATGGCGCCGCCGATCTGGATCGTGAACTTCGCCCTCATCTACATGATCAGTCCGGCCGATGCCGCGAGAATGCCAGCCAAATGGGCACCTATTCCAACGCGGGTCGCCCGAGCGATCAAGAAGAGCCCCACGGGCCAGGTCCGGTATAGCAAGTACGCCGCTGCCTTCTAGAACGGGTCGCGTCCTACCTGCCGTTGGATCGCACCAAGCCCGCCTACGCTTCGGCTTCTCGCTTGAGGTTGGACAACGTCGTCTGGATGTTCCGTCGGTTATGGTCCGGGCGAGCACCAGGGATGATGACTTGCCCGATGCCTTTGATCACGCTGCCGCGTAGCCCGGATCGTTCATCAATCCACTCCTCAGTCACCAGCGTTGTGTGACCATCCTGCTCGAACGTGTAGCGCCACGTCGAGATCTTGAATACCCCAACAGCGACCGCAAACTCGAACAGCGAGCCACGGTCTGCGCGGGTAACCGAGCAAACCGTCGACCACCGAATGACGCCTCGCTTGTTCTGACCCACAAAGCGATCACCCACCCGAAGCGGTCCTTGCGATGCTCTGAGACGTGCGCCAGTCGCTTCCGGAGACCATTCACCCATCCTGGCGACATCGGCAACTAGGTCGTAGAGAGCCGTCGCCCAGGCCTCGATCTGAATCGATTCTGAGACCGTGGCCTGGCGTTCGTGGCACCTGTCGTCTTCCATCTCGGTATCCGTCCTTACTAGGCGTTTGCCCACTGGGCGTAGGGGTTGGTTCCAAGGAGCGCCGGACCCGTTGGTGGTTTCTATCGGTCGGCGGCCCTCTCAGTGATAACTGAATCACCCCGCGAACTATTATTCAGCATCAAGGAAACCAGGAATCGACAACACGTGTCACACGCCACATCAGTCGTGAAGAGTTGCATCCCAACCTGAACTTGCAAGAATCGGCTGATGGCCGACTCACCCGGGAGGACCAAGTACGACTGGTTCAAGTACCCAGATGACTGGGAGGTAGTCCGGGAATCCCACGTGGGCAGATGGCTGTCTGAGGTTGAGTTCCGATTACCAGACGGCAGCCGCTACCTGTGGAATGCCCGCCGTAACCACAAGCACTTCCCGGCCCAGGCATTGGACGAGGACTACAAACCGCGGGTCTGGGTGTCCAAGTGGGCCAGTGTGCTCTGGGTTCCCAGCAGCATGACTTGGTGGGTTTCTTGGACATTCATCGTTGGGTCGATCTTCTTCATGGTCGGTACCGGTCCCGGAGCAAACGACTTCAGCGCCACGTGGCTGATCGTGTTGCCACTGATCGGCTCCGTCCTCTACACCGTGGGCTGTTTTGTGGGCTTCTGGCAGGTGGGCAGTTCATCGACGAATGCTGCCAAGCCCGCCCCACGCCGAAGAATCTTGTGGTGGGCACCCCATCGTCTCGACTGGGTAGCGGCGGCCATCATGCTGATCGGAGCCATCGACTTCACGGTGATGACCGTTATCCCGTTCTTCGGACTGACAAGCGTGAGCGACAATCGTGACCTGATCTGGTCCCCAGATATCTTCGGCTGTCTCTGCTTCAACCTGTCTAGTCTGCTGTCAGTGTTGGAAGCCCGAGGTGGCAAGTGGGGACGCGACATTCGAGCCCGAGATTGGTGGATCAGCAACGGCAACATGATCGGCAGCATGCTGTTCGGACTGTCCGCTGCGGCTGCCTGGGTATTGCCAAACAACCAACTGTGGGATCTCTCCCTATCGAACCAAGGCACGTGGTGGGGCGCAGGCTGCTTCCTGCTCGCCGCAATCTGGTTGCTTCCTGAGGCAAAGGAAGCAACCGACCAGCAGGCAGATGTCGTCGAACGGGAGTCCACGGCTTAGCCCTCGACATTCCGATGGACAGCCCTAGTGCGGTGTTCCGTTGTAGATCAAGCTCCCCGTGCGATCGCGCAACTTCTACGACAGACTCCTCATATGTCTGCATTCATCTGGCCGGAGAATCCAGACTTCGTTGCCGATTCCGAACGTCGAGTCTTCAATGCCCTCTTGCCTCACTTGCGCGACGGAGACGCCCTCCTCTACGGGCTACGGCTCACGGATCCCCAACATGGCGATATCGAGATTGATTTCGCCGTGTTCCTGGAAGGCGCCGGCCTGGCCGTCATCGAGGTCAAGGGCGGCCGAGTCTCGTTCAGCAACGGCGAGTGGATCAGCCAATCAGCTACTCAGAGTTTTGCTATTCACCCAACGGATCAGGCGCGCAAAGCCCGCTACGCCTTGCGCGAGGTCCTCGAGTCATCGCCCCGGTGGTCGCGCGGTTCCCTCCGCGATGCCTGGATGATTGCCCTGCCCGATACCGATGTGTACGACGACTCAATGCTCGCACCGGACACCCCCTTAGACGTCGTCATCGCGCGCAATCACCTCGAAGATGCACTGGGGCGGGTGTTTGACCACCTCGCTGACGAACGCAACACCGACCGTTTGAGCGCACCTGAATGGATCGATTCCGCGCTAGACATTCTCTTGCGCCGCGGCACCCCCCACCGAGACATCTTGGCCGATGCCGCAGCACGCAATGTCCATGTCGAACGACTCACCCACGAACAAGCAGCAATCCTGGACTTAGTTGCTGACAACCAGTACCTCGAGGTTCGTGGCGGAGCGGGAACCGGGAAGTCATGGCTGGCGACCGAGCAGGCTCGAAGATGGAGTTCGGAAGGCAAACGGGTTGCCCTTCTATCGTTCGGACGCGGCCTCGCCGAGACGCTACGCGCCCAGTTCGCGGCGACGAAGCGCCAGCACCGGCCAGCATTCATTGGCACATTCCATCAGCTGGGTCGGACCTGGGGCGTAACTGCTGAACAGGATGCCCCACCCCAGTGGTGGACTCACCGAGTCGCGGAACTGATGACAGAAGCCGCGCAGGCCTTGCCGACTGGGCACAAGTTCGATGCCCTCGTCATCGATGAGGCGCAAGACTTCCCCGACAACTGGTGGCCACCGCTACTCGCCTCGCTGCGCGATCCCACGAAAGCCCAAATAGCAACCTTTCGCGACGACAATCAGGCAGTCTTCCGTCAGAGCGGTCGACACGATCTACCGTTCGTCAACGTCACCCTGACGAAGAACCTGCGCAACACCCGTCAGATTGCTGACGCGTTCAGTCCCCTAGTGAACAATCGTCCACAGCTACTCGGCGGCGACGGACCACCTGTCAGCTTCGTCGCGTGCTCCTCTGAGGAGGTCATTGACTGTGCTGACGATCAAGCCGTAGCGCTGCGCGAGGAGGGCTGGAAAGCTCTCGATGTTGCACTACTCACCACCCATCACAGGCATCCCGTACAGATTGAACAGCAGGGGCAGGGATTTGAGGAGTACTGGGAGAACCTCTGGTGCGGAGATGACATCTTCTATGGAACTGTCTCCGGATTCAAAGGTCTAGAAAGACCCGCCGTCGTCGTCGCAATCGACGGATTCCGAGACGGCGTACACCCTCAGCAAATCCTGTACGTTGCGATGAGTCGGGCACGAGACAAGCTTGTTGTTGTCGGGAACCCTGAGGATCTGGCTGCCGTCGGCCTCGCGATGAACGAAGTCACTGGAATCCGGTAGTACGCAAGCGCGAACTATTGGCCGGGGCTGAGGGGTCTACCCAGACTCTTGTTGACTCGCGGTTGGCTTCCTTTTCGAGCTCGTCAGGGAATCTAGACGCCATGACGTTGACTCCTTCCACGCGCGAACCCGCGAATGGAAGGAGTCAACTCAACCCTGGGCCGACCCTGGTGCCGTTCCACCCATGGTGTCAGGCCTCACGCACCACCAGAGGTAGTGATGCCTTGGTGGTCTTGTTGCCGGGACGGCATGGCGTCACCCTTGATCAGAGTGATCCCCACGGCGACGAACCAGACGATCAGGCCGAGGCCGAAGATAGCGCCCACGTCCTCAAGAGCCGGGACGATCGTCAGCAGCGCGCTGGCCCCCATGATGACACCGAGGTAGTTGATCCAGCGTGCGAAGAGCCGCTCGCGCAGCGCGACGACGCTGATCCCCACGACCCAGATGCCACCCAGTACCTCGTTACCGCCTCCGAGACCGTTGGTGACCGCGTCGAGGCTGGCCCAGACGCTCGAAGCCATCTCGGGGTCCGTTCCCTGCAGGTCGCTCACGGTGATGTAGGAGATATTGAGGATCATTCCGGTGGCGATGATCACGCCTGCCCAGATGAGCCCAAACACGGACGAGACACGCGCCAGTGGCGAGTGCGCTGTGCGGAGCCGGTCCCCGATCGCCAGGACAAGGGGAACGAGGACGATCCCGAACACAATGTGGATCGCGATGTTCCACAGATGGAGCGCCAGTTGGTTGTCGACAATGAAGGCCACCGCCTCAGCGGGGCCCGCCGCGCTCACGAAGTCCATAAAGATCGTGGCGAACATGGCGAGACCGACGACGAACGTGCCAGCCGCGATGAGGGCCCCTATCCCTCCCAATCTTTGAGTCGATTGCATGACAGTTCCTTTCGTTTCCTATCCCTCGATCGAGGGCTGACACCATCGTGTCCCTGCTCCTGGCAGGTCACATCAGGCTGAGAGTCAGCATCACGTCAACCCACGGTCGATTCCCGCGTCGTACTGTCGGTGGACGACCGGGGCTTGGCCGAGCACGTATGCTGTCAATCGTGCTCATCAACGCCCTGGGATCATTCTGGGCAGAGCCTCGTGAACCCAACCCGCCGCGGCGCGTATGGCGGGATTGGGTGCTCGTGGGCGTTTTGGCAGCCCTGGTCATCGCGGAGGGTTTAACCCGTGACGACATCGCATGGCAGCCGTTCTCGGTGACAATCCAGCTCGTGCCGATCGTGGCATTGCTATGGCGACGCACTCATCCTCTTGCCGCAGTTGTTGCTGCGTGGACCGTCATGGTCGGACTCGACATCGCCGCCATCGCATCGGGCTTGGACTCATCCGGCCTGGACACGATGGTGTTCCTGATCGTTTTCCCCTACGCGTTGTTCCGATGGGGTTCGGGCCGTGAGGCGGTGATCGGCCTGGGCATCATGAGCGTTGGCCTGGTGTTGAACATGGTGTTCTACCCCGACGGTGCGGCGCTCACGGGCGCGATGTTCGCTTGGCTGCTCTTTCCTGCCGCCCTCGGGACCGCCGTCCGGTTCCGCGCACGAGCACAGGACAGCGCTATCGCAGAGGTCAGGCTCTTGGAACGTGAACGGCTGGCACGGGAGTTGCATGACACGGTTGCACACCACGTGTCTGCCATCGCGATCCAGGCCGAGGCTGGCTTGGCGCTCGCGGTGAGTGATCCCGATGCGCCGACCCAGGCGCTGCGTACCATCAAGTCCGAGGCGAGCCGCACACTCGCCGAGATGCGCAGCATCGTGGGCGTACTCCGACGCGGCGACGAGGAACCGGGCCTGCGCAAGGGCCTCGCTAACCTCCAAGAACTCGCCGACGATGGTCGACAGCCATCCATTGAGCTCCTCACAGGCGGTGACCTCGATGGCGTCGCTCCACCCATCCAGGCCGCCGTGTTCCGCATCGCACAGGAGGCAACTACGAACGCTCGCCGCCACGCCCGGCGCGCCACCGGGATCACGGTTCAGGTTCAAGGCTCTGCCGAGAACATCGAGATCGCCGTCACCGACGACGGCGACGCATCGTATGTGGACCCGGCAACTGCCTCCGGATTCGGGCTGGTCGGTATGACCGAACGGGCGTCCCTTCATGGCGGATCTCTGGATGCGGGTCCGAATCCCGGCAGGGGTTGGACCGTCCGCGCGACGATGCCAAAGGGAGATGCCTCACCATGACGCTGCGTGTAATCGTCGCCGACGACCAGGACCTCATCCGGACCGGGATCGCCATGATCCTCAACGCCCAACCCGGTGTCGAGGTCATTGGCCAGGCAGCCGACGGAGCGGAAGCCGTGCAACTCGCGCAGCGCCTCCAACCCGACGTGTGCCTGCTAGACATCAACATGCCAAGGATGGACGGCATCGAGGCGACCAAGGCTCTCGCCGGCCCGGATGTCTTGAACCCGATCCCGGTCGTCGTCATCACGACGTTCGATCGCGACGAATACGTCTACGGAGCACTCAAGGCGGGCGCTCGGGGGTTCCTTCTCAAGGACGCCGACCAGAACCTCCTGGTCCAGGCAATCACGGCCGCGGCCTCCGGCGACGCACTTGTCGCACCGAGTATTACCGTCAGGCTCCTCGAAGCATTCGCCGCCACCGATTCCGCCACCGCTCCGCTGCAACCCGTCGATCCCCTCACGGACCGCGAGGAAGAGGTTTTGATAGAGGTCGCCCGCGGCAGGACCAATGCCGAGATCTCGGAGGACCTCTTCATCAGCAACAGCACGGTCAAGACTCACGTCGCCAGGCTGATGACCAAGCTCGAGGCACGGAATCGTGTTGAGCTCGTTATCTGGGCCTACGAGACCGAGCGCGTCCGCTGAGACTCGGGTCGCCGCGCTCCCGCGGCCCGCGCCCTCTCACACTAGGCGTGGCGACCCACCAGGCTAAAAACAGCCGAGAAACCACTGGCGAAGGAAGCGACCAATCGCACCGTTCGAGCATGTAAAAGGGCCCGGACTCTCCTGAAACGGAGTACCGGGCCCTTCACAAGAGTAGCGGGGGCAGGATTTGAACCTACGACCTCTGGGTTATGAGCCCAGCGAGCTACCGAGCTGCTCCACCCCGCGTCGGTGAGAAGAGTCTAACCCAGCCGGGCTACGGCACGACAGTCGGCCACCAATATGGACATAATCTACTGATCTATCGCGCGGCTAGTCACCGAGCGACGCTGAATCCTGACATCCGGTAACTCCAGGACAATCCTTCAAGACTGAGATCCCGCCAGACATGAACGTCTGGTCGAGGCAACTTCTGGCCCCACGTGCGACCCCACCAGTGAGCGGGCAATATCGAGCTCATCTGCCGTGATGCCCGTTGGCTCGCGCAGCGCGGTCGCAGACTAGTCCTGCGCCAGTGTCGCACTCCCCTAGTCGCCGAGTAGCGAATCCCTCACTAGCGATGCACCACTGATGCTCGTTCCAGGACTCGACTCGCTGGCGTTTTCTACGGCAGGTTCTGCTGGAGTATCCGCCGGAGGCGCGGCAGCCGAAGCAGGAAGATCACGCAACTGCTCCTCTATCTCCTGTGCCTTCCGTAGCGCATCCTCGAGGCGCTTCTGCGCTTCACCGTAGGCAGCGAAATCGTTGTTCTGCAACGCGGTCTGCCCGTCGTTGTAGGCAGCTTGGGCAGCGGCGATCTGCGCTGCCAACTGAGTCAGCAAGGTCTGTTCTGTCTCAACCACGGGCTTGTCGTTGTTGTTCTTGCCCTTATTAGAACCATCCGCCGGGATCACGCCCACATCTCGCAGCGCCTCCGGGAGGTTCTCGCGCATCACTGTCTTGTCACCAAAACTGACCAGGATCTTCTGCAGCAACGGGTACCCGTTCGAGGCTGCCTTCACGTAGAGCGGTTCGACGTAGAGGATTCCTCCACCAACGGGCAACGAGAGCAAGTTACCCAGCTGCACCTCAGTTCCTCCTTTGCGCAGAATGTTGATCTCGTTTGCGATCTCGGCGTTGGAATCAAAGGCGTTCTGCACCTGAACTGGACCAGGGATGGTCGAGTTACGTGGCAGCTTGAGCGCCTCGATCTTGCCGAAGTTCTCACCCGGACTTGAATCGACCGACATGAACGCAGCCAGGGTCTGGCGATTCACCGGCGCGTAGGTCGTGGTCAGTGAGAACTTCGGGGTGTCCTGTCCCGGCATCTGCAGACTCAAGTAGTACGGCGGCTGCAGACTATTTTCTTGGCTCTGGGTTGGGTCGATCGGCACGTTCCAGAAGTCCTGACCGCTGTAGAACGCGGCTGGATCGGTCACGTGGTAGCGACTAAACAGCATTCGCTGGACCTTGAATCCATCCTCCGGGTAGCGCACGTGTGCGAGTACGCCCTCTGGCATCTCCGCCTTCGGCTTGACCACGTCCGGGAAAACACTGCGCCACGTACGCAGAACTGGATCGGTCTCGTCCCACTCGTAGAGCTCGACCGTTCCGTCGTAGACGTCGACGGTGGCCTTGACCGAGTTCCGGATGTAGTTGATGTCGTCGCGCGGGCCGATTGTTCCAGGGCTCGTCCGAGCTACGGCTGAGTCGTTGATCGCCTCAGAGAACGAGACGCGCGAGGAGAAGGGATAGGCGTTAGAGGTCGTGTAGCCATCGACTATCCACTTCATCTTCCCGTCGACCACGATCGGGTACGGGTCACTATCAAGCTGCAGCCAAGGCGCAACCTTGTTGACGACGACCCGAGGATCACGGTCCCAGATGATGCGCGATTGGTCATTGATCAGACTCGAAAGCATGATGTTCGGCTCTTGGTACTTGATGGCGAACAGCAGACGATCAATGGCCGATCCGACGGGAACGCCGCCCGTGCCGTCGTATGTGTTCTTGCGCTGACCATTCGGTGCGGTGTCGTCTGGGTAGTCGAGTTCGCGTGGCGTGTCATCTGGGCTACCGCCAACGATCGAGTACTCCGGGGAGTCCTCGCCGTAGTAAACCCGCGGCTGGTCGATGGTCAGCAGCCCCTCGGGTGGAATGCCCTGCTCGAAGAACACCGGCTCACCGCTTGGGGTCTTTGCATTGTCGAAAGCTGCGACGAAGCCGAAGCCGTGAGTGTAGACAAGGTGATCATTTGCCCAGTTGCGCTGCCCGGCAGGAACACCATCGAGATTGAGGTCTCGCACGGAAACAACGGCTCCGCGCTCCTTGCCGTCGAGTAGGTAGCGGTCGATATCCAGTGTGTCGGGGAACGAGTAGAAGCCGAAGTTCTGTTGCAGTGCACGGAAGGTCGGCGAGACGACGAGGGGATCGACAATACGGACTGATTCCAGGGTGCCGGTCTGAGTCGAGACGATCTCCTCATTCGGCGTCCGGACAGCGTTGTACTCATTGACTTCAATCCCGTTGAGATCGTAGGCGTCTCGGGTTGCGTCGATGTTGTATTGGATCGACTGTTCCTCTTTGGTCAGCTCGCTTGGCTTGACCTGGAACTGTTGAACGATCGCCGGGTAGATACCCCCGATAACGAGAGCCGACACGATCAGTAGCCCGAGGCCTGCCCCGGCCACGAACCATGAGCGGCGGAAGGCGTTGACAAAGAACAGCACTGCACAGATCAGGGCAATGACAATGAGGATCGACTTGGCTGGGAGTAGCGCATTAATATCGCGGAACTTCAGACCGGTGAACCCTTGCACCAAATCCTCGCTCTTGAGCGCGAGGCCGTACCGATCGAGCCAGTATGCGACCGCCTTAAGCAAGCAGAAGATCCCTAGCAGGATAGAGATCTGAGTCTGGGCTGCATCCGAAACCCGTGGCGACGGTGGCTGAAGCCGCAGCCCGCCATACAAGTAGTGAACGATGACATTGGCGATCAGCCCGAGGATCAATACCGCAAATGCAAAGCCAAGCACGAACCGCAGCCAGGGATAGCTGAACATGTAGAAGCCGATATCGGTGCCGAACTGCGGATCGGTGACATCGAAGGGCACCTGGTTGCGCCACAGCGCCCATGAGCGCCACTCAGCGGCAGCAGATATTCCGCCAAGAACACCGAGCATGATTGGAACCACGATGGCCAGCGGCTTACGCATGGGCTCAAGGCCGGCACGGTATCGCTCGAGGCTTTGCTGCTCTGCGCTTCGAACTCTCGCGATCGGGCGCATTCGGTAAGCCATGAGCATCGCGCCGAAGACGGCGAGCGCCATCACAATCCCGAAGGCGAAGAACAGTCCGATTCGCAGGCCTAGCTGGGTGGTGAAGACCGACGAGTTCTGCATCGACTCGAACCAGAGGAAGTCTGTATAGAAACCGGTGAAGATCACCAGCAGGAGGATCAGCGCAGCAAGCACCGCCAGCGTTGGAATTAGTACTTTTCCCTTACGGCTAGCGCCAGAAGAGGAGGAGTCGGCGGGCCTACTGGATGCAGAAGATGCGAAGCTCACACGCTCACCCTACGTGCTGTTGTTTTGCGAGTGAGGCAGGATGGTGGTATGACCGCCGATCAACTCCCCATATCCCCCGTGACCACCGCCGTCGTTGAGCTAGAAGCGCACGTCCATTCCGACGGTTGGGATCAGCCTGTTCGCCTATTTGCCATCGCGAAGATGTCTGAACTGCTGGAGCGGGAGCCAGCTCTGGCGGCCGCGATGGAACTCGACGCCGAGAACGCGACTGGCAACGAACTCATTCCAGTCGAGCAAGAATGGTCTCAAGGTGACGAGGCGGTCGATGAGGCACTCGCCCAGATCGCGTGGCCCCCGCAGGTCCTTGGCACCGCGATCGTTATCGAGCGATTCATCTTGCCGCCCACTGCCGAGGTCGATTTAGCCGGCGAGACTGAGTCCGGCGCGATCGTCGAGGCGGTCACCAATCATCCCGACCGTCGAGAGGTACGCCTCGCGGCCTTGGTAATGAGGGACGGTCGGCAGATGTGCGCACTGCGACTAAAAGAGAACGATTCCGATGATGCGGTCCTCTCCGGAAAGGACCTACTTCCCGGACTTACCGATGCACTTACGGCGACGCTCACCTAGCGGTAGAAGCGACTTGCGACTAACCGCAGCGAGGCAGGTCGGCCTCACCCGCGCGCCAGCGTGTCAGGGTGTCCATCGCTCCGGCCAGATTCTCGACCTTCACCACGTCTAGTTCCTCCGGCGCGGAGGCCAGCACGTCGTCGCAGTTACCTGCTGGGGCTAGAAACAGGTCGGTGCCTTTGTCCCGTGCGGCAAAGAGCTTCTGCGGAAGTCCCCCGATGGGACCGACCTCGCCAGTTGGCGTGATCGTCCCGGTTCCGGCGACCAACTTCCCGCCCGAGAGCTCCTCGGGCGTGAGCTTGTCGATGATGCCCAGGCTGAACATCAAGCCTGCACTCGGTCCGCCGACATCCTCTAGCCCAAACGTAATCGGAAACGGCCCGACCACCTCCGTGCCACCGGCGATACCGGCATAGCCCTGGGCCGGATCCCTTGGCGATGCGCCAAGGACAACATCCGCCGTCTGATCAACGCCGTCGCGAGTGATTGCGAACTGTGCCGTCGATCCTGGCGGCCGGGCTTGAACGAGCGGAGGCAACTCCGTGGGCACGCTGATCGCTGTGCCATCCACGGCCCGGATGATGTCGCCAATCTGCAACTTTCCAGCCGACGGCCCCGAGGGCAGCACTTGAGCCACCGACACCCTCGACGTCACAGGGATATCCAAATAGCCCAGCGAGGCGCCGATCGCGGCCGACTGCGACGAGACGAAGTCGGCGGTGTTCTCCTCCCGCGCATCATCGGCCGAAGTCTCTGCCGGATAGAACAGCCCGACTGGTGCCACGGCCTGATCCGGATCGACCCAACCAACAAACGCCTCCGGCAATGTCAGTCCACCGAAGGGGCCGCCTCGCTCGCTGACGGTCGTCATGTCGAGTTCGCCCGTCGTTGGGTATGTCATGGTGTCCGTGATCGTGATCAGCTCAACGCCATCAACCGCACCCGTCGTGGAGTACATCGGGCCAGGAGCAAACTTGATGTAGGGAACAGGAAGAAACGCCATCACCAAAATGATGACGACGACTAGTGCAGACCCTAGGTAACCCGCTGCTCGCGTTCGCCGATAGCGCTCGACCTCATGCGTGAACTCATCCACGACTATGGCCCTCACCCTGTTCCGGTGGCACTTCGGACCCCGCATTGCGATGCTGCTGGGCCGTCGGTGGAACCGCCCGTTCCGGCAGTGGTTTGTTCAAGGCCCGTGACATCTTCTCGAGCTCCTTTGCCGATGTCACCCTGCCTTCCTGAGACGCCCCATCGCGCGTACGCCACCACACCCAGACGATCGCGCAGGCCGTGGCGAGGATCGGAATCAGCCACCACATCAGGACACTCACATAGACACCCTAAAGCCTGCGTCCACTACGCCAACGGCGTAAGACGCGCGGTCGGTGTGGCCGAATCGCGCCGCTGCGGTTAGCGTTGATTTCCGTGGGTCCCTTTTCGGGCTCATTTCTCCGCGAGGGTGAGGACGCTATGGCTGGCGATGTTCCGTTCGGATTTGGTCCGCAGGACTCCGACGACGACCGTGATTCCAACTCGGACGGCTCGAACTCGCAGCCACCAGGTTTCGGTAACCTCGGGGGTCTTGGCGGAATCGGCGGCGCTGGCGCCGAGGGTTTCGATATGGCGAATATCGGTGCTGCCCTCGAGCAAATCGGCGCAATGCTGCAGTCCGCCGGCAACAACGACGGCAGCCCCGTGAACTGGGATATGGCCAACGACATCGCCCGCAAAGCCCTCGCCGAGGCCGGCGATCCGATCGTTTCTGATGCGCAACGACGCGCCGTCGAGGACGCAATCGGGTTGGCCGATGTCTGGCTCGACCCGGCAACTGAATTCCCCTCCACCGCTGGGACAGCACTCACCTGGAGCCGTAGCGAGTGGCTCACTGAGACGATGCCCGCGTGGCAGAAGGTCGTTACCCCGATAGCCGAGAAGGTCCAGGGAACAATGCAGTCGATGATGCCCGGGCCTGAGGCCCTTGGTGGCGGATCGATGCCCGGGATGCCAGAGGGACTCCCACCTGAGTTAGCGGCAGTTGCCGGACCGCTCATGGGAATGGCGAAGGCGATGGGTTCGGCGATGTTCGGCATGCAGGTCGGGCAGGGCCTCGCAGCACTTGCCGGCGAGGTCGTGTGCAGTTCCGATATCGGGATTCCATTGACGACTGGTGGCCACAGTGCACTTGTTCCGAGCAATATCCTGGCCTTCGGCGAGGGTCTTGAACTGCCGGACTCAGACGTCTTAGTTTTCATCGCGCTTCGCGAAGCCGCCCACCAACGCCTGTTCGCCCATGTTCCGTGGCTGCGGTCGCGCGTCGAAGCCGCCTTGGTCGCCTACGCATCTGGCATCAACGTCGACCAAAGTCGCATTGAGTCTGCCCTTGAGGGCGTCGACGTTCAGAACCCCGAGGCAATTCAAGCCGCACTTGCCTCGGGCGTCTTCCAACCTGAGGACACCGAGGAGCAAAAGGTCGCGCTGGCGCGCCTTGAGACACTCCTAGCGCTAGTCGAGGGATGGGTCGACGATGTGGTCGATGGGGCTGTTGCCGACCGCCTCCCGTCCTACGATCGTTTGCGCGAGACCCTGCGGCGGCGGCGTGCGGCCGGCGGCCCGGCCGAGAAGACCTTTGCCACGCTCGTGGGCCTGGAACTTCGTCCACGAAGGCTTCGCGAGTCCGCTGCTCTGTGGCAACGCCTACGCAACGAGGGCGGTGTCCCGGCCCGTGACGCGCTTTGGGCACACCCTGACTTATTGCCGACGGCCGAGGATCTCGACGACATCGACGGTTTCCTCACCCGGACGAGCGAGTTCGACACTGCCGAGCTCGACGAACCCCACTCGGATGACTCCGACTCGAACTAATGCTCGTGATTTCCACAGATCATCAAAAAGAGATCCAGGTATCCGCGAGTACTCCTCTAGCCTTACCTCATGACAATCCGCACCGTTCAGCTACCGGGTCTGCCCGCTGAGATCGAGGTGCGTCGGTCAACCCGACGCAGCCGAACGGTTGGCGCCCGGCGCGAGGGCGGTAAGACGATTGTCACGATTCCGAACCGTATGTCGCAAAGAGACGCCGCAAAGGCCTCACTGGAGCTTCACGAGCGACTCATAAGACGTATCGCAACTAGGCCTCGACCGTCTGACGACCAACTCCGTACCCGAGCTGAGTGGCTGCGCGAGACCTACCTGCCGACTGAGACACCACGGCCAGCCTCAGTCGAGTGGTCTACCCGCCAGAAGCGCCGGTGGGGATCGTGCACCCCGACAGATCTGTCAATTCGCATCTCATCTCGGCTCCAGAACGCGCCGGAATACGCGCTTGACTACGTCCTCGTTCACGAACTTGCGCACCTACTCGTGGCCAATCACGGCCCCGAGTTCAGGGCACTGACAGATGCCTACCCGTACAACGAACGTGCCGAAGCATTCCTCGCCGGAGTGGAGTTTGCCGCAGCGATGGACCCCCTCGTCGATGAAGCCGAAGAGAACTGAGCACGACTCGCTAGAATGCCGCCATTTTCTTTTACACACAGCCACAAAATCTGTATTTGCGCAGGCCAGGAACATAATTTCTGCCTATCCACACCCACTGTCCACAACTATTCACCTACTTGTCCACAGGCGCCTACGGAGCGTTCCACAGGGCGTCCCCAGACGCGTCCACAGGCCAAATCGGCAATTCCCCTCGACCTATTGCGCGCGCCCTCGGCAATGCCTAACGTCATTCATGAACGAGGCCCCCGGGGCTCGTCACCAACCGCAAGGGGAAGGCGGAAGGTGACAATCAAGGTCCGGGGGCTTCGTCTTGTTCGAAGAAATATCTGCGCCGCAAACGCTAGCGCTTGAACGTACCTAGCCCGTTGGTGTTCAACGACTCGACTGTTACCTCGGCCACCCGACCAGGACTCCCACCAGTAAACGTGACAGCGGAGATGCCAATGGCGCTCTCACCGCGGGCCCGCATTGAGAAGGTGTTCCCGTCCCAATGAGTAAGCGGAAACTCCTCCGCGTTCGGTTCCAGCACAAGGACCAGTCCGCCATCTTTTGAAATCACTCGCGCCGTCCCGAAGTATGGGCTGCCCTTGAATGCGCCTGTGTAGGCACTGTTAGGCAGCGCCGGCGACGGATTCGTCGGTTTGGGCTCCTCTGCTAGCTGACTGGGGTTGAGGTAGAAGCCTGCAAACTGCCCACCAAAGCCCTCGATCCAGTCACGCTGGACACTTCCCGTCTCAACAAGGTCGAGGAACTGCGCGGTGATCGCTTCGGCGGCTCCAAGGGGTGAGGCGTTCGTCAAGACCACGATTCCAAGATTCTCGCTGGGCAACATATCGAAGCGAGTCCCCGCTCCCAGAACAAACGCTCCCGAGTGCCCCAACCGAACACGCCCAGTTCCATCAACGCTCGTTCCCATTCCATAGCCATACGAGCTAGATCGGGAGGCCGGCGTTCGAGCCGGTGCGCTCGTCATATGCGGCGTCCAAGCATCGAGGAGAACCTTCGGGTCGATCATCGCCGTACCATCGACCTCTCCTTGATCCAGCTCCATAGTCAGCCACTTAGCCATGTCATTCGCCGACGAACTCACACCTCCGGCTGGCGTTTGCGCCTGCGGATCCCGCTCCATATTTGGAGTGAACTCACCTTCGCCGTCAAACCGATGAGGTGTTGCACGGTTCGGCGCAGCTACGAAATCCGTGAAGGTTGACGATGTCGAGTCCATTCCCAATGGGGAATAGATGAGTTCCTTGGAAAGCACATCCCAAGGAGTTCCTTGGGACTTTGCTACGGCCTCGGCCGCTGCTGTAATCCCGAAGTTGGTGTAGGCGTACTCCGTTCGGAATGGAGTCAGCGGCAGGTATCGCAGTCTCTCGAGAATCTGGCCGCGGTTGTAGCCCAAGTCCTCAAGAAGGTCCCCTGCTTGTGGAGGCAATCCGCTTCGGTGGGAGTACATGTCAGCCAGCTGCACGTTCTTGGTGGCATACGGGTCGGCAAGCGCGAAATCTGGAAGATAGTCGTTGATCTTGGTGGACCATGTCAGGTCTGTTTGCGTAATGACAGAGCCGATGACGCTGGCCCCGATCGGCTTCGACAACGACGCTAGCTGGAAGACCGTGTCAGCGTCAACGGCCTCATCGCTGCCAAGTTCTTTGACACCGAAACCCTGCGAAAAGACCGTTTCCCCGTCCCTGACGACCGCAACCGATGCCCCCGGGACTCCAGTCCGGTCGAGCGCAGTCTCAACAAGCGAGGGCAACTGCTCGATCGCGTCATCAATCTGCGAGCCCGGGATAGCGACAGCCGACCATTCACTAGGATTGTCGGCTCCATTGCCGCCGCTATCCTGCGGATCAGAACTACTACACGAGCTCAGCACTAGCGCTGCAGCCGCGACCGGAATCATCGTTTTGACAAGACTCGGGAATCTCATCTAGTAAACGTACCGGCCAATCCGCCGTAGGTCGAGGCTCGGGCTACTCCCCCGCGAAGTGCGGTGGGCGCTTCTCACGAGCGGCGCGCAAACCCTCATGTAGGTCACTGGTCGCCATGGTCACCGGCTGGGCAACCGCCTCCCATTGCACGGCGGCGTCCAACGTTGACATTCCGCCATCTCGCAGCGCGGACTTCAACAGGCGAGTGGCTATCGGAGCATTAGCTGCAATCTGTTGGCCGAGCTCTCTCGCGCGATTGCCGAGTTGGTCCTGATCGCACACCTCACTAACGAGCCCTAGTGCCAGCATCCGCTCGGCATCAATAACCCTGCCGGTGTAGAGAAGATCCCGCGCTGCGGCCACCCCCACGACCTCAGGGAGTAGATACGTCGTTGCCATTCCAGGGTGCAGTCCTAGCTGAAGAAACGGCACCCCGAACTTCGCCCACTGGCCAGCGATTCGGATATCAGCCATCAACGCGATACATGCACCAGCTCCGATCGCGGGGCCATTGATCGAGGCGATCACCGGGACGGGTACCTCACGCATCGCCAGCCATGACTGGTAGAAGATCTTCATCCGTGAGCGGAGAGTGTCCACGCTGGCGTCGGGGTCAGAGCCGAGCCAGCCCAGATCACCCCCGGAACAAAACGCCTTCCCCTCACCAGTCACCACGACAGCCTTTACGGTGTCGTCACTCTGCAACGCCGCACACAAACGAACCCACGCCGCAGTCATCGGATCGGACATAGCGTTTCGCCGCTCTGGATAGTCCAAAGTGACTATGACGAGGCCGGAATTGTCCTTCTCCACCCGCAAGTGATCGTCCTCTGGAACAAAATCTGCAGGATTCATGCGTGTTTTGGGAGGGGGGTTAGCCATAGCGCCGAGCCTAGCGCCGTATGGTTGCGACGCTGCTGTTTCGGTGGCCGTGCGCGCCGAGGGGTGAGCGCGAAGATCTGTAACGCTGTGGGATGTCCACGGCGAGAATTACGGGAGGACATTCATGGCTGAGACTGACGAGACTTACTCCGGTGAGGCTTACTGTGTGAAGTGCAAGGAGAAGCGCGAGTTCGACGGCATCGTCCACGAGACGAACGGTCGCCGGATGGCGAAGGGCAAGTGCCCAGTATGTAACACCACCGTCACGCGCATCCTCGGTAAGAAGAAGGACTAGTTTTCACCTGCGCTACGTGGCCACCAGCAGGAACACTGCTGGTGGCGCACTAAGAGGCGGCGCCGCCAGGCGCCGCCTCGGTAGCCAGATTGCATCACCGCATTCTCAGCTGTCGCCGGATACCCTGCATCGAGGGCCACCATCTGCCGGGCAGCTTCAGCAGCAGCAAGCGTGGCCAGCAGCACCGACGGACCCAATGGGGTCGGGGCGTCCAAGGACATCTGCGCACCAATCTGGCGCCATACCTCGTCGGAGTCGGTGTGTGCCAATGAGTCACAGCGCAAACACGGTCCCGCGGTAGTCCCGGTATACGGCCCTACCCGAGCCGATTGCTGACCGGCTGCCACGACCAAGTGACGAATACCCCTACTCACAAGATGTGACACGAAATCCACTTCACTAGAACTCGGCCCAGGTGCAGACAGCACGACGACCACCGGGTTCGCACCGACGTCATCGGCCTGTTCTTCGATTTCTTGTCGCCAGTCAGCGCTAGTTCTGGGACTTGGAATCTCGCCGCGGCGAACGGTCCGGGGACACAAGTCGCCGAGGACGTCCGCGACTGCGCCGCCGCCAAACAGGTTGGCCCGCTCGAACCTGTTGCGGCTGATCACCAATACTGAGCAATCGACGACCAACCCAGCCGATTCAAGTTGTCCTAGGACAGACTCGGCAAGCTCTGCGCTAACACCGAGCGATTCCGCCTGCCAAACCTGGGCATCCCACGACAACCCACCATCGAGTTGATTCAGCCAGCGCAGGCAGTCACTACCCGCACCCACCAGTGACACTGGGCTATCTGTGTCACCGACGAGATGCACCACGTTGACTGCGGTTTGAACGAGCTGCACGCCCGGCAACAGAGCCGGGGTGTACTTGTCCCGATCAAGTGTGGTCCTTGCTCTCATCATGTAAGCCCATCCCCGATTGAGTACGTATCCGCGATAGCAAAGAATCTGCCCCATTCCGCCATTTCGCGCAGCGGCCATCCCCAACCAATCGTCAAGTGTGGACAATGGGGCTATGGCCGATGAGAAGGACGAGAAGAAGCCCACTTCTGGCCCCGTGCCGCAACGCGCACTACGCCGAACAGCCCGCATGGCATCGCTACCGGCCGGTTATGCAGGCCGAACCGCCCTTGGGTTTGGCCGCCGCATCGGTGGAAAGCCGGCGGAGGCGGTAAATGCCCAGATCCAGGCAAAGACTGCTGAACAGATGTTCCGGGTGCTTGGAGACCTCAAGGGTGGGGCGATGAAGATCGGGCAGGCCATGAGCGTGTTCGAGGCGGCGCTGCCCGAGGAAATGGCCGGACCCTACCGCGAGACGCTCACTAAGCTGCAGGATGCCGCCCCCGCGCTGCCGGCCGAGACGGTCCACAAGGTCCTGCGCGAGGAGCTTGGCGCGGATTGGCGAGAGAGGTTCGCAGAGTTCGACGACGAGCCAGCCGCCGCCGCTTCTATTGGTCAAGTCCACCGCGCGACCTACCGTGACGGACGCGAGGTTGCGGTCAAGCTCCAGTACCCAGGCGCTGGCAAGGCGCTGATGTCAGACCTGAACCAGGCTGCTCGGATGGGACGAGTATTCGCTGCCGTTGTCCCTGGCCTAGACATGAAGCCACTCCTGAAGGAGATGAAGGCGCGGGTCGCCGAGGAACTTGACTACCTGCGCGAAAGTGAGGCCCAACGCAGTTTCGCTGCCGCCTACGAGGGCGACCCTGACTATGTCGTTCCCCACGTACTTGCCGCCAGCCCCAAGGTCATCATCTCGGAATGGGTCGAAGGTATCCCGCTAAGTAGGGTCATCGCCGACGGCACACCCGAGGAGCGCGATCGCGCAGGCACGCTCTATTTGACCTTCCTACTCTCTGGCCCCGAGCGAGCTGGACTCCTGCATGCTGACCCGCACCCAGGGAACTTCCGAATGACCTCTGACGGACGTCTCGCGGTCCTCGACTACGGGGCTGCTGCGCGCTTACCCGATGGCTTTCCCCTTGCCGTCGGTCGGATCTTGCGAATCGCCCTCGATGAAGGCGATGGGGACGCCGTCGTCCGAGGTATGCGGGAAGAGGGCTTTCTCAAACCAAACGTCGAGGTCAACCCCGACCAGCTTCTGAGCTACCTCTTGCCCTTCGTCGAGCCCCTTCGTACGTCCTCGTTCCACTACAGCAGGACGTGGCTACGCAGCCAGTTCACCCGAATCAATGACCCACGCGATGGCGACTTCGGAGTGGGACTCAAGCTGAATCTCCCCCCGTCCTACCTCCTGATCCACCGGGTCTGGCTCGGTTCGATCGGAGTTCTGTGCCAACTCGACGCCAATGTCGACTCCCGCAAAGCGATTGAGGACTGGGTTCCCGGCTTCGTGCCCGACTAGGCCGCCCCAGCGACCTCTAAGGCGGCCTCAGCGACTAAGTCGGCGAGTTCGGGTTCCGTTGCGGCCAGCGCAAGTGAGACCTCAGCCAGGCGCGCCGAGACCCGCCCGGCCGCAGCAGCAGCGATCTCATCAGCGTCCTTGCGAGGGCGACCCTTTGGCCGGTGTTGTGCAACGACCTGACCTCGATCAAATAGCTCACCGCCCCAAACTCCACAGGGCTCCTGCCGCTCAAGCGCGCCCGTCAGACACTCGGCCTGGAGGGGGCAGGTTTGACAGAGCGCTTGGGCTTTGGCCGTACTCGCGACATCGTCGGCAAACCAGATATCAGCACTCTGCGCACGGCAGGGCACATCGTGGACGTGGGCCGAAGCGGCACCTATTGCGAGGCTGAGTACAGACATCTCGCCACCTTCAATCTGATTGCTGGGTTACTGGACTACCTACGTGCTGACTATCCGTGGCTTCCACAGGTGAAGCCTCGAGCTGCTTACTAATGACGGAAACGAAAAAGGCCACGGCCCCTACTCGAGGGTGTCCGTGGCCTAGATGATGTCGGTTGGGTCAGACATTGACCCCAAATCGACTCCGAAGGTACGGACCGCGAAGCAATGCAGCAGTCGCTTTAGCTGAGCTGCTCGCCGCTGAATAACTATCCGCCGAATAGCGCTCTACTCGGTGACTCATCGCTACCCAACTCGTGGCGGGACACGCCATTTCCAATACGAACATCTCGCCACCTCCTTGGTCCACATATCCGAACTCCGTGCAGTATCGGAGCGTACGGCATCAACCGTCTAGCCGTCCAACGACTTATTTGCCGGGGATCCTGCGCTTAGCGTGAACGCGCCAAGATCGCGAGGAGGTCCTCTCCATAGGCTGCCAACTTCACCGGCCCCAATCCTGGAATGTCAGCGAGCTCGACTAGGGACTGTGGTTGCAGCTCCGCGATCGTCTGCAAGGTCGCGTCGGTCGCGACAACGTAGGCAGGAACCTGATGCTCGCGGCCCTTCGACTGCTGTTGTGCCTGCTGCAGGCGCCACCGCATGAGCTCCGCTAAGAGCTCCTCGTTGACATCACTTGGACACCGCCGGCAGCGTCCGATTGACCGTTCTGGGGCAGTGACCAGTCCCTTCCCACATATCCGACAGGCGGCAGGTTTGCGCTTTCGACGAGCGGAGTCCTTGACCGCCCTACTTACATCTTCTGTCGTACCGGAATCGCCTGAGCGACCAATCGTCGCAAGGAATCTCGACGGCTTCCTTGACCGGCCTCCTGGTAGCCGCGCGAGGGCCCATGACAGGTTCAAGTAATGCCTCGCGCGAGTCACACCGACGTAGAGCAATCGTCGCTCCTCTTCGATTTGAGCTGGGGTGGTGGCGTGACTCATCGGCAAGACGCCATCAACAAGCCCCACGAGGAACACCGCGTCCCACTCCATTCCCTTTGCCGCGTGCAGCGATGCGAGGGTGATGCCATCAACGCTCGGCGCATCTTGGGCCTCCTCACGGCGAGCGATCTCGCTGACGATCTCCTTAATGCCTCCGCCCGGGTTCGATGCCACGACTTCATCGCACAGCGACACCAACGCCGACAATGACTCCCATGCCTCACGAACGGCTCCGGTGTCACTAGGTGGGCTCGCTGTCCACCCCACCGATCCCAGCAGTGCTCGAATCAGTGAACGGGGGTCCTCCGGTTGCTGGTCGGCGGCCACTGATGCGCGCGCGGCACCTCGGAGCAGACTCACACCCCGGCGAACCTCAGGGCGTTCGAAGAAGCGCCGCCCACCTCTGATTGAGTAGGGAATCCCGGCATCGGCCAGGGCCGATTCGAACTGCTCAGTCACCGCGTTGATTCGAACGAGGATGGCAATCTCGCGGGCAGAAACGCCCTTGGCTATCAGCTTCTCGATATCCGCGACGACGGCAGCAGCCTCGGCGGGCTCATCGGGTAGTTGACGAATGCTCGGAGTTGGTCCGTCCGCTGTTTGGGACCGGAGCGCACTGCGATGCGCCTTTGTCGTTGCCAGGAGTTGAGCACTGGCCACCCCTGAACCGATGACGTTCTCGGCAACCGCCACAATCTGCGGTGTACACCGGTAGCACCGGTTGAGTGCCACGACAGTCGGATCGTCGTAGCGCTTAGCGAACTGCAGGAGATGGCTCGGGTCAGCACCGGCAAAGCTGTAGATCGTTTGGGATACATCTCCGACCACGCAGACATCGTCGCGGTCCCCTAACCACACATCAAGGAGTCGTTGTTGAATGGTCGAGACGTCCTGGAACTCATCCACGGTGAAGTGAGCGAATGACTTACGCACTTCACGACGCAGTTGTTCGTTCTCTTCCAATATCGCAACCGTGAGAAGCAGGACATCTTCAAAATCGATCCGCTGTGCTTGTCGCTTCGCGAGCTCGTAGGCTGCGTAGACATCACCGGCCTGTTCCACCGAAAGCCCGGCCGGACTACGGCGGCCATACATCAGCGCACCCTGCGGATACTGGTCTGGTCCGAGCCCCACCACCTTCGCCCACTCAATTTCGGTAGCGAGATCACGGATAGTGGCGGGATCGGTGGGTACTCGCCGATTGGCTGCCGCCGTCGAGATCAGCCCCGACTTGGAGCCGATCACTTCATGCATCTGGCCGCCAATGGCCTTGGGCCACGCCCAACGCAGTTGGCGCAGCGCAGCTGAGTGGAATGTTCGCACCCGAACGCCGGGGACACCGAGCCCAGCGAGCCGGGTCGCCATCTCACCCGCGGCACGATTTGTGAATGTCACCGCAAGCGTCCGAGCCGGATCGTGACGTTGGGTCGCGGTTGCATAGGCAATTCGATGAGTGATCGCTCGCGTCTTACCCGTACCCGCACCGGCCATCACGACAACAGGGCCCGAGATCGCCTCCGCAACTGCCCGCTGCTCTGGATCTAGCCCCTCCAGTAATTCAGCGGGGTCAGCCACCGACTCAGCACGCGCACTGGTGGGCTGTTGAGGGGACATTAGGAGGAGTTTGCCACTGGCACCATTGATCGCGCCCTCGACTTAGCCGAACCTGTGGAAGTCATCGCCGTGACCACGAGCCCGGGAGAGTAGATCCGAACCAATCTTCAATCAAATGGCGAGAGATTGATAGATGTGGTGGAACTGCGATGGCCCCACTGCGGCACTGCTCGGCTAGTTCATCACGAGTGAACCATCGGGCTTCGACGATCTCCTCGTCATCTGTCACCGGATCGTCCCCGGTAGCTGCACCGCCACGGAACCCGAGCATGATCGACGATGGGAACGGCCACGGCTGTGAGCCAAGGCAGACCACGGTGGCTGGGTCTACCACCACCCCGGCTTCCTCAGCTACCTCGCGAACCACCGCGCTCTCGGCGGACTCCCCCGGTTCGACAAAACCTGCCAAAGTCGAGAACCAGTGGGACGGCCATACGTCACGTCGGCCCAGCAGCGCTCGATCTAGCGGATCGGTAATCAACATAATGACCGCTGGATCAGTCCTGGGGTAATGCTCCGAACTGTCGCCGGGGCAACGCCGCACCCAGCCGGATCGAACCACCTCGGTGGGCTCTCCACAGCGCGAACACCGCGGATGTGTCCGATGCCAATTAGTCAGCGACTGCGTGGTCACGAACAACTCTGCGTCGAGCGCGGTGAGTTCCGAGCCCACCTCGCGCAGGGTGCGAAACTCCCCGCCGTCGTCACCTTCAGTCGGCTGCTCCTGCGCTAACCCGAAGTACGGAACCCCTTCATGGAGTCCCAGGAAGAACACATTCGACGGAAGTTCCCCCGAATCACTGAGTGCGGGCCTCGCTAGTACGAGCCGGACCTCAGCGACGGTCCGGTCGATCTCTGCGGTCTCACCACATAAGGCGAGCACACGGGCGTTGTCGTCGCGCCAATAACGCCCAACGGCGCCATCGTCGCCACGCAAGTAATCGGCTCGATCAAGGACTGACGTTGCCAGCGGCAGTTGGCGCAATCGAGCCGTCCCCACGGGCTAGCGCGCTTTACCGTGGCAGCGCTTGTACTTGCGACCAGAACCGCACGGACAATCGGCGTTGCGAGCAGTTCCGGCATAGTTGTTCTCTGCGCCGTCAGCGCTGGGGTTGGCAGCGGCAGCAGTCTTAGTCACGCTACCGTCGCCCTCTTCGCTCGGTGCGCTGTACTCGAGCACAGCTGGGCGTGAGGGGGCAAGCCCCTTGGCCTCAACCTGCGGGTGGTTCTTCTCGATCTGAGCGGCAGCCCCTACCTTGTTGGTGATCTTCTCGGGCTCACCCTCGAGCTCCTCATTGACACTCACATCGACGTTGAAGAGGTATCCGACGGACTCCTCCTTGATCGCCCCCATCATCCCCTGGAAGAGGTCGTAGCCCTCTTTCTGGTACTCGATGAGGGGATCACGCTGGGCCATCGCTCGTAGCCCGATGCCTTCTTGCAGGTAATCCATCTCATAGAGGTGCTCACGCCACTTGCGGTCGAGAACCGACAAGATGACACGTCGCTCGAGTTCACGAGTGACTTCCTCGCCGAGCGCTGCCTGACGGTTGTCATAGGCCTGCTGGATGTCCTCTTGAATCTCTTCAACTAAGAACTCCGGACTCAAACCGGATCGACCCCCACCAGAACGCTTCTCAAGTTCCTCAACGCTCAGGTGGATTGGGTAAAACGTCTTGAGTTGAACCCACAGTTGATCGAGGTCCCACTCCTCCGGGAATCCTTCTGTCGTCGCTGCCTTGATAGCAGTCTCGGTCGCGTCATCCATGAATGTCCGAACCTCATCCTCGAGGTTCTCGCCTTCCAGAACGCGGTGACGTTCCTTGTAGATCACCAACCGCTGCCGGTTCATGACCTCGTCGTACTTGAGAACGTTCTTACGGATCTCGAAGTTCTGTGCCTCGACTTGGCCCTGCGCGCTCGCAATCGCTCGCGTCACCATCTTCGCCTCAATCGGGACGTCGTCTGGGACATTGAACCGGGCGAGGAAGGACTCGACCATCGCGGCATTGAATCGGCGCATTAGTTCGTCTTGGAGCGACAGGTAGAAGCGTGTCTCACCGGGGTCACCTTGCCGTCCCGAGCGACCACGCAGCTGGTTATCAATCCGACGGGACTCGTGGCGCTCGGTCCCGAGCACGTAGAGCCCGCCTAGCTCGGTGACTTCCTCATGCTCGGCTGCTACCGAGTCCTCGGCCTTTGCCAGCGCGCCGGGCCAGGCTGCCTCGTACTCATCGGGGGTCTCAACCGGGGAAAGGCCCATCGCATGCAACTGCGCATTCGCCCGGAACTCCGGGTTACCTCCGAGCATAATGTCGGTACCGCGACCGGCCATGTTCGTAGCAACCGTGACCGCGCCCTTACGACCAGCCTCCGCGACGATGGCAGCTTCGCGATCGTGGAACTTCGCGTTGAGGACCTCGTGTTTGACCCCCGCCTGACGCAGTAACTTGGCCAGCAGTTCCGACTTCTCGACACTCACGGTGCCGACCAAGACCGGCTGACCCTTCTCGTTACATTCGACAATGTCGTCGATGACAGCGGCGTACTTGGCTTCTTCAGTTCGATAGACCAGGTCCGGTTGATCGGCACGGATATTTGGTTTGTTCGTCGGGATAGGAACCACACCGAGCTTGTAGATCTGACTGAACTCAGCGGCCTCTGTCATGGCCGTTCCGGTCATTCCACCAAGCTTGTCGTAAAGACGGAAGAAGTTCTGCAGGGTGATTGTCGCTAGCGTCTGGTTCTCCGCTTGGACGACAACGCCTTCTTTGGCCTCGATCGCTTGATGGAGTCCCTCGTTGTAGCGGCGGCCAGAGAGGATTCGACCGGTGTGCTCATCAACGATGAGAATCTCGCCATCAATGATGACGTAGTCCTTGTCCTTCTTGAATAGTTCCTTGGCCTTAAGCGCGTTGTTCAGGTATCCAACGAGCGGGGTATTGACGGCCTCGTAGAGACTGTCCATCCCAAGCCAGTCTTCGGTCTTGTCAACGCCTGGCTCCAGAATGCCGACGGTCCGCTTCTTCTCGTCGATCTCGTAGTCCTCATCGATTGTGAGGCGGCGAACGAGTTTGGCAAAGTCGCCATACCACTTCGGCTGCTCATCGCTAGGCCCAGAGATGATCAAGGGCGTACGCGCCTCATCGATCAGGATCGAGTCGACCTCATCGACGATGGCGAAGTTGTGCCCGCGCTGGACCATCTCATCCTTGGACCACGCCATATTGTCGCGCAGGTAATCGAACCCGAACTCGTTGTTAGTGCCGTACGTAATGTCGTATCCGTAGGCAACCTTGCGCTGTGCGGGCGTCATCGGCGACAGAATGCAGCCCACTGAGAGGCCTAGGAAGCGGTGAACCCGCCCCATCCACTCGGAGTCACGCTCGGCTAGGTAGTCGTTGACCGTGACGATATGGACGCCATCACCGGAAAGCGCATTCAAATAGGCGGGCAGCGTCGAGACCAGGGTCTTGCCTTCACCGGTCTTCATCTCAGCGATATTGCCCAGATGTAGCGCCGCACCACCCATGATCTGTACGTCGTAGTGCCGTTGGCCCAGGGTGCGCAAACTGGCCTCTCGGACAGTGGCGAACGCCTCGGGCAGCAGATCGTCGAGAGTCTCGCCCTGCTGGTAGCGCTCCTTGTATTGCGCAGTCAGCGCTTGCAGTTCCGCATCACTGAGATCCTTGAAGTCTTCCTCAAGAGCATTCACCTGCTCACTTAGGCTCTTTAGCTTCTTGAGGATCTTTCCCTCACCGGCTCGCATCAATTTGTCGAAGAGTTGCACCTAGGCATCGTACGCGCAATAGGTCTCACCGGTCTCCTCAGCGCTGGGGATAGCCAACTCCCGGCGAGATTGATCGGACCTTGATCACAAATATGGCCTGAAACTTTTCCAGAATGCCTAGCCGGACCCCTCGCGATCGTGCATTCTGGGACGATGGGGACTCACGCACCATTGGCAATCGCAGAGATCGCCGCAGGGGGAATGCAGTTACAACCGGTGGATGATGCGTCATATCCCGGTGCCGTTGCGGCGCTTGGGAGCCACGTAAAACAGGCAATGGCAACCTGGGTTGCTCGCGACGCGATCACAGCGGCTCCGCGGGCGTATGTGTCGCTAGTCGGAACGGATCCTGCGGATCGATCGGCGCGGATAGTCTCGGCCCTCGGGATTGTCGGCACCCCATCGGACGCTCGAACCGCCGAAGCAGTTGTTCGTCGCTATGCCGCAGAGGCCCTGGGGATCTCTACCTCCTGAAGCTCCTCAAGCAAGCCCGCCTAGTGGTTGGCGTAGCTAGCGAAGTCCCAGCAGCCCCTCACGGGCAGCCTTAACAACTGCCTCAGTACGGGTCTTTACGCCGAGTTTCTCGTGCACGCTTCGCATGTGGTTCTTGACGGTGTTCTCGCTGATATGAAGCTGATTGGCCACTTCCCGGTTAGGGAGGCCATCAGCCACTAGTTCCAGCACCTGCATCTCACGACGGGTTAGCCCACCGGCAGAGCCCGCGTCCACCCGACGAGCTGTCACGGACAGTTCCTTGAGGAGCCGTGTTGCCATGTAGGCGTCCAAGGACTGCTGCCCGCCGAGGACTTGCCTCACTGCTAACACGACTTCCTCGAGAGTCGCGAATCGACTGGCGAGGGCGGACACATTGAGCCGAACGAGATCGTAGGGCTCAATCGAGCCATGGGGATCAACCAGCACGACGATTCGGCAATCCGGGTCTGCTTGGGCAATCAACTTGACCGGATCGACGCTGAACTGGTTACCCACGGTGGTCCCGACGACAGCCAGGCGAGGCTGGTAGTCGGCCATCTCGGCAGCGAGTAGTTCTTGGCGAGCCGATGCTTGATAGACAGGAATACCGATCTCATCACGCAGTAGCGATGCCACTCCCCGCGCTAACAGGGGTTGGTGGTCGACGATGAGCACGCCGGTGCGCGAAGGATCAAACATGATCGTCGTCCCCGCGCACCGTGGACCCTAGCCTTGCTGGCCGGTATCGATTCTGATCAGGCCGTAGTCGTAGCCGCGGCGGCGGTAAACAACTGCGGGACCACCAGACTCCTCATCCTCGAACAAGAAGAAGTCGTGCCCTACCAACTCCATCTCAGTGACGGCTTGCTCGATGCTCATCGGGATCGTCGGGTGGGTCTTATCGCGAACAACGACCGGCCCCTTCGAGAAAACCTCGTCAGCGTCGGCTTGATACTTGTCGGCAAGTTCATCGGCGGACGCAGACTCCTTACTTGCCTCGGCAGTATCGCCATCGAGACCAAGCCCAGCAGCTAGGTCTGCTCCGTCAGGAACTGACTTACTGCGATGTAGCCCGCCCTTGACGATCTTCGACCGATCATGCGCCCGGCGCAGTTGCTGCTCAAGGCGCCCAATCGCTAGGTCTAGGGCGCTGTACTCGTCAGGCGCATTAGCTTCTGCTCGAATCACCGGGCCCTTACCTCGACAGGTCAGCTCGACCTGAAAGGCGCGATCGGCTAGCCGCGGATTCGACTCCTTGGAAACCTCAAGATCAATCCGCTGTATCTGCACCCCGAATCGGTCAATCCGACTCAGCTTGTCCTCCGTCAACTCCTGGAACTTGGACGAAACATCGGCATTGCGACCTCGAACAACGAGCTCCAACTCAGTCATTTCAGTTCCCTTCAGTTCAGGCAGCGCGACGTGACGCGCAGCGTAGGCACCCGCTCGGCCGACCTGGTCTTCGACCCCACACCTGCCTGCAGTGAATGTCGCGGGTCTCCCCGTCGTTCATCCAACTCTCGTGATCACTAACCATCCTAGTCAGTGGCGAGGCAGGACTTACTTCTAAGCCGCACCGTGATCAGTAGCTCGCCAGAAACGACGAGATACCTTACGTGGACCGTTTTGCCTGCGACTGGCATCGGCTAACCGTGCATCACTCCTGCAAGTGATGCCCAGCGCAACCACGGACCCGGGCGGGTACCAGGTACAACGCTACCGCCTTTGTCCGTCGCGGCGAGCACCCACTCACCCGCCTGGGATCAAATAACTCTCGAGCTCGACAGTCGGTCAGCTCGTGAGGATTACGGAGGTCGATATCTTGCCCCTTCTAGGGCCATTCGAGACAGCTCCCCTGCCTGATCCCGGTGCTCGCCAGGTAAGCGGTGGGCGATGACCGCGGCCGCGGTTGGAACCCGAGTCGCCGCGATCATCGCGGAGTCCGCGGCCCGGACACTTGCACCAGTAGTCATCACGTCGTCGAACAGAACCAGGCTCCCCTGCCCTGACCAGCGACCACCCACTCGATACTTGCCTGCGACATTCCGTTCGCGCTCGTCGCGGCGCAGGCCCTTCTGACTTGCACCTGAGGGACGCACCCGAAGCTGGTCTCCTACCGACACGCGCCGCCCACTTAGTCGCAGCTCCCGGGCAGCAGCGACCGCAATCGCGAGTACCAGATCAGTTCCGGCCGCCGTTCTGGTCTGACGACCAGAATGCAGCGGAACAAGCGTGAGGCGATGAAGGACTCGGTGTTCTTGACCGGCGAAGGCCAAACTGTCAGCAACCAGCGCAGCCATCATTGACACTAACCTCGGATGACCGCTGCGCTTGGCCGCGAGCACGATGCGTTGTAGATCACCGTCGTAGCGTCCTGCGGCGAATACTGGCAGCGACGCCAGCCCGTCGGTCCGAGCCAGGGAATGGACCGGCATCCTTCGGCTAGCCGGAACGCCAACGTAGCGATCGCGGGTCTCACGTTCGCAAGCGCGACAAAGGACGGTCCCTTGCACATCACAAATGGCACAGGCTGAATCGAGGAATAGCTGCAGAATGCCCATGAGTCGATCGTGCTCGATGAACTGAGTATCCGACGGGGCCTAGATACAACTGTGGACATCCGCTGCTCTTGCGACGGATGTCCACAGCACACTCATTTGCCCGGTAAAGCCCGCGGCGGCCCGACATACTTGCTGGCATGACGGAACAACCGACTGACCACCTGCGCGAGTTCGTGGTTTCGCTGCCCAAAGCTGAGCTACATCTACACATCGAGGGGACTCTCGAGCCAGAACTGATGCTCGCGCTCGCGGAACGCAATCGAATCGATCCTCCGTTCCCGACCGTGGCTCTCGCGAAGGCGGCATATGACTTCGGGAACCTCGACGACTTTTTGCGGCTCTATTACGCGGCGACAGACGTCCTTCGAACGGCAGCCGACTTCGAGGACCTGACCTGGGCCTATTTACGAAGGGCTCACGCGGATGGGGTCGTGCACGTCGAGCCCTTCTTCGATCCGCAGTCACATCTGTGCCGCGGCGTTGAGATGTCCGCAATCGTCGACGGAATCGTCACCGGACTACGCAGAGGTGAGGCCGAACTCGGCATCAGTTGGCGACTAATCATGTGCTTTCTGCGTCATCTCAGTGAAGCTGAGGCATTCGAGACCTTAACCGCCGCCGAACCCTACTTGGACGTTATCCATGGTGTTGGCCTTGACTCGAGCGAGGCCAATAACCCTCCGAGCAAATTCGCCGCGGTCTTCGCAGCGGCCCGTGGACTCGGGCTGCGAGCCGTAGCCCACGCCGGAGAGGAAGGTCCGGCAGAGTACATCTGGGAAGCACTCGATCTACTCCTCGTTGAGCGCATCGATCACGGCATCCGCGCGATTGATGACCGTGCCCTGATGAAGCAGCTCGCAGAACGACGAATCCCCTTGAACCTATGTCCACTGTCAAACCAACGACTCCAGGTCGTGCCAGACCTGACTGCCTATCCAGCAAGGCAGTTCATTGAAGCGGGGGTACCTATCACGATCAGCTCCGATGACCCTGCCTACTTCGGCGGCTACATCGCGGACAACTATCTGGCTGCGGCCGCTGCAAATGGTCTCTCACGAGACGAACTCGCGGCCATCGCAGCAGACAGCCTGACCGCTAGTTGGCGCTAGCTCTCATCGGCCCTAAGGCCACTCGGGCTAGGACACCCCGGCACTACGAGAGCAGCAGGAAGAGCGCGCCGGGAATGTTGTTACACATATGCGCCACGATCGACGTAGTTGTACTTCCGGTGTGCCATCTAGCCAGCCCTAGGACTATTCCGATCCCGAACAGCAGCGCAAACCGGACAGGTTCAAAGTGGAACCCCGCGAAGACCAGCGCGGAGAAGAACACCGTGAGAATCGGCCACATATTGAACTTGGCCAAGCTATTGAATATCAGACCTCGGAAAGCGATCTCCTCGACGATCGGTGCACCAATGCCAAGCAGAATCGCGAAGATGATGAGCACTGCGGGGTTGGATTTCAGCTCCTCCCCGACATCACCAGCTGCTGAGCTGAACTCTCCAGCGATCTGGGTCGTGATGATCCCGATGATGATCGCCACAAACAGCGCAAGCGCTCCGTAGACCAAGCCCCACCCAATATCGCTCCACTTGAAGCGCAATCCCAGATCAATCCGCGGACCGTTGCCAATCAGCATGGTCAAGGCGATCGGAAAACCCGCCAATGCCAACCACGGAATGACCTGCGCGACGATGATCAGCCAGCTATCGGACTCCGGGACTCCGACGATACCAACGGTGAGGACCGCTAACACCAGCCACAAGAAGATCATCAGCAGGGCGTCGCCAAACCACCAGTTGAATCCGCGTAGCGGACGCTTGGTCCAGGTTCCTGCTTGTTCGGAAGCTACCGCCTCGCGCAGGGTGATGGGCGCCGCCGGATACAACAAGTCGGAGACGACCTCCGGCGCACTCTGGACCGGTGGCATAGGTGGGTATTGCGGCATTGCAGGAGGCGGTGCCATGCCGAAGTTCTCCCGATCGTCCGGGTTCGGCGGCACACCCCCCTCATTCGACACGGTCTAGTACCGGTACAGCTCAGGCTTGTAGGGACCCTCGACCGGGACGCCAAGGTACTCGGCCTGCACCTTAGTGAGTTCCGTCAAGTTGACGCCTAGTGCATCGAGATGGAGGCGAGCCACCTTCTCGTCGAGGTGCTTGGGCAGGGTGTACACCCCAAGCGGGTATTCAGCAGGCTTGGTGAACAGCTCGATCTGCGCTAGTACTTGGTTAGTAAACGAGTTCGACATGACGAACGACGGATGTCCGGTGGCATTCCCGAGGTTCAGCAGGCGCCCTTCCGACAGCACGATGATCGAGTGGCCGTCGGAGAACGTGAACTCGTCCACCTGCGGTTTGATGTTGTTTCGAACCACGCCCGGCTCGTCGTAGAGCCCAGCCATGTCGATCTCGTTGTCGAAGTGGCCGATGTTTCCGACAATCGCTTGGTGCTTCATATCGCGCATATGGGACACGTTGATGACGTCGTAGCAGCCGGTCGTAGTGACGAAGATGTCAGCGGTTCCTACTACATCTTCCAGGGTCGTAACCTGGTAGCCGTCCATTGCTGCTTGTAGGGCGCAGATTGGATCGACCTCAGTGATGATGACGCGCGCGCCTTGACCGCGAAGCGACTCAGCCGATCCCTTGCCGACGTCGCCATAGCCGCACACGACGGCGACCTTCCCACCGATCAGTGTGTCCGTCGCCCGGTTAATCCCGTCGATCAGGGAGTGGCGGCAGCCGTACTTGTTATCGAACTTGCTCTTGGTGACCGAATCGTTGACGTTGATCGCCGGGAACACCAGCTTCCCGTCGCGCATCATCTCGTACAGACGGTGAACGCCAGTGGTGGTCTCCTCAGTTACTCCGATGATTCCGTCGGCAATTTTGGTCCAGCGCTGGGGATCCTCGGTCAAAGTCCTGGTGAGTACCGACAGCACGACGGCAAACTCCTCTGACTCGGCGGTTGAGGGGTCCGGGACGGCACCTTCAGCCTCGTACTCCTTGCCCTTGTGCACCAGCAACGTGGCGTCGCCACCGTCGTCGAGGATCATGTTCGGCCCGGTGTTGCCCTGAGCATCGGCTGGCCATACGAGGACCTGCTCAGTACACCACCAGTACTCCTCTAGCGACTCGCCCTTCCAGGCGAAGACCGGAATACCTTGCGGATCCTCTGGCGTGCCGTTTGGGCCCACGGCAACTGCCGCTGCCGCGTGGTCCTGGGTCGAGAAGATGTTGCACGATGCCCAACGAACCTCCGCACCGAGCACGGTCAGGGTTTCAATGAGGACCGCAGTCTGAACCGTCATGTGAAGCGAGCCGGTGATCCGGGCTCCGGTTAGCGGCTTGGACTCACCGAACTCTTCACGCATGGCCATGAGTCCTGGCATCTCATGTTCGGCCAGTTTGATCTCCTTGCGACCAAAGTCAGCAAGGGAGAGATCGGCAACTTTGTAGTCAGTCATTCGGTACATCCTCATTGGGTTGAGTCGGCGGTTCGGGAGTCGGAAGTAATCGGTCGAGGTCAGGCTCAAGGTAAATGTACGTGGCGGTAGGCACTTCGTCACGTACCCGCCGCTCCGCCGCGTCAATCGCGCGGGCAATAAGGGCTGCTGAGTCGGTTCGATCAACAGCGATCTTGGCGGCAACCAACAGATCATCTGGACCCATGTGGAAGGTCTTGAGATGAATCACGCGGTCAACGTCGGGAGTGCCTTCTAGTGCCTTACGGATGCGCTCCTGGTCTTCTGAGATCGCGGACTCCCCCACCAACATCGATGACATCTCGGTAGCCAGAAATGCGGCGATTACCAGCAGGAGTAGACCAATCATGGTCGACCCGATTCCATCCCACACACCGTTGCCAGTGACGACTGAAGCACCGACCCCGATCAACGCGAACGTGAGCCCGATCAGGGCCCCGAAGTCCTCGAGGAGCACGACCGGCAGCTCGGGTTGACGGGCGTCCTTGACAAATCGAGCCAGCGAACGCCTCCCCTTGGACTTATTTGCCTCCCGCATTGCTGTTCGGAATGAGAGCCCTTCCAACGCCATCGCAATTAGCAAGACACCGATCGCAATCGCTGGATCAGTGAGTTCGTCGGGGTGTTGGATCTTGTGAATTCCCTCATAAACTGCGAAGAGCCCACCAACGGTGAACAGCACGATAGAAACAACAAAACCGTAGACGAATCTGACCCGCCCGAACCCGAACTGGTGTTCAGAATCAGCAGCACGCTTAGACCGGTGTCCCCCGAGTAACAACAGGAGTTGGTTGCCCGAATCTGCAACGGAGTGGATGGCCTCCGAGAGCATCGAAGATGAGCCAGTGAGGAAGAAGGCGACGAACTTCGAGATCGCAATCCCGATATTCGACAGCAGTGCGGCGATGACCGCCTTGGTGCCACCTTCAGTACTCACCGGGCGAGTGTAGCCAGTTCTCAGGTGGCTCGAGCGATCGCCGCGAGTCCGTCCGTAGAGGCGGTAACCTCAGCTTCCTCGCTCAGCACTGCGGCGGCTTCACCTTGGCGCAGAACGAGCCGAGCGCCAGCACATTCAATATCGACGGTGCCAGCAACCGCGAGGACTAGTCGGTAGGCGCCGGTCGGCGACGAGTGTGTTCCGCCGGTGATCGTCTCGACCGCAAAGGGCGCACCGTCGGGAGCGAAGTGCCGGATCACACCGCCGTCAGTACTCGGGCGTGGATCACCAGACATCGGCTCTGGATTTAGCCGAGTATCGAGGGCTTCTAGGGCCTCATCGATCGCGATCGTCTTCGGAGTGAGTCCGAGGCGTAGCACGTTGTCGCTGGCCGTCATCACCTCGACGCCAACTCCGCTTACGTAAGCGTGGACAACCCCGGCAGGCACGTAGACAGCCTGGCCGATCTCCAGCACTTGGTGGTCTAGCAGCGCAGCAACCAGAACTCCCGCGTCACCTGGGTAATCCTTGGCCACCTGGGTCAGGGCGGCGACTCCGGCCTCATCGACCCCGGCCGCCGCAGCAGCGCCCGGAACTGCCGGAGTCAGGAACCGAAGCTCTGAGTCGTCGATAGCTAGCAGGTGGCGGATCGCAGTCTTGATCTCACCACTAGCGATGTGCCCGGCGGCCGACTGCGCGGATCCACCAACAATGCGAAGAATGGTTGCGGCAAGTTTGGGATCCCGCAGCCCCTGCAGGACCGAGAAGGGTCGCACTGCGATCAACATCTCGGTCTTTGCCATCGAATCCGCTAGCAACTTCGGAAGCGACGCATCGTTTTCTTGAGCCGCGAACTGACGCTGGGCTTGCGCAGTCGGCGGATGGATCTGTATCGACAGTGGGCGGGCGGCGGCCAGTAGTTTGACCAGAAGCGGAACGTCCCCGGGATCCACGCCCTCGCGCAGGGTTCCCGCCCCATCGATCAGGGCGGACGGGCCATTCACATGTGCCCCAAACCACAACTCAGCTTGCGCTGCGTCGGTCGCAGCACCACCATCACTGCGCCACGCTTCCAACCCGCCAGGAATCCCCCATGCGTAGTTCTGCAGAAAGCCAGCAATACGGAACACGAGGATCCTCTCGGTAGAACGACTAGCGGACTCGACCGTCGAGCTCATTGGCCGTTGACATGGGATCGATCCCTAGTGCCAGTCCGGCGTAGACGCTCGCAAAGTCCGTTACTCCGATCAACATAGCGATTCGAGTGAGTGAATGGCCTGCCTCAGCGCTAATCACGTTCACCGGAACACCTCGATCAGCTGCAACCTCCGTCGCGGCCGTAGCCAGCGCAGCAGTTTCTGGATGCTCGTCATGATCACGTAACAAGACGAGGCGGAGTTTAGCGGCCGGCTCAGGTTCGTCAATCCGGTCACGGAAGATGTCATCGACACTTCCTTGACCTGCGCGAGGTCCCGCCAGCAAGACAGATTGGGTTCGCGCGGCCTCCGGAAGGGTTCCAACGACCGACGGCAGCCCCGCGTTCTCCGCGAGTTGGCGGGCGAAGCGCCGCACCGCCACCGACCCGACATCTCCGGTTCCCCACAAAATCGGCAACGACAACCCCACGTCGACAGCGAGGCGCTTTGCGTCATTGACGATGGGGTCACTAAATGGTGCAGCCAACTCGGCGACGCCATCCAAGTAGGTAGCTGTCGTGGAAATCGCTTCCTGGGCATCCTCGACGATTCCGAGCGCCCCTGCGATCAGTATCAGCGGCGTTGAAAGACTCCACAGCATTGTGCGAGCCCGCCACTTCCCAACTACCGGAGGAAGCCCCACTGCAAACTGGACTGCGCCGCGAGTCTGCTCAGCAACCTGAGATAGCTCGGTTCCGGTGGGGCAAATCGCAACGAGGCGACAGCCTCGACGGGCTGCCTCGGCTGCCACCGACACGGTCTCGTTTGTCGATCCCGATCCGGAGACGGCAATCACCAAATCTGTGGGGCCAACCCACCCCGGCAGCGACGGGCCACCAAACGTCACGACTGGCACAGGCGAACCGGTCCCGGCGACGGCAGACAGAATATCTCCGGCTGCACGGGATCCCCCACCTCCGACAACGACGACAGCGTGCGGACGCCCGTCGGAGATGATTCGGTGCAGCGACGCCTCGTCTACGTTGGCCGCGGCGGCGCGCATACTTGCACCCGCACTGGCAGTCATAACGAGCAGGTCGCGGGTGTCAGCCTCGATTAGCGCAGTGGCATCGTCGAGGAGACCGTCATCAAGCTCCATTTGCGGCTGGCTGCTGTGCCTCGTCGAGCAGCATCACTGGAATGCCATCTCGAATCGGGAACCTGAGCCCACATTCGGTGCAAACCAACACGTCGCCCTCTTGGACGACGGGGGCATGGTGCGGAGCCGGACAAGCAAGAATGTCAAGGAGTTTCGGATCGATTGAAGCCATGGCCCAAGCCTACGCGGTTCGAAAGACCGAGAGAACCTGGTCACGGATCTGAGCCATCTGCTCGGGGTTGGCCGCTTCCACATTCAGGCGAAGAAGTGGCTCGGTATTGGACGGCCGGAGATTGAACCACCAACCATCGCCACTGATCGTCATCCCATCGAGGGTGTCAACTGTGATGCCATCTTGGTTCTCAAACACCTCGCGAACGGCCGCGATCGAGGCGTGCGCATCAGCGACCTCGGTGTTGATCTCTCCACTGAGAGCGTAGCGAGAGAATTCATCCAGTAAGTCGGAGAGCTGACTACCTGGTGGGGTATTCCCAAGGAAGCTCAAGACGTGCAATGCCGCCAGCATCCCGGAATCGGCTCGCCAGAAGTCTCTGAAATAGAAGTGCCCTGAGTGCTCGCCACCAAACACTGCGTTGGTCTCCGCCATCGTCGCCTTGATGAAGGAATGGCCGACACGGGTGCGCACAGGGGTTCCACCGTGTTCGGTGATGACCTCCGGGACAGCGCGACTGGTGATGAGGTTATGGATGACTGCAGAACCGGGTGCCTTGGCGAGTTCTAACGACGCGATCAATGCTGTAAGGGTCGACGGATCAACGATCTCGCCTCGCTCGTCGATGACGAAACACCGATCCGCATCGCCGTCAAAAGCCAGTCCGAGATCCGCCCCATGCTCAAGGACGCCACGTTGGGTATCCACCAGATTCGCCGGATCGATCGGATTTGCCTCGTGATTCGGGAAGTTCCCATCCAACTCGAAAAACAGCGGAAAGACCTCTAGCGGTAGCCCGTCGAATACCGCCGGGGCAGTGAATCCCGCCATACCGTTGCCTGCATCCACCACAACCTTCAGTGGACGGATCCCGTCTAGCGGAACCAACTCCCGCAAGTAGGCCGCGTAAGCCCCGAGCATGTCCTCGTCGCGTGCGTGACCCCTGGGGCCATCGAATGCCGGGACCCCAGCAATCACCATCTCTTTCATGGCGACAAGTCCGGTGTCCTGACTTACAGGGGAGGCACCCGCTCGACATAGCTTGATCCCGTTGTACTGCGCAGGGTTGTGACTGGCAGTGAACATCGCGCCGGGTAGTTGTGTTGAACCGGAGGCGAAGTAAATACCGTCTGTCGAGCACAGCCCGATCTTGATGACATCGCAGCCTTGATCCAGCACGCCGTTGGCAAAAGCCGCCACGAGGTCTGGGCCGGAAGGCCGCATGTCATGACCGATAACGATCGCACCCGGACCCCCGTCGCGAGCTGCCGCGCCGATGACACGAACAAAGGCACCACCCACGGCATAGGCAAGATCTTCATCGATCTGATCGGGATAGATCCCACGAACGTCGTAGGCCTTGATGACATCGTCGAGGTTTCGCATTTGCTTACCTTATGGCAGCAACCGACGACTTCCGTGGCGCGACAGTCCTAGTCGACGCTTTTCAACACCCGAAGGTGACCCTTGCGGGAAACCTCGATCGTGCTCGAATTGGTCTGCTCAGGTGGGAGAACGACAACTTCATCCCGAGGGCGAGCTGCCTCACGTACCGCGTTTGCTAGCGCCTCGATGTCGTCACTTGAGGGCTTCAGCGAATCGGGGTCAGGCTCGAGTCGGACGATCTCCCAGCCTTGCGGCGCGGTCAGCCGTTCGCCATGCTTTTGGCAAAGGTCATAACAGTGCGGTTCGGCGTAGGTAGCCAATGGCCCGACGACTGCGGTGCAGTCGGAGTAGACGTACGTCAACGTCGCGACGGCCTGGCCGGTGCACGACGGCTTTGAACATACCCGCTGACGACTCACCTGCGCACCGTACTGCGCTTCATGACCCAGAACCGGCATTGGGATCGAATTTCACCCATTCGTTTTTCCGAGCCGACCGCGACGGGCCGCCGAGCACACGGACTCACGCTTGCCCATAGTCGGGATCAACTTGGGCCGGAGCCAGTCCGTATAGCGCTGCGACCAACTCGGTGACCGTATCGTTCACGAGATCATCTCGGGTCGAACCAGGAACAGTACGGATCTCGATCGGTCGGCGGTGCACGATTAGTTGTGCCGGTCGCGATCCAATCGGTTCGGTAACTCGGCCTAGCGGGATCGGGTCGGGCGAGCCATCCCGCAGCTCAGCGGGCGGAACATCCTCGATTAGCACCTCGACTTCATCGAGCTCGGGAAAGGCTCGCTCGATACGCTCGATTGCCGAAATGACGGTCTCGTCGAACCGCTGGGAACGACTTGCCGAGATCGGCATCGTTGCCGGAGCGATGGTCCCCCGAAGGCCTGACCCATGCCGGTCACGACGGCGGCGCGTCGGGCGCGGTGCCGCACCGCTGTAGCCGTATCGTCCTGCCATAGATTCCACCTAGTCATTCTTTGATTCCAAGCGGTGAGCGACGTGCAGCACCGCGGTCGAACCTCACGACTCCCGCTACCGACACGTGTATGCGTCCTGTGTGGCTTCGGCCCCTTGTCTGGCGACGAAACTACCAAGGAGGTCGGTAATCCGTGCTCACGAGACCGGTTTTTGTGGGAGGGAACTCTCGCAGCGGGACGACGGTAATAGGACGCGGGTTACTCAACCGTCACCCAGAGATTGCCTGCACGATTCCGGCCGAGTCCTGGTTCCTCACCGACACCGGTGGCCTCTGCGATATGGCAACTGCGGGCGCACCATTGCGTCGGCGTGCGCGCGTCTGGGGAAATGCAACTCTGCGGCACGGGAAGAAAGATCCGATCACCTACTTCGAATCGCGAATGCACGGCCTGTGGTGGTCACGGGAATGGTGGCAACCTGGCGTTCAGCGGGGTCTACATCAGTCCGTTACCGAGGGGCAGTTAGCCGAAGCACTAGCGACATTTCGGGTCACTCGCGCTCACAATCCGAATAGTGCGGCTCGCCAACTAGCGGCGGACCTTATTGATCCTTCGACCCTGGACCGAGGGAAGGCCCGTTGGGTCGACACCACCCCGAGGAACGTTCGTCGCGCGCAAGGCCTACATCGTGTATTCCCTGATATGAAGCTGATCAATATGGTGCGGGATGGGCGTGACGTTGCCGCTTCCCTCGTCGCTCGAGCGTGGGGGCCTGACGACTACGACGTCGCCCTACGGCAATGGTTCCGTGGGATGAAGGAGGGCCACAAGGGTCTGCGCTCACTTCCCCCCGGCACGGCAATCACCATCGACCTTAGTCAGCTAGTTGTCCACGACCGCGACGCGCAGTATCAGCGAATACTTGATCACCTTGCGATCGATGATGCACCCAGGATGCGGAAGTTCTTCAACAATCAAATGACGGCGGGCAACGCCAACTTGGGCCGCTGGAGTAGTGAACTCAGTTCACGCCAGGCCGCCAAGGTCAACGACACCTACGCGCAGATGCTCGCGTCACTGGAAAAAGACAACATTCAGACGCCCTAGCGCACGGATCAGGTAGCGCCTGCAGAGCACGAAGACCTGCAGGCGACCTGCGCGAACGCAAGACGACCTGCAGGTCTCGTGGATCTATGTCTAGGTAGGGAAAGAGTCTCAGGTCCGCAGGAGGGGGAAGGGCCCTGAAACTCAGTTACCGGGAGGGTTCGACTAGGCGGTGAGCTTCTTCAGGCGGCGACGCTCTCGCTCAGATAGACCGCCCCAGATTCCGAAGCGCTCATCATTCTCAAGTGCGTAGTCAAGACACTCGACACGGACTTCGCATCCCATACAGACCTTCTTGGCCTCGCGTGTGGAGCCGCCCTTCTCTGGGAAGAACGCCTCAGGATCGGTCTCGGCGCACAGCGCCTTCTCTTGCCAACCGAGCTCTTCGGCGTCTTCGAGTGGAATACGATCAAAATCTTCGGTTGGGGCGGCCTGTTGCGGCACCCCTGCTGTTGGGCCAGTTGGGTCAGCTGAGTAACCCATGTAATCGGTGTAGTCCATATCTCCGGTATCCCTCCTAGATTGCCTTGGAGTTGCCGCCCGAGTCCACTTCCCCGCGGTTCGAATGACAACAGTGGAATTACACCGTTGGGAGGTGGGTCTCGTCAAGCGGAATGCAACATCTGGTGACGTTTAGGCCGTTGGACCACTAGAGATAGTCCGAACGGTTGAGTGGACAGCCAGAATTACACAGGGTTATCCCCTGGTTATTCACAATTTCTGCCTCGTCTGGCCCCTCTCGGTCCGGAAACCACCGGAACCGCGCCCATCCAACCTGGTTCAGTCAGTCAGCATCGGTAGACGAGAAGGTGCGCTCGCGTAGGTCGTTGTGCGCTCACGGGTAGGTCGGTCTGCCCGCCTCGCTACGTCCTTCAGTTGCTCGACCGACATCTGGGAACCAAATTCCGATCCAGCCATCCGCGAGATCGTCTCCTCCATCAGGGTGCCGCCAAGGTCGTTCGCTCCTGCGTTAAGGAGCTCGGCGCAGCCATCTGGGCCGAGCTTGACCCAAGAAACCTGAATATTGTCGATTGATTCATGCAGCATCAAACGAGCCATAGCGGTGACAGCAATGTCGTCTCGCTTAGTTGAACCTGGCCGAGCAACCCCCGCCAAGTACAACGGCGCGTTGTGATGAACGAACGGTAATCCGACGAACTCCGTGAACCCACCGGTGCGCGATTGCACTTCACGCAGCAATCGCAGATGCCGAACCCAATGGATCGGCGCGTCAACGTGCCCGTACATCATCGTCGAACTACTCGGTAGTCCAACCTCGTGCGCCGTGGTGACGACGTCGATCCAACCAGCGGTTGGGAGCTTCCCCTTTGTCAAGATCCAGCGAATATCGTCATCCAGGATCTCAGCGGCGGTACCGGGGATTGAGTCCAGTCCCGCCTCCTTTGCGGTGGTCAGCCATTCGCGAACGGTCATCCCGGAACGGGTAGCGCCGTTCATTACCTCCATCGGACTAAACGCGTGCAGATGGATATCGCGGCGCCGGGACTTAACCGCTCGAGCCAAATCGAAGTACGCGGTCCCGGGTAAGTCGGGATGGATTCCGCCCTGCATGCAAATCTCAGTTGCCCCGGCGATCCAGGCATCGTCGACGCGGTCACCGACTTGATCGGCGGTGAGGGTGAAGGCGTCCGCGTCAGTCTTGCGTTGCGCGAACGCACAAAACCGGCAGCCGGTGTAGCAAACATTCGTGAAGTTCAAGTTGCGATTGACCACATAGGTGACGTCCGGCCCGACGATCGCCCGCCGCACGTCATCAGCCAGCCGCGTCAGCTGAGTCAATGCGTGGCCAGAGGCTGACATCAGCGCAAGCGCGAACTCCTCATTGCGCGGGTCCGCGAGCGCACCCGGGTTATCGGCAGCGAGGCGAAGCCCTGCCTTCGTCGCGGTGTCTAGCGGTTCGTGTCCCGCACGTCGGCTCGCCCCGCGGCCCGTCGTTGCGCGCGCGTCAACCCGGGCTGCTAACTCATCCCAATCTCCGTAGACATCGTCAAAGTCACTTCGGCGATCTGCCGTTCTCCCGGTGACGTCGATTGTCTGGTCTAGTTCTGTCCGGCCACCTGCCTGAGTGCTGGCGAAAGCATCGTAGGAGTAGTCGCCCCGCTGCCATACTCGCCCTGCTGGCCGGGCAGTCGGATCAGCCAAGCCATCAGCAGTCGCCAAGACGGCGACGTGATCTCCTACATGCGGATCAATCCACTGCGCTCCGGTCACATATTCCGGATGCGCGGTCAACCGCGGAGTAAGGGTGAACCCGGCCGCTCGGGTAACCGTCCGCATCGTGTCCAGGGAGGGCCACGGCCGCTCCGGATTCACGTGGTCTGCCGTCACAGGGCTGATACCACCCCAGTCGTCGACTCCCGCCGCGATCAATGAAGCAAGCTCATTCTCGTCGCTGAGATTCGGTGGGGCCTGGATCCTAATGCGGGGGCCCAGTAGAATCCTCGCGGTCGCCAACGTCGCTAAGTACTCCCCGGCTGACAAGTCCGCCTCGTCCGCCATAGCTGTGGCAGGCTTCGCCCGAAAGTTCTGAATGATCACTTCTTGAATGTGGTTGTACTCCAGGGCTGTCCGCCGGAGTTCACGCAACGAATGAACGACTTCTTGTGTCGTCTCCCCAATGCCGATCAGCAAGCCGGTGGTGAAAGGAATCGCCAAGCGACCCGCATCATCTAGGACTCGTAATCGGACCGCCGGATCTTTATCTGGTGACCCGTAGTGGACCTCCCCTAGAGTCGAGAACAACCGCCGCGACGTCGTCTCCAACATCATTCCCATCGACGGCGCAACGGGGCGCAGTCTGGCTAACTCATCCCACGACATAACGCCGGGATTCAAGTGGGGAAGAAGACCCGTCTCTTCCAACACCAAGATGGCCATCGCTCGCAGGTACGCCAGGGTGCTGTCGTAGCCACGCGCGTCCAACCACTCGCGCGCCGCCGACCATCGATCCTCTGGACGATCACCTAGGGTGAACAGCGCCTCAAAGCAGCCGTTGGCAGCGCCCTGCCGGGCAATCGCTAGCACCTCCTCCGGTTCCAGAAAGAACCCGAGTTCTGCCTCGCGGAGTTTCGCTGGTGAAGCAACGAAAGTGCAGTAATGGCAGCGGTCCCGACACAGCCTCGTCAGCGGGATGAACACCTTGGGCGAGTACGTAATGATCTTGCCGAAACCTCGGGCCGTAACACCCTGGTCACGGACTCGGGCAGCGACCGTCATCAACGCCTCGAGGTCCTCACCTCGCGCTGCCAAGAGCGCGACTGCCTCGCCATCATCAATCGACTGACCACGATCTGCCCTGCTGATTGCCCGACGGATCTGACCCGGTGTGGATGACGAGTTGGACGCGGCTGTGCCAGTCGGTTCTGCCCGCCTTCTACTGCCCACGAGAAGTCAGCGTAGATGGCCCCTGGGAGGATCGACCTCATGCAGGTAGCAGTTCTGGCTGGCGGTATCGGCGCCGCGCGGTTCCTCAAGGGCCTCGTCGACGTCACCACAAGCACACACGAGCACAAGTCCATCACCGTTGTCGGCAACACCGGTGATGACATTCGAATGTTCGGATTGCAGGTGTGCCCCGACCTCGACTCGGTGATGTACACCCTCGGGGGCGGCGCCGACGAAGAGCGTGGCTGGGGTCGTCAGGATGAGACCTTCACCGTCCTGGAGGAGTTGCGCCGCTACGGGGCGCAACCAGACTGGTTCAATTTGGGCGATCGCGACTTTGCTACCCACATAATTCGCAGCCAAATGATCGCTGCCGGGTACTCGCTGTCGAAGGTGACCCAGGCCCTGTCGACGCGCTGGCAACTTCCACTAGACCTCATTCCTATGAGTGACGACCGGGTCGAGACCCACGTCGTGGTCGGCGACAGCCAGTCCGGAGCCAAGAAGGCCATCCATTTCCAGGAGTGGTGGGTCAAACACCGCGCGGAGCTTCCAGCACATGAGTTTGTCTACATCGGGGCAGACCAAGCGCGGCCCGCTTCGGGCATCATCGAAGCGATTCGAGATGCCGATCTCATCGTTGTTCCCCCGTCGAACCCGGTCGTGTCGATCGCGCCGATCCTCGCAGTGCCGGGAATCCGCGCCGCTATTGCCCAATCGGGCGCGCCCGTCGTTGGGATATCGCCGATTGTCGGCGGAGAACCGGTGCGCGGTATGGCTGATCAGTGCCTACAGGCGATTGGTGTTGCGACCAGTGCCCAAGGCGTCGCCGAGCACTACGGCCGCCGTGAGGACGGCGGGCTCCTCGACGGATGGATCGTGGATAGTCTCGATTCGGAGGCAGTGCAGCCACTACAGGCGCAAGGGTTCATCGTGGCGGAAACGGACACGATCTTTAGCCATCCTGGAGTCAGCAACGCCGTCGCGCAACTGACCCTAGACCTTGGTCGCGCTGTGTCCACTACACGCTCATCCGGGCAGCCAACCAGATGACATCGCGCGGACTACAGGTCGTCTCGGTTGCCGGGATTGGTGAGGTCAGCGAGTCCACTGACCTCGTCGCCGAACTCATCGCACTGCTGCCGGAGCTGAGGTGGCCCGATGGTTCTACCGGGCTAGCCGACGGGGACATCGTCGCGGTCACAAGCAAAGTCGTGGCAAAAGCAGAGGGCCAAACCCGGCGCGCAGTCGATCGCGAACAAGCAATCACCGAACAAACTGACCGGGTTGTCGCTACCCGCACCACCGAGCACGCAGTCACACGAATAGTCGCCACTAAGCACGGATTCGTCATGGCCGCGGCAGGTGTTGACGCCTCCGAGACTGAGCCAGGGACTGTCATCCTGCTGCCGCAGAATCCAGACGCGTCAGCCCAACAACTACGTGATGGCCTACTCGCCGAACTGCCAGTGAACCAGCTAGGGCTGATTATCACCGACACCTTCGGCCGACCGTGGCGCGATGGCGTCACCGACCTCACGATTGGTTCGGCCGGGGTAAAGACGATGCTCGACTACCGTGGCCAACAAGATCGCTACGGCAATCGGCTTGAGGCTACGGTGACGGCTGTCGCTGATCAGTTGGCCGGAGCGGCGGAACTCGCCTCGGGAAAGACAACCGGCACCCCCGTGATGGTTATCCGTGGAGCGGCCCACCTGCTCCTGCCAGCCGAGTCACCCGACGAGGGCGCTAAGGCCCTTCTGCGCGACCCTGCCGCCGATCTCTTCTCGTTAGGAACCGCCGAGGCAGTTGCTCAGGGTCGCCGCGAGGCGGTCTATCACCGTAGAACGATCAGGCAGTTCACAGACCAACCCGTGAGCGATGCCAGCATCGCCAGTGCCGTCGCTGCAGCGATTAGTGCACCGGCACCACATCACACGACACCGTGGCGTTTTCTGCATCTAAAGGACCCTGATCTGCGCCAGACCCTGTTCGACGCAATGCGTGAACAGTGGATCAATGATCTTCAGCGCCTCGATAGCTACTCTGCGGAATCGGTGACCAAACGAGTCAAACGCGGCGATGTACTTCGCAATGCGCCGACAGTTGTCCTACCTTTCCTCGCTCTGGCCGAAGCAGCTCACAGCTATCCAGACGACCCGCGTAATGGATACGAGCGGGACCTGTTCATGGTGGCTGGCGGTGCTGCTGTGCAGAATCTTCTGATTGCACTGGCAGCACAAGGGCTAGGTTCAGCGTGGATTAGCTCGACCGTCTTCTGCCCAGATGTGGTGCGGGAGGTACTCGATCTTCCGCCGGACTGGCAACCGCTAGGTGGGGTGGCCGTTGGCTATCCCAGTGCGCAGGCTGCGCATCGCGCACCCCGCTCCACAAGTGACTACCTACAGACCATCTAGCTAGAACTTGCGCATATCCTGCACCGTCATCCGTGGACCCCGTCGCGGCATACCGTGGCGGCCTAGCTCCACGAGTCGCTGGATTCGGTACCTGTGACCTGCATATGGCTGCAATACCTGTGCAAGCCGCTCATCGGTCCCCGCTTGCTCCCCCGTGAGCGTGTATACGATGTGCTTAGCCAGATGGTAGTCGCGATAGGACACGGCGTCGCTATCCCCAAGCGCCCGCTGAGCCACCTCTGCCGTCGTCCAAATCCCTACACCAGGGATCTGCCGTAGCCGCTCGTTCGCTATCACTGCCCGGGCGTGGGTGATTTCCTCGATTGAGTTGGCATGTCGTGCCGCCGCCATCGCCGTCACGGCGCGCGCCTTGTCGACGCTTGCCCGATGCCACTCCCACGACGGAATACTCGTCCACACTGGCGGCGCGGGCATAACCTTCAGATTCGGTGGTGCACCGCTTGGCGCGGGCGCCGGAGTGCCAAAAGTGTTGACGAGGGTTCGCCAGCCCAGCCACGCCTCTTTGCCGGTCACCTTCTGTTCCAGGATTGCCGGAAGCAGTGCCTCGAGGACGAGGCCCGTGCGCCCTACCCGCCAATCTCGGTGCGTCGATGCCGTTTGCCTTAGCGCTGGGGGCGGGACGAACCCCGTCGGATCGTCATCGCTGCCGAGTAGGGTCGGCAGTCGGTCACACAGCCAATCGGCACCCGGCCCAAATGAGCGTTGAACAACCTCCTGCGAGCCGCGATCGACCCACAGTCGCTCAACTCCCGGACCCGCCGGTGTTAGCGAGGTACGCCAGAAGCCGCCGCTGGCATCGAGTGCCCAAGTCGGATCACCCGTACCGCGTAACAGCGGACCTAGCTGCGCTCGAAGGTCAATCTGGCGATCAGTTCGCCATCGACGAGCCAGTTCCCGCTCGCTCACCGCTAAATGTCGCGTAGTCGTCGAGCAAACGCCCACGAGACCGCTAGCCCGATCCCGTTGAGCGAAGCATGTAGCACCATGGGCGGGAAGAGGCTGCCGGAGATTCCCCGCAGCAGACAGAAGCCAACCCCTGCGGCGCCTGTGCCGACCACGGTCAGTACGACGCTCGTCGCCTTCGCGCGAAAGCCCTGCCCCAAGACATCGGCTGCACCGCTGTTCTCGTGAAAATCCAGCGAAGGCAGCACGTGCCAGAATCCGAAGACAATAGAGCTAACGATGACGCCGGCGGTCCAACCCCATCCTTGAGCCACCACAGCGAGCAGCACCCCTCGAAAGGCGGTCTCCTCGAGAAGGGCTGTTCCGAACGGGATTCGAATAGTGGAGTTATAGAGGACACTGCGCCACCCTTGTTCGGCCGCGCGCTTGTCGTTGAATCCCCGCCTTGCCGCCGGGATACTCGCCGCGATTGCGTAAAAAGCTGCCACCGCGAGAAAAACGCCAAGGGACCAAATCAGGCCGGGCTGCCACGAGTCACGATCAAGTCCTAGTGCCTTCCAAGACAGGCCATCGAATCGCGCGATCGCGAGTAGAACTCCAGTCGCGACGAGACAAATCAGCAGGTAGTGCTGTTTGGCCCACTTGTTGTTGAGCAAGTTGACAACAACCAACACCACAATGACGGCGATGGTTGAAATCCACATAACGGCTGAACTACCTCGTCACTAGCTCTGATCCGAGGAGAATCTGATGCTCCCCGGCGCGATGGTCTGGTTCGGGAAGACCCTGACTCCGTCTAGGAGCTCATTGCCGGCCTCGACTCTGGCGCCGTCACCGACTACAGCACCGCGCACAACGGCGCCAGCGCCGATGTAGGCCCCTCGACCAATGACACTGCGCTCGATGTGCGCGCCTTCGCCAATAACGGCTTCGTCAAAGAGCACACTCGAAGCTAGGACTGCCCCCGAGCTGATATGGGAACCCCTGCCCACCACCGAACCACCGGTCACTGTGGCATCGCTGGCGATCTCTGCATCTGCGAGTACAAGGGCTTCCCCAGTTGGTCCCGGTACGGCCGGAGAGGGCGCGACGCCGCGAACCAAGTCGGCTGAGCCTTGCACGAAGGCCAACGGAGTTCCCAGATCTAGCCAGTAGCAATCGTCGACGTAGCCGATGACCTTTGCCCCGCGGGCGAGGAGCCCCGGGAAGGTCTCGCGCTCAACCGACACCGGACGCTCGTTTGGGATCTCGTCGATCAGTGAACGTCGAAACACATAACAGCCCGCATTGATCTGGTCGGTAACGATCTCTTCTGGTGTCTGCGGTTTCTCTAGAAACGCCGTCACGTTGCCATCAGCATCCGTCGGAACCAGCCCGAACGCACGCGGATCTTGCACTCGGGTGAGATAGATCGCGACGTCAGCATCGGCATCCCGCCACGCTTGAACAATTCCTGCGATATCCAAACCGGTCAGTACATCACCGTTAAAGATGATGACCGGATCATCCGGGCCCGATTCCAATGCGTCGGCAACGTTGCGGATCGCCCCACCCGTTCCCAGTGGCACGTCCTCGACCACATAGTCCAGTTCGACCCCGAACTCCTCGCCCGAGCCAAAGTAGTCACTAAACACCTCGGCCTGGTACGACGTCCCTAGGATGATTCGCGTGACACCAGCCTCGCGTGCGCGGCCGACTTGGTGCTCGGTCACCGGCACCCCCGCTACTGGCAGCATCGGTTTTGGCGCAGAGATGGTCAACGGCCTAAGCCGCGTTCCTTTCCCTCCCACGAGCATCACAGACTCCAACACGAGGGCTACCCTGCCAGATCACCTGCACCAAGAGTGACGAGAACCCATTCGACGCACCGATTCATTACATGGCAGGCTGTCCGATGTGCTTATCGACACTGCTCGCCGCGATCCCAGTACGCCGCTTGTCACCTACTACAACCAAGACACCGGCGAACGGACCGAGCTATCCACGACGAGCATGCTGAACTGGCAGGCCAAGACTGCCAATCTCCTCCAAGACTCCTACGGACTATCGGCCGAATCGAAGGTTGGGCTATTCCTGCCGACTCACTGGCTTGTCCCCGTATTCATCGGCGCAGTCGCGGCGATCGGAGCAACTCTGGTTCTACCAAACACTCGGGCAAAGGATTCGCCGCCTCCTGTGGATCTGGATGTCGCCGTCATCGGACCCACAGAGCTAGCGAATGAACTGCCATCCGCTGACGAGTACCTCGCCTGTTCCCTTCTACCCATGGCCGCTGGGTTTCGCGACAAACTCCCCGTGGGGATCGACGACTACGCCCACGATGTCCGGGTCCATGGGGACTTCTTCCCCGGCCTCACTGATCCGACGGAGTGTCCAAACCTGCAGATCCGCAAGTGGCAAATCGATAAGACATCTGCGGAGCCGATTACGGCCCAGCTAGCCGACGACCTGGCGCTCACCCGCGGCGACCGGCTACTGATACCGGGCGGACCCGTCACGACTTCGGTAGTGCTTACCCTGTCCAAGATTGCTGACCTCGCGGGTACCACGAGCGTGCTCGTGGACGGGGCTACAGCGGGCATCCCCGAGCAGGAAAGAGTCACCAGAGTGCTTTCTCGAGACCTGCTAGCGGGGTAGCAAGTGGGGTCGACAGACCACCAAAGTGCCAACTTTGGGCATAGGCGGAACTTCGACCATGGTCGGCGCGTCTGACGATCAGTACTGAAATGACCATAGTTTGGCGAGTCGCGCACTATGCTGCCCGAATGCGGGCTCAATGCTGCCCGGGATTGTGTGAAGTGACTCCGACAGATCGGACAACGCAGGATGACTGCTGAGGCGACGCGGCGCAGGTGGCCGCGGGTGATGGCCGCGATTCTATCGTCGTTTGTGCTGCTCGCCACTGCCGCTGCCGGAATCGGCGGTCACTACGCGAATAGCCTCACCGACAACATCCGCATCAGTACTGACGGCAACTTCCAGCCAGCTAACACCGAAGGCCCGATCGCCGGTGAGCCAATCAACATTTTGCTGATGGGATCTGACACCCGTCAGGGTAAGAACAGCAAGGGATACGGAAATAAGAACGTCCTCGAGGGCGCCCGTAGTGACACCACCATTCTGCTGCATATTTCGGGCGACCGCTCACGGGCGTTTGCTGTCTCCATCCCCCGGGACTCCCTCGTCACGCTACCCACCTGCAAGGCCACCGGCGGAGGCACCGACGGCGGCTACGAGACACGGTTTAACGAGGCCTTCGACATCGGTGGCCCTGGCTGCTCGGTCAAGGCCGTCCAACAACTGACCGGAATCAGCATTGACCACTACGTCGTCGTAGATTTCACTGGCTTCAAGGAAGTCATCAACGCGCTCGATGGTGTCGAAGTGTGCCTAAAGAAGGACGTCTTCGATGCTGAGGCGAAGCTCGATATGAAGGCAGGCAAACACGTCGTCAAGGGTGAGGAAGCCCTCGCGTTCGTTCGCGCCCGCAAGGCACTCGGCGACGGCAGTGACATCTCACGGATCGATCGCCAGCAGGAGTTCCTCTCGGCAGCGATTCGCAAAGCCACCTCCGTTGGAGTACTGACCAATCCTGCGCAACTGCTCTCCGTACTGACGGCGGGAAGTAAGTCGCTGACCGCTGATCCTGGCTTGGCCGAGTTCGATTCCCTCAAAGAGCTCGCGCTCAACGCCTCTGCGGTCGAACCATCGAGCATCACGTTTGCCACAGTTCCGTTCACCTACAACGACGACGGTGGAACGGTCTCGTGGATTCCGAGCGAGGCCGACGAGCTTTGGACCGCAATCAAAGAAGACCAACCCTGGCCCCCACCACCCACAAACGGAGCTGATGGTGAACCGCTGGTCATGGGACCCGACGAGATCAGCATCAATGTCGAGAACGCGAGTGGTCTACGCGGGAGCGCAGCTCGCGCGTCGCGACTGCTCACGACTGAGGAGTACACCGTCGTCAGCGAGTCCGACGCCAAGACCGAGGGTCCCTCGGCGATCCTCTACAACCCAAAACGACCCGACCAGGTTGAAGCAGCACGGACTCTTGGTTACGCCACCGGAATCACACCAACTGCAACCAAGAAGGTTAAGAGCGAGTACATCGTCTTCCAGGTTGGATCTGACTTCGACTATGAACTCGAGGCCGTTGTGCCCACAAAGCCGACTCCAGCAGCAGAAGCGGCGAAGCCGCGCACTGCCGCTGAGGTCAACTGCTCGAGCTAAGGCATGACCGACTTCGGAGTCGTACTCCTCACCATGGGAAACCGGCCGACGGAACTGAACCGAGCCCTCGATTCCCTGGCTGCCCAGCAAGACGTCACGCTCGACATCGTCTGTGTCGGAAACGGCTGGCAGCCGACTGGGCTACCGGGCTATGTCAAGACCGAGTACCTTCCAGAGAACCTCGGGGTCTGTGGGGGACGAAATGCCGGAGTCGCCAGAGTCAACGGCGAGCTATTGTTCTTCCTCGACGACGACGCCTGGTTGAGCGATCCGCACTTCCTCGCTCGAGCGCTTGCGCACTTTCGTGCCTGGCCTGACCTCGGCATCGTTCAACCGCACGTTCACGATCCAGACGCACCGGTTGATGCTCGCAGGTGGATCCCCCGGCTGCGCAAAGGAGATCCCGCACGGTCGAGCTACGCCTTCACGCTATGGGAGGGTGCGATCGTTGCCCGCCGAAGCGTTTTTGACGCAATCGGCGGTTTCGGGAACGAGCTCTTCTTCTACCACGAGGGTATTGAACTCGCCTGGCGCTGCTGGGACCAGGGGAGCATCGTTTGGTACGCGGGAGACCTCGTTGCGCACCATCCCAACACCGAAGCGAAACGCCACGTCGACAACGAGTTCCACCGACTAATCGCCCGCAACCGTGTGTGGATTGCGCGACGTAATCTTCCTCCTGCGCTCGTCCCCCTCTACGTGGGGAGCTGGACCTTAGTTCAGGTTCTTCGGTCACGCTCTGATAGGCAAGGGCTAGCCGTGTGGATACAGGGATGGCAGGATGGCTGGCGGAGTGATCCAGGCACTAAGCGGCAACTCCGATGGCGCACCGTATGGGAGATGACCCGGCGAGGACGCGCACCGATCATCTAGCCGCCAATTTCACCGGGCCGATGACGCCAACCAGGCGTACCCGGGTAACATCTTGAGAAGGCCATTGCCGTGCAACGAACCTTAGATTCAGCCAATCCGGAGCAGACTCCAACTTGTGAAGGGAGCCACATATGGCGACCGCAGTTTTGCACATTGGGACGATGAAGACCGGCACAACGTACCTCCAACAGCTACTGAGCACCAACTCACAACTGTTGGCAGAACAAGGCTGGACACTTCCGGACTTCTTGCCAGCTAATCATCAGGCTTTCCCGCTCTGTTTCTCGGACAAGACCAGCGACCAGCACAGGACTCGCGGCATGTACGACAGTGCCTCTAAGAACAAGGCCGCGCTCGACCTGCGGGTTGCGTTGAAGAAGCAGATGAACAGTAGCGCAACTCCCCCCAGCCAACAAAAATGGATCATCTCAAGCGAGCAGTTCACGATGCGTCTACGATCCCAAGCCGAAATCGCGAAGGCCGTCACGTTTTTCCGGGAAGTGTTCGATTCGGTCTCGGTTGTCGTCTTCTTTCGGCGCGCAGAGTTCATGCTGCCAAGCGTGCTTTCCCAGCGCATAAAGGATGGGCTCAAGGGCTCCTGGAGTTGGCAGTTTTGTGAGAACCGGCTAGAGCGACTAGACCCGATCCAGATCTTTGATGCGTGGTCGGCCGCTGTGGGCGAGGAGAACATAACAGCGGTTCCGTACCTCGAACGCTACAAGTCTGACTCCACCGACTTTCTCGGAGCAACCAGTCGAGCGACCGGTATCACCTTCGATAGTCAATGGATAGAACCAGCCCTACTCGAATCAAATCGATCACTCAGTGCGGAAGGGATGGGGTTTATCTCACTAACTAACCAGTATGTTCCGCGTCGCGCACTCGATGATCGACGGGCAGCGATCGTCAATCGGCGCCTTAAGAAGAAGATCATGTCAGTAGCTGATCCGGCACCGTTCGTTCCAGATCAAGAGACACTCGATCGAGTAACCGAATACTGTTCCGAGTCTTGCAACGAACTCGTAGGCCGATTCCCGGAGGATCCGCTGTGGCAGGCCTGGTTAGACCAGGTCCCGAAAGGAGCGGCCAAGGCCACTCCAACCACACTCACTGCCGAGCGAACCCTCGAGCTCGCAGTTCAAGTCGCCAGCCCAAACGGCCCTGTCTCGTGGGGCGAGCTCTACGGCGTCCCGCCATCTCGGAAGGAACGAATGCACCGATATTGGGATATCGCCAAGACCAAGGCGTCTCGTAAGGCGTAGCGCTTCGCCCTAGCGGCCTCGACCAAGGAGACGTGCTCCACGCAATCGACTCAAGACCCCCGCTTGGGCTACCTCATCACGAGCCGGAGGCGCGGTCGGTCTCCCCCAATCCATCGGCCCACTCGGCTGTGAAGTAAGTGCCATCACTTCAACAATGCGCTCGGGCGTGATCTCGGGTGTGGCCCCCTCGTGCCATTCCTGCGATAGCCACTCTTGCCAATCGCAGTCGCCACCGAACTCCTCGATGAAGGAGACATTGGTGCCAGCCACGTTTTCCATCACGCGTTCTCTTAATTCAGGTGAGAGTCCTAAGGACGCCCCTGGCGTAAGTCCGCCAATCTTGTCGATCAAGTTCCGTCGACGCCGCATGTTCGACTGACCATCGCTAATTCGCGGCACGAGTGGATTCACGAGCCTCAGGAACGCAGTCCCCTCGGCACTCAAACCTGGATTCGTTCGGCGACCGCGGGCACTAGCTTCGGTTGGCTGCAGCAACTCCGTGGGCAGCCCAGCAGCCATAATGAAGTCATTGATAAGGCTTGATTGGGCGCCCTTGTAGTTCTCCTGAAACGGCCGAATAGTAAACGTGTCGGCGCCAGCGGAAGCCCAGTCCTGACACATGGTGAGGTAGTTGCGCTTTTCTAGCGCGCCGGAAAAGTACTCCCAATCCCAAGCGTCAACCCCGCCCGCCTTAATCACCTGCGAATACAGACTCGGGAGCATAAAGTCTTGACGGCGAACGTAGCAGAGTAGCTCGATCTCATCAAAATAGGTACGAAAGAAGTCAATAACACGAGCCATCCCCGCTGGGTCGCGAACTGTCTTTGTGAAGTGCTCCGTTGAGACAATCCAACGGTCCCTTTCGGGCGCCGAGGCCAAGCCCACCCTGATGTCGGCGATCTTCGCATCAGCGGTTATCTGGTCCGTGACTCCGTATAGTCTGTGCCACGAACTTGTGAAGCTGTCGGAGAATGGAAGTGCCATCTCGGTGTGGTTTGCCCGCGATAGAAACGCTGGGTAGCCCCAGCCGAGCTTGGCTAGGTCTCGACGGTGAGACCGCAGGAAGTGCTGCAAGGACGTCGTTCCGGTCTTCCCAGTCCCGATGTGCAGCAGTAGTTTCGACACGAAGAGAGGCTACAGGAGTGCGGCCCCATGGGCCGGATGCGCCACAGCTCGGGGCCTCACGAGCTAGCCACGCCACCGTACTAGCTAACATAGGCGAATGGTGCGAATTCGCTCTGACTTTGACGCCACGCGTGGCTACTTCCAACGAACATTCCGTGAGCGCAAGGCGCTAAAGCTGCTGCCCCCCGACTCTGCGCCGGACCACTACCGCGACAAGGAAGTCAAGGTGGCGATCTATTTCGGTAGTGTCGCCAACCTCGCATATCAGGTGAACCAATGGCTGGACCCATTCAGAGCGGTACTTGATAAGCACGAGGTCGTCCTGGTGACGAGAAAGCCAACCGCAGCCCTGGAATTCCTCCAAGCGGGTTGGCCGAATGTTGTCTACCTTAAGAAGTTGTCCGATGTTGATGAATTCATGCATCGGCACCCCATTCAGCTGATGTTCTATGTGAATAACTCCGGCGCGAACCTAGGCATGCTCGCCTTCCCTGCGACGTTCCATATCTCGCTGGGACACGGCGAGTCAGACAAGACAGCCTCATCAACAAACCAATTCCGCGCGTACACCTTTGTATTCGTCCCTGGTGAAGCCGGTCGGAGAAGGTTTGCCAATCAACTGTTGGACTTCGACTGGCAATATCGAATCAGGGAGGTAGGCCGACCCCAAATTGATACTGAGCATCCGACCCACCCGATACCTGAATCTGATCGGATTAGCGTGCTATACGCGCCCACCTGGGAGGGCGATAAGCCGACAGGGCGATACGGGTCGACGGCGAGCCACGGAGTCGCCATGGTTTCATCGCTACTGAGCTCAGGACGGTATCGGGTTGTGTTTCGTCCGCACCCGCTGGCAGGTAGTCTTCTACCAGCCGAGAAGGTTGCGACGCTTGAGATCCAGAAACTACTACTGGATGCCAACAAACAGGACCCCCATGCTCACCATGTGCTGGACGACTCACCGTCTTTCGGGTGGCACCTGGCACAGCTCGACATGTGTATTTCTGATATCTCATCGGTTGCATTCGACTGGATGGCCACTGGAAAGCCCCTCATCGTCACTGAACCAGCAGCAGAATCAACAATTCCGAGTCCAACCGGAATCTCGGTCGCACTGCCACTCCTCCGCACAGACCAAGCGCAGAATGTGGCGGATATCTGCCAGACACTGTCAACGGACGGGATGCCAGATTCGTACCGTGATGCGATTCGGTACTACTTCGGCGATACCTCGCCCGGCTCAAGCAGGAAACGCTTCCGAGACGCTGTAGACGCCCTCCTCGAGGAGCACAGCAGAGCTTTGGTGGCCCGTAGCACGCGCCGTGAGGTGATCGCGGCCACGCCCATTACAGAGCAATTCGGTCATCCAACCCCACGGAATCACAACCACGAGGAAGACCGGAGCTAGCTTCGCCACTTCTTGGCTTTACGTTTAAAGCCCTTCTTTACGCGATTTAGGTTGACTTCTCCCGTGCTTGCCCCCGCAGCATCGTACGACCAAATGACCACTTCCCAGCGTGTTGGAAATACGTGCGTCCGAACCTTCGCTTTTGTCAATGAACCACTCACGGTGACATATCGCTGCTTTGTCCACGTTCCCTTCTTCTTGCTGAGGTGACGGTAGCCGATCCGGTAACTCAGAACCCGATCACTGTTAATCCCGGTGCGTTTCCATCTCGCCACAAGCTTCTTGGGCTTGTGCTTGACTTGGACTTTTGAAGGTGGGCCCGCCTGACGCGGAGCATTCCAACACCCCGTTCCCTGGCTGTACGCCCAACGGGTACCGAACGGGATCGAGTTCCAGCTCGAGAAGCCGAGAACTGCAGGAAACGTCGTCCCTGAACCATCCACGCACGCCCGGAGCTCACCCGGGTCATCTGCATCTCGGGTGGGGAAGGGGCCAGTGTCCTTGGTCGCGAAGTGAAGTGAGTTGGAGGTGCACGAATCGCCACCGAAAGTGCCAATCGGGGTATCCTCGGACACCACTTGGCCGTTGCTGACAAGGATGGAACCTAGATGGACGTAACGGCTGGAGTCACCTCCTCCGTGATCAATCCAGAGGGAGCCACCGTCACACTTGCTGGCCGGATCCGTGATGTTCGCGATTCCCCCACCAGCTGCATAGACCAATGTCCCGCGGGGAGCGGTGAAGTCCAACGCCCAGTATCCGTGGTCAGGCTTGCCGCCGCTGATGCAGTTGCTATAGACGCAGCCGATCCTTGCGCTATCACGAAATGGCAAGTAGCGGGGCTTCGTGAAGACATCTCCAGGCGGAGTCGTTTCCACCGACCGCGCAGCCGACGCGCTCGGGGGTGCCTCCGGATCCGCCGCGTTCGCAGATGACGTTCCAACAACACCACTGCCCAGCAGCGCCCCCACGCTTACCAAGGCTCCAAGGACCAGCCAGCGTCGGTTCCCACTTCTCAAACGAACCATGTCAGGAATATCGGCTTGCATACTTACAATCCTTAGCGAAAGGCTGCAACTTTTCCTGTTGGCGAAGAGTAACTGCCAGAATCTTTGCGAAGGTCACTCGCACGCCACCTCTACAAGCGACCCAACGCCTTCAACCCGGCGTCTCGTGTCCGAAGGACGTCCTCGGTCGCATTGCGGAATCGCGTCATTGCCGAACCTTCACCAAAGCAGTACTTCCGCAGATCGTCGAGCTCCGCCGCCCCCTCGTCGGTGAGCTGACTGTCTAGGAGACCAACGAGGTCAGGACCTGAGTTAGGGGCCCAGCGCGGCAAGTTCGCAGACATACTTGTGGAATCAACCAATGCTTGTGGCGAAGCCGGGTCACAAATTACTAGCGGTTTACTCGTGGCCAGCCAGTCGAACGCCACAGCCGATACATCAGTAACGCAAAAATCGGCGACCTCGGCCTGCCATCCGAACTCAGCACCTAGATCAGTGAAATGACCGGCTCCGCGATCTTGGGAGGCTGCCGCAGCGATTCTCTCGGTCAAGGCCTTTACAGCCTTGCCGTAATCCGTCCGGACATCGCCACTAAGGGGATGGGGGCGAAAGATGATTCGTACTCGTCCATCGGCCAAGGCTTCGTCGATTACATGACGGCCGTGCGATTCAACCGACCCATACGCGTTCGAAGCCCGGTCGCCCTCCCAACTGGGTGCATAGAGCAAGGTGAACTGTTTTGATGTGGGACCGGCCAAGTTCGATCGCCTCGTTGGAAAATCCACCTGCGGCCGTCCAATTGGGACAAGTCGTTGATTGGCATCAAAATTGATCAATCGACGTCGGATACGATCGATGGCTGCCTGACCTGCCACAAAGGCAAAGTCATAGGACTTCAGCTGATTAGACGCCGACACCGCGAGCTTGTCCGACTCGCCGTGACCCAGGTAGACGTGAGTGACTCCAGGGTGCGACAACATCGCGAAGTTGCTCTTGTGGTGATTTACGTAGAAGACCGCCCGAATGCCGCGCCGCTCGACTAGTGGATCAAGCTCAGAGTGCCGCCCTGCGTATTCCACCGGGAGACAAAAATCTGGATCTTTCAGCGCCTGAACTGCAGAATCGGCGCACCGAAAGACCACCTCTACGGCGAATTCCTCGCTCAAACTTTTTAGGGGCTCCACCCATTGACGAAGCTGGTACATGTTCTGAGCTGGGTCGCCAAAGTAGACGGCTATGTCGAAACGGTCGACCTCCGACGCTTGCTGGCCGCTCAGCCGAGTTAGCTGCCTTCGCGCGGCTCGCTCGCTGATCTTCCGTTTCGCCTCACGAATCTCGGCCGTACCACGCATCTAATCGTTGCCTTTCCCAACTCCCACTTCGGAGCCTGCTTCCAACTCCGCCGCCGCGAACGGATCCACCCGTCTGACATCGATGATGTGGCCGGTTTGCTCCGCAAGTAAGACGTCGACAGATGTTGCGGCAACTACTTCGCTCTCCAGAAGACTCCCTGGCGGTTCAACTCCGAAAGCGCTCGTTCTCATTGGGGTGCCCGTTCGCTCGGGATTGATACAGTTCACCCTCACACCGGCCCGCGCCCACTCGTCAGCGAGTGCCTGCGTTAGGTTCACCAGTCCCGCTTTCGCAGATGAATACAAGCTATAACTCGCCCTCCCCCGCGTGTAGGAACTAGACGTGAACAAGAGTAGAGAACCTCTGGAAGCCGCTAGGTGAGGGTAGAACTCTTGCGCGATGAAGATCGGCGCGAGGTAGTTGACGCCAGTTGCGTGATAGATGGTCTCCTCGGATGCCTCAGTCAACGAACCGCGCGGCAACACCCCAGCAGTATTGACGACGAAGTCAACCCGACCCGTCTGCGCGACTACCGTCTTACAAGCGGCCCGCACATCGTCTCGGTTCTCGACGTGTGTACCAGTCGACGAGCGCGAGAAGGAGAATACGTCCGCACCATACCCCCGCGCAAGATCAGCAATGTCTCCGCCGATTCCATAAGAGCCACCGAAGACCACGAGCGTCTTGCCAGCAAGTTCTTTCTCGTACTCTTCGCGGCTACGTCCCTCTGGCCGGTCGTGGCTACCAAGCTGAAACAACTTATCTGCCACAAAGACGTCGATTGGTTCGGTGACTTTCATGTTCTGCTCGCTACCGTGAACAACGGCAATCGGAACCTCGGGCAGATACCGGAGCACGACGGTGCAGTCATCGGTCGCCACAAATCCAGGGTCAGCTGCAGCTTTCGCATATGCCGCTCGGATAACGGAGAGTTTGAAAGCTTGAGGCGTCTGCCCTCGCCGCAGTAGGTGACGCGGAAGTACATCGACTATCTGCTCAAGGCGGCCGGTCGAACTGTCAGCTGTTCGGGGCTCGTCGACTTGAATGATCGTGTCAGCAGAGGGAATCGCAGTATCGACGGCAGAGTAGGTTTCGAGCGCCCTAATCAGGTCTCGAATGATTCGCTCAGACAACAGCGGGCGGACCGCATCGTGAAACAAGACATTGCATTCCTGCGCACCCAATGCCTCGATCGCACGCTCGGTCGTCCCGTTTCGAGTATCAGCTCCCTCAAGGATCTGGGTAACCTTTTGATACTCGCCGTTCTTCACAATCTCGCGAATCGCATCGAGATGCCCCGGCGCCATCATGACGATGATCTCGTCGATCGCGTCGGAGTCCTCTAGCAGCGCAATCGTGTGCTCCACGATTGGACGCCCTGCCACCTTGATTAGTTGCTTGGGAATGGAAAGCCCGACTCTTGCACCCACGCCCCCTGCCAGCACTACAGCTGCGTTGCGAACCCTACTCATCCCTTTGACCTGCCCTCTCTGAACATCTCGCGAGATACGCTCCTGAACATGCCCCATTGACGACGCAGACGCGAGCCGGGCAATACCTCCGGGGGTACTGGCCCGCGCGGCTGCGAAATCCCGGCGATCAGCTCGCTACGCCTATCGCGGGAGAGCACCACGTGCGAACCCGCCTGATCGCGATCAATCGGATACGCCAACCACTCGTCCCACTCGAGTCCGCCACCAAGCTCTGCAACAAGTTTGGCGTTGGATTCACGATAGTGACTAGCGATCTTCGCTAACGTCCGACCATCTGGAACAAACTGCTGACTGTCCGATGTCAACGCCATCACTCTAGCTACGGTCTTGGCTCGGATCCGCGTATTCACGCTAGTGTCCTGTTCCAATGCCACAATGACCGGATTGATCTCACGCAGGAATGCAATCCCCTCGCTAGTAAGCGAAGCATTCACCCTGCGTCGTCTCGCCTTTACTGGTTCGGTCAAACGGATAGTGGTTGCGGCCTGAAACCGTTCGAGGAGCACGTTCGCGTCCGACTTAAAAGACTCGAGGTAAGGCAAAGCAATGATGTTCTGGGGCCCCACCGTGCTGGCCCAACGCGAGTACATCTCCCAATAGTCGAAGTGTCTCAACTGACGTTGGCAGTATGACCACGACCAGCGAGACGACCCGCCACGCTTGATCGACTGCGAATAGTAACTCGGGAGCAAGTTCTCCTGGCGCCGAAAAAAGACGATCACTACGATTCGGTCGAAGTACCTCCGAAGGAAGTCAACTGCGTCGGTCACTTCAGCTTCCGACGCTAGTCTGCTGCTGAAGTACTCGCTAGTCATCACCCAACGATCGTCAGGCTGGACCCGGTCCCGCAGCGCTCCCTCTAGCTCCGAAATGAACGCTGCCCGACGCTCGGCAGTGTCGATTCCCGTTCGGAGGTGCTCCCTGGAAAGCCGACGCTGAAACGGGACGGCAAACTCCCAGTGGTTTCGCTTGCCGTTGAACTCTGGATACTTCCAACCTTGCTCCTGCAATACCTCCGCATTCACCCGCAGGTGCGATTGCAGCATCGTGCTTCCAGTCTTAACAGTTCCGATATGAAGCAGCAGCTCTGCCACTAGCGACCTCTCGATGACTCGAAGACGATGAGCGCAAAATCAAGGCTATTTGGCAGCCCCTGATGTGCCATTCATGAGCGCTCGCGCAATCACGATTCGCTGGATCTGGTTCGTCCCTTCGTAGATCTGAGTGATCTTCGCGTCCCGCATGAACCGCTCCACGGGGTAATCCTTGACGTAGCCGTAACCGCCGAAGATCTGCACGCAATCCGTTGTCACCTTCATCGCAACGTCGGAGGCGAAGCACTTGGCCGCAGCACCAAAATAGGTAGCTGAGGTTTCGCCGCGCTCGCTGACCGCTGCTGCGTGATAGACGAGCTGGCGGGCTGCCTCGATCTGCATTGCCATATCGGCCAACATGAACTGAACGCCCTGGAAGTCGGCGATCGGCTTGCCGAACTGCTCGCGTTCCTTGGCGTAGCCAATAGCTGCATCGAGTGCACCTTGGGCGAGTCCAACCGCTTGGGCTCCGATACAGACCCGTGTGACATCGAGTGCCTTCATCGCGGTGACCCAGCCAGTTCCCTCGTCCCCGACCATCCGGTCGGCCGGAATACGCACATTGTCGAGGAAGATCTGGCGAGTTGGTGAGCCCTTTATCCCCAGCTTGCGCTCGGGTGCTCCGAGACTGAATCCCGGATCGTCTGCGTGGATCACAAATGCCGAGATCCCTCGCGAACCTAGATCCGGATTCGTGCTGGCCATCACGGTGTAGTACGTAGAAATCCCCGCATTGGTGATCCACATCTTCGAGCCGTTGAGGACCCAGTCATCGCCGTCCCTGACTGCCGTCGTCTTCATACTGGCAGCGTCGCTTCCGGCACCAGGCTCACTCAAGGCATACGAGAACATTGCCTTCCCGCTGGCGACCTCCGGCAGATACCGAGCCTTGACCTCCTCGCCTCCACCTACCAGCAGTGGTGTGGTGCCGAGTTTGTTGACAGCCGGGATGAGCGAACTCGATCCACAGACGCGGGCAACCTCCTCAACCACGATGCACGCGGCCAAGTTGTCGCCGTCGGATCCGCCATATTGGTCGGGGATGCTGATTGCGTGGAAGCCGGATGCGGCGAGCGCCTCGTAGACATCCCATGGAAACTCGCCGGTGTCGTCGATTTCCGCTGCCCGAGGGGCGATCTTGTCCAGTGCTAGTTGACGGATCGCGCTACGAAGTTCGACGTGCTCTTCGGAAAGTTGGAACGCGTCAAAGTCAGGATTCTGTGCCATCTGGATTTCTACCCTTTGGATCATCAAGCGGTGTGTGCGCGATGTCCTCAACTGACGATCGCGACGTCGGCCGCAGACAGTCTACGGGAGCGGCTGAATCCGCGCGCCTACCCGAGCGTTCGACACGGCACAACCGGAGACGACATACCGTCGTCGGCTACGCTCGTTCCATGCCACAAACGACCGTTGACCCATCGCACACTCGCCCGAAACTCGCTGTGATCGGGACGGGGTATCTCGGCGCCGTCCACGCAGCGTGCATGGCCGACTTCGGTTTCGAGGTCATGGGAATCGATATCAATCAAGCAGCCATCGAGAAGCTTGCATCCGGTGACGCGCCCTTCTTCGAGCCGTACCTAGAAGAAGTCCTTAGCAGGGCGCTAGCTAGCGGCAAACTGACGTTTAGCACCGACCTGCAGGCAGCTGCTGAGTTCGCGGATATCTTCTTCATTTGCGTCGGAACCCCACAGCAATCCGGTTCCAACGCCGCTGATGTTTCCTATGTCGACGATGCCGTCATGGGGCTTGTCGATGGGCTGTCACACGATGCGCTTATCGTCGGCAAGTCAACCGTCCCGGTCGGTACAGCTGCACGGTTAACTGACTATGTCGCGGCCAACGCGAAGAGTGGGGTCAGTATCGAGATCGCTTGGAATCCTGAGTTCCTGCGGGAAGGCCACGCAGTTGCCGACACCCAGCACCCCGACCGGATTGTCGTGGGGTCAACAAGCGAGCGCGCTGATAAGGCGCTGCGCGAGGTATATGCCATACCACTGGCAGACGGGGTCCCCTACATCTCGACTGATCTAGCGACGGCCGAGCTCGTCAAGGTCGCTGCGAACTCATTCCTTGCAACCAAGATTTCGTTCATCAACGCGATGGCTGAGGTCTGCGACAAGGTCGGCGCAGACGTGAGTATGTTGGCCGAAGCTCTGGGCCACGACAGCCGTATCGGTAAAGAGTTCCTCCGTGCTGGAATCGGGTTCGGTGGGGGTTGCCTGCCAAAGGACTTGAGAGCATTCATGGCTCGAGCTGGAGAACTCGGCGTAGCCGACACCTTGTCCTTCTTGCGCGATATTGATGAGATCAACCTGCGGCAACGGGAACGGGCTGCCCAGGCCGCAAAGGCGATGTTCGATGGCGCCCTAATCGGCCGAAGAGTGGGAGTCCTAGGAGCAGCCTTCAAACCAAACAGTGACGATGTTCGCGATTCGCCAGCGCTGCACGTCGCCGCCAGTCTGCACCTACAGGGCGCCCACGTAAGGGTCTACGATCCGCACGCAAACGCAAATGCCGCCGCGGTGTATCCAACTCTGGACTACCGAGAGAACTACTTGGAGGCCTGTGAGGGCGCGGAACTGGTCCTCCTTCTGACGGAGTGGGCCGAGTTCGCTGCGATCGACCCCGACGAGTTGGCTGCAGTTGTGTCGACTAAGCGAATCTTCGATGCCCGCAACGCCCTGGACCCGGCGAAATGGCGGGATGCCGGCTGGGAGTTCCGCGGCCTGGGTCGGCCGTAGCGGGGCCAAACCGACACCCGCGAACTACCTCTCTCCTGGAGGGGCGGCTAGAAGTCCTCAAGCGTCGTTGCTGCGTCTGGGTTTACCCCGGTCTCGCCGTTGTAGGCAGCAATCACTTCTTCCGGCTCGCCCATGAGCTTAAGCTCACCCTTCTCTAGCCACATTGCGTCGGTGCACATCTCTCGGATTGTGCCTAGCGCGTGCGACACAACGAGCATCGTGTGAGCCTGACTCAACAGTTCATCCATCTTGGCCATCGCTTTGGCCTTAAAGTAGGCGTCTCCGGTCGAGAGCGCCTCATCCACAATCAAGATATCCGGCTCCATATGGACGGCGACGGCGAACGCGAGCCGACTCGACATACCAGAGGAGTAAGTCTTGACCGGCATTTCCATAAAGTCCCCGAGTTCGCTCCACTCGGCGATCTCGTCAGTCTTGCGCTCCACTTCAGCTCGGGTATAGCCGGCCGCCAATCCACCTAGGACGATGTTCTCGTAGCCAGTGAGCTTGTTATTGAAGCCGACTCCGAGCGCCAGCAGCGTGCTAACTCGCCCACGGATCTCGATTCGTCCCTTGGTCGGTGGGAGAATTCCGGCAACGGCCCGAACGAGGGTCGATTTCCCCGCGCCGTTGCGGCCAATGATGCCCAGGACACGACTTCGCGGCAGCTCAAAACTGACGTTCTTGACTGCCTCTACCTCACGCACCATGCGCTTTCCGCGACCGGCCCGCCGGACGGCCTCCCGCATCGTCGGACGGCGCTCAAAGGTCGTGCGATAGGTGACAGACAAGTTCTCTACGCGAACCGCGGGCTCAGATCCGGACGGCAAAGTCCCGCTCCCTCGTTAAGAAGACGTATAGCCCTACCGCAAGCGAGGCAAGCGCCCAGATAGAAGAGACAATCCAGGCTTGCCCGGCAGGCCATGATCCATAGACAAACGCCGCACTAAACGACGCGACGAGGTCGAAGACCGGATTCACGATCCGGATCCAATCAAACCGCTCTGGTAGCTGACTGACCGACCACAGGATCGGGCAAGCGTAGAACCAAAGTCGCATGAAGTACGGCATGAACTGGCGCGTATCCCGGAAGTACACCTGTGCCGTCGCCAGCATCAGGGCCATTCCCGTTGAGAAAACCAACATGATCGCGACGAGTGGAATACACGCAATCCAGCTCCAGTGTGGACGCACCCCGGTAGCGAGTGCGAGCACAATCAAAACGCCAATGGCCGGAAGTAGCTCAGAGATTGATGTGCGTACAGCGGATAGCGGGAGGAGCAGCTTTGGGAATGAAGTATTCGTCACCATCTTCCCGGCGCTCTGGACGGACTTCGCGCCGTACTTGGTGCAGTTCTGCAATATCTCGAAGAAGAACAGACCGCCAACCAGGTAGATGAAGAAGTTCGGGATTGCTGCACCACGAGCCAAGATAAGGACCAACAGGTAGTAGACCACGCTCATAAACAGCGGATCTAGAATCGACCAGAGGCGCCCAACCCAGGTGTCTTGCTGATTCGCACGTGCAGTCGATGTTGCCATCTCGCGGAGGAATTCGCGGCGGCGCCACAGTTCTCGTACGTACGCCCCCATGTGCGGAGGTAGTCCGGCCTTGTACGGCTCGTAGACATGGAAGTTGCTGTTGAACTCATCGTCTCCGGCGGAGTCCTTAGTACCGACGGCGGTACCTGTCACGACTCACTCCCTCTCTACCGGTTTATCGCGCTTTCTTAACTGCGCTCCGACTGATTCGACCTAGCTCTCGCGCAAAGTACACCGCAATCGCCGTGACCGACATTGATAGTAGCCGCCCGCGCTGAGTGAACCTACCTCAAAGGCCGTACTTGGGTTGTGGTGAGTCGGGAGTCTCTGCGAGCTGTGGGAGTTTAGGCCCGGAGGTGAGGAATCCGACACCCCATGCCATGTGCATCGTCACCAAGGCAACCGGGACTCGCAGTCGAACCTCCGGGGACTCACGGCGAGCGACCACCACTCCACCAAGTGCCACGGCACCGAGGTACGCGACGGGGGCGAGCCACCCCAACCGAGCCAGCCGTGTGAGGGAGTTGCTGCGGCTCCTCTCTACCAACCCGCTCGCTAACCCTGCCCCGATTCCGACGCCAACAGCGATCACGGCCGCTGGGGGTGCGAGATATCGAAATTGGGCCGTGCCGCGGTGCTGGCGCATGATTTCTCTGCGCCACGTTCCGTATTGGAAATACTGGCGCGCGAGCGCCTTGACCGTGGGACGCGGGCGATAAGAGACATGCATCGCCGGGTTGAACCACACCAAACCTCCGCTAGCTCGGATTCGATGGTTCATTTCCCAGTCCTGAGCGCGATCAAACCGCTCGTCATAGCCGTTGACCCTGCGAAGCGCTGACGCTCGGAATACGCCGAGATAGACGGTGTGAGCCTCGCCCTCTTGGCCTCCGATGTGGAATGCGGCACCACCGACACCGATTGGCGAGGTCATGGCCACTGCAACCGCGGATTCGAACGGGGTCTCCCCTATCGCAGCCATCACGCCGCCAACGTTGTCGGCTCCAGTCCGCTCCAACGTCTCTAGCGCCACCTTGATGTAGTCGGGCGGAAGCTCACAATGACCGTCCACCCGTACAACGACCTCCGCGTTCGCCTGAGCGAGGGCCGCGTTGAGCCCTGCGGGGGTTCGCCCTGTCGGGTTTGGCACCGTCTTGACCCGTGAATCCGAGGCACACAACTGCGCGGCGACTCGGTCAGTCTCGTCGGTAGAGGGCCCAAGCGCCAAAATCACTTCTAGTGACCCATCGAAGTCCTGCTTGAGAATCGCGCCAACTGCGGTCGAAAGGTAGTTCTCTTCGTTCAGTACCGGCATCACCACCGAGACGGATACTCGAGGATCGTCGCCGGCGTCATCGGCCGCCATAGTCGACCCGACAGGTGGGTTGGTCATTGCACGAATCCTACTGCGCGAGGCGATTCTATCTAGGTCGGCGTGCCTGCCTCACCTGATCAGAACGTCGACCTAACATCTGCCAAGAGCGTGGCGATGCCCAAACTCGGCCGTGAGAGCGTTCCATCACGGAACGAGCGGGCGCAACCGTGCGTCGCAGTGTCAGGGTGCTCGAATCGTTGGCAATCCCGGACACTGAGTGACGATTCCAAGCCAAGGCAGCGCTAGTTAGCGGATCGACGACCAACCGAAGGGGCAAGCATGGCCGCCACGACCGACGCACCAAAGCGCCCACGTCGGCGAACGATTGCCGTCGTTGTCGCGGCTGGAGTGCTTGCCGTCTCCGGTATCGGTTACGCGACTGCCTCAGAAGTGACCGGACAGGTCGAACGTGTCGATGTCTTTTCCGCGGTAAAGAATCGCCCGGACAACGATGGCGGCACGAATATCCTCCTCATAGGCTCTGATGACCGCACCGGGTTGACCAAAAAGGAACGCCGCGAACTCCACGTCGGTCAGGGCGAATACGGTCGCAACACCGACTCGATGATGGTGGTTCATATCGCCGACGACGGATCAATCGGCGTCGTGAGTATCCCACGCGACTCATACGTCGAGATTCCGTCGCACACGGGCCCGACCGGAGTCACCAGCGACGCCTCGAAGCAGAAGATCAACGCCGCCTACAGCATCGGCGGACCAAGCCTGGCCGTTCAAACGGTCGAGCAAGCCACTGGTGTTCATATTGACCACTACGCCGAGATTAACTTCGCAGGATTTGTCTCAATGGTCGACGGCTTGGGCGGAGTTCCGATCTGCACCAAGACCCCCATAGTTGACGAGAAAGCTGGACTCGATCTTCCGGCCGGTGAGCAGACCCTCGACGGGGCACAAGCTCTCGGCTTTGTGCGGGCTCGTTACTTTGACCCGAGTGCCGACCTAGGCCGGATGAAGCGCCAACAGCAGTTCCTCGGGGCGATGTTCAACCAGGCCAGTAGCCCGAGCGTATTGATCAACCCGCCCCGCCTTCTCTCATTCCTCAATACCGCAGCCGGGTCCATCACCGTTGATGACAACTTCAGCAATGCCGAAATGTGGGGTTTGATGGGCAAACTACGCTCAGTAAGCCCCTCTGCAATCACTTTTCAAACCGTTCCGGTTGGGGCAGAGGTTAATGCTGGTGGAGTCGGGTCAGTAGTCGAATGGGATACGGCGAAGTCCGAAGAACTGTTTGCAAAGCTCAAGACCGGTGATCCGTTGACGGCCAGCAGTAAGAAGAAGGACACCACTGAGACAGTTGAGATCGCACCGGGCAACATCTCTGTGAGGGTCTACAACGGCTCGACGGTATCCGGCCTCGGCAGTAAGGCCGCCAAGGAGCTTGAGGAAGCGGGCTACTCCGTGACCGGAACAGTTCTGAATGCTCAGAAGAGCACCGGAACTGAGACCGTGATCGAGTACGACCCGCGGTACAGCACTTCGGTCAAAACCCTGGAAGCTGCGTTCCCCAACGCTACTTTCAAAGAGGTCGATAACTTCGGTCGGACCTTCCGGGTAACAGTCGGCAGCGACTACGACGGAGTCAAGCCGGTCACGGTTGCCGGTGTCTCGGGCGATGCTGATCCAGATAAGCCTCAGACCGCCGCAGACGATCTTTGCGCCTAACGGAGGCTTGACCCCGGGTGTCACCGCAGGAGGACTCCGGCGGATTAGCTCCCGCTATCAAGACTCGCGCGTAGTTTGGCGCCTTTTGCGCGAGCCTGCTGAGCAAGTTCCTCTTGAAACGTGACCATCTTGGCGCGCAGGTCCGCATCCCCGGTGGCAAGAATGCGAACCGCAAGCAATCCAGCGTTGCGGGCATTGCCGATCGCAACCGTTGCGACAGGGACTCCGGCCGGCATTTGAGCGATTGACAGCAACGAATCCATCCCGTCCAGGTAGGTGAGCGGGACTGGAACGCCAACCACCGGCAAGGGCGTCACGGCCGCAAGCATCCCAGGTAGATGCGCCGCGCCTCCGGCACCGGCGATGATTACGCGAATCCCGCGATCGGATGCCTTTTGACCGTACTCAAGCATTTCGGTCGGCATCCGATGTGCCGACACGACATCGACCTCGAACGGAATGTCGAACTCCTCAAGGGCGGCGGTGGCAGCCTGCATAGTCGGCCAGTCGGAGTCAGAGCCCATAACGACACCGACGACCGGGGCGGGACTGTGATCACTCATCAATTACTCCAGCTAAGTAGTCGGCGGCGTGATGACCACGTTCCAAGAGCGACGGTAGATCAGAACCCAGTGCGGTCACATGCCCAAGTTTGCGCCCTGGCCGGGCTGTTTTGCCGTACATGTGGACCTTGATATGCGGATCACGGGCCATCACGTGGCGGTACGCTGCGTACAGGTCGCCCTTCTCGGTGCCTAAGACGTTCACCATGACACAAAGCGGTGCAAGGGCAGCGGAACTTCCGAGTGGTAGGTCCAGCACAGCTCGCAGATGGTTCTCGAACTGCGACGTGACTGATCCATCGATCGTCCAATGGCCGGAATTGTGCGGTCGCATCGCTAGCTCGTTAACCAGAACGCCTTCCGGTGTTTGGAACAATTCAACAGCCAGCATTCCCGTGACACCCACGACCTGCGCCACCCGAAGGGCGATCTGTTGGGCAGCAATCGCCGTTGCCTCATCGATCCCGGGCGCCGGAGCGACAACCTCCTTACAAATACCGTCCTGCTGAACGGTCCGTACCACGGGATAGGTCACCGCTTGGCCATGTGGCGATCGAGCAATCTGCGCGGCCAACTCGGCCGTGAAGTCGACCTTCTCTTCGAGAAGCCAAGCGGCTGGAGGAACCAGAGGGTTCTCTTCCATCACTTCGCGAGCAACGACTGAGGAGTCCGCCACCCAGACTCCTCGCCCGTCGTAACCACCGCGAGAGGTCTTCATGATGATCGGCCAACCAACCTGATCGCCGAATGCCCGACACTGGTCAACCGCGGTCGGCAGGTCAGTGCCAGGTTGGATCGCCCGCCATCGAGGGCAAGGAATTCCGGCATCGCTGAGGGTTTGGCGCATCACGATCTTGTCTTGGGCATTGATGAGCGCGTCCGGACCGGGCCGCACAGGAACGCCGGCCTCGATCACTTTGGCCAATAGCTCCGGAGGAACATGTTCATGATCGAAGGTGACGACGTCGACTCCCTCGATGAAGTCCAAGACGGCCTGCTCGTCGTCGTGGGCCCCTATCCAAACGTCGCTAATCACCAACGCTGCACTGTCGCTGGGATCGGTCGACAGCAGACGCAAATTGACCCCGAGGCCAATCGCGGCTTGTGCCATCATCCGAGCAAGTTGCCCGCCACCAATCACACCCACCGTGGGGAAGTCCTTGACAACCTCTTCGGTCACGGAAGGATTCCAGAGTCAGTGATCGTGATCGAGTACGTTGCTGAGAACGTCTGTCCGTGCTCAACTGCCCGAATCGGGAAGTGACCAGCTAGCGGATCGGTTGGAGCCGACATTGGCTCGATCGCAACCAGAGCTTGATCCGGCGGGGCGAAGAGCACAGCGTAGGGATATCCCTCATCGTAGGAGAGCGTGATACGTCGGCCGCCGCCCTCAACGAACGCTTGAGTACCTTCGGGCACCTCGCAGTAGAGGTCATCAAAAACCAAGCCTCCAGACTGGGGATCACCCAACACATCCACCTCGACCGGTTCGCGGGTTACCTCGCCAGTCGGAATCGTTAAGTCACTGAGGTCGACGTGGTGGGTGAAGGGTTTGGCCACCGTCCAGTCTTGCCGATCGCCGCCTGGAGGAGCGAAGTAAGGGTGCCAGCCAAATGCCACCGGGACTCGCTGCTGCGTCGTTGCTGTGACGGCGGTCGTGATGGACAACGTCGCCTCATGCAAATGAACACTGACGGTCAGCGTGTGCGGGAACGGAAAGGCTGGGAACTCCGGCCGATCAGCATTGAAGTCGAGCTCAGCGGTGAGGTATGCACCCGCATCGGAGCCGTCGGCTACTACCTCCGATCGGGTGACGCGCCAGTCCCGACATCCGGCGAGTAACCCGTGGATTGGCAGGCCAGATCCATCCGGATGCACACCTGGCGTTCCATCGGTCTCCAGCGTCACGCCATCAAACTCGCGAGCCGAAAGCCGGTTCGCCCACGGGGCCAGTAGCGGGATCCCGAAGGTCTTTCCAGACTCCAGGTAGGACCCGAGTCCGCCACGCATCCCAAGAATCTCCTCACCACGGTGCAGAATTGACGAGCCAACCATTCCGCCATCGGGGATGAAGCTGACGACCAATTCGTCGGGAGAGATCAACGACACAAGAGTGCGGTCGGGAAAGTCTGGGTGCGGTTTCTGATCGATTGCGTAAGTGGCCATGTTCCTATCCTTGCGGTAAACCGAGGTCACGCGAAATCAACATCCGTTGGACTTCACTCGTTCCCTCACCAATTTCCAAGATCTTCGCGTCGCGGTAGAACCGTCCGACGGGGAATTCGATCGTGAATCCGTATCCCCCGTGAACCTGTGTTGCGGCCCGCGAGTTGTCCATCGCGGCGTTGGATGAGTGCAGTTTGGCGATCGCAGCCTGCCGTTTGAAGGGGTCTCCGGCCGCCATCCGGGATGCTGCATCACGCCAGGCGAGCCGAGAGGTATGGGCCCGTGACTCCATATCGGCAATCATGAACGAGACAGCTTGGTGTGCCCCGATCGGACGCCCAAAGGCCTCCCGTTGCGAGGCGTACTTGACTGACTCGTCCACGCAGCCTTGCGCCAATCCGGTACCTAGAGCGGCGATCGCGATGCGGCCCTCATCGAGGATCCGAAGGAACTGTGCGTACCCACGTCCACGCTGCCCAACCAAGTTGGTCGCGGGCACTCGAACGTCAGTGAATGACAGCTCATGGGTATCCGAGGCATTCCAGCCCAGCTTGTCGTACTCCCTAGATACGGCGAATCCGGGTGTTCCGGCCGGAATCAGGATTGAAGAGATCTCCTTACTACCGTCGGGGTTCTGACCAGTCACTGCTGTGACGGTTACGAGCCCGGTAATCGCAGTACCCGAGTTCGTGATGAAGGACTTTGAACCGTTGATTACCCATTCGTCGCCAACCAGCTCAGCTTTCGTTCTAGTACTCCCCGCATCGGAACCCGCGCCGGCTTCGGTCAGCCCGAAGGCCCCGAGAATCTCCCCCGAGGTCAGCCGGGGAAGCCACTCGCGTTTTAGTTCTTCGGAGCCGAATCGATAGATCGGCATCGCCCCGAGCGAGACCCCCGCTTCTAGTGTGATCGCAATCGATGAGTCGACCCGACCGAGCTCCTCGAGGGCGACGCACAAAGCGACGAAATCGCCACCCATACCGCCGTACTCCTCTGGGAACGGAAGGCCGAACAATCCGAGATCCGCCATGGACTTCACCAGCGGAAGGGGAAACTCGCCTCGGGCGTAGTAGTCGCCAATAACCGGGGCAACCTCGTCGCGGGCGAACTGCTCCACTGTCTTGCGTAGGGCCTCATGCTCATCGGACAATCGAAGATCCACCGTTGACTCCTCCTGTTGGGCGGCTCGTACTACGCCTCATCGCCTGGCTGCTGTATCCACTACCCGCTCGGCGCAACCAGCGCAAAAGTCACGCGTCGCCCAAACCGATAGGGGAGTATGGTGATCCGACTCACCAGCAGTAGCGTTTCATCTTCCCACGAGGCGGGTATTCTCACGTCATGACCCAGACTTCCCCAGAGCCAACGAGCGACGGTCGCATTGCGAGCCTCGTTGCGCCGTGGCGGGCCCGCGTCGAGCACCTCTATCGCGAGGTCGCGAAGTTCGGGGTTATTGGGCTGATTGCCCTCGTCATCGACGTCGGTCTGTTCAACCTGCTGATGTACGCCGGAGGGGGCCTACTGGCCGACAAGCCGTTGACTGCAAAAGTTATTTCGGTTTGTTTCGCAACGACTTTCGCCTACTTCGGAAACCGGTTTTGGACCTTCCGCAACCGTGGGCGCACGTCCTACACCCGCGAGTACGTCCTCTTCTTTGTTCTCAACATCATCGGGATGGGTATTGCTCTTGGCTGCCTGTGGTTCAGCCACTATGCACTCGGCCTAGACAGTGCACTGGCAGACAACATCAGCGCGAACGTTATTGGCCTAGCCCTCGGTACGCTCTTCCGCTTCTGGTCCTACCGCAAGTGGGTATTCCCAGAGGTTGACGAGGTCTCGGACAAGGAACTCCTCGAGCTTTCCGAGGTCTAGGAACTGCGCGGGGAACTGCTAGGGGGGAACCCTGCCCCAGAATCGCCCCTCTGGGAGTGACCGGCGGCTAGACCGGCGTCACCCCGTGGCGGCGTCGGGAGAAGGCTCGGTCCTTTGTGGCGGCCGCCGCGATCCGACGAATCAGATCCTTGCGGAGGTCTTCAGGCTCGACGATCGTGTCGATGACCAGCTCGCTAGCCAGGCGAACCACATCAATATCCTGCTCGTAATCCTCCCGCTTAGCGGCGACGAATGCGGCCCGCTCATCCTCATCGACGATGGCCGCGATCTTATTCGCGTACACCGCGTTAACCGCCGCCTCAGCACCCATCACGGCAATCTTGGCCGATGGGAGGGCGATCGTTGCATCTGGCGCGAATCCAGGGCCCGCCATCGCATAGAGCCCCGCACCATACGCCTTGCGAATGACAACGCAGAACTTCGGAACCGTCGCCTCGCTGACGGCCGTAATGAGCTTGGCGCCATGGCGAATGATCCCCTGCTTCTCAACCGCGCTTCCCACCATGAATCCGGGGACATCCGAGAGGAAGATCAGCGGAACATTGAAGGCGTCACAAAGCTGAATGAAGCGAGCTGACTTATCCGCGGAGTCGACGAAGAGCACGCCACCTTTGAACATCGGATTGTTTGCAACAAGTCCAACTACTTTGCCGTCCAGTCGGCCGAACCCAACAACAACCTCCTTGGCCCAGTTCTTGTGGATCTCGAAGAAGGATCCCTCGTCGATCAGCCCGCGAATGTACCGGCGCATATCAAAAGCCTGTCGTTCGCTCTCGGGAACGAGCGCCCGCAGATCGATACTCTCCGGCTCTGCGGCAGGCTCAATTGGAGGTCCCTGTTGCCAATTCTGCGGCAGGTAGGAGAGATAGTCCTTGACGCCAACGAGCGCCTCTTGTTCAGTCTTGACGAGCATATGACCAACACCGCTAGCACTGGTGTGGACCTTCGCCCCGCCCATATCCTCCAGCGTCGTTTTCTCGCCTGTCACCATCTCGACCATCCGGTCAGAGCCCAGGTACATCGACGCGTTACCCGACACCATGATCACGATGTCGCAGAAGGCCGGAATATAGGCACCACCGGCCGCGCTCGGGCCGAACAGGGCACACACCTGGGGAATCGAACCAGATGCTCGCACCTGGTTCCAGAAGATCTTCCCTGCGCCCCTGCGGCCGGGGAACAAATCAACCTGGTCGGTGATCCGGGCTCCTGCCGAGTCGACCAACCACACCATCGGAATGCTCAACTCGTAGGCGCGCTCGATAATGCGCACGATCTTCTCAACCGTGCGCGCTCCCCACGATCCCGCCTTGACCGTTGAATCGTTGGCCATCAGCGCAACGTGACGGCCATCTATCGTCGCCGTCCCGGTAACGACACCGTCACTAGGGAGATCGCCGGCGAGTATGTTCGCGTACATCCCGTCCTCGACGAATGACTCCTCATCGACCAGTAAAGCGATTCGGTCGCGGGCAAAGAGCTTGCCTTTGGCGGCATTGGCCTCGTGATACTTGCTGGCCCCACCCGCCTCAACCTGGTCCCGGAGTTCGCTAACTGGCGGATGGTTGGGCATCGCAATCCTCACGTCGACAACAGGCTCGGCGCAGGCGTCTCAAAGGACAGTGTCGCCGTCTCTCGTAGCGAAGCCTACGCGCGGCGCGTTGATAGCCGGTCAAACGGCTACCAGGTCGCAGGTAGCGGGGCGTTATCTGACTTCTCGAGTAAGTGACCAGCCTCGAAGTAGGCCGAACCCCCTGGCAGCTCGCGGGCGGGTGCCCCGAAAAGCGAATCCGCGAACATCTTCCAACGTCTCGAATGTCGCGGAATCGACGTAAGTCGAGCCGGGTTTCGCCATCGCTGTTAGGCGACTCGCACGGTTCACTGTGGTTCCGTACACATCGCCCATCCGAAGGACGACTGACCCGGTAGCTAGACCAATGCGCATCTTGGGGAAAGTCTGACTTGTGCGGTGAGCCTCGTGGAGTCGAAGCGCGGTCTCAGCAATCACGTCCGGGGACTTATCAATGAACAAGACCTCATCGCCAAGAGTCTTGACGAGGCGTGCTCCCGTTCCTGCCACGATATCGGCACTCACCGTCTCGAACGTCTCCACAAGGTGGGCTAAATCAACTTCGGGGATCTGGCGGGATAGCCGGGTGAACCCAACCAGGTCAGCAAACCCCACTGACATCACGTCGCTCTTTGCACCTGGTCCGGCTTGTGCGACCGCCGCACCACGAGCCGCTGCTGCCGCCATCTGACGACGCCAGGAATACACCAGCAGGTTCTCCATCACTGGCTTCATCAACTCAGATTCGCGCATGACCGGAAGGACCTCGTCCTCTTGCAGTTCTGCGATATCTTTGACGATTCCTCTGTCTTGTAGCGTGCGAGCAATCGTGTTGCCCTGCCACTCCGCTAAGCGAGCTGTGCTCTGCCCGATCGCTCGCGCAATCTCGATGGCATCCGTCAGCTTGAGCCGACCCTGATCTATCTCGCTAGTCAGTGAGCGCAGCGCCTCGACGTCATACTTAGTGAAAGCGCGATTCCCACCCACATCAGCAAAACCCATCGCCCGCCATAGCACTCGCGTTGTTTCCTCTGAGACCCCCGCGAGTTCGGCGACCTCATCGCTGGTGAACTCCAGCGGCGCTCCGAGGATGTGTTCAATGAACTGTTCTGAGCTGACAATCGGCTGAGCTGGATCGTGCTCCCCATCACTGTCGCTGGTCGACCGCTTCTTAGTAGCAGCCATCTTGCGAGCGGGACGAGGATCCGCCGCGCTCACAGTTCCTCCCATCGCAGGACAGCGATTCCGGTTGGCGGTGCCATCATGAGGCGTCCTGCATCGGGATGTATCGACCAGCCATTTGTTGCGTGTGCTGTGCCCACGCCTCGTCGCGCAGTTTGAGGAGCTGATTGCGAACGCCAGCGACGTCCGAGACGTCAACAACGGTGGCGGGCTGGGGAGCAAATGTCGTCTGGATGTGCAGTGAACCGACACCGAATAGCCTTCGGATAGGACCTCTCGTATAGCTAACATCAGCGATCGACAGCAGCGGGATCTCCCACCCTGGCTTGCGCAATCGGTACCGGACGACAACTCGCTGATTGGTGATTATCGTCCGCGCGTTTGCCCAGCCCAGGAAGCGTCGGAAGAGGGCAAAAAGCAGGTAGCAAGCCAGGACTGCCACTAGCAGCCAGCCGAGCACCCCAGTGACGGTCTCCCCACCAGGTTGCCAGGTACCCAACGCAGCCCATAGCGCCCCGAATAGCGCCGCGGCAATCATGGTCCGTACGGCGATACCGACGAGGCCAACTTCATGGCGCCTCAACTCAAGAAGCGGCGCGTCCCGACTAGGACCGGATTTGGGTGCACGCGCCCATGGCGTCGACTGCAGAGAGGACACACCCATAGCTCTATCGTTTCACGCTGACCTCGCCAATCGGGAGATGAGCGTCACCTGTTTACGAATCATTCACACGACTCTGGGCAACATCAATCAATCCGGCACTGCAACGTTCTCAGTTTTGGTCTTTCCCGGCATTGCAAACATGAAGATACGCATCAACGCGTATTTTGCCTTGTCTGCGCGAGAGATATCGCCGGTCTCCACGAGTAACTTGAGGGTGGCAAGGATCCCTGCCCACGTCTTGTCCACCTTGGCGGGATCTGAATCCAACGGCCAACCGCTGTGGATAAGGGTCAAGCGGGTGCCCTCGGGTACTTCCTCGAGCTGCCAGGTGACTGTCGTTAGTGGATCGTCGCGCATCGTAAGTAGCTGGGTGTGGGAGAAGACCGTCGGCGCAGTGCATTCCACGACCCGCCCGACCACAAACACCCGCTTGCCATCTTCGGACCGATAGTAGATCGGATCGCCGGGCGTAAAAGACGTGTCGAGTACGGAATCTAAGACAGCCCGCTGTTTGGCGCCCACCTTGGTAATTTCTGCCCACACTTGCTCAATAGGGGCAGCGATCGTGATGGCCTGACGCAATTCCTTGGTTTGCTCGCTTGAGTTAGCCAACTTCTTCTCCTCTGGTGGGTTCTTGCGGGTGCAGGTCTGGTTGGGGGCAATCGGCTTGGATGGTTCGCGCGGCTTTCTCGGCATGGTCCCTGACTTCAATCAGCGCAGCTGCCCACGGTGCGTTCGTTGGTTGCACCCACCGCCGATGGATCGATTGGATCGGAACGTCGTTGAGGTGGTTGATCCGTTGTCGACCTTGCTGCTCGACGATCACGAGGTCAGCATCACGTAAGACCGACAGATGTGCCATGACAGTGTGACGTGGGAGGCCAACACCGGCAACAATCTGCGTTGTATTGGCTGGGCCGACCGCTAAAAGATCCAGGATCCGCCTTCGTGTCCTGTGGGCAAGCGCAGACCAGAGAGCATCGCCCTCATCCTCAACCTGTAACTCTTTCATTACGTAAACTATTACTTACATATCCTGTTTGGTCAAGCCACATGTCCGCTGTCGGGATCTCCTAAGTGCGAAGGTGCGTGACATCAGCGGCCGAAACCACTCGCCGATGGACATCTGATTCGACGATCAGATGTCCCTGACTATCGATGTCAGTCGCCGTTCCCACGACGGGATCTCCCCCGGCGATATCAGCGCGTACCGTTCGTCCAATCGTGGCGCAGAGCTTGCGATAGTCCAGCGCCAACTCGGAGGTCGCCGCATCACCGCTAGATAGAACGAAACGCGACCACAGCGCTTGCCATTCGGCGAGAGAGGATATGAGCAGTTGGGTGCGATCCAATGCCGTCGCCAGCCGTACATCAGGGGGTTGCTTCTCGGACTCGATCAAGACCGAGGTCGCTGCCGGGATCGGAAGATCCGCTTGGGCGCCGGAGACATTGAGTCCGACGCCGACAATCACAAACCCATCGCCGCGTTCGGCGAGAATCCCCGCGAGCTTCCTTGGTCCAGACGATCCGTCCCAGGCGGGACCATCGAGGATGACATCGTTCGGCCACTTCAGCTGGGCCCCAATACCGACCGTGTTTACCGCACGGGTGACGGCCACTCCGGCCATCAAGGGAAGCCAACCATACGCACTTAAAGCCACCTTCAAAGGCGGTCGCAAAACTACCGAGAAGAGCAGTCCACTTCCAGCTGGGCTTTCCCACGACCTGTCGAGACGACCCCGCCCGGCAGACTGCTGTTCGGCGCTGACCAGAGTCCAACTTGGCGCTCCCTCGCGTGCCAACTTTGCCGCCGCATCGTTCGTGGACGAGATCACGTCAAGGGTCACCGCCGGCGGCAAATCAAGGCCGCGGTCGATCGCTGCCTGTCGGATCGCAACGGCTGAGAGCGGGGACGCACAATAATCTGGTTTCTCCACGTTGCTACCGTAACCACGCTGAGAACGATGACTTGAGGGGAACCATGACTGCGCAACCCGATGTACCGGTGACTGAAGCCGACGCGATTGATTCGCACACAACTGCGGGCAAGATCGCCGAGCTCCAGCGGCGACGCGACGCAGCGGAGCATGCGGGCTCAGACAAGGCCGTGGCCAAACAACACGAGCGCGGAAAGATGACCGCCCGAGAGAGGATTGACGGTCTACTCGACCCCGGATCCTTCGTCGAACTCGACGCCCTCGCCCGTCACCGCAGCAATAGCTTCGGTCTTGAAGCGAACCGACCATTCGGTGACGGCGTTGTCACCGGGTACGGCACGATCGACGGTCGCCCCGTCTGCGTCTTCGCCCAAGACTTCACTGTCTTCGGTGGGAGTCTCGGTGAGGTCTTCGGCGAGAAGATCGTGAAAGTTATGGATCTCGCCATGAAGACCGGCGTTCCCGTCATTGGCATTAACGACTCCGGTGGCGCGCGAATCCAAGAGGGTGTTGTCTCGCTGGCCAAGTACGGCGACATCTTCATGCGCAATGTTCAGGCGTCCGGAGTTATCCCACAGATCTCATTGATCATGGGGCCGTGCGCGGGCGGGGCGGTCTACTCCCCCGCCATCACCGACTTCATCGTGATGGTCGATAAGACCTCGCATATGTTCATCACCGGACCAGACGTCATTAAGACCGTCACCGGTGAAGATGTCCCCTTCGAAGAGCTAGGCGGAGCGCACACCCACAACTCGAAATCTGGTGTCGCCCACTACATGGGCTCAGATGAGCAAGACGCGTTGGACTATGTGAAGTCGGTCTTGTCCTTCCTGCCGAGTAACAACACCGAGATGCCTCCTGCCGAGGAGATCGAAGCAGACCTCGAGGTCAACGACGAAGACCTAGCGCTCGACACATTCATTCCTGATTCGATGAACCAGCCGTACGATATGCACACCATCATCGAGTCCATCGTTGACGACGCCGACTTCCTTGAGGTTCAGCCGCTCTTTGCCCCGAACCTGCTGACCGGTTTCGGCCGTGTCGAAGGCCGCCCCGTCGGGATCGTCGCAAACCAGCCCATGCAGTTCGCTGGGACGCTGGATATCGATGCTTCGGAGAAGGCTTCCCGCTTCGTGCGAACCTGTGACGCCTTCAACGTTCCCGTTCTCACTTTCGTCGATGTTCCGGGCTTCTTGCCGGGCACCGACCAGGAATGGAACGGCATCATTCGTCGCGGCGCCAAGCTCATCTACGCCTACTGTGAAGCAACGGTCCCCAAGGTCACAGTCATCACTCGCAAGGCCTACGGCGGCGCGTATGACGTCATGGGGTCCAAGCACCTTGGCGGAGATGTCTCGCTAGCGTGGCCGACCGCACAAATCGCTGTGATGGGTGCACAAGGCGCAGTCAACATTCTGTATCGCAAGGAGCTGCTCGCTGCCGACGATCCAGAAGCCGAGCGTGCGCGCCTACTAGTTGAGTATGACGACACTCTGGCGAACCCGTACTTGGCTGCTGAGCGTGGCTACGTGGACCGCGTAATCATGCCGCACGAGACCCGGGCACAGGTCGTGCTTGCGCTGCGCGCACTACGGACCAAGCGCGAATCGATGCCACCGAAGAAGCACGGGAACATCCCGCTGTGACCTCCAACGAGGCACCCGAAGGGACTGAGGGGTCGACTGAGCGCGGGCAGCAGGTCAACTTGCGCGTGGTCTCGGGAAATCCGAAGCCGGAGGAGCTTGCGGCAGTTATCGCGGTGATCTCCGCCGCTGCGAGTGCCGCTGACGTGGAAGTCGTCGAGCCAAAACCGGCTCCCTGGTCCGCGCCTAGTTCCATGCATCGCCCGGCTATGCCAGCCCCTGGCCCGGGCGTATGGGCACAGTTGGGTCGCCACCGCTAACTCAAGCGCGGACCCTCAATCCCCTGGCCTTAATACGCTACGACGTCTAACCACGGCACACCTATGTCGGCCAGCATGCGGCGCAGCAGGGGAAGCGACAGGCCGATGACGTTGCTGGGATCGCCGTTGACCCCATCGATGAATGGTGACGACAAGCCATCCAGCGTGAACGAACCGGCAACATGGATCGGTTCTCCAGTCGCGACGTAGGCGGCGATCTCGAGAGCCGACATCGCCGAGAAGTGCACCTCGGTGGAGCCAACGGCCGATACCGAACGTCCACTCTTCAAGTCGATTACGGTGTGACCGGTATGGAGCACCCCTTGCGTTCCTTGCATGCGTTCGAGTCGAGCAGTTGCGGCCTGCGCGTCAGCGGGTTTTCCCAGAATCTCTCCTTGCCAGGACAACAGCGAATCACAGCCAATGATCAACTGGTTCACGTCAGTCTCGTCTGCCCGCTCGACCCTGAACCGAGCTGCAACATCGTTCGCCTTCGCTAGGGCGAGTAGCTCCACAAGCTCAGTCGCCCCCGACCAGCGCGAGGCGACCGCAACCGCGTCCTCATCGACAGCGCTGGGACACACTCGGGGCTCCACGCCAGCATTGCGCAGTAACTGCAACCGAGCCGGAGACGCCGATGCCAGGACTACACTGCGGGCGGGCTTCTCGACAGTCACCATGGAGTAAGCGTCACATACGTCAACGTCCGACTCGAAGGTGACGACATCGTGCGGTGATATTCACTCCCATGACCAGTCGTCACTACGCTTGATCATGGTTGTTCCAGGCAGCCCATGCGGACCTGACCATATCCGCCAAGCCGAGCTCCGCCCGCCACCCTAGTTCGGCTGATATCAGCCGTGGATCCGCAACGAGAGCGGCCGGATCACCAGCTCGCCGTGGCACGGAGATCGGGCTGACGTCGCAGTCCACGACTTCGTTGACGACCTCAAGTACCTCCCGCACGGAGCTGCCGAGGCCTCGGCCAACGTTGTAGGTGGCGTGCACGGCACCCACGTCGGCGGATTGGCAGCGCTGCACGGCCGCAACGTGAGCCGCTGCCAAGTCAGCGACATGGATGTAATCGCGAATACAGGTTCCATCCGGAGTCGGATAGTCATCGCCAAAGATCTTCGGCGCATTGCCGTCGGCTATCGCCCGCAAGGCAAGCGGGATCAGATTTGCGACGCTCGGATCGCCTAAGTCGGGGCTCCCCGCACCCGCCACGTTGAAGTACCGCAGTAGAACGAACGAGAGGCCGCTCGGACAAGGCCCGAGGAGTTCCTCGTCAATCGATCGGGTAGCCAACGCACGTGCCTGAGCCCGAACCGCTAGCTCCCCAAAAAGCTTGGTTTCACCATACGGATTGGTCGGAACAGTTCCGGAGTCCTCGCGAATCAACGCCAAGTCTGGCTCGCCATATACCGCCGCGGACGAGGAATAGACGATCCTGGGTACGCCGGTGAGCGCCATCGCTTCAAGGACAGATAACAGGCCATCGACGTTACTGCGGTAGTAGTAGAGCGGCCGATCAACGGACTCGCCGACCGCCTTCTTAGCAGCAAGATGGATCACGCCGTCGATCTGCTGTTCCCGGAGTGTCTCAGTAAGTAAGTCGGTGTTCGCGACATCCCCCACCACCAGTTCGGCGCTCGCTGGGACGCGCTTGGCAATACCAGTGGAAAGATCATCGAAGACAACCACCTCAACGCCAGATGCCAAGAGTTGGCGCGCAACATGCGAGCCGATATAGCCTGCGCCCCCGGTCAATAGCCACCGTGCCACGTTGATTCACACCCCTTCAGTTGCCTCACGCGTTCCCCGACGCAAGGCATTCAATCAGGCCTCCATAGACTCAGCGGGTCATAGACCACTAGTTGTGCCGCTATTTTTAGGAGTCCTCGTGCGTAAGGTGCTGATTGCAAACCGTGGCGAGATTGCAGTTCGAGTCGCTCGCGCCTGTCGCGATGCTGGGCTTGAGAGCGTTGCTATCTACGCCGAGCCCGACCGCGATGCTGTGCACGTCAAGGTCGCAGATGAGGCATACGCCCTCGGCGGAACGACGGCAGCTGATTCCTACCTCGTCGTGGACAAGATCCTGCAAGCGGCTGCAGACAGTGGCGCGGATGCCGTTCACCCCGGGTACGGCTTCCTTTCCGAGAACGCTGACTTCGCGCAAGCCGTCATCGATGCCGGACTGACATGGATCGGTCCGCCGCCGGAGGCAATCCGGTCCCTAGGCGACAAAGTCGCCGCACGCCATATCGCCCAACGCGCCGGTGCACCGCTGGTGGCCGGAACTCCCGATCCGGTAGAGAGCTCCGACGAGGTAGTTGCCTTTGCCAAAGAACATGGGCTACCGATTGCTATTAAGGCCGCATTTGGCGGAGGTGGACGCGGGCTCAAGGTTGCCCGGGACCTAGACGAAGTAGCCGAGCTCTACGATTCAGCGGTTCGCGAGGCCGTGGCTGCTTTTGGTCGCGGCGAGTGCTTCGTCGAGCGCTACCTCGACCAACCACGACACGTCGAGACTCAGGTCCTAGCAGACACACACGGGAACGTCGTCGTTGTCTCCACCCGGGACTGCTCGCTGCAGCGTCGCCACCAAAAGCTCGTTGAGGAGGCCCCAGCGCCCTTCCTCACCGACGCCCAGGTTGACGAGCTGTACAGCTCGTCAAAGGCGATCTTCAAGGAGGCCGGCTACATCGGGGCGGGAACGTGCGAGTTCCTCGTCGGTCAAGACGGAACGATTTCCTTCCTCGAGGTCAACACCCGCCTTCAGGTGGAACACCCGGTAAGCGAGGAGGTCGCTGGCATCGACCTAGTTCGTGAGCAGTTCCGCATCGCTGATGGAGAGGAACTCGGCTACTCCGATCCTGAGCTTCGTGGCCACTCCTTCGAGTTCCGCATCAATGGCGAGGATCCCGGCCGCAACTTCCTGCCTGCACCAGGCTCACTAGAGACCTGGGAGCCGCCGAGTGGGCCCGGCGTCCGCGTCGACAGTGGCTTCCAACCCGGCGACGTCGTGGGCGGCAACTTCGATTCGCTCCTGGCCAAACTCATTGTGACCGGCAGCGATCGCCAGCAAGCCCTTGAGCGCTCACGTCGTGCCCTAGCCGAGTTCGAGGTTGATGGAATCGCGACCGCGCTTACCTTCCACCGGGTAGTCGTTAGTGACGACGACTTCGCCCCTGCTGACCCCGATGAGGCATTCAAGGTCCACACCCGTTGGATCGAAACAGAGTTCAACAACACGATTCCGCCCTATGCCGGAGCTGCCGGAGAGGTCACCGAGGCGCAGCCACGCCAATCGGTTGTCGTGGAAGTCGGCGGGAAACGCCTCGACGTATCGCTTCCGGCCGATCTGGCGCTAGGCGGTGGAGGCGCTGCTAAGAAGGCCGGGCCAAAGCGCTCGCGCGGTAAGAAGGCGGGAGCCGCGGCCTCTGGCGATGCTGTGGCAACACCAATGCAGGGAACCGTCGTGAAGATCGCCGTTGAAGAGGGGCAACAAGTCGAGGCAGGGGATCTCATCGTCGTTCTTGAGGCCATGAAGATGGAACAGCCACTAAACGCTCACCGGGCCGGCACGGTCACTAGCCTGAATGCCGAGACTGGCGTTACCGTTCCTACAGGAACAGTGATCTGTGAGATCAAGGACTAGCAAGTAGTCGCCGATGGGCAACCGATTGGGTGAGGAGACAAGGTGGGACGCTCCCGTAGCACCGGTCTAATCGTCGCACTCGTCGGACTGCTGGCGATCCCCGTGATTGCTGCGAGTCCCTCTGCCGCAGCTCCTGACGAGCCGAGTCAGAGCCCTTCCACCAGCACCCTGGCGCAGGCCCCGGTTGAGCCAATCGTCGAACCGATGCCACCCACGCCAGTCCCGGGCAACCCGCTCGATGAGCCCGTCGACAGTGAGCCGTTCAACTTGCAAGGCGTGGCAGTCGCAGCCCTGCGACAAGAACCGCCGTTTTTTCAAGTCAGTCGTGCCCCACTGGCGGTGGCCCCGAATGAGGTCTCCCAGGTCACCGCAGCTATCAACGACGCTGGCACTCCAATGTTTGTGGTGATCCTGCCAGGATCTACCGGCTATGCGGCGGGATTCAGTCGTGAGGTGAGCCAAGCGATGGGGCTACCTGGAACGTACCTTTCGATAATCGGAACCGTCTTCGACACCTACTCGACAGAGATCGATTCCCAAGCAATCCTCACCCGGGCGTACACAGAGCAGGGACCGAACGGCACTGCTGCGGTGATCACCCGATTCGCTGAGCTCTCCGGGCAAGCTGCCCAGGGCCCACTTCCCACTCCTGACATGGTGGCGTGGCGTCCAACACTGATCTACGTCGGCGTTGTACTTGCGGTTGGCGTTGGTTTCCTCCTGGTCCGATCTAAATCACCGGAGGAAGCCGAACCGGAGCCGGCTCCGGGTGCGGTCGACCTTCCCGCGCCCTAGCCGATGACGGGTTCACCCGACTGCGGTCAGACGATGTGCAGCCGTCGGGCAGCCTCGGCAGTCGATCCTGACATCGACGGATAGACAGTGAAGGTCTGAGCAAGATCGTCAACAGTGAGGTGTTGACGGACGGCCAGCGCGATCGGGTGGATCAAATCACTCGCTCGTGGTGCGACCACGACTCCGCCGCGAACGACGCCGTCGGGGCCAACAACAATCTTCACGAAGCCGTCTTCGGTGCCCTGCATCTTGGCTCGAGCATTCGACGACAGGTACTGGGTGTGAACCCGACCCTCAAGCTCACCGGACTCCACCTGGTGAGCGGGCACGCCAACAGTGGCAATCTCCGGGTCGGTGAAGACCGCCGATGACACTTCCTGGAGCTTCAGCGGTGCTACTGCATCACCCAATGCGTGCCACATCGCGATACGGCCCTGCATCGCGGCCACGGAAGCTAGCGCTAGCACCCCAGTAACATCCCCTGCCGCATAGACCCCCATGACGTTCGTCCGAGAGACCCGATCAACACCTATGTACCCGCCGGTATCGGTAGTGACACCGATCTCCGCAAGCCCGAGACCCTCGGTGTTGGGCAGTGCACCAACAGCGATCAGCACGTGGCTACCGCGCACCACCGAACCGTCAGCCAAGGTGACCTCCACGCCTTGGGACGTGCCGTCTGGGCCCCTGGTAACCACGGCCGCACGAGCTCGAGCACCGGATACAACAGTCATTCCGCTACGGGTGAATACTCCCTCGACGACATCGGCCGCATCGGGATCTTGAGTCGGAAGGACTCGATCCCGGCTTGAGATCAAGGTGACATCGGATCCCAACGCGGTGAACGCACCGGCAAACTCCGCTCCGGTCACTCCCGATCCGACGACAATGAGGTGCTCCGGCAGCTCAGCGAGGCCCCAGATCTGCTGCCAGTTCAGGATTCGGTCGCCGTCAGCGGGAGCATCAGGTAGGTCGCGCGGTCTCGCGCCAGTCGCCAGGAGCAATACGTCGTAGTCGAACTCCCCAACCCCTGCAACCGCAACGAGCCCGCGTTCCTTGATCCGGCCTTCTCCGTGCACGACCTTGACACCATCGGCGATGAGACGTTGGCGAATATCGGATGATTGGGCAGTCGCAAGAGCCATGATCCGCTCAATGACGTATGCGAGGTCGACCCCGGTACTGTCTGGGTCGATTGGCTCACCGTTCACCCTCACCCCCAACGTGCCACTGAGCGCGGCAAGGTTCGCTGACCTCGCGGTGGCGACCAGCGTCTTACTGGGCACGCAGTCGGTAAGCACCGCCGCCCCGCCCACGCCATCTCGCTCTACCAGCACAACATCGGCCCCTTGCTGAGCGGCAACCATCGCCGCTTCGTAGCCTCCTGGGCCTCCACCAATCACTACAACACGCGTCACGTCAGCCATTGTTGCGTGCGCAGCGCGGCGATGGCGCCTACTCTTGCTGATTGTGGCGTTATATGCGGCCTACGGCTCAAACCTCTCCGCTACGCAGATGGCTCTGCGAGCGAAGTACTCCCCTGCTCAAAGCACCGGCTGGCTGCGTGGCTGGCGACTCAGTTTCGGGGGTGCCGACATCGGCTGGGACGGGGCGCTTGCCACCGTCGTCGAGGATCCCTCATCTGACGTCTTCGTGAAGCTGTACGACGTTCCCCCCGCCGACGAGCGCGCTCTCGACGAGTGGGAAGGCACCTCACTCGGGGTATTCGTAAAGATCCGCGTTCGCATCAGCACGGAGGATGGCGATGTATCGGCATGGCTCTACGTCGTCGATGGCTACGAGGGCGGGCTACCTTCTGCCCACTATCTAGGCGTTATAGCCGACGCAGCCGAGGAGGCCGGGGCCCCTGAGGAATACGTCCTGGACCTACGAAAGCGGCCCTGTCGCTCTATCGAGTAGCGGGCTCCACCGATTGCCCACACCGCGGAGTTAGAAGGCGTCAGGCGGGTCGTACTGGCCCCATACCTCGCGCAGTGCGTCTGCGACCTCGCCACCGGTTGCGCGCGCTCGCAGCGCCTCCTTCATCGGATAGAGGCAGTTCTCGGTTCCCTCAGCCGCTCGACGTAATGAATCGAGTTGTCTGCTCACCTCTGCGTTGTCGCGGTCAGCGCGGAGCTTGGCTAACCGTTCACACTGTTGGGCTTCGATCGTTGGGTCGACCCGAAGCGGTTCGTACTTGTCTTCCTCCTCGACGGTGTACTTGTTCACACCGACAACGGTTCGTTCGCCATCGTCGATCTCAAGCGCGATTCGGTAGGCGGACCGCTCGATCTCGCTCTTCTGGAAGCCCTGCTCGATTGCCGCGACTGATCCTCCAAGGTCCTCGACCCGCTGCATCAACTCCAAGGCGGCCTCCTCTACCTCGTCAGTGAGGGACTCAACGACGTATGAGCCGGCGAAGGGATCGACCGTCTTGGTGACGTCGGTCTCGTAGGCCAGGACTTGCTGGGTGCGCAGCGCTAGGCGGGCAGCCTTCTCAGTAGGTAAGGCGATGGCCTCGTCGAAGGAGTTCGTATGTAGGGACTGCGTGCCGCCCATCACGGCAGCTAACCCCTGCACCGCCACTCGAACCAAGTTCACCTCAGGCTGCTGAGCTGTGAGCTGAACGCCAGCGGTCTGAGTGTGGAACCGCAACATCATCGACTTGGGGTTCTTCGCCCCGAACTTCTCCTTCATGATCCGCGCCCAGATCCGTCGAGCTGCCCGGAACTTTGCTACCTCTTCCAAGAAGCTGGTTCGGGAGACGAAGAAGAAGGCGAGCCGAGGCGCGAAGTCATCGACGTCTTGGCCAGCATCAATCGCGGCTTGCACGTAGGCGATTCCGTCGGCCAAAGTGAAGGCGATCTCCTGCGCGGGAGTCGCCCCTGCCTCTGCCATGTGATAGCCAGAGATCGAGATCGTGTTCCACTTCGGTAGATCAGACTGGCAGTACTTGAAGATGTCCGTGATCAGGCGAATCGAGGAGCCGGGTGGGTAGATGTAGGTTCCGCGGGCGATGTACTCCTTGAGTACGTCGTTTTGGATAGTACCGGTCAGCACCGACCCTGGGATTCCGTTCTTTTCCGCCACCAACTGGTACATCAACAGCAGCGTCGAGGCGGGAGCATTGATCGTCATCGACGTGGAGACTTTGTCCAATGGGATCCCGTTGAACAGCACCTCCATATCGTCGACCGAGTCGATTGCGACCCCAACCTTGCCAACCTCGCCGCTGGCGAGTTTGTGATCGGAGTCGTACCCCATCTGGGTGGGCAGATCAAAGGCGACGCTCAGTCCTGCCGTACCCGCTTTGATCAGATCGTGGTACCGACGATTCGACTCAGCTGCCGTGCCAAACCCGGCATACTGACGCATCGTCCACGGGCGACCGGTATACATCGATGGATACACCCCGCGGGTGTAAGGGAACTCCCCTGGCTGACCGAGTTGGGCGGCCGGATCCCAGTCCTCCAGCGCCTGCGGGCCATAGACGGGATCGAACGGCAAGCCAGATTCTGTGAAAGATGCCATGCCCACGAGGGTATCTGAGACAGTTTCGTCAGCCAACGAACAGCCTCGACCGCTGCCACGCTGGCGAAGAGGGCGGTGCAGCATCCTTGGGGGTCCGGCGGCTAATATCGCTGGTAGCCAGCACCTAGCCATCGGTACTGGCCCAGGCTGGTCGCGTATGTGCGTGACACCAACGTCCGTTGGGCCTGACTGTGATTCATTGATTCAATTCGATCAGCTTGACGGAGGCGAGAGTGGCGAACACAACCGCCGGAGCAAAGTCTCCCGTCGGAACCCTGTACCGCGGTTACGACGGAATGTGGTCTTGGGTAGCCCACCGCATCACCGGCGTTACGGTGTTTTTCTTTCTCCTTGTACACGTCACTGATACGGCACTTGTTCGAGTATCTCCAGATGTCTACAACGGGGTCATTGCCACCTACAAGACTCCGCTGGTGAACCTCATGGAGGTTGGCCTCGTCGGCGCGGTGCTCTACCACGCGCTCAATGGCATCCGAATCATCCTCATTGACTTCTGGTCCAAGGGACCGCGCTACCAAAAGGGAATGCTGCGAGGACTAATCGCGATCTGGCTCGTAGTTATGATCCCCGGGACGTACTTCATGCTGCTTCGTACTTTTGAATCGCTATTCGGGAGTGCATCATGAGTTCCCCAACCCTGGACGCCCCACGCAGTAGTCGGCAGCTAGTACGTAACAACTTCGAGAAGAACGCATGGATGTTCATGCGGCTTTCCGGCATCGTGCTCGTCGTCCTTGTCTTAGGTCACCTGTTCATCATGAACATCCTCGATGGCGGAGTACACCGAATCAACTTTGCGTTCGTCGCCGGCCGCTGGGCAAGTCCGTTCTGGCAATTGTGGGACTTGGTCATGCTGTGGCTCGCGATGCTGCATGGCGCTAACGGTTTGCGCACCATCATCAATGACTACGCCAGCAAGGAGGGGACGCGGCTAACCCTCAAAGGTCTGCTCTACTCAGCCACTTTCCTCACCATCGTGCTCGGGACTTTGGTGATCTTCACCTTCGATCCGACCATCAGCTAAGGAGCTAACGCTCAATATGCAGATCCATCGCTACGACGTCGTGATCGTCGGTGCCGGCGGCGCCGGAATGCGCGCCGCGCTTGAGTCCGGTTCTCGTGCCAAGACGGCCGTGCTTACCAAGCTCTACCCCACCCGCTCTCACACCGGCGCTGCCCAGGGTGGGATGTGCGCGGCCCTGGCCAACGTCGAGGAAGACAACTGGGAGTGGCACACCTTCGACACCATTAAGGGCGGCGACTATCTCGTCGACCAGGACGCCGCAGAGATCATGGCTAAGGAAGCCATCGACGCCGTCATCGACCTCGAGAACATGGGCTTGCCGTTCAACCGCACCCCCGAAGGCAAGATTGATCAGCGTCGCTTCGGCGGTCACACCAGAAACCATGGCGAAGCCGCCGTACGTCGCGCCTGCTACGCAGCCGACCGCACCGGCCACATGATCCTGCAGACGCTCTACCAGAACTGCATCAAACAAGGTATCGAGTTTTACAACGAGTTCTACGTCCTCGACGTCATCCTGGATGAGTCCGAAGGCGAACCACGGGCTGCCGGAGTGGTTGCCTACGAGCTGGCCACCGGTGAGATTCACGTCTTCTCGGCAAAATCCGTCATCTTTGCCACCGGCGGGTTCGGCAAGGTGTTCAAGACCACCTCGAACGCCCACACCTTGACCGGCGACGGTATGGGAATCGTCTACCGTAAGGGCCTTCCGCTAGAGGATATGGAGTTCTACCAATTCCACCCGACCGGTCTGGCGGGCCTCGGCGTTTTGCTCACAGAGGGAGCGCGCGGCGAGGGGGGAATCCTGCGAAATGTCGACGGCGAACGGTTCATGGAGCGCTACGCGCCAACCATCAAGGACCTTGCCCCGCGCGACATGGTCAGCCGAGCAATGTTGCAGGAAGTTCGAGAAGGTCGCGGTGCCGGTCCGCATAAGGACTACGTCTACCTCGATCTCACTCACCTACCTGCTGAGCAAATCGAGTCGAAACTGCCCGATATCACCGAGTTCGCGCGGACGTACCTCGGCGTCGACCCCATCAGCGAGCTCGTGCCGGTATTCCCAACTGCGCACTACGCGATGGGCGGGATCCCGACCAACGTCAACACCGAGGTACTGCGGAACAACACCGACGTGGTCCCCGGCCTCTACGCCGCGGGTGAGTGCGCGTGCGTATCAGTCCACGGCTCCAATCGCCTTGGCACCAACTCTCTGCTCGATATCAACGTGTTCGGTAAGCGTGCCGGGATCGCTGCTGCGGAATACGCGACCAGCGTTGAGGCCCCGCCGATTCCAGAAGACGCCAACGGCTTTGTCATCTCAATGATTGAGAATCTGCGGGATTCCAACGGGCGCGAGCGCGTCTCGGAGATCCGCCGTGAGATGCAAGCGACGATGGATATGAACGCGCAGGTATATCGGACCGAGGAGACCCTCACCCAAGCCCTAGCGGATATCGCGGCTCTAAAAGTTCGGTACCAACATGTGGGGATTCAGGACAAAGGCCGCCGATACAACACCGACCTACTCGAGGCAGTGGAGCTTGGGTTCCTGCTAGATCTAGCCGAGACCTTGGTCGTTGGTGCCCTTGCTCGCAAGGAGTCCCGTGGCGGTCATGCCAGGGAGGATTACCAAACCCGTGATGATGAGAACTTCATGCTGCACTCGATGGTCTACCGCAAGGAGACCGCACCGGGTGTGACAGAGATCGAGTTGGACTACAAACCTGTGGTCGTGACCCGCTACCAGCCGATGGAGCGTAAGTACTGATGAGCGCCACCGCCACTGAGACCAGCACCGCAGCTGCGGCCGTAGATGCCCCTGTCGCGACCGACGTCACTTTCAAGATCCTTCGCTTCAACCCTGAGTTCGCACCCGAGGCGTACTGGGAAGAGTTCGTGGTGAGCTGCTTCCCCACAGATCGCGTCCTCACAGCGCTAGAGAAAATCAAGGGTGAACAGGATGGTTCGCTGACCTTCCGACGGTCCTGTGGGCATGGCATTTGTGGCTCCGACGCCATGCGGATTAATGGTAAGAACCGCCTCGCATGTAAGACCCTCATCAAGGATCTCAAGACAAGTAAGGCGATTACGGTTGAGGCGATTAAGGGCCTTCCGCAAGAGAAGGACCTCATCGTCGATATGGAGCCGTTCTTCAAGGCATACCGCGAGGTCATGCCCTTCCTCGTGACAGAAGGCCATACGCCGACTCGTGAATGGATTCAATCCGCTGACGATCGCGCAGCCTTCGACGACACCACCAAGTGCATCCTGTGTGCAGCCTGCACCACGTCGTGTCCGGTTTTTTGGAATGACGGCCAGTACTTCGGGCCCGCTGCCATCGTCGGAGCACATCGGTTCATCTTCGATAGCCGCGACGACGCCGCTGCAGAGCGTCTACAGATCCTCAACTCGCAAGATGGCGTCTGGCGCTGCCGGACGACGTTTAACTGCACTGAGGCCTGCCCGCGAGGTATCCAGATCACCGATGCGATTCGCGAGGTAAAGAAAGCGCTGATGTCGACCGGCGGATGATCTCGTGGTCTTCTTCACAAGCGCGAGAATCAAAGATCCTCTGGGTTACCCTCTTATGTGCCCAATTCCTTGACCGACCTGCGCGCTAGGTCTACCGGTGGACACGTACGATCCGTCCGCGTTGCCGTTGTAGCGATCGTTGGAACGCTCGGGCTTGCCCTGTCCGCACCTGCGCTCGCCGCAGATCCAAGCCCGTCGGCGACCCCAATCGGACCGCCCGTCGAGGTTCACGGCCGCCTAGGTTCGACTCCACCACCCGATATTGAGGCCTTCTCTTGGGTGATTGCCGAGGCTGAAAGCGGAAAGGTCTTGGCCAGTAAGGGCGCTAACGTCGAGCTACCAATGGCCAGCACTATTAAGGCGCTCACGGCCTACACAGTGATTCCGCGGCTTGACCCAAAATCGGTTTATACCGCCACAAAGAGGGATCAGAACGTTGAGGGCAGCCACGTAGGCATCGTGGCCGGTGGAACATACTCGGTCAACCAACTCCTCACTGGACTGATGCTGCCTAGCGGCAACGACGCAGCCAGTGCCCTCGCGAATGCAAACGGCGGATGGGCTAAGACAGTCAAGGAGATGAATCTCGAAGCTGTCCGGCTCGGCGCAGCTGGTACACGCGTGAAAAACCCCAGCGGGCTTGACGCCCGACGGCAAGTATCAACTGCTGCAGACTTGGTGACGATATTCCGCGCCGGACTCGAACTGCCCGCGTTTCGCAAGTACGTCGGAATGAAGACGGCAAACTTCCCCGGCGATCCTGCCAAACCAGGCAAGAAGCGCAAGACATTCAAGGTCTACAATCAAGATCGACTCCTGATGACGAACTACCCAGGAATAATTGGCGGTAAGACCGGCTACACCACCCGGGCTGGGCGGACGTTCGTCGGAGCAGCCAAACAGGGCGGCACAACCCTGCTGTTTTCTTTCATGCGAACAGGTTTGGGGACTGAAGAAGCTGGGCGCGAGCTCCTCGACTGGGGATTCGCCAACGTGGGACTGCTCAACCCCATCTCTACCCTGCCCGACCCCAAGCCGCGTGCTGAGACTCCCGTCCAGGTTGCTGCCACCAAAGCGGGCGCTAAGCCAGCAGGCACCACGTCACAATCGGAGAGCTCCAATGAAGTACCAGCTCAAGCCAATGCGGATCTCCTAACGGCAGATTCTGTCGGATCAAGTGGTCAGCCAGATCGACTCGAACTGCCCTGGCTCAACCTCGCACTTGCCTCTTTTCTGGTGCTCCTGACCGGACTAGTAGTAACCCGACTGCTGTTACTGGTTCGCGCCCGCAATCGCCGTAGCTAGAGCTAATCGGCTGCGGTGACTCCCCTCACAGATATTCCCAGCTCACCTATGGCGTTGGTCATTGCGCTATCTCCAGAATCGGCGTTTGATAGTTAGGTAATAACCGCCGACGCCAGCGAGCGCAGACTATTGGGGGCCCAAATGGACGCAAAGATCGGTGACCAGGTTGCGGTCATCTTCAATGAGAACGGCCGCCGTGAGCGCGCGGCTACAGTGATCGACATTCGCGACGCCGCCGGTAACGAGACCTACCTGGTGGAATGGTCAGACAACGGCCATCGCCAACTAGTCGAACTCGGCCCGGGCAGCGTCATAGAACAGCGCTAAAAGTGGCGCCTCCTCGGGCTGAGACTTACCGAGAAAGGCCGACGAATCCGACTCGCTCATAGACATCGCTAAGCGTGGCGTCTGCGACCTCACGGGCCCGTAGGGAACCGTCAGCCATGATCTGCTGCAGCTGCGCCGGATCCGCCAAAAATGACTCCGTCTTTCGCTGGTACTCGGTGGCGAACTCGACGACCGCATCCGCCACATCGACCTTCAACGGGCCATACATTGAGCCCTCGTAGTGGCGCTCCAACTCAGGGACGGACCGTCCGGTAAATATCGACGCCATGGTCAGTAGATTTGAGACGCCCGGCTTGTTGACCGGATCAAACCGAACCTCAGTCTCGCTGTCGGTGACTGCTGATTTGATCTTCTTGGCTGTCTGCTTGACCGGGTCAAGTAAGAAGATGCATCCGGCGGGCGCGGTCTTGCTCATCTTCGCAGTCGGATCTTGCAAGTCCTGGATCTTCGCTGTGTCTTTGACGATGAGCGGTTCCGGGACGACGAAGGTCGGCCCATACCGGGCGTTAAATCGCTGGGCAAGACCGCGCGTCAACTCCAGGTGCTGGCGCTGATCCTCCCCGACTGGTACGCCCGTTGCCCGGTAAATAAGGATGTCTGCGGCCATGAGGACCGGATACGTGAACAAACCCACGGTGGTAGCGGACGTGCCCTGTTTAGCCGACTTGTCCTTAAACTGGGTCATCCGAGACGCCTCGCCGTAGCCGGTCAAACAGCTCAGCACCCACGCCAACTGCGCATGCTCGGGCACCTGGCTCTGAACGAACAAGACGGAACGCTGCGGGTCAACACCTAGTGCGAGCAGTTGGGCAAGCGAGGCGAGAGTCCGGCCACGGAGCTCCGCAGGATCATGATCGACCGTGATCGCATGCTGGTTGACGACTGAGTAGAACGCCTCGTGCGAATCCTGCAGCGCAACCCAGTGCCGCAACGCACCAAGGTAGTTTCCAATGTGGAAGGAATCGGCTGTGGGCTGGATTCCCGAGAGCACACGATCAACTGCCGGGATCGCTTCCTCGGAGGTCGGTTGGGCCATGCGGGTCATTCTGGCACTGCCCGATCTGCCCGCGGCTCATCGTCCCCCCGTGTCGAGACCGTCGGCACACTCGGCAGCACTGGTTTTACTCGGATACGCGAGGCCCTGCGCCCGTCGAGTTCTACCACCTCAAGATCAGCGCCCGGCGCTATCACCACATCACCCACCTGCGGAAGTCGACCGAGAGCGGCCATCAGATATCCGGCGACCGTCTCGTAGGGGCCTTCTGGTAACACCACCATTGAGTGTTCGGTGAACTCGTCGAGGCTATCTAGGCCGTCGACCTCTATCTCACCGGTCAAGCAGAGATGCTGGTCAAACCCAACCTCGTCCTTGTCGTATTCATCGTGAATATCGCCCACAAGTTGTTCGACTAGGTCTTCGAGGGTGACGATCCCTGCGGTACCACCGAACTCGTCCACGACGATGCCCATGTGGTGCTGATTGAGCCGCATATCTTGCAGAGTCGGTAGGACTCGCTTACTCCACGGATACCGCGGAACCTCGCGCACCAGGCGTTCAAGCCGGGTATGAGTCCGAGCTACCGCAGGATCCAAGACATCCCGGACGTGAACGAAGCCAAGTACATCATCGGCAGATCCGCGGACCACCGGATAACGCGAATGCGGCAATCGAATGACCTTCGCCGCGGCTGCGGAGGCGACCATTCCATAGTCCAGGAAAGCGACTTCTGTACGCGGAATCATCACCTCCCGCAAGTCCCGCTCGCCCGCTTCGAATACATCTTCGATCAGCGCGCGCTCGGTCTGCGAGAAGCCGGTATGCCCGGCCACCAAGCGTCTGAGCTCCTCGTTAGTAATTGTCTCCCTACTGGTGGCTGGATCAAGTCCGAGCATCCGCACCAGGACATTCGTTGATAGTGAGAGCAGCCAAATGAAGGGCCGGGTGAACTTAGCCAAGAAGTCAACGAAACCCGAGACATTGAGGGCAACACCCTCAGTCTTCTGTAGGGCTATTCGCTTGGGCACGAGCTCGCCAACAACCAGCGAGATGTAGGAGATCAGCACGGTGACAGCGATGAACGAGATCGTCTCGGCTACCCCGGGGCTGAGGCCGAACTCGACGAGTACTGGCGCCAGAACAGGGACGATCTTCGTCGATCCGTAGCCAGCAGAGATGAAGCCGGTAAAAGTCACGCCGACCTGGACAGCAGCCAGAAATCTGTTGGGGTTCGCCGTCAGGGTCGCAAGTCGCTGACCGCGTCGACCCTTCGTGCTGGCCAACCGGGCGATCTGACTGTCGCGCAAGGTCACTAATGCGGTCTCGGCCGCAGCAAAAAACCCGCCAATAATCGAGAACACGATGATCACGGCGACACTGAATAGTGCGTCACTCATGTGCACATCCCCTCAGGACGGCGTGACCGGTGATCGAACGAAGACAACGACTACGAGAACTGGGCAAGGACTGGAGCATGATCACTCCAACGCTGCGCGTAACTCGGGGCACGATCAACCGTTACCCCGGTGAGGCGCTCGGCTAGTCCAGGGGTCGACAAGATGTAGTCCAGACGCCAACCGGTGTCGTTATCGAAGGCTTGTCCCCGCCACGACCACCAGGTGTAGGGCCCCTCACAATCACCGGCGTACCGGCGGCCGAGGTCGACCCAGCCTCGTTTGAACCACCCAGTCAGATACTCCTGCTCCTCAGGCAGGAAACCTGACTTGCCCTTATTTCCACGCCAGTTCTTGATGTCGTTGGCAGTGTGGGCGATATTCAGATCGCCGCTGATCACGACCTCCTCCCCGTGGCTGGAGACCCGTCGCTTCAGAGTCCTCATTCGGGCGGTCATCGCATCCAGGAACCGGTACTTCTCCGCTTGTCGGCCAGTTCCGGCCTCGCCGGTGTGGACGTACACCGACACCACTCGGACCGGCCCGTCTGGTGTGTCAAGTAGTGCCTCGATCCATCTGCCATCCTCGGTGAACTCAGTCCGCGGAATTCCTTTGATGACCTTCCGAATCGGGTGGGGAGTCAATACCGCAACGCCGGAGCGTCCAGCCGCAGATGACTCGAAGTGTGCGACTTCCAACTGACCCAGACCGTGGTCAGCGAGGGCCTTTTGTAGGAGATCGTCAGGCGCGCGTACCTCTTGTAGACAAATAGCCGAGGCGCCGGACTCGCGAATCCAGCGCAATTCATCTCGACGAGCAGCCGCACGGATACCGTTCACATTGACAGTGGCGATCGAGAACACACAGCAAAGATACGTTGCGCGCGAATACTCCCCGAGCAGGGTCGGTCACTATGAGGCGATCTGCGTCCAGACCTGATTGAGTACGGGAATGAACAATGACATTCGGGCCGGAATCATCGGCTACGGGCTCGCTGGTTCGGTTTTCCACGCTCCGCTGATTGCCGCGACCGACGGGATCGAGCTAGCGGCGATCGTCTCCCGCGACGCAGAACGTATCCGACAAGCTCGGGCTACCTATCCAGGTATTGCCGTGTTCGAGACGGCTGAGGAACTGCTGGACTCGGGTAACGTCGACGTTGCAGTAATCACTACCCCGAATACCACTCACGCCCCGATCGCCCACGAGGCCATCGCACGCGGAATAGCGGTAGTGGTGGACAAGCCGCTTGCAGTGGGAGTCGACGAGGCAGCAACCCTGATTGAGGCCGCCAGAGCAGCTGACGTCTTGCTGACCGTCTTCCAGAATCGACGCTGGGACGGTGACTTCCTCACAATCGCTCATCTCGTTGCTGCGGGAACGCTGGGCAAGATTGCCCGCTTTGAATCGCGGTTTGAGCGGTGGCGCCCAAAACTAAAGGGTGGCTGGCGCGAAAGCAGCAAATCCTCTGAAGGTGGCGGACTGCTCTTCGATCTAGGGCCGCACATCATCGATCAGGCCCTACAACTGTTCGGGCCCGTCGAATGGGTCTACGCCGAAGTTGACACGACACGACCCGACGCCACTAGCGATGACGACGTGTTCATCGCATTGACCCACACCAGCGGAGTCCGCTCTCACCTCTTTGCCTCCGCTACTGCAGCCGACCTCGGGCCCAGGTTCCGCCTACTCGGAACCCAGGGTGCGTACGTGACCTACGGTCTGGACGTACAGGAAGCTGCCCTCCGTGCCGGTGGACGTCCGGGACCTGGTTGGGGTGAAGTCCCGCAGGCAGACTGGGGTGTCCTCACTAATGTCGATGGTGAGACGTCACCGCTGCCCACTCGCGCCGGGCAGTACCAGAGTTTCTACGCCGAACTAGTCGCCGCAGTCCGCTTGCAGGGTCCGGTGCCGGTCGATCCAACCCAGCCGCTCGAGGCGCTACGCATCATCGATGCGGCCTTGGTATCGAGCCAAACGCAGAAGGTCGTGCGAATGACGCCAACCCAGTGAAATCTGCACTAGGCGAAAGATGCGAGACGCGGCCAATACCGGCAGACTGTCGTCCGTGACGATGCCAGCAGGTTCAGAAGCCAAGCCAATCCAACCCACCGCACAAGACATTGCCGACGAGTTCATTGATGTCCTCACTCACAGCCAAGGTATTGACATGCGGCGGGCAACGCCCAACGACATCTACCAAACCGTCGCGCGACTCGTTCGACGTCACCTCATGGATACGTGGCTTAAGGGACTCTCGCGCGGCATCGACGAGGCGCCAAAGGCGGTGGCCTACCTCTCGGCTGAGTTCCTACTTGGCCCGCAGCTGATTAATGCGCTCGTCGCCCAGAACATCGAAGAACCGGTTCGTGAAGGATTAGCGCTACTAGGGCTAGATCTCGACGAGATTGCTCGTGCCGAACCCGAACCCGGGCTCGGCAATGGGGGCCTTGGTCGCCTTGCCGCGTGCTATATCGATTCCCTGGCAACGATGAGAATCCCCGCTATCGGTTACGGGATCCGTTACGAGTACGGCATCTTCCGTCAGACCTTTATTGACGATCACCAAGTCGAGGTCCCCGACAAGTGGCTCGCGATGGGAAACCCATGGGAGTTTGCTCACCCAGAAATGGCCCAGAACATCGGCTTCGGCGGCTACGTTGAAGAAACCGAAGATCCAGACCGGCAACTCGCGCGGACCTGGATCCCCGATCGCCACGTATCTGCGGTGCCCTACAACTACCTAGTACCCGGCTACGGCGAGGGATCGGTCAACACCCTTCGACTGTGGTCGGCATCATCACCGGATGAGTTCGACCTGGAGATCTTCAATGCTGGGGACTACCAGGCTGCGGTCCATTCCCAGGTAGAAGCCGAGGCTTTAAGTAAGGTGCTCTACCCCGAGGACTCAACCGAGCGCGGCAAGGAACTGCGGCTGTCTCAGCAGTACTTCTTTAGCGCCGCATCACTGAGTGACTTCATCGAGCACGGCACCCCCGAAGGCTTCGATATCCACGATCTACCGGATCGCGTGATCTTCCAACTCAACGACACTCACCCAGTCATCAGTATTCCCGAACTACTGCGACTGCTGGTCGATGACTATCGCCTGCCGTGGCTCGAGGCGTGGGAGCTAACTCGCAAGTGCTTCGCCTACACCTGCCACACTCTCCTTCCAGAAGCACTTGAAGTTTGGTCACTGGAACTACTAAGTCGGCTTCTGCCCCGTCATATGGAGCTTATCTACGAGATCAACGATTGGTTTCTGGCCGAGGTTGCCAAAGAGCACCCCGGAGATGACGAACTCATCGCTCGAATGTCGCTGATCCAGGAGGAGCCCTTCCGCGGGATTCGGATGGCGCACCTTGCGGTGGTGGGGTCGAGCAAGGTCAACGGAGTTGCTGCGCTCCACAGCCAGCTCTTACGGGACCGGGTACTCGCTGACTTCTCAGCCTTCGAACCTGACAAGTTCACGAACGTGACGAACGGAATTACCCCTCGCCGCTTCATCCGCATTGCCAATCCGGGACTCTCTGAGCTCATCACCGAGACAGTCGGAGATGGCTGGCTTACCAACCTCGACAAGCTGCGGGGCCTCGAACCATTCGCCGACGATGCCTCCTTCCGTGAACGGTTCGCGGCCATCAAGCGAGAGAACAAAGTCCGGTTAGCCAATACGCTCGTCGGTCGCGACGGCATCGCGATTGCCCCGGACACTATGTATGACGTCATGGTCAAGCGACTACATGAATACAAGCGTCAGGTCTTGAAGCTCCTGCATGCAGTAACGATGTACCAGCGAATCAAGACCAATCCATCAGCGCTGAGCGTTCCTCGAACCATCATCTTCGGAGCCAAGGCTGCTCCGGGCTACTGGATGGCGAAGGAGACAATCAAGCTCATCTTGAGCGTCTCGCGTGCTCTCGATGCCGATCCGCAGACTCGTGACGCTCTGAAGATTGCCTTCCCAGCCAACTACAACGTCATCCTCAACGAGGACATCGTTCCTGCAGCGGAGCTTTCCGAGCAGATCTCGATGGCGGGCAAAGAAGCGTCGGGTACTGGAAATATGAAGTTCACTCTCAATGGTGCCTTGACGATTGGCACCCTCGACGGCGCGAATGTTGAGATCCGTGATCTGGTGGGGGCAGACAACTTCTTCCTGTTTGGCCTCGATGTCGATGACGTGACCGGGATTCACAACGTCGGCTACCGGCCACGCGACTACTACGAGGCGGACGCCGAGCTTAGATCGGTTATCGACTTCCTGATGTCTGGCGAGCTTGCCGACGAGGTCGTTCCCGCTGCGCAGACCGTGTTGGGTCACCTACTTGACGAGGATCCCTTCATGGTTTTGGCCGACTATCGCGCATATGTTGACGCACAAGACGAAGTCGATAGGATCTATCTGGATCAAGATGAGTGGAACCGGCGAGCCATTCTCAATGTGGCCCGCTCGGGATACTTCTCTTCCGACCGCTCGATTCAGGACTACCTGGATCGAATTTGGCACGCGAGCCCGAGGTGATGATATGAGTTTGCTTGGTCAGACCGCAGTACACCGAGTTGTGATGGGCGCCGCTGTGGCCGCTACATCAGTCCTGATCGTTAGCGGATGTTCCAGTTCGACGACAGTTACTACCGACGCCACGCCCGAAATGTCAATTGGTGTCGACGACGGCAGTGTCAACGTAGGCGGCTCCCTGCCGGATTACTGGCCTTCAGAGGTTCCAGTTCCGGACGAGATGAGCTACACCGGGGGCGCAAAAGTCAACAACTCAATTACCGCAGCCTTCCAGAGCGACGGCTCGGCATCTGAGGCGCAGTCAACCTATACATCACAGCTAGAGGCAGCTGGCTTCAGCCAGGAGTCCGAGTTTAACGCCGGCGGGCAGGGCAGCTTGGGCGCCTTTAAGAATGGTGATACTTCGGTGCAAGTAATCGCTGCCGGCAATAACGATGGCGGAGCCGTGTTAAGCGTTACGATCCTGCCCACCGGTACGGCCGGAAACTGACCCCCCAAGTCTGAGTCGCGAGGTTGGGCATTCCTTCCCAGCCTCGCGACAGACCAACTAGCTTGCCAGCGCGGTCTGGAGGTTCTCGTCGATCGCGGCTAGGAACTCTTGGGTGGTCAGATACGGCTGGTCCGGCCCGACCAGCAGGGCTAGGTCCTTCGTCATCTTTCCCGATTCCACCGTTTCTATGCAGACGCGCTCGAGGGTCTTGGCGAACTCGGTCACCTCGGGAGTCTCATCCATCCGACCCCGGTGCGACAGCCCCTGGGTCCAAGCGAAGATCGACGCTACCGGGTTAGTCGAAGTCGGATTCCCTTGCTGATGCTGGCGGTAGTGACGCGTCACGGTCCCATGGGCTGCTTCGGCTTCTACTGTCTTACCATCGGGCGTCATCAGCACCGAGGTCATGAGACCGAGTGATCCGAAACCTTGTGCGACGGTGTCTGACTGGACGTCGCCGTCGTAGTTCTTACACGCCCACACGTAGCCGCCTTCCCACTTCATTGCTGCCGCGACCATATCGTCGATTAGGCGGTGCTCGTAGGAGAGCCCGGCCGCCTCAAACTCAGCCTTGAACTCGTTGTCGTAAACCTCCTGGAACAAGTCCTTGAAGCGACCGTCGTAGGCCTTGAGGATGGTGTTCTTGGTCGATAGGTAGACGGGGAAGTTTCGGCTAAGGCCGTATCGCATCGAGGCACGAGCGAAGTCGCGAATCGAATCGTCGAGGTTGTACATCCCCATTGCCACACCGCCACCGGGGAAGTCGAATACATCGAACTCCATGGGCTCGGATCCGTCCTTCGGGACGAACGTCATGGTCAGAGTTCCCTCACCGGGAACGACGAAGTTAGTGGAGCGGTACTGGTCGCCGAACGCGTGACGACCGATGACGATCGGCTTAGTCCATCCAGGGACCAACCGTGGGATATTGCTAATGATGATCGGCTCACGGAAGATAACGCCACCGAGGATGTTGCGGATCGTCCCGTTCGGAGACTTCCACATGTCCTTCAGTCCGAACTCCTCGACACGGTCCTCATCTGGAGTGATCGTCGCGCATTTGACGCCAACACCGAATTCCTTGATGGCATTCGCCGCATCAATGGTGATTTGGTCATTCGTCGCATCACGACTCTCTACTCCGAGGTCGTAGTACTTCAGATCGATATCGAGGTAGGGCAAGATCAGCTGCTCGCGAATGAACGTCCAGATGATCCGTGTCATCTCGTCGCCGTCTAGCTCAACAACCGGATTCGCAACCTTGATCTTCGACATCAAAACTCCCTGTTTAGGTGGACCCACCTAAGCGATGCGCCCGTCATCTCTGTCTCTTGTGTATGGATTACCCAGACGGGGCCATGACAAACGGCTCCGATCGGGCGATTAGTTAGATCAGGCCGAGCCCGGCAACAGCGTCGCGCTCCTCGACAAGCTCAGCAACCGACGCATCGATGCGCTCGCGCGAGAAGTCGTTGATCTCAAGCCCCTGAACGATCTCCCAGGCGCCATTGCGTGACACCACAGGAAACGACGAGAGAATCCCCTCAGCGATTCCGTAGGACCCGTCAGAAGGAATAGCAGCGGAGGTCCAGTCGCCCTCCGGAGTTCCATTCACCCAGGAGTAGACGTGATCGATGGCGGCGTTTGCAGCGGAGGCAGCTGAGGAAGCACCTCGGGCCTCGATGATGGCCGCACCACGTTTGGCGACGGTCGGAATGAAGTCATTGGCCAGCCACTCGCGGTCATCAGCCAGCGGTGCCGCGCTCTTGCCATCGACCTGCGCATGGAAGATATCGGGATACTGCGTTGCCGAGTGATTCCCCCAGATCGTCAACTTCTTGATCTCATTGATCGATACGCCGGTCTTCTTTGCCAGCTGGCTCAGCGCGCGATTGTGATCGAGGCGAGTCATCGCATTGAAGCGGTCATTAGGAACATCTGGCGCATGCGCAGAAGCAATGAGTGCGTTCGTGTTGGCTGGGTTACCGACGACCAAGACGCGGATGTCATCCGCAGCACCGGCGTTGATCGCCTCGCCCTGTGGTTTGAAGATCCCACCGTTGGCTTCTAAGAGGTCGCCGCGCTCCATTCCGGCCGAACGGGGGCGGGCACCAACGAGTAACGCGACGTTCGCGCCGTCAAAGCCCGCACGTGGATCATCAGTGATGTCGATTCCTTGGAGAAGCGGGAAGGCGCAGTCGTCGAGTTCCATCGCTGTGCCTTGAGCAGCGTTCATTCCCTGCGGGATCTCCAACAAACGCAGTTTGACCGGGACATCGTTGCCGAGGAGCTGGCCGGAGGCGATTCGAAAGAGCAACGCATAGCCGATCTGCCCAGCTGCTCCGGTGACGGTCACGGTAACGGGAGTTTGCGCCATGAATACGGCCTTCCTAGTGCGGTCTGCACCGACAGTCATATGTCGATGTGCGAGTGAATTCTCGACGATTCTGCGTCAGCAAAGGCTATCCGATGCAGTCTGCGCGACCACGAGAGGGCAACGACCCGACATCGCCGGGCAACCTAGCTCCGCCGAGCGACTAGACAGGGAGCGCGAGCGAGACCAGCAACATCCCGCCAGCGAAGGCACCGAGGACGATCAAGTCAATAACGCGAGATCGAACCTTGAGCATGCCTGCCTCGCGGTCGGTCAACACAAGTCGCAAGAAGAAGGCCAGTACTAGCGCCCCCGCGAAGAGAATCGAGCCAAGGCGAAACGAGTCGAAGACGGCGACTCCCAAACCGATGATGATCCCCACCGAGACGAGGACAAGTGGCCATTGCGGGAGGTTGAGCGCTGCGTGACCAAAAATCGGCGATGGGGTGTGTGCCGGATTCGCCGGGTCCGCCTCAACCAAACGCTGTTGACTTGGGTTCGGGTCCGCTGGAATCGGTGTCGGAACCGACTGCGGTGCACTTTGGGTAGCACGCAACGGGATGACGTTCTCAGGGAACTCCGAGATGTCCGGTCCTACGATTGGTCCGGCTGTATCTGCGGGCGCAAATGCATCGGCGTCGCGCGAGTCGCGCGAACTAGCACTTGATGAGGCAGCCACAACGCCTACGGTAGCCCTGCTCGACCCGATTCGCGCGATACGACTTGGTCACAGTGTCCGTGTCGTGTGGGCACTACCCGATCAATGTGGCGACAAACACGCTGCTCTGGTACGCATCAGGACTTCAGAATGGGCCAGGAGTCCGCGCCCGATCATCATTGGCACGACGCAGCCTCGACGACGTTCTTGAGTAGCATCGCGCGAGTCATCGGTCCAACTCCGCCTGGCATCGGCGCCAAATATGCCGCAACCTCAGCTACCTGCGGGCTCACGTCACCGACTAGACCCGAATCAGTCCTGGTGATCCCCACGTCCAATACCGCCGCGCCCGGACGGACCATCTCCGCAGTAATGAGGCCGGGAACGCCCGCTGCCGCGACCACAATGTCCGCTTGCCGAACCTGGGCGGCCAGATCGCGGGTGCCGGTGTGACAGAGCGTGACCGTCGAGTTCTCTGAGCGCCGTGTGAGGAGTAGCCCAAGTGGGCGACCAACTGTGACACCACGACCGACAATGCACACCTGCGCACCGGCCAGCGGCACGTCGTAGCGGCGTAGGAGCTCAACGATCCCCCGCGGGGTACACGGCAAGGCGCCAGGGGCTCCCAGGACTAAGCGACCCAAACTCACAGGGTGCAGCCCATCGGCATCTTTTGCGGGATCGATTCGCTCGAGTGCCGCCTGCTGGTCAATCCCTGCCGGAAGTGGCAACTGCACGATGTATCCCGTACATGCGGGATCGTCGTTCAGGCGGTCAATCTCGTCCAAGACCTCGGCCTGTGATGCATCCTCTGGTAGATCAACTCTGATTGAGGTGACTCCCACCTCGGCACAGTCGCGGTGCTTACCGGCTACGTAAGAATGGCTTCCCGGATCATCTCCCACAAGCACGGTGCCGAGTCCTGGGACGATCCCGCGCTCACGAAGCGCAGTGACCTCATCACGCAGTTCCGCCTTGATTGCAGCTGCTGTTGCCTTGCCATCCAGAATCGTTGCCGTCACGGTTGGCCATTATTCCCGCGAGTCACCACACCAGCCGCGCCGGGGGCTGCCCGAGACACTGCAGCAAGTGCTACGGCGCCGCCGGTTATGACCACGCCAAGGATCAAGAGCAGATTCACCGGCTGGCCCGGTTCTCCGGCAAAAATATCCAGGGCGAGTGCTCCCACCATTTGGCCGGTAATCGACAGTAGAGCGAACAGGAGAACGCCCAGGCTGTGCACGACCGCAGCGGCGACAACGATAAAGGCCACCCCGATGAATCCGCCGGTATACAACCATGGCGCCTCCCAAGGGAGTTGGGTTTGCCCAAACGAATGAGGACTAATCAACTGGTAGATGCCAACCGCTACCGACAGACCCAGCCAGCCAACGATGAAGTTCACCAGACCTGCTACCCACGGTGACCCGGCTGTTGCTGCGACCCTGCCATTGATCGCTTGTTGAATCGCGATCAATGATCCGGCGAATAGCGCGAACGCGAGTGCCCAGAGTGCAAAGTCCTGATCCCCCAGACGACTCGATACAGCCACTGCGACACCACCGGTGGCGATAAGTGCTGCAACAATTCGTTTAGCTGAAAGCTGCTGGATTCCCGCAGGCCCTAGACCTGCTCGATCAACGAACAACGAGTTGCCGTTCTGGGCGGCGACGATCGAGACGGTAAAGATTGCGATACCGAGGTACTGCACGGTCGTGCTTTGGGCAGCTACGAACGTCGCTCCGCCAAGGCCACCAAGCAGGAACCACGGCTTAATGAGCACCGGGGTTCCGTCGGCTGGCCGTACACCACGTCGCAACCGCCCGACCGCCGAGCGCTGCCTCGGCGATGCCAGCACGATTACGGCGATAGCCACCAGGCCAACGCTAAAGGAGATCCACGCAGCAAAGAAACCGTCCTCTAGCTCCGCACCGAGCTCACCATTGATCTTGGATTGGAGCACAGTCAACGCACCAACAAATACCGCGCCTACCATCGCCGAGATTCGGCGTAGATTCGGTGGACGATTGCTCGTCGCGATCGTCCCCATCTAGCTAGTGGTAGAAGTGCCGGGTGCCAGTGAAGTACATCGTCGCCCCGACCGCCTGAGCAGCCGCGAGCACTTCCTCGTCGCGCACCGATCCACCGGGCGACACGATATGTCGCACGCCGGCATCGAGCAGAACTTCAAGACCGTCCGGGAAGGGGAAGAACGCGTCAGAGGCCGCGACCGAATCGCGGACTCGATCTTCGCCAGCTCGCTCCACTGCCAAACGGGCACTGTCCACCCGATTGACTTGGCCCATACCGATCCCGACTGCGGCCGTGTCCTTTGCGAGCAAAATCGCGTTGCTCTTAACACCTCTGATGGCTCGCCAAGCGAACTGCAGATCGGCCAATACTCCAGCATCGGCTGGTTCACCACAGGCCAGGGTCCACGTGCTGGGGTCGTCGCCATCAGCGTCAATTCGGTCGGTGGCCTGAATCAGCATCCCACCAGAGATCTGTGCGGTCTCCACTCCCCTGCCTTCCGGCATAGGCGCCGCGATCAGAATTCGGATGTTCTGCTTCCGCTGCAAGATTTCCAATGCCTGCGGCTCGTACGCTGGGGCGACGATCACCTCGGTGAAGACCTCCGCCACCTGCGCCGCCATCTCAGCGCTCACCGGGCGATTGGCAGCGATCACGCCTCCGAACGCCGAAACTGGATCGGTCTCGTGAGCCTTGCGGTGTGCTGCAGCTATGTCATCGGAGTAACCAACAGCTGTTGCCACTCCGCACGGATTCGCGTGCTTGATAATTGCCACGGCCGGCTCGGCAAAGTCGTATGCCGAGCGATACGCAGAATCAGCATCGACGTAGTTGTTGTACGACATGTCTTTGCCATGTAGTTGCTCCGCTTGGGCGATCCCTGCTGCCGCATGCGTTGCCACGTACAGCGCAGCCGATTGGTGCGGGTTCTCGCCGTATCGCAGGGTCGCTGCCCGCTCCCATTCCCCTGCCACCCAGCCGGGGAACGTCTCCCCTTCCTGCGGAGCGACGACTTCACCCATCCAGGTCGCTACTGCGACGTCGTAACTAGCGGTGTGCCGGAATGCGTCGGCAGCGAGTTCCTTGCGCTGCGCGAGGGTGAAGCCACCGTTCTGAGCTGCCTGAATAACGTCGGAGTAGCGCTCAGGCGATACCACGACGGCGACCGAGGGGTGGTTCTTCGCTGCGGCACGGACCATCGACGGACCGCCGATATCAATCTGCTCAACGCACTCATCTGCGGTGGCACCACTCGCGACGGTCTCGGTGAAGGGATAGAGATTCACGATGACCAACTCAAATGCAGCGATGTCGTTTTCTGCTAGTTGCTCGAGGTGATCAGGCAACCGCGTGTCTGCCAGGATTCCGGCGTGAACTCGAGGGTGGAGTGTCTTGACTCGACCATCGAGCATCTCTGGGAAGTCGGTGAGGTCAGCCACCTGGGTCACGGGCACACCTTCAGCTGCGATGGTGGCAGCGGTCGAACCCGTTGAGACGATCTCGATACCTCGAGTCGAAAGCTCTTTTGCTAGCTCAATCAAACCGGACTTGTCGTAGACCGAAACAAGGGCGCGTTTGATGGGACGGGTATTACTCACGTGAGTTTGACCTCTCTACCGACGACGTGGACTGTGTGACGACATAACTGATCGACGACCTCGACGAGGAGTTCGCGTTCGACTTCCTTGATTCGCTCATGCAGGGTGTGCTCGTCATCTTCCGGCTCGATCCGCAGGCTTCGCTGGGCGAGAACGGGACCAGTATCAACACCTTGGTCAATCAAGTGAACGGTACATCCCGTCACTTTCACGCCATAGGACAGCGCATCGGAAACAGCATGCGCGCCTGGAAAACTCGGGAGAAGTGCGGGGTGGGTATTGATGATCCGGTTCGGGAACGCGCTCAGGACAGCCGCCCCGAGGATCCGCATGAACCCGGCGCTGACCACCCAGGTGGGCTCAAAGAGCGCAATCTGGCTCGCTAGTGCCTCATCCCAGGCTTGGCGACCAGTGAAGTCAGCTGGTGGAACCACGAACGTCGGCACACCGCTAGTTGCCGCGCGGTGCAGTCCGGCGGCATCGGTTCTGTCGGCTCCGACAGCAACGATGTCGGCAGTAAGTTCACCATCGCGACAGGCATCCAAGAGCGCCTGCAGATTTGTCCCGGATCCAGATATCAGAACCACGATTCGGGGGCGCCGGGGCGCGACTGCGCCTACTGACTCCTCCGCGCTCACTTCGCCATCCTACGGGAGCTACCGCAGGCTCTCGCTGACTCCCAGGAAATCCTTCGATTCTTCCCGCAGGTCAACCGCTCGAGACTGCCGACGGTTGCGAATCGATACCCCGATTGCGCGCACGAAGTCACCCACGACACCGCCAATAAACAAGAGCAAGAACGCTGCCAACGACGTCAGGAGTGCCCGCGGACCTAAATCGGACATCTGGCCAGCACCCAGCGATCCACCGGCAATGAACGCAGCGACCGCTACCACGATCGCTGCCAACACCGCGATCCATAACCGCTCGAACAACGTCGCACGCTGCCGGATTGCCAACGGGGCCTCGCGATGGCCCACCCGTGTTGCCAATGCACCCGCAACCATCGGAAGGACGAGTAACGCCGGTAGCCAAGCTGCGGCCGCATCGGGAATCGCCGTAAGGAGTGGGAAGGCCGGCACCGCGCCGACATCCACCGCGAATGGCGAAACCTCTGTCCCTTGCCCAACTGAGAACCCTGTACCGAGGATGAAGGCCCCACCCCACACAAGAGCATTCGGAAGGTAAGCCACCCCCAGGATCAGCAGCAATATGTTGCCGACCAACCCGGGTGACAAGGCATCGAGCACGGTGAGTCCATCACTGAAGTGCAACGTGAGGGAAACGGCCAACAAGAGCGCCGAACACAGCACGATGAACATCAGCGCAATGAGCGATGCGCGAACTCGGAGCCGCCACACCGGAGCGACGCGATCGACTAGCGAAGGCCACAGCCCAGCCGCCCGGCTCGCCCCGCCGCCGAATACCAGGAGCGCAAACAAGCCAGTTCCTATCAGCGCAAGCGGCGCAGATACGCCGAACTCCTCGCTTCCAGTCGCCGAGGCAACCAGGAGCCCTATCGTCGCGTACACCCCCGAAGCCATTCCCACTGTGGCTCGAACATCGCTCCACAGACATGCACCGCTGCGCCTCGTAGCCCAGGTTCCGGCCCGCCAGAGCAACCAACCAGGGACCAGTACGAGACCGAAAGGAAGCGCGGAAATCGATCCATCAGGAATCGAGATCGGGATCTGGTGGGCAGCTAACCAACTGGTGCCAGTGACATGCATGGCGTCGGTGATCGAACCGGACCCAGCACCCAACACCCAAGCAAAGACGACGACTGCACCAACACAGAGCAGGGTGAGGATCGCGCTCCATCCCGCGGCTAGCGACCCGGCGACCGGTGCGCTTAGCCGAGCTGCAACCGCATCTGTGCGACTCCGGACAACCCGAGTCCAGGCTTGGCGTCGCCCACCCTCGGGTGCGGAATGCCCTGGTGCCCGCGTGGCTGGACGCGATCCACCGTTGCGCTCCCGACGAGCTGCTTTCCGCTGCTCAAGCCTGCGATACGCCACCGATAAAGAGTGCCATGGGATCGGCGATTCTGAAGCCAGAACCGCCGATCTCGCTAGCTGTTACAGACCCTCGATCACATCGCGCATGAGGCGGGCCGTTGCTGAGGGGGTCTTGCCGACCTTGACCCCAGCAGCTTCAAGCGCCTCCTGCTTGGCTGCGGCTGTTCCGGCAGATCCGGAAACAATCGCGCCAGCGTGACCCATCGTCTTACCTTCGGGTGCGGTAAAGCCTGCAACGTAGCCCACAACAGGTTTGGTGATGTTCTCCGCGATGTAGGCTGCCGCGCGCTCCTCAGCGTCGCCACCGATCTCGCCAATCATGACGATTGCGTCGGTCTCCGGGTCATCTTCGAATGCCTGTAGGCAGTCGATGTGAGTGGTTCCGATAATCGGATCGCCACCGATTCCCACGGCCGTCGAGAAGCCAAGATCTCGCAGCTCGTACATCATCTGGTAGGTCAGTGTGCCGGACTTGGAAACAAGCCCGATGCGACCTGCTTTGGAGATTGTGGCCGGAATGATTCCTGCATTCGACTTCCCTGGACTAATCAAACCTGGGCAGTTCGGGCCAATGATCCGCGTCTTGCCACTCTGTTGTGAGTAGGCGAAGAAGTAAGCGGTGTCGTGAACCGGCACTCCCTCGGTGATCACCACACATAGCGGAATCTCAGCGTCGATTGCCTCAACGACGGCAGCCTTCGTAAACGCCGGTGGCACAAAGACCACAGAGACGTCTGCGCCAGTCTCGGTCATCGCCTCGGCAACCGAGCCGAATACTGGAATCTGCTTACCGTCGACGTCGACGCTCTCCCCCGCCTTGCGAGGGTTCACACCGGCAACGATGTTCGTTCCACTAGCCAGCATTCGCTGGGTGTGCTTCATTCCTTCGGACCCGGTCATTCCTTGAACCAGGACCTTGGAGTCTTGAGTTAAGTAGATCGCCATGGTGATCGCTCCTAAGCGTTTGCGAGTTCGGCGACCCGGCGAGCGGCGTCGTCCATCGTGTCAACAAGTTCGATGATGTCGTGCTCGGCCTCATCCAGGATGCGGCGTCCTTCGTCAGCGTTATTGCCATCAAGTCGGCAAACGAGTGGCTTGGTGACCGCAACTCCCTGACTAGTCAGAAGTTCGATTGCTTGAACAATTCCGTTGGCAACCGCGTCACAGGAGGTGATTCCGCCGAATACGTTGACGAACACCGCCTTGACGTCCGGGTCACCCAGAATCACGTCGAGGCCATTGGCCATTACCTCGGCGGATGCGCCGCCACCGATATCCAGGAAGTTAGCGGGCTTAACCCCGCCGAACTCTTCACCGGCGTAGGCAACAACGTCCAGCGTGCTCATGACCAAGCCGGCACCATTACCGATAATGCCAACCTCACCGTCGAGTTTGACGTAGTTCAAGCCAAGCTCGGTCGCCTTGAGCTCAAGAGCATCAGTCTCGGCGTTGTCGACAAGCGCGGCTTGATCTGGGTGACGGAACATCGCGTTCTCGTCCAAGGTGACCTTGCCGTCGAGGGCAAGGATCTTGCCGGAGGGGTCTTTCACCAGTGGATTGACCTCAACCAAGGTCGCGTCTTCACCAACGAAGGTGTCCCACAGCGTCACGAGCACGTCAGCGACCTGGTCGGCAACATCGGCAGGGAAGTTTGCAGTAGCAACGATCTCTTCTGCCTTCGCCTTGTCGACCCCGTTCAACGGATCGATCAGCACCTTGGCCAGGGCCGTCGGATTGTTAACCGCAACCTCTTCGATCTCGACGCCACCTTCAACACTTGCCATCGCCAGGAAGCACCGATTCGCCCGGTCGAGTAGGAAGGAGACGTAGTACTCCTCTTCGATATCACTGGCCTCAGTGATGAGCACTTTGCCGACCGTGTGTCCCTTGATATCGAGACCCAAGATGGCTTCGGCCTTCTCGGCAGCCTCTTCGGGGGTCTCAGCGAGCTTCACACCCCCCGCTTTACCGCGCCCGCCAACTTTGACCTGGGCCTTGACGACAACTGTCTTCCCGATTCGCTGAGCAGCTGCCAACGCATCTGCTGCGACAGTGACGACTTCGCCACTCTGGGTCGGCACATCATGCGCCGCGAACAGTTCTTTGGCTTGGTATTCGTAAAGATCCACGTGCCAACTCCACAAGAGACTTCTCATGGCTAGGGCGTAGCGTCAACTCGGTGAGTCGCGCACATCTACTAGCCGGTTGGTGCCTGCCAACCAAGGCCTTCCGGCCTCGAACAGGCGTGTACGAGCTTAGACGTATGCCTGCTAGGCAGCAGTGGCTGGGCCTGCTGCGGCCCGCACCCAATCGACAATCTCGGTGGTCGTCGTGCCCGGAGTGAACACCTTCGCAACACCAATCTCCCGCAATGGCGCAATGTCATCCTCAGGAATGATCCCGCCGCCAAAGACCACGATATCGCTGGCATCACGCTCGTCTAACAGCTCAATCACCGCCTTGAACAACGTCATATGAGCCCCGGAGAGTACAGACATGCCAATCGCGTCGACATCTTCCTGAATGGCCGCATCCACGATCATTTCCGGCGTCTGATGTAGTCCGGTGTAGACAACCTCAATCCCGGCGTCACGTAGGGCTCGGGCGACGACTTTGGCACCTCGATCGTGTCCGTCTAGCCCCGGCTTGGCGACGAGTACGCGGATCGGGCCCCCTGGACCGTCAGCAACTTCCGTGACCTCCGCAGCAGCCTGCGCCATGACAACTCCCTCGCTTCGGTGACAAATCTGCAGGGACTTCGCCGATCGGGCTAACAACGAAAACAACCCTTGAACGACAAGATTCCCTCTACGGAGAGGGTATCCGGGGAAAAAACTTAGTAAGAGTCGAGGTCGATTCCGCCCTCGATCGAGCTCTATCCGTTACCTTTCTTCACATGCCTAACGAGCGTTTTGATTCGGTGGGACCCATATCGCGTACAAGGGATCGCATGCGCCGCGTTCGAATTGGCGGACGTAAAGCGCGCAAATCCCTGCTAACGCCTGCCGGGCTCAAGGGTGTACTTGTCGAGGTCGCCTGGCTATCCACCCACGTTGCGCTCTATCCCATGGGCCTCATCGAAGAACGTGCTCGCGAGGAGGTTCTGCGCCACAACCTCGAAGGGCTCCCGCCGGTTCAACGCGGTCTCATCATTGGCGATGTTGAGGCGGCCGGAACGCCCATCATCATGGTTCACGGCGTCATCGACAACCATTCAATCTTCACGGTTCTGCGACGCAGCCTCAGTCGGCGCGGATTCGGCAGAGTAATCAGCTTGAACTACTCACCACTGTCCGACGATGTGCGTCGGGTATCTCGGCGGCTTGCGATGCTTGTGGAGTCCGTTTGTCGAGAGACCGGCTACGAGCGCGTACACATTGTTGGCCACTCGATGGGTGGAGTCGTTGCTCGCCACTACGTCCAGTGCGAGGGAGGTGACGATCGCGTCCACACCCTCGTCACCCTCGGATCGCCACATCAGGGCTCGGCCTACGCGCGCGTTTTGCCGCACTCCTTGGCCCGGCAACTGCGACCAAACAGCGAGTTCGTTCAGGAACTGTCGGAACCAAGTCCGAACTGCCGAACGCGAATGATCGCCATCTGGTCAGACCTCGACCAAGTCATCATCCCCCAGCGCAACGCGCGGATAGTTCATCCCGATCTGAACGCGCGCAACGTATTCATCCGCGGGGTAGGTCACATGTCACTACCGGTTGATGGTCGCGTGGTCCACGAGATCACGACGGCGCTCTCTCACCTAGACCCCGACGGAACAACAGTTGCGGCGGGAGCGACCTCGATCGCAAGTAGTACCGGGCGCCAAGCTCCTGCTTCCGCGAGTCGCCCAGTAGCAACCAAGGCGTATCAAGATCGGGCATCGCGCACTGCTCGATAGAGGCAGCTTCCTCCCCGACCACTCAGCCAAACGGATGAGTCTGCCGGCAATGCGTCATTCGAGTGGCGCTACCATCACCGCTCTCGTATTCTTCTTACCCTATGTTGAAGTTCACTAAGACCCGCGCCGCAATCGTCGGCGGCGCAGCCTCGGCTGCTCTGCTGGGCGGAGTCCTCATCGCGTCGTCGACCGCAACTGTGCAGGCCACAGGTGAAGGCGACCCAGTCGCGGCAGCACTTGAGACTCAATCGGCAGCGCCAGAGTCCACCGCACCTGCACAGCCCAAGATCCCGCTCTACTACCTTCCACCAGCGCCCGACCCTGCGACTGTCCCGGCCGGGAACTCCAAGAAGGCCAAGCGGATGGCAAAGGCCCTGGCCAAGAACAAGAAGGATCCGTTCCCGGTAATTGCACCCATCGATGGTGCGCCGGTAACCGGATCCTTTGGTACGACCGGCCCCTACTGGGCGGTCGCCCACTCAGGTTCGGATATCTCCGCAACTACCGGCACGCCGGTCAAAGCCGTGGTCAGTGGAAACATCAAATCGATCTTCGTCCACCCGTCCTACGGAACGGTCGTTCGCCTCGTACGCAAGGACAATGTCGAGATTTGGTACTGCCATCTCTCGCGACCACTCGTCCTTCCCGGTCAGCACGTCGACCAAGGGACGATTATTGGTGAGGTTGGCGCAACCGGCAATACCACCGGACCGCATTTGCACTTGGAAGTTCGGGTCGATCACACGCCGACCGATCCGTTGCAGTTCTTCCTCACCACGCCAGGCGAACCCGCCGATCCGCCAGCCTGGGCGGCTGCATATCGAGAAGACCCTCCAGCCGGATCATCGATCCTCTGACCGACGTCTTCCCGAGGCATTAGTTCCTGCCGGTCGTTACTTCATTTTCTTGCTGATCTTCCCTGATGGCCATAGGTACTCTTCTGGGTTCTTGGGCTTGTCGTTAACTCGCACTTCGAGGTGAAGATGTGGCCCACTCGTTCGTCCAGTCATTCCGACTGTCCCGATTGCTTCACCTGCTTTGACCCGATCACCCTTGCTCACCTTCACGTTGTCGAGGTGAGCCATCCAGATCTCAGTCTTTGGGCCGATCTTGATTCGCACTAGGTTGCCGTAGGCGCCCTCGTAGTTTGCCGACACAACCTTCCCATCCGTTAGTGCGCGAATTAGCCGCCCCTCGTTGGTGGCGAGGTCAAGACCCGTGTGGTAGCCGCTCGACCAGCTTCCGGGAACACCAAATCGGGCCGTCATTGAGTATTTTGCGACCGGGATGTACCAGCCAGACTCTAGAAGCGCTGGGTCCTTCTTCTTGGGCTCAGGTCCCGGCTCGACGGCAACCGGTGCTGCTGTCGTGACGACTGGTTCGGGGGTTGCAGGTGTCACTAGTGCGGCATCAAACGGTGCGGGAACTTCCGAGACCCCAATAGCTGCAAGCGTAGGCTCGGGGAGCGGTTGCGGACCTAGCGAACCCGCAGGAACTGCGGCCTCTTGATCGACAGTCGCGGCTTGTGCATCGGTCGACAGGGCCCAGGAGAGGGCCGCGAAAGACGCAAGCACAACTCCTGTTCCGACTGCGACGTGCTCAATCCGCTTCTGCGTGCTCAAGTGCGACGTAGACATTCTGCTCCGTACGAATCGGCGCGCAGCAGTAGTGAACGGCACGCAGTCTGGTGGTGCAGGAACCGGCGGCATGCATCCGCCCATAACCAATCGCGATCGGTACTCAAGTGGGATCGCCGACGAGCACGCGAGAGTGGGCGCTCGCTCTCTTACTTTGGTCTTACTACTTCCTTCACCAAAGGTACGTGGAACAATTCCGACTATTCCGATGTAAGGGACATTTCAGGCGTGTGATCTGACTCCCACCCGATCGGGTGACGGCGCTAGCTACAGGCGTTCGACAGGGGCGTAGCGCAACAGCAAGCGCTTAACGCCCTCTCCGCCGAAGTCGATGCTGACTTCCGCTGACTCCCCTGATCCGGTCACGGTCACTACTGTTCCCATCCCAAAACGTGGATGAAGAACCCGCTCACCCGGAGAAAGGTCCAATACCTCCCGATTACCCGGCGATTTGACTCCCGGACGGCTAGCTGCCCGCGACAGCTCCGGCGACGTCCCTAAGGCTCCACCCTTGCGCCGTGCTGTGCCGCTGCGACGGTAAGCATCGGGGTCGGCTCTGCGAGCGCCTGACCCCTCGTACCCGCTGGAATAGCTACTGGGCGCCGAGCCAACCCTGCGAGCGGAGAACACAGCAGCCTCATCTCGACGCCACGTTAGGAGTTCTTCGGGTAACTCATCAAGGAAGCGACTCGGCGGGCTGTTCATCGGTGCACCCCATTGGCGCCGAACAATCGCGCGTGAGACGTACAACCGCTCCCGGGCTCGGGTGATCCCCACATAGGCCAAGCGACGTTCTTCCTCCATGTCGTTACGATCAGAGGCTCGCTGGTGAGGGAAGATTCCCTCTTCCATCCCGGTCAAGAACACCACTGGGAACTCCAGGCCTTTGGCCGTATGCAGCGTCATGAGGGTCAGCAGGCCACCGTCTGCATCGGGTATCTCATCGGAGTCAGCCACGAGGGAGATCCGCTCAAGGAAGTCCTCCAGACTCGTCCCCGGGTAGTCCCGCTCGAACTCGGCCGCGACTGACTCGAGTTCAGTGAGGTTCTCGATTCGGGCCTCGTCCTGCGGGTCGCGGCTCTCCTTGAGAGTGATCAGGTACCCGGTTTGCTCGAGGATCTCGTGGACCAGGTCACCGGCCCCCAACCCGCCCTTCCATTCGCTGCGCAGGTGATCCATCATCGCTACGAAGGAACTGATGGACTTTACCGAGCGCTTCGCTAGCCCGGTCGTATCGTCGACCAATCTCAGCGCATCACCGAATGAGATCCGCTCCCGCGCGGCAATCGCTTCAACCGCACCAATGGCGGTGTCCCCGATCCCCCGTCGCGGGGTATTGACGATGCGCCGCAAGGCGATGTCATCGTGGGGGTTCACTAGGGCGCGTAGGTAGGCGACGATGTCGCGGACCTCTTTGCGCTCATAGAACCGAACCGCACCAACGACTCGGTACGGCAAGCCGAGGCGAATCAGGACCTCCTCCACGGCACGCGACTGGGCGTTGGTCCGATAGAAGACCGCAATGTCCTCCGCGCTGTACTTGCCCGCGTTGATCAGGTCGAGCACCTCGTTAGCGACAAAAGCCGCCTCGTCGTTCTCATCGTCGGCTACGTACCCAGTAATCTGCTCCCCCGCGCCCTCGGCGGTCCACAAGTGTTTGGGTCGCCGATCAGCATTGCGCGCAATCACCGCGTTCGCCGCGCTCAGGATGTTCTGCGTGGACCGATAGTTCTGCTCCAAGAGCACCACCCGCGCATCGGGATAGTCCTGCTCGAAATCATCAATATTGCGGATCGTTGCACCGCGGAAGGCATAGATCGATTGATCTGCGTCACCAACAACACAGAGCTCCGCGACACCGAGGTCCGTATTCGGATCGGCGATCCCCTCCACCGACATCGAGTGTCCAGCCAACTCCCGAACCAACACATATTGCGCGTGATTGGTGTCTTGATATTCATCCACGAGGACGTGACTGAACCGCTCCCGGTAGCGCCGGGCTACCTCCGGGAACCCCTGGAGCAGACTCACCGTGTGCCCGATCAAGTCGTCGAAGTCAGCGGCGCCTGCTCGCGCCAAGCGCTCCTGGTAAAGCGTGTAGACCGAGGAGGTCACTTTGTCTGGCGGAGATGTCGCCATACCTGCGAAAGCCTCGGGGTCGATGAGCTCGTTCTTCTGATTCGAGATCGCCGATGCCAACATGCGTGGGGTATAGCGCTTGGTATCGAGATCCAACTCCTTGGAGATATTGGCTAGCAGCCGCTGCGAATCATTGGAGTCATAGATAGAGAAGTTGGTCGGAAGATCCAGGAACGTAGCCTCGCGGCGCAGAATTCGAACGCAGGCTGAGTGAAATGTCGAGACCTGCATTGCAGCTGCGCGCGATCCGACCAGTTCAACTACCCGTTCGCGCATCTCCGCGGCAGCCTTGTTGGTGAAAGTAATGGCCAGAATCTCGTATGGAGCGACCCTTCGATCCCGAACCACATGACCGATTCGTCGCGTCAGCACACGGGTCTTACCCGATCCCGCACCGGCCACGACAAGCAGCGGGCTGCCCTCATGGAGAACTGCCTCGCGTTGCCGATCGTTGAGATCGTCCAAGAGCGGGTCAGCCATCAGGCGATCCTAGTTACTCGCTCTGACGATGCCGTAGATGGCTACCGGTTCTCCGCTACTTCAGCGGGCTGTTCCGCGGTCGTAGGACACGACATTAACCCGCAGGTGGGTATCGCCCGTCCCGGTCGCTACCGAGATCCGACCCTTGGCCCCGAGTTTGACGCGGAACGTGGCCGAACTGCTCTTGTTGATTTCAGTGACGAATCGCGGCTTCTTTGGCTGACGCTTCCCAGTCGGCCAGACGTAGATCGGCATTGGCGCGTTCGGCTCCAACGCAGTAACAGTCACTGTCGCCCGCCGCACCCCGACCGAGGGAACGCTCTTTCGCCCGCCGATCCGGACATCGCGTCGCTGGGTATCGCTGGACCACCGGGGCTCCTGAAGTCGGCAGCTGCGCTTTCCGACGCCCTTACCCGTCTTGGTATCAAGGAACTTTGTTCTCTTGGTTACCGCTACCCGAGTGAGCGGCTTGCGCACCTTCGCGATGGCACCAGCTGTGCGATTTACTGCGCACGCCGGCGTCGTCTGTGCCGAGCCATCCCAATACGACGAGAGCCCAGCAGCGCCATCCCACGTCATCGAGAAGTGGATATGGTCGCGGTGGCAGTAGGTGTCATAGCTGGTGGACTTCTTGGCGTAGCAGCCTTTCAGCTCACCCCAACCCATCGGCTGGTAAGCCCGCCAGATTTGGTTGTTCCACCCGATGTACATGATCCCCATCCTGCGAGCCATCGCAGCTTGTGAACCATCTGCACCCGGGGCTAACAGCCAATCAAGGAACGCCACCGCCTTTGCGCGTTGGTCGGGAACCCGCAGGCTTACCATCCAGTCCAGTGCCCGACCTTCAGTGTGTTCCGAGCTCGGATCGCTTTCGCAGGCCCGTGATGTGTAGATCGGGTGGGATCCATAAGTCTTCTTCAGCAGCTTCTTCAAGGCCGCGATTCCAGGCTTGGGCGGCGGGTTGCAGACGCTTTGGCCCTGGTACTGCTGAGCGTTGTCCAGCTGTGCTGGCAGTGCTTTTGGCGCAGGCACTGCGACTGCCACCGGAGCTGAGGGATCCGTCCCCGTTGTCATAGCTGGTCCGGCGCTCAGGAGGCCAGTGGCGCCAACCAGGACGGCCACGCCAACGGCAACCGCGGGCTGATACCAGCGACGTGGGTGGGCAATACTCGTCATTGAAGGAGACACGCGCTCTACCATGGCCAGTGATGGGGGCGAGTTTCGCGCTCATCCGGACTAGATATCACCAATTCCTGCCCGACTAATCGGACATAACCGCCAAAACCGGTCAGCAGTCAGCGGTTGCCCGCAGCAGGTGCTCACCGAGAGGACATCGAATGATCCAGGCTTGCGAAGTCGAACGGGTACTTGTTGTGACCGCCCACCCTGACGATGTCGACTTTGGGGCGGGTGGAACGATCGCGGCCCTTCGCGAGCAAGGTGTCGAGGTGACCTATTGCATCATCACAGATGGGGATGCCGGCGGATTCGATCCAACCGTTGCACGCAGCGAGATTCCGCAGATCCGGCGCAGTGAGCAGGTCGCCGCCGCAAAATGCTGCGGGGTCAGCGATGTGCGGTTCCTCGGCTACAAGGACGGCGAACTGACCGTTAGCCACGACCTCCGCCGCGATATCAGCCGAGTCATCCGCCAGGTCCGCCCACAGCGGGTAATCATGCAGTCCCCCGAGCGGAATTGGAAGCGTGTCTACGCCTCACACCCAGACCACCTCGCCGCCGGCGAGGCCACGATTCAGGCGGTATACCCAGACTCGCGTAACCCATTTGCCCATCCGACCTTGCTGGCCGATGAAGGGTTAGAGGAGTGGTCCGTTCCAGAGGTATGGGTGCTCGGAACCGATATGCCGAACCACTTCGTGGATATCACCGAGCAGTTCGAGACCAAAGTCGCCGCCTTACGCGCTCACACCTCCCAGACTGCTCACCTCGACGATCTGGTTGAGCGACTAACAGGCTGGGGAGAGTCCCAAGCCGCGAAGGCTGGGCTACCTGCCGGGCGACTTGCCGAGGGATTCATGGTGGCGAGTACGGCTTAGCGGGACCGGGTGCGAAGATACTGGCCATGGCATTCCTTTACAACGTTCTCGTTGTTCTCCACTTCATCGGCCTGGCCTCGCTAATTGGCGGATTCCTCGTCCAGATCAAGTCCAGCCCACGGGTAATCAACAATGCGATGCTTCATGGCGCACTCACGCAGCTCGTAACCGGGATCCTCCTTGTTGGCCTGCGCTATCCGCTCAACTCAAGTGATCCACTCGAATGGTCCAAGCCAGATAACGCCAAGATCTCAGTCAAGCTGATCGTGCTACTGGTCATCCTCGGACTCATCCTGGCGAACCGCAAGAAGGACCAGATAACCAACGCAGTGTGGGGCCTTATCGGCACTCTGGCGATCCTGAATGTCATCATCGCCGTCTTCTGGACCTAAGTCGGCCCGCTACTCCCACTCAATCGTGCCCGGTGGCTTACTCGTCACGTCGAGGGTCACTCGATTGATCTCGGAGACCTCGTTGGTGATCCGGGTGGAGATCCGTGCGACGACGTCGTAGGGAAGCCGCGTCCAGTCAGCTGTCATGGCGTCCTCACTCGATACCGGTCGCAGCACGATTGGGTGCCCGTAGGTGCGCCCATCGCCTTGTACGCCGACCGAGCGCACATCAGCCAACAGAACAACCGGGAACTGCCAGACATCACGATCTAGTCCGGCTGCGGTGAGCTCCTCCCGAGCAATTGCGTCCGCCGCCCGCAATATCTCGAGTCGCGAGGCATCGACCGCTCCAACTATCCGGATCGCTAGCCCTGGCCCGGGGAACGGGTGACGCCAAACGATCTCCGGGGGTAAGCCGAGTTGAAGGCCGACTTCGCGGACCTCGTCCTTGAACAACAACCGAAGCGGTTCAACAAGTTTGAACTGCAAGTCATCCGGCAGGCCACCGACGTTGTGGTGGCTCTTAATGTTCGCAGCGCCGGTGCCCCCACCTGACTCAACAACATCAGGATAGAGCGTCCCCTGGACTAGGAACTCGACTTCGTCTCCATGAGCTCCAGCCTCGGCGACGATGTCGCGGGCGGCCTGCTCGAATACCCGAATAAACTCGCGCCCGATGATCTTTCGCTTCTGTTCTGGATCACTCACCCCGGCAAGTGCATTAAGGAAGCGTTCCTGCGCGTCGACGACAACGAGTTGCACCCCTGTGGCCGCAACATAGTCCCGCTCGACCTGCTCTGCCTCCCCTTGCCGTAGAAGTCCGTGGTCGACAAAGACGCAGGTGAGTTGATCCCCTACGGCTTCCTGCACGATGGCGGCGGCCACCGCTGAATCGACTCCGCCCGACAGGCCGCAAATCACCCGGCCAGAACCGATCTGTTCGCGGATCAGCTCGACTTGCTCAGCGATCACGTTATCCATCGTCCAATCTTGCTCCAGTCCCGCAATCTCGTGCAGGAACTGACGCAGCAGCATCTGACCGCTCTCGGTGTGAATCACCTCGGGGTGGAACTGAACTCCGGCGAGCTTTCGATTGGTGTTCTCAAATGCCGCAACCGGCGCACCGGGAGTCGATGCGGTAACGAGGAAGTCAGCCGGGGCCTGCTCAACGGCATCGCCGTGGGACATCCATACAGATGATTCAGGCGGCTGGTGTGCCAGCAGCACCGACTCAGTGCGACCCACCGATAGCGGAGTGCGTCCGAACTCCCGCTCGCCCGTCCTCGCGACGTCTCCTCCTAACGCATCGGCCATCGCTTGAAAGCCGTAGCAGATTCCCAGCACAGGAACTCCCTGTTCAAAGAGTGCTGGATCAACCCGCGGCGCGTTCTCGGCGTAGACACTTGAGGGACCGCCGGACAGCACGATGGCGGAAGGCTCACGAGCCATCAGCTCTGCCACCGACTCCGTGTGCGGCACAACCTGTGAGAAGACGTTGGCCTCCCGCACGCGGCGCGCGATCAGTTGGGCATACTGCGCCCCGAAGTCGATAACAAGGACTTTCTGTTCTTGCGTCATGGGCAAACCATAAACGTCGAGACAAACAACGGCGGCCCTGGCATCGCTGCCGGGACCGCCGTTGTTGCTACGAACGAATAGTTATCCGTAGTTGTAGTAGAAGCTGTTGTTGCCAGTGGCTGCACCGATGATCAGCAACAGGATCCAGATTACCGAGAGTGCGATGGCAACGAACCCGATAATGGTGCCCGCCTTCGCCATTCCGGCACCGTTCTGACCTGTCTCGGCGATCTGCTTCTTTGCCATCATGCCTAAGACGACCGCAACGATTCCGGCGATGAGCCCGAAGTAGCAGCAGAAGAGGCCGACCAGGGAGACAACCAGGGAGGCAATGGCCATCGGGTTGTTGCCCTGTGCCGCTCCCGCATTCCCGCCGACTGGATAGCCCGGAGGTGGAGGAGGTGGGGGTGGCGGACCGCCGTATCCACCGGGGGGTGGTGGCGGCGATGGTGGGCCGGGCGGAGGAGGCGGTGGAGCCCCACCTGCTGGCGGTCCCGGGGGTGGTGGCGGATTGGAACCCTCATTGCCGCCTGAAGACGGCGGGTTTGGTGTCGACACGATTAGACCCTTTCGGTAAGTGAGGCTACAGATCGAACGCTAGCGCAATTAGGTGCTGCTCTGCGAGGAACGCCTCACCTCAATGATCGGTAGTCGCAATGCGGCCGGGGCCCCAACCGGTACGACCGGGGCATTCGGTTCGGTGGCGGCGACTGGGACGTAGGCCTGCCCGAGGGGTGGACGAGGATCACGTTCGCCCTTGTTTGGCCATAGTGCCATCGCGCGTTCGGCCTGCGCGGTGATCGTCAAAGACGGGTTAACACCGAGATTCGCAGACACGGCCGATCCGTCAACAATGTGCAGCCCGGGATTGCCGTAGGCGCGATGGTAGGCATCGATAACGCCGCTCTTGGCATCCTCACCAATGACGCACCCACCAACGAAGTGGGCCGTCATCGGAGCACCGATGACTTCGCCCATGTTCCCCATCGGGAATCCATTGATCTTCTGCGCAAGCACTCGAACGGCCTTATTCGCCGCTGGAATCCAGCTCGGGTTGGGATTGCCGTCACCCTGTCGACTAGTGAGCTTCCATCGACCAAGGAACCCCTTACTTCCCGAGACTGTCACCGAATTGTCTAGCGTTTGCATGACCAGTGCGATCACGGCGCGCTGGGACCATCCGGCGACTTGTAGCGCTTTGATCGCAGCCTTCGGATCGGCGGCCAACTGTCTTGCCCAGGTCTTCCAACGAGGTACGCCCGGCTCCTCATCAGTCAAGATCGTCCCTAGCAGACCCATCGCGTTTGAACCCTTGCCGTATCGAACTGGTTCAACGTGGGTATGAGGTTCAGGGTAGAAGCTCGAAGTGATCGCCACGCCCCGGGTGAAGTCTCCGGGTAGGTCACTACCAGGCACATCGGCGGGAGCCTTATCCGCGATTGCCCCAAGCAGCGACTCGGAGTTTGTCCGAGAGAGCCGCCCAAGGCGCTCCGAGAGATTGGGCAAGTGGCCCGTGTCCTTCATCCGGTGCAGGAGCTTCTGAGTGTTGTACGTGCCAGCCGCCATGATGACGTGGTCCGCTGTCAGAGTGCGGCGACCGCCGCCCATCAGGCTCGTGGACTTCTCTACGTCGACTGCCCAACCCCCTTCCACTGTGCGCAGCCCCCGCACAGTCGTTCGAGGTAGCACTTGCGCACCCGCTGACTCGGCTAGGCCCAGGTAGTTCTTCACTAGCGTGTTCTTCGCGTTGTGACGACAACCCGTCATGCACTCGCCGCACTCGATACAGCCGGTTCGGTCCGGGCCCACACCACCAAAGAACGGATCGGGGGCCGTCTGGCCGGGCTTGGCCCCAAAATAGACACCCACTGGGGTCAAGGTGAAAGTCTCACCGACACCCATCTCGTCGGCTACTTCCTTCATCGCAACATCGGCGGGTGTGATGGTCGGATTCTGAACCACACCAAGCATTCGCTTCGCCTGCTCGTAGTAGGGCATCAGCTCAGCGCGCCAATCGGTGATACCGGCCCATTGTTGGTCCTTGAAGAACGGATCCGGCGGCACGTAGAGGGTATTTGCGTACACCAGCGACCCACCCCCGACACCTGCCCCGGCTAGGACCACAACGTCGCGCAGGAAGTGAATCCGCTGAATCCCCTCGAGACCTAGCTTCGGAGCGAAGAGGAACTTGCGCAGCCGCCAGGACGTCTTGGCAAACTCATCGTCAGCAAATCGACGACCAGCTTCCACGACAGCAACTCGGTAGCCCTTCTCAACGAGTCGAAGGGCAGAAACGGAACCACCAAACCCGGATCCAACAATCACTACGTCGTAGTCACTCATGCGCGGATCCCCTTGATCTCTAGCATCACTTCTTGCCCGCAGCCTTCATCCCGCGAACGAACAGAACGAGCGAATCGGCCCACTGCTTGTGGGTGAGGAATGGCGGTGTCCCCCAGCCCATGATTCGTTGGGTTCCGATCGTCTGTGCCTCCGTGTACTTCAAGATCCCTTCGCTACCGTGGCGCCGACCGAGCCCAGAATCTCCCCAACCTCCCATCGGTGAACCGTGCGAGGACCAAGCGGTCGCGTAGCCCTCGTTCACGTTCACCGTGCCGGCCTGGATCTTCGAGCCAATCTCGCGCCCGCGCCGCTCATCGCGGGTGAGCACAGAAGCATTGAGTCCGTAGTCTGAATCGTTAACGAGGCGAATAGCTTGCGCTTCGGTATCGAACGGGTAAACGCTCACGACCGGGCCAAAGGTCTCCTCGCCGAAGCACACCATGTCTGGGCTGACATTCGTCAGCACTGTTGGGTCGAAGTAGAACGGGCCCACATCAGGGCGCGGCTTCCCACCGGAAACCACCGTGGCGCCTTTTGCGATCGCATCATCGACGTGACGATTCACGGTCTCGAGTTGCTTGCGGCTGATGAGGGAACCCATATCGGAATCCCAGCCGATCTCGGCCTTCAGCCGCACCTTCGCTAGTCGATCTGCCAGTGCCTGGACAAACTCATCGAAGATGCTGGTGTGAACGTAGATCCGCTCCATGGAAATACACAGCTGCCCCGCATTCGCGAAGCTTGCTCGCTCGGCAACCTCAGCCGCCTTCTTGATGTTCGCGTCATCACATACGATCATTGCGTTCTTACCGCCAAGCTCCATCGAACATCCGACGAGGCGCTCACCACAGCGGGCAGCAACTTGGCGGCCCACCCCAGTTGAGCCAGTGAACATGATGTAGTCCCCGCGCTCGGTAATCATCGGACCAACTACGGCACCGTCTCCGGCGACTACTCCGAATAGGCCCTCGGGTAGACCAGCTTCGTACAGCAAATCGATCGCCCAAAGTGCAGTCAGCGTCGTTTGTAGGTCCGGCTTCAAGACCACTGCGTTACCGGCCATGAGCGCGGCAATCGCATCGCCAACGGCAAGCGTTAGCGGGTAGTTCCACGGAGAGATCGCGCCGATCACGCCCTTGGGATGATGTAGTTCCACTGCCGAGGTGAGGATCGGGAATGCACCGGAGCGCTTTCGCGGCTTCAGTAGTTTGGATGCGACCCGAGCGTAATGACGGGCCGTAATCGCAACGTCTAACAACTCCTCAACTGCATGGTTACGAGCCTTACCTGTCTCGAGCTGAACGATGTCGAGGCCCTCTTCTCGGCGATCGAGAATCAGATCGTGAAATCGCAACATGATCCGAGAGCGCTGCGCAACCGAGGTTTGCGCCCAGAACCGTTGTGCCTTGCCAGCGATCGCGAACGCCGTGTCAACTGCCGCCTCGCTCGATACGGGAAGCTGCGCGAGCGTTCGGCCGGTGAACGGGGCAATCACCGGAACAGACTCTGGGTCGCTACCAACAGTGAGATGTCGGATCAGCGTCGCAAGACGATCCGGCGAGATAACCCCGCCGAGTCCGTCAAAATCGGCATGTGTGGGGCTGGGCTGTTCAGTAAGGGCCGTCATGGCTTCACCCTAGGGTCTTGGACCCATCGGCGGAAACCCCGTGTGCTAAATCATCTACTTCTTCCAGCGATGCCTCTACCTCTTGAACGATCAAGACATCTTCCGGGGGGACAACTTCTTGTTGGTGCTGGCCGCCTCCTGGGACTGGCTCAAGGGCATCGCGGCGCTCATTGACCGTGGCAACCTGCTGCTCAATATCCTCCGGTGACCACCCCGCATAGGGAGCAATGACCTCGGCGACCGAGCGAGCGATATCCACTCCGGCATTCCTAGTTTCTAGCGCGAGACGTGTTCTGCGAACTAAGACATCATCGAGCCCGAGTGCGCCCTCACGAGTGACTGCGACCACCGCTTCAGCGAGCAGATATGGCGCGTCTGGGTGCATCGGCTCGGCGAGCTTCGGATCACTGGCAACGAGGTCAATGACCGTGCTCACTCGATCGCCATGACGCCGCAAGAGGTGCTCAACCGTGGCAAGGGGCAGCGAGCTTTCCCTGGCTGTCCGCTCGCGAGATGCCCAGGCGGCCGCGTACCCACCTGCTCCGACAAGGGGAAGCTCGTCGGTCTTGCTATCTGGCACAGCGTCGCTGACCAGTTCGGCGCGAGCGACCACCGCGGCATCGACAGCATCTGCAGCCATCACCCGGTAGGTCGTGTACTTGCCGCCGGCGATCAACACCAGCCCAGGGGCCGGGCGCAAGACGGCATGCTCTCGAGACAGGGTTGAGGTCCCGTCCGCCCCCGCCCCGGAACTCAGCAGGGGGCGCAAACCGGAATAGATACCGATGACGTCTGACTTGGTCAACGGACGGGCAAGCCACTTGTTGGCTTCAGCCAGCAAGTAGTCCACATCTGCCTCATCGATCTGCGGCTCTTCGCGGTTCCCCTCGTAGTCGGTATCGGTCGTCCCGATTAACCAGTACTGCCCCCACGGAATGAGGAACAGCACACTGGTTGGGGTCCGAGCAATGAGTGCACTAGTTGATGGGAACACCTCACGGGGGACGACCAGGTGGATGCCCTTGCTCTGCCGTACTGCGTGACCCGTGGCCGCACCGGCCATCTCGAGTAGTTCATCGGTCCACACACCTGTGGCCCCGATAACCACGCGGGCGCGGACTTCGAACTCGCGACCCGATAACTCATCGCGGACGCTCGCACCAACGACCCGACCGTCTTCCCTTAGCAATCCAGTCACGGTCGTGCGAGTTGCCACTGCGGCACCATGAGCTGCGGCCGTTCGAGCGACGGCAACTGTGTGGCGGGCATCGTCAATCTGCGCATCATAAAAGCGAACCGCACCAACAACGGCCTCTTCGTTGATACCAGGCGCGATTCCCTTGACCACCTTTGAAGACAAGGTCTTTGGTCGCGGCATTGTCCCGCCATAGGCACCAAAACGACTCAACATGTCGTAGACAGTGATTCCGAAACCGACGTATGGCTTTTCCCAGCCACGACGGGTGACCGGGTACAAGAACGGCACCGGTTGAACGAGGTGGGGAGCCAATCGATCAAGGAGGAGTCCGCGTTCAGTCAGCGCCTCGTGAACCAACGAGAACTCTCTTTGCTCGAGGTAGCGCAAACCGCCATGCGCTAAGCGACTCGACCGACTTGAGGTCCCGGCGGCCAGATCCCGCTTCTCGACTAGCCCGACTGACAGTCCGCGCTGGGCAGCGTCAAGGGCGCTTCCACAGCCGACAACACCACCGCCGATGACCAGGACATCTAGTGGGTTCTCGGAATCGGCGGCAGCTAATCGGGCGAGTGCACCAGCCCGCGAGGCGCGGTCGAGCACATCTGAACCTGGAGAAACCATAGTCAAAGCCTACGCGCGCCCGGAACGGTCTATGAGTTAAGGATGACCTCTACCCGTTGAAACTCTTTGAGGTCGCTGTAACCACACGTTGCCATCGCGCGCCGCAGTGCCGCGATGAGGTTCATCGTGCCGTCACTTACTTGAGACGGACCGTTGAGAACCTCTGCAAGCATGCCGACCGCTCCGAGCTCCACAACCTCACCGCGAGGTAGTTCTGGGTGAGCAGCCTCCATTCCCCAGTGCCGTCCGCGTCCGGGTGCATCAACTGCGCGTGCCAGCGGTGAGCCGACCATAACCGCGTCGGCTCCGCAGGCAATTGCCTTCACGATTGCCCCGCTAGATCCCATGGCGCCATCGGCGATGACGTGAACGTAGCGCCCGCCTGACTCGTCCATGTAGTCCCGACGCGCCGCGGCTACGTCGGCGACGGCCGAGGCCATCGGAACCCGCAGGCCAAAGACGTCATGTGTCGTATGCGCGGCGCCGCCACCAAACCCAACGAGGACGCCCGCCGCTCCGGCCCGCATCAGGTGCAGCGCCGTTCGATAGGTCGCGCAGCCACCAACAATCACCGGCACATCGAGCTCAAGAATGAACTGTTTGAGGTTCAGGGAATGACCGTGCGATGCGACATGCTCCGCACTGACGGTTGTTCCACGGATGACGAAGATGTCAACCCCGGCCTCAACCACCGCTTCCCACAACTCCAGCGTCTTATGGGGTGACAGTGAACCGGCGACAACGGCACCCGTTGCGCGGAGTTCCTGTACCCGCTGCCGGACAAGCTCTGGGCGAATCGGCTGGGAGTAAATCTCCTGGAGCCGAGCATTCGCAGTACTCAGATCCATACTCGCGATCTCGTCGTAGATCGCACTTGGATCCTCGTAGCGAGTCCACAAACCTTCAAAGTTCAGCACCGCCAGTCCGCCGGCATCAGCGAACTGCTTAACAGTTGCCGGGGACACGACAGAGTCCATCGGCGCGGCAACAATCGGGTGAGAGAACTGGTAGGCATCGATCTGCCATGCCAGCGATACATCCTCTGGGTCGCGCGTTCGGCGACTAGGAGCTACTGCCAGGTCATCGAAGGAGTAGCCACGGCGTCCGCGCTTACCCTCGCCGATCTCAACTGTGTTCATGTGTGTGGATTCCTTTGGTCTATCGACCGTGGTAGTTGGGAGCTTCGACCGTCATCTGGATGTCATGCGGATGGCTCTCTTTGAGACCCGCTGCTGTGATTCTGACGAATCGGCCTTCCGATTGCAGATTCTCGATCGTGCTCGACCCCGCGTAACCCATCGCGGCGCGCAATCCCCCGATGAGTTGGTGCGCAACGACCTCGAGACGGCCACGATAGGGAACCTGCCCCTCAATACCTTCTGGCACTAACTTGTCATCGCTGAGGACATCGTCTTGGAAGTAGCGGTCCTTGGAGAACGAGCGCGCGTCGCCGCGGCTTTGCATAGCAGCCAACGAGCCCATTCCACGGTACTGCTTGAACTGCTTGCCATTGACGAAGACGACATCACCAGGTGCCTCCTCACAGCCTGCGAGCAGCGACCCGACCATGACCGTATCGGCACCCGCAACGATCGCCTTGGCGATATCGCCGGAATACTGCAGACCACCATCACCGATCACGGGGACCCCGGCCTGATGTGCAGCCATCGAAGCCTCATGGATGGCGCTGACCTGCGGAACGCCGACGCCAGCGACAATTCGAGTTGTGCAGATTGAGCCTGGTCCGACTCCAACCTTGATGCCGTCTGCCCCTGCTTCGATCAGGGAGACGGCCGCCTCGTAGGTAGCGATATTGCCGCCGATGACATCGACCTCGGTGTCGCGCTTAAGCCGAGCGACCATGTCCAAAACGGCCCGAGAATGGCCGTGAGCGGTATCGACCACAACAACATCGACTCCCGCCTCCACCAACGCCCGGGCGCGCTTGTAGGAGTCATCGCCAACACCCACCGCAGCGCCAACAAGTAGCCGACCCTTCGCGTCCTTGGTGGCGTTGGGATAGAGATCGCGTTTGACGTAATCCTTGACTGTGATCATGCCGCGCAGTCGTCCCGCATCGTCAACTAGTGGCAGCTTCTCAATCTTGTTGTCGCGCAGTAGTGAGAGAGCATCCTCACCGGCTGTCCCGACCGGCGCGGTGATCAGCGGCATCGAGGTCATCACGTCTTTGACTGGGCGCGACATATCGTCCTCGAACCGCATGTCCCGGTTCGTGACGATGCCGACTAGGACCCCTCCGTCGTCGACGACCGGCACCCCGGAGATCCGGAACCGACCACAGAGCCGATCTACCTCTGCGAGGCTGTGCTCTGGGCTACACGTCACCGGATCGGTGATCATGCCCGCCTCAGAACGCTTAACCAGGTCAACTTGACCGGCCTGGTCCTCGATCGACAGGTTGCGGTGCAAGACACCCATTCCACCGAAGCGGGCCATCGCGATGGCCATCCTGGCCTCGGTCACGGTATCCATGGCACTCGAAACCAACGGGACGGCCAGGGTGATGTTGCGCGTCAGTCGAGCGGAGGTATCGACCGCACTCGGGATGACGTCAGACTCATTGGGCAGGAGGAGAACGTCGTCATAGGTCAAACCCAGGTAGCCGAACTTCGCCTCGCGAGCCGATTCCCTTGATCCGGTGTAGCTACCTTGTGTTCCGATGTCTTCCGACCCGACCGTCATTCCAGCCTCCGAGCTTGTTGGTAGGTACAGGGTAGACCGCGCCGTGGCGTCCAGCGAAGCCCCTGCCTAGACGTCAGCATTAACAGCCAAGCGTTTGGCTTGGCGACGCGTCGACAACCAGATCGCAGCCGAAGTCACAATCAGCACCCAGCCCATCGCAAACAGCCAACCCGCCACGACGTCAGAGGTCCAGTGCACCCCAAGCAGGATCCGGCTCGGACCCATCAAGATTCCGAAAACGATAAGCGCCCATCCAAGTGCTACGCCCAGCCAGCCCCGAAGCAAATAGATAGCAATGATCCCAAAGACCACCCAGGCGTAGATCCCGGCCATCGAATGACCGGAGGGGAATGAGAAGCCACTCTCGGTAAACAGCGGATCGCTATAGACCGGACGCGCGCGTTCAACTGAGTGCTTGACGACCTCCGCGATCAACACCCCGCCCACCGACGTAGCAATCAAGTAGGTCGCGAAACCCCAGTGGCGCAGAATCAGCAGAGCGACCACCACGACGATCACAATCGGCAGTAGAACTTTCGGTGTACCGAGGACATGCCAAATCCAGGCCAGGTCTGCTGCGATCGCATGTTCGCGAGCGAAGCTGAATACCGACTGGCCGATGCTCTCATCAGAATCAAGTAGCGATTCCCAGTCACTCACCACCGCGTACGCCAGACTCACAGCCCCGACAAAACACAACACCGCCCACACTAAGAACGGCGGGATCATGCGAGTAGAAGGCAGTAATCGTCCCGAAGCCGGGATACGAACCTGGCGACTCATAGGTGCAACTTGGGCGGCAGAAACTGGTTCTTGATCGGTCACGCGCACGAGTCTGACACGTCCACTTGCAACGACTTGGAGACAGTTGACCCGTCATGCCCGTCCGACCACGCGGGGCGGCCGGCTGAGAGTGACAGGACACCGAAGGAACAGCTCTCAGGTTGCGGTAAGCGCAGCGTTAGAACACTATTCAAAGAGTAATCGAAGAAATTGCCTCTAACGGGCTAAAGGAGTTCCCCCAGTTGGCCGATGCACTCGTTAGAAATGACCAGCAGCGGAGGAAACGTGACGACAGTCCTAGTTTGTGACGACGCGCCAATGGCGCGTGAAGCTGTCCGGCGTGCCCTCTCGGGCTTGCCAGGCGTTGAGCGAGTAACGGCCGCCGGAAGCGGTGAAGAAGTGCTCGCTCGCTACCCGTTGGAGCGCCCTGATCTCATCCTGATGGACGTGCGGATGCCTGGAATCGGCGGCGTCGAAGCAACCAAGCGACTTGTGGCCGCACACCCAGATGCGGCAGTTGTCATGCTGACCATGGGCGAGGATGCCGACGGCGTTGCCCGCGCAGTTACTGGCGGGGCACGCGGCTATATCGCCAAGGACGCAACGCGCGAAGAGCTGGCATCAACGATGACCCTCGTACTATCGACCGGGATGGAACTACCCGGGCAGCGCGGCGCGCGAATGCGTCCAGGCGGAGCGCCGCCAACCCTGACTGAACGCGAGCAACAGGTACTCGAAGGAATGAGCCGTGGCCTCTCCAATGCCGGGATCGGCCGGGAGCTATTCCTGTCTGAGGACACTGTCAAAACCCACGCGCGTCGACTGTTTCGCAAGGTCGGTGCAGCAGATCGGGCTCAAGCAGTCGCCCTGGGATTCCGTTGGGGGTTCCTTCACTAACTCGCTCGCTGCATTCGCGGGCTACTCCGCCGAATAGTCAGCATTGAACTGCAAGAGCGGCGATTGGCATATCACGCAGAAACGCGGGAGCTCTTCACCCGGTCCAACACCTCGGTCGCGGCGCTGAGTATCGGCGCGGTCTCCAAGTCCTGACTCAACTTGATTGACTCGCTAAGCAGATTCTTCGCCGCAACATCTTCACCTAAGTCGGCCATGGCAACACCGGCAAATAGCAAGCTCTTGGCCCTATGCCGAGGCGCGTTCATCTGGGCGCACACATCAACGGCCGCCGAGCTAACAGCAGCTGCCCGCCCGGGGTTATCCCGCATGAGCGAGATCTCTGCTTCCACCCAAGCCAGCCGCACAACCTGACGCCACTCGTCCTGGCTCACATCGTGGCTAGCTTCCCAGTACTCCTCAGCCGCCTGCGCGTCACCGTCGCCGACCGAGTCAGCCGCCAAACCGATCAGCGCATCAAAGCGGGTATCGCTGTCACAACCAGCGAGTGCACGCTGGTCGCATTGCTTCGCGCGGTCATAGGAGTGTTGTTGGCGGTACACACTTCCCATCGTGGTCGATGCCAACACCGCCCACTTACTCGCTCTTTGCGGATGGTCAGCTAGGACCCCGATCGGGACGAGCTCTTGCATCGCGAACCCGTATTCGCCGACGCTGGCATGGCACACACCGAGTAGCCACGTCGCACGTTGGGCGCCGGACTGGTCCTGCGCTGCCCGGCATAGTTCCACGGCAGTACGCAATGGTCCGATGCCGTCGTTGGGTCGACCATGAAAGGCCATCTGCTCGCCTTGACTCATCAGTGCAGTAGTGACTTGGGGAAGTTCCACAGTTCAAGGATGCCTCTTCTAGATTTTGGACACAGAACAGCCCGGCAGTTTTTGGCTACCGGGCTGTTCTGACTACTGACAGTGATATCAGTGCGAGTGGCCGTGTTGGGAATGACCGTGCCCGTCTTCTTCGTCTTCTTCTGGCTTGTCAACGACAAGTGCCTCCGTGGTGAGCAGCATCCCCGCGATCGATGCCGCGTTCTCCAATGCGGATCGGGTCACCTTCACCGGGTCGATGACACCTTGCTCGATGAGGTTCCCGTACTCACCGGTGGCCGCGTTGTAACCAGAACCTGCTCCGAGTTCGCGAACCTTGGCCACGATGACCTGGCCTGGCTCACCGGCGTTCTCAGCGATCCAGCGCAGCGGCTCGGACACTGAACGTCGAACGATTCCAACACCCGTCGCCTCGTCGCCATCTAGGCCAAGGTTGTCGCTGAGCACTGTCGAGGCGTGAACGAGGGCAGAACCACCACCGGCCACAATGCCTTCTTCGATCGCTGCGCGGGTCGCCGAGACAGCATCTTCGATCCGGTGCTTCTTTTCCTTGAGCTCAACTTCAGTGTGGGCGCCGACCTTGATGACACATACGCCACCGGAGAGCTTCGCCAGTCGCTCCTGGAGCTTCTCGCGGTCCCAATCGCTGTCACTGTTCTCGATCTCGTTTCGGATCTGCCCGACGCGGTCGGTCACCAGCTCGTGTGAGCCGCCACCGTCGACCACAGTGGTCGTGTCCTTGGTGACCACGATGTGGCGAGCCGAGCCGAGAACCTCGAGGCCGACCTGATCTAGCTTGAGCCCAACCTCAGCGGCCACGACCTGCGCGCCAGTAAGGACCGCGAGATCCTCCAGGATCGCCTTGCGGCGATCTCCGAAGGCTGGTGCCTTAACCGCACACGAGGCGAAGTTGCCACGAATCCGGTTCACGACCAGGGTCGACAGGGCTTCGCCCTCGACATCTTCGGCGATGATGAACAGCGGCTTTCCGCTCTGGGAGACCTTCTCAAGTAGCGGCAGGATCTCGGAAACAGCGCTGATCTTTCCCTGGACGAGTAAGACGTAGGCATCGTCAAGAATCGCTTCCATCCGCTCGGCGTCAGTCACGAAGTAGGGCGAGATGAAGCCCTTGTCGAACTGCATACCCTCGGTGAACTCGAGTTCCATTGCGGTGGTGCTGGACTCCTCGACGGAGATGACACCGTCTTTGCCGACCTTGTCGAACGCATCGGCGATGAGCCCGCCAATGACCGCGTCTTGCGAAGAAACCGTGGCGACCTGGGCGATCTCGTCCTTGCCGGACACCTCTCGGGCGATCTCAAGTAGCTGCGCATTGACAGCTGCGACGGCTGCGTTGATCCCCTTCTTGATCTCCATTGGTCCGCCACCGGCGGTGACCACGCGGATGCCCTCATGGACCATCGCCTGAGCCAGAACAGTCGCGGTGGTTGTGCCATCACCGGCGACATCGTTGGTCTTGGTCGCTACCTCTTTGGCGAGCTGCGCACCAAGGTTCTCGTAGGGATCCTCTAGCTCGACCTCACGAGCGATCGTGACGCCGTCGTTGGTGATGGTGGGTGAGCCCCACTGCTTATCGATCACAACGTTGCGGCCCTTGGGACCGAGGGTGACCTTGACCGCGTTCGCGAGCGCATCTACTCCGCGCTCAAGCGAGTGGCGGGCGTCTTCGTCAAATTCAAGAATCTTCGACATTTCCAGCCTTCTGATTATCGTTCGGGAGTGGGTGGTTCAAGTGAGGTGGTTCAAAGCATGTGGCGAGTCTCGGGGCTGATGAATGATCGCCAGCCCCGAGATCGCGAATGATGCAGTGGTTACTTCTCGACGATTGCGAGCACGTCGCGGGCGGAGAGAATCAAGTACTCCTCGCCGTTGTACTTCACTTCGGTGCCGCCGTACTTCGAGTACACGACAACATCGTCAACTGAGATATCAAGCGGGATGCGCTTGTCACCATCGTCGTCAAAGCGACCTGGACCGACAGCCAAAACCTTGCCCTCTTGTGGCTTCTCTTTGGCGGTGTCGGGGATTACCAGGCCTGACGCGGTGGTCTGCTCGGCATCCAACGGCTGCACGAGAATTCGATCCTCGAGCGGTTTGATTGAAACTGACACGTTGGGAAAACCTCCCCTTGTGGGATTGGAGTGATACGAATCTGACGTTGTACTCCTCGCAGAAGACGTCGTCGCGGTGCCGCCACCTGTAAGGATTTCAGCACTCAGCAAGGCCGAGTGCTAATGGAGTAAGTATGCGCGCAGGGTTGGCACTCCGTCAAGGAGAGTGCCAGTGTGGCGGTGCAGCTATTTCGCTGGGAGGTAGTCCTGCAGCGCGCCGATTTTGAAACCTTGGCGGCGAACGTCGCGCAAAGCCCGCTTCAAATGCCTCGGAAGGTCATCGCGCCAGTGGGTCAAGATGATGTCTCCGGGTTTGAGTTTGTCTCCCTTTTGATACCGAAGGTGGCCCGCAGGAAGTGACACGCTCCAGTTGACGAGGTAGTCGATCCCGCATGCTTTTGCTGCTCGCTGAGTCGCATCGTTAGAAGCGCCATATGGCGGCCGGAACATCCACGGACGCGTACCAGTCCACTCCTTGAAGTCCTTGCTAGTTGTGCATATCTGCGCCTCTTGCGCAGCCTGGCTTAGAGCAGGCATATGCGGATGACTGACCGAATGATTCTGGATGGCCTGGCCATCCGATTCGGAGATCGTACGGAAGTACTCACGATTCTCGGTAATGGCAGCCTGAGTCAGGAACGAGGTTACCGGCACTCCAACGCGCTCGAGGATCGTTGCCGTCGCAGGGTTGGAAGAATATCCATCATCGACCGTCAGGAAGACAACCTTGTCATTAGTACGTATCGAGCTAAGTATCGGTGGGAGCCCATTTTGCCTCGCTGGGACCTGCACATGAGTCGGCGCGTTCGATCTCAACGATTTACCGGTGCTGGGATTCTCATGCTCGGGGCTGAGATCCTGCGCGGCGATCACCGCCTCAGTGTCTACCGGCGACAATCCCGAAACGCTCGCGCCACAACCTGTCAGGCCTACGCAAAGACCCAGCGCCAGAGCAAGCGCCTGGTATCTCCTTCCCACGGGGCTAAGAGTACTCCGCCCCTTGAGAATCCACCCCGAAGCGAGACATCGGGCTTTGACTAAGTCAGCCTTGTTTCCTCAACCGGCAAAGATGACTGCGCTCTGAACTCCAATCCCGTCGGCTCCACCCCTGCTGTCACCATCGCCGAACCAAGCGCGGCAACCATTGCACCGTTGTCGGTACATAACCCGGGGCGCGGAACACGAAGCGAGACCCCGCGCTCGCCCGCCCGCTCAGCAGCCATCGCCCGAAGTCGCGAGTTGGCGGCAACTCCCCCGCCGATCATCAGATGGTCCACGCCGTACTCGCTACAAGCATCCATTGCTTTTCGCGTGAGCACGTCAACCACAGCCTCCTGAAAGGCAGCTGCCACATCGGCCACTGGCACGGGTTCACCGGACGCTTCCCTGGCTTCAATCCACCGAGCGACGGCAGTCTTTAAACCGCTGAACGAGAAGTCGAACCGGTGCTCGGCCATGTCGCGCGCTTGAGTCAACCCCCGGGGAAACTCGATCGTGATCTTGCCATCAGCTGCGACACGATCGATATGCGGTCCGCCAGGAAACGGCAGTCCGAGTACGCGTGCGACCTTGTCAAAGGCTTCACCCGCCGCATCGTCGAGGGTGGAACCGAGTGAGCGAATATCGGTCGCAACATCTCCGACCAGCAACAAACTTGAATGGCCACCCGAGACCAACAAGGCAATACTCGGCTCTGGCAGGGGCCCATGTTCAAGCTGATCCACTGCGACGTGAGCAGCCAAGTGGTTGACCGCGTAGAGCGGTCGATCGATCGCCCACGACAGTGCCTGCGCACTGGAGGTCCCCACCAGCAGGGCACCCATCAGCCCGGGACCACCTGTCACCGCAACTGCGTCAACATCTGACAGGGCAACACCTGCTTGCTGGCAGGCGCGTTCGATCGCTGGCGTCATCGCCTCTAGGTGGGCCCGACTCGCGATCTCTGGGACAACCCCGCCGTAACGGGCATGCTCATCCACACTGCTGGCTACCTCATCGGCAAGTAGCGTCCGGCCCGACACGATCCCGATTCCAGTCTCATCGCAGGACGTCTCGATACCCAGAACTAGTGGTTCGCTCATTCTCGTGCCCCCTTCGCTACCGGCAGCGGACAACACATGACCAACGCATCCTGACCCCCTGGGTAGTAGCGGGATCGACGGGAGAGCAGTTCGAATCCAACCGACTCGTACATGCTGATGGCGACTGCGTTGTCATGCTGAACCTCCAGCAGACATCGGGATGATTGGCGCAGCTCAGCTTCCCTTAGGAGCGCGTCCAACAACTCTCCACCGAAGCCACCACCCCTGGCTGACGGCGCAACCGCGATGGTCTGCACGTGCGCATCGCTGTCCACGAATGCAACCCCGGCATAGCCCACGAGTACCTCGTCTCGGCTAAGCACGACGTAGCGGGCCCTAGCGGGAACACCAGCAAGTTCGCCCCAAAACGATTCGGCACTCCACGAGTCATGGGAGAACGAATCCGCCTCGATCTTCACGGCATCCGGAATATCGGTCCACCGAAAGGCGCGGATCACGCAGTGTGAGCCAGCGAGTCCAGCCTGCTCGTTAGCCATCGTCGTCACTTCGATCCAGCTGCCGGGAGTTTGGCGTCCGGTCGTCGAAGATACAACGGCACTGGGGCGAACAATCTTTGCTGGGCGGGGATAGCGACGCTCTCGCCGCTGTCGTGACCGACCAACTCCGTCGGTGAGACTAGAACCTGCCCGTCAGCCAATGCCGCGCGAGCTATCCGACCAATCCACTGCGCCTTTGGCCCGGGTATTGACTCAACGGCAAGTCCGAACTCCGCGACGAGGTCCGGGTACCGCTCGAGACCGTCGCCCACCCATCGCTGCTCCTGCAGCTCAGCCACAACTTGCCCGGGCTTAGCGACGTCAGGACCGACGAGGCGGCTACCTGTGGAGTCGTACAGGGCCCAGTAGATCTCCCGCCGCCGAGCATCGGTCGCGACAACAAAGCCCGAACCCTCGCTCATCCCCGGTGCGCCCCGCGCGACGAACTCCGCCGCGATCGCGTCGTGACTACACACCCCGTGGATGGTGAGTCCCAGCGCAAATGCGATCGTTCGCGCGATCGAGACCCCAATCCTCGTCGAGGTATACGGTCCCGGCCCAACACCGACTGCTACCTCACGGAGCTGGCTTCGACGGATTCCTGCCCCCGAACACAGGTCATCAATCTGGCGAACAGTGACATCTCCGGCGTTGACGTCAACAAGCAAGCTCTGGGCGACGACCTCATCCCTGTCGAGGACCGCGACGCTCGACGTTCCGGTCGCAGTATCCAGGGCAAGTAGCACCACCACAGGCTAGTGGCGCAATGCACCTAGCGAGAGTGCGACCCAACTTGTTGGGCCCCGAACTGCGCAGTCAGATCCTTGATCCGATCATCCCACCCAGTTCCTGACACCTGCCAATGCAACGACCGCAGATCGTCAGTAACACCTCGACCCAACTCAATCGTGAGGTGGGAGTTCGCTAACTCTTCCACGCGTCCAACCCCCCACTCGACCACTGTCGCGGACTCCTCGAAGGTCGCATCGAGATCCAGGCTCTCTAGGTCATCCACGGACCCCACGCGGTAGGCGTCTACATGAACAAGTGGAACGCCCGCCGCCGTCGGCGGATGGACCCGCGAGATGACGAAAGTTGGACTCGTGACGGGGCCCTTTACGGCCATCCCCTGGCCGATCCCGCGGGTGAAGGTCGTCTTTCCGGCACCAAGCGGGCCGTCAAGGATCACGAGATCACCGGCACGGAGAATGGCCCCTAGCCAGCGACCCTGCTCAACAGTGTGATCGCTGGACTCCAACCTCACGATGACTGACCGGCGCGCTCGCGAACTCGGTCGAGAAGTAACAGTAAGGCATGTGTGACCTCGGAGTAGCGCTCAAGCATGATCATGTGTCCGGTCTCGGGCAGCACGTGCAGTTCAGCATTCGGTAGCAGTCGCACAATCTCGGTGCTGTGCTCGGGCGGTGTCTGCAGATCCGATTCCCCCACCATCACGAGGACTTCAGTGTTGAGCATGGCAGCCAAAGCTTGCGTCTTCTCGTGTGACTCGATACCGGGAAGGAACTCGGCGATCACTTCGATCGGGGTCGCATTGATCATTTCCGCGGTGAAGTTCGAGATATCGGGAGCAACATGAGAGCCGAAGCTGTAGCGATTTGTCAGGATCAATCCCAAGTCATTGCCGTACCGGCGGCCAAAGTCGATCAGATCGCCCTGGGTCAGTGCCGCATTCAAGAGCGTGGGAGCGACACGATGTAGAAACCCAGCCAAGGGCGCGGGTAGACCGAGTGGAGTGTGCGATAGCCCACCAGCGCTCGTTGCCAGGAGCGCAACTCCACCAACGCGCCCGGTCATGAACAGATCCGGTCGCGCAGCGGCGAGCGCCATGATGGTCATACCGCCCATCGAATGACCAACCAAGATGATGGGTCCGTTGCCCCCGATCTGGTCAATAATCTGACCAAGGTCTAACCCAAGCTGATCGATCGTGCTGTGGTCACGGTCGCCCCGATCAGAGCTGCCGTGTGATCGCTGATCAGCAAAAATCAGCTTGGCTTGTGGACGTAGATCACGGCGTTGGTAGTGCCAGCAGTTCTGGTTCAACGTATAGCCGTGAACGAAGATGATGGTCGCCTCGTCGTGGACGTCGACTGCCCGCGAGTCATCGACCTCTGTGTAGAGAGATACCCCGTCCTCGGCCACAACCCTGACCGGGTCACCGTGCAAAATCCCGAACGATTCCCCTGAGTCGTCAGAGCTTCGGACGCGCCGTCCGACTAGGACTTCCTCAGCCAACAGGCCCAGCCCTACACCAGCCGCAACCATTGCCGCGGGGGCGAACCATCGCACTGCCATGTGTCTGACTCCTACTCATCGCGAAACCGGTCCGAGGGAGCCCGGTAGTGGCTATCCGCTCATTGACTGTGGGCTAAAACCTACCTGACCCAAGGGCTGCGCGCGCGAAGTCGCTAGCGGTAGATCCGCTTCACTCTTGGTCCGACCGTCGCGACGACCTCATACGCGATCGAATCAGTGGCCACGGCCCAATCGTGAGCAGTAGCCTCGCCGCGGTCGCCTGATCCGAACAACAACACCTCGTCTCCGGCGCGGGCCTCGTCATCGCCGATGTCGATAACGAACTGGTCCATACAGATCCGACCTGCCACAGGTCGGATCTTGCCCGCGGCCAAGACGGGTCCCCGGTTCGACGCACAGCGCGCAATCCCATCGGCGTAGCCGAGCGGAACAAGTCCGACGTTTGTCTCCTTATTGGTGACGTACTGGTGAGCGTAGGAAACGCCATGGCCGGGTGGTAGTCGCTTCACTGAGGCCAGTCGTGCCCCCAAGGTCATCGCGGGTCGTAGCCCAAGCGATGCGGGCGTACCAACCTCGGGACCAGGACTGATTCCATAGATCGCTATCCCCGGTCGAACGAGGTCGAAGTGGCTCTCCGGCGACTTCAAGGTCGCGGCTGAGTTGGCGACGTGGCGAAACTCAACGTCTAGCCCGACCTTCGCGGCCGCCGTCACTGCAGCATCGAACACTTCCAACTGCGAGGCAATTGTCGGGTGATCCGGGCTATCCGCGTACGCAAGATGCGTCCAAATTCCGACGACCTCAATCTCGTTTCGTCGCGCCGCAGCGACGGCCGCACGCAGGAAGCTAGGCCAGTCGCTCGGCGTGGCTCCCGAACGGCCCAACCCTGTATCAATTTTGAGGTGAACTCGGGCCTTACGGCCAATCATTGCCGCAGCAGCAGCTACTTCAGTCAACATCCAGTCAGCGGAAATCCCCAGATCGATGTCCCCGCGAATACACGCGGCAAACTGATCCCCCGGGGTCGGCAGCCATGCGAGGATTCGTCCGGTATCACCAACTGAGCGCAGCGTGAGCGCCTCCTCGAGCAGTGCTACCCCAAGCCAGTGTGCCCCGGCGGCTCGAGCCGTTCGTGCAACCGGCACCAGCCCGTGCCCGTAGGCGTCTGCTTTGACCACGGCCATAAGTTGCGCACCTGTTGCTACATCCCCTAGCCGAGCGATATTTGCCGTTACGGCAGCCAGATCAATCTCTGCCCACGCCCGGGGTCGCACCAAACCGTAATCCTGACCGCTCGGCGTGGACTCGAATGAGTTCGGCCCTGAGTCACTCACTGTTAGACCCTAGGGAGCGCAGATTCGCTATGGCCTCGGGTACCGCCCGAAGTACATCCACGGAGGTCACCGGCCGAAGGGTTGCCGCCGACAACTGGCCTGCCAAACCGTGAACGAGTGCGGCGCAGGCTACGACTTCAGCAAGTGCAGCGGCGGTAACGTCGGCAGATCTCGCAACGTGCGCGGCAACCATGGAGCCGACGAGACCAGAAAGTACATCGCCGGAACCAGCTGTCGCCAGGGCACTATCGGCCAACGTATTAATGAACGTCTCACCAGATGGTGCACACACCAGAGTCGAGTGACCCTTCAGCAAAACAACGGCGCCGAGCTCGACCGCGGCTGCCTGAACCGCGGCGATTCGGTCAGCGTGAGCGCCCGTTGCAAGACCGAAGCCCAATCGCGCGAACTCGCCCTCGTGGGGAGTGAGAATCGTCGTGAGGCCATCGGCACTACGCTGCAAGATCTTTTTTCGAAGCGCCTCATCCTCCGCGAGCAAGGTAAGGCCATCGGCGTCGACGAGAACTGGTTCGTCGATCCCAAGAGCCTCTTCGAGTCGGTGGTGCGCGGCTTGGTTGGTCCCTCCTCCGGGACCGACGACCCACGTCTGCACTCGCCCAGCCGAGGCTGGACCTTCCCTCGAGATCACCACCTCCGGCCAGGCCGAGATCACTTGCCCGGGAGCGCCACCGGCGTAGCGAACCATACCCGCGCCACCAAGCCGAGCCGAGCCAGTACATAGGACTCCGGCGCCGGGATAGTCGGCGGATCCAGCAACGACGCCAACGACCCCCCTGGTGTACTTGTCGTCATTCATCCCTGGCAACGGCAGGAATGCCGCCGCATCCTCGGGCTCAACAAGTTGTGCGCGGGCCTCGCTAGGCTCAAAGAACGAGCTCAGCCCGATGTCGACGAGGGTTAGCTCGCCTGTCTGGTTTGCACCAGCAGGCACCAGGAGTCCTGGCTTAAGCTCGCCAAAGGTCACCGTGGTGTCGGCCCAAATGGCTGCTTGAGGATCCTCGACCGCTCCGGTGTCGCAGTCAACACCACTGGGAACATCAACCGCGACCACGATTGCGGCACTAGCAGCAGCCTTGGCGGCCAACGCGGTGGCGGGTTCGATCAGCGCTCCGTGACCGCCGATCCCCAGAATTCCATCCAGCACCACATCTGCCTGCCTGATGAGCTTGCTCTGATCCTCAGCTTCACCACCATCGGCGCGGGCCGTAGCCGCCTCGATCCTTCCCCCTGCTGCCAGCAACGCCGATGCCCCTGCCTCATGCCAACGCTGCGCGGTAGTAAGTGCCACCACCGATGCGCCGCGGGCGACTAACTCAGCGCACGCGTATAGCGCATCACCACCGTTGTTACCTGCCCCAATGAGGGCCACAACCCGGGCACCGACAGGGCCATCGCAGCGTTGATCAAGCAACGCGATGACCTCCTGGGCTAACCCGTGGGACGCCCGCTGCATGAGCTCGCCATCATCGACTTGAGCCATCAGTTCTGCCTCGGCACGTCGGATAACCGCAACATCGAATACTGGCTTCACAGCACCACTCTCCCAGTTTGAAAATCGGTTAGGTAGCCGAACGACTCTCCGCGATGACGTAGGCGATCGCTTGGCCGCCATCATGGGCCAACGAGAGGTGCCAATCTGTGATTCCCAACTCGTCACTGATCGCGAGTAACTCGCCGGTCAGGACCACACTGGGGCGTCCCGACTCGTGAGTCACGACCTCGACATCGTTTGGTCGCAATGTTCCACGGTCCCCGAGCGCCTTCACGACTGCCTCTTTTGCGGCAAACCTCGCGGCCAATGACTCGGCACTGCGAGAAGTCCCGTTCGCCTCCCGGGCCTCACCACCGGCGAATGTGCGCTCAATCATGTTCGCCGACTTGCGCATCATCCACTTGAAGCGCTCGACCTCAACGATGTCGACTCCGACCCCGACAATCATCGCGCTACTCGACCGTGACGGACTTGGCGAGGTTGCGTGGCTGATCGACGTCGTGGCCTTTAGTGGTGGCTAACTCGCAGGCGAACACCTGTAGCGGCACGGTGGCCAGTAGCGGCTGGAATAGCGAGGGGCATTCAGGTGTGCGGATTATCCAATCCGCGTAGGGAGTCACGATCTCGTCGCCCTCCTCGGCGATGACAATCGTGCGGGCACCTCTGGCTCGTACCTCAAGAATATTAGAGATGATCTTCTCGTGGATCACGTCCCGACCCCTGGGCGACGGGACGATAACGACGACGGGCATACCGTCCTCGAGGAGCGCGATCGGACCGTGTTTGAGCTCCCCGGCCGCGAATCCCTCAGCGTGCATGTAGGCGAGCTCTTTGAGCTTCAGCGCACCTTCCAAGGCCACTGGGAACCCAACATGGCGCCCAATGAACAGCACACTGGTTGAGTTCGCGAACTCCCTCGCGATCCCCCGCACGCCTTCGGTCGTATCCAACATCAGGTCAATCTTGCTCGGCATGTTGACGAGGTCATCGGCGATCGCCCTAATCTCCTCAGGGTTGCGGTCACCGCGAACTTGCGCCAAATAGAGTGCGACGAGATAGCAGGCCACGACTTGGGTGAGGAAGGCCTTAGTCGACGCTACTGCGATCTCCGGCCCGGCGTGGGTATAGACCGCTGCATCAGACTCGCGAGGAATGGTTGAGCCCTGGGTGTTACAGATCGCCAGCACTTTGGATCCCTGCTCGCGTGCATGGCGCATCGCCATTAGCGTGTCCATCGTCTCGCCTGACTGCGAGATCGCAATCACAAGGGTGCGCGGGCTGAGGATGGGATCCCGGTAGCGGAACTCACTAGCGAGCTCAACTTCGGTAGGCACTCTCGTCCAGTGCTCGATGGCGTACTTCGCGATCATGCCGGAGTGATATGCGGTGCCGCAAGCAATGATCACGATCTTGTCGATTGACCGTAGCTCCTCATCGCTGAGGGTTATCGAGTCCAGCAAGAGTCGGCCGGCACCGTCCACCCGACCCAGCAAAGTGTCCGCGACTGCCTTGGGTTGTTCTGCGATCTCTTTGAGCATGAACAGGTCATAGCCGCCCTTCTCGGCGGCTGAGGCATCCCATGTGACGGTGTAAGGGTTGACCTCAGCGGGATTGCCATAAAAGTCAGTGACGTCAACTCTCTCGCTTCGCAGAATCACGATCTGATCCTGTCCGAGCTCGATTGCCTCGCGAGTGTGGGCGATGAATGCTGCAACATCGGAGGCTAGAAAGTTCTCCCCTTTCCCCACTCCGACAACCAACGGCGAGTTCCGACGCGCGCCTACAACCATGTCGGGGTGGTCCGCATGGCTTATCACCAGGGTGAACGCACCCGTAAGACGCTGACACACCCGTTGAACCGCTCCGACGAGGTCGTCGGGATCGACGGCGAGTTCAACTGCGACAAGGTGGGCGGCGACCTCGCTGTCAGTCTCGGACATCATCGCGATCCCGGTTGCCTCAAGCTCGGCCCGTAGCTCGGAAAAATTCTCGATGATTCCATTGTGAATCACCGCAACCCTGCCGTCAGAGCTGATGTGGGGGTGGGCATTCACGTCGTTGGGAGCTCCGTGAGTCGCCCACCGGGTGTGGCCGATGCCATTCGTGCTTTGCGGTAGCGGATCCTCGCCGAGTAGGTCCTCAAGATTAATGAGTTTTCCAGCCCGCTTGCGAGTCTGGAGTTCACCGTCCGCGATGACGGCAACCCCTGCCGAGTCGTACCCGCGATACTCAAGACGACGCAAACCTGCGACGACTACCTCTAACGCCTGCTTTTCTCCAACATAGCCAACGATTCCGCACATGCGGACACTCTATGCCCCAGAGTCAGCTATCGAGCGGTACGAATGTCCTGACTGCACTAGCTAGGTTCTCTGCCACCTGCTGGGCTTGCTGCGCGGTCGGTGCTTCGACCATGACCCGAACGACCGGCTCGGTCCCGGACGGGCGTAAGAGCACCCGACCGTGATCTCCGAGCTCAGCCTCGGCTTGGGCAACGCTGTCGAGCAACTGTGGATCGTTCTTAGAAGCGATCCGGTCAACGCCTCGAACATTGATTAGCACTTGCGGGAGTTTGGTCATGACAGCCGCAAGACCCGCGAGACTAACTCCGGAGGCAGCAACCTGGGCGCCTATCAGCAACCCGGTCAGAACCCCATCACCAGTGGTCGCAAAGTCGCTGACGATGACGTGCCCGCTTTGTTCACCGCCCAGCGAATAGTTGTGGGCCCGCATCTCCTCGAGTACGTAACGGTCGCCCACACCGGTCTCAACAAACTCGATTCCCGACTGCGCCATCGCCAACCTGAAGCCCAGGTTCGACATCACCGTGGCAACGACCGTGTCGGCACGTAACGTGCCTGCATCGCGCATCGCGATCGCGAGAATCGCAAGAATCTCGTCACCATCAACCAACTCACCGCTTGCGTCCACCGCGAGGCAACGGTCGGCGTCACCATCGTGGGCAACACCGAAATCGGCCGAATGCTCAACGACTGCAGCCTGTAGATCACCCATGTGGGTTGATCCGCAGTCCTCATTGATGTTCAGACCATCGGGAACATTGTGGATCTCGATGACCTCGGCGCCTGCCTGTCGATATGCCTGCGGTCCAACCGCCGAGGCAGCGCCATTTGCGCAATCAACCACGATCCGCAGGCCAGCCAAAGAATGTGGGACTGCCGATTCCAGATGTCCGACGTATCGTGCGCCCGCGTCCGCCAGGTCAGTGATCCGGCCGACATCGGCCCCAATCGGGGACTCAAACGGCAGTCCTAAAAGTCCTTCGATCTCATCCTCAACCGCATCGCCGAGTTTGCTGCCACCACGGGCGAAGAACTTAATCCCGTTGTCAGGCATCGGGTTGTGCGACGCCGACAACATGACACCGAAATCGGCTTCTAGCTCAGCAGTGAGGAAGGCGATCGCTGGGGTTGGGAGCACTCCCACGCGCAATACGTCGATACCCGCACTAGCCAGTCCGGCACACACCGCGTTCTCGAGGAACTCCCCGCTGGCACGAGGGTCTCGGCCAACGACAGCCTTACCTCGAGCGTTGACTGGTGATCGGCCGAGAACCTGAGCAGCCGCAATAGCCAACTCAAGTGCCAGTTGTGCGGTGAGGTCGCGGTTTGCAAGCCCGCGTACCCCATCCGTTCCGAATAGACGCGTCATTGACAGCCCGGGGGATGCAGTCGGTTTAGCGCTTGCTGTATTGCGGAGCCTTACGGGCCTTCTTGAGGCCGTACTTCTTACGTTCCTTGGCACGGGGATCGCGAGTCAGGAAACCAGCCTTCTTCAGCGAGGGACGGTTAGCCTCCTCATCGATCTCGTTGAGGGATCGAGCGATACCCAGACGAAGGGCACCAGCCTGCCCGCCAATTCCGCCACCCGTGAGGTTCGCGAACACGTCGTACTGATCGTCGGCACCGATGGCCTTGAAAGCCTCGTTGACGATCTGCTGATGAACCTTGTTGGGGAAGTAGTTCTCCAACGTGCGACCGTTGATGATCCACTGGCCTGTTCCGGGCACGATCCGCACTCGGGCAACGGCTTCCTTGCGGCGGCCGGTTGCTCCACCTGGCGCGGTGCGCGCGGGGCGATCGGTGGTGCCTGCAGCAGTCGACGGTGAGGACTCTGAGGTATAGCTGGTTGGTTCGCTTTCGACATCGACGTCAGTCACAGTCAGCGATCCTTTCTAAGTAAGTCGTGCGAGAAGTCGGAAGGTTTGTGGGTGGTGCCTATGCCTTGGCCGTTGCGGCAGCAGGCTGGGCGATCTGAGTCAGTTCGTACGGGGTTGGCTCCTGCGCCTGGTGCGGGTGATCCGGACCGGCGTAGACCTTGAGCTTGGTGATCTGCTGCGCCGCAAGCTTGTTATGCGGGAGCATCCCGGCGACGGCCTTCTCAATGGCGCGACGGGGATCATTCTCAAGCAGGTCCGAGTAGCGCGTCCCGCGCAATCCACCTGGGTAACCAGAGTGGCGGTAGGCGAGCTTCTGATCGAGCTTCTGCCCGGTCAGCGCGACCTTGTCAGCGTTTACGATGATGACGAAGTCACCGCCGTCCATATGTGGCGCGAAGGTCGGCTTGTGCTTTCCGCGCAGTAGCTTCGCGGTCTGGCTGGCAAGACGTCCTAGGACGATGTCAGTAGCGTCGATGACATGCCAGTTACGTTCGATGTCATCTGGCTTGGGGCTGTACGTACGCACGGAGCAACCTTCGAATCTTTAGATCATGGATTGTGCATTTGACGGATCGTGCTTCTTTGCAATATTGCTTCTTCATTACTTCTTTGCAGTCTTGATTCTTGTAGTGGGTACTTCAGGTCAGCGACCGAACCATATTCACACTACGGCCCTTTAGGCTACCTCCCCTAGTTGGTTTCGGTCAAAGCAGGTGGCTAACGTCACGCGACGATCCCCTTACTCCCCCATCAAATCACTCCCGCCGCGACCGAGTCAGCTGAGCGCGGGCCGCGAGTTCCTCGGCTGGCGGATACTCGACATGATCAAGGATGAGACCGCGAGCCGCGGCGACCGTCACATCAGGCCCACGTTCCTGTTGGTTCAGGTACTCCCCGAGCCAGTCGAGGTCGCGACGACCGTCTCCAACCGCGAGCATTCCTCCCACGAGCGATCGAACCATCGAATGGCAGAAAGCGTCCGCGGTGATAGACATTTTGATCATGGCGGTGGGCTCACCGGTACGGCGGTCGCATCGTCGTTCCCAACGGGCATCGAGGACCGTGCGGATGGTTGTGGCTCGTGGCTTCTTGCGACAGAACGCAGCGAAGTCGTGTTGGCCCATAAACAGCGCCGCTGCCTGATTCAGCAGGTCCACGTCGAGGGGCCGCGGATACTCCAAGGTGTCGCGCCGACGCCACGGGTCAAGTTCGCGGGGATCATCACAGACGCGATAGCGATATCGACGTGACAGGGCAGAAAAGCGTGCATCAAATCCGGGCGGAGCGAGCTGCACTCGTCGGATGGCGATGTCTCGGGGCAGGTAGCCGCGCAGCCGATAGGTCAGCGACTCGATGAATAGTTCCACCGGAGTGAGCCCGATTGCATCGGCAGGTAGATCTACCTGCGCCACCTGGGCGCGAGCGTGAACCCCAGCATCGGTACGACCAGCTGCAGCCACGCGAGGGTGACCATCGAGGCGGCAAACAGTCTTGATCGCAATCTCAAGTTCCGTCTGGACGCTTCGAAGCCCGGGCTGCTTCGCCCAGCCCACGAAGTCAGTTCCGTCGTACCCCAAGTCAATTCGGAGTCGAACCATATCCACGCTAGACATCCTCAGACGTCAGCGTTCAATCAACAGCGGTAGTGCGTGACTACTTGTCGTCAGCGTCAGCGGCAGCGCCAGCTTGCTCTTGTGCGTCGCCCTGCTCGCCGTCACCCTCAGCTTCCGACGCGATCGGAGCCTCAGTTGGCTCCACCGCCTCGTCACCGTCATCGATTGCGGCAGTCTCTTCTGACGAATCGCTGGCCTCCGCGGCGGCAACTGCGGCCGCCTTAGCTGCTGCCTCGCGAGCATCGCGTTCCTTGGCAGCACGCTTGGCGGCAGCCTCGGCTTCAGCGACAGCTTGCTCGCTCAACGGCTCAACCAACTCGATCTGCGCCATCGGGGCATTGTCGCCCTTACGCGGACCCAGCTTGGTGATACGGGTATAGCCACCATTGCGGTTTGCGTACTGCGGAGCAATCTCGGTGAACAGCTCGTGCACGACGGTCTTGTCGTGAATGACCGTGAGCACACGCCGCCGCGCACTGAGGTCTCCACGCTTACCGAACGTGATGAGGCGTTCTGCGAGAGGCTGAACCCGCTTGGCCTTGGCCACCGTTGTGGTGATCTTGCCGTGTTCGAACAACGCGGTGGCAAGGTTCGCCAGCATCAGCCGCTCGTGTGCGGGTCCGCCTCCGAGCCGGGCGCCCTTTGTAGGCGTTGGCATGTCGTACTCCTAGGTCTGCTAGCAATCGGCCGCTAGGCCGAGTGCGTGGCTATCGGTTGGTTAGAGCTGTTCGTCTTCTGGGAATGCTTCGTCGCCCTCATCAAAGTTGGCGACAGCTGCGGCTGGATCAAATCCGGGAGGGCTGTCCTTAAGTGCCATTCCCATGGAGTGAAGCTTAGCCTTGACCTCATCGATCGACTTCTGACCGAAGTTACGAATGTCCATCAAGTCAGCTTCGCTACGACCAAGCAACTCGCCGACGGTGTGAACACCCTCGCGCTTGAGGCAGTTGTAGGAACGGACAGTGAAGTCGAGTTGCTCGATCGGCATCGACATTTGCTCGGCCATGAACGTATCTGCCGGGCTTGGTCCGATGTCGATTCCCTCGGCCTCGACGTTGAGCTCACGGGCCAACCCGAATAGCTCAACCAGAGTCTTTCCGGCCGACGCAACTGCGTCTCGGGGACGGATCGAGGACTTGGTCTCGACATCGATGATCAGCTTGTCGAAGTCAGTGCGTTGCTCGACACGAGTCGCCTCGACCTTGTAGGTCACCTTCAACACTGGCGAGTAGATCGAGTCGACCGGAATCCGGCCAATCTCGTTACCAACTGCGTTGTTGAGCACTGCCGAGACGTACCCACGGCCCCGCTCGACGACGAGTTCGATCTCAAGCTTGCCTTTGCCATTTACCGTTGCGATATGTAGATCTGGGTTGTAGATCTCTACGCCTGCGGGTGGGGCAATGTCGGCCGCGGTGACCGCGCCTGGGCCCTGCTTGCGCAGGTACATCTGCACTGGCTCGTCGTGCTCAGATGAGACGACGAGTTCCTTGATATTCAAGATGATCTCAACGACATCCTCGGTGACACCAGGAATCGTGGAGAACTCGTGAAGAACGCCATCTACCCGAATACTGGTAACGGCGGCACCTGGAATCGACGACAGCAGGGTGCGTCGCAACGAGTTCCCCAGGGTGTAACCGAAGCCGGGCTCAAGTGGCTCCAGAATGAACCGCGACCGACTCTCCGAAATTGACTCTTCGACTAGGCCTGGACGTTGTGCAATAAGCACGGCATTTCCTCCCCGCGGCGACCACCATTTGACGCCGAGTATTTTTGCTTTGAGTTCTCGCTACCTCCTCGACAACAGGAAGCGAGAGCTCTCAGCACGTTCGTGCGGTTAGTTTTCTAGTTATTTCGAGTACAGCTCGACGATGAGCTGCTCTTGGACCTGGGTGTCAATCTGTTCACGCGTTGGCTTCTGGTGAACGAGGATGCGCATCCGGTTTGGGATGACCTCTAGCCAGCTAGGAACGGTGCGCTCACCGAACTCGGCCGAGGCGACCACAAATGGCGTCATCTCACGTGACTTGCCGCGAACCTCAACGATGTCGTTTGGTGATACGCGGTAGGACGGGATGTCTACCTTCTTGCCGTTGACGGTGATGTGTCCGTGGCGAACCAACTGGCGGGCCATATCGCGGCTCTTGCCAAATCCGGCGCGGAATACAACGTTGTCCAGACGGGTCTCGAGGATGACGAGCAGGTTGTCACCAGTCTTACCCTGGTCCCGGTTGGCTTCGTCATAGTAGTTACGGAACTGCTTCTCGAGCACTCCGTAGATACGGGCACACTTCTGCTTTTCACGCATCTGCAGGAGGTACTCGCTCTCCTTGGTGCGCGCGCGTCCGTGCTGTCCTGGCGGGTAGGGGCGCTTCTCAATCGGGCACTTAGCCGATTCGCACTTTGATCCCTTAAGGAACAGTTTGGTCTTTTCCCGACGGCAACGTTTGCAGTCCGGACCGGTGTAGCGGGCCATATCGCTTCTCCCTCGTCTCAGACTCGTCGCCGCTTGGGCGGGCGGCAGCCATTGTGGGCAACTGGGGTGACATCGGCAATCGCGCCAACCTCAAGGCCAGTGGCCTGAAGTGAACGGATCGCGGTCTCGCGGCCGGAGCCGGGACCCTTCACGAATACGTCAACTTTGCGCATTCCGTGGTCCATCGCCTGACGCGCAGCGGCTTCAGCAGCCTGCTGGGCGGCATATGGCGTCGACTTACGTGATCCCTTGAAGCCAACCTGGCCGCTCGAGGACCAGGCAATAACGGCGCCGGATGGGTCGGTGATCGATACGATCGTGTTGTTGAACGTGCTCTTGATATGAGCTTGGCCGTAGGCCACGTTCTTCTTCTCTTTGCGCCTTACTTTCTTGGCGCCTTTTGCTGGTGGCATTTGTGTGTGTTTCTCCTACGTTGTTGAGAGATCATCGGTCCGCGGTTCTACCGGTTGGCAGGTGGACCTAGCGGACTACTTAGGCCTTCTTCTTGCCGGCCACTGTCTTTCGTGGACCCTTGCGGGTACGGGCGTTGGTGTGGGTGCGTTGCCCACGGACAGGCATGCCACGGCGGTGACGAATGCCTTGGTATGAACCGATCTCGACCTTGCGGCGGATATCGCCTTGAACCTCGCGGCGCAGGTCACCTTCGGTCTGGAAGTTCGCGACGATGTAGTCACGAAGCAGAATGATGTCGGACTCCGGGACATCCTTGACGCGCTGATTTCCATCAACGCCGGTGCCTTTGAGTGCTTCGATTGAGCGGCTTCGACCAATGCCGAAGATTGCGGTTAGCGCGATCTCGAGCCGCTTCTCGCGGGGAAGATCTACACCTACTAGACGTGCCATGTAAGGGCCGTTCCTACTTTCCTTTTTTGGGCGAAGGTGTTCGGTACATCATCGGTCCGCAGCTCTCGCTACGGTCCCTGGCCTTCGCGCCGGGGGTGTCGTCCGTGTCCGGGTCCACTTGCGTGGACCACCAGTACGGGGTCGGATGATGCGTGACGTTTGTTTAGTTGTGCGTTACTACAGTTGTGTGTCTTGTTAGTACGACTAGCCTTGACGCTGTTTGTGGCGAGGGTTCTCGCAGATCACCATGACTCGGCCGTGGCGACGAATCACCTTGCACTTGTCACAGATCTTCTTAACGCTTGGGTTGACCTTCATCGTCTTCCTTCTAGCTTCTCTGGCGGTCCGGGCTGACTAATCAGTTCGAGCCAGTTACTTGTACCGGTAGACGATGCGTCCCCGGGTGAGGTCGTAGGGCGAAAGCTCCACGACCACGCGGTCATCGGGAAGGATTCGGATGTAGTGCATCCTCATCTTCCCAGAGATATGTGCGAGCACCTTGTGGCCATTGTCCAACTCCACCCGAAACATTGCGTTGGGCAGAGATTCGACGATAGTGCCTTCGAGTTCGATGGCACCTTCTTTTTTGGCCATGCTGGTACGCGCTCTCCTTAGTTGGGTGGTTCAGCCAGTTGGTGTTGATTGGTGATCTACATATCAATACAGCAGAACACCACAGCGAACCAATGGATTACTCTACGCGACGCCTCTCGACAATGGAAGCCCGGGTGCAAGCGGTCTACGTCACGTTTTCCCAGAACAACGAAGTGGTGACCGGATCTGGGGGTCGACGGTCACCACTTCGTTGCCTATCCGGCTGGGAATCTAGGCAGCGAGGCCTGAGTTCTCAGTCGTTCCATTGCTGTCAGCCGCGTCGGAGCTCTCCGAGCCTGCTGGGCCGCCGCCAGGTCCACCAGGACCACCACGGCCCTTACCTGGACCTCCGTGGCCGCGTCCCCGGCCACCGTTGCCCTCGACGATGTCGGTCGCGCGTGACGTGGCGTCAGCCTTCATTTCGTCGGCCTGCTCCTGGGTGAGGTTCCCCGCAGCAACGCCCTGGTCAATCTTGCTCGTCATATGATCGGCGATGGCCGCAATCAGCGCATCCTTCTGATCTCCGGCAAGCTCAGCCAAGGACGTGCCGTCCTCGCGCGCTGACTCAAGATCTTCCTCGCTGATTCCCAAGGTTGACGTGATCAGTGCTTGCATCTGCGCGCGACTCTCCTCCTGCATCCCCTGCCGTTCCTCGCGCATCCCCTGCCGTTCCTCGCGCTGAGTCTCGAACGCGTCACCGACCTTGTCGGCCTGATCCTGCGTGAGGGTTCCGTCATCAACAAGGTTCGACAGGACTGAGGCGGGGCCTTCTCCCTGCACACCGGCCGCAGCAACAAAGCCTGCTGCGCTCAATGTCAAAGCTGAGGCCGCGGCTCCCACAGCGATGATTCTCTTCGATAGCTTCATTTCCGTATCCCTTCGGTCGGTTTCTCGTAACTGAAAGGTGTCACTGGAACCTAGGAAGAAGCTGTGAGGACTATTTGCGCAGCGTAAGGATTGCCACTTTCTTCAAAATCCGGTCGAAAACGCTCAGCTAGCGCTCATCCTCGGCGGCAGTCGTGACGATTGGGCCCTCCTCGGTGAGGGCGATCGTATGTTCCCAGTGAGCCGCCGTTAGTCCATCGGCGGTCACAACAGTCCAATCATCGCCCAACACATCAACGTCTGCGCTGCCGAGAGTGACCATCGGCTCGATCGCCAGGGCCATTCCCGTCTCGAGCTTCGGACCGGATCCAGCCTTCCCGATATTGGGAACATTCGGCGCCATATGCATAGACGATCCGATGCCGTGCCCGACGTAGTCCACGACGATCCCGTATGGGTAGTCAGCCGAGCGGATGCTTGCCTCAACCGCCGCACCCACGTCACCGAGGCGCGCACCGTCGACAACAGCTCGCAATCCAGCCCATAGTGCATTGCGTGTCACCTCAGAGAGTCGCTCGATCGCCGGGTCGAGCTGCCCTACTGGGACCGAGATCGCGGCATCGCCGTGCCAGCCGTTAACGATCGCCCCGCAATCGATCGATACAAGATCACCCTCAGTAAGGATTCGCGACCCGGGGATTCCATGAACCACTTCATCGTTCACCGAGACGCAGATCGATGCCGGGTACCCGTGATAGCCCAGAAATGACGGGGTCGCCCCGGCACCACGGATACAAGATTCGGCGATCGCATCCAGTTCCAGCGTCGTCACTCCTGGCGCCACCGCGCGACGAACTTGCGCCAAAGCCTCGGCGACAACTAGTCCAGCCTCACGCATATGCCCAAATTGCGCGGCCGACTTCAACTCGAACTTTGACTTACCTCGACGTAACGCCATCTAGCGAGCATAGTCGTGGCTTGCTAGCCACTAACGTGCACTGCCTGCACCCGGGGGGCAGGCGATTAATCGTCGAGGGCGGCGAGCAAACGAGCGCTAACCTCTTCAACCGAGCCCATGCCGTCAACCTGAACCAGCAGTCCCTTGTCGGCATAAAGGGCCGTCAGCGGCGCTGTCTGCTCCGCATAGACCTCCATACGACGTCGGATGACCTCTTCGGTGTCGTCGGGACGCCCTTCGATCTCAGCGCGCTTCAGCAGGCGCTGAATGACCTCTTCGGTGTTGGCCGTGATCTCAACAGCCTTGTTCAGCGCTGTGCCCAAACTGTTGAGGATTAGTTCGAGTTCGCCAACCTGCTCTGCAGTGCGTGGGTAGCCGTCCAGCAGGAACCCGTTGGCGGCATCTGCCTCAGCGAGTCGAGCGGCAACCATCTTGTTTGTCACGGAGTCTGGGACGTACTCGCCCATATCCATGTACTTCTTGGCTTCGATGCCTAGCTCGGTGCCCGCCCGCATGTTGGCGCGAAAGATCTCTCCCGTGGAAATGTGTGGGATGTCCAGTGCCTTAGAGACAACGGTGGCTTGTGTGCCTTTTCCAGCTCCGGGAGGACCCATGAGAACAATGCGCATCGACTAAGACCTTTCGATTCAGATGACTGAGGTGTCGGTTAGACGGTAGCGACCTGACGTCGATGGCGCGCGTTGGCATGTGGCAAATCGGTGAGGCGAAGTAGGCAGCGCCCAGCGATTACTTGAGGAAGCCCTCGTAGTTGCGCTGCTGGAGCTGCGACTCGATCTGCTTCACGGTGTCGAGGCCAACACCAACCATAATGAGCAGTGCCGTGCCACCGAAGAGGAATGACTGACCGAGGCCGAGTCCGCCGAAGGCGATGAACGGGATGATCGCGATAACGGCTAGGTAGATCGATCCAGGCAACGTCAGTCGAGTCAAGACGTAGTCCAGGTACTGCGCCGTTGGCTTGCCAGCTCTGATACCGGGGATAAAGCCGCCGTACTTCTTCATGTTGTCCGCGACTTCCTCCGGGTTGAAGGTGATCGAGACGTAGAAGTAGGCGAAGAAGATAATCATCAAGAAGTAGGTCAGCAAGTAGAGCGGCTCGGTTCCGTTGGCCAAGTTACGAGAAATCCACTGGGCCCATTCAGCCTGGCTACCTGTCAGCGTGACAATCAGTTGCGGGATGTAGAGCAACGATGACGCAAAGATGACGGGGATAACACCGGCCATATTGACTTTCAACGGAATGTACGTCGAAGCGCCGCCATACATCCGAGAGCCGACCATCCGCTTGGCGTACTGGACAGGGATCCGACGCTGCGCCTGCTCGACGTAGACCACCGCGGCGATCACAACGAGTCCGACGAGAACGACAATCGAGAAGGTAAAGAGCCCCTCGGTCTGCCAGATCCGCAGGAACTGCCCGGGCATCGTCGAGATAATCGAAACGAAGATGAGCAGCGACATACCGTTGCCGACACCCTTGTCGGTGATGAGCTCACCGAACCACATGATGAGCGCGGTACCCGCAGTCAAGGTGATAATCATCGACACGATCAGCGCGATCGACTGGTTCGGAATCAGCTGTTCCTGACAACCTTGGAAAAGCCGACCGGGCGTTCGCGCCAGGGTGAGAATGGTGGTTGCTTGTAAGACTGCAAGGGCAACTGTCAGGTAGCGGGTGTACTGCGTGAGCTTGGCCTGCCCACTATTGCCTTCCTTCTTCAACGCTTCCAACCGTGGAATCACGACGACCAGCAGTTGAATGATGATCGAGGCCGTGATGTACGGCATGATCCCGAGCGCAAACACGCTCAGCTGCAACAGTGCGCCACCGCTGAAGAGGTTAATCAGGCCATAGAGCGAGTTGTCTTGAACGATGTCGACACAGCGCTGAATCGCGGTGTAGTCAACACCCGGGGTTGGAACGACGGCACCCAGGCGATAGATCGCCAGAAGCCCGAGCGTGAACAGAATTTTGTTCCGCAGTTCGGGCGTGCGAAATGCCGCTAGAAACCCCGCCAACACGACGTGATCAGACCTCTACCGCTGCGCCGCCGGCGGCAGCAAGCTTCGCCTTCGCCGATTCAGAGAATGCGTCTGCGCTGACCTGGATAGCCACATCGATGTCACCGGTACCCAGAATCTTGACTGGCTGGTTCTTACGAACTGCACCAGCAGCGACTAGGTCGGCAATCGACACGTCGCCACCCTTGGGGAACAGCTTCGCGAGCTTGGCGACACTGACTACCTGGAAGGCGATCTTGTTGTTGTTCTTGAAACCCTTGAGCTTGGGCAGACGCATATGTAGCGGCATCTGACCACCCTCGAAACCAGCAGGCACCTGATAGCGCGCCTTGGTTCCCTTGGTTCCGCGTCCTGCGGTCTTACCGCGAACGCCGGCCTCGCCGCGGCCAATACGTGACTTGGCCGTCTTGGCACCGGGAGCGGGGCGAAGGTGATGGACTTTGAGCGCCATATCTACTTGGCCTCCTCTACTGATACCAGATGTGCGACGGTCCGCAGCATTCCACGAACCTCGGGGCGATCCTCGCGTACGGCGCTGTCGCCGATCCGCTTGAGACCTAGAGTATGCAACGTCGCGCGCTGATTGGCGGTACCGCCAATTCCTGAGCGAGTCTGCGTCACTTTGATGTCGGTCATGATGATGAACTCAATCCCGCAGCCTGGGCGCGCAAGAGTGCGGCGGGTGCTACGTCTTCTAGCGGCAATCCACGGCGAGCGGCGACCTCTTCGGGCCGTTCAAGGCCCTGGAGTGCAGCAACCGTGGCATGCACGATGTTGATGGCGTTGTCTGATCCGAGCGACTTGCTCAGAACGTCGTGAACTCCGGCGCATTCCAACACGGCGCGCACGGGGCCACCGGCAATGACGCCGGTACCGGGAGAGGCTGGGCGCAAAAGTACGACGCCGGCCGCCTTCTCCCCTGTGACGGGGTGAGGGATCGTGCCCTGGATCCGGGGAACCTTGAAGAAGTTCTTCTTCGCTTCCTCGACACCCTTGGCGATCGCGGCTGGGACCTCTTTGGCCTTGCCGTATCCGACACCGACCTGACCGTCGCCGTCGCCGACCACGACGAGCGCGGTAAAGCTGAACCGACGACCGCCCTTGACCACCTTAGATACGCGGTTAATCGTCACCACGCGCTCTAGGTAGTTGCTCTTCTCAGCGCCGCCTCGACCTGAGTCGCGACGCGATTGGCGCTGTGCAGCCATGTTGCCTTCTTCCGTTGTTGGTCTGTAGTAATGCCGTAGATATTTAGCTAGTGGTTAGAACGTCAACCCGGATTCGCGAGCTGAGTCAGCAAGTGCAGCAACGCGACCGTGGTAACGGTACCCGCCACGGTCGAACACGACGAGGTCGATACCGGCGCCCTTGGCGCGTTCGGCGACCAGTTCGCCAATCTTCTTCGCAGCAGCGGTCTTGTCACCGTCGAAGCTACGCATCTCGTCTTCCATCGTGGAAGCAGATGCCAACGTCTTGCCGATGGTGTCGTCGATGACCTGAGCACTCATGTGACGGGTGGACCGAAAGACCACCAAACGCGGACGGGCACTGCTGCCCGACACGTTCTTTCGAACACGCGCGTGACGGCGAATACGACCGGTGGACCGACGTGTGCCGGAGCCAATCTTTGCGCTGATTCCCATTACTACTTACCAGCCTTTCCGGCCTTGCGACGAATAACCTCGTCGGAGTAGCGCACGCCCTTACCCTTATACGGGTCTGGCTTGCGAAGTTTACGGATGTTGGCAGCGACCTCGCCAACCTTCTGCTTGTCGATACCCTCAACAGCGAACTTGGTCGGCGTCTCGACGACGAACTTGATGCCTTCAGGGGCATCGACCTGAATCGGGTGGCTGTAGCCAAGTTGCAACTCGAGGCCACCACCGTTGGCGGCCACACGGTAACCAGTACCGGAGACCTCCAAGGACTTCTTGTAGCCCTCAGTTACCCCAATGACCATGTTGTTGACCAAGGTACGAGACAAACCATGTAGCGACTTGCTCATTCGCTCATCGTTGGGACGGCTGACGACAAAGCTGCCATCCTCATCCTTCTCGATCTTGATGGGCTCGGCCACCGTGTGCTTCAGGCTGCCTTTAGGTCCAGTGACGGTGACGTCCTGGCCATTGATCTCCAGTTTGACTCCGGTCGGGATGACGATCGGCAGTCTTCCAATACGCGACATATCGCACCCCTACCAAACGTAGGCGAGGACTTCCCCACCCACGCCTTTCTTGTATGCCTGTCGGTCAGTCAGCAACCCTGACGACGTCGAGATGATGGCGATTCCGAGCCCGCCAAGAACCTTCGGCATGCCGGTGCTCTTTGCGTAGACCCGCAGCCCGGGCTTGCTCACGCGGCGAAGGCCAGCGATTGAGCGCTCCCGATTGGGTCCGTACTTGAGATCGATGATCAGCGTCTGGCCAACTGTGGCCTCTTCGACGCGAACGCCACCGCAGTAGCCCTCTTGAACGAGGATCTTTGCGACGCCTTCTTTGAGTTTGGAATACGGCATCGCCACCGAATCGTGATGGGCGGAACTGCCGTTGCGAACACGCGTGAGCATGTCCGCAATGGGGTCTGTCATTGTCATGGCCGCTTGGCCCTTCTCGCTGCGGTTTCCGATTGAGCGGACCTACAGCGTGTCAGTGTTACGTGGGTGCCTTACTTGAGGTTGTGAAAAGTGTGCTGGTGCTACCAGGAGCTCTTGGTGACGCCGGGCAGTTCGCCAGCGTGGGCCATCTCGCGTAGGCAGATCCGGCACAGGCCGAACTTGCGGTATACCGAGTGGGGTCGGCCGCATCGGTTACACCGGGTGTAGCCGCGCACCTTGAACTTCGGCTTGCGCCGCTGCTTCATTAAGAGTGCAGTTTTTGCCATCTGGTCAAATCTCCTTGATGCCTACGCGGCCTTGAACGGGAAGCCGAGCGCCTTGAGCAGCGCGCGACCGGAGTCGTTGTCGGTGGCCGTGGTGACGACCGTGATGTCCATTCCGCGAACGCGATCAATCTTGTCCTGATCGATCTCGGCGAAAGTTGCCTGCTCAGTTAGCCCGAAGGTGTAGTTGCCATTCCCATCGAACTGCTTGGGCGAGAGTCCACGGAAGTCGCGGATACGTGGCAATGATACCGACAGCAGTCGATCGAGGAACTCCCACATCCGGTCACCACGCAATGTGGTGTGTGCACCAATCGGCTGGCCCTCGCGAAGTTTGAACTGCGCGATCGATTTGCGTGCCTTGGTGACAGTTGGCTTCTGACCGGTGATGATGGCGAGATCCTTGACCGCACCGTCAATCAGCTTCGAGTCGCGAGCGGCATCGCCGACACCCATATTGACAACAACCTTGACCAGTCCAGGTACCTGCATGATGTTTGCAAGGTGGAGCTCGTCTTGGAGTTGTGCTCGGATCTCGTCGTTGTAACGAGTCTTGAGCCTCGGTACAGCAGGAGCTGCAAGTTCAGTTGGCATTAGATGTCCTTACCGGTACGAGATGAAACCCGCACTCCGCGGGTAGCCGCGTACGTGGTGCCGTCGGGGCGGTTCTTATCGACCGTCTCACGACGCTTACCTACGCGGGTCGCCTTGCCGTCGTCGCCAACGACCATGACATTCGAGATGTGGATGTAAGCCTCTTGCGTGACGATGCCACCAGCCTGACCACCCTGGCCAGCCTTGGTGTGACGCTTCACGCGGTTCACGCCCTCGACCAAGATGCGATCAGAATCTGGCAGGACCTTGATGACCTTGCCGGTCTGTCCGCGGTCTTTACCAGTGATGATCTGGACCGTGTCACCCTTACGGATCTTTAGCTTCTTACTCATCACAGCACCTCCGGTGCCAGCGAAATAATCTTCATGAAGCGCTTGTCGCGCAGCTCGCGACCGACCGGACCGAAGATACGGGTTCCGCGAGGCTCACCATCAGCCTTGAGCACAACCGCAGCGTTCTCGTCGAAGCGGATGTAAGAACCATCCGGACGACGACGCTCCTTCTTGGTACGGACGATGACGGCCTTGACGACCTCACCCTTTTTGACGCCTCCGCCGGGGATTGCGTCTTTTACGGTGGCAACAATGACGTCACCGATCCCGGCATACCTACGACCCGAGCCACCGAGGACACGGATGCATAGAAGTTCCTTTGCACCAGTGTTGTCGGCGACGCGAACTCGCGACTCTTGCTGAATCACTTTGCCTTCTCCAGGATCTCAACGACGCGCCAGCGCTTCGTTGCCGACAGCGGTCGGGTTTCCATGAGCAGAACACGGTCACCCGTACCTGCACTGTTGTCTTCGTCGTGTGCCTTTAGGCGCGACGTACGGCGAACAACCTTGCCGTACATTGCGTGCTTGTAGCGGTCCTCGACAGCTACGACAACGGTCTTATTCATCTTGTCGCTGACAACGAGCCCCTCGCGAACTTTACGTTCGCCACGAACCTCTGTGTCAGTCTGGGTCGCCTCGCTCATGCGGCGCCCTCCTCGTCATCGTTTGCGGTAATGCCGAGCTCGCGCTCACGCATGATCGTGTAAACCCGAGCGATCTCGCGGCGCACTGCCTTAAGTCGTCCGTAGCTATCTAGCTGGCCTGTAGCGGCCTGGAACCGAAGGTTGAAGAGTTCTTCCTTCGCCTCAATCAACTTCGTCTCAAGACCTTGGTCGTCCATCTCACGCAGTTCGGAGGTTGAGGTCAACGCTGCCATTAGTCTTCACTCACCTCTCGTCGAACAATCTTGCATTTCATTGGCAGCTTGTGGGCTGCCCGGGTTAGCGCTTCACGTGCCGCGTCCTCGTCGGGGTAGGTCAGCTCAAACATGACGCGACCTGGTTTGACGTTGGCGACCCACCACTCCGGCGAACCCTTACCGGAACCCATGCGGGTTTCAGCTGGCTTCTTGGTGAGCGGACGGTCTGGGTAGATATTGATCCAGACCCGACCACCACGCTTGATACGTCGGTTGATGGCAATACGTGCCGATTCGATCTGACGGTTCGTCACGTAAGCCGGTTCCAATGCCTGCAAACCCCACTCACCGAAAGTCACGTTGGTGCCGCCCTTGGCGACGCCACTGCGCTTGGGATGGTGCTGCTTGCGGTACTTGACCTTACGCGGGATCAACATGATTAGGACCCCCCGTCAGCTGGTGCTGCGGCTGCTGGTGCCTCTGCTGTCGCGGGCGCCTCGGTTGCCGCTGGTGCCTCGACTGCAGCCGGAGCTGCTGCTGCGGGAGCATCGTCACGGCGCGGTCCACGGCCGCCACGTCCGCCGCCACCATCGCGACGGTTACGCGGTCCGGCGCCTGGGCGAGCAAGACGTGCTGCCTGCTGCTCGCGGCGCTCTTCGGTGTCAGAGGAGACTTCACCGTGATAGATCCACACCTTGACTCCGATGCGACCGAACGTCGTACGGGCCTCGTAGAAGCCGTAGTCAATATCGGCGCGCAGCGTGTGCAGCGGTACGCGACCCTCGCGGTAGAACTCGGTTCGGCTCATCTCGGCGCCGCCTAGGCGACCGCCGACCTGAATCCGGATGCCCTTGGCACCGGACTTCATCGCCGACTGCATTGCCTTACGCATTGCCCGTCGGAACGAGACACGGCTCGACAACTGCTCGGCGACACCCTGGGCGACGAGTTGGGCGTCGGCTTCTGGGTTCTTCACCTCGAGGATGTTGAGCTGAACCTGCTTGCCAGTGAGCTTCTCGAGCTCGCCGCGAATGCGGTCGGCCTCGGCTCCACGACGACCGATCACAATGCCTGGACGGGCCGTGTGAATGTCGACGCGAACGCGCTCGCGGGTGCGTTCGATCTCTACCTTGCTGATTCCGGCACGTTCCATGCCTGTGGTCATCAACCGGCGGATCTGCACATCTTCGTTGACGTAATCGCGGTAGCGCTGTCCTTCTTTGGCGCTATCTGCGAACCACCGAGAAGTGAAGTCCGTCGAGATCCCAAGGCGAAAGCCGTGCGGGTTTACTTTCTGTCCCACGTCGCTACCTCTTCTTCCCGGCTGGAACGTCTTCCGGCGTTCCAACAACAATCGTGATGTGGCTTGTGCGCTTGCGGATCCGGTAGGCACGACCCTGTGCCCGTGGCCGGAATCGCTTCATCGTCGGTCCCTCGTCAACGCGCGCTTCGGTGATGACGAGTGTGTCTGCGTCAAGACCGTCGTTGTTCGTCGCATTGGCGATAGCGCTCTTGAGCACCTTCCCGACCGGTTCGGTCGCAGCCTGCGGTGCGTACCGCAAGATTGCCTGCGCCTCTGCGGCAGGCAAGCCCCTAATCAGGTCCACCACTCGGCGGGCCTTCATGGGCGTCACGCGGACGTACCGCGCCTGGGCCCTGGCTTCCATCGCTATTCCTCGCTGTCAGTCTTGATAGTTGATATTCGTGGGTGTTCGTTGAGTTAGTCGCGGATTAACCGCGACGCGCCTTGCGGTCGTCCTTGATATGACCCTTGAACGTTCTGGTCGGAGCGAACTCACCAAGTTTGTGACCGATCATGTTCTCGCTGACGAAGACAGGCACGTGCTTGCGCCCGTCGTGGACAGCCAACGTGTGACCGAGCATGGCTGGAACGATCATCGATCGTCGTGACCAGGTCTTGATGACGTTGTTCGTTCCGGCCTCGTTCTGCTTGTCGACCTTCTTCATCAGATGGTCGTCAACAAAGGGACCCTTTTTAAGACTACGTGGCATGAGCTATCGCTTCTTTCCGGTCTTGCGGCGGCGGACGATGAACTTGTCGCTCGGCTTATTCTTGGAGCGGGTACGACCTTCTGGCTTTCCGTTCGGATTGACGGGGTGACGACCACCTGAGGTCTTCCCCTCGCCGCCACCATGCGGGTGATCGACCGGGTTCATCGCGACACCGCGAACGGTCGGGCGCTTGCCCTTCCAACGCATACGGCCAGCTTTACCCCAGTTGATGTTCGACTGTTCGGCGTTGCCAACCGCACCAATGGTTGCCCGACAGCGCAAGTCAACGTTGCGGATCTCCCCAGAAGGCATACGCAGCTGAGCGTAGGGGCCATCCTTGGCGACCAACTGAACGCTGGCACCGGCCGAACGAGCGATCTTCGCTCCCCCACCGGGGCGTAACTCAATCGCGTGGATGACGGTACCGGTCGGGATATTGCGCATCGGCAGGTTGTTACCTGGCTTGATGTCAGCACTCGGGCCGGTCTCAACACGCGCGCCCTGCTTGAGCTTCTCCGGCGCAATGATGTAGCGCTTCTCGCCGTCCGCGTAATGCAGTAGAGCGATTCGCGCAGTGCGGTTCGGGTCGTACTCGATGTGTGCGACCTTCGCCGGTACGCCATCTTTGTCGGCACGCTTGAAATCGATGATGCGGTAGGCACGCTTGTGGCCACCACCCTGGTGCCGCGTCATGATGCGACCAGAGTTGTTACGGCCACCCTTCTTCGGCAGCGGACGCACCAGCGACTTCTCGGGAGTCGAGCGAGTGACTTCAGCGAAGTCAGCCACACTCGAGCCACGACGCGATGGTGTCGTTGGCTTGTACTTACGGATACCCATGACCTGTCCTATTCATGCGCCGATCGCCTAAGCGACCGGGCCCCCGAAGATGTCGATACGGTCGCCTTGTTTCACCGAGACGATCGCTCGCTTGCTGTCAGCGCGCTTGCCGTAGCCAGACTTGGTACGGACCCGCTTGCCACCACGATTAAGGGTGTTAACCCCGGTGACCTTTACCTTGAAGGCTGCCTCGACCGCGATCTTGATCTGCGTCTTGTTCGCGTCGGGGTGCACCAAGAAGGTGTACTTGTTCTCGTCGAGTAGGGAGTAGCTCTTCTCGGACACAACTGGTCCCAAGAGCACGTCGCCCGGATTACCGATACGCATTATGCGGCCCCTTCTACTGCAGCGGTCGCTCGCTTACTCAGCGACGCGGTAGCGCGTTCCACGAAGGCATCGAATGCGGTCTTCGTGAACACGACATCGTCGTTGCACAACACGTCGTAGGTGTTGAGCTGTTCTGGTGTCAGCAGGTGCACGTTCGCAGCATTGCGCAGCGACTTCCAGGCGGCATCATCAGCAACGTCCAACACAACCAACAGCTTGGCGTTGGCGCTCATGGCGCGCAAGGTTGCCACGGCATTCTTGGTCGACGGTGTCTCGTCGGTCAAGAACCCCGTCGCCACGTGGATGCGCTCATCGCGGGCCCGATCGGACAGGGCGCCACGGAGTGCAGCTGCCTTCATCTTCTTGGGGGTGCGCTGCTCGTAGCTACGCGGTGTTGGTCCGTGGACCGTGCCGCCACCAACGAACTGCGGTGCACGCGTCGAACCCTGACGGGCGCGGCCGGTGCCCTTCTGCTTGTACGGCTTGCGACCGCCACCACGAACTTCGGCGCGAGTCTTAGTCGAGTGCGTTCCCTGTCGAGCTGCTGCCAGCTGGGCAACGACGACCTGGTGCATCAACGGGATGTTGGCTTCAACATCGAAGATCGCAGCTGGGAGGTCGACGGTTCCGTCGGTTCCGCCGTCTGGGGTATGGACCGAGATGGTTGTCATGCTCATGCTCCCTTCGCTGTCTTAGCTTTCACAGCACTGCGGATAAGCACGAGTGATCCCTTTGACCCGGGTACAGCGCCCTTGATGAGCAGCAAACCCTTGTCGGCATCGACCCCTGCGATCGTCATGCTCTGTACGGTCTTGGCTTCGTTACCGTCACGACCCGCCATCCGCATGCCCTTGAAGACACGCCCTGGCGTCGCGCAAGCACCAATCGATCCTGGCTTGCGGTGGTTGCGGTGCGCACCGTGGGAGGCACCAACGCCATGGAAGCCGTGACGCTTCATGACACCGGAGTAACCCTTGCCCTTGGTGGTTCCCGAGACGTCGACCAACTGGCCGGTCTCGAAGATGTCTGCGGTGATCTGCTGACCCAAGGTGTACTCGCTAGCGTCGTCGGTACGCAGTTCAACCAGGTGGCGCTTTGGTGCAACGCCCGCCTTGTTGAAGTGTCCGGCGTCGGGCTTGTTCACCTTGCGTGGCTCGATGCTGCCGAAGCCGAGTTGGACGGCCGAGTAGCCATCAACCTCTGGCGAGCGCACCTGCGTCACAACGCAAGGGCCCGCCTTGATGACGGTTACTGGCACGACGCGATTGCTCTCGTCCCAGACCTGGGTCATGCCGAGCTTCTCGCCCAGCACTCCCTTCACGTTCTTACCCATGATTGTCGCTTCCTCGCCTGTCTACAGCTTGATTTCGATGTCGACCCCGGCCGGCAGATCGAGACGCATGAGCGAATCGACTGTCTTTGGCGTGGGATCGAGAATGTCGATGAGGCGCTTATGTGTGCGCATCTCGAAGTGCTCGCGGCTGTCCTTGTACTTGTGTGGTGAACGAATAACGCAGTACACGTTCTTCTCGGTCGGCAGCGGCACTGGGCCAGCTACCTGCGCACCGGTACGAGTCACCGTCTCGACAATCTTACGCGCCGAGTTATCGATGACCTCGTGGTCATAGGCTTTGAGCCTAATGCGGATCTTCTGTCCCGCCATGGCCGCTTACTTCCTCACTATTGTTTTCAACAAAGGTCTGTGTGGTCTTACTTCTTACTGTCGTGCATTCCTGCGCGGTCAGGATTGGCGCCAACTGAGGCCGACGCCAATCCTGTCCAACGGCAGAAGTACTACTTGGTTACCTTCGTAACCTTTCCGGCTCCCACAGTGCGTCCACCCTCACGGATGGCGAACTGCAGTCCGTCTTCCATGGCGACTGGCTGAATGAGCTCGACGGCCATTTCAGTGTTGTCGCCTGGCATGACCATCTCGGTGCCCTCTGGGAGGGTCACGACGCCGGTCACGTCCGTGGTGCGGAAGTAAAACTGTGGACGGTAGTTGTTGAAGAACGGCGTGTGACGTCCACCTTCATCTTTGGACAGGATGTAGGCCTGTGCATCGAAGTTGGTGTGTGGCGTCGTGGTGCCTGGCTTCACGATGACCATGCCGCGCTCAACATCTTCACGCTTGGTTCCACGAAGAAGCAGTCCGACGTTCTCGCCAGCCTGGCCCTCGTCGAGGAGCTTACGGAACATCTCGATGCCGGTGACGGTCGTACGGCTGGAACCCTCACGGATGCCGACTAGCTCGACCTCTTCGTTGACCTTGACAATACCGCGCTCGATACGACCGGTGACAACGGTTCCACGACCGGTGATCGTGAACACATCCTCAACGGGCATCAGGAATGGCTGGTCAACATCGCGCTCTGGCGTGGGGATGTACTCATCCACCGCGTTCATGAGCTCGAGGATTGCATTGCCCCACTTCTCGTCACCGTTCAGTGCCGGGAAGGCTGCAACCTGGACGACTGGAAGGTCATCGCCGGGGAACTCGTAGCTGGAGAGCAGTTCACGAACCTCGAGCTCAACGAGCTCCAGGATCTCTTCGTCGTCGACCATGTCGCACTTGTTGAGTGCAACCACGATCGAAGGAACGCCGACCTGGCGAGCAAGAATGACGTGCTCTTTGGTCTGCGGCATGGGACCGTCGGTCGCTGCAACCACGAGGATTGCACCGTCCATCTGGGCCGCGCCGGTGATCATGTTCTTGACGTAGTCAGCGTGACCGGGGCAGTCGACGTGTGCGTAGTGACGCGACTCGGTCTGGTACTCGACGTGCGCGATTGAGATGGTGATACCGCGCTGACGCTCTTCTGGCGCCTTGTCGATCATGTCGAATGCTGAAGCCTCGTTCAGCTCCGGGTACTTGTCGTGCAGCACCTTGGTGATCGCCGCCGTTAGCGTCGTCTTTCCATGGTCAATGTGACCAATGGTGCCGATATTCACGTGGGGCTTAGTCCGCTCGAACTTTGCCTTCGCCACTGGTGCCTCCTAATAACTGTTGGTTTGGTTTGTATTCGGTTGTCTAGGTGTTGTTGATTTGGTCTGGCGTTGTGATTGGTGGTGCTACTCGCCCTTAGCCTTGGCGATGATCTCCTCAGCGACGTTGTTCGGCACCTGGGCGTAGGAGTCGAACTGCATTGAGTAGCTTGCGCGTCCCTGGGTGCGTGAACGAAGGTCGCCGACGTAGCCGAACATCTCGCTCAATGGGACCAGTGCCTGAACAACCCGGGCACCGCTGCGCTCATCCATCGACAGGATCTGACCTCGGCGAGAGTTTACGTCGCCGATGACATCGCCCATGAAGTCTTCAGGTGTGAAGACCTCGACGGCCATCATTGGCTCGAGGAGGACAGGTCCAGCGCGACGAGCGCCGTCCTTGAACGCCATCGAACCGGCAATCTTGAACGCAAGTTCTGAGGAGTCAACGTCGTGGTACGCGCCGTCAAGCAACGTGACCTTGACATCAACCATTGGGTAGCCGGCCAGCACACCGTTCTGCATGGCGTCTTGGCAACCCGCGTCAACCGAAGGAATGTACTCGCGAGGGATACGACCACCGGTGACCTTGTTGACGAACTCGTAGCCGGTCTCTGCGCGATCCTCGGCATCTTCTTCGGTCGGCGCATTGGGACCCATCGAGATGATCACGCGACCGAACTGACCGGATCCACCGGTCTGCTTCTTGTGCGTGTACTCGATCTTGGGGACCTCTTTGGTGATGGTCTCGCGGTAGGCAACCTGCGGCTTGCCCACGTTGGCCTCAACGTTGAACTCGCGCCGCATACGGTCGACGAGGACCTCGAGGTGTAGCTCGCCCATTCCCTCGATGATCGTCTGACCGGTCTCCTCGTCCGAGTGGACGCGGAAGGTCGGATCCTCATCCGAAAGGCGCTGGATGGCGGTAGCAAGTTTGTCTTGGTCGCTCTTGGTCTTTGGCTCAATCGCAACCGAGATGACTGGTGCGGGGAAAGTCATCGACTCGAGAATGACCGGGTTTCCCGCGTCACAGAGAGTCTCCCCCGTCGTCGTTCCTTTAAGGCCCATCACCGCAACGATCTCGCCAGCGCCAACCGAGTCGATCTCTTCTCGCTTGTTTGCGTGCATCCGGTAGATCTTTCCGATTCGCTCCTTACGACCCTTGACACTGTTGGTGACCGACGAACCGGCGGTCAGGGTGCCTGAGTAGATGCGAATGTAGGTGAGCTTTCCGAGGTGCGGATCAGCGGCAATCTTGAAGGCCAAAGCTGAGAACGGCTCGTTGGAATCTGGTTGGCGATCGACCTCGACCGACTCATCGCCTGGCTTATGGCCCTTGATGGCCTCAATGTCGAGCGGAGAAGGCAAGTAGGCAATGACCGCATCGAGCATCGGCTGAACGCCTTTGTTCTTAAACGCCGACCCGGTAAGGATCGGATTAACCGCATTGGCGAGGGTCGCACGGCGGATTGCGGCGTGAAGCTCATCGACGGTCGGTTCAACACCTTCGAGGAACTTCTCCATCAGTTCATCGTCGTTCTCGGAAATCGTCTCGATGAGCTTCTCGCGCCACTCAGCAGCTTGCTCAGCCAAGTCAGCCGGGATTTCTTCGACGGCGTAGTCCTCGCCGATTGCTGTCTCGCCGCGCCACACAAGCGCGCGCATTCCAACCAGGTCGACAACTCCAATGAAATCGCCCTCGGCGCCGATCGGAATCTGCAGCACGAGAGCGGTTGCGCCGAGGCGCTTAATGATGGTGTCGACACACATGAAGAAGTCAGCGCCGGTGCGATCGAGCTTGTTAACGAAGCACATACGCGGAACGTTGTATTTGTCAGCCTGACGCCACACAGTTTCAGACTGAGGCTCAACACCGGCGACGCCATCAAACACCGCAACCGCGCCGTCAAGTACGCGCAGCGAGCGCTCTACCTCAACGGTGAAGTCAACGTGGCCTGGGGTATCGATGATGTTGATCTGATGGTCTTTCCAGTGACAAGTGGTCGCCGCAGACGTGATCGTGATGCCACGCTCCTGCTCCTGCTCCATCCAGTCCATCGTTGCGCCACCATCGTGCACTTCACCGATCTTGTAGTTGATACCGGTGTAGAACAAGATGCGCTCGGTGGTGGTGGTTTTACCCGCGTCAATATGCGCCATGATCCCGATGTTGCGGACCTTGGCCAGGTCGGTAGCGGTTCCGGTTGCCACGAGTGTTCTCCTGCGTCTGTTCTACGTGCTACGAATACGGATGGGTTAGTAAGTGGGTTACCAGCGGTAGTGAGCGAATGCCTTGTTGGCTTCGGCCATCTTGTGGGTGTCTTCACGCTTCTTGACGCTCGCACCGAGGCCGTTGCTGGCATCGAGGATCTCGTTCATGAGGCGCTCGGTCATCGTCTTCTCGCGGCGGGCGCGGGAGTATCCGATCAACCAGCGAAGCGCGAGGGTGTTGGCGCGCTGCGGCTTGACCTCAACGGGTACCTGGTAAGTGGCGCCACCAACGCGGCGGCTGCGAACCTCGAGCGTTGGCTTGACATTGTCAAGTGCGCGCTTGAGGGTCGAGACGGGATCGACACCAGTCTTCTCGCGGCATCCTTCAAGGGCGCCGTAGACGATGGATTCGGCCGTGGACTTCTTGCCGTCGAGCAGCACCTTGTTGACCAACTGGCTGACCAGTGGGGAGCTGTAGACGGGGTCTACGACGACGGGCCGCTTCGGGGCGGGACCTTTACGTGGCATTTGCTGCTACCTACCCTTTTTCCTTCTTGGCGCCGTAGCGGCTGCGAGCCTGCTTACGGTTCTTCACACCTTGGGTGTCGAGCGCACCGCGCACGACCTTGTACCGAACACCGGGCAAGTCCTTCACACGACCGCCACGAACGAGCACGATGGAGTGCTCCTGGAGGTTGTGGCCAACGCCTGGGATGTAGGCCGTGACCTCAATACCGCTGGACAGGCGAACACGCGCAACCTTGCGAAGCGCAGAGTTTGGCTTCTTAGGCGTCGTTGTGTAGACGCGAGTACAAACCCCGCGACGTTGGGGGCTGCCTTTGAGCGCGGGGGTCTTGTTCTTCGAGACCTTGTCCTGTCGGCCCTTGCGGACCAACTGCTGAATGGTGGGCACCGAGTCTCCGTTACATACGTTGGCTGTTGGATAGCTTGCTTGCTGTCGCTCTTACTGTCTTTCCCGTTTTTCGTGTCCTTACTCCCCCAACTTTCTCCGACCCCCGCGTTCGGGCGTGTCGCACTTGTTGGCAGACATACACCAACCAGCCGAAACGGCCACTGAAACGTGGATCGGATCGCTACCCCCCACCGGACGTCCGCCGTATGAGTCCGTCGCGATAACTCGAACGAGTTAGGCGCCAGATCCGACACGTTGTTGTGCGGCACATTCCGTAATGTGATGGAGCGAGTGCTTGGGGATGCCAGGCACAGTCGATAAGGCTACCCGACGCGCATCTGTCCGGTCAAAGGCGGCCGGCATGATGCCCGTCACTTATCTCAACCCGACCGCCCAAAGCGGACTAACCAGGTATCCCCGATGGTGTCGTGAACGGTGTTGGGAAGGTCGTGTTGTAGGTGTTCGGGGTGTCAAACTCCCCTGCGGCGATCAGGATCCCGAAGATCACAACGTAGAACAGGATGAAGATCACGAAGAAGGCGATGTTGATCCAGGCGATCACCTTGGCAGCTGTGACGAAACCGGTGCCGGTTTGCCAACCTCCGCTTTGTTCGATCTCCTTCTTGCCTTTACTGGCAAATACCAGCGCGACGATGGCCGCAATGACAGGGCATACCACCCACGAGACGATGGAGAGAACGAACGCGACGATCGCATTCGAGTTCGTTTGTGGCATCGCCGCTGGTGCACTTGCCCCGTAGCCGGGCGTTTGCGGGAACTGGTTGGCCGGTGGCTGATTGATCGGCGCACCGTAGGGCTGGCTGAATCCGCTGGGTTGTGGGGCGGCAGGGGGTTGCACCGGTGGCTGGTAGGGCGGTAACGGTGGGGGCGCGGGTGCAGGCATCGGTGGTTGCCCACTGACCGGATCAATCGGCTGCTGTGGATCCTGTGGTGGTTGTTGATCGGACACGGCTCCTCCAAGCGTCGATGACCTAATCGAACTCTTCCACTGCCGGACATATCGGGTCAAACGCAGACCTGGTGCGGTGACCCATCTAGGACGTCAGCAGCACCCGCACGAGGTCTCCCTGCTCAATCGAGGATGTGCCTGGCTCAACCTCAATGAGGCAGTTCGTATCGCGCAACGTCGTGAGGCGATGGGAGCCGTGCACGCCAGGAGTCGCAACCTCATTCGCCGCAAGATCAACCCAGGCTGGCAGATACCGTGTGCGATCGACACTTCTTCGCACGCTGACCGCAGAACGCACCGTCACAAGGCTTCGCTCAGGATTCGGATACCCCAGCATCTTGCGCAGTGCTGGCACGACGAAGAGCTCAAACGAGACGGCAGAACTAACCGGGTTTCCCGGTAGCGCGATCACCGGCGTCGAGTCGAGGTGTCCCCGGCCCTGCGGCTTACCTGGCTGGACCGCAACGTGCACGAACTCCATCTGCCCGACCTGGGTGAATACGTCCTTGACCACCTCGTATGCCCCCGCACTGACTCCACCCATCGTGATAACCAAATCGCAGTCCTTAGCTGTGGCCCTAAGCCACGAAACCGCATCGCCAACGCTGTCCGACAGCGTCGCGACCGCCGTCGGCTCAAGTCCCAGGTTGCGCAGCAGGGCAGCCATTAAGTGGCTATTAGAATCGAATATCTGGCCCTGGCCCAGAATGCCTCCGCCCGCGACGAGCTCACCACCGGTTGCCGCGACGGCGACCCGCGGCCGCCGTCGCACCGGCAATGACTGCAATCCGACCGAGGCAGCCAGTCCGATCAGACCCGGACCAATGACGGTCCCAGCGGCCAGTAGCGGACTACCAGCCGAGAAGTCCTCCCCCTCACACCTAATCGCCTCACCCGGATCAACCGACCTATCGATCCGCACCCTGGACGTACCGCCGTCTGTCCACTCAACCCGAACCACTGCGTCAGCGCCAGCGGGGATAGGTGCACCGGTCATGATTCTGTGCGCGGTCCCAGCAATCAGTTCCCGATCCCCTGCGGCACCGGCCGGGATATCGGCGGCAACCTCTAGCACGGCTGGTAGCTCACCTAGATCCGCTGACCTGACCGCGTATCCATCCATCGCCGAATTCGCAAAGGCTGGTGAACTCATGGGAGCCGCGATGTCGGCGGCTAGGACTAGGCCGAGCGCATCGTCAATTGGGACATCCGTGATGGGCATCGGCGCCACCGCGTCGATGATTGACTGGCGGTACTGAGCAACGGAGAGCATGTCGTCGGCGATCACGCCCCCATCATGGCCAGTACCTACCTAGCCGAATGCACGCCGGGCATAGATTGGCGGTGTGTCCAAGGCCGATTCAAGCGATCTCCCCACCACTGCAGCCCGTGGCGAACTGACCTTCGATGCGATCCTGCTAGCGGGTGGCGGGTCTGCCCGCATGGCAGGTCGCAACAAGCTGGAGCTGCTCGTTGGTGGGGTACCACTACTCGAGCGGGCGCTTACGGCGGCGACTGACGCCCGTCATGTCGTGTTGATGGGCGACCAAATAGCCAGGTGGGCCGACTACCACTGGATCGCCGAAGAGCCCCGAGGTTCAGGGCCGGCCTACTGCGTGGCCTACGGCGTACGAGAACTAGAACTCCTGTCCCGAACATCTTCCGATGACCTCAGTCCCATCGTCCTGATCGCTGGGGACATGCCCTTTGCTGCTTCCGCGATCCCACGATTACTCACGGCGCTACCCCGCCACGATGCCGCCGTCCTCACCGACGATTCAGGCAGGGAGCAGTACCTACTCGCGGCTTGGAACCGCACATCATTGCTCGCACAAGCACGAGATATTGCGCCTCATTCCGCGGTCCGATCCCTCTATGAAAATGCGTCAATCGTGCGAGTCGGCGCCAAGTCGGGAGAGGCGATGGACTGCGACACACCCACTGCCCTCACTCGGGCACGGGAGTTTGCCACTCAGCAATCTGCGCCTTGACCGTGGCGATCGCCTTCGCCTCGGTCATCCCCGCTCCAACTGCCAAACCGATGAGGTGCAGGGTCAACGGCGCAGCCGGTCGATCAATGTTGTGGGCGACGTCACGGGTGATGTCCAGGAGTTCGCCCACCGCAACCGCATCGTCCACGCCCAAAGACTGCGCAACGGTGCCGAGCCACTCGTGCATTGTGTCCATCTCGACTCCTTTGATCTGTTCGCCAGCTCCGGCTAGCCCAACCTACCGTCGGGTACCTGAGAGTCCAGGCTTCTCCCAACCTGGACGTGGATCGCGGTTGCCCGCTTGCGGCTGATCATCCCTTGACCGGTACACAATGTAGGGCCGCCAGAGGTACCCAACGGGTGCACTCAAGACGTGAACCAGGCGGGTGTACGGCCAGATCCCGATCAGCAGGAAAGCCGATAAGGCGTGCACCTTAAACAGCACTGGAGCGACAACAATGTCTTGGACCTGGGGATTGAGGTAGAAGATCGACCGGAACCACTCGGCAACTGTGAGCCGGTAGTCGTACCCGCCACCGAGGATCTGCCAGTAGAACGTTGTGACGAGCCCCAGCACGATCACCGTTCCCAGCACGACGTACATAAGTTTGTCGGTGCGCGTTGTCGCCCGGAACACCGAAGGTGTGGACCTGCGACGGTAGATGAGGCCGATGAGGCCGATCACCATGACAACCCCAGCGATACTGCCAAGCACGGCGGAGGCTACGTGGTACTGAGATTCACTAATGCCGACTGCTTCGGTCCAGCTCTCCGGGATCACTAGGCCGACGAAGTGTCCAGCCAGCACCCCGAGGAGTCCAAAGTGAAACATCGGACTTGACCAACGCAGCAGCCTGGACTCGTACCACTGGCTCGATCGAGTAGTCCAACCAAACTTGTCGTACTTGTAGCGCCAAATATGCCCGACGACAAACGACGTCAAGCAGATGTACGGGAACACAATGAAGAGGAAGTTATTCAGGCTGTTCATAGCCGTGCTCCTGTCGAGATATCGGTCAACATGAATGGTTCAAGGCCGACTGATTCGGTGGGTGGTCCTTGTGCGACCAACAGCCTCGCCGCCGCCTTCTGCGCCGAGGTAAGGGCTGGCAGAGTCGCCAAGACAGCCTCGATGACGTGCTGTTGCGGCGCCTGCACTTTGGCTAGCGCTGCTTGTAAGACCTCGAGTCCTTCGCGATGCTCATCAATCAACGCCTCGGTGGCCTTAGCCGCATCGCCGCCATGAGCGCTGAACTCCAGTAGTAGCGGCAGGAAGTCCGGCAGCTCACCGTCATCGACGGTGAACCCCTGCTGAAGATAGGTCTCTTTAAACCGCAGCAGCGCCATCCCCCGTCGCCGGGTGTCACCGTTGAGGTAATAGCTTAGGTACAGGCAGCAACGTCGCTTGAGGTCGAAAGTTGCGACGTACTTTGCTTGTAGCTCTAGTAGCGTCATTCCGTCTACGGCAGCGAAGTACTTGTTCAGTGGGTTGGCAACCCGGGCCGGGAGTCGTTCGACGCCGGCTCGAATCGTCGGCAGCTCCGCCATCAGTTGCTCATCGGGATAGGCCAGCAGTCGCGACGAGATGATGTCGGCGAGTTGCCGTAGGTCTGGAGCTAGGTCGGTGCTCATTGTTTGTAGTCCAAATCCTTGTAGTCCTGCGCTTCAAGCCGCTGCTTGGTCAAGTTAAAGCTCTCGATAGTCACCGGAACCGGCTGGTTCTCACCCACCGGGTTGTCGGAGTTCGTGCTATCGAAGTCCACCGAGCAGCCGGGCATCTCCTCCAACAACGCGTTAGCTACCTCGCTGTGCGCGGTTGGGATGACGTAGCGATCCTCGTACTTGGCGATTGCTAGTAGGTGGTACATCGCTTCTAGATCATCGATCGTCATTCCAGCTGCGGCCGCTATCTCGGGATCGGCTGGCTCACCAAGATTCTTGGTGCGCATATGGGCCCGCATTGCTGCCAACTTTTGCAGCACATCATTGACGGGTTCGACGTCGCCAGCAGTGAAGAGCTCGGCTAGGTACTCGATCGGAATCCGCATAGCGTCAATCGCGCCAAACAGGTTGCCAATGTCCTCACCATCGTGACCGGTCTCGGTCAGTGCATCCACGACCGGCGATAGCGGCGGGATGTACCAAACCATCGGCATCGTGCGGTACTCCGGATGTAGCGGCAGAGCTACGTTGTACTTACACGCCAAGTCGTACACCGGCGAGTTGCCGGCTGCTTCTAACCAGTCCTCCGGGATACCGTCCCGGCGAGCTGCGGCCAGCACCTCTGGATCGCGCGGATCAAGTAGTAGCGACTTCTGGGCCGCCATTAGTTGATGCTCATCCTCGACCGTTGCCGCCTCAGCGACGCGGTCAGCGTCGTAGAGAAACAGGCCCAGGTAACGCAGGCGACCCACACACGTCTCCGAGCAAACCGTGGGCTGTCCTGCTTCTAGCCGCGGGTAGCACATCGTGCACTTCTCGGCCTTACCCGTTTTGTGGTTGAAGTAGATCTTCTTGTAGGGGCAACCCGACACACACATCCGCCAGCCGCGGCAGCTGTCTTGGTCGACTAGAACGATGCCGTCCTCTTCCCGCTTGTAGATCGCCCCTGACGGGCACGACGCCACACATGAGGGGTTCAGGCAGTGTTCGCAGATCCGTGGCAGGTAGAACATGAAGGCCTGCTCGAACTCGAACTTGACCTTGTCCCCGAGCTTCTTGACGATCGGATCCTTGTGCCCGTGCTCTGGTGCGCCACCGAGGTCGTCGTCCCAGTTAGCCGACCAGGTCACCTTCATGTCCTTGTCGGTGATGAGTGACTTGGGTCGAGCGACCGGGAAGTCATCCCCCGCTGGGGCGTTAATCAGCACGTCGTAGTCATACGTCCACGGCTCGTAGTAGTCCTCGATTCCGGGCAATCGAGGATTGCTGAAGATTGTCGAGAGTTTGTGGAGCCGCGAGCCACCCTTGAGGCGCAGGCGGCCTTTGCGATCGAGCTTCCAGCCACCCTTCCACTTCTCTTGATCCTCATAGCCGCGGGGGTAGCCCTGGCCGGGTCGCGTTTCAACATTGTTGAACCAGACGTACTCGACACCGCTGCGGTTAGTCCAGGCTTGTTTACAGGTAACGGAACAGGTGTGACACCCGATGCACTTGTCCAGGTTCATCACCATGCCCATTTGGGCCATAACTCTCATTTGCTAACCACCTTGTGTGAGCAGTATTGGTTTTGGTCGCACCTAATGCGCGGGTTCGACATTTAGTACTCGACCTCCTGAGAGCGGCGACGGATCACAGTGACCTCGTCGCGTTGGTTACCCGTTGGCCCGTAGTAGTTGAAGCCATAGGACAGCTGCGCGTAGCCGCCAATGAGGTGCGAGGGCTTCATCAGTAGTCGAGTCAGTGAGTTGTGGATTCCACCGCGCCTACCACTGGCCTCGGCCTTGGGAACATCGATCAGTCGATCCTTCGCGTGGTACATGTAGACCGTGCCCTCCGGCATACGGTGAGACACGACCGCCCGGGCAACGACAACACCGTTGCGGTTTGCCGACTCAATCCAGTCGTTGTCTTTGATCCCGGCCTTCGCCGCGTCCTCTTTGGAGATCCAGATATCGGGTCCGCCGCGGGAGAGCGAGAGCATAAACAGGTTGTCCTGGTACTCCGAGTGAATCGACCATTTTGAGTGTGGAGTCAGGTACCGAACCGTCACTTCCAGGGCACCGTCGACCCCACTGGTGGGGGCTCCGAAGAGTCGGTTCATCTGCAGCGGTGGCCGGTATGCGGGCAACCATTCGCCGAGCTCAGCCATCCAATCGTGGTCGAGGAAGTAGTGCTGGCGTCCCGTCAAGGTGTGCCATGGCTTAAGCCGCTCGACATTGATGGTGAACGGCGAATAGCGGCGGCCACCGTGTTCGCTGCCGGACCACTCATGTGACGTGATAACCGGCTGAGGCCGCGCTTGGGTATCAGCGAACCGAATCTGCGTCCCCTCATGGTCCTGCGCCAGGTCCGCAAGTTCATGGCCTGTCCTTTTCTGCAGTTCCGTGAATCCCGCGACGGCAATCCGGCCGTTGGTGGTGCCGGAGAGCGCCAGGATCGCCTCACAGGCCTGCTTCGCCTCGTTCAGGCGAGGGCGACCATCGGCGATGCCACCCTTGACTGTTCCGTTGATGTCTTTAAGACGTTCAACCTCGCGTACTGGCTTCAAGGTGATGCCCTTGACGACCGTGCCCAGGTTCTCGACGTTGGGCCCGAGCGCGGTCATCTTCGCAGCGACCGCTCCGTAGTCCCGCTCAACAGTCACGAGGTTCGGCATGGTGACCCCGGGTATGGGTTCACACTCGCCTAGCTTCCAGTCCCGAACGACCCCGCCCGGCTGTTTCGTCTCCCCGGGAGTGTCGTGCAGAAGCGGAGCGGCCACGACGTCGGTACGCACTCCGAGGTGCTGCTTTGCCAGGCGGCTAAACGCCTTGGACATCGCGACAAATGTGTCGTAGTCAGTGCTGGTCTCCCACGGCGGATCGATTGCCGCACTGAAAGCATGGATAAACGGATGCATATCTGTCGTGTTCAGATCCTCCTTCTCGTACCAGGTTGCGGCAGGTAGAAGGATGTCCGAGAAGATCCCGGTCGAGGTCATCCGGAAGTCGAGTGAGACGAGCAGGTCGAGTTTTCCGATGGGGGCATCCTCCCGCCACTGGACATCGACGGGACGTTCACCCTCGGGTGCTTCTTGGGCCTTCACCTGATTGGCAGTTCCCAGCAAATGGCGCAGGAAGTACTCATTTCCCTTACTCGATGAGCCGAGCAGATTCGCCCGCCAGACCGTCATCACCCGCGGCCAATTCTCGGGTGCATCAGGATCCTCGGCAGCGAACTTCAGCTCATTGGCCTGCAGCGCTTTGACAATGAAGTCAGCCACAGGAGTTCCTTCAGCAGTAGCTTGATCGACGATGTCCAGCGGATTCTGATTGAACGTCGGATAGCTCGGCAGCCAACCCATCCGTGCACTCTTGGCCAAACAATCGGCCATCTTCATATCCTTGAACAGGCCCTTACCCAGCGGCGTTGCGAGCTCGCTGGCACCCATCGTGTCGTAGCGGTACTGACCGGTTGCGGTGTAGAAGAACGCAGTCCCCGCCATCTGCCGGGGCGGGCGCTGCCAGTCCGCTGCCGAGGCAAGCTGGGCCCACCCAGTAAACGGCCGACACTTCTCCTGACCGACGTAGTGAGCCCAACCGCCGCCGTTTACTCCTTGGCAGCCAGTCAAGGTCACGAGAGAAATAATCGCTCGGTACGTCTCGTCAGAGTGGAACCAATGGTTCGTTCCAGCGCCCAGGGCAATCATTGACCGCCCGCCGGACCTATCGGCATTGTGGGCGAACTCGCGAGCCACCCGCGTCACGGTGCTAGCGGGGACAGAGGTGATTTCTTCTTGCCAGGCGGGGGTATACGGCTGGGAGGTGTCGTCATAGGACGACGGCCAGTCTCCCGGTAGCCCGTCGCGACCGACGCCGTACGAGGCGAGCATGAGGTCGAGCACTGTGGTGACGAGGCGATCACCGACCTTGCGTACCGGCACGCCTCGACGCATAACGCCGCCGCCTTCGCTCGTCTCCTGAGCAATATCGAAGCGAGGAAGATCGAGTTCGACCGAGTCACCCTCGCCATCGTTGTACAGGCTCAGTAGTGGATCTACGTCTTCTAGATCAAGATTCCATTTGCCAATCCCCGATTCGGTGTAGCGGAAGCCAAGGGAGCCGTTCGGCACCACGATGTCGTTGGTCTTCGCATCGATTAGGGCCGTCTTCAGCTCGGGCTGTTCGCCCTCATGTCCGAGATCTGCTGCGGTTAAGAAGCGGTCGGGTACGTAGACCCCTGGGGTGTGTTCGCGAAGTGTTACTAGGTTTGGAAGGTCGGTATAAGTCTTGCTGTACTCCTGGAAACGCGGCACCTGCTTCTTCACATAGAACTCGTTGAGAATCACGTGACCCATAGCCATGGCGACTGCGCCGTCCGTGCCCGGATGAGCGGACATCCAGGTGTCGGCGAACTTCGTGTTATCCGCGTAGTCAGGACTGACCACAACCACCTTCTGACCGCGGTAGCGAGCCTCGGTCATGAAGTGGGCATCCGGAGTTCGGGTCACCGGGATGTTCGAGCCCCACATGATCAGGTAGGCAGCGTTCCACCAATCAGCGCTCTCGGGAACGTCTGTTTGATCGCCCCAGATCTGCGGTGACGCTACCGGGAGGTCGGCGTACCAGTCATAGAACGACAGCATGGTGCCGCCCAACAAACTGGTGTAGCGAGCGCCCGACGCGTGCGATGCCATCGACATCGCCGGAATTGGGGAGAACCCGGCGACCCGGTCTGGTCCGTACTTCTTAATCGTGTGGACCTGCGCGGCCGCGGTAATCTCCAGCGCCTCGGCCCATGATGTTCGAACTAGCCCGCCTTTACCGCGACCCGATTGGTAGCGCTTGCGCTTCTCAGGGTCCTGGGTGACCTCAGACCACGCGAGGACTGGATCTCCGAGGCGAGCCTTCGCCTCCCGGTACATCTCCAGCAACGTTGCCCGAGCGTAAGGGAATCGAACTCGCGTGGGCGAGTAGGTGTACCAGCTGAAAGCTGCACCACGGGGGCAGCCGCGCGGTTCGTACTCCGGGGAGTCCGGGCCGACACTGGGGTAGTCCGTCTCCTGGGTTTCCCAGGTGATGATGCCGTCCTTGACGTAGACCTTCCACGAGCATGATCCAGTGCAGTTGACACCGTGGGTGGATCTAACGATCTTGTCGTGGCTCCATCGATCGCGATAGAACACATCGGCTTGGCGCCCACCCTTTTTGTGGATCGTCCGCAGGTCATCGGAGACCTCGTCGCGGCTCACCCACCGGCGGGTACGTAACAACGAATCGGTGATGTTGCCATCAATCTCGCCGGTACCTTCGGTCGCTTCGGTTGTCATTACGACACCTCTGTCTCTAGTCGAACGGTTCTAGTGGATTCGGAATCGTCGTTACGATCCGCAGCACTTAGGTCTGGTGCATCTTCGAGGAGAAGGACGCAGGCACCAGGTTCAGCAAAGGCCTCCATCTGCAACGCCACTGCATCGGTTGCCTTCCGGCTCGCGACTCCCCGGAGCATCCCGAGGTGGGCGTTGCAAACAACCTCTGGGCTTCGCACTGCGGCGTCCAACAACGGGCATCGACGCAGCCTGACGCGAGTCGCGCTATCGGGCTCTGTCGGCGCCACCTCGGGAGAAAATCCAAGTTCGTCAAGCGTCGTTAAGACGAGGTCTCGAGTTGCTTTCGGCGCCGATACCTCGCGGGGAGCTAGCGATTCACCCCACGCGTAGCCAGCCTCAAGCGCGGCTTGGGCGGGGTCTGGCGCGGTTCGCTCGATGTAGGCCGCCAATGCGTCAGCCAACCCCATGTACTCGCGCACTCGCGGATCGGGTTCGAACGACTCAACGGCTGCGTAGAGGGCGGCGGGTCGTCCCCTCCCCGTGGGGGCAGCCGATGTTCGGTCGATGTAACGGCGATCAATGAGCGCATCGAGGTGTTCCCGAACCGTGTTGGCGTGGAGGTCTAGCTGGTGGGCGATCGTGGCTACCGTGACCGGTTCATTTTGCCGCTGAACGACCTCGAGTACGGCGGCGCGCTGAGCGGAGATCGCCTCACCCGGGAGCACTCCCAGTGCTCTGGCTGGACCCGGTCGATTATTCACGGAAATAACCGTATTATATTGGCTACCCGGATCCACCACCGGGTTCAGATTTCTCTTTGGGAGGCAAACATGTCCGAAGGCTCAACCGACCTCAACCCCACCGGACGACCCGAGATCCCATTGCTCGGCACTACCTCGGACTGCGGCTGCGGCGGAGACCACTCCGAGTCCTCAAGCGAGGGAACATCTGACCTACCCGAGGTACTTGCGCCTGCCGCAGACGGCAGTCCAGTCCTGGACGTGCGAAACGTCCCCCACTCAATCCGGCACGCGACGGTGTTCGGCGCGGTTGACTCGATTCGCAGCGGGCACAGCTTGGTTTTGGTCGCCCCGCACGATCCGCTACCCCTACTCAAGCAGCTATCCGAACGCCACGACGGTGCCTTTGCCGTCAGCTACGAGGTATCCGGACCAGACGCATGGCGACTGCGATTGAGTCGATCATGAGTGCGGGTACGAACATCCAGGCTGGGAGATCGGCACCCGCAGTAAAGCGCCCCGCTCGCAAGGTCTCGTACTTTCCACCCCAACACGGTGGCTGGGCATTCCTCGGACTACCGATCGCTCTCGGGCTAACTGTCGCCCCCTGGTCGTGGCTACTCGTGACGGCCAGCATCGCGGCGGTTGCTGCCTTCCCGCTCGCGCACTTCACCACCGCATTCATTCGTTACCCGAACCGCGATAAGTACAAGCCCCCACTAGCGATATGGGCCACCGTCTTTGTCCCGTTTGCGCTGCTAACGCTGGCTACCAACCCGTGGCTCCTCCTCGTCGGAATCGCCTATGCAGTGATCTTTGCTGTGAACGTTGCGCTCGCGACTCACGGCCAAGAGCGCTCAATGCTCAACGACACTGTGTTCATCATCGAGTGCGTCGCACTGATTCCCGTTCTCTGGGCGATCGGCGTCGACCAGGTGGTCGGCTCCCCACCGTCGTTCTTTGCCTTGCCCCCTGCGGTTTGGCTCGCAATGGCGATGGCGTTCATGGCGATGGTCGGATCTACCTTGCATGTGAAGTCGCTGATTCGCGAGCGAGCAAATCCACGGTACCGGTGGTACTCCCTGGTGTGGGCAGTTGCCTCAATCGGCGTCGCGGCGATTCTGGGCTGGACACTTGGCGTCAACATTGCTGCTGTCTCACTGCCGTTTGTCTTCCTCGCAGGTAGGTCGATCGCGCTTGGTGACACACCGCGAAAACCAGGTGTTCTGGGCATGGTGGAGCTCGTGGGGTTCATTCTTGTCCTACTGGGATTTGCGCTATGCGGGGCCTAGCTGAGCGCAGCGACACCGACTCCCGATCCATGACGGATGCCGGCGGCACCTACGGTGGTCCTATGTCGGCCCCCCGCACTCCTGCGCTGCGTCTGACGGACAAGCACGGCCGCACGGCCTACGACTTGCGCGTCTCCCTCACCGATAAGTGCAATCTGCGCTGCACCTACTGCATGCCCGCCGAGGGTTTGGAATGGCTAGCTAAACCAGAGTTGCTCTCTGACGATGAGATCGTGCGACTAGTCGCAGTGGGCACTGAGATCCTCGGCATCACCGATGTGCGGCTCACAGGGGGAGAGCCGCTCCTGCGTCCCTCACTAGTAGACATCGTCGGCAGAATCAGCGCCCTACCAGCCCGGCCTGCAGTTTCCCTCACCACAAACGGGATCGGGTTAGCGCGCCTGGCCAAGCCGCTCGCGGCGGCTGGCCTGGACCGGATCAATGTCTCGCTGGACACCTTGCAGCGGGATCGCTTCGTTGCACTTACTCGTCGCGATCGGATTGACGATGTCTTCGACGGCCTACAGGCCGCAGCCGCAGCTGGTCTGTCCCCTGTCAAGGTGAACTCCGTATTGATGCGGGGAGTCAACGATGACGAGGCGGCCGACCTCCTCGAATTCTGCCTCGAACACGACTACGCGCTGCGCTTTATCGAGCAAATGCCTCTTGACCCAATGCATGGCTGGAACCGCGACATGATGGTGACCGGCAGCGAGATATTCGATCAAGTCAGTACCAAGCACGTGCTCACTGCTGCCAAGGCCGATCGCGGATCCTCCCCGGCAAACTTGTGGCGGATCGATAACACGGAGGCGACTGTAGGAATCATCGCCTCCGTCTCTGCACCCTTCTGTGGTGCTTGCGATCGGACCCGGTTGACAGCCGACGGTCAGATCCGAAACTGTCTCTTCGCTCGCGAAGAATCCGACCTCCGCGACGCAATGCGAGCAGGAGCTACTGACGAAGAACTAGCCCACCGCTGGATTGCAGCAACCGTAACGAAAGCGGCTGGGCACGGAATCGACGATCCGACCTTCCTCCAACCACAACGGCCGATGTCGGCGATCGGCGGCTGAGGTGATCACGATCCAGTACTTTGCCGGAGCTCGCGCCGCGACCGGAATCGCCAGCGAGCAACTCGAATCGGGGCCACTTGCTGAGGTTCTCGCCCGCGCCATCGATCGGCACGGACCGGAGCTAGCACGGATCTTCTCAGCGAGCACCTATCTACTCGACGGAACGAACATCCGCGATACGTCTACGCTGATTGCTGACGGGAACACACTGGATATTCTGCCGCCTTTTGCAGGTGGCTAGGGGCAGTTGACCCATTCGGTTCGTCCGTCGGCAAAGGTCTGCTCCTTCCAGATTGGCAACTGGACCTTGACCTCTTCGACGAGCCAACTACACGTCTCAATCGCAGGCTGGCGATGCGCAGCGGAAATTGCGACTACGAGGGCGGCATCTGAGATCGCTAACGGGCCGATCCGGTGAGACACGGCAACTGCTCCGACGCCTGATCGCGCCGAAGCTTGCTTGGCGAGATCCATGATGATGTCCGCCGCGCCCGGGTGAGCGGAATACTCCAGCGCCGTCACCGCCCGCTGATGATCGTGATTACGCACGACCCCGGCAAAGGCTGATACTGCCCCGAACTCGACCGATTCAACGGCCGCTATGTGCTCGTGGACGTGGATCGGATCCGTGGTTACTGCTGCGATCGCGACCTGCGGGCTTGACTCACCCATGGTCGCCGCCTTGCAGTTGGTCGATAGCGTGCACCAGGATTGGCTCGAGAACGGCCAGAGACTCAAGGACAGCACGCCGCGATCCGGGAAGGTTGACAATCAACGTCTCCCCAACCGTTCCGGCGATTCCGCGAGAGAGCGCGGCGGTTGGCACCACATCCCATGACCGGGAACGAATCAGGTCAGCAATCCCCGGGACTTCCCGATCGACGACTTGCCTTGTCTGCTCCGGAGTTAGGTCCGTCGGTGAGATCCCGGTACCGCCGCAGGTGATAACTAGCGACGACCGGGCTACCTCCTGCCGCAGGACGTCCGCGATCCCCTCCCCATCAGATACACAAAGTGCTGATTGAACGTGAAAGCCGCGAGCGCGCAGGAACTCGACTGCCGCTGGGCCTGCCGTGTCCTCGTACTCACCGGTGCTGGCACGGGTGGAAACGGTGATCACACTTGCTGGGTAGACCATGGGTCAATCGTAACTACGACACCGACGGGTCGTAGTTTGTCGGCCCCACACCGGACCCCGAGGTGGCCTGCAAGCGGCCATCGGCAAGGACGTAAGGAAGCGCAGACATGGCCGAGACATCGTCTCGATCATGAGTGACGACGACAACCGGGCCGGTGAATCCGACAAGAGAGTCCACAAGCGCCTGGCGCACCGCGGGGCGAGCCGAACTATCAAGTGCTGCAAACGGTTCATCAAGGAGTAATACGTCAGGTGCAACGGCGATTGCACGTGCAATGGCAACGCGCTGGCGCTGACCACCGGAAAGGGTGCGGGCCGATTGCCTCGCCAGGTCGCTGAGTCCGAAGGTCTCCATCAGCATCCCAAGCCTGCTGACTGTCGCTGAATCGCGTCGCTGCCCGCGTTTCAGGCCGACCGCGACGTTCTGCTCGACGGTCAGCCAATCAAAGATCCGATAGTCCTGAAAGACCAACCCCACAGGACGATGTTGGGGCCGCAGAAAGACATCCTCTCGGGGGGAATCCCACGTGCGCTCGCCACAGCGGATGGAGCCGCTCTCGATCGAGATGAGACCGGCAAGAACGGCCAACAAAGTGGACTTCCCTGAGCCGTTCGCGCCAGTGATCGCCACGGGCTGGCCCGCAGGAGCAACCAAATCGATGTTCAGATTGCACTGCGCTCGCCGGGCAAGAAAGGACATCTCTAGTTGTGACTTACTCACGGGCTATCACCTGACCTGCCCAGTTCCCTCGCAGCACCCACAGCACGAGCACACAGATCGCGATGAGAATCATGCTGAGCGCTACTGATTCGCCTGGATCACGGGCAAGTGTGTAGTAAATATCGGTCGGCAAGGTTTGAGTAACCCCCGGCAAGCTACCTGCGAAAGTGATCGTCGCGCCGAACTCCCCCAGCGCACGCGCCCAACAGAGAACGGCTCCTGCAACTATCGCCGGGCGAATCATCGGCAGCGTAATTCTCATGATGATCCGCGCTTCTGAGAGTCCGAGCACTGCACCGGCCTCCTCGAGATCGCGACCCCGCGTCCGCAGGGCACCCTCGACCGTGATGACCAGGAACGGGAGCGAAACGAAGAGTTGAGCCATCACGACCGCCACCCAGGTAAACGGGATCGTAACCGATCCGATCTCAAACAAGGGGCGCCCAACTAGGCCACCGCGTCCGAATGCGGCGAGTAGCGCCACACCACCCACCACGGGCGGTAGAACAAGCGGGAGTATGACCAGCGATCGGGCGAGAGCACGGCCCCGAAACTGCGCCCTCGCGAGGACGAAGGCCAATGGAATTCCAATAACGAGCGCAACCGCAGTTGTCAGAGTTGATGTCCAAAGGGACAGCCAGATCGCCTGCCGGGTTGACTCATTTGCCAACACCTCGGGCATCGTCGACCACGGCGCCTTGGTCAGGACTCCGATGATCGGGATAGCCAAAAACAACAGCCCCAGGACTGCAGCGCCTTTGATCGCAAGTGGGGTTGTTCGCGAGGTGAGGCGCTGACGTTCAATGCTAGATCGCGCAACGGTCGCAGTTTCACTACCCATCGCTGCCACCTCAGCCCTGCGACCGCGGGAGAAAGCCGCTCTGCACGAGAATGGACTGACCGACATCGGATAAGACGAACTCTACGAATCTGGCGGCGAGCTCGGGCAGCGTCGTATCCGCTAGCGAGGTAATCGGATACGACGTCGTGGTGTTCAGCTCTGGCGGGATCGGAATGTCGGACACCCCGCCGCCGCTGGTCACCACGTCGCTGGCATAGACGAACCCGGCATCCACTTGATCTGTTCGCACTTTGGTCAGGACTGCCGAGACATCCGGTTCATAGGTCGCCGGCACGAGTTCTATCCCCGCTCGATCCATGACCGTTGCGGCCCCCTCACCGCAGGGAACCTCCGGCTGGCACATCGCGACAGCAACTCCATCAGCGCTCAGATCAGCCAGATCCTCGATTCCTGCCCGGTTTTGCTGGGGTAGCGCAACCGCCATTCGATTGGCAGCAAAGACCAACGGAGACGACGCGGCTAACCCGGAATCGGCGACGAAATCCATCGTAGTTTGGTTCGCCGAGGCGAATACGTCGATTGGTGATCCAGCAACGATTCCCGCCGCCAAGGTGGAACTACCGCCATAGGTCATCGCCACCTCAACGTCGGGATTTGCCCGCTCGAAGTCTGCTGCCAGCAGATCAAACGGCACATTGAGCGATGCCGCTGCCGCGACAACGAGTTCGCGCTGTGGCACTGAGTCTTCCGCGGCACACCCAACGAGCGTCGGGCCAGAAACGATGGTCCCCAAGGTCGCTAGTCCAACACTCCAGATGCGGGGACTCAACGCCAACATCCCTATGTGAGTAGGTCGATCGAGATATTGGTGGACTTGACCGAGACGGCCGCGATCGACCCGACTTCAAGCCCAAGTTCGTCTGCCGCCTCACGGCTTATCAGCGACACAAACCGGTGTGCGCCGACTTGGACATCGACTTGTGCCATCACCTTGTCGAGCACAACTGCGGTAACTATGCCGGTCAGCCGGTTACGAACAGAATGTCCTGGAGAATCATCCGGCAGCGTGGACACTGCTGAAGCGCGCTCAACCATGACTTCGGCCAACTCAGAGCCATCGACGGTTTGTCGACCTCCATCGATCGCAGCGCTCAAACGGCCTTCCTCGATCCAACGTCGAACAGTGTCATCACTGACCCCCGCGAGGTCCGCAGCCTGCTTGATTCGAATCCGCGCCATACCATCAATCTATCACCCGCTATCCTCAAACACGGATGCATCAGATGATTCTCTCCGTAAATGCGTCGCCCAAGACGGATGTCACGCTACAAGACGGTTGCCACGGTTAGGCGTCGCCAGTCCGCCTGTCGACATCGGAGGCGCTGACTCGACGAACGGGCACCCTGTCGGCGCGGTTCAATCGCGCGACACACAGCCCCGGACTCGGGAAGACTTCCAGCTCTTTGAAGCTCACACCCTGGCCAGAGCTCCCCAACTCCTCAACCATGAGTTCGGCGTGAATATCGCAAATGACGGGATAATCCCGTACCAAGTCGCCATACGGGCAGTCGTTAATGAGCACGGCATCACCCAGCACGTTTGAGTTTGCCTGGAAACCTAACCGCCGCAGACTCTCCACGACAGCCGCCACAACCCCGTCCGGGGTTTCCGCATCAACCACCGCCAGGGTCGGCTCACCCGTTATCTGCGCCCACTTGTGCGCAACGTTGCGGGCTAGGTTCTCATCATTTGCCGCTAGCAGCTGTTCGACAAGCTCGTCTGCAAGTCGCTGCTGGGCGCCAAGCCGCTCGGGTGCGAGCGCGTACCGCCACGGCGGGCGCCCCCTGCCTTCCCTCTCCCCTGCGAACCGAACGATGTGACCACCGGAGCGCAGTAGTTCTAGCTGCCCACGCACGGTATTTGCATGCAAATCGGTGATGGCGCAGATCTCGTCGACAGAGCACCCATCCGGGGTGTCAGTCAGCGTTTGCAGGACTTGGGACCGAGAGGTTCCGCCGCTCGGCCCGGCAGCCCCCGCGAGTGATTCAGCCCGATCACCAGTGGAGAGGCTCGCGAGTTTTGCCAGCGTTTGACCGATCCGGTCACTCGCTGATTTTGCCATAGTTGTTTTTATCACACCAATGAATAAATAACATTATCTAATAGGTGAATGTGATAAATTGGGCCGAAGCCAGAATCGGTACGAAGGGCACAACGATGGCGCTACCCGCGGAACACCCAACGAACGCTCGCGACGAAGCTGACGATCAGGCAGACACCGCCGGACCAGCCGAACGCAGTGCGCGAATGCGCGTCCTCGTCATCTCGACCATCACTTTCACTTTGATGTTTGCGGTCTGGTTAATGTTCGGGATTCTCGGTATTCCGATCCGGGCCGAGTTCGACTTAACCGATGTGCAACTAGCTTGGCTGACAGCTGTCGCGGTGCTAAACGGATCGATCTGGCGCTTACCTGCCGGTATCGCCGCGGACCGCTGGGGTGGCCGCCGAGTCATGGCCGTGATGTTATTTGCCACCGCAGTCCCGTCGTTCCTGATTGCCTACGTTGGCAGTTACGGCATCCTGCTGTTCCTAGCCTTTCTCGTCGGCTTTGCAGGCAACTCCTTCTCCGTCGGCATCTCGTGGGTGAGCGCCTGGTGGCCGCAGAATCGTCAGGGCCTGGCATTAGGGATCTTTGGGGCAGGAAACGTCGGTGCCTCAGTTACCAAACTCATCGGACCGACGCTGATTGCCGTCGTTCCCGTCGCCGGCTACTTCGCCGGAATCGTCCCGGGTGGGTGGCGCTTCATCCCGTTCGCATACGGAATCGCGCTGGTGATCGCTGGCGTTGTCGTGCTAATTGGCACTCCTGCCAATGACCGAGTTCCGGGTCGAGGCCGATCACTGCACTCCATGCTCATCCCGCTCAAACAAGTTCGGGTGTGGCGCCTAAGCCTCTACTACCTCGTCGTATTCGGTGGCTACGTCGCCTTGGCCGCATGGCTGCCGAAGTACTATGTCGACGTTTATGGCACGAGCGTCACCACTGCAGGCCTTCTCACTGCCCTCTTCATCTTTCCGGCATCGCTGCTGCGCCCACTCGGAGGTTGGCTATCTGACAGCTATGGTGCGCGGCGCGTTCTGTACTTCTCGTTCACCGTGATCCTGATCGCCAGCGGAATTCTACTCATGCCATACGGCTACATCGTGGTAGCCAACCCAGACGGCAGTACCAGCGAATACCTGCCGTGGCGCGTTGGCCTTGTGATGTTCACCGCTCTTATCGTGCTCATCGGCGTCGCGATGGGCGTCGGGAAGGCCGCAGTGTTCAAGCACATCCCGGAGTACTTCCCGCGCGACGTGGGAGCAGTCGGGGGCCTTGTTGGTTCACTCGGCGCCCTCGGCGGCTTCTTCCTCCCGCTCCTCTTTGCCTACATCGCGGCATGGACCGGCCATCCACAATCAACCTTCGGAGTGCTGTTTGTCGTCACTGCGATCACCGCACTTTGGATGCACTTCACGATTGTTCGAATGCTCCACCGCGCAAGCCCCGAGCTTGCGAAGCAAGTCGATGACGCAACTATCCATAATCCAGGCGAGTCCAGCAAGGAAACTACCGGAACAGGGGTTCAAAAATGAGCGATGTAAGCGCGACCGCGCCGAAGCCGAGTCGGGGTCGAGATTGGCTCCCCGAGTGGGACCCAGAAGACACTGCGAACTGGAACTCCAGCCTCGCTTGGCGAACCCTGTGGATCACTACCTTCAACCTAATTCTTGCCTTCATCGTTTGGTTTATGGTCTCGGCCATCGCATCCGAGCTAAACCAAATTGGATTTGACCTCTCACAAGCCCAGCTCTACTGGCTCGCAGCGATTCCCGGACTAAGCGGCGGAACTCTCCGTCTTATCTGGACGTTCCTGCCACCCCTAGTCGGTACCCGAAAGCTCGTTACGGTCTCGACAGGTTTACTCCTTCTTCCACTTGTCGGGTGGGCTCTCGCGCTCCAAGATCCCTCGACGCCGTACTGGTGGCTCCTTGTGTTGGCCGCGCTGACCGGTCTTGGTGGAGGCGCGTTCTCCGGCTTCATGCCGAGTACGTCGTACTTCTTTCCCAAGAGTAAGCAGGGAACCGCGCTCGGTCTGCAGGCGGGAATCGGTAACTTCGGCGTCAGCATTGTCCAGTTCGTCACCCCGTGGATCATCGGCTTTGGGCTGTTCGGGAGCATTGTTAGAACGTCCCAAGTCCGGACGACGCCTGCAGGAGTAACGAGTGATGTCTGGCTCCAGAACAGCGGTCTTCTGTGGATACCCTTCGTCATCGTCGGTGCCATCCTCGCTTGGATCTACCTGCGTAGTGTGCCCGTCCAGGCCCGTGGAATCCGCGAGCAGTTCGACATCTTCAGCAACAAGCACACGTGGATCATGACGTTGCTCTACGTCATCACGTTCGGAACGTTCTCCGGCTTCGCCGCATCCTGGGCGCTGCTCATCACCAACACTTACGGCGCCTCTGTGTTCGGCGCCGCCGGAATCGATGCGTTGAAATACGCCTTCCTCGGAGCGCTCGTTGGATCCATTGCGCGAATCGTCGCCGGTCCCCCAGCAGACAAACTCGGTGGTGGCATCATCACAGTGATCTCTGCCCTGGGAATCGCGGCCTTCTCCATCTTCGCCTCGTTCCAGTTGAACCCGGAGTCAGCGGATCAGTTCCCGATGTTCCTGTGGGCAATGCTCGCCGTGTTCTTCTTTGCCGGGGTGGGTAACGCCAGCACGTTCAAACAGATGCCGATGATCTTCGATCGTCGTCAAGCTGGCGGCGTCATCGGCTGGACCTCAGCGATCGCCGCGTACGGACCCTTCTTCTTCGGAGTGATCCTGGCGTCGATATCACCGACCCTCTTCTTCCAGGTCTGGGCTGGGGTAGCGATCATCGGCGCGATCGTTGCGTGGTGGTACTACGCCCGCCCGGGCGCCGAGATGCCCTCGTAGTCGGACTACCCAGATCCGGCAGTTTCGAGCCCAGCCTTGAAACTGCCGGGGAGGTATCCGCACAGCGGGTCCTCGGCGAATAAGTCCCCCGACGCTGCATACGCTCGCGACCGTGATCCGCCGCAAATACTCGCGAACTCACACTCTCCGCAGCGCCCTTTCAAGAGAGTGACATCGCGGATTCCCGCGAACAGTTCCGATTCACGATAGATCGATCGCAGCGTCGAGCTATTCACATTGCCAGCGCTGATCGGAAGAAAACCGCTGGGATGGACCTCGCCGGTATGGGAGATGAAGACGAATCCGTTCCCTGAGCTCACGTTCAACGGAGCTCGACGTACCCGCTGCGGTTCTACCAGCCCAAGATCGCGGGCTTGCTCTGTGAGGGACAGATACAGCGAACCAAGGCCCAGTTCAGCTACTGGGTCGAGGCCTAACTTACTGAGGACATCCCGTTGGTAGGAGACCCGTTTGAAGTGGTGTCCTTCCGTCGTTCGTGTCGGGACGATCTGGCCCATGTCGTAGAGGAAGTTCATGATGTCCTCTACCTGCGCGGCACTCGGCGCATCTAAGTTCGTGCCCCTGCCCGTGGGAACGAGCATGAAGGCACTCCATGTCATTGCGCCGACGTTGCGTACCAGACTCGCGATCTCGGGCATTTCGTGCACATTCGCCAATGTCACCGTTGAGTTGATCTGTACCTTCAGGCCCATTTCTCGAGCAGCATTCCAGCCGTCCATTGTGCGCTGGAACGTACCGGGGATTCCCCGGAAGGCGTCGTGGACTTCCGCCGTCGACCCGTCGAGCGACAGCGACAACGCCGTCAGGCCCGCATCTCGCATTGCGGCCAGCGATACGGGATTGAGCGCTTGGGTTGCCGACGGGGAGACCGCCATCGGCAACCCAATCGATTTTCCATACCGGACAAGATCTGCCAGGTCAGGTCGCTCAAATGGGTCCCCACCGGTGATGACGAAGATTGGCGGGGGCTTACCGAAAGCAACGATGTCGTCCATCAGCGCGAAGGCCGCTTCGGTTCCCAGTTCCTGCGGGTCACGATCTGGGATTGCCTCAGCCCGGCAGTGAACGCACGCCAGTGCACACGCCCGCGTCGCTTCCCAGATAACCAGGAACGGTCGTTCGGTTCGATCCTGATGAACCACCCGTACTGAATGCCCAGCTCTCATGAGTACCCCTTTAGTATCGAGTTCCAGTACAACGTCGGCAGGCCGTACTTCTTGACTAGCCACATATCGCGCCTGGGCTTGGTCAAGTCGATGAGCGGGATGGAGGGCGTCGGCTCCATCGTGTAGTCGAACTCCGCGAGCAGCATGCGCTTACGCGACGTCGTGAGCGGGCAGCCGGCATAGCCGGAATACCGCGCCAGAAGGGCGCGACCGCGCTGCTGGTAACCAATATTGGCTACAACGACGGGAGCCTGCTTACGAATGGCCGCGCCCGTCTTACTATTAGGCGTATTGCCGACATCGCCGAGGGCGAAGATGTCGGGATAGCGAACGTGTTGCAGCGTGTACTTATCCACGTCCACATACCCACCCGGTGATGCTGGGTCGGCTAGCGGTGACGCCTTGAGCCAATCCGGTGCACTTTGAGGTGGGACCGTATGCAAGAGGTCGTAGGTCAGGGCTTCCTTCACATCCGCGGTATTGTCACGAATAATGACGCGTTGGTTCGCTCCGTCGAGTTCGACAGCTTCGCTGTTGAATCTAACTTCGATACCGTAATCATCGACAACCTCGGCGAGTGCTTCTGCGAAGACAGGCACGCCGAATAGCCCCGGTGTAGTCAATATCAACACCACTCGGATATCCGATAGAACCCCTTGAGATCGCCAGTAGTCGGCTGCGAGGTAGGCGATTTTCTGCGGCGCTCCAGCGCATTTGATCGGACCGCTTGGCATCGTGAAGACGGCGGTCCCCGACCGCAGATTCCTGATGTACTCCCAGGTCTTGGGCGCAAACTCCGCCAGGTAGTTCGACGAGACATGACCGTCACCGAGTGCCTCGAAGCTACCCGGCACCTTGTCCCAGTCCAGTTGAATACCTGGGGCCACCACCAGCGTCCTGTAGCCGATCAAGCGACCATCACCTAAGCCAACTGACTTGGCTTCTGGGTCAACCGACGCTGCCGTGGTCTGGTACCAGTGAACGCCCTTAGGGATGAGGGTCGCCTGGCGGCGCGCACTACGCTCGATCGTCGAGCACCCGCCCCCGACCAGCGTCCACAGTGGTTGGTAATAGTGAGTGACTGCCGGATCAATAATCGCGATATCGCGATGCCCGGCCCGCCGTAGCCGGGCGGCAACCGATATTCCGGCGTTCCCACCGCCGATGATGACGATGCTGTGTGAAGTGGAACGATCAGTGCTTGTTGTAGGCATGTGTCAGGTCTCTCTGGCCACGCTGGTGACCGGTCGGTTGAAGGACAAGATGATTCGGGGCGTACATGAAGCCCGGACACATCGCGTCGTTAACCGACAACAGGGAATGACCAAAAAGGGAATAGCTCAGCGTAAGTCGCTGCGGAGTTCGAGACTTGGCCGAACCTGGAGTCACTCTTAGAGATAATCACGGGAGGCCAACGGCCGACAAGGTCCGAACGTCCCGCAGAAAGGGGTCCTGAGTCAGCGATCCCCTGAGCGCTCCCACATTCCTGTCTTACCGCCAGCCTTAGCCAACACCCGCACATGCTCAATCGACGCGTCGGGGTCCTCTCCCTTGATCATGTCGATGATCGTCAACCCGGCGGCACACACCGCCGTTAGCGCTTCCATCTCAACCCCAGTGCGGTCGCGCGTCTTCACTCGAACCGCAATATCAATGCGGTTGGCTCCGAGCTCCAACTCCACGTCAACACCGCCGATAGCGATTGGATGACACAGCGGAACTAGATCGGGCGTCTTCTTCACCGCCATTACCGCCGCGAGGCGAGCCGCGGCCAACACGTCGCCCTTTGGGACGCCATCCGCCGAAATCGCAGCAACCACCTCCTCTGTGGTCAATACCGCACCGGCCGCAGCCGCTGCTCGCACTGTTCGTTCCTTACCTGTTACATCCACCATGCGCATGGTTAGCCATCGTATTGCGCTCGTAGAGAGTGCACCTACCTAGGTGCACAAGATGGCGGTATCGTGTTGAGGTGTCCCCTTCACGCTGGATCTCAGTAGTTGTCGGGGTAGCGCTGGGCGCAACCGCACTGGCCGGTTGCTCGGCAGATGACGACGGAATCGAGTCCGATCGCGTAACTGTCTTTGCCGCTTCCTCTCTCAAGGTGCCGTTTGACCGGCTTGCCACCGAGTTCGAGGCCACCCATCCGGGCACCAAGGTCACGATTGTGGCCGCCGCGTCCTCAACGCTCGCCCACCAACTCCTCGATGGTGCCGCTGTTGATGTCTTCGCATCGGCCAGCCCGGCTGCTTTGCACGAGGTATCAGAAGTTGGCCTCTTGGCATCTACTCCGCAGCCATTCGCCAGCAATCAGGCGATCGCCGTTCGCAACTCCGATAGCCCAATCACAGACTTCACTCAGTTCAGCGACGGGGCGTACCAAATCTCACTATGCGCCAGCGCAGTTCCTTGCGGGCAAGTCGCCGACGAGCTTGCAGCCCAAGTGAACCTCGATACATCGTCTGCCACGCGGGAGAAGGACGTCCTCACTGTCGCCGAGAAGGTCTCCAGCGGCGACGCCGATGCCGGAGTCGTCTACGCCTCAAGCGTGCAGGAGTCTGACGGTCGCCTCGTTCCCCTTAACGCGACAGGCACAACCACGATCAGCTCTGAGTACGAGATCGCCATCCTCAAATCGTCCTACGAGGTACCCGCCGCCACGGATTGGGTCAATCTGGTAACCGGACCAGTTGGGCAGCGCGTCTTGCGGGAAGCTGGTTTCCAGACCCCCGGCTAGGTGTTCCTAGGCGCCACGACATGCGCGGCGCTAGTAACAGCAATACCCGCCACCAGCGAAGGTGACGGGTATTGCTGTTTAGTGCTCGGTACTAGTTGCGGTAGTCCGAACCACCGAAGTCGTACTCCTCTAGCGGCACGGCAGGCCCGGAAGCCTCGCCGAACGTTCCGCTGTAGTCGACATCGTCGTAGGCGGTCAGCTGTGCGTACATCGCAGCCTTGGCCTCTTCGGTTGGTTCTACCTTGACGTTGCGGTAGCGACTCAGTCCCGTTCCAGCTGGGATGAGCTTTCCGATGATCACGTTCTCCTTGAGGCCGAGTAGCGGATCGGAACGACCCTCTAGCGCGGCTTGGGTGAGAACCCGAGTCGTCTCCTGGAACGATGCGGCCGACAGCCACGAGTCCGTTGCCAGCGACGCCTTGGTGATACCCATCAACTCTGGACGACCGGAGGCTGGTGTCTTTCCACCTTGCAGCACCTCACGGTTGCGACGCTGGAAGCGAGCGGACTCGACCAGGTCACCGGTGATGAACTCGGAATCACCGGAGTCAATGATCGTGATGCGGCGAAGCATCTGGCGAACAATGACCTCGATGTGCTTGTCGTGAATCGACACACCCTGCGAGCGGTAGACCTCTTGCACCTGGTCAACGAGGTGCAACTGCACCTGACGTGGGCCGAGGATACGCAAGACCTGCTTCGGATCTACGGCACCGTGGATCAGCTGATCGCCAACGGCAACGCGGCCACCTTCTTCAACCATCAAACGCGAGCGTTTGCTGACCGGGTAGGCGAACTCCTCGCCGTCCTTCTCGTCAGGAACGATGACGATCTTGCGGATCTTCTCGCTGTCATCGATCTTGACGGTTCCGGCGATCTCGGTGATCGGGGCGACACCCTTAGGAGTACGTGCCTCGAACAACTCGACGACGCGAGGAAGACCATGCGTGATGTCTTCACCAGCCACACCACCGGTGTGGAAGGTACGCATTGTCAGCTGAGTTCCGGGCTCACCAATGGACTGCGCAGCGACGATACCGATGGCCTCACCGACATCAACGAGTTGTCCCGTTGCCAGTGAGCGGCCGTAGCAGGCAGCACAGGCGCCGACGCGGCTCTCACAGATCAGCACCGAACGTGCCTTCACTGTGGTGACACCGGCAGCGACCAACTCGTCGATAAGCGCCAGGCTCAACTCAGCGCCGCGAGCGGCGATGGTGTTGCCATCGACGACAACGTCATCGGACAGAACACGCGAGGCCGCCGACGTATCAACATTGTCGATGACTGCGACAGTTCCGTCAGCCTTGGTGTAACCGATCTCGGTCGCCAGACCACGTTCGGTTCCACAATCCTCCTCGCGGACGATGACGTCTTGGGAGACGTCAACGAGACGACGAGTCAGGTAGCCCGAGTCAGCGGTACGAAGTGCGGTATCGGCCAGACCCTTACGAGCACCGTGAGTCGAAATGAAGTACTCGAGCACGCTCAAGCCTTCACGGAAGTTCGACTTAATCGGACGAGGGATGATCTCGCCCTTCGGGTTCGCCACCAGACCGCGCATACCGGCGATCTGACGGATCTGGTTCATGTTTCCGCGAGCGCCCGAGTCGACCATCATGTAGACGGGGTTATCGGTTGGGAAGTTCTCGTTCATCGCGGTGGCGACATCTTCCGTTGCCGATGTCCAGATATCGATGAGCTCCTGGCGACGTTCCGACTCGGTGATAACACCGCGGTCGTACTGCTTCTGCAGTTTGTCGTCGCGCTCCTCCGCAGCTGCCAGCAGCGCGGCCTTAGCCGGCGGCGTGACAACGTCAGAGATCGAGATCGTGACACCACTCCGAGTTGCCCAGTGGAAGCCAAGCTCCTTGAGCGCATCCAGCGTTGCGGCAACCTGAACCTTTGGTTGGGTTTCAGCTAGCTCGTTAACGATCGCACCAAGCTGCTTCTTGCCAACCTCGTAGTTCACAAAGCCGAAGCCAGCTGGCATCGCTTCGTTGAACAACGCACGGCCCAGGGTGGTCTCCTGGATGAACGGCATTCCTGGCGTCCAGTTCTCTGGCGCCTCGAATCCACGCTCCGGTGTCGAGTCCCCACCAAGGCGAATCCTGATCTTGGCGCGAAGTGACAACTGGTGCGCGTCGAAGGCCATGATGGCTTCCGCGATCGAACCAAATACTCGGCCTTCGCCATCGGCGCCCTCATCCTGGCCAGTCAGGAAGTAGATGCCGAGCACCATGTCCTGGGTAGGCGACGTAATCGGGCGACCGTTTGCTGGCGACAGAATGTTATTCGCCGACAGCATGAGGATGCGTGCCTCAGCCTGAGCCTCAGCCGACAGTGGCAGGTGGACTGCCATCTGGTCACCGTCGAAGTCAGCGTTGAAGGCGGTACAGACCAACGGGTGAATCTGGATGGCCTTACCTTCAATGAGCTGTGGCTCGAATGCCTGAATACCAAGGCGGTGAAGCGTGGGTGCCCGGTTCAGCATGACGGGGTGCTCAGCGATGACCTCTTCTAGGACATCCCACACAACGGGGCGCGAACGCTCCACCATGCGCTTGGCGCTCTTGATGTTCTGCGCGTGGTTGAGATCAACCAGGCGCTTCATCACGAACGGCTTGAAGAGCTCCAACGCCATCTGCTTTGGCAGTCCACACTGGTGCAGCTTGAGCTGCGGACCAACCACGATGACCGAACGGCCGGAGTAATCCACGCGCTTGCCGAGCAGGTTCTGACGGAATCGACCCTGCTTACCCTTGAGCATGTCCGACAGGGACTTGAGCGGGCGGTTACCCGGACCAGTCACCGGACGGCCACGACGACCATTGTCAAAGAGGGCGTCGACTGCTTCTTGCAGCATTCGCTTCTCGTTATTGACGATGATCTCGGGAGCTCCGAGGTCGATCAGTCGCTTCAACCGGTTGTTGCGGTTGATGACACGGCGGTAGAGGTCGTTCAGGTCGGAGGTGGCAAAGCGACCACCGTCGAGCTGAACCATCGGACGAAGATCCGGCGGGATAACCGGAACCGAGTCCAGCACCATGCCGGTCGGCGAGTTATTCGTCGCGAGGAACGCGTTGACGACTCGAAGACGCTTCACAGCGCGGGTCTTCTTCTGACCCTTGCCGTTCTGGATGATGTCCTTAAGCTTCTCCGCCTCAGCTTCGAGGTCGAAGGTCTGCAGACGCGCTTGGATAGCGGCCGCGCCCATCGAACCCTTGAAGTAGCGGCCGTAGCGATCGCGCATCTCGCGGTAGAGGATCTCGTTACCTTCGAGATCCTGGACCTTGAGCGTACGGAAGCGGTCGAACACCTCGTCGAGGGCAGCGATCTTCGCGTCTGCACGACGACGAATACCGTTCATCTCACGCTCGGCCGCATCGCGAACCTTGCGCTTGGCGTCTGCCTTGGCTCCTTCTTCTTCCAGAGCTGCGGTGTCTTCTTCAAGCTTGAGTTGACGCTTGTTGATGTCCTCATCGCGCTTGTCGGCGAGCTGCTTCTTCTCGACCTCTATCTTTGCTTCGAGGCTGGGAAGATCGCGGGTGCGGGCCTCGTCATCGACCTCAGTGATCATGTAGGCGGCGAAGTAGATGACCTTCTCGAGGTCCTTCGGTGCCAGATCGAGGAGGTAGCCGAGACGACTCGGGACACCCTTGAAGTACCAGATGTGCGTGACTGGTGCGGCCAGTTCGATGTGGCCCATCCGCTCACGACGCACCTTGGCGCGAGTTACCTCGACACCACAGCGCTCACAAATGATGCCCTTGAAGCGAACCCGCTTGTACTTACCGCAGTAGCACTCCCAGTCACGAGTCGGTCCGAAGATCTTCTCGCAGAAGAGGCCATCTTTTTCCGGCTTCAGCGTCCGGTAGTTAATGGTCTCTGGCTTCTTTACTTCACCGTGAGACCAATCACGAATGTTGTCTGCATTGGCTAGACCGATGCGCAGATCATCAAAGACATTCACGTCAAGCATGTTTAGACCTCCTCAACGCTGCTGGGCTCACGGCGGGACAGGTCGATACCTAGTTCCTCAGCCGCACGGAATACGTCATCGTCGGAATCCTTCATCTCGATTGCCTGACCATCACTGGCCAAGACTTCGACATTGAGGCATAGCGACTGCATTTCTTTGATCAACACCTTGAAGGACTCGGGGATACCGGGTTCTGGGATGTTCTCGCCCTTAACGATGGCCTCGTATACCTTCACGCGGCCGGTCACGTCATCGGACTTGATGGTGAGAAGTTCCTGCAGTGCGTAGGCGGCACCGTATGCCTCCAACGCCCACACCTCCATCTCACCAAAGCGCTGGCCACCGAACTGAGCCTTACCACCAAGTGGCTGCTGGGTGATCATCGAGTACGGGCCAGTGGAACGTGCGTGAATCTTGTCGTCCACCAAGTGGAGAAGCTTCAGCACGTACATGTAGCCCAACGAGATCGGCGCGGGGAACGGCTCACCGGAGCGACCATCAATGAGCTTGGCCTTTCCGTTGCCGTGCACCAGGGTGACGCCGTCGTCAGTCTTCGGAGTGGACTCCAGTAGACCGATGACTTCCTCTTCCCGAGCACCGTCGAAGACCGGAGTTGCCACCCGCGTACCGGCGGGGGCCTGACGGCCTTCCGGCTTGATGCGTTCGGCCCACTCTGGGGTTCCTTCGATGTTCCAGCCCTGGCTGGCAACCCAGCCGAGGTGAGTCTCGAGTACCTGACCGACGTTCATACGACCAGGAACACCGAGCGGGTTAAGGATGACGTCTACCGGGGTGCCGTCTTCGAGGAATGGCATGTCCTCAACTGGTAGCACCTTGGAGATAACACCCTTGTTGCCGTGACGACCGGCGAGCTTGTCACCGACGTTGATCTTGCGCTTGTTGGCAACGTAGACGCGCACCAGGCGGTTGACGCCAGGTGGCAGTTCGTCGCCTTCGTCGCGATCGAAGACCCGGACGCCGATAACGACGCCGCGCTCTCCGTGCGGAACCTTGAGCGAGGTGTCGCGGACTTCCCGTGACTTCTCACCGAAGATGGCGCGCAGTAGACGCTCTTCTGGGGTTAGCTCAGTCTCACCCTTAGGCGTGACCTTGCCGACGAGGATGTCGCCAGTGACAACCTCGGCGCCGATACGGATGATGCCGCGCTCGTCGAGGTTCGCCAGAACCTCTTCGGAGACGTTCGGGATATCGCGGGTGATCTCTTCCGGGCCGAGCTTGGTGTCGCGGGCGTCAACTTCGTGCTCTTCGATGTGAATCGAGGACAGCACGTCGTCTTGGACGAGGCGCTGGCTGAGGATGATCGCGTCTTCGTAGTTGTGACCCTCCCAGCTCATGAAGGCGACGAGCAGGTTCGCCCCGAGTGCCATATCGGCCTGGTCGGTACAAGGACCGTCGGCGATGACCTGACCGGCAGCGATCTGCTGGCCCTCGTCCACGAGTGGACGCTGGTTGAAGCAGGTGCCCTGGTTGGATCGGGTGAACTTACGAACGCGGTACGTTTGCGACGTTCCGTCCTCGTTGGCCACATCAATTGCGTCGGCGCTGACCTCGGTCACCGTTCCAGCCTGATCGGAGACGATCACGTCACCGGAATCGACAGCCGCGCGGTACTCCATGCCAGTCCCGACGTACGGGGCCTGGGCGCGCAGTAGCGGTACGGACTGGCGCTGCATATTCGATCCCATGAGCGCGCGGTTTGCGTCATCGTGCTCAAGGAACGGAATCATCGCGGTCGCGACCGACACCATCTGGCGCGGCGAGACGTCCATGTAATCGATATCGGCTGGCGCGAGGTAGTCAACCTCAGCCTTGCGACGGATGAGGACCTTCTCGTCAACGAAGCTACCGTCGGCGTTCACCGGCGAGTTTGCCTGGGCGACGATGAACTGATCTTCCTCATCGGCCGTCAAGTAGTCGACGTCGTCTGTGACACGGCCGTCGGTCACCCGGCGGTATGGCGTCTCAACGAAGCCGAACGCGTTCACCCGGGCGAACGTTGACAGCGAGCCGATGAGTCCAATGTTGGGACCTTCTGGGGTCTCAATCGGGCACATGCGTCCGTAGTGCGACGGGTGAACGTCGCGAACCTCGAAGCCAGCACGCTCACGGGAAAGCCCACCCGGGCCGAGCGCGGAAAGTCGACGCTTGTGCGTTAGCCCGGCTATCGGGTTGGTCTGATCCATGAACTGCGACAGCTGAGAAGTTCCGAAGAACTCCTTGAGGCTGGCAACGACCGGGCGAATGTTGATGAGGGTCTGAGGGGTGATCGCCTCAACATCCTGGGTGGTCATCCGCTCGCGGACAACGCGCTCCATCCGAGACAGACCCGTACGGATTTGGTTCTGGATGAGCTCACCAACGGTTCGAAGACGACGGTTACCGAAGTGATCGATATCGTCAGTCTCGACCCGAATCTCACCACGAGGTGACTCTGCGCGAGTCTCGCCGGCATGAAGGCGAACCAGGTACTCGATCGCCGAGACAATGTCTTCGAGCTCGAGGACGTTCTCCGACAGCTCAGCGTCACGACCAAGCTTCTTGTTGATCTTGTAGCGACCAACCTTCGCGAGGTCATAGCGCTTCGGGTTGAAGTAGTAGTTGTTCAGCAAGGTGCGAGCTGACTCGACCGTCGGCGGTTCACCTGGTCGCAACTTGCGGTAGATATCGAGCAGGGCCTCGTCCTCGGTGGAGGTCGGGTCCTTCTCCAGTGTTGCGCGGATCGACTCGTACTGGCCGAAACGCTCGAGGATTTCCTCGGTGGTCATACCGAGTGCCTTGAGCAGAACGGTTACCGGCTGCTTGCGCTTACGGTCAACGCGGACGGCGACCATGTCCTTCTTGTCGACCTCGAACTCCAACCAAGCACCGCGGCTTGGGATGATCTTAGCAACGAAGATGTCCTTGTCGGCGATCTTGTCCAGCGTCGACTCGAAGTAGACACCAGGCGAACGCACCAACTGCGACACGACGACACGCTCGGTGCCGTTGATGATGAACGTTCCCTTGTCGGTCATGAGCGGGAAGTCGCCCATGAAGACCGTCTGGGACTTAATCTCACCGGTCTCATTGTTGATGAACTCAGCGGTCACGAACAGTGGCGCTGAATAGGTGAAGTCCTTATCGCGACATTGCTCGACCGTGTACTTGGGCGGCTCGAAGCGATGATCGCGGAACGACAGCGACATGTTGCCGTTGAAGTCCTCGATCGGCGAGATCTCCTCGAAGATCTCCTCTAGCCCCGAGGTCATCGGGATATCTGTGTCACCTCGCTCCAGCGAGGCTTCCAAACGTGCCTTCCAGCGATCGTTCCCCAAAAGGGTGTCGAACGACGCCGTCTGAAGCGCGAGCAGATTAGGAACCTCTAGGGGCTCCCGGATCTTCGCGAACGAGACACGAGGTGAGATGGGCGGTGCGGGCAGTACTGGCGTACGCAGGGCGGCCAACGAAAGGTCCTTCCGACTGCAGAGATTGATGGCGATGAGCAACTCTTGATCTATCGGTTTTCTTGCGCGCCGAAGAGACGTTGTCAAGCTTCAGATTTCCCCGGGTCCCACGTCGACACCTGAGCTGACTACTCGGGTGGACCTCTGGACTCACGGTTTATGACATCTGGGCAGCGAATTACGGGAGCGCAAAGAGCAACGATACGTCACACCCCTAGTCCTGCCAACCCCCTACCCCGACTGACAGCCCTATTGTGACGAGGTTCACGTAACTTCGCCCCGGTGAAGGATGTAGCTCGTGGGGGTCAAGTGCATGGAGGGAGGTCCATGGAGGGAGGTCGCATGGAGGGAGGTCAGGCTGCGGCGACTGCAGCAGCGAGTTCGAGTTCTAGTCCGGTGACCGAATCGTCGTCGAGGCCTGCCTGATCCCTCCAGTTCATTGCGTCACCGTCCCCAACGCCGTCACCTAGAGCCTGAGGACGCCGCCTTCTGTACGCGGTGCCGCGTGGGCTGATCCATTCGATGATTACTCCCGGTTCTGGTGGGTCGCTGGAATGATCACTGGCTGGTACTGCCGCTGGTTCGGCTCCTGGTTCTGGTCTGGTTCCGGCGTCGCTGTTGAGACCAATGTCAGTGTCAGCTTGGGGTGGGTGGATGTGCAGGCTCCAGTTGTTGTGGGTTTTCAGCCGGTGGTGACGTCTGCAGAGGGTCAGGAGGTTGTCTGCGCTGGTGGTCCCACCGTCCACGTCGCCGGTGAACGGCTGGACGTGGTCTAGATCGCACAGGTAAGCTGCTCGGGCGCAGCCCGGGAACTGGCAAGTCCGGTCGCGGGCCAGGATGTACTCCCGCAATGCCGCCGACGGGCTGTACGTGCTGGTGCCGTAGTCCAACAAGTGCCCGGCAACGGGGTCGGTCACCAGACGCCGCCACGTCCCGGAATCGGCGGCCAGCCGACGGGCCAGGGTGGCTGGGATCGGGCCGAAGCCTACGAGCTCGCCGGGATTGTCGGCCAGGCCAAGCAGGGTCGCGGCATCGATCACGATCTGGGTCTCCAGACGCTTTTTGCCCTGCATCGTGGGCAGCCCCGGATCCTGGGCGGCACGCTGGGCCCACGCGATCAACGCATCCGCGCGCTTATGCCCCATCGTGCGTCGATCAACACCCCCCGACCCTGAACCATCGGCATCTGCCCCACCCTCGTCAGATCCGTCTGACTCTGATTCCCCGGGCACCGCTGCGCTCGCGCTGGCAGCCGCCCCACCTCGCACTGGGACTCCCATCGTGGTGAAGCCAGCACTCGGTGGGGATTGGTTGGCGCACGCCGTCAACGCGTTCCACACCGCGATCGCGTCCGGGGCCGGCAGCAGGGCGCTGACTCGGGCCATCACCGGGCCGTCCGCGACCATCGTCACTTCCCGACGGGCGAACTCCGCATCTAGGTCCTCGTCGGGGGTCAACGGGAACAGGCGGGTCACTGCCCGGCGCACACTGGCCCGAGTCTGAGACGGGGTTTGAGAAGCGACCCGAAACAACGCACACTCCTCGATCTGGCGGGCCTGACCCACGTCAAGACGGTCACACTCACGAACGATCGCATTCACCTGCCCGATCGAGGCCACACCCCTCGCTAGCATCACCCGGGTCTGGGGAAGCTTGTAATACAGGTCCCGGGCCACAGTGATCCGGAACTCCGCGGCCTGCCCCGACACACGAAGCGCGGCCGCGATCTCATCACGCACCCCATCGTTGACCGCAAGCCCATGACGGCGCGATACCTCACTGCGATCAGGATCAGCGGTCTCATACTCCGGGCCCGGACCAGCCAACGCGACCATGGCATCAGCCCGAAGCGACTCCAACCACGCCGCGTGGCGATCCAACTCGCGCAGCAACTCCACCTGCTCATCCGCGGCCAACGCGAATGGATCCGTTTGAGCAACCCGCACAAACGACTCCACACACGGATCAGCTGAACCAGCCCCGACATGCACCGTCCCGCCAGCGGCACGCCCGCCACTATCGCGAGCCGCTCCAGCACCACGATCTGCACGGCCCGCACCACCAGCACCCAGGCCACCTGCACCGGGCGCATCAGCGACCCGATCACTGGGACCCCTGCTAGAGGGACGGCTACTCGACATACCCAAACGCTACCACCTGACTCGAACATACGTTCGAGTCTTTCGCCACTGCTGCAGACCTGGGCACCCAACAACAAGAGAGCGGCCGCGCCCAGCAATCTGGGACACGGCCGCTCTCTAGGCGGAAGTCAGTACTACTTGACTGACACCTTGGCACCGGCAGCCTCGAGGGCTTCCTTTGCCTTGTCTGCAGCTTCTTTGTTGACCTTCTCGACAACGGCCTTCGGCGCGCTCTCGACAAGCTCCTTGGCCTCTCCGAGTCCCAGGCTGGTGAGCGCACGGACCTCTTTGATGACCTGGATCTTCTTGGCGCCGACCTCTTCGAGGACAACGTCGAACTCGTCTTGCTCGGCAGCAGCTTCTTCGCCGCCTCCGGCAGGAGCTCCGGCAGCCGCAACTGCGACTGGCGCAGCGGCGGTTACGTTGAAGACCTCTTCGAACTGGCTAACGAACTCCGAGAGCTCGATGAGCGTCATTTCTTTGAAAGCGTCGAGCAGTTCGTCTGTTGACAGCTTCGCCATGATTGGCGTCCTTTCTTAATGCTCCGGACTTTGCTAAGTCTGATCCGTTGCGGTGGTTAGTGATATTGGTCTAGCTGGTCGTGCTGGTGTTCTAGCTCTCGTCGGCTGCTTCGGCTGATGCCTCTGCGGGTGCCTCATCGGTTGCTGGTGCTTCTGCCTCGGCGGTCGCTTCCTCGACAGCGGCCGGAGCCTCTGCTGCTGGGGTAGCGGGGCCTTCGGCCTCGACCTTGGCGCGCAAGGCGTCCACGGTGCGGGCTGCTTGGGATAGCGGCGCTGCGAACAGCGACACGGCCCCTTGTAGCGAAGCGTTCATTGCGCCAGCGAACTTGGCCAGCAGAACCTCGCGGGATTCCAGCTCAGCGAGCTTGGAAACATCGGCTGCAGAGATGGCATTGCCATCCATGTAGCCGCCCTTGATGATCAACGCGGGGTTTTCCTTCGCGAAGGTCTTGAGGCCCTTTGCTGCGACGACAATGTCGCCCTCGACGAACGCCAGTGCACTCGGACCAACGAGTAGATCGTCAATCCCCTCGATCCCAGCCTCTTTGGCTGCAATCTTGGTGAGAGTGTTCTTCACAACGGCATACGTTGAGCCTTCACCCAGGGAACGGCGAAGTTCCTTGAGCTGAGCAACGCTGAGTCCACGGTAATCAGTGAGCACCGTGGCCGATGATGACGTGAACCGATCGGCGAGCTCGGCGACTGTTGCCGCCTTATCTGGCCGCGCCATGGTTCTCCTTCCACTTACTGTTTTCCGGTCTGATGAAGGCAAACAAAAACCCGAAACGCAGGAGCGCTTCGGGTTGAATGGCAACCTCCGATTTCTCGGGCGGTCGTCGACTACCACTTGCTCACCTGCGCTGGCGTCCTTGTGGACCTTCGCTCTGGGTAGTTTCGCGCTTCTAGACGCTGACTAATCCAGAGACCGGCGGTCTTTGGTTCGTGGGAAAGCGTACACGCCCTGGTAGCCGCACCTAGTGGCGAGGCTAACCAGAGTCGAGCGCGCGATCTCACGATTGTTCGGTTTCGTGCTTGCTGAACTTGCTGGTCGTGCGTCTTTGGGGTCTAACTAGGAACCTGCGCCTACGCGAGTCACCGATGGATCAACCGGGATACCGGGGCCCATCGTGGTCGAGACGATCACCTTGCGAAGGTAGGTTCCCTTGGCGCTTGATGGCTTCAACCGCAGGACCTCATCGAGGGCCGCAGCATAGTTCTCGATCAGCTTGTCGGCGTCGAATGAGGACTTGCCAATAACGAAGTTGAGGTTCGAGTGCTTATCGACGCGGAACTCGATCTTTCCACCCTTGATGTCTTCGACAGCCTTAGCGACGTTCGGGGTAACCGTTCCGGTGCGGGGGTTCGGCATCAAACCACGGGGCCCGAGGACCTTACCGAGCTGACCAACCTTGCCCATCAGCTCGGGAGCCGCGACGACGGCGTCGAAGTCGATCCATCCACCCTTGACCTTGTCGATGAGCTCATCGGCGCCAACGTAGTCTGCGCCAGCCTCGGTCGCCGCATCTGCCTTGTCGCCGGTAGCAAAGACCAAAACGCGCTTGGTCTTTCCGGTGCCGTGGGGCAGGTTGACGGTTCCGCGAACCATCTGATCGGACTTGCGTGGGTCAACGCCCAAGCGCATCGAAACCTCGACGGTGGAGTCGAACTTCGCTGGATTCGTGTCCTTGACCAGCGTCAGTGCCTCGGTCGGGTTGTAGAGCTCGTCCTCGCGGATCTTGCCGAGTGCGTCCTTGTATGCCTTACTGCGTGCCATGTGCTTTCCCTTCAACTAGCCAACCACGCGACTTGCGGGTTGGTTGTGGTGTGGACCGGGACGGCCCTCCCACATCATGCGTACTTTCGAGTTCGAACTACTTAACTGTGATGCCCATCGAGCGCGCCGTGCCTTCGATGATCTTCATCGCAGCATCGATGTCGTTAGCGTTGAGATCAACCTGCTTGGTCTCCGCAATCTCCTTGACCTGCGCCTTCGAAATCGAAGCAACCGTCTTCAACGGGTTGCCTGAGCCCTTGGGAACTCCAGCAGCCTTGAGAATGAGCTTGGCAGCTGGAGGCGTCTTGGTGATGAATGAGAACGAGCGATCCTCGTAGACAGTGATCTCAACCGGAACGACCTGCCCACGTTGGCTCTCAGTCGCGGCGTTGTAGGCCTTGCAGAACTCCATGATGTTGACGCCGTGCTGACCTAGCGCGGGTCCAACTGGCGGGGCGGGGTTTGCCGCTCCGGCCTGGATCTGCAGCTTGATGAGGCCCGCGACCTTCTTCTTCTTTGGTGCCATGACGTGCGTGTCCTGTCCTTAGTTCACTTACAAGTCGCGACCGGTTGGCCCGACTCCTTCGATAAGTCTGTGTTCATTAAGTATGTGCGATGCGAAATATCGTCGTGCGACTAGTTCTTCTGGATCTGGTTGAAGCCGAGTTCCACCGGAGTCTCGCGACCGAAAATCTCGACAAGGCCGGTGATCTTCTGAGCATCAACGTTGATTTCCGAAATTGTCGCATGCAAGGTGGCAAATGGTCCATCGATGACTGTCACAGAATCGCCGATTGAGACGTCAATCTCAGCTGCCGGTGCCTTCGCCGTCTCGGTGCCCTGCTCGCCTGTCGAGGTATCGACCGCTGGTGCTTCCGGCTCGGGCGCGAGGATCTTAACTACCTCGTCCTCAGTCAGTGGCGACGGCTCGTAGGCATTTCCGACGAATCCGGTGACACCAGGCGTGTGACGAACTGCGCCCCACGATTCGTCCGTTAGCTCCATGCAGACCAGCACGTAACCGGGGAAGCGATTGCGAGTGACGACTTTACGCTGTCCCTGCTTAATCTCAACAACTTCTTCGGTTGGGACCTCGACCTGGAAGATGTAGTCCTCCATACCGAGTGCCTTGGTGCGACCCTCGATGTTTGCGCGAACCTTGTTCTCGTATCCAGCGTAGGAGTGGATGACGTACCACTCACCGGGGGCGCTACGGACTACCTCCCGGAACTCAGCTACTGGATCAACTGGTGCGTCCTCGAGGATCTCTTCTGCTTCAGCGACGACATCTTCTTCCGCTGCTTCCTCGGCCTCGACAGCCTCGATGATCTCAACCGCGGCCTCTTCGATGGCTTCCTCGGCCGCGACGCCCTCAGCGACTACCTCGTCGACGACCTCTGCGAGTTCCTCTTCGATGATTGCCTCGGCCACAACTGCGGAGGCCACCGCCGCCGCTGCTGTCTCGTCGTCTGGAGCATCTGCGAGTTCTTGGGCCAACTCCGCCTCAATGACGGCTTCGGCTGCCCCTGCCTCAGCGACCGCCTCGAGCACGGTTTCTTCCACAACCGCCTCGATGATCTCCTCGGCGATGACTACATCCTCGGCAACCTCCGCGATGATTTCTGCTGTCTCATCGGAGTCGCCGGACTCGTTCGGCTCATTGGTGTTCTGGTCGGACACGTTAGTCCTCGCTCATCAGTTTGTAGGTGGTTATTTGCCGGGCGGTCGGTGTCATCAGCGGCTACGACCTTCCGAATACGAAAAGTACGCCGCGGGTGAAGATGAAGTCCAGGACGCCGATGTACGCACCGACGATGAGCACGAACACGAGAACGATCCACGTGTAAGTGATCAGCTCCTTGCGGGTCGGCCAGATGACCTTGCGGAGTTCGGCGACGACTTGCCGAATGAATAACGCCAGCCGCGCAAACATCCCCTTGTACTCGCCGGCCTCTTTCTGACGCTGCTTCTCGGCCTTTTTTGCTTCTTTATCTTCCTTGAGTCTGGCCTTCTCGAGTTCGCGCTCTTCCTTGCGCTCAGCTCGGGCCAAGGCGCGCGGCGAGACGACTTCTTCTTCGTCTACGTCGGGCTCATTGTCCGGTTGTTTACCGGACTCGTCGCCGTCGCTCACGCATACCTCCACTCGTTCTCGCATCATCCGCACGACCGATTTGCTCGGCCGAGTCTGGCAGGGCAGGAGGGACTTGAACCCCCAACCGACGGTTTTGGAGACCGTTACTCTACCAATTGAGCTACTGCCCTTTGGGGACAAAATCTAGAACGAGCAGGCACGGCTTCGCCGGCGAAAACAGGCTTTCCTGCCCCGCCGGTAGATGTTGCTGTAAAGCCATACGAACATCGAGCTAGGTGAGATGCCACCAATAGAACGGTCAGTCTACGACAAAGGCCCCAGTGAGGTACGCCTGCGGGTGGGCCAGTAGCCAAACATTCTCGCCACTCGGTTTTGATTTGGGGGTTTATCCGGTCGAAAAGTACGGAATGATGGGTCCATGAGCTTCCCGCGGATCTCCGCTCGCATCGGATCAATCAGTGAATCAGCGACCCTGGCAGTCGATGCCAAGGCCAAGGCCCTCAAGGCAGCCGGTCGCCCTGTCATCGGATTCGGTGCAGGCGAACCTGACTTCCCTACGCCGGACTACATCGTCGAGGCAGCTGCAGCGGCCTGCCACGAGCCCAAGTGGCATCGATATACCCCCGCCGGTGGTTTGCCGATCCTGAAGGAAGCGATCGCGACAAAGACCCTGCGCGATTCCAGCTATGAGGTCGCCCCAAACCAAGTACTAGTTACCAACGGCGGCAAGCAAGCGCTCTACAACGCCTTCGCAACTCTGCTGGATCCAGGCGACGAGGTTCTTCTACCTGCGCCGTACTGGACCACCTACCCAGAATCGATTCGCCTAGCCGGCGGAGTTCCGGTCATTGTTGAGACCGACGAGTCCACCGGCTATCTAGCAACCATCGAGCAACTCGAGGCAGCGCGCACCGACCGAACCAAGATGCTCGTCTTTGTCTCACCATCGAACCCAACTGGCGCGGTGTATCCACCTGAGCAGGTAAAGGCGATCGGCGAATGGGCTGATTCGCACGGAATGTGGGTTGTCACCGACGAGATCTACGAGCACCTTGTCTATGGCGGCACCGAGTTCAGCTCGATGCCCGCACTCGTGCCATCACTTGCCGACCGTTGTGTCGTCGTCAACGGCGTAGCCAAGACCTACGCGATGACGGGCTGGCGAGTGGGTTGGATGCTTGGACCAGCCGATGTAGTGAAAGCCGCAACGAACTTGCAGTCCCACGCGACCTCCAATGTGGCGAACGTGTCGCAAATTGCTGCCCTTGCCGCCGTCAGTGGAGACCTCACCGCAGTAGACGAGATGCGGCTGGCATTCGATCGACGCCGACTGCGGATCGTGGAGATGCTCAATGCGATCGAGGGAGTCCACTGTCCTGAACCGCACGGCGCTTTCTATGCCTATCCGAGTGTCAAGCAACTACTCGGAAAGCAACTACGTGGTCGCACCCTTGAGTCCTCCGTAGATCTAGCTGCGGCTCTACTCGATGAGGCTGAGGTTGCGGTCGTGCCGGGCGAGGCGTTCGGAACCAACGGTTACCTACGACTCTCCTACGCTCTGAGCGACGATGACCTTGAGACCGGCGTCGGGCGAATCGCGGCGCTCCTGTCCGAGGTTCAATAGCCCGACAGTGAGCCCACCGGTTAGCCCACCGAGCTACTGCCTTGGTGGCTAACCCAACAGCAACAGGTTGGTGGGAAATCGTCGCGAGGCGACCAGAATCCACCAACCTGGCACCTATCTGGGACGTCGCGCGAAGGCGCTAGTCCAGAGCGCAGTTGATGAGGCGTGGCTCGGGCTCTAACTCCAGACCGAAGCGGTCCAGTACACCGTGACGAATGGACGATGCGAGCTCCACGATATCCACCGCCCGCGCGTTGCCACGATTCGTCAGCGCCAACGTGTGCTTGGTGGATGTGCTGGCGCGAGCGTCCGGCCGGACCTGATATCCCTTCGGAAATCCCGCGTTGTCGATCAGCCACGCCGCGCTCAGTTTGACTTTGCCATCGGCCGTTGGCCACCGCGGAGCATCGGTTGGGATGGCTGCCGCTGCGGATTCCGTAACGATTGGATTCGTGAAGAAGGAACCTACGCTCCACGTGTCATAGTCGTCGATATCAACCACCATGCCCTTACTACGCCGGACCGCTAGCACGCCACGGCGGACATCCTCTAGCGCAGCACAGTCCCCTGGCCCAATCCGCAATTGCTTGGCTAGGTCGGCGTACTCGATGGGCACCGAGGTGGCGCGCCGCTCAAGGCGCAGAGTTACCCGGAGAATGAGCCAGCGGTCCAACGCGCGCTTGAAGATAGAGGTTCGGTAGCCGAACTCGCAGTCATCGGCGGAAAACTTGCGGCGCTTGTTCTCGAGTCGGTCGTATACCTCTACCGACTCGATACTCTGGGCGACTTCGTTCCCGTACGCCCCGACATTTTGGATCGGTGTCGCACCGACCGAGCCAGGAATCCCGGACAAGGTCTCGACTCCGGAATAAGAATCCACTGCCATTTGCGCGACGAGGCGATCCCAGCTTTCCCCTGCACCTGCAGTGACCAGGACCGCGTATCCAGTACCGTCCGTTGCCTTCTCGACCGTGATACCGCTGGTCGACACCTTAACGACAGTTCCCGCGAACCCGTCGTCGCCGATAACAAGGTTGCTGCCGCCAGCGATCAGCAACACCGGCTCGCCGCGCTCATCGCATTCACCAACGACGGCAACCAACTCGTCGTCGCTGGTGACCTCAACGAATCGCGTTGCGGGTCCACCGATCCGCAGTGTTGTCCACGAGCCCAACCGCTGCTTCGCGCTCAAAGCTGTGAGGCCCTAAGCCAAATCGACAACACCACGTGCCTTACCCAAAACGTGCAGTTCGTTGCTGACAGCAGTCAGTTCAATAACCACCGACTTGTCATCGCGCTTCTCGGTGATGACGCCGGTCACGGTGACAACGGTTCCTGTGTCGTCGTCGGGGACGACAACGGGCTTGCTAAACCGGACCCCGTATTCCTTCACTCGCGACGGGTCGCCAGCGAAGTCAGTCAGAGTCCGTCCGGCCTCAGCCATCGTGAACATCCCGTGGGCGATCACGTTGGGAAGCCCGACCGCCTTGGCGGTGCGCTCGTGCCAGTGAATGAAGTTGAAGTCGCCGGAGGCCCCGCAGTACATCACCAGATTGATTCGCTGGACGGGGTAGTCGGTAGGACCGATCTTGTCGCCCACCGAAACCGAATCAAAGCCCGGAACCTTCACGATCGTCTCGTTCGACATGACTAACCCTCCTCGCTTGGGGCCGAACCTCGGGACACGGTGATGTTTGTCGTCGTCACGATTAGCTCGCCATCGGTTGTCTTCACCTGCTGCTCCATCTTGATTAGCTCGTTACTGCGAGCCGTCGAGATATCGGCGATCGTCGAGCTCACCACGACCTCGTCATTGGCATACAGCGGACGCGAATAAGTGAAGCTCTGCTCGCCGTGAACAACCATTGCGTAGTTGAGGTTCAGCTCTGGATCACTGATCGCGCCGACCATCGCCCGGTAGGTGATGATGAACGGGAAGGTGGGTGGAGCAACTAGGTCACGATGCCCCATCTCCTTCGCCTCAGAAAGATCGTGGTACATCGGATTGCTGTCACCGATTGCGGTCGCAAACTCGCGGACCTTCTCGCGACCAACGTGGTACGGGGTCGAATACTCGTAGGTGCGTCCAATGAAATCGCGGTTTACCGCCATGCGTTACATACCTCCAAGCTGACCACCGGTCACGGGAATCGTGACGCCGGAGACGAAGTCCGAATCCGATGAAGCCAAGAATGCCGTAACGCCCGCGATGTCTTCAGGTCGACCGAGGCGTCCGAGTGAAATCATCATCTTCGCCATCTGGCGCATCTCCTCGGGAATCCCTAGCTCATTGCCCGGTGCCTTGGCCGCGGTCAATCGCGTCTCGACGAACCCTGGCGCAACCGCGTTAACGTTGATACCAAAGGCACCGAGTTCACGCGCGAGGGTCTTGGTAGTGGCGATAACTGCGCCCTTTGCGGCGGTGTAGTTGTACTGGCCTGGGTTGCCCATGAGGGCCGCAACGCTGGAAGTGAAGATGATTTTCCGGTTGTAGGCAACAGCGCCGTTTGCGGCAATCTCTTGTTTAGCGACCTCACGCATGTACGGCATCGCAGCGAGGGTGGTGTGGAACCCCGTCTTGAGGTTGGCATCAAAGACAAAGTCAAACTGGTCGTCATCTAGGCCGTGGAACATCTTGTCGCGCGTGACCCCGGCGTTATTGACCACAATGTCAATCTTTCCAAAGGCATCGATCGTGCTCTGGACCAGCGCCTTGGCCTCGTCCATGTTCACGGTGTTCGCAACGACGCCGATTGCCTTGCCACCGGCTTGCTCGATGAGTGCGACCGTCTCGCTTGCAGGTGCGTCGTCAATGTCATTGACGACAACAGCGGCGCCATCAGCTGCTAGTCGCAGCGACGTCGCTTGACCGATTCCGCGACCTCCGCCAGTGACGATTGCTACCCGATCATCCAGTCGACCCATGAGATGTGTGCCTTTCACGTGACGGGCTACTACCGCCCATTGCGGCGCCCTACTCTGAATCGCACGCTACCCAATCGCTGTTACCTGCGGAACGAGCACCCCGAGTCCACCCATGGCAAGTACTGGCAATGGTGTCTGGCACAGGTCATTGCAGCCCCAAAGCGAACTAGTCTGTCAAGACCGAACAGCTAGATCGAACAACCAGAAACACTCAGTGAGGTGAGAACGCCATCAACGCCAACCAGCCGCGGCATACGGAGACCATCCGACTAGTCGAGCAAGGCCAGTCGCAGCTTCGCGATGCCTCGATGGCGCAGCTCCAAGAACTCGATTGGTTTGAGGCGCTCTCGGCTGACGCCCAGGGTTGGGTTGCGGAAGTCGTAGATGCCGGAATCGCTCGATTCCTTAGCTGGCTGAATAATCCCGACGAGCCGCTTGCCGCCAACACCGGGTTGGGCGCCGTGCCCGCTGCCGCCGCACATGCGGTCTCCCTCGGTCAAACACTGGAACTACTGCGCACCGCATTCGTGGCGATCGAACCCGTTGTGCTGACGATGGCTGCCAGCGGTGACGAGGAGTGGCTACTCCAGCAAGTTGCCCGATATGGCCGCGAAATCGCCTTCGCTGCAGCGCGGGTTTACGCCCGTGTTGCAGAACAGCAGGGCGCCCGGAGCGCGCGCGAAAGCTCCGACCTCGTCGAGGCCCTCATCGCCGGACGATCAGCCGCCGCGATCGAGCTACTTGCAAGTCGGATCGGATTGGCAGCGTCGCAACCGATCCGGGCTGCGGCTTGCGCACCGAATAAGGACCCGCAGGTCGCGCTTGCAGAGATCGAAACAGCCGGTCGAAAACTTGATCGGCACATCGTCGCGGCCCTACATGAGGGCTTGATCGTCGCTTTGTGGAGCTCGACGAAGCGGGAACGCCCCCTCACCATCGCTCGCCAGCTGTTCGGTCCGCAGACCTCAGCGGTCGTTGCCGGACCCGCTGAGGCGATTACCCAGGCCGGGCCCGTACTACGGCGAGCCATCGCCGGACTCGCCGCCCGACCTGCCCGACCAGATGACCGGGAGGTTCTTGAGGCCAGCGCTCTGCTCTCCGAGCGTTGTTTGCTTGGCGAGACGGCCGCTCAGGGCGAGCTCATTGAGCGCTGCTACCTCACTTTGCGAGATGCCGGAACTGGCCTACTCGAGACAGTCGATGCAATGTTCAATAACCAGGGTGTCCTCGAGCAGGCCGCTCGGGCACTGCCGGTTCACGTGAACACCCTCCGCTACCGACTAGACAAGATCGCATCTCTCACTGGATTCGACCTTCGGGACAGTCGTGGATCATTTGCGATTTTCACTGGTGTCAGCCTGGGTCGAATGCAGGCCGGCGACCACCAGAACAAGGGCACTTTGTAGGAAACCTCTAAAATCACTCGTAGATCTTCGGAGAAGTTGCTCAAAGACAAATCTCTGATTCCCGGCGCATCATTATTTGGTGCTGATATTCACCTCACCCGGCCAAGGCTCCCAAAAGCCAGGAATCCTTGAACCCTGGATTTCCGATCCAGTCGCATTCGATCAACTCAAGAGCCTCGACCGGATCGTTGATTTCGACCTAATTGAAGCCGGAACCAGTTGGGATTCCGAACGGCTTCGGGATACCCGAATCGCGCAACCGTTGATCTTCGCAGCATCGATCGTCTGTGCACAATCGGCCCTGCAAGCTGGCGCCAAACCCACTGCGGTCGCAGGCCATAGCATCGGTGAGTGGGCTGCTAGCGTCATCGCCGGAGTGTTATCCGTGACCGACGCGATGACGCTAGTCACCGCCCGCGCAGATGCCATGGCATTGGCTTGCAACAACGCTGCGACTGGGCTGGTTGCAGTCCTGGGCGGAGACCGCACCGAAGTACTCGAGACCGTCAACGCACACGGCCTCGAACTCGCAAACGACAACGGCCCGGGCCAACTCGTGGTGGGGGGATCAGCGGACCGCCTCGCCGAGTTCAGCGCGAATCCACCGGGGCGAGCCCGAATCCGCGCACTGGCGGTCGCTGGTGGCTTTCATACAGAGGCGATGCGTCCCGCCGTAGCGGCCGTTCGCAGTGCCGCGGCCCGCATCACCCCCACTGCGGCGACGATCCCGCTCATCTCCAACCGAGATGGGGAGCAGGTCACCGACCGCGACGAGATCCTCAACCGGATGATCGATCAGATCGCCCTACCTGTGCGCTGGGACCTGGTGATGGACACGATCGCCGGCAACGGCGCGGCCGCGACTATCGAGACCTGCCCGGCCGGAACATTGAGCGCGATTCTTCGCCGAAGGATTCCCACACTGGCCACCCATCCCCTCAACTCCCCTGCCGATATCGAGGCACTTACTCAATCCAATCTACTCAACTTTGACCTTGCGGAGGTCCATCAATGAACGGCGTGAAGATCCTGTCCGTCGCAGCACAACGGCCAGCTGCGATCGTTTCAAATAACGAAATGATCGGGGATCTTGATACCGACGATGCCTGGATCCAGGCACGGACGGGTATCCGTACCCGGGGGGTGGCAAACGATGAAGAAACCCTTCTCGAGATGTCAACCGGCGCGGCAAGTAAGGCAATAGCGGCCGCGGGGATCGACCCTGCATCGATCGACTTGACGATTGTGGCTACGTCATCGAATCCGATCGTGACTCCTGGAATCGCTCCACCTATGACAGCCCGGCTCGGTGTCTCGTCCGGCGCCTTTGACGTGATGGCTGCCTGCGCTGGATTCTGTTACAGCCTCAATATCGCCGCTGACGCGATCCGCACTGGCTCGGCGCGCAATGTGCTACTTGTCGGCGCCGAGCGCATCACGGATCGAATGGATCCGACTGACCGAAACACCGCCTTCCTCTTCGGAGATGGCGCCGGAGCAGTCGTCGTGTCGGCAACCGACTTGGCCAATGACGGGGTTGGCCCGGTCGTGTGGGGAAGCGATGGCAACCTCGCTGACTACATTCACGTCCCCGTCGGCGAGAAGTACCTGCACATGGATGGCCAAGGTGTCTTCAAGTGGGCAATCACCAAAGTTGCCGACATCGCCCGTGAGGCTTGCGAGAAGGCCGGAATCGCACCGAACGAACTCGCTGCGTTCATTCCACACCAGGCGAATCTGCGCATCATTGAGGCACTCGCTCGCAACCTGAAACTCGGCGAGAACACAGTCGTTGCCGATGATGTCCGCTACGCCGGAAACACCTCCGCAGCCAGCGTGCCGATGGCCCTGACCCGTCTCAAAGAAGAGGGGCGCGTTCAGACCGGAGACCCCGCACTACTCATCGGATTCGGTTCCGGAATGACTTGGGCCTCGCAAGTAATCCGTTGCCCATAAGAAGTACCTGAAAGACCTCAGTACCTCTCCACCTCAGTACGTCGAACACCCATCACACAACCGTCGAATCCTCGACACAACCTTTGGAGAAAGAATGACAGAGCTCAACCTCACCGATAGCGCAACAGTTCTGAGCGCCATGACGGAAATCATTGAGGAGATCGCCGGGCCCCGCCCAGCAGCGATCACCCGCGACGCCACATTTGATGGCACCTTGGGCGTGGACTCCCTGACGATGGTCGAGATTATCGTCGTCGCCGAAGAGCGCTTCGATATCAAGATCCCCGATTCCGCCTTCGCCGATATGACGACCGTTGGCGAGGCAGTGGACTACATCACCGAGTCTGTGAGCGCAAAGGCTTCCGCGTGACCGTGGCCCACGAGGCGGTGGTCGTGACCGGAATTGGCGCCACGACCCCGCTCGGCGGAACTGCGGAATCTAGCTGGCAGAACTTGCTAGCAGGTGACTCCGGAATCATCAGGATCTCTGACGAGTGGGCCGATGACCTACCCGTGAGAATCGCCGGGGTTGCTGCGGTCGATCCGGCCGGATTGATCGACCGGGTTCAAGCACGGCGTTGGGACCGCTCCCAACAACTCGCTGTCGTCTCCGCCAGGGAGGCCTGGGCTGATGCCAATGCCAGTGGGGAAGTCGATCCCGAGCGCCTCGCGGTGGCAGTCGCCTCGGGCATCGGCGGGGTACAGACTCTGCTGGGGTCCTACGACACTCTGAATGACCGCGGGCCAAGCCGAGTCTCACCTTTGGCCGTCACCATGCTGATGCCAAATGGGCCAGCTGCTGCGGTTGGGCTCGATATCGGGGCGCAAGCAGGAGTCCACACCCCCGTGAGCGCCTGCGCTTCTGGATCAGAGGCGGTCTCACTTGGACTGGACCTCATCCGCCTTGGCCGGGCTGACGTCGTCTTATGTGGTGGAACCGAGGCAGGTATCCACCCATTGACCATCGCGGGCTTTGCTGCGATGCGCGCGTTGTCGACCCGCAATGATGAACCGCAAGCAGCCTCGCGCCCCTACGACAAGGGACGCGATGGATTTGTGATGGGTGAGGGAGCCGGGGCACTCGTACTCGAGCGGCGCAGCCACGCCGTCGCACGAGGCGCAAAGATCTATGCCGAAGTCGCCGGAGCAGGAATAACCTCCGATGCCTTCCACGTCGCCGCCCCCGACCCAGCGGGCCGCGGTGCCAGTCGGGCCATCACCCTTGCCCTACGCGAAGCCCAAGCCACCCCCACTGATGTCGTGCATCTCAATGCGCACGCAACAAGCACACCAGTGGGCGATATCGCTGAGTCGATTGCCATCCACGATGCGATCGGCCCATCGGCCACCGATATTGCTGTGAGCGCCACCAAGGCCGCGACCGGCCACCTACTCGGGGGCGCAGGAGCGATCGAAGCGGTGTTCACAGTGCTCGCCCTGAAGAACGGAATGGCTCCGCCAACGCGAAACCTGGACTCCCAAGACGACGAGATCAATCTCGATGTGGTCCAGATCGAGGGGCGATCGATTGATCCAACTGGAGTCGCGCTGAGTACGTCATTCGGATTCGGCGGACATAACGTCGCCCTGGCCTTTCGCGGAGATCGCGGATGAGTGTTACTGCGCCGTCATTGGCTGAGCTCACCGGAAAGCCAGGGGCGCAGGCGATCAATCCGGTTGGTACCCCTGCCGAGCGGGACACGCACGCTAGCGATATCGACATCATTGATCTGCGTGATCCCCGCGAACGTTTGCGCCAACTGTGCGACCAACGCAGCGTCGAGATCCTCCAGGACAGCGACGGGGTCGTGAGCGGTATCGGTCGACTCGCGGGGACTGAATGCGTCGTATTCGCCACCGACCCTCGCCGGTCGGGCGGCGCGCTGGGCCGTGCTGGCTGCGACAGCATCGTCGCCGCATACCAGGTCGCTCTACTTCGAGACTTTCCCATCGTTGGTATCTGGCAGTCCGGTGGAGCACGACTACCGGAAGGCGCGGCTAGCCTCGACGCTGTCGGCTCCGTGTTTGCCGCAATGACAACCGCGAGCGGTGTCGTCCCGCAGGTCAGCGTTGTGCTCGGGGCAGCCGCCGGCGGCGCCGCTTACGGGCCAGCCCTAACCGATGTGGTGATCACTGGTCCCGGATCGCGGGTCTTCGTCACCGGACCGGACATCGTTAACCGAGTCACCGGCGAGGTAATCGACGCCGAGTCCCTCGGTGGCCCTCACGTCCATGCCAAGTCCTCCGGACTGTCCCATGTACGAGCAGGTAGTGATACGCAGGCGTTTGCCCAGGCACGCGACGTCGTCGCGCTCTTGGGGTCAGGCCCACATGAACCGGCGGAACCAGCTACCTCGCGTGGCAATCCCGGCGACTTCCTCCCGGCGAACACCCGGCGGGCCTACGACGTTCGCCCGATCATCACCACCTTGCTCGATACAGCCCCCACCGAACTGCAGCGCGAATGGGCGCCCAATGTAGTGACCGCTCTGGGCCGAATTGGTGGTCGCGCAGTCGGGGTAATCGCGAACAACCCGATCAGGATGGGTGGCTGTCTGACGGCGAATGCTTCGGAGAAGGCTGCCAGATTTGTGCGACTCTGCGATTCCTTCGGCTTACCTCTAGTCGTCATCGTTGACGTTCCGGGCTACCTACCAGGTAGCAAACAAGAGACCGGCGGAATCGTACGTCGCGGTGCCAAGCTCTTGCACGCCTTCGCTGCCGCCAGTGTTCCGCGCTTCACCGTAATCACCCATAAGGCCTTCGGCGGCGCCTACATCGCGATGAACAGTCGCTCGCTCGGTGCAACCAAAGTACTCGCCTGGCCGAGTGCAGTCGTCGATGTGATGAGTGCCCAGGCGGCCGTGCAAATCACCCGCCGACGCGATATCGCCAGTACCCCGGAGCACGAACGCGACGCCGCCGTGGAGGCATTCGCTGCAGAACACGGCGAACTCACCGGTGGGCTAGATCGAGCTGTCGGTGAAGGTCTCATCGATCAGGTCATCGACCCGGCGAATACGCGGTCGTCACTGATCACCCTCATCCAAGGATCGTCCGCTACCCGATCAAGGAAGAAGAACATCCCGCTATGAACCAGACCCAGATCTACTCATTCACCGACGGTCTTGGAATCGAAGGCGACTCGGCGGCGGCTAGCGAAGGCGGCGGTCTACCCCACAACACCACCCTCGATCACACGCTCGATCAGCATCGACCGGAGGAACCAACTCAACGCTCAGTTCTCGTCACTGGTGGAAGTCGAGGAATCGGCGCCGCCGTGGCTGCACAGTTCGTCAGCTCGGGTCACCGGGTAGCGAACCTCTCACGATCCGGCTCCTGTGCGGCGGGTGCGGGGACAGCGATTGGCTGCGATGTATCTGATAACGAGAGCGTTCAGCTTGCGGTCAAACAAGCCGCCGCGGACAACGGAGCGGTAGAGGTTCTTGTCGCCAATGCCGGAGTTACTGACGACAAGCTGATGCTGCGAATGGACGAGCACTCATTTACCAACGTGCTTGATACCAACTTGACCGGAACCTACCGCCTCGTGAAAGCCGTGGCCGGCCCGATGTTGCGCAACCGCTGGGGCCGGATCATCTTCGTCTCAAGTGTGGTCGCGATGAGCGGGTCAGCCGGCCAGGCGAATTACGCAGCGAGTAAGGCCGGTCTGATCGGGCTGGCCCGATCCCTCGCCCGCGAGTTCGGGCCTCGCGGGGTGACCTGCAACGTCATTGCCCCGGGATTCATTGACACGGATATGACTGCCGCCCTCGGCGACGACCGCCGTAGCGAAGTGCTGGACAGTATTCCGCTAAATCGGATCGGCACCGTTGAAGACATCGCGGCCACCATCGCATTCCTTACCAGCGATGCCGGCGGCTACATCACCGGAGCGGTCATCCCGGTTGACGGCGGCTTGGGGATGGGTAACTAGAACGCCGACCCTATCTCGCGCGACAACCCCGTACGACCAGTAGACGAGTAACAGATCGACAAGGAGCAGAAGTGACTATCACCGCAGAAGTAGGTACCGACCCCAACACGGCCGCGGCCCCGACCGGGATCGTGGCCGGCAAGCGGCTACTCATCACTGGCGTTCTCACCCAAAGCAGTATCGCCTTCACTGTCGCCCGAATCGCCCAGGAACAGGGTGCACAGATCGTCCTGACTAGCCCAGAGCGCACATTGTCACTTACTCGACGGATTGCCAACCGTCTCCCGCAACCAGTTGAGGTGCTTGCGCTCGACGTCACGAATGAGGGCGAGCTTGAGTCCCTCGATGGTCGCGTCGGCGAGCACCTCGATGGCGTCGACGGGATTCTGCATGCGATCGGGTTCGCTCCAGAAAGCACCCTTGGCGGTGGATTCATGACCGCGCCCTGGACCGATGTGGCCACCGCTATGCATGTCTCGACCTACAGCTTGGTCTCGCTTACCCGAGCTCTGTCTCCGAGTCTGGCGGGAAATGCCAGCGTTGTCGGGTTGGACTTCGATGCCTCCCTAGCTTGGCCAAGCTACGACTGGATGGGCGTAGCCAAAGCCGCTCTCGAGTCGGCGTCGCGCTACCTCGCCAAAGAACTCGGTCCACAGGGTGTGCGGGTGAACTTAGTGTCGGCGGGTCCGCTGCGCACCATGGCAGCGCGCTCCATTGAGGGCTTCAGCGAGTTTGAGGATGTCTGGGATACCCGGGCACCGCTGGGCTGGGATATCAACGACGCCGAACCCACGGCGCGCGCGGTGCTAGCGCTACTCTCGGACTGGTTCCCGGCTACCACCGGCGAGATCATCCACGTCGACGGTGGCGTGCACGCCGTCGGCGCGTGAGTAGCGCGGCAGCAACCGCTGCCCGACCGACGACGATACAAAGTGGGCGCGTGGGCGGTGTCGAGTTCTTTGCCTATGGCGAGGGTGACCCTGTCACCGTCTTTGCCCACGGACTTGCCGGATCAGTATCGGAGACCAAACCGCTAGCGATGCCACTATCTGGTACCCGCGTACTACTGAACTTTCACGGTCACGGCGGTTCCGATCCCCTTGATCGCGGCTGGGACTACGAGCTACTCGCCGCTAATCTGAAGGCCGTCGCCGATCATGTGGGGGCAACCCGGGCTTGCGGTTTGTCATTGGGGGCCGGCGCCCTGATGCGACTCCTCACTGCCGAACCAGGCCGTTTCGACCGGCTTGCGTTCGTAATGCCTGCCGCTCTCAATATCCCGCGAACTGATGGTGCAACGCAGCGTCTGACCGATCTAGGCGCTGCAATCAGGGATTGCGATCGAGACAGACTGACCGCAATCCTGCTGACGGAGATTCCTGAGAATCTGCGTGATCTGCGGGTGACTCGAATGGTCCTTGCTCGTCGCGCCGCCGAGCTTGCAGCAATGGCACCCCCGGCACCGTCGAAACAGGACGTGCCGGTGCCTGACCTATCAGCGCTGACCCTCGTACAAACGCCAGCTCTCGTCCTTGCCCAGCGGGAAGACAGACTGCATTCGACGGCAATTGCACGCGATCTAGCAGACGCACTTCCGAATGCAACCCTGCGAATTCTAGATCCAGGCGGCGTCTTCTGGAGCCAACCAGAACGGACCCGCGCTCTGTTAGAGCAGCACCTTGTGGCTCCCGCAGGCTAGCGAGCCCAGATCATTCGGCTAGTGACCAAGCAATGCCGTCGAGGATGTCGTGCTCGCTGACGAGCACAAACGGGAACTCCGTGGATGCCAGGATCCGGTCCAAGACGAGCGCTCCTCCACCAATGACGTCGACTCGTCCCGGGTGCATCACTGACAACTCGGCCCGCCCATCGGTCGTCATTGCAAGAAGGGCATTCGTGATGTCGAAGACGTCTGCGGCTGACAACTCCGATCCATGGATACGCTCAGAGTCGTACTCGGGAAGCTCTAGGGCGAGGGCAGCAAGTGTCGTGACCGACCCCGCCAGGCCGACTATGAGTGCCGCGGCCTGGAGATCGACGACCTCGTCGGCAGCCTGGATTGCGGCATCAATATCCTCGATCGCTAACCCTATCTGCTCATTAGTCGGGGGGTTGGCGAGCAGTCTGCGCTCGGTCATCCGGACGCACCCAATGTCGACACTCTTGGCAGCGAGGACTCCGTCGGCGATCGAGCCACGGACGAACTCGGTCGACCCGCCCCCGATATCAACGACAAGTACTTGCCTGTCTCCCACAACCTGGCCGAGGGAGCGCACGGCCCCCGTGAACGACAGCGAGGCCTCCTCGTCGCCAGAGATTACGTCTGGTTCTACTCCGAGCCGCGCTGCAACTCCGGCAACGAACTCCGCACGATTGGACACGTCCCTACTCGCCGATGTCGCAACGAATCGCACTGCCTGCACATCAGCTGCCGCGATTGCCGAAGCGTAGTCATCGCACGCGGCAAAGGTCCGGTCCAGAGCCGCCTGCGCGAAGCAACCTGTCCGATCGACGCCCTCGCCGAGGCGAACGATCGTCATCTGCCGGTGAACATCGGTCAGGGTGCCAGCGGCGGTATCAACATCGGCGATCAGCAGCCGGATTGAGTTCGTTCCGCAGTCGATCCCTGCAACTCGCGTCATCCGTTCGCTCCCGCATTGTCGGTATCCACATCAACGCACTGGCCTGAGTGCGGCCACACTCCCCGACGTGTTACTTCCGCGAGGGCGATGTCGCCGACCGGGTTCACTCCCGGCCCAGCAGCCAACGAGTGCGCAACTAGGGCGTGCAGACACTTGACTCGCGTTGGCATACCGCCAGCCGAGTAGTCGTCAATCTCCTCAACATGGCCAACTGCCTCGCGGGCGGAAAGATAGCTCTGGTGGGCGGCGGCATACTCGGCGGCGAACTGCTCATCAGTAGTCAAGCGCTGCGCCAGCTGCCGCATGAGGCCCTCGGATTCCAATGTCGATAGTGCCGCATTCAATCGCCGACAAGATAGGTAGTAGAAGGTCGGGAACGGCGTTCCGTCAGGCAGCCGTGGATCTGTCTCAACGACTGCCGGCCAGCGATCCCCGCACCTGGCGGGGATCGCTCGGGCGCCACGGGGGACTCGCCCGAGTTGCGCGCGAAGTCGCTCCAAGTCGAGCTCGGCGACTGTCGCGCTAGTTACCGGTTCCGGCACGATCTGCTGCATCCACGCTGTTCCAAAGCCGGTCATACCAGGGACCCTTAGGCGCATCGGCTTCAACGAGTTGCTGCTCGAGTTTGTTCTCCGAATCATTCGGGTCGATCACCTTGTAGCCCACCTCACCGGGAAGTAAGAAGTGCAGGCGTTCTCTGGCTTGACCTCGGACATAGTCATCGTTTTCCCACAGATCGACCTGTCGCTGGAGTTCGTCGACGCGTTGTTGCTGCTGGGCAGCTTTTGCCCCTGCTGAGCTGATCTCTGAGCGCTGACTGAGGTACTCACGTAACGGAAGCGCCAGCAAGATCACCGCAACCACAGCGATTGTCAGCAGGATCGCAGCGCGACCGGAGACGAACGACCTGCGAGCTCCCGCAGTGGAATCTGCCGATGGAGACATCCAGGAGCCACCGGCAGAGTCATCCGCCGGTTCGCGATCTTCCCGGAATCCAAACATCACACAAGGGTCGCTCAGACTCGCATGCGTGGGAACGCCGACGCGCCGGCATAGCGCGCAGCTTCGTCAAGTTCCTCAGCGATACGCAGGAGTTGGTTGTACTTGGCGACCCGCTCGGAGCGGGCAGGTGCACCAGTCTTGATCTGTCCACAGTCAGTGGCGACGGCCAGATCGGCGATCGTGGTGTCCTCGGTCTCGCCTGAGCGATGACTCATCATCGCCGCGTAGCCGTTGCGCTGAGCCAACGAGACCGCGTCGAGGGTCTCGGTCAGGGTGCCAATCTGGTTCACCTTGACCAGCAGCGCATTTGCCGCGCCAAGGTCAATTCCTTGCTGAAGCCGAACTGGATTCGTGACAAACAAGTCATCGCCAACGAGCTGGACCTTGGCACCCAGTGCATTGGTGATGTGGACCCAGCCATCCCAGTCGTTCTCATCAAGCGGATCCTCGATGGACACCAGCGGGAAGTCCTCGACGAGCGACTCGTAGTACGCGGTCATCCATTCTGCCGAGCGCGGCTCGTTCTCGAACCGGTAGGAGCCATCGGAGTAGAACTCGGTGGCGGCTACATCAAGGGCCAAGCCAATATCCGACCCGAGCTTGAGGCCTGTCCCGCCAACGGCCTCGGCAATCAGTTCCAGCGCTGCGCGGTTACTCGGCAGGCTCGGGGCAAATCCGCCCTCGTCACCTAGACCGGTTCCGTAGCCCTTCTGCTTCAAGACGGACTTCAGCGCGTGGTAAACCTCTGCGCCCATTTGGACTGCCTCACCAAAGGTGGCAGCGCCGACCGGGGCAATCATGAACTCCTGAATGTCGACATCAGTGTCGGCATGTGCGCCGCCGTTGAGGATGTTCATCATCGGAACGGGCAGAACGTGCGCGTTGGGGCCGCCGACGTACCGGAATAGGTCGAGATCAGCAGAAAGGGCGGCAGCCTTGGCAACAGCCAGCGATACCCCGAGGATGGAGTTAGCGCCGAGCCGCGACTTGTTCGGCGTCCCATCAAGGTCGATCATGATCTGATCGATGACGCGCTGCTCGGTCGCATCCATCCCAATGATCTCCGGGTAGATCTCATCTTCGATCGCCACGACGGCGTTGAGCACGCCCTTGCCGCCGTATCGATCTCCGCCGTCGCGTAGTTCAACTGCCTCGTGCGCACCTGTCGAGGCGCCACTGGGAACCGCTGCTCGGCCCAGCACACCGTCATCAAGGGCTACTTCGACCTCAACCGTGGGATTTCCACGAGAGTCCAGAATTTCGCGAGCGATAACGACGTCGATGCTTGCCACAGTTCTCCTTCGATGGTGTTGGGTCTGCGGGCGCCAGCCTACGCGGCACCGGTGGTGTTGGTTTTGGGCAGATTCACATCTGCGCTGTCATCGACGGCTGGGTGAGCGGTTCCCATTGGCCCCGCAGCCGCCTGTTGGAAGATATTGAGGGTGACCTGCTTGGCAAAGGCTGTGGTCTTCGCTGGGATGCCATCAATCTTCCGAGGCCGCGGAAGGCTCCGACACCAGCCCATTGTTCCGGTGGAAACGACACCTGCACCGGCGTCGTTTGTGTAGTACGTCATCGTCGACCACGTCTTATTTCCCTTGCCGATCAATTCGCTCAGCGCGGGTATCTGCAGCGGGTGCGGAGTAGTCGACAAGTCGTAATAGCGATCGGTCTCGGGTCCAAGCAACCCGGGAAATGTATCGCCAGCACTGACGTCGGTCCCATCGAAGAGGAAGAAGCCGGGGTCACGAATCTCTAGCGCTCCGTTGGCGGGGAACGCGTCGTACAGCTGTCCAACGACGGTGTTCTCGGGTTGCGCCTTAGGTGCGTCACGCCATCGGGCAGTCGTGCGCCGGGAGTTCTTAACCGGATCAAGTGCTGCTGACTTGTAGCAGGTGATGAGTTGGCCTGCATCCGGGCCAGAGTCGGCGACGCGCACCCGCCAATACCCGGTATTGGCACCCAGGAAGGCCAGGTTCCCGCCCTCGTCGCGAAGTTTGGCTAGGGAGTTGCGGTAAGGAACTGACCAGTACTCATCGTGGCCGGTCGAGACCGCACCCGCGGCCCCGTTGAGTTGTTCGGGGGCCAGTGACAAATCGACATTCGTGAGATAGGCCAGCGGAACACCGGACTCCTCCGCCACCCGCACGGCAGGAACCTCAAATGCGTAAATGAGACCGCGACCAGTTCGATCGAATGGCCGATTAGTGCTGACCGCATAACTGCGGTCCTCGAATCCACCAGCTGCGCTTTGATAGAGCGAGCGCCCACCCCAGAGGTTGTAGGCCTGCCAGGTAGTGACCGACGCGATAACGGCGACGCGATCGGTGACATCGGCGGTCCGCACCACAACCGGTATCTCCGTCCGCTTCCCGTCGGCGACAGCGTGAAGGAGATAGAAGCCGGGCTCCCAACCGGTGGTGTCTACCGATACCGCGCTCGGCCAATCCGCTCGCACAGATTTGGTCTGGCTATCAACTGAGGTCTTGCCGGTGTACTTCTGGCCAGGGAAGGGACCAAGGGTTTGTAATCGCGTTCCGCCAAGACCCTCGTAGTCACCAATCCGGAATACTTGAATCGTCCACTCTGGTGCCGAGGTGGAGACGTGGATTGGCACGGGCGTACCCGGCAGCACGCTCGTGTCCGGGGTGTAGGCCTCAATGAGTTGGGCAGGCGCGCGCCTACCCCCCGAGATGAACCACTTCTTTGTCGGCTTGCCGACGGTGGCTGGCACAACGACTGGGCTTGCACTCGGCTGGACTGAAGGTGTTGAGCTAACCGGTTCGCTGCACGCGGCTACCGTAGCCACGCTGGCAGCAGATGCCGCGCCAATGAACGTCCGTCTTGTTAAATCCCCCACGTACACAGGGTAACCCTACGGTGCGGCCTCTTCACTCAAAATTCGTTCGTTGAGAGCGCGAATAGACTCGCGCAGCGCCGCATCCGCGTCAATTCCGGTGCGGTTGGCCCGATCAATTAGTGCAAGAAACACATCGCCAAGTTCTTCGGCCGGCTCTGTTGAGGTCAGGTCGGCCATGACTCTGTCGGCGATCCGCTCCGCGCTCGGGCGAGCAACGGATACCGCTACGCCGCCTCGCTGCGCCCGACGTAGCGTCTTTGCCGCCCGGGCAGGACCAGGCAGGGAGGCGGGAATCCCCTCGGTCACCGAGGTGCGCCCCTTCTCCTTCGCCTTATTGAGCTGCCACTGCCGCTCAGAGTCCACCGTATCTTCAACATGTCCATCGGCAAATACGTGCGGATGGCGCCTGATCAGCTTGTCGGTGATTCCCGCCGCGACATCGTCGATTGACCACGGCACCGCAGCCTCCTGCGCAATCCGGGCATGAAACACGACCTGAAGCAGGAGGTCACCGAGCTCCTCTTTCAAGTCAGCGGCATCACCCACCTCGATAGCGTCCACTGCCTCGTAGGTCTCCTCGATTAAATACTCAACGAGGCTCGAATGGGTCTGCTCGGCATCCCACGGGCAGCCACCGGGTGAGCGCAGACGATCCATCACCGCGACCAACTCGAGCAATTTTGTGCCCACGGGTTGTGTCATGAGGTAAGTGTCTGCCAGCGCCCTAGCTACTGCTGTGGCTGCTGCTGCGGGTTGATCTGCTGCAGTGCTGGATCATCGGCCGAGATAATCGGCGCGGAGAGATCGTTCGGAATCGGTCCAACGGACAACGTCGCCGGATCCCAGGTGCCGAATCGCGGACTGACTCGAGTATCGAGCTCTTCAGACAGTGCAATTACTGCCGCCGCCAGCGCTTCGCCTTGTTGTTCTGGGGTCCCACCGGGCACCAACACCTCAGCGATCTTCTGTTGCAAGAGGAATGTTCGGGCAAAACTCTCAACAGCATCTGCGGCCACACCGGAGGACTGGAGAAGCTGAGCGTCGAGCGCGGCGCGCCCACCGACCGTCTCGGCAGTGTCGGCAATGAAGGTATCGAGCTCACCACCGGTGATTGTTACCCCGTTACGAGCTGCCAACTCGTCGAAGAGATCAGACCGAATCAGCCGATCAAGGACGATCTGGTTCACCTGGTCAGATGACTCGATGCCGAGCGCGCTAGTAACCGCATCAACGTCGGCGGTCAACTCCTCATCTGTAACCCGCTGCTGGCCAACAACCGCCGCTGAGCCAGCTAAGTCCGCGCCACAGCCAGATGCGCCCAGCCCAAGGGCGGTGATGGCTACTAACCCAGCTCCCACGCGCGCGGCACGTTTGGACGGTCGGGGGACGAGATCTAGCAGGCGAATCACAGGCATGGCCCTTTCATACACCGAAACTGTTGCCGTGGTCGGGTTCAGGCCCCGATCGTACGCGCCGAGACCTCCGGTTGCCTCGTTACGCGTGTCGCAGTCGGGCGCGCAGTGTGAGATTACGCAAACTGATGTCACCCGATCCGGTACTAGCGCACGCTACCGCGGTTACGTAGCGTAGGCGGTGAGGAGGAACTGATCATTGACTTCGAACAAACATGTAGTGAGCGCACACGAGCAACGTGAGTTGTATCGGGTTGCCCTCAAACAGGAACTTCAGGTCGGCCTCGCCAAACGAGACGGTATCGATCTGCGTGACGGGGCGGCCAGAGCCACTGAAGCATTCGTGGTCTTCGAGGATGAACACGTTGCTCCGCTTTGGGAAGAGCTCTCAGCTAACGCAGTCAGCGCCGCCCACCTCTTCATTGCTCCCGTCGACTTTGCCAGTGGTGGCCTCACCATGGTCACGATCACTAGCGCCAGTACGGAGTTCGGCCAAGCGGACTACCTGGTCACCGAGCCCCACACGTTCGCATCCCTAATCGAGATGCTGGGCCAACCATCTGGTGACCAGATTCGGGTCGCTGTCGCCAGCGCCCCCCACAACCTCACCGCGGGCGGCTTCACGTTCTGCTGCGCGTTTGCTGCACCGGTCAACGTCTAGGTCGCTTGCTGGCTAGGTCGCTATTTGACAGGGTCGCTACTTGCTGGGGCCGGTTGATTCGCTCCGACGATGACCTCGCGTAATAACTCCTCAACCCACGACAGCAACTCGCGATTGACCAGTGGCTTTCCGCCGACCTTCTTGGTGGCGGGCCGGGGAACCAGGATTGTTCGGGTCGCGGGTCGAATCTGACTTCCGGGATAGAGACGTGTCAGCCGCATAGTCCGCGAGTCCGGCAGCGCCACTGGCGACATCCGAATCCTTGACCCAGCCAGCACGATCTCGCCAACACCCGCACTGCGAGCAAGTAAACGGACACGTGCGACGTCAACCAAGGTCTCAACGGCTGCAGGCAGCGGACCGTAACGGTCCTTGAGCTCAGCAATCACGGCTGCGATGTCATCTTCGGATAACACCGAGGCCAGCCGCTTATAGGCCTCAAGACGTAGCCGCTCTTCTGGTACGTACTTCTCGGGGATGTGGGCGTCTACGGGCAACTCGACGCTGACATCCATCGGCTCGTTATCGACCTCGCCCTTAACTACCGCCAGGGCCTCCCCGACCATTCGGACATACAGATCAAAACCGACGTCGGCGATATGGCCCGACTGCTCACCGCCCAACAAATTTCCGGCCCCACGGATCTCCAGATCCTTCATTGCCACGGCCATTCCCGAACCCAGATCGGTGTGCGAGGAAATGGTCGCTAATCGCTCATGGGCAGTCTCGCTTAGCGTCTTCTCTTCGGGATAGAAGAAGTAGGCGTACGCGCGATCGCGTCCTCGGCCAACCCGACCTCGAAGCTGGTGCATTTGGCTCGCCCCGAAGTTGTCCGCTCGATCAACAATGAGTGTATTGGCGTTGGTGATGTCTAGACCGCTCTCAACGATCGTCGTACAGACCAGCACGTCGATGCGCTGTTCCCAGAAGTCGTCAATAACCTGCTCGAGCCGATGCTCCCCCATCCGGCCATGAGCTACCGCGATTCGGGCCTCGGGTACGAGTTCGGCGATCTTCTTTGCGACGCGATCGATGCTTTCGACCCGATTGTGAACAAAGAAGACTTGCCCATCGCGTAGCAGTTCCCGGCGGATCGCTGCGGTGATCTGCTTGTTTTCATATGGACCGACATAGGTCAGCACCGGAAGGCGCTGTTCGGGCGGGGTCGCGATCGTGGACATCTCACGAATCCCTGTGACCGCCATCTCCAACGTTCGCGGGATCGGAGTAGCAGACATGGTCAACACATCAACATTGGTCCGTAACGCCTTGAGATGCTCCTTGTGCTCCACCCCGAAGCGTTGCTCCTCATCGACAATGACCAGCCCTAAATCCTTGAACTGAGTTTGTGGGGAGAGCAGACGGTGAGTCGCAATGACAACATCGACCGTGCCGTCAGTGATTCCTTCTTGGATCTTGCGAGACTCCGCTGCGGACTGGAAGCGGGAGAGAGCTTCAACTCGGATTGGGAAAGAGCCAAAGCGTTCAGTAAACGTCTGCTGATGCTGGCGAACGAGCAGAGTGGTCGGCACCAAGACCGCAACCTGCTTGCCATCTTGAACTGCCTTAAACGCAGCCCGCACCGCGATCTCGGTCTTTCCGTAGCCGACATCACCACAGATGATCCGGTCCATCGGGACCGATTTCTCCATATCGGCCTTGACTTCGTCGATCGTGGCGAGTTGATCAACCGTCTCGGCGAACGGAAACGCGTCCTCTAGTTCGCCCTGCCACGGGGTGTCCGGTCCGAAGGCGTGGCCTTTCGCATTGTGCCGCGCCGCGTACAGCCGAACGAGTTCGCCGGCGATCTCCCGAACTGCCTTGCGAGCCCGACTCTTGGCCTTTCCCCAGTCGGCACCACCAAGGCGATGCATACTCGGTGCTTCGCCACCGACATACCGCGTGATCTGGTCAAGCTGATCCGTCGGGACGTACAGCCGATCTGGTGGCTGCCCACGCTTACTAGCGGCGTACTCCACCACGACGTACTCTCGCGTTGCACCGCTCACCGTCCGCTGCGCGAGATCGACGAACTGCCCAACACCGTGCTTCTCGTGCACGATGTAGTCCCCTGGGGATAGCTGAAGCGGATCAATCGCCCGCTTGCGCTTAGAGGGCATCTTGGGAGCAACCTGACCTGCCGGTCCCCGCGTCCCCGATAGGTCCGTCTCGGTCAAGACGACGAGGCCAACCGCGGTGGCATCAAAGCCGTGACGTAGCGGGCCTGTCACCACCGTCACGATGTTCTGGCTTGGCGGTGTATCGAGCGATTGAACCAAACGGGCAGGGATCTCGCGATCGGCAAGTTGCTCGGCGATCCGGACAGCCGGGCCATGCCCCGCCGTCACGATGACGGCGCGCGCACCCTCTTTGATGCGACTCGAGAGCATTCGCAGCGCTGCGCTGAGATCCCCCCGAAAGCTAGGTAACGCATCGATCGCGGAACGCTCGTCAACCTCGGCTCCGAACGGCGCCACCGTCCACCACGGGAGCTTACGCTCGGCAGCCAACGTCGGCATCTCCTCGAGAGTCCGGTACGAGGCTGCGGAGACATCGATCGGCACTTGAGCACCTTCAGCAGCCGCCTGCCACCCAGCTGCGAGGAACTCATCGCTGGTCGCAAGTAGATCCTCGGCACGCTTACGTACCCGCTCGGGTTCATCAACCACGACGACCGTTCGATCGGGAACCACGTCCAGGAGTGTCTCCATCCCCTCGCACAGGACCGGGGCCAGCGATTCCATTCCCTCGACGTGAATCCCCTGCGCCAGCGAACCAAACACTTCCGCAAGTTCCGGGTGCTCAATCGCCAACGACTCGGCTCGCCGACGAACGTCTTCAGTGAGCAACACCTCGCGGCAGGGTGGAGCCCACAGGCCCCGGCTCACCACGTCCAGGGAGCGCTGATCCGTAACGGAGAACGATCGCACCTCCTCGACTTCGTCACCAAAGAACTCGACCCGTAACGGGTGCTCATCTGTTGGGACAAACACATCAACTATTCCACCGCGGACGGCTAGCTCACCGCGTCGTGTCACCAGATCGGTGCGCTCGTAGCCAATCGAGACCAAGCGCTCCACAGTCTCTTCTAATCCTGGGCTCTCACCCGCGCGTGCCCGCACAGGCTCCAGATCGCCAATACCGGCCACGATCGGTTGTACGAGGGCACGAACTCCGGCGACCACCACCCTGATCGGTCCGAGCCCCGAACCATCGTTGGCTGGATGCGAAAGGCGACGCAGAACGTGTAGTCGCCTACCTACCGTGTCGTGTGTGGGACTCAGTCGCTCGTGCGGCAATGTCTCCCACGCTGGGAACTCAACGACAGCATCCGCGGGGAGGAAGCCGCGCAGTTCCGCGGCCAAATCCTCGGCATCGCGAGTCGTCGCTGTGACCGCCAGAACGGTGCTATCCCCTAGCTCTGGTGTCGCGAGGATGCCGGTGAGCAGCGGCGCGGTACCTCGGGGCCCCACAAATGCATGCGCCGGATCATGACGGCTCGCGGCCGCTAAGGCTTCAGCCAGCGCTGGATCTCGCGCAACAACTGGCAGTAATCCCCGCAAACTCACAGGTGCGAGGTTACGGCAGTCCCTAGTCGATCATGAACGGTGCAAGAGTGGGTAGCGAAACGGCGAGGTCGCTGACCCACGGAGGTCGATGGTTGAAGGTCACCGTCGAACCGTCGATATGGGAGGCCACAAGTCCATAGTGCTGGGCGACCGCTAGCGGCGCAGCCACATCCCACTCGTAGAACCCGGTGTCGTGGACATAGGCATCAGCCCGATCAGCCAGCACCTCGGCAACCTTGGCGCCAACCGAACCAGAGTGCAAGACCTCTACCCCATGGTCGGTCTTCCCTGCGGCCTGTAAGACCCCTGCCAGCCCTTCGCGACCGGGATCTTTAGCGATTTCTGGCGGGCGCGACCGGGACACGATCAACTGCACTGGCCTGGAATCATCGATCGCTCGCGGTGAACTCACCTCATCGATGGTCGAGAGCGTTCGCTGTTGAGCTGGTAAATCCAATACACCAACGGTCAGCGACCCGTCTGGGCCAACGCTGCGATCCCACAACGCAATGTGGACCGCGAAGTCTGATCGACCGAGGCCGTATTCCTTGGTGCCATCGAGGGGGTCGACGATCCACACCCGCGCCGCGGTGTCCCGCTGGATCTCATCGACACCCTCCTCGCTCAGAATCGCGTCGTCTGGCCGGGCTTCGCTTAGAAGCTTCATTATCAGCTGATGGGAGGCGGCATCCGCCTTGTCCTTGAGTTCGGTGCGACGGTCCTTATCGTCGGGGTCGACTGCCCCAAAGTCTGCTCGCAACTCAAGGAGTAGCGCTCCGGCCCTCTTTGCAACGGCGATCGCGAGTTCGGCATCTGTTACTGATTGTGATTCCACGCCGTCACGCTACTTGCTGTGGTAGCGATTCTGCGCGACCGCTATACCTTCGTTGATGATTACCTCAACTGCATCGGCGGCAGAGTCCACCACGAGGGGCAGCTCTTTGCGTTCGCTAGAGCCAAACGACCGCAGGACATAGTCGGCAGGATCTTGGCGCCCCGGTGGGCGCCCAATGCCAACCCTGACGCGGTAGAAGTCGCCAGAGCCTAGCGACTTCTTTGTCGACTTGATTCCGTTATGGCCACCATCGCCGCCGCCGACCTTTATCTTGATCGCACCGAATTCGATATCTAGCTCGTCGTGAACAACGATGATCTGCGAGATTGGGATGTTGCTGTAGTCGGCCGCGGCGCGGATCGCTGCCCCCGACTCATTCATGTAGCTGCGTGAGCGGATCAAGACTGCCCTGGTGCCATCGAGGCGTCCTTCCACAGAATCAGCGTGCGCGCGCCTGTGCTTAGTGAACCGCTCGCCCATCCGTTCGGCCAACAGGTCGGTCACCAGGTAGCCAATGTTGTGGCGGGTTTGGGCGTAGTCCTTACCTGGATTACCCAGGCCCGCGATCAGCCACGGCAATTGCCTATCCATCATCTACGGCGCCTTACTCTGCGGGCCACGACCCAGCACGTCATGAGTTACGCAGCTACGCGCAACTCATCAACTGAGCTAGGTGAACGAGCGACTATTCGCTGTCGGAGCCGGAGTCGCCCTCGGAACCGTCGCCAGCGCCTTCGCCCACACCAGCCTCGGCAGCGGCCGCAGCAGCGGCGTCTTCGGCAGCGGGGGGGGGAGACGCGGGAGGAGCAGCAGCAGCCTGCTCCTCTTGCACAGCTTCAATCGCCTGCGTAATAGCGGCATCCGCCTCGACACCTTCGTCGAGGAGCTCGCGGACAGCCATAACGACGGTGACGGTATCGAGTTCTGCCTCGGCAGCGGCCTTCTGAGCCTTGGCCACGGCGGCACCGACGACCAGTCGTTCGCGAACCTCTTTGTCGGTCAACACCATGAGGTCAACGTGCTCGAGGAAACCCTTGACAGGGTCCTTTTGAACCTGGCGGGGAGCAGTATTGACAGGCTTACCGTCGACCTGCACCTCGAGGACAACGCCTGCGCGCTTGAGCGCCATCATAAGGTCATGTCCTGGAACCGAAACGTGTGCTTCTGGCTCGGCGCCACCGTATACAACGGCGGGAACCCAGCCATCGCGACGAATTTTACGGGCAGCGCCTTTACCGAAGTCGGTGCGCGGGACAGCTTCAATAGTTACTTTTGACATGTTCATCCTTCGTCGATAACGGCTCCAGCGAACGGAGGTGTTCGCCGTGCCCTCGCCTAGTGGTGGGTTAAGAGTACGGGTTAGCCGTGCGCTGAGCCAAACAGGCTGGTCACAGAGCCATCTGTGAACACCTCGTTGATGGCCCGAGCAATCAGCGGCGCGATCGAAAGTATGACGAGTTTGTCGCTACGGCGCTCGCTCGGGATGGGCAACGTGTCAGTAACGACCACTTCAGATATCCGCGAGTTCTTGATTCGTTCTGTCGCAGGATCGGATAGCACGCCATGGGTCGCGAGCACGATGACCTCGGCTGCTCCCTGGTCGAACAATGTGTCAGCGGCCTTGGTGATGGTTCCACCCGTATCGATCATGTCATCGACCAGGACACACACTCGATCCTGCACGTCACCGACCACCTCGAACACCTTGACCTCGTTAGCAATATCGGGGTCCCGGCGTTTGTGAATGATCGCTAGTGGTGCGTTCAGCACGTCTGTCCAGCGTTCCGCAACCCGCACTCTTCCGGCGTCTGGGGAGACCACAGTGATCCGCTCGCGGTCGACTCGACTCGCGATGTACTCCGACAGGATCGGCAAGGCAAAAAGGTGGTCCACCGGACCATCAAAGAAGCCCTGGATCTGCGAGGTATGTAAGTCAACGGCCATCAACCGATCGGCGCCCGCAGTCTTGAATAGATCGGCCATCAAGCGGGCGGTAATCGGCTCACGGCCTCGGTGCTTCTTGTCCTGGCGGGCATATCCGTAGAACGGTGTCACGACAGTGATGCGTTCCGCGGAAGCTCGCTTCAGGGCATCGACCATGATGAGTTGTTCCATGATGGCGGTGTTGATGTTCTCGCAGTGGCTCTGGATCACGAACGCGTCACATCCGCGCACGCTCTCGTGGAACCGGACGAAGATCTCGCCGTTGGCAAAGTCGTAGGCACTCATTGGGGTGAGCTCGGTACCGATCTCATCGGCCACGGCCTGAGCGAGTTCTGGGTTCCCCCGACCTCCAAAGAGCATCAGTCGGCTTTGGGGCGTGCGAATTACACCGTTCACTGGGCTAGTCTCTCCCGCCGTTACTGCTATCGGATATCTGGGGTTCTTGCCTTGGGGAAGCTTCTTCTGCTTGCTCAGCTGCTGCTGCAGACGCGGATCCGGGACGATTATGCGCTACCCACCCGTCGACGTTTGCCTGCCGGCCACGTCCGATTCCGATCGCACCCGCTGGTACGTCCTGGGTAATCACCGAGCCGGCCGCCGTGTATGCACCATCGCCGATCGTGACTGGCGCCACCAGGATCGAGTCGCTACCGACCCGTACCCGATCGCCAACAACCGTCGGGTGCTTCTTCTCGCCGTCATAGTTGGCAAAAATCGTGGCGGCCCCAATATTTGTTCCGACCCCGATCTGCGCATCGCCAACGTAGGACAAATGCGGCACCTTACTCCCGGCGCCAATCGTGGACTTCTTGACCTCGACGTACGCGCCGACCTTCGCGTTCGCACCCAACACTGACCCTGGCCGCAGGAATGTAAAAGGTCCGACGCATGCCCCCGGCCCGATATCTGCGTGGTCACAATGGCTACGAACAACGGAGGCATCCGAGCCCACTCGACATCCCAACAAAGTCGTATCGGGTCCGACAATCGCACCGCTTCCGACTCGCACAGTGGAATCCAGCGAGGTATTCCGTTCAATCACTGCATCCGGGTCGATTTGGGCACCGGGGGTGATCCAAGCCGTTGCCGGATCGACGATCGTGACTCCAGAGCGCATGTGCTCTGCATTCGTCCGGTCTCGCAAGAGGGCTGCGCTATTCGCTAACTGCAGGCGATCGTTGACACCGTGGACCTCGTCGGCATCGTCAATAACGTAGGCGGTCACCAGCTGACCGTCGCTGCGCAGAATGCCGAGCACGTCGGTGAGGTACTCCTCACCCTGGGAGTTATCGGTCGTGAGTTGGGTAATCGCCTTGGTGAGGGCAACCGCGTCAAAGGCGAACATGCCACTGTTGATCTCGGCGATCTGCTGTTGTGCCGGGGACGCATCCTTTTGCTCAACGATTCCGGTGACCTCGCCCTGAGCGTCTCGGACGATCCGACCGTAGCCGGTCGCGTCCTCGAAAACTGCCGACAGCACGGTCGCCGCGGCACCACTTGCGACCTGGGCGGTAATGAGGTTCTGCAGCGTTGCCCCGGTGAGGAGCGGGGTGTCACCAGCAACCACTACGACTGGGCCATCGGAGATGGTGACGCCATGCTCCGCCAGAGATTCCAACGCGCAGCGGACGGCGTGACCTGTGCCGTTCTGCTCGTACTGGATTGCCGTGGCCGCATCGGGGTGCTCGGCGGCGACATAAGCGGAAACCTGCTCTCGCTGGTGACCGACGACAACAACAACGTTCTCCGGATCCGTCTCGCTGACCGCCCGTAAGACATGGCCGAGCAACGGAATTCCGAGCACAGGATGCAGCACCTTCGCTAGCCCCGACTTCATCCGGGTTCCAGCGCCTGCCGCCAGCACCACGACGAGTGACGCGCGGGCCGGCGCGGTTCCGTCTACGGCAACGCTGTCTTGGGAGCTAGCAGTGCGAGTCACGTGGCCGAGAATAACTGCCAGGGCTACCTGCTGAGGTCGTTTCACCTCGACTAGGTGGGTGAAAGTTCCCCACCTCACATCGATAGCCGGTCCCAACCCGGCACAGACACAATTCGAGTTGGCTCCCCGTCGAGGACTCGAACCTCGAATTACGGCTCCAAAGGCCGCTGTGTTGCCAATTACACCAACGGGGACTGCTCGCCAGTGAAACGGCTGGGTTGCCTATTGCACCGACGGGGAATGCCGCCCCATCCTAGGACAAAGCAACTGACAGGGCACACTAGGTCGTCATGACCATTCCAACGGACGCCAGTGACGGTTCCGATTCGGTAGTTCGCAAGCCACGAGTGCGGATGTCGGGCTCGCAACGGCGCGAGCAACTTGTCGATGTGGGACGCAAGCTCTTTGCCGCGAAAGGCTTCGAAGCCGTCAGCGTCGAGGAGATCGCTGCCAAGGCGGAAGTCTCCAAACCGGTGATCTACGAGCACTTCGGCGGAAAAGAGGGTCTCTACGCCGTCATCGTTGACCGTGAAGTGACGGCTCTGATCGCCACCATCATGGACGCCCTAGCCCCGAGCGACCATCCGCGGAAGCTACTCGAGAACGCCGCCCTCGGAATGCTGACGTACATCGAGAGCTCGACTGACGGGTTCCGGATTCTGGTTCGGGACTCGGCACCTGGCACAGTCCCCGGTAGCTTCGCGAGCACAATCCAAGACATCGCTGACAAAGTCGAGGGCCGCTTGGCCTCTGAATTCGGTTCGCGCGGGTACTCCAAGAAGCTCGCACCTATGTACGCCCAGATGCTCGTCGGGATGGTCAGCCTCACCGGGCAATGGTGGGTCGACGTGCGCAAGCCCAAGAAGGAAGAAGTCGCCGCTCATTTGGTCAACTTGGCGTGGAACGGGCTCGGACACCTCGATCCAAAGCCCGATAGCAAGAAGTAGCTGCGGGGCATGCCAAGCCGTCCCTTACCCGAGTCTGTCGATCCGGGCTGGGCACAAGCGCTAAAGCCGGTGGCCCGCCAGATCGCGGGGCTAGGCGACTTCCTACGCCACGAGCTTGCGGCCGATCGTGACTACTTGCCGCCTGGCACTGATGTTCTCGCGGCATTTCAACGCCCAATCGCTAGCGTCCGGGTCCTCATCGTTGGCCAGGACCCATACCCGACGCCGGGGCATGCGATGGGGCTGGCGTTCTCTGTCCGACCCGATGTCTCACCGATTCCGAGAAGCCTGGCAAATATCTTCCGCGAGCTGGCGACCGATCTCCTGGTTCCGATGCCGAGCTCAGGAGACTTACGCCCGTGGGCCGATCAGGGGGTTCTCTTACTCAACCGAGTACTCACGGTCGAGCCCGGCAACCCCGGATCCCACCGACGAGTTGGCTGGGAAGCCGTCACCGAGCAAGCTATTCGAGCGCTTACAGCTCGCGACCAGCCACTAGTCGCCGTTCTTTGGGGCAACGACGCCGCAAAGTGCCAACCATTCTTGGCTGGTACTCCGATCATCTCCTCGGCCCACCCGAGTCCGTTATCGGCACGCCGGGGATTCTTCGGTTCCCGGCCGTTCAGCCGAGTCAACGCCGCTCTAGCCGCCCAAGGATCGGCTCCGATTGACTGGGAGCTCCCTTAAGTCCGTTGTCGATCAGGTGGATTCCAACAGTGATCCACCATTAGTACCCGAATCGACGATCCGCGCCCCATGGACTGGACCTGTCGCAATCCGCACACTGTCGCAGGTTCCCGATGCGGACAGCGCCGCGGCGATATCCAGAGCATCATCCTCATCGCGAGCCAGGAAGGCGCAAGTTGGTCCGCTACCCGACACGATGCCGCCAAGCGCCCCAAAGGACATCCCCGTCTCAAGAACAAGCTCGAGGGTGGGTCGAAGCGAGATCGCGGCGACCTGCAAGTCATTGCATAACTGCGGGCCGACGAGTTCGGGGTCGCCTCGTCGAAGCCCGGCCATCAGCGCTTCACGAATCTGCGGATCGCCGATCCCACGGCCCTCCCGCAGTCGGTCACATTCGCCGTAGACCTCCGGGGTCGACAGGCCTTCGTTTGAGGTGGCAAAGACCCAGTGATATTGGCCACTGATTAATGCAGACGTGAGATTCTCGCCGCGTCCGGTGCCGATCGCGGTTCCGCCATGTAGTGCAAAAGTCACGTCGGCTCCGAGTCGGGCAGCTAACTTCTCCAACTCCTCCCGACCCATTCCGATCCGCCACAACGCATCGCAAGCGACCAGCGTTGCGGCCGCATCTGCGGATCCACCCGCCATCCCGCCCGCGATGGGAATGTCCTTACGGACGTGCAGGTTCACGTCGAGGGCAACGTCGGCATACTCACCAAGCGCTTTCGCAGCTTGGAAGACAAGGTTCTCCTCGCCAACGCCTACCGCCTCAACACCGTCGCCTTCCATCGTGACGTTGATTCCTGCCCCAGGAATCCCGTCACTAGCGACGACCTCGTCGAAGATATTGACAGCGTGAAAGACGCTCACCACCTCGTGATACCCATCGAGGCGCCTCGGGCCCACTGCAAGCTGCAGGTTGACCTTGGCTGGCGACCGCACGGTCACCGTACGAGCGAACGGAGGCACAGATTCATGTTAGGCGGGCGGCAGGTCTAGTCGCGCGTCGGCGATCCGTACAAAGCTCGCAAGAGTGAGGTCTTCGCCACGCACCGACCGATCCACGCCTGCTAGGTCGAGAATCTCGTCTGCGCGGGCGACTCCCCCGGCCCAGCTCGCTAGGGCTGAGCGCAGCTTTTTGCGCCGTTGAGAAAAGCCCGCGTCGATAGCCGCGAAGACGGCCGTGCGCCCGGCGCGGGAGTCAGGCGGAGCATGGCAGGTAATCCGCACCAGTCCAGAATCGATACGAGGCGCTGGCCAGAACACATTCGGTCCGATCGTGCCCGCGAGCTCAGTGTGGCCGAACCAAGCCATCTTCACGCTGGGCACACCGTAGATCCGCGAGCCAGGTTCGGCAGCTAGCCGTTGGGCAACTTCGAGCTGAACCATGACGAGCCCCCGCTCAAGCGAAGGGAACTCGCTGAACATACGCAAGACGATGGGCACCGCCACGTTGTACGGCAAGTTGGCGACCATGGTCGTGAGACCCTGAGTAGTCGAGCCAGTTGAGACCAGGTCGACGTGCAGAGCATCGCCGTGCACCACCGAGAGGCCACCTGCCCGATCCGGCATCCGCTGCGCCGCTGTCTGCGGAAGCAGGCTCGCGAGCCGGTCGTCGATCTCGATTGCCAACACGCTCGCACCCGTCTCCAGCAGGCCGAGGGTAAGCGAGCCAATTCCCGGGCCAATCTCAAGGACGCTGTCGTGTTCGCTGACCTGCGCTAGGCGAACGATTCGCCGAACGGTATTGGGGTCGATAACGAAGTTTTGGCCGTGGCGTTTAGTCGGAGTGAGCTCGAGTCCGGCGGCGATCTCGCGCACCTCTACCGGCCCAAGGAGTCCTTCATCTATTGCCACGATCGGAGTTCGTCTCGTCGGCTACAGCGGGCCGAAGGCCCGTTCGGAGTTCAGGTAGAGCTCGCGAGTCAGTTCCTGATCGGAAATATCGCGAACATCAGCGATCTGCCTCACGGTCAGTGGCACAAGGTAGGACGCATTGGGCTTTCCCCGGTAGGGCGTCGGTGTCAGGAATGGTGCATCGGTCTCAACGAGCAGTTGTTCGAGTGGCACTACTGCTGCGGCTTCCCGCAGGTCCTGGGCATTCTTGAAGGTGACGACCCCGGAGAACGAGCAGAACCAACCCCGCTCGCTGGCAGCTGCCGCGAACTTCGCGTCGCCGCTGAAGCAGTGCAGCACGACCACATCCGGGTGACCCTCATCGTCGAGCACCCGCAAGACATCGTCATGAGACTCACGGTCATGGACGACCAGCGCCTTGTTCACACGCTTCGCTAGCTGAATATGGTGGCGAAATGACTCCTCCTGAATCGCCCGGCCTGCCGATGGCGTTCGGTAGAAGTCCATCCCGGTCTCGCCGATTGCCCGCACCTGGGGTTGTTCAGCGAGTTCACTGATCTCGCGCCAGGCGGCCTCTAGCAGGATCAAGCCGCCCTCTTGGTGAATCCGTGGGGCCTCGTTCGGGTGTAAGGCCACCGCTGCCCAAATGTCGGCGTACTCCGCGGCCGTAGCGGCAGCCCAGCGCGACCCTGGGACATCGCAGCCGACCTGAACAATCTTGGTGATTCCAACCTCATTTGCCAACGCGAGGGCGTCGGAAACCGTTGGACCATCGTCGGCGGCACACATATCCAGGTGGCAATGGGTATCAACGGTCGGACCTGGGAGTGGCTCTGGAAGCGCAGGTCGGCCGGGTTGCGGGCTGATCATTCGCTCGGGTCCTCGAGCCGGGGGAACAACCCGTCGCCCTTTGAGACCAACGACCCCGGAGGTAGCTCACCCCAGTGCCCAGCACTGGCAATCGTGTTTGATGCGATTGGGCCGAGGTGCGGATTCGCCCCAAGGCGACCCCAAAGCGCGCCCATTGCCTTAGGCATGACGGGGTTGTAGAGGATCGCGATTCCGCGCAGCGCCTCACACATCACATACAGCACCGTGCGAAGACGATCTGTGTTCTTTGGATCCTTCGCCAACTTCCACGGCTCCTGCTCGGTCACATACATATTGACCGCGTCGACGAACGACTTCATCGCCGCCAGCGCGCCGGAGAAGTCAAACCGCGTGATGGCCGCATCGGCGATCTCAACAGCCGCGACAAGCTGATCCTGTAACGCCAAGTCGGCGTTCGAATAGGGGCCTGGCTCCGGAAGAACGCCATCGAAGTACTTGCCGACCATGGCGGTCGCGCGTGAGCCGAGGTTACCTAGGCCATTGGCTAGTTCGGCGGTGTAGCGCGCGGATAGATCTTCCCAGGAGAACGCTCCGTCGTTGCCGAAGGAGATCGCCCGCAGGAAGTAGTAGCGGAACGCATCGGAGCCGAAGTGGTCGATGATTTGCTCGGGAGCAATTCCGGTGAGTTTACTCTTACTCATCTTCTCGCCACCAACGAGCAGCCAGCCGTGGGCGAACACATGTTTAGGCAACGGCAGATCTGCCGCCATCAGCATTGCGGGCCAGTAGACGGCATGGAATCGAAGAATGTCCTTGCCGACCAGGTGGACGTTGGCCGGCCAGGTGGATGCGAACTTATCGGCTTCGGGGGTTCCCTCACGGGCTCCGTAGCCGATCGCGGTGATGTAGTTCAACAGCGCATCGAACCAGACATAAACCACCTGCTCGGAATCCCACGGCAATGGGATTCCCCAGGTGACGTTCTTCACCGAGCGGGACATCGAGATATCGCGAAGTCCCTGTTTGATGAACGAGATGACCTCGTTGCGAGCGCTCTCCGGCTGGATTGCCTCTGGGTGCTTCTCGTAGTGCTCAAGAAGCCGATTAGTGAATGACTCGAGTTTGAAGAACCAGTTGCGTTCTTCCAGCATTTCTACCGGGCGGGAGTGAATCGGACACAGCTTCTCTTCCCCATCGCCGTCGAGTAGTTCACTTGGGAGCTTGAACTCCTCACAGCCCACGCAGTACGGCCCCTCGAAGTTCCCCTCGTAGATGTCGCCGTTGTCGCGAACTTTCTCCCAGAAGGCCTCGACGCCCTCTTTGTGGCGCCCGCTTGTCGTGCGGATGAAATCGTCTGTGGCCGCGTCAATGGTCCGCAGAACCGGCTTCCACTCGTTCTCAACGAGTTGGTCGACCCAGGCCTGCGGCTCCATATCGTTCTTCCGCGCGGTCCGCTCAACCTTCGTTCCATGTTCGTCGGTACCGGTGAGGTACCAAACGTCCTCACCGCGTTGACGGTGCCAGCGGGCCAGCACGTCACCAGCCACCGTCGTGTAGGCATGGCCGATGTGTGGGGAGTCGTTGACGTAATAGATCGGAGTGGTGACGTAGTAGGTCTTGGACTCCGACATGTGACTGATCCTATTTGTTCGACTTGGCAGCGAGCACGGCGTCATACACCTGTCGCTTTGGACGAGCGGTCTGCTTGGCGACTGCCGAGATGGCAGCTTTGCGGTCAATACCGTCTGCGATCAACTCCGCAACCCGCTGCGCGAGATCATCGTCAGACAGTTCCGGAGCAGTCTTTTGTGCTCCAGCTACGACAATCGTAATCTCTCCACGCAATCCGTCTGCGGCCCATTGCGCCAAGGACGACAACTCGCCGGGTCGGACTTCCTCGTATGTCTTGGTCAGCTCCCGACACACGACCGCTTGACGCTGCCCACCAAGGGCATCGGCCATCGCCGCCAAGGTGGCTGCGATGCGATGTGGTGCTTCGAAGAAGACCATCGTGCGGGGCTCGTCGGCTAGCGCGAGTAGGCGGCGTTGGCGTTCACCGGACTTGCGCGGCAGGAAGCCTTCGAAGGTGAACCTGTCTGAGGGCATTCCAGACACTGCCAGCGCAGTGGTGACCGCCGAGGGCCCCGGCACCACCGACACAGGCACCCCGGCAAGGCGACAGGCTTGCACGAGGCGGTAGCCCGGGTCACTAACCGAGGGCATCCCCGCATCCGTCACCATCAGGACGAGCGATCCATCCGCAGCTGCTTGTGCGAGCTCGCCTGATTTTGCCTGTTCGACCGACTCAAAAAATGACACGAGCCTCGCCGAGTACGACACGCCCAAGTCACTGGCCAGGCGCCGGAATCTGCGAGTGTCTTCGGCGGCGATGATGTCCGCCTCGCCAATCAGGTCTCGCAATCGAATGCTGGCATCGGCTGGATTTCCCAGCGGAGTCGCTGCGAGGATGACTTGCCCAGAACGACTCACGGGTCTAGTTCTAGCGCACTACAGCTCGTGACACACCAGAAGATGCATACGATGACCGACGTGAGCCAGGCCAGCACCATCGAACCGATCCGCGATCCCGCGGATCCCGACGACGTGATCGACTCCGCGCAAGCACAGGAATTACCTGCGCGCTCGTTGCGGGACCGGCTCGTACCGCCGATGCCGACTGGCTGGCTCCAAGGTTGGCTTGGTCCGCTGATCGTCACCGTGCTGGCAGCTATCTTGCGGCTGGTCGATCTAGCCCGACCCAACGCTGTCGTCTTCGATGAGACCTACTACGCCAAAGACGCCCTGAGCCTGCTGCTCTTTGGCTACGAACGCCAAACCGTTGACGAGCCCGACAAGATAATCCTCGACACCGGCGGCGACCCCGCTGGCCTGGCCAGTGTCTTCACCGATAGCTCCTCATTCGTCGTCCATCCACCATTAGGTAAATGGATGATCGCTAGCGGCGAGCAGGTCTTCGGGATGACTCCATTCGGCTGGCGGATCGCCACCGCAGTGATCGGAATCCTCAGCGTTCTTCTGGTGGCCAGGATTGTTCGGCGGCTCACCCGCTCGAACCTGCTCGGAACCCTCGCCGGGCTATTCATGGCCCTCGACGGCTTGGCGATCGTCATGAGCCGGACCGCTCTACTGGACAACTTCCTGATGTTCTTCGTAGTCGTGGCGTTTGGGTGCCTCCTTATCGACCGCGACCGAACGCGGGCCAAGTTCGCCGACTTGGGTGAGACCACCTCCGCGATGGGTGCGCGCTTCCTTTGGCGTCCGTGGCGGCTGGCCGCTGGGCTTAGCCTCGGCCTTGCGTGCGGAGTGAAGTGGAGCGGTCTGTACTTCATCGTGGCATTCGGCCTGCTAACGGTTCTGTGGGATGTGGGCACCCGACGAGCTGTTGGCGTGACGATGCCGTGGCGCGCTAGCTTTGTTCAAGACGCGATTCCAGCCTTCGTCATGATTGTCGGGACAGCTCTCGTCGCCTACGTGGCCACGTGGACGGGTTGGTTCCTATCCGACGACGGCTGGAGTAGGAACTGGGCAAGTGAGCATCCGAGTGGTTTCAGTTGGATTCCAGATTCCCTACGCAGCCTGTGGCACTACCACCTCGAGGCCTGGAACTTCCACACCAATCTGGACTCCGACCATTCCTACGAGGCGAATGCCTGGGGTTGGCCGCTACAAGCCCGCCCAACATCGTTCTTCTACGAGTCTCCGACCGACGTGTGCGGGGCGGAGACCTGTTCACAGGAAGTCCTCGCGCTGGGAAATCCGATCATCTGGTGGGCTGGAACCATCGCTCTAGTCCATCAGCTTTGGCGCTGGGTTGGACGCCGCGACTGGCGATCTGGGGCTGTGCTCTGCGGGTTCGCAGCCGGTTGGGTGCCGTGGCTGTTCTTCGAGAATCGGACAATCTTCAGCTTCTATTCAATCGTCATGCTGCCATTTCTAATCATGGCGCTGGTACTGAGTCTGGGAGTGGTCCTTGGCCCAGCCGATGCGACGACCAATCGGCGGACGCGGGGCGCGGTTGCGGTAGGTGTCTTTGTGGTGATCGTTGTGATCACTAGTTGGTTCTTCTACCCAATCTGGGTCGGTGACCCGATTCCCTACTCGGACTGGAACCTACGTATGTGGTTCCCGAGTTGGGTCTAGGTCCGACCGCGGTCTAGGTCGCGGCAAGTCCGGGACCTAGCTGGACTCCCCCTTGCGAAGATTGGCTGACCACCGCTCTTCGACGTTTCCGACCTTGTAGCCAACGATCGCCACGATCCAGGTGATGACGAACAGGCCAACAATAATGAAGCCGATAGCTCCTAGATCCAGCCCGGCTATGAACCCCAGAAGTCCACCCTCGATCCCCAACTTGTCCGCTGCCACTGCCACCAGCTCGATCGTTCCGATCACAAGGGCAATGAACACCGATAGGGCGGTAATCGTGATGTTGTAGTAGACCTTGCGCACCGGTTGGCTAAATGCCCAGCCGTAGGCGAAGTTCATAAAGCAGCCGTCGATTGTGTCCAGCAGTGTCATACCGGCAGCGAAAAGTACCGGTAGGCACAGAATCGCGTACCACGGCAGGGCGAAGGCTGCGGCTCCTCCGGCGAGCACTAGCAGCGATACCTCGGTTGCGGTATCGAATCCCAGCCCAAACAGAATCCCGAGTGGATACATCTGCCACGGCTTCTTGACTGATTTAGTGACCTTGCCAAGGAACCTGTTCATGAAGCCACGCTTGTTGAGGTGCTCCTCCAGCTCAGCCTCGGAGAACTCTCCGCTCTTCATACGGCGAAATACGCCGACGATTCGGCGAAGAATAACGAGGTTAATCAGTCCGATGAGCACCAGAAAGATACCGCTGACCATCGTCCCGATAAGGCCGAAGGTGGTCTGCAGCGTCGAACCGCCGTCTTCCACCTGCCCGGCAAGAGCACGTACCCCGAAACTGAGAAGCAAACACAGCCCAAAGACCACCGACGAGTGCCCTAGAGAGAACCAGAAGCCGACCGAGACGGGTTTTTGGCCGTCCTCCATGAACTTGCGAGTGGTGTTGTCAATCGCAGCGATGTGGTCAGCATCAAACGCGTGGCGCATTCCCAGCATGTAGGCCGTGAGGCCAATGCCGATTCCGAGCGCCCCCGAGCTTCCCAGGCTCAGATCCTGTGGAGCAACGAACAGGATTAGAACGCCCCAGCCGACCACTGTCAGTAGCAGGATCACGCTGGACATACCAGCGATGGAGATCCACTGCTCGCGACCCAGCTTGGTCGGGTCGCTTGGCGCTCGCGTAGTTGCGGACACAGGGCTAGTCACCGGCGCAATGGTAGTTGTCAGTTGCGAATCGTTTGCAAGTAGCGCCTCCCGGGGACTTTTGTTTGTCCGATTTCCTTGCCAACGGGCATCCTCAAAACACCTTTAGTAGCTTCGAAAAGATCCAGTCCAAGATTCGCAATCCCAGCTCTCACGAAAGGCTAACTCCGTGCGATTAACCTCCACTCCCACCATGCGGCGCATTACCGCAGGCGCAGCGGGAACTGCATTGATGGCAGGCGCGATGGTCGCGCTCTCGCCGCTCAGTCCCGCAGTTGCTGCAGGAACATCGACCAGCTTCACCTACACCGGAACTACCCAAACATTCAACGTCCCGACCGGAGTTCAAACCGTTGGCGTCACTGCAGACGGTGGCGCCGGAGCAAACGGAAACGATGGCGGTAAGGGCGGCCTTGGCGGGGTAACGGCGGCAACTATCGATCTAGGCGGTGCGACGAGCGTCGCAGTGAACGTCGGCGGCGCTGGCAGCGGCGAGACCGGTGGCTTCAACGGCGGCGGGAACGGCGGCAAGGGTGGTAAAGGTGCTGGCGGCGGAGGTGGCGGCGCTAGCGATATTCGCATCAGCGGAAACCGTGTCCTCGTAGCCCCAGGCGGTGGCGGCGGTGGCGGTGAAGGTGCCGGCAAAGGCGTCGGCGGCGTCGGCGGAGCCGGAACCCAGACCGGTGTCAACGGAACTGCAGGAGAAGACCAAGGAACCTCCGGCCATGGCGACGGTGGCAAAGCCGCCCAGAAAGCTGATGGCGGCGGCACCAACGGAACAAAGGGCTACGGCACCTTGACCCAC
>CAMPEQ010000009.1 GCA_946803585.1 uncultured Actinomycetes bacterium
GCCGTCGCCGCCACCATCGAATCCGTCGCCACCTGCGCCGGTGTCGCCTTCGCCGCCAGCCCCGCCCGGTCCACCGTTGCCGGGTAGTCCATCTGATGCGCTTCCACCGCCGGCTGCTCCACCGTGGCCGCAGGAACCCCCGCCGCCCGGATCGCCCTTGTCGGAATCTTTACCGCGAGCCCCCGCACCGTCGGATTGACCGGCGTCGCCGCCATCCGATCCTTTAGACCTTCCCCCTGCGCCACCACCACCTCCTGCAATGATTTGGTCACTCTCGCCCGCGTTGATTGATGTCGAGCCGCCGCCAGCTCCCGCATCATCGGTATACGTTCCCCCGCCGCCGACAAATAGCGAAAGCACCTCTCCATCGGTGACGTCCAGGGTGGAGGTTACGACCGCTCCGTTGCCGCCGGAGTAGTCGGCTGATGCCCCGCCACCGGCTCCCGTGGCAACCACGTCGACGGTCTCTACTCCATCAGGCGTGACCCAGCTTTGGGCGCCGACGCCGTCGTAGCTAACTGTGACGTCCTCTCCGGGGGTGGCGTAGGCATCGAACGTGAGAGTGATTGTTCCGCCGTAGCCGTTGTCTCCGGGGGGTCCTTCGTTATTGCCAGGGGCGTAGGTGGCTCCAGCTGGACCAAGACTTCCGCCGCCGCCGCCGCCCCCGCCGGCATGAGCATCACCTTGTGATTTGTTCTTGCCCTCGCAGCCTCCGCCACCGCCGCCATATCCGCCGCCGCCACCACCGCCGTAGTCGCGGGCGTCACCGCCATTGCCCCCTGCGTCGGCACCAGCCGCTCCGCCGCTCCCCCTGTCTGCAGAGGAGGCGCCGCCGAGCCCAGCGCTTCCTTGCCCGCCAGTTGAGCCGGGTTCGTAGGTGATTTGAGCCTTCACGCCTTCACCATCGAGGGAGGGCTCGATCCAAATCGGGCTCTGTGCCAGTACGCCGCCCGGTCCTCCCTCACCTCCGATGCCACCCCATCCTTGGCAGTTACCGGTATGTCCGCCGCCACCACTTCCATCGGGCACTCCGGCCAGGGCTCCGGCGGGGTTGATGGCAACTGCCGGACTCCAGTTTCGTCCCGCGCCACCTCCGCCACCCGCGACGATCTGGTACTCGCCGTTGGCGTACACGGAGGTCGAACCGCCGCCTCCTCCGCCAGTTGCGGCGTATTCGCCTCCGCCGCCAACGAAGAAGGTGATCTCATCGCCTGGGGAGACATCGAGGGACGATGTGACAGTCGCGCCGGGACCGCCATACGCGGAATCGCTGCCCGCACCGCCGCCGCCCACGGCGACGATCCCCAGCGATGTCGTACCGTCTGGAACTGTCCAATCTGCCTGCCCGACCGTCGAGAAGCCGATCACGACTGAGCTGTCTCCGTCAGCGTGGGCGACCGGCGCGGCGACGACGCTTGTCGCGACCAATGCCGCAGTTGATGTGGCGATGACACACGATCTAGCGAGCTGTCCGAGGCGCATACCAGGATCTTTCCACCGTTCCCGGAATTAGGGCGTGTGACTGACCCCGCCTATATGGGTGGGGGCCAAGTCAACAAGAGGACGGTCTGGGAGTCGAAACGAGAAGAACTCACCTCGACGGGGGCGACCGAGGCCGGCTCAGGAATATCCGATCCGATGACTATTCGTAGGGTGTGCGGCTGGTCGAACGGAGTGCTGACGGTGAGTACGGACTTGTCTGGTAAGTGGTCACCAATTCGATCAATAACTTGGATAAGCGCCCGCGTTGTCGCGCTGTGCGGATCGGAGGTGGGTTGGATCCCACCGAAGGCCAGGACAGTGCCTGATCGCAGACTCATCTCGCAGATCGACAGCAGGACCTTTTCCAGCTGACTGGGAACGTCGGGAACGCTGATGACTGTTCTGCAATAGCGTTCAAGCCGGTTTGCCTGAGAACTCACGGCCGGATCTGCCGACGAGATTCCGCCCGTAGCGATCTCGTTCAGGAAGTCCCCGGTCGCTGACGAGATCCGGGCGACTCGCATTGCGCTGACCGCTGCTCGCTGTTCTAGTCGCACCTGATTAAGCGAGGCTGTCTCTGCTGCCGCATGGGCTATCCGTGCTCGCTTTCCGTAGGCATTCAGGAGCAGTCTGAACGCGAGAACGGCACTAAATACGAGGACACCGGTGCGATAGGTGAGGACGGAAGTGCTGAGGCAGGCTGGATATGACTGCGATTGTGTGATGACGATCGCAGTCGTCGTGGCTGCGAATAGGAGCCAGGTAACGACTAGCAGCCAAACTCGATCAGTTAACGCCCCAACGGTGAAGATCCCGATCACCCCGATCAACCAAGTCCACGACAACGTCCCTGACGCGTTGCATCCGGTCGGTGCTAAAGAAGCGATCCAGGTCGCGAGTGGGATCGAGACTGCGAGCGGCAACAGCAGGACAGTCCGTACGTGCTGCGCGCCGCGGCTCGCGACCAAGGCGAGCAGGACACCTGCGGTGACGAGCGAGATCGCGACGAGCTGGGCCGAGACACCTATCGTCGTCACGCCTTCGGCCATAAGTAAAACGAGTGCACCGACGATACTGGCCGCGACTAGACCGAGTACCGCGTAACCGAACTCCCGTAGCCCCGTCGTGATGTGCGGATCCACGTTGTCGATCTCCGCAACGGCCGTCCCTGGGTCGTGGCGCTCAGTGGGTTCCCAATTGAGCCTGATTGCCGTCCCAACTCCCGGTGCGGAGGTGACCTCGACCTCAATCCCTTCGGGGTGCGCCCTGTCGAGAATCGATCCTTCGATGCCTCGCAACCCGACGCGGGTCAGATCACAGCCGACACCGTCGTCAGCGACGTCAACCGTGAGGGAGTCCGAGCCGACGATTTGGACGTTCACGTGCGTGGCCTGCGCGTGCTTCCGGACGTTGGTAAGCGCCTCGCCGACAGCATCTGCACAAGCTCGTTGTACTTCGATGGGTACCCGATTCAGCGAGCCGTGGACCTCGAACGCCATGTCCAGACGCAGGCGGTTCGCGGTTGCTTGGATGTCCCGGATCATGTCGAGTCGGTCTGCGGTGGGGTCAGTCATTGCGTTGTAGGTGTTGATTTGAGCCAGACTCTTCTCGCACTGCTCCTTCACTGCACCTCGATCGGCGAACTCCGCGAATCGCACGGATGCCAAAGTGTTGATAACGGTGTCGTGCAGGATTCGGCGAGCTCGACCAAGTTCCTCATCACGTACCGCCGCCGCTGTGGTTCCTTCTTGGATCATCGCGAGGTCTCGGTTTGCGAGATCTGCTTCCCGAGCACCTGTTCGTAGCCGTTGAGAGCCCCAGAAGATGACGCCAGTTAGTGCCGCCGTGCGGGTGATCAAGGAAATTGCGGTCGCCCAGTCGAGCTGGGGTGAGTCCATCGAGATCCCAGAGATCACGACGGTTGCGCTGACAGTCAGGACGGACACTACGGTTTGAAGCCGAGCCCGATTGAAGTCCGCAATCACGATGGCCGGGAGAATCGCGCCAGCACTAATCCAGATCGTCGTGAGCCCAAAGTCGGTAATAGCCAGGGGCGCATCGAGGCAGAGCAGCGCGACTCCAGCCAGAAGGGTTGTGGCACCGGCGATCCAGGTAGCCGGCAGCCGAATGAGTAGCAGACTCAGAAGTGCCAGCAGCGCCGCGATCACGGACTGAATCGGATGCTCGCTGAAGCCTCCGATTGGTAGGAGAACGACTACGAGTTGAACGCTCCAGAACAGGCCAACGAAGCAACCTGTGAGGATTAGTGCGCGATTCGCCGCCGACTGGTTCGTAAACTGCGAATGTAGATCACCATTCAATGAGCCCGACCTCGTCCGCCGATCGTGCGAGGTCCAACTGGGTCGTTGAACGGAGTCCGTTAGCAGAGAACTTCCGGCGGATCTCTCGTAAGTAGTACTTCACCGTGTGCTCGGAAATGCTGAGTTTTCGAGCTACCGCTCCAATGGTCAAACCAGCGGCATAGAGCTCTAAAACGTCAACTTCTCGCCCCGTCAGGTTGGGCTTTGCGGAATGCTCAGCCAAGATGGTGGCGGCCAGCAGGCTGCTGATCACCATCTGGCCGTCCCGAATCTGGTTCAAGGCTTCGATCAGAGCCGTGTCCGAGTCTGATTTTGCGACGATCCCATCGACGCCAGCGGCAACGACATCGCGTGCGAGCTGAGGGGATTCCAGCGCGCTAACTACAAGGACACGTGAACCGCGCTGCACGACTTGAGTGATCTGTGTAGGTTCGATATCCACCCCGTTTAGATGAAGATCAAGGAGGCACACATCGGCCTGGACCGCACCGGTGAGCAGCGGTTCGAGGGAGTCTCCGCAGTGCACGACGCTCCAGTCGCCTTGCGCTTCCACGAGGCGTGTGAGTCCGGATCGGACCAAGGCGTGGTCGTCGATCACGGCGATAGTGCGCATGCACTGAGTCCTTTCGAAGGTCAAGGCGGCGGCCCATGGGGACGGATACAGCCGACACAAGTCAAACACGCCTCCGCCCATCGCGCTGCCAAAGTCAAGACCCGAGTTCCCACCTAGGTAGGCGGGGCGGTTCGCCTTATCGCGAGGTGGACATGGGTGTCGCGATGACGTGGCGGAGCCAGGGAATCGGTCATCAGCTACTCGCAGCGCTAGTCCTCGCCGCCCGAAAGGCGAGTTTGCCCGCACTAAGCCTCAGCGTTGAGACGGACAACTATGCGATGCGGCTGTATGAGAGCTTTGGATTCCGGGCTGTGGTCCAACCAGGCGCCTCGGCAACGATGAGGCTGGCGCTGTGAGCCCCTCGGGCTGCACCCAATCCCGGTAGGAGAATCACCAGGCAGGTGAGCGTGGAACACGGCTAGGAGGCAACCTCGCCGGGGAGCCGCAACAATGGACGCAATGTCGAACCTGCTTGGGATTGTTCTGCCGCTCGCGGTAGGTGCTGCCATCAGCCCGAGTATCACGGTCGCAGTACTCGCTTTACTAGCGTGCAAGGACCACCCGCGAGAACGCGCGCTCGCCTTCCTCATCGGCGTGGTCGGCATCATGCTCGTCTGGGCAGCGATCATCTGGAGCGCAATGTGGTCGCTCATACAGCGACTAGAGGGCGAAGTTGACCAGTACTCAACGGAGCTAATTGACGACTACTCGGCCGTGATTGACGTCGGACTCGGCATTCTGCTGATCACCTTTGGGTTCTGGCGGCTGCTGTCGAAGCCCAAACCGTCAACAGGTAGCGGACGGTTCAACATCTCGAAGCTGGGAACTGGCGCGTACCGGCGCCAGGTGATCTTCGGGGCCATCATGCAGGGGAGGAACTTCACCTCCCTGCTGCTGTTCTTCTCGGCGCAGCAGCACATCGTGTCCGCACCGTTACCGTGGTACGAACGAGTGTTTGTCACTCTTCTGGTCGTCACGATCTTGTCAGCTTCCACGTGGCTTCCGATGTTGATCCCGACCCGCGGAACGAGCAAGCTACGTTTATGGCTTGCTCCGGTCGGCGGCTGGATCGGAGAGCACTCCCGTGCAATCGAGGCCTCCGCGGCGTTCGTCTTTGGTGCGTACCTGATTATTCGTTGGCTGATCTTCCTGTTCTAGCGCTCGTGGCTCGGCGGCAGTGTCAGTCTCGGCAGGGAGGGGCGATAGTCGCCCACTCACCTCGCCGCACTGAGGCGACTAGGTGGGATTCGCTGGGGTAGGGGAGATCGACCGATGAGGTTTGCGCATGAACTTGGGCCAGTGCGGTTTCTTGCGCGGTTTCTTAGGCGTCAGCCTTGGCGGTAACGATCGACCACTGAGATACTTGGCTATCGAGTACACCGTTCCCAGGATCGGAACTGCGATCAATGCGCCGACGATTCCGAAGGTGAGGGTTCCAAACGCGATGGCAGACACGATTGCCAACGGATGAAGCTGAACTGCGTGGCCCATGATGATCGGTTGCAGAATATCGCCGTCGAATGACCCAACGATGACCGTGAGTCCGACCACGAGCAGCGCTGTCACGACACCCTCGGTCGCCAATGCGACGACGGCAGCGAACATGGTCGCGATGGGTGCACCAATCACCGGAATTAGCGCGCCGAACATGACGATCACAGCTAGTGCGGCTGCAAGTGGGACCCCGAGGATGGCCAACCCGATACCGACCAATAGTCCGTCGAGAAACGCAATAATGATGATGCCGCGGGTATAGCCCGACAGCGTCTCCCAACCGGCCTGCCCGCAGTCGTCGACCTCGGTGCGAACGTGCTCGGGAACCCAAGACATTGCCCAGCCCCAGATTTGCTTACCGCTGTTGATGAAGAAGAAGCAGCCGAAGATCGCCACAGATGCGGCGGTAATAAAGTCCCCGAAGTTGCCGAGCGTGTCCGGGATTGCCTCGGCGATCGCCACACCTTCCCCGGCCAACCACTTCTGTGCTTGTTGTAGGAGCTCGCTGACCGCGTTGTCTGTCATCTGGAGTGGCCCGGTCTTGAGCCAGTCTTCGATCTGCGACAACCCTTGTTGGGCTGCTGTGCCGATACCGGATGCCTCAGTGATCACTGACCTGACGACGAATGCCAGGATCACCGATACCCCAATGAAGAGCGCTAGCAGGGTGGTGACGGTGGCTAGGGCGTTCGGCATGAACTTGGCTAGCCGAGTTTGGATGGGGATTCCGAGGGCAGCAACGATGGCCGAGAAGAAGAGCGCCAACGCAACGCCGCCGAGGAATCCGACAAAGGCCACGACGAGGAATATGGCGACCAAGACGAGAAGGAGGCGCCAGATGATCCCGGCGATGTTCTTGAGGCTAACCGGGACTGCAGCATTACCGAAGGCATCGCTTGGTTTACGCCGAGGTGTGGAAGCACTCGACTCCGCATCAGCACTTGCTGAATCTGTCACCACATTCTCTGTCGACATGAGCCGATCGTGGCAGGATCTCCCCGCCGGTGTCGCGCTATCGGGCGGCTAGATGGCGACTACTTGGCCTTGTACTTCACCTTGCTGCTGAACGCGGTGTACCCAGCAATCGCGGGAGCCTTGATCTTTAGAACGACCTTGAGTGGGTCTCCCTTGCCCTTGATCTTTATCTTCGTTGCCTTCTGCTTGACCTTCGCAGTCTTCTTACCCTTCCCCTTGAGCTTGACCTTGATGGTGGCGCGTTGCCCAGCGTTGGTCACACAGGCGCCCTTTTGGAGTTTGGTTCCGCCCTTCTTCTTCAGGGACTTTGCCAGGGTGCATTTGGCTAGGGTCTGGGCCTGGATCCCTAGGTCGGGTACGGCGCCAGCGCTCACTAGGGAGTACTCGCTGGTGCCGACTGCGTTGATCGCTGCGACCTTGAAATAGTAGGCGGTTCCATTGGCCAGTCCAGTCGCGATACAGCTTCGACTCGTCTTTGTAGCGGAAGAGGAGCAACTCCCACCGGCATTGCCGAATCCACCCGCCGGGCTCGTCGAAACCTGCACCCGGTACCCCGTGATCGCAGAGTTACCGCTGTGGCTTGGGGCAGGCCAGGAAACGGATACTTGGCCGTTGGCCCCTGATCCAGCGGACGCCCTCCCTGGCACGGCTGCCAGTGAGATCGCACTGCCGGTCAGGGGCAACGTGTGAGGGCTTTCCTCGGCATCGGAGGTGATGTCGAGGGTGGCGGATTTGTCGCCGATAGCTGTCGGGTTGAACTGCACCGTCACTTCACAGGTGCTATCGACCGCCACCGGCCCATCCGCGCACGTGGAACTCGGTAAGACGGCGAAGTCAGCTGAATCGGTTCCTCCGATTGCCAGGTCGCTCACCGCAAGCGGGCCAGTTCCCGAGTTCGTGACCGTGAATGTGTGGGTCTTGGGTGATGACGAGTTGAGGGTGAAGTCCGTGAAGTCCTTGCGGTCATGCGAGAGCGAGATCTCCGGAGCGGCAGGTTCGGCATTTCCGATGAGGTCCACACTTTGTGGACTATCTGGAGCATCGTTGGCAAAGTCGAGGCTCGCCGACTTGGTGCCAACCGTGGCTGGGTCGAATAGGACGGTGACGGCGCAGGTGGTTTCCGGTGCGACGACCTGATCGCTACAGGTTTCGGCGGTGATCGTGAAGTCGCCTTGATCTGTGCCGGTCAGGGTGACACCGATCGCCTCGAAGGTGAGGTCCTGAGTGCCAACGCTCGTGATCGTCACCGTTTCTTGCGCTGAGTAGTTGTTTGGCGCTGTCGCCTCCGCGGTCGTCGTGAACTCCAGTTCATCGTCGGAGGCGGAGAACCCTGGGAGGATCCCAGTTCCAGTCATCTCGATACTTCGCGTGACCTCAGGGGCTAACGGGTCGAACTGCAGGTTGGCCGCCACAGCACCGTCCGCGCTCGGGTTGAATTCAACTGTTACCGCGCAGGTTCCCTCGGGATCGACGCTGGTGTCAGCACAGGAGTCGGCGGTGATGGCAAACGGCTCGGGGTTGACTCCGGCTATTGACACAGAGGAGGCCGGAAACACCAGGGGAGCATCGCCACTGTTCTGGATGGTGTATTCCTTTGCGACCGCGTCACTAGCTACCGGGACCTCCCCATAGGAGTACGGGTCGGGGTTGGGATTTAGGACCGGTGCGACTCCTCTTCCGGCGAGTGCGACGACGTAGGGAGTGTCGGGAGCGCTAGAGGTGATCTCGAGCTGGCTGGCGTGAACAGCACGGGAGGTTGGCGAGTACCGGATGTCCACGGTGCACGAGTCCACAACGCGGACAAGTACCGCAGATTCGCAGGTGGTGGCCGTCACCGCGAATCTAGCCGCATCGGCACCGGTGATATCGAAAGGATCGGCACCCATGATGAGGTCCTGTCCCGCGGAGTTCGAGATCGTAATGGTCTCGGTCTTCGTCTCATTCTTTAGGACTTCGGCGAAGTCGACCTCTGCCTTGTCGACGGCCAAGACTGGGGCTGGGCTGAATCTAAGGAGATCTCGGTTGGCATAGTCCCCGACATAGATCGTTCCCTCAGGATCGGTGACGTTATCGGGCGCGATTGCTATTCCCTGGACCTGGCCGATCCCAGTGAGAGTTCGGCCCGCCGATGCGGTGAGGGAGTCCTCCGGGAAGACGGCCACCGATGTTCCGTTGCCAACGAACAGGTCGTCCTGGCTACTTATTGCCAAGCCGTCAATGTTGATTAGTCCTGGTCTGGTTTGGCTATGGTCAACGGAGGTTGTCCCGGCCGGAACGACCCACACGCCTGTACCGAGTCCACTGCCACCGACGTAGAGATCGTTGGAGCCGTTGACCGCAAGCGATTTTGGATTCAGAAATACCGGGTCCTCGATCTTCAATGCCGGGTCTGGGAACGGGAACTCCGAGTCAGGTTGGGTGTCGTCCGGGGTGAACACATACACGGAGTCGTCTCCCGTGGCGGTATTGGCGACGTAGAGGTTGTCGTTTGAGTCCACCGCAAGGCCGAGTGGATTCACCATCTCGTCTGGGTCGGCGCCTGAAAGCACCGTTGCATTTGGCGTCGTTGCGCCAGCTTCAAACACCAAAATGTTGGGACTGCTCGGTACCGAAACGAAGGCACGATCATTGCTGTCGAACGCGATTCCCCATGCCGGATTCATGTCACTAAATCCTGTGAGTGAGCGGTCCAAGTCGGCGTCGTCGCTGTCGTGGGGGTAGACCAGAACGGTCTCGCCGTAGTTGTGGGTCACATATCGGTCGCCAGCTGAGTTGACCGCAACATCGATCGGTCGCTCTTCGAGGTTGATTGTTCCGAGGGCATCAGGGCCAACGGCGTGTGCGGGACCGCTCACGCCTACCAGGCTTAGCGCCACGGTGAGAGCGACGGCTAGTGCGCCTGCCAGGAACCTGGGGCGCGACGTGGCCTCTGCATTTTGCATCGGAGTTCTCGCTGACGTCGGTTTCAACTTGCTGTCAAATGGCGTATCGGCAGGCCGACTACGAGGACTTGTGCGGTGATAGGCGAATCAGGTGATGATTCGTGTCGCGACGGGAACGGTCACATGATTAGCTCAGCCCATGACCAACAGCAAGCACCACGGAACGTGGGCCGTCCAAGCACGCGAGGGAATCATCAAGCTGAAGACCAATCGAATTGGGCTGATCAAGGTCAACGCATCCGCACCGATTGTCGGTGGGGAGGCGGATTGGACGGCGCAGCAAGCGAGCCTGTTGCTGCTGGTGGGGATCAGTGAGGTCACCACGGGCAATATGTTGCTCGATCCCGAGGTTCACGCGTTGGTTAACAGAGGATCCGATGGGGTCCTGAGCTTTAAGGGCAAGGGAACCGTCACTGATGATCACGTGGAGTTCGCCGGTCACGCATGGGCAGGCAACGTGAAAGTCCCGCTGACATTGACGGGAACCTCAACAGGCGAGCTTGAGCACGAACGGGACGTGACAATCGGGGGTACGGCAACCTTTAAGGACATCCACCTGCCGATCCCCGGCTTCACGCACGTCAACTCTATTGACGTCCACTTTGAGGGGCTCGTAAAGCTGACTCGGTCGGATAGCTAGCCAGGCCGAGTAGGTGCCTAGTTAGTGGTGGGGGACGGTCGCTTAGGCATCCAAATCGTTCGCGACAGCACGCATCACCTTGGCGATGGCCCGCGACTTCTGATCGTCGGGGTACCGACCCCTGCGCAGGCTGTTGGAGACGTTGTCGAGCAGTTTGATTAGATCCTCGACGACGGGAGCCATATTCTCGGCTGGTTTGCGCATCGCCTTGGCAACGCTCGGTGCCTCTTCCAGAACCTTCACGCTCAAGGCCTGCTTACCGCGCTGCCCGTCCACGATCCCAAAATCGACCCGTGATCCGGGGCGCAGTTGGTCCACTCCGGGTGGCAAAGCGCTTGCGTGGACAAAGACGTCCTCGCCCTCGTCGGTCGCTAGAAAGCCGAAGCCTTTTTCGGTGTCGTAGAACTTAACCTTGCCGGTGGGCACGGCGGTCCCCTTTCAGATTGGGAGCGCAGTGAGCTGCGCAGATCGCTGACTACACCATACCCGTGATCAGCGAATCGTGAGTCAACCTAATCGAGTAGGACGCCTTGGGATGGGAACTACATCTTGTTGATTTCGCGATTGATCTGCTCTTCGGTGGGCGCACCCCGGGATGGCCCATAGGTTCCAAAAGCCATCGCGACCACCCCGATACCCATTCCCAGGAAAACCCAGATCGGCCAAAAGTAGCCGCGGCCAGAGAGTAGCCAGATGACAACCATCCCCGCGGAGACGAGCAGCCAAAGGCCGACGAAGCGCCAGAAAGCTCGCTTCTGAGCGATTCGTTTCAGAGCAGCTTTGCGCTGCTGATCGCTGACGTTGGATCCATCGGCGGGCGGTTGCTGTTGGCTCATGTTTTTGACTGTAGCGATTCAGGGCGTGCGCCTCCACTTTGTTGCTCCACCCGATCCCGCACGCACAGGCAGGCGTATCGTTGGTCTGATGTCGTCAACCACCGAGAAACCACGCCTGCGTAGCTTTGCTGACGACCTGCGCCTGCGCTCAGCCGATGACTTGGCGACCCTTGTTCGGTCGAGGCCAGATATCGCCGACCCGGTCCCAGAGGATCTCGCCCAGCTTGCCGCCCGGGCATCGAGCAACTCCTCGATCCGCCTCGCGCTCGAGAGCATGACCCGCGCCGAGCTAGCTGTTCTTACGCGGTTGGCGGTCGCACCCCAACCCGTCGCACCCGAGACACTGGCCGTGCCACCGTCGCAAGAGGCTCGACTGCTAGCCGTAATCCGGCGTTTATGGTCCGTTGGAGTCCTGTGGGGGCTGCAGCCGTCGTCACTCTCAGACAGGGTCTATGTCGCGACGGTTGCCCGTGAACTACTCAAGACCCATGCCGAGGCGGCGGGTGGAGACGACGGCTCTGGTCCGCTGGACCTCGGCGATCGCACGCTGACCTCGTCCCCCTTGACATTGGCCAGCACGCTCGACGGCCAAGCGGGACAGTACGCGCTTGCGGCAGTCACCACGATCACGACGCTTGCTGAGCTATGGGGGAGCAATCCCCCCAAGGCACTTCGGGCCGGTGGCTTGGCGGTAAAGGATCTACTCGTTGTCGCTGAGGCGCTGGGCGTGGACGAGTTGGCCGCTGGGTTCTGGGTGGAGTTAGCATCGATCTGCGGTCTTGTCGCTGCTGATGGCGAGGAAGTCGTTCGCTATGCGCCGACGGTCAGTTATGACGCGTGGTGTCAACAACCGCCAGCGGCACAATGGCCGCGATTGGCGCGTGGCTGGCTGAGTCAACGCCGGGACATTGATCGACTCGCAATCGTTACCGGAGATCGGGCGTCGGTGCTCGGGCAGTTACCTGAACGCGAGTGGCTACCAGAACTACGGTTGGCGACATTGCGGATCATCGCTTCGACGCCTCCTGGGGAAGTGGCAGAGCAGACCGAGATCCAGGAGCAGCTCGCTGATCGGCGCCCGATGACAAATCGGGGCCGGATCGCCTCGACCGTGGCCTCAACATTGCGTGAGGCCGAGTTACTCGGCGTGACTGCGCGGCACGCCATCTCTTCCCTTGGTCGTGAACTAGCCGGGCCTGCCAGCGACGAGGCGGCACTTGTTCGCGTCGCTCAAGATGCGTTGCCGCCAGTCACCGAGGAGTTCGTTGCGCAGGCAGATTTGACTCTCGTAGTTCCAGGGCCGCCAAGCCCGGCGTTACGGCAACTACTTGGCCTAGTCGCTGATGTTGAGTCCACGGGTGGAGCAGCGGTCTACCGGGTGAGCCAAGGAAGTGTTGCGCGCGCGTTCGATAGCGGCTTGACCCCCGCGGACTTGATCGCCGAGCTACGCACTCGAAGCGCCACTGAGCTTCCCCAACCGTTGGAGTACATGGTTAACGACGCCGCGCGCCGTTACGGAGATGTTCGGATCGGTTCGGCCAGTGCCTACTTGCGGTGTGAGAACGAGCAGACTCTCAACGAGATCCTCGCGCATCCAGATGCTGGCGCCTTGGGCCTCGTGCGGCTCTCGGCGACGGCATTGTCTGCCGAGGCGCCGGCCATCAAACTCGCTGAGCTCGCCCGCCGGTGCGGCCACGCACCCTTAGCGATGGGGGCAAACGGCGATGAGATCACGAGTTCGCGCCGCCAGTATCGGGCCGCAGACGTGCCTGCAGCGCAGACCCCGCAAGTTGATGGAGTGTTCGTCCACGCGCTAGTCAAGGCGCTCACTCGCACAGATGCGCCGAGCGAGAGCCATGAACTGTCATCGATTGGTGCACCCTCGGAACTGCCTCGGTTGGCCTCGGCTGCAAGTGCTGAAGTGCTTCGCATGGCACACACAACTTCGACGCCAGTCTGGGTTGGATATGCCGACAATGCTGGCTCGACAAGCCGCCGCCTGGTCGACGTAGTGGCCATTAGTGGTGGAGCGATCTCGGCGTTTGATCACAGCACGAGTCGGATCCGCACCCTCGTATTGTCCCGGGTTACCGGAGCGCAGCTAGCCGACGGGACGCCTCCTAGCGATACCAGTACCGAATACGTCGATGGAAGTGAGAAAGAGCTATGAACGCCGGGCCGCTGATTGTCCAAAGCGACAAGACCCTCCTGCTTGAGATCGACCATGAACAAGCCGAAGATGCGCGCCGAGAGATCGCGCCGTTCGCTGAACTTGAACGCGCACCAGAGCACATCCACACCTACCGATTGACCCCACTTGGTCTGTGGAACGCACGCGCGGCCGGCCATGATGCCGAGAGCGTCGTCGACACGTTGTTGCGCTACTCGCGCTATGCCGTGCCGCACGCCCTTCTCGTTGATATTGCCGAGACAATGGATAAGTACGGTCGGCTTAAACTCGTTGAGGACCCAGCCCATGGGCTGGTCTTAGTCTCGAACAACTTGTCGGTACTTGAGGAAGTCCTGCGATCGAAGAAGACCGCCGGGATGCTCGGTGATCGGATCGACGAGTTGACAGTGCGAGTCCACCCGAGCGAGCGAGGTCGGCTCAAACAAGCGCTCCTCAAGGTTGGCTGGCCGGCGGAGGATTTGGCGGGCTACGTCGATGGTGAAGCCCATGAGATTGATTTGCAGGAAACTGGCTGGGCGCTGCGCGACTACCAGCGGCAGGCAGCTGAGAACTTCTGGCATGGCGGCTCAGGTGTCGTCGTGCTGCCGTGCGGGGCGGGAAAGACGATCGTTGGCGCGGCAGCCATGTCACTTGCCAAGGCCACCACGCTGATCCTGGTGACGAGTTCAGTATCAGCCCGACAGTGGCGCAATGAGCTGATCCGAACGACGAACCTGACCGAGGACGAGATCGGGGAGTACTCAGGAACGCGTAAGGATGTTCGGCCAGTCACGATTGCGACCTACCAAGTCTTGACCTCTCGCCGCAAAGGCGTCTATCCCCACCTCGACCTCTTCGACACCCGCGACTGGGGTCTGATCATCTACGACGAGGTGCACCTGCTGCCAGCGCCAGTCTTTCGCTTTACCGCCGACTTGCAGGCGCGACGCCGCCTCGGGTTGACCGCAACTCTGGTACGGGAGGACGGCAACGAGACTGAGGTATTCAGCCTGATCGGGCCCAAACGTTACGACGCACCCTGGCGAGAGATCGAATCCCAGGGCTGGATTGCCCCGGCCGACTGTGTCGAGGTGCGCCTCAGTTTGCCTGAGCACGACCGCTTGGTCTATGCCACCGCCGAGCAGGTTGACCGGTACCGCCTGGCGGCCACCGCGAGCGGGAAAGTGGATGTCGTTAAGAAGTTACTTGCCCAGCACAAGGGCGAACCAGCTCTGGTGATTGGGCAGTACCTCGATCAGCTTGCGGAGCTGGCAGAGGCACTAGATGCGCCCGTGATTACTGGTGAGACATCGATGAAGGAACGCCAAGTGCTGTTCGATCAGTTCCGTCGCGGGGAACTGGAACTACTGCTCGTCTCAAAGGTCGCGAACTTCTCCATCGACCTTCCTGAGGCGTCCATCGCCGTGCAGGTGTCGGGCTCGTTTGGGTCGCGCCAAGAAGAAGCTCAGCGCCTCGGCCGGATCTTGCGGCCCAAGGGCGACGGGCGGACGGCGCACTTCTACACCGTGGTCGTTCGCGACACCGTCGACGCTGAGTTCGCCGCAAATCGCCAGCGGTTCCTGGCCGAGCAGGGGTATCCCTATCGGATTGTCGACGCCGAAGACCTGTAGTCGGAGCTACCGCGGGTGTCAGAGTGGATCGCGGGTTTCAAGTCCGATGACGGTCTGGAAATCGGTAATTCTGCGTGCTATTCGGCAGCGGGGGCGACGAGCTGGAATGACCACAGGCCACGGTTCTTATCGGCGCTGTTTCCTTCAGCGACGACCGATAGACGAAAGCCCTGCTCGTCAATCGCCTGGCTGTCGGGGAATGTAAAGCGGTAATACGTGTCAGTCAGGGGTCCGTCATTGATCGGGGTCTGATCGATCAACACCGACCAGCCTGCCTCGGCAACCTCTGGGTCGACGTTGACACCAACCACGTTTCCGGGTGTCACGGGCAGCTCGGGAACCTCCGCGGCAGGATTGGACGCCGCCTCGGTGATACAGGCAACGACTGCCTCCCGAACGGTTGTCTCTGGCTCCCAGCAAAGCGCCGGTGCCACGACACTTGTCGGTCCTGACACGAGCGTGACCTCAGGTGTCGGTTTGGTGCAGGCCGCTAGTCCGGCAACGGCCACGACGGTTAGCCCAATTCCTAGTACGCGGGTATTCACTTAGGACTCCTCGTCAGCTGTGTCGACGGTCTGTTCTGGGGAGGTTGGCTCACCGGGCGAGCTCGCAGTCGCATCTGACTCAACTGTTTGATCCTGCTCAGTTAACGCTGAATCCGTGGGTGCGGCGTCAGTCGGTGCGGGATCGACAGGTTGAGCTTCGGCGGATGCGGCGTCGGCCGGCGCGGGATCGACGGGTTGAGTATCGGAGGATGCGGCGTCGGCCGATTCAGTGTTGGCGGGTTGAGCTTCGGCGGGTACAGCGTCAGGTTCTTGGGCGGGCGCGGGTTCTTTGAGCTCTGCTTCGGTCAACTCATTTGTGTCGAGATTATCGGGGGAGTTGTCATCGACCACAAGGTCAACAATTGCCACGGGGACGGGCTCCGGTTCGGCATCGGAGTGCGCACCACACCCGTGGTCCAACGTGACAACCGAACCATCTGAGGGCGAGTACTCGTTCGCACAGAGGCCGAATGCTCGCCCTAGTGGTCCGCCCATTGGGATGAGGAATCCGCAGGTGACGCATTGGTCGTTTGCTGCCTTGGCGACCGCTGAGGTGGGACCGCCGGCTCCGTCTGCCCAACGTGTGGCAGCTTCATCGCGGCCGAGGGGGGATAAGACGCGGACGCGGCCTAGCCCGAGTTCCCACAAGACGGGGATGAGTTGATCGTCTTCAGTGGTGTCGATATCGCTACCGGTGTAGCCGGGCTCTAGCCGCGGATCGTCTGGTTCCGTAGGCAACACGTCCCCTGCGCCGAGGTCTCCGGGCTCGACCCGGGACTGCCAGGGCAACCATTCTGGTGCCAGTAGGGACTTCTCGCCTGGTAGCAGAACAGTCTCGTTGACGGTGACAACGTCGGAGTCTGGCGTGCGCGTCACGCTCACGGCCCAGTTCCAACCCACGTAGCCCGGGTTGAGGCAGCCAAAGAGATGGGTAGCAACGAGCTCGGCCTCTGGCTCTACGCCGAGGTAGTCACCAAGCTGATCGGCCGGAACATCGGCGGCAATCACCTCACGGGCCTGCTCAACGGCGGCGGCCAGCTTCTCATCCACAACAAGTTCGGGGGTAGCTGTCACAGACGACATCATCCCTTACTCACTGGATTCTGCGGCAGCCCGGTACACCGAGCGCCGTCGCACGACATAGGCCGTACCGAGAATACCCAAACCGAATCCAGCGACACAGACCCAAATCCACCACGTTGCGTCCCGTTCAATCAAGGATTTACTGAACAGGAGGGTGACGACCAACGCCATCGCGAACATCGCCGTTCCGATCGCGATGGCCGCGACGCCGTCAGTGTCTAGCGGCTTCACCGAAGCTGTATCGAACTCGGCCGGGTCGGATTCGGCGGCCGCTGCTTCGGGACGCGGATCTTTGCTGCTAGTGCCCATAACCTCAGGGTAGCGCCAGCGTAGGCTGATCCGCGTGGATCCTCGCTCGCGTCGCCTTGTGACTCTATTGGTGCTGTTCGGACTGGTTGCGCTAGTCGCGATTGCCGCGCTCGTACGCTAGGCCTGTTTACGCTTAGAACAGCGTCAGGGCGCCTGCTACGGCTGGGCTTCCCCCACGGGCGGTCCCTCGAGTGTCGGCTCGACGACGGGTCCGGTGTTATCCGCTGGCGGGGTTGGGGGCTCACTGGTCGGCTTGGTTGGCGTCGCGGTCGTCACGGTCGGAGTAGCTGTGGGCGATGTGGGCCGCGCGGTGGTAGCGGTAGGTGTAGGCCGCGACGTCGTGGGAGTCGACGTTGGTGAGGAAGTCGTGGCCGACGGGCTCAACGTGGGAGTGGGCTCTGGGCTATCGCCGCTGTTTGATGCCCATACAGCGCCACCGACTAGACCAAGTAAGGCGACGAGAACTAGCCCGCCGATTATCCACCACTTCATTGAACTGTTCGAGCTGCCGCCATCGGCGTACGGATCCTGCGATGGCGGAAGCCCACCAGGAGGAACAGCCCCAGCCGCAGCGCCTGCCGCTGGCACACCCGCGGCGGCTGGCATCACGGCGGTCGGGTCTGCCGCACCCGTTGATGGCGTGACTGCCGTTGGATCGGCATCGGATCCCGGTGGAATCACCGCAGTCGGGTCGGAGACTGCTGGTTGCTCCGTCGTTGGCGGATCAGCGTCAGCCGGAGTGACTTTTGGGATTCCGTGCGGTTCAGTCGGCTCGCCGGGGTCCTGAGGTGTTGACATAGATGACAGGCTATCCCCGTGATCGCGGATATGGCCAAAGCAGTGGGGGTAATCACTGCGGCGCTCCTGCTGAGCAGTTGCTCATCGAGCTCGTCGGAGTCTGCCCCGGTGCCGGACGCTGACGGTGGGCAGTCATCCTCGTCGGGAGCGCTTGCGGCGGGGGAGTCCGCCCGTTCCTGCACAGTTCAGGACGAGCGCTTAACCGAGATCAGCGGATTGGCGGCATCGACACAGCACCCCGGAATTCTCTGGACACATAACGATTCAGGAGGCGGTGCGTTGGTCTACGCTCTCGATGCCCAAACCTGCGAGGTTCGCGCGACCGTGACGCTCACAGGAGCCGAGATGGTCGATACAGAGGCAATCGCTGTTGGTCAGGACGCCGACGGGACACCCATCGTGTGGGTAGCCGACATCGGCGGGAACACCGTGCGCAGATCGAATGTATGGCTGCATAGTTTCGTTGAACCGGCCCAGATTCGCGATCAAGAGGTCAGAGTTAGTTCATCAGCTATTAGCTACAGCGATGGCCCGGGTGATTCCGAGACGCTACTGGTTGAACCGACTCCGAATGGGCGGATGTGGATCGTTAGTAAGCGTCAGAGTTCTCAGGGAAAGTTCTACGCACTCCCCGCGGGGTTTGGTGCTGGAACTCCCTCGGCAACGGCGAAACCAGTCGGCGCCGCCCCCTGGTTGAGTACTGACGGATCGATCTCGCCCACCGAAGATCAGTTCGTGATTCGGACCTATCTCGGGGCGAGGCTCTACCGAGGCTCACCGCCAGGGAAGAACGAGCGCGGACTAGATATCCCTGCTCAGGGACAGGGCGAGGCGATCACCTTCGCAGCGGACGGCAACTCCGTCTTCACTATCTCGGAGGGCGCCAATCCCGACCTCTGGCGTACACAGCTGTGATCCCAATACCGTGCGGCAAACCCGCTGTAGCGAGGACAATCAGTGGCCAGAGCTAGCTAGCGGAGTTGGCCACGACCCAGTCGATGCAGCCAGTCAACGCGGCAACGTCGGCTGGATCGACCGCTGGGAACATGGCGATCCGCAGTTGGTTACGGCCGAGCTTGCGGTACGGCTCCACATCGACAACGCCATTGGCACGGAGCACCTTGGCCACTGCTGCGGCGTCGATGCTGTCATCAAAGTCAATGGTTCCGATGACGTTGGAACGCAGTGCTGGATCAGTGACGTAGGGGGTTGTGTAGGACGTCGCATCAGCCCAGCCGTACAGGTTCGCTGCCGACTCGGCGGTGCGCCCAGTGGTCCACGCCAGTCCGCCATTGTTGTTGAACCAGTCGAGCTGTTCCGCCATCAAAAACAGTGTGGCCACGGCTGGGGTGTTGTAGGTCTGATCGAGTCGTGAGTTGTCGATCGCGGTCTGCAGGTTAAGGAAATCAGGGATCCAACGCCCAGACGAGGCGATCTGGCCAGCCCGCTCAATTGCGGCCGGAGACATGACTGAGAACCAGATTCCGCCGTCGGAGGCGAAGTTCTTCTGCGGTGCAAAGTAGTAAGCGTCCGTCTGGCTGATGTCGATCGGTAGCCCGCCAGCTGCGGAGGTTGCATCGACGAGCAGGAGTGCGTCATCGGCGGCTCCAGCGACTCGCTCGATCCCGATTGCAACACCCGTGGAGGTCTCGTTCTGAGGCGTCGCGTACGTGTCGATTCCGGCTTCTGCGTGGAAGCTGGGAGCGCTACCGGGATCGCTCTTCTCGATCGTCGGCTCGCCAAGGAACGGTGCATTCTGAACTGCCTTAGCGAACTTCCCGCCGAACTCGCCGAAGCTCAGGAACTGGGCCCGGTCACTGACCAAACCGAAGGTGGCGATATCCCAGAAGGCGGTGGATCCACCGTTTCCCAGGACCACCTCGTAGCCCTCTGGCAGGTTGAAGAGGTCGGAGATCCCGGTTCGGACGCGACCAACTAGCGACTTCACTGGTGTTTTGCGATGCGAGGTGCCCATCAGGAGCGGAGCAGCTTCAACGAGAGCGCTGAGCTGCTCGCCTCGGACTTTGGAAGGTCCGGCGCCGAATCGGCCGTCAGTGGGAAGTAGGTTGCTGGGGATCTGCAGGTCAGTCACGTGGATAAGGCTAGAACTGCCGTGTTTGTCGGCTTCTCGCGGGTCGGCAAGTTACTGGCGAAAGTGGGCTTCACCACGCAGGTCCTGGCCGTAGTCGGTGCAGGTGCGTGGGCGGTAAAACCCTTCGCGAGGTCAGAGCCCAACGAGATCCAGCACCAAAAAAGTGGAGCCTAGATAGCGTGCTTAGCCGATGGGGTGGCCCGTAGGCTGCATCGCGCTGGCATCCCAGCCGGGTACATCCTCTGGCTTGCGCGAGGCCGGTCCCACGTAGCGGGCGGACGGGCGAATCAATCGACCAGTGCGCTTCTGCTCAAGGACGTGTGCGCTCCACCCAGCGAGGCGGGCGCAGGTGAACATTGATGTGAACATGTGTGAGGGAATCTCGGCGAAGTCCAACACGATTGCCGCCCAGAACTCGACATTGGTTTCCAGGATCCGGTCGGGACGCCGGTCACGGAGTTCAGCCAGAGCGGCCTCTTCCAGAGCAAGCGCGACCTCGTACCGTGGTGCATCGAGTTCGCGTGCCGTGCGACGAAGAACACGAGCGCGTGGATCCTCGGCACGGTAGACGCGGTGACCGAAGCCCATCAAGCGGTCCCCGCGATCGAGGATGTTCTTGACGTACCCCTGTGCGTCGCCGGTGCGTTCGATCTCTTCGATCATTCCGAGCACTCGGCTTGGTGCGCCGCCGTGTAGCGGACCACTCATGGCACCGATTGCTCCGGAGATCGCGGCTGCGACGTCGGCACCTGTGGAGGCGATAACGCGGGAGGTGAAGGTCGAGGCGTTCATACCGTGTTCAGCGGCGGAGACGAAGTAGGCGTCCACGGCCTGAACATGCTTGGGATTGGGGTCTCCGCGCCACCGGACCATGAAGCGCTCAACGATGGTCTGCGCCTCATCGATCCTTGTCTGCGGAATCATCGGTTGGCCGAGCCCGCGAGCAGCCTGAGCCACGAACGACATTGCCATGACTGACACCCGGGCAAGGTTGTCGCGAGCGGTTTGATCGTCGATATCTAGCAGTGGCTTCAACCCCCACACAGGGGCGAGCATCGCGATCCCGGACTGGACGTCAACACGGACATCGCCGGAGTGCACTGGGATGGGGAATGGTTCGGCCGGTGGGAGGCCTCGGCTGAACTCGTTGTCAACGAGGAGTCCCCAGATGTGGGCAAATGACACGCGCCCGACGAGGTCCTCGATATCGACGCCGCGATATCGCAGCGAACCGCCGTCTTTGTCTGGCTCAGCGATCTCGGTCTCAAATGCGATGACGCCTTCAAGTCCAGGTACGAAGTCTGACATTCATTTCTCCTGTGGCCGTGTGCACACCGCTGGCTGGTCTAGCTAGCAATGCACCGCGTGCGGATGAGGGGCTCGTGGCCCACGTCTTGTAACGATTTGAATTTGCAGGCCATCTTGTCGTATCCGCCCACAGCTAGTGTCACCGAGGTCAGTTGGATCGCTTTGGCTGCCAGCCGGTGAGTACTGAATCCACGTTCTCTTCAACGCTGGTCCCGCGCGCCTTAGCCGATGTGCGCAGCTTGCGCCGAACGGAGGCGGGGACAGCCGCGCGAAGGTCGATCCTGTCGACCTTCGCGCTGGCTTGCTTTCCCTTGCCTTTTTTCTTCTTCTTGCCCTTTTTCTTGTCCTTCTTCTTGCCGTTCTTCTTCTTCGAGGAGCCCTTCTTCTTGCTCGACCCCTTCTTGTTGGACTTCTTGCCCATATCCGCAACCCCTTCCTCGACGGACTCGATGGTGTCGCCGACGGCTACTCCGTCGCGTGAGTCGGCGGCGACTAGGTCTTCGGAGGTAGGCGCTGTGAGGTCTAGGACCGCAGCGCTCTCCTGGCCAGAGGTTAGCTCTTCTTCTTGTAGCGATTCGACAGATGATCCACTCGTCTGGCGGTTCCGCAGATCGATTTCTCTAGCGAGGGCTGGCTCGGTACTCGCACCGATTAGGCGGGGCCGGTCATCAACCTCGTCACGTGCTGCGCCGCTTCCGGCGCGCGCGACAGACGCGGGGTGGACATCAGCGTCAGGAGCCTTGCGCAGGGCAGGGCGTGGAGCGGGGTTAGTCACAGCGACTCCCGGAGAGTGGTGGCCAACGACGGCCGGGGTGTGGGCGAGGTAAGCGAGATCGTCGCGTTCATCGCAGCACTCGCGGGAACGATGGACGTCAGGAGTCGATCGAAGGCAACGTTAATGTCGCCGGCCCCGTTACTGGTCCACCGTTGGACAGGAACACAGGCTCCTTGTGCGAGTTGCACCGCCGCGCGGTCGGGAAGTCCGCCGAGAACCAGGTCACCAAACGCCGCACGCAACTCGTCCATTCGATACGCATGCTCGCTTAGCGTTGGTCGAACACGGTTCGCGACAATCCCGAGTGGGCGAAGAAGTGGGTTGCCGTTGTTGGCAACAATAGAGACCGACTCCAATGCCTGCTCTGCGCCCTGAATGGCGAAGAACGATGGCTCCGTCACGATCAACGCATCGGTGGCTGCATACAGAGCATTGCGGGTGAGTTCGCCGAGTGATGGCGGACAGTCGATGAGCACTAGGTCGTAGTCATCGGATACGCCAGACAGAGTGCGCCGTAGCCGCAGCGCAGAGTCCGGACCGTTCGATTCAGCGCGGTGCTCTAGGGCGCGCTCGCTCGGAAGAACGTGAACCTTTGCGTCCCAGCCGGACGGGACGACCGCATCGGCGGCGACTCCGGTTCGTCCATCGAAGAGGACATCGGAGGTGGTGTAGGGAGTTCGTGTCGGGTCCAGTGATGACGTCGCATTCGCCTGCGGGTCGAGGTCGACGACGAGGACGCGCAGCCCGTTCGCTGCGGCACTCCCAGCCAGGCCAAGGACGACGCTGGTCTTACCGACACCGCCCTTCAGCGAGAGAGCAGCAATTGTCTGAGTCACCTCGGTAGTGTCGCAAACATCAGCCCAATCCCGTGGCGGCAACACGGGCTGATCCGCTAATCGCCCTTCTTTGGCAACGCCGCAAATCGAGCCAAGGCCTCGCCACGTTCGGCTAGGTGGTCAATGATCGGCGCTGGATAGTCCGAGCTCGGCTGGCCATCGAGGGTGCTGGCAAGCTTCCACGGTTCATGGGCGCTAGCGCCAGGTAGACCTCGGAGCTCGGGAATCCACCGGCGTACGTAGTCCCCGTCTGGGTCGAACTTGCGACCTTGTAGGACTGGGTTGAAGATCCGGTGAAATGGCGCGGCATCTGTGCCGCAGCCTGCTACCCACTGCCAGCCATGCTGGTTGCTCGCCGAATCGCCATCACGAAGCCAATACATGAACTCCGCAGCTCCGCGCTGCCATGGCAGATGCAGTCCCTTGACCAAGAAAGACGCCGCCACCATCCGTACGCGATTGTGCATCCAACCAGTGGCCCGCAGTTGACGCATCCCGGCGTCCACAAACGGGAAACCAGTTCTACCGTCACACCAGGCTGCGAAATTATCCTCCGCACTCGGGCCCCAGTTCATCTCTAATGCGTTGTCGTAGCGGCGGTCCAACGACTTGCGAATACTCGATGGATTCGCGGTCAGGACTTCGGCGTAGAACTCGCGCCACGCGATCTCTCTGCGGAAGACCTCGGGGCCTTTCGTGGTCGCATTTGCGATCGGACCTTCTAGGTCGGCAAGAACAGTGCGGGGATGGATTTGCCCCCACCGTAGATAGGCAGACAGGTTGCTGGTGCCGTCGAGGTCGGGCCGGTTTCGGTCGTTGTCGTACTCCGCCAGGGGCCCGTCGCGGAACGATTGCCAGCGGTCAAGTGCGGCGATCTCGCCGACCGGAGGGAGATCGACATCGCAGACTGGGGACTGGAGGTGGGTCAGCTGAATGTCGAGAAGTTGTTTGGTTGCAGGCTCCTTTGCCGGATCGACCCAAACGAGGCCTTCGAGATCGATGGGGGAGGGAGTCGGATAGCCGTGAGCGAGCCAAGCCTTGTAGAACGGCGTGTACACGAGGTAACGAGTCCCGTCGGCTTTGGTCACCGATCCCGGATCAACTGCGTAGGGCGAGCCCACCTGGCGCAACGCAACACCCCGAGCCGCCAGTCGATCAGATACGGCGAGGTCCCGTTGCCGACCGTAGTTGCCGAAGTCGCGGCCTATGAATACTTGATCGACCCCGAACTTCTCAGCGACCTGGTCAACGATCTCAAGGGGGCTTCCGCGAAGGATCAACAGGTTGCCGCCGAGTTGGTTGTTGAGCTCTAGTAGTGATCGACGAAGCCATTCGCGGCGAACCGGACCGCTAGCAGCCTCAAGCGCCGGGTCGACAACGAACAGCCCAACGACTCCATCGCCTGCGCAGTACTCATGCGCCGCAGTGACGGCCGGATTGTCTCCGAGGCGAAGGTCTCGTCGAAACCACATCAACGATGTCATTGTTCAACTAGCTCAGCTGTAGGTACTAGCCGCGATCGATGAAGATCAACGATGCGGTCGTCATATCGACCTCGCAGTATTCTCCGGCGCTGCCAACTAGCAGGCCGCCGGGGGACTTGCTGGCCTTGACCTTTTCTCCCGGCCAGACACCGGAGCGCCGCAATTTGGTCATGAGTTCGGTATCGGTTTGTAGAGGTTCTCCGATGCGACGAATCGTGGCGCGCAGCTCTGGTCCGCCGCCTGACTCGAACAGTGCTGCCAAGTTGGTGAGGCCACGAGGATCGTTTGGTCCCGCCTCGTCACCGAGTTCGGCCAGGCCGGGAATCGGGTTGCCAAAGGGCGAGGAAGTCGGATGTCCGAGGATCTCTAGGATCCGTCGCTCCACGGTCTCGCTCATCACGTGTTCCCAGCGGCAGGCTTCGGTGTGGACCTGCTCGAAGGGAAGTCCGATCACATCAACGAGCAGACATTCAGACAGTCGGTGCTTACGCATAACCCGGGTCGCTTGGTCGCGCCCGGCGGCGGATAGCTCAAGGTGGCGATCGCCCTCGACCGTGAGCAAACCGTCTCGCTGCATTCGGGCCACCGTTTGCGACACCGTGGGGCCACTCTGTCCGAGTCGCTCGGCGATGCGGGCTCGCAGGGGAACGACGCCTTCTTCTTCGAGCTCGAAGATAGTGCGCAGGTACATCTCAGTCGTGTCGATCAAATCGCTCATACGGCTCCGTCCATTTGCTCATTCTGACGTGAAGCGGTCCAAGACGAGAGTTGAGGGGGTCCGCGAGTGAGTGTGCGCTAGCCAAACCGAGGGGAATCTCGTATTACATCCTTGTAGTTTGCTTACCAAGAGTTAGCAATTGATTAAAGCTTCAGCCAAATTATTCGGGCAATTCCCTCATAACGACGCGGATTCGCGAATTGATTTCACGATTGACCGGGCGCGGCACCTCTGAACCTCGCTAGCTTCTCAGTCTGTCTCCGCCGGTACCGGTGGTGATGACCGTCAAGCACCCTTGGAGGACCTCGCGCGATGTCGGAAACCGAGAAAACGGGCTCAACCCGTCGACCCGGCGCACGCCGAACGCTGGCCGTTGCCGCAACCCTCAGCCTCGCGGCTGGTGGAAGTGTCGTGGCGATTACACCGAGTGCAACCGCGGCACCTACCGTCGTGCGACCAGCGTCTAAGCCGGTGCTGCAGTTGGGTGCGACTGGGAAGAAGGTGTCCAAACTTCAGCGCAAGATTGGTGTTTCCCCGGCGACTGGCTACTTCGGCCCGACCACGTTGGCCGCTGTTAAGAGGTTTCAGGCCGCCAACGGAGTCCCTAAGACCGGCGTCGTTGCATCGATGACGTGGGCGGCGATCAAACGCCAGGGCGCCGCAACGAGCGCTCCGGTAGCAACGACGGTCAAGACCAAACGGCCCAAACTAGCCATCGGAATGACCCATCCGGCAGTCACAAAACTGCAGAAGCGGATGCGCATGCCGCAGGTCACGGGGTACTTCGGGCCCCTGACCGATTCTTACGTGCGCAGCCTGCAGACAAAGGCAAAGCTGCGCGTCACAGGAGTGGTCAATAAGAAGACCTGGCGCAAGTCCAAACGCGTCTCCGTACCGGCCCCATCGACTAGCTCGGCGCCAGCTGCGGCAGCCACTAGCAAGGGAATCCGGTCGCGCATCATGTCCATCGCAGCCTCGTACCAAGGCGTGCCCTACGTAGCCAGTGGTTACACCCCAGAGCAGGGCTTCAACTGCAGTAGCTATACCCAGTGGGTCTACCAGCAAGCCGGTATCGACCTCGGCGGCGCCTACACAGTGACCCAGTACGCGAATGCGCAGAAGATCAGTCGCTCGCAAGCGAAGAAGGGTGATTTGATCTTCTACTACAACTACAAGAACGACTTCATTGGTCACGTCGGGATTTACGCCGGCAAAGACAAGTTCTGGCATGCGCCCAGAACCGGACGAGTTGTATCGCTCGATCAGATCTATAGCGACAAGGTGCTCTTCGCGCGCGTTGTGTGACCGAATCCGGTTTGGCGGAGCTCGTGGGGTAACCAGTCGTTAAAGGTCAACGGCCAGACTCCCCACGAGAGCGCGGCAGACTACTCTGACGTTCCGAACGGCACGTTCTGGCGCCGTCTGGTCCCTGAGGAGTAAGTCAGTGTCGGATTTGCATTCCCAAACACGTACGGGTTCGGCTGGGATCGTCCTTCTCACTCTGTGTAGCGCTCAGTTCCTGATGACGCTCGACGCATCCGTCATGAATGTCTCAATCGCGCAGGTCGCCGACGATCTCGGAACGACGGTGACAGGAATCCAAACCGCCATCACCCTCTACACCCTCGTGATGGCCACGCTCATGATCACGGGCGGCAAGATCGGTACAATCATCGGTCGCAAGCGGGCATTCTCGATCGGGATCGTGATCTACGCGGCGGGGTCCCTGACGACGGCGCTGGCCCCGAATCTTCCTGTTCTTATTATTGGTTGGTCAGGTCTGGAAGGGATCGGCGCAGCGCTCATCATGCCGGCGATCGTGGCGCTGATCGCGACAAATGTTGAGCAAGCGGGTCGTCCTAGGGCCTACGGACTGGTGGCTGCGGCGGGTGCGATCGCAGTTGCAGTCGGACCGCTCATTGGCGGACTCGTCACCACCTACTTCAGTTGGAGATGGGTCTTTGTCGCCGAGGTCCTGGTAGCCGCAGTGATCCTGGTGTTCGCGCGCAAGGTCGCCGACGAACGGACTGTGGGAGTTAGTAGGCGGATTGACTTCGTCGGCACGGCGCTAAGCGTCGCGGGACTCGGGCTACTGGTTTTTGGGGTTCTGCGCTCAAGCGAGTGGGGTTGGGTCGCGGCGAAGGCAGGTGCTCCATCGGTATTCGGGATCTCTTTGACTTTGTGGTTCATCCTCGCCGGATCGTTGATCGTGTGGGCGTTCCTGGGTTGGGAGCAGCGCGTCGAGCGGTCAGGGCGTGAGCCACTGGTTCGGGTCGGATTGTTCGCCAACCGCCAGTTGACCGGTGGGCTCTCGATGTTCGGGATCCAGTTCTTGTTACAGGCGGGGACGTTCTTCATCGTTCCGCTCTTCCTCACGGTGGTCCTGGGCCTCAACGCATTGGAGACCGGCGTTCGCCTCGTGCCGCTCTCGCTGGCGCTACTCGTCGCTGCCGCGGGAGTTCCTAAGATCTGGCCGAATGCCTCACCACGGCGACTCGTCCGGATAGGCATGCTGCTACTGCTGGCCGGGATCATCGTCTTGATTGGCGGGATCGACTTGGGTGCGGACGCGGCGGTCGTGGCCATCCCGATGTTGTTGATCGGGCTGGGTATCGGCACGTTGGCATCCCAGTTGGGCAGTGTGACTGTCTCGGCGGTCCCTGACTCGCAAAGCAGTGAAGTTGGCGGCCTGCAGAACACCGCGACGAATCTTGGTGCATCACTTGGCACGGCGCTAGCTGGATCAGTGTTGATCGCTGCACTGTCGACGTCCTTCCTCACCGGCCTGGACGAATCAGAACAGATCCCGGATTCGATCAACCAAACCGCCCAGACACAGTTGGTCGGTGGCATTCCGTTCCTGTCCGACGCGCAGCTGAGCACCGAGCTCGCGGCCGCAGGAATCGACGCCGAGACTGCCGACGAGATCGTTGCTCAGAACGCTCAAGCGCGCGTCAAGGGCCTCGATGCGGCGTTGGCGATTCTCGCCCTCATCGCAGCTGCCGGGCTATTTGTGACGCACCGGATTCCCGACCGGCAACCCGGTGCCACGGCCGAAGTGACGTCAGCGTGACTCGACTAAACGACCGCTGATAGTCAGGTTCGCGACGGCGTTACGCTGGCCGATATGACGATACCTACGAATCCCGCTGCCCTTGCGTCGCTGGCAGATGGATCGCTGAACGGGCGTAGTGCGTTGGTTACCGGTGGGGGCAGCGGAATCGGTCGAGCGACCGCCCTGCTGCTAGCGCGGCTCGGCGCTAAGGTCGCCGTGACAGGTCGACGGGAGGCGGAACTGGCGCAGACTGCGGAACTGGCCGAGACCGCTGGATACGAGCACCCGATCCTGTGCGTTCCCTGCGATGTGCGGGAACCGGAGAACGTTGATGGGTTGCTGGATACCGTGTTGGCGCGCCAGGAGTTCATCGATGTGCTGGTCAACAATGCGGGCGGTCAGTTCCTAGCCCCCGCAGAGTCGATCACCTACAACGGCTTTCGGGCCGTGACCCGGCTGAACCTTGATGCAACCTGGTACGTCACCACTCAGGTCGCAAGCCGGTCGATGATCCCGCGCAAGTACGGAAAGATCGTCTCGATCACAATGACGCCGCGGCGCGGGATTCCTGGCATGTCGCACTCGTCGGCGGCACGTGCGGGCGTCGAATCGCTCACGCGAATGCTTGCCGTTGAGTGGGGACAGTACGGAATCCGGCTGGCGTCGATCGCGCCTGGGATTGTGCACACACAGGCGTGGGAACGCTACGGACTAGACCCTGAGCAGATGGGCCAGGCTATGCCGGTCGGACGGTTACAAGCCGCTGATGATGTTGCGGCGCTCGCAGGCTTCCTGATCTCGCCCGGCGGTGACTACATTTCTGGTGCCACGATCGTCGCCGATGGTGGTTTTGAGAACACTTACCCACTGTCAATGTCCTGACCAGTCGAGGATCCGGCTAGACCTGGATCTGACCGGCACGATCTCTTCGGGTTTCGTTGACGCGACCAATAGTTCTAGGCTGCCCAGATGGCGATAACTGATCCCGCATCGACCGCAGCTGAAGCTAGATACACGTCGCTGGTCGAACGAGTCCGAGCGCAGTATGCCGCGATCCCAGCTGGCGACCCCGTGCGACTTCGGAAGAAGACGTCGAATCTGTTCCGCACTCGAACAGCTGTTGACGCACCTGGTTTGGACGTTGCCGCCTTTGATGGCGTCATTTCCGTTGATCCTGAGAACCAGACAGCGGATGTCCTTGGTATGACGACCTACGAGCACCTAGTAGATGCCACCCTGCCGCACGGACTCATGCCGCTGGTCGTACCTCAGCTGAAGACGATCACACTCGGTGGTGCCGTCACAGGTCTCGGTATTGAGTCGTCGTCGTTTCGCGAGGGGCTACCACACGAGTCGGTTCTCGAGATGGATGTACTCACTGGCAGCGGAGAGATCATCACGGTGACCTCGTCAACGGAGGATCCGAACCGTGACCTCTACCTTGCTTTCCCAAACTCCTACGGCTCGCTGGGCTACGCGTTGCGGCTGCGTATCGAGCTGATGCCGATTAAGAAGTACGTCCAGGTCCGTCATCTTCGCTTCGATTCCGCCGACGAGATGGCAACGGCGATCGCGACGATCACGGCCGCAGAGTCGTTCGGCGGAAGCAAGGTCGACTTCCTTGACGGAACAGTCTTCACCGCCGACGAGCAGTACCTGACACTTGGGACCTGGACTGATGAACTCCCGCAGGGCTACCGCGAGCCAAGCGAGTACACCGGAATGAAGATCTACTATCGGTCGATTCAGGAGCGCGCGAACGACGTCCTTTCAGCCCGCGACTACATCTGGCGTTGGGACACCGATTGGTTTTGGTGCTCGCGGACCTTCGGTGCCCAGAATCGGCTGATCCGTCGGTTCTGGCCTAAAGACAAGCTGAGATCTGACGTCTATTGGCGCATTATCGCGAAGGCGCGGCGCTTTGATATCAGCCGAAAGCAGTCCCGACTTCTTCGTCGCCCGCTTCGCGAGGATGTCGTTCAAGACATCGAGGTCCCGGTCGACCGACTGGCAGAGTTCCTCGACTTCTTTCACCGCGAGGTGGGGATCTCGCCCGTGTGGGTGTGCCCGCTGCGGTCTCGCGATGGCCATACCCGTTGGCCGCTATATGACATGGATCCTTCATTGACCTATGTCAACGTGGGCTTCTGGTCGACGGTCGCCGTCGATGCCGGAATCGACCCGACCTCGGGCACTGTCAACCGCAAGATCGAAGAGGAAGTGACTCGGCTGCAGGGGCACAAGTCGCTGTACTCAAGCGCCTTCTACCCGCAGGACGAGTTCGATCAGCTCTATGGCGGCGCGGAGTACCGCCGAATTAAGAAGCGATACGACCCGCAAAACCGACTCACTGCATTATTCGCAAAGGTCGTTCAACGTCGCTAGGCTATCTCCGAAATCGAAGTCAGAGATCCGTTGTTCGGCGCCTGATCGGCATGTCCGGTTAGTAGAGCAGCGTCAATGAATCGTGGAGGTACGCATGAAGCTGGGCGACGTTTTTAACTCAATCGCCGGACCGGATGCTCCGGTCGAATTCCTCGCTTACGACGGAAGTAAGGCCGGCGTTCCCGGCTCACCGGTCCGCGTCGAGGTCCAATCTGAGCGTGCGGTCGATCTCGTTATGTCCAGCCCGGGTCAGGTAGGTCTAGCGCGTGCATATGTGGCCGGGGAGGTCGAGGTCGTCGGCGATATCGTCGACCTATTCGAGGCGCTATCCCATGTTCGTCCTGCGACGATTACGTGGCCGACTCGGGTAAAGATTGGTCGCGAGTTCGCACCATCGTTCTTCCGCAACGCTGATCTACTCCACCGCCGTGAGGTTCCGCCGGAAGAGACCAAGCTAGGTGGGCGCCGCCATTCCAAGGGCCGCGACGCTGAAGCGATCAAGCACCACTACGACGTGTCCAACACCTTTTACGAGTGGGTTCTCGGCCCATCGATGGCCTACACCTGCGCGGTCTTCCCTAATGAGAACTCCACGCTAGAAGAAGCCCAGGATGAGAAGTTCGACCTGGTCTGCCGCAAGCTCGGCCTAGAGCCTGGAATGCGACTACTCGACGTTGGTTGCGGTTGGGGTGGCATGGTCATGCACGCTGCCAAGCACTACGGCGTCGAGGCAATCGGCGTGACCCTGTCCGACTCCCAAGCGCAGTGGGCGCAGCAGGCGATTGCCAAGGCTGGTCTGGAGAAGCAAGCCCAGGTTCGTTTCAGCGACTACCGCGACGTTCCCGAGTCGGGCTTCGATGCGATCTCTTCCATCGGACTCACTGAGCACATCGGAGAGCACAACTACCCGGCCTACTTCGAGTTCCTCCGTAGTAAGGCACGGCCACAGGCGCGCCTACTGAACCACTCGATCACTCGCTTTGATGACAACCAGAAGGTTCATTACCGCAACAGCTTCATCAATCGCTACATCTTCCCCGACGGGGAGCTCACCGGTCCGGCAAAGATCATGACCGCTATGACAGCCGCCGGCTGGGAAGTCCGTCACGAGGAGAACATTCGAGAGCACTACGCGAAGACGCTCAACGCTTGGCGAATGAACCTGGAAGACCACTGGGATGAGGCCGTTGAGGAAGTTGGGGTTCGCAAGGCTCGCGTATGGCGTCTTTACATGGCCGCGGCCGAGTACGGGTTCATCCACAACATCATTCAGCTTCACCAGTTCCTCGGCGTGAATGTTGACGCCAATGGATTTGCCGGGATGCCGCTGCGTCCGGACTTCAGCCGCAAATAGGTAGCTGTCGCAGTCGTCTACTGATCGCTAGGTGCACCCATTTGCGGAAGCACCCACGGTAGCCACTTCTCGAACGCCGTCGTCCAGAAGTAGAACGAGTGGTTGCCATCGAAGGTGATGAACTCGACATCCATTCCTAGGGACTTGGCTGCCTTAACGAATGCCTGCTCGTCAGTGATCAGCTCGGTGTCATCTTGTTTGCCGATGTAGACCTGGCCCTTCACAGCGCGTGATGCTGGCTGATTCTGGATCACCCAAGTCGACGTGTAGGTGTTGACGGTCTCATCGAGGTTCGGAACCGGGCCGAAGAGAGCGGCCATTCCGTCGTCGTAGGTCGGCATTGTGGACCCGGAGAAGTTACCAAAGAACCCGAAACTGCTCGGATTGCGAAGTGAGATGATCTGCGCGCAGTAGCCACCCATCGACAGGCCAGCGATCGCTTGATTCTTGGCACCGGTCAGCGTACGGAAGTTGGAGTTCACGTAGTCGGGAACGTCTTGCGCGAGGTAGTCCTGCCAGTTGCCCTGGGCACCGTTGACGCATTCGGTGTCATCGAGCGGGGTGTACGCGGCGCTGGGCTGGACGATGATCGCCGGTTTGCCCGCAGCAGCGGAGGTCTGAGCGGTTCGGATAGCGTTTCCGCCCAGCGTCCAGTCGGTAAAGTTCCCCGGCGTTCCCGGGATCAGATAGACGACCGGGAACTTGTCGTCGGGTTGTTCAAAGTACTGCGGCGGGAACCAAATAAGCGCATCGGAGGCCTCGAGGCCACTCTTGGTTCCTGGGATTGTCGTTTGGGCGGAGATCCCGCGGGTGTAGCGACCCTCTTTGCTTTGTACCTCCTCGACGCTGGCCGTCGGGAACGGATAGTCGCCGTACAGGTCACCCATGCGGTTGTAGAGGCCGAAGTACACGTTCACGGCCGCCAGGGTTCCCAGCAGGATGATCGGCAGCACTAGTGGCAAGGGCCAGAAGTACCAGCGCTTGTGCTTGCGTCCTCGACGCCAGCACCAGATGCCCACGAGGACGAGAAGCAGGATAAAGAAGTAGACAGTCCAGTTATTGTTGATATTGATGTCGTCAAACCAAGAAATGAGGGATCCCGTGAGCCTGGTTGGGTCTAGGGATGTCATGCGATCAGTTTCGCCTAGCTCGGCAGTTATGGCGACTCGGATGCGAGCGGGATTACGCCGTCGGTATGTGGCAGGCTGCACCTCATGACAGGCAGTACCACCATAGAGCCGCAGCTACCCGAGGACGAGGCGCCCGAGGCCCCGCAGAAGCATCGCGGAGCATTCATCGAGATGCTCATCTCGAGTGTGCTGGGACTCATCGCATCGCTGGTTCTGTCTGCCGAGGCTGTGACCTTGGCGGCGAATCCGGAGGCCGCGCTATCGTGCGACTTCTCCGCGAAGATCTCCTGCGGCGCGGTCGGAGTCTCCTGGCAGGCTGAGATTCTTGGCTTCCCCAATGCCTTCCTCGGTCTCATCGCCGAGGCGGTCGTCATCACCGTCGCGATCGCCGCGTTGGGAGGGGTGAAGTTCCCGCGCTGGTTCATGTTGGTGGCCCAAGGGTTCTACGCCATCGGGTTCGTGTTCGCCTACTGGTTGTTCTGGCAGTCGTTCACAGTCATTGGTGCACTGTGCCCGTGGTGCTTACTCATCACAGTGACAACCACCCTCGTATTCTTCTCCCTTACCAGGGTCAACATCCTGGATGGCAACTTCGGCCCTGCCATCCAGCGGAAGTTGACCCCAGCGTTGCGCATCGGCGTTGATGTATGGATATCCCTGATCCTGATCGCCATCATCGCGGCAATCGTCATCGTGGGGTATATCTAGGCGAACCGGTTTTATTCGTGTGCGGCGCAACCTGCTGCGCGCTTCGATAGCCTCGGCGGGTGGTCAAAACTGCGACCGAGTTTTTTGAGGTCACCAAGTTGAAACCCGCCTTTGGGCAGGGTCTTCGCGGCGCCCTCATCTGGGTGGTATTCCTCTTGATCGGGTTCAGTACCGATCAGATTGCCCTGGGAATTCAAGCGGGGTTCATTGGCTGGATTGTGGCGTTTTGCGATGACGCATATGGCCTGACTAGGCGCTTCGTGGCAGCTACCGTCCTGACGGTGGTGGCTGCGCTGGCGGTGTTTATTGCAACGATCGCGAGCGGCACGATCCTTGGTGCTGTACTGGTCACGGCATTTCTTGGTATGTGCGCGTCGCTGGCCGCCGTTGCTGGTCCCGCTGGCACCAAAAAGGGCCTCGTCGTGATGTTCTTAGCTCTCTTTGCCGTCGGTACGCCCGGTGACCTGGAGTTCGGGATCCAGATGCTGGTGGCCACACTCATTGGTGGTGTGGCAGCGATTCTCGCAATGCTGTTGATGGTGCCTTTTGGGCGTAGCCGAAATCCGTTACTTACGGTCGGCCAGCTCTACCGGGAATGCGCAAAGATCGCGCGCAAGTGCCAGGAAGGTGCCTCCGACGTTGATATATCTCAGTCGCGGATGGCCTTCGTGCAGGCCCAGCGAGAGACCTACCTTGATGCCCGCTACTCCGGCCGTGGCCGGACTCGCGCGCGACTGGTGGCGTATCTCGAACAAGGATCAGCGATCGTGAAGGCGCTGGTCACTTTCCAGGATGTGCGGCGTAGTGAAGACCTGCCGTTGACGGATAAGACCCGGGAGATGTACGGAGCCATCGCGGAGCTGTCGGACAGGGTCGATCAGGCGTTGCGCTCTCCTGGGCTGCGCGACCTTGGAATCACCCGGACCACCGATGCGATAGATGCGGTTCTCGCTGAGATCATGGCCGGGCCGGAGGACGAGCGCGTCGGTCTAGCCGTGCTTCGGCACCTGCGAGGCGCGATTGGTGCGCTCGTCGATGTCGAGCCCGATCAAGCAACCGGAATCACTTTTCGCCCGATCCTCGGACCCTCGGCCCGTGAACGCCTCCTGGTCAATCTTCGCTATGACACCCCAATGCGTCGTCACATGCTTCGCTACGTGACGTTGATGGCGATCGCAACTGCGCTCTACAAGTACTTCGATATCCCGGACGGCTTCTTCATCACCATTGGCATCAACATCATGCTCCAATCGGACCTGGGCGGATCTGTCAGCAAGGTCCGCGCATATGCACTGGGAACGCTGGCCGGGTCGGCCATCGGGGCGGTGTTGGGTGTGACGCTGGATTCGGTTCCGATCGGTCTAGCAGTCGCGACGTTCATCACGCTATTCATCATGATCTCCTACACCCGCGTGACGTGGTGGGCATTCGCAGTTGGTGCATCGGTCTTCATCGTTTCTGCCCTTGGGCTGCTCGTTGAAGGCGGCTTCTATCTTGGGTTCTGGCGCTTCCTCGATACGTTGATCGCGGCCGTAATGGTGGGGATCGGCTTGTACGTTCTGTGGCCCACTCGCGCGCGGGCAGTCTTACCGGCGCAGATCTCTCGTGCGCTGCTGCAGGTGGCGGAGTACTTGCGAGTGGCGTCCTCCGGTGAAGCCGATGTAGTCGGCCGTCAGCGGCTTGCGGTGGTCCGCAGTGCGAGCGAACTGAACCAGCGCGTCTTTGAGTATTCCCGTGAGCCGGGGAACTCCCCAGTGGCAGTTGCTGAGCTCCAAGAGACCCTCATTGACATCTTGCGGATGTACGGGTTGATCACTGATGTCACCAAGTCCGACATCGAGTCGCGCACCGATGGGAAGGGCAGCGTTACCGAGGATCTGAGCGAGACACGAGACACCGTGATTGCCAATCTGGAGCAGGTGGCGCAGGCGTTCGCGGCGAAGTCCGCAGATACCAAACTTGCTGATATTCCTCCGCTGCCAGACGGGACAGACCATCGCGCGACCGGACGCGAGCTTGTCTCGATCGGCCTGATCGCGCAGTCCCTCTCGAGCCGCGCCGGCCACTAACCCGCCGCTGGGTGGCTGCACATTCGGGGGTTTTCACCCGCTCCCACGCCCTCAATTGTGGCGTCACTCCGCGGCGATTTCGGACCGGATCGGCAGATGGTGAGTGGGTTCGATTCAACGGTGCGTGGATCATGGCGGACCACCCTGTCACGTTCTCCTCGCGCTGTTGGCTGGCCATCTTTCGCTCGGGGGCCCAGGCACGCATCACCGGAGTGAGTGCTCTGAAGCTGTACGGGATGGAGCTTGCCGATCCCAACGTGTTCGTTTCCGTTCCGTCGGGTCGCTATTGGGGATAGGTGACTGCGTCCACGAATCAAAACGGATTGTTGTCGAGGTTGATGGTCAGGCGTGGCACACCGTATCCGAACGATTCCAGCGCGACCGTGACCGGCAGAACCGGCTGATCAACAACGGCTGGCACGTCCTACGTTTCACCTGGCACGATCTCCGATACGACCCCGCAACGGTCGCCGAGACGATCTGGACGGCGCTACAACGCGCGAGCGTGGCAGACAGGTGAACTCTGGTCGTGACTGCTGACCTTTGAGTTCGGCATCGAGCTCGGGCGGCGGGCACACTTGGTCAAATGAATGAAGAGCGGGTCGAGTGGGTCTCGCGCGACCGGATCCGCATCGTTGGCCGTGCCGAACAGATCGTTGTCGGCAAGGCGATCAATCACTGGCCGCTAGTGGGGGACTTCGTCACCCTTGACGAGACAGAGGAACGCGTCGAGGAGGTCGTCAGTCGCCGCAACGTGCTGCGGCGAGCAGATCCGGGTCAGGGCGACCAAGAACTCGCCGCCAACGTGGATGTCCTGCTGCTGGTGTGTGGAGCAGACCGTCCGATCAAGGCGGGGAGAATCGCGCGAGAGGCAGCGCTGGCATGGGAATGCGGAGCGGAACCGATAGTTGTCATCACAAAGAGCGACCTTGCCGCGGACATCTCAGGCCTAATGACGACAGTTGTGCAGCAGAACCCTGGGATAGACGTGATTGCGACAACCACGTCGGACTCCACCACAGCAGAGATGTTGCTGGACGTGATTGGTGATCGGACCGCGGTTCTGATCGGCGAGTCGGGCGCAGGTAAGTCGAGCCTGACGAATGCGTTGGCCGGCCGCGACGTGGCGGCTGTCGATGGCGTTAGGGAAGGTGACCAAAAAGGGCGTCACACGACTACGGCCAGATCATTGTTAGCGATTGGTGACGGCGGAACCATCATCGATACTCCAGGGATTAGAGCCGTAGGTCTACCGAGTGGGGTAGATGTCGACGAGTTGATGTTCGCTGACATCGTCGCGTTAGAAGGTGGGTGCAAGTTCCGAGACTGTCGTCATCTTGACGAGCCGGGCTGCAATGTCCGTACCGCAGCAGAGGCCGGGGCGTTGCCTGCTCAGCGCCTAGATTTGTGGCATGAGCTTCGGCGAGAAGCCGAGTCAGCCCAGCGCCGCGCGAACGTTCACGAGCAGCGTCGGTACGAACGATCTTTCTCTCGAATAGTCGACGAGGCCCAACGGATCAAGCGTGGGGACCAACCTCGATGACGGATTACGCCAACCATGAAGGGGAAGGAGTGAAGATGACATATGAGGGGTTTCCAACTGGCAGCTTGACCTTCCTCAAGGACTTGTCGGAGAACAACAACAAAGGCTGGTTTGATGAGCACCGCCGCGACTACGAGGAGTTCTGGGTCGAACAGGGAAAGGAGTTCGTGGTCGCAGCGGGCGAGCCGTTGTCAAGGCTGCGACCGCAGATCAATGCCGATCCTAGGGTCAATAAATCGCTCTTCCGAATCAACCGCGACGTGCGGTTCTCCAAGGACAAGACGCCCTATAAAGAGACACTGGACCTGATGTTCTGGGAGGGCGAGCGCAAGGGTGCGGTGTCTAGCTTCTACTTCCGGTTGACGCCCACCACGGTCTATGCAGGAACGGGAGCGCATATCTTCGATCGCGAGGTACTGGCTGCGTTTCGACGAGCGGTTCAGGACCAAGCAAAGGCCGATGCGCTTCTCGGGGTGATCACAGATCTACCCGAAGGCGTGAGCGGCGAGACTTATAAGCGGACTCCCGCCACGGATGCTCCGGTATCCGATCACCAAGCCTGGCTGCTGCGACACAGCGCCCTGTTTGTCACATCGGAACGGACCGTTGGCGCATGGGTGGGGACTCCTGAAGTCCTCGATTGGGCGGTCGATCAGTGGCGGAACCAAGCTGCGCTCCACGAGTGGCTCGTCCAAAACTTAGGCTGATTCCAGGCCACGGCCATGTCCGCGTGCATCAGATCCCTGAAACAAACGGGGCTTGATGAAGGTAGCTAGGTCGATCGATCAGATCGGCGACAAATTCTGCTAAGTCTGCTCGCGTGATGGTGCTCGATCCGGTTGCCCGGTGTGCATCATGGGTGATCTTGCCGGTTGCTCCGGAGTCCTTCAATCGAGGTGGTCGCACGAGTGTCCAGTCGAGGCCGCTGTCGCGGAAGAGCTCGTACTCGCGGAACTTGTCTCGGACCATGGGGCCGGCTAAGCGGCGGATCCCAAATGTGACGACCTTCGCGGTTAGATCCTTCTCATCGCCTGGGATGTCGACGCCTTCCCCGCTGACGCCAATGAATCGGAGGATCCCATGGCGCCTCATTGCTGGAATCAGTTCCACTGCGGTGCGCGACTGAAGGGTCGGGTCATGCTTGTCCGGACCCAGTGCCGATACGACTACGTTTGCATTCGTCAAGAGCTCGTCTAGTGCCTCGGGCGAGTCGCTGAGGCCCACCACGACGCTAACCCGATCCCGATCCGGTAGTTCTTTGGAAGTGTCACGAACTAGCGCCTTCACGTGGTTGCCGTGTTCAAGAAGCACGCGAACTAGTTGGCGCCCCGTGCGCCCGGTTCCGCCTAGTAAGGCGATGTTCATGGCGCTCCCTGGGTTAGCTGACACCGAACTTCCAAGTGCCCCGGAGCGGAATCGAACCGCTGGCCTACCCCTTAGGAGGGGGTCGCTCTATCCGACTGAGCTACCGAGGCGAAGTGCACAAGTCCGGGCTATCAAGGGCGCTGGACCATCGCCCTTGGTCTTAGGCGGGTGTGCCGACGTTCACTCTACCGAGAGCGGGGCATGGATTCGGCGCGGACGCCGGTGAATGTAACTTCGCACCCTCGGCGCACACGTGGCCAGAGCTCCACGCGACCCACTTCGCGCACGGCTTAGTCGGCAGTCGGTTCCCTATGCCGCCACTGATCACCCGAGTGGGCTAAGACGATTAGAGAACGGATTCTTGCGATTGAGTGATGAGTATCGTTGGCACGAGAGAGCGAAGGAGGCCGAAATGATTGAGGCTGATGTTGGAACAAAGTCTTGGGAGCTTGTTGGAGTCATCCAAGACCTATCGTTGGCAAGATCCCACGAGGCAATTCGCGATGTCGTAAGGCACGCGGCACGGCGGCTCGTGAACGCCGATGGTGCGACCTTTGTGATCCCGGAAGATGGAAACTGCTACTACATCGATGAGGACGCGATCAGTCCACTTTGGAAGGGTTCGCGGTTCCCACTAGAGAGCTGTATCAGTGGTTGGGCGATGCGAAACAAGACGAATGCTGTCATCGCTGACGTCTTTGTGGACGACCGGATTCCCCATGATGCGTACCGGCAGACTTTCGTCAAGAGCTTGGTGATGACACCTATTCGCCAGTCCGATCCGATCGGCGCGATCGGGGTCTATTGGGCGCACGAATATGAAGCGACCGACACCGAAGTGAAGCTCCTACAAGCCTTGGCTGATACAACCGCCGTCGCGATGGAAAGCGTCGACACCTTGAACGAGCTCGAGGCTCGGGTGCAAGAGCGGACCATGGCACTGGACGTGGCGAATCAGAAGCTAGTTGAGCTATCGCTAACCGATGAACTCACAGGGCTGCGAAACCGACGTGGATACGACCTCTTGGGCGGACATGAGTATGACCTCAGCTCTCGGCAGGGTCTGTCAACGGCGGTCGTTTTTGTCGATGTTGATGGCCTTAAGGAGGTCAACGACACTCTGGGCCACGAAGAAGGAGACCGGTTGATTGTGGCGATCTCGGAGTTGCTCACTAGCTCGTTTCGCAACTCCGATGTAGTTGCCCGGGTGGGTGGCGATGAGTTCGCGGTCCTCATGGTTGCATCGATGCAGGATGTCGATCAGGCAATCAACAGATTCAACGACTCGATGAGTAGATACAACCGCGAGACGATGCGTCCCTATGAGCTGCATGCCAGCGTTGGCAGCGCAGAGGGAATGGACTCGGCAAGTCTGGCGGATGTAACCGACCTGGCGGATCAGGCGATGTACGAGCACAAGGCGGCCCGCAAACGCCTCGCGGCTGAACTCGTTGGTTAGGTGTTGTTGAGAGTGTTGGCGGTAGTACTTACTCCGCAGTAGAACTCGCTAGATAGCTACCCGGCAGCAAACTGCGCAGCAATTCCCTTCGCTGTCTCCGCGTCGCTAGCTGATTGTTCCTTCGGGAAGGCCGCGCTTTGCCAGGCAAGCCACGTTGCGATTGAGGTGGCGGGCGAGCCGGTGACCTGCTCGTGGGTATCGGTCACCAGGGATGCATCACCGCGTCCCCACGCCCGAAGGTGGCAAAGGACATTTGTCTCGAGCGCATCGCGATCGGGATAGACGTGCTCTTCGAGGAGGAGGCCCGCGAAGTCGTCTTCAGACATGTCGTAGTAGGTAACCGTGCGATCCACTTGGGCTGAGACGGCTGCCGCTACCTCGAACAGATCGATCGCCACCGGCCCCGTAATCAGATACTCCTGGCCGCTGCCTCCGAGGCCCTTCTCGATAACGGTTGCTGTAACCAGCGCGACGTCATCAAGGGCAACGAGCCCCACCTTTCCGTGGCCTGAGATCCCGAATATCGAGTCAATCTTCACGGAGTCCGCGTATCCCAACAGCGACGTCTCCATGACCGAGTTCGGTGAGATGAGGGACCAAGGAAGGCCGGAAGCCTTAATGTGATCAATAGATGCCAAGTGCATCGAACTGAGATGATCACCACGATGTTCAACCGCCCCGTGGATCTTCAGGATCTGTGGGTTTGAGTCGCTAGCAACCGCTGCATCGACGACTGCCGCCTCACGGATAGCAATGTGATCATCCATTGGCGTGACGAGGAAGATATGGCTGACACCATCGACAGCGGCCGTCAGTGTCTCTGGCTTATCCATGTCACCGACCACCACGGATACGTTTGGTGCCTCCACGGTGAACTTACTGGCATCGCGAACCAGCGCCCGAACATCTACGTCGGGGTTGCCCGCCAGCTGTCGGATGAGCGCGCCTCCGAACATTCCGTTACCGGTCGTTACCAAGACTGTTGTCTTCATACTGAGCTCCCTGCGTTAGTCGGAATGACACGTCGGAACGGCCGCCAGTAGCTCTCGGCAGAACTCATCCTGCCGTCGAATGCGGACGGATTCAAACAGCGTTCCCCCGATAGACCGAGCCCAGGACGTGAGTACCGTCAAGATCGGAGACTCGATCTCGATCGAGCGCCGTGAAGCTCGAGCCTTGGGATCCGCTAGGGGCTGGGGTCCTACGGAGGTGAAGCCGATGCGACGGCGGGGTGGGAAGCTGGCAGGCTTGATTGCTGTCGGTGGTTGTCGTGAGCAGTGCTAGCAGCGCGCGGCAGAAGAACAGGGCGGCAGGAGACCAGAGTGGAATGCAATCGGAATCACGCGGTTATTACCGGGACCTCGTCGGGGATCGGTAAGGCCACGATGGAGGCGGTGCTGGCTGCGGGCTGGCACGTTTTTGCCGGAGACCGTCAGACGGAGGGAATCGGTGCGACTACGTCGGTCTCGGCCGGGCTGCTGACTCCGGTCCGATTGGACGTCACCATCGAGGATGAGATCGAAACTGTCGCGCGGGCTGTGGAGGATCATGTTGGCGAGCGAGGTATCAACGCACTGGCGAATATCGCCGGTGTCGGCGTACCGGGGCCGTTGGAAACGATGCCCATCGAGAAGTTGAAATTCTCGTTTGAGGTTGACGTCTTTGGCCAGGTGGCCCTGACGCAGGCGCTGCTGCCACTCATCCGTAGCGCGCGCGGCCGAATCGTCTTCACGGGGTCAATCGCTGACCGGGTCAGTCCACCCTTCTTCGGAGCGTTGTCGTCATCCAAATCGGCGATTGCCGCGATCAATGACACCTTCAGACAAGAGTTGGCACCCTGGGGAATCGCAGTCATTCTTGTCGAGCCAGGATTCATCTCGACTGGGGCCGATGTGACGACGAAGCAGATGATCGACCAGGTAAGCGCTGACTTCACACCCGACCAGGAGCAGCTCTATGGAGAGATCTTTAGCCGCGCTACCGAGGCGGGTGAGAAAGTGCAGGACGCGGGTAGCTCCCCGCAGGGCGTGGCCGCAACGATCCTTCAGGCGATCACCGCAGATAAGCCGAAGGATCGTTACCTGACCGGGTCAAAATCGCACTTGGCTGCGGCATTGGCGAGGCTGCCGCACGGAGTACAAGATCGGCTAGCGCGCAGAGCATTCGATCAACCGGACCCCGGTTCGATCAGCTAGTCGCGATGACTGGCTTGCGTAGTCGGCGAACGATCACCACGAGTAGCGCCGCCAACGCGATCGCTGCGATAGCCAGCGCTGCTGGACTGATACCTGGTTCTGCCGCGGGTGGATTGAGCGTGTAGACATAGGCAACTCGCGAGGCTGCATCAGTTGGGGGAGGGAACGGGCTGGCATCGGCTGCCCGCTTACTTGCGGCCGTCAGGTACGCATCAGCTAGGGCAGGTTGGGTCGAGGAGTCAATCACCTGGCTCAAGACCTGAGATGTGCCTTCTGACTGAAGTGCGGCTGCACTGTCCGAGAGTTGTTCAGAACCGTCAGCGATGACGTTCGATCCGGCAACGAGATCGTTCAAACCGAGGGTGAGTGCATCCGATCCGACGGAGAGATCATCAGCTCCGCCGGCGGCTGACTCGCTGCCCTGGGCGAGTGCGATGGTGGCGTCGGCCGCCAGATCGAGAGCTGCCTGGAGGTCCTCGAGCCCACCGTAGATGCTCTGGCCGTCGGTACTCTTGAGGCCAGTACTTACCGCGATGATGCCCGCAGTAATCCGCGCCAGGACCTGCTTGTTCAGTGCCCGCAAACCGAGGGCGACTCCGGCGGATTTCGCCGCCGCGGACGTTGCGCTTACGCGCGCCGCCGAGAGCTCAGTGCAGCCGTCCTGCTGTACAGGTTGGCAGAGTTTGGCGATTGCGGTGGTTAGTGCCGCAATGGCGATGGCATCGTCGGCCGCTGCCGAGGCAGCTAACGCGCGGAGGAGGTCGGTTGCCTTTTCCGATGCGCGGGTTGCCTGGACTAAGGTGATTTTTGGTGGGAATGGCGGCTCAGGGTTGATGGGCGGATCGTCGGCATCTCCGATGATCGCGACCAAGTCGTTGACAGCCTCGGCGAGTTCCGCCGCACCTTCAGCCGCAGCGGGTAGACCGTCGGGGCCCGCGAGCTCGTCCAAGCCCACCGTTAGATCGCCTAGGCCTTTGGCCAGTTGATCGGCGCCCAGTGCAATCCCAGCTGACCCGAGTGCCGCTGCCTGCGCACCCGCGACGGCAGCGGATTGGGCCTCGGCTAGCTCTTGGGCCCCCGCGGCTAGCTGCAGCGTCGACTCGTCCAACTCGGTAAGACCATCGGCAAGCTTCGTGCTTCCGGTGACGGAATCACTGAGCAGTGTTGAGGAGAATCCGACTGCCGGATCTTGGTCATTCGTGACGGGAATGACTTCCATATTTACCGTCGGCACAACCAGATCGTTGCCGCTGATTCGGAAGGTCATTACCTGCTGGTAGTTGCCAAGCGGTGGGTAAAGAACCAGATTCCACTGAAGTGCGGTTAGCCCCTCGGTTGTCGTCCCGACCACCGCGGTTCCCGCGTCCCGCAGTTCGATATCGGCAGGAAGTGTGGCGATTACGGTTCCGACAAACGGAGCGAAGACCGGCTGAGTCTGAGTCGTTTGGTTTCCGGCGGCGTTGGTGAAGGTGATGGGTTGATCAACGACGTTCGTATTCGTGGCGGTGTAAGTAATTGCTAGGTCACCGTTTCGGCCCGCGACGGAGTCAGGGTTGATTCCGTTCGCACCTTCGCCGCTGGTCGCGTACTCGGCGTGGAAGGCCACGGGAAGCGATTTGGCAAAGGTAGCTCGCGTGGAGACCGTGGTCTGCCCAGGGCCGCCTACCTTGTAAGTCACTGTTGTGCCGTTCACCGGTGGCGCACCGGATCGATCGAGGTAGCGCAGGTCGACAGTTGAAGTCGTTGCGCTCACTGAATCGACAGGTAGGTCTGTTGCAACCACGCGATTGAACAGTTGCGCCTTTATCGGCAGCCCTGAGGGATCAAGATCGGCGGTGACCAGCTGTTCATTGACCAGTGGTGGCTGCGGTGCAGTTTGGGGTGCCTGGTCGAGTTCCTGCGCGGCCAGGCCTGGACCCGCAGTTGTTAGAAGGATGAGCAGCCCGCTGAATCCAGCGAAGCCGCTGCGTCGGATGCGCCGCCAACTCATGGTTTCCTCGGTGGAGTAGGTGTCGTCTGGTCTGTTACCTCGAGTATCGGGGCGGAATCGTCGCCGTCGTACCGAGCGCCAGCCGTGACCGATACGAGCTCCTCAGAGCCGCCGCCTTCGGTGGTAGCGGAGTCTCTGTTCTCATCTGGTCGCACAATGCCCACGACGATACTTGCCACCATCAGGGTTATCAGAGCAGGTACCAGCGTCACCAGCAGGATCGTTACCGAGTCCGGTGAACTCGCGGCGAGCAGTCCGAGGGCCAGCGCTGTACTGACGGCGCCTAAGAGCACAGGCAGTGCCAGGATTCGCCCGACGAGCAGAACTGCGAGCAGTCCAGCCAACACGATCGCCCAAGCAGTGATCGCGCCGTTATCGGCAGGGACGGGTGGGATGAACAGCGACAGGATCCCGATGACGACGAGTCCGAGGAGGACGCCGAGTGAATAGCCAAGGGCACGGATGGGTCGGCTCCCCGTCCCGCCGGTAGCAGCGACGGGCAACATAACTGCAACTCCACCGAGAACCGATGACATCGCGATTGCCGTGCTGGCTTCGAACGGCAGACCAGGCAGCCTCGAGACAAGTACCCACGCTAACAGCGCGCCGAGGACGGTTCCGATGGCAAGCGTTGGGCGATTCAAGATCGCCGGGCGTCTGGAGGCGTCACGGGACTTGTCCGCGGTCGCCGCTGCTGTGAGGGCAGCGGGGTCACCTTCGACATGTAGCTGAGGCAGCAGTCGATCGAGCCAGCCTGGCAACCACCAGGTTCCTTTGGCTGCCAGAACCATGATCGCGGGAACAAGCAGACACCGAACAATCGTCGCGTCTACGAGTACGGCGGTTGCGAGCCCAACACCGAATATCTTGACTGTCGCGTTATCGCTGAGGATGAAGCTGCCAAAGACCGCGACCATAATCAGCGCAGCAGAAGTGACGAGTCGCCCGGTGTCTGCAAGCCCGCGCCGAACTGCCGTGTGCATATCTCCGCTGCGCTCCCAATGTTCCCGGAACGAGGTGAGGAGGAATACCTCGTAGTCCATCGACAGCCCGAACAGGACGGCAAACATCATCATTGGGACGTAGGACTCGATTGGAACTGGCGCGTCCACACCGATCAAGCTCGCGCCCCAACCCCATTGGAAGACAGCGGTGACAACGCCATAGGCGGCCGCGATGGAGATGAGGTTCATCATCGCGGCTTTGAAGGGGATAAGCAGCGATCGGTAGGCCAGCATGAGCAGGATGAATGACAGCGTCACCACACCAACAATGAAGCCGACGGTTCTTGCCGAGATCAGCTCCGATAGATCCGTCGTGAGAGCGGTGACACCCCCAACGTAGGAGGCCATCCCCTCTCCCTCGGTGGCCTGCGGGATCACATCCGTTCGTAACACTTGAACGAGGTCGGCTGTCTGTGGGTCGGCCGAGTTCCATTCGGGGATCACTTGAATGACCGCGACGCCACCATCAGTCGAGACGATGGGCGAACCGACACGAACAACGCCCGGTGTTGCAGCAAGATCAGCGGCGAGAGCTGTGAGCCGAGGGTCTTGAGTTCGCGGATCACCAGGTCCCGTCGCTCCTTCTGGCGCGGTCGCGATCGTGTACATCTGACTGACCACTGCTAGTGGCGCAGTGCTTCCTGGACCGAACCCGGCGGCCATCGCGTCGTAGGCCTGGCGCGAGACCGTCGACTCCGGTAAATCGCTAGCGTCGCTGTGGCCAAGTTCCAGGCTCAAAGTGGGTGCTGCCAGTACCAGCAGCAGCACCGTGGAACTAATGGCGAAGGTCCACGGCTTATTCGTCACAGCAGTCGCTAGCCGTGCCCACCATGAGCGATCGAGTTCGTCATGATCGTGCTCGTCAATGGCCTTCGCGTTCTTTGGCATGACGCGATGGCCAAGTACGCCGAGCATCGCGGGCAGTAGGGTCAGGGACGCGAACACCGCGATTGCGACCACGATCGCTGCTGCGTAGCCCAACCAGGCGAGGAAGCTGATGCCGGTCAGAGTCAGACCAACGACCGCAGCGATCAGGGTGCCGCCGGCGAAGACCATGCCAGCGCCGGCTGTTCCGGCTGTTCGTCCCACAGCGTCGTGCACGCTGAATCCTTGGGCCAGCAACTTGCGGTGGCGGGTGACGAGGAACAGCGCGTAGTCGATCCCCACACCAAGTCCGAGCATTGTGCCTAATGTCGGAGCAACGTCGGGGATGAATACCACTCGGCCGAGTAGACCGATCACGGCAAGACCGATGCCGACCGCAACGATCGCGTTGATGAGCGGAAGGGCGACTGCCCAAGCGCGGCGCATGGCGAATATCAGCACCACGAGGGCGACAAAGAGACCGACCGCTTCACTTGAGCGGGTATCCGGCCTCGATAGCTGTGTCCCGAGAATTCCCCCTATGTCGACCGTGATCTCCGGGGGTGCGGATTGCTTAGCGGTATCGAAGACCTCTACTGCGACGTCATCCTTGCCAGCTGACTGATCGTTGACGACGACCTGCACGATCGCCGTTTGCCCATCTTCGGAAAGTAGCGAGGGCTGCTCCGAGGGGGTGGTCACCTGGGCGATTGTGGGCAGAGCGGCGACCGCGGCTGCAATTGCATCGACGTCCGCCTGTCCTTGTCCAGTACCGAGATTCAAGGTCTCGCTGGACAAGACGAGTGGATTGGCTTCAGTCGATGCCCCTGGAAATGCCTGGGCAAGAAGTTCTTGGGCGGTCGCGCTGTCAGTTCCGCGCAAGCTGAATGAGTCCACCGGTGTGCCGGGGATGAGGGCGTTTGCGCCCATGATTGTGAGGGCGCCGATGATCCAGGCAGCGATTACGAGGCGCCCGCGCGCAGCGCATGCGCGTCCGAGTCCATAGAGCCAACTGGTCACCCGAAGAGAATCCCACAGTGACCTCGCCAAATGTCGCCTGTAACGATGGTCATATGGAGAAACCAGAAATCGAATTTCCGGGCGGCGAGCCGCCAACAGAGCTAGTAATCACTGACATCGTCGTCGGTGACGGCGCGGAGGCCGTTGCCGGAGGGCAGGTGACGGTTCACTACGTCGGAGTTGAGTTCGACAGTGGAGAGCAGTTTGATGCCTCGTGGGACCGCGGCGAGTCGATCACCTTCCCGCTCAACGGGCTGATCGCTGGTTGGCAGGAGGGTATTCCAGGTATGAAGGTCGGTGGACGCCGTCAGCTAGTCATCCCGCCAGCATTGGCTTACGGGGAGTCTGGTGGTCACCGACTATCCGGCAAGACGCTGATCTTCATCATTGACCTGCTAGCTGCAAACTAGTTACGGATACGTCCAGCAGCGCGAGCGGACAGAGCAGAAATAGGGGAGGGCGCTAGGTTCCGAACTCTCGGTTCGAGACCTAGCGCCCTGCTACCCCGCTCTACTCGGGTCGGCCGAGCTACTCGGTCACGGCCTTCCCGGAACGCGGCCGACGCTGGAGTCAGTCCCCCCGAACGACTCACGGCGTCGGCCTGCGTTGTCGCCGGTTCCCCCCGGATCCAGCGACACTCATGTGATGCCCACGATCTCCCCGAATGAACGTCCGTGCCGTGTGTCCCTCATCGCACTACGTGGAGTAGAGATTTGGCCACGAAACGTAACTGCCTGTAGTCAATCGTCTGGCTTGGGTCGACATCCGATCTGTGCGAGCGAACGCATCCGCGTGTTGCGGCAAGGTGCCGGAGCAGGGTCATTTCGTTGTGGTAGGCACTCGGAGTGAGCATGTTAGGTCTCGTCGGCGAGACAGACTCGAACTTCGAGCCCCTGCCGGAATGGACAGACCAGTGGACTGCCGGCTGGGCGGAGCTGTTCCTCGGTGTTGTCTCGCTGAGCATTCTCCTGGGGATTCTCATGTGGGTCTACCACTCAATGCAGCGACCACGCCTCTTCCTGGGTAGTAAGCCATTGGCGGTGGCTGTGGGAGGACCTGATGAATCAGGCCTCGCCATCGAAGGGCCCGGGACAGTCTGGCGGACCGAAGGCGAGCCGACCCTCTCGTGGGAGGCAGCCGTTCGCTACCTGTTTACTACGGCGATTGCCCTCGTCTTCTGGTACGCCGCGATCTTGGTGATCCTGACCGTCGCGACCCAGGATCGCTCAGCTGAGTCGATCGCGCTCGGCGCTGCTGTCGTTATCGGTACGACCCGCTTCCTTGCTCACCTTAATCCCGAGGCTGCGCATGAGATAAGTAAGACGATTCCCTTGGTCATCGTCTCGATTATCTTGATCGGCGGCGGCGGAGGTGAAGAGAACTTCGCAACGACAACCCTGGAGCTTTTTGAGAATTTCGATGCAGTCGATACCTACTACTGGCTCCTACTCGTTGTCGATATCCTGATTACCACCCTGTGGGCGCTGAGGGTGCGCTCACGATGGCGCGCACATCAGCTGGGCAGTCGCAGACTGGAAATCTGGCGCTCACTCGCGCCGCTGGTTGAGAGCGTGCGATCTATTCGCAATTTTGGTAAGCCCAAGAATCCATACAACTGGCGGTCACATGAACGGTCACATGAACGATGAGAGAGAAGCATCGGCTGAGAGCGAGTCAAGTGCATCGTCCCCGGCGGGTGCGGACACACAGGCTGAGCGGCACTCGCAGAAGGCAAAGGATCGGCGCAGTAAATCCAATCGCGCGCGTGATCTAGGTAACGAGTCGCTAGACCCGTCGCGAAGTGCGCGATCGGATCCTGAATCATGGGATGAACGGCCTGAGTTCGACGACGGCGAGTATCGCTATACCTCGGAGCGGCCACCACACCACGGTGACTAGATCATCGAAGAGCGAACAGCACAGGAGTAGCAATGATCAAAGGTTTCCGCGACTTCATCATGCGCGGCAATGTCATCGACTTGGCAGTTGCGGTTGTCATCGGAGCAGCGTTCACTGCCCTTGTCACTTCCTTCACTTCCAGCCTGATTCAGCCCATTATCAACTTGGCGCTCGGTGGGGGAGTCGATGGTGGGAAACTCGTTGTCAACGACCAGGTATTTGATTTTGGTGCCGTCCTCAATAGCGCGATCACCTTCCTCATCACCGCCGCAGTCGTCTACTTCGCATTTGTGGCACCGATGAACAGTTGGAAGAACCGGCACAAGACCAAGGAAGAAGCCGAGGTCGAAGAGGAAATAACGCTGCTGCGTGAGATTAGAGACTCGCTGGTCACGCGCGCTACGGGTGGGGCAACCGGATTCGATGGCCCGTCTAAGGATCCGCTGGAATAGCAGATTGGGAACCCTCGACGTTCGATTCTGTTGGTATGGCAGCCAGGGGCGCTTTGAGCACCACACTGAGCTGACTCCTGGTGGCGGCCGCAGCGAGATCCGTGGCCGTGTACTCGCCGACTGCCAGCACGACGAGGTGTCCCTGGCCTAATCCGTTGGAACTGCTCCCCGAGCCAATGAGCCCGGAATCGCTGATCGCCTCGTCGCTGCCTGGAATCGTGATGACGGTGGCATCGGCAGCTACTACAGTGGCGGTTTGGCCACCGCCGTCGACGGCTCGTGCGGCGAGTACATCAACGAGGTCGCCCGGCCTGACGAGCGCAGCCTGCCCGGGATCGGCCAACCGAACGGGCGCCGCAACCACCCGCTGCGAGTTCCGATCGTCGCTAGCGATATTTGCGATCTCTAGCAGACCAGGGCCGACCAACCGGGACTCGCTGATGAGTTCGCCGATTGCTAACGGACCAGCGATCGTCCGTCCCAGGACCGCGTCGCGGTCCATGAAAGCTGGTGGCGCAGGCAGTCGTTGTGGCCAATCAAGCGTTGTGATGTCTGCTTCGGTGAGGACGTGGCCCGCCGCGAGAGCAGACCGGGTTGCGATGTACGCCGAGGTTTGGGGCGGCGGTGGGCGCAGCTCAGCCAGTGCTACCAGGCATGCAAACCCTGCTAGTAGTGCGGCAAGCGCGCGGCGATATTTGCCAAACACCCGGCGCACTTGGGCTGAGCGGTTTGGTGATCGGGTCGCTGAATCGGGAGTAGAAAGAAACACGTCTCGAAAGTACGGCCAGATCACGAACGGACACTGACGTTATTCACACATCAGAGTTATCCACCGATCCGGTAGCAGGCCGTGCTCAGTGGGCTCGACTGTGCACGCCCACTAGGGACTACTTCTTCGTTGTACTTCCGGTGGAAGTCGAGGGTGCTGAGCTCTTAGCCGAGTCCGAACTCTTGGAGTCGCTGGTGCCTGTCCCGCCCGCTGAACCCGAATCACCGGATTTCTTCGCGGCGTCCGTGCCTTTACCCTCCGAGGAGCCATCGCTCTTCTTTGCGTCTCGCTTGGGCGCGTCAGTCGAGGATTTTGTTGATCGGGAGTCGTTCTTGTAGAACCCGCTTCCCTTGAAGACGACGCCGACATTTCCGAATAGCTTGCGAAGATTCCCGCCGCAGGATGGGCATGTCGTAAGGGAATCATCGTGAATCGATTGCACGACCTCGAGGGGTTCGCCGCAGTCGCGACACGAGTATTCGTAGGTGGGCACCAGTTCTCCTAGGTTTCTTGGGTGATTCCGACGTTGCCGGAGAGAATACGCGCTCGGTCTGGACTAGCCTCGTTCGTACTCTTTGAAAGGAGCCGAGGTGGCTGTCGAGGCACGAGGTTTGACCAAGTCGTTTGGTGACAAGCGCGCGGTAAACAACCTGTCATTCACGCTTGAACCCGGTGTGGTGACCGGTTTCCTGGGGCCCAACGGGTCAGGGAAGTCCACGACGATGCGGCTCATGCTCGGACTCGACCACGGGGAAGGCACGACCACGTGGGACGGTAAGCGCCTCGCCGCTCACAAACATGCCACGCAGGTTGTTGGTGCGCACTTAGATGCGCGCTTCTTCAATCCAAACCGAACAGCTCGAGCGCACTTGCGCATGCTGGGCGCTGAGTCAAATGTGTCCAATGCGCGCGTCGATGAGGTGCTGGACATGGTTGGGTTAGCCGCCGAGGCCAAGAAGCGCCCCAAGACATTCTCACTGGGTATGGGCCAGCGGCTGGGCCTTGCCGGCGCAATACTTGCTAAGCCGAAGGCACTTCTCCTTGACGAGCCGGCAAACGGATTGGATCCCCAATCGATTCAATGGCTGCGGGACTTTCTGAAGTTCTATGCCAGCGATGGCAACATCGTCTTCGTATCCAGCCACTTGCTCACAGAGATGCAGCAGATGGCTGAGCATGTCGTGGTGATCTCTCGCGGGAGCCTGATCGCTGACGAGTCGGCCAAGTCGTTCATCAATCGGAGTACAAGAAATGACGTGCTGGTGCGAAGCCCACGCCGAACTGAACTGAGCAAGGCACTACAGGCGGTTGGAATCCAAGCCAAACCCGACGGTGACGATGGGCTGGCGGTGGCAGCCCAAGATACGGCCGCGATTGGCGACGTCGCTTTCGCCAACAACATCGCCCTTCATGAGCTGACTCGCCGATCGGCAAGTCTTGAGGAAGCGTTCCTTGAGATGACTGCCAACCAACAGGACTACGCCACGGGTGGGGGTACCAAATGAGCGCGGCATTGCGTTACGAATGGCGCAGAATTAGCTCAATTCGATCCACTTGGATCTTGATTGCAATCGCCGTCGCCCTCTCCAGCGGGCTTGCGCTCCTGTTCTCTTTCTTACTAGGAAGCACCGCCGATGGTGATTCAGATGGTGCTGAAATCACCCTCGATGCCGGTCTCATTCCAGTATCCGCGCAGGTGGCGGCCAACTTGCTGGTGCTCGTCGTAGTCAGCACGATTGCTGCTCAGGCGATTGGCCAGGACTATCGACACGGAACGATACGTGTCACGCTGACCGAGTTCCCGAACCGAACCGTCGTCTTCTCATCGAAGATCATTATTGCGCTAGCTGTGATCACGGTCGCGTTTGTTCTTTCGCTGGTTGCGGCAGCAATCGTTCTGGGTGTCGGCGGCAACACCACCGGAAACGGTGATGACCCCCTCGGATCTATTGTTCGAACGTGGCTCTACGCCCTAGGCTTCTGCGCTATCGCATTCGCTTTGACGGCGATCACGCGGATACTCGCCCTCGGCGTCGTAATACCGCTGGTCGTAGCTGCGGTGCTTGAGCCGTTGGCATCCTCGCTACTGACCAACTACGTGAGCTGGCTACCTGACGCCTTGCCCTTTACGGCCGGGCTGAACTTCGCCAATGGAACCGATGCCCTTCGTGCTGGACTCGTCTTTGGCGGCTGGACGTTCGCTGCGCTCGCGGTGGCGTACGTGATGTTCACTCGGCGTGATGCCTAGATCGACCAATCGTTGGGGCGACGCGGACCTATTTGCAGCTGCGGCAGTCGGCGGTGCACTCGGGGCGACAGTGCGCTACGCGATGGAGTCGCTGATTCCAACTGCACGTGACGGGTGGCCTACCGCGACGTTCATCGTGAACCTCACGGGCGCTTTCATCCTGGGCGTGGTGATTGTCCTCGTAGGTCGGTTTGCGCCCGATCCGGCAACTGGACAGGTAAGTCGTCGGATTCGGCCCTTCCTAGTGACCGGAGTCCTGGGGGGCTACACGACGTTCTCGACCTACATGGTTGAGGCACATGGGTTGCTCGATACCAACCAACCGGTGATGGTTGGCATATACGTCTTTGGGTCGCTGCTACTTGGCGTCCTGCTCGTGGGAATGGGAATGGCAGCGGCCAATCGGGTCCTTCGCTCCCCGGAAGCCCCGATGGGTGCCAGAACTAGTCAAGGGTTACAAGGGCGCGTCGACACAGAGGATGAGGGGTAGCGGCCGTGCTTTGGTTCGCGGTTGCCCTCGGCGCCGCTATTGGTGCACCAACCCGGTTCGCGATTGAGCGCTGGTTTGTTCGGCGCGATATCAAGGGTTGGCCCTACGGCACTTTTGTGGCGAACCAGGTCGGTTCACTCGTCCTCGGTCTGCTCACCGGATTCACCTTGGCGATTGCCAACGGCGATTCCCAGGGGTGGATGATTGTTTCCGCATTAGTGGGAACCGGATTCTGCGGGGCACTCACCACCTTCAGTGGGTGGGCATCCCAGATTCTCGAACTCACCCGGGATCTTCCGCATTGGCGCGGAGTTGCCTACGCGCTGGTCTCTGTCATGGTTGGTTTCGCGCTGGCCACCGGCGGATTCGTCGTGGGGCAAGCCTTAGCCTGACCACCTGCTGCCGATCTGATGTCGCCAACCTAGGTTGATGTGATCGCGAGCCACTCGTCAACCGATTCGTCGTGCGCCTCGCTATCGAGGGAGTCAAAGACCTCGTCGTCGTAGACCAAAGCGATTCTTCGCGGCCCTTTTGGGAAGCGCGGTAGGTGGGTCAAGCACTTGTCGTAGTACCCGCCGCCACGTCCGAGGCGCGAACCATCTTTCCCAACTGCGAGCGCTGGAATCAGCATTGCGGCACACGCCAGGGGGTGGAAGGCTTCGAGTGACTCAGCAATCGGCGCTTCTTCGACTCCACTAGCGGTGAGGCGGTGCCAGCTGAGCTCATCACGGCGCGTCCCATCAGGGTTCTGGTAGTGGGGGACGATGAGGGACGCGCCTGCACGTAGGAGTACCCGGTTGAGCTCGCCTGTCGGCGGTTCCGTGCCAAAAGACTGGTAGCTAGCGATAACGCGGGCTTGCTCGCATGCTTTAGCAATGTGCGAGTTACTCAGTACGGCAGCCACGACCTTGTCGTTTAGTTGCTGATCCGTTGGTGCCGACCGAGCTCGCAGCCTTTCTTTGCGGGCAAAGATCAAAGCCGCACGTTGAACTGACTTTTCCACAGCTCATTGTTGCGCGGGTTTCTCGATTGGGAACACCCGGATAGAGTCGAGCCATGGCAAACGATGAGCGAAGCGCCAATAAGCGCAGCACCGATGAGGACAGAGCCCTGGTAATGACAAAGGCCGTCATTCCCGCAGCCGGCCTTGGTACCCGTTTCCTTCCGGCAACCAAGGCCCAGCCTAAGGAGATGCTTCCGGTCGTTGACAAGCCCGCGATCCAGTACGTCGTCGAGGAGGCTGTCGGAGCCGGCTTGACCGACATCTTGATGATTACCGGACGCAACAAGGGCTCCCTCGAGGATCACTTTGACCGCCATCCGTCACTAGAACGGGCCCTGGAGAAGAAGGGCGATGAGCGTCGACTCGATGCCATAGTTGCCTCGGCTGATCTCGGACAGATCCACTATGTGCGTCAGGGTGAGCCACTCGGCCTAGGCCATGCTGTGTTGTGCGCCAAGGCACATGTGGGTAATGATCCGTTCGCTGTTCTCCTTGGCGATGACTTGATCGACGCCCGCGACGAGATCCTTCCCGCGATGGCACAAGTTCGTGCTGATCTGGGAGGTAGCGTCCTGTGTCTGATGGAGGTGCCACCGGAATCCGTTCACCTCTATGGATGCGCAAAGGTCGAAGCGACCGAAACCGACGGCGTTGTCCGAGTTCTCGACCTGGTGGAGAAACCGCCTGTCGGGGAGGAGCCATCCAATCTCGTTCTCATCGGCCGCTACCTCCTTGATCCGGCTGTATTCGAGGTCCTCGAGTCAACTGGACCTGGTCGGGGCGGCGAGATTCAGTTGACCGACGCTCTTCAGGAGCTCGCGCAGATGCCAGCAGAGGAAGGTGGCGGTGTCTACGGCGTGGTTTTCGATGGTCGCCGCTATGACACCGGCGACAAGCTCTCGTACCTCAAAGCCAACATCACACTGGCAGCCGAGCACGATGAGCTTGGGGGGCCGCTGCGGGAATGGTTGGCGGAGTACGTCCAGGAACTAGCGGACTAGTTGGCGGCGTTGCTCAGCGCTGGGTCGACGACGGCGAGGCGGGACCGTATGACTGTCAGTGGGCGCGGGGCGACACGCACTCTTGATGAGCAGATCGACGCGGCCGTCATGTTGGCGCAGCCACTTCAGCCGCTTCAACTACCGCTATCGGCGGCCCATGGGTGCGTGCTGGCTGCTGATGTCACCGCATCGCGAAGCGTTCCGTCATTCCCTACCGCAACCGTGAGTGGGTACGCGATCGATGCCGGTACTGCCGTGGCCGTGCAGTCTGGTCACACCGCCTCGCTGGAAGTAGTTGACTCGCTGCGGCCAGGATTCGAGTCCGACTTCCCGGTTACGGCCCGACAGACCGTCTATCTGACGTCAGGGTCCATGGTTCCGGCTAGCTGCACTGCTGTCGTTGATCGGCCAGAAAAAGTCCCACGCCGACTGTCTGGCCATTCGTGTGTTGTCGACATTACGGACCGCATTGAACCTGGCTCCGGCATCGCCCTCCCAGGCAGCCACCTGTTCCGCGATGAAGTCGTCGTCCCGGCGGGTACGACGTTGACCGACCGGGCAGTGGCAGCCGTAGTAGCAGCTGGTCGGGCGAGGGTGAGTGTCTTCCCGCAGCCGCGCGTTTTGATCGTCACAGTGGGGGACGAGCTGGTCCAGATTGATGAGGAGCTCTCCGTTGGGCTAGTTCACGATGCGGTGATGCCCATGCTGTTATCGGCAGTCACTGCGGCAGGCGGGCATTCGGTTCGCAGCGTGCCCGTTCGTCGCGATTCCAAGTCGTTAGCGACCGCCCTCGTCGATGAGGTGGCACGCGCCGACTTGATCGTTGTGCTGTCGACGGTGAGCGCAGGACGTGAGATCGACGAGTTGGTACCCGAGGCCTTGGCACAACTTGGTGGCGATCGGGTCGAATACTGCCGCGTCGAACCTGGCGAGTGGATCGGCGTGACACAGATCTGCCCGGGTGGGGTGAATGACGATCGAGTACCGCTCGTCGTTCTCAACAGGCAGGAGTTGGCGGCCTATGTGGGGTTTGAGCTAGTTGTTCGACCGATGATCGCCGCGATGGCTGGACGCAAGCAGATCTATCGTCGCCTCGAGAGCGCGACCCTCACCCAGTCGCTGGAGGAATCGGATGGAACACCGAGGCTTCTGCCTGCTCAAACGACCGTCGATCCAACATCTGGTGAATTGTTGGTCCAGCCGATGCGTGAGTCAGTGGATTCGGCCAGTTTATGGCTGTATCGTGCTGACTCAATCATGATCATTCCTGCGGATGTCGCGAGCCTAGCGCCCGGAGATAGCGTTGCCCTGATCGATTTGGCGGAGTCATGATTGGTCCAGCGCGCACGCCGAATCTGCAGTCCGGGCCCATTGGGCTGCGCAGCATTCGCACAAGGGATGCACCGGAATGGCGTGCACTTCGTTCGCGAAACCGCGAGTGGTTGCTCCAGTGGGATGCGACGTCGCCCGTTGGCGCACAGGACATCCCGCCGACCTTCGCGGCGATGGTGCGCTCACTTCGGGCAGAGGCCCGTGCTGGGCGTACCCTTCCATGGGTCATCACGTACAACGGTCGCCTCGTCGGCCAACTGACGGTTGGTGGCATCGCCTACGGCTCGCTTCGGAGTGCACACGCGGGGTACTGGATTGATCAGAGCTTCGCTGGGCGGGGAGTGGTCCCGATCGCAGTCGCGATGGGGGCGGACTACTGCTTTAACAGCCTTGGACTGCATCGCCTGGAGATCAACTTAAGGCCCGAGAACATCGCTTCGCGGCGGGTGGTCGAGAAGTTGGGTATGCGATATGAGGGAATCCGCGAAAAGTACTTGCATATCAACGGCTACTGGCGCGATCACCTCACGTTCGCGATCACTGCCGATGACGTGCCGGGAGGGCTGCTGAACCGGCTCGAGCAGTCCACGGCAACTCAATAGAATCGATCTCGCACCAATTCGGTGATGATTGCCTGAAGATTTATCGAAACACCGAGCCAAAAGCCTGTGCAACCCGTCACGTTTGTCTAAAGTTTGGCTCGTGCTCACCGGGTTGGTTTATGCGGCAGTGATTCTTCTTTGGGCGGTTGTCCTCGTCCCGCAATGGCTCCGACGCCATGAACGCAATGCCGAGCACCGAACTTCCCTGACATTCCATCGTGCGATGCGTACGCTAGAGCGCCGCCGCGGAACCCGTGGTGTCAGCAAGGCGCGCCACGATGTCGATGTGACAGTCGCTGGCGCGCGGTCTCGAGTACATGATCGAGTCTCGTTTGATGACACGGCTAGCTCACCGATCGATGAGCACCTTGACTCGGGCAATGACCCATTCGAAGGATCGGCAACCGAAGAACATCTTCGCCATGTTCGCCTCCTCCGGGCCAAGTCGCATGCTGCCCAGACGGCAAGCACTCGACGTCGCCAAGTTCAGCAGATCCTCATCGGTGTCAGCGTGATTGGTTTCATCCTGATGGTGATGGGTGTCGTCCCGATGCTCTTAGCCCTCATGCCAGCGCTCGCACTCGGTGGTTTCTGGTACCTCGGGCGTCGCCAGACCGCCGCCGCTGAGCAAGCTCAAACCCGTCGAGTGCGTCGCGAGCGGAGCCGCCAGGGCGACGATCTCGACGGCGAGGCTTCGGGACAACAACGAGCTTCTTCATCCGCTCGGCGATCCTCTTCACGCTCGGCAAGTTCTAGCGATCGAGCAAGCGAGCAGCGCCGTTCCTCCCGCAGTCGTCGTTCTGGGGCCCGCCGCCACGTAGACGCTCCAGCGGCAGCCCGTTCGAGCGAGTCGGCAGAGATGGCAGAGGACTTTCGACTGCTGTCCGACGATGAGGTTCAGACTCGCCAGTCGAGCGCTGCCTCCGGTTCCCGCTGGGAGCCAAGCGAAGCACCGCTTCCTGGCTACCTCGATAGTGCCCGCGCGACCCGGATGCCTCGCAATCTCGACTCAAGTGTCAACGGTGACTGGACCGGAGAACGAATGGTCGAGCAAGCAGAAGCACTGCGGGTTCCCGAGGCAGATGCAGAGTACGAGCTAGGACTCGATGACTTCGTTGCAGTACCGGGCGAAGACGCCGATGACTACGGATACTCACACCGCCGCGCAGTCAACGACTAGCTCGGCGCTATCCTCAAGTTCCACCACTAGGGGCTGTGGCGCAGTTCGGTAGCGCACCTCGTTCGCATCGAGGGGGTCAGGGGTTCGAATCCCCTCAGCTCCACAAAATGGAAACGACCTATCTAGCGACTTATCTGAGTCGCCGGTAGGTCGTTTCTCGGTTCTAACCGGAATGCGTCGCACGCATTCCAAGCCGGTTGGGCTCCTCGTCAGAGAGACTGTGGATGATGGCAGTAGACCGTCCACAGTGGTCGACGTAATACGGTTGGTGAGATGAATATTCCAATTGAACTACCGCTAGACAGCGATGGCTTTGTCCGGCGGCGATGTTCCTCCTGTGAGCGCGACTTCAAATGGCATGAGGGGCCAACCCAAGGCGCACCCGCTGACTACACCTATCCGAACGTTCATTGGTGTCCGCTGTGCGGGGCGTCTGAAGCGATCGACGGGGCATGGTGGACTGCGGAGCAGAAGGAGTACATTCAAAAGCTCGTCGAGGCTCAGATACCGGGATTGGTCGCGGTTGAACCTGACGGCACGACGAACAAGAACGCGAACTCAAGGTTTGAGTCTCCGTCAAGCATTGGGACGCAGCCCGCACCACTGGTTGAACGTGATGACATGCAAATGGTCGCGCCGGTGTGTCATCCGTGGGAACCAGTGAAGGTACCTCTCGATTCGTCGGCCCCATATTTCTGTCTATTGTGCGGTCAGACGTACTCGCTCTAGGTTCTGGAGCGCTCACTCGGGCAGCCTTCTTTGGAAGCTATGACCAGATCCACGGTCATCCGGCGAGATGCCGTGCCTCGAGGAAGTCCGCGATCCAGTTGCAACGCGACGAACCCCCGCCGATCGTGATGGCGGGGGTTCGTCGCGTATCGAATTATTCGGTACTGCCTATCTTCACTTCCGAACTAGGAAGATCTGCTGGCTCTTGTAGGCCTTGAGCTTTGCAGTTCCCTTGGCCTTGTACTTGACCTTTAGGTAGAACTTCTTGCCGAAGGTCTTGACCTTGACCTTGCCGTTCTTCTTAGTGATCTTCTTGAAGTAGCGCAGGTCACCACGGGCGTCGTACGCGCCGCGAGTGCTCTTGGAGAGCTTGACCTTAACCTGCTTACCGGCACTGGTCTTTGACTTCTTGGCCTTCTTCAGAACCCGGGTAAGACCCTTGAACTTGATCTCTTCGGGGAATGGAGCGTTGAAGGTCTGAACAGCTTTCGGCTCAGTCTCAAAGGACTGCGGGCTTTGGCTGCTGGTGGTTGTCCCAGATTGAGTCGCGCTCACTGTGAAGTAGTACGCAGTGTTTGCTTTCAATCCAGTGAACGGGCAAGTTACGGCAGTAAGGGCTGCGAACGGGGCAGTCTCTGCAACAGCAACGTTCGTTGAACCGCTCATATTCGCGGACTTCGAGATGGAGCAAAACGCCGCTGTGACGTCCGAACCATCGCCGCCGCTTGGATAGACGGTGCCGTTACCGGTAGCGGAGGTAATCCCAACCCCGGTCGCAGGTCCATCGCTAACGACTACAGTCGCGCCCAAAATGTCGAGCTCGAAGCTCGCTGAGGTCTCGAGTCCCGTTGTATCGGTGACAGTGAAGCCAAGCGTTGCGTCAGAGGTAGCCGATGGCGTCCCGCCAAATACTCCGTTGGCAAAGGTCACTCCAGCTGGGAGCGTTCCCGAGTCATGAGTCCAGGTGTATGGACCTGTTCCACCAGTTGCGGTAAGTGTTGCCGAATACAGTGAACCCACCCGGCCGTCAGGTAGACCCGTATTGGTGATGTCGAGGTAGTCGAATGAGACTGCCCCATCATCACTCGAAGTGCCGCTGTAGGAGACGTTGGTCGCGCTCGGTGCGACGTACGCGTTTCCCCCGCCGCCGCCGCCTGAGC
>CAMPEQ010000010.1 GCA_946803585.1 uncultured Actinomycetes bacterium
CAAAGGGGTAAGTTCTCCCACAGTCAAGACATAGCGTAAGAAGGGCCCCGCCGGCAGATTTCCTGTCCGGCGGCCCCTTTCTAGTCCGTCCGGACGCCTTATTCAGCCCCTCGAGGCGTTATCCATGCCGAATCGATCACTTCCGCGTCCCGCGTATCGCCAGGCGCCGCCGCAGTAGACTTGTCACTCTGCGTTGCGTTCTTGCGAAGTATCCACAGTTCGAGTTCCCCGCTTTTGCAAGATCTCAGTAAGGGTGCGACGATATTCATCCAGCCCAAATCAGCGGGACTGCTCACTACCTGCTGAACCGCGACTCCGCCACAGAGGACTACCGTGCAGTTTCGATCCACCGCAATCCGCCCGCTTCTGGGAATAGCGGTTGCGCTAACGGTAGGCACGATCGCCATCCAGTCCCCCACCGTCGCCGACAGCGGCCGTGCGGACAGCCAAAAGGTGTCGCAAGCAGTACCCACCAAGCTCTCGCCAGCTAGCAACAGCGAGGGAAAGCTGCAACCAAACACAGTTCATCTGTTGCGACTGGTCGAGGCGATCTGGCCCTACTACGCCAACGGTGGAGTCATCGGGGGCTACCGACAGGACGCGATAGCTGACCACCCGAGTGGCCAGGCCCTAGACATCATGATGGCGAATGGCGGTCGAGACGCAGAGAGCGTTGCCCAGGGCCACCAGATCGCGGCCTTCCTTACAGCGAATGCCAGCCAACTAGGTATCGACTACTTGGTGTGGCGACAAAGCATCTGGCATCCCGGACAGGCGTGGCGACTGATGGAAGACCGTGGCGACTGGACTTCCAACCATATGGACCATATTCACGCGAAGGTGTACGGCGACTTCCAAGCAACGGACGACATCGTCATGCCTGCAGATCTCAAGATCTCACTCGATGAGCTCCCGGACGGCGAGGCCTTACGCGTTCAGCACGAGATCCGGGTCGCGGCCCAGCAGAAGGTCGATGCAGCCCAGGTCCGTGTGGATGCCGCCAACAAGGCACACAACAAGCTCCGGAAGAAGAACGACAAGCGAGCAGACGTCTTGGCTGCTGCTCAGCTGAAGGTAACCGCCGCTATCAGGCAGTCCTACATGATGGGGATGGATCCGAACGTTCTAGCCCAGTTCACCATGCTGTTTGACGCTCAGAGCACCGATCCCGCGGTACTACTAGGCGTCGAGCGTCAGGTTCGAAGTGATCAAGAGGATGTTCGGTCCGCTGTCATCCTGCTGGCAGAGAACGCTGCCGCACTGAAGGCAGCTGAGAGCGAGCAAGAGGGCGCCGCCGAACAGCTCGCTTCGGCACAGGGTGAACTCGCCCTAGCTAACGCCTAGGGCGCCTCAGGGCAGGGAACCCAAACGTCACGCGACGTGAGGGGACCGCACTGCCCTCCCTGTAGAACAAGTGACCCAGGACCTTCTCTCCCGCCCCGGCCGGGGTTGTCAGCTCACTGCAAGACAAATGCCCCCAGAAGCGCTGAGATCGGCTTCTAGGGGCATTCGTAAAGTCTTGTCTAGTGGGCGTGGTCTCCACGGTAGTACTCGAAGACGAAGCCGACCAGACTGAGAAAGAGGAACGCCACGCCTGCAACTACAAGCCAGGCGGCGAAGGCGATACCAAGGATAATGATCGCGCACGATGCTGCCACTGGAAGTGGCCACCAGGAGTGCGGGCTGTAGAAGCCGTAGTCCGGATCGGCCTCGTCTTGGCTTGCATTGGGCTCATCTTCGGGCCGTGGATACACGCGACGGGAAGCGTGTAGCACGAAGAATGCAATGATCATCGCGAGTAGCCCAGTGAATGCCAGCAGGATGAATCCGGCTGCATCCAGGGACCAGACTCCGTAGATCACGGCAATCAGCAGGTAGAACCCTGCTCCCCATAGGAAGATCTTTCCTTCTTGCTTCATTCAGAGCCTCCTGCGATCGCATCGGCGGTTGCCTTGTCGCCCACAACCTGTGCCCCGATCGGCATGTTTTTAGGTGCCAGTTCCGGATGGTGAAGGTCAAAGGCTGGCCGCTCCGAGCGAATCGGAGGCAGCGAGGTGAAGTTGTGCCGAGGTGGTGGGCAGCTAGTAGCCCATTCGAGTGATCCTCCCCAACCCCAGGGGTCGTCCACCTCAACCTTAGGCGCGTGGCGCCAGGTTCGGTAGACGTTCCAAAGGAAGGGCAAGAACGAGACGGCCAAAATGATCGACCCCACCGACGAGACGATGTTCATCGTCTCGAAGCCATCGCTCTGGAGGTAGTCAGCGTACCTACGCGGCATACCGATAACACCAAGCCAGTGCTGAATGAGGAAGGTGAGCTGGAAGCCGATGAAGAGCAACCAGAACTGGAACTTCCCAAGGCGCTCGTCGAGCATCCTTCCGGTGAGTTTTGGCCACCAGAAGAAGAATCCGGCGAACATGAGGAACACGACCGTTCCGAACACCACGTAGTGGAAGTGAGCAACAACGAAGTAGCTATCTGAGACAGCGAAGTCCAAGGTTGGTGCCGAGAGAATGACACCTGTCAGCCCACCGAAGAGGAACGTAACCAAGAATCCAGCGGTGAAGAGCATCGGCGTATCGAAAGAAATCGATCCCCGCCACATAGTTCCGATCCAGTTGAAGAACTTCACTCCTGTCGGGACAGCGATCAACATCGTCATGATCGAGAAGAAGGGCAATAAGACCGCCCCTGTCACATACATATGGTGAGCCCACACCGCCACCGAGAGTCCAGCGATCGCGATGGTTGCGAATACGAGGCCCTTGTACCCAAAGATGGGTTTGCGGCTGAATACCGGCAGGATCTCTGAGCAAATCCCGAAGAACGGCAACGCGAGGATATAGACCTCAGGGTGTCCGAAGAACCAGAACAAGTGCTGCCAAAGCAGCGCACCACCGTTCTCTGGCGCGAAGACCTGCGCTCCAAACTTGCGGTCAGCGACCATCATGACGAGGGCGGCTGCGAGGACAGGGAACGCGACAAGAACGAGCACGCTTGTCAGCAATACGGTCCACACAAAGATGGACATGCGGAACATGGTCATGCCGGGGGCACGCATACAGATGATCGTGGTCAAGAAGTTAACCGCACCGAGAATGGTTCCCAGCCCACCTAGGGTGAAGCCGAGTAGCCATAGATCCCCACCGATCTCCGGGGTGTAGACCGATCCAGATAGCGGCGCATAGGCGAACCAACCGAAGTCAGCAGCTCCGCCTGGCGTGAAGTAGGCCGAGAGAACGACGAGTCCACCGAATAGGTAGAACCAGTAGGCCAACATATTCAGACGTGGGAACGCCACATCTGGTGCGCCAATCTGTAGCGGCATGATGGCGTTGGCGAACCCGGCAAATAGCGGGGTGGCGAATAGCAGCAGCATGATTGAGCCGTGCATGGTGAACATCTGGTTGTACTGCTCATTCGAGATGAACTGTTGACCAGGATTGGTCAGCTCTGCTCGAATCAACAACGCCATGATGCCGCCGAGGAAGAAGAACGTCATCGACGTGATGAAGTACAGGTTGCCGATGACCTTATGGTCGGTGCTAGTGATCCACCGAACAACTGTGCGGCCCATGTGCTTCTTGCGAAGCTGCTTTTGAGTGAGTGGGGCCGGCGATTGCGGCTCTACGGCGCTAGACGCTGGCTCGTTGAGGATTGTCACGTTCGTTCCCCTTATCCGACTTCTTGGGCTCGGTTAGTGGTGCGTCCCGTATCGAGTTGGCCTTCTTGGCCGCGTGCGCGTAGGTCGGCAATGTGGGCGTCAAACTCCTCTTGAGTGACGACCTTGAGCGAGAAGAGCATCCGCGAGTGATCGACACCGCACAACTCAGCACAGCGACCTGCATAGGTACCGAGTTTGTTCGGGGTGACCTCGAAGACGTTCGTCCGCCCTGGGATGACATCTAGCTTGTAGAGGAAGTTCGGCACCCAGAATGAGTGGATGACGTCAGGCGAGGTGAGTTGGAACTGCACCTTCTCATTGATTGGGAGCCACAAAACAGGTGCCGCTGAGTTCTCGTCTGCCGGCACGTTCTGGCGACCTGAGCCTTGGGGTGAATCTGGGCGGTAGGCCGGCTGCCCAACGTCATAGACGTTCTCCTCGATGTAGTTGAAGGTCCAACTCCAGCGGAACCCGACGACGTTGACTGTCTGTGTCTGGTCATTGCTCACGCGAGTGATTTCGGCTTCATCGCGAGCGGAGAAGTAGAAGATTCCCACGACTGCGATAAGTGGCGCGATCGTCCAGAGCGCCTCGATCGGCATGTTGTACCGCGTCTGCACTGGAACATCCGAGTGCTTACGTCGCCGGTAGAAGATGAACGCCCAGAACATCAGGCCCCATACGAAAATTCCGACGATGATTAGAGCGATCCAGCTGCCCGTCCAGAAACTGAGGGTGATGGGTGCCTGCTCGGTTACCGGCTCCGGCATTCCACCTCGTTGCCACTCTGATAGCGAGCAGCCGGTGGCGACCACTGCTGTGAGCAGCCCCATTGCCACAACGCCCGCTCGCCGACCGAACTTCTGTCCGGGCAGTTGGGGGGTGCGTTGCGCACGCTTCGTGTCGCGTTCTTCTACGTGACCCGTCATCGCTTACGTCCGTACACGTGAGGCCTTCCCTGGTTTCGGCTCCTCGGTGGAATGTATGTCCAACTCGGACACCCTAGTGGCGGCCAGTTTGGACATCACCACCGAGGGTAACGACGTCTCGCCGCGAGAATAGCGCAGCTTGAGCCGGAAAGCGCCCGCCAGGGCGGGTAGGTTCCTAGGTATGTCGCGAGCATTCCTCGACTCCGCAGCCGGTCAGCCGCTCCACCCCTCCGCATTGGAGGCTCGGCGCGGCTTTTCTGACCGGACGTGGGCGGATCCCCATCAGAGTTATCACGAGGCTCGAGCGAGCGCGCAGGTGCTCAATGCCGCACGCGAGACGGTTGCCAAGGTTGTCGGGATCGCCCCAGCTGGGGTTAGCTTTCACCCAAAAGCTACTTGCTCGACCCTGGCAATCTCCGGCGCACACAAAGCGCTGGAAGCAAGGACAGATTCTTACCTAGTCTCGGGCGCGGCGAGTCACCCGCGGGTATTCGCCTCGCAGGTTGAGCGCGCCGAGGTCCTTGAATCGGTGCAAGGGCTACGGGAGGGGGCACTGGAGTTGCTGCCGGTCGATAGCGAAGGGCGTATCGATCTCACTGCACTATCCACGATTGCAGCCGATGAAACTGCGAATCCTGGGCGATCGCGTGCACAGCCCTCCTTACTGGTACTTCAGAACGCAAACATTGAGGTCGGCACTCGCCAACCGACCGCAACGGCACTGCACCACCTCCGGCTCGAGCGAGCTCCCCACGACCCCCAGCAGACCTCACATGGCGCCAGTCCCGCACCAGATGTGCTGGTGACCGACGCAACGGGAAGCCTCGGCCTGGTTGATATCGATCCTGTGTGGTCGGTCTTGTTCGCCGATGCTGCGGGGTGGGCTGGCCCACCGGACATTGGGGTCCTCGCGATCCGAAGCCTGGAGCAGTGGCAAGCACCCACGAACTGGAATGGGACCGGAACTCTTCCCAGCGGGTATCCGATAGACACCGTGGGCGTTCTCGCGGCCGCTGAGACTGCGGCGGCACTGCACGCGGTCTACGCCGCTCGCCGGACTGAGACCGCCAGGCTCACCGCCCTAGTCGATCGAGTCCGGGAGGAGGTTCCCCGACGGATAGCTGATGTGGAGGTCCTAGGAGATCCGTTGGATCGGCTCCCGAATATCGTCACTTTCTCCGTCTTGTACGCCGACGGAGAACGCCTGGCCAGCGAACTCGACCGACTAGGCGTTGCAGTTGGTAGCGGGTCGGCCTGCGCATCGCGTGCTGGCCTGCCCAGCCACGTCCTGACCGCAATTGGCGCCCTCACCCACGGAAACGTCCGGGTTAGCCTGCCGCTAGGCGTGACAGACGCAGCTATCGATCATTTTCTTTCCGTCCTACCCCGCGCAGTAGCCGCTGTTAGGGACGAGGCGGGGGCACCGTGATTGAACTCGACGAGCGGGGAAAGCGGTGCCCTGCACCTGTGATTTCTCTGGGCCGCGAGGCAAAAAGGATCGAGTTGAGACCGTTGGACATCGCGGTGCTCTCAGATGATCCGGCTGCGGCCTACGACATTCCAGCATGGTGCCGAATGCGAGGCGCGCGCCTAGCGGAGGTTCGCCCACTCTCCGACGGCACCGGAACCAGATTTGTTGTCGTCCTGGACCACTAGGTCTTGGGCCGCTGCGAGTCGCGATAGAACGGCTCGAAGGCAAGTGGATGATCTAAGTCGGCGGGGCGAAGAGGTAATGCCGCTGCGAGTCGCTCGTGATGCTCCGAACGTGTGACTTCCCTAACGCCAAGGGTCCGCAAATGATCCGTCGCCCACTGAACGTCGATGAGGCGCCTGGCACCGGAGTTCGACTCGCCCGGGTCGACGGGGGTTGCCGCAAGCTCCGCACATAGGGCCCATAGCGCGACTTTGGAGGCATCCGTGCGGATGTGGAACTTCGACTCGGCTGCAAACAGACCACCGATTTGGACTCCGAACAACCCGCCCACGAGCCCTCCGGAGGCGTCCCATACCTCGACAGAATGAGCCCACCCGTCACGATGTAGAGCTTGGTAGGCATGTTTGAAGTCTGCATCTATCCACCCGTGCGGTCGACGCGGATCGGCGCAGTTAGCCACGACATCACTGAAGGCAGAGTTGAAACTGACTGAGTAGTCGCGGCGAGATCGCCGTAGCGAGCGGCTCACGTGGAAGTCGGCGGGCAGAAGCACTCCCCGTGGGTTCGGCGACCACCAACCGATCTGCTCTGTGCCATCCGGCAGCTCCACCCCCATCGGGAAGATGCCGCTGGCATACCCGGCAAGCATCGTCGCGGGTTCAAGGTCTGCCCCGATCCCGATGAGTTCGGCATCATCAGGAGCTTCGAGCGGGTCAGGTAAGACCCACGGTGACGGTGGCGGATTGATCTGGGCCAGCATGTCCCCCGAAACCCTCCTGCTTGTAACTATCCGCGGATCTACCCCAGGGTTCTAGGCCAAGGCGTTGATGTGCGGGGCGACCTCATCGGCACTCTGGTTGCCGTAGGCCCCCGCGAACCGCTCCAAGAACTCACTTGGCACTAGCTCGTAGTCCTGCGGTCCGGTTGTCTCGATAACCAGCGCCGCGACGGCGGAACCTACCTGGGCGCTGCGCAACGGTCCCATCCCCCACGAGAGGGCAGCCAAGTAGCCAGATCGGAATGCATCACCCACGCCGGTGGGGTCCACAACTCCCGAAATCGGAACGGCCGCAACCTCAATCGGTGCCTCGCCCTGGCGCTCGATGACCGATCCTTTCTCTCCCTTGGTGGTGATGCGGGTCCCCACCCGGCTCAAAATGTCTGCCGGTGACCATCCAGTCTTCTTCTCAATGAGCGCTGCCTCGTATTCATTGGTGAACAGGTACTGCGCACCATCGATTAGGGCGCGAATATCGTCGCCTTCCAGGAACGCAAGCTGTTGGGACGGGTCCGCGGCAAATGGAATCCCGCGATCTCGGCACTCCTCGGTATGACGCAACATCGCGGCAGGATCGTTCGGGGAGATAACTACCAGATCAAGAGAACCTGCTCGGTCAACGATCGGGCCAAGCTCGATGAGGCCAGCCTCCGCCATTGCCCCTGGGTAGAACGAGGCGATCTGGTTGCTTTGACTGTCGGTGGTGCAGACAAATCGTGCGGTGTGATGAACCTTCGACTCTCGGATGAACTCGACATCAACGCCATGACGCACCAGCCAGGAACGGTAATCGGAGAAATCCTCTCCAACTGCACCCACCAAGAGCGGACTGAGTCCCAGGCAGCCGAGACTGAACGCAATATTCGCTCCGACCCCACCTCGTCGGATCTGCAAGTCGTCGACAAGGAAAGAGACGCTGAGTGAATCCAGCTCGGAGGCGATCATCGAATCGCCGAAGCGTCCGGAGAAGGTCATCAGGTGGTCCGTAGCGATTGAACCCGTTACACAAAGTTTCACGGCGCAAACGTACAACCTTCACGAGCGTCCGCAGCCACAAAGCGGCCTACGACACCCCGCAATGGAGATTCGCCCGTTCAAGCGAACGAATCTGGCAACGATCTAGTGGAACGAGTCACCGCAGGCGCAGGAGCCTGTCGCGTTGGGGTTATCGATCGTGAATCCCTGCTTCTCAATCGTGTCAACGAAGTCGATGACTGCGCCCCCGAGATACGGAACGGACATACGATCCACAACGACGGCTACTCCGTCGAAGTCAATCTTCTCGTCGCCATCGAGGGCACGATCGTCAAAAAACAACTGGTAGCGCAAGCCAGAGCAGCCACCTGGCTGAACGGCAACTCGAAGTGCGAGGTCATCTCGGCCCTCTTGGTCGAGCAGGGTCTTCACCTTCACGGCGGCGCCGTCGGTCAGGACAACGGATTCAGCCGCAGTCGCGACTGCGGCATCGGTGACAACGTCGGTTGACTCAGTGGTCGAGGTTTCTGCGGTCATGTGTCCGCGGCTCCTATCAATAGGTGTGAGGCAGGATACGCCCGTGGCTCGTCATGTGAAGGACTCGTTCTTCTAACACACGACTAAGCGAGGTCATTCCCGATTTTGCGCGCGACCCTATGGTGTCACAGCTTTGTCGATTTGAGAATCCACCAGTGTCGCTCATCTCAGGCTGGCCCCCTGCCTTCCGGTATCGCCCGCCCGGTCTCGCGGCCCACTCAGCAGATCTACCGACTCCAGGTGCGAGCAACACGCGCGGCAGTTGCTTGCAACCACTGAACCGGCTCGGCCTCAGCAGCTTGGACCGAACCGGCCACCTCGGCGATCGGGTACGCACTAGAAATCCCTAGCGCGCTGTACTCGCGCCGACCAACAAGCACGTCACCGGCAATGACGACACACGGCCGTGCGGTTGGCATCGTCATAGTCGCAACACCGCTCACGACTTTTCCGCGCATGGACTGCCAATCAAAGCAGCCCTCCCCTGTGATGACGAGGTCGCACGCCCTCACTCTCGCGTCGAAGTCCGTCGCGGCTAGCACAGTCCCGATTCCAGGCGAGCGAGTCGCCCCAAGATGCATAAGCGCGTAGCCCAGCCCACCCGCTGCCCCCGAACCAAGAGCGACGGCCGGATCCTTCCCATCAGGTCGCCGACCTATCGCCGCTGCAAACGCCTCGAGCGCCGCGTCCAGAACCAGAACGGTGTTGTCATCAGCACCCTTCTGGGGCCCGAAGGCCTTGGAGGCCCCCGTAAGCCCGAGTAGCGGATTGTCGACATCAGTGGCTGCCACTAACTCAACACCCGCTAGTAACTCCCTCGCCAGTTCAATATCGATCTCACTGATGCCAGCGAGCCCTGAGCCGCCCGCACCCAACTCAACGTCTGCGGTTGCCCCAAGCGCCGCGAGAAGGCCGGCTCCTCCGTCGTTGGTGCCCGATCCACCTAGTCCCACTACGATCTTCTTCGGTCGCAGGGAGACCGCGATCCGAAGCAACTCCCCCACTCCAAAGCTCGTCGTGACACGAGGGTCCTGAGCCGTGGTCTCGATCAGATGGATCCCACAGGCCTGCGCCGATTCCACATAAACGACGTCATCAACTAGCAATAACGCCGCGGGAACAGGTGCTCCAAGTGGGCCAGACACGGTTGCGCTGATTAGCTCACCGCCGAGGGCAGCGGCCAACGTGTCAACAAAGCCTGGTCCACCGTCTGACATCGGGCACAGGTCGAGCACATCTTCGGGTGCTGTCTGCGCCCAGCCCTCCGCTATGGCGCGAGCGGCGGCAGGCGCGGTTAGACTCCCCTTGAACTCATCTGGGGCAATAACGATCCGCATCCGCTGACCGTACTGCCCTGCGCGAGCGAAAGTGGACAGATGACCCGAACATCCCCGCCCAACACCGATCAATCGGCCGAGTCCAACGATTGGGTCGACCCTGCCCCATCACCACTCTTACTCCTGCTTGGATCAAGCTCCGACACTGAGAGCGAACGTGGGGTGGACTGCCCGGGTACCCTCCCGTCTCCAAGTGACCCTGGCCTCGCTGCCCGAGCCCAAGCCGCCAAGGACGCCCTAGGCGATCGGGTGTTCGTCCTAGGACACCACTACCAGCGCGATGAGGTCGTCGAGTTTGCCGACGTAACCGGCGACTCGTTCAAACTGGCCAGAGAGGCAGCGGCACGACCCGAGGCAGAGTTCATCGTGTTCTGTGGTGTCCACTTCATGGCCGAGAGCGCCGACATCCTGACCTCAGATGAGCAAGCAGTCATCTTGCCCGACCTTGCGGCCGGCTGCTCGATGGCTGATATGGCCGCGATTGATCAGGTTCGAGATGCCTGGCGCACCCTAGAAGCCGCTGGGATCGCAGACCAAACGCTCCCTGTGACCTATATGAACTCCTCGGCAGCGATCAAGGCGTTCACTGGCGAACACGGCGGAACTGTTTGTACGTCAAGTAACGCAGCCACGAGCCTGCGGTGGGCCTTCGATACGGCCGAGCATGTGCTCTTCCTCCCTGACCAACACCTGGGCCGAAACACCGCGGTCGGCGATCTCGGGCTATCCCCCCACGATTGCGTCGTCTTCGATCCACGCAAGCCCGGCGGCGGCCTCACCCACGACGAACTTCGCGCAGCCAAGATGATTCTGTGGCGCGGCCACTGCTCAGTTCACGGAAGATTTACACCCGAGTGTGTGGACGATGTCCGCGCTCGAATTCCCGGAGTGAACGTCATCGTGCATCCCGAGTGCAAGCGGGAAGTGGTCGAGAAGGCGGACTTCGTCGGGTCGACGGAGGGAATTATCAAAGCCCTTGAGGCGGCAGAACCTGGATCGGCCTGGGCAATCGGTACCGAGTTAAACCTCGTCAAGCGCTTAGCTGGGCAGCACCCAGATAAGCGAGTGGTATTCCTGGACAAGACGGTTTGCTACTGCAGCACCATGAACCGGATCGATCTCCCACATTTCACGTGGGCGCTGGAATCACTTGTGGCCGGCAATGTCGTCAACCAGATTGAGGTGGATCCCCAGACGGCGTATTGGGCGCGGGTCGCGCTCGACCGCATGCTGGCACTGCCGGGCGGATAAGAAGCAACACGATCAGTGCCTAGTTGGGCACACTGTCGAACAAATCGTCAGCTAGCACGTACGCTTGGGCAATGTTCGGAAAAAGCTCAAACGACGACGCCACGCCCACTGCAGTCGCTGATGACAGTGTTTCAGTGAGCGAGTCCAATACTTCCGCCGCTCCCAAGGGCCGACCAACCCCGACTCGCAAAGAGGCCGAGGCTGCTCGCAAAGCGTCCCTCAAGACGGGGATCGTGCCGCCAAAAGGGAACCCCAAGTCCAGTAGTGGCGACAAGAAGGCTGACCGCGCCGCGCAGCGAGAGTACGCGCGCGAACAGCGGATCAAGGCACGCGAGGGCATGCAGCGCGGCGATCAGCGGTACCTGCCCGCTCGAGACCAAGGCCCCGTACGTATGGCTGTGCGCGATTACATCGATTCGCGCCGCACCGTCGCCGAGTTCTTCGTACCCGTCGCGGTAGTCGTCCTCGTACTCGGACTGATGCGCAACTCCCAACTGCAGGCCATCGTGACCCTGGTGTGGATGCTCATCATCATCGTCGTTGTCACCGATACCGGGATCATGCTGGTCCGAATGAACGGCAAACTGCGTGAGCAGTTCCCCGACAAGGCGCAGCGCAAGGGCGTGAACTTCTACGCAACGATGCGCGCGATGCAGATTCGTCGCCTGCGCCTGCCACCGCCGCGGTTCAAGGCGGGCGGCAAGCCCGTTACACCGAAGGCCTAATCCAGCGCACCAGCACCTTGGCTCACCCGCCGGGGCGAACAGATGGAGGTCCGATGGAGCACCGACACCTTGGCCGCAGCGGACTACTCGTCAGCGAGTTGGCCTACGGCAACTGGATCACACATGCCTCGCAGGTAGAGAACGATCAGGCGATTGCGTGTGTTCACGCCGCCCTCGACGCAGGGATCACGACCTTCGATACTGCCGACGTCTACGCAGCGACCGAGGCCGAGCGAGTCATGGGCGAGGCGCTGAAAGGCCAGCGACGTGAAGGGCTCGAGATCTTCACTAAGGTCTACTGGCCGACTGGGCCGGGCCGGAATGATCGCGGGCTTTCCCGTAAACACATCATTGAGTCCTGCAACGGATCCTTGCGGCGTCTTGGAGTCGACTACATCGACCTCTACCAAGCACACCGATTCGACTACAGCACACCGCTAGAGGAGACGCTGCGCGCGTTCGACGACCTCGTCCGTAGCGGCAAGGTGCTCTACATCGGCGTCTCAGAATGGCGAGCCGAGGAGATCGAAGCGGCCGTACGAATGGCCGACCAGCTTGGCTTTGACCGGATCATCTCCAACCAACCGCAGTACTCGATGCTCTGGCGAGTAATCGACAAGGAGGTCGTCAAGACCTCGAAGAAGCACGGAATCGGCCAGATCGTTTGGTCGCCCCTTGCCCAAGGCGTACTCACAGGTAAGTACAAGGCTGGCCAAGAACCACCGGCCGGATCACGAGCCACCAACTCTGAAGGCGCAAACTTCATTTCCCAGTGGCTACGTGATGACGTCCTGGACAGGGTCGCGAGACTCGCGCCGATCGCTGCCGATGTGCAGCTAACGACGGCCCAACTCGCTTTGGCGTGGGTCCTACAGAACTCAGCCGTCAGCGCGGCGATTATCGGCGCGACGAGGCCCGAGCAGGTAGCGGAGAACGTGAAGGCCAGCGGGATCGATCTTGACCCTGCCGTGATGTCCGAGGTCGACAAAGTACTCGGCGATGCCATTGTTCGAGACCCAGCCATGACAAAGTCGCCACGGAACCGCCCATGACCTGGACGTGGCAGTTCCTCGATAGCAATGCCTGCGTGACTTCGGCACCCGACGAGCTGGAGAGTGAAGCGCAGTTCCACGCCCAAGCCGATGCCGAGACCTGGATCGGCGAGAACTGGCAGGAGCTTGTGGACGCTGGTGTTCACTCGGTGAATCTCCTTGACGCTGGCAGCCTCGTCTACGGCCCAATGAGTCTGCACCCCGAAACTAGCTAGCCCGCATTCGTGAGCTGAGCCTGCCGGACAACAGACCTTGCAGCGGTCGGTCAGGACGGTGAGAAGTTGTCATTTCGCGACCAGATCTCACCGAGGGAGTGCAGCTGGTCTAGCTCGTTCGACTTCCGATTCGTGGGTGAGGCGCAAACCGGTGTATGGTTTGGCCCGTGTTCGATGAATCTGAACACACGCTCATGTCAGGGGAAGCCGGTCCAAATCCGGCGCTGACCCGCAACCGTAGGTGGGACTGCCAGTCCCACGAGCCGGAGCACCTGAACTGAGTGGATTGGCTGATAACTGTCGAGGTTTCACAGCATCAGCCCATGGGATTCGCGGCTTTGACCGCTACCCGCGGGTTGTGAGGGTGGCTCGGTCACAACCGAAGGGGTCCACATGCACACAACGAAGACCAATAGTCGCCGCGGGATGGGCCGGATCCTGGCTGCCGCAGCAATCGCAGCAACTGCGCTCCTCTTCACCAGCACGGCCGCTTCCGCTGATGATGCGTCGCCGTCGGCTAGTGACTCAAGTTCGGCCGCAACCTACGTGTATTGGTCCTACTGGAGCGGCAACACCAACGGCGAATGGACCTTTGGACAGAAGGGCGCCGGCGACATCACCCCTGCCGACGGCACCGTCGAAGGCTGGGCCTACAGCGGCGGCTCGGACGGATCCATCTCTCAGCCACCCCGTATCGCGGCCGACTTCGACCAGATCTGCGGCAACACGGATCCGGTTGATGGCAAGAAGCGCGTGGCCGTCGTCGTCGACTTCGGAACCACGGCCGTTGCCCCGGCCGGAGCTACTCCGCCGGTACCAGCCTACGACTGTGTAACAGCGGATCCGAATGCCAACGGCGTTCAGGTGCTAGCCGATGCTCAGCCAGTCCGAAGTACCCCCGCCGGGCAGGTTTGCGGGATCAATAACTACCCCGCCAGCGGGTGCGGTGAGCAGGTTCCGCTGTCAGCCGTCAATGCGATTGAGGAAGCTCCCGGCGATACGGCCGGTGAGTCAACTGCGGACACGTCGAGCCTGCCGACCTGGGCGCCATTTGCGATCGGTGCGGTCATTCTGATTGCACTCGCTGGTACCGCGATTGCAATGTCGCGGCGCCGCAATGGCTAACAGGCTGCCGAGGTACCTACATCCAGGTGCCTGGTGGCTATGGGCGCTAGGCCTGGCAGCTGCGGCGAGTAAGACCACGAACCCACTACTGCTCGGGCTCATTCTGGCTGTCGCCGCGTTGGTCGTGGCTGCGCGCAAGCCCGATGCGCCCTGGTCTCGATCGTTTTCTTTCTTCCTTAAACTCGGCCTTGTCGTGATCGCTATTCGCGTGGTGTTCCAGGTCCTCTTGGGCAATCCCATCGGGTCGAACGTATTGTTCACGCTGCCTACCGTCCCCCTTCCGGACTGGATGGCAGCCTTGCGTCTGGGGGGTCAGCTCACCCTCGAATCGCTACTGCTGGCGATTTGTGACGGGTTTCGTCTTGCGGTTTTACTCGCCTGTGTCGGGGCAGCCAACTCCTTGGCCTCCCCTAGTCGTCTACTCAAGGCCATGCCCGCAGCTCTTTACGAGGTAGGGGTCGCGATTGTCGTGGCGATGACCTTCGCACCCCAACTCGTGGCTGACCTCAGCCGCGTTCGGCAAGCACGCAGGCTACGTGGCCGCGCCGACAAGGGAATCAAGGGTGCCGCTGGAGCAGCGATGCCGGTCTTCGAAGGCGCCTTGGACCGCGCGATCACGCTCGCCTCGGCCATGGACTCTCGTGGCTACGGTCGAACGGGTCAGGTCCCCATCGGGGTGCGTCGCGTGACGGTGCTCCTTGTCATTGGCGGTCTCCTAGGCGTGTGCATCGGCCTCTTCGGGCTCTTATCCACCAGCCAGCTCTCACCATTGGCCTTCCCACTCCTGGCCGCCGGACTCCTCGCAGCGATAGGCGGGATGTGGCTAGGCGGTCGGCGTTCGATCCGAACGCGCTACCGAAGCGATCCGTGGAGGCTCCCCGAGTGGGGCGTGATGGGAACCGGCATTGCCGCCGCGGCCGGCGTTATTGCCACCGGAATCGTCGACCCGGCGGCTCTGACAATGTCGGTCACCCCGCTGCAATGGCCGCAACTTCCTCTGGTGGCCACCGTTGGGATCCTGCTCGCCGCGTTGCCGGCGCTTGTCGCCCCGGAACTGCCTGCACCCGCCCAGGTCCGTCGCCGTGGTGGTAGCCGGGCCGGTGCGCCCGTTGAACGAATGGCGGCAGCCGGGTGATCCACTTCAATGACGTGACGATTACCTATCCGGAGGCACCGGCGCCCGCCTTAAGCAACGTGGACCTTACGATCGAAGAAGGCGAACTCGCCCTCCTCGTGGGGAGAACTGGTTGTGGGAAGTCCACACTTCTTCGTGCGGTCAACGGCCTCGTCCCGCACTTTACCGGCGGGCTTCTGACTGGCGCGGTCACCGTTGACGGCCGCGATACCAGAACTCATCCCCCACGGGAGCTCGCCGATATTGTCGGGATGGTCCCGCAAGACCCGATGAGCGGATTTGTCACCGATACGGTCGAGGAGGAACTCGCCTACGGAATGGAGGCTCTCGGTATTGCTCCCCAGACAATGCGTCGTCGCGTCGAAGACATCCTCGACTTGCTGGGATTGGCCGAGATCCGAGATCGATCAATTTTGTCCTTGTCAGGCGGCCAGCGGCAACGAACCGCGATCGGCTCCGTCCTCACGACCAATCCCTCAGTCCTCGTTCTAGATGAGCCCACAAGCGCGCTCGACCCCGGGGCAGCTGAGGAAGTTCTTGCGGCGATCCAACGCCTGGTCTTTGATCTCGGTCTCACAGTTCTGATGGCCGAGCATCGACTCGAGCGAGTTGTCCAGTACGCCGATCGCCTCGTGGTGATCGAGAACGACGGCGCAGTGGTGCACGGCGAGCCCGCGCTACTACTTGCAAGCGCCCCGGTGGCACCTCCCGTCGTCGAGCTTGGGCGGCGCATCGGTCTGAACCCGCTCCCGCTCTCGGTCCGAGACGCTCGGCGGGCAACTGCGGCAATCCGCCGAGAACTTGCCCCGCAGAGCTCCGCAGATGCGCCCGGACAGAACTCCCCCACCTCCCTGGCGCAGTCGAGGCAGGACCATCAGCGACCTGTCGGCACCGTGAAGCATCTCAGCGTGTTGTACGGGAAGTTCGCCGCCGTCGCCGATCTCTCCACGGAGATCCGTCCGGGTGAGATCGTCGCACTCATGGGCCGGAACGGGGCTGGGAAATCTACTCTGCTCAATACTCTTGTCGGCCTACGCAAAGCCGACCTTGGCAGCGTCACGGTCGGGCCGGACAACGAGGACCCCTTCGGGATGCCGGGCTCAGAACTGCTGAATCGCGTGGGCCTCGTCCCGCAAGAAGCCGGCGACATGCTCTACGCGCAAACAGTCGCCGACGAGTGCGCCGCAGCCGACCGAGACGCTCGTACTGCGCCAGGTACCGTCAGGGCGCTACTCGAACGCTTTGCCCCAGGCATCGACGACAACACCCACCCGCGAGATCTGTCCGAGGGCCAGCGCCTCTGCTTAGTCCTAGCAATCGTGTTGAGCGCCCAGCCACCACTACTGCTACTCGATGAGCCGACGCGCGGTTTGGACTACCCAGGCAAGCGTAACTTCACCGCGGTCCTACAGCAGCTCGCCGAGGACGGCCACGGGATTGTGATGGCTACCCACGATGTGGAACTCGTCGCGAGCACGGCTACCAGGGTATTGATCGTCGCCGACGGTGAGCTCGTAGCCGACGGCCCGACCGCAGAAGTCGTTGTCTCCTCGCCGATGTTCGCACCCCAGATCAGCAAGGTCTTGCGACCGACGTCACTGCTGACGGTCGATCAAGCTGTGGCTGCTATTGATTTGGTCCAAGCCCGATGAGCGAATCCACTATCAGCCGCCAGCCCGCTGGATCAGATGAACCAGCCTCCCGCCCGGCGCAGAAGCCAAAATCCAGCAAACCCGGAACCGTGCGCGCCGTGCACATCGGGAAGCGAACAGCGGTCTCGCTAACCCTCGTCACTCTGATCGGGATCGCGGCGTTTGGCTGGCCGTTGCTGGCCGACCCGTCCTCGGCCGCCGTGGCTCACTCGACAGACGCACCGTGGCTATTCGCTCTGCTCCTCCCCCTGGTCTTGGCGGTGGTGTTCGCTCAGGTGGCAGATGGCGGCCTCGATGCCAAAGGCATCGCCATGCTGGGCGTACTCGCCGCCATTGGGACCGCTCTGCGCCCGCTCGGCACCGGTATCGCCGGATTCGAACCCATCTTCATTGTGCTTGCCCTTGGTGGGCGGGCCATGGGTAAGGGCTTCGGATTCGCGCTGGGTTCGATCACACTCTTTAGCTCGGCTGTCCTCACCGGTGGTGTCGGTCCGTGGCTACCGTTCCAGATGATGGCTGCCGGTTGGTTCGGATTTGGGGCCGGCTGCCTACCTGCCCGACTGCGTGGCAGAGCCGAGGTCATCGTGTTGGCCGCGTACGGAGCAGTGGGTGCGCTCATCTATGGGCTGCTACTCAATCTATCCTTCTGGCCGTGGGTCAACGGAATCGCTTCGCAACTGGCATACGTGCCAGGTGCGCCGCTCTTAGAGAACCTCCAGCGTTGGATCGCATTCGATATTGCAACTTCGTTGGGCTTCGACCTGCCGCGCGCGTTCTTCACTGCCGTCTTGATCCTTATCGTGGGACGCCCCATCCTCTTTGCACTACGCCGGGCTACTCGTCGAGCAGCATTTGGCGCGGTAGGTGAGTTCAGCTAATGGATGACCTACCGGTTCCCGTATTCCAACCGCCGCCGTTAGGTGGGGTCTCAGCGATTCTTCAGTGGTGGGCGACTTGCACTGGTGCAACCGATATCGCTGGGCTTCCAGAGGCTGTCTTGGGCGAGAACCTAGTAGTCATCCACGACCCGAAAGAGTCAGCTAGCCCGGTCAGCGCGGCAGTCACCGGGCTATTAACCGGTCGCGATGCACCCTCGACAACGACCTCGTTCATGGGGCTCGATGGATATCTCGACCATGAACTTTGGATGGCGCAATGTGCGGCAACGCGCGATGAGATGGGCCGACTGCGGGAGTTCCGCGGAGACCCGACTGCCATGCAAGCTGCAGCCGGCAGAGATTTCAGCGATCTTGTCGACCAACTGGCCTCGGTGCGCGCCGGGACCGCCCACCTAATCGATGGAGCAAACGCTGCCGGAGCAGCCCTGCTGGCCTATGAAGTCAATCCGGAAATGCTCGCGATCTCTCGCCCACTCCAGAGCGGCGAGACGGCGGTTGATGCGATCGCGTGGGAATACCTCCGGATCGCCCCCATCCTGCCGATTCGGTCCAACTTGGCCAGCGGAGAACTTGCCCCATCAGCGGCCGGGCTGATCAACAACCTGATCGCGGTTGCCAAAGCGGGCTAGGTCAGTTGTCGATTTCAGTGTCGGAGGTCCGAGCTAAGTGTTCGGCGCTTCGGTCTCTGCATCTAGTCGCGAGTTGAGGCCGCCACGAATGGGAGGTCGACGACCTCCGCTCGACAAAGACGTCCACGAATATCAACCGTCACCTCGTCGCCCGATTGCACGTCAGGGTCAAGGAAGGCCAAAGCGATCCCCGTCTTAAGGGTCGGGGAGAAGGTTCCACTCGTCGTCGCACCAAGAACCTCGACGTTCTCACCCTCTACTCGAACGGTCATCCCCGCCCGGGGAACTGCCCGCTGCAAGCAGCGAAGCCCAACGAGCTTGCGCGACTGAACACTCTGATCTCGAGCCTCGACTAGCGCACGCTTGCCCGGGAAAGCGGTCTTGTTCCAGCCGACCGCCCAAGATAATCCCGCCTCGACTGGATTGATTGTCGAGCTCAACTCGTGGCCGTGCAGTGGGTAGCCCATCTCGGTGCGCAGGGTGTCGCGTGCGCCTAGCCCGCATGGAAGCCCACCGTGGTCAGCCACAGCAGTAACGATCACATCCCACCAGTACGGTGCAAACTCCACCGGTATCAACAACTCAAACCCGAGCTCGCCGGTGTATCCCGTGCGGGCGACGAGCAGGGCTCCGTGGCTGGTCTCAATGTCAACAAACCGTAGGTAGTCCAACTCTGGCGAGATGCCGATGTCGGTGAGCACGGCGGCTGCCTGCGGACCTTGAATCGCAAAAATTGCAGTCTGATGCTGTAGATCAGCTAATCGAACGTCACTGGACTCAAGGACCCGTTCAACCGTTGCCGTCACCATCGAGGAGTTAGCCGCATTGGGGACAACAAGTACCTCCGAATCAGATCGAAGGTAGACAAAAACGTCGTCGACGACTCCCCCGTTGTCGTTGCACAGCAGGCTGTATTGCGCCCGACCCGGTCCGATTTTGGCCAGGTCATTAGTGAGGACTTGATTGAGGACATCGGACGCACCTTCGCCCGACACCACGAACGTGCCCATGTGAGAGACATCGAAGACTCCGACCCGTTCCCGAACCGCCTCATGCTCAGCCATCACGCCACCATTCGCATACTCCAGCGGCATCGACCATCCCGCGAAGTCGCCGAACTTGGCGTTCATCGCGACCTGAGCATCGTGGACGGGCCCGTGGTGAGCTGCAAGATTGGTCACGGAGCAACCGTATCGCCATTACGGGCGGCGGGAGCTGAGGCTGCACGTTAGAGTCACTAATCAGCAGCCATCGCCGAGATCATTGCCTAGAATCTCTTCGAGGGGTTCGGCATCGCGCCGCCGTTCACATCTACCAGGAGGTCACGTGACTGAAGTCCGACTTGCCGCAGTCGATCCCAAGAGCTCTGGATACGACACTCTCGTAGTTGGGGTCACCACCACCAAGCGGGATTCTAAGCTCGATATTGCCGCAAGCACGGGACTCGGTCATTCCGAACGTAAGCGGATCCTGGCCGGTCTGACACAGGTCGGTGCCAAAGCAAAGCCCGGTTCGGTGACCAAGTTGCCGGGGGTTTCCGGCATCGATATCCCCCAGTTGATTTGTGTCGTGATCGGGGCGACGGAGGAAGAAGCCACCCCCGAGCAGATCCGGCAGGCCGCGGGTGCGGGGACTATTGCCGCCGAGGACTCGGCCAAAGTGGCGGTTGTGATGCCAGGAAAGGCACCGGCCGATGTTGCAGCAACTGCACAGGGTGCCCTACTGGGCGCCTACCGGTACGAGCAGTGCCGCGGATCCGGAACGAAGAAGCCTGCCAAGGCCGCCAAGACCATCACGGTCCTGACCGATTCCAATCGGGACCGTCACGTACGTGAGGCCGTTCGACAGGCTGAGATCGTCGCGCAAGAAGTCTGGTTTGCCCGCGACCTTGTGAACGCCCCGCCATCGGCACTACATCCGATCGAACTGGCGGAGGCGGCCGTGGCCCAGGTTGCCGGACTTGCGGTGGAGACGCTAGTCCTCGATGAGGCCGACCTTGAGGAAGGCAAGTACGGGGGGATCCTGGCAGTCGGCCAGGGGTCGATCAATCCCCCACGGCTTGTCCGTCTCGAATACCGGCCAGAACGAAGCGCCGTCCATATTGCGCTGGTCGGAAAGGGAATCACATTCGACTCGGGGGGTCTATCCCTGAAGCCGCCAACTGCGATGGAGACCATGAAGTGCGATATGGGTGGCGCCGCAGCCGTCCTGGCGGCAACTGCCGCAATCGCCCGACTTGGACTACCGGCAACAGTGACAACCTACGCCGCCTGCGCCGAGAACATGCCCTCAGGTACGGCCCAGCGCCCAGGCGATGTGCTGACCACTCTTGACGGAACAACCGTTGAGGTATTGAACACCGATGCCGAGGGTCGCCTAGTGCTCGCCGACGCCTTGGTATCTGCGGGTCGAGACGAGCCCGACGTGATCATCGACGTTGCGACGCTAACGGGTGCGCAGATGGTCGCACTCGGAAACCGAGTCTCCGCTGTCATGAGCAACAGCGATGATCTGCGTGACGACGTTGTGCGGGCCGCGGACATGGTCGGCGAGCAGTTCTGGCCTATGCCGCTTCCGCCCGAACTACGCGAGTCACTAGATTCGCCAATCGCCGATCTTGCAAACATTGGCGATCGGATGGGCGGAATGCTCACGGCAGGTCTGTTCCTACAGGAGTTCGTCGATCCGGAGACTCCCTGGGCGCACTTGGATATTGCCGGCCCGTCATTTAACGATTCAAAGCCCCACGACTACACCCCCAAAGGGGGAACAGGCGTCGCAGTTCGGACGTTAGTTCAACTAGTGAAGGACCTCGCCGACGCTGCAAGTAAGTAAGTTCTGGCACATCTTTACTGCGGTGGTTTGGTGCAGCGATCACAGGGGTGAAAGGATGGGTCCCGACGCAGTTCGCGCGAACACTCTGGAGTTGGTATGACTGAGACAACCGCAGACATTGTCATTCTCGGTGGGGGAAGCGGCGGTTACGCCTGTGCTCTGCGAGCCGCTGAACTTGGGCTGACTGTCACGCTGATCGATGAGGCCGAACTAGGCGGAACTTGTCTACACCGAGGCTGTATTCCAACGAAGGCACTCCTGCATGCAGCTGAGGTCGCCGACACCGCACGCGAGAGCGAGTCGGTCGGCGTTCACACCACCCTCGAGGGAATCGATATGCCGGCCGTGCTGAAGTACAAGGACGGCGTGGTTGGGCGGCTCTATAAGGGACTCCAGGGTCTCATCAAATCGCGCGGTGTGAATGTTGTGGCTGGTCGCGGGACCCTCACCAGCGCCGATACCGTCACAGTGGATGGCACGGCCTACAAAGGCCGTAACGTGGTCCTGGCTACCGGCTCCTACGCGCGGAGCCTGCCTGGTTTGGAGATCTCCGGTCGCGTGATGACCAGCGACCAGGCGCTTACTTACGATCAGGTGCCGGGCTCAGTTGTCGTCCTCGGTGGTGGCGTCATCGGGTCGGAATTCGCCAGCGTCTGGCGTTCATTCGGCGCCGACGTGACGATCGTCGAGGCTCTCCCCCGGCTCATGGCTGCCGAGGATGCAGCGTGCTCGAAGGTCCTCGAGCGAACATTCCGTAAGCGCGGGATCGCTTTCAAGACCGGCGTCAAGTTTGCTAATGCTGTTGATAACGACTCCAACGTGACCGTCAATCTGGAGGATGGCACTTCCATAACCGCTGACCTGTTGTTGGTTGCCGTGGGGCGTGGACCACGCACCGAGGGCCTGGGTTACGAGCAAGCCGGAGTCACCATGGACCGCGGATTCGTTCCGGTCAACGACCGCCTTGAAACAAATGTCCGTGGGATCTACGCCGTCGGCGATATCGTTCCTGGCCTCCAGCTCGCCCACCGTGGGTTCGCCCAAGGGATCTTTGTCGCCGAGCAAGTAGCCGGACTGAACCCGCGGCCGATCGACGAAGAGGGAATCCCGCGAGTGGCCTACTGTGAGCCGGAGGTAGCCAGCGTAGGTATTACCGAAGCGGCCGCTAAGGAACGTCACGGCGCTGACGCGATCGAGGTCTACGAGTACAACCTCGGCGGGAACGGTAAGAGCCAGATCCTTGCAACGGCAGGCTTTATCAAGCTCGTGTCCCTCAAGAACGGCCCAGTCATTGGGATCCACATGGTTGGATCGCGCGTCGGGGAGCTCATTGGAGAGGCACAACTCATCGTTAACTGGCAAGCTGAGGCTGATGACGTTGCGACGCTCATTCATGCCCACCCCACTCAAAACGAGGCGCTCGGTGAAGCACACCTAGCGCTAGCAGGAAAACCGCTACACGCACACGCCTAGCCGCTACCGAAGCAGGGTCCAGCCCCGCTTTATTTCGAATGGAGACACCCGCGATGCCGGTCTCAATCACGATGCCACAACTTGGTGAGAGCGTGACTGAAGGCACGGTGACGCGATGGCTCAAAGACGTCGGCGACACCGTCGAGATGGATGAGCCACTCCTTGAGGTCAGCACTGACAAGGTCGACACCGAGATCCCCTCGCCCGTGGCAGGCGTACTCGTCGAGATCAAAGCCGTCGAGGACGATGTCGTCGAGGTCGGCGGCGAACTGGCAGTGGTCGGGGACTCCGCCGATGTGGGCCAATCCCCCAGCGAGCCAACGAGCCCAGCAGCCCAACCGGTTGCTGAAAATCCGGAACCATCCGAGCCAGTAGCGCCACCAGCGACTCCCGCGCCTGAACCAGTCGCAAGTGAGCCGACCCCAGCACCTGCATCGACTGCCCCAGTACCAGCAGAACCCGCAGGCCCTACGTCAGCGTCGCCTTCCAGTGGAGCTTCCAACACAGAGGTTGTCCTACCCGCCCTCGGTGAGAGTGTGACCGAGGGAACTGTCACCCGATGGCTTAAGGCAGTCGGCGACGAGGTTGCGATGGACGAACCACTACTTGAGGTCTCGACCGACAAGGTCGACACCGAGATCCCGTCACCGATTGCGGGAACCCTTGTCGAGATCAGCGTCGCCGAGGACGAGACAGTCCCAGTCGGTGCCGTGCTTGCGATTGTTGGTACAGCCCCTGCGGGCGGCGAGTCGATGCCTGAAACCGCACCCGCCCCGACCCAAACAACATCTCCTGCTGTCGCACCCAAATCAGTGCCCTCTGCCGAGCAGTTGTCCGCAGGCGCTACTACGGTGCCCGCAGGATCAGCGACTCCCTACGCAAGCCCGATCGTGCGTAAGCTCGCGCGCGAGTCCGACGTCGATCTAGCCTCTGTCTCGGCCAGCGGTAGCGGTGGCCGGATCACCAAAGACGATGTACGCGCGGCGGTGGCTTCTGCGCCCACCGCAAGCAGTCCTGCGCCCGCCGCTTCGGCTGCGAGCCCGACCCAGAGATCATCACCGGCGTCGCCTGCTACACCAGCGCCTTCCGCACCGCGTCAGGCTGGCACGGACTCAACCGTCCCAGGCGAACGTGGCCGCACCGAGAAGATGACCCGCCTACGTCAGGTGATCGCATCGCGGATGGTGGACTCCCTACACGTCTCGGCGCAGCTGACCACGGTCGTTGAAGTCGACGTGACCCGAATCGCTGGACTACGGACCCGTGCCAAAGGCAGCTTCCAGGAACGTGAAGGCGTTTCCTTGTCATACCTGCCCTTCTTTGCCCGAGCCACCCTCGAAGCACTTCGGCTCTACCCAATGGTGAATGCCTCGGTCAATAGCGAGGACAACACGATCACCTACCACGACCAGTCGAACCTGGGCATCGCTGTCGACACCGATCGCGGGCTACTCGTGCCCGTGATTCGCGATGCCGGAGATCTCACCCTTGCTGGGCTAGCTCGTCGCATCGCCGACCTCGCTCAGCGCACGCGCACCAGCCAAGTGAGTCCCGACGAGCTCTCGGGCGGAACCTTCACTTTGACGAATACCGGGAGTCGCGGCGCACTGTTCGATACCCCGATCATCAATCAACCTCAAGTTGGAATCCTCGGAACCGGATCGGTTGTTAAGCGAGCTGTCGTGGTCACTGAACCTTCCGGCGAGGACGTGATCGCGATCCGTTCAATGGTGTACCTCGCGCTGACCTACGACCATCGCATCGTGGACGGTGCGATCGCAGCACAGTTCCTTACCGCGATAAAGGCTCGCCTGGAATCGGCTGAGTTCGACGCAGAGTTGGGCGTGTAGAACCTTGCGAGTCGCCATCACTGGCGCATCTGGACTCATCGGTTCAGCGCTTGGTGAGAGCTTGCGCTCAGATGGGCACCAGGTCAGCCGGCTAGTTCGCCGCACACCGTCGGCTGACGACGAGGTCTCGTGGGATCCCAAGAGCGGCGAGATTGACCTGTCCGGGCTTCGCGACGTCGATTCGATCGTCCACCTAGCGGGCGCAGGAGTAGGCGACCACCGCTGGACCGACGCCTATAAACAGGAGATCCTCGATTCCAGAGTCCTCGGCACACAAACGATCGCCCGGGCTGCAGCCGATGTTGGGGTGACATCACTTGTCTGCGGTTCGGCGATTGGCTACTACGGTGACCGCGGTGACGAGCGCCTATCGGAGGATTCCTCAAAGGGCTTCGGATTCCTCTCCGATGTCGTGGCAGATTGGGAAGCCGCTGCAGCACTCGCGGAACAAGCTGGGGTTCGGGTGACCTACGCGCGAACTGGTCTCGTGGTCAGCTCCGAGGGTGGCGCGTGGAAACGAATGCTCCCGCTCTTCAAAGCCGGAGCGGGTGGACGGCTGGGTTCAGGTAGGCAGTTCTGGTCCTTCATCGCCCTATCAGACGAGGTAAGAGCACTGCGGTTCTTGATCGACAGCGAGTCGATCCGCGGGCCGGTCAACATCACCGCCCCAGAGCCGGTAACAAACCGAGTCGCCACTGATGTCCTAGCCAAGGAGCTTCACCGTCCTTCATTCGCTGCAGTTCCGGCTTTGGCGCTCAAGGCCGCGCTCGGGGAGTTCTCATCCGAGGTACTGGGCTCCACTCGAGCTATTCCAGCGCGCCTGATCGATGCTGGCTTCAAATGGGATGCACCGACCATGCGCGAGGCAGTGTCCGCAATCCTCTAGCGATCTCTGCACGCTCCAAACCGTGCCGGGGCCCCGTATTGCCCTGCCAACCTGACTTCATCACGATCGAGTCACTCCATTTGCGTGCCCCACCTCGGGCTTAGGCGGACTCCGAGCTGTAGATCCGCCACTGACCAGCAGTTGCCCGCAGTGTGACCTCCCAGCTAGCCGATGGCCGCGGCTCGCGCACCTCAATCACGGACTCGTCGGAAACCGTAACTACCTCGTAGCCCGCAAGTTCATCGGTGACTGCCAACAGGACCTGCGCTGAGTCGGCTTCCATCACCCGCACATCTGTAATTGTGGACCGTACCCCTCGTGCCACCGCCCCGATCTCCTGCAGATCGGCGAGGACCTGCGCGTCCGCCACAGCGGCTGGGGAGCCAGGCACGTTGACATCCTGCAGGAGCTCGGACTTGCCTACTTCAAATGCCCTGGCCCTAGCCGAATCGAGTTTGGCGACTAACGCAGCCCACGAGGTCGGGTGGGCAGCAGGGCCGATCGATTTGACCTGTACTCCTGGCTCGACGACGGCGGCGGTAGACATCCCCGCGGTGGGAGTCACGGCGACGGTGGAAGTTGACGGCGGGGTCTGAGTCGATGACGACGGCCGAGCCGACGGACCCTGCACTGGTTGACTCGAGGCCATCGCCTCCGCGGCTACCGAATCGTCGGAATCAGTGCCAATGAGCCCGACGACGAGCAGGAGCGCGATAGCGACGCCCGCTCCGACCCAAAGCACCCGATGAGATCTCCCTCGCTTTGAAGGCGTGCCTTCGGGGGAGGCTGCAGAGCTTGCGCTGCTCGTAGATCTTGATCTCGCGGCCGTCGGAGACCTTTGCTTCGGAAGGCCCATAGCCCCATCCGGTTCCGCTGTCCTGGATCGGTCCTCCGCTCTGGGTACGTCATCCTCTGCCGTCAGGAACTCCGCCACCTGTTGAGGTGTCCCGAGGGAGTTCATCGTGGTCGCCAGCACCCGGCAGTCGATCGCACTTCGAGAGAGCAGAAGCCGAGCGGCCATCGGGGGAACCGGCTGATTGCCGATTAACTCAGCGAAGAGCTCCAATAGTGCCGGGCCCGTGCTAGCGAAGGTCTGTGGGATCTTCACGTGGCCGTCGGACTCCACGGCGAAGACCCGAGGATCCTGCACGTCAACTGCCTCGCCACTAACCCGGCCACTGCCCTCGCGAATTCCGCCGTTGCTCGGTGCATTGAGTTCCGCATCGACGTGCGCTGCCAACTGACCCACGATGCACGCAACCACCTCAACCGGCGACTCCTGAGTGCCGCGCCCTGAGCCGAAGTCCCCAACGACCCACCCCGACGACGCGGCGTCATTCCACGATCTAGGGCCTACCCGCTGCCTGCCACCCTCGGAACCTACCCGCGATGCTCTAGGCACGGCGGCGTTCCCCGGCTCAGGCAACCCCGCTGGGGCCGGGTCGGGGGCGGGTCGTTTGGGAGGTCGTCTCGCCGGAAATTCCTTCCACCGATTCGGGTCGATTGGTTTCGCCATCCCACGATCCTCACCCACTTCCAGAAGTCCTGCTTGAGCTATCCACAGCACTCGGGGTAGTGGGCGATTGCCATCCTGCCAACCGATACGTCTCTGCCCTAAGGTGCAGACACGCGGGTACGCACTCTCACTACCTAGGAGTCGAAATGGGTCCGGTCTCTCGTTGGGCTGTAAATAGACCGTGGCAGGCCGTCATCACGTGGGCAGTTGCCCTGTTCATCATCATCGGGTTCTCCGCAGTCCACGCCGGCAGTTACAACGACTCGTTCAAGCTTCCCAATACCGACTCGACCCGCGCTGAGAACCTACTCACCGAGAAATTCGGCGCACAAGCTAACAACGCTTCCGTTCAGGTGCTCTTCTCCCTCGGTACCGAGCTGATTAATCAACCAGGCCTCGAGGCCCAGATCAAGGCTCTGACCCAAGAGATCGAGTCCATCCCCTCGGTCAGCTCGGTGCAATCGCCCTATACCGCCGCCTCGCCCACTGCCGCAGTCGAATCGGGTCTCGTCAGCCGCGATGGAACCATCGGCAAACTGAATGTGGAGTTCAACGTTCCCGATACCGAGGTTCCTGCCTCGGCCGGTCTAGAGATCCTCAACGACGTTCGAGCCCTCGAATCGGACAACCTCGAGATCGGCGCGGCGGGTACTGTCATCGCCAACGCTGACACGACCGCGCCCGATAGCGAAATCGTCGGAATCATCGCGGCAATCATCATCATGCTCATCATGTTCGGATCTATCGTGGCCGCCGGACTTCCTCTCGTCACCGCGCTCCTGGGATTGACCGCCGGACTCAGCTCGCTCGTACTCTTGGCAAACAACGTGAGCATGGCCAGCTTCGCCCCCACCTTGGCGGCGATGATTGGGCTCGGCGTCGGCTTCGACTACTCGCTGTTTCTACTCAACCGCTACCGGCAGGCGATACGCGACGGCTTAGACCCCAAACCTGCCGCGTTGGTGGCGGTCAGCACGGCTGGGCGAGCGATCGTATTTGCTGCCGTAACCGTCGTTATCGCACTATCGGGTCTATTCATCCTCGGGTTGTCATTCCTCAATGGCCTAGCTATCGGCGCAGCTGTCACGGTCATCTGTGTGATGGTCACCGCCGTTACCTTGCTTCCAGCCCTGCTATCGCTACTCGGCGAGCGCGTTTTCGCCTGGAAACTACCGTGGGGACGCAAACCGATCAATGCAGTCCGCGGCCGACGGTTCGCTAGATACGCCGAACTTGTCGAGAAGCGCAAATGGGTCTTCGGTGGATTGGCCCTCGTCCTCGTGGCGATCATGGCGATCCCCGCGCTTTCGATGCGCGAAGGATTCACCGATGCCGGATCAAATCCCCCGCAAGACCCGCAATACATCGCCTACGAGCTCACCGCTGAAGGATTCGGGGTGGGAGCCAACGGACCGCTGCTCGTCGTCGCTCAACTACCCAATGACAAGTCGATTCCGCAAGCCGAGGCATTGTCCAAGGCGATATCCGATACCCCTGGAGTAGCGGTTGCAACGCCGGTCACGGCCGGAAGCGCCGCCATCGCCAAAGACGGCACAACTGCGCTCATAACTGTGATCCCCAAGAGTGGACCGCAAAGCGAGGCCACCACTGAGCTTCTGCGAACCCTGCGCGACAAGACGATCCCCGAAGCAACCGCGAACACCGGAATTGTTGCCTACGTCGGCGGCGCTACCGCAGTCGCAGAGGACTTCAGCTCCGTCCTGACCGAGAAGCTCCCGGCATTCCTGCTCATCGTGGTCGGGCTTGGATTCCTCGTCTTGATGGTGCTGTTCCGATCACTGCTTATTCCACTGACCGCAGCAATCACCGCACTGATGAGCTTCAGCGCCGCGCTAGGAGTCTCGGTCTTCGTATTCCAGTGGGGAAATCTCGACTATCTATTCGGGGTCTACGGGTCCGGACCGATATTGCCCTTCCTGCCAGTCATGCTGTTCGCAATCCTGTTCGGACTATCAATGGACTACCAGGTGTTCCTCGTCAGTCGCATGCAGGAGGAATGGAATGCCCATGGCGACAATAAGCGGGCTGTACGGGTCGGCCTAGGTGGTTCTGGCCTCGTTGTCGTCGCAGCCGCGCTCATTATGTTCAGCGTCTTCATGTCGTTTGTCTTCCAGTCGAACGCCACCATCAAACTCTTCGGGCTCTCGCTAGCGGTCGCGATTGCCGTCGATGCCTTCCTGATTCGGTTGATGTTCGTACCTGCGCTCATGACCGTGCTCGGTCGGGCGAACTGGTACCTACCCAAGTGGCTCGGAAAGATCCTGCCCAAGGTAGATGTTGAGGGTGGAGCATCCACCCAGCCGCCACCGGCGGAGGAAGACAAACCCCTCGTGAAGGCCTAGCCGTTCATCCCTTCGAGACTGCTAGTCGCCGAGTCCACTCGTTGCAGCCGCAACTGCACGAGCAGTGATCTCTGCACCGGTGTAGGTCGCGGCATCGTGGAAATTCAGTGGCCCCGTGAGTCCCCTTCCGGCACTGATGAAGGCATCAATGGCTTGCGGGAAACGCTCGTTGACTCCCCTACCCCAGACGATCGGATCTTTGACGTTGACAACATTGAGCCATCCACCCAATCTGTCGTAGGGGAACGTCGCAGGGTCTTGCCAGGTCTTGCCCCAGAAGTCCTTCACCCCGAGCGGTGAACCGAAACTGACGAGCAACTCCACCGATACCCCTCGCACATGGAGCGCATCCAAGGCCACGACCGATCCCAAACTGTGCGCCAGAAGGATCACCGGGCCGTCCACTTGATTAATCGCTTCCGCCACTCGGTCCAGGACGTCGGCCCTTACATGATCGTCGTGACGATAATGCCCGGCTTGGCGCATGCCGAGGACGGGTAATCGAACCATCACCTCGCCGGGAATCAACACCGGTATTGGCCTGGCCGAGGCGACCCGGTCCGGACTGTCCCAGATGGCCTTGCGGAGTCGACCTTGGCGACGTTGGTAGCGGGCCCGCGCCTCGCTTCGGGAGTCGCCCAGCACCGGTTCGTGCCGATGAGCTGCGGGCCGTCGGCGAATCGCCCCAGAGCGACCGATCAGGTCATCGAATCCGACTTCAAGTGAACCGACGTGCAGTTGGGGTGAAATGTGCTCAAGCTGGCCCCCCAGCGCGCCATCCCACCCTGGCATTGATCCCCCCACCCCATGGAGAAATACAGCAGTCGCGGTTGACATGACCATAGTTTGACGACCTCCGACCGTCTCCCTTGACGGCGGGCTCGCCCTTACCGGTCACAGCCGCGTAGCTTGGTAGCTATGAGCGATCACCCAGCCCTGGGCATCAGACGGGTTGACCTCGGCTCAGCGCTCGTGGACTACGAGAGCGGCTGGGACCTGCAGCGAGAAGTTCATGCTGATGTCGTCTCTGGCCAATGCCCACCAACGATCCTGATCCTCGAGCACGCGGCGATTTACACTGCTGGGCGCCTCACGCAGCCCGATGATCGGCCGACTGACGGGTCCCGCGTCATCGACGTCGATCGAGGTGGTCGAATCACCTGGCACGGCCCTGGGCAATTGGTCTGCTACCCGATCGTTACGTTGCCTCACCCGATGGATGTCCTCGCTCATGTCAGACGCCTCGAATCGGCGATCATGAAGACGTGCGCTGACTTCGGGGTCGTCACCGAACAGATCTCGGGCAGGAGTGGGGTCTGGTGTGCGGCGGATGCTGCGAGGCGACGGCCTGATCGCAAGATCGCCGCGATCGGTATCCGGGTCTCTCGCGGGGTGACGATGCACGGTTTGGCGCTCAACGTGGACTGCGATCTGGATTGGAGTGACCCGATCGTTCCCTGTGGCATCCCAGACGCGGGGGTGACCTCAATGGTCGAGGAGGGAGCGCTGGTCGACATCCCTCATCAGTCCCGCCTCGTCGCAGTTTCCGACGTCCTGGAGCAGCACTTGCGCGCAGCACTAGAACCAACACTTCCCAAATCGCATGAGAGCGTAGGCTGAGGACATGTCCGAATCCGGCGTCGCCCCCGAAGGTCGAAAGCTCCTGCGCCTTGAGGTGAGAAATACCCAGACCGACATAGAACGCAAACCGCCCTGGATTAAGGCGAAATACCGAAACGGCCCAAACCACGCCGATATCCGCAAGCGCGTGGCTGACGCCGGCCTTCACACCGTGTGTCAGGAAGCCGGGTGCCCCAATATCAGCGAGTGTTGGGAGGACCGCGAGGCCACCTTCCTCATCGGTGGCGATACCTGCTCGCGGCGCTGTGACTTTTGCCAGATCGATACGGGCAAGCCGACTCCCCTTGATCGAGACGAACCTCGAAGAGTGGCCGACTCTGTCGCGGCAATGGACCTGCGCTACGCCACCATCACCGGAGTCGCTCGCGACGATCTCCCCGATCAGGGCGCGTGGCTCTATGCCGAGACCGTTCGTGCCATCCATCAAACAATCCCCGGTTGTGGTGTTGAACTACTGATTCCGGACTTCTCTGGCGAGCCCGATCTGCTCGCCGATGTATTTGCGTCCCGCCCTGAGGTGCTTGCTCACAACGTCGAGACAGTCCCACGCCTCATGCGCCGGATTCGCCCCGCCTTCACTTATGAGCGCTCGCTTGGTGTCATCACCGCCGCCCGCGAGGCTGGATTGATCACGAAGTCCAACCTCATTCTCGGGATGGGCGAGCAACGTGCCGAGGTGGAATCGGCGCTGAAGGACTTGGTGGACGCCGGGACCCAGCTCATCACTATCACCCAGTACTTACGGCCATCCGCGCGCCATCATCCCGTTGAGCGATGGGTCACCCCGGATGAGTTCGACGAGCTTGCCGTGGTCGCACAAGAGTTGGGTTTCCTCGGAGTCATGAGCGGCCCCCTCGTCCGCTCGTCGTATCGCGCAGGCCGCCTCTACAGCCAAGCGCAATCGGCCCTGGAGTCAGCCGCAATCAGCTGACTTTCTCTGAACACGTACGGCAGTGCGCCACGCTGCGCGCTGGCATGGCTTACTCTTGACCAATGGCTCGTAAGGACGGCAGCCCAGGGCGCCTCAAGCAGATCAGAGAGACGTTCACCCTCACGAGGAAGTCTGATCCCAATATCGGGTGGATCCTCCTCGCGATCTTCCTAGGAACCATCGCAGTCTTTGCGATCATCGGCACCCTGCTGGGAATGGTGTTCTTCTTCACCCCGATTGGCATCGCGTTCGGGCTCCTCGCTGCGGTGATCGTGTTCGGTCGCCGCGCGGAACGAGCTGCCTACGCCCAGATCGAAGGCCAACCGGGAGCAGCAGCAGCAGTTCTGAAGTCACTAAAGTCCGGGTGGTTCGTTACCCCAGCCTTGACGATGAACAAGAACCAAGACGTCGTCCACCGAGTGATCGGCCGCCCAGGTGTCATCCTCGTCTCCGAGGGTCCCTCGAGCCGAGTCACCCATATGCTGGCCAATGAGCGTAAGAAGACAGCGCGGTTCGTGCCAGACATCAACATCATCGAAATCCAATCGGGCAACGATGAGGGACAGATCCCGCTCAAGAAGCTCAACACAAAGGTCCGCAAGCAGAAGCGAACTCTGAAGCCTGGGCAGGTGACCGAAGTCCGCAAACGCCTTGAGGCACTCTCGACTCAGCCGGTCTCTGCACCGAAGGGCCCCATGCCTAAGAGCGTTCGCTCCGCGCGCGGTCAACGCGGCTAACAGCACGACATTTAGGACAAAACGGCCGACACCTCCGCTTTTTGGGTATTCCTTTGACATTGAGTTCATGGATTGAGCGGAGTTCGAGGAGTTAATACGCAAGTCTGGTGGTGACCGCCCAGATACGTTTCCTTGCATCCTCAGCTCGGTGCATAAACGTCGCACCTAAGTCCGGAGAAACCTTGCCCACCATGTCTCCCGTATTGCCCGTTGCCGCTGGAATCGCAATCGCGGCAGGACTGATAATCGGACCCGCATCAGCGGCCGATCCAGTAGATCCACCCGAAACCCCGGCGCCCACGGCTACGCCCACTCCCACTCCCACGCCCACCACACCGCCACTCTCACAGTGGCCGTCGAAGGTAACCGTGGGCTACTCCAACCAGGGGCGCAAGATCGTCGCAAAGCGGCAGGGAAACCCGGCCGCACCCCGAGTGCTACTTGCGATCGGAATCATTCACGGGAACGAAAACAAGGGCAGAAAGGTCATCAATAAGCTTAGAAAGAAGTCCGTAAGCTCAACCGGAGACCTCCAGATCTGGACGATCCGATCGATGAACCCCGACGGGACGCGCGCTAACCGTCGATACAACTCGCGTTGGGTGGATCTGAACCGCAACTTCCCATATGGCTGGTGGCGCGGAACACAGGGCGCTGGCCGCAGCCCGGCAAGTGAGCCGGAGACCCAAGCCCTCATCTCTTTCATGAACCGCCTCCGCCCGGACGGGACCTTGGTGTTCCACCAGGATTGGAACATGGTCTTGGGCGTCTGCAACTCCAAGACGGCTCCCTACGCCAAGCAGTTCGCCTCCCTTAGCAAGATCCCTCGCGAACCTTGTAAGCGCGCGTACACGGGAACCATGGGCTCGTGGGCGAACTCCACCCTTCCCGGCTACACCCTGACGGTCGAGCTTCCGAGCTCACGGGTCGTAAACGGTAAGAAGGTCAAGCGCTGGGCTAAGGCTGTGAAGAAGCAGGCAAAGCGCGTTCCGAATCTGGATCCAACATCACCACTGCCACCGGCACCGACGCCGACACCGACACCAACTCCGACCACAACTCCAACCCCGGAGTAGATAGTCACCTCTGAGCCCCCGAGCTAGCCTCCAGTGCTCCGCAGCCCACTCAGGGGGCTGGCTGGCGGCCTGGGCGGGTCTTCACCACAACGGTTCCTACTGCCTTGTCGTGTAGGCCCCGGCCATCTCGATCCCAGATCACTGGTGGGATCACCAAGCAGATGAGAAATGATCGAAGAATCGCTCGAAACGGGTTGATGTAGGCGCGACCGAGCGGTTGCACCCGGGCACCCATGATTCGTTGGCCGAACGAGGCGCCTCCGAACGCGGTGAAGATTGATTTCACGACAAAGAAGATGCCGAGGGTCGCAAACGCAGACTGCTCACTACCGTAAGGCCATTGCGGGAAAATCAAGGTCGCAACAAGTGCGGACGCTATCCAGTCGATGAATAGCGCAACTGCGCGCCGACCAAAGCCCGACACTGAGCCGACCCCATACTGCGGAAGTCCCAGGCGTTCACCCCGGTAGCCCAGGTCAATGCCGGATGCTTCCAGTGCTGTCCGTGGTCCGGAGACCCAGGAACCAATATCTCGGCGATCCATGTGACAAGGCTAACTCCCCACATGTTTAGGGTGGGGTCAGCCCTGGAAGAACTGCGGTGTGTAACAAATGCGCAACAAATGAGACACGCATGCGACACAGCGCCAGCCTAAGTTCTTACCTCAGGTAGGCGGCTAGGGCCGTTAGACCAGGCGTCGCGCCACACCCGGCGGCAGCGCAACAGCCAACCAGTGTCGTTGACTCAACCGTCAACGGCCGATAAGGAGCGGTGAATGTCAAGTCAGCTAGATTTCAAAAACGCCGACGACGTGATGAAGTACCTCAAGGATGAGGATGTCGTCTTTGTCGATGTTCGCTTCTGCGACCTTCCTGGCGTCATGCAGCACTTCAATGTGCCTGCTGCATCGGTCGACAAGGGTCTATTCGAAGATGGCCAGATGTTCGACGGATCTTCGATCCGCGGATTCCAGGCGATCCACGAATCAGATATGAAACTGATTCCCGATGTAACGAGTGCCTACATCGACCCGTTCCGGGCCGAGAAAACCCTCATCATGAACTTCTCGATCCGTGATCCGTTCACTGACGAGCCCTACAGCCGCGACCCCCGTCAGGTTGCTGCCAAGGCCGAGGCCTACCTCAAGTCCACCGGAATCGCCGATACTTGCTACTTCGGTGCCGAGGCCGAGTTCTACGTCTTCGACGACGTGCGCTTTGACACCCAGGCTAACGCTGGCTACTACTACGTCGACTCGATCGAGGGCAAGTGGAACTCCGGGCGCGAAGAAGAGGGCGGAAACCTCGGCTACAAGACCGGCTACAAGAGCGGCTACTTCCCAGTTCCACCTGTCGATCACTTCGCCGACCTGCGCGACGAGATGTCGATTGAGCTCATCAACTCAGGACTTGAGATCGAGCGAGCACACCACGAGGTTGGCACCGGCGGACAGGCTGAGATCAACTACAAGTTCGACACCCTGCAGCAATCAGCTGATGACGTGATGAAGTTCAAGTACATCATCAAGAACGTTGCATGGAAGAACGGCAAGTCGGCGACGTTCATGCCCAAGCCGCTGTTCGGCGACAACGGGTCAGGAATGCACAGCCACCAGTCGCTGTGGAAAGACGGCAAGCCACTGTTCTACGACGAGCTTGGCTACGCGGGTCTGTCCGATATGGCGCGTTGGTACATCGGTGGATTGCTCAAGCATGCACCATCGCTGTTGGCGTTCACCAACCCGACGACGAACTCCTACCACCGCCTCGTGCCGGGTTATGAAGCTCCGGTCAACCTCGTGTACTCGCAGCGCAACCGCTCTGCCTGTATCCGTATCCCGATCACCGGAACCAACCCGAAGGCCAAGCGTCTTGAGTTCCGCGTTCCGGATCCGTCCTGTAACCCGTACCTGGCATTCTCCGCGATGCTCATGGCCGGACTAGACGGCATCAAGAACAAGATCGAGCCACCGGCCCCGGTCGACAAGGATCTCTACGAGCTGCCGCCGGACGAGGCTGCTGCCATCCCGCAGGTCCCGGATTCCCTCAGCGGAGTCCTAGACGCGTTGGAAGCCGATCACGACTACCTAACCGAAGGCAACGTATTCACCCCAGATCTCATCGAGACCTGGATTGAGTACAAGCGCACGCAGGAGATCGATCCAGTTCGACTGCGTCCAACGCCCCACGAGTTCGAGATGTACTACGACATCTAGGACTCAGGAAACGCCGACGGTCACACGATCACACCGGCAAAACAGAACGGCGGCCCCACCCGACGGTGCCGCCGTTCTGCCGTTGGCGACGGATACCCTCTCGGGCAGGTTGGCTAGGAGTGGGTGCGAGTTCTGATCCGGTGATCCACGATTCACTCCCGACTAGGCATAACCGACTAGGATTTCCCAGTGGCCTCCCATCCGGTTGCGGTGTCGACCAGATCACCCAACACCATCATGTTCATTCGCCACGGCGAGAAGCCCAGTTCGTCCGGTGCACCATTCGGGGTTGATCAGCACGGCAAGGAGAACTCGCACGCGCTGTCCGTGCGGGGATGGCAGCGAGCGGGCGCTCTCGCCGGGTTGTTCAAACTCGCACAACAGGTGGAATACCCAGGCCTCGTCACCCCCACCGCCATCTACGCGACAGCTCCGAGCTCGGCCGCCCACAGCACGCGCGAATACAACACAGCGCAACCGCTAGCGGAGTCGCTGAACGTCGATATCAATGCTGACTTCCGACACGGCCACGAGCATCAACTTGCGGCCCATATCGCGAAGCGGGATCACGACGCACTCGTGGTGTGGCACCACGGCGAACTCCCTGGGGTACTCGCTGAGTTCCCGATCGCCAACAACAAGGATGTTCCACTCGAATGGCCGGATCGCCGATTCGATCTTGTATGGGTTCTCACAAAGGTGGCTGGTTCATCAGCATACGAGTTCAGTTCGCTAGACCAGCGACTTCTCGTTGGCGATCTCGACGACAAGACCGTTAGCCGGTAGTAGATTCGCCCGTATCGGCTACTTGCAGCGACTCGGGAACTTCATCCCTTGAGCAACAGCCTTGCTTTCAGTGTCTACGATCATCTGCCACTGCGAGGCATATTGCCCAGTCGCGGGGCATCCAGCACCGGCAATATCGACACTGCGGGCCGATCCGTCACGAACCGATTGAATCGGGAACCCCTTCAGCGAAGTCACCTCGAACTGACCATCCGAGACCTCCGTGAACGTCACATCTGACACGAGTCCAGTGAGCATTCTGGTCTGATCGGGGAAGAAGGATGACATCAGATTCCCGTGCCACACCACCCACGTGTCGTTGAACTTCTGGGCTGGCTGGACGGTGTGCGACCCGTGACCGACCACGTAATCGACATCTCCGCCAGCCGTGATGGTCTTGGCGGCCAACTTCTGGGAGCCGGAGAGCTCGACTGCATTCATCTCCCCCATCGCCAAGGAGACGATGACGATCTCCGCTCCCTGCTCGCGGGCGAGTTTGGCATCGGCGGCGATCTCTGCCGGAGACTGGTTATTGACTGCCCACGGCGAACCGAGTATCCCCGGCGAATCGGCAGGATCGGTGTAGGAAAGATGTGCGACGCTGATGCCGTTGACATCGCGGACGACGACGCGCTGAGCCTTCTGGTTCGCGCCCGCGCCGGTGTGCTCAACCCCTGCAGCCTTTAGCGACCTAATGGTCCGGCGGACGCCGGCAATGCCCTTGTCGAAGGTCCAGTTACTCGCAATCGAGCACCCATCGAACCCGGTAGCCTCAATCCCCTGCGCGAGATTGGGGTGCACGTAGTAATGGGGAAACGGCTGGCGGTGGCCAGGTGGTGAGAATGGCGTCTCAGCGTGGCAAATGGCGTAGTCGCCCTTAGAGATCAGTGGTCGCACATCGGCCAGCATCGGCGCGAAGTCAGGATTTGCCGCCCCACCATTCGCGTCGGCTTGGGCCGACAGACTCGGGTGGATGAGGATGTCTCCTGAACCGATGACATTCAGCGTGCGGGCTGCGTGGGTGAGAGCAACAGGAGCCTGAGCCGCGTCTGCAGGGGTCGACTGATCCGTCCCAGTGGCGTCACCGGTTTCAGCAGAGCCGCCGGCTGCCGTGGGCAGCGCACTCGGGACTGCAGCCAGTGCCGCGCCATCTCGCAGCGCAGCATCATTGCCAGTCGATGCCGACAGGGTCGCACACCCACTAACAAGAATCACCGTCACTGCAGCGGCCGCCAGTGCACCACTAAGCCGCCTTGGTGGATAACTACCCATCACTGATCTCACGCTCCTACTCGCACGCGACAGTATGCGACATTCGGGCGGGATTCTCGGTCTGGCGCAGCTGGACCGAGATGGGAATTCGACCGAGATCCGGGCGAACATTTCTGGTTGAGCGTGACAGCGGGACCTAAACACGCCAAGATTGCCCACAGCGGGTCAGCAATCGCATTAGGCCCAGGTAAGAGTTCGCGTTCGCCAGATCCCAAGGAGTGCAACGAAATGGTGTCCATCAAAGCCACTGCCGCAGTCGCTATCGCAGCCTCGACGATCGCATTGGCCGGCTGCACGTCCAGCGCAACCAGCGAACCAGAGCCCGGCCTTCAGACAGGTACCAGCGGCTATGTCGGATCGACGACCACCGTCACCAACAACGGTGTCACCTTCGAGTACCCGAGCGCCTGGCAACAGACCGACACTAGCGGCGGCGCCTCATCGGGTAACGCCTTGTGGAATGAGAACTTCGCCGTCAGTGAGGCTGATTTCGCCGCTATCACCGCGTACGAGCTCAATTCCCCCGTTACCGGAGCCAATATCGGTGACGCTCAGGAAGAGTTCACCAGCACACTGACACAGCTAGCGGCCCAAGCAAATGGGGCAATCACGACACCACTTCAACCTGAGGGCACTGCCGGATTCCCTGGACTCACCGGGCAGTTGAGCGTCGAGACGCCGGCCGGTGAGGCGGTCGACAGCACCATTTGGGTGTTCTTCGATGGCACCACCGAGTACTTCATCAACTGTCAGTACCAGAGCGCCGAGAAGACCCAGATGCTCGCCGGATGCGGACTCATTCGAGACACCTTCAAGGTCGTTGAGTAAGCCACGCCCAAGAATCGGGTCACCTGATCCTGCGGTTTGACGAAACTAGTTGTAGTGTCAAGCTAGTTAGACATTCAACCTGAGGATGTGTCAGATGCCGATTGCCGTTCCCATCGTGGCCGGTACCGCCATTAAGGGCGTCGCCGCCACTGTCATGATGCGCGGAGTTATGGAACGGCACCCCAACGCATTCTTGGTGACGCTCTCTAGTTTTGGCTTAACCGTTCCGCTCCACCGCGCGCAGGCCCAGATCGCTCGTGACGTCCAGCGTGGACTCGCTGAACAAGGCCGCGATCCCGACAGCCCGTTGGTGATGGTTGGCCATTCACAAGGCGCCTTGGCCTCCCTTCGGTATGCGCTGGAACACCAAGACCAGGTACTGCACGTCTTTTCCGTTGGTTGCCCGTGGCAAGGCTCGGTAAGTGCTGGGTTCTGGTCTAACCGCATCAAGCGCCTTAGTGGAAAGCACCTCGCGCCGGCATTGCGCGATATGGCGCCAGACTCTGATTTCCTCACCAAACTCCATGGTGATCTCCCAGCGATCGCCGATCGCGTCACGAACATCTACAGCACACACGAGCTCTTCATTCGCCCCTACGTCGGCGCACATATAGATGTTCCCGGGGTATCGAATGTGCTGATCGCTAACGAGATGGAATATGCCCGTCACCTGCGGACATTCCAAGATCTACCGATCGATGAACTCATCGAGGTCACTGGTCGGGTGACCCACGCTGGAGAGATGAATACGCCCGAGGTCAGATCGCTGATCTGGCGCAAGGTGTCGGAGCTCTCGGCGAACATCCGACTCGGTCGCACGATGCCGAGCCCTGCGACCAAGGTCGCACCTCCGCGCCAACGAACGGCGACCGACGGGCGACCCCAGGCCGGAATTGCCCGCGTGACCAAGTCACCTGCGTAACCGTGTCCGGTCTCTGCTCAATCCAGTGCGGTGCTTCGTGACGAGCGCTGCCTCACCCACTCGAAATATCCGCCGCCACGACCTCGTCGCGACAGTGATGGGTTTTGGACCACCCCTGCTACTGATCCACGGGCTCGGGAGTGACCGCAGCGTATGGCGCCCGATACTTCCATCCTTATCTGAGCACTTCACGACTGTCACCGTCGATCTTCCCGGGCACGGCGAGTCTGGTTGGCTCGAGCCCACTCCCCCGACCTTCACCCCAGCCGAGCACGCCCAAGCCCTCAAACCGTTGATCGATGAGTTCGGCGGCTCCATGCACGTGGCAGGCAATTCGATGGGTGGCTGGGTCAGCCTGGAGGTCGCCGCGAATGGTTGGGCGCGCTCGGTGACCGCGCTCTGCCCGGCAGGTTTGGAGTTCGATCCCTGGGTCTCCCGCAATGATCTGCTGGTCAATAACTACCGGGTCTCCAACTTTCTCGGCCCCACAGTGGCACCGGCCACTGAACTCGTCGCCAGAGTACCCGGCCTGCGCGACCTCATCATGGGATACGCCACTGTCGACTTCGATTCCCTTGACCTCAGTTTGCTCGGTGCGTCCGCTGATGCGATGCGCCAGGCACGCGGTTTCTATGCTTGCCACGACGGAATGCTGGACCTGCTGTTCACTCGTGCTGATGACGTTCCAGACGACACCGCAGTGGCAGTCGTATGGGGCACCCAGGATCTACTCATCGTGCCCGAACGTCAGCGCCGCGTCGCGGCGCCTCGGCATGCCAAATGGATCGTCCTAGACCGGTGCGCTCACGTGCCGATGTGGGACCAGCCCGAGCGAACGCTTGAGATCATCCGCCAAACCGCTGGAGTCTGAGCCCCCGCCCGCGCGCACTACCGGGAATCGTTATCCGCGCAGTATTGTTGCTAGACAACGAGTGAGTCAACGGAATCACGCGGAGGGAGGCACAAGAGATGGCGAGCAGGGATCTTTGGGATCAGGTCGATGGCGACCTCTACCAGGTGCTTGGCGTCACCTCCTCAGCTGACTCGGTCGCCCTGCAGTCAGCGTGGCGGCAGGCTGCCAAACGCTCCCATCCAGACCTTGGCGGCGATATCGAGGAGTTCCAATCGATAGAGATCGCCTACCAAGTGCTGTCCAACCCACTTGAGCGTCGGCGCTACGACCTTCACCGCCAACACACGCAAGCATTCGCCACCCGGCAGCGCCAGTCTCGCGGTTCGTCCCAGTTCACGACGTACGCATCCGCAACTGCTCCGACAGATCCGGCGTACGACACCGGGCCGTACGAATGGGCCTCGCCCACCTTCGCCTACTCCGCTCCGCCGAACCGACGTCCCCAGGCTGGCCCAGGCTCTGACCCCCAACGGCAACCGCGCAATCCGTGGCTGGTGTTCGTCGCTGTGATGGTGGTCATGGCTCTCTTCATTGCGGCGACGATGTTGGCGCTCGGTTCATTCATGGTGGTGTTTGGGGCCCTTATCCTGATCGTGGCGCGCTTCCTGCGACCCAAGACACCACCAGCACAGCGTCGTTAGCTGGCAGACTCACTCACCACGCGCCGCCTACTTCTTGTCTTGGATGAGCGCGGCCTGTGACGGTGGTAGGAAGAGCTTCCCGCGGAATCCGTTCGCGACAGTCTTGGCGAACACCAGTGCCCACGCAGCGACTAGCCCGGTGAAGAGCACAACGGCAACAACCTCGAAGAACACGGCACCCGAACGATTAGCCAGGGCGCTGGTACCAGCCACGACCGTTCCGACCGGGAAGGTGAACGACCACCACGTCAGCGCGAATGGGAGCTTCTTACGCACCTCCCGAATCGTGATCATTCCCGCCATCACCAGCCAGAACATGGCAAAGCCCCACACCGGAACGCCATAAAGCAACCCGAATGCCTCCATCACCTCATCCAACTGACCAGGAATGTCGCGAAGCACCGCGGCACTGAGATTGTTCGCCGCAGCCGTCGATTGACCTAAAGGCCCAAGCACGATCCACAGCGTCGGCACCAGGACAGCCGCGGGCATTGCGTGAAACAGCAGCCGTGACCAAATCAGCGTGATGATGATGATGCTGATTACCAGCGAGATTCCAAATAGCGCGTAGCAAATGATCACCATTGATAGCTGCGGTTGACCATGTGGCAATGAGTCAATGAGAAACGCACCGGCATTCGCGCTGACCATGGGCGGAACGATAGGCATCAACCACCCCCCGAAGGCAGCATCGGGTTTGGCAAGTCCTCGAGTGAACATGACGAACGGGACAACGATCGCACTCAAGAGGCCAAGGATCGTTCCCAGAACCCAGCAGAACCAACTCACTATCAGCGCCGCGTCGTAGCCGATGACGTCTTGACCCACGAGCAGTGTCGAGAGTCCAGTCGTCAGGATCGCCATCGGCGGTGCGCCGTAGAACTGCGACAGAATCGGATCATCGATCCAGCGGCGCGCGTTGTCGGGAAACCTCACCCAATGCACGAGCCAGGCTGCGCTGATCCCCACAAGGAGGACGACGGTGATAGCCCAAAACACCAGCGCGAATACCCGTAGTCCTGGGAGTTCGACCGGAAGTGTTGCCGCCGTGACAGAGATGATGCCGGTGCCCATGACCGACGCGTACCAGTTGGGTCCTAGGTGGGCGTAGACGTGGCGCTTGCGTTCAAGGTCTCGCAAGAAGCGTTTCCGGGCCGCAGCTTGAGGTGCATCTGTCATTGGCTACTCATTTCCGCAATTTGACGACAGTCCATACCCCAAGGACACGGTCTGTCGGCAGGTGCATATAGATCATCGGATTGGAAGCGACGCGTTGCATGACCGCGAATAGGCGTTGGCGCCGGATCCACATTGGTGCGTCCTTTGATGTTTCGATAGAAATCTGATGAACGACGTACGAACACGTCTGCGGGTCAATCGGAACACCCTGTCGTACCGCATCGTCAATGACAATGCCAGCGTTGGTTCGCTCCATGAAGCCGAACTTCGCTGTCACTTGTGAGAAGCCGGGAACGTCGTTGGTCACTGTGACTCGATCGTGATCGGCAACTGTCGGCACATCCAGCACTTGGAAGCGCAAAAGAACTACCTGCTCCGAGACCGCGTCGAGGAGGTTGGCGTGCTGGGTGAGAGCGAACGGTGCTTTGCCTTCTTCCACCGATAGGTAGACCATCGAGCCAGGTGTCCGCTTAACCCCAGCGTCCTTGATCTGCCGGGCAAATGTCCGCAAATCCGGCCCGAGTTCTCGCAGTGAGTTGAACATCAGCTTGCGTCCGCGATGCCAGGTCATGAGGACACTAAAAATGATGACCGCGGAGGCCAGCGGAAACCACCCGCCGTGGAAGAACTTCGTCAAGTTCGCCGCAAAGAACGCCATATCGATTGTGAAGAAGAGGGCGAAGACTGGCCATACGAACAGCGGCCGGATCTTCCACTTGTGCAGAGCAACATAGGTGATCAAGCACGTCGTGATGACGAACGTCCCGGTCACGGCAATGCCGTAAGCGGACGACAGATTCGAGGAATTCTGGAAGCCCACCACTAGCAGCACGACCGCGGCCATCAGCATCCAGTTCACGGCTGGAACGTAAACCTGACCCTGCTCTGAACTCGAGGTGTGCTTGACCAGTAGGCGCGGGAGGTAATCGAGCTGAATCGCCTGCTTGGTCATCGAGAAGGCTCCGGAGATCACCGCTTGTGAGGCGATCACGGTCGCCAGCGTCGCCAGCACCACCATCGGTAGTTGCAGGTTCTGCGGCACAAGGAGATAGAACGGGTTAGCCACTGCCGTGGGGTCACGCAGCACTAGGCCAGCTTGTCCGAAGTAGTTCAAGTACAGCGCGGGGACAGCGATCGCGAACCAGGAGAACCGGATCGGACCGCGACCGAACTGGCCCATATCTGCATACAGCGCCTCGGCTCCGGTGACACACAAGACGACCGATCCCAACGCCAAGAAAGCCAACATTGGCTCACCTGCAAAGAACTCATACGCGTGGTAGGGGTTAACCGCACGAATAACGTCGGGCGACTTGATCACGCTGAGGAAGCCGAACACTGCGATACAGCAGAACCAGACGAACATCACCGGACCGAATGCTGCGCCCATCTTTCCAGTGCCGTGCCGCTGGACCATGAACAGGGCGATCAGGATGACCACGGCGATCGGCACGACCCAGGCCGATAGCCCAGGCTCGACAAGCTCCAACCCCTCGACCGCCGACAGGACCGACACAGCAGGGGTGATCATGCCATCGCCGTAGAACAGCGCGGCACCAAGGATCCCGAGCCCCATTATGATGATCTTGGGTCGGCGGGCCATCCGCGAGACAGCCCCGGCAGCAAGAGACGCGAGCGCCATAATGCCGCCCTCGCCCTTATTGTCAGCTCGCATCACAATGAGGACGTACTTAATAGAGACGATGAGAGTAAGGGTCCAAAAGACCATGGAGGCGGCGCCCATGACGCGCGATTCGAGGGCCGGAATCGAATGTGCACCGTCGAAGATCTCTTGGAAGGCGTAGAGGGGGCTCGTTCCGATGTCGCCGAACACAACCCCCAGCGCACCAACGCCAAGCACGATCTTGCGCTTGGATCCGCTCGCCTTAGCTGGCGCTACGGCAGGCGTCGTCGGGGGGCTCACAGTCGCTGAACATACCGCTGATCTGGCTGCGATAACCGATCGGAAATATCGCCGCCTAGTACTAGCCGTAGCCGAGGTCGTGGAGTCGATCCTCTTCGATACCGAAGTAGTGACCGACCTCATGCGCAACGGTGATTCTGACCTGACGAATCACTTGCTCGTAGGAGTGGCAAATCGACAGAATCGGGCGCCGGTAGATAGTGATCGAATCGGGCAGGAAGCCGCTGTAGGTCGCGGATCCGCGCTCGGTTAGCGGGATTCCGCGGTAGAGACCCAGCAGAGTTGGCGAGTCTGGCGGGGAATCGTCTTCGATTAGCACGACAACGTTGGCGATCATCTTGGCCAACTCATCGGGAATCATGTCCAGGGCGTAGCCCACGAGCTCCTCAAAGTGATCTGGATCGACCTCGATCATCGACTCACCGCCTCCCCGATCCTTGCTCCCAGCACCCAAATCAGCCTGATCACCAAACCAACGGCAACTCCGATGAACAATCCAAGCTCGTTTGTTGCAATATCGTAGAACGAGCAGGTTCGCCCCAGCCGAGCCAGCGCATACTGGGTGAACTCAACTGCGAACGGCGTCACAATGGCGATGAACAAAGTTGCCAAGACTGCGATCAGCGGTCGCAGCCAGGTGAGCAGCACTCCGACCGGGAACAGCAACAGCATGTTCATGCTGATATCGGTCGGCTCAACGAGTTCGGATCGGGTCGGTCGAGTCAGCGCGTAACTACATGTCTCAGCGACCCCGTATATCCGGATCTGCGGGGTGAGAGTGAAGACCAAGACCGCACCATAGGCAGCAAGTAGAAGTCCAACAATGGCAACATTCGAGCGAAGCAACCGCCCGATTGGAACCGCCAGCAACACCGAAGCGATGATGACGACCAATAACCCCCCACGAGCCCACGGAGTGATCTCGTACGCACGCTGAAACCAGGTTGCCGCCTGATCAAAGTACTCGCTCATGCTCTATGGGTTCGGATACAACAAGTGCGGGTTACGTCGACTTCGCGCGCTGTTTGGTGCTGTAGCTCGCCAGTTGGCGCTGCGTCAGCTGCTGCAACGCCGCCTGTGGGAGAACTGGGACCCGAGCGACTAGCCCGCCAGCCATCCCGAAGGCCTGACCCGACCAGCGAACCAAATCAAAGCTATCGGTGTGGCGAATGATCAAGCCCTCAGCGAAGTCGAACTCCGCATCAATCACATTGTGCACTTTCCGGCCAGTGCTGAATGTGTAGTCCGCCTCCCAGTGAGCCTGACCCCTACCGTCGGCGGCAGTGATATCAGACGCGGCGACAGTCAGATCTTTGGAGGAACGGCACAGCATTCGCCACATGTTCCTGGCATCGTCGCCGCGCAACTGACCGAATGCAGGATCGGTAAAGACGACATCTCGGTGGTAACACGCAACCATCGCCTCCGCATCACCGAGCGCGAACGCCTCGTAGAACGTCGCGATCAACGCCGCGTGGTCCTCGTTGAGCTCAGCTTGTCTACCCGCAGAGTGTGATTCCGTAGCCATGGACTGACCTTAGCCTAGATGCCCCTAGGCCAAGCTCAGGAAGAGTCGTTCCATGCTTGCCACGCCAGAGACCCTAGGCCAAGCTGAGGAAGAGTCGTTCCATGTTTACCACGCCAGAGACCCTAGGCAAGGCTCAGGAAGAGCCGTTCCATCTCCGCCTGGTCCATGCCGCCGTCGGGATCGGACACGCACTGGCGGATGCCGCTGGCAACAATCGCGAAACCGGCGCGGTCGAGTGCCTTAGACGCCGCAGCCAACTGAGTGACGACATCCTTGCAGTCACGGCCAGACTCGAGCATCCGAATAACCCCCGCGACCTGCCCCTCAGCTCGGCGCAAACGCTTGATGGCCGCGGCAGTCTCGGTCTCTTCTAGCTTCATCTGAGTCCTCCATAGGTACTTCACTCGAGCCCGTATTGTGTGACCCACATATCAGCGACCACGGTACCATCAGATACCCCTAGGGGTATACAGTTGTGGCTATGCCTTCAGAAGAAAACCCAGTTCGCAGAGTAGTTGTCGTCGGTGGAGTCGCAGGCGGAGCATCGGCAGCAGCCAGGCTACGCCGCCTTGACGACAGCGTAGAGATTGTCGTCCTCGAGCGCTCGGGGTACGTCTCGTTCGCAAACTGTGGTCTGCCGTACCACCTATCGGCCACGATCCCCGACCGAGACGATCTGCTGCTCCAGTCACCCGAGAGCCTGCGCACTCGCTTCGCTTTGGACGTGCGGGTACTCAACGAGGTCACCGGAATCGACCGCAACGCTCAGGTCCTGACAATCCGACGGCTCACTGACGGCACCACCTACGAGCTGCACTACGACGCTCTGATCCTCTCCCCCGGCGCGGCGCCCATCGTTCCGGATATTCCCGGAGCTGAGCGAGGGTTCGTCCTTCGAGACGTTGAGGACCTTGACCGACTTGTCCAGCAGGTCCAAGGTGCCAAGAATGCTGTGATCGTTGGTGGCGGCTTCATCGGTCTCGAGGCGGCGGAGAATCTGAGCCCTCGCCTTAAGGTCCGCGTCGTGGAGCTCGGAGACCAACTCCTGGCACCCCTGGACCCAGAGATGGCTAGCCCACTTGCACGAGAGCTCACCAAGCACGGGATTGAGGTCGATCTGAACTGCTCGGTTGTCGAGGTCGGCGACGGATTTGCCGTCCTAAGCGATGGGCGTCGAGTTCCGGCGGATCTCGTCCTCTTCGCGATTGGCGTTCGCCCCGATACAGGTTTAGCGAATAGCTTCGGTATCGACACCGGCGATCTCGGTGGAATCGCCGTCGATGACGAGATGCGAACCAGCGACCCCCACATCTGGGCGGTCGGCGACGCAACCGAGAAGATCGATATCGTCGACGGTCAGGCAACGCTGACCCCGTTGGCCAATATTGCGAATCGTCAGGGACGTCGCGCTGCTGACGCGATTCTGGGCCACTCAACCAAAGTGCTACCCAGCCAGGGGACGGCAATCGTCAAAGTCTTCAACCTGGTCGTGGCAACAACGGGGTGGAATGAGAAGCGTCTACGCCGATCCGGGCGCAACTACCTGGCGATTCATACTCATCCCACGAGCAACGCGACCTACTACCCGGGTGCCGAGCAGCTCACCATCAAACTACTGATGGACCCGACCGATGGCGTGATCCTCGGCGCACAGGCAGTAGGCGGGGCTGGCGTGGATAAGCGGATTGACGTACTCGCCACAGCGATGCGTGCCGGTATTACCGCACCGGACCTACTCGACCTCGAACTCGCCTACGCTCCCCCGTTCGGTTCTGCGAAGGACCCAATCAACGTCTTGGGCTACATCGCCGAGAACCGGATGGCTGGTCATGCGAGTGCGGACTGGTCGGAAGTCGATGAACTGGTCGAGCAGGGTTGGTTGGTCCTGGACGTACGCACGATCGAGGAGTTTGCTGCTGGGGCGATTCCGAACTCACTCAATATTCCGCTCGATGAGTTGCGAGCGCGTCTCACCGAACTACCGAGTAAGCAGCTAATCGTGAACTGCGCCGCCGGGCAGCGAGCGCACGTCGCCTCCGCGATGCTCAGCTCGAACGGGTACGACGCACGCACCCTCGATGGCGGCTGGAATACCTGGCTAGCTGGCGCGCGGGCGACCAACTCCTCAGCTGGCTAACCGGCAAGATCTCCTACGCCGTCACTGACGCTACGTTCGATCAATGCATAGCCGATCGAATCCGTCGGTTACACCATCATGTCGTCGTCAGGATCCTGCTCGGGACCGTCCCAGCCATAGAACAAACGCTCGAACACCGAGCGTGCGTGGCGGGCGTCTCGCAGGTAGTCCTCCGTGAGGAACGCGCGCTGATCGGCCGCATAGCCAAGCATGTGCGCCACACCTGACAACACCTTGAAGTCGGTCGGCACCTGATCGCTTGTTCGCCCTGTCACAGAGAAGACCGCATTGCGGACCTTCGTGGCCAGCGACCAGGCGGTGACGAGAGCAACCTCGTCATCACCTTCGATGAGTCCCAAGCGCCGAGCCGCGGCGAGCGTCTCGAGGGTTCCAGCAACCTGCAGCGACTCGTGCCCGCTCGTTCCACCCCACCGCATCTGGATGAGTTGAGCCACCCACTCAACATCGGTGAGCCCGCCCCTACCGAGCTTGAGATGTAGCGCGGGGTCCGCGCCCCGCGGGAGCCGCTCTGACTCCATCCGAGCCTTCAACCGCCGGGCCTCGATGAGGTCTGACTCCGAGATCCCCTCTGGTGGATATCGCAGCGGGTCGACCAGCGCGACGAACTGATTACCTAACTCCGCGTCACCGGCCAATGGCCGAGCTCGCAAGAGTGCTTGGGCTTCCCAGGGCGAGGACCAACGGCTGTAGTAAGCCGCGTACGACGAGATCGAGCGCACGAGGGCGCCCGAACGCCCCTCAGGCCGCAGGTCTGCGTCGATCTCCAGACCAGGGTCCGGACTGTTAAGAGATAAGAGCCGACGCAGCTCATTTGCCACCAACGTCGCTGCCTTGGTGGCCGCTGTCTCGTCGACCCCCGGTAGCGGATCATGCACGAACATGGCGTCGGCATCGGATGCGTAGCCGACTTCGCGGCCACCTAGGCGACCCATCGCAATAACGCAGAACCTGGTGGGTAGTGGTGATCCGGTGGAACGCTCAACCGAGCGAATCGCAATATCCAGCGTCGCTGCGACGGTTGCGTCAACTAGATCCGAAAGTGCATGGCCGGTAGTAGCCACAGACAGGATCTCGTTGATATCGGCTGCGGCGATTCGGAACAACTCCCGACCGCGCACTGCGCGCACCGCCAGTGCGGCCTCATCCGGGTGGGACTGCCGCTGCGCCGTCACCGACATCTCACGAACGATGTCTCCGAAGCTGCGCGGAACAAGGTCCTCAACGTTGTTCAGGAGTCGAATGCCATCTGGTGACCGCAAGAGTAATTCGGTGGCAAACTGGGAGGTGGCCATGATCTGAGCCATTCGCTCGGCCGTCTCTGACTCGTCTCGCAGCATGCGCAGGTACCAAGGCGTTCCACCAAGGGTCTCTGAAACACGACGGAATGCGAGCAACCCAGCGTCAGGATTCGGCGCGTCAGCGAACCAGCCCAGCAGAACCGGAAGCAGAGTGCGCTGAATCGCCGCTCGGCGGCTGATCCCAGAGGACAACGCCTCAATGTGGCGCAGGGCGCCTTGCGGATCGACGTAGCCCAGAGCGGTCAAACGCTCCCGTGCGGCAGCCTCACTAAGCCGGGCATCGCCAGAATCGAGTCGGGCGACGGCGTTGAGTAGCGGCCGGTAGAACAGCTTCTCGTGAAGGCGACGCACGACAACGCGCTGCTTTTGCCAAGCGGCCGTCAACTCGGCCGCCGCGTCCCCAGAGAAACCCATTGACCGGCCTAGTCTGCGCAGGTCGTCCTCGTCCGCTGGGACGTCGTGGGTGCGACGCAACCGGTAGAGCTGCAGACGATGTTCCATCGTTCGCAGGAACCGATAAGCAATTGCTAGGGCGGCCGCATCCTCTCGCCCGACGTAGCCCCACGTCGCCATCGACTCGAGGGCGGTCAGTGTATTGGAACTGCGCACCATGACATCAGATCGGCCATGAACTAGCTGCAGGAGTTGCACGCTGAACTCAACATCGCGCAAGCCGCCCTTGCCGAGCTTTAACTCACGATCAGACTTCGCCGCCGGAATATGCGCCTCGACCCGACGTCGCATCTGCTGCACATCGGCAACGAAGTTCGTCCGGTCCGCTGCCGCCCACACGAAGGGCATGATCGCGTCGACGTAGGACTCACCAAGCTCACGGTCGCCGGCGGCAAACCTGGCCTTCAATAGTGCCTGGAACTCCCACGTTTGCGCCCACCGTTCGTAGTAGCCGATATGACTAGCGAGTGTTCGAACGAGGGCCCCGGACTTTCCTTCCGGGCGAAGTGCAGGGTCGACTTCCCAAATGGTGCCTTCCGGAGTCGGCTCGTTGGCAGCCCGCATGACGCCTCTAGCAAGTGCCGTGCCGGTTGCCAGTGCATCGGTCTCGTCAGCCAGCGATCCGTCCTCGTACTCCCCGGGCTCAACGACGAATACGACGTCGACATCGGAGACGTAGTTCAGCTCTAATCCACCACACTTCCCGAGCGCAATGATCGCAATCCGACAAGGCGGCGCATCCATCGGCAACTCCGACTTAGCTAGCTCGAGCGAAGCCGCGAGCACGGCATCGGCTAGCTGCGACAGCTCTTGCGCAACCTCACCAAAGAGCGCTGTGCCAGTCAGATCCCGCGCGGCCAAACTCAGCAGCCTGCGCCGATAGGCCACGCGCAGCACGATCGCGGCATCCTGCCAACTGCCACCACCAGCAAGTGCACCGATGACCGCCTCGACGAGGCCAGCGCGTAATTGCTCGCCAGTCGGAGCCGCTAGGCCAGCAGCATTGTCGACCAGCGCAAGGTAATGATCAGGATGGCGGGCCAGATGCTCTGCCAGTGCCTCACTTGCACCTAGGACGAGAATCAACTGCTCGCGGAAGCTCTCGTCGGAGTCAAGAACGAGGATTAGGTTCTCGCCAAAACCAGCGGCCTGAGCTGCGAGCACAACGCGCTCGAATCCCAGCAGCGCCTGGTCGGGGTCGGCCGCCCGGCTGAATGCCTCGAGCAACTCATCGGGGTCGGTGACTCCGTCGAATATCGAGCCTTCAAGGATAGCTTTGGATCGATCGATCTCGGTAAAGCCCAGCCGGGCCAACTGACCCGTTAGCGTCGGATGACGAGCCATATCAACTCCCCTGGCCTAGGACGTCGGCTTGTCTGCGTCGCTGTCGTGGTCCGGCGAGAGCTAACCCACTCACAGGACGGGCAGGTACTTCGACCGCTCAAACTCGGTCACCTGCATTGCGTACTCTTCCCACTCTGCCCGCTTGTTCCGCAGGAAGAACTCAAAAACGTGCTCCCCGAGGGTTTCAGCCACCAGTTCGCTGCGTTCCATCGCTTGGATCGCTCGGTTCAAGCTGGTCGGCAACGGCTGCAGTCCCATGGCTCGGCGTTCAGCGGCAGATAGCGACCAGACATCGTCTTCGGTTCCCGGGGGAAGCTCAAGGTCGTCCTCGATTCCCTTCAGTCCCGCCGAGAGCAACATGGCCAGGGCGAGATAGGGGTTACATGCACTGTCGAGGGCCCGGTACTCAATCCGCGTCGAGTTGCCCTTGTGCGGCTTATACATCGGCACCCGAACCAGCGCCGAGCGGTTGTTATGGCCCCAGCAGATGAATGAGGGCGCCTCGCCTCCGCCAACAATTCGCTTGTACGAGTTAACCCACTGATTGGTCACGGCAGTGATCTCCGGGGCGTAATGCAGTAGCCCGGCCATGAACGAGCGAGCTACCCGGGACAACTGCATGTCCGCACCAGCCTCGTAGAACGCATTGCGCTCGCCCTCGAACAAGCTCAGGTGGGTGTGCATTCCGGATCCGGCGTACTGGGTAAACGGCTTTGGCATGAATGAGGCGAGCAATCCTTGCTCGAGTGCGACCTCTTTGACGACCAAGCGGAACGTCATGATGTTGTCCGCAGTTGTGAGGGCATCGGCGTATCGCAGGTCGATTTCCTGCTGACCGGGAGCGCTCTCGTGGTGGCTAAACTCCACGGAGATTCCGAGCTTTTCAAGCATCGTGATGGCCGTCCGACGGAAGTCCTGTCCGCCACCCTGGGGGGCATGGTCGAAGTACCCAACATCGTCGACCGGTACCGGCGGTGCGCCGGACTTCAGCTTCTTCTCGAGTTCACGGTCCTTGAACAGGAAGAACTCGATCTCAGGATGGGTATAGAACGTAAAGCCCATATCGGCTGCCCGTGCGAGGGTTCGTTTGAGAACCCAGCGCGGATCGGCGTAGGAGGGAGAACCGTCCGGCAAGGTGATATCGCAGAACATTCGAGCGACGGCCTGGGTGTCACCGCGCCACGGCAGCGGCTGGAAGGTGGAGGGGTCCGGCTTGGCCAGCATGTCGGACTCGCTGACTCGGGAGAATCCCTGAACTGCGGAGCCATCGAAGCCGATGCCTTCGTTGAAAGCACCCTCAAGTTCTGCGGGTGCGACCGCGACGGACTTCAACATGCCCAGTACGTCGGTGAACCACAAACGCACGAAGCGGATATCCCGCTCCTCCATTGTCCGCAAGACGAACTCAGTCTGCTTATCCATGCCGGCCATCCTCCCACGCTGGCACGATGGACGCGCGTGACGGCTAGGCGCAAGGGCATCGCAGCCCCGCGCGATCTTCACCTGAGTCAGTCGAGGCCGAAGCGCTTTGCTGCCCGGGCCACTAGGGTTGGCCCGTGACGAATATTCGAGTGGCCCTCGCGCAGCTCAATCCAACCGTCGGCGATCTCGCTGGCAACTCCCGACTCGTCCTCGCCGCCTGTAAAGAAGCCTCAGCGGCCGGTGCCCAGCTTGTGGCGTTTCCGGAGATGGCACTCACCGGATATCCGATCGAAGATCTAGCATTGCGTAGCTCATTTCAAGAAGCGAGCATCTCAACAACCGAGGACCTAGCGCGAGAACTTGCTAGTGCAGGTCTCGGAGAACTGTGTGTAGTTATTGGGACTCTGCTGGTGGGCGATCGGCAGCCGCAAAATGCCGCCGCGGTCTTGCGCGACGGAAGAGTCCAGACCTCCTACGTCAAACATCACCTCCCGAACTACGGCGTCTTCGACGAGCGCCGACTCTTCGAATCCGGCACCACGCCTTGCGTTGTCGAGGTCGACGGACTCAAAGTCTCGATCGCGATTTGCGAGGACATCTGGCAACCAGACAGCCCAGCTGAAGTCGCTTTAGGCGAAAGCGGGGCAGATCTACTTCTCGTCATCAACGCCTCACCGTTTGAGCGCGGCAAGGATCACCGTCGGCGTGAGCTCTGCAAGGAAGTGGCGAAACGAACCGAGCAGACTGTTGCCTATGTGAACTGTGTCGGGGCTCAGGACGAGCTGGTATTCGACGGTGGATCACTCGTGGTTCGCCCCGATGGGACCGTGGCCGCCCGAGCTGAACGCTTCACCCCTGAGCTACTGGTATTCGAAGTCTCGCGCCAATCATCCGATTCGCCTTTCCAGGTTGGCTCCGGTCCGGTCGCCGATGACATCAGCGATCTTGCTGAGGTCTACGCGGCACTGTGCGCGGGCTTAGGCGACTACGTTCGAAAGAACGGAATTAGCGATGTGGCCCTAGGGATGTCTGGTGGAATTGACTCGGCCCTGGTGGGAGCTTTGGCTTGCGATGCGTTGGGTTCAGCGCATGTACTGGGAATTGCGATGCCCTCGGCGTACTCGTCAGATCACTCGGTGCAAGATGCCCAGGACTCGGCGAAGCGAACTGGTATGCGCTTTCGTATCGTGCCCATCGCGGCGATGTTTGACGCCTTCCAAAGCCAACTAGATCTCACCGGACTAGCTGAGGAGAACCTCCAAGCTCGCATCCGCGGTACCACGCTAATGGCTGTGTCTAATGCTGAGGGACCGTTGGTGTTGGCCACCGGAAACAAGAGTGAACTTGCTGTTGGCTACTCGACGATCTACGGCGATGCCGTCGGTGGGTTTGCGCCAATCAAAGACGTCCCGAAGATGTTGGTGTGGGAGCTGGCACGGTGGCGCAACCAACAAGCGCAGACTGCAGGTGGCACTCCCCCAATCCCGCCGCGCTCGATCGAAAAACCTCCGAGCGCTGAGCTACGGCCAGGTCAGCTCGATACGGACTCACTACCGGACTACTCGAAGCTCGACGTGATTGTTGAGCGCTACGTCGAGGAGCGCGTATCCGCGCGCGAACTCGTCGAGGCTGGATTCGACGCCGAACTGGCCCAGCGAATCATTCGTTTGACGGATGCAGCTGAGTACAAGCGGCGGCAGTACCCACCCGGAACGAAGATCACGTCGCTGGCGTTCGGCCGAGATCGACGGATGCCCGTCACTAATCGTTGGTCAGAACCCGGCGAAGTCGACGGGTAGTTTTACGCGATGGCTTAGTCGCTACCTCGATCTCGCCATCATCGCTGAGAGTGGGAAGGCGCGACATTCCCCGCAACGCCTGATTGACTAATCGTCGAACGAAGTCCCGGCGCCCGCGCGCACTCTGCTCGTTGATGATCTTATTGAGCAATACTGGCGAGACCAACATACTGCTGGCAATCTCGACGTCTAGTGAATCGTCGAACTCACCGCGCTCGACACCCAGACGCAGGACCTCTTGCACCCGCATCATTCGAGGCAGGATCAGTCGTTCATGACAGAGTTGGAACAGGACCGGGTTGCTCTTGGCCTGCGCGAAGATTCTGGGGAGCAGTTCAGACCCGGACGACTGTGAAGTTCGCATCCACTCAAGCATCTCCACCAACACGTCCTCGGTGTGGGCCTGCTTGTTGATTGCGGGTAGGTCGTCGTTGAGTGTCTCGATCGCCGAGTTGATCAGATCATTACGATCGGCGTAGCGACGGTAGATCGTTGCCCTGCCGACACCTGCCCGAGATGCGACTTCTTCCACTGAGAAGGCCTCGATGCCACGGTCAGCGATTACCGCCAACGCAGAGGTAACAATGGCCTCATCGGCTACCTCACTTCGCTGTCTCGCCATTGGGGAATCGTAGACAACGCCCAGAGCGCAGCGATACCTACCCTGCAGTGCTGTGACGTGAACCGCTTACGTGGTAAGGACCCCATCTCCCCATTCCAGCGAATTCATGCCACCATTGACCTATCCGGGGACTGCACTGGGCAGCCTCGAGATGGGAGAACTGCCATGACGACACAGCGATCCGATGAGAAGTCCCTCTACGGTGGCCAACCGAGTGCCGCCGCGAGTCGTGTCCGTCGCGTTACGGTCACCGACTTAGCCGCAGCAAAAGAGCGCGGCGAACACTGGCCGATGATCACTTGCTACGACGCTCTCACTGCCGGGGTGTTCGACGATGCCGGAATCCCCGTCATGTTGGTTGGTGACTCTGCCGCCAACGTCGTCTACGGATACGACACCACAATTCCAGTCACCGTCGACGAGCTCCTTCCACTGGTTCGGGCCGTGACCCGTGGTTCCCAACGGGCGATGGTCGTTGCGGACCTGCCGTTTGGTTCCTACCAGTCCTCGCCCGCTCAAGCGCTCGATACTGCAGCCCGATTCATGAAGAGGCCGGAGCCCACGCGGTCAAACTCGAAGGTGGAGCCCGGGTGCTCCCGCAGGTAGAAGCACTGACAGCTGCCGGTATCCCGGTGATGGCACATCTCGGGCTTACTCCGCAGTCCGTGAACACCATGGGTGGCTACCGAGTGCAAGGCCGCGGGGAGGCCGGACAGACTCTCCTGCAGGACGCAAAGGCCCTGCAAAACGCTGGAGCCTTCGCGGTCGTTCTGGAACTCGTTCCCGCCGAACTTGCCGACATGGTGACCCGATCCCTCGCCATCCCAACAATCGGAATCGGTGCCGGATCAACAACTGATGCCCAGGTTCTGGTGTGGCAAGACATGGCTGGGCTGACAGCCGGAAAGCCGCCGAAGTTCGTGAAGCAGTACGCCGATATGCGATCGGTGCTCAGCGACGCGGTTACGCAGTGGGCCGATGAAGTCTCTAGCGGGACCTACCCCGGCCCAGAGCACGAGTACAGCTAAAGGTCCGTAATCCGAACTCCGGCGTGCGCTTTATACCGGCGGTTCATCGAGATGAGGTTCGCGGTCATCGCCTCGACTTGGTGAGCGTTGCGTAATCGCCCGCCGTAGATTCCGCGAGTACCTGGAAGCCGACTCGCTAGCGCTTGAACAGCGTTTGTCGCGGTTCGAACGTCACCCAAAACAAGCACATCGGTATCCAGACCAACTACCGCTGGGTCCAGCAGTAAGACCGCGCTGAGGTGGTGGAATGCGGCAACTACCGTCGACTCGGGTAACAAGGCGGCGGCCTGTTGGGCGGCACTTCCCTCAGGAACCGTCAAGGCGAACGCACCCTGTTTATCGAACCCCAACGGGTTGACGCAGTCAACAACAATCTTGCCGACCAGCGGTGACTGTAGCGACGCAAGTAGGTCCTTATGCCCTGCCCACGGCACCGCGGCTACCACGACGTCGGCTTGTGAGGCGCACGTTGCGTTGTCGGTACCAGTTACGCCGTGACCTAGCTCCTCGGCGACTTTGGCAGCTCGTGAGGAATCGCGGGATCCGAGAATGACTCGCTGACCGGCAATAGCCCAGCGATACGCCAACCCACGACCTTGCTCACCCGTACCGCCGAGCACCCCGACGGTCAGCCCAGAGACATCTGGTAGTTCGAACGGGCTCGTCGCGGCCGGCTGATGCGCCTCTCGCTTCGGGTCACTCATCGCTTGCTACTCGACTAACTACTCGTTATCGCCATCCCAGGCAGCATTCTCCTGGTCCCATGTCTCGTTGCGCTTGCGCGCGTGCTCGAGGGCGTTATTGGCCTCTGCCTCGGTCTCAAACGGTCCGAGTCGCTCGGCGTTGGGTCCGCCGGGGCCTTCTTCGACCTTGCCGCTGAGCAGGTTGTACCACCAAGCCACGATTACTCCTTTGTCATGCCGACTCTTTACGTCGACTTCCTTAGCCGTCGTTTGCGCCAGCCCCAGCAGCCATAGCTACGTTGCTGACCGACCTATAGGAACCTACCAACAACGCACGAGGAAGCGCGCGCTTTCATGTTGGCATCTACACTTCTGCCATGCCGTTACAACAGGGAACGATTAGCCCACTTCGACCAGTTCCGACTGCAATCGTGCGTCCGGATTACGTAACAGCAGGTCGAGTCGCTCCCTTCATGGGTTCGGAAGTCAAAGATGCCGAGACCATCGAGTTGATGCGGATCGCCGGACGAGTTGGTGCGCAGGCCCTTGCCGAAGTCGGCCGTGCGGTGACTCCCGGAGTGACAACTGACGAGCTCGACCGGATCGGCCACGAGTTCCTCTGTGACCACGGCGCCTACCCCTCGACGTTGGGCTACCCCGGTTCAGGCCACGACCCATTCCCGAAGGCGCTGTGCTCATCGGTGAACGAGGTCATCTGTCATGGGATCCCTGACTCGACCGTGATCGCTGACGGCGACATCGTCAACATTGACATCACGGCCTACATCGGCGGAGTACACGGCGATAACAACGCAACCTTCCTTGCCGGTGACGTCGATGAAGAGTCGCGGCTCCTCGTCGAACGAACCTACGAAGCAACGATGCGAGCGATCAAGGCGGTTGCCCCTGGGCGCGCCTTGTCGGTCGTCGGACGAGTGATCGAGTCCTATGCCAAGCGCTTCGGGTACGGCGTTGTCCGCGACTTCACGGGCCACGGTATCGGTACAGCTTTCCACTCAGGGCTCATCGTTCCCCACTATGACGACCCGAACTTGGCTGTCACGATTGAGACGGGAATGACATTCACTATCGAGCCAATGTTGACTCTTGGAACGATCGACTACGACATCTGGGACGACACCTGGACCGTCGTCACCAAGGATCGTAAACGAACCGCGCAGTTCGAGCACACGATCCTGGTCACCGACACGGGTTCCGAGATCCTGACGCTGCCGTAGCGCAGCGAGTTAGACGCGCGCGTCGATCTCGGTCATGACCTCTTCGACCGTGAGTTCGTCGATCAAGCCGAGAGCGTGCGCGACCTTGGCCATCTCGACTGAATCGCGCACAACAACCAGCTTCGAAGTATCGATCTGGTCCCGGGAGACCTTCTCATCGAAGTCCGATGGTTTGGCGGAAACGTCCCGAATGAGAACGACCTTGATCCGATCGGGGTCGGAGTCCAGGAACTCTTGGTAGACCTTGGGATCGCGTTCGCCGCTGTCGCCGATCAACACGAACTCTAGATCCGGGTAAGCGTCAAGAATCCTGCGAATGCGAGCCCGCTTGTGATGCGATTCGAGCTTGTTATCGGCGTCGCCAACAGGTGCGCTTGGGCGCCAGTCAAGCAGGAACATCGGGCCACGAGGGAATCCGCGCACACCCAAGAACTGGGTGAGCATGTCGTAAAGGTTCCACGGCCCAGCCGACACGTAGAAGCAGGTCGACTCGGGGCGATTGCCGTTGGCGCCGCGCGCGAGACCACGGTAGAAGCTTGGGGTTCCGGGCACTGGTTTGCGGCCATATGCGTCACGGAAGAGGGTTCGTTGAACTGCCTTCAAACCTTCGGTGATTCCGGTGGCCAGGATCGTGTCATCGATGTCGGTAATGATGCCGATCTCGGAGGCAGGGTCCGGTAGTACAACCCGACCGCGAGCAGTGACCTCGTTCCCTCGGTCAACAGCCGAGAAGTGAACCTCATGCCAGCCAGGCTCGATATCACCAACTGGAACCTTGGCAATGACAAATCCATCAGCGTTACTGGTTGCGGTGACCGAGTGTCCTTCGACCGTCACCTTGACCTCAACGCCAGCGATATCCAACACAATCCAGCGCAGCAAATTTGCCGCTAACGTGGCATCGATCCGCAAGCCCCTAGGCGCGGCGTCATATACCGGCTCCTCCATCACCCTGGCACGCACATGCGCGACTCCATCGGCGACGAACCCTCGGTACGGCTGGATCACTGTGGGTCGCAGCAGACCAGTTGCGCGCTTACCCGTTCGCAAAGTCTGAGTCGCGAGATCTTCCATATCTGCACCGAATTGCAACCAATCAACCATTCGCACATGATGCCACCAATCGCTTCCGGTGGCATAGGCGAGATTGCGGTCAGATCGGTGAATTGTGGTCGTCTAGCGACCAGATTTCACCGGCCTGATGCGACGCACGCGAGGCTTGGGCGCGACCGAGCGAAAGAGGCGGATGAGTCGGTCTGTAAGCCGGATCCTGTGGCTGCGCCGGTTGCCCAGCGACAGCGGCGATCATCCATCTGGGACTGTCGTTGCCGACAGCCTCATGCGGTCTACCCGCAGATCAGCGAGCGAGCAGCTCTCCTGCGCAGCCGCCCCCGAGGGGACGACCTCTTGACCTTGCTCCAGGTGGGGTTTACCTAGCCGCGCCGGTCACCCGGCACGCTGGTGGTCTCTTACACCACCGTTTCACCCTTACCTCACGATTGTGAGGCGGTTTGTTTTCTGTGGCACTATCCCGCGGGTCACCCCGGGTGGGCGTTACCCACCACCTTGCTCTTTGGAGTCCGGACTTTCCTCGACTGCGATTGGCCAACCCCCTTGCGAGGGCGCACTAGCAGCCGCGATCACCCGACCGACTCATCCGCGGGTCACCCTACGCGCTCATTCTGCGAGCGGGGAGAGATGGGCCAAAACCTAGCCATAGGTCAACGTTGGACAAGCGAAAGGCCCCTCCCATTGGAAGGGGCCCTCGCTCGGTGAAGTCCGCATCGCCACAGCGACGCTTCCGCCCACCTGTGAATCGCTCCGATTCCGTCGGCGTGGCACTCACGCAGCCTCGCCTCGGTAATCCGAGACATCTCCGAGTAGTTCTACCCAGCCCAGTGTTGCCGAGCGTTCCTAGCCAGAGTTTGACCAGCTGGTCGCGTTGTCGATCGCTCGACGGGCTTCCACCTAGCCGGTTGTTCACTTCCGATCAGCAGCTGCGGCGCATGCAGCACGAGGCGGTCAGTTGGTCCGGCCCGACCATCGCAACCAACAGATCTCGTCCGACGGTTCTCGCGTCTGGTGGCCTCTCAACACTGCCCGCCCGCCGATGTTTTGGCGAACAACCTAATTAGATCCCCTCCTATGGGGGCTAGCAACCACCGTTGGCGATCTTGCACCCAAATGGGTGAAACAAACTGTGAACTACCAAGGCGAGGGCAAATCGAACCGCCAGCCAACGCCCTACGTTCGGCGAAGAATCTCACCATCGCGGCCACTGGCGATCGCGTCTAAGCACTCGTTTACCAGAGCGTCAGCCGCGGCGTTGTCAGCTCGCGGCACCCAGGTGTAGATCACCTGTTCTGGCGCTAGCGCATTGCGGGCAGCGATAGCTAACTCCCGCATTGCGGGATGCTTGATCTTCCACCGTCCGCTCATCTGCTCGACGACGAGCTTGGAATCAAGCCTGGCTTCCACTGTTGCCCCGGGATCGCGTTCGGCGATCAACTGCAATCCCGTTAGCAGTCCGGTGTACTCGGCCACGTTGTTCGTGGTCTCGCCGAGATAACCGGCTGCCTCAACGAGAACGTGACCGGAGGCTGCATCGCGTACGACCGTCCCGTAGGCAGCCGGGCCGGGGTTACCTCGCGAGCCTCCGTCAGCCTCAATAATCAGATCGGCGGCCACTCTTACGACCTACGAATCAGGATGCGACTGCACTCTTCACAACGCACAACGTCATCTGGAGCTGCCGCCGCGATTGATGTGAGGTCTGTTGGCGCAAGCTCCATATTGCAGCCCTCGCAGTGCTTACCGACCAATGGTGCGGCTCCCACTCCTCCGAGGTTGTTGCGCAGCCTCTGGTAGAGCGTTACCAGATCTTCCGGCACGTCTTCCAGTAGTTTGATTCGGCGCAGCTCATTGGTCCTCACCTCATCGGAAATCTCACTCATGACCGCGTCCCGCGACTGCTCGACATCGGCGAGTTCCGCGCGAGTCCTAGCGACCGAGTCACTCAGGTCATCCACCCGAACCTGAACTCCTTCGGCCTGCTCCATCAACTCGAGTTCAACATCCTCCAACGAGGTCTGGCGCTTAGCCAGTGAGGTGATCTCGTGCTGCAGATCCTCAAGCTGCTTCCCCGAGCTGATCGCACCCGAGTCAAGGAGGCTTTGATCTTTCTGAGCTCGCGCACGGACCCCGGCGACTTCCAACTCCGCCTTCGCTACTTGTTCTCCTAGGTCAGAGAGCTCCGTCTGGGCCTGAACTGAATCGCTTTGAAACTCCTCGAGACGGGCATTGAGCTCGGCACACCGAGCGATCTCTGGCAGGTTCGCGACCCGATGGGCGAGCTGGTCGAGGCGCGTATCAACATGCTGTAAATCCAGCAGGACCTGCTGCTCTTGTGGCGATGCCTTCACGTTGGTCTCCCTGTTGACTCGACATCTGGATGGTCTTGGCTTGGAACGCAGTAACTGCTGGGCGGATCGCTCTACGACAGGTGAGCAGCCCACGGATCGGTAACTAACGTACTGACCGTGACGGTTACGGTATCGCCCGACTCCACCAGAGACCGTTGCAGTATGGCCGCGGTCTGCTCACACCAGGGAAACTCGCTAGCAAAATGGGCGACGTCAACGATCGCGCAACCGTCGTCAGCCAAATGCTCGCTGACGCGGTGGTGTTTGAGATCGGCGGTGACGAACAAATCGGCCCGGGCCGCGTTGGCGGTTCCCAGCAGGGAGTCGCCCGAACCACCGCACACAGCGATTGTGCGAACGAGGCGGTCCAGATCGCCCGCCACGCGCACTCCATGATGAGTAGTTGGTAGCCGCTGCGATGCCATCTCGGCAAAGTCCCGCAAACTGATCGGCTCAGGCAACTCACCGATCCTTCCGAGGCCTTGCGCGCCTACACCCCCGACTCCTGTCCCCTGCACATGAGAGTCGGCGCTGACAAGCTCCACGATGTCGAACGCGGGTTCCTCGTACGGGTGGGCCGCCAGTAGCGCCGTTACGATAGCCGTCCGTTGCGATCGAGCCAGGACCATCTCTAGGCGCTGTTCGGCAACTTCCTCGACCACACCTACCTGACCGATATGGGGGTCCGCGCCAGCGAGCGGCAGGAAGGTGCCGACACCGTCAACGAGGTAGGCACATCTCTCGTAGTTCCCCATAGTCCCCGCACCGGCGGCGGCTAGGGCGTTGAGGACTGGCTGGACGTGAGAGGTCGGTACGAACACCGTGACCTTGTCGAGTTCGATGCCACTCACAGGTTCGAGCGGGCTCATCTCAGTGATCCCGAGCAGCGCACCGAGCGCGTCAGAAACGCCTGGGTTTGATGAGTCGGCGCTGGTGTGTGCGACATACAACGCGATCCGGTTCTCAATTAGGTCGTGAATCATCTGACCCTTGTGATCATCGGGGGCAACCGAGGTCACGCCCCCGAGTAGTACTGGATGATGGGCCAGGATGAAGTCGACCCCATCGGCGATCGCGTCTGCGACGACCTCGGGGGTGACATCCACTGTCAGCCGCACTGAGCGCACGCTCGCGGTAGGTCGACCACAAACAAGCCCGACCGCGTCCCACGATTCGGCCAGCGCGGGTGGAAACTGCTCCTCAATCCACGCGACGAGGTCTTTTACTGTTGCCATAGCGCCTCACCCTACGCTTGCTGACGAATTCATAGCGATCTCATCGCTTGGTCACAGCAAACCGACAGGCTCGTCCGCCACAGTCCATCCATGACTGAACAGAATCCTGACGAGTTGATTCCCTGGGAACGTCCCGACCTATCGACCACGCAGCCCCTCCCGAGCCAGCCTCCGATTCAGCCATCAGCAACCACTCCCACTTCCTCAGTGCGGCCGCAATCTCGGTCTGCCCGAATTAGAAAGCTGAACAAGGTCACTGCCATCGCGGCGTCTGCTGCGCTTGTTTCGGTTCTCGCGGTCGGCACCGGAATCACCGCCGCCAACACGCTGACCTCTGCCCGTGCGGATCCAGCCATGACCCAGAGCGGAACAACCGACTCCGGATCCGCGACTCCCAACGATGGAAGCGACTCGACGGACTCCAGCCAATCGGACGATGACAGTGGCGACTCGGACGATGATGATTCCTCGTGGTCCATCCTCGGTCTCGAAGGCGAGGACACGCAGCGTGCGCCCGGAGGTTCCACTACCAATCGCCAACGGGGATCGCAGGACGATCACGGGTCTAGCGGCCAGTCATGAACCTGCTATGGGTTCTCGCGCGTAGCGCCGGGGTTGTCAGCACCGTACTCCTTTCCGCCACCATGGTGTTCGGCATCATGAGTTCGGCGGACTTCCCCCGAGGGTATTGGTCACGGTGGCTCCGAAAGGAAGTCCACCGACGGATCGCACTGCTGGCATGCTCGATCCTCGCCCTGCACATCGTCGCCGTCGTACTCGACAGCTTTGTCGATATCGGGTGGATGAACGTAGTTCTGCCGTTTAGTTCGACCTACGACCGACTCGGGGTTGGCTTCGCCGCAGTCGCCCTCGACCTCTTGCTCATCGTTATGGCCACTAGCGTCGCTCACAAGCACCTGCCCTTCATCACCTGGCAGGTAATTCACACAGTGGTGTACCTCGTCTGGCCGGTAGCGATCCTGCACGGAATCCTCAGCGGCACCGACGACCTACTGGTGTGGCTGGTCTCCTTAGGTGGAGCAGTTGCAGTCGCGACCGTTGCCGCGATTCGCTGGATCAACCCAAAGCGTCGCAAGAGCAAATCCTCCCCTGACCGGATACATGTGGCTGCGTAGCGCACTGCGAGCACAGCAGTGCGCCGTTGGACCAATGACTGGAGTCAATGGCCCAACGACGCAGCTGCTGGCTAGTTCACCTCGCCGAAGGTGACGGTGCGACTACGTGTTGATCGTGATCTTTGCGATTCCTACGAGCAGCTCATCAGTCACAGCATCGGTACCGAACGTCTCGTTCAATAGTGCCGCTGCGTCTGGCGAGATCAAGACACGAGTTCCCTCGAGGATGGCCGTATTGTTCGGGCCAGTTTGTAGCGGCATCAGCGTGCTGCCATCGAGGTTGAACAGGTAGGCCCTTTCAACGGCAACCTTGCCGTTTGCCGTGACCTTGCCGTAGAGCTTGGACGTTCCTGGATCGATATCGAAGTTCGTCAACTCAACGGTGGTCTTGCCGCTGGTGAGCGAGATTCCGGATCCGTTGTGCTTGATCATGCCCTGCACGTAGGGATCGATCGAGCCTGGCTCGTAGTAGGTGACTTCGCCGCCAGTGATCGGGAAGGTCAAGGTCCCATCAGCGAGAGTCGCGCTGCCCACAACACCTGGGGTGAGCTTGAGCGATTCGAGGGCCGAGACGAATCCCGCATCGAGCGCGACTTGGGTGTTCACGCCGGTCAGCTTGTCTACAACCGCAACTGGTGTTGGGCTCGCGGACACGCTTGGCGATGATGACGAGGTAGAGGTCGACTCAGACGAGCATCCTGCTGCAGTCAAGCCAACGATTGCGATTGCTCCGAACCCCATGACAGCTTTTCGATTTAGTTTCATGATATTTCCTCCGAGTATCTAATCGTTACCGCTGTTCTGCGGTCTCAGGAGCTAGTTCGGAGGAATGCGGAGCTCGGATTGGTCTCTTTCAAAAAAAGTTGAGGATCGTTGCAGGGCTATGGCATCTAGTGCGGCCGATTCGCTTCAGGCGGGTCGTTGGGACCCTGCTCCTTCCAGCTAGGTTCTGCCGATCTATCAGCGCATTCGCGATACCGTGATAGCGAGCAGACTGCTACAGGAATTTGAGGCCGGTCTCGCGTTCTGAGAAGCCCCATAGTTCGGTTCCGATTCCCGGAGCCTGGGCGTACTCGGAGATTGTTGCCGGACCCGGATAACCCGACGTCTCGCCCTCACCATCGGGACCGTAGTAGCCGCCACCGGTCACGTCGGCCGTCGCTGCGTAAAGGGTCGGTAGCGCGCCTTGGCTCGCGGATTGGTGATCGACTGTCTCGATCATGCTCGGGTCGTCATATCGCAGCAATTCGGTCTTGCTAATTCCCGGATGTGCTCCAACTGAGAGAACGTTGTACTCAGCCGCGATGATGCGGCGCTGCAACTCCAACGCGAATACTAGGTCCGCGACTTTGCTCTGGTTGTACTCGCGCCATTTGTCGAATGGCTTCTCGAGTCGCACGTTCTCGAAATCGATCGACCCGCCTCTGTGGGCAATACTGGACAACGTGACAACCCGACTATTGGCCGTAGCGGCCAGCAATCCGAAGAGCTGCGCAGTCAGCGCAAAGTGCCCGAGGTAGTTAACCCCGAACTGCGACTCGAACCCATCTACGGTCTTTGACGGCGGCGGTATCATGATCCCAGCATTGTTAATGAGCACATCTAGTTGATCGTGCGTAGCAACGAAGGCCTGCGAGAACTCGCGAACCGATTCCAGGCTTCCCAAGTCAACGATTCCCGCCTCCAGATCGGCCTGCGGGGTCTCGGCCTTGACTTCGGCGATCGCGTTGGCGATTCGCTCAGGGTCGCGCCCAGCCATCACGACACGCGCACCGCGTTTTGCGAGTTCGCGCGCTGTCTCGAGCCCCAGCCCGGTGTTCGCGCCGGTCACCAGGAATACCCGGCCCTGCTGATCTCCGATGTCTGCTGCGGTCCACGTCATGGTGTGCCTCATCTCCGCTCGTGCCGGTAGGTTTCACTCTTGTACGGGCAGCTTTACCCAACCGAGGGGATAAGTAGTCCCCCGTGCGGACTCTATTTCTCTTTCTCTGGCGAGTCCTCGTTCTCGGCGCGCGCCAGCGCAGCACCCTCAGCGGACTCCTCGAACTCTGGGGTGTCAAAGACCTCGCCGCCAAGCGGGTTAGGTCCGTACGGATCACGAGCAATCTCCGGTGAGCCTGTGTGTTCGTCGAACTCAATGGCCGCCGGGTTGATACTGCGGACCGTGACCAGCGGGTCCGTCGATTCGTAAGCCGGGAGGTTCGGCTCTAGATCATCGGAGAGCCCAGCTAACGTCGACGTAGCCGAGGCAGCCTCCTTCATCGGCGCAACGTCGCGAGGCTCCGGCGCGAGCCCATCGATTCCGCCCACGACCTCGAAGTACTGAGGTGTCTTAGCCACTTCATACCGGAATGCTCGGATCAGCGAGACACACGCCAGTACCAGGACCAGGGATATGGGTACGGCGGTAATGATCGACGCCGTTTGCAGCGCAAGTAGTGCAGCGCTTCCCCCTGCGATCAGCAGCACGGCCGCCGAGATGCCCTCAAGTACCGACCAAAACACCCTTGTAATCCGCGGAGTATTGGTTCGCCCGCCGTTGGCCAACATGTCGATCACGAGCGAGCCGGAGTCTGATGAGGTGATGAAGAACATTCCGATCACCAGGATGGCCAGAACGGAGGTGATGGATGACAGCGGTAGACCCTCGAGCAACAAGAACAGCGACGTGTTGGTATCGACGCCATCCGGGCCGACCATGTCACCGATCTCGATCTGCCGCAGGAGCGCGGAGTCGCCGAAGACCGTGAACCAGACCGAGGCGACCAGTGTCGGTGCCAGCAGCACACCAAAAACGAACTGGCGAATAGTGCGGCCGCGAGAGATTCGCGCGATGAACATTCCAACGAATGGGGCCCAACTCATCCACCAGCCCCAGTAGAAGATCGTCCAGTTCCCCAACCACGGATCATTGACCGGATCAGTGTTGTCAAATGGCGACATCCGAAGCATGTACTCAGGCAGGATCGATAGGTACCCGCCGAGGTTCCCAACCCACGCTTGCATTAGGAAGACGGTCGGGCCGAGTAAGAGCACAAAGAGTAGAAGTGCCGCAGCCAGGCCCATGTTGATGTTCGATAGCCACTTGAGGCCCTTATCGACGCCCGAAACCACCGAGAAGGTCGCGATCGCGGTAATCACGATGATGATTCCCAGGATTCCCCAGTTACTGGAGTCCTCGACCCAGCCAAGCTGAACGAGTCCGGCCAAGATCTGCTGGACCCCGAGGCCCAGGGATGTTGCAACACCAAAGAGTGTTCCGACGATGGCGGTGGCATCAACCGCGTGCCCGATTGGACCCTCAACGCGCTTGCGGCCGAGGAGCGGCTCAAGCAGCCAACGGATCGAGAGTGGACGCCCACGTCGATACGTCATGTACGCCAAACCAAGGCCAACGACAACGTAGATCGCCCAGGCGCTCAGTCCCCAGTGGAACATCGTGAGCTCCATCGCCTGATCTGCTGCGGCGATTCCCTCGGCCTTCTCCCCACCGATACTTGGCGGATTCACATAGTGATTGAGTGGCTCGGCAACACCCCAGAAGACCAGCCCAATACCCATTCCGGCGCTAAAGAGCATCGCAAACCAGGGCACGACACCGAACTCAGGCAACTCGTCGTCTCGACCTAGCCGGATATTGCCGATTCGACTAAGTCCGCAATAGAACGCGAACACGACAAAGAACGCGACGATGAGGATGTACCACCAGCCGATGTACTCAACAACAAAGCTGTTGATCTCACCGAAGATGCGCTGGCTATCCGATGCCGCGAAGACGCTGAAGCCGATAAGCGCGAAGATGATGACGACGGCTGGGATGAAGACGGGCTTCTTGATCCCCTCCCAAACGCCTACCCGCTCCGTCGAGTCTCCGGTCTTATCCGCCTCGACCATAGTTTCTGGCTTCGGTGTATCGGTCACAGCACGCGTCCCGCTTCCCAATTATCGATAGTGGTCCGTCAAGCGACGCTATGGGGTTTGCCGATGAGCTTCTCGCTGAGATCGGCATGCTTGCCTTACCCTTACCTTCGATGAAGCAAGATCGAGTGTGCTGTCGGTTCCTAGCGCCCGATTGCGGCTGCGAGTCCAGTCGGATCAGCGACACTTACCCAAAGTGCGGAATGATCGCGAGGGCCGATCACTTTTGGGATTCGTTCAACGAACTCGATCGAAAGCCCGAGCGATGGGTTTGTTCCGAAGGTCAAGTCATCATCGCTGAAGCTCAGTCGCAAACCAACAGCTTTGAACCACTTATGCGGTCCGGTGACTGCTGTCCGGTCGATGTTGGTTAGCGGCGTACGGACTGATACCCATCCGAACGTAGCTTCCAGCATTCCATCGTCAGTGAGCGTCACGCCGTCTGTGGACCTAACGCCAAGCGGCGTGAGGATCGGCGCCCATCGCTTCTCAGTCGCGTACGGGAAGAACTCCATCAACCCAGTCTGCCAGGGTCGGGCCCGCCAAGGCGTTACGTCGCGGGGCGCCGGACTCACTCCAGGACCCAGGACTTGCGTTAGATCGGTGAAACAGTGGCGTTTCCCGACCAGAGTTCACCAACCTAGTCTGGCCTCGGTCGCGCCAACGAAGCGCGAAAAAAATGTGGGCGCAGAGGGACTCGAACCCCCGGCCCCCTCCTTGTAAGGGAGGTGCTCTAACCAACTGAGCTATGCGCCCCGAGAAGCGGTAGCTTACCGCCGGCTAAAGGTACACGCCTCAGTGAACGACAGCAACTGGCACCTCGGTTCGTTTCACTATGCACTTTCTGGCTGTCGAGCCCAAGAACGCCGACGCGATCGCACCATGACCGTGGGACCCCACGACCAATAGCCGAACATCCGGCTGGCATGCCTGCTCCGCCAGAACCTTCGATGCAGGTCCCCGCTCAACAACGACGTCGATCGTTAGATTGGGATAGTCCGCGCGGTACTTCTCGATGGCAGCGGCGGCGACCCGCTCAGCGTCCTTGCCATATATGTCGGCTAGGTCTTCAGGCGCCAGCCCCGTCCCCCATCGTGTGAGAGCTGGTTCGTGCCATGCCACGACAGTACGCAATGTCGAGCCAGACTGCGCTGCGAACTCTGCTGCCCATTTGGCAGCAACGTCGCTGACTGTTGATCCGTCGACTCCGACCACGACCGCACCCGATCCTGGCATTGCGTCTGCATCCACGATCACGACTGGGCAGTCTGCGTAAGTGACAACCCGCTCACTGACCGAGCCCAGCAGTAGCGATTCGAATCCGCCGAGTCCCCGTCGGCCAAGCACGAGCGCCGACGCCGAGGTGTCCTTGGCGCGTTCCAATATCTCGAGGGCTGGCAGGCCTGAGTACAGGCCACGTTCAACCACTACCGCGCCCAGCTCGGGTTCTTCTTCGACCACATCAGCTAGCGCGTTCGCGACTAGCTCAAACAAGAGCTCGTCGTTGGAGGGGACCTCGGTGCCAGGTGCCGCAGTGGAATCTGCCAACTCCGCGAGGCCATTCTTGTCACCCACCGAATCAACGACGTAGATCACTTGGGCGGGTCGACCCAAAACCGAGGCCATTCGAACCGCCGTCTGAATAACCTCGCCGCTCACATCCGAACCATCGATGGCGGCAATAACTGGGCCGGTTGCGATTGTCGCGCTCATGAGAAACTCCCCCACAATAGACGTCCCCACCATGTTAACCAATCAAGCTGGGCTGACGACCAATGTCACGTCCGAGGCTCCAGCGATGGACGTGACATTGGCCGACCGTGATTACAGGGCAGCAAGCGCCGCACGGTAGTCATCGTTGGAACGCGCATCACCGGGGCCGTTGACAACTTGCCAGCGCAGGACACCTTCTTTGTCGATGATGAACGTGCCGCGGGTGGCGATTCCGGCCTTGTCGAGAAACACGCCGTAGGCCTGTGCCGCTGCTCCATGCGGCCAAAAGTCGCTCAGCAGGTCGTACTCGAAGCCCTCCTTCTCGGCAAACTCCTTCAGGACGGCCGAGGTATCGCATGAGACGCCAAGAGTGACGACATCGTCAGACGAGAAGTCGGTGTTGTCGTTGCGGATCTCGCAGAGTTCGTCGGTGCAGATCCCGGTGAATGCCTTCGGGAAGAAGATGAGCACGACGTTCTTCTTGCCGCGGAAGTCGCTTAGTTTCACGGTTTCACCGAACTGGTTCTGCAGTTCGAAATCTGGTGCTTCAGTTCCAATTTCTAGGGCCACAGCTACTCCTTGGGTCAGACGGGCATGAACGACGCGCACCGAATAGTCAGCAAATCAGCGTGCGCAGTGAACTTTCGGCCCTATCCTCGCTGAATACCCCGCGTGAGGTTGCGTGCGGGTACAGAGTTAGATGAACTACACCCATCGGCTTAGGTCGGTGGGAACGGCAACAACGTCGATACCGTCAACCGTCGGTATCGAAGCAGCGGTAGCGAGGCGACGGAGGATTCGGTGAGCGGGATTGCCCTGGCCGGCATTACAAGCGGCCAGATGGTGCAAGAGATCGGTTACGACGACGACTGCGACGAGGATCTGCGTGCAGCAGTTGTCGCGGCTTCCGGTGCCGAACTACTCGATGAGGACACCGACGAAGTCGTCGATGCCGTGCTGCTGTGGTTCCGCGAGGAAGACGGCGACCTAGTCGACGCGCTTGTCGACGCAATCACTCCACTGGCCGATCACGGAGTCGTGTGGCTACTCACACCCAAGGCCGGGCGCGAGGGAAATATCGAACCTGCCGATATCGCCGAGGCAGCGCCGACAGCCGGGCTCCAGCAGACAAGCACGATCAATGCCGCGAACGATTGGCAAGGCACGCGGCTCGTCTCGCCACGCGCAGCACGCTCCAAGTAGTTGCGCGATCCAAGCACTTCTGGCCCCACCATTGGTGGTCGACGTTTGCGGGACGGCGAGAACGGGCAGTAGCCTCAGTGAGAGAGCCGTCACAATAACCCGCTGGGAGTTCAGGTATGGCGCCGCACGATGGAGATTCACGCAGTCAGCTGCCTAGCCAGTACTTCGATAGCGACCCAACTGAGACCAATGAATGGCGCGAATCCCTTTCCGGCGTGATCGATGGCGCCAGCCCAGCTCGCGCGCGCTACCTACTGCTGGAACTTCAACGCCTAGCGGCGGAGCGTGGTCTAGGCGTGCCCGATGTGCGCCAGACCGATTACATCAACAGCATTGCTCCCAAGGACGAGACACCGTTCCCCGGAGACGAGGCGATCGAACGGCGAATCCGCGCATACGTCCGCTGGAACGCCGCGATCATGGTGCATCGCGCTCAGCGAGAAGGGATCGGCGTCGGCGGGCACATCTCCTCCTACGCCTCATCGGCCGCGCTCTACGAAGTCGGCATGAATCACTTCTTCCGGGGCCACGACGCCCCCGGTGGCGCTGATCAGATCTTCTGGCAGGGGCACGCCTCCCCTGGCGCCTACTCCCGCGCGTACCTTGAAGGGCGACTCAGCGAGAACCAGCTCGACGGGTTCCGGCAAGAGCTCAGCCACCCCGGTGGCGGCCTGCCGAGTTACCCCCACCCACGGCTCATGCCGAAGTTCTGGGAGTTCCCGACAGTCTCGATGGGGCTGGGGCCGCTTAATGCGATCTACCAGGCACGCTTCAACCGGTACTTGGGTGCGCGCGGAATCAAGGACACAAGCCAGCAGCGGGTGTGGGCATTTCTTGGTGACGGCGAGATGGATGAACCCGAATCCACCGGCGCACTGTGGCTTGCTAGTAGGGAGCGCCTCGACAATCTGACGTTCGTGGTCAACTGCAACCTCCAGCGCCTCGACGGTCCCGTCCGCGGTAATGGAAAAATCATTCAGGAACTCGAGTCAGTGTTCCGTGGCGCTGGCTGGAACGTCATCAAGGTCGTCTGGGGCCGGGGCTGGGATCCCCTCATCGAGGCCGATTCCGACAGTGCACTCGTGGCGTTGATGAATGAGACCAAGGACGGGGACTACCAAACGTTCAAGAGCGAAGACGGCGCCTTCATCCGCGAACACTTCTTCGGTCGTGATCCACGCACTGCGGAACTCGTCGCTGATTGGAGTGACGAGGACATCTGGCGACTGCAACGTGGCGGGCACGATTACCAGAAGCTCTACTCGGCATATTCCGCAGCGGTCAACCACACCGGAAAACCCACGGTGATTCTGGCTAAGACCATTAAGGGCTGGACCCTGGGCTCACACTTCGAAGGCCGCAACTCGACCCACCAGATGAAGCACCTCACCGCGGAGGACCTAAAGGGGTTCCGGGACCGGCTCTACCTCGATATTCCCGATGCAGCTCTGGCCGATCCAGAACTCCCGCCGTACTTCCACCCCGGCGCAGACCACGAGACCATCGAGTACATGAAGGAGCGCCGCCGCGCCCTTGGCGGTGGAATACCAGAGCGGCGGCTCGAGGCCAAACCGCTCGTACTTCCTGGTGACAAGGTCTACGACGTGCTGAAGCGAGGGTCGGGCAAACAACCCGTCGCCACCACGATGGCGTTCGTTCGGCTGTTCAAAGAGTTACTCAAGGATGCGAATATCGGACCGCGGTGGGTGCCAATTATTCCCGACGAGGCACGCACCTTCGGTATGGATGCCATGTTCCCAACCCAGAAGATCTACAACCCCGCCGGGCAAACCTACCTGTCCGTTGACCGCGACCTGTTCCTGTCCTACAAAGAGAGCGAATCAGGCCAGATCCTGCACGAGGGCATCACGGAGGCTGGCTCAACTGCGTCCTTCCTCGCCGCTGGATCGTCGTACGCGACCCACGGCGAAGTCATGATTCCGGTGTACATCTTCTATTCCATGTTCGGGTTCCAAAGGACAGGGGACTCCCTGTGGGCGGCGATGGACCAGATGGTGCGCGGATTCCTACTCGGTGCGACCGCTGGCCGAACGACACTCAACGGTGAGGGGCTCCAGCATCAAGACGGGCACTCCCAACTTCTTGCGTCGACGAACCCTGCGGTTCTCGCCTATGACCCGGCATTTGGTTACGAGATAGCCCACATCGTGCAGGACGGGCTCCGCCGCATGATGGGCGAAGATCCCGAGAACCTCTTCTACTATCTGACCGTTTACAACGAGCCCTACCCCCAGCCAACACAGCCAGCCGAGGTCGACGTCGAGGGGATCCTCGCCGGAATGCACCTCATCGAGGCTGCGGCCAACCCCGGACGTAACGACGATCCACTTCAGCTGTTGGCAAGTGGAGTCGCGGTGCAATGGGCTCTTAGAGCTCAGCAACTACTGCGCGACGATTGGGACGTTGCAGCCGAGGTTTGGTCGGTGACGAGTTGGAATGAGCTGCGCCGCGATGGCCTGCAGGCCGACCACCACAACCTGCTCGAACCTGAAAATGAGCCTGTTGTCCCCCACGTGACGCGTGCACTTGCCGATCGGCCAGGTTCTGTCATCGCTGTATCAGACTTCGTCGAGGCCACCCAGGACCAAATTCGTCCATGGGTTCCGAATCCCTTCATGTCACTTGGGACGGACGGCTGGGGCATGTCTGACACCCGTTCTGCGCTTCGTCGGCACTTCCTCGTCGATGCTGAGTCGATAACCGTCGCCGCACTATCGTCACTGGCCAAGCAGGGAATCGTTGACAGCTCAGTTGTGACAGAGGCGATCGAGCGCTACGAGTTGACCACGATCAAACCGTAAGCAGCTCTACTGCCTCGTGGCCCAACGACCTCCAACGACTAAACGCCTGGTGGCGCCGTCCCTAACGGGATCCGGCGCCACCAGGCGTTTAGCTGCGTGTAGTGGTTAGACCGTCCGCCGACGGTATGCCCACACTCCCACGGCTCCACCGGCAATGAGGCCCAGCGCAGCGAGTCCGAAGACCAAACCATTGCTTGAACCAGAAGGCGCGGCTGCCAGGGTGAGTTGGTAGACACCAGAGGTGACGACGGGGCCGCCGCTAGCGGTTGCGGGGCCGTAAGGGATGTTCTCTCCGGCGGCGCCGACCTGCTGTAGTGCGTTGATCTGGCCGACCTGCTCAGCGTAGCCCTGCTGAGCCGTCTTGCCAGTTGCCGCGAGCTTCTCTGATCCTTGCTCGCGTAGATCGACTGCGCCTTGCTCTGCTTGGGCGATTCCATCAACAGCAGCGGGAAGGCCATCCGCCAACGTGGTTGCGCCCTCCGCCGCGGGAACTAAGCCATCGGCCAGTTCCGTCGTCCCGTCCGCAAGTTGCTGAGATCCACTCGCAGCATCGGCTAGACCATCAGCCAATTGCTGCGAGCCGGGAGCAGCTGCCGCAAGTCCCGCAGCCAAATCACTGGACCCAACTGTGAGAACGTCAATCGCGGGATCGTCCTCTGTGCCAAGCAAAGATGCTTGGATTCCGAGAAGAACTGTATTGATCAGCACCGGAAGCTGCGGGCCAAGAACGGCAGCAACGCCACTCGCGTAATCGATGTACCCGTCTGCGACCGCTTTGAGCTGAGCGCAGGTGTAGGGAGCAACGATGGCATCGCATCCCGCGTTCAGGCTAGCCACTCCATACAGCCCTGCAATTGCCGTCTTGGCTTGCGTGGGGCTAGGAATGGTCCCAAACACCGGGTCGTCCCCACCATTGGCAATGATGTTGAGAGCGCTCAGCGCATACTGGTATTCCTCGTTCTCGGCAAGCTGTCCTTCAACCGTTGCAGGGAGCTTGTTGACCGCAAGCTGAAGTGATGCCAATCCTGCGGCAATTTTTGCCGAGCCCGCGGCTGCGCCTTTCGGACCATTCAGTCCTGCGGCGAGTGCTTCCGAACCCGCTGCGGCTCCGTCTGGACCGTTGAGTCCAGCCGCCAGCTGACCAGCGCCATCCTCCAGTTTCTTGGCCCCAGGAACTGCCGTGTTCGTCAACCCATTCGCCAGTTCGCTAGCACCAGATGACGCGGTCTCTAGTCCGGCGAGTAGCTGCGCCGCTCCGTCTTGGAGCTTGAGCAGGTTCTCGCTGATTTCTGTTCCGGCGTCATAGATCTGAGTTCCGACCTGGGCACCGCCGGTGAAGGCGGTCTTCGCCGTCACTACCGATGGATTGTCCAAGGGGACGATTGGGAGGAAGGTGAACTCGGCCTCAGGCAGCGTTCCCTCAGTGATCCGAGTCTGGTAGCTGAAGCTCGACACTGGATCACCTAGTGGGGCGAACAAGACCAACGAATACGACAGCTTCGTGCCGCCAGTTCCGTTACCTCCGATGGATGCACCCTTTGCGGTGATCTCATTGAAGCCCTGAGGAAGGGTGATATCGACTGACCCTCCGATTGGGAGGTCAACCTCTTCCTCTTGGGTAATCGTGTTACCAGCCGCGTCTTGGTAGGTGACGGTCTGCTTGCTCTTACCGCTATTTACGACGGTGTACTCAACATCGAGAAGACCCGTCTTACCAACGACATCCTTGGCGTCGATGGGCTTGCCATCGAGGGTGACTTTGGTCTGAACGCTCAGAACGTCTTGAGTCGCGGTGGAGTAGGTCCGCTGCTCTTCGGAGCCGTTGACGTCGAGGTTGAATACCGCGTCGTTGTTCTCCACTGGCACCGAACCGAAACCATCTAGGTTACGGACGCTGTCGGTCCCAATCGGCACATTGACAGTCATATTGCCGTCGCCGACCGCGGAGACCTGCGTGACCATAGCGGTCGAGTTGATGGTGCCGTCGGCGTCACCGGACATCGTGACCGACTTGCGAACCGTCGAGCTCGGCGCCTCAGCAGAGGTCGATGCGACCGAAGTCGGTGCGGAGGTCTCAGCGGCTACTGGCGCAGCGACGCCAGCTGCGGCGCCGAATACCGCTACCAAACCAGTCGCAGCAACGACTGTTTTTGCTGCGCCCATGCGGGTTGCTTTCTTCGTCATTGTGATTGACCCTTCGTGACTAAACGCTGAGGACGTCGGAGTTGTCCGACTTCGAGGCTGAGGTGGGAGTGGCCGATTTGTCTTCGGGCACTTCTTCTTCAAGTAGGTTCATGAACCCAGCGACGATCAATCCCATTGCTACACCAAGAAGTGTCCCGTTGGCGGTAATGAGCGATTCGCTGAGGAAGTTTTGCGGAGCATTCTCGAAGCTGGTCTGGTAGGCACCGACCATGGTTGCGGTACCGAGCAGCAGTGCCCAGAAGGGAACCTTGTCCCGAGAGAGGGCCGCGATCGCGGTAACGATGATGAGCACGATCCCGGAGGTGATGATCTGCGATCCAACCGTTTGAGGCAGGAGAGCGGCCTGAACGCCGAACGCGACCCATGCCAGAAGGAAACCGATGACGAAGGCAACGATCCGCATGATCGGACCACCCTGCTTAACAATCCCGAGGACAACACCCACTCCGCCGGTGAACAAGATGCCCGCCAGTGGGACGCCAAGCGCGGATCCCACGTACAAGCCAAGTGCTGTCACGACGACAAGCAAAAGGCCGCCAACTACGATTTTCTTCATGATCCATCCTCCGACCGAGTGTTGCGATTACTCGTAATGTAGAACAAACGAGAACGTAATGCGCGTGTAAAGGTCAATAGTTGGCGCGCTATGTGCAACTTTCTTTCACTCAGATGGACGGTAGCGATTTCTGAACACCTGTGGACTATCCCTCCAACTGCACTTTCTAGCTCGTCGGCGAGAGCGAGTTCCCAGAGTTCCTGTTGAGTCGCAGCGTCTTTCACAGTGGTAGCCGATTCACAAACCTGTAAAGGCGGGGGCCAGTTCGCCAGTGTCCAGCGGTCTACGACCCGCTGGGCCCTGGTGGCCACTTCAGTAACGGAAAGTCAGGAATGTAGCCGCTTCCCTCGCCCAAGAGTTCAGTTGTTCGGCTCTCACTCGGAAAGAGCCCTTGTTGGACCCACTCATTCAGTAGCTGTACGGAGCCGAGTACCGACTCAGTGGTGAAGCTGCAATGTCCGGCTCCGGGCACCGGCTCCTCCCCGCTCGGGTAGAACGCTGGGGGGCCAACCACATGTGGCGCCAGCAGGCGACGCGCTTCGGCTCCGCTCTCATTGGCCGCGGTCACCAACGCACCTTCGTTATTCAAAATGGCCGCGGGATCAAACTCGGTATGAAGCGTGACGGTGGGGACCCTTGTGTTGCCAGATAGACCTGGTGACTCGTTGGCCTTCGTTCTGGCCCCTGGATTCGGGGCAACGCGAGTGCCTTTTCCGATCTTCTTCAGGTACTTGAGTGTCGCGCCGGGTTCCTTGTCGTCAATCTTGTCGCGCTCGTCAACCGTAAACCGAGCCAGATAATCGGTTCCGACATTCGAAGAGATGTTCCCACCCATTTCTTGCTCGATCGCAAAGCGATCGAAGGTGCTTCGCCCAAGCACCGTCTTCAGCCCTGCGGCGATTGTCTCGGCCTGCCCACTAATCCCCGCGCCTGAGTTTGTCGCAGTCTTGGGTGGTATCTCACCGACAGGCCCGATCACAGCAAGCTTGATCGCGCCTTCACCGAACTTGTCCTTCGCAGCCTTGCGAACCTGTTTCATGGCGCCCGCGTAGTTCGAGGCCGCGTCTTGTGGCGAGTCATAGTTTGCGAGCTTCATCTTTGGATACAGCAGTTGCTTCACTGCGAATGCCGCATCCAAGGCCACGTCGTAGTTGCGCGTCAGGCCTGCGAGGGTCCCGCACATGCCGAAGGCGCCGGTTACCCAGTCCCGGTCCTCTGCCAAGTTGATACTGGCCAGAGCGCCGTTCGATGGCCCCCATGTGTAGACCCGGTTTGGGACCGCCACGTTGTCCTTGAACTGCTCGTAGAGGGCATCCGCGGCGGCGATCTGCTCATCCACTCGCCATCCCCCGCCCGTCGCTGCGGCCCCGGCGAGCGCATAACCGGACTCCAGCAAACTTGCCTCTACATCCTTGCTCCCCAGCGTCCAGTTAGGGGCGACCGAGAGTTCCGCTGCGGTTTGGGTAGCCGGCGCCTGTCCATTGCCACCGCGGGTCTCGTGGGAATAGAGCATCAGACTGCCGTTCCATGTCCGTGGCATTTGAATTCGGAACGGGTACCCGGCGATCTCGCCCTGGCATGTCTGATCTGTGCATGGGGTGAAGAAGACGTTCTCGCTGAGATTTGTGACGTTCGGATCGGGATCCGCACCGCCGTCGCTGCACGCTGCCAACCCCAGCGCGGCGATTGTGCCTATCGCTAAGAGGGTTGCTCTACCACGGAGTGTGCTGCGCCGAGCGAAGTTCATAGCCACGTCGGTCATATTCACACGACCTGTAGGCGATTATCGAGCGCCGACACGCTCAAGGGGTGTTCGGGCTGTGTTCGGGCACGGCCGAACCATGGAAAGAAAGTAGCCCCGACGGGATTCGAACCCGCGCTACCGCCTTGAGAGGGCGGCGTGCTAGGCCGCTACACAACGGGGCCCTAGACGGTATTGCTAGAAAAGCTGCTAAATCTGTAACGCTACGAAATCTAAACCTAGGTCCAGATTGTAATGCGCTGGGGTACCAGGACTCGAACCTAGACTAACTGAACCAGAATCAGTTGGGCTGCCAATTACCCCATACCCCACCAGTCGGCAATCAGTGTACGCACCAATGGGATCGCGATCTTTACGACCCCTACACCCGACCCGTTCAGACACTACCGGGCTGCACTGTCCAACCGCTCCAACGAGCGTTCGCGGCCCAGCAATTCCATCGATTCGAATAGCGGTGGCGATACCCGACGGCCGGTAATCGCCACCCGAACCGGACCAAATGCAAGCCGTGGCTTAAGGCCTCGCTCCTCAATTAGTGATTGCCGTAGCGCCTCTTCAATTGAGGTCGTTGTCCATTCAGACAGCCCGTCTAACGCAGCGCGCGCGGCCGCAAGAACCTCCAGCCCCGCTTCGTTCAATAGCTTCTGAGCATCGGCTTCATCCAGCTCAAATGGCTTACTCCCCGGTTCGCCCGCATAGAGGAATCCGACCATGCCGGGTGCCTGGCTGAGCACCTCCATCCGCGTGCTGATGTGCGGCACGGCTTCACGCAACAAAGTCAACTGCTCCTGCGTCGGACCTGCGGGTAGGGTCCCATCGGTCACCAAGTACGGCACGATCCGCTCGGCGAGGTCGTTGGGTTCCAGCGCCCTGATCCAATCGCCATTGATGGCCGTGCACTTCTTGATGTCGAATCGCGCCGGATTCGGATTGACCCGGGATACATCAAAGGCTTCTGCTAGCTGCTCAAGGGAGAAGAACTCAACGTCACCACCAAGTGACCATCCGAGCAGCGCGAGGTAGTTGACCAGTCCCTCCGGTAAAAAGCCGAGGCGTTCGTAATGAGAGAAGCTCGCCTCTGGATCACGCTTCGAGAGCTTCTTATTTCCCTCCCCCATCACGTAGGGCAAGTGAGCGAACTTAGGCATGACGCCGCTGCCGATCCCCAACTCGATGAGTGCCTGATGCAGAGCGAGTTGTCGAGGCGTGCTCGAGAGTAAATCCTCACCACGCAGAACGTGGGTAATACCCATGAGGGCATCGTCGGTCGGGTTGACCAGGGTGTACAGCGGATCCCCGTTCGCCCGAACAAGGACGAAGTCGGGAACAAATGCCGAGCCGAAGCTGACCTCTCCCCTGACTAAGTCTTCCCAGACCCAGTCCTGATCCGGCATCCGGAAGCGAGTGACTGAGGTGCGTCCCTGCTCCTGGAACTGCTCAATCTGTACATCAGTGAGATCGCGACACTTCCCGTCGTAACCTGATTCACGGCCTTCCTTACGCGCTAGCTCGCGACGTTCAGTGAGCTCGTCTGCGGTACAGAAGCAACGGTAGGTATAGCCACCTCCGGTGAGCTTGGCGATCACCTCTTGATAGATATCGCCTCGCTCGCTTTGGCGGTACGGCCCATACTCGCCGCCTACCTCGGGGCCCTCATCCCAATCCAATCCGAGCCAACGCAGTGAGTGCAGCAATGCCTCGTAGGAGCCCTCACTGTCGCGGGCAGCGTCGGTGTCCTCAATCCGGAAGACGAACGTACCGCCGGTGTGACGCGCATAAGCCCAGTTGAACAGGGCGGTTCGCAACATCCCGACGTGTGGATCTCCCGTTGGTGACGGGCAAAATCGGACCCGAACTGCACTACTCACTTGCGCTCCTCGTTGTCGAACTTCTCGCGGCGTACCTAGCTGACGTTCTAGTTCGCTAGCAAGCCGTAGGCTACTGCGTCTTCCAAGGCCATCCATGACGCGGCAATGACGTTCTCATGGACCCCGACGGTCGTCCAGGCTTTACCACCGTCAGTGGTGTCCACCAGCACTCGAGTTACGGCGCCGGTGCCCTTGACACCTTCCACAATGCGCACCTTGTAGTCAGTGAGCTCGAACTTCTCGAGCTCGGGGAAAGCTGTCGACAGTGCGCTTCGTAACGCGTTGTCCAGCGCATTGACCGGACCATTGCCCTCACCAACGGCAACGGTTCGATCCGCCCCGACCCGCACTTTCACCGTGGCCTCACTACGGACGACGGTGTCGGTTCCTTGCTCGACGATCACCCGCCAGTTCTCAACGTCAAACTCTCGAACCTTCGACTTGGATCGAGCGTCACGAACGAGTAGTTCGAAGGAGGCATCGGCGGCCTCGAACGTCCAGCCGTTGGCCTCGAGATCCTTCACCTTCGCGACCACGTCGGTCAGCACTTCTGGTTCGGCACCAAGGTCGAACCCGAGTTCGCGGCCCTTCATCTCAACCGAGGCTCGCCCCGCCATCTCGGTGACGAGGACCTTCATATCGCCACCCACAACGCTGGGGTCGATGTGGTTGTACAGACTCGGATCGATCTTCAGCGCGCTCGCGTGCAATCCCGCTTTGTGGCTGAACGCCGACGACCCGACGTATGCCCGGTGGGTATCAGCCGTGAGGTTGGCGATATCAGCAATCGCGTGCGAGACCCGAACCATGTCCTGCATCGATTCCTCTGGCAGAACGTTGCGACCCATCTTTAACTGCAGGTTGGCCGCCACCGAGAAAAGGTCCGCGTTCCCAGTCCGCTCGCCGTATCCGTTAGCCGTGCACTGGGCTTGCATCGCGCCGACCTCAACGGCTGCCAGCGTGTTGGCCACTGCACAGGCGGTGTCATCTTGACAGTGGATTCCTAGCTGGAGGGCGGTGCGCGAACCGACGTCGGTGACAACCCGAGCGATCCCGCTTGGCAGCATCCCGCCGTTGGTATCGCAGAGGACGCCGACCTCCGCACCTGCCTCGGCTGCGACGTCGAGTAAGGCGACCCCGTAATTCGCATCGCGCTTGTAGCCGTCGAAGAAGTGCTCAAGGTCAACGAACACTCGGCGGCCATGAGCGACTAGGTAGGTGACAGTGTCGCGAACCATCGCCAGGTTCTCGTCCAAGGTCGTATGGAGCGCGTCGTGGACGTGGCGGACATCGCTCTTGGCCACGATCGTGATCGCCGGAGTCTGGGCAGCTAACAGTGCCGCGACCTGCTTATCGTCCTCGACGTTTACCCCGGCCTTGCGAGTTGCTCCGAACGCGACCATCGACGCATTGCGCAACTCAACTTCGTCGCGAACACGCTCAAAGAACTCGGTGTCCTTTGGCATCGCACCGGGCCAGCCACCTTCGATGAACTCGACGCCGAACTGATCGAGTAGTCGGGTGACGGCTAACTTGTCCGCGACAGAGTAGGAGATCCCCTCGCGCTGCGCGCCATCGCGAAGAGTTGTGTCATAGAGTTGGAACGCAGCTGATGACTGGTCGCCGGTACTTACTGAACCACTTGCTGATGTCATTTCAGGGCCTTCTTACGGGTAGTTGAGGTGAGTCGTCGTCGCAGATCGTGGGGCAAAGAAATACCCCCGGACACCGTGGGCAGGGGGTAAGCGCACCGGGAGCCTGAGTGGCTGGCGGTGCGCTAAATAATGATCATTGCGACTGAGGTCACGTAGTAAGTCTGACACAGCCGAACCAATCGCACGAATCGGGACATCTCCAGACTGCACTCACCGGCCAGGACATCAGGCCAGTTGACGCATCCACCCGCGCTGGTCATCAATCGTTCCTTGCTGAATCCCGGTGAGTAGCTCACGCAGTTTCATTGTCACGATGCCGGGCTCGCCTGTTCCCACATCCCACTCCTTGTCGCGGTTCTTCACGTGCCCGACAGGAGTGATAACAGCTGCGGTTCCGCAGGCGAAGACCTCTGTGATCTCGCCAGTCGCACACCCCGTTTGCCATTCATCAACGCTGATCCTGCGCTCCTCGACGGAGTAACCCAAATCGGTGGCCAAACTCAGCAGGGAATCGCGGGTGACGCCGGGCAGAAGCGCCCCGGAAAGCTCTGGGGTCACGAGGCGAACATCATCGCCAGAGCCGTAGACGAAGAACAGGTTCATCCCGCCCATCTCTTCGATCCAGAAGTGCTCGGCCGCGTCGAGCCACACCACCTGATCGCACCCATGCTCGATTGCCTCGGCCTGGGCGACCAAGGAGGCCGCGTAGTTGCCCGCGCATTTTGCCTCTCCGGTTCCGCCTGGAGCAGCGCGTACGTAGTCATCTGAGAGCCACACCGATACCGGCCGAACCCCTTGGGGGAAGTACGGACCAGCGGGTGAGGCAATCAGCAGGTAGGTGTAGGAATCCGCTGGACGCACCCCTAAGCCAACCTCGGTACTGAACATGAAGGGACGCAGGTACAGCGAGCGGTCGGGTAGTCCGCTCACCCACTCACCGTCTACGCCGACCAAGGCGTCGAGCGAGCCAAGGAACAACTCGTCGGGTAGCTCCGGCATCGCCAGGCGCCGAGCGGAGTCGCGGAATCGCTGCGCATTGCGTTCTGGCCGGAAGGTCGCGATGGAACCGTCGGGAAGTAGATACGCCTTCAGACCCTCGAAGATGGCTTGGCCGTAGTGCACAAAGTTGGTGGCCGGGTCCATTGTGATCGGGCCGTACGGGACGATCTGCGCGTCATGCCAGCCGCGGTCCTTTGTCCAGAGAACGCGTGCCATGTGGTCAGTGAAGTAGCGGCCGAATCCAGGCTCCGCCAAGATCGCTTTTCGCACGTCAACGTCGACGAGCCGAGTGCTTTTCTCGATCTCAAACAGGTCAGTCACGCAATTCTCCTTTGGCCACGCGGTTGACAGTACCGGCTCGACGCCGATACCGGCGGGTGACTAATTAGCTGCGACGAGCGCTGCGAGGTCCTCGCCGATCTGCGATGTCGAACGTGAGCTGCCATCGCGAGCAGCCAAATCAGCAGCAACGGCCGTCTCAATTCGTGCCGCGGCCTGTGCGAGTCCAAGGTTCTCAAGCAGCATTGCCACCGACATGACGGCGGCAGTCGGGTCAGCTTTGCCCTGACCGGCGATGTCGGGAGCGGATCCGTGCACAGGCTCGAACATGCTCGGCCCAGTGCCATCGATGTTGAGATTCCCCGAGGCAGCCAGACCGATTCCACCGGCAAGTGCAGCGCCAATATCGGTGATGATGTCGCCGAACATGTTGTCCGTGACGATGACATCGAATCGACCTGGGTCCGTGACAAAGAAGATAGTTGCGGCATCGACGTGGCAGTAGTCAACCGTGACATCTGGATACTCCGTGGCCACTGCGTTCACGACCCGCTGGTACAGCCCACCGGCATGGACCAGCACGTTGGTTTTGTGGACCAGCGTCAACTTCTTACGGGGCCGCGCTACTGCTCGCTCGAATGCACTTCGGACAACCCGTTCGACGCCGTACCAGGTGTTGATGCTCTCTTCTGTTGCTACCTCGTGCACGGTGTCCTTACGAAGGTGCCCGCCAGCTCCGCAATACAGACCCTCGGTCCCCTCCCGGCAGACGACCATGTCGACGTTCTCGGGTGTGGCCGAGCGAACCGGAGACTCCACCCCGGGCAGGAGCTTCACCGGCCGCAAGTTCAGTGCGTGATCGAGCTCGAAGCGCATCTTGAGTAGGAGACCGCGCTCGAGCACTCCGGGTGGAACGCTTGGGTCGCCGATCGCGCCAAGCAAGATGGCATCGTGATCGCGGATCTCAGCCAACACGGAGTCCGGCAAGGCCTCCCCTGTTCGGTGGTAGGCACGAGCGCCGAGGTCGTACTCGGTCCGCGCGAACACGATGTCTTGATCCGCTACGGCAGCATCAAGCACTTTGAGCGCTTCGGCCGTGACTTCGATACCAATTCCGTCACCAGGGATCACTGCGAGTTTGAAGGTCTGTGCCATGGGCGTAGAGATTACGTGTCACTCGATCTGTCACTTCCAAGAGGTTGGCTGTTACCCTAAAGACGTGGCTCGCTTGGATCTACTCCTTAGCTGCCGCGGCAGGGTCTGACCGACCGGTCCCCCGTCGCGGTGAGATGCGTGCGCCACGTGCGCTCCGGTCAAAAGATTCGACTCACTAAGACCTGGAGACCAAGAACATGACGACCTATTCTGAACGAAACGCCCAGCAACCCTCTGGTATGCCGATTCACCGCTACCAGCCGTTCACCCCCGTGGCCCTACGCGATCGAACCTGGCCCGACGCAGTCATTACCAAGGCTCCCCGCTGGTGTGCCGTAGACCTGCGTGATGGCAACCAAGCCCTCATCGATCCAATGTCGCCAGAGCGCAAACGCCGAATGTTCCAGTTGCTTGTCGATATGGGATACAAGGAAATCGAGGTCGGCTTCCCGTCGGCTTCCCAGACCGACTTCGACTTCATTCGAGAACTGATCGAAGAGGACCTGATCCCCGATGACGTCGTCATTCAGGTTCTCACCCAAGCCCGCGAAGCCTTGATCGAACGGACCTTTGAATCGATCCGGGGCGCCAAACAAGCAATCGTTCACTTGTATAACTCCACATCTACATTGCAGCGTCGGGTCGTCTTTGGCTTGGACAAGGACGGCATCAAGGACATCGCCGTTCACGGCGCACAGTTGTGCGCGAAGTTCGCCGAGAACGCTGGGGACACCGAGATCTACTTCGAGTACTCCCCCGAGTCCTACACCGGCACCGAGTTGGAGTTCGCTGTTGAGGTCTGCAACGCCGTATCCGAGGTCTGGCACCCAACCCCGGAGCGCAAGGTCATCTACAACCTGCCAGCCACCGTTGAGATGGCGACTCCGAATGTGTATGCCGACTCCATCGAATGGATGAACCGCAACCTGGCTCACCGCGATTCCGTCGTCCTATCGCTTCATCCCCACAACGACCGTGGAACCGCCGTTGCAGCTGCCGAGCTGGCGTACATGGCCGGAGCCGATCGCATCGAAGGTTGCTTGTTCGGAAGCGGCGAGCGAACCGGCAATGTCTGCCTGGTGACACTTGGCATGAACCTGTTCAGCCAGGGAATTGACCCGCAGATTGACTTCTCCGATATCGACGAGATCCGCCGGGCAGTCGAGTACTGCAACCAGCTCCCGGTCAACGAGCGCCATCCCTACGGTGGCGACCTGGTGTACACCGCCTTTTCCGGATCCCATCAGGACGCCATTAACAAGGGGCTAGCTGCGCTACAGGCCGACGCCGACGAGGCGGGCGTGCCAATCGAGGACTTCTCCTGGGCCGTTCCCTACCTGCCAATCGATCCCAAGGACGTGGGACGCACGTACGAGGCCGTGATCCGGGTGAACTCCCAGTCTGGCAAGGGTGGCGTCGCCTACGTTATGAAGACCGAACACAGCCTGGATCTGCCGCGTCGGCTACAGATCGAGTTCAGCCAGGTCGTTCAACAACTGACAGATTCCGAGGGCGGCGAGGTCGCGCCAGCCGAGATGTGGGCGACGTTCCGTCACGAGTACCTGCCGAACCCCGATGCACCATGGGGTCGCTTCACACTGATCAAACACGACCTGGCCAGCGAGGTTGACGGTGAGACAGTCGTGAACGTGGTTCTGACCGATCGCGATGAGGAGTTCACCCTCACCGGACACGGGAACGGCCCCATCGCGGCGTTTTGTAACGCGCTGTCTCATCATGGAGTAGACGTCAAGGTCCACGACTACAACGAGCACGCGCTAGCCGCCGGTGGCGATGCTCGGGCCGCGTCCTACCTCGAATGCGCCGTCCACGGTCGAGTTCTGTGGGGTGTGGGTATCGATCCATCGATTGTTACCTCAAGCCTGAAAGCCGTGGTCTCGGCGCTGAACCGCGCCGACCGCGACGCGCAAGCGCGCTAGCCCCTTCACCTCTCGTCAAAGCCGTGAGCGCGCGATTCAGCCTGCTTTCCCGCTACGCTTCGGCGCGCCCATTCTGGGCTATCCCTTGACTAGAGGAGAACGACGCTATGAGGATTACCCGCTCACTAGGAACAGCAGTTGGAATCGCCGCGGTGACCGCACTCGGTCTAGCCGGATGTAGTAGTGGTGACGACACCACGCCATCAGAGTCACCCACACCTACCGAGACGTCAGCGTCGGCATCTCCCACCGCAACTTCAGCCTCACCGACCAAGTCCTCGGCATCCCCGACGTCGTCAACCTCATCCACAAAGTACTCGATCGCCGCTGGGGGCAAGGTTAAAGTTGCCGGGCAAGGGGCCGACACATACAAGACGACCGGCGGAACGATGACCTTCACACCAACCAGTGGGGCACTTGGCGGCAAGATCGAGGTATTTGCCAAGGGCGACGCAAAGACTGGCGACTTCGATATGCAGCTAACAACGAATGCCTCCGGTACGGTCACGAGCGGTTCGCTGACCTCGCCGGGAACGGAGTACACCGTCACCGGCAAGGCAGGAAAGATTAACTTCCTCACCACCGGTAGCGGCACCACCCTGGTGACGGTGTCCGCAATCCCAGTTCAAGCTGGTACGGCTAGCCCGACCACGATGACGATCAACATCACGGGTAACAAGAGCTAACCTCACAGCTAGTTTTCATACGCTCACGCAGTTGACGCTAGTCCAGATCGACAGCAAAGACCGCGTCGGCGCCAATCTGCTCAGCGATTTTTCCAAGGGCGTCCTCGGGGATGACTGAGTCCACCGTCAGCGCAATAAGCGCCTCTCCCCCGGCCTTGGTGCGGCTGACCTGCATTCCTGCAATGTTCACTCCCGAGCCACCGAGGATCTGGCCGACAACTCCAACGATTCCCGGCTTATCCGCGTATGTGTAGAACGCCATGTGCTCACTAATTGGGACGTCGATCTCAAAACCGTCAACCTCGACAAGCTTTTCGATATCGCGGGGTCCGGTGACCGTACCTGCAACTGCGACGCACTGGCCCTCGGTCGTCGTCAGCTTGATGCGGATCAGCGTCCGATGCTCCGGAGACTCCACCTCAGTCGATAGCGTGGTGGCGACCCCGCGATCAGCGGCGAGCACCGGTGCATTGACATAAGAGACCGGATCTTGCACTAGGACTGAAAAGACGCCCTTGAGTGCGGACAGTTGCAATACACGCACATCGTGGGCCGAGGCCTCTCCAAGTACCTCGAAATCGATGGCTGCAATGGCTGAGGGTGTCATGCTCGAGGCGATGCGGCCGAGACGCTCGGCAGTCTCGATGAGCGGCCGAACCTCCTCAGCGATCGTTCCACCTTGAACGTTGACCGCATCGGGAACTAGCTCCCCGGCAAGCGCCTGTCGTACTGACTTAGCGACGGCGACTCCGGCCTTCTCCTGCGCTTCGTCAGTGCTTGCACCGAGGTGAGGTGTGGCCACAACGTTGTCGAGTCCAAACAGCGGCGAATCCGTGCACGGCTCAGTCGCGTAGACGTCGAGGCCAGCACCAGCTACGCGCCCCTCTGACAGTGCGTCGAAGAGCGCCTGCTCGTCGACGATTCCCCCGCGAGCAGCATTGACGATATGGACCGTTGGCTTGACCTTTGCTAAGGCTTCGGCACCGATGAGACCAAGAGTGTCCTTGTTCTTCGGCAAGTGAACGGTGATGAAGTCGCTGGTCTCAAGTAGCTCATCAAGTTCCACCATGCGCACGCCAAGTTGGGCAGCACGGGCTGGTTGAACGAACGGATCGTAGGCAATGAGTTCCACACCGAACGCGCTCAAACGCTGAGCTACAAGCAGGCCGATACGGCCAAGTCCAACGACACCAACCGTCTTATCCGCAACCTCAACTCCGGAGTACTTGGAGCGCTTCCACTGCCCCTCGCGCAAGGCGGCATGGGCGGGACTGACGTTGCGAGCGCTGGCAAGTAGCAGCGCGACAGCAAGTTCCGCCGCCGACACGATGTTGGAGGTTGGGGCATTGACGACCATGACACCGGCTTGGGTGGCGGCCTCAACATCGACATTGTCGAGTCCAACGCCGGCGCGAGCGACAACCTTGAGCTTCTTTGCCGCCGCGAGGGCCTCGGCGTCCACCTTGGTGGCCGAGCGAATGAGGATGGCATCAACATCGGCGATCGCTGGCAGCAGGGCTGCCCGATCTGCGCCGTCGACGTTACGAACCTCGAAATCAGGTCCGAGCGCTTCGATTGTGGCCGGTGATAGTTCTTCTGCGATCAGCACGACTGGCTTAGACACGCGCCCAGACTCCTTTGCCGAATTTTCGGCACTACGAGACCGTGCGAATCCGCACGGATCTTCCGTGGATGAGGTGAGTCTCAAGTGTACCGCCGACTTTGTGAAAGCTTTCACGAAGCTGTTGTAAGTCACATTGTGAGCGGCTAATCGGGCGCAAACAACAGTAAAGCGCGGCGAGACCTAGTGCTGTGGTCTCGCCGCGCTTTACTTGGGTCTAGCGTGCTGCAGTGCCTTCGACGTAGTCATCATCTCCGGACTCAACCCACGACATCAGCTTGCGAAGCTCGCGGCCGGTGTCTTCAATCGAATGGGTCTCGCCCTTCTTGCGGAGCTCAATGAACTCCGGCGCACCGGCATCCTGATCGTCGATAAAGCGCTTGGCGAATGCTCCGCTTTGGATGTCGCCGAGTACGGCCTTCATGTTCTCTTTGACACTCGGATCGATCACGCGTGGGCCGGAAACGTAGTCGCCGTACTCTGCCGTGTCAGATACCGACCAACGCTGCTTGGCGATGCCACCCTCGTACATGAGGTCGACGATGAGCTTGAGCTCGTGCAGGCACTCGAAGTAGGCAACCTCTGGCTGGTAGCCGGCCTCGACGAGGGTCTCGAATCCATACATGACCAACTGGGAAGCGCCACCACACAGCACTGCCTGCTCACCAAAGAGATCCGTCTCGGTCTCCTCAGTGAAGGTCGTCTTGATTCCACCGGCGCGCAGGCAACCGATCGCACTCGCGTACGACAGCGCAAGATCCCACGCTTGGCCGGTGGCATCCTGCTCGACGGCAACGATTGCCGGAACGCCGCGACCAGCGACGTACTCACGGCGAACTAGGTGGCCCGGGCCCTTTGGCGCGACCATGCACACGTCGACCGTTGCGGGTGGGTTGATGTAGTCAAAACGGATATTGAAACCGTGAGCGAAGAACAGCGCATCGCCATCGTTGAGGTTCGGTTCGATCGCCGAGGCGTACAACCCACGCTGCACATGATCGGGAACGAGCACCATGATCAGATCAGCTTCCGCACATGCGGTTGCCGGATCAACAACGCGAAGCCCAGCTGCCTCGGCCTTTGCGCGGCTCTTGGATTCGGGGGCAAGACCCACTCGGACGTCGACCCCGGAGTCATGCAAACTCAGTGCATGGGCGTGGCCCTGGGAGCCGTATCCCAAGACAGCAACCTTGCGACTGCGAATGAGCGATAGGTCTGCGTCGGCGTCATAGAAAAGCTCGGCCACGATCTGGTTCTCCTTGTTGTTGGTCGAAATACCCGTCAGCTACGCGCGACAAGCGTTCCTTGATTACTTCTGGACAGAGGGTAGGACACGTCTTTGATGCCGACTCCGGTGCGGGTCAGCCAGCGCTTCGTAAGGATCGGTCGGTGATCGAGCGAGGACCTCGCCCAACTGCGACCATTCCGGACTGCACCAACTCCTTGATCCCGAACGACTCCAGCATCCGCAACAGGGCCTCGAGCTTGCCCGCGGTCCCGGTTGCCTCGATCGTCACCGTGTCTGGCGCAACATCAACGACTTTGGCACGGAACAGTTGGACGGTCTCCAGAACATGAGACCGGGTGTCTAGGTCCGCACGCACCTTCACCATGATGAGTTCCCGTTCGACTGTGCACTCCGGCTCGAGCTCAACGATCTTGATCACATTGATGAGCTTATTGAGTTGCTTGGTCACCTGCTCCAACGGCAGATCTGCCACCTGAACGACGATCGTCATTCGCGAGATCTCGGAGACCTCGGTCGGACCCACGGCCAGCGACTCGATATTGAATCCGCGGCGCGCGAACAACGCGGCCACCCGGGCGAGCACGCCGGGTTTGTTCTCGACCAGGACCGACAGGGTATGGCGGGTCATGAGGAGTGCCTTTCTGCTGATTCGAGGATTAGTAGCTGAGCGTCAGACATCGTTAGATCTCCCGATCCCACGCGGGTGCCAACGACTTGGCGACGGTGATCATGTCGTTACTCGTTCCGGCCGGGACCATCGGCCAGACCATCGCATCCTTATGGACCTGGAAGTCAACGACAACTGGCGCATCGTTGAGCGACATGGCCTTCTCAATGACCGCGTCGATTTGATCTGGGGACTCACAACGTAGGCCGTGACAGCCGTAAGCATCTGCGAGCTTCACGAAGTCAGGAATCCGGTGGGTATTGAGGTCGGTATTGGAGTACCTCTCGTTGTAGAACAGCGACTGCCACTGTCGCACCATCCCGAGCGTTCCGTTGTTGATCACGCCAACCTTGATCGGAATATCGTTAATCGCGCAGGTAGCGAGTTCTTGATTTGTCATCTGGAAGCAACCATCACCATCGATGGCCCAGACCACTGAGTCCGGCGACCCGACCTTGGCGCCCATCGCGGCGGGCACGGCAAATCCCATCGTGCCCAACCCACCCGAGTTGATCCAATGTCCCGGCTTCTCGTATCCAATGAACTGCGCCGACCACATCTGATGCTGGCCGACTCCGGCAACGTAGTACGCGTCGGGACCGGCAATCTGGCCGATCCGAGAAATCACCTGCTGCGGTGCAATCTCGTTTGACGGAGCGGGATCGTATCCGAGCGGAAAGTCGGTCCGCCAGCCGTTGATCTGGTCCCACCACTGCTCGTAATCGCCCATTCGTCCGGCAACCGCCTCGGACTGGATAGCGGAGATGAGGTCGATGATGACCTCCCGCGCATCGCCCACGATCGGCACATCGGCTGTGCGGTTCTTGCCGATCTCGGCTGGATCAATGTCTGCGTGAATCACCGCCGCTTTGGGTGCGAACGAGGGCAAGTGCCCGGTCACGCGGTCGTCGAACCGTGCACCTAGTGCAATGATCAAGTCACTACGTTGGAGGGCGCCGACAGCTGGGACGGTGCCATGCATCCCAGGCATTCCCAGGTTCAGGCGATGGGAATCGGGGAACGCACCGCGTGCCATTAGCGTGGTCACGACGGGAATCCCCGTGAGTTCAGCGAGCTCAAGTAATGCCGGAGCCGCACCGGATCGAACCACGCCCCCACCGACATAGAGAACCGGTTGGTCCGCATTCACGATCATCGATGCTGCTTCGCGGATCTGCTTGGAGTGCGGGTGCGTGTTGGGACGGTAGCCCGGCAAGTCGATCGAGTCGGGCCAGGCGAATGTGGTTTGGGCCGCCAACGCATCCTTGGAGATGTCGACGAGAACCGGACCCGGACGCCCAGTTGACGCGAGGTGAAATGCCTCAGAAATAGCCCGAGGGATCTCCGAGGGGTCGGTGATGAGGAAGTTGTGTTTGGTAATCGGCATCGTGATCCCGCTGATATCAGCTTCCTGAAACGCATCCGTCCCAATCGCCGCACTCGGGACCTGGCCGGTGATCGCCACGATCGGCACCGAGTCCATATATGCATCGGCAATCGGCGTCACCAAGTTGGTCGCACCGGGGCCTGACGTCGCCATGCAGACACCGACCTTGCCCGAACTGTAGGCATATCCCTCTGCCGCGTGCCCGGCCCCTTGCTCATGTCGAACCAGAATGTGGCGGACCTTCTCGCTATCCATCATCGGGTCATAGGCGGGCAAGATCGCGCCACCTGGGATACCGAAGACCGTGTCGACGTCCGCATGCTCCAGCGAGCGAATCAGGCTCTGGGCGCCAGTCATTTTGTCTGAGTTGCTACTCATTTGGTCCTCGCTGGTGGGTGGTGTCGTCGATTGGTCTGTTCTAGTCGCGCCGTGCTGCGCAGCTAGCTCGTGCTGGTTCCATTCTCGCTTCCTAGTGCCCGGCGGACCGGTGCGGATCGCGCGATGATCCGCCGGACACTAAAAAACCCCCCTGCCTGGCGGCAATGGAGGGTGGGCGTGCGGGCTGAGGATTACTCAGTCGGCGCACGCCTTGGTTACTACGAGAATGCTGTGATGCATGGGTAAACCATAGCCCCAGTGTTCGCGGAGTGCACGCCGGGGGTGCGATTGTTTCCTTCAGCCCGTAATCGCTTCAGGAGATCTCGGTCCTGACCGGAATCTTCGCCACGTAATATCTGGCTATTCACACCAATCCAGACGGTCGGGGTGTCCGAACTACTTACATATCAACTGACAGAGCGACCAGCGCACCCGGTGGTAGCCAGATTGGAGGAGTCATGCTCACGAGCGTGAAGAGCACGACCCTGACCCTAGGCACCGCGGCTCTCATCCTCAGCGCGACTGCGTGCGGAGCTACGTCGGCCAGCGACAACAGCACGGCCTCGCCGGGTAGCGACGAGCTGTTTGGACCTGCCTGTGCGTCACTTCCGACCTCTGGCCCAGGTTCTGTCGCAGAGATCGAGAAACAGCGGGTCGATTCCGCTGTATCTGGTATCCCCGTCCTCAGCACCTTGGTGACCCAAGCCCAAGCCGCCGGACTAGCGGGAACTTTGAACTCGGCGGAAGGCGTGACCGTCTTCGCCCCAACCAATGACGCCTTCGCATCGGTATCGGCCGACACCCTCAAGACGCTCGCAGCCGACCCAACGGGAGCCCTCGCGACGGTCTTGGAGTACCACGTCGTCCAGGGCCAGCTAGCGCCCGATCAGCTGGTGGGCACCCACCCCACCATTGAGGGTCAAGACCTCACAATCACCGGAGTCGACGACGACTTCACCATCAACGACACCGCCGAGATCGTGTGCGGCAACATCAAAACAGCTAACGCACTCGTCTACTTGATCGATGGCGTACTCGTACCACCAACTACTAGCCAGCCCGAATGATCGACCCAACTCATAGCTGCGGCGAGCGCACCGGAAAGGGGCCGCAAGGATGACGGTGATTCCGTTCGAGTCGATGTCCACATCGAACAAAGACCCAGATGAGGTGACGAAGTTGCTACTCCTTACTGCTCGAGGTGATGAAGCTGCGTTTCGGGACCTCTACGACCTGATGGCTGGCTCAGTGTTCGGCCTCGTTCGGCGTGTCCTACGCGACCCGTCGCAAAGCGAGGAGGTCGCCCAAGAGGTCTTGGTAGAGGTGTGGCGGCTAGCGGCACGATTCGATCCTGATCGAGGAACCGGAAAGACATGGATCTTGACAATGGCCCACCGTCGAGCAATCGATCGAGTGCGGTCAGCTCAGTCAGCGGCGAACCGGGACACAGCCTACGGAGTCGCGAGCCACGAGCCCGACCACGATCACGTCAGCGCGGATGTTGAGCACGAGTTCGAGAAGCGACAAGTACGAAACGCCATGAAGCAACTCACGCCTATTCAGCGTGCAGCCGTGGAGTTGGCCTTTTACAAGGGATACACCCATACCGAGGTCGCCACAACACTGGAGATCCCGCTCGGTACCGCCAAAACCCGATTACGCGACGGCCTGATCCACTTACGAGATGCCCTGGGGGTGACCTGATGGACGCAAACGAGTACGACAATGAAGCGGAAATCCACCTACTCGCTGGCCCCTACGCACTCGACGCACTCGACGACATCGAACGGGCCCGGTTCGATCGCCATCTCGCTACTTGCGAACCGTGCCAAAACGAGACCTATGAACTCCTGGCAACAGTGGCCCGCCTCGGCGAAGCAGACGCCGAGGCTGCCCCGCCTGCCATGCGGGATGCGGTGCTGGCGCAGATCGCCCAAACACCGCAGGTCGTGCCGCGATCTCAAGCAGCCACTTCCTCCGACCAGAGAGCCTCCAAAGGTCGGCGTGCGACACGTTGGCTAGGGGCGGCGGCGGCAGTGCTAGCGATTGGCGCCATCGGAGCGGGGATCTTCGGAGTTCAAGAACGACAGAGTGCTGATGTCCTGACGGCACAGTCACAGCAGGTGGCGGACCTTGTGGCAAGTCCGGACACGATCGTTCGCCAGATGCCGATGGGAGATGCCAGCTCGGCGGTGGTGATGTCACCGAGTAAGGGCCAAGCCATGATGATCGCCCAAGGCGTTCCAGCGCTTCCGGCGGATCAGACGTATGAGCTTTGGACGCTCACCGCCGACGGGCAAGCGAGGCCGGCCGGAACCTGGGTACCGGGTCCCAACGGAACCGCCACGGTCGCTCTTGAAGGCGATCTGGCCGGAACAGCAGCAGTCGCTGTCACGGTCGAACCTGCGGGCGGATCGTCAACCCCTAGCGGGGCACCGATCGCCCAGGTCGTGATGGCGTAGCCCAACGCAAACTCCGCGAGCCCCTAGTGGTCGGCATCCCCGCACTCCTCCGGTGAGGTATATGCCACTGCGGGGGTTCGCGGTCTGCCAAAGACTCGCCTAATCGCAGACTGCCCCTCGCGAGGCCGAGCCGACCAGCTTCTCGTACTTGCTCAGCACGCCGCGTTTGAATGGGTGCTCGACGGGCGTCCACGATTGGCGGCGACGATCGAGTTCAGCGGGATCAACAAGCAGGTCCAACGTACGGTTCGCGAGGTCAATCACGATCTTGTCACCGTCTTGGACTAAACCAATCGGTCCTCCGACCGAGGCTTCTGGCGCAATATGACCAACGCAGAGCCCGGTCGTTCCACCGCTGAACCTCCCGTCAGTCATCAACAGCACATCCTTACCAAGTCCAGCACCCTTGATTGCCCCGGTAATCATCAACATCTCACGCATCCCAGGCCCTCCACGGGGCCCTTCATAGCGGATAACGACAGCGTCGCCGGCCTGAATAGTGCCGTCCTCAAGCGCGTCCATTGCGGCCTGTTCGCGGTCAAAGACGCGTGCCGTTCCTTCGAATAGGTCGACACCGATTCCCGCGTTCTTGGTGACGCACCCTTCAGGAGCTAGTGAGCCGTGCAGGATTGTGATTCCACCGGTGGCATCGAGCGGCGATTGCGTTGCACGCATGATGTCGCCGTCGGGATCTGGCGGGTTCACTTCCTCCAGGTTCTCCGCCAAAGTCTTACCAGTAACAGTCATACAGTCGCCGTGAAGCAAACCCGCATCCAAAAGTGCTCGCATGACGACAGGGACCCCGCCGACTCGATCAACATCGGTCATCACATAGCGACCGAACGGCTTAACATCTGCCAGCAACGGGACCCGCTCGGAAATCCGCTGGAAGTCCGAGAGCTCGAGGTCGATATCGGCCTCATGGGCAATCGCCAGCAAATGCAGCACGGCATTTGTCGATCCGCCGAACGCCATCACGACACTGATGGCGTTCTCAAGCGACTCACGAGTGATGATGTCTCTGGCCGTGATGCCTTGTCGAATGAGTTCCACGACAGCCTCACCGCTTCGCCGCGCGTAGCCATCCCGGCGACGGTCGACGGCCGGCGGAGCAGCAGATCCGGGTAGGGACATTCCCATTGCCTCGGCGGCACTAGCCATCGTGTTGGCGGTGTACATCCCCCCGCAGGCGCCCTCGCCCGGGCAGATTGCCTTCTCAATGGCATCAACCTCTGCTCTGGTGATTAGCCCGCGAGCGCAGGCGCCAACCGCCTCAAATGCGTCGATGATCGTGACCTGTTTGTCCCCCACTAAGCCGGGCATGATGGAGCCGGCGTAGACGAACACGCTCGCAACATCGATTCGGGCCGCTGACATGAGCATGCCAGGCAGACTCTTGTCACAACCAGCGAAGTTCACCATCCCGTCGAGGCGCTCGGCCTGCATGACGGCTTCGACTGAATCGGCGATGATCTCGCGGCTCACCAGCGAGAAGTGCATCCCCACGTGACCCATGGAAATCCCATCGGAGACCGAGATGGTCCCGAACTGCATAGGGAATCCACCCGCACCGTGCACACCCTCCTTGGCGTTGAGAGCAAGGCGTTCGAGTGACAGGTTGCAGGGAGTGATCTCATTCCACGACGAGGCGATGCCGATTTGAGGCTTCTCGAAGTCGGCTGTCTCCATCCCGACCGCCCGCAGCATTCCGCGGGCAGGGGCACGCTCTAGGCCGTCGGTAACTTGGCTGCTGCGAGGTTTCATATTGACCATATGGTCAAGACTACGCGCGTGGGCCGCTGTGATTTTGCACAGGATCTGGTCTGCGCAGCGCCGTGATATGTCACTCTATTAGCTATGTATTCAACCTTCGAGTTCACGTCGGCGGACGGAACTGTGCTTGAGGGGTGGACCAATAACGGCACGGGACCACCAATCCTGGTGTGCAACGGGTTAGGGGTTCCACCCGAAGCGTGGCCTCGACTCCTTGACCCTGACTGCGGATATCAGGTGGTTGGCTACAACCACCGCGGCACAATGGGATCGCAGCGCCCGGCCGATCCCGATCGCATTCGCATCGATGACTTCGTAGCCGACGCGCTCGCTGTCCTAGACCATGTGGGAATCGACAAGGCGATCTTGGTCGCCTGGTCCTACGGAGTCAACGTCAGCTTCGAGTTGACTGCTGCTCACCCCCAACGGGTAGCCGGGCTCGTGATGTGCGCCGGTGTCCCCGGTGGCACCCTCGATTCCGCGTTTGCCCCACTGCTTGTCCCTCGCCAATTGCGGAAACCTTTGGGCTTAGCAGTCCTTAGAGCTGGCGAGCTAGTGGGACCACAGCTCAACGCACTGGCTAAGTTCGTGCCGGTAACTCGAACCACCGCCGATGTCATGCGCTACACCGGAATGATTATGCCCAGCGCCCGAAGTGAGGACATCGTTCCCTGGCTCGACTCGTTCATCAAACTGGACTTCGCGTGGTACTTCCATCTATTCCCCGCTGCAGGGGAACACGAGCGAATCGACCCGTCCTTCGTTGACGTTCCGGTCACGGTTGCCGCCGGCGGGATGGACACTCTCACTTCCATGCTTGACGTCGTAGCGTTCGCCAAGGAGATCGAGCACGCGCAAGTCCATGTCCTGCGTGGCACGCACTTCATCCCGTTGGAGTTCCCTGACGAGATCATGGCGATGATTGACGACGTCCTATTGCGCTCGGAGCTTGCACCAGAGCAAGTCGTCGCCCAGCGCACGTCCGTCATCGACATTCGCTCATACGAGGGCCAGACTTACTACGAGCACCAGGCGACGGCTTTCCATGCATCGGAGAAACCGGCGACGGCTCCTACCGACGATTCAGAGTAGCTACTCTGGTGTGACACCGAGCTTCTCGAAGAGCAACTCCCGCACTCGCCCCGCGTCGGCTTGACCGCGGGTCGCCTTCATCACCGCGCCAACAATGACACCGGCGGCCTGGGGCTTGCCACCAGTAATCCGACCCACGACATCGGGATTGGCCGCGACTGCCTCGTCGATGGCGGCCAGAAGCGGCCCGTCATCGGACACAACTGCCAACCCTCGGCTCTCGATAACTGCGTCTGGTTCACCCTCGCCCGCGAGCACTCCCTCGATCACCTTGCGAGCAAGTTTGTCGTTGAGAGTGCCGGAATCGACCAGCTCCGCGAGCCGCGCCACCTGAGCGGGAGTGATCGCCAGCTCAGCCAGTGAGGTCCCTTGCGAGTTAGCGATACGCGTCAATTCTCCTAGCCACCACTTGCGCGCAGCACTGTGATCTGCCCCCGCCTCAATCGTGGCAACTACCAGTTCGAGCGCGCCGGCGTTAACCACTGACTGCATATCGAAGTCCGACAAGTCCCATTCCTGCTGCAGGCGGGCAATCCGCAGCCCTGGGGCCTCCGGTAGCCCCGCACGCAGCTCATCAACCCATTGCTTCTCCGGCGCGATTGGAATGAGGTCAGGCTCGGGAAAGTAGCGGTAGTCCTCAGCATCGGACTTAACTCGCCCAGAGGTGGTGTCGCCAGTTGTCTCCTGGAAATGGCGCGTTTCCTGAACGACTGTTCCACCCGAAGAAAGCACATTCGATTGTCGAATGATCTCCGAGCGCAATGCCCGCTCGACAGACCGGAACGAGTTGACGTTCTTCGTCTCGGTGCGAGTACCCCACACGGGCGACCCCTTAGGCATCAACGAGATATTCGCGTCACATCGCAGCGATCCCTGCTCCATCCGAACATCAGAGACCCCGAGTGACTTCACGACCTCGCGCAAGGCCTGAACATAGGCTCGACCGACCTCAGGAGCAAGCGCACCAGTGCCCGGCACCGGTTTGGTGACAATCTCAATCAGCGGCACACCGGCTCGGTTGTAGTCGACCAGTGAATAGTCCGCGCCGTGGATCCGACCGGTATCACCACCTGTGTGCAGGAGCTTTCCGGTGTCCTCCTCCATATGGACGCGTTCGATCTCTACGCGCACGTTCTGGTGGTTTCCATCGGCATCAACGACGTCGACGTCAAGGTAGCCGTCGCTGCAAAGTGGTTCGTCGTACTGCGAGATCTGGTAGTCCTTGGGCATATCCGGGTAGAAGTAGTTCTTGCGTGCGAATCGGCACCAGGAGGCGATCTCGCAGTTCAACGCCAGACCAATCTTGATCGTCGATTCGACTGCCGTGCGATTAACCACTGGCATCGAACCTGGTAACCCCACACAGGTGGGACACACCTGTGTGTTTGGGGCAGCGCCGAACTCGGTCGGGCAGCCGCAGAACATCTTCGAGTTTGTCGATAACTCGACGTGAACCTCGAATCCAAGCAGCGGGTCATAGGCCGCGATTGCATCGTCAAACGTCAGCGTCGTGTCTGTGGTGGTCATAGTGCGGGAGCCTCCTCAATGAGGTGGTGGCCCCATCTGTTGACGAGCGCGGCCTCAAGTGCCGAACCAACGTTGTACATCCGATCATCTGCCATCGCTGGAGCCATGATCTGCAGCCCCACCGGCAGTCCATCCTCCGGAGCCAGCCCAATCGGCAGGCTCATCGCACAGTTACCGGCCAGGTTTACCGGAATGGTGGCGATGTCATTGAGGTACATCGCCACTGGGTCTGCGAGCTTCTCGCCGAACTTGAAGGCGGTAGTGGGTGTGGTCGGCGAGAGCAGGACGTCGACCTGGTCAAATGCTGCGGCAAAGTCGTTCGCGACCAGCGTTCGCACTTTCTGCGCCTGACCGTAGTAGGCGTCGTAGTAGCCGCTGGACAATGCATACGTACCGAGCATGATCCGGCGCTTCACCTCGTCACCGAAGCCCGCCGCGCGAGTTGCTGACATCACCTGCTCAACATTGGCATCACCATCATCACCAGCCCGCAGACCAAAGCGCATCCCGTCAAAGCGAGCCAGATTACTCGAAGCCTCACTCGGCAAGATCAGATAGTAGGCCGCCAGCGCGTACTCGAAGTTGGGACAGCTGACCTCAACGACCTCGGCACCAAGCTCTCGCAGAATCTCTACGGCCTCATCGAAGCGCTGACTGACGCCGGCCTGATAGCCCTCACCCATGAGCTGACGAACGAGACCGATCTTAAGCCCGCGCACATCTGCCTTATGAGCGGCGCCAACAACATCAGGAACGGGCTGGGCGATGCTGGTGGAATCACGTGCGTCATGGCCACCGATGGCAGCATGAAGGAGTGCAGCGTCCATGACCGTGCGAGCAACGGGACCTGCCTGATCAAGTGATGACGCCAGCGCAATCAGCCCATAGCGCGACACACCCCCGTACGTAGGCTTCACGCCGACGGTGCCGGTCACTGCTCCCGGCTGACGGATCGATCCCCCAGTGTCAGTTCCCACAGCCAGGGGGGCCTCGTACGCAGCGACGGCGGCGGCAGAACCGCCTCCGGACCCGCCGGGGATACGTTCGAGATCCCACGGGTTATGCGTTGGGCCATAACCTGAATGCTCCGTGGAGGATCCCATCGCGAACTCGTCCATATTGGTCTTGCCAAGGATCACGCAGCCAGCCTCGCGAAGGCGATCAACGACACCGGAGTCATACGGCGGACGCCAACCCTCGAGGATTCTCGAACCAGCGGTGGTGGGGATACCCACTTGGGTGAAGATGTCCTTGAGCGCAACGGGGACTCCCGCGAGAGGACCAACCGGCTCACCTGCCGCGATCTTCGCGTCGATCGCTGCGGCCTGTGCCCGGGCACCTTCGTGGTCGATGTAGAGGAAGGCGTGAACGGCCGGATCGACCTCGTCGATTCTGGCCAGATGTGCATTCGTCACCTCAAGCGCCGTCACATCACCGGCGACAATCGCTGCGGCGAGCGCGGCGGCAGTGGACCTCGTCAGACTCCTTTGGCCATCGGCGCTCATTTACTCACCATCCAAGATGCGGGGTACGCGGAATCGTTCGTCCTCGGCAGCCGGTGCGCCAGCAAGGACATCCTCGGCGCTGAGTCCCGGCGTCACAACATCCTCTCGCCAGACGTTGACCATTGGCTGGGGATGAGACATGGCTGGGACCTCATCGGCGGCAACCTCGCCAACCCGAGCCACCGCATGCAGGATGTGGTCGAGTTGATCGGCGTAGCGCGTCAGCTCGTCATCAGTGAGGGTCATCCGGGCGAGGTTGGCTAGGTGAGCCACCTGTTCAGTACTTATCGAAGTCTGCGAACTCATGGGCGTCATCCTAAGTCCACCGTGTATCGGGCACGCGGATGCATAAGGGTGTAACCTCTCGGAATGCTCTTTGGCCGGTCCTCGCTACTCACTCGGCGACTTCATGTGGATCTTGGTCGAATCGCAGCTGATCTCTGTCAGGGCTAACGAGCCTCGTTCGCGAGGCACTCCCGCGACGTTGCCCACCTCACACTGAGAGATCATCACCAATGCCTTCGACCCAATCCAGCTCGCTTCTGGCACGGCCTAGTCACCTACCGGGCAGCGAACTGCCCATCCAGTCTGTGATTGAGCCCCACGCTCTGCGTGCCGCCGTCGGACACTTTCCAACTGGCGTCGCGATCGTCACCACGACAGATGAGGCCCACCTGCCCGTTGGATGCACCGTGAGCTCGTTTCTATCCGTCTCGCTCACTCCCCCGATCGTCGCTGTCTCGTTAGCGAACTCTGCCGGAACCTTCAACCACCTCAATGGTCGGGGAAAGTTCGCGATCAGCGTGCTCGCGGGCTCACAGCATGGAATTGCACATCAGTTCGCTGACCGCGCGACTACCCACGCCCAGCGGTTCCGGTCGATTCGGTGGCGCGCGGGCGCGTCAGGAATGCCGCTTCTGGACAACGGCCTCAGCACGATCGAATGCGATGTCCACGACATCGTCTCCGCCGGGGACCACCAGCTCATTCTCGGTCAAGTAACTGCACTCTTTTGCAATGGCTGGGGTAGCCCATTAGTCCATCATCAGGGCCGGTTGGGGTCACTGTCCGCAGCGTCGTAGTTCAGGGTTTCAGCCCACATCGTCAGCACCATCTTCGCGACTCTTGCCGGATCCTCTAGCTGTGCGACGTGGCCAGTATGAAGCGTGACAACCCGACCGTTGGAGAACACCTGGGCTGCCCGGGTAGCGTGCCGCGGATCGACGAGTTTGTCGTGGGTTCCAAACACCACCAGCGTCGGGCAGGTGACCTGCTGCGCCAGCGTCCAGATATTGCCCGGGTGTCCAGGAAGAAACGCCTTGCCCAGACCTCTGGCAGCGAGGCGCAACGGGTCGGATGCGTTCTCGCGCGCGAGTCGCCATCGGGTCTCCTCAATCTGGAGCTCCCGCCGCTGCGGGTGAACTGCTGCCGGGTCGATATAGCAAAGATCGTGCATGCGATCCACCGCGCGGACTGGATCATCGCGCCCGACCATCTTCGCCGAAACCTCGCGAACACCTGGAACGGTCATCGCTAACAACGGCGCCGTACTCAGTCGAGGTTTGAGATCGGGTAGTGCCGGTGAGATCAGCGTGAGACTGCGAACCAGATCTGGGCGACGAGCAGCGATCCGAATAGCAATTGCACCGCCCATCGAGTTACCAAAGAGGTCGATCGGCTTGAGGTAGCGATCCTCAATCAAGTTAATCGCGGTCTGGGCGTACGCCGCCTGACCGTAGTCACGGTCGGCTGGCATCGGCGAACGGCCAAATCCGGGAAGGTCTGGGGCAATCCCCCCAGCCGTGGGCTCCAGCAGATACATCAAGTCGGTCCAGTTACGAGCCGATCCGCCGAGACCATGAAGAAATACTGCTTGGCGCTGATCGGGATCACTGGCATTCGGCGTCTCCCGCAAGAAGACGCGTCGCTGACCGACATCGACGAATTTGCCATCGAACTCCAGCACTGGCGCATGGCCGTTCTTGTTCAATCGATCACTCAAATGAGCACCTGCCGTCAGCAGCTCCTCGACCGGGTCAGCGGCCTCCGAGGTGGGTCGCAGCTGGGCAACTGCTGCCGCTTGATTGAGCGCGGCTTTCCCCACTTGGGTTGCCCGAGCAACAGGTGACTTGCGTGGCGTGGTTGATGACATGGGCTCATCTTCTCAAAACGGATATCTGGCCAGTACGCCATATGGCAACGCGGAACTAGACCCCCATCTATTTGTGAAGCATCATGATTAGAACTGCCCATTGCGGGTAACACGCACAATGGTCAACGACACAGGAAAGGTGAACGCTATGACAGACACAGATGACAAGTCCTGCAAGAACCCCAACTGCACCTGCGAGAACTGCGACTGCGGTGACAACTGCACTTGTAAGTAGCCAGGCAACACAAGCGCAGAGACCAGCGAAACTAGAACTCGAGTTCCTCCGGGCCTCGCTCTAGGAGCGCCCGGAGGTTGCTGGTGTCGAGCATCGGAACACCTAACTGTTCGGCCTTGTCCGCTTTCGAGCCTGGGCTGTCGCCAACAACGACAAATGTGGTCTTCTTCGACACCGACCCCGTGACCTTGGCGCCCTGCTCGATCAGAGCGGCTTTGGCCTCATCACGAGACATCTCATCGAGGGTTCCCGTGATGACAACCGTCATACCTGTGAGCGCGCCGGGGCCCGATACCGAGCGCTCCTCTGTCATTCGGACGCCCGCGTCGGCCCACTTGCGAACCACCTCGGAATGCCAGCCGATGTCAAACCACTCCACGACCGCTTGGGCGATTATCGACCCAACGCCCTCCACCTCAGCAAGTTCTTGCGCACTCGCCGCTGCGATCAGCGGAATCGAGGCAAAGTTGGCGGCTAGGGCTTGGGCAGCATTGGGTCCAACGTGGCGAATCGACAGCGAGACCAGCACCCGCCACAAGTCCTTGGACTTCGCTAGTTCTATTTGGTGCAGGAGTTTGCGAGCCAACTCGTTCAGAACGAGCTCGTCGTCGTCATGCCGGGTGAAGAACTGGCTGGCCCTCAGATCAGCGGCCGTTAGCGCGAAGAGATCTCCCTCGTCCTGGACTAGGCCGTCATCAAGAAGTGCGCTCGCCGCCTTCCATCCGAGGCCTTCAATATCTAGCGCACCTCGAGACCCGACGTGGTAGATACGCTCCCTGAGCTGAGCCGGACATGAGCGAGTGTTCGGGCACCGGATATCGGCATCGGTCTCCTTCTCCGGCCGAAGCTCCGTTCGGCATTGTGGACACAAGGTAGGCATTACGAAGGCCACCTCTGTGCCATCGCGATCCTCAACCACGGGACCGAGTACCTCCGGAATGATCTCGCCAGCCTTGCGCAGAAACACCATGTCACCGATCAGCACTCCCTTGCGCACGACCTCGTGGGCGTTATGCAGGGTGGCCATCGAGACTGTTGTGCCGGAAACCAACACCGGCTCCATCACGGCAAATGGAGTGACACGACCAGTTCGCCCAACATTGACCTGAATGTCGAGTAGTCGTGTTCGAACAACCTCGGGCGGATACTTGTACGCGATCGCCCACTTCGGCGCTCGCGACGTGGATCCGAGGCGGCCTTGGATTGCGAAGTCATCAACTTTGACAACGACCCCGTCAATCTCGTGACTGACCTCGTGGCGGTTCTGACCGTAATAGGCGACAAACTCCAAGACCTTGGCGAGTTCAGGCAGTACACGCATCCGAGCCGAGACCGGTAGTCCCCAACTAGCCAGCGCTGCGTAGGCCTGCGACTGCGTGCTGGGTTCGAACCCGTCGCGAGCGCCGATCCCGTGAACAACCAACTGCAGAGCACCAAGGGCATTAGTTGCACGCTCAAGGTCTGCTCCTACCCGATCGACCCGGGTCTGTGCGCGAGCCAACGCCTTCTCATTGCCTAGTGGAACCCGCCCGAGCGCAGCGGTCACGTCGGCTAGCTCGCGCTCCCGCTTATCAACCCGTTGCCTCAGTCGACCTGCGGCCGCATTCCTTGGATTGGCGAACGGCGAAAGTCCAAGCGCGAGCATCTGATCGTTGATCTCGAGGAACTTTGCGACCGGAAAGTAGACCTCTCCCCTCACCTCCACAAGGTCAGGTACGGGCGGGCCGTCAGGCGATGCCGTCAAGGTTCGAGGAATCGCCGGAATATGGCGAACATTTGCGGTGACGTCCTCACCCACTCGACCATCACCACGGGTCGCCAGCGTCCGCAGCTCGCCGCGCTCATACACGATGTCCACCGCGAGTCCGTCTACTTTGAGTTCGCACAGCAGCGCTGGCAACGATCCGAGGTCTTTCTCTAGCCGCGCTGCCCAGACAGCTAACTCCTCGTCGCCGAAGGCGTTGTCCAAGCTCAGCATTCGAACGAGGTGTTCGACAGGTTCAAACATCTGATCGCGAGCACCACCCACTGTCTGAGTTGGCGAATCAGCGGTGATCAGCTGCGGGAACTGCTGCTCAAGGTTCACTAGCTCGCGGTACATCGCGTCGTACTCGTCGTCACCAATGGTCGGAGCATCCCGCTGGTAGTAGCGCAGCCGCGCGTCCTCAACCTGCTCGACCAACCGCCGCCAGCGGTCCCGCTCAGATTGTTCCGGAAGGCTCGTCACGAGTCGGAACCTACCTGATCGTCTCGCAACACGCGTGCGGCCTTATCTAGCCGTGTGAGGACTTCGCGCGCACGTTCCAGCGTTCCACAACCCGCGAGCCCACAACTGGAACTCAGCGCGAGTTGGGAGTCCAACTCCCCCACGGAGATACCAAGTCTGTGCAGTAGTTCATTGACTGGTCGACTCGTGGTCTGGACTTGACTCCTACCCGATCGAGCACCTCCCGCGCCGTCAATTCCGAGGATTCCACCAATGAGCAAGCCCCCGTCATCGAAGAGCTCCCCTATTTGCTCGTCGGCCTGGTCGCGCGCCGCAGCACCAAGACCAGCCATCGCGAGCAGATCTAACGAGAGGAAGTCTGGCTTGACGGCTCGCAACAACCGCAGGGGCACACGATCGGCACAACAGTGAAACCCAATCGCGGCTATCTGCTGGGTCGATACCGCCGCAGCCTGTAGCCCGCGGATTGCCATCGGTGCTTCGACTGGCTGATAGGCAGCGAACCCACTTTGGGTGGGAATATCACCCGCGAGCACGGCTGGCAGTGCAGGTTCATCGAACTGCACGAAGATCTGCGCGCTCGGAAGTCGGCGCGACAAAGCGCGGACAAATTGGGCGGAAGCCTCAGCGAGTACCGTCTGCAGCTCGGCAACCGCGCCAAGATCACGCAGGAGCCGCTCCCCACTAGCCAACTCCACTGTTGCGGCAAGAGTCCACGGACCGACCAGGGCGACCTTGAACGGCCCCCGGTAGTCAGCGAAACGACTCTCAACCGCATCGAGATCCTCGCCGATCCAGGATCCCGCCCGACGCATCTGCGATGATGCCCGCGCCCTGGACCCTCCGCTGATCCGCCAACCCGTTGCTGTCGTTGAGACGGCAAAGTCCGAACTAATGTCAGCGACCAACGACATCGTTCGACCGATCATGTCGGCCCCCGGCCCACGGTCAGGTAGTTCCGGGAGAATCGGGAAGTCCGGCATCTCACCGGCGACGATGGCTACCGCCTCCCAGACGTCCGCCCCAGGAAACGAGCCGACTCCGGTCACCGCGCCGATCGGAATATTGGGCCCTGGGCTGACTTCAACATTGGCAGGCGTGAGCAATCTGGCGACCTCGCTAGTTTGTGGACGGTGCGGCACAGCCTCAAGGCTAGTCCGCCGGTAGGCTCATCCATCGTGGCAGGCAGTCCAGATCTATCCGAACTCGCTTTCACCCTGCCTGCCTGGACGACGTACGCCGCGGTCGCCATTAGTGGACTAGCTGGCGCGACCTACGCCGCAAAACGCGGCTTCGACGTCGTAGGCGTGTTCTCGTTGGCCTTCGCTACCGGACTGGGTGGACTAACTCTGACCGGGGTTCTACTCGGAAACCTGACGACAACTCTGTTGAGCAGTCCGTGGTTCCTGCTTGTCGCTCTCGGATCAGCGATTATCGGGTTCTTCTTCGCCGGACTGATCTCGCGCTTCGGTCCCATCATGGTGGTCCTAGACGGTCTCGCCATGGGCTTTCTTTGCACTGTCGGCGCTCAGGAAGCCCTCCAAATCGGACTCGCGCCGACCTCCGCCGTGTTCATTGGAACCCTCACCGCGGTTGGCGGCCTCCTACTTCGCGATGTACTGGCTGGTGACGCCCCACAGTTGGTTCGCCCCGGAGCCTTCATCGCAATGCCTGCAGTGATTTCTTCCACCGTGTTTGTGGTGATGGTGACAAGTGCCTTGGACTCAAATGCTGCCCAACTGGTAGCGATGGCAACAGCCCTGTTCCTGCGGGCAGGAGCATATTGGTTCGGCTGGCAGACCGGTTCAGCCAGCGATCTGTCAGCGCGGGCGTGGAGCTTCTGGTCACGCAAACAGGAGCCGGGGATCGCGCCTGTTCCCGACGAGTTCGCTGAGTACTACACCGACATGATTCCTAAGATCACTGAGGGCGAGCACCCTGACCCCGGTCAAGGCAAGCCATGACGACCGCTTTGGCGATGCCGGGATATCTCGACGCGACGGCAATCCTGATCGGAGCGCTTACCGGCGGGCTCTACGCAACTCGGAAAGGGCTGGACCCCACCGGTGTCCTACTCGTCGCATTCTCCACCGGAGTCGGTGGCGGACTGATCCGCGACGTACTCCTTCAAAGCGGGATCCCGGTGCTCCTACTCAATCCGCTCTTCCAGCTCTACGCGGCATTAGGTGCCGTTATCGCCTTCTTCTTCGGCAGATTCGCGGTGAAGCTCACTCCGGCCTATGAAGCCCTCGATACGTTCATGATTGGCGGCTGGGTCCTCTTAGCCGTCACCAAAGCCGAGCAGATCGGCCTGGGCCCAATTCCGATGATCTTTGTTGCAACCATCGCCGCCGTCGGCGGTGGCCTGATTCGAGACATCCTGTGTCACGACCCGCCCGAGCTTATGCGCCCCGGTCTGTTCTACGGGATTGCCGCGTTTGGCGCGGCAACCACCTACACCACGTTGGACTTCGCTGGCGCGCCAACAATCGTGGCACAAATTGCTGCGCTCGCGGCCGCAGTCATCCTCCGAGTCACGTCGATCCACTACGGGATCACCTCCCCCACCCCGTACGACGTCAGCGAGGTAATCCTGCGCAAGCTGGGGATCGGCATCCGCGGGTCAGATCCTGAGCAGGCCGGAACCGAGAAAACTAAGTGGCCGGCGTCGTAACTGCGGCTCGAGGTAACGAACTGGTGCCGCTGATAGTTCCCGATCCGACCACCCTGCGACCGTCGTACAAGACCAACGATTGACCAGGTGCGACGCCGCGAAGTGACTCCTCGAGATCGACTGTTAACGAGGCCTCTTCACCAGGGTGATCTTGCAGCGAGACCAATACCGATCGGACCGGCTCGCCATGTGCGCGGACCTGGGCCCAGTACTCAACCCCAACTTGGCCGGGCATTGCAGTCCAGCGAATATTGGTCGCAGTGATCGAGTCGACATTCAGTAGTGTCGGCGGCCCTAGAGTTACGGTTCGGCTAGCTGGATCGACTCCAACCACGTAACGAGGCTTGCCGTCTTTGGGCGCGACCTTTACTCCCAGGCCTCGCCGTTGGCCGATTGTGTACGCGTAGGCGCCTTCATGCTGGCCTAGAGTCTCGCCAGTCTCGGCGTCAAGGATCTCGCCGGGCGCTGATCCGATCCGATTCTGCAACCAACCAGCTGTGTCACCGTCAGGGATGAAACAGATGTCGTAGCTATCAGGCTTGCGCGCAACCAACAAACCCCGGTCCTGCGCCTCCTGCCTGACAGCAGACTTGAGCGTATCGCCGAGCGGGAACATCGAGTGTGCGAGCTGATCCTCGGTCAGGACTCCGAGGACATACGACTGGTCCTTTGCCGGATCGACCGATCGAAACATCTGTCGCCCCAGGATCGGATCATCCAAAATCTGCGCATAGTGCCCTGTGCAGACCGCATCAAAACCTAGCGCCATGGCTCGGTCCAACACGGCAGCAAATTTGATCTTCTCGTTACAGCGCATACAGGGGTTTGGAGTGCGACCGGCTTGGTACTCAGCGACGAAGTCGTCGAGGACTTCATCAGCGAACTCCTCGGCCATATCCCAGACATAGAACGGAATCCCCAAGATATCGGCACTCCGGCGTGCATCACGGGCATCGGAGAGGGTGCAGCAGCCGCGGCCCTCGTCGCGCCCGCTCTGGGGGTTCTTCGACAAGGCCAGGTGTACTCCGACCACTTCATGACCAGCATCGACAGCTCGGGCGGCCGCCACCGCCGAGTCCACTCCCCCCGACATAGCGGCAATCACCCGCAGCCGCGCGGTCACTGGTGCACCTGCGATCGGCCCGAAGCCCGCCTGCGATTAGTCGCTTGCCGCGAACGCTGCACGGCCGCAGGAAGTGCTGCGCTGACAGCAGCGAGGTCTGCACTTGAGGTATCCCACCCCAGGCTGAACCGAAGCGAACTCGTCGCCGACTGCTCATCGAGGCCCATTGCGGCCAGGACGTGGCTGGGACGGGGAACTCCAGCAGTACAAGCGCTTCCGGCAGAACACGCGACGTTGGCCGCGTCGAGCAACATCAGCAGGGAGTCCGCCTTACAGCCTGGAAAGGACGCCGACGTGATCGTCGGGAGTCGCGGCGCCGACATGGCGTTGAGCGACACGTCCGGAACGGCTAAGGCAAGAAGATCGTGAAGCTGGGCCGAGAGGTCCTTCAGCCGCGCAGCTTGCGCCTGCTGGCCGGTAAAGCTCGCGGCTAGCGCGGCCGCCATCGATGCGATTAGCGCCGTCGCTACCGTTCCAGATCGGACGTCGATTTCCTGCCCACCACCGTGTGTTAGCGGCTCCGGCGTAACGCCGTTGAGAATCAGCGCCCCAACGCCTACTGGCGCCCCAAACTTGTGACCGGAGATCGCCAAGGAAGTCGGCCCGCTCAACCAAGAGCCAGGGCCCGGAAGCCATGCCGCAGCCTGGACAGCATCGCAGTGCAGCGCGACCTGATAGTCAGCGCAAATCGCTGCCACCGTCTCTATCGGACTAATCACTCCAGTCTCGTTGTTCACCCACATCACGGCCACAAGTGCGACTTGTGGTGCGTTCTGAGCTAGATACCCAGCTAGCCAGTCCAGGTCAACGACCCCGTGGGAGTCCACAGGTATCCACACGACCGAGGCCTGCTGGGTTGCGATCAGCCATTCGACCGCGTCGAGTACTGCGTGGTGCTCCGTAGGCGAAACAACCAGGGTTGTCCGGCTTGGATCCTCTACTCGTGCACGCCAGTACAGGCCCTTGATCGCAAGGTTGTCAGATTCAGTCCCGCCGGAGGTAAACACGACATCGTTGGGCCTAACGCCGAGATTTGCCGCGATCGATTCACGTGACTCCTCGATCACGCGGCGACTTTGTCGTCCGGCGCTGTGAAGGCTAGACGGATTGCCGACCAGGGCAGCATGCTGACTGAACGCCGCGAGGGCTTCCGGGCGAACCGTCGTCGTCGCGGCGTGATCCAGATATGCCACCGAGGCACTCGACGCTGCAGGATTCACCGCACTAGCGTATGCGAGCGGTAGAAACGGCTGAAGCGGTGCGGGTGCCGATTGCTCGACACCTCACACCGCTTCAGCTGTTGTAAGTCTCTTGCGGGACTATCCCTTGCGCTTCCCGATCTCTTCGGTCAACTGCGGAACAACGGTAAACAGATCGCCGACAACGCCGTAGTCGGCGAGTTCAAAGATCGGTGCTTCCGGATCCTTGTTGACAACCACGATCGTCTTCGAGGTCTGCATTCCGGCGCGGTGCTGGATGGCCCCGGAGATACCGTTGGCGATGTACAACTGCGGCGACACCGTCTTTCCGGTCTGGCCCACCTGGTACTGGTGTGGGTACCAACCGGCGTCAGTTGCCGCGCGAGATGCACCAACTGCTCCGTCGAGTGAATCGGCCAGCGCCTCGATGATTCCGAATCCTTCGGCTCCGCCTACTCCACGACCGCCGGAGACAACGACTGCCGCCTCCGCGAGCTCGGGACGAGCGCCCTTGGTCTCCTCCACCTTGTTTGTGGTGGTCGCCTTGGTTGCCGAATCCGAGAGTGCAACGGTGACCTCGACGCGAGTTCCGGCTGCGGGTCCGGCTTCTGCTGGACTGCTGTTGGGACGAACTGTGATGATCGGGGTTCCGGCACCGACCTTGGCCTGCACGATAACCGCGCCACCAAAGATCGACTGGGTCGCCGTCAAATCGGCGGTTAGGCCGACTGCGTCAGTGATGACGCCACTGTTGAGTTTGACCGCCAGACGGCCGGCCACCTCTTTACCTTCAGCGGTTGAGGGGATCAGCACAGCTGCTGGGGACTTCTCCCCCACGAGCTGCGCCAGGACCTCTGCCTTAGGCGCGACTGGGTGCTTACCTAGATCGTCAGCGTCGGCAACGTAGATATTTGCCGCGCCGTACTCCGTGAGAGTGGCGGCGGCGGCATCTGCCCCGGCTCCAACAAACACTGCGGATGGTTCGCCCAAACTACGAGCAAGCGTCAGGACCTCGAGAGTGACCTTCTTGACGGCACCATCGACGTGGTCTACGAGAACGAGTATCTCAGCCATGATGTGCGCGCTCCTTAGATGAACTTCTGGGCCGACAGGTAGTCGGCAATCTGGGCTCCGCCATTACCTTCATCGGTAACGACCGTTCCGGCTGCGCGCGGTGGCGCATCGGCAAACTCAACAACCTCGGTAGCTGCTCCGGCTAGGCCAACTGCAGCTGCATCGATTCCCAAGTCGGCGAGGCCGAGGGTCTCAACGGGCTTCTTCTTCGCGGCCATAATGCCCTTGAAGGACGGGTAGCGCGGCTCATTGATCTTCTCAACCACTGACACGACCGCGGGGGTCGCACCGGTTACCTCGTCGTAGCCGTACTCCGTTTGTCGCTTGATCGTGACATCGGAACCAGCGACCTCAACATTGTTGGCGAAGGTCAACTGCGCAACTCCAAGGCGTTCAGCAACCATTGCCGGAACCACGCTCATGCGGGCGTCTGTGGATTCGGAGCCAAAGACAACAAGGTCGAAGTCGCGACCCTCGATCACTTTGGCGAGCGCTAGCGAAGTTCCGAGCGCATCGGACCCGTGCAGTCCATCGTCTAGGACGTGGATAGCCGAATCGGCACCCATACTCAGAGCCTTGCGGACAGTATCGGTGGCCTTATCAGGTCCGACCGAGACGACGACGACTTCGCCGCTATTTGCCTCAGCGATCTGCAGTGCCTCTTCAACCGCGTACTCATCTAGCTCGTTCATGACCCCATCAACTGACTCACGATCGAGAGTCTTGTCTCCGGCATCAAGCTTCTTCTCTGCCCAGGTATCTGGGACCTGCTTCACACAGACTGCGATTTTCATGGTCGAGTCACGACCTCCAAATGCGGGCTCTGCCCCGAAGGGTCCGAGCTATCCGACGGTGGGAACTTTCCGATTAGTACTCCTCACAAGATTACCCATCAGTAACCAATCGAAACCAGCGACCCCTATCGTCGTGGGGTGATGATGGATCCGATGCCCCCTACTCCTGGCGAGGGCCGCCCAGAATTGGGTGCCGCCCTTCCCCTCACTGGTGAGCGCACGGTTCCAGCGATTCCTGCTGAGAACTACTGGTTCCGACGCCACGAGGTGGTGTACGAATGGGCGAGCAGTCAGCTTCGAGCGCTCGAGAGTCACGGGGAACCGACCGTGCTCGACGCAGGGTGCGGCGAGGGTTACGGCTTGGAGATCTTTGCGGATGCACTGCGGTCTCATGCTCGCAAGGAACGGCACAGGAGCATCCGCCACGAGATCGGCTCGATCGTTGGACTCGAACTCGACGTAGGTGCAGCTAGCCACGCACATGGCCGCTACGGCGCGTCCGGCAAGGTCGAGGTGGTCCAAGCGAACCTCGATGCATTCCCAATCGCGGCTTCCACTGTCGATCTCCTCGTCAGTCTGCAGGTGATCGAGCATCTTTGGGACCTCAGCGGATTCCTGTCCGAATGCGCTCGCGTCCTGCGCAATACCGGTATCGCAATTCTGTCTACGCCCAATCGCATCACGTTCTCCCCCGGTCTAGAACGCAACCAACGTCCAACGAATCCCTTCCATGTAGAGGAGTTCGACGCGGCGCAACTCATCGACCTAGTACAACGCGCCAATCTTGCGCAGGTTCACTGTTACGGGGTGCACCACGGGCCTCGGATCACGCGATGGGAGGACCGCCACGGCTCGATCGTCGATACCCAAGTGCTAGCAGCGACGAATCCGTCTGCGGTTGATTCAACGACTGCGGAGGCGCTGAGCGCATTTGTCGAATCGGTGACAGCATCGGACTTCTCGATCTCTGCGACTGACCTGGATCGCGCTCAGGATTTAATCGTCGTCAGCGGACCGCTCGATCTCGAAGCGGCCGGAGGCATCCCCTGGTGAAAAGATCGGAACCGATCGGCAGCTTTGCGCTGGTCCTGCACTCCCACCTACCGTGGCTGGCCCACCACGGTTCCTGGCCCGTCGGCGAGGAATGGCTCTACCAATCCTGGGCGAGTTCCTACCTTCCCGTGATGGATGTTTTCGGACGGCTCGCGGCTGCGGGGCGCCGCGATCTCGTGACCCTGGGTGTAACACCGGTTCTCGCGGCCCAACTCGATGACCCGCACTGTCTCCGTGAGTTTGGAACATGGTTGGGGTTCTGGGAACAGCGAGCCGACCAGCTCGCCCAGTCACCTGACTGGGACCTCGCCACGTTGGGTCAGCACGAGGCTCGCCTAGCTCGCGAGCGGGTTACTGACTTTGAGCAGAACTGGCAGGCCGGTGGGTCAGCTGTTCTGCGTCCACTCGTGGATTCTGGGGCAGTCGAGCTCCTATCCGGACCAGCCGCTCACCCGTTCCAGCCCCTACTTGACGACGCCACCGCCAGGTTCTCCCTTACCGTCGGACGTGACGACACCTTGCTACGAATCGGTACTAAGCCAGGCGGGATTTGGGCACCGGAATGTGGCTACCGGCCCGGACTAGAAGATCTTTACCAGTCAGAGGGCGTTACCCACTTCATGGTTGACGGGCCGACCTTGCTCCATGTTGATCGATCGACAGCTGACGCGTGGCAGGTACACGACTCCGATGTCGTCGCGTTCGGTCGTGATCTTGAGGTCACCTACCGGGTCTGGTCCCCGCGAAGGGGATATCCCGGAGGTGCGTGGTACCGCGATTTCCACACCTTCCACCACGACAGCGGTATCCGCCACGCGCGGGTGACTTCACCCTCCACCTCGAGTGAGCACAAGGCGGTCTACGAGCCCGGCGCTGCTGGCCGCGCCGTTGCAGACGACGCACGGGACTTCGTCGAGGTTGTACGCAATCGCCTCTTGTCGCACCGCGATCAACGTGAGGGAAAGCCCGGACTCGTTGTGGCCGGCTACGACACTGAACTGTTCGGCCACTGGTGGCATGAAGGACCGCAGTGGCTGGAACTCATCTTGCGGATGCTCCCACAAGCTGGGGTTAAGGTCACAACTTTGAAGCGAGCCATCGCCGACGGCGCAGTCGCTGGGCACGCACAGCCGACCAACAGTTCGTGGGGTTCGGGCAAAAACTGGTCGGTGTGGGCGGGCGAACCTGTTCGCGACATGGTGCGCGACAACGACGCTCTTACGCGACGCTGGCAAAAGCTGGTGTCGGCTGCCGGGCAAAGCCGAGGGATCAGCCGTGATCCAGTCCTCGATCAGATCGGCCGAGACGCCCTCCTCGCGCTCTCTAGCGACTGGGCATTCATGGTCACCAAGGACTCCGCTGCGGACTACGCCCGCGATCGACATCAAGGCCATCACCAGGCCTTCACCCGCCTCGCAGGCGCTTATGAGGCTGCCCTCGACGGCGATACACACGCACGGCATATTGCCCTGGAGTTAGCTCGCCTACAACGCAGCACTGACGGCCCATTTGGTCACCTCGATGGCCGCCGATTAGGTGTCGGCCAAGAGAGCCCATGGTCACCAGAGTCAGGGTTCTCATGAGAATTCTGCACGTATCTTGGGAGTACCCACCACTGATCTACGGCGGCCTCGGGCGCCACGTTCACGCCCTGGCGGAGAGCCAGTCCGCCGCGGGGCATCACGTCACAGTTCTCACCCAGCGACCGCCGGACAGCGCAGCGATCGAGGCAGTCAATGGCGTTCATGTGGTGCGTATCGCCGCCCAGACTCCGGACGTTCCACGGGCTCCCGAGGCTCTCCTGGCGTGGGCTAGGGACCTCGATCAACGACTAGCACGGGCTCTACCAGGGCTAGTAGAGGCCGCACGCCCAGCCGTGGTCCACGCCCACGATTGGGTCGTCGCTGCGACTGCGGCGGCCGCTTCGGACCATGAGCTTCCCGTCGTGACAACAGTGCACGCAACCGAGGCAGGCAGACATCTGGGTTGGGTCCACTCTCCGCTATCGCAAACAATCCACGAGATCGAGTTCGAGCTTGCTCATCGCAGCGACCGAGTAATCGTGTGCTCCAAAGCAATGCAACAGGAAGTTGTTCAGCTCTTCGACCTGCCTACAAACCGCACCTGTGTCGTTCCGAACGGGATCGATCTCACGAAGTGGTCGGCAGCGGAGTCTGGCAGTGCCCGCACGAGGATCAACGTTACGTACCCGTCGATACGCGAGTCGACACCGTTGATCCTCTTCACTGGCCGGGTCGAATGGGAGAAGGGTGTTCACGTCCTGCTCGAAGCCGTCCGGCTCCTTGCGCTGGCGGGCCGCTTCTATCCGACGATTGTTGCCGGAACCGGCACACGCGAGGAGGCTCTCAAGGATGAGTTCAGCGATCTCGTCGACGACGGCCTGGCCACTTTCGCCGGCTGGGTAAGTGAGGAACACCTGCGTGACCTAGTTGGCGCCGCCGATGTCGTCGTCGTTCCGAGTATCTACGAACCGTTCGGATTGGTGGCACTAGAAACGGCAGCCGTGGGCACCCCACTAATCGTTTCTGAGGTTGGCGGATTAGCCGATATCGTTCACGACCGACACACCGGGTTGACCGTTCCGGCTGAGGACCCCGTTGCCCTCAGTGAAGCTATTCACGAGGTGGTTGCTGATCCGCTCAATGCTCGAGAGCGAGCCGCGCGATTGCGTGAGTCGCTCCACCCAAAGTACGACTGGCGTCAAATCGCCAAGCAAACGATTGAGTGCTATCGGGACGCCTGCACCTACCGCCCAGGCAGTTGTCGTGAGCCGCTTCCTGACACCCCAAAGCCCACCCAGGACAACCTCTTCAAGAAGGCCTAGTCAGGCGTTGCGATTTTGGGTTGCCGCCTCGGCAGTTTTTCGAGCGATGTCAGCGACATCGATTCGCTGCTGCTCGGCTGCGGCGTACTGCGCCCGCCTATCCTTGAGGAGACGGGCGGGCACTCCCCCGACAACGTTCAAGGGCTCGATGTGTCCTCTCACCACGCTATTTGCTGCGAGCACACATCCGCGCCCGACCCAGGTGCCGCGCAGCACCGAGACCTTCGTCCCGATCCAGACATCTGGTCCGATACGGACTGGGGACTTGACTAGGCCCTGCTCAGTTATTGGGCGGTGGATATCGGCGAACACATGGTCGAAATCGCAGATATAGACCCAATCGGCAATGATCCCTTTACCGCCGATCTCGACGTCGAGATAGCTCTGGACCGTGTTGTACCGGCCAAACACCGTCTTATCGCCGATCCGCAGTGTTCCCTCATGGGCGTTGATGAAGTTCCCTTCACCAAAATGCACCCACCGGCCAATAATGAGACGCCCGTACCCCTTACGAGCCTGCAGGGTCACACCTTTGCCAAGGAAAACGAATCCTTCGGTGATCACGTGAGGATGACGAAGGCGCAGCCACAAGAAGCGGGCGTATCGCTGTAGATACCAAAGATCCCACGCTCGGTTAGCGACAATCCACCGAAGCGTCGCGAAGGTGAAGTAGCGAGCTTGGCGAGGGTCAGAGTTGCGTCGAAAGGCCATAGGTCACCGAGTCTGGCAGCGCGTTCTACGGCTTCACGCCAGTAATGCACACGTTGTAGAACAGCCCTTCGGGGACGACTCTCTCAAAGACTTGCTCGTCGACCGTGGCCAGGGTTTGCCAGCCCCGATAGGCGAACTTTGCCCATCCCCAACCCAGCACTCCGGGCTTTACCGCCGCCTCGAACGTGCGGACCGGCCACCCGAACCAAGAAGCGGTTAGTTCCTCCGTCACGGTTTCCACCTCGATGGCTCCCGCCCGCAATGCTGTGCGACGCAAGTCGGCCGGATCGAAGGTGTGAATGTCCACGACTGACTCAAGTGCCGCGACTCGGGAAGATTCCTCACGTTCAGATTCGGATAAGACAAACTTCTCTCCGACGACGGGGAGTCCGGCGGCTTGCGAGGTTGCCCACCACGTCATCCGAGACAGCGAACGTGCGACATAGTCACCGCGTTGCGTTGGCTCGCCGCAGAACACGAATCGACCGCCCGGCTTGAGCACCCGCAACGCCTCGCTCATTGCCTGCTCAACGTCGGGAATGTGGTGCAGGACGGCATGACCGATAACCAGATCGAATTCCTCGTCATCGTAGGGAACCCGCTCGGCATCGGCTACTCGCCCATCCACCTCAAAGCCAAGCCCACGGGCGTTGCGCTGGGCCACAGTCACCATGCCAGGAGAGATGTCGGTAACGGCAGCCTCGGACATGACACCTGCTTGGTGCAGGTTGAGCGTAAAGAAGCCCGTGCCACAGCCAATCTCGAGCGATCGTTGATACGGCCATTCGCTCTGACCTGCGATATGGACGAAGCGATCACGCGCGTAGGAGATACACCTCTCGTCGTAACTGATTGACCACTTCTCGTCGTAGGTGGAGGCCTCCCAATCGTGGTAGAGGACATTCGCCAATCGAGGGTCCGACCACGCCTTCTCCATCGTCTCGGCGGAGACTTCGCCGTCAAAGGTCATGTCACTGCTGGCACTACTCGCACTACTGCTCGTGCTACCACCTGCTGCACTACTACCAGTCATCTACTTGCCATCCCCGCCTACGTCGTTACCTCGCCGATTGCGCTGATCGGAGTGCCCCTAATCTCCCCGACCTTTGACTAGTGACTATCTTCCCTCGAAGACAGCCTTTCCTGGTCCGTTTTCCACAAAGGACTCCATCCCGGTTCGCTGATCTCTAGTAGCGAAGAGCTCAGCGAACCGCTGCCTTTCGATCTCCAGACCACTATTGAGATCGACCTCTAGGCCACGATCAATCGCCGCCTTTGCCGCACGAAGTGCGATTGGCGGACCAACCGCCAACTTCTTGGCGAACTCGAGTGCCTCGGTGTAGACGTCGTCTGGTGGCACAACGCGGTCAACCAAACCGATATCGAGTGCTTCGGCAGCGCCAATGAACCGACCAGTGAAAATCAGCTCTTTGGCCTTCGCAGGACCGACGAGCCGCGGCAGTCGCTGCGTCCCTCCGGCGCCGGGAATGATACCCAGCAGGATCTCCGGCAGGCCGAGCTTCGCGTTGTCACCGACAAATCGAAGGTCCGCACACAATGCCAACTCGAGGCCACCGCCGAGGGCGTAGCCAGTAATGGCTGCAATCACCGGCTTTGTTATCTCTGCGACTGCGGTAAACGATGATGAGAGCACCGATGATCGCTCGATCATGGTGAGGTGATCCCACCCAGCCATCTCTTTTACATCGGCACCGGCCGCAAACACCTTCGGTCCGCCGTAGAGCACTACCACCCGCACATCGCGGCGTTGATTCACCTCACGAGCAGCATCGCGAAAGCCAGCTTGCACCGCGGTACTGAGCGCATTCATCGGAGGACGGTTCAAGCGGATCGTAGCGACCCCGTCGGAAACTTCGAGGAGAACTACGTCGTCGGCGCTATCGGCAATATCAGTCACGGTTGAAGGCTAGCTACTACCCCACAACGCCTTGGCGCAACCCCCCGAACACTGAGTGCTCCAGTTGCGGCACTAGGCAACCGAATCGCCAAACGAAGTGGGCAGAATCGGGCTTCTCGCACTGCAGTTCTCGGTTCCTATTCGTTCATTCCCTCCTATTCGCACCGAATATGTCCAGTTTTATTGCGAAACCCACCTCCCAGCCTCGCGATCGGAACCACGGTAGTTCACAATCTTCGGGTGTCCCTAGACCTCTGGATCGCCCTCGGCGGCTTATTCGCTGGCGTTGTCGTTGGGCTCACTGGGATGGGTGGGGCCGCCATTGTCACTCCCATGCTGATCTTCATCTTCGGGGTTCCAGCGCCGGTAGTCGTATCGACTGACCTCGTGTCAGCCGCCGCAATGAAGCCGGTCGGGGCGGCCGTTCACCTGCGTAGGCAGACTCCGCACCTGCGCATTGTGTTCTGGCTCTGTGTCGGATCGATCCCTGGCGTGATTGTCGGCAGTTTGCTGTTTGCCCAGATCGCCGGCGTTTCTAACGGCGAGGAGTTGTTACGTAACTTCGTGGGAGTCGCACTCCTAGTCAGCGTGGCGTTTTCTGTGATGCGCCTTCGACTGAAGTGGTTCAAGAATACCGATCCGACCGGTCGACTATTCCTCACCAACCAGCGCCGAGCCGTGGTGGGAGGCGTCGGCCTCATCGTCGGGATCTTGGTCGGAATCACCTCGGTAGGATCCGGAACTCTGATCGCGGCCTCACTGATCTTCCTCTTCCCCACCATGTATCCCAGCCGCCTAGTGGGCACCGACCTCGTCCAAGCCGTCCCTATGCTGATCGTCGGGGCGCTAGTTCACTGGGGCGTCGGTGAAGTTGACCTCACTGTGCTCGTCTCCCTCCTCATTGGCCAACTCCCGGGGGTATGGCTAGGCGCACGGATATCGAGTCGCTACAACGGCCAGGCACTACGACTGCTGCTGTTGGTTCTGATCGGCGCCGCTGGACTCGCCCTCGTCGGAGTTCCTCCGATCTACGTCGCCCTGCTGACTGTGGGTGGCAGCCTGATCATCGGAGTCCCGATCATGCGCCAAACCATTGCTGACCGAGCTCAAGAGCGAGCTGCCCAGAAGGCCTACCACGAGACATTGGATGGCTGACAGCGCGCGCGGGTGGCCTCACTGCGCACCACGCGAGTAAACGGGGCACACTATCGCTGACAGCGCACAGCCATCGAGGATGCTTGATAGCAGCCTTCGCAAAGGGAGCCCCCGTCCATGACATACGTTGTTCCGCCCGCAGTCGCTTGGCCCGGATCTTGGGAACCGCTTGGGGTAACTGCCGACGAGGGTGGGGTCAACGTCGCCCTATGGGCCGAGGGCGCCGAGCAGGTCGAGTTCTGCCTGATTGCCGATGATGGTTCGGAGTACCGAGTCGATTTGGCGGAGTCAACGTTCCACGTCTTCCATGGCTACATCCCCGGGGTGAAGGTGGGCGCCCACTACGGGTTCCGCGTCCACGGCCCATGGGATCCTGAGAATGGCTTGCGGTTCAATCCCAATAAGTTGCTCCTAGATCCGTACGCCAAGGCGATCGACGGCGCTATCGAACCTGGTCCAGCGATCTTCGGCCACGTCGACACCGACGACCTAGTCATGAGCGACCTCGACTCTGGTGAGGCGATGCCACTGTCCGTTGTTGTTCGGGATGAGTTCGATTGGGAAGGGGATCACCCGCCGAACACTCGCTGGAGTAACACCGTCATCTACGAGATGCACGTCAAAGGGTTCACCAAGCTGAACCCGGATGTACCGGAGAACCTGCGCGGAACGTACGCCGGGCTAGCTCAGCCAGCGGTAGTCGACTACCTGCGCCGACTAGGCGTTACCGCCGTAGAACTGCTCCCCATCCATCACTTCATCGACGAGATGTTCTTACTCGAGCAGGGGTTCAACAACTACTGGGGTTACAACTCCATCGGGTACTTCGCCCCGCACGGCGCCTACAGTTCCGAGGGAACCAGAGGCGGGCAGGTTCGAGAGTTTAAGCAGATGGTCAAGGCCATGCACGATGCCGGGATTGAGGTCATCCTCGATGTCGTCTACAACCACACTGCTGAAGGCAACCAAGGCGGACCAACCCTGAGCTTTCGCGGTGTAGCTAACCAGGCCTACTACAAACTCGGGGCCGAGGATCCGCGCTACTACGCCGACTACACCGGCTGCGGAAACACCCTCAAGGCATCCGCACCCAAGGTGCTCCAGCTGATTATGGATTCGCTGCGGTACTGGGTAGAGGAAATGCACGTCGACGGATTCCGGTTCGACCTCGCGAGCGCACTAGCTCGATCGTTCCACGACGTTGACATGCTGTCGGCTTTTCTCACCACAATGAGTCAGGATCCCGTCCTACGCAAGGTGAAGCTGATTGCCGAACCGTGGGATATCGGCTCGGGTGGCTACCAGGTCGGTGAGTTCCCGCCGCTGTGGACCGAGTGGAATGACAAGTATCGAGACTGCTTGCGGGACTGGTGGCGTAGCGAGGCAAGCGTCGGAGAACTCGGCTGGCGCCTCTCGGGCTCGGCAGACCTCTACTCTTCTGAGGGCCGCCAGCCTTACTCCTCCATCAACTTTGTCACCGCCCACGATGGGTTCACCCTGCGCGACCTGGTGACGTATCAGGACAAACACAACGAGGCCAACGGCGAAGACAACCGTGATGGCAACAACTCCAACCGGGCGTGGAACTCCGGGGTGGAGGGAGAAACCGACGACCAAGAGATCAACCGTCTACGTCTGCGCCGCATCAGGGATCTACTCACCACTCTGCTGTTAGCAAGTGGAACTCCCATGCTTGTCGCCGGTGACGAGATCGGGCGCACTCAAGGTGGCAACAACAACGCCTACTGTCAGGACAACGAGATCTCCTGGATCGACTGGGACCTCGCGGACTGGCAGCGCGACCTCTTTGAGTTCACCCGCACCTTGCTGCGGATTCGCCGCGAACACCGGGTCTTTCGTCAGCGTTACTTCTTCGAGGGCCAACCAGTCAAGGAAGGCGGTCCTGAGGACCTCGCATGGTTTGCCAAAGACGGCGAGATCATGTCTGGAGACGAGTGGAATGCTGGCGACACCCGGGCGATCGGGATGTACCTAGCGGGCAAGTTACGGTCACGTACGGCGGAGGGTCGGCCCCAGCACGACTCGTCCTTCTTGCTCCTGATGAATGCAGGAATGGACCCGGCTGACTTTGTACTTCCGCAACCTCCCTACGGTCGGCTATACCGTTCGATCCTTGATTCGTCGAAGGCGATTCCCACCCCGGCCCTGCACGAGGACGCCGCAGGTGACGTGATCTCACTCGAACCATTCGCTGCCGTGCTCTTGGAAGTCACCAAACACTGAGATCACGTCGCACGAACGCCGGAACCTTCGCCGCGCGAAGGTGCATCCGAGTCGGTGGCCCACTAGCGTTCAAGGGTGACAGATCAACTCAGTAGTCCAGGGGCTCCGACCCCCGAGGCCGAACGAACCTGGCGGGAACTCAAGAGCCAGTCGCTTACTCCACCGGAAACCCTCAACGGGCGCATTCCCATCTTGGATGTGGAACCGTCAGTAGAGTCCGGCCGCCGCCCGGCTAAAGCCGTTGTTGGCGAACTCGTCGAGGTCTCAGCGACGGTATTTCGGGAAGGCCACGACCTCATTGGGGTTTCAGTCGTACTTCGCAATCCATCGGGAGTTGTCACACAGACCTCGCAACTGACTGCTGTGGGCTCGGGCTTAGACCGTTGGGCTGGTGAAATCCGACCAGACGAGGCCGGTGATTGGACCTTCACGATCCAGGGGTGGGCTGACCCGATCGCCACCTGGATCCACCGGGCACATATCAAGATTCCGGCCGGATTAGACGTCGACCTCGAACTAGTTGAAGGTGGTCTGCTCTTTGACCGCGCCGCCGCGTCTGCGACGGTTCCGGATGCTCGAAAGGCTTACCAAGCGGCAGCCGCGAACCTTCGCGATGAATCCTTGTCTGCCCAAGAACGTCTTGATTTGGCAACAAACGACGAGCTACTCGACATATTCGCCGAGGACCCGCTACGGGACCTTGTTACCGACTGCGGACCGTGGCCACTTCGAGTAGATCGCCGCCGAGCCCTGGTAGGCAGCTGGTACGAGATGTTCCCTCGCTCTGAGGGCGCGACACTCGATCCGCAGGTCTCCGGCACCTTCGCGACCGCTGCCAAGCGCCTACCAGCAATCGCCGCAATGGAATTTGATGTCGTCTATCTGCCACCGATCCACCCCATCGGGGAGATCAATCGGAAGGGCCCGAATAACAACACTGAGTCTGGACCACAGGATCCTGGATCACCGTGGGCAATCGGCTCAGCTCAGGGGGGCCACGAGTCCGTCCACCCTGACCTCGGCACCCTGGCCGACTTCGATCGATTCGTCGCGACAGCCCGAGATCTCGATATAGAGATTGCCCTTGACCTGGCCCTACAAGTTGCTCCTGACCATCCGTGGGCAACCGAGGGTAAGCCATGGTTCATGGTCCGAGCGGACGGAACGATCGCCTTTGCGGAGAACCCGCCCAAGAAGTACCAGGACATCTACCCGATGTGGTTCGACGGTGATCCGCAGGGCCTGATCGACGAGGTACTCCGAGTCATCCGGTTCTGGGCGGACCGAGGGGTACGGATCTTCCGAGTCGACAATCCGCACACCAAGCCGGTCCGATTCTGGGATCAGGTCCTAGGCGAGATCTATCGGACTGACCCCGACATCCTGTTCTTAGCGGAGGCGTTCACCCGCCCGCCTATGATGCGCGCACTTGCCGAGGTCGGATTCCATCAGAGCTACTCGTACTTCACCTGGCGCAACGAGAAGTGGGAGATCGAGGAGTACCTCACGGAGCTAGCGGACGATACGGCCGCGTACATGCGGCCAAACTTCTTCGTCAATACACCGGACATTTTGCCGGCGTATCTGCAGTATGGCGGCCCGGCAGCCTTCGCGATTCGGGCGACATTGGCAGCCACCCTAGCCCCAACCTGGGGCGTTTACGCCGGCTTCGAGTTGTTCGAACACGTTGCGGTCAAGGCCGGTTCCGAGGAGTACCTCAACAGCGAGAAATACGAGTTGCGACCGCGGGACTGGGAAGAAGCACGGGCCAGCGGAAACAGCCTGGTCGACTACATCACGCTACTCAACGACACTCGTCGCAACCATCCTGCCCTACAGACCCTACGAGGTCTCACCTTCCACTCGGTGGACAACGAGAAGGTAATTGCCTACTCCCGTCGTGACGGCGCCGACACGATCATCGTGATCTGCACGCTGGACCCCTACGGTGTTCAAGAGGCAACCGTGCACTTTGACATGGCCGCCTTGGGCTTCGAATGGTCAGCAGACTTCAGAGCTCACGATGAGGTCACCAATAGCTCTTGGGTTTGGAACGCCAACCCCTACATCCGGATTGATCCCAACCAAGCGTGTGCCCATATCGTGCGGGTCCAACGCGGAACGGTGTAACAGATGTCTGCAGCAATCCCGGCCGAGGTCGACTTCGCCGCAATCGATGCCCTTGTCGACGGTACCCACGCTCAACCGCATGACATCCTCGGTCCCCACGCCGCCGACGAATCCGTCACGATCCGAGTCCTTCGACCAAACGCTAGTGGCGTCGATGTCGTGGTCGGTGACCAGACGTACCCGATGGCGCATGTCCACCGCGGAGTGTGGGCAGCAGCAGTCAATGGCGCAGAGGTTCCGGACTACCGACTCTCGGTCGCCTACGACGGCGACGCCCTCCCAGCTGATGACCCTTACCGGTTCCTGCCAAGTCTGGGCGAGGTCGACCAGCACCTCATCTCCGAGGGGCGCCACGAGCAGGTTTGGCAAGTTATGGGCGCCCACACCCACATCTACGAGACTGCGCATGGGCCCGTACACGGTGTCTCATTCGCGGTATGGGCACCAAACGCGAAGGGTGTTCGCGTAGTTGGTGATTTCAACTACTGGGATGGCACCTCGACGCCAATGCGTTCGCTGGGGTCGACTGGGATTTGGGAGCTGTTCATCCCCGAGATCGGCGACGGCACACGCTACAAGTTCGATGTTCTGGGCCACGACGGGATTCGCCGGCAAAAGGCTGACCCATACGCCAGCGCCACCGAAGTACCCCCTGCCACGGCCTCCGTGGTCTTCACCTCCGACTTCTCCTGGAATGACAACAGGTGGCTAGAAGCTCGCGCGCAGACAGATCCCCACACTGCGGCCATGAGCATCTACGAAGTTCATCTCGCGTCTTGGCGGCCAGGGCTGTCTTACGATGAACTCGCAACTGAACTCGTCGAATACGTGACAACAAATGGCTTCACCCACGTCGAGTTCCTCCCCGTGATGGAACACCCGTTTGGCGGCTCGTGGGGTTATCAGGTCACGTCCTATTACGCACCGACGTCTCGACTCGGCGACCCCGATGGCCTTCGACATCTCATCGACTCATTGCATTCCGCAGGCATTGGGGTCTTTGTCGACTGGGTCCCCGCGCACTTCCCCAAGGACGAGTTCGCACTTGCCCGCTTCGATGGAACGCCCCTATTCGAGCACCCCGATCCGCTGCGTGGGGAGCATCCCGACTGGGGCACCTACGTATTCGACTTTGGTCGGCGGGAGGTCCGCAACTTCCTAGTCGCTAACGCAATCTACTGGTGCGAAGAGTTCCACGTCGACGGACTACGCGTCGACGCCGTCGCATCGATGATCTACCTCGACTATTCCCGAGAGCCGGGCGAATGGGTTCCCAACGCGCTCGGTGGGCGAGAGAACCTCGAGGCAGTCGACTTCATCAAAGAGATGAATGCCACCGTCTATAAGCGTGTACCAGGGGTCGTCACCATCGCAGAGGAATCGACCTCGTGGCCGGGCGTGACCCAACCGACTCACCTGGGTGGGCTGGGTTTTGGCCTCAAATGGAATATGGGCTGGATGAACGATGCACTGCGCTACCTACAGCAGGAACCGATCTACCGGCAGTACCACCACGACAAGCTCACCTTCGCATTGATGTACGCATGGAGTGAGAACTTCGTACTGCCGATTAGCCACGATGAGGTTGTTCATGGCAAAGGCTCGCTACTGCGAAAGATCCCCGGTGACCGCTGGCAGCAACTGGCAACAGTTCGAGCATTCCTTGCCTACATGTGGGCCCACCCGGGCAAGCAACTGCTCTTCATGGGCCAGGAGTTCGCCCAGGATGCAGAGTGGAGCGAGGAGCGCGGACTTGACTGGTGGCTGACCGAACACGGTGAGCACCGCGGCGTCCAAGACATGTTGCGCAACGCCAACGAGATCTACGGCGCGACGCCAGCCCTATGGCAACTCGATCACGACCCGCGCGGCTTCGAGTGGATCGATGCCAACGACGCCCCGAACAACACATTCTCCTGGCTACGCTGGGATGCCGACGGCGGAGTGCTGGCAAGTATCGTGAACTTCTCTGCCATTCCGCATCACAACTACCGACTCGGACTACCCTTCGCCGGGCAGTGGGATGAGGTTCTCAATACTGACGCCGACGTCTACGGCGGCTCGGGCGTTGGGAACTTCGGAAGTGTCCACGCAGACGAGCACGAGTGGCACGGTCGTCCGGCTTCGGCCGAAGTGAGCTTGCCACCTCTGGGCGCTGTCTGGCTGAGATACCGCCCGAATCCGTAACTGACTACCGGACGCAGTGCATCCACAGTTCGTCCTCGCTCAACCACTGCTCGCTTTATGAGTGGGGCGCTTACCTAGCGGTGGTCAGAGTCGTCTGGGCCACTCGCCCAGTCCGTCGCTCTGGCGCGACGCGCGCGGTCAGCTTGCTCGTCGGCGACATCGCGCATCGCTTCCGCCGGAAAGTACAGCGCCTCGACCGTGACTGGCCCCGGAGCAACGTCGACGAGCAGGGTCGATAGTCCCAGGGCTCGCTGGAACGGCCCTTGCCGTAGCGATACCGATTGAGTACGGGCATGCGGTACGACGGACAGATGGCGAGTCAGATACCCCCGCCGAGTCACGAAGACCAGGTCGCTCGCGCCATAGGCAAGCTGGGAATGCTGGATCGGTGCCCGCCACCGAGACCGCGTAGGCGCCCCAGTCAGCGCGATCTGATCGACGTCGACGCCGGGAAGCACCTGCGCGAGCACCTGCATCGCAAGCTCGCGCGTGGCCACGGGGATCAACGTTGTTGATGCCAGCCCCGCTTGACTTCCGCCATCGCCGCCTGAGCTCACCCCCGCGACAGTCAGTCTGATCCGAACCCAGCCACGGCTACGCCATAGCAACGGTTCGACGATGTCGATCGCCGCAACTCGACCATGTGGAACGGTTTGTGCTGTCTTCTCGAGTAGCCCTCGCCGCAGCCTCACACCGTCTTTTGCCTTAGCAACCGTGAAGCCGTACAGCGCGAAGAACTCCGAGACGACCATCAGCAATGGGATCCCGCCAGTAACCGGTAGCAGAAGCAGTCCCCCGGCGCCCTCGACGGTGAAGGTGAACAGAAAGAGTGCGGCGGTCAGGAGTAGGAGACCGAAGGTCACGGTGCGCAGCAGCAGCGACACGATGAGGTCACCGGTAGCCACTGTCGTGATGAGCTCTTCAGGCGTTTCAACTCCAGGCTCGTCCTCATCGTGGGCACCGGCCGCCCGCGCGAGTAGTTCGGTGCGCATCGCCTCTGCCTCAGCAAGTGTCAGATAGGCCATCGAGACCTTCGAGTTACTCCCTCCGGCAACGTCGATCCGAACAACTGCCAAACCTACAAACCGCGCAACGATCGGTTGTTCGACATCCACCGCCTGCAACCGTGAAAGCTGAACTTTGCGTTCGTTCCGGTTGAGAATTCCGTCATCGATTCGCAGGTCACCGCTGGCGTCGAACCAGTAGGTGTAGCGCCGCCACTGCAGGTACTTGACTCCCACAATCACCAGACAGATCAACACAATGGTCGGCCCAGCAATCGGCACCCCAACCGTTTCACTTCGCCAGAGGAAGCCCCCGTTCATAAAGAACGACGCGATAAACAACGCCGGGATGATGGGGACTGTCGACACCAGTGGCGAGAGCCGATTCAACTGGTGACGCTCGGCAAGTTCGTCGGCTGGCTGGCCGTAACTCTCACTCACAGGCCTGCAGCCCGTTCCTCACCGAGATGTGCCAGCCGATCTCGCAACGCACCGGCAACCTCAGGTGTCAGCCCCGGGATCGTGGCGTCAGAGGTCGCGGCGGCTGTGTGAAGCTGCAGCGTCGCGATTCCAAAGTACCGATCGATCGGCCCGGCCGCGACATCGACGAGCTGCATCCGACCGTAGGGGACGATCACCAGCCGCTTGAACATGAATCCTCGCGTCACAACCAGATCGTCAGTGCGCTCGGTGTAGGCCCACGACTTAGTCCGGCGGGCGATAAACCACATTCCCCAGAAGAACGCGATGGCCCCGGCCAACCCCACTACCACCGGAATCACAGGCGGCACACCCGGAATCACCACGAGTAACGCGACGACCCCGGCGGCTATCGGCACAAACAGCAGCCAGGAAATCCAGCGTGCGACGGTCAGCTTCGGACTAACTCGCTGCCAGTCCAGTCCTGGTGGCGCGAATGTCTCATCAATAGTCTTGTCCACCGATCCAGTGTGCCGTCCGATGCTGGGACGAGCGAGGGCAGGCAGTAGGTGTCGCCGACTAGATCCACCGACGTCGCCGCATAGGGTGACCCTGTGAGTCTCACCATGCGCACCCGATTCGCTATTTCCGTGGGCCGATCCGTCGCGGCGGTCTCACGAATGGCCGGGCGGGGCGAAGGCATGGTGGTGGGTGGCAAGGTCACCCTCAAACTGGCGCCCCGAGCTATCGCTGATCTTGCCAACGATCGCGTCGCCGTGCTGGTGTCAGCCACCAACGGAAAGACCTCCACAACCCGGCTACTTGCAAATGCAGTCGAGCAGCTCGGTCCCGTGCTGAGCGCACAGACCGGCGCAAATATGACCTCGGGGGTAGTCACGACCTTGGCTAATGGCGGCCTTGACACCATCGCGGTACTCGAGGTCGACGAGGCATACCTGCCGATGGTCACCGCCGACACAAACCCCAGAGTGATTCTGCTCGGTAATCTCAGCCGCGATCAGCTCGACCGCATGAACGAGGTCGCGATGACGGCGCGCAAATGGCGCAGAATGCTCGCAGATCATCCGAATGTCACCGTCGTTGCCAATGCCGACGATCCCATCGTTACCTATGCCGCCGAGCAGGCCCCGAACGTTGTCTGGGTTGCCGGTGGCCAAGTGTGGACTGCAGATTCAGCCGTTTGTCCCGAGTGCGGGACCCTGCTCTCACGCGATGGTTCTCACTGGCACTGCACTGGCTGCCAGCGATCACGCCCAGACCCGACTTGGTTCCTCGAGTGGGCTGACTCCCGCGGAACGGCAGTTGCCCCCGATGGTGAACGGTTCAATCTGAGCGGACTGCAGCTTCCAGGCCGGTTCAACGCAAGCAACGCAACGATGGCGCTGGCTGTGTGCGAACAGCTTGGGCTCAATCTGACCGAGTCGGTCGAACGAATGTGTGAGGTTCAAGCCGTCTCCGGTCGCTACGCGATCGTGCAAGTGGGGGACCTGAAGATCCGCCTGCTGCTGGCCAAGAACCCAGCTGGGTGGACCGAACTCGTCGACGTTATGCCTCCGGCTCCGGCACCTGTCATTGTCACGATCAACTCCAACGCGGCCGATGGGCGAGATCCGTCGTGGCTATGGGATGTGCCGTTCGAACGACTACGCGGCCGGACCGTCATCGCCACCGGTGACCGTCGCCGCGACCTGGCAGTTCGGCTACTGCACGCCGAGGTTGATCATGTCGTGATCGCCGACCCTTACGCCGCCAACGCACCGCTACCAGAAGCCGCCCGTGACCTCGACATCATCGACAATGCCGCAACTTACACCGGCTTCCATGCCCTACGAACCAGTGCAGCGCGAGAGGCCGGCAAATGACCGAGTCAGCGATAAGAATCGTCTCCATCTACCCCACGCTGTTGGGGACTTACGGTGATGGTGGAAACGTCTTGGCGCTGCGCCACCGTGCTCGGCTCCACGGCCTAGCTGAGGCGGTGCACGAGGTATCCCCCGGCGACCCGGTTCCGACCGATGCGGACCTCTATGTGATCGGCGGCGGGGAAGATACCGCCCAGGTCGCTGCGGCAAACGCACTGCGAGCAGACGGCGGATTACAGCAGGCAGCCGAGCGAGGTGCCGCCATTCTGGCCATCTGTGCCGGTTACCAGCTGATTGGCACAGAGTTCCCCGACAACCTCGGTCGTCCCGCACCTGGGGTTGGTGTCATCGATATCCGAACCGATCGACTCCCCCAGCGAGCGGTTGGCGAACTCATTGCCAAACCGTCACAGTTTGCTCCCTCGGGCCTCACTGACTACTTCACCGGTTATGAGAACCACGCGGGGGCAACCCACTTAGGGGACGGGGTCAGACCGCTGGCAAGCGTTGAATCTGGCATTGGTAACGGCGACGGTACCGAGGGCGCAATCGCTGGTCGAACAATCGGCACCTACCTTCATGGGCCCTGTTTAGCTCGCAATCCGCAGATCGCCGATCAGCTCCTGAGTTGGGTAACTGACCGAGAACTCGTTGAGATCATCGAAGACGATGTGGTTGCCCTACGGGCAGAACGCCTCGACTACGTGGCTCGTAATTCCTCGCGCCGCAGCTAGACCAGCGCGCGTATCGTTACTCGCTGTCCGCGAGTCGGCCGAGGGCGCGCACCACCAGATCACGATCCTTGGTCCGCCACATCGGCGGTAGCGAATTCAGCATGATCGAACCGTAACTCTTGCTATGCAGTCGGGGATCCAGAATCGCCACCACGCCGCGATCTGCGGCGCTGCGAATCAATCGACCCGACCCCTGAGTCAGCATCAAAGCCGCTTGGTTGACGAATACCTCGCGGAAACCGTTGCGGCCCGACTGATCAGCATGTGCTCGACGGGCAGCACTGAGCGGGTCATCCATCGGAGCGAATGGGATCTTGTCGATCACTACCAATGTGCACGCAGGCCCCACCACGTTCAGCCCGGCCCACATACCCATAGTCGCGCACAGCACACTTGTCTCGTCCTCAGCGAACTCCTGGGCGAGCACCGCCGAAGGAAGTTCGCCGTGCTCGAGAATCGTGAACTTGGTCTGCTTGCGCAAATGCGCGGCTGCATTGCGAGCGGCATTCGTTGTCGTGAAGAGCGCGAGCGTCCGCCCACCGGCAGCGTCTACTAGGTCCGTCAACTCATCCAAAACGGCTGCGGTGTGATCCGCCCGCTCCTTTCCGACAGGCTCGGGGATATCGGTCGGGATATATAAGATCGCCTGGCGCTCGTAGTCAAACGGACTGCCGACATCTACGCCATGCCACTGCTGCTCGATTGGCTCACCGTCAAGACCCCGAGCCGGAGGATCGATCAACCCCATCATGGCTGCGGTGGGCTCGAAGTCCCCCGCAACGCTGGCCGTCGCTGAGGTTGCCACGAGTCCGCGCGAGCCGACCCGCTCGCGGAACTGGTGACCGACCTCCAGCGGAGCCGCTCGCAAGACCGCCGGTCCGCCATCGCGATCCTGGGACGACCACCGCACCATCGTCGGGCTCGGCTTACGCACTGCCGCCAGAGAGTCTGCCAGGTCGCCGAGTTGCCCTTTGGCTAGCTGAAGGGCAGTCACCTCTGGTGTCGTTGTGCCGTCAGCATTCGCCTGCTTCTTCGCCAGCGCATCGAGAGCATTAGCTAGCGCGGTCGCTCGCTTCTCCAGAGACTCCAACGGGCCGCGCAGTTCCGGCGGCAACTCCCCTTCCCATCGCTGTGCCGGGAATCCAGTCAGCGCCGAGATAACCGCCGACACATCCGCCAGCGCGGCTTTCGATTTCTCGCTTGTCTCTGCGTCGTCACGGGGAACCCGCCGCGAGGCACTGAGCACGATTCGTTCCATCGTGCCCGCGAAGATCTCCGCACCCCAAGCCGACGAGAGATAGTCCTGCAGCTCGTGTACCTCATCGATGACGATGACGTCGCGATCGTCAAGTATTGGATTGGGTGAGACGAGGTCGGCTGCAAGTAGCGCATGGTTGGCAACGACAACATCGGCGACCCGAGCGCGCGCCCGCGCCGCTTCCGCTAGGCAATCCTCACCAAAGGCACAGGTTCGAGCCCCAGGGCAGCCGGCGGCATCGGTAGACACCTGCATCCACACGCGATCCGGGGCGGCAGGTCCGTCCGATCGATCGCCAGATCGCGGGTTGGAATCGGCCCACTCAAGAAGCTCATTGAGCGCAACGAGATCAGCCGATGTCGGGCGACGGGGTGGCGCCGAGGGCTCCGGCTCAACCACCGGGACCTCGATTCCAAGGTCGAGTGCCTCCTCATCGAAGTCCTCCTCGGGCGGTGGTGCCTGCTCGTCGAGGCGCCGCAACTCATCGACCTTTGCCAGGCACAGGTAGTTCGAACGGCCCTTCAAAGAGACAGCACTGATTGAGGTCCCAAGAACCGCCCGAGCCACATCGGAAATCAGCGGCACATCGCTTGCAACCAGTTGATCAGAGAGCTGCCTTGTCGCTGTCGACACGACGACCTTTGCCTCGGCACCAAGTCCACCGCAAAGGTAGGCCAGCGACTTACCCGTTCCAGTTCCTGCCTGCACGATCAGTGGTTCACCATTGACTGCAGCGGCGGCCACTAGCTTGGCCATCTCTTCCTGCTGCGGACGCTCCTCAGCGTTCGAGTGGTTTGCAATGACCGCGCCAAGGAGCTTGAGGGCCCTGACTTGGGCAGCCTGCTCCCGCGTCGGGCTCGTGGTGTCTTGGGCAACCGGCACCCCCACAGTGTCTCTTGAATATGGCGTAGAACAATGCAGGTGACGCCATGTTGTGAATAACGTCGCGGATTCGATGCTCATCCAACGGAGGAACTATGCAAATTGACGTTGCCACGTCCTATGTCACCCGGATCGACCACGTCGGAATCGCCGTGCGGGATCTCGACGCCGCCAAGGAGTTCTACGCGAAGTCGCTCGGACTGCGGTCCGTTCACGAGGAAGTCAACGAAGAGCAAGGTGTACGCGAAGCAATGCTCGCGGTAGGTGACTCAGGATCATGTATCCAGTTACTCGCCCCACTCACCGACGACTCCCCCATCGGCAAGTTCCTCGCTCGCAGCGGTGAGGGAATCCAGCAGATGGCCTACACAGTCACCGATATGGATGCCCTGTGCGATCACCTGCGCGAAGTCGGCGTCCGGGTTCTCTACGACGTTCCCAAACGTGGCACCGCAAATAGCCGGGTGAACTTCGTGCATCCCAAGGACGCCGGTGGCGTACTCATCGAATTAGTCGAGCCCGCCACCGAAACGAGCCACTGAGCTCACATCGGGTGAACCGCGAACCGATACCTAAGGTGTGAACTCGCTACCTGCCCTCAACGCGCCACTGCAGGGGCTTGCCTACAGCCTGGTCGATCAGCTCTTTGACACCGTCTCGGACTGGATGAGCACAACTCCCTACTGGGTGCTCATCCTCATCGCCGGTGTTCTTATTGTGCTGTTCATCCTGAGCCTGGTCAAAAAGCTGTTGGTCAGCAGCGTGCTGCTCGGCGTCCTACTCGTTGGGATCTGCGCAGTGTGGTTCCTGTCCGGCAGTTCTGTCAGCTTGAACTAACCCCGCTTCGCCCACATATGTGCGTCTCCTCGATCGCACTCCGAAGCACCCTCACAATCAGCGCTGGGAAAGGGTTTGGCAAAGTAGAGAGAAGTACCGCGATTCTTTCTCGCGCCTCAGTGCTCTTTATTCGTGAATTTCATCTGCCGTTAGGCAGTAAATCGAAGGGAACAAACGAACGTGCAGCAGATCCTCGACGCGATTCTTGCCGGAGATACACCTAAGGAAGAGTTCGCGAATCTCGCGGTTCCTGAGAGCTACCAGGCGATCACTGTCCACAAGGACGAAGCCACCATGTTTGAGGGAGAGAAGTCCCGCGATAAGGATCCGCGTAAGTCCCTTCACCTCGACAGTGTTCCCGTTCCTGAGCTGGGTCCAGGTGAGGCAATCGTTGCCGTCATGGCCAGCGCGATCAACTACAACACCGTCTGGACCTCGATCTTCGAGCCCGTGTCGACTTTCGGATTCCTCGAGCGCTACGGCCGGATGTCGGACCTCACCAAGCGCCACGATCTGCCCTACCACGTCGTGGGTTCAGACCTGGCCGGTGTCGTCCTGCGAACCGGCCCAGGCGTTACCGCCTGGAAGCCGGGCGACGAGGTAGTCGCTCACTGCCTCAGCGTTGAGCTGGAAGACCCAGCCGGGCACAACGACACGATGATGGATCCCCAGCAGCGCATCTGGGGATTCGAAACGAACTTCGGTGGCCTGGCTGAGCTAGCCCTAGTCAAGAGCAACCAACTCATGCACAAGCCAGCCCACCTGACGTGGGAAGAGGCTGCCTGCCCCGGCTTGGTGAACTCCACCGCGTACCGTCAACTCGTCAGCCGCAACGGCGCCGGAATGAAACAGGGCGACAACGTCTTGATCTGGGGCGCCTCTGGTGGCCTGGGCTCTTACGCCACGCAGTACGCGCTCAACGGTGGTGCAACCCCAGTGTGTGTCGTCTCCTCCCCCGAGAAGGCCGAGATCGCCCGCAAGATGGGTGCCGAGCTCATCATCGATCGGGCCGAAGAGGGTTACAAGTTTTGGAAAGATGAGCAAACCCAAGATCCCAAGGAGTGGAAGCGCTTTGGTGCCCGCATCCGCGAGCTCACCGGCGGCGAAGACGTCGACATCGTGTACGAACACCCAGGCCGCGAGACCTTCGGCGCGAGCGTATATGCGGCTCGCAAGGGTGGAACGATCGTTACCTGCGCCTCAACGTCTGGCTACATGCACGAGTACGACAACCGCTACTTCTGGATGAACCTCAAGCGGATCATCGGTTCACACTTTGCCAACTACCGTGAGTCCTTTGAGGCCAACCGCCTCGTCGACAAGGGCATGATCCATCCAACGCTATCCAAGACCTTCGCGCTCGCCGACACCGGCGAGGCCGCCCTCGAGGTGCACCACAACAAGCATGCTGGAAAGGTCGGCGTGCTCGCTTTGGCCCCGCAAGAGGGATTGGGCGTGCGCGATCCGGAGAAGCGCGAAAGGTTCGAAACTCAGATCAACCGGTTTCGGGAACTCTAAGGCTTCTTAGCTGCGGCCTTCTTTGCAGGCGCCCGCCTTGCTGACGTCTTCTTGGCTGACGTCGCCTTGGTGGGCGTCTTCTTAGTGGGCGCCTTCTTGGCGGTTACCTTCTTAGCGGACGACTTCTTACCCTCTTCCTTGGCCTCGTTATCCCCGCTCCTACCTGCGGCGACCTCGCAGAGTTCGTCGAAACCACTCTTAATGCCTGCTACCAGGACATCAATATCGGTCGCGTACGCGCCGTCGCCGGTGACGCCGATATCGAGTTCATCGAGGTACGAGGTGATCCCGACAATGATCCGCATCGATCCTTCAATCGGGATGATCGGAACTGAGCGCTTGGCTTGGCGACCCATCACGAACAAGGGAACCGACGGCCCCTTGACGTTCGTAATGAGGGTCTCACTGAAGTAGCCCGTGAGACCCGAGGCATTAGACATCACGAACTCTTGAACGGGCGCGGGTGTCACCTTTTCCGTAGCCTTCAGCACCTCGTCGGAGATGACCGGCAACATACTGCGCTTACTGTGCTTGGTCGACTCCTTAATCGCTCGCATCCGCTTCAACGGGTCCATATCTCCGATGGGCAGCGGTGCGGGCAGGATTCCCACCTGGTTGTTCGATGCCATGTCCTTTCGCAGCGAAACCGGCATGACCGCTCGCAGCGTTCGGCCCGTTGGATCGATTCCCCTGTGCTCGAGTAGTTTCCCGAATCCGTACGCCACGCTAGCCAGAACCATGTCGTTGATGGTCACGCCCTTGAATGCCTTACGAGCCTGCTTGACTTCCGTCAGCGAGTAGGTCGCCCCCATCCAGCGACGCTGGGCGGATACCGTCCCAGTGAGTTCTGTTGGGCGTTTTGGCGCCAGGGCGATCAGGGAGCGAACCGTGTCGGGATAGGTAGAGATGAACTGGCCAAAGCTCTCGAATCCCTTCTCCAGCGCCTGAATCGCCTTCGTGGCGAACTCATCTAGTTTGTGATCTGGGTCGATCGGCTCCGGGGAGGTCTCCTTCGGTGCCATCATCAACTTGATCCCGTCGGCGAGTTTCAGCGAACCGTCCTCCGACAGGTCGATGAGCTCACCCAGTAAGATCAGCGCGCCTTGACCGTCGGCGATACTGTGATGCAGGCGCACGATCAAAGCCCATTCATCGGCTTGGTATCCGGTTACCAACACTGCATCCCATAGTGGTCGGTCGCGATCCATCGGGACCTCCATCAGACTCGAAACGACTGTGTCGTAAGAGCCTCCGGAAGGGAGAACTACCTCAGTGATGTGGTGGTCAAGATCTGGATCGACAGATACCCACTTGGCGCGATTGACCTTCGTACGGCTTCGCTGAACCCGCTGGTGGAAGCGAGGCATCTGCGGGAGTCGACTCGCGACGAAGTCCTTCACTTCGGTCAAGGTAGGGGCATCCCCACCCATCACCAAGACAGCACCTACCGCGACTGACGGACCAGATGTCTCAACATCGAGAAATGCCGAGTCCATTGAACTAAGACGATCCATACAAAACTCCCGAGAACCAGTGCGCGCTGCGCGCTGCGACAACGTGCCGCGAGCCCATCTCAGCGCATTCTGGGGGTGTTTTGCGCGTTCGTCACGACCAATCGGCGGCAACCACGCCCGTTTGAGGACTGACTCGGATCAAATCAGATCGAACGAAGCCAGCTGGCGAGGACGGCAGCAACTTGACTCGGCGCCTCGATCGGGCTGAGGTGACCCACCTCGGGAATTGTTGCCATGGAACCGCGGGAAGCAGCCGCAACCATACGGGTCACATCCGCGGGCGCAGACAGCTCATCATCGCTGCCAACTACTCCCAGGATCGGGCCTTCAAAGTCCCGCAAGACCTCAAAGGAATCTTGGCGTTCGGCCATTGCGCGCTGCACCCAGGCAATCGCTGATGGGTTGTTCTCCTCAATCATCGTCGTGACGCGAGCAACCACGTCTTCATCTCGTTCACGCGTAAGTGGGCCGAGCAGCTTTGGCATCATCGCATCCGCGACCCATCCGCTCCCCTCGCTGTCCACCCTGTCGGCGAATGCTAGGCGGCCAGCAGCGGCGGCCGGATCATCCGCACTTGCCTTGGTGTCGACGAGTGCGAGTGCCGCCACCTGCTCGGGATGACGCCTAGCCAAATTCATGGCGACATAGCCTCCCAGGCTCAACCCGCCCACCACCGCCGGCCGACCAAGGCGCATGATCGACTCGGCGACATCATCGGCGAGCACGTCCAATGAGGTACGCCTCGACAACTCACGAACGTCCTCACCAAACCCGCGGAAATCTGGGGTGAGAACATGAGCTCCGGTGCTACGTAGCTCCTCAGCAACCGATTCCCAAACCCGCCGGTCTACCGGGAATGCGTGAAGGAGGACAACTGGCGCGTTCGTAGTCACTACGGCATCACCGATAGCCCGCCGTCAACGACGAGTTGTTGACCCGTCATGAAGCTAGAGGCATCACTGGCTAAGAAGACTGCCGGTTCCGAGATCTCGTGGACCTGTCCCCAGCGCAGCATCGGCACTCGGGCCAACAGCGCTTCCTCTGTCGCCTCAGCATCACGAAGGAAGTCAGTGAGATCAGTCTCGATCCAACCTGGCAGTAGCGAGTTGACTCTCACTCCAGCGTGGGCCCACTCAATGGCCATCGTTTTGGTCAAGGAAGTCACCGCCGCCTTCGCTGCTCCGTAGTGGGCCATAAACGGGGTGCCGGCAAGCGAGGCAACGCTGGAGACGTTGATGACCGCGGATGAGTCCACCTGGGACAGGTACGGGAACGCAGCCTGACTCGCGTGAACGATCGACTCGACGTTGAGACTGAAGGTCTTCTGCCAACCGCTGAACCGCATCGCCGACAGTGGCGAGCTAAATGAGTTGCCCCCGGCATTGTTCACCAAGATGTCGAGGCCACCCAATCCGGCAGCAGCGGCATCCACTGCACCACGAACCGCGTCGCCATCGAGGACGTCGGCGGGAACGACGACTGCGTTTCTTCCTAGCGCCTCAATCTCGGCCGCTACCTCTGCGAGTTTGGCTTCGTCTCTGGCTGAAATCGCAACGTCGGCACCCGCTTGAGCGAAGGCGACTGCGATCCCGCGACCGATCCCTCGGCTAGCACCGGTTACCAGGGCATTTCGCCCGTCAAGTCGAAATGTCACAGGTCAGTCCGCCTTTCGATTGGGCCATCCCACTGGGTTGGTAGGCCGTTGGTTTCAGGCACCAGCGCGCTCGGTGCCACCTCTCGCACGATCTCATTCAACACGAACCGTACCGACGGCTCCCCCACCCACAGGTGCTTGGCGCCTTCGCCGACCCGAAGTTCGGCCGCGGGGACGCTGGCAAACGCCGTGGCGGCCGCCTCCGGCCGAAGGAAATCATCAAACTCCGGGATCAACGCCACTATCGGAATCTGCGCCCCGGCCCACGCCTTGAGTTGCTCGTGAGAGGTAAAGCGCAACGGTGGACTGATGAGGATGATTCCGCAGGTAGCGCCTGGTTGCGGGTGCCTGAGTATGACGTCGGTTCCGAAGGACCAACCCACCAACCACGGAGTCGGAAGCCCACGATCGCGCACAAGGTCAATAGCTGCGGCTAGGTCCATCCCCTCTGCGTCACCTGCGTCGAACTCGCCCTGGCTGGTTCCCCCGGCAGATGAGGTCCCACGGGTGTTGAAACGTAGAACGGCGATATTCGCCAGCGCCGGTAGCCGGGCGGCCGCCTTGCGCAACAGGTGGGAATCCATCATTCCACCGGCAGTCGGAAGCGGATGCACAAAGATGATGGTTGCCTCTGGCGCCCCAGAGACCGGGACGGCGAGCTCGCCGACTAGTTCGAGCCCGTCTGCGGTCCTGAGAACGACATCCTCCCGATCTGCTGGGAGAACGCTATTCGCTCGAATCTGCTCCATCAGTTCTACTCCTGGTGATCAGATTGACGGATGTGTCCGTCGCCAACAGGAGGTGTGCCAATGCCGCCGGTCTTCAATCGAGTACGGCCACACATCTTGCCAGGCGACGATATGCGGAACACCGGCCGAGATCTCCTGTCGACAGCTCGGACACAGATACGCCTTACGCGCCGCCTGACCCGTGACGGGACGCACGACCCAGTTCTCATCTACTGACGGAGACTCGCCCTTGCGCTTCGAGTTCATACGTCCGCCTCACTGCGATCGGAGAACTAGGAGTAGCTGAGGAAGCCCTCACCGGTCTTGCGTCCAAGCTTACCGGCCTCGACGACCTCTTTGAGTCCGAGCGCCGGGGTATAGCACGCAAGTCCGAACTCCTCCACGATCGTCTCTTCGATCGCAAGCGACACATCGTTGCCGACCACATCAAGCAGGGAGAAGGGGCCAAGCGGTAGCGATTGCCACGACTTCATAGTGGGATCGAAGTCACCGATCGTGGTCAGAGACAAGTCCACAGCGTTCACCGCATCATTGAGGTACGGGAACAACAGGAAGTTCACGATGAAGCCCGCGCGGTCACCACACAAGACCGGGTGCTTCTTTACGGCCGCGCAAAGCTCAACGACGGTATCTCGCACCTCCGCGGATGTCTGCTCACCGGACACAACCTCGACCAGCTTCATGATCGGCGCCGGGTTGAAGAAGTGCATGCCGATAACGTCGGCAGGTCGACCGGTAACCGCAGCAAGATCGTCGATGCTCAGGCTTGACGTTGTGGTGGCAATGATCGCCCCAGGCTTGCAGACCTGATCCAGCGAGCGGAAGAGTTCCTTCTTGGTATCAAGGTCCTCAACGATCGCCTCCACGACGATGTCCACGCGACCGAGATCCTCGTGTTTGGTGACACCGCAGATGCGCGAGAGAACCTCACTCTTGGCTTCTTCGGTCATCCGTCCCTTGCTCACGGCGCGATCAAAAGACTTCTCGATTGCCGCACGAACCTTGGCGACCTTCTCATCGCTACGGGCAACATAGACAACGTCGTAGCCAGACTTGGCGAACACCTCAATGATTCCGGTCGCCATCGTTCCAGTACCGATGACTCCGACAAGTTTGATCTCGCGGGTTGACCCGGCCTCCGCATCTGCCACGGCCTCATCAGCCACAACATCAGTCGACCCGGCTGCCTCGTAGGTATAGAAGCCAGCGCCACTCGCCTCGCCTGTCTTACCCGCTGCGACTAGGTCTGAGATCGCCGACGAGACCTTGTGGCGCGGATCTGAGCTGGCCTCATACAGCGTCTCAAGAATCAGCGCCGCCTTGTCCAGGCCAATCGCATCGAGTTGACGCAGCGGACCAACCGGATAACCGCAGCCAAAGCGCATCGACGCGTCGATATCGTCGCGGGTTGCATACTGCTGCTCGAACATGGTCGCAGCCTCATTTAGGTACGCGAACCAGATTCCGGCGGCAAGCGCTTCGATGCCTGATCCAACGGCTGCACCCTCAACCCCGGTGACAGAGATTCCTGACCCACCTAAGACTCCGGCAACTTCTGCACTTGAGTCGGCAATACCGTTCAAACCGGGTGTTGTGTCCGCAGACATTCGCTCTCCTCGTTCGATTAGCCGCGGCAATAACCGCTAGACAGAAGTGTGGCAAACACCGTTTACCCATCGGCGCAAAGGGGTCCCGGTGCCCGCGACAACCGCGATCGGTAACGTCCGCCTCATGCGTCTCGTCGTTGCGATCTGCTCGGTCGACTATGCCGGCAAACTGTCCGCTCACCTGCCGATGGCTCCGAGGCTGCTGTTGGTAAAGGCTGACGGGTCGGTCTCAGTACACGCCGACGATCGGGCCTATAAACCGCTGAACTGGATGTCACCACCGTGTTCAACCAAGATTGAGACCGACGAGGCTGGGGTAGGCACCTGGACCATCACCAATAAGGCCAATGACACGTTGGTGATCTCTATCGATGAAGTCCTCCACGATTCCCAGCACGAACTCGGCGTCGATCCAGGTCTCATCAAGGACGGGGTCGAGGCTCACCTGCAGGAGCTATTGGCAGAACAAGTGACAACGTTCGGCCAAGGATGGCGGTTGGTCCGTCGCGAGTTTCCGACAGCGATCGGACCGGTGGACCTGATGTGCAAGGACTCCAGCGGCGCGTCAGTCGCGGTCGAGATCAAGCGTCGCGGGGAGATCGATGGCGTCGAGCAACTGACCCGCTACCTCGAACTCCTGAACCGTGATCCTCTCTTGGCACCAGTCGCCGGGGTGTTCGCCGCCCAGGAAATTAAACCGCAGGCCCGTGTTCTCGCCGAGGACCGCGGTATCCGATGTGTGGTGGTGGACTACGACGCACTGCGCGGATTTGACGACCCGGACTCGCGGCTCTTCTGAGTGCGCGCATCTCCCCTGATCGGTTCAGCTAGTCTTTCTGCTCCGACTTGGCCTTCTTAGCCTTGGCCTTAGCCTGCTTTGCCTTCTCAGCCTTCTTTGAACCGTCCTGCACATCGAGTACGCGGCCAAACATCGCCGGTGCTTCGTAGTAGCTGCTCGTCTTGTAGTTATTCAACTCAACGCCTGTCTTCGGCGATGACGCGTGAACGAACACACCCTTCTCCGGGTTCACGATCACTCCAACGTGGTCGATTCGACCCTCAAGATCAGTACCGTTATCCATGCGGAAATAGATCAGATCGCCTGGCTGCTCCTGGCCGGCCTCGATGGGAGCAACCCATCTGCGGTTCAGCGCTTGGGTATTGGGCGTCTGCTTGGGCCACTTCGAACCGGCCTCGCTCCACGCCCTCCAGGCGAAGCCACTCGCTGAATATCGTGGGCCAAAGCTCTTCTTCGTCTTCTCCGTGAACTTCTTACCCACTTGCGACAGGGCGAACTTCACGGCCTCCTGCGCCATCGGTGAACCACCCGCAGGGATGACTCCGTCAAACTGGGTCCCAATGAGCGCGATCCCCTGAGTCGCGTCCAATCTCGACTGCAAGTCGAGCATCTTGACGCTCGCGGCATCGAGGGTGTCCTGGGCCTCCTGTTTGAGCGCGGCGACCTCGTCACGCAACTCTTGAGCCTTGGCCAGCGCTGCGATCGCCACGACAACCTGTTGGTTTCGGGCATCGTTGGTGTACTCGAGCATGATGCTGCGATCGGCAAACGCCTTGAGATCGCCAGATTCAAGTGCTTCAGTTTGCAGCAGCCACTGGGGATCGAGCCCAGCCTTGTAGACCTCTCGCACGTACGACAAGAGCACGGCGCGGGCGCGATCGGCGTCGGAATCAGCTGCGTTGGACTTCTCAGAGACTCCGGCGAGACGCTTGTTGATCTCAGCCACTTTGCGTTCAGCTTGGCCTCTGACTGCCTCGGCCTCGGCGAGTTCGCCCCGAAGCTGGTCTGCCACCTCAGGATCGAAGGAGACACCACCGGAGACTGCCAGCGCTGGGGCCCCTTCTAGCCAGGCTTTGGGGTCGACTTGGGCGCCACCGATCCGGACTTCAAAGTGTAGGTGGGGGCCAGTTGAGTTCCCCGTCGAACCGACAGCTCCAATCACCTGGCCAGCTCGGACCTGATCACCGACCTGAACTGAAATCGCTGATTGGTGCGCGTACCAGGTCTGGACACCGTCGGCGTGTTGTAACTGAGTGAGGTTGCCATAGGGCCCACCGTCTCCAGTCGAGATCACCACACCAGCGGCAGCAGCCAGAATCGGAGTGCCAGCCGTCGCACTGAAGTCCTGGCCGGTGTGATGCCCCGAGGCCCAGAGCGGTCCAGCGACTCCGAAGCCGGCACTCCACGCCCAACTACCCGCTGGAAGCGGAATAACGCGTCCAGCGGTTGCCGTGGAAACGCTCTTTTCCTTCTCCGCTGGCACCGCCACACTGGGCGCGATCCCTATGCCGGTAGCCAGAATTGCCGCAACGCTCGTCAATCCCACCATCGTCCCGAGACGGCTAACCCGTGTGCGTTGCACTCGATTCCTCCGCTTCGATGGCATTGATAGACGGTTGTCAGGTACTCGCGGGCTGGCCTCACGAATGGCATCGGCAGCAAACCGAATGCACCTGAGGGTACGTTCCGCAGCCGCAGTTAGGTGAAGTCATCAGCAACGTCGACCACCTAACAATCACTCATTGGCTTCGCTTTCGCAATTCCGTGCTCGATACCTGGGGAAACTCTGGTTGTAAGGGTTCTGTAAAGCATGGCAACTCTGTGTAGTTTTGCCCCGCTTCGGTACACATCACCGAGAATCTCCACATACTATTTCGGCCAAGTAGGACTTGGGTCACACAGATCATTGAGGAACAAACGTGAGCTTTGCTGGGGTTCGCCATCGCACGATGCGCCGAGTAGGCACCGTTGCCGTTGCAACAGCCGCTATGTGCGCGCTGGTCGCGCCCTCGGCGATGGCTGAGGACACTCAACCCGCGGTCGATCCAGCCGCCGCCTCCGGTGATACAACCGGCGGCCTGCCCGTCGAGTCATTTGCCTGGCTAGTGACGAAGAAGAAAGAGAAGCCGCTCAAGGGTGAGATCACCAAGAAGTCGAGCCGGGCGACAATCGAGAAGTTGCAGACCAGTCTCGGATGGGCAGGCTACGAGTGGCTATGGGTTACCGGCGTCATGGATGGCGGCACCAAACTCGCCCTCGAAATGCTGCAGGGTAAGTACCTTCTACCAGTAACCGGCAAGGCTGACGCGAAGACCGTCAAGCAACTTGCAGCGGTCGCCGGAGACGGCAAGCTTGACCCTCGATGCCTCGGCGACGGTGTGACCTTGTGTGTCAGCAAGGACCAGCGCGTCACGCGGTATGTCAAGAACGGCAAGGTCCTCAAGACCCTCAACACGAACTTCGGTCCAGAGAAGGGCCACCCCAAGTTCGGGATGTACAGCGCCACTCGCGAGGGTGTGTTCCACACCTTCGATCGACAAGAGAGCGCAGTGTCGACCCTCTACGGTTACGTGATGCCGTTCTGGATGGGCTTTGATGGTGGTATCGGCTTCCACTACTCCTCCTACTTCGATGAGACTGGATACATCGACACATCGATGGGGTGCACCACGATCGATGACTACGCCGGAATGAAGTGGCTCTACGACAACAGCCCGCTGGGCACTAAGGTTGTCGTCTACTAACTGTCTACTACTCATCGAGGTCGTGCCGAGATGTCCATCGAGAGCAACGTCGCCGCACTAGCCGCCGCAGACAAAGTCATCACCGACGGCGGGATCGAGACCTGGATCGATTTCAGGTCCGACTATGAACTGCCCGACATTGGGACCGTCAGCATGCTCGACAGTGGTGCTGGCCGAGCAGTCCTCATTGATCTGGAATCGCGCTACATCGCTGCTGCCCGGGAGAATGACCTCCCGATCGTCATTGGCACGCCTAGCTGGCATGCCTCCCAGCACCGACTACAGGCAGCTAAGTACCCCGCCTCTGCTGTCGAGAGACTGAATCGCAGTGCGGTCTGGCTGGCGCGCGGGCTACGACGAGAAGTAGCTCAAGGCAACGGGTTCGTTGCTGGAGTTCTCGGGCCGTTTGGTGATGGCTACGATCCGGGCGCAGGTCTGGACTCGACCCAAGCGCGCATCATGCACCAGCGGCAGGTGGAGGCACTGTCGACCGCAGGAGCTGACTTTCTGTTTGCAGTACCACTACCGGCAGTAAATGAGGCCGTCGGCATATGTCTAGCGATGGCCGACACCGAGTCCGCTTACGTCCCTAGCTTCCTACTCGACGAGTCAGGGCGACTACCAGATGGCACCGCCCTCGGTGAGGCCATCGGGCGGGTTCTCGACGAGGTCTCACGACCACCCCTGCACATCGCTGTCTCGTGCGTCCACCCACGAGTGTTCACCACCGCATACCGCAATGCGCAAGATCTACCCGGAGCTCACAACCTCGAGCTGATCGCTCAACTCAAGGCCAATGCTTCTGACCGACCACGGGCTGAACTGGACGGGTCGATGGAGCTCCACGCAGACGAGCCAGAGCAGTGGGCAGCAGAGATGATCGCGGCGCGGGAGACGGCTAACCTGCGGATCCTCGGCGGCTGCTGCGGGACAGACGAGTCCCATATTGCTGCGCTCTCGCGGCAACTGGCGGCCGCCGACTCCTTGTGATGCTGCTCACCCCAGCACCAATGTCCGAAATGTTCCTCTAGCTTAGAGGTAGCTCACGAGAGTAAGTGAGCGGTAAGCCCGGTCTTATCGAAGCACCAATGTGTGCTTCTTGCCGACATCCGTCGGCGAACTCAGTGAGAACCCTGCACAACCACTGCAGCTGGACTCCGTAGCCGGGCGCATACGGCATTAAGAAAGCAAATGACCGAGAGGTTGTCGTTTATCGTGCATGTCTCGAACCTAAAACCACGCCATCCGGCTGCGATCATCGCCTTTGGCGCCATGTTAGGCATCGTCGGACTATCCGTCGCTGAGACCTCACCTGCCTGGGGAACGGCCGAACAAGGTGCACCCCTGAGCCAGGTTGTCACAGAGACCGCCGCCCGACTTGTCGTGTCCACTACCCCGGCAGCACAGACTGTTTCTCCCCTACCGGCAGAAGCAGTGAGCGAGACTTCCAGCTCGGAGCTAATCGCCGCCCTCACGACTCGCCTGCAGTGGGTAGGCAGCCTGGATTCGGCAACTAGTGAGTGGTCACCCGCAATCAACGCCGCTGTCAAGAACTTCCAAGAGAAGCAAGGCCTGAAGAAATCAGGCACAGCCGATGCCACGACCGTCACCGCCCTTATCAAGGTCGCTGGAGACGGGACAATCGACCCACGCTGCCTGCAAGCCGGTGTGCGCCTCTGTGTCGATAAGTCGCAGAAAGTCACCCGCTACGTGAAGGACGGCGTCGTCCTGCGCGTTATGGACACCAATATTGGCCCCGAGAAGGGCGATAAGAACTTCAAGCGGTACAGCAGCACGCGAGAAGGCGTCAGCAAGATCGGCGGCAAGCAGGTTCATTCCGTTTCGACCCTGTACGGCTACTCGATGCCGTACTGGATGCAGTTCGATGGCGGGATCGGCTTCCACTTCTCCAAGTACTTCTCCCAGACTGGGTACAAGGACACCTCGATGGGCTGCACCACGTTGCGCAGTAAGGCCGACGCCAAGTGGCTCTACAAGAACACCCCCAAGGGCACAAAGGTCGTCGTCTACAGCTAGGTCTGCCCTAGTGCACGCTGTTGGGCTATCGCCACCCACCCGAACAGCGCCAACCACCGCATTGCGGTTGTATTGAGCCCATGAAGGTCGAACTCGCTCTAGCCGCGCGGGCAGAGCACGCTGAAGGCCCAATTTGGGATAGCGAGGCCGGAGTCCTTTGGTGGGTCGACATCACCGGACACCGGGTTCATTGCTTTGACCCCGCCTCCCATCGGGATTGCTCCTGGGACACCGGGTGCGACGTTGGCGCTGTCGCCTTGGCCTCTGGCGGCCAGATAATCCTGGCGGTTCCCAACGGGTTCGCTCAGCTCAATCCCGATACCGGCGCGCTGATCCCCCTTGCGGACGTAGAAGCAGACCTACCTGAGAACCGCACTAACGACGCCAAGTGCGACTCAGCCGGACGACTCTGGGTTGGGACGATGGCCTACGACCGTCGCGAGGGCCATGCAGGGCTCTACCGCATGTCAGGTGACTTGGACGTCCTCGAGGTTGCCTCAGACCTGACAATCGTCAACGGTCCCGCTTTTGACGATGAGCGCGGGCGGATGTACTTGGCCGATACCGGGGCTGGCCTCGTGTATTGCTACGAGTTCGATCCCAAGTCTGGAGATATCGGCGATCGCCGAGTCTTCGTTGATCTATCCGCCAGCGGAGGCTGGCCAGACGGAATGACAGTGGATGAGGCCGGAGGGCTTTGGGTGGCGGTAGGTCGAAACTCCGCAGTACATCGATACCTGCCAACCGGACAACACCAAGAGTCGATCAAGCTTCCCGTTACCAATCCAACTAGCGTTGCCTTTGGCGGCCCTGACGGGTCGGACCTCTACATCACGACCTCGTGGTTCGACCTGTCGGAGCAAGAGCGAACTGAACAACCGCTCGCTGGCAGCCTCTTTGTCACCTCACCGGGGGTCGCGGGCGCAGCAGCAAACAGATTCGCATGGAATCGCTAGCTTGCAAGGTTCGCCACGTACCGGCACCGACCAGAGACTGAGTTGGCCCCCGCCTCAAAGAGACAGGGGCCAACTCAAGAAACTCGTGCTGGGCTAGGCCTGCAGGCGCCCACGCAACGCGTTGAGCTGTTCAGTCATCTCGGCAGGTAGCCGATCACCGAACTTCTCGAAGTACTCCTGCGTTAGGTCAGCTTCGGCCAACCAGGTGGCTGGGTCTACCTCGAATAGCTCGACGAGTTGTTCATCGGTCAGGTCAAGGCCGTCAACGTCGAGGTCACCGGCAACCGGACGACGTCCGATGGCGGTGTCCTCCGCCTCGAGGTTGCCTTCGATCCGCTCAATAATCCAAGCGATAACCCTGGAGTTATCGCCGAACCCTGGCCAGATGTACTTACCGTCAGCGTCCTTGCGGAACCAGTTCACTTGGTAGATCTTGGGGAGCTTGTCGGCGTCAGTACTCTGGCCGACCTTCAACCAGTGACCCCAGTAGGAAGCCATGTTGTAGCCGCAGAAGGGCAGCATCGCGAACGGATCGCGACGAAGCGCTCCGACAGTTCCCTCGGCAGCAGCAGTCTGTTCCGAAGCGATCGTCGCCCCGATAAACACGCCGTGTTCCCAACTCAGTGACTCGTTGACCAGCGGAACGTTCGTCGCCCGTCGCCCACCGAAGAGGATGGCCGAGATCGGCACACCTTTTGGGTTCTCCCACTCTTCGGCAATCGAGGGACACTGACCGGCTGGAGTCGTGAAGCGAGAGTTCGGGTGTGAGCTCGGCTCATCGGACTCCGGGGTCCAGTCGCGGCCCTTCCAGTCAATTAGGTGGTCGGGGGCTTCCTTGGTCATGCCCTCCCACCACACATCGCCATCATCTGTCATCGCGACGTTGGTGAAGATCGAGTTACCCGGATCGAGAGTCTTGATCGCATTTGCGTTCGTGTTCATCCCCGTACCTGGCGCGACACCGAAGAAGCCCGCCTCAGGGTTGATTGCGTAGAGACGACCGTCGTCGCCAAAGCGCATCCACGCGATGTCATCACCAACGGTCTCGACCTTCCAACCCGGAAGGGTTGGCTCCAGCATCGCGAGGTTCGTCTTACCGCAAGCGGATGGGAACGCAGCCGTGATGTACCGAACTGCGCCTTCCGGCGAGGTTAGCTTCAGAATGAGCATGTGCTCAGCGAGCCAGCCTTCATCGCGAGCCATCGCCGATGCAATCCGCAGTGCGAAGCACTTCTTACCCAACAGCGCGTTGCCGCCATAACCCGATCCGTAGGACCAGATCTCGCGTGACTCAGGGAAGTGGACGATGTACTTGGTATCGCTACACGGCCACGCGACGTCAGCTTCACCCTCAGCCAGCGGAGCGCCAACTGAGTGAAGCGCTGGCACGAAGTCGCCGTCCTCACCAATGAGGTCGAGTGCTGCCTGACCCATTCGCGTCATGATCCGCATATTGACCACAACGTAGGGGGAATCAGTCAGTTCCACTCCGAGCTGCGAGATTCGTGAACCCAGCGGTCCCATGGAGAACGGCACGACGTACATCGTGCGGCCCTTCATCGAGCCGGCAAAGAGCTCTTTGAGTTCTTCGCGCATCTCGAACGGATCGCGCCAGTTGTTCGTCGGGCCGGCATCGGCCTCGTTCAGGGAGCAGATGTAGGTGCGGTCTTCAACGCGAGCGACGTCTGAAGGATTCGACCGGGCCAGAAATGAGTTTGGGCGCTTGTCGGCATTGAGCCGGGTGAAGGTCCCACCATCGACGAGCACCTGAGTGAGCCGGTCCCACTCCCCCTGCGAACCGTCACACCATTCAACTCGGTCTGGCTGAGTTAGCTGCGCGACCTCATTTACCCACTCGATGAGCTTCTTATTCTTAGTTGGCATGGCATCCAGGCCAGGGATTGTCGTCATATTCGCGCTCCTACCCTCGTTCGCGCGTCTTTCGCGCGTCACGTTTCCCCGACGAGCGATAGCCGAGGCGATCTGAGATAGCCGGAACACCCTAGATGGTGCTCGAACTACGTCAAGAAATGGCGTCGGCGACCCTTGCAAACGTCGGGCCTACTAGTAATAAGGGTGCCCTATCGCCTAACGCGCACCGTCAGCGGGTCGCCCCGAACAACCTGCTGTGTAACGGCGATCACATGACCAGCAGCGCGCAATCCAGGTACTCCCCGCGGAGTGGACTTGAGCCTTTAGTTGGCTAGGAGCTTCGCCTTTTGATCGCTGAACTCCTCTTGGGTCAAGATGCCTTCGTCTCGCAACTTGGCAAGCTCGCGCAACTGGCTGGAGAGGTCTGGCTTGGCCGACGTCGCACCACTATGGCTAGCCGACGCTGCGGGCGGTGGCGAGGCTGAGTGAGGCGCAGCAGCCGAGTGCGACTGCGCGGCTACGGGTGGCGGCGATGAAGAAGGGGGCGGTGAGGCAGACGGTGGCGGCGACTGACTCCCCGAAGGAGCAGGTGAGGATTGCGCACCGTTTGCCGGAGCGGGGCCTTGTTGTGTCGGCGCGGTCGATTTTGGCGGAGCGGAGACCTCATCAATGACGGCCTTGCCTTGCTCTGCAACATCCTGCGCGACGGACTTGACTCGATCCATCCATCCACCGCCGGATGATGGATTGGCCGGTTGCGGTGCTGGAGAGACTGGTGACGGCGGTGGCGCATCTTCGGCAAGTGGCTCAGCCCCTGCGACACCAGCATTGGCGATGTGGTCGGTCCAGCTAGACCCGTCCCAGTACCTCACTTGGTGGCGCCCCGAGGGATCGGGATACCAGTCTGCGGACATTGCCATCGTGACCTCCGAATTGCCTGAATGTTGATTGCTCTCTGACCTTAGCCGCTCGGCTGCGGACGCGCTGATTCGCTGTCCGCAACAGGGTGTTCGACTGGTTGCCTTGCCGCTCTTGATCGGCGTATTGTCCATACTGTCTCGGTGCGCCCCACGCACCGCCCACGCAGTTCGCCACGCCGGGCTGCCAAACCGGAGGTACCCCGTGGTTGAGATTCGCCCCTTCCATCTGTTCCCAACATTCGAGACCGTCGAAGAAGAACGCCTGCACCGCAAACAACGACTGGCCGCCGGTTTTAGGCTCTTTGCGAAGTTTGGCTATGACGAAGGAACAGCCGGACACATCACGGCTCGCGACCCCGAGTTCCCGGATCGCTTCTGGGTGAACCCGTTTGGCCTCGATTTTGCCGCAATCAAAGCCAGCGATCTGATCTGCATCGACGAGTCCGGTGAGATCGTCGAGGGCGACCGCCCGCTAAATGCAGCGGCATTCGCGATCCATGCCCAGATCCACCAAGCCCGCCCGGAAGCAGTCGCGGCAGCCCACAGCCACTCAATGCACGGCAAGGCCCTGGCATCAATGCACGAGACGATCTGGCCGATTACCCAGGATTCCTGTGCCTTCTACAACGACTGTGCCCTACTTGATGACTTCACCGGCGTCGTCCTAGACGTCGAGGAAGGTAAGCGAATCGCGGCGACTCTCGGCGATAAGAAGGCCATCATCCTGGCGAATCACGGTCCTTTGACAGTGGGAACTTCCGTCGAGTCAGCTGTCTGGTGGTTCATCACCCTCGATCGCAGCGCGCAAGCTCAACTCATCGCAATGGCAGCAGGGGGACCAAAGCTGATCGACGACGAGAACGCGGCGATCACCTACAACCAGATCGGTAACGAGCTCGCAGGTTGGTTCCAAGCGCTGCCGATGTTTGACCGGATCATTAAGGAACAACCCGACCTCCTGGGTTAGGAGTAGCCGGGCGCCAACCTCATCGACATTGCCGCCCGCAAGGCGGTCTTTGCCAGATGAATATGGGTCGCGAACGAGTTCCGGGCAGCGGTCACGCGGACTCGGAACACGTCGTTGGTGTCGGTGGTCGCATTGCGGAATATCCGGTGTGCGGCCTCTGCGCCGTCAGCATGTGTCGCATTTACCAGCGATGCGCGCAGCTCGGATCGGGCATCACGCGCATCTGTGCGCATAACCCTGCGGGCAGCGCGCACCTGCGCTTGGTAGGCCGCTGAAGCAATATGGACGGCGTGCTCGTAGCGAGCGGTCGCGATCGTCGATGCGCTAGCGCCCGCTGCCACTAAGTACTCAACCCGGGCGGACTCAACGGCAGCGATGTAGGCGGCGTGGGCACTATCCAACGCTTCATCGCGCACAACCTTTGCGGGCAGGATTGCCTCGCCGAACTCCTGGGCAGCTGCCCTACGCACTGGTCGTGCTTGCAATGCAGCATCAGCACCACTCCCAGTCCTATCGCTGCGCTTGTGCACATGCACCGCGACTGCCGCCCGGAACGTCTGGTGAGCGCTGCTGGCCGCCTGCTCTAGTTGCCGTCGCGCCAACCGCAGCGCGCTTTGAAATCGACGACTCGCATGTCGACGGTCGACACTACGGGGCGCCTGAGCCACAACGGCTGGCACCGGTGGTGAGACCTGCGTGGCCTGGGCGAGTCCGGGCGCACCGGCGAGCATCAACGACGCGGCGGCGCTCGCCGACAGCACATGTTTGGTCGACAACAATCTGAGCTGCTGATTCGTCGTATCTGAAGCCACGCTCCACTTTCACCCTGATCTCAGCCTCATGCAACGGGCAAATCGGACACAGCGCGGGAATTGATCCAGCCTTTACCTTCCGTTTCATTTTGCTGCGAGGTTCAGCACTGGCAGTGAGAGAATCGGCTCGTGTCTGCACCCACCCTGAGTCCGAGCGTCACGCAGCCCCCGAGTCCCCCCGACCCACAGGCGCTCCTCGCGCATCGACCGGGGTGGTCCCTGGCGGGAGTTCTCCTAGGAAGTCTCGGCTACGTCGCATCAATGACCCCCACCCTTCTACCCCGAACCCTCGCGACCCAATTGATCGCATCGGTCTTGGTAGTTATGACCTTGTATGCGCTCGGCGCTATCGGACAAGGCCTCGCAGCCGTCATTCACCAGCGAATTCTCAGGCGTCCGGAGTTCAGACACCGGCCACGAGCACGCCTCGTCGCGAGCCTGGTGGCGATCATTCTTGCGGCGACGGCAACGTTCCAGGGCGTGGCATGGCAACGAGAACAATTCATGGAGACGGGAGTACCAGGCGACCCCGGCTCCCCAGCATTGGTCATCTTCGCCACGATCGCCGGGTGCATCTGCGTGTTATACATTTCTCGCGGCCTGCGTGCGCTCGGACGAGCAGTCGCACGGCGCATCGCGGTGCACTTCGCCCTCCCTACAGCGATTCCCACGGTGCTGGGCGGACTAGCGATCGTGGCAGCAGCTGCAGTTCTGCTAGCTCTCGGATTCTCTGCCAGCACCGTGATGTTCAACCGAATCAACGACTCCTCCGTTGGCCAGACGCAACCAACCTCACCGCTACGAAGCGGTAGTCCAGCCTCGCTAATAGGTTGGCAGTCGCTCGGTCACCAAGGTCGAGCCTTTGTCGAACAAGGCCCAACGTCGCAGGCCATCACCGCTGTGACCGACGAATCCGCGACTGACCCCATTCGTATCTACGCAGGATTGCAGTCCGCCGACAGCCTTCAAGCACAGGCGGCCATTGCGGTGGACGATCTTCGGCGGGCCGGCGGACTCGACCGCGGGTCGGTGGTTGTCTACACGCCATCGACCAATGGACTAGTGGATCCCACCGCGGCGGCGGCAGCGGAGTACGTGACAGGTGGCGATATCGCGTCTATCTCAATGCAATACACGGTGCTTCCCTCCTCGATGTCGTTCCTGCTGAGTCAGTCGAGTTCACTAGATGCGGGAATACTCCTCTATGAAGCAGTCCGGACCGCGATCGACCAGCTTCCTGAGCCTGAACGGCCCAAGCTCTATGTCTACGGAGAGAGCCTCGGTGCGTTCGGATCACAGGCACCGTTTGCCGGCGGGGGTATTGAGGGATTCACCGAGCGGGCCGATGGCGCACTCTGGGCGGGGCCACCAGCCAATAGCACCTACTGGCAAGAGATCAGCGAGATGGCCACTAGCGGACCGGCCTGGCAACCGATTGTGGACAACGGTCAGGTCTTTCGTTTTGCTGCCAATAGCCAGGGACTGAGTCAGCCTCCCAACCCGTGGGGAGCGAAGCGAGCCGTCTACCTTCAAAACGCAACTGACCCGGTCGTGTGGTGGAGCACCGACCTAGTCGCTGCCCGACCGGGCTGGCTCAGCGAGCCCAGAGGCCCAGATGTTCCAGCCGCTATGCGCTGGTTTCCCCTACTCACGTTCGAACTGGTATTTGTCGATATGCCAGCTGCCGGGGCAATGCCGCCAGGGATCGGCCACAACTACCTCCCGAGCATTGGGCCAGCCTGGATAGCGGTGATGCAGCCTAAGGAATGGTCGGCGGCCACAACATCTCGGATGCAAATGGCGCTCACCGCGAGCCTGGCCGCCGACAAGTCGTCCTAGATTGTCTGTCAGATTTGGGATCCGAACAGCGACTGGCAGCGTCAGATTGGTCAATATCTGGCGATTGATGCTCCGCACCGGTCCCACGAACAGAAGGAGGCAAGGAGATGCGAGCAAGTACCAAACGCGTCCGAAACGCCCTTCTCGCGACCTCTGGGGCAATCACTCTTGTCGCCGGGGTCACGGCCTGCCAGCCCCCGGACTTCGCCTTAGCGGTTCCTGATGCGTACAAGTCATATTTTCAAGTAGCCGCTAAACGCTGTCCGGGAGTGCTCACTCCCGAGGGTCTAGCAGCTCAGGCTTCCGCCGAGAGCGGCTTCGACCCCACCGCGGTCTCACCGGCCGGTGCTGAAGGATTGATGCAGATCATCCCTGACGTGTGGACGGTGTATGGGACCGACGCAGACGGCGACGGTCGTGCGAATCCGTTTACCGCAGCGGATTCTGTCGCAACGTCCGCAAAGTTCAGTTGCTACCTATCTCGCGAGGTCAAGCCGATTCGCGGCGACCAAACTGAGTTGCGCCTAGCCGCATACAACGCCGGGCTTGGCGCGGTACAGCGCTACGAGGGGATCCCGCCCTACCGCGAGACCCAAGACTACGTTGAGCGAGTCGCGAGCCGAACCGAGAACTTTGCAGATGACTTCAATCAGCCGACTGCCGCAATGACCGAGTAGTCCTGCCCGTCTGCTTCCCGATTGCGGCATCTGGGGCTGATTCCTGCTGCTCGACGCGACAAAGCCGACACTGAATCGCCAGAGTAGGCACATGAAGAAAATCATCCTCATCGTTGCTGTCCTTGCCGCCGCTGCCGGAGTCGCGTACTTCCTGAAACAACAGCAAGGTGACGCCGAGATCGACGCCTAACCCAACTTCGGGTTACCTACAACGCGCAACCCTCGTGTGAGTCCCGCACTTCGCGCTACTCGTTGCCTATTGCGTCCAAAATATTGAGCTTCGCGGCCCGCGCCGCTGGGCGCAATCCTGCAAGCACGCCAACGAGGGCACCAACGATGCCTACCACTATGAGTTGGTCGATAGGCAGAGTGAATCGAGCGATGTCCTCCTGCGCTTGAACTGCGCGCATCAGCGCCCAGCCGAGCACCACTCCCAGCATGGTCCCGCTGAGGGTGCCGAATAGAGCAATGATCACTGATTCCCACCTGACCATTGAGCGTGTTTGACCACGAGTTTGCCCGACGGCCCGCAATAGCCCTAGCTCACGTGTGCGTTCGTGGATCGACAACGACAGTGTGTTAGCTATTCCCATCAACGCGATGATGATGGCCAGACCTAGCAGCACATAGACGATATTCAAGAGCTGATCGATCTGATCCGCTGTCGATTGAATGAACTCAGTGCGGGTCTGTACCTGTCCGGCCGAGTACTGGTCGGAGATCTGCTGAACAGTCTGCTGCACTGATTGCTCGTCAGCGCCCGGAGCCAACGACATCAAGATGGTATTGAACGTGAGTTGTCGCACGTGACTGCCATAGATCGCTGGCGAGATGATTCCGTTTCCGACCAACTCCTCGCCCTCATAGATCGAACCGATCGTCATCTCTTCGATGATTCCGTCGGCAAAGCTCACTGCTACCTCACTACCGACGCCGAACCCGTTCTCCGATGCCGTCTCGCGCGAGATAGCGAGTTCATTGGCTTTCAGCGCTTGCACTGATCCTCCGGTACTTGGCAACACGATGAGTTGCCCAAGCTCCGCCGGATTCGCCACGGTGAGGTTGATCTGCTTCCCGTTGGCAAGCACTGTCCCCTGCCCAAGGGCAGCAAGCGCCTCAATTCCGTCTACCTCATCGATGTCATCGATCATCGTGGGGCTATAACCGGCACCACTGAAGTTCGAGGATGACATCACGAGTTCTCCTCGAAACGAACCGGCAACGCTGGTGTCGATCGAGGTCTTGATTGAGGCAGCAAAGATGGTGAAGAGCGTGACAACCGCCACGCCCACCATCAAGGCGGCAGCGGTGTTGGCCGTCCGTCGTGGGTTCCGAATTGCGTTGCGCTGGGCCATCGCCCCGGCCACTCCGCGCAGCCATTTGATCGGCACCCCGAGTGCCCACCCGATCGGACGGGCGGCAACGGGACTGAATACGAGGTAGCCAAGGAATAGCAGAGCTGCCCCGATCGCGGTTCGCCACAAGATCCAGTACGTGCTCGGGATCAGCAAGGTCATCAAGATAAGCAGCCCAAACCCAAGGAGAATCACACCCAATGCGACCCGCCCTGGCGATGTTGACGAGCGATCCGAGGAGATTTCCCGCAGAGCCGCCAATGGAGGCACTCGAGAAGCCTTGATCGCCGGGAAGACACTGGCAATCACCGTGACGGAAATCCCAACCGTCACCGATAGCGCGACTGCCCCGCTGGTAATGGTCAGCCCGCCCGGCGGCAATCCGAACCCAATCACGTCGAGGAATGACCTCAGGCCGGTCGCGAGCAGTATTCCCGCGCCGAGCCCAATCACCGACGCCATTACCCCGATGAGCAATGACTCCAACGCCAGCGATCGCATGATCTGAGCCCGGGAGGCACCCAGCGCCCGTAGTAGTGCCGACTCGCGGGAGCGCTGCGCGACGGTGACGGCAAAGGTGTTGTAGATACTGAAACTGGCCACGATCAGGGCAATGACAGCAAACACCAACAGGAACGTCCGAAAGAACCCTAGGAAGCCATCTTCTATCTGCTGATTCTGCTCAACCGTCAACTGCTCGCCGGTAATCGCCGTCGCGTTTGGGGGCAAAACAGGCTCAACTGCTGCCAACACATCCTGCTGCGATACCCCGCTTTCTCCCTCAAGCAGGATCTGACTCACCCGGCCTGGCTCTCCGAGGTACTTCTGAGCATCGCCGAGCGTCAGACCTGCATAGGTCGTTCCTGCCAGGCTGTCAGCGCTACCGAAGGTGGCAATTCCGACCACCGTGACCGGAACAGGGTCGGGTACTCGCAGGGTCGTCTTACTCCCGATCCCGAGCTCACCGTCAATTGCCGCGCCCTGATCAATCACGATCTCGCCGTCACTTACTGGAGGCCGCCCGCTGACGATTCGGTAGGGGTTCAGCGCTGGGTTGTCTATCCAACTCCCCGCCAACGTCGGCGGACCTTCTCCCCCAATTGGACGACCATCTGATCCAGAAATCTGGCCCACGCCTTGGATATTCGGTTGTGCCGAGGACACCTCCGGAAGCCCGTTAAGTGTCACCAACAGCGAATCCGGGATCGAGCCTGATTGACCGCGGGCACCACCCCCGATCGACTTCGAACTCTGAACGACCACGTCGGTGCCAGCATTCGCGGTGACGAATATCGAATCAAAGCTGGCCCGCATGGTGTCGCTGAGTACCAACGTGCCGGCCAAGAAGGCCACACCAAGAACAACCGCCGACAGGGTCCCGACTAGTCGACGCTTACGGCCTATGAGGCTCTTCCACGCGATTCTGACCATCTGGTCGTGACCAAACCCTTCAGCGCCATGGACGAATGCCGATGACAGCACCAACGGTAGCGACGCTGATGCTGTCGCACTTAGCTGGCGTACCCGAACACGCAACACTGCGAGTTCCGGCCCTATCGTTACCTCTTGTGGCGAGAGGACTACCTGAGAAGCTTCGTGCACGCCCCGACGCGATCATCAAAATGATGGGCGAAGCGGCCGATCATCTACCGCAAGCAGCCGTTTCGTTCTACACAGTTGCCTCGGCCAAGCCCACCGCGCGGCCAGCTTTGGTCAAAGCACTCAGCAAGATTGAACAGGAAGCCGATAGTCGTCACTTGAAGCTTGTTCGCAAGGTTGCATCGACCTTCGTCACCCCATATGAGCGAGACGATCTGTACCAGATGCTCGAGAAGCTCGACGACACTATCGATGCACTTGAGCATGCCGGGAAGTTAATCGTCGAGTTCGAGATGAAGGCGCTACCCGATCAGTACGTGAAGAACGCTCAGGAGCTCGTCGGCATGAGCGAAGCTGCTCGCGACGCAGTGAACCTAATCAAGAAGCCAAACAAGATGGAACGTGCACTGTTCCGGATCAATGAACACGAGAATGCCCTCGATGAGGGCTACCGAAAAGTGCTGACTGATGCGCTCACTACCGGTTCTGACCCGATTGAGGCCATCAAACTGAAGACGCTGGCCGATTCTGTAGAGGATGCGGCCAGCCTGATCGAGGACTTCGTGCGGACCCTGTCGATCACCGCTCTCAAAGAAAACTGAGGAATAGCGGACGCCTGAGGCGTGTTCTGGGCCATGACTTAGTTACATCAACTCCACGCCCGGAGGTACCAAATGCCCGCCGTAACCGTCGAGGACCTACTAGCGCTACCTCGGGTGGATACCCCTGATCCTCAGACAACCACCGAACGCCCAGTCCTCTCAGTCACAACTGCACCGAAGGGCTTCGAAGGCGAGGGGTTCCCTGTGCGCCGAGCCTTTGCCGGAGTTGATCTACGCGCCCTTGATCCGTTCATTCATATGGATCAAATGGGTGAGGTGGAGTATGCGCCGGGCACCCCGAAAGGCACCCCTTGGCACCCGCATCGCGGGTTCGAGACCGTCACCTACATGATCGACGGCGAGATGGCCCATGCTGATTCCCACGGCGGAGGCGGGCTCATCACGAATGGCGACACTCAGTGGATGACTGCCGGCTCCGGATTGCTTCATATCGAGACTCCACCAGAACACCTCGTTGCCAGCGGTGGGCTGTTTCATGGGCTCCAACTTTGGGTGAACCTACCCAAAGCCAACAAGTTCTTGGAGCCGCGCTACCAAGACATTCGCGCAGGCAATGTTGCCTTGGCAACCACTCCCGACGGCGGTGCCCTCATCCGGGTGATCGCGGGCCAGATCGGCGATCAAACCGGGCCAGGATCTACCCACACGCCGATCAATCTGGCGCACGTCTCGATCTCGCCAGGCGCGTCCGCGACGCTTCCCTGGAATCCACGCTTCAATGCCCTGGCATTCGCATTGGCGGGATCGGGCACCGCTGGACCGAGCGCGCAACCGCTGAACTCGGGTCAGCTTGCCGTCTTCGGCCACGGTGACTCAATCACGTTGTCGGCGAATAGCGTGCAGGATTCCCGGCACCAGAATCTCGAAGTATTCGTACTTGGCGGACAGCCAATCCGCGAGCCGATCGCAATGTACGGTCCATTTGTTATGAACACCAAGAGCGAACTCGTACAGGCCTACGAGGACTTCCAGCAGGGCCGACTCGGAACTATTCCGACCGCTCACAGTGGCGTCACGGGGTCGAGCGCATAGCTCGGGTTAGCTCTGACGTAGTGGGCAACCCGGGAACCACATTGGCGGCAGACACGACAATGCCCCGCCTACGCGCGGCGCTGGACCAATAGGTCCAACACCACGCAGGGCGGGGCGCGTCGCTGGTGCTACGAACTCAGACGAGCCGAGCTGTGCCTAGGCGAGTGCCTTGGCCTTGATCTGCTCGAACTCGGCATCTGTGATGGTGCCGGCCTCGTGTAGTTCCTTTGCCTTAGCGATCTGGTCAGCCGGATCGACTGCTGCGACATCGCGGATGTAGGCATCCTGCTGCTTCTTGGCTTCCACCATTGCCTCTTGCGCACGCTCCTGCATTCCGCGACCGCGAACGATCAGGTAGATCAACGCAGCGATTGGCGTCAAGAAGATGAGGAAGAACACCCAGATTGCCTTTGCCCAACCACTCAGCTCACGATCTCGGAAGAGATCGCCGAAGATGTAGAAAAGGACCATGAGGAACATGAACAAGAAGAAGATCCACAAGGTCGTGAGGAAGATATTACCGAACGTTTCCATTTAGGTGCTGCTCCCGTTTGGGTGTGAGTAAAGCTCGAAGTATCAATGCTACATAGCCAACTCCTCAGCGTGGGTTCCCCCGCCGGTTCGCCAACTAGCGCCAGTTACTCGTCCACTGCTTACCGTCCCACCACATTTGTGAGTCGGTGCCCGGTTGGTACGGGTTGGGGTACCAACCGGCTTCAGCGTTCACCCCGGGGCCTACGGGCGCTGCCGGTTCACCGACGGGGAGAGCACCCGGCTGGTTGTACCCGGAACCGGCACCGGTCGACAGCCTTCGAACTCGACCACGCACTACCAGAAAGATGCCCACGGTTATCAGGAAGCCACCGCCAACTCCCAAGACCGCAACGTAGGCAATCACGTCACTTAGTTGCCCGACTGGATCAGCGATCGCCATCACGCTCGATTCACCGCTAACGATCACTGAATAAGACCCGGCCTCGTCGGCCTGAAAGCTCGCTATCCCATTTGCCAACTGCAGATCGACTGGCGCAGTGAGGGGGTCCTGGCCATCACAGTAAAGGCAGGTGAGTGGCAGATCCTGACCCGCGGGTCCGAGCACAGAGAGGTCCTCAACACTGACCGATCGCTCCTGCGCGATCTGGCTTGGCGTAATTGCGCCGCTCTCGGGGTCTACAAGCTGGAACACCGACCATGAGCCTGCCGAGAGTGAGACCGCTTCCGTCCCCGGCGCCTGCCAGCTCGCGGTACTACCGAAGGCCGACAATCCGAATGCGCCGGCCCCAATCCAGGCAGCAATGCCCAGCAAAATCCCGGCGATCCCCCACACCCGCATTGGCGTCATTGCGGCGGTGGCCCTGACTGCTCCATGTTTCGAAGGATGGCGATTCGTTCCGCTAAGGGCGGGTGGGTGTCAAACATGCTCTTGGTCTTGCCGTCCAGCGGTGACTCGATCCAGACATGACTGACTGCCGTCGATCGGGAGTGCACCACGGCAGAATTCGCATCGAGCTTCTCCAGTGCTCGCCGCAGGCCCGCAGGGTTACGAGTGAATGCCACTGCCGTTGCATCGGCGAGGGATTCCCGCTTCCGCGACACCGACGACCGCAACATAAGTGCTGCGATCGGGGCTAGCAGCAATACGACAATTCCGACGATTGCCAGAATGGGATTGTTGTTGTCGCGTCGAGTGAAGATGGTCATCCGAACGCCAATATCAGCGATGATCGCGACAAGTCCGGCGGTAGTGGCGGCGACAGCCATCACCAGTGTGTCGCGGTTTCCCACGTGGGCCATCTCGTGCGCAGTAACACCCTGCAACTCCTCGCGATCCATCACTTCCAGGATCCCCGTGGTGAACGCAATAACCGCGTGCTCGGGGTTACGTCCGGTAGCGAACGCGTTGGGCGCAGGATCGTCGACGATCGCGACAGTCGGCATCGGCAAGCCAGCGGCGATCCGAACCTCGTCGACGACGTTGAACAGCAGTGGCGCATCCGCGTGACTGATCACGTGTGCCTTCGTCATCTTCAACACGATCTTGTCACTGGACCAGTACGACCCCCAGACTCCGATAAGGGCGATCCCGACGGCGATCGGCACGATCCAAACCGAGGACCCGCTACCCAGAAGCTGTGCGATAGCCCAAACGGATGCGGTGACGATAATGAACATGAAGAAGAGCAACAGCATCGTCTTGCGCTGGTTCTTGGATTGCTGAGCGCGAAAAGAAACACTCATGAGAAACCAACATCTGGTGTCAGCCGATGAGACTCATCCGGCACCTCATAGAACTCCCGCTTCGATGCATGCGCGATTCCGGCAAAGAACATTGATGGAACGGTAACGACAGCGGTATTCAAGGCTCGGACGCTCTCGTTGTAGTACTGGCGTGCGAATGCCACTTTGTTCTCGGTTGCGGTGAGCTCCTCCTGGAGTTGCAGGAAGTTCGCCGATGCCTTGAGGTCGGGGTAGTTCTCCGCGACGATCATGACGCCCTTAATCGCTGAGTTCAGTGCGCCATCTGCTGCCGCCGTCTCCGAAACCGAATGCGCGTCCTTTACCGCCGACCGAGCGTTCGTGACGGCCTCCAGCACGGCGTTCTCGTGAGTGGCATATCCCTTCACCGTCTGGACTAGGTTGGGGATCAAGTCAGCGCGGCGCGTGAGTTGCACTTCAATCTGCGCGTAACCCTCGTCCACATTCACCATCAATCGGCGCAGTCGGTTGAACTGCCAGATAGCGAAAACCACCAAGGCAACGATGATTGCGGCGATAACTAAGGCGAAGACCATAAATAGACTTTACCCAGCATCGGAGCAGATGACGCTTCGACCACCCGGGCATCTCAGACTTCCGTTGCGAGGTGGCAAGGTAGTAGTGTCAAGAATATTGTTCACCGATTCGTTGGGAGCTAACGATGGACCTCTTGTACCAGGCGAAGTATCTAACGAAGAAGCTCATGCTCACCGTGATGGGCCCGGCCGAACTCGATGAACACGTTGATCCCGTGAAGAAGCTTGACCGGGAGAAGAAGGAGCGTTCGGGCGACACGGGCGACGACAAGCCCGCAAAGGAATACCCCAAGAAGCGCAAGTTCGATTCCGGAGAATCGACCCCCACCGCAAAGAAGTCTGCGCCGAAGAAGGCACCGGCAAAGAAGGCTGCGGCAAAGCCGCAGACAACTGCAGACGCAAAGCCAGCTAAGAAGGCGCCCGCACAAAAGGCAACGTCGAAGAAGACGACCACCAAGCCACGCAACCAGCCAGGCTGATTGACCCGCTAGGTCGGCTGCACTGCGTTAGTCGGCGGCAGCTTCGAATCGCCGGAGCAGGTGTGCACGTGCTGCGAGTTTGGTCTTGGCGTATGCATCGGAATTACGAGACGCGAGTTCCTGCGCTCGAGCGATCGCAGCCTCGACGACATCGCCAGCGTTGCCGTCGATTACCCGGTCTAGGAGGCCGACCTCGACGGCCTGCTCCGTACTGTAGATCTCGCCGAGGAGGACCTCTTCAACACGAGGCGGTGATAGACGGTATTGCGAGAGGGCAATACCGAACTCCGGCATCGGGACGCCAATCGACACCTCGTTGAAGCCAATCCGGACGTCGCCCACTCTGCCGATTCGAGAATCGGCAACCAGGAGATAGGTAACCCCGCCCGCGATTGCGTGGCCCGTGCAGGCAACCACAACCGGCTTGGGACAGGAGAAGATCGCCAAGAAGAGTTCGGCACCCGCGTTGATAATTGCGTCGCGCTGCTCGGGACCCTTCACCACCTCGGTGAGGTCAAATCCGGCGGACAGACACTTGGCATTGCCGGCGATCACTACCGCGTCGAACTCATCTCGAGCTTGGGCAAAGCCAGCCAACGCCTCCGTCAGGAACTGATAGCTCATCGCGTTGACGCTGCCGTCATCTAGGGTCAGCAGCCCCACGGAATCGTGGGCTTCAACAGTGATAGTCATAGCGTCAGCCTAGTAGCCTTGGTTGTACCCGCGAGACCAGGACTTGAACTTCGACATCCCGTACCGCGACTTCACGTAGTTCAGTGCCGCCCACAGATTCGCGTAAGGTACCCGCTGATTCTTGGTGGACCTCAATCCACGCTTTGCGTAGTACTGATAAGTCGGTGCAATGATCTGCAGGAGTCCCATCGAAGGGGTACCGCGCGCCGCGTTGCTATCCCAGTTATTGATCGCGTTCTTGCGCCCTCCTGATTCCTGTTGAATCTGAGCCAGGATCCCAGCGAGGCGCTTCTTCTTAATACCGTGCTCAACCATGATCGCGCGAACAAGGTTCGCCCAGCGCTCAACCTTGCGCGGGAAAGCTGAGCCGTTTGGGTGCCGCAGGCGTTTTCCCTGCCACCTTGAGGGCTTGGTGGCGACCGATGCCGGGATCACTGCAACCTTGACTTGCGGCTTCGGTGCAACACGAACGGCGACCTGGGTAGTCGAGGTTGCTGGTGTGGCGGCGGTTGCGGGTGCGGCGGCAACGAGGGAGCCGGCAAGTCCGAAAGAGGTGGCAGCGACAACACCAAGGGCGAGCTTCTTCATTAGGTTCCAAGCGTGGGGGACGGTGGGACAACCCGCACCCTGCCGAACTTGAAGCTTCCACTTCAACCCAAAATCTTACTTTTCGAAATCCCCTGTGGATAACTACCTCGCTTTTGGTGCATATTCGGACATATTCGTCAGCTATGTGGTGATAGTCACATTCTCACCGCCTACTTACCGTGAGTATGGCGGGCGAGGTTCCGCCCATTCTCACGGGTCGAGCGCTGATCAGTGTTCAGAAATCCACTTATCGTTGAACTCCTTCTCCTTAATGAAGTTGTCGCCGGTCTCGTCGTAGGCAGCCGACTCCAACTTCTTGCCGAGGAGCGGAATCGAGATCTTGATATCGAGTTCGGTGGACCAGGAACTGCCGGTATCAGTCGGAGAGATCTTGCTGGACCCGGTGAATCCACCAGGAGCACCCTTCGTGGCGATCGCGATCTTTGCTGTCAGCTCGTCTCCGGCTCGGGTCCACTCCTCAGTTTGAGTGACCTCAGCGGTCTCACCGATAACCTTCTTCGCGGCCGACGGTAGGTTAGCAACAACGTGTCGCACGGATGAGACCTTGAGGGTGTCTCCGGTCGGATTGAACTCAAGCCACTCGAGATTCGTCGCACCTAGGGCGGCATATTTGGCGTCCCAGTAGCCCTGATCTTGCAGCATCTCCCACATTTGGTCGATTCCTGCGGCGTACTGATCAACTGTGTCGATGTGCTTGGTCATGAGTCCTCCGGTTGCTAAGTAATCGTCGGTGCCTACCCTGCCGCCATCTCCGCGCCGGCTGCAACTCGAACACCACGCTGTTGGCCCCCTCCGTGTGCGCTCTTGTTATCTCAGGCCGACCTCGATAGTGAAGTCCGCAAGCTGCAGTCGCCTGGCCAGTGCCTCACCCATGGACGTCGCCGGAGTGAGCACACCAGCGATAGCGGGTAGTGCATCCGCTTCCAGGGCAAGGCACAACGCGCTCTCTGAGAGCATCACTGCGGTAGCGGCATAACCGGGATCACCGTTGGCGCCAAATGTGCTCTTCACGTCTTTGCCACTGACTGTATGCGCAATCACTTCAATCTTGAAACGTCCAGCTTCGCGCTGCTCCGGAGAGGGCCCTTCCCCCGGCTTGGGAAGCACTCGGTCCAACACCTGTCGACTTGGCGAGAAGCTCATCGCGTGTTCCATCGACCCCAGCCCCAACGCCATACCCGCGGCCATAACCGGCGCGAGCGGTTTCTTTCCAAACGCACTGACTTCCCGGTACCGGAACTCGCGACCGTAGGACCACCCAGTCAAGGCATTGCTACGCCGAACAACCCTGGTGTTGTGCGCGGCCATCACAAAGGGTCCAATCCATCCGCCAAGTCCCGGCACATATGCGGCCCTAGCGGTATCGGGCCAGGGCGGAAGGTCAGGCTCGTTCTCACGGTCCGGGCTGAGCGAATATTGATCGGCCAAGATCTCTCGAAGGGCCGGGTCCGCCTTGACCTCATCGACCTGATTCCGCAGAGAATCGACCGTGCCACCGCTGAACCCACCCTTCATCTGACGAACCACCAAGGTGGTATCAGTAAGGGAACCCAGATCATTGCGGGCCGCGAAGTCCGCTGCCAGCCACACACCGAGGTCGCTAGGAATCGAGTCGAACCCACACGAGTTCACGATTCGGGCACCGGTGGATTTCGCAATGCCGTCGAGGGTCTCGTCACAGTGACGCACGAAGAGAACCTCGCCGGTGAGATCGACGTAGTCGGTACCGTTCTCGGCGCAAACCGCGACCGCGACCTTGCCGTACTTAGCGTACGGTCCGACGGTCGTCACTAGCACTCGCGTCCGTTGGGCAATCCCTGTCAGAGCCGCGTGGTCATTCGCATCGGCGACTAGTAACGGCCAGTCCTTCGCGATTGGGCCGAGTTCGTCGCGCAGTTCCGTCAGCTTCAGTTCAGATCGCCCGGCAAGCCCAATGGCGGTACCACTCGGTGCAAACTGAGCCAGATACTGGGATGTTAGGCGCCCCACGAATCCGGTGGCGCCATATACGACTACGTCAAGGTCACGGGTCTTCCACTCATCGGACTTCATACTCACAACTCTTGCACAGCGCGGCGCGCTCAGGAAGTTCCCCGTTATGCCCACGCTCCGGGTCAACAACCCGTACGAGTGATAGAAGATCGAAACACACACTTGAACGGTCAATCAGATCTAAACTCAAGCTATGACCCAGGATGCGCAGTGGCTCACGCCGCAAGAGCAGCGCGCGTGGCGTGCCCTACTTGCCACGCTCATGTTGCTGCCTCCCGCTCTCAACGCTCAACTCGAGAGGGACTCAGGGCTTTCAGCCTTCGAGTTCGGGGTACTCGCGATGCTCTCCGAGGCACCCAACCGAACTCTCCGTATGGGTCAACTAGCGGCGGCAAATGATTCGTCTCTCTCCCGGCTATCCCATGTTGCTAAGCGGCTAGAGGATCGCGGCGCGATCTTCCGCACTCCCAGCAAGGAGGATCGTCGGGCGAATGATGCGACTCTGACCGATATCGGGTTTGAGATCGTCGAGCAGGCTGCCCCCGGTCACGTCTCAGCAGTGCGGGCACTGGTCTTCGACCAGCTCAATGACCACCAGGTCGCCGAACTCACTCAGATCGGCGACGCACTGCGAAGGAACCTCGACCCAGAGCGCCGACTGCCCTTCATTCAAGGGCCGTAGCTATCCAGAACACCGACCCTGCTAGGTACGCTGGCTGCCATGACAATCGCCACCAGCCCGCATGAGGTCTCCTACCGTGAGGTCCGATCTCCGATCGGGTCATTGCATCTCGCGGCCACCGAACGTGGCCTAGTTCGAGTCGCGTTCGAGTCCTCTTCCGAACAAGAAGTTCGGGCAGAGCTCACACGAGTACTCGGCGACGTTGAGCTCGTGGAGGACGAACGGCTCGACTCGGCAACAGAACAGATACAGGAATTCCTCAGTGGTGAACGCACCGACTTCGATATTCCTCTTGATCTTCGACTCACAAGTGGATTCCGATCGGATGTCCTGACCGAGGCGCGGTCAATCCCCTACGGCCAGACACAAAGCTACGGTCAACTCGCCGCTGCGGTAGGTCACCCAGGAGCGGCGCGAGCTGTCGGTAGCGCGTGTGCCTCCAACCCGATTGTCCTGGTGATTCCCTGCCATCGCATCGTCCGCTCAGACGGCTCGATCGGCCAGTACGGCGGCGGAACTCGGACCAAGGCGTCACTCCTACGCATGGAAGAATCATGATCACGAGCAAAAAGCAGTAACGTAGCGGCTTGTGAAGGGAATCCTGATTGGCTCAGCTGCCTCGGCAGCCGGCGTGACCCTGGCTGGCGCAGGAGCAGCCGCCTACGTAAACCGGATGGTCCAAGGACGCGCGACCGGGGACATCGAGGGGTTCCTCGATCGAGCAGACCCCGATCCCGGCGAGGTTGTCGTGATGCTCGGAGATTCCCTGGTGCGAGGGCGAGCAGGCGTTGACGTCGTGCAGCTATTGCGCGAGAGCTCGCCAACCTTCACCTGGGTAAACGGGGGCGTGCAAGGCGATACCTCATTTGACCTCTCGGAACGGCTCGTACCCGTCGTGGGTTGCCACCCAAACAAGATCGTCATTCTCATCGGCAGCAACGATGTGCGAGTAACGCTCGACCCCGAGACCGGCGAGACCCAGCGCAAGCTCAAGGAGCTCCCGGAAAGACCCTCGGTTGAGCTCTTCAGCGTCTACCTTGAGCGGACTATCACGGAACTCCAGAAGCACTCCCATGCGCAGGTTGCAGTCTGCTCACTTCCACCGTTGGGCCAGGACCTCGAATCCTCGACGAATCAACGGATCCGGGAGTTCAACGAGGCAATCGGGTCAGTAGTGGCAGAGACCGGCGCCACTTATCTGCCGGTCTATGAGCGCTTCAGCGACGTACTTATCACTCGCGATGAGGCTGCATCGCATCCCTACAGCGGAAACTGGCGTGTGGCGGCGAGGTCACTTACTGCCCACTACCTTGTGGGACGTAGCTTCGATCAGATTGCCGAGCGGGCCGGACTAGAGCTATCTCCGGACACGATGCACTTCAATACGGAGGCGGCACAGATCGTTGCTGACCTCGTGGAGGGTTTCGTCAACGGGAAGTAGTCCGTTGCGGTACTTGTCCCACTCATTGCGGTGGGCCTGCTAGCCGTGCCTTACTAGCAGCGGCTATTGCGCGCCATCACGCCATTGGCGCACACAGCGTGAATGAGGTTCGCGTTCACAAACTGAATCGGCTCCACCTTGGCGCCCTCAAGGTTTGCACCTTGAAGGTCTGTGAACCAGATCGTCGCGTCCGTGAGGTTAGCGTTGGTGAGGTTAGCTCCCAACATGTCTGTCTCGGTGAGGTCCGCCCCAGTGAGGTCAGCGCCAGAGAGGTTCGCGTTCTTGAGGTCAGCGCCCGACAGATTCGCACCCGCACACTGGGCGTTGGGCGCAATGACACACCCATCGATGACCGTACCTTCTTGAGCATTTTCCGCTGATGAGTTAGTAGAACCGCAACCAGCCAGCGCAATTGCACCAGCGGCCAAGAGAACTCCGAGCTTCATCACATGCATCCGACGCGCACCGCCTAGGTATTGAGGGTCCAGACATTCGAAGCGAAGTCTGTCAGAAAGGGCTTCCCGACGGCTACTCGACCCGCCCAAACTGCTGGTATTACCTAAGTTGCTATCCGTAGTAGCCCGGCGCCCAGCCGATATAGGGCCCCCAGGCATCCATCGTCCCCATTGAGAGAATCGCTACTCGATCACCATCTCCGCCAGTAGTAATGACCATCCCGCCGCCTGCGTAGATAGCGATGTGGCGCGCCGGGTTACCTGACATCCAAAATACTTGCGCCCCAACTGGTGGCGTTCGGTCCCCCGGGTGACCGTAGCCAGCCTTCTTGGCCCGGTACCACTGGTCGATCGCCCGAGGCATTCGTCCGCCTGAGGCGCCGTAGGCGTCGTCAACAAAGCCGAGGCAGAGATGGTCATAGCTCGACCCTCTACCGATGAACTGCATCGCCCAATCGACGACCTGCCGACCCGAACGCGCCGTGGGGTACTTCACGCCCTTCACCACCGTACTTCCACCGGCTTTGCGCTCTTGCTCAGTTTGGTACTGGTCGAGGACCTCGTTGTAGGTCTTTCGAATCTCGCGTAACTGCGCCGCTGCCTTGTCCAGGGCGGTCTGTCGCTGGCCTACTAAATCGGAAACAGCCTGCTTGGCGGCCTGTGCGGCGGCTTGTGACTGCCGCGCTTGGTCGGCCTTCGCCTCGGCCTCAAGCTGTCGCTGCCGGGTCACGTCCTCGAGTCGTTTAAGCTCCGCCAACTTCTCCGTCAGTGCTTGTTTGGCCGCCATCAGTCGGTCGTAGGTGCTGGCGTTCGCTCGAGAGGTTCGCTTCACCGCGACCGCCTGGTTAGCGAAGTCGGCGGGGTCGGTTGCACCCATAATCATCTCGAGGGTCTGGTACTCCCCACCCTGGATGTAGCTGCGTCGGGCGAGTTTTGACACCTCAACAAGTAGCTCATCAATGACTAACTGGGCTGCGACAATCTGCTCTTTCTGCTTGTCAACCTGGGCCCGGGCGGCAACGACTGCCTCCCTCGCACTCTCGACTGCTGCGGCCGCCGCGGCAGCTGCCTCGTTTGCCTTGGTAACCGCCCGCTGGGCGGCAGGGAGCTTCGCCTCCGCTGCCTCAACTGCGGCCTTGGTCCGACCGATCGCGGCCGACTCCTTCTGGAGCTTCTTTCTCGCGTCTTGAACATCGGAAAGCGAGGGTGCAGGCGGGTTAGCCGATGGCAGCGCTGCGCTAGCAGTCAGCGTCAGGGGGGTATGCAGTCCCGCCGCGATAAGCCCTGCGGCAACTGTTGGCACGATAAGCCCACGTCGACAGCGCAATCCCATGGCTCCTCTCACTCACGGTGCTGATCTGGCATCTGCAAAGCTAGCGACGGCAAACCGAAATTGGGCGAAGGCGTGCCCGAGGGCAGCTCAGAAATTGTGATCTAGCCGAAAGTACGATGGCGGCCGGCCTCAGGTCCGCTAGCTACCTAGCTTCCGATCGTCTCGGCAACGATCTGCCCAAACTCCTCGAAGACGAGCTCACTCAACCGGTTCACATCAGGCACGAGGGTCTTATCCGCGCCGAATCCGATGCTTACTGTTCCGTTGTAGCTAAAGATGCATATCGTCAGCGGCTGATTACCTGAGCACGGCGCCCACCCCAGGATGCCAGCAACCTCGGTTCCAGCCAGGCGCATAGGTGATCGGGGACCGGGAACGTTCGTGAGGACCCCCACTGCCTTGTTGGCGAAATAGTTGGTCAGACCGACCGAGAGTAGGTTCGGCGCCGCAGCAATCCCCCGCTGAACCCCAAACGTCAACAGCGCCTCGTCACTTCGTTTGATCCGATCCATCCGAGCATGCATCTGCGCCAGTCGATCTAACGCGGGGCCCGCTGCGATCGGCATTCGCAAGGCGACGAGGGCGAAGTGATTTCCGAGCTCCTTGGGGACGCCTGGCTCCACCGGGGCGACACTGACCGGAACCATCCACATCACCTCATCGACGCCATCGTCGCCCTTCTCGCGCAGGTACTGACCTAATGCGCCAGCGACCGCAGTCAGCAGGACATCGTTAACGGTCGTCCCTGTGTCGCGACCCACCCGCTTGACAGTGTCCAAGTCGATCGCTTGCGCCCAGCCCGCATCTTTCTCGATTGATGGCTCCCCGCTCCACACTGTTGCAACGCTCTCGCCAGCAAGCAGCAGTTTGCCGACAGAGGCAGCATCGTTCACCGCCCGGTTATCCGGCGAGCTCACGAGCAAACTGACATCCATGAAGCGTTCGGGGGACTTGATTGCTCCGAGCCCGAAAGTGAAGATCTCCCGCGAATCCTGCGCGACCGTAGCGCTAGCGCTCTGAACGTCTCCCTTGAATAGCGAAGATCCCACGGCCGAAGCCGCACCCGCCGCAGCGCGCGACGCCGTCCGACCGAGATCAACAGTGTCGGAGACGGCCTTTCTCACTGCCTTCCGAATCACGCCAAGCTTTGAACCGCCGTGCGGAAGGCTCCTTCCGACGGCGGGTACATCCGCTGGATCGAGATCGCAGAGCCCCATGACGGCTTGGGTCAGCCGAATCCCATCGGCGATTGAGTGATGGCAGCGGGACAGCAGCGCGGAACCAATGGTGCCGTCATCCATCGTCAGGTTCGAGATGCAGTACATCACCCACATTGGCTGCGATCTGTCGAACTCAACGCTTCGCTGCGAGCCGATGAAGCGGCGCAACTGCTCGAAACCTGCCCCATCCGCCAGCTCCACGTGACGGATGCGATCGGAGATATCGAAGTCCTCTAACTCCTCCCACACCCAACTAGATCCACGCTGCTGGGGCCGCGAGCGAAAGACTGCGAACGGTTCAACCAGGCGCTCCAGTACGACCTGCTCGACCGCCGACCAATCCAACGGGCTCTTGAACCACATGACCGAGTCGATGACCATCAAATTGTTGGGTCGGTCCATCGTCAGCCACAGGGCGTCTTGGGCAGACATCGGCATCGTTCGTCCGCCGCGCTTGGTCATGTGAGCTTCTACGCCTTCTCCCTGGGCCATACCGCCACAATCATCGGGATCTGTAGCGGCATCCTTGCCCAACCGATGAGCGAAGCTCGGGAACCAATCCCGCGCTTGCGCGAGACCTTGACCGCGTAGGTCGCGTTTCCTGGCCAAACTGCGAGCAGGAGCGCCACCGAGGCGGGTCGTGCCCACCGCTGATCTGCGGCCAGACCTGCGGCGCACACTAACTCCGCGACTCCAGAGGAGTAGATCCAGACATCAGGCTCGGGCAGTTGCGGGGGGATCAGCGGGCGAAAGACCTGCGGACGAGCCAGGTGCACCACTCCCGAGACAGCAAAAGCTGCCGCAACAACCCTTGCCGCGTTGGTACTGCGCAACGCCGTCACAACACGCGAATTCGTCATCTCGCCTCCACCGCTCAAACTAGCGCACCAGTGCCTTTGCCAATGGACCGCAGGCACCCGCTAGAGCTAGCTAGCGCGCGCCCGCCGTCGCAGGATGAAGGGGAAGGCGATTCCGGCGATAAGCAGACCCACCAGGCCAACCAGGATCCTCGGTAGGGTGTCTGGCTTGTTTGAGTTCGCCGGATCAAGCATGAACTGGAAAGCTCCGAACAGCGCATTCGTTGGCTGAACATACGCCGCGTACTCCTCAGGAATCGTATCGCTTCCGGCATCCAGAATCGCCTGACTGACGACGTTCAGATCCACCTCAGGAGCATCAACTGGTTGGTAGGCCGTATAGAAACCTCCGCCGTACGGCAGAGGAGAATCGCCCGCACGCATGACGAGACCGGCAAGCTCCGCCTTCAGACCATTGACAGTGCTGGCCACCTTCTTAAGGTCCTTCTTAGCCGTCACGGCCAGAGCCATGAGCGCGCTAATCAACTCCCTAGCACCGACCCCTAGCTCACTGAATCCTGATCCCAGGGTGCTCGCACCCGAACCAATCTGGGCAATATCACCAGGAATACCCTGCTTGATCTGTTGGATGCCGGCATCAATCGCACCGAAGATCTCACCGACGCCGTCCTGTAGACCACCGATCGCCGGTAGTAGCTCGACAGTTAAGAAGCGCTGCAGACCAATGAGTCGCTCGGTGATGCCGTCAATGGCACCCTGAACCTCCTCAAGCAGATCAGCCTCAAGATCTCCCACCGTATTGGGGAGTGCTTTGCTCACGCCATTAAGTGCCTGCTTGATTGTCTTGAGGCTCGAATCGACTGTGTCGAATCCAGCTAAGACGATGCCCTGGTTCACGAGGCACTGAGCGCCTTCTGCCGTGAACGGACCCTTGTTACAACTCGAGACCTTGGTATAGCTATTGGCCGAACCGGCCCAAGTATCCAATGCGCTCACGCCTAAGGCCGCCGCGTCGAGATCGGCTTGGAGGTCCTGAACGAGCTGGCTGTTGTTTCCCGTGAGTCTTAGTTTGCGAATCGCGAGACCGAGTTCGGTACTGGTCCGCTCAAGGGAGTCAATCACCTGCGGCAAGCTAGGCAGACCCGATCCGCCGCTACCGATCCCCAAGACCTTCTCGAGTCGCTTCACGGCCGCCTTAGTGTCGGAAACAGCACCGGGCAAGTCAGCCTTAATCGTGCTGATTCCGCCGCCAATGGTCTCTCCGAGGGCACCGAAGCCCTTGATCAGTTCTGCTCCACCAGCCGCGGCTGTCCCAACCCCACCGGCAATCGTGGAAGCCCCGGGCACGCCGGCTCCCCCGCCATCAGCTTTCGCTTGGGGTTCCTTACCTGAGGCCGGGATGTAGATCGGTGCGACGTTCATTGACATCGCCGGGATCTCGCCCTCGCCGTCAGGGATAACCGCGGTCCAGCCGAACTTTGCCTCTCCACTCTTGTTCAGCGGAGCGAACGGCAGTCCAACCCACTGAGTCTGGTAGTTCCCACGACCGTCCGCACCCGAGATTCCAGAGCCAGCGTTGTACTGTCCCCACGACTGCGGGATCAACTGCATCGCAATCACGACCATCGGCTGGTCGGTGTCGATGGTCGTTGTCTCGACCTTGCCGCCGATCGTCTTGTAAGTGACTGGTGTCGACTGCTTCGTGTTGTTCGTGACGGTGTAGGTCGCACTCACTGTGCCACCCTTGCCGACGATGTCTTGGGCTTTCACTGGCTCGCCATCGAGGGTGAACTCAGCCTTCACGGATGCACCCAACTGCTGATCCTGCGGGAACAGGTTGAGCGTCCGCGCGTTGTCGACCGCGTTGACGTCGTTGAAGTCATAAACGACACCATCTTGCTCGGGCAGGGGTGAGGCGCCCGTGCCGGTGAGGCTTCGCAGTCCCGGCGCTGGTGACATCGGCAATGGGACGGCAGCGTTGATGCCATTAAGTGACTCGGCATTGATTTGGGTCACGTTCCAGCGGAAGTCGATCAGGTTTGAGTTCGGATCGCCATCGGCATCTGCGCGAACCTGCACGCTCTGACCGGTAAACGTATCAACGGTGGCTGGCGGTTGCGGTGCAGGAAGCGGGAACTCCTGCGCACTAGCCGATCCCATCGAAAGGCCCACCAACGAGGCCGCGAGGGCTCCGGCAATAGCCGCCCGGACAGTCTGGGTCTTTTTTCCGATCCTCATCGGTTGCCTCCTTGTGAGCCAGCGGATAGATCTGCGAGCGGCAAGTTAGCCGTCGCGGGTTCGGCCGGTGATGCCACGGCCGGGTCGTCAGTCGGTTCGGTTACCGGCGCGGCTGACTCTTTACCGGTTTGCGACGGAAGAAGCGTTTGGATGAGCGCGCCAGCGAGGTAGCCCAGACCCAACGGTGCGAGCACGCCGCCGATCGCGATCGGCAATGAATAGTTAATCGACTGCGGATCGGTAAAGAACGCCGTCGTGTAGTAGGCGGCCATAGAGCCCGAACCCATCAACATGGTCAGGAACGCCTCGGGCTTACGACTCCACATGGTGATGATTCCGGCAATCACGATCGGGAGGATGGCTCCGAGGAACACGCCAGTAGCAGTATCCGGGAAGAGCATGGCGCCCATTCCAAAGCCCAGTGCGCCGATCAGTACGCCGACAAAAAGGTAGACAGCTCTGGAGAGCGCGACGCCACCGGGCAGGTAGGCCGCGACGGCACCAGATCCGATGATCACCCCGGCAAACTTCAGCGAGTCCTCGCCAAAGAAGCCCACACCCAATAAGAAGATCAAGCAGACGACGAATAACGCCCCCGCCAGTGCCCATACACGGCCCATCAAATACTCCTCGGTCACGCCCACATCACGTAGGCATACTTGTCTCAAGCCAAATGCTCAGGAAGACAACTGGAGGCGTGATGAACTCGCCACAAGTTGCTGTATGGAAAAGTAGTGGCACTCTTCGCCCGTGTCGCCGCATTTGACAATTCTTTGCAAAATTGTCAAGAGAAGGGCCGCTGGTTTAGCTGGGCAAACAATGGCCTAGCGACGGCCGCGATACCCGAAGTCCCCTAAGCCCAAGGGAATTCGCCACAGGCGCCCGAGATAGGTCTCGACTACTGGGGCGACGCCGCATTCTGCTCGCGAGCAGATTCTATCCCCATTCTTACCAACAGGAAGGGTAGGAATACGGTCGCAATCATCGTGACAATCCAAATGATCAAGGCTGCGAACACCCAGGTCGAGAATCCACTGACGGTCATCCCCGAGGCGAGCAGATTGGTGACTATCAATGCCACAAACACCGTTGCTAGTCCTATCCCGCCGAGTAGAGCGGGTGCGTTCTTACGGCTCGCCTTTACCAGGAATGGCTCCAGGATTGCTTGCACGACCGTAAAGATGACAACTACCCAAATGAAAGAGGTGAAGGTAATGGAGAAGCCGGTGAGAACCAAAGAGGCAACCAGAAGCCCGATCGCCACGGCTAGCAGCAGAATGACAGTACGGACTAGGAAACGAATCATGTCTTCACCTTATTGCCCTAGCGCTTCCCGTCGCCACCAAAGCTGGTCCTATCGCTCACCTGGTCCCCCACCATCCCAGCAGTTGCAGTCACAGGATGAGCACTTCAGCAACCAAAACTAGGCAATGGCCTCACCCTCGGTGAAAGGATGCGGCCTATGAGTACTGCATCTGCCAGGCCACCAGCGCATATCGCGCCCCTAGATGAGAACCACATCATCAATCAGGTAACGATCACGGTCTACGCGGCGATCACGCTGCTTGGTGTCGTCGCAGCAGCTTCCCTGAAGAAGTACGCGACGAGCGAGGGCGAGCTTATGGCTGTCCTCGTCGGCGCCTCCATCGCAGTATCAGTGGCCCACTTCTGGTCTTCATTGATGGCACATCGACTCGTTCACCACACAATGCCCGACAGCGCGGAGCTGCGGCGAGAGGGGCAGATCGTCGGCAGCTTCTTCGCTGTCACTGGGGTAACCATCGGGGTAGTCTTCATCGCTGGACTCGTCGGCAAGGATTTCGAGACAGCAGTCCTCTTCGCAGAAATCGTCATCATCCTGGGGCTATTCGTGCTGGGGCTTGCTGGTGCCCTCTGGGCGCGAACTGGTTGGCCGAAGGCGATCGCCTGGGGATGCCTAGATGCCGGCATCGGCGTGGTTATTGTCCTCATCAAACTGATCGTCGGGTAGCGCGATGGCGATAGCAGCGGTTCCTTCGCGACCAGAGACAAATTACGCCACAGAAATGTGTGCAATGCGTCACCAGGTGCGGTGCCTTTGACCCATGAGCACGTAAACTGACTCGGAATCGAACCAGTGTCAGCGGTTCGAGTACAGCAACCACGATTCAACGCGATTGCTGCCAACTCTTCCGACTTCAGGAGTTTCTGTGTCGTCCTCAAATAACGCGATGCTCAACCAGGTCAACGAGGCCCTCGCGCAACGTAACCCGGCTGCAACCGAGACCTTGGCGCTTCCCGACGTCATCGCGAAGACCGCAGCCTGCCTGGCGCTCGTACTCATCGCGGCCGTACCGGGTTGGCTCTTCTTGTCGGGCGCCTTCGTCCTCTACCTCGGCATCCTCATCGTCACGATGATCGTCGGCGTTGTGATGATGCGGAAAGCACCTGTGAAGCCCGCGCTGGCGCTGGGATACTCCGCACTCCTAGGCCTCATCGTTGGAGCTTTCTCCAACGCCGCCGTTTCCTACGGCGGCAACGTCGCGCTCATCCCCCAAGCGGTTCTTGGCACCGCGGCTGGGACGGTCGCGGTGCTATTCGTTTACGCGACTCCTTTTGGAAAGAAGGCCAGTAAAGCCGGGAAGCTGTTCTTTGCGCTCCTGATCGGCTACTTCTTGATTGGGGTGGCATCAGCCATCGCCGCCATCTTTGCCGGGACGGGAGATGGCTGGGGTTTCTACGGGGTAGGCGGACTCGGGATTGCGCTTTGCGCAGTTGGCGTTGCCTTGGCAGCATGGTCGCTTCTCATTGATATCGGTTCGGCTGACCGCGCTATCAAGTCTGGTGCGCCGCGGTATTACGACTGGACATTCGGCGTCTCCCTGGCTGCATCCATCGTCTGGCTCTACCTCGAGCTGCTTCGCCTGCTGGCCATCGTTAACCGATAGCAGATCCGTCGAAGGTTCCCAGCGACGATGACTAGCCCAGTATCTGCCGAGGGCGGATCCACGAACGCCGTGAGCGCCTTCAGCGACGATGCGCTAGGAAGCGACGATTGCGTCGGGCTACTCGACAGAATCGACCGCGGCGAGGTACATCCCGCAGAGCTACGCGCTGCGGCTATCGCCCGAGCACAAATGGCAAACCCTGCACTCAACGCTGTCGTGGAGTGGGTCCAAGACCCACCCGGCGCTAATGGAGCCTTTGCCGGGATCCCAACCTTCCTGAAGGACAACGAGGACCTGAGCGGTCTGCCGACAAGGTTCGGATCGAGCGCGACTCCGTCAACTCCGGCACTGCACACCTCACCCTTCGCCAAGCAACTTGATGGGATCGGGTTGTCCATCGTCGGAAAGTCGTCGCTACCGGAGTTTGGCCTCACCGCCACAACCGAGTCGCTCGAGTTTGGGCCGACTCGTAATCCTCGTAACCTTGAGCACTCGACTGGCGGGTCCTCAGGTGGTTCAGCAGCGCTCGTTGCCGCCGGAGTCGTACCGATCGCGCACGCCAACGATGGAGGTGGATCGATTCGGATTCCTGCCTCGTGTTGCGGGCTATTCGGGCTCAAACCGTCCCGCGGTCGCCTCCTAGCCCCAGCAGATATGGAACGTCTTCCCGTATCGATAGTGGCGCAGGGAGTCCTCACAAGGACGGTGCGCGACACAGCTTTGTTCCTCAACGAGATCCCCAAAGAAGCATCTTCGATGCCACCTATCGGGCATGTCCGCGAACCAGGGACAAATCGACTTCGAATCGGCGTCGTTGCGGACCCGATGCCGGGGATGCCGCTAGATCCCGATGTTCGCCAAACGATCCTTGATACCGCGGACGAGTGCGAACGCCTAGGACACCAGATCGACGTCATCCCCTTCCCATTCGATGATCAGTTCGGCCGCGACTTCCTACGCTACTGGGCAGCACTGGCCTTCTCCCTCGATCGTGGCGGGCGGCTACTGTTCGGTCAGGATTTTGACTCCGAACAACTAGAACCGTTCACCAAGGGCCTGGCCGATTTGTGTGGGTCAGTCGCGCTAAGACTGCCGACAACTATTCGCCGGCTTCGCTCCTTCGCGACTGTCTACGAGCAGACGTACCGAGACTTCGACGTTGTGTTGTCACCAGTCCTGGCCAGTCCGCCCCCGCCCATCGGATTCCTCTCTCCCGGAATCGACCCACATACCCACCTGGTGCGATTACTTCAGTACGCGAACTTCACCGCGATTCACAACGTCGCCGGTGCACCCGCAGCATCCCTACCCCTTGGGGTGTCTCGCGACGGACTGCCGATAGGCGTTCAAGCGGCCGCCCATCGAGGCCAGGAAGCAACCTTGCTCGGGTTGGCCTACGAGTTGGAGGCGGCAGTCGGCTGGAAATAGCCGGGCATCATCTGGCGTCCGCTGGTCGTGCGTCCGGTTGCCATCTTGGTCCTCAGGCAAGCAGAGGTATCGCCCAGAATCGCCAACCCTTCACGGTCTCCGTGCCCGTAAGTCGTGATGTACCCACTGATCATCGGGTACATCAACTCGTCACGAGAATCAACGTGATCGAGTCCGACTACATGGCCCCACTCGTGCATGAAGAGCTCTTTGCGGATCTGCTTAGGGTAGTTGCGCTTAGACCGCTTCTTCTTGAGCTTCCGATCGATCTCGATGTAGCCCTGGACGATCGTCTTTCGACCACCAGATTCCTCGTACCGAAATCCGCCCAAGCCAAGCGCACCAACCTGCGAGGGCTTCTTGCTGAATCGAATGCGAACGTCGGGCGATGATCGATCGCGGTTCAGCGCAACACCGAGTGCCTCCGATAGCTGCCTCGTGGCCTTCTTCATCACCTTCACGTCCCGGCGTTTACCCTTCTTCCAGTCCCACGTGATGGGCGCGCAAGGGTCCCAGCGAGCAGGGGTTCCATCCGGATTGGCCGCCATCCATTCCCATGCTGGTTGACTGCTGCCTGCACGATTAGAAGTAGTGACCTGATCAGATTGGGGCCCAGGACTCGATGCTGATGCGGCACCGACCCCTACAGCGCTAAGTACGCACACGGTTGCCAGGGCAGCGGCAGTAACCGGCGTTCGTGATGCCATGACCACCTCCCGCGTGCAAACCGATTGCGGTGATGGCCAACGATCATTGACCACTCACTCACTCATCGGCAAACATCGGGAAATGCTTGAGCTCGCTAGTGAAACAACCGGGAGAGAATCGAGCGGTCCTTCCCTCGCGCCTCAGTCTGCTTGGGAGCTATGGCTGCCGACGCAGGAGGTTGTGGGCGCCGGCGGTAGGTCAGACACTGCGTGAAGGAGCAAGCCCCTAATTCGCTCGGTGTTCTGCGCGAAGAGCTCGAACACACGCTGTTCACTCACCCCAGCGCCGGCGATCAGGTTCGCCGAATAGTTCGTCACGAGTGCCAGCGTCGCGTAGCAGATTCCGGCTTCTCGAGCCAGCACGCTCTCTGGCGCAGCGGTCATATTCACGATCCCCCACCCTTGCCTGGCGTAGAACTCCACCTCGGCCCGCGTTGAAAAACTGGGACCCTCGATGACAACAATCGTTGCCTCTTCTGTAGCAGCCCAGCCGTAGTCCCGACTCGTACGCAGCAGTGATTCTCGCAGCCCCGCGCAAAAGGGCTCGGCGAACTGAGCGTGGTGGGTCTGCTCATCAAACTCGTCGTAGAACGTATGCGGTCGTGACCGAGTTTGGTCCACCAATTGATCCGGGACGACCAGGGCCCCTGGTGGCGTCGATTCACGTAACGATCCGCACGCGCAGGGAGCAACGATCTGCTTAACCCCGAGTTCGGAAAGTGCAGCGATATTCGCACGGTACGGGATCCGGTGCGGTGGGTACTGGTGGCTTGAGCCATGCCGTGGCAGGAAAGCCACCCGTCGAGAACCCACCTGGGCGATCTCGATATCGCCGGAAGGTTCACCCCACTTGGTGGAAACGCTCACAGTTTCTAGATGGTTCTCGGTCCCCGGAGCGAACAAGGAGTAGAGCCCCGAACCACCGATCACTCCAACATCGGCCTGACTCATCGTCAACTCACCTTCTCCTGTCCGGAGATCTTGGCAGCCCATTGCTCCGCGTTCTCGTGGATTGCATCCTCGTCGAACCCAATCAGCTCTCCGGAGGAGAGCTTGGCGACGCCATCAACCCAGACATCAGAAACCTGCTGGCGAGTTGCGGTGTACACGATCTGGGAGATCGGATCATAGATAGGTCGATTCGCCAACCCGTCCAGGCAGATTGCTGCGATATCTGCCCGCTTCCCCACCTCCAACGAGCCGACCTTGTGATCGAGTGCCAATGCCTTGGCTCCGCCAAGGGTGGCCAAATAGAGAGCCTGCCGAGCGGGAAGTGCGGCAGCATCGCGGGAGAATCCCTTGGCAACCAGCGCTGCCATCCGCAGTTCGGCAAGCATATCGAGGTCGTTGTTACTCGCAGGGCCGTCGGTCCCGAGACCTACGTTGATCCCAGCCCGCAGTAGCCCATCGACATCGCAAAAGCCGCTACCCAGTTTTAGGTTCGATTCTGGGCAATGAACAACATGGCTGTTCGCCTTCGCCACCATGTCCATATCGTCGCCAGATAGGTGAACCATGTGAGCCGCGACGAGGCGGTCATTGACCAGACCGAGCCCGTCAAGGCGCCGCAACTGGGTCAACCCGTACCTGCCAACCGAGTCGGCGGACTCCCCTGACCCTTCATTGACGTGGGTGTGGACTGGTATCCCGAGTTGGCGCGAGAGCGCCGCGATGGTCGCCAGTGGCTCATCGGAAACGGAGTAGGGAGCGTGCGGGGCGAATGCCGTCGTGACTAGTTGACTACCAGCTAACTCGGTATGCAGCGCCAAGCCCTTTTCGATGCAGTCGGCCGCACTCGTGCTGTAGTTGTTCTCGCCATCGATACAGATGAGCCCCGCGACCATTCGAATCCCAGCCTCGTGCGCGACTTGGGCGGCGACCTGCGGGAAGAAGTACATGTCGTTGAAGCAGGTAACGCCCGCACTCAGCATTTCCGCAGCAGCCAGCGTGGTCCCGTCCCACACGAACCGCTCATCTACCCACTCCCCCTCTGTGGGCCAGATGTGATCGTTGAGCCAGGCCACCAACGGGAGATCATCAGCGAACCCCCGCAATAGCGTCATCGCCGCATGAGTGTGCCCATTCACCAGGCCCGGAATCAGCGCATGTTCGCTGAGTTCAATCCGCTCAGCAGGATCAAAAGTGCCCGCAACCTTGTCCGAAGGAGTCAGGGCGACGATCTCGCCCCCGTCGACTACCAGACTGTGTTCTGTCAGGACGAGCCCATCGGGAACGACCGGGACTATCCACCGGGCATCGATCACCGTGTCAACGCTGCGCATTCAACCGACTGTAACGCCAGCAGCCACCAAACACATGGTTTGGTGCCTGCTGGCGTTGATAGAGCTAACGTCAGGCTCAGGCTAGATCAAAGCGATCCAATTCCATAACCTTGCCCCAGGCTGCCGCGAAGTCGTGCACGAACTTCGCTTGAGCATCCGAGGAGGCGTAGACCTCCGCTAGGGCGCGCAGTTGCGAGTTTGAGCCGAACACCAAGTCGACCGTGCTTGCGGTCCACTTCTGCTCTCCCGTGGCCCGATCACGCCCAAGGTAAATCCCTTCTGCGTCAGGTGCTGGCTCCCAGACTGTGGCCATGTCGAGCAAGTTGACGAAGAAGTCATTCGTCAAGCTTCCCGGCTGATCCGTCAAGATGCCCACATCAGACTGATCTGCATTCCCACTCAACCCTCGCATACCGCCGATCAACACGGTCATCTCCGGAGCTGTGAGGGTCATCAGATTCGCCCGATCAACTAGCAGTTCCTCCGGTGACCCGTGCAGACCCTTACCTAGGTGATTACGGAACCCATCGGACGTTGGTTCAAGCACTGCGAACGACTCAACATCTGTCTCATCCTGCGACGCATCGGTTCGCCCGGGTGTGAACCGAACGTCTACCGGGTTGCCTGCATTCGCAGCAGCCTGTTCCACCCCGGCACCGCCGGCCAGCACGATGAGATCCGCTAGCGAGACCTGCTTGCCGCCACTGTGCTTGTCGTTGAATGTGCCTCGAATACCCTCCAGCACAGCCAGGACCTTGCCAAGTTCTGCGGGATTGTTGACTTCCCAGTCACTCTGCGGCTCGAGACGGATACGAGCACCGTTGGCTCCGCCTCGCATGTCGCTATCACGGTAAGTCGCGGCCGAGGCCCAAGCCGTCACCACTAGCTGTGAGACTGTCAGCCCGGAATCAAGGATCTGACGCTTGAGATCAGCAAAGTCGGACTCGTCAATGAGCTCGTGAGTGACCGGCGGGATCGGGTCCTGCCACAGGTAGCTTTGCGTCGGCACCTCGGGCCCGAGGTAGCGAGCGACTGGACCCATATCGCGGTGGGTCAGCTTGAACCACGCCTTGGAGAAGGCATCCGCGAACTCCTGCGGGTTCTCATGGAACCGCGCAGAGATTGGTCCATAGATTGGATCGAGCCGCAGCGCCAAGTCCGTCGTGAGCATCACCGGCGGGTGAGTCTTCGACGAGTCGTGTGCCGCCACGACGGCTGAAGCCGCTGCCGGGTCCGTCGGAATCCACTGCCAGGCACCAGCTGGGCTCTTGGTCTTCTCCCATTCGTATCCAAAGAGAGTGTCGAAGAAGCTGTTGTCCCACTTAGTGGGTGTGGGGGTCCAAGTTCCCTCGAGCCCGCTGGAAATTGTGTCGTCGCCGGAGCCAGTCCCGAAGCTGTTCTTCCAACCAAAGTCCTGCTCTTGGATTGGGGCACCATCCGGGGCATTGCCGACGTACTCTTCCGGATTGGCGGCGCCGTGGGTTTTACCGAAGGTGTGGCCACCGGCGATGAGGGCGACTGTCTCCTCATCGTTCATTGCCATGCGGCGGAATGTCTCGCGGATATCGCGCGCAGATGCGAGCGGATCCGGGTTGCCACTCGGGCCCTCGGGGTTGACGTAGATGAGCCCCATCTGGACCGCTGCCAGCGGGTTATCCAACTCATGGTCCTCGGAGTACCGGTCGTCACCGAGCCACTCAGTCTCGTTACCCCAGTTCACCTCTTCTGGCTGCCAGACGTCTTGACGACCACCGGCAAATCCCGAGGTTTCAAGTCCCATCGTCTCCAGCGCCACATTCCCGGTGAGGATTAGCAAGTCAGCCCAGGAGATCTTCTGGCCGTACTTGGCCTTGATCGGCCACAGCAGCCTGCGCGCCTTGTCCAAGTTGACGTTGTCGGGCCAGCTACTCAGCGGAGCAAATCGTTGCTCGCCGGAGCTAGCACCGCCTCGACCGTCACTGATTCGGTAGGTACCGGCACTGTGCCAGGCCATACGGATGAACAAGGGGCCGTAGTTGCCGAAGTCAGCTGGCCACCACTCCTGCGAGTCGGTCATAAGGGCAGCGAGATCAGCCTTAACCGCGGCCAAGTCCAGGTCAGCGAACGCCTCGGCATAGTCGAAGTCAGCACCGAGTGGATCTGCCTGAGGCGGGTTCGACTGCAACGCCTTGAGGTCGAGTTGGTCGGGCCACCAGTCACGAATCATCGTCCCCTTGATGGTTCCACCTTGTACTGGGCACTTACTCTCGTCAGCCATCTTGACCTCTCGTGTGTGTTGATATGGGAGTTGAGCTATTCCGTTAGTTCTTGCAGTCGGGGCATAGTCCCCAGTAGGTAACTTCTGCCTCATCAATCGCGTAGCTGTGATCGTTTACAGGGTCCAAACACGGCTTCGAACCTGCGGCGCACTCGATATCTACGATCTCGCCACAGCTACGGCAGACGAGATGGTGGTGGTTGTCCCCTACTCTGGTCTCGAATCGCGCCGGGCTTCCCGGCAATTCGAGCCGACGAACCAGACCAACTCGCGTGAATGCACCGAGGACGTCGTAGACCGCTTGGGTCGAGACACCAGTTGTTTCCCTGACTGCTCCAAGGATGCGATCGACGTCGGCGTGAGGCGCCGCGTAGAGGGCATCCAATACAGCTACTCGAGGACTCGTCACCCGTAGACCCGCAGAGCGAATCCGCTCCTGAGTTGTCAGGATGGCGGCGTCGGTCATGGTGTTGACTCTAGTCGTTTTCTGGAATGAGTCAAGAAAAGGGGTCACCGGAGTGGCGGATTCAGCATTCAGCACCAATCCGAATCGCCGGGCAATCCGAATCCTCAGTAGGGACAAAGACAAGCTCTGAACTGGTCTGCGGTAAGAATCTCGACGGTGTGGTTCAGATCTTCAGGTTCCTGCCGATGTAGTGGATGTAGAAACAGTCGACGGACGAATAAGCACGGCCCGCGCGAGGATGAGGGTGAGCGAGATGAACACGCTGACATCGCTGCTGCGACAGGCAGCTGACTACGCGTCATCACAACCTCCGCTCACCTCCGGCCCAGATATGTCCCGGTTCGAGAGCCTGCTGACGGCCTGCGATTCACATAATGGCGACGGCGCCATTGCCTGCACGATTCTGGCCACCACCGGCCCAGCTCTAGACGGCGAACCCACACCAGAATCGACGCTCCGATTCCTGCGAACCGCCACGATCAGCGACGCCGATATCTCCACCACGTTTGGTCCTGCTCACGACGTCGTTACCCGCCTGATCCATCAGGCATCAAACTTGACGATCGGAGAGGCTGTCGCATTGTCTGCGGCATTTGTTGCCGATGAGATGGCATCGGCTAGGGGACGCGCTTGGGCAAAGATCGACCGAGTTGTGTGGAGATCAGTTCGCCGAACCGTTCGTAACGCGGCCGAGAAGCCAGAGGGGGTGGATCAGCAAACCTGGCACAATGCGCGCGAAGCAATGAGTGACGGTATCTGTGCAGCTGCTGGTCGAGACCTCGTCGATCAAGGCGTGTTCAGTCCGCAGGACTACCGGACGATGACCGATCCCTGGCGGACAGTTCTGGGACTCACCCACCTCGACGACGTTGCGGCTTAGCGCTAGCCCGAAGTGCGCTTTGTTACGGCCGAGTTACCTTTGCGCGCTCACCTGTCCACGAAGTGACACAGCTGATCCCTCTACGGCACCATTCAAAGAATCTTGAGGTTGGCAGATCTCAAGTCTGCCGGCTTCTGAGGATCGCGCCATGGACATCGGGTCATATTTTGACAACGTCATAGATTTCATCAACAGCGTCCTCTGGGGTAACAGCGATTGGTCTCCCCTGTGGTCTGTTGGACTACTAGGAATCGTCTTGATCGGCGCCGGCATCTACTTCACCGTTCGCCTGCGATTCGTTCAGGTTCGCCACTTCCCTCACATGTTCAGTGTGGTCAAGCGCAGCTTCAAACCTGACCACGCGGAAGGAGTCTCGTCCTTCCAAGCGTTCGCAACATCCCTGGCGGCTCGAGTAGGTGCGGGCAACATCGCCGGAGTAGCGCTCGCAATTACCATCGGTGGCCCGGGTGCGGTGTTCTGGATGTGGGTAATCGCGTTCATCGGAATGGCAACCGCGATGATCGAGGCGACGCTGGCCCAGGTCTACAAACAGCACGACCTCGAGGACGGCAACCATGTCTACCGCGGTGGCCCTGCCTACTACATGCTGCGTGGCCTCAATGCCCGCCGGATGGGGATCGTGTTCTCGGTCTTACTCATCATCGCATTTCCGCTGGTCTTCAACGCCGTTCAAGCCAACACTGTCGCGGTCACGCTAGAGAACGCGTTTGGTGGAGAGGACGGGAGTAGCTTCGTTCCCCCGGTTGTCATCGGAATCGCGCTCGCGGCGATCGTTGGGGTGATCATCCTCGGCGGAGTGAAACGGATCGGCAAAGTAGCCGAACTCGTGGTGCCGATCATGGCAATCGCCTACGTTGGGATCGGGCTTCTGGTCGTCTTCCTCAACATCACCGAAGTGCCATCGGTTCTTGGCGACATCGTGCTCAGCGCGTTCGGCAAATCGGAGGTCGCGGGTGGGGTCGCTGGATTCGCGGTGTCCCAGGCAATCATTCAGGGAATCAAGCGTGGACTGTTCTCCAATGAGGCCGGTCTCGGATCTGCCCCGAATGCGGCTGCCGCCGCCGACGTCCGGCACCCCGCCAGCCAGGGATACATCCAGTCCCTCGGGGTCTTCGTCGACACAATCGTGGTCTGCACGACGACCGCGATCATCATTCTCATGGCAGCCCGAACCTCGGGGTCGGGGGTCTGGGATGGCCTGCCGAGTTCTGTCTACAAGGACGGCGCGGCTCTCACCCAGAACTCACTCGCTGCGTTTGTCGGCGAGTGGGGAAGCTGGTTCATCGCAATCGCCCTCGTCTTCTTCGCGTTCACCTCGATAGTCGCGAACTACTACTACGGCGAGACCGCCCTGATGTTCTTCAAAGCCGATCACCGCATCCTCATCCCACTGAAACTCATCGTCCTAGGCATGGTCATTTGGGGTGCCACTACGGTCGTCGCGACCGTCTGGGATATGGCCGATGCCGCGCTTGGCTCGATGGCAATCGTGAACCTGGCCGCGATCCTGCTTCTATCGGGCAAGGCAGTTGCTGTCATTCGTCACTACAACGACAACATGGAGCACGGGGAGGAACCCGAGTTCCTCGCTTCAGACATCCCAGGGCTCGCCGAGCAGCTAGCACCCCATGTCTGGACACCGGCAGACCAGGCGCCAGATGAGGCAGATTCACCGCGATAACTATCAGCAGGTAGAGTTCGCTCGTCGCCAAGCGGCAAGCGTCCATAGCTCAACGGATAGAGCATCTGACTTCGGATCAGAAGGTTTGGGGTTCGAATCCCTATGGGCGCGCTCCGGCACCTAGTGCCCCGGTGGATGGGCCACGCTGGTGAAATCTGGTCGCGACGCGACAACAATTCACCGCTCTGAGCCGGTGGGTCCGCGCCGAACCGACAGTCGGGACTTAGTGCTCGCGGAGGGCCTTGATTAGTTCCGTCTTCTCCATTTTTGAGCGTCCTTTGATACCTAGCGCTCTGCCACGCTTGCGGAGTCCCTTTTTGGTCCATTTCTCGTAGTTGGGAGATTTTCCGCGTAGCGATCGTGGACCGAGCAACCATTGGACTCCAGCTCGACAACTCACCCGGAGCTCGGCTGCGGGCGAAAGACGCACGATCGGCCATCCTCGCGCAAGCAGTCTCTTCGCGACGTACCTCACCGCCGGACCCCTAATGCCCCGGAGCCGATAGGTCGCGATGTCGTGGCCATCAGACTTCGGCACAATCCGAATACCTGTCAGCGCGCCACGGTAGATCACCGAAACCTTCGCGCGGCTGACCACGATGTCAGGCCCGATAAAGCAGGGAGATCGCAAGCGAATGTGGTCGTTATCGAGGGTGACTTCAATTGCTCCCATCCCGAATGTCTGCATCCCTGCGATACCACCGTCGGTGTGGAATGTTTCAGCATCATCACTGAACACATACGGATCAAGCCCGCGTTCCCAGGACGACACCTGAGGACCCTACCAACGAGAGTGGAAAATGCGGGCCCCGACGAAACTGCTCTCCCCACGGCGTCTTGGAACGAACGCTCGCTGCAGCGTTTCAGTTCCACTTTTCGTCGGCCAGCGGTGCGCCATTGAGCTGATCACGCCTCGCACGCCAGTCGGGCATGAAGCTGTCCATCAAGGCAGTGAACCGTTCCCCGTGGCTACGTTCCAGCAGGTGCGTCATCTCGTGGACCACGATGTACTCCAGGCAGTCTGGGTGCTTCTTCGCAAGTTCGAGGTTGAACCAGATGTGACCGGTTTCGCGGTTACACGATCCCCACTTGGTTTTCATTTTCCGGATGCTCCAGCGCGGCACCGTCCGTCCGATCATCGGCTCCCACGATGACACGGATCCGGGAATCCGTTCTCTTAGTTGCTGGCGCTGCCACTGTTCCAAGGCAGCCGCACGAACTCCTCGTTCGGCCCCTTCCGGGACGTAGAGCAGCAAACGATCCGAGTCGACTTCGACGTGGACTCGACCGGGCCTTTCCACAACCTTGAGACGCATTCGGACGCCCCATACATAGTGGGACTCCCCCGTGACCATTTCTCGTTCGGATTGGCGCTCCGCGGATTGAAGTTGATGCTGCTGCTTCTTTATCCAGCTCAAGCGCTGCACGACGGCCAGGCGTACCGCGTCGTCATCGAGTTTGAGCGGGGCCGCGATCCGCACCCTTCCCAACGGCGGATAAACGCCGATGTGAAGGTTTTTGATGTCCTTGTAGACGACATCGACGTCGATCCCGCCGACGGTCAGGTACGAGCTAGTTGTATTCACGTCGCGTCTTCACAAGCTCAAATAGTTCATCCAGTCGATCGTCATCCTCCGGTAGCGCGGCCTTGATGGCCAGTTTCACCTTCTTCTCCTTGATGGGGTTTCCCACCCAGGAGTCAGGCTTGGTATGTCGGACAACTGCATCAACTTCGATCGCTAGTTCGGTCGACGGCCAGAAATAGTCGACCAGAGCTTTGCGAGCGCCGTTGTTTACCCACTCGGGATACTCGGTATCCGAATCGCCCTTGCTGAGTTTCGCTGCTTGTTCCATGAGCTTGGCAAGGAACGCCTCGTAGTCCAGCGCACCCTTTCGACGATCTTCAAGGATTGCATCGAGCAGTTCCGACATCTTGTCGTAGTACTTCGGGTTCATCGCACGTTCATCGACGATCACTTTGCGCATGTTGTTGGCGATTGTCTCGGCAACCGCTTTGGGATCCTTCTTGACTCCGGGCGGCAGCTTGTCGATGGCTCGTGGACCAAGCTTCCCGATCAGGTCAATCAATCCAGCTTCCTTGAACTCAGCGACAACCTTGGACGGTTCGGCGCTGATGTAGGTGTCAAGTAACCGTCGCATCCCCGCCTCGTACTGCTTGAAGTCGACGTCTTCACCTGCACCAAGTCTGACTTCGTCACGCACATGCGCGAAGTGGGTGACCTCGGCCTTGATCGCAGCCGCCTGCGCGTCGGTGTACCCGGCGTCGGCCATCTCGTTAGCCACGTTGGCGTAACAGCGCGTTAGTGCGGCCACGGATTTGTAGAGCTCAACTCGCTTGGGTTCGTTCGCTTTGAGTTGAGCCGCGTTCCCGGGGTCCACACAGCAGAAGTACTGCTGGTACTGCAACGTGTTCTTCGGTGGCTCGACCAATTCGCACAGTGCCCGGATCGCCTCAAGCGCCTCGTCGAGATCCTGGCGAGCTGTCTCGATCCGATCCGCGAGTAAGCCCTCGATATCGGCTCGTTCATAGCCGTCCAGCGCCCCACTCGTGTAGTCGGTAATCGCGCCCTTGAGCGAGTTGAAGAGATCCTGGTAGTCGACGATGTAGCCGTAGTCTTTGTCGTCGCCGTCCAGTCGGTTAACCCGGCAAATCGCCTGAAAGAGCCCGTGATCTTGCATCTTCTTGTCGATGTACAAGTAGGTCGCTGACGGCGCATCGAAGCCCGTCAGCAGCTTGTCCACGACAATCAGCAGACGCATCTGGCCGGGCTCGTTGATGAAACGTTCTTTGACCTCGCGCTCGAACTGTTCGACTTTGCCGACTGCAGAGTCTGCTGGCTCATCGAAGTGCTCGGCCAGCATCCGCCGGTAGATCTCATACTGCCGAAGGACCTCAGTGGCACCTTCGCCCGAATCCTCTTTCGAGACGTCTCCTGGCGCAGGCTGGTAGCTCGTGACGATGGCGCACTTGCCCTGGAACCCTGCCTGGCAGAACAACTCGTAGAACTTGCACGCCTGATAGATGCTGCCACTAACGAGCATCGCGTTGCCACGGCCGTCGATCAGGCGGGGTTTGGTCTCCATATCTAGCAGGATGTCGTCGACAATCTGACGTGCTCGTGGCTCTGCACTGACAACCTTCTGGATCGTGCCCCACCGCTTCTTTAACTCCGCACGCGACAGGTCCGTCATTCCCTTGGTCTTAACGTCGAACCATTGGTCAACCTTGGCCGAAGACGTGAGGTCTTGATTAATGCTGCGCGCTTCGTACCGCAGATCGAGCACGACCCCGTCGCTAACGGCCTCGTCGTACTTGTAGGTGTGGATGAAGCTACCGAACGTCTCGATACTTGTGGCCTTGTCGGCTTTGAGGAGCGGTGTTCCGGTGAAGCCAATGAACATCGCGCCAGGCAGTAGCTGCGCCATGGCGTCGTGCATCTTTCCTGATTGCGTTCGGTGCGCTTCGTCAACGAATACGTAGAAGTTGCCCTTGGCTTTGAAGTCGCTGGGGATGCGCGCGTTGAGGTCGCGAATGAAGTCAGTCGCATCTGCGTCGGAGTCGGAATCCCCCGCGGTGCCGAACTTGTGGATCAGTGAGCAGATCAGCCGCTCCTGCGAGGTGTTCAGCGTTGCGACGAGGTCCGCGCCACTGGTCGTCCGATGGATCGCCTCGTTGACCCCGCCGAACACTCCTTCAATCTGCTGATCGAGTTCGGTGCGGTCGGTGATGAGCAAGACGCGAGCCTGCGGATCATGCGCAAGAATCCACTTGGCCAGCCACACCATCGTCAGCGATTTGCCGGACCCTTGGGTGTGCCAGATGATTCCGCCCTCACACTTGGCCACGCGGGCTTGCGCCGCTTTGACACCGAAGTACTGGTTGTGACGGCAGGTCTTCCTCGTGCCTGAGTCGAACACGATGAAGTCGTGAACGATTTCCAGTAACCGGGTCTTGTCGCAAAGTTGGGCGATGGATCGGTCGAGAGGTTCGGCGATGTCGGAGTCTTCCCGCCAGTTCAACCAGTACCGCTCGGGAGTCTCAATCGTGCCGTACCGCAACCCCTCGACATCGTTGCCGGCCATGACGAGTTGGACCGTGGTGAAGAACTGCCGAATGAAGTCCGGGCGCTGGTTGCCGATGGATTGCCGGATGCCCTCAGAGACGGCGACTTTGGACCGTTTGAGTTCGATCGTGACAAACGCGATGCCGTTGACGTAGAGCACGAGATCAGGGCGCTTCGTGTGCTGACCATCGACGGTGACTTCCTCGGACACGGCAAAGTCGTTGACCTCGGGATTCTCCCAGTCGATCAACCAGACCGTCTCCGTTTGCTCGCCGAGCCCTGGGCGCACCTTGACCCCGTACCGCAGCAGCCCGTAGACGTCCTTGTTCGCCTCGTACAAGTCACGTCCACCGCCGAGCGATGCGTCGCTCTTGAGCTTGTCGACTGCCTTATTGATCAGTACCTCGTCGTATCCGCGTGCTCGAAGATTCGCGCTGAGCAACTCGACTTCGATGTTGGAGTTTCCTTGGCGGTGCTCCCAGTTGCCAAGGTTGGTGTATCCGAGGCTCTTGTTGAGAATCGCGACGACGCGATTCTGCGTCTCGCGCTCCACCTGCCCGACGTCACTCATTGCCGTCCTCATTCCCCTCGACGCCAAGCTCACGGGCTCGTTGCACGAATCTGTCGAAGTCCGAGTCCGTTGCTGCGCTCGTAACCGAGAACTGCTCGTACTCCGCCTTCGCATGGGCGTCAGCAAGCTGCGCCGAAACTCTTCCGGCACTCGTCAGGATGTCACGATCATTGAGGGCAAGAAACCCGTCGAGTTTTGACAACCAATCGCCCATACGCATAGGAATCCGACGTCGCGCTTGACCTTCGGCAAAGACGAGATACTGCTCGACCAGGTTATTCAGCGCAGCGAGTTCTTCCGCTGCGTAGTAGTTCTTTGCGACCGCGACGTCCGCACTACGGGGGTGAACTCCCCGCCAACTGGTCAGCCCCATATTCGGCTTTGTGGCGTCTGCGCGATCGTGAACGATCTCTGCCGCTGTCTGACCGGTGATTGCCCAGTGCAGTTTGTTCTGGACAGTCGCGAAGAACGTTTGAGTCACCTGCGCGGATGCGTCGTAGTCCACCGACGTCGCATAGACATCGGTGATTTTTTGGTAGAAGCGCCGCTCGCTAGTACGAATCGCTTGAATACGTTCGAGTAGTTCCTCGAAGTAGTCGAACGGCACGTCGGGATTCGCCAACCGCTCATCGTCGAGGACGAATCCTCTCACGATCAGCTCTCGCAGATTCGTGGTTGCCCAGATCCGGAATTGCGTCGCGGTCTTGCTGCGCACCCGGTAGCCCACCGAAATAATCATGTCGAGGTTGTAATGCGTGATGCTGCGATTGACCTGCCGCGAGCCCTCTTGGCGAACTGTTCGGAAATCCCGAACAGTTGCCCCGGCCGCCAGTTCCCCGTCGGCAAGAACGTTGCTGATGTGCTCGCTGATGTTTGCTTTGGACGAATCAAAGAGCGCTACAAGTTGCTCCTGACTCAGCCAGACAGTCTCACCATCAAAACGGACCTCAAGGTGCACCTTGCCAGCCTCGTCAGCGTAGACGAGGAACTGGCTCGGATTGGCCGGTTCGAGGTCAGTCATCGATCTGCTCCATTGGAACATCCTCGACGCCCCGGTTCTGCCAATGTCCATACGTCTCGCCGGTTCCGACGATCTGCCACTGAACGCGCCCATTACATGAGCGTCCGGACACCACCGCCCCTGCCGCGGACGGAGACGCGAACGGGACATCTCGCGTGAAATGTGCCGCGCCGGTCTCGTCGACCGCGATCGATCCGTCCGCCAGTAGTTGCTCATGGAGGACTTTGTAGCCGTGACTCGAACTGACCCATTCGGGTCGGGCGCCCGACCCAGTCATAACGGTGAAGTCTCCATCGACTTCTTGGGCCGTCGCTGTGATGTCGAATCTTCCGAGCCGAAGCTCAAACAGTGGTGAAACGCCGGTCCCAGAAAGCGCATTCTGATTCGAGGTTGCGTCAGCGGAACCCACCCTGGAAGTCAACGAACTTGACCGGAACATGTTGAGTCCAAGCACCGGGAGCACGATGAGGGACTGCGAGATGAAGTACTCCATGTCCGAGACGTCGGCCTCGGGCAGCCGGGGCAGTGGCGGTGCAGTCGCGTTGTCGAGCTTCGCTCGGCCGGCTGCTTTGGCCAGGGAGATCAGCCGGGACTCCACATAGCGAACATGCGACTTGGTGAGATTCGCATCCTTCGAGGAGAGGACAAGTGCTCGGTTCCAGAAGTCTTTGCCACCTGCTTCGGGCTGTCGAGCGTGCATCTTGAGACGTCTCTGGACATCGTCGCCCTCACCCACGTAGACGATCGTTCCCCCGAGTTGCTCGGGGTCATCACCGATCAGGATGTAGACCCCTGTGCCGGTCGTCTCCTCACGCTTGAGTAACTCTGCAAGCAGTGAACGCGGCGCTGCGACGACAGTGCCCGTCCAGTTCATGATTTCCGCGGTCAAAAGACCACCAGAGGTTCCATCCACGAGGAACAGCCGCACTGACCTTCCATCACTCATGCGACAGCCTCCGTGATCGGGAGACGGGTGCGCCCGGTGAGCAGTTCTTGCATCATCCCTTGCTTGATCGCCCGGGCCTTAGTGAGACGTTGGCGGAGTGTGTCGATCACGACATCGGCGTCGTCGAGAGTAGCTCTAATTGCTATCTGTTCATCCTTGTCTGGCAGTCTCAGCTCCACGCTCTCTACTCTTGTCGAACTGAGGCTCGGAACACCCGACGCCTCGCTCATCGAACGCCAGTCGACAGTCTGAAAAACGTAGTACAAGTATCGGGGGTCAGCGTCATCCCGAATCTCGGTGTAGAAGAGGGTGTCGACCGTCCAGAACGGCGAGTCTCGAAATTGAGGTCGGTCGATCGTTCCCTTCCGTCCGATCAACACAGATGCCTTCGAATAGATAGGCACCCGCGCCCAGCCGATCTGTCCACCGGTAGCCAGAATCGGAAAGCAGCTGTTTCCGACCTCAACTTGCTTCTGATCGCGACCATGGCGAACTGTCAGCACGTCGCGTAACCGTGCCTCGCGCCATGGCTCGGTGAAGCCGGGGAGGCGGGTTTGGCCAGTGAGGAGTTGTTGCATCATTCCCTGCTTGGTTGATTCCTTTTTCTTGATCAATCGTTCAAGCGTGACGATCAGTTCGTCGGCGTCCGACAGCACCTCCGCGATGCGCTTCTGTTCGGGGAGGGGTGGGACGGGGAGCCGCAGTTGACGGAGGTCCCGCGAGTAAATTGCGGCGACGCTCGTTGTTCCTGTGGCTAGCCCTCGGATCTTGTTGATCGCACCCTCGGCATTCAATGCGTACCCGAAGTACACGCTACTTCCACAATGCTCTCGCTGGAACTCGAATCGCAGGATGTTGGAGTTGTAGTACGCCCTAGGCAGTTCCGCCTTCCAGATTGCAACCTTCCCAACGAGGTCAAGAGTGTTCCGGGTGTTCAACAGGACGTCGCCGAAGAAGAGTCTGTGCTCCTCAAGCGGCTCCTCGTCCTTCGGAATGTACTCCAGCGTTGACACGTCGATCCGGGAACGACCAATGTTCCCCATCTTGATCAAGGGCGCGCTAGTGACGTTCGAGTCGTTTCGGTAGTTACCCCCGAGCCTGAGAACGGCCAGGTCATCGACGGGACGCTCGTCCCAATCTGAAGGGAAGCGTCCGACTACCGTGCCAGTCATCGGTGTCCCATTTCCGCAAGGTGCTTCGCGACGCGGGCTTCTAGGTCGGCGAGTTTGGCTTCGAGGTCGCCGACGGTTTGGTCGTAGCGTTCGCCGAGTTCGCGGATGCGATCGACAAGAGACAGAGTGAGTGCTGTCAGTTCACCGGAAACGCGATCGGCGATCGTTGCCAGCCACTTGCCATCAAGACCGAGTTCTTGAACAGCCGCCGAGTCCAGCTCCCCGTACCTCGCGAGGGTCTGGGTATCGAGCGTTTGCTGCGCGAGCTTGACGTCCTTCTTCGCATCCGCTTCGGCTGAATACAGCGCGATCAGATTCTCCAAGGCAGCGACTTCCTCAGCATCCGTTCCCTCATTCTTCGCGGCTTTGAGGCGCGCCTTCGCGAGAGCATTGCTGATCTTTCCGTCGTCCATCGCCTCAGCGAGCAGGCCGTCTTCTACTGCGTGTTCCTCGACGTACTCTTCAACAGCGCGGCCTGCCTCGTCGGCCTGCTGTTGTAGCGCATCAACGTCCCGCTGTTCCGCAGACAAGAAATGCCCAGCGATCAGCGCTGGCGGGATCAGATCCATCTTGTACTTGGCCGCGCTTCGTCCTGAACCGATGACGAGGTCAGGTGTCTCGGTGATCTTGCGGTCCTTGTCGTCGATCGTTTTGCGTGGACGGGACGCCTCGACCCATCCGTCGCTCATCAGCAAGAACACGTCGTCGTGCATCACGGAGTGCCAGTACGCCATCAGTTGCTCGTAGACATCGTATTCATCCAGGAGTGGTGTCTCGGTGAATCTCTCAAGTAAGTCATTCGCGAGGCTAGCAATCAGCTCATTCGGCCGGGTATCGGCGTCAATCGCAAGCAGCGACTTGCGGTGCGCCTCGAACCAATCTGTGACCTTGGCCGTCACCTCGTCGGTGAACGTGACGAACTCGGCTGAATCGAGGATCGCTTGCTGCACGTCGCTGACCGGAATCGTTAGATCGCTGTAGCCCGGACGGTTCTGGGTGAACAGTGTGGACCGCAAACTTGGGAACGCATCCCAGAAAGCTGACAGTGCATCGATGTCAGCGTCGGGGATGCCCCCGTGTAAGTGTGCGTGTAGGTCCTGGATGTCTTCTGGATCTGATCCGTCGATGTAGCGCGGGATGTTCAGGTTGTAGTCGTTGGCTTCGTTCGCAATCTCGGCCAGCGGAACCATGCGGGAATAGCCGGGCACATCGGTCTGCTTGGTGAACACGTCAACGACCTTGTGGATGTCTTGGCTACGCAGACGGTTCTTAGGCCCGTCTTTGATGAACCCCTTGGACGCATCAACCATGAAGACGCCCGTACGTGCCTGGGCGTCGTGCTTGTCGATGATGACGATGCACGCGGGGATACCAGTTCCGTAGAAGAGGTTCGCGGGCAGCCCAATGATGCCCTTGATGTAGCCGCGTTTGAGGAGGTTGCGTCGAATACCTGCCTCGGCGTTCCCTCGAAACAGCACGCCATGCGGCAAGATCACCGCTGCCTTACCGTTGCTCTTGAGCGAGTTGAGCACGTGGAGCAGGAACGCGTAGTCACCGTTCTTCTCCGGTGGCCGACCTAGCGCGAATCGGTCGTAGTCATTCTCAAGTCCGTTGCTCCACGACTTCACCGAGAACGGCGGGTTGGCGACAGCGAAGTCGAAGGTGCGCAGCGCTGAGCCATTGACGAACTTCGGGTTCGTGATCGTGTCACCCTTGAGGATGTCGGCATCCTCGTGGCCGTGCAGAATCATGTTCATCTTTGACAGTGCCCAGGTGGCATTGTCCTTCTCTTGCCCGTAGATCGTGATACCTCGGGGTGCTTGATCGGCCGCCTTCAGAAGCAACGAACCTGAACCACAGGTCGGGTCGTACACAGTCTGGTCCTGCTTTGTGTCAGGCCCGATGCCAACGACTTGGGCAAGTATTCGAGAGACCTCAGCGGGGGTGTAGAACTGACCCTTCGACTTGCCGGATTCGGTAGCGAAGTGGCGCATCAAATACTCGTACGCATCCCCAAGGAGGTCGTCGCCCTCGGCCCGACTGCCGCGAAAATCCAGGTCAGCAAAGATGCTGACCAGCTTGGTGAGCCGGTCTTGCATCTCTTTACCCTTGCCCAGCTTCTCTTCATCATTGAAGTCAGCGAGGTCAATGACCTTCTCAAGACTGTTGGCCGCTGCTAGCTTGCCGATGACTTTATTGATCTTGTCGCCGATTTCCTTGTCACCACGCAACGAGACCATATCCTCGAACGAGCCACCCGTGGGCACATCGATGAGGCTGTTGGGGTCGGTCGCGGCCTTGTCGGTCACGTACTTCACGAACAGCATCGTGAGGATGTAGTCCTTGTACTGCGACGCATCCATCCCACCACGAAGCTCGTCGCAACTCTTCCATAGCGAGCTATATAGATCAGACTTCTTGATTGCCAACTGACTAACCTCCGGAAGATACTGCGCTAAGACTAGGGGGCCAGAGCGGCCTGACCCCAAATCCCGCTGTTCTTGATCCAGGCTAGCGAGGCTATGTGACAGTTCAGTTGATCAGGTGCGTTAGATCAACATCCCCCACAGTGGCAGCGGCCACCGGAACCATAAGGCGACAGCAAGTTCGCGCCCGGCTTGGTTGAGGGCGTCCCGTCACTTAGGTTGGAACTATGGCTCGGCTATTGGCACTCACGATCGTCGCGTCATCCTGCGCCCTGATAGCGGTTGGTTGCTCGACGGCCTCTGCGCCGCAGGCAGCTTCGACCCCCGATGAGTCACCAGCTACTAGTTGGCTACTCACGGTATCTGGGACGGGAAGGGCTGAATCAATCAACGGCCAGCGCTACCTGACACTGAGCAAGACCAGCGAGGCTCTCGGGTTCACGTCTCGCCCGGCCCGATCGCAGATCGAGATGCCCGCGTCCTCCATCGTGGCGCTATGGCAGGGATTCGGTTTTCAATCCGACCCGCCGAATGCGGCCATCAGCAACGGTGAATCCTCGCAAGCCGTCGTGCTCCGCAATCCTGCGCTCACGGCAAATGGTTCAATCCGTTGGCTCGCACCAGCACTGCAAGGCCCGCTCGGGGCAAACACCACCGTCACCATCGACGGAGGAGTCGTCAACTCTCAAGTGACTGACACAATCACCGAGACAAATGTGAAGGCCCTCGGAACGCCCGCAGCATCGGCGATCGGCAATGACTACGACCAGGCAACGACCACCCTGCGCAATGCCACAACTGAACCAACTGGCGCCGAACTCCAGAAGTTGACGCTGACCAGCGAGGAGACCTCTGCGATTGCGCGAATCCTGCAGACGACTGGAGGGCAGGGCGTTCCTGGTGCCAACACTCCCGCGGACCTGCCTTAGGAACTGCCCCGCATTGCCCAGCACTGTGAGACACGCGCGCCGCAACCAATCGCGGTGAAGTCCGTGCAGCTCTGCGCGTCGATCGATGTTTCCGCGACCGAACGGCGCACGCGCCATGTCTAGCCGTCTGGTGGAGGTGCCGAGAATCGAACTCGGGTCCAACGAAACAAATAAGAGGATTCTCCGGGTGCAGTCGCGTTACTCGCTATTCGGCCTCTCCATTCTTGTGCGACCCGACGGAGATAGCGGCCTAGTCAGCTGTTTGATTTCCCGTTCACTTCCGCTAACCGAAATGATTGGTGAGTCTTCTAGTCGACGCCGGGATCTGGAGGGAAGACACCCCCAGGCCGACGGATCTATATGGCTCTACTGCAATTAAGCAGCGAGAGCGAGATCAGTGCGCTTGGTATCTGCACTTGTTTTTTCAACGGAGCGTTAATGAGATAACCGTTGATCCTCAACCCGCTTCACTCTTCTCTGCAAACGTTGTCGAAACCGTTCACCCCCTGTGTAGTTATCCGACCACTCTACGCCTGAGCTCCGACACCACGCATCCGCATTACTTGGCCCCTCCATCCCTCGCTCCGCACCTCCCCTAGACAAGCGAGTGATCTGAGTCGCAAATGTGTGTAGGAGGGCAGCATTCGGGCATCACCGGAGGGCAAGTGCTAAGCGCCGGTAGGTACTGGCTTCGGCACTGAGTTACCGAGCAGGACCGAGAAAAGGGATAAGACCATGGATGCGATGAGCGCAGCCCTCACAACTATCTACTTCGGAATGCCGCTATGGGCGTGGATCGCAGCCGGGTTAGCAATCGTGATTCTCATTGCGATGATGGTCGCGGTCTCGATCAGCTCGAAGAAGCGCGCTAAGTGGGACCGTGCTTTCTACCTACGCAGGGCCGACGCTCGCTGGTTTGCTGACTCGCTGACGCTGGCAGTGGCAGATCGCACGAAGGGAACCCCCGAACTCGTCCGTACGTGGACTGATGGCGTTCCGCGAATGTCTACCCTGAGCCAACAGCTTTACGAACTCTCGACGATGGCCCCTAGTGACAAGCGTGCACGTCAACCACGCCAACTTGCCACAGCGGTAGACAACCTGCGAAGTGCACTTGATGCCGATGTGCGACTGCGGACCCAAGGCACTGCACCTGGCCAAGAATCGGTGATCGCTGAGTCAGCGATGGTTGTTGCCCAGCGCCGACGTGACCTTGACCAGACTCTGTTCGCGCTCAGCAGTTAGCGGTAAGTGGGCATCGCCTAGCCAGCGCCAATCGCAACAACCCCGGCGAGCGCTAGCGCAACGCCGAGGTACTGAACGGCACGCAACCGCTCACCGAGAATGATCCAGGCCAGAATCACCGTCACGACGGGATATAGCGAACCGAGGACCGCGACCAAAGCGAGCAATCCGATCGCCGAGGCAATCCCGAAGAGCAGGTTCGCGGTCACATCCATCGTCCCGATCAACGCCAACACTGGCGAGTCAGATCTACCAACGCCACCGAGGGATCGCAACGCAATAGCGACGGTGAGAACAATGACGACAGAGATCGCTCGCTGAGCGGTCATCGTCATAAGGATGCTGGACTCGGCGCCTATCGCCAGGCAGACCAGAAATATCCCGATCATCGCGGCCGCTACTAGCGCCAGCACCACAGGTCGCAATCCCACCGCGCCAGTGATCTCGGGGGTGGCGGCTAAGAGCACTCCTACGATGGCCAGACAGATCCCGAGATACTGCCACGAAGACGGCCGGTCACCTTCCCATAGTCCGAATCCGAGCGGCACCAGAACACTCAATCCGGCGATTGGTGAGACCACCGACATCGACCCGGTAGCCAGTGCCTTGTAGAAGCAGACCAAACCAACCAGGCCCGCGACACTGGCCAATAGCGACCACGGTAAGTAGGCCCCAACGGGCACGTCGACCCAAGCGGTCGTCACCACGGCAAGAATCCCGACGACGCCGAGGCCGACCACTTGCGCGGCCCCGGCAACCGCGAACGCCGCTCGCGTCTTCGTGAGGTTGCCAGCGAGGAAGTCCGACGTCCCCCACATCACGCTGCTCAACAGCGCAAGGACCGCCGCCATCAGGTGCGCCTGAACAACTCGTTCGCGTTTGAGTACAGAACCGCTCGTAGCCAGTCATCACCAAGCTCGAGTCGCTCAAGCGCAGCAACCGCATCGGCGTAGGAGTACGGGATGTTCGGGAAGTCCGAGCCGAAGAGGATGTCGCCCCGAAGTCCGGCCGCCCGAAGCCGCCCCAACTCGCGGGTTGGGAATGGTGCGAGGTGATTCATGAAGTCAGTGAAAGCCATCGTGGTGTCGAGCCGAACGCCGGGGAACTCCTCCGCTAGGTCGAGGAATCCGCTGTACTCCGGGGCGCCCATGTGGGCAACTATCACCTGCAAACCTGGCCGACTCTCGATGACTTCTCTGATCGGCTCTACCCCAGTGAACTCCCCGGGAATCGGGCCAGACCCACAATGGGCAACGACTGGAATCGAATGCTGCGCAAGTAAGTCCCACACTGACTCGAGCTGCGGGTGCCGCGGATCAAAGGCGCCAACCTGGAGGTGGATCTTGAATACTCGGGCACCTCGCTCGATCGCCTCAGCCGTGTACTGAGCGACGCCCTGCTCGGGATAGAACGTTCCCGTCGGGACACAATCCGGATGGGACTGCGCGAAGTCCAGCGACCAATCATTCAACCAAGCCGCCATTGCTGGCTTATGCGCGTAGACCAACGACGTATAGCCGATCACCCCGAAGCTTGCCAGCCTGCTAACCCGCTCATCCTGAGCGAGGCGGTACTCGATCGGCCACGAGATCCCGTAGGCCTGCTGTGCATTGTCAAAGTACGTCCAGACCTTCTCCATCACCTCGTCGGGCATGAAGTGTGAATGGACATCGATAATGCCCGAGATTCCTAGTCGGTCGATGACCGCCAGCGTCACTCGTCCATTCCCTTGGCACGTCGACCCATCGCTCGATCCGCTTCCCGTTTTGCGCTTCGCTCGGCGATGGCATGACGCTTGTCATATGCCTTACGCCCGCGCGCAACCGCGATCTCGACCTTTGCGTTGCCATCTTTGAAATAGATCGACAACGGGATGAGGGTCCAGCCACCCTCTTTGGTCTTGTTCATCAGTTTCGAGATCTCTTGCCGGTGTAACAGAAGTTTGCGAGTGCGTCGCGGCTCGTGATTTGTCCAGGTTCCTTCGGTGTATTCCGGGATGTATACCGAGTGCAGCCAGACCTCGCCATCTTTGACGTCGGCATAACCATCGACCAGGGAGGCATGACCTGCCCGTAGTGACTTGACTTCGGTACCTTGCAGAACCAGGCCGGCCTCATAGACCGCGTCGATCGAGTAATCGTGGCGAGCTTTGCGATTCTGGGCAATGAGCTTCTTACCCTGTTCGCGCACCATGGGCATATCTTGGCAGCCTCCAGGTCGGCCGCGCGCCACGGGGAACGTCGAAGCTCCCCCAGCTCACCTGATCAGGCGCAACTGACCCGATACTTGGAACCACCAAACCAGCCCATCGGCTCGTACGGCACACCGTTGACGTGCACTTCGAAATGTAGATGCGGTCCCGTTGAGTACCCGGTTGATCCGACGTAGCCAATGACCTGGCCACGACTGACATTCTGGCCATATCGAACAGTGACCCGCGACTGGTGGGCATACATCGTCGATAAGCCGCCACCGTGACTAATGAGTGTGTGGTTTCCGTACGGCCCACCCGAGGCAACTGAGATAACCCGGCCACCTGCGGCTGCCCGGATCGCGGTGCCGGAGGGGGCACCAATATCGTCGCCGGTGTGACACGAGCTGTAGCCATAGACCGGGTGCACGCGCGGACCTGTTCGACCGCCAGCGCTGTAGCCCGGCGTCGGCCAACTCAGTGTTCCACTGCCTGATCCAGAACCTGACCCACCAGAGCCTGAGCTACCCGAACCCGAGCTGCCGGAGCCAGAGTTCTGCTTTTGCTGCTGCTTGGCTTCCTTCTCGCGAGCCTGACGGGCCGCCTCGGCGATCCGCGCCTGCTCAGCTTGGAGCGCCGCGTACTGCGCCCGCACGCTGTTTCGTTCCGAGTTCGCCTTTGCAACGATTGTCTTGCGTTGGGCAACCAACTCGTCAACGATCTGCTTGGCTTGCGCGACCCGGTCTAGCGCGGCTTGAGCCTCGATCGCATGTTTGCTCGCTTCATCACGCAACACCTCTGCCTCAGCTTCGAGCCGCTTACCTTCAGCCAACTTGGCATCCAACTGAAGCTGCGCGGCAGCTAAGGCGTCTAGTGCACGACTATTGCCCTGCGATACGCGCCGCATCGCCGCCAACCGCTCGGCGAACTGCGCCGGGCTAGCCGAGTCAAAGAGAATTTGGATCTCTTCATACTGACCGCCGGAGGTATAGATAACGCGAGCGAGTGCGCCGATCTGTTTCCGTAGCTCCGCGATCTCCGCCTCGAGTTTGGCGACCTCTGCCTTGATTGCCGTGACAGCTTCCTCAGCTGCAACGAGGGCCGCTTGAGCCTTCGCTGCCTCGGCCTTGGCCTTCTCAACGTCCTTCTGAGCTTGGGACAGCTTCTTCTGGGCTGGGGCGATCTTGGCTTCAGCCTTGTCGAGTTCGGCCTTCACCTTGTTGACCTTCTTATTGGCCGAAGCTAGGTCGTCATCAGCTTGAGCTACTTGATCGTCGATCTTCGCTGTGGGTACGCCCGCGGCTACTCCGGTGGCCTCGACCGATCCCAGCGCGACGGCACACAATCCGGCCACTCCAACAGCCGCAACTGCCACCCGTACTCGCCGCGAACTAATCGCAATATCGCGCATGTAGGTGACGCTACCGGTCAGACCCGCAAATACCTACGAACCGTGAGTACAGCAGCCGCACAAGATAAGACAAGTCCTGTCAAAAAGACGCCAACCATAATTCGGATGACCTCATCCCAACCAATGAATGCGGTGAATCGGAAGGACGGTTCCAGCACTTGGTCAATGAGGTACACCTTCTCGACCGCGATTGCGCCCACGGCAATACCGCCTCCAATCGCCGCGGCAATCGCCGCTTCCAGGACGAAAGGCAGCTGAATATAGAAGTTGCTAGCGCCGACCAACTTCATGATTCCGGTCTCGCGGCGCCTGCTGTAGGCAGCAACCCGCATCGTGTTCACAACTAGCAACACGGTGACCAGCAACATCGCGATCGCGATTCCTAGCGCGACCGCTTGTAGGCCGCCGAGGAGTTTGAAGAATCTCTCCAGCAGTTTCCGTTGATCCTGCACTTGTTCGACACCGGGCGCGGTGCCGACTGCAGCGGCAACCTTTGCGAAATCCTCCGGATTAACAAGCTTGACGCGGTAGGACTCCGGCAATGACTCGGGTGTCACGTTCTCCAGGATGGGCGAGTCCTTGAACTGCTGCTGGAACCTGGCGTACGCATCCTGTTGAGACTCGTAGAAGACCTCTTCCACCACACCAGTCATTGACGTCAACTGGGCGTTGATTGCCTGACGCTGCGCATCGGTGACAGCTCCATCTGGACAGGCAACCGGGTCAGACGCCGCTCCACAAAGGAAGACGGACACCTCGACTCGGTCGTACCAATAGTCCTTCATCGTGTCGACCTGCGAACGAACCATCAGGCCGGTGCCAAACAGCGTCAGCGAGACGGCAATCGTCAAGATGACGGCAACGGTCATCGTGAAGTTACGGAACAAACCGTGGCGAACCTCGCGAAACGCCAGTGACAGTCTTCTCATCGTCGCCCCGCCTATCCCGAGTACCCGTAGACGCCGCGAGCCTCATCGCGAACAACTTGGCCACCAACGAGTTCGACCACACGCTTGCGCATTTGGTCGACGATGGCGGCGTCGTGGGTAGCCATAATGACTGTCGTCCCAGTTCGGTTAATTCGATCGAGTAACCGCATGATGCCCAAGGACGTTGTTGGGTCCAAGTTCCCGGTCGGCTCGTCGGCAATCAGGATCGGCGGCTTGTTAACAAACGCCCGGGCGATCGCGACCCGTTGCTGCTCGCCACCGGATAGCTGGGTAGGCCGACGATCCGCGAGATCGGTCAGACCAACGAGTTCAAGGGCCTCTTCCACCGCAGGACCGACCTTCGACTTGGGTGCACCGATGACATCAAGGGCGAACGCGACGTTCTGGGTGACCGACTTCTCTGGGAGGAGGCGGAAGTCTTGGAACACCGACCCCATCTTTCGACGGTATTTGGGGATGCGAAACCGGCGCATCTTGGCGATGTCTTTGTCGTTGACAATAATCCGACCGTCGCTGGGCTTGTCCTCGCGTAGCAATAGCCGCAGGAAGGTCGACTTCCCTGATCCCGACGGCCCAACGAGGAAGGCGAACTCACCATCGTCAATCGTGAGGTCGATATCGTCGAGTGCAGGTGCATCTTCGGTGTTGTAGCGCTTCGATACATGCTCGAACTGGATCACGGGGGCATCGACCTTGCTGTTGGCAGTGGGGTGCTCAACGGGGGGAATCCGACCGTGCACGGTCGGCCGTTGGCTCGAGTCACATTATGGTGCTGGGCTCATGGTGCATAGAACCGACACGGTTACACGCCATTTTTGGCCGGATCTTTCCTCTTCGATCACTTAACGATTACATTCGCTGACGGCCGCTAATGGCCCGAATGCCCGCTACATTGTTGCGGCTGCTTGCCCAATCGCTGAGGCGAGCACGGGCCGAGGTAGCCCAACTTGGTCTGCCAGCAAGATGGAGGCATCGCCGTAGGCCGCAATCGCGGCGAGAGTCCGACCATCAATCGCGTCGGGTAGTTCCTCACTGGTCACGGTGCCGAACACCCGCAGAATCATTGCCTCCGCTGCCGCGGTGAGCTTCTCATCCTCGGGCGGAACTAGCTCTGGGAAGGTGGTCGTGACGGTGCGACGAATCGATCCCTTCACCAGATCGACGGCCTCGTCCTCACTCTGAGCCAGGCTGAGTGCAACGAGGGCGACGACATTGGACAAAGCGACACCGGCATTGAGTACCTGGGAGCTATGCAGTGGGGACTCCAACGCGGCGTGCAAACCGGTCATGAATGGGGCTGCTGAATCCGAATCGATATAGGAGGCGAACTCCCCACCGGCATATCTGACAACGCTCGGATCAATGCTGTCCTTGGCCGCAAGGGCTAGTGGTGAGAAATGCTGCACCCGCAGACCCTAACCCGCCGCGCTTCGAGCCTCACAATCGGTCACCGCTTGAGCTAGCCGATCGACCACTTGGCAGCGCTCATTTACTAACGAGGTCTACTGATCGGGCCGGGTAAGCGGGAACAACACCGAATCGCGAATATTGCGCCCCGTCAGCAACATGAGAAGTCGATCAATTCCCATCCCTTGGCCGCCCGTCGGAGGCATTCCGTATTCCAGCGCTCGCAAGAAGTCCTCATCGACTTCCATCGCCTCGGAGTCCCCTGCAGCGGCCAACAGCGATTGCGCGGTCAACCGGTCACGTTGATCGAGCGGATCAATCAGCTCGGTGTAGGCAGTTCCGATCTCGGCACCCCAAGCGACGAGATCCCAACGCTCAGCCAACCGCGGTTCACTTGGCTTCTTACGCGTCAGCGGAGAAACATCAGTCGGGAAGTCGGTCCAGAACACCGGCGTCGTTGTACGGGCCTCGCAGAGATGCTCGTACAACTCAAGGGTGAGCTGGCCTGCTCCCCAGTTCTGATCCCGGGCGATGCCCGCGTGATCTGCCAACCGACGTAGCGTCGGCAGGTCGGTATCTACCGTTACTTCTTCACCCAACGCGCTCGAGATGCCCTCATGCAAGGTGATGACCGGCCAATCTCCGGAGATATCGACTTCCTCATAGCCTTGACTGCCGTCGTAAGCCCCAGCAACGGGACGCTTCACTATCGGGCGGCCATGCACCGCCACCGCAGCGGCCAGAATCAGCTCTCGGGTGAGGACACGCATCGTGTCGTAATCACCATAAGCGTCGTACATTTCCATACTGGTGAATTCGGGATTGTGCGTCGAGTCAGCACCCTCGTTCCGGAAGTTCCGATTGAGTTCAAAGACCCGCTCGACTCCGCCCACCAGTAAACGTTTCAGGAACAGCTCCGGGGCGATTCGCATGTAGAGCTGCATGTCGTAGGCATTGATGTGGGTAATAAACGGACGGGCGTTCGCCCCGCCGTGGACACGCTGCATCATCGGAGTCTCGACCTCTAAATAGTCTCTACCCCACAGTTGCTCCCGGATCGCTCGCACCATCTCCGAGCGCATCGCGAGCATGTCGCGTGATTCTTGGTTCACGATCAAGTCGACGTAGCGTTGACGAACCCGCGCCTCCGGATCGTTCAAACCCTTGTGCTTATCGGGTAAGGGAACCAGGCATTTGGACGTAATCGTGAAGTCGTCGGCAAGCACCGACAACTCACCTCGTTTAGACGTAATAACCTCGCCAGTCACTCCAACAATGTCGCCAAGATCGAGGTCTTGTTTCCAACTCGTGAGATTGTCCTCACCGGCAACTGCCAGCGAGACCATGATCTGAATATCACCCGTCCAGTCGCGCAACTCCGCGAAGCAGAGCTTGCCAGTAACTCGGTTGAGCATGACCCGACCGGCGATGCTGACAACCGTGCCAGTTCTGGCATCCGGCTCTAGATCGGCGTATTGCTCGCGCACCTTGGCGATCGTCGTAGAGCGTTGGAAATTCGTCGCATACGGGTCAACTCCCCTGTCGCGCATATTCGCCAATTTCTGCCGCCGAACCTTCTCTTGCTCGGGCAGTCCGGCAAATGGGTCTTCGGCCGCATCCTGCGCCGTTTGAGCAGCGATTTGAGCGAGCTTTGCTTCCTGCGCCTCGTAGAGCTCGACCGGCGACGCGTCGCAGGCTGCACGGAGCGGTGACCGCGCCTTACCAGGATTGCCGAACCACGACCGAGGACTCGGAACGGTCACGAACCCCTCCGCGATTCCCGCGGCGATGCCAACCCTGGGTAGGTCCCCCACAGTCTCAAACATCATGTACCGAGGCACCCAGTCAGGGGCATACTTCTCGTTTGAGCGATAGAGCGATTCCAGCTGGAACCATCGCGACGCAAACAGCAGCGTGGCTCGAGTCAGTCGCAGGACCGGTCCAGCACCGATCCGCTCGCCCTCAGCAAAGATCGCGCGCATTACTGCGAAGTTGAGGGAGACCTTGTCCGCCCCGATCTGTGGCCCGGCGGCGACCAAGCTGGTGACCATGAACTCCATGACACCGTTCTCGGAGTCCCGAGACCGCCGCATGAGATCGAGCGAAAGCCCCTTGTCACCCCACGGCGAGAACGACAGCAGCGCTTCTCTATTGCCTTCCGGGTCGAATGCCTCCACCAAGACGCACCGACCGTCGAGGGGGTCACCGAGGCGTCCGAGCGCCATCGAGAACCCTCGCTCATTGTCAGTATCGCGCCACCGATCTGCGTCAGCGATCACTCCCGCCATCTCATCCTCGGGAATCTCCGCATGACGACGTACCTTGGCCGTGTAACCAGCTCGCTCGATACGGTTGACCGCTTGCCGAACGACCCGCATATGCCGTCCGTCAAGCTGGTAGTCACGGAAGTACAGGATCGCCTCATCCCCGAGTTCGACCGCACCAAGGCCAGCTTTGGCGTACGCCTCAGCACCCATCTCGCTAGCACCCATGACTGCCGGTGCCCATGCGTGCTTATGGGCATCCTCTAACCAAGCTTCGATTGCTGCAGGCCAGGCCTGCGGGTCCCCTATCGGATCCGCACTTGCCAGGCTCACGCCGAAGACCACGCGTGAGGTCACGGCCGCCTTACCCGATGGCGCCCAATCAACTGACTTGTCACGTCGCGTCGCGAAGTAGCCGAGGGAATCACGCTCCCCTGTCTGCGCGAGCATGACCCGCAGCGCAACCTCGTCCTCACCGGAGAGCATTCGGCTCTTACGCCGAGGCTTGAACAGAACGTAAGCAGTCGCGATGAAAGTGGCCGAGCCAAACAGCGCGATCAGTCCGGAGATGAGGAAGGGTGCATGTACTGACTGGTCCAGGGACGGGTCCTGACCGAGTACGCCGAGGAACTCCGATGAGACGACACCGAGCTTGTCGAGCTGCAATTGCGGATCGCCGAAGACAGCGATAATCCCTGCTCCGACCACCAACGAGATCACGAATCCGATGACGAAGGTCGCCAGCGCGCGCCAGCCGTTCCCTTTCTGAGACACCGCGAAGAACTCTTGGCGGCTAATGAACAGCACCGCTATGACAAAGACATTAAAGAAAACCGGTGTCATGATCGCCGGGTACGACGTCGCTGGGAATACTGCCCAGGCGAATACCAACAGGACGAGTTCCACCACTTGCAAGATGAGCAGAAGTAGCCAGGCCGCCCGCTTGCGCTTACTTAAGGCGCTCGCCAGGATCGCCATGAGAACGGCCCAGGCCAGATTCGGTGGAGCAGCAATGAAGACGAGGTCTGCGATCGTTCGAACTCCACTGAGCGGAGCGCGAGTGAACGGGAATACCGCGGTGATCGCGCTCAAGGCCGCAATGAAGTAGCAGATCCAGGCGGCGATCCGCGGAACCTTAGACTCCCACCCGTCGCCGGGTACGTAGCGGCGCTCGACCGCCGGCGCCGATGGATCAATGTCGATCACTGCTGTACTACTCACGAGCTGAGCTTGTCATGTGGTTGCTGCCATTCTCTTTGCGACTCAGTCGAGTCGTACTATCTTGCGGGTCTATCGCGCCAGGTCGGCAAGGTTCTCGAAGTCGGCTAGGACCTCCGGATTCGCCAGCGCTCCAGAGTTGCGCACTCGCCGACCATGAACAACATCGGCGACCGCAAGTTCGGCGAGTTTGCCCGAGCGAGTCCGCGGCAAATCGGCAACGGCGACGATTCTTGCCGGCACGTGACGCGGGGAGCAGTGACTTCGCAGCTGCGTCCTGATCTCAGTGATCAGGTCTTCTGTGAGGTGGTGACCTGGTGCGAGTCGGACGAAGAGCACGATCCGCGTGTCGCCCTCCCAGGCCTGACCGATCGCCAAGGATTCCGCAATCTGCGGGAGTAACTCGACTTGCCGATAGATCTCAGCTGTTCCGATACGGACACCACCCGAGTTCAGCGTCGCGTCGGACCTTCCATGAATCACGATGCCACCGTGGTCGGTCCACGACGCAAAGTCACCGTGTGCCCAGATCCCGTCGAACTTACCGAAGTAGGCGGCGTCATACTTGCGGCCCTCTGGATCGTCCCAGAAATTCAACGGCATAGATGGGAAGGCAGCAGTCACGACGATGTCGCCACGCTCCCCCGGTTGAGCACGCAGGCTCTTACCTGCCTCATCCCAAACGTCGATTGCCATACCTAATGCGGGAGCTTGGATCTCCCCCGCGTAGACCGGCTGCGTCGGATCGCCCAACACTAAACATCCACAAAGATCTGTTCCGCCAGAGATAGATGCCAGATGTACATCGGCAGCAACGTCGCGGTACACGTACTCGAAGCCCTCAACCGACAGTGGTGATCCCGTCGATGCAACTGTCCGCAGGTGGCGCAACTGGTGACTACGAGCGGGTTCGGCACCTGCCTTAGCGCTGGCGTCGATGAACTTGGCACTCGTCCCAAAGAACGAGACATTCTCCACCTCAGCAAGGTCCCACAAGACATCGCGACTTGGGTGGAAGGGCGAACCGTCGTAAAGCACGATCGTCGCTCCGCTGGCCAACGCGCTGACCAGCCAGTTCCACATCATCCAGCCGCAAGTTGTGAAGTAGAAGACCCGATCACCCGGGCGGATGTCGCAGTGCAGCTGCTGCTCCACCAAGTGCTTCATCAATAGCCCACCTGCCCGGTGCACAATGCACTTAGGCACCCCGGTCGTCCCGGACGAATAGAGAATCGACAGCGGCGCATCGAAGGGGAAGAGTCGATCCAGGGATGGTCCCCGTCCCGTTGAAACCGCACGCGCGCCAGCTTGTAGTGCCTCCGACCAGGTCAGGACAGGTACACGTGTGCTCACACCAGATACGTCCGGTTCGACGGCAAGCTCGCCATGAACAACCACAGCTCGAACCGATGGGAGGCCAGCGACAACTTCGCTGAGCCGATCGAGCCGATCGTGTTCGCGGTTTGCATAGACATAGCCGTCGGCAGCAATAAGCACCGTCGGAGTGACCTGACCGAAACGATCCAGCACTCCCGCGACGCCGAAGTCCGGGCTCGTCGATGTGAAGGTGGCGCCGATCATTGATGCAGCGAGCATGGCGACAACTGTCTCGGGAACGTTCGGCATCCACGCTGCAACGCGGTCCCCGGCACCAACACCGCATTGCGCAAAGAACGCAGCCATTACCTCTACGTCTGCTCGCAACTCGTGCCACAACAGGTCCCGACGCACACCATCCTCGCGCCGGAAGACGATCGCCGTCTCATCTGCTCCGGTCCGTTCACCGCCGGCGAGGACGTTCGCCGCATAGTTAAGTGACGCCGCAGGGAAGTACTTGGCGTCGCGCATATCGCCTCCGGCTGGGGGTAAAACGTATGCCGGGCCGTCGCCTCGGTCACCGATTACTCCACACTCTCCCCAGATGACATCCCAAAAATCCCCCGGGTGCTCCAAGCTGAAATCGTGGAGCGCGCGGGAGTCGGGCAGGTCTACCTCTACAGCCTCTGCAACGTCACGGCGCAGTCGATCCATGGCGGTGGCTCGGACTTGATCGGCAGTGGGTGCCCACAACGCATCGCCTGCACCAGTCGGGCTCGATTCAGTCATGCAGGGGACTCCTCAGCAGCGCGGATATTGGCGAGACAACACACGGTAGGGCAGCGCTCCCTATTCCCCAAACAGGCGAGCCGCAAGTGCGAGCCGTGCCGATTCTGGATTCGACCGAGATGCGCGCCCAACCGAGTGATCGCTGAGGTCGCATCTGAACACTCAAAGTGGCTAATGTGACCGATTAGACATATCCACGTCGGGTGATATGTGGCTACCGATCACATCGGTAGCACTACGTTCTGGAGGTACGCCATGCAAGGACCAGTAGATAAACCCACTGGGCCAGTGGAGGTGGAAGCAAGTAAGACCGGCAAGGTCGTAGGTATCGCAATCATCGCGGCTCTTGGTGGCTTCCTCTTCGGATACGACAGCGCTGTCATCAACGGCGCTAACCAAGCGGTCTTCCACGAGTTCAACCTCACCAACACCACTGTCCAAGGTTTCGTCGTCGCAGTTGCACTGCTCGGATCAGCCGTTGGTGCCCTCGTCGGTGGACGTCTTGCCAACAGCATGGGCCGCCGCAAGGTCATGCTGCTCTCGGCAATCCTCTTCCTCATCGCCGGTGTTGGACAGGCAATCCCGTTCAGCACGGCAGACTTCGTCGTTTGGCGCATCCTCGGCGGGTTCGCAATCGGTCTTGCCGCAGTCATCTGCCCGATGTACATCTCAGAGGTTGCTCCCGCTCACCTTCGCGGTCGGCTCTCGAGTCTCTTCCAGATGGCGATCGTTCTAGGAATCTTCTCCACCCAGCTCGTCAACCAGCTCCTGTTGGGGATCGCTGGCGGACCAACAGAGTTCCCACCCGCAGCCCCCGGTGAGCAGCCGATGGTTCAGGCGAATAACGAGTTCTGGTTCGGCTTGCAGACCTGGCAATGGATGTTCCTCTGTATGGTCATCCCGTCAGTGATCTACTTCTTCCTGGCCGCAACGCTGCCCGAGTCGCCACGCTACTTGGTCTCGAAGGGTCGCAATGCAGATGCAAAGGCCGTACTGCAGAAGATCTTCGTCGGCGATGTTCAGCCGAAGCTCGACACCATCGAGGCATCGTTGGACGCCGAACACAAACCCTCATTTAAGGATATTCGAGGGACGAAGTTCGGCCTTCAAGGAATCGTCTGGGTCGGTATCATCCTGGCCGTATTCCAGCAGTTCGTTGGAATCAACGCAGTCTTCTACTACTCGAACATCGTGTTCCAGGCCGTTGGCTTCACCACCGAAGACGCGTTCCTGCAATCGACCATCATTAGCGCAGTCAACGTCATCTTCACGTTGGTGGCAATCGCTCTGATTGACCGCGTTGGTCGTAAGCCACTGCTGCTTATCGGATCATGCGGAATGTTCATCACGCTCGGAATCCTCTCGATGCTGTTCATCACCGCACCGAAGGCAACCGAAGCAACGGCCTCTGGGGCAATCGCTGTCGGCGATCCATTGCTATCGAGCACTAACGGCTGGATTGCAGTCATCGCGCTCAACGTCTACGTGATGTTCTTCGCGGCAACTTGGGGCCCGATCGTCTGGGTCCTGCTGGGCGAGATGTTCTCCAACAAGATTCGCGCGATGGCAATGTCGGTTGGTGTTATGGCCAACTGGATCGCCAACTTCATCGTGTCGGAGACGTTCCCGACTCTGGTCAAGATCTCGATCGGTTTGGCCTACGGAATATTCACCCTCTGCGCCTTCCTGTCGATCTTCTACGTATGGAAGTTCGTCAAGGAGACCAAGGGCGCCGAGCTCGAGGACATGGAAGCAGTCGAGGGAATCAAGAGCTAGCTCAGCTCCTCGCACTAACGTCGGACGGCGCCCCCGCCCTACCGGGGGGCGCCGGTCGGCCGTAGGGCGGCGGGGGCCCCGGGGGGCTTTGGGCCCCCCCGATGGCACCCCTACC
>CAMPEQ010000011.1 GCA_946803585.1 uncultured Actinomycetes bacterium
GAACCCACCAACTGGAGCACCACCGCCACCACCAACCAACTCAGCACCCCCGGCCACATCGGACTCTGGTCCTACCTCGGCGGCGGAACCAACCCCATCACCTTGTCCATCGACGACCTCACCGTCGAGAACATGAACACCGCCACCCCAAATGAGCTGCCAACCTCGGCGTTTACCTCCGAAGTATCGGGCTTGAGCGTCACCTTCGATGCCGGATCCTCCACAGACTCCGACGGCAGCATCGTGGACTACGCCTGGGACTTCGGCGACGGCACCACCGCTACCGGGTCCACCGCCACCAAGGACTACACCACCGCTACTACCTACGCCGTCACCCTGACGGTCACCGACGACCAGGCCGGACAGTCCACCGTTACCAACGACGTCACGGTAAATGCGCCTTCCGCGGAGCGACCGACCGCGGCGAATACCGGTGTACCAGCCGGGACTAACTTGACGGTCCATAATGGGAACCTAACGATCACTGCCGCGGGCACCGTTATTGACGGCCTCGACATTCACGGATATGTCCACGTGAAAGCTCCAAATGTGACGATCAAACGTTCGATCATTCGGGGCGGTTCAACGAGTCCCTCTCAGTCACGTGGCTTGCTCGCGATCGTCACCGCCGGTGCGACGGGCTACCTGATCGAGGATGTGACATTGCTTCCTCAGGTGATTTCAGCCAACCACGACGGCGTGAAGGTCAATCAGGCTGGCACGTTCCGCCGAGTCGATAGCTCGAAGACCGTCGATGGAATGGTCATCTACGGTGACGGTGTCCGAGTCGAACACTCCTATCTACACGACTACACGCACTTCGAGAACGACCCCAACCAAGGCGGAAAGCCCTCTCACGGCGATGCGATCCAGGTGCAGGCCGGACGTAACATCAACCTGGTCGGCAACACCTTGCAAGGTGCCAAGAACGCGGCCGTCATGATTACACAAGATGTTGGAGTCACCCAGAATCTGGCCATCAACAACAACTGGATCGACGATGGCTGGTGCAGTCTGAACTACAAGTCCAACGGCGCCTACAAGACGGGTATGCAGGTCAACAACAACCGGTTCGGTCGTGGCCAGTCCTTCGAGAACTGTGCCGTGATCCACAACCAGGCGGTGTCTGATCTGGTCCCCACTGGAAACGTCTGGGATGACAATGGCCAGCCAGCAACCATCAAACGTGGCGGCTAACAGCCAAGACACCGGCAGGCATGACAGCACTTCTGTCATGTGCGGCAATCCTCACACCTAGAACGGGTTTGTTGAGGATTGCCTCGGGCAGACCCTCTAGGAAGGTTCATGCACGCCGCGTTTGACGCTTGGAGGCAGTTTGAGCAAGTATCGCCAGGCCGTGGAGCAACTATCCGCTGCCCAGAAGCCCGCATTTGGTGCCCCCGCTTACTCCCGATTCATTAATCGTCCAACTGGCAGGCGGATTGCCGCAGCCGCATATGCACTGGGTCTGACACCCAATGGTGTGACAGCTATCAGCGCAGTGCTTTCTGTCCTTGGCGTCGCGGTTCTGGCGTTCGCACCCATCGCCGTGTACACAGGGGTTGCCGCTGCGATCCTATTCGCTGTTGCATACGCATTCGATAGCGCCGACGGGCAACTAGCGCGGCTCACCGGACGGGGCGGGCCCGCTGGGGAATGGCTCGACCACACGGTCGACATGGGGAAAACCGTTCTCTTCCACGGGGCGATTCTGTTCTCGCTGATTCTGCACACAACAGCAGTAAGCCCCGGACTCGCCGCGTTGGTGATCGGCTTTATGGCCGTGAATGTCGTCGCGTTCTTCGCGTGGCTCCTTGTCGACCTGCTTCGTCGAATCAACCCAGATCCTGCTTCCCGCGAAGCCTCCCCGACAGGTCATGCTCCACTACTGCGGTCCATCCTGCGACTTCCCAGCGACTACGGCGTTCTGTGTTGGGTACTCGTGCTCTGGGGCACCCCGCTGTTCTGGTGGATCTACGGTCTGCTGTTTGTCGCCAACTTAGTGATTCTGCTCGCCGCCCTACCTGTTTGGTTTCGTCAAGCAAAGGGAATCACGGTCACGTAAGACCACCAGAGCAGATGTCAGGGTCCAAACGGCTGGCCTTGGACGGTAGGCACTACCCGAACGTGGTGCGGCTCACGGAAGCAAGCGGTAGATATCTCGTCGACCATCATTGATACTTTGAGCAGGGGAAAGGCCGCGAATTCATCCCGAATCACAGGGGGTTTCGCGCCATAGGGGGAAATATGTCACGGGTACTAATTGGGTCATTTGACCTGCTAAATATTGCACACCTCACGCAGATTGACGCGGTCGCGAGACCTCAGTCAGATCTGATCGTTGCGGTCATTAGCGATAGCGGTCTCACCGACCTCACTGGCACGTCTCCGTTCTTACCGCAAGACGAACGACTGGCAGTCATCTCGCAGCTTCGGATGGTCAACGGCACCTGTATCACCGGACCTGAGAACCGCTGGACCCTGCCAGAGCACGACGAGCTCTTTGTTGACGCTGGCGTGTGGGATCAGCTGACCGCAGCAGGCCTGGACATTCGGCATGCGTTTTCCGTGGCGCCGACTCGTCTCCCGACGAATCCAGCTCTGCTCTCTGCAGTGAGTGCTGCCTAGCTACTGCGCTAACCGAGGCGTTCCGAAGACCGCATGTGCATCAGTCAGCATCATGCCTTGCGCACCCTTTGACTCTGCCTCCGAAAGGCTCGAGCTATCTGAGACAAAGAACGCGATCACGGGTTTGCCTTCCTTTAAGACAGCCGCGAACTGCTCCTTGGACGCAGCAATCTCCAGGCCAAGCATGTCCCAACTCCCCACCGTCGCAGCTAGTTCGGAAAGATCGCGCACGTAGTAATAACCCCACGAGGCGATCTCATTGTCGCGAGCTAAGGATGTCAGCGAGATGTTGTCGTAGTAGCCCTTCAAGACCCAATGATCAGCCGGCGCGGCCGCCAGCATCAGTTCGACCAGTTCTGCGCGCTGCCCCGGGTCGCCGATGTACTTCGTATCCACGAATATCACGTGGGTACTAGCGAACTCCTCGAATATCTCGGTCACCCGCGTGTAGGGCTCACCTTGCGTTGTGGTCGAGTTCAACTTGTTTCGATAACTCGTTGTGATCTCGTCCCAGGTCAACGTCGCAGGATCAATGTCACCGGCAACCTGTGACGTGCGGTCCAGCGTCTTGTCGTGTAGCCCAAAGTAGACGCCGTCCTTCGACCTAGCGACGCTCACCTCAAGGGCTCCCACTCCCCACTCGGCAGCATTTCGATAGGCGAGAAGGCTCATCTCGGGCCATTGTGCTGACCCGCCACGGTGAGCAACAAAAAACGGGTCCTGGCTCACCATGTCGGCAACGCTGGCGTAACTCGCGGGCGTGAGTGATGAAGGATCCGCAGTGGGTTGGTCTCCAGACTGCGGAGATCCAGATGAGGAGCGCACGAGCATCGTTGCCACAAGCGCCACGAGCACAACCCCCACCGCAATCACGATGGCAACCAGCCACACCCGTGGACGTCCACTACCTGGGGTCTGCTCAGTGCCCATATTGCCCGGTTACCACCTTACTTCGAGTACTACATACGCATGGAAGCTCTCCCACAACCCTAGCTTCACATACTTGGGGGTACTCCGGCTCACAATCTCTGCGTCGTACATCCCTTCACCACTACCGTCGAAGACTCAGTACTGCGACCTCGACCTTACTCACGCTGCCAACACCAAGACCGCTTCTCGGTTCTCGCGACTCGGTCAGACCCCTCTAGCTTCTTAGGAGACTCCACAACATGCAGGAGACCCATAGACTGACCGTGCTGGAGTCGTTTAAGAAACCCCGTGCGACAACAAATCCATACGTGGCAATGCTGTTTCGGGACCTGCAGGTTCAATGCAACGTGCTGCCTTTCACTTGGCAGACGGCACTAGCCGGTCGATACGATGTATTCCACGTTCATTGGCCGGAGATCCTGCTACAGAGCGACCGCCCTACGCGTCGATTCGCGCGCAGAGCGGCATTCGGAGCACTACTCGCCAAGCTTAGGTTCGGCAAGATCCCAGTTGTCCGAACGGTCCACAACTTGAAGCCACACGAGGAATCAGCGCCGGTGGATCGCTGGCTACTTGGTCGCCTCGATCGGCTAACAACTCAATGGATCAGCCTCAACAATCAGACGCCTAGGGAACCCGGACAAGAAGTAACAACCATTCTTCATGGGCACTATCGCGACTGGTTCCCTCCAGCGCGCGGTGTCGCCATTGACTCGAAGCGACTGCTCTTCTTCGGGCTGATTCGTCCCTACAAAGGTGTCGTTGGGCTGATCACTGCGTTTAGCGAGCTACCGGACCCCGACCTCACCCTCGTCATCGCGGGAAGGCCGACGTCAGAGGACCTCGCCACCGCCATTGAAGAGCTCGCGGCTAAGGACTCCAGGGTTGAGCTGAAGCTGGGCTACGTCGACGATCAGGAGCTCGCCGATGAGATCACCCACGCGCGCCTAGTGGTTCTTCCCTACGAGAACATGCACAACTCCGGGGCGTTACTCAATGCGCTCTCGCTGAACCGCCCAGTTCTCGCTCCCAAGACCCCGACCACCGAAGATATGGTTGAGGAGGTTGGTAGAGATTGGGTACATATCTATGACGGTCCAATTTCACCTGTCGTGATCTCTAAGGCACTCGCCTCAATTGGCGAGGTGCAATCCGAGGCTCCAGACCTGAGCCTGCGCGACTGGGATGAGGCCGCGTCCGATCACCTCGCGGTGTTTCACCGAGCGATCGAAGCCTAGAACCCGCGCCACTGGATCTTCCTCAATGACGCGCGGGTACCTCACCCGTCTGGGTGAGATCGGTCCAATACCGTCTCCTGGCGCGTGACTCCGGTCACGAGTGGGTTGTCCGATCTCGCTTTGGCTGCGCATGGTGATAGCACACGCGAAGTTCTCGGGGGAGAATCATATGAGGAACCACGCCACGCTACCTGTCGCAGCACTGATCGCTGTGGGAGTCGGCGCCGGAGCAGCAATCAGTACTGCACCCGGCCTAGCCGAAACCAGCTACGCCGCTGAACCAACGGCAACCCAGACATCGTTGAATGTCGGAACCGCTGATGAGTTCGATCTGGCGGCCGTCAGGTCGACGCCGATTCCGCTGATCTCTGCCTCACTTGTGCCATCGCTGGCACTTCCATCCGCGACCGCCACAGCTGCCGAGACACCAGCACCTACGGTCGTGATCGACGAGAATAGTGGGCCGTCTCGCTGGAAGGGAAAGACCCTGCGGGGCCCGGACGGTTCGAAGCTGCCACCTGAGGTCACCAGATGGGCAAACATCGTTGTCGCGGTGATGGACGAACAGAAGATTCCGCGCAAGTACCTTCCGGGCATCCTCGCGCAGATCAAACAGGAATCGACCGGTAATCCCAAGGCCGTGAACAACTACGACAGCAATGCTGCGGCGGGCACCCCTTCTAAGGGCCTCCTACAGGTGATCGCACCGACCTACCAAACGAACGCCAAGCCAGGGTTCAAGAACCTTCGGTATCAAACCGTTCCGTACACCAACATCTGGGCATCATTGCGTTACGTGAAGAAGGCATACGGGATGGACAAGTTCCAATCCTGGAACCAGGGCGCAAACCACTCGTACTAGCTGGCAGCCTCACCACAACGACTCGTCGCCTGCGCAGCGCTATTGCGCGGCGTGCTCCTCTTCCTTCATCCGGGTAACAAGCGCTCGTAGTGCCTGACCCCGATGGCTCAACGCATCCTTCTGAACAGCAGACATCTCAGCGGTCGTGTCGTCGTATCCGTCGGGAACAAAGATCGGGTCATACCCGAATCCGTTCTCACCCTGGCGATGAAAGAGCAACCGGCCCCGAACGGTTCCCTCGACAACGATCGGTGCAGCCCCGTCGCGAACCAATGCGACCGCGGCTACAAACGAAGCTCCCCGGCGCTCCTCGGGAACATCGGCGATCTGGGCGAGCAGCAGGTCCAGGTTCGCTTTGTCGGTCCCTTCCTGCCCTGCCATACCCGCCCATCTAGCTGAGAGCACCCCTGGCATTCCGTTGAGGGCATCCACAGCTAGGCCAGAGTCATCAGCAATTGCTGGCAATCCAGTCGCATCAACAACGGCCTGCGCCTTGATGAGAGCGTTCTCAGCGAACGTCGCACCCGTCTCTGGGACCTCGGGTACAGAAACCGCTAACTCGTCGAGCCCAACTAGGTCGATCTCAGAGCGAGCGTCAGCGAGAATCCGGCGAACCTCGGCAACTTTGTGTTCATTGCGACTCGCTAGGACAACGCGCTTCCCCTTCGCGGTGTTGGCCGAATTGGTTTTGCCTGCCATCAGGAGCGCGCCGCAGTGCCGTCGAGAAGTGCGTTCCTGGGGCCGACCTCACTCTGAAGTGCCTCAACCTGCAGGTCAGCTAGCGTGCGGCATCCACCGGCAGCTAACTCCAGGAGTTCATCGAGTAGCGCGCGGGAGAATGGGGTCCCTTCAGCTGTGCCTTGAACCTCGATGTAGTCACCGCTACCGGTCATGACGACGTTCATATCCGTTCCCGCACGTACATCGTCGTCATAGTGCAGGTCCAGACGCGGCTCATCGTCAACGATCCCGACACTGACTGCCTGAACCGAATCGATGAGGGGCTGAGCATCAGCGGCGATCAAGCCCTGTTCGGTGGCCCAGGCGATCGCGTCGACGAGCGCGACATAGGCCCCGGTGATTGCCGCCGTGCGAGTTCCACCGTCGGCTTGAAGCACATCGCAATCAATCTGGATGGTGTTCTCGCCAAGGGCCTCGTCGTTGATGACAGCGCGCAGGGAGCGTCCAATGAGCCGCGAGATCTCTTGGGTACGACCAGACAACTTGCCCTTGACTGATTCCCTCGAGTTACGGCTGTTTGTGGCACGGGGCAGCATCGCGTACTCAGCGGTGACCCAACCCAAACCAGTGTCGCGCCTCCAACGAGGAACGCCTTTGGACAGCGAGGCGACACACAGCACGCGGGTCCGCCCGAACTCGACTAGGCAGCTTCCCTCACCCTCATCTAGCCAGCCCCGGTGGAACCGGATCGGTCGCAGGTCGCCGTTCGATCGTCCGTCAGTACGCGTCACGAAGTATTGCTCCTTTTTTGATACTTGAACTCTTTGATACTTGAAGTCAAAAACGTTGTCTCGGAACTAGGCGCCGGCGGCGCTATCCCTCCGGCGGCTACACCGTAATCGTCATACCTGGCTGAGCCATCACGAGGTCACCGCTGAAGCTGGTAGCGGCATCGGACTGAACCTCAGCGTCGTCGTTCCACGCGACTAGGTGGGTGAGGACCAAGCGATCGATCCCTGCCTGAGTCGCTACCCGACCAGCCTGGGCACCTGTCATGTGCATCCCACGTGGGTTGTCGCCACTCTCAACGTAAGAGGCCTCGTATAACGCCAGGTCTGCCCCAGTTGATAACTCGACAAGCGACTGACAGGCGCTGGTATCACCGGAGTAAACCAAGCTACGTCCACCTGCGCTGACCTTGATGGCGAAGGCAGGAATGCAATGGTCAACGGCAACGGTCGCGATGGTGAAGGGTCCGGCTTGATGAACAGATCCGTCGTACTCCACAAAGTCAAAGACTGTCGTCATCGAGGAGTCATCCTGATCGGTCAAGCCGTACATCTCGTCCATCCGAGCGGCGATCTGTGGCGGACCAAAGAACGGGATCTTGGCAGCCATCCCGGTGGGGTCATAGCGTCTGGTGACATACAGTCCCGCCACATCGGCACAATGATCAAGGTGGACATGAGATAAAGCCACCGCGTCGACATTGGCGATATTCGTCGACTTGGCCAATGCTCCGAGTGCGCCACTTCCCAAGTCCAGCAGTAGCGAGTAGCCGTCGAACTCAAGTAGGTAGCAGGAACCGGCCGAGGTGGCGTTGGTATATGAGCCAGCGCAACCGACGATGGTCAACTTCATGTCTGGAGCCCCTCTACGCCTTTGACATTACTTACTTCCGGGCCCAAGAACCGTTGACCCAACTGCGTAAACGACGCCTTATCGCCGGTAGCTATGAACTCGTGCTCGGGTTTGGGTAGATTCGGTGAGCGCAGGAGATCCTGCTCAGTAAGAACAGAGTAGACATCCTTGGCGGTCTCTTCCGCACTGGAAACCAACGTAACGTCGTCACCAACCACGTGCTGAATTAGACCCGTAAGTACGGGGTAATGCGTACAGCCCAGCACGAGGGTGTCGACACCGGATTGCACCACCGGGTTCAGGTACTCCTGCGCGACAGCCACCAACTCCGGCCCACTCGTTACCCCCCGCTCGACGTAGTCAACGAACTCCGGACATGCCTGCTGCACAACCGTGAGCCGCGGGTTCGCTGCAAACGCATCCGCGTAGGCCCCCGAGGTCACCGTTGCCTCGGTCCCAACCACCGCGACATGATTGTTTCTGGTCGTGTGGACCGCCCGGCGGACCGCAGGATGGATGACCTCCACAACCGGCACGTCGTAGCGCTCACGAGCATCCCGCAGCACTGCAGCACTCGCTGAATTGCAGGCGATGACGAGCAACTTGACGCCGCTGGCTACCAGGTGATCCATCACCTTGAGCGCGTGCTTGCGAACCTCAGCTAGCGGCTGTGGCCCATAAGGTCCATTCAATGTATCGCCGACGTAGATGATCGCCTCGTTCGGAAGTTGATCAAGAATAGCGCGAGCGACCGTTAGACCCCCTACCCCGGAGTCGAAGATCCCAATGGGCGCATCATTCACGGGGTATAGCGTACGTGCTTCTACGAGCAATCACCCCGAATTAGTGCGCGATCGCCGCCCGCTATGAGCCATCTCTCATCTTAGTGATCATGGACCCACCCCTACCTGGCGTCAATAGGGAACTCACGCAACTCCTAGGCCCAGAGCTGACCGTCGAGCGCTGCCTCAGCTTCTTCCAGAGTTCCTTCGTAGGCTCCGGTCGAGAGGTACTTCCAGCCGCCGTCGCACACCACGAACGCGACATCGGCCGACTCCCCTGCTTTGATCGCTTTATCGGCCATTCCCAGCGCCGCATGCAAAATCGCGCCAGTAGAAATCCCCGCGAAGATGCCTTCCTGCTCGAGGAGCTCACGGGTCCGCCGCACTGCTTGGGCAGGCCCAACCGAGTAGCGCGTCGTGAGGACGGACTCGTCATATAGCTCGGGTACGAATCCCTCGTCGAGATTGCGCAGGCCGTACACAAGTTCGCCGTAGCGCGGTTCAGCTGCCACGATCTGAATTCCCTCAACGTTCTCGCGCAGGAATCGGCCAGCTCCCATCAGGGTGCCGGTCGTACCGAGCCCGGCAACGAAGTGAGTGATGCTCGGAAGGTCAGCAAGTAGTTCGGGACCGGTTCCGTCATAGTGAGCATCGCTGTTGGCTGTGTTGCCGTACTGGTAGAGCATTACCCAGTCAGGGTTGGCGACAGCGATCTCTTTAGCGACCCGGACTGCCTCGTTGGAGCCTCCGGCAGCCGGTGAATATCGAACCTCCGCGCCCCACATTTTCAAGAGTTGGGTGCGTTCGGCAGAGGTATTCTCCGGCATCACACAGATCAACCGGTAACCCTTGAGTTTGGCGGCCATCGCTAGGGAGATTCCGGTGTTGCCACTCGTCGGCTCCAGAATCGTGTCACCTGGCTTCAGCACACCATCGCGTTCAGCGGCCTCAATCATCCGGAGGGCGGGGCGATCCTTAATCGATCCCGTTGGATTGCGATCTTCTAGCTTGGCCCATAGGCGCACGTCCTGGCTCGGCGATAGCGTTGGGAGGCCAACGAGTGGGGTATGCCCGACGGAGGCAAGAAGGGAGTCGTAACGGGTCATTGAAGATGTACCTAGCGAACTCGCGCGGTATGGGCCCCACCGGCGACGGCGGGCAGGATCGTCACGGTGTCGCCGTCGGTAACGGCAGTATTGATCCCATCAAGGAAGCGGACGTCCTCATCATTGAGGTAAACGTTGACGAATCGACGCAGTACCTGGCCCTCTAGGAGTCGATCCCCAATCCCGGGATACGCAGCATCGAGGCTCGTCACCACTGCTGCCAGGTCTGGGCCCTGCGCCGCAACGGTGCGTTCCCCACCTGTGTACGTACGAAGAATCGTCGGAATCTCAACTGAAATCACAGGACCAGACTACGGGTTCAATCACCCGCAGCTACACGCCGGCGGCGATCGTGACCTCTTCTTCTGTCACTTCACCATCGACGATCCGGAATGACCGGAACTCAGAAGGCCCATCATCTGTGCCGGTCTCGCGGGTGCTCACCAGAACATAGTGCGCGTTCGGCTCAGACGCGTAGGCGATATCGGTCCGAGACGGATATGCCTGCGTTGCGGTGTGCGAGTGGTAAATCACCACGGGGTCCTCATCGTTGCGACCCATCTCGCGGTACAACTTGAGCAGGTCCCCGGACTCAAACTCGTAGAAGGTTGGCGAGCGTGCCGCGTTGATCATCGGTATGAACCTGACTGGGTTGTCGCTGCCAACTGGACCAGCGATCACCCCGCAGGCCTCATCCGGGTGGTCCCGGCGAGCGTGCGCGACAATTTGGTCGACAAGTTCCTGGCTGATTTTCAGCATGGGTGCACTCTACTCTTGGTCACTACTGCACTGCCGACATCGTTGCCGTGTGATCCCACAGCAGGAACGCCGTCTGCGGGCTTCGTGAATGTAGGTGCCTGGCCTGTGAACTCCCACCAACCAGAACCATCTTCGTTAAGACCTCAGCCCGCCAGCCCTGCCGAGCGATCGCCGTGACGGCGGCGACGTCCTCCGGGGCCAAGGACGTACCGGTTCGCGGGTTCAAGATGTGGTGTGAGATCGACCCATCATCACGTTTCCAGCGCCGTTTGAGCGTGCCCGAGGTACAAAGGGCCCCATCACGCAACACCACGCTGAGACCCTGGTCTGTGCCAGCGGTGTCACCCTCCTGAGCGAATGGATCGACAATTCCGATCCGCCACCCCTCGTCTGGCCAACCACCCGCGACCCGCACATCGCCACCCAGACTCACCATCGCGCCTGTCGCTCCAGCGCTCACCAGAGCGGTCGCAACGATATCCGCGCCAAGCCCCTTCCCGATCCCCCCACTATCGAACTCGAAACCGGTAGAAAGTAATGCCATTCGCGAGCTCCGGTTAACCACGAGTGGCGCGGGCCCATGCCCTCGACGCGAATACCATCGCGCACCCCCTGCAGCGTGATTCTCTGGGCTCGTCGCATCTGCATCCGCTACCGGTAGGGCTGGCGGTGGACTCAGTTGCGAGAAGTCACGGTCGTAGCCCGCAGACACGATCTCTGTGCCCAGAAATGGATTGAACATTCCCTGCGAAAGGCGCCAACCGGCCAGCCCGCGCCACAGCAGCTCCAGGAGATCGGCCGAGACGCGGGTCCAAGATCCGGTTCGAGCGTTAAAATCGGCCAACTCACTGTCCGAGTCGAACCGTGTCCATGACTCCTCCAGTTGACGGACGCGGTTCTCACCCAGCTGGGGCAGTTCGTCGCTGCCGCCCAGGACCATGATCTGACAGGCACACCCCATCGCCTCAAACCGGTGCTCGCGGAGTTTGACGCGAAGGGGGCGCGCTGCCAAGGTCGTTACTAGCTTTGCGACGAGTTGCCGTGGTTACCCGACTGGCAGTCCTTCACCGAAGCCGCAGAAGGTCCTTCGCATACCTCGAAGTAGGTCGGACCGTCTTTGGATCCGCCAGCGTTAACCTCGACAAATGTGGTCCCGTTGTTGCCACCTACTTGGGCACCGGATCCGCCGTATTGACCCCAGCCTCCACCGCCAGATCCACTATTGGTGATGTTGAAGCCATCGGCCTTGAGTGCGGAGTCATAGTGAGCTGTTACCGCGGCGGGCTCTTGGCTGGTCTTATAACTGGTGTACGTCGCGCCACCGGAAACAGACTTCGTTGATTCCTCGGTCGCACCCGATGGTGGGCCAGGAATCGACGTGGCTGGTGCCGCCGCAGTTGTTGCCGCTTCCGTAGGTGCAGCGCTACTTGCCTCTGGGGTGCTGGAGGAACTACTACACCCCGCAACGAGGAACACCGCGCCGGCGCCGAGCGCACCAACGACTACAGCCTTGTTCTTCAACTTCTGTCCTGACATGACTATCCCTTCGGTTTGCGGCGAGCAGCAGTCGCCGCTCACTTGCGTCGTCCATGCAACACATCGAAGCTCGCCAAACCCGCTGACAGACTTCTTCAAAAAAAGTAGCGGTGCAACGCGCCACATCGCGCGGTTAGTAGGTCATCCGATACCGCGGGCGACCCCCACTAAGGGCTTCCGCAACCTCACGCGCCATCCACAAGTGCCACCAGCAAACTGTCCTGCCACCACGTCATGAAGTCATACATCATGGCCGCACCAAGTAATGGATCGTCCTCATCAAGCTGGGAGAGATCGCGATCCGGGTCCTCAGCGATCCCCAACCTGACACCTAGCGCTAGGCGCACATCATTGATTGCCCGCAGCCATTGGGCTGCCTCGGCAGTTGAGACCTCGATCAGGTCGTCATCGTTATCCACCGGCAGGGCTAGGCCAATCTTGAGTGCGGCCGCATCGGCAAGTTTGCCCTGCCGCAGGGAGTCATCTGTGAATCTGCGGAACTCCGCGGCAGCCTCGGGATCATCTGGGTAACCGTCCGGCAGGAGCCGGGCAAGGACTGGGTCGTCAGGGCGCTCAACGGACGGCCCATCAAGATCGGTCAATCCCAACTCCACCGCCAGCGGATCGGCGGGCGGTTTGTCGGACGCTGCTTGATCTGCTCCGGGTTGATCAAGTAACTCAATGATCTCATCGACGAGGCCCATAATGAGCGCGCGCTCGACCGGCTCTAGCCGACAATGCAGGCCTTCGGCACTGCGCTGGAATGCGTGCGCCATCAGCTATCCCGCTCCATCGTGGCCCAAAGGCCGAACGAGTGCATCGCGGTGACGTCTCGCTCTATCTCTTCGCGAGTCCCGGTATTAACCGCAGCTTTCCCCTCGCCGTGTACCTGCATCATCAGCTGAGTCGATTTCTCTTTCGAATAGTGAAAATGCGTCATGAACACATATGTCACATATGACATCAGATTCACTGGGTCATCCCAGACGATGCAGGCCCAAGGCTTGTCGACTTGGGTGCGCTCGGCAGCCATCGGCTCGGCAAGTTCGAAGGGAGCCGTCACTCCGGTGATGATTCCATGCCTTGACGCTCACCGCACGTCCTACCGCGCTCTCAGGCACCTACTCTGGTGTTATGGACTCAACGGCTGCCATTCCACCGCGTGATCCGAACCTTCCTGAACCGGCCTTACTGGGCCGGATTCGGCAAGCCGTGATGGGTGACGATCGAGTAATTGCCGGACCCTTTGGCCCACGCCGGGTTACGTATGCGGACTACACCGCAAGCGGTCGTTCTGTGTCGTTCATTGAGGACTTCATCCGCAATGAAGTACTCCCTCGGTACGCCAATACCCATACCGAGAGCAGCGGCACTGGGCGCCAAACCACACGATTCAGGGAAGATGCGCGCAGTATCGTGGCCCAAAGCGTTGGCGCGGATGCGGACTACGCAGTGCTCTTCGCCGGATCGGGAACCACTGGTGCAATCGACAAGCTCATCGGAGTCTTGAACTTACGCCTACCCGCGGAGCTATCGCAGGAATTCAACCTCCTCGACCAGATCCCGGAGACAGAACGCCCGGTCGTGTTCATCGGTCCGTTCGAGCACCACAGCAACGAACTCCCCTGGCGCGAATCCATCTGCGACGTGATCCGAATCCCCGAAGATGCAGACGGCCATATCGACCAGGTAGCACTTGCCAGTGCGCTTACCGAGCACGCCGACCGGCGACTACGGATCGGCTCGTTCAGCGCCGCCAGCAACGTAACTGGAATCGTTAGCGACACCATCGGTATTACCAGGATCCTGCATCAGCACGACGCCCTCGCCTTCTGGGACTTTGCCGCGGCCGGACCCTACGTCGAGATCTCTATGGACCCGGATTCCGATCCGGCCACTGCCAAGGACGCTGTGTTCCTGTCTCCCCACAAGTTTATCGGTGGCCCCGGCACTCCAGGGGTCCTAGTGATTCGTCGCGATCTACTGACCAACCGCGTCCCAGACGTGGTCGGCGGCGGTGCCGTTGCCTACGTCAACGCCGACGATCACAGCTACGTGACCGATCCTGTCCAACGGGAAGAGGCAGGCACGCCCGCGATCGTTGAGGCCATCCGAGCGGGTTTGGTGATGAGCCTCAAGCAGGCAGTGGGGGTTGCGACTATTCGCGCCCACGAGGACGACTACCTGCGTAGGGCAATGGCGGTTTGGTCTGCCCATCCAGCGATTGAGATTCTTGGCAACCACGACGCCGAGCGATTGTCCATCGTCTCGTTCACGTTGCGGGCTCCCTCAGGCAAGTACCTGCATCACAACGCGGTCGTAGCCCTGCTCAACGACCTCTTCGGGATCCAAGCGCGCGGCGGGTGCTCGTGTGCCGGGCCCTACGGCCACGACCTCTTAGGGGTCGACATCGAACAAAGCCGAGAGTTTGAGCGCGAGGTTGCCCGAGGATGCGAGGGAATCAAACCTGGCTGGACACGAATCAACTTCAACTACTTCATCTCCGAAACGGTCTTCCGCTACATCGTGGAAGCAGTCGAACTGATCGCAAGCTACGGGTGGCGGGTCCTCAACCAGTACCAATTCGACGCGACTTCGGGCCTGTGGGAACACCGCTCGGGTGCCGAGGACGTCCTACTTCGGTTGGCAGATGTGCACTACGACAGCGACGGACTCATGACCTACCCGCATCACGACGATCGCGCCGACGAGTCCATCCTGGCCAGGCACCTCCAGGAGTGCGAGGCAATCCTGCTCAACGCCGAAGCCTCGGTCGAGGGCGAGACCGCACCTGACTTCGTCGGCTCCGGCCTCGCGACTCCTGAGTTTGAGGCACTGCGCTGGTTTGAGCTACCAGCAGCCTCGCTCGCTATTCGTGGTGACTAGCTACTTGTTCTTGAGTGTGACGTAGCGCAGTTTCTTGATGTACTTCTTTCCACCAACGGCCTTAATCCGCAGGCGAGTCTTCTTACCCGTTGCCTTGACCGTGAACGCGTACTTACCCGCTGCCGACGTTCGGGTGGTGCGGATCTTGGACCACTTGCCATTCTTCTTCTTTTGCAGCTTGACCTTCTTACCGGTCCGGACGGGCTTGACCTTGCCAGTCAGCGAGACCTTACGGCCCTTGGCTCCCTTCTTGGCAGAGACGTTCAGCTTGATCTTCTGGCTATTCTTCCCACCAGTTGCGCTAAACGGCAGGTTGCTGGCGATCGACCGTAACGGCGCCCACTGATCGCTAGTCTCTGACCCGATCATCCACGTGGCTATTCCGTTGAGGCCATGGGCGCTCGCGATTCGCGCCCGCTCCAACACGGTAGTTGTATCGGGTACCCAGGCACTGCGCTTGACCTTGCACTTGCCATTGTTGTACTTGACCTTGTAGGTATAGGTGCGCTCGAGCGAGGCTGGATCCCGGCCCCACTTGCCGGCTGGAGTCCCCTTAATCACTGATCCGATGTCGCGGGTTTGGTAGGTCATCTTGGAAACCGAAGGACAACCTGTTCCCTTCTTCCACACGACCCAATCGCGGCCATATGTCGGCGTTCCAAGCTGGACTTTGCTTGGCGGCATAACCGAAGCCGCGTACGCCGCGATCTTGTTAACCCAGCTCAGTGGTCCTCCGACCGGGCCCGGGACGCTATAGGCGTAGTCGTAGGCCATGATTCGGAGTTTGTCGATGTAAGGCCCGATAGCCGGCCAGTCGTAGACCCAGTAGTCACCGTTCGATACCCCCATGGGCGGTACCGCGACGGCAAGCTTCTTTCCGTTGGCGTGCAGCACTCCCGAGAGTTCGATAATGAACTTGACCCAGGCAGGTCGGGTCTTTTTCCAACTGGCTTGGCCATCGCTGAACGCGAACTTCTCGAAGTCCAGGTCGATTCCGTCATATCCGTTTGAGTTCACCAGACTCGAGATCTGGTTGACTAGAGCCGTCCGTTTTTTGGAGTTGCGCATGACAGCGCTCATGTGACCGGTGCCGGTCCCGTCGGTAATCGAGGGTAGAACCAAGGCGCCCTTATCTTTCAGCTTGGGTAGAACTGATGCGTGGGTCCCAGAGCTCAACGAGTTGTTCTTGATCGCGACTTTGCTTGCCGTCTTCGAGCTCTTCACCGCGTTATGCCAGAACGGCGAGATATCGGAGAAGAGGTCGGCATTCTCAACAAACGATTTGGTGGACTCCGACGTCGTCCAATACGGCAGCCATCCGCTCATAATGCGCTTAGCAGAACTGGAGTCCGCCGGGACCGCGGCCGCAGCCGAGGTAGCGCTCGGCACGGCAACAGCGGCGACCAAACCCACAGATGTCACAGCGGCGAGGAAACGGCGGGCCAACTTCGGCAGCCTCTTATCCCCACGCCTCGATATTGCGACACCCTGCGGCAGCGACCGATCCGCTGTCATATTTTCCTCCCACGCTATTGCCCTGACGGCTTTGCAGCCTTCACGACCAACTCTGACTGCAAGTAGATATGCCTGCAACTGTATGCGAGCGATTCCACCCGAGTGCAGTTGTTGTTTACATATATGTCGAATTTCTACCCAAGAACGCCGGTAGTTCGCTAGATCAAAAACACCTCTCAGCTACCGTGTCCACCATGTCCCACCGCTACTCGATCGCCATCTCAACTACCTGCGCCACCACGATCCTCGCCGCTGGGCTACTTCTGCCCGCTGGCGCAAACGCGGTCAGCGCCTCCCCAACCGTCGTTGGAACCGCGGCTAGCTCCACGGGCGATCCTGAACTCGCAGCTATCCTCGACTCTCGGGGCTCAGCCAGTACCTACTCCCCGGCGGAGCAACTACTCGCTCCTTCCGCCCGGAGCCTGGTCTCAACCGTGTCAGCCAACCGGCGAATGACGGCAAAACTCCCAAAGCGGTCGAAAGCCAAGGCGATCGGAAAGAACTACGCAGTGAACGTAGTAGACATCGAGAGCGGCAATCGAATCTGGAAGAAGCGCGCAAAACGCTCCCTACTTCCCGCCTCCAACATGAAGATCGCGACCGCGGTGACGGCGCTCCAGACGATGGGCCCCGGAAAGCGCTTTGAGACGAAGGTGGTCTCACTCGGTCGCGGAAAGGTCGTCCTGGTTGGCGGAGGCGACGCGACGCTCGGTCGAACTGGGCTGAAGTCCCTAGCCAAACAAACCGCAAAGCAGCTGAAGGCAAGCGCTGAGCTGATGCCTACCGGAAAACTCAAGGTCTACATCGACGACTCCTACTACCCCGCTCCGAAGCGACCAGCTGGCTACCGCAGTGGCTATGAGCCAGGAATTGTGCGCCCAGTCCGCGCCCTCGGGATGGATGGAAGCTACGTATGGGACTCCGGTAAGACAGCAGCTGACTACTTCCGGTCGAGGCTGAATCGAAAGGGTTTCACCACTAAGTACAAGGGGCGCACCGGGGCAGTCAGTAGCGATCTAGCCGAACTTGGTACCTACGCCGGTGCCACGCTGGCAGATCAGGTTCGATACATGCTGCAGGTCAGTGAGAACAACATCGCCGAGATGCTCTACCGAAACGTCGCGGTTGAGCGGGGCTACCGCGCGAACTGGAAGAAGAGCAAGCTCGCTGCCACTGAGGTACTGAGCGAACTCGGAGTCCCCACCAAGTCGATCAACTTGACCAGCGGAAGTGGTGTCAGCCGGACGGATCGCCTCACCCCGGTAGCGCTCACGACCATGCTGCAGCGAGTTGCGGACACAGATAACTATCCACGCCTGGCCTCGATCTACGACGGAGCCGGTCTGCCGCTCGCTGGCGTGAGTGGAACCCTGTCGGCTGGAACCGGACGGTTTACCACGAAGCCAACGAACTGCGCTGCAGGCCGCCTGCGTGCCAAGACCGGGACCCTATTCGACACTATTGCGTTGGCAGGGATCGCGACCGGCCGCGACGGGAAGCTCAAAGCGTTCGCCGTCCTGGTCAACTCACGACCGCAGCGGTTCTCTCCACTGCAAACCCGCCGCAAGGTCGATCGGATCCCAGCAACGATTACCGGCTGCTACTGACGCAGCAGTTAGGGCTGCATTGCGTAGGCGCCGTCATGTGACAGTGCCTCGTCAGCAAACTGCTGCTCTGCCGCCGGGTCGATCACAGGGTGCTTAATCAGGCTAAGCGCTTGGTCCCGCTGGCTGTCAGAGGCCGCGGGCTGGGAGCTCAGCGACAGTGCGTACTCACTGAAGTCCTTCACGAACACAGCGAATACGCGATCGATATGCGCTTCGGTCAGATCACTGGCATCGCTAACGCTGCTCTCCCGCTTACCACCTGGCTCGCCGTCTAGTACGAGCGAAGCAGATTCGCAGATCAGCTGGCCGTACACGACTTGGGTAAACAGCTGGCCGAGACTCAGGAGCAGATCAAGGTCCTTCGCTTGCTCCGGCGACGGCGGAGCGGTTGCGACCAGTTGACCGAATGCCGTCATTTGCTGAATGAATACAGCGACATTGGGAAGATGCTCAAACCGTGCAAATGCGGGGCGTGGGTCGTGGAACGGGATCTTCGACAACCCACTGGCCGACCCCTGAGCAAACAGGTAGTCGTCATCAACTGCGTCATTGCGTGCAGCAACCGCCGCGTATTGCTCCCCTTGGCCGATCGCGGCAGCCAGGTACTGAGGTAGGAACTTCAACACCAAGGCCAGGTTGACGTGCACCGTGCCCTCGAGTTTGGGCAGCGCCCGGATATGACTGACCGCCTGCTCGAAGTACGTGTCCTTCTCGAATCCTCGGGCCGCGATAACGTCCCAAAGGAGGTCGATAACGCGCTCGCCCTCCATCGTGACCTTCATCTTTGAGATCGGGTTGAACAATAGGTACCGGCGATCGTCTGGTGAGGCGGTCCGGAAGTAGTCAGCCGAGCGCACGGAGTAGAGCTTCATTCCGATCAGGCGGGCGTAGGCGTCAGCAATCATGCGGCGCACGTGGGGGAACTGCGTCACAGCATTGCCGTAGAGAATCCGGTTGTTGGCATGCGTGACGGACTCGTAGAAGGCGTGCTCGGCGATTCCGATACTTCCCCACGCGAGGTTGACCTTGCCCACGTTGATGGTCGCAAGCGCAGCGTCCCAGGCGGCCCTTCCGGTGTGCAGGATGTCCTGCGGCCCCACGGCGTACTTATCGAGGCGGAATGCCGAGACATACATAGAGCCGTGCACAACGTTCTTCTGCAGAGTAAATGCGGGATTCTTGGGGTCAACGAGGAAGAACACATACTCCCCTGGGAGATCTGGATCATCGTCAGAGAACTTACCGAACACACTCAGCCGACCGGCTTCATTGCCATTGCCGATGTAGTACTTCGGCCCGGTGGCCAACCAACCACCCTCGCTGGGCGTCAAGACCATGTCGGTGGAATAGATATCGGCACCGTGGGTCTGCTCGGAAAGCCCAAAGCCAAAGATCGATCCTTCAGCGAGTAGCTCACCCACGAGCTTCTTTGCCTCGGGGTTATCGCTGGTCCAAACTGGGCCCAAGCCTAGGACGCTCACCTGCCAGGCATACCAATGATCGAGGGAGTAGAAGCCCAGGATCTCGTTGAGCTCATTAATCCTTGCCGTATCCCAGCGGGCGTCTGGGGCTCCACTATCCATCAGGTCAGCGACAGCTGCTGGTGTCCCAAATCTCGCGAAGATGCCTTCCTCGCCGATGAAGTCAATGAAGTCCGAGTACCACTGCGCTGCGTGGTACTCCGATTTCAGTGTGGCCTTACCTTTGCTCTCGAAGAACTGAACGAGAGCGCGAAGTTGTCGACGGGACTCGTCGTCGAGGTAGGTCGGGTCGTAGGTCGAGGGATTGAACAGCAGGCTTGCCACGATTTACTCCTTGACTCCGGGAGAACAGCAGGTGTATCTGAGCCTAGCTGCGTGGGGATCCTTCACGACAAGAGGGCATTGCCAACCGGTCACTACTTAGTGAACCTCGCAACAATGACAGCGGAGCTAGGAAGCCTTCGGTGTTGCTGAAGGTGCAGCCTTCTTTGCCGCGGCAGGTCGCTTGATTGATGCGGGTGTTGGCACACCCGTCGAGCTCTTCGATCCTGCCTCAGCATCTGAGCCCTTAGCAGCAGGCTTGGCCTCAGGTGAGGCCTTGGGAGAGGTCTTTGCGTCACCGTCAGCGCCTGGTGGGGTCTCTGTAGTTGCGTCAGTCGAGGCTGCCGATTCGACGGCATCCTCGACGACGTCCGCGGCCAAATACGCCTTCTCCGAGGCAGAAACAGCTGCAGTATCAGCAGCTTCAGAAGCCTTCGCGGCAGCCTGATCGGCCAAATCAGCGACCTCAGCGGCGGTATCCGCTGCTCGCTTCGCTGCGACGTCTGCGGCGACACTCGCGGTCTTCGCGGCTTGGGTCGCTGCTTGGTCTGCCGTCTTGCCCACACTGGCCGCCGTGGCGGTTGCCTTCTCGGCAACCTTCGATACACCTGCTGCGGCGGTCTCTGCCGCCTCGCTGACGCTGGCAGCGGTCGTAGCCGCAGCCACTGTAACTCCGTCAGCAGCCGATTCCGCGGCCTCGGTAATCTTCGGCGCCGCCTGACGTCGACGGTATGCGATGTACCCGGCGGCAGATGCGGCGATTGCGGTGACAGCCATCAGCTTCTTCTTCATATACCTGTCCTACCCTGCGCAGCGCCGAACCGCTAGGGGTTTCGCAGGATTCATCCCAATATCTGATCGCTAAGCGACCTTATTCAACGACCGAACTCGGAATGCCGCGATGACCTCGAAGAGGCCAAGGACCAACAACCAGATGCCCACCACGACTGTGAGAACCGTCAGGGTCTCAATCGGCCAGACAAGAAGAACGATTCCAGCAATCAGTCCCACGACACCGAGGAACACCGCTACTCCGCCTCCCTCACTCGATGCGCCAACAACGATTTGCACTATCCCGCGCATAATCCACCACAGCCCAATGAACAAGATCAGCAGAGAAATGCGGTTCTCGACGCTCTCCAGGCAGAGGATTCCCAAGATGATGCCGATAACGCCCGTGATCGCATTGAGAACCCGAGCAACCGTCTCCAACCGGGAGTTAAACGCCTGGGCCAGTTGGAATACGCCGCTGGCGAGCAACCAGATACCAAAGATGATCGCCGCCACGTTCACCGCCGTGAACGGTCGTACTAACACGATCACGCCAACAATCAAGCTGATGACGCCGAGGACAAGAATCAGCCACCATGCGCGGCCGAGCCGCTCGAGGAACGCCTCGCTATCGGCGTCGAGAACCACCGTTGTCGATTGCACCTGCCCAGAGCGCTCACCCCCGTGTCCGCTTGCTGAGTCTCCCGGTGGCGTAGTTGATGTGCTCACTGCTGTCTCCAAGTATTGGTTTAGTTATAGCTCGACTATCTCGGGTTGACCCAGCTCGGTGACAACCTCGCTAGGAAATGCCTGACGGAAACGCTATTCGGAGTCTTTCCCGTCGTTTCCACCCTTACCGGGTGATAGGCCATCGTAGATCGCCTGACAATCCGGGCAGATCGGGAACTTCGATGGATCCCGACCAGGAACCCACACCTTCCCGCACAGTGCAATAACCGGCTCCCCTGACATCGCGCTCTCAAGGATCTTCTCCTTGCGCACGTAGTGAGCGAACCGCTCGTGGTCACCGTGATCTAGGGATACCTCTTCCCGCTCCTTAACCAGCGTGGAGCCGTCTAGCTCAGGCGATTCCTGTGGAAGGGAGGGTGGCAAGTCTTCACTCATGGGGGCGAGCTTAGTGGCGACCCACAATTAGTCCAACGACTGCAGGGCGAATTCCCATACGACGTCCAAACTCGTCACTCTCGGCGATCTCTTTACCGAGGCGCTAGGACAACTAGGTGATTGTTCAGATGGTCGCGCTCGGTAGTAATGCCAGGCCTATTAGGGCCGAAATGGACCAGTGACCAAGAGCACAGGTGGGATATTTGACTATTGCCGCTCCACACGGAGAGTGCTAACCACAGGCAAAACACAGGGTTTTCCCCCTTGTTTCCCCAAGTTGTGGACAGGAGACTGTTACGCAGTGCACAATCGGGCCTGAAAAGACGATGGGTAAACCAACCGTTCGGATGACCCCATTTCTTCTCACGCTAAGTAGTGTCCGTGTCACGTCACGTACCGAACCGGTTACGTAGCGGGACCAACCAAACAGCCGAGACCCCCTGTTGCTCATCCACGCAGAGTAACGATCTTGGCAGCAAACAGGAGGCACGAATGCCACAGCAGCCGTTGTCGCAGGTTCCAGCCGACGCCACTTGGGAGTGGCAAGAGCAGGGAGCTTGCCGGGAGGCAGATCCAGAACTCTTCTTCCACCCTCAGAATGAACGTGGTCTCGCTCGATTGCGGAGGGACCGCGCAGCAAAAGCTGTGTGTGCTCGCTGCGATGTGCGCATTGAATGCGCCGACTACTCAATCCGCTCCCGCGAGCCATACGGTGTCTGGGGCGGCTTGACCGAGGAAGAGCGCGAGCGCATCTACGTACGTATCGCACTAGCCCAGTTCCCACGTCAGCGTGGCGAGGGAGCGGTAGCTGCAGCGGAAGAGATCGCCAACGCAGTCTCAGCAACCTCACTCGGTGTCGTGTCCTAGGCGCTAATCCCCCCCCATCAATAACTGTTTCGGCCCCCGCGCATGAAGTGTCGGGGGCCGAAACAAATTTGGGCTTGGATCGATAGAAGTTACGCCGACTATAGGCGCTGGGCCGACCTAATCGAGTCCAGGATCTTCGCCATGATTGTGGTGGCATCGTAATCCTTGGGAGTGAACACCTGCGCTACACCGAGTGAGGTGAGCTCTGCAGCATCGGACTCGGGGATGATTCCGCCCACAACGACCGGGACATCGTCGAGGCCGGCAGCCTTGAGCCCGTTGACGACGTCCGGCACCAGCTCCATATGTGAACCCGACAGGATTGACAGACCGACGCAGTGCACGTCTTCTTCGACAGCCGCAGCCACGATCTGCTCGGGTGTGAGTCGAATCCCTTGGTACACAACTTCAAATCCACAGTCACGTGCCCGCACAGCGATCTGTTCAGCGCCGTTGGAGTGGCCGTCGAGCCCCGGTTTACCCACGAGGAGTCGCACGCGAGCACCTAGCTGTTCACCAGTCTCACGCACGGCCTCGCGCACCTTGGCCAGCTCATCGCCGGCCTCGGCAACGCCAACCACCCCCGCAACCCCTGTTGGTGCCCGATACTCACCAAAGACCTCGCGCAAGGCTGCGGCCCACTCCCCTGTTGTCACACCTGCGCGGGCACACGCCAGCGAGGCACCAACAAGGTTCTGGTCTGTCTTTGCGGCGTCGCGCAAGTCTATGAGGGTGCGCTCGACAGCGTCATTGTCACGATCGGCCCGCCACTGCTCGATCGCAGAGATCGCTTTGGCCTCAACTTGAGCATCGACGGTCATGATCGCCGTCTCCAAGTCTGCCGTCAGCGGATTCTCGGCGGTCGTGGTGAACTTGTTCAGGCCGACCACAATGTCCTCGCCAGCTTCAATATGAGCACGGCGTTCGGCGTGCGACGACACGAGCTGCTGCTTCATGTAGCCAGATTCAACGGCCGCGACAGCTCCACCCATTGCCTGAACACGGTCGATCTCCTCTTGCGCAGCGGTGACGAGCTCGTTGACCTTTGCCTCAATCACGGTTGATCCGGCGAAGATATCGTCGTACTCAAGCAGATCTGACTCAAAGGCGAGCACCTGCTGGATCCGCAACGACCACTGCTGATCCCACGGTCGGGGCAGGCCGAGCGCCTCGTTCCAAGCCGGGAGCTGAATTGCCCGAGCTCTCGCGTCCTTTGACAGGGTGACTGCGAGCATCTCCAACACGATCCGCTGCACATTATTTTCTGGCTGCGCCTCGGTCAACCCGAGCGAATTGACCTGCACGCCGTAGCGGAATCGACGCTGTTTGGGATCGGTGACGCCGTATCGCTCGAGTGTCAGCTGATCCCAGAGCTCGACAAACGCCCGCATCTTTGACATTTCCTCGACGAAGCGAACCCCCGCATTGACGAAGAACGAGATCCGAGCCACGACCTCGCCGAAGCGCTCCGGTGGAACCTGGCCGGAATCGCGTACCGAGTCCAGAACAGCGATTGCCGTGCTCATCGCGTACGCGATCTCCTGGACGGGAGTCGCACCGGCTTCTTGGAGGTGATAGCTGCAAATGTTGATTGGATTCCACTTGGGAATCTCGTTCACGGTGTACGAGATCATGTCGGTGATCAAACGCAGCGATGGCCCGGGAGGGAACACGTAGGTACCCCGTGACAAGTATTCCTTGATGATGTCGTTTTGGGTTGTGCCCTGAAGGTCTGCTGCAGCGGCGCCCTGCTCCTCGGCTACTGATTGGTAGAGGGCCAGCAGCCACATCGCAGTGGCATTGATCGTCATCGCCGTGTTCATCTCACCGAGCGGGATACCGTCAAAGAGCTGACGCATATTGCCGATATGGGAGACGGGAACACCTACTTTGCCCACCTCACCGCGAGCGAGTTCACTGTCAGGGTCGTAGCCGGTCTGGGTTGGTAGATCGAATGCGACCGACAGACCCGTTTGCCCCTTCGCGAGGTTGGTCCGGTAAAGCTTGTTGGACTCAACCGCCGATGAGTGGCCTGCGTAGGTACGCATCAACCACGGGCGGTCCTTCTTACGACGGTCTGGAGTGTGAGATCCCGATTCGGCCATACTCCTCAGGGTAAACCACCGCTAACCGCTTCAACGAATGGTGGTTTGTTCCTGTGACCTAGTAGTCGTAGAACCCTTTGCCAGCCTTACGACCGAGCTCTCCGGCGGCAACCATGCGACGCAGCAGCTCCGGGGGCGCCCACGCCTCGCGTTGAGTGTCGGCGTAGACGTTGTTCGACGCGTTCATGAGGACATCAAGTCCGGTGAGATCGCAGGTCTGCAATGGACCCATCGCGTGCCCGAATGCTAATCGGCAAGCCGTATCGACGTCCTCGGCCGACATAACGCCAGTTTCGACCAGGCGAATAGCCTCCATCGACAGCACCGTGATCAGCCGAGTAGTGACGAATCCCGCGATGTCCTTGTTGACCACGACCACGGTCTTTCCGCAGTTCTCGGCAAACACGGTTGCGCGAGCGAGCGATTCATCGCTGGTCTTGTAGCCGCGAACGAGCTCACACAACGCCATCATCGGAACCGGTGAGAAGAAATGCGTTCCGACAACTGATTCAGGTCGGTTGGTGACTGCGGCGATCGTGGTGATCGGGATCGCGGAGGTGTTTGTCGCAAGTAGCGCATCTGGCTTGCACAGGCGGTCGAGTTCCTTGAACAGCTCGGCCTTCACTTCGATCTTCTCGAAGATGGCCTCTACGACGATGTCAGCGGACGCGACCGCATCTAGCTCGGTGGTCGTACTGATTCGATCCAGGGCGATGTCGACGTCGCCGTCAGTCATCTTCCCCTTAGACGCCATTCGGCGAAGAGACTTCTCAATCGCGCCGACGCCACGGGCCAAGGCCTCGTCAGTGACGTCTTGAATGACGACGTCGTATCCACCAACTGCGGAAACCTGCGCGATTCCCGACCCCATGAGTCCAGCTCCGACAACTGCAATCTGTTCAGCCATGCCAGCACCCTAAGTTGCGGCCGAACCTATGCTGGCGTCGGGGCGTCAGATATCGACACGGGCGATTTGACCGCCGACCCCGGTGAGATCGCGAACGAAGTGGGCATAGCCGCGATCGATGTGCGAAATATCGAACACAGTTGTGGTTCCCTCCGCGACTAGACCAGCCAAGACAAGACCGGCACCCGCGCGAACATCGGTGGCCTCGACCGGGGCTCCAGAGAGCCTTGGCGTTCCCCGCACAAGTGCGTGGTGGCCGTCCGTTCGGACATCAGCTCCCAACCGGCGAAGCTCCTGGACAAAGCGGAACCGCGCTTCGAATAGGTTCTCGGTAACCATCGCAGCACCATCAGCAACTGCATTGAGCGCAATGAACTGCGGTTGCAGATCCGTCGGGAAACCTGGGTAGGGCAGGGTGACGACGTCGACTGCGCGCGGGCGACGGTCCATTGTCACCCGGAATCCATGGTCACCAACCTCAATGTGAGCACCTGCGGTTACGAGCTTGTCTAGCGCGATCTCCAAATCGCCTGCCCTAGCCGAGCGCACCATGATGTCGCCACCGGTAATTACTGCGGCAACCGCCCAGGTGCCTGCGACAATCCGGTCCGGGACCGTCTGGTACGTCGTCGGGTGCATACTCTCCACCCCTGTGACTTCCAGTGTCGCTGAGCCAATTCCGTCGATCTGAGCACCCATCGAAACCAGCATTCGGCACAGATCGGCGATCTCTGGCTCGCGAGGAGCATTGTCGATAACCGTCGTGCCCTTGGCTAGTACCGAGGCCATCAGCAGGTTCTCGGTCGCCCCGACACTGGGAAAATCGAGCCAGATTGAGGCACCTTGTAGGCGGCCTGGGGCGTTGGCCATGAGGTAGCCATGCTCATTGTGAACCTCGACGCCGAGCCGGTTCAGACCAGCAATATGTAGATCTAGGCCACGGGAGCCAATAGCGTCACCCCCTGGCACAGCAACCTCTGCGCGGTGACAACGGGAGATCAGCGGGCCGAGAACACAGACCGACGCCCGCATACGTCGAACAAGATCGTAGTCAGCCTGATGGTGCAGCGTCTCCGGAACAGTGATCGTTAGCGATGCCGCAACCACGTCATGTGTCACATCGCAACCAAGCCGACGAAGCAGCTCGGCCATTACCGACACATCGAGGATCTCGGGTACCGCGGTAATCGTTGAAGTCCCTGGAGCAAGTAACGAGGCCGCCATCAGCTTCAGTACCGAGTTCTTTGCTCCGCTGACGGATACCTCACCGCTGAGCCGAGTTCCGCCGGTGACCTCGAAAGCTTCCACAATGGGTGAGGATACGCTGACTCAATGGTAAATCTCACGCGTATCTACACGCGTACAGGTGACGATGGCACAACAGCACTAGGTGATTTCTCGCGGACCACGAAGACGGACCCGCGTTTGGTTGCCTACGCCGATGTCGACGAAGCGAATTCCGCTTTGGGCGTGGCGGTCACGATGGGCGAGCTGGACTCTGAGATCTCGCAAGTGCTGGTCAGGATTCAGCACGACATGTTTGATGTTGGCGCTGATCTCTGCACTCCGCTGCCAGCAGCGGACGCGCCCCCCGCACAGATCCCAGCACTGCGAGTTGAGCCTGCCTATATCGACCGGCTCGAGGCGCTGTGCGATCAGTTCAATAGCGAACTAGAGCCACTTCGCAGCTTTGTCATACCTGGCGGCACGACGGGCTCAGCTCTACTGCACGTCGCAAGGACGGTTACGAGGCGAGCAGAAAGGTCGGCCTGGACAGCCCTTCAGACATATCCGGACTCGGTCAGCGCTCTGCCCGCGAAGTACCTCAACCGGCTCTCAGATTTGCTCTTCATCCTCGGACGCGTTGCGAACCAAGATGTCGGTGATGTCCTTTGGGTACCTGGAGCTAACCGTGATTAGCTTCTAAAGTTTGGCGACCTTGATTCGGGTCTCAGCGCGAGCGAGGGCCGCAACCTTACCGTCGCTATCCTCGCTGGCCTTGGCTTCTTCGAGCAGCGCCTCCGCCTGCTGGAGGTCGATCTCTTCAGCGAGCTCGGCTGACTCCGCGAGGATGATGACTTTGCCACCGTCGACCACTGCGAATCCGGTGTGGACCGCGGCGTGTAGGTCACCTGCATCGTCTGGTTGACGAATAAGAACTGGTCCGTCTTTGAGCATCGCGAGCATCGGTGAGTGCCCCGGCATTACGCCGACTTCACCGTCATAGGTCTCAAATGACACCAGGGTCGCCTCGCCGGTCCAGACTTCTCGGTCTGTCGCGACGAGGTGAACCTCGTATGGATCAGCCATGATTACTTGCCTGCCAGCTTCGCTGCGTTGCGCTCGAGATCCTCGATGCCACCGCACATGAAGAACGCCTGCTCTGGCAGGTGGTCGTACTCACCAGCACACAACGCCTTGAATGCAGCAACAGTCTCGGTGACGGGGACGAACGAGCCGGGCTGGCCGGTGAACGCCTCAGCAACGAACATGTTCTGCGACAGGAAGCGCTGAATGCGCCGTGCCCGGTTGACGATGATGCGGTCCTCTTCAGACAGCTCATCGATACCGAGAATCGCGATGATGTTCTCAAGGTCCTTGTAGCGCTGCAGGATCTCCTTGGTACGCGCGGCGACCTGGTAGTGCTCTTCACCGATGTACTGGGGATCCAGGATCCGCGAGGTTGAGTCGAGTGGATCAACGGCCGGGTAAATACCCTTCTCCGAGATCGGGCGGCTCAGCGTCGTCGTCGCGTCAAGGTGAGCGAACGTCGTTGCTGGTGCGGGATCTGTCAAGTCATCGGCGGGCACGTAGATCGCCTGCAGAGAGGTGATCGAGTTTCCTCGGGTTGACGTGATTCGCTCCTGTAGCTGGCCCATCTCATCAGCCAGGGTCGGCTGGTAACCGACTGCTGATGGCATGCGGCCAAGCAGGGTCGAGACCTCGGAACCGGCCTGGGTGTAACGGAAGATGTTGTCGACGAACAGCAGCACGTCCTGCTTCTGAACGTCGCGGAAGTACTCCGCCATCGTCAGTGCGGTCAGCGCGACCCGCAGACGCGTGCCCGGCGGCTCATCCATCTGACCGAAGACAAGTGCGGTCTTATTGATAACGCCTGACTCAGTCATTTCTAGGAAGAGGTCGTTGCCCTCACGGGTACGCTCACCCACACCGGCGAACACCGACACGCCACCGAACTCCTCGGCAACACGGTAGATCATCTCCTGGATGAGGACCGTCTTGCCGACACCGGCACCACCGAACAGACCGATCTTTCCACCCTTGACGTACGGGGTGAGTAGGTCGATGACCTTGATCCCTGTCTCGAAGACCTCAGTCTTGGATTCAAGCTGATCGAAGGTTGGTGCGAGGCGGTGGATTGGCCAGCGCTCTGTAATGTCCAGCGAACCTTCCGGAACGTCTAGGGCATCGCCAAGGGTCGTCCAGACGTGGCCCTTGGTGACGTCACCGACGGGAACCATGATGGGTGCACCGGTGTCAACTACCTCGCCGCCGCGGACGAGTCCGTCGGTCGGTTGCATCGAGATGGCACGCACCAGGTTGTCGCCAATGTGCTGTGCGACCTCGAGGGTGAGGAGGCGCTCGTCGGGATCGCCCTCTTCATGCTTACCGAAGGTCACCGTGGTCTTCAGAGCGTTGAAGATCTCCGGCATTGCCTCGGCTGGGAACTCGACGTCAACAACCGGCCCAGTTACTCGAGCAACGCGGCCTACTCCAACTGCTGTGTCCGCAGTAGCGGTCATCTTGTTACTCACTCCCTATTAAGAGGACGCCAGCGCGTCGGCCCCGCCGACGATTTCGCTGATTTCCTGTGTGATCTCGGCCTGGCGGGCCTGGTTGGCTTGGCGGGTATAGCGACGAATCAGGTCTTCTGCGTTATCTGTTGCCGACTTCATTGCCCGCTGACGAGCAGCATGCTCACTGGCGGCCGACTGAAGTAGCGATACGTGAACAAGGTGTTCGACGAATCGTGGGAGCAAGTTGTCGAGGGTTGCCTCAGCATCTGGCTCAAAGTCGTAGAGCGGCCAAACCGCCTTGCCGCCCTTGTCTTCAGCTCCGTGGATACCCGCACCTTCGGTGGTGTCAACTACTTCATCGACGACCTCTAGCGGCACGACGCGAATCACGCGAGCCTCTTGCGTTACCCGGTTGACGAAGTGGGTGTAGACAATGTGAATCTCGTCTACACCTTCTGGTCCGTCTAAGAGGAAGTCCTTGAGGAGACGTGCAGCGATCTCCTTAGCGTCCTTGTACTTCGGGCTATCACTGAAGCCAGTCCACGAGTCGGCCACTGGGCGCTCGCGGAACTTGAAGAACCCAGCACCCTTACGACCAACGACATACCAGACAGGCTCAAGGTCGCGTTCCCGCAAACGAGTAGCGAGACGTTCGGCTTCCTTGATTGCGTTAGACGAGTACGCACCTGCGAGTCCACGGTCGGCCGTGATGAGCAGGATAGCCGCGCGCTTGGGATTGTCTACCTCGTTAAGAAGTGGATGATTAATCTTGGCGTGCGATGCTGCGAGCGTCAACGCATCGTAGAGGGCACGTGCGTAAGGCTGGTTGGCCCGAACTGCGGCCTGCGCCTTTACGATCCTTGAAGATGCGATGAGTTCCATGGCGCGCGTGATCTTCTTCGTGGACTGTGTGTCCTTGATCTGCTGGCGGAAAATCCGCTGCTGTGCACCCATTCGGTTTCCTTAGTCCTAGTCGTCCGCTACTACTTGCGAACCTTGCGAGTGACCTTGCCGTGCTCGATCTCGTCCTCAGACAATGCCTCGGCCTCAGCCTCGGTTCCGAGCAGGCTGCCGTCATTCGTGACGAACTGCTTCTTGAAGTTAGTGATTCCGGTGTTGAGCAGCGTGACGGAATCGTCGGATAGCTCTCGCGTCTCGCGAATCGTGTCCATCACATCGGACATATCGCGATCCATGTAGGAGAGGAACTCCTTCTCGAAGCGCTTAACGTCTTCTAGCGGCACGTCGTCGAGGCCGCCGGAAGTACCCGACCACACTGCGACAACCTCGCGCTCCATGGAGAACGGTTCGTACTGCGGCTGCTTGAGGAGTTCCACGAGCCGGGCCCCACGTTCAAGGGCAGCCTTGGAAGCCTTATCGAGATCCGATCCGAATGCTGCGAACGCTTCTAGCTCTCGGTACTGAGCCAAGTCGAGTCGCAGCGAACCAGCGACCTTACGCATCGCCTTCGGCTGAGCGGCGCCGCCGACACGGGAGACCGAGATACCAACGTTGATCGCTGGTCGGACACCCGAGTTGAAGAGGTCGGTCTCCAAGAAGCACTGTCCGTCGGTGATCGAGATGACGTTGGTGGGAATGTAAGCCGAGACGTCGTTTGCCTTGGTCTCGATGATCGGAAGTCCGGTCATCGAACCGCCGCCCATCTCCTCAGACAGACGGGCACAACGCTCAAGTAGCCGTGAGTGCAAGTAGAAGACGTCACCTGGGTAGGCCTCACGACCTGGTGGGCGACGGAGAAGTAGCGAAACTGCGCGGTACGCCTCAGCTTGCTTCGAGAGATCATCGAAGACGATGAGGACTGATTCGCCCTGGTACATCCAGTGCTGACCAAGCGCTGATCCCGTGTAGGGCGCGAGGTACTTGAAACCTGGGTTGTCAGAAGCAGGTGCGGCAACGATGGTCGTGTAGTCCAGAGCACCGTTGGCTTCAAGCGCTCCGCGAACGGCTGCGATCGTCGAACCCTTCTGCCCGATGGCCACGTAGATGCACTTGACCTTCTTGGACGGGTCGCCTGACTCCCAACCCTCTTTCTGGTTGAGAATCGTGTCTAGCGCAAGTGCCGTCTTTCCGGTCTGGCGGTCACCGATGATCAGCTGACGCTGGCCGCGACCGATTGCTGTCATGGCATCAACTGCCTTTAGCCCGGTGAGCAGCGGCTGGGTGACTGGTTGACGCTCAACAACACTGGGCGCCTGCACTTCGAGGGCACGAGTTGCCTCGGCCTCGATGGCACCGAGACCGTCGATCGGAACTCCGAGAGGGTTGACGACACGGCCGAGGAAGCCATCGCCGACGGGAACCGAGAGAACTTCACCGGTACGTCGAACTTGCTGGCCCTCTTCGATGTGGGTTGGGTCTCCGAGGAGGACACAACCAATCTCGCGAATATCGAGGTTAAGTGCGAGGCCGAGTAGTCCGCCTTCGAACTCCAGCAGCTCATTGGTCATCGCTGAATGCAGGCCCTCGACGCGAGCGATACCGTCGCCGACCTCTAGGACGCGACCAACTTCTTCGCGGGCATTCTCAGGCGAGAACTCTGCGACGTTCGCTTCGATTGCACCGCGGATGTCATCCGATGAGATGGTCAGCTCGGCCATTATCTCTTCTCTTTCGTTCGTTGTCGAAACCCCGTATTGAGGCCTCGGGCAATCAGTGGTCTGTTAGCCCGCCAGCTTGCGGCGAGCTTGTTCTAGTTTGTTTGCGGCAGTTCCGTCGATGACTTCGTCCCCGACGCGAACCTCGATCCCGCCGATAACTGCCGGATCAATCTCGACGTTGAGCTCAACAGAGCGCCCATGTAGCCGCGCCAACGCGGCAGACAGGCGTTCCGATTGCTGGTCAGTCAGTGGAACAGCGCTGCGCACATCGGCGATGATTCGACCGCGACGTCCAGCAGCAAGTTCGGAAAGACGAGTGATCGCATCTTGGATACGTCGTCCGCGCAGGTGTCCTGCGACCTCTCCGACTAGCTCGACTGTCTCATTGCAGGCTTTACCATCAAGGAGACTTCGAACAATTGCCGACTTTGCCTCCGGAGACGTCGCTGGGTTAGTCAGCGCCATCTGGAGTTCAGCATTGGCATCGATTGCCCGTCCGAAGCGGAAGAGCTCTTCCTCGACTCTGTCGATGTTTCCGTCGGACTCCGCGCTCATCAAGACAAGCGTGGCTCCAGCTTCTTCGACTGCATCGACCATGTCGCTCTCAGAGGACCAACGAGACTCTGCAATCTGGGTGAAGACCGTTGCAGTCAACTCCGAGACCTGCGCCGCGAAGAGTTGGTTGATGGTGGCGACTTTTCGATCGTCTGAGATCGAGGAGTCCGCCAACATCGCGCGCAGGGCTCGTTCCTTGGTCAGCACACCAACGATCGCGAACAATCCACGACCCGCTTCGCCGAACTCCGCAGAGGAGGGAGACGCGTCATACCGTTCCGCAAGAGACTTCTGCAGTTTGGTACTCGATGTTCTGCTCGCACCCAGCATTAGGCAGTCCCAGTGCTCTCGGCAGCTGATTCCAGTTCACCGATGAAGCGGTCAACCACAGCCTGTGCCCGAGCATCGTCGGTCAGGACCTCACCAACGATTCGACCGGCGAGATCGGTTGCCATTGCTCCAACGTTGCGCTGAAGATCGGCTCCTGCCTTGTTCTTCTCCTGCTCGATTTGAGCTTGAGCAGATGCTGTGACCGCCGCGGCGGCCGCAACGGCTTCGGAACGTGCCTTCTCGATGATCTCGCCACGTTCGGCCTGGGCGGCTGCCCTGATCGTCGCGGCTTCTTCTCGAGCTTCGGCGAGTTGGTCTTGGTTGGCTTCAGCCATCCGCGCCGACTCTTCCTTGGCATCTTCCGCTGCCCGTAGACCGCTTTCAATGAGCTGCTCGCGCTCAGCAAGTGCGGTACGGATCTTGGGCAGCAACAGCTTCCCTAAGACGCCGAACACAATCAAGAATGCGACTGTGCCGATAATAAATTCACCGAGCGGGACGGCTAGAACGTTGAACTCTTCTACGCCCTCGGTTGCAGCTATGAGGCTGGTCATTGTTTTCCTCCCCTCAAGGAGTCAGCAGGGTCGGCGGTTTAGGTGAAGACGAACGGTGCGACGAAACCCAAAAGTGCGAGGGCTTCAGCAAGCGCGAATCCAATGAACATGTTCTGGCGAATAACGCCGTAGGCCTCGGGCTGTCGCGCGATGGCCTGGACTCCGTTACCGAAGATGATACCGATACCGATACCGGGGCCAATAGCCGCGAGACCGTAACCGATAGCTCCCAGGTTTCCGGAAACTTCTGCGATGAGATCGAGCATCTTCGCTTTCCTTCTCTGTCGTTCCCCGTGGACGATCCGCGGGGTCGGGCGTCTTTGTCTTAGTGCTCGTTACTTAGAGAGCCTGCTATGTAGGAGGCCGTAAGCAACGTGAAGATATATGCCTGCAAACCTTCGATGAGGAACTCGAAGCCAGTCATGATTACCACCATGACACCTGAAGCGGCCGTACCGAGGACTCCGATAACCGAAGGACTTGCAAGATAAAGGGCTGCCACGATGAAGACTGTGAGCAGGAGGTGACCGGCGAACATGTTCGCCATAAGACGAATGGCAAGCGTGAACGGCCGGATGATGACGTTCGAGATGAACTCGATTGGAGCCAAGATAACCAGGACGGGCTTGGGGACGCCCGGTGGGAACATCATGTTCGTAAAGAACTTGATGGGGCCCTGCTTCTTGAGGCCGATGAACATGTACGTCAGCCAGACCATGACAGCCAAGGCCACGGGATAGACGAACAGGGCGGTTGGTGCGAACTGAGCGCCAGGGAAGATACCCATGAAGTTTATGAGGAACACGAAGAAGAACAGGGAGAACAGGAAGGCGATGTACTTGTCGCCAGCCTTACCAATCGTCTCCCGGCTGATCTGGTCACGAATAAAGACGTAGCAAAGCTCGCCCATACTCTGAACGCGACCGGGCACCATACGGGGCTTGGCAAATGCGACCGTGAAGAAGACGATGATCAGGGCGCTGCAGAGCAGAACCAAGATAACCGGCTTATCGATCGTGAAAGTAATGCCGAAGATCGTGTACTCGGCGATTTTGCCGAACTCAAAGATCTCGGTTCCCGGAGCCGGGAAGCCACATCCATTGTCGCCACCAAGATGGCAGCCAGGGGCCCAAGAGGCTGACAGATCAACCAAACTAGCCACGGGTCACCTCGGTGCTGGTCATTGCTGTCCCTTGCTCGAGTACTGGTCGGATTTCCGTATTTCGTTCGTCTCGTGATTGAGCCGAGCGAGTACGAGGTACAAACTAGCGGCAATACCAAAGAGGACGCCACCCGCGATGAAAAGTGCCTGGTGTCCGAGCCAAAGACTCAGTAACCAACCGACCGCTCCGTAGACAATCATCCCGGCAACTAGCCGTCCGGTAATCATCCAAGCGGTCTCATTGGGACTCACCAACTTGCTATTGGCGGCGTCCCGTTTCTCCATCGCGATGAACCTAGCAGTCCGAGATATCGACTGCACGTCTAGGCACGCATCCGGTGGAAATGATTCAGATTTTCTCAAGGTGCGGGCGCTAGTTTCCCTGCCCTGGACCCGACCCGGGCTCCACGTACAACACCTTGGTACGCATCATCGCGTAGGCCATAGCGCCGGTCCAGACGAAGGCACAGACCACCACTGTGATGGCAAAAGCCTTGGGGTTGAAGAACGTTGCATCGCGCAGAAACAGCAGCAGCAGGAACATGATGGCCATCTGTCCGACGTAGACCAGCATCGCCATATTCATTGCAACCATTGGGTTATTGCGGAGAACTCGCGCGACGATGTACTGGCCGCCACCAAAGAACCCGGTGACCACGACGGTCCCGAGAACACCGGCTATCAGGCCCTTCGAACCAAGCAAGATCGTTGAAATGACGGTGACGATTAGCCCTGCCGAGATCACCCACAGCATCGGAATCTTCAACATCCGAGCGTCGGCCGCGGCCGCAGTAAAGGGTTCTGGACCTTGCTTGTCAGATGACGTGCCTGGGGCATCAGTTGACGGGTCGACATCCGGGTGATCGTTGCTCACGGCGCTGCTTTCTGGAGAACCCTCTCCGAGCTCATTGTCATTGGCGTCCGACGCTAACACGACGCGACCAAGACATTGACCCATCTGGGCGAACGCGCCGGAGGTTGCCCGAGCTTTAGGCCATCAAAGTGGGATCCGTTCGGCCTGGCCAAATGACGAGAGCCGCGAGGATGATGACACCAACCCCAAAGAAGATTCCGGTAACCGTCAGGGGCACAAAGGCCAGCGATACCGCAGTGAAGGCAATCAGAGCCGTCCAAGCGTGCATCAAGCCAACCGCGCGACGCTGCGAGTGTCCTAGCTCCAACAGGCGGTGATGGAGGTGCTGCTTGTCGGGTGCGAACGGGCTGCGCCGCGCCCGAGTCCGACGTACGACCGCGAGCGCGACATCTAGCAGCGGCACGGCGATTACAGCGGCTGGTAGCAACAGGGGCAGCAGCGTGGGCAACAGCACCGTATCTGTTAACGAGCTCGGGTCAACCCGGCCAGTCAACGTGATCATTGAAGAGGCCAGTAATAGGCCGATGAGCATCGAACCGGTGTCGCCCATGAATATCCGCGCGGGGTTGATGTTGTGCGGTAGGAAGCCCAGACACATCCCTGCGAGTAACGCACAGATCAAAGCAGCCAAGGTCGCTCGATCTATCTGATTCGACACACTCAACAGATAGGAATAGGCGAAGAGGGCAAGGGCAGCGATTCCGACGATCCCGGCGGCCAAGCCATCTAGCCCATCGACGAAGTTCACCGCATTTACGGTGAGAACGACGATCAAGACCGTGAGCAATACGCTCGTCAGCGGGTCCAGCAACAGGGTTCCGGCGATCGGCAACCAGAGCACCTGTATGCCCAGGAGCGCCATCGAGCCCGCGGCCAAGACCTGGCCGACAAACTTCGTCGGGGCATCCAACCCCCACCGATCATCAGCTAGCCCCAGGATCACGATGATCGTTGCTCCCGTTAGCAGAGCAAGTGGTTGACCGTCACCGTCGAAGACCGCGCGCATGACCGGGAGTTGGCTTGCCACGAGCATTCCGCCGAGCAACCCAGCGAACATCGCGAGCCCGCCCCACCGCGGTGTTGGTTCGTCGTGCACATCGCGATCGCGGACCTCCGCCATCGCACCAAACCGAATAGCTAAGCGGCGAGCAACCGGTGTCATCAAATATGTGATGGCCCCGGCAACGAGCATGCAGAGTAAGTACTCCCGCATCCTTGTCACCTCCTACTCGCCTCGCCTCACTTCGGCTGCGAGGAAGATACCGCCTAAGGGCGAGCGTAGGCGGGGAAGCGCTCCACAAGCGCGGTTACACCTGCACGGATGTTCTCGGGCGTGTCGGATCCGGTCACAGCTCGCGCGATGAGCGAGCCGATCTCCTTCATCTGATCCTCGGTCATACCTTGTGTCGTCACCGCTGGGGTACCCACCCGGATACCTGAGGCGATACTCGGCGGCTGCGGATCGTACGGAATCGCGTTCTTGTTCAACACGATCTCGACCGCATCGCAGCGCTCTTCAGCCTCGGCGCCGGTAACTCCTAGGCCTTGGAGATCGAGAAGAGCGAGGTGCGTGTCGGTGCCGCCGGTAACCGGGCGCATGCCGTTGGCAGCCAAGGACTCGGTCAGCACCTTGGCGTTACTGATGACCTGCCGAGCGTACTGCTGGTACTCGGGAGTCGAGGCCTCCTGCAGGGCGACAGCCTTCGCTGCGACCGAGTGCATGAGTGGACCGCCCTGCATCATCGGGAACACGGCCTTGTCGATGGCGGCCTTGTGCTCCTCTTTACATAGGATCATCCCGCCGCGCGGGCCACGCAGCACCTTGTGCGTCGTGAACGTGACGACGTCGGCGTATGGCACCGGACTAGGAATAGCCTTACCTGCGACCAATCCAATGAAGTGCGCAGCATCCACCATCAGAATTGCGCCGACCTCGTCTGCAATCTCGCGGAAGGCGGCGAAGTCGATGAGACGAGGAATCGCTGATCCTCCGCAGATAATCATCTTGGGACGGTGCTCGCGAGCGAGCTCACGCACCTGGTCGTAGTCGATATCCTCGGTGTCTTGGCTGACGCCGTAGTGAACTGCGTTGAACCACTTACCTGAGAAGGAGACCTTGGTGCCGTGGGTTAGGTGGCCACCGTGGGGCAAACTCATCGCGAGCACAGTGTCGCCCGGCTTCAGGAAGGCGCCATAGACCGCAATGTTCGCGTTCGCGCCGGTGTGCGGCTGGAGGTTGGCGTGCCCGGCTCCAAAGAGCGCCTTAGCCCGCTCGATTCCGAGCACCTCGGCCTTGTCCACCTCGACGCAACCGCCGTAGTAGCGCCGACCCGGATATCCCTCCGCATACTTGTTGCTCAGAACGGAGCCGAGGGCGGCAAGAACCGCTGGGCTCGTCATGTTCTCGCTAGCGATCAGCTGTAGACCGGAACGGGTCCGGTCAAGCTCAGCGAGCAGAATTTCAGCAATTTGTGGGTCTTCGGACTGCAAAGCGGCAAAGTCGGAACCCCAGAACGGCACGTCGGTCATGGTGACAAGTCTACGTCTGGCGACAATCAACTTGTGATCCGACGCTTCGACGTACGAGATGTTGCCGAACTTGAACGCGGTTTGACCGCCGCGGCCGCCGCCGCTAGACGTGGCGAGGTGGTCGTCGTCCCGACCGAATCGTCCTATGGGATTGCCACCGACGCCTTCTCAATCGACGGGGTCACCCGACTTCGGGAGCTGAAGAACCGGGGCTCCGATTTGCCGATACCAGTGATGGTCGGTGCCACGATGACCATCGATGGAATCGTCTCCGGTATCAGCCAGGCGGCCCGATCACTAGCCGCCGCCTTCTGGCCGGGACAACTCACCCTCGTGGGAATTTCCCAACCCACTCTGACCTGGGCGGTATGCGCAACCGACGACAACTCCCTCTCGGTTCGAATGCCCATCCACCCGGTGACGTGGCAGCTTGCCAAGCGGGTGGGCCCCCTAGCGCTCAGCGGGGCGAATACTGCCGGGGCCGACCTGCCCACGACATGTGAGGAGGCGATCGAAACCTTCGATAACACCGTTGGTGTCTACTTGGATGCTGGCCCGCTGACGTCCTCAGCGGCATCAACCGTGGTTGACATCACGACCGATCCCCCGACTCTGCTACGCGCCGGCGCGATCTCCCTCGCTTCGCTGCGCGATGTCTGCCCCGACCTAGTAGATCCAGACGAGGTCAGACCCGACGAGCCGTCGTTACCCGCGGACGCCCAGCTAGATCCAGGTGATCCTGAACCTGCCTGAAGGTCGACGACTTCTCAAGTAGTTCCGGTACCCCGAGCGGACCTCCGCCCACCCCTTGTTCATCCCCGTGTTCAATTAGCAGGTATCCATCAGGAACTAGCAGTTGCGCGGCTTGGGCGATAACTCCCTTGACGACATCGAGTCCGTCGGCGCCGCCGTATAGCGCGATATCAGGATCGAAGTCACGGACCTCCTGATCGCGTGGAATCGCGGCGCTGGGAATATACGGCGGGTTGCATGTGAGCACATCAACACGGCCGACAAGTTCGGGAAGAACCTCCACCACATTGGTGGCATCTCCGTCGATCAACGTCATAGACGAGCCCACGGAGCGGACTAAGTCGTCATATACCTGGACATTGCGCTGCGCCCACCCCAATGCCTGCGGCGATAGCTCAACGCCGTAAATCACGCTTTCTCGCGCCTCAGTCGCAATCGCAATCGGAATCGCGGCCGAGCCGGTGCACAAATCAACAATCGTCTGGCCGACATCGCGCACCGAGCCACGGCGACGCGCAAGTTCCTCGAGCGCTAGGTCCACGAGGGTCTCGGTTTCAGGTCGCGGAATGAACACCCCTGGGCCAACCGCGAGTGTGAGGTGACGGAACCACGCCTGGCCAATAATGTGTTGCAGCGGCTCACGCGCAGCACGTCGAGCAATCGTTGCATCGAATTGAGCCTGCTGAACGGGTAGGACGGTCGGGTCTGTCGCAAGGAAGCTGCGCGACTCGCCTAGGCAGTTCGCGAGCAGAATCTCAGCATCAACCCTTGGACTAGCAACCCCTGCTTCCTCAAGCTGCGCCTGAGCCCCAGCAAGCAGCGCTCGCGCGCGAGGAACTGTCACGGCTTTTCCGGTGCTCTGCTCGGCTATTCGCCAGCTAGCCGTGCCGCCATATCGGCGTCCACACACGACTGCACGACAGCCTCCAGCTCGCCATCTAGGACTTGGTCAAGGTTGTAGGACTTAAAGCCAGTGCGGTGATCGGCGAGGCGGTTCTCCGGGAAATTGTAAGTCCGGATCCGCTCGGAGCGATCGACAGTTCGAACCTGAGCCTTACGCGACTCCGACGCCTCCGCTTCGGCCTTCTCCTCTTCCAAAGCAACGAGGCGAGCACGAAGAATCCGCATTGCCTGCTCGCGGTTCTGCAACTGCGACTTCTCGTTCTGGCACGACACAACGACGCCGGTGGGGACGTGAGTTATTCGCACTGCGGAGTCAGTCGTGTTCACGCTTTGACCACCCGGCCCAGATGAGCGAAAGACATCGATCCGCAGATCATTCGCATCGATCTCGACTTCGACCTCTTCGGTCTCAGGAAGCACGAGAACACCGGCCGCTGAGGTGTGGATTCGACCTTGCGATTCGGTTACTGGTACCCGCTGAACCCGGTGGACTCCGCCCTCGTAGCGAAGCCGGTCATACGGCGCCTCACCTGGATCGGGCACGCCCTTGGCCTTGACCGCAACTGCGACGTCCTTGTACCCGCCGAGGTCTGACTCAACCGACCCAAGTACCTCGGTCTTCCACTTACGACGCTCGGCGTAGCGCAAGTACATACGCAGTAAGTCACCAGCGAACAGGGCTGACTCGTCTCCACCTTCGCCAGCCTTAATCTCCAAGATGACGTCTGATCCATCGAGTGGATCACGCGGAACGAGTAGCCCGGTGAGCTTGTCCGCGACCTCGTCGCGAGACTGCTCGATCGTGACGGCCTCATCAGCGAACGCCTGATCGGTTTCGCCTAACTCACGCGCGGCATCGAGGTCTTCACCGAGGGCGACCCACTGACGGTAGGTCTCGACGATGGGTCGCAACTCTGCATGTCGGCGCCCAACCTTGCGAGCCTGCTTTGGATCAGCGTGCAGGGTTGGATCACCGAGTTGACCTTCGAGGTCAGCATTCTCAACGAGCAGATCTTCGCAGCGCTCGAACACTATGCACCGCCATTACTGTTAGTTGAAGTGAGTGGGATGGCGCTAGTTCAGCTCTTTCCCTTACCGAAGCGCTTCTCGAACTTGGCAACGCGTCCGCCTGTATCAAGGATCTTCTGCTTGCCCGTGTAGAACGGGTGACACTGACTGCACACGTCAGCGTGGATCTTGCCCTCTTTGGCGGTGCTGCGGGTCATGAACTCGTTCCCACAGGAACAGGTGACCGTAGTGTCGACGTACTCGGGATGGATACCGGCTTTCATTTACTTCTCCTAGTGTCATGGTCCGGGTCGCAGGCGAAAGAGTCGCACAGCGTGAACCGGAACCGCTCTAGTGTGCCATGTGGCTCCCCTACTAACGCCAGGGAGGCAACTTTCTATTCCGAATCGGGGGTTAGCGCGCACGTGGCGAACTACGCCAACGAGGCTACTTGAGCTTGCGCGCTGACACGAGACGGCTGGCATAAAACGGATTGCCGTACCACCCATTGATTCCCAGTGACTTCGTCTTGACCTCCCGGGCGCCGAGCACCTGGAGTTGGTCGCGGTACTCCCCGACGTAGTGGATGTCGACAATTCGGATGTAGCCGCCGGGGCGAGTGATGCGCAAGATCTCAGCGAGGGCCTCGCGGCGACCAGCCTCGTCGTGATCAACATCATGAATCGCGATATTCGCGGTGACGAGATCGAACGTCTCATCAGCGAAGGGCATCGCCGTCATATCGCCAACTTGCAAGGTGGTCCGAGCGATGACGCCGTTCTGAGTCGCATTCTCGACCAGAGTTCGACGCGCGACACCCTTCGCCGTCCGGCTGCGCCACAGGTCTAGGCCCACTCCGGCAGCAGTGGGAAACTGGATGAGCGTCTCGATCAGCACCATGCCACGGCCGCAGCCGACATCGAGGGACTCCTCTGGCTCCGGAACTCCTGCCAGGACCTTGCCCCACAACAAGAACCGACCTCGAACTGTGGTGTGTACGTAGATGGCGATTTGGACCAGGAGAAGTCCCGCGACGACGTAGCTGAAGTTCCGCGGAAACCCCACCTCTGTGTAGCCCAAAGCGATGAATGCCGCCGCACCGATAATGCTCAGCACTGGAACGATGAGTGCATCCACACCGTAGGAACCTAAGACACGGCGACTCATTTGCAGTACCGGTCCTTTCTACGAGGAGACGCGATCGCTGTCGGGCGACAGTATTCAACGAGCACAGGAATCAGCATTCACCGAGCACAGGAATCACCGAAGTTGGGCTCCATCCACGACGGCTTCACGAACTACCGGCACCTTAGCCGACCGGTTGTCCCAACGTCTCAAGCACAAGTAGGCTACTAACACCATCGACATTCACCATTTGGGAGTTGCAGTGGATCATCTGTTACGTCAAAAAGCGCCGATTAGCGATGCTGGCTGGGCAGAGATCGAGGGCGAAGCGACCCGGTCCCTGCGCCACTACCTGGCCGCACGCAAGCTTATTGACTACAGCGCCACCGGCGACTGGAGCACCTCGGCCCTGCCCCTAGGCCGGGTTGAGCAGGTGCCAACGAACGCGGACGGCGTTGAACTCGCAACCCGAGTTGTTCAGTCCTTCGCCGACCTGCGAGTCCCGTTCCAGATCAGCCGTCGCGAGCTCGACGCTCTCGACCGCGGTGCCAACGATTTCGACACCGATCCGGTAATCGCAGCCGCTCGCGCTGCCGCACTGGCCGAAGACAAGGCCGTATTCGCCGGAAATCCTGGACTGGGAATCGCCGGGGTAGGCAGCGCCACGACCAACGAGGTCATCTCAATTGATGACAACTTCGCCGACTTCCCCGATAGCGTCGCAAAGGCACTCGACGTCCTTCAGGAGAAGAGCATCGCTGGGCCGTACGCCATGGCGATGGGTCCGCGATGCTGGACAGGCGTGATGGAAAGCTCCGAGAAGGGTGGCTACCCGCTCATCAAACACCTCAACCTCATGCTCGACGTCCCCGTTGTGTGGGCGCCTTCGGTTGAAGGGGCCCTCTTGCTGAGCCTGCGAGGAGGCGACTACGAGATCCGCGGCGGCCAGGACTGGTCAATCGGCTATCTAGAACACGACCGCGACACGGTGACGCTCTACTTGGAAGAGAGTCTCACCGCCTTGGTCAATACCCCCGAGGCTGCCGTGCGCTTCGACTTCACTCAGTAGCAATGGCCGATCCACAACCGGGCCTATTCGCTGAGGGTCTGATAGCTCACCACCATGTCGAGTTCGTGTTGGATGAGTCTGTGTCGCTTGACACCGCTATCGCCACGATTTCTCAAGCCCGCCGCAATGCGATCTGGCTGGGCGGACCCAACGTCATCTGGGGATTTCGACCAGACTTTTGGCGGCGGTTCTCACCTGACACCATTCCGAGCTCAGTCGTTGATTTCACCGAGATAAGCGGACCAGCGGGACTCTTCGCCCCTGCGACCGGATTCGATATCTGGATCTGGTGCAGTAGCTACACCCAGGCCTACGCATCGCTGGCCGCCCGAACCATCATGGACACGCTTGCGCCGATCGCTTCGGTGGCGGTCGATTTAGCGGCCTACAAAGCCCCAGACAGCCGCGACCCGATCGGCTACATCGACGGAACCGAGAATCCACTGCCGGACGAGGCACTACAGGTCGCCCTGTTTCCACCCGGCTCAGTCGGTGAGGGTGGGACTGATGTGTGCATCCAAAAATGGGTGCACAATATGCCTGCCTTCAATGCGCTATCGATTCCTGAGCAGGATGGGGTCATCGGTCGAACGAAGGCTGACAGCATCCAGCTGTCCGGCGATCAGATGCCGCCGACCTCCCACGTCAGCCGCAACACCGTCGAGGATGCCGCAGGCAACGAACGTCATATCTTTCGCCGGAATACCCCGTTCTCCGATACCGACGAGACCGGTACACAGTTCATTGGCCTGACGAACGATCCGCCCCTGATGGATCTCATGCTCGACCGGATGTTCGGATCCAGCGCAGATGGCCTCATCGACGACCTCACCAGGTTCTCTACTCCGGTGACGGGTTCGTTCTACTTCGTTCCATCCATGCCAGCATTAACAGCCGAGTTCGGACCGCTGAAGGATCCCGAGGATGACGACGACGCTGATGGTGGAGTCGATTCAGGTTCTGATCCGAACGGCGCACAGCGGCCAACGGGGCTCGGAATCGGCTCCCTGCGAATTCCGGTCGGCAATCAACCGGATACGACTGAACTCGACTAGCTTGTCTAACCGACCAGGGACTCCCGCTTCACAACGTCCGTGATGATGTCTAGTGCTTCTTCCAACAAGGCGAAGCCGATCACTAACGGTGGAAGGAAACGTAGGACATTGCCGTAGGTTCCGGCGGTTAAGACCAGCACACCTTCGCGAAGACAGGCTGCGGAAATCCGCTTAGTCAGCGCGGCATCGGGCTCCAGAGTTCCGGGTTTGACGAGTTCAATCGCCATCAGGGCGCCGCGACCGCGGACCTCGGCTACGGCCTGCGTCGACTCAGCCAAGGCACTCAGCTGCCGATTCATGACATCGCCAATTTGCTTTGCTCTGTCAACGAGATCTAGATCGATCATTGTCTGGATCGAACCTAGCGCAGCAGCACACGCCACCGGGTTCCCGCCATAAGTCCCGCCTAGGCCACCAACATGGACTGCGTCCATGATTTCCGCTCGACCGGTTACGCCCGCCAATGGCATCCCACCGGCGATTCCCTTCGCCGTCGTGACGAGGTCGGGGACGATCCCCTCATGGTCACTTGCGAACCATGCGCCGGTCCGGGCAAAACCGGTCTGGACCTCATCGGCAATAAATACGATTCCGTTAGCAGTCGCGTAGTCGGTGAGAGCTCGAAGGAAGCCAGGCGCAGGGACGACGAATCCGCCTTCACCCATGATCGGCTCAATGATGATTGCAGCGATGTCGCTTGCGCCAATCTCGGCATCCATGCGACTGATCGCCTCCGCAGCCGCCTGTTCGCCAGATCTCGAATCGCGCAACGGGTACGAGGTCGACATTCGGTAAATCTCTGAAGCAAACGGACCGAATCCGTGTTTGAAGGGCATCGCTTTTGCGGTGAGACCCATCGTCAGGTTCGTGCGTCCGTGGTAGCCGTGTTCGAAGGCGACGATCGCGGTTCGGCCGGTGTAACTGCGGGCAACCTTGATGGCATTCTCTACAGCTTCAGCACCGGAGTTAAACAGCGCCGAACGCTTCTCGTGATCGCCTGGAGTCAACTCGTTGAGCTTCTCGCAGACATCAAGGTAACCGTCGTAGCCGGCAATCATGAAGCACGTGTGCGTCAGCTTGGCGACTTGCTCCTGCACACCTTCAACGACCAGCGGCGCAGAGTTTCCAACGGACGTGACGGCAATCCCGGATCCCATATCGATGAAGGAGTTGCCGTCAACATCGAGCAAGATTCCTCCCCCGCCCCTAGCCGCGAAGATCGGATGAGCGGCGCCCACGCCCGCCGACACCGATGCCGCACGCCGGGCCATCAGCTCAACCGAGACGGGTCCAGGGATAGCTGTGACGACATTGCGCTGTTGGACAAGCTCAGGTAAATCAGTGGTCACCGCAGGCGCCTTTCATTCAGCGCACGTGTGCGCTCGGGAGTACTACTCTCTGGCCGAAGAATAGCCTGAGAACACGCCTCTTCACCCGCCTCGATAGCCCAATAGCGGGGCATACCCATGCCACGACAGGACGCGGAGTAGTGGCGTCCTCTAGCGTGACGCCAGGTGATCGTGAGTCGACTCAATGGCGTCACGATCTGACACATCTCAGGAGACCCGCTGTGGAATACGAAGCTGATGTCATCGTCGTCGGAGCTGGACTGTCTGGTCTCATTGCGGCACGGGAGGTTGGCAAGGCGGGCTACAGCGCCGTCATCCTGGAAGCTAACGACCGAGTTGGCGGTCGCATCCTCACCGAAGAGGTCATTGCGGGTATGCCCCTAGAACTCGGCGCCCAGTGGATCGGCGATACCCACCATCGAATGTTCACCCTGGCCGACGAGCTAGGCGTCGAGACCTTCGCCCAGTTTGAAGACGGCGAGACGACATATGAGATCAACGGTCCGGTCCAGCGCGAAGAGCAGTTCCAACGCGAAAACGCCGACGAGCTCGGCGAGCTGACACGCGTGTTAGCGACGATCGATGAGTTCTGCGAACAGATCAACGTCGAGGAGCCGTGGCTCAGCCAGAACGCGGCCGAATGGGACAAGATCACAGCAGGCGCCTGGCTCGACGCCCAGGGTTTGGGACCCACTGCGCGAACAATGATCGAGATCTGCACCGTCGGGATTCTGGCCGTTCCCACTCATGAGGTCTCGTTCCTCGACTTGCTCTATAACGTGGCTGTCTGCGGCGTCACAGCCGAGCTACTTGCCGAGTCCGAGGGCGGCGCCCAGACGACGAGGTTCGTCGGCGGCACCAGTGAGATCCCTAAGCGACTCGCTGCCAGCCTGGGCGACGCAATCGTGCTCGGGGCCCAAGTGCAAACCATCGAATACAAGGACGGACCGACGAGCTCGGTGAAGGTCATCTGCCGCAACGGTGTCGTCGCACACGGTCGCCAGGTGGTTGTTGCCCTGGCCCCGACCTTGGCAGGCCGGATCACCTACGTTCCGCCGCTACCCGGCATCCGCGACCAGCTCACCCAACGAATGCCCCAGGCCTCGGCAGTCAAGGTCTTCGCCATCTACGACGAGCCCTTCTGGCGCGCCGACGGACTCAACGGTCAGCTCATCTCCGACCTCGGTCCCGCGCGAATGTCCAACGACAGCTGTATCGCCGACGGCGATGTGGGTGTGATCCTGGCGTTCCTCGAAGGCGAGCAGGCGCGAACGTTTGGCCGACTCCCCCAAGACGAACTCCACCGACTTGTCACCGAGGAGCTCGCTCGTCACTTCGGTCCACGTGCCGCCAAACCCGAGCTAGTCGTATCCGGCGAATGGGCGAACCGCCCCTTCACCCGCGGCTGCTACAACGCGAACATGGGTCCCTACGTGTGGACCAACTTCGGCAGTGCGCTAGCCGCTCCAATCGGACCGATCAAATGGGGCGCAACTGAAACGGCAACGTCGTGGAGTGCCTACATGGAAGGCGCGGTCCAAGCCGGACAACGAGCAGCATCTGAGGCGATTGACGCGATGTCCTAGGCAATCGTTCCTAGGAAATCGCTACCGTGACAAGAATGAGTTGATCGGCCCTATTTCACGAATGAGAGCGGCTGGAGGTCACGTTCGTCGTCAATCGATTCACTGACGTACATCCCACGGATTCCGTTGATGTAGTCGAGCGCACGCTTAGTTAGTCCCTCGTCTGTCTGCATCCGACCCTTGGTGACCAAGATACCGAGATCGGCTCCGTGAAAGCGGTAGTCGCCCGGGCCGTAGACCCGCATGAAGAACGCCTCGTTCTCATCGATGACCTCGTGCCAGTCGAGAGCAACCTGGGTGAACCGCAGCGTGCCGTCTTCTTCCAAGCGGTACGAACCAGTCAGCGGGGCGGCCAGGATCCGTTCAACATCGTCACCTGGATCCTTCATGATCAGCTGGGACCAGACGTCAACCGCTGCAAGCTCTCGCCACCGCTCATTGATGTCCTCGACGTCGATCGTGTAGTCCACGTCCATGTATTCGAGCAGGTGGAATAGAAATAGTGGGATGTCGGCGTAGGCACCAGCGGTGACGTTCGTCATCGACGACGCACCGGAAATCCGCGGATTCACCTCGCCGAGGTACACCTGCCCATCGTCGATATCGACGAGCACGTCGACCTCGAAGAAGCCTCGGTAACCCTCCTCGCGCAGGCGATCGCCAAAGCGTCGAACGAGGTCAATAGCCCTTGTTCGGTGCTCTGAGCTCAGGGCGCCGGGAAACACATCGTTGCCACACCAACCACCCTCGTACGGTGTGAGTTCGGGGTAGCCGGTGAGGTCGGTCATGAACGGGCCGACAACAGTGCCGTGTTCCGTGAGAACGGCCTCGACCGCAGCCGCCCGATTGTTGATCCGTTTCATAATCTTGAGCTTCTCGCCGATGATGTCCTCGGCGTGCTCGTCCCAATCTTCCTCGGCGTCAATGAAGAACGTGGTCTTCCCCGAATCTCCGTAGGGAGTTTGAACGACAAGGTCGCTACCAAGTTTGTGCTCTTGGGCAACTTGCATGAGTTCGTCCCAGGTGCTCACTCCATCGGAGAGCAGGTTCGGCACACTCGGGGCACCGGCCTCGTTACCGAGTTGGGTGGTAACAATCTTGGAATCAAGGCGTCGCCGAAGCTTGTCGGAGGGAAGAATCAGTTCGTAGCCCAGCTCGCGACAGATCTCTTCGGTTTCCTCATCGAAGAAGACCATGGCAATTCGAGGGGTTCCACCCTTAGCTGCAATGAACGCCTGGACCTCGGGGTCACGCAGGAGATAGTTATTGATCGACTCGCTGTCTTCGAACTCGACATAGGGCTTGTTGCGCGGACTGAACACGCGAGGGTGGGCACCGTCCCACGAGTCGTAGTACGCGACGTAGTTGAAGTTGCGAACGAAGCGATCGATCCCGAGCAGGTTGAACGCGGTTGGGCCGAAGAAGAACACCGGTGAGGTATTCGTTCGAAAGAAGGCCCGGATCTCTGACAGCCCGTTGAGATGGCGTCGCGGAGTTGCCTGCTTCATGGCTTCACCTGTCACTGCTTCATCGACGGATTGCGAACCAGTTGCATCATTTCCAGCGGCCGAGGCGTCGGTCATGGTGATCTCCAAGAAGCGTTGCGGGTGCGCGTCCAAGCGGGGGTACTTGGCGATAGGAGCACGAAGATAACCGGACTCTAGCGGGATAAACCAGCCGCAATCCCGGGTGGTCCATCGTGCCTAGCCCGGTCGGGTGCGAGTCCGGCAAGTTGGGCACCGATCGCATCGAAAGTCCTGATGGTGTTCTGCAACATCTCGCCTGATTGGGCCGTCGGCCAGGTGGAGAACTTCGCCGCGACAGTCCCGGTCCCCGGGTTGACATAGAGCATCTGCCCATAGATCCCCAAGGCCAACAGCACATCGCCGTGCGCACGAGGAAGAAACCAGAACTGGTTGCGATACCAGCCGCCGGGCATGAACGGTCCAGCTTCCGAGCGATCAAATGCATCTCTGATATCTGGGTCGACTGTCCAAATCGAGCGTAACCAGTCACCGGGAACCACTTGCTCACCCCCCAAAGACATACCACCGGCTAGCAGCATCTGGCCGAATCGAGCCAGATCACGGACCGTTGCGCACATACCTCCGTCGTGAATCCCGGTTCCCACGGAATCGCAGGTCATCTCGGCATTCCAATCCGCCCGCAGCGGCTGCCAGATCAGATTGCTAATGAGATCGGCCATCTTTGCCCCGCCAGCTCGCTCGCAGATCCATCCGAGCGCCAACGTCTCGCACGACCGATAGTCGAATGCACCGCCGTGCTCATCATGTTGATCAAGCGTGCGCAGGTAGTCGTAGATCGAGTTGGGAACTTCGCGTTCAGAGGCCGGTCGCCAACCGAAGGCTTCTTCCATCACCCTGACTTCAGCGTCCGGATTCGTGTACTCCTCGCTGAACTTGATCCCTGACCGCATGTCGAGCAAGTTGCGGACCGTAGCCTGGGCGTAACCACTACCCTCGAACTCTGGTACGTACGTGGTCAACGGCTCATCGAGGGCGAGAACTCCTCGTTCAATCAGATTCGCTGCCACGCAACCGACGATGCTCTTAGTTACCGACATCAGCAGATGTGGGGTGTCCAAGTGCGTGCGATCGGAATAGCTTTCCGCGACAATCACGCCGTTTCGCATGATCACGTATGCATCTGTGTATGTCTGGTCGAAGACCGTATTGGCGCTCACCTCAGAACCATCGATCAGATGCACCGGGGTCTCACCGATGTCTGCTAACACGTGAGCAAACTGCGGTGAGACCTCGTAGCCACGCCGAATTCGCTGTGTGGGCACAAGCTCACGCATATGTGAGAAAGCCCAGCGGTTGAAGGGCGGATCCTGCCAATTTGCAAGCGTTACCCGGTCATCCGGAGCTGGCGGAGAGCCCTGCATTAGCACGCAACGATCCTAGGGCCAACCGATCCTCAACGCCGACACGGCGTACTCGATTGGCTGCGCAGCACCTACCTTGCACAACTCATTCGTGACGTTTGGGTAACAGGTCGCGCCAAACGGCCCTATCGAATGGCTTAAGAATCAAGTAAGGCCTACTTTGCTGCTATGTCTGATGTTGCCCACGGCGAAGTCCACGCAGTCGACCCCGACGGTGTGGAGGTCAAGGGACTGCGGACGGGTTCGATTGGCCTACTCGGGGCGACCGTCATTGGCCTGGCCTCGACCGCTCCCGTGTTCTCGCTGGCAACCACCATCGGACTGGTCGTGGCGGTGGTGGGAGTCAAGGCACCAGCCTTCATGCTGATCGCATTCGTGCCAATGCTCTTTGTTGCCTACGCATATCGCGAACTAAACGCCGTCATCCCAGACTGCGGGACAACCTTCACGTGGGCAACGAAGGCCTTCGGTCCGCACGCAGGTTGGATGGGTGGTTGGGCCGTAGCCGTGGCCGGCATCATCTTTCTAGGAAGCGCGGCTGAAGTCACTGGTATCTACTTCTTTGACCTGTTCCGCTTGGAGGGCCTCGCGGAGAACGAGTTCGCTATTGCGGTCGTTGGAATCGTCTTCATCGTCTTGATGACCTACCTCGCATACCGGGGGCTGCAAATCGCCGCCTGGATGCAGACGGTTCTCGTTGGCTTGCAATACGTCGCGCTTGGACTCATTGCAGTGGCTGGGCTATACGCGGTCTACAGCGGAAACGGGACAGACGGATCGATCACCCCTGAGCTGAGTTGGCTCAACCCGTTCGGTGTTGGTTTCGGGCCCTTCGTGGAGGCGACTCTGCTGTGCCTGTTCATCTACTGGGGCTGGGACGCGATCCTGGCCGTCAACGAAGAGACCAAGGATCCGGAGAAGACTCCGGGGCGCGCCGCACTGATCGCGACCGTCATTCTGCTCGTGGGCTACGTCGTCGTGACGGCCGCAACTGTGTCCTATGCAGGCGTCGGGGATGAAGGTATCGGGCTGAGTAACCCAGACAACGCCTCAAACGTGTTCAGCGTGATCGCGCTACCGCTGATCGGCGAGTGGGGTACCGCATTCGTTCTACTCGTCCTCCTCATCTCGACTGCGGCGTCCGCCCAAACGACGATCCTGCCGACCGCCCGCGGAACTCTGGCGATGGCTGTCTATAAGGCACTACCTGCCCGGTTCGCCTCGGTAAGTCCCAAGTACCTCACCCCTGGGTTCTCCACCTTCGTTGCCTGCGCAATTGGGCTGTCCTTCTACGTCGGCATGAAGATAATCTCCGACAGTTTCCTTGAGGACTCCATCGAATCCATCTCGTTGGCGATCGCGTTCTACTACGCGCTTACCGCGTTCTCCTGCGTCTGGTACTTCCGCCGGGAGTCATTCGCCAATGCGAAGTCCTTCATTTTCGTGTTCTTCCTTCCACTAGTTGGCGGGCTCGCTTTGACGCTGATTTTCTTCATCAGCGCCTACCAAATGCTCGATCCCGACTATGGCATCTCCACGTACTTCGGGATCGGCGGCGTCTTCGTCATTGGTGTGGGTTCGCTACTCGTCGGAGTCGTTCTCATGTTGCTGTGGCAATGGCGAGCGCCGGCGTTCTTCCGTGGCGAGACGCTCAAACATGACACGCCCGTGCTGGTCCCAGACGAGTAGGAACTGCCCCATCCACCCCTTGAGGAGTGCAAGAGAATGAAGATCTCAGAGGTCACGACGCCCGATCTACCAGCACTACTACCGCTGATGCGGGCTTACTGCGACTTCTATGAGGTCGCTCCAACCGACCAGGATCTCACCGCAATCTCTCAGGCACTCATTGAGAACCCAACGACCGACGGGGTGCAGTTCCTCGCCGCGGATGCAACCGGATCGGCCGTCGGGTTCGCTACCGTCTACTGGAGTTGGAGCACCACAAGTGGCGGTCGGATCGGCATCATGCATGACCTGTTCGTCACCGAGTCAGGGCGGGGCTCCGGCGCCGCGCAGGCCTTGATTGAAGCCTGCGCGACCGCAACCACAGCACATGGCGGACTTGAGCTGATCTGGCAAACCGCACTGGAGAACTCTCGCGCCCAAGCGGTCTACGACAAGACTGGTGCCAGCAAGTCGACATGGCATGAATATGACCTGCCAACCTAGCTGCGGCTACATCGAACAGTGACCGCCGCCAGTGGGCGCAGGAGGAACGTCAAGTGATGGATTCCGGTCAAAGAACCCTGCTGGCTTGAGCCAGAACGCCACCTTGTCCACCGACATGATGGGCCATTCCTCCGGCCGCGTGATGTGGTTAATCCCGAAGACGTACCACAGCACGAGATCCTTGTTCTCGATCGAACGATTCGCCGCTGTCCACTGCAGAAGCCCACGATCCACTTCGCTCTGAACAACCAGTTCGCCACATGGCCACTTCTCGTCCTTGGCATAGGGCGTCACCCACAGCGTGTGCCCGATCGCCGCGGCGCGCTTAAGTAGTGGTGCCTCGGGATCCATGATGGGCGGGAAGGAGGCCTCCGGAATCAGCTTGTATGACGTCTTAGTTCCTAAGCCGTTCGTCGCGTTCTCGTTGACGATCTTCCAAGCCTTCTGGGTATTCCAATCAGGGTTCTGAATACCCTCCTGCTCGTTCTTCAGCGGTGTCACCCGTTGGATCATGCCGACGCCATGCTCGTTACCTGGACCGATCGGCTGTGGGAGGCATTCGGTCGAATACACCGTATTGGGTCCACCGTCAACATCGAGATCAAGCCGAGCGACGATGAAGTGCTGATGGAAGGGCGCCTGCGTGTCGTTGTCGACGATCGTTCCGTTGGCCGGTGTGGTGCCTTCCGGGAACTGGGTCGTCACCATAATTCCGGTCGCCCGAACCTCGCACTCGATATTGCCATCCTGGTAGAAACGCCAATAAACGATGTACTCATAGTTCGCGACGGTGGCATGGAAAGAGACCACGAACCGACGAGCCCGACGAATCTCCGCGCCGGTGATCGGGTCGACGTGCTTCCACAGGATTGCGTCATCCTCCTCGTGGATACAGATAGCGTTCTCGATGACCTTCGGGGTGCCATCCCAATCGTGGACGATCCCATCCATATAGCGGATCTCGCCGAGGCAATCGCAGCCGAGTTTCAGCGAGGTCGTCATGAACCCCAGACCCCACTCGCCAATATCGAAAGCGGTGCGGCGGAAGTGATCCGGTCCGGGGTCGCGGTAGGGGACAACCATCTCCGCAAACGACATCCGGTAGGCAACCTGGCGTTCACGGCCCTGATCCTCGTAGCTAATGGTGTGCAGGGTGAGACCCTCACGACCGTTGAAGCCCACCCGCATCGACCAGTTCTGCCACTTAAGAAGGTTCCCCTCCATCGTGAATGAGGGACCATCGGGTTGCACAATTTCAAGGGCCTTGATGTCGTCGCGCTGCTTCATTCCCGGAACCTTCTCCGGGCGGTACTCCCCCATGACCTTCTTACGCGGTAGGGCATAGATGTCACGGACCTCAAGTAACTCCATCGTGGTCAGATCAACGATGAATGAAAGTCCTGAGAAGGGGTTGGCGTAGACGTTGGAGTCGGGGCTATCGCGGATCCACACGTCGGTCCAGCCGACCCGCTGACCTTTGTACTCATCCGGCACCAGGTTCCCGGGATATCCCCACACCTCAATGGCAACGAGCTCTAGATCCGTGATGCCACGCTCGGCAAGCGCGGCAATGACCCGCGGATCTGTGCGCAAGTTCTCGTCGACCAACTCGAGCTCTTCACCGGTGAGGTTCGCCTGCTCGCCCTCGCGGAATACCCAGTTGGAGACCGTTCGCTCATCCAGGGAGACCCTGCCGGTGAATGTCCGGCCGTCTCGACGATCTAGGCACACGACGATTGCGGCCCGCTCGACCGGGCTCTCGCCAGCATTCGCTAGCTCGTGCTTTCCCGGCTCATCAAGCAAGATGCTTGTGAATTTGAGCTGATCGCCAGCGTCATGATGACCTCGAACGATCCCGGTGATCTGGCCAAACTCCTTGGCCGACAGAGGCGTTAGCGGATGGATTTCTGGCTGCGCGGTCGTCATGCTCTTCACCTTTGGCGGGATGGTGTTCGTGAGGGGGCCACAGGTACTAGCGACTGCCAAAACCCGATCACCCAAAGGGCCGCTTCGACCCCATGCGCAGACAATAAACCACCTAAGCTCTTATCGTTCTCTAACTACCCATCCTGTGGAGCGATTCATGCGTCAGATCAAGAACGTCATCAACGGCCACGTAGTTGATCCCAGCGGTCCAGAGCTTGATCTGGTCGATCCCTCGACCGGAGAGGTGTTTGCCAAGGCGCGAACGTCAACCGTCGACGACGTCGATGCGGCCTGTCAGGCGGCCGAGGCCGCCTTCGTCGCGTGGAAGGAAACGACGCCGGCTGAACGCCAAGCTGCGCTACTGAAAATCGCTGACCTCGTCGAGGAGTATGGCGACGAGCTCACTGAGCTCGAGTCGGAGAACACCGGTAAACCAGTCGCCGTTACTGCAACCGAAGAGATCCCGCCGATGGTCGACCAACTCCGGTTCTTCGCCGGAGCGGCTCGGATCTTGGAAGGTAAGTCCACTGGTGAATACATGAGCGGCTACACCTCAATGATTCGCCGAGAACCGGTCGGAGTAATCGGGCAGGTAGCCCCTTGGAACTACCCAATGATGATGGCCGTATGGAAGTTCGCGCCAGCTATCGCGGCAGGCAACACGGTGGTCCTCAAACCGTCAGATACGACACCGGTCACCACGGTACGAATCGCTGAACTCATCGCCGAGAAGGGCTTACTCCCACCCGGCGTCTTCAACGTCGTTGTCGGAGACCGCGACACTGGCGCTGCCCTGATCTCGCATTCGATTCCGTCGATGGTGTCGATCACCGGATCTGTCGGCGCAGGAATCAAAGTCGCCCAGTCGGCGGCGAATACGGTCAAGCGAGTTCACCTCGAACTCGGCGGGAAAGCACCGGCCGTCGTATTCGACAACGCTGATATTGCCACCGCTGCCGAGACTCTGGCAGGGTCGTCATTCTTTAACGCTGGCCAAGACTGCACCGCCTCAACCCGCATGATCGTCCAAGAAGGGGTCTACGACGAGTTCGTGGAGGCCTTCAAGGAACAAGTAGAAGCTCTGGAGTCCAGTTACACCAAGGGTCGTAAGGATGATGATGCCTTTGTCCCGCCATGCAACAACGTGCACCAGTTCGAGACGGTTCTTGGCTTTATTGACCGGGCACCTGAACATGCCGTCCTAGTGACGGGTGGGAAGCGCGAAGGCGACCGCGGGTTCTTCGTGGAACCGACGGTCTATGCAAACATGCGCCAAGACGATGAGATGGTCCAAGACGAGATCTTCGGCCCGATCGTCACCATCCAGAAGTTCTCCACTGAGGATGAAGCGATTGCAATGTCCAATGGCGTCGATCTCGCACTCGCCTCGAGTGTGTGGACCAAGGATCACGGGACCGCGATGCGGATGGCGAAAGCGCTCGACTTTGGAGCGGTGTGGATCAACACCCACATCCTGCTACAGGCGGAGATGCCGCATGGTGGCTACAAGGAATCCGGCTACGGCAAGGATCTATCGATGTACGGCCTAGAGGACTACACCCGCATCAAGCATGTGATGACCAGCCTGGAGGCATAGGTACAACTCGCGTTTGCCCCACTCCTCAACACACGGCAATGGCCAGCCTCTCGGATTTTACCGAGGCCGGCCATTGGTGTACGCGGACGTTAGGCGACGGTGTACCTCAGTGGGCGTTCTAGCTGCGCCATCTCGACATGCATCGCGGGGTCGAACGGATTCAGCGAAAACCGGATGGTCTTTAGCTGGTTGGTCGCAATCGGATTGCCGCCTGCGAGGTCAGTTAGCGCGACGTGGTAGTTGCCCACCAGCCCGGACTGAATGCTGCGAATAACCGTGCGGTAGTACGCCTCATCTCCCACCATGAGCGGGTTCTGATTCGGGACGGACACGTCGTAGCCCTCGCCGATCATCTGCCGAATAGCAGACTCGGCCTCGCCAGTCGTGGGACGTATCGCTATCGGTTCTCGAGCCATAATTCGTTGGAGCATGTTGATCACTTCCTTGCCTAGTAGTTACGAGCTCCACTAGGGCGATACCCGCCTTACCGGGCTCTAACCAAGGCTTTTAGTGATCTAGTTCTCCAATTCGAGACCGTGTTACTGCGGCCGTAATCAGTGCACTACGGCCCGTCACAGAAGTGCCTAGATCTCGATTCGTTCGCCATCCTGGATGGGTCCCGATGGTGTCGACTTCTGAACCTGAAGCAAGAACTCGTAGTTGCTCTTTGTCTCGCGCAACTTGGTCAGCAGCAACTCAATCGCCTGCTGGGTGTCAAGCGCGTGCAGAACCCGACGAAGATTCCAGGTGATCTTTAGCTCATCCGGGGCCAACAGGAGTTCTTCCTTACGAGTACCGGAAGAATCGACGTCGACAGCTGGGAAGATGCGCTTATCAGCCAGACGCCGATCGAGTTTGAGCTCCATATTTCCCGTGCCCTTGAACTCCTCGAAGATGACCTCATCCATTCGCGATCCAGTCTCAACGAGCGCTGTGGCAAGAATCGTCAGCGAGCCGCCGTCTTCGATATTGCGCGCAGCACCGAAGAACTTCTTTGGCGGGAACAGCGCGGTCGAGTCGACACCACCGGAGAGGATTCGGCCACTCGCTGGGGCAGCCAAGTTGTAGGCCCGACCCAAACGCGTCATTGAGTCCAGCAACACGACGACGTCATGGCCTAGCTCGACGAGTCGCTTTGCCCGCTCGATAGCGAGTTCAGCAACGATCGTGTGGTCCTCGGCTGGCCGGTCGAAGGTCGAGGCGATGACCTCACCCTTCACAGAGCGCTGCATGTCGGTGACCTCTTCTGGCCGCTCGTCAACGAGGACGACCATGAGGTGACATTCCGGATTGTTCTCAGTGATCGAGTTGGCAATCCGTTGAAGCACCATCGTCTTACCGGCCTTCGGCGGCGAGACAATCAGCCCACGCTGACCCTTACCGATCGGGGCAACTAGATCAATGACGCGGGCGGTCATGTTGTGTGGCTCAGATTCGCTGGACAGTCGTAGGCGCTCTTGCGGGTACAGCGGCGTCAGCTTGCCAAACTCAACACGGCTCTTCGACGTGTCTGGCTCGGCACCATTAACGCTCTCAATCCGAACGAGAGGGTTGAACTTCTGACGGTTCTCGCCCTCACGCGGCTGTCGAACTGCTCCGGTGACTGCATCGCCCTTGCGAAGTCCATGTCGACGAACCATCGAAAGCGAGACGTAGACATCGTTGGGTCCAGGTAGGTAGCCCGACGTACGAACGAACGCGTAGTTGTCCAGGACGTCAAGGATCCCGGCCACGGGCAGTAATACGTCATCCTCTGTGACCTCGGTGTCCTCCATCCCGTCCCGGCGCGGACGGCCATCGCGATAGCGATCACGATCACGGCCCCGACGGCGACGGCGATTGTTGTTATTGCGACCACCACGGTCATCATCGTCGTCGCGCGGACCGTTGTTCCGGTTGTTGTCCCGGTTTCGGTCGCGGTTGTTATCCCGATTGCTATCTCGGTTGCCATCCCGATTCCGGTCGCGGTTGTTGTCCCGATTGTTGTCGCGATTGCTGTCCCGATTGCTGTCCCGGTTGTTGTCGCGGTTGCTATCCCGATTGTTGTTGCGGTTGCGATTGTTGCGGTTGCGATTGTTATCTCCGCCGTTGTTGTCGCCACCGTCACGATCACCCGAATTGTCCCGGTCACCACGGTCACCGGAGCTGTCCCGGTCGCTACGTTCGTTGTTGCTTTGCTCTGAGCGTCGAGCAGATTGCGCGTTACCCTCACCGGCGTCATTCGACGACCCCGAGTCAGTTCGGTCTACCTGCGCAGTAGCAGGCTTGTCGCTGCCAGCGCTGGCCGAACTGGCCTTCTCCGAAGCGCCAGCGGCAGAACCGCCTGACTGCTTTGCTTTGATGGCGGAGACGAGCTCGCCTTTGCGCATCCCGGAAGCCCCAGAGATTCCCATGGAACCCGCGAGCTTCTTCAGTTCGGGCAGCAGCATGGTCGACAGACCGCCGCTCTTCTTGCCGGAGTCGCTCTTAGGTGCATCCTGTGCGACAGCAGTAGTTTCAGTCACGTTATTTCGTTCGTCCTTTCGGGACGGGTGGCGCGCTGATCAGACAGCACGCGTGCTTTCCTCCCCGCCACAGACAGCGAAGAGGTTGTGGTTTTCACTTAGACCTCTCGAACCATGATCATTCATTTTTTGGCCTTGTGGGCCGCAATGACGCTTCACACGATTTCGAGAAGAGTTTGCTCTCAACATCCGAGAGTTATGGATCCCGGTTCAGAATGTTCAAATCCGCTTCCGCTAGAGGCGGTGTGAATTGGTTCCGGCGACCGGTTGAGCAGCATGAGCGTATCACTGACTGGGGCCGCTGGAAAGCGAACGCTCCGGATATCTAGATTCCTTACCTCGGCGTAAATGAGCTCTGCCCAGCTCGATACACCGCGTCGCTACCGCTCACCGAGGGCCACCGCGCCGACAACATCCACTTCCACGCCCACTACCTCGAACTCAGCGGCAGCCAGATCTGGGTGCTGCGCCACCTGCGCGCCAACCAGCGCGGCGACTGCGGTCCGGTCGAGACTTGTCCCGGCGACACCCAGGGCGATCACGGTGGGACCTGCGCCGGAGATCATCGACGGAATCCCCTCACTACGCAGCTCCGTCATCAAAGCATGCGCTTGCGGATAGGCGAACCTGCGGAAGTCCTGGTGCAGGACATCATGTGTGGCGCGCATCAGAAGGTCGAGATTGGTTGTCAGCGCCGGAACAAGTAGCGCCGTTCGGGCGCCATTTGCAGCGGCTACCGGGTGAGGGACCGTAGCGGGCAGTAGCCCGCGAGCTTGTTCTGTTGCTAAGGGCTGAGACGGGACCGCCACGACGGGTTGGATCTGGGAGTTCGGAACGAACCGCGCAACCTCAACCCGGCCTTTCTCACGCGCAGCACCCATCCCAGTTCCAGAACCAGCTTCTTGGTCTGAGGAGGTCCACGCGATCGTGAGACCGCCAAATATGGCCGGGGCAACGTTATCTGGGTGCCCTTCGAGCTCTGTCGCAATCTCAAGCATCCGTGCGTCGGCAAGTAATCGCTGTCCGTCGCTTACAAGCTCGCGAGCAAGCGCCAACCCGCCCACAATGGCAGCCGAGGAGGACCCCAAACCGCGGCCGTGCGGTATCCGGTTGTGGCAGGTCAGCCGCAAACCCGGTAACTCAAGACCAGCCTCCTGAAACCCCCGCGCCATAGACCGGACAACCAGGTGCGAATCATCGAGTGGGACGGTATCGGCGCCTTCGCCAGTAACAACAATCTCTAACGCCGAGGTCTCCAGCAGCTCCGCGCTCAGCTCGTCATATAAAGCAAGCGCGAGTCCAGCGCAGTCGTAACCAGGGCCGAGATTTGCACTAGTCGCCGGTACCCGTACCTGTACCCGAGTGCTCACGCGAGGCCAAGCTGGCGAGCAGCCTCCACCGCGTCAGCGCCGATTCGTGTGGGGTTAGGTGCACCAGAGATCGCCCACTGGGGATCTTTCAGACCATTACCGGTAACGGTGCAGACAACCGTCTGACCCGAGTCGAGTTCTCCGGCAGCGTGCTTCTTGAGCAGTCCTGCAACGCTAGCCGCGCTTGCTGGCTCAACGAAGACACCCTCTTTTGCTGCCAGCATCCGATAGGCGGACAGGATCTCGCGATCGGTCACCGCCTCAATCACGCCGCCAGACTCCTGTCGAGCTGCGATCGCCTGATCCCACGACGCGGGATTTCCGATGCGGATTGCCGTTGCGATGGTCGATGGACGCTTGACAGGGGCGTTGAGAACAATGGGTGCAGATCCGGCGGCCTGAAATCCCCACATCTGCGGTCGACTCGCAGCCATTCCATCTGCTGCGTACTCGCTGTAGCCCTTCCAATATGCGGTGATATTCCCGGCGTTACCCACCGGCAAGCAGTGGACATCGGGGGCATGATCAAGCTGATCAACGATCTCAAAAGCCGCTGTCTTCTGCCCTTCGATCCGGGCGGGATTGACGCTGTTGACCAGCGATACCGGGTAGAGCTCGGACAGATCCCGCGCCAAGACCAGGCAGTCATCAAAATTGCCGTCCACCTGCAGCAACTTTGCGCCGTGGACGAGGGCCTGGGCGAGTTTGCCCATCGCAATCTTGCCGTCTGGAACCAGTACGGCGCAGACCATTCCCGCTCGCACCGCGTATGCGGCGGCTGAAGCCGAGGTATTTCCAGTCGAAGCACAGATAACAGCTTTGGATCCCTCGCCGGCGGCCACTGAGATCGCCATCGTCATGCCACGGTCCTTAAAGGAACCAGTCGGGTTGACGCCCTCCACCTTGATCCAGACATCGCAACCGGTGATCTCGCTGAGCCGTTGACCACGAACCAGCGGGGTCCCGCCCTCGCGCAGAGTCACGATCGGCATATCGTCGGTAATCGGCAACCGATCGCGGTACTCGTGCATGATCCCGCGCCAGACGTGGGCACCCTGGAGATTGCTCATGACCCGCTCTCACCTTCAACTCGCGTGACCCCGGCAACCCGGTTCACTACTTCTAAGGATCGCAGTGCATCCACTGTCGCCGACAAGTCGGATTCGGTCGCGATGTGAGTCCGAATGACCAGGATTGCTCCTTCGGCAGTCTGGTCTTGGCGGACAGTCTGAATCGAGACCCCATTGTCGGCGAATACGTTCGCTAGCGCAGCCAAGACTCCTGGCCTATCCGCGACATCAACCGAGACGGTATAGCGGGTCTTGGACTCCCCAACTGGTCGCACGGACAGGTCCGCATATGGCGCAGGTCGATGCGAGCTCGTGTCGCTGAACCGGTTACGGGCGGCGGCAACCACGTCGCCCAATACCGCGCTCGCGGTCGGTTGACCACCGGCTCCACGACCGTAGAACATCATCTCGCCAGCTGCCTCGGCCTCAACAAAGACAGCGTTGAAGGCATCGCGCACACTCGCGAGCGGGTGGGTTCTCGGGACCATCGCCGGGTGAACCCGAGCAATCACGCCCGTGTAGTCGTCGGTGAGCTCAACGACGGCGAGCAGTTTGATGACAAAGCCCATCTCCCGCGCGGACTCGATATCAGCCTTGGTGACCTCGGTGATTCCCTCGCAGTAGACGTCCTCGAGGGTGACATTCGTGTGAAACGCCAGCGTCGCCAGGATCGCAGCCTTCGCGGCAGAATCCTCACCACCGACGTCGGCAGTGGGATCGGCTTCGGCATATCCAAGGCGCTGAGCCTCGGCGAGCACCTCATCGTAAGAGGCATCCTGCTCGTCCATCTTGGTGAGCATGTAGTTGGTCGTACCGTTGACGATGCCTAGCACCCTGGTGATCCGGTCTCCGGCCAGGCTCTCGCGTAGTGGTCGAAGTAGTGGGATCGCGCCAGCAACTGCAGCTTCGTAGAACAAGTCCACCCGAGCGCTGTCGGCTGCCTCGGCGAGTTCCGCCCCGTGAGTGGCCATTAGCGCCTTATTCGCCGTGACCACGCTCGCGCCGTTGGCGATCGCGAGTTCGATGAGTTCGCGGGTAGGTTCGATTCCGCCCATGAGCTCGATCACCACATCGATATCGCCCCGGGTGACGAGTGCGCGCGGATCGTCGGTGAGTAGCTCTCGGGGGATCCCGGGACGATCGCGGCCTAGATCGCGCACGGCAACACCGACGAGTTCGAGCGGTTCACCAGATCGAGCCGCGAAATCGGCTACCCCCTCCTGCAGTAAGCGAGCAACTTGAGTACCGACCACACCACCACCGAGCAGAGCTACCTTCACAGACACAGTGTTTCACGTCGTGCCACCGCGCGCCCACACACGGCGACAGTCCCTAGCCCTAGAGCTGCCGGTACAGGCCTAGCCCTCGTCTGTTGCGAAGAGATCGTCGTAGGTTTCCCGTCGGATTAGGGTGTCGACTTGTCCGTCCCGAACGGCAATAACCGGTGGGCGCAATACGAGGTTGTAGTTCGATGCCATCGATCGGTTGTAGGCGCCCGTTGCAGCGACAGCAACGAGGTCTCCGGCGGTGATATCGCTAGGAAGCCAAGCGTCGCTGACCACAATGTCACCGCTCTCACAGTGCTTACCTACGACCCGACAGAGCGCCAAGGGAGCATCCGAGACCCTCGAGGCCAACGTCACAGTGTACTCAGCGTCGTACAGCGCCGTGCGGATGTTGTCGCTCATTCCGCCGTCGACTGAGACATAAGTTCGAACACCTCCGGTATCGAGGGCGATTGGCTTGACCGTTCCGACCGTGTAGACGGTGATCGTGCTTGGCCCAACGAGGGCTCGGCCGGGTTCGAACGCCAAATGTGGAATCGCCAGATCGAGTCCCGCGCACTTGCGCGTCACCATGTCGCGAAGCGCTACCGCCATCTCGTTAACTGTTGGCGGCTCGTCAGCGCTGACGTACTTGATGCCCAAGCCGCCGCCGAGGTTCAGCAGCGGGAGCTGCACCCCGTGCTCATCCCGGATCGCGGCCAACAGCTTGACGAGACGCTCGGCAGCAATCTCAAAACCACTCTCGACGAAGATCTGTGAACCGATATGACTGTGTAGACCTGCGAGGTCAAGTTGGTCAGGAAGTGCGAGAACCCGCGCGACTGCCTCTGCCGCGTCACCGGTGGCTAGCGAGAAGCCGAACTTCTGATCCTCGTGAGCGGTCGCGATGAACTCGTGGGTGTGTGCCTCAACTCCGACCGTGACCCGGATCAGAACGCGTTGGCGAATCCCCAGTTCCCGGGCGATGAATGCGACGCGGGCGATCTCCTCAAAGGAGTCCAGGACGATGTATCCGACTCCAGCGTTCAATGCAGTCGCGAGCTCATCTTCACTCTTGTTGTTTCCGTGCATTAGCAGGTCAGAAGGGTCCACTCCGGCACGCAAAGCGCAAGCGAGCTCACCACCGGTGCACACGTCAATTCGCAGACCTTCTTCTGTCACCCAGCGCGCAAACTTGGTCGACAAGAATGCCTTAGCGGCGTAATACACCGAGGCAGGTGCGGCCGGGTCATCGAAGGCGACCTGGTAATCACGCATTCGGCCTCGAACGTCGACTTCATCCATCACGAAGACCGGCGTACCGAACTCTGAAGCGATATCCCTGACATCGCAGTCGCCAACGTGAATCGCGCCGGACTTTAGATCGCGTTGGGCGGTCTTCGGCCAGATCGCTGAATCAAGTGCCAACGCCGCCGCCACGTCGTTCGGACGACTGGGTGCTCCGACGGGGTGATTACCGTCGCCGTGCCGGGGCCCGGCTGGATGTGCGCGCATGGTGCAAGAGGCTACCCGTCCCCGCTACATCTTGGTTGGGGCGGAGACACCGAGCAAGGTCAAACCGTTGAAGAGGGTTTGCCGAGTCGCCGCGCAGAGCCAGAGTCGCGAGATGTGAATCGCTTCGAGTGGTTCATCACCTCGAGGTAAGACGCGGCATCCGTCGTAGAAGCGGTGGTAGCCCGCCCCTAACTGTTCGAGGTACCGTGCAACCCGATGTGGCTCACGCAGTTCGGCAGCTGTCGCGATCACCCTCGGGAACTCGGCGAGCAATCGCAGTAGATCACCTTCTCGCTCGTCGACCAGAAGTGCTGGATCGAAGGCAATGTCGCTGTGTCGCCAATCGATCCCCACTGCCTCGGCATTGCGCAAGACCGAACTGATCCGCGCGTGGGCGTACTGGACGTAGTAAACGGGGTTGTCGTTGCTTCGCTTAACCAAGAGCCCCAGATCTAGCGTGAGCGGTGAATCAGCCGGGTAGCGAATCAGGGTATAGCGGGCGGCATCGACTCCGACCTCATCGATCAGATCGGTAAGGGCAACGATCTCGCCGGCGCGTTTGGAGAGCTTCACCTCTTGGCCGTCTCGCATGGTCTTCACCATCTGACCGATGAGGATCTCGATGGAGACCGACGGATCGTCACCGGCACATGCGGCTACCGCTCGGAGCCTATTGACGTAGCCATGGTGATCCGCGCCCAGCAAGTAGAGGCAGGTATCGAACCCACGGACCCGCTTATCGATGTAGTAGGCGCAATCTGAGGCGAAGTACGTCAGGGACCCGTCGGCTTTGATCAGCACCCGGTCTTTGTCGTCATCGAAGTCTGTTGTTCGCAACCAGACCGCTCCGTCGGCCTCGTAGACGTGGCCTTGTTCGCGCAGTTTGTCGAGTGCTCGATCGACTCCACCGCTGGTATGTAGATCGCGCTCGGAGTACCAGGTGTCGAAGTTCGTTCCGAAGCTAGCGAGTGTCTCCTGCTGTTGGGCAAGTTGAAGGGCGTAGCCGGCCTCCCGGAACGCGATCTGTTGGTCGACTGGATCACTGATCTCAAGGATCGTCGGCTGAGCCTGCACAACCTCCTCAGCCAGATCAGCGATGTAGCTGCCCTTATAGCCGTCCTCGGGAATGGGCAGCCCGAGTGCCGCCGCCCGGATTGAGGCCCCGAAAAGCTCCATCTGGTTGCCTCTGTCATTGACGTAGAACTCGCGATCAACTTGCGCACCAGCGGCAGCCAAGACAGCGGCAAGCGCATCCCCAACAGCCGCCCAGCGGGTATGACCTAGGTGCAGCGGTCCGGTCGGGTTTGCAGAAATGAACTCCACATTGAATCGCTGACCCTGCATCGAGGTTCCGCGGCCGTACGCTGCACCGGCGACCACCACGTCGGCGGCAATCGCCCCTTGAGCGGCGGCGTCAATCGTTATGTTGAGGAAACCAGGACCGGCAACGTCCGCCTTAGCGATTCCCGGAGTCGAGACGAGCTTGGCGGCTAGTGCCTCGGCGATAGCACGCGGCGGCATCTTTGCCGCCTTAGCCAACTGCATTGCAGCGTTGGTTGCGTAGTCGCCGTGTTCGGGGTTCTTCGAACGATCCACGACGATATTCGTGGGTAGCTCGTCAGTCGAGACCGGTAGCGTGCCATCGGCAGCGAGCTCTACTAGCGAGATCCTGATGGCTAGGGCAAGTTCATTGGGGGTCACGAGCGCTGACTTTACTCGCCCGGTATTTGCCAGGGGTCGCGCGTCTCACAGGGCCAGGGCTACCATCGGTCAGTTTGTTAGGCTAACCTAACTTTCGGAGGATCCGATGTCAGTTCGCAAAGTGAGTCGCAAGCGCGCATCCGGGCACCCGCATACCCAGGAGGGGCTACTTGCCCTAGCTGATGTCACCCCTGGTGAGACGGTTTTCGTTGTCGAGGTGACAGATCTAGAACATCCCGTCACACAACGACTTTGTGACCTCGGATTCCTTCCCGGCACCGAAGTCTTGGTAGTCCGACGGGCGCCGTTTCGCGACCCAACGATCTACCAGCTTCGCGGAAACCAGATGTGTCTTCGCCGCGCCGAAGCCGCCCGGATCCTCGTTTCCCGCCACACAGCTGACGATGCCATCGCAATCGTCGATCAACAGGAACGCGGGTGAGCCGGGCCGACGATGCGGCAAATGACGGCACCGACCCCGCTAGTACCCTCGTTCGAGCCACCAGGGTCGCTCTTATCGGGAGTCCCAATGCTGGCAAGACAACGCTGTTCAATCGACTGACAGGCCTGCGCGGTAAGACCGGGAACTACCCAGGCGTCACGGTGTCGCGAAGTACCGGCCAGGCCGTCGTCGACGGCAAAGCAGTGATCATCGAGGACCTTCCCGGTACCTACAGCCTCGCCCCCGTGAGCCCAGATGAGCAGGTCGTCAGCGACTTGCTCAGCGGTGCCCTCCGTGGGATCGACCCGCCGGACGCCACAATCATCGTCGTCGACGCCACGACGATCGAACGGTCCCTGCTACTAGTCAGCCAAGCGCTCGCCATCGGGCTGCCGACCATGATTGCTGTCACGATGATCGACGAACTCGCGGATCGTGGGGGGAGCTTGGACCTACTGCGCCTCCAGTCCATCCTCGGTGTGCCGGTAGTCGGAATCGTCGGGACCAAGGGAATCGGAATCCAAGCAGTTCGAGATCTCCTCGTTCAGCCACAAGCCTGGCCGAGGCCGGTTCTCGCGCCACCAACAGATCCGACTGAGCGAGCTGCCTGGATCAGCTCGGTACTTGAGCGAGTACTTCACCAAGCCCCGGCTAATCATCGCTGGACCGAACGCATCGACCGAGTACTCCTTCACCCCGTGATGGGCAGCCTCGTCTTCTTCTTGGTGATGCTGTTCTTCTTCCAAGTCATCTTCACCGTCGCCGCACCTATCCAGGACTGGATTGGCAGCATCTTTGATGGGATCGGGAGTTGGGCAACTGAGAACATCACCTGGGCACCACTAGCCGGCCTCATTAGCGACGGTCTGGTTGGTGGGGTTGGAACCGTGCTGCAGTTCCTCCCCCAGATCCTGCTGCTCTTCTTGATGATCTCTTTCTTGGAGAACGTCGGTTACATGTCGCGCGCAGCTCTGGTGATGGACCGAGCTATGGGGACCTTCGGCTTAGAAGGTCGCAGCTTCGTGTCGCTGCTGTCCTCCTATGCTTGCGCCGTTCCCGGAATCATGTCGACTCGAACAATCCCGTCATCGCGGGATCGGATCGCCACGATCTTGGTTGCCCCGCTCATGACCTGTTCAGCCAGGCTGCCGGTCTACACCTTGCTCATCGCCTCATTCGTCCCGAACACAGTGGTGCTGGGGCCACTGCGTCTTCAAGGTCTCGTACTCTTTGGCCTGTACCTACTCGGGTCTGTCAGCGCCCTGATCATCGCTGGGATCTTGAAAAAGACGCGGCTACGTAGCGACAGCCTGCCGTTCTACATGGAGGTTCCGCCGTACCGCATCCCTGGATGGAGGCTGGTACTCACTCAATGCTGGGACTCCTCGAAGTACTTCCTACGCAAAGCCGGAACCATCATCCTCGGCACATCCATGCTGCTGTGGATCCTACTCAACGTCCCAAGCGTCACCGCCCCACCCGAGTTCAACGAACAGCAGGCCGCGAGCTACCAACTCGAACACAGTGTTGCCGGGTCGATCGGGCGGGCAGTCGAACCCGTGTTCAAGCCGCTTGGGTTCAACTGGGAAATCAATATTGCGCTCATCGCATCGCTCTCTGCCCGCGAGGTCTTCGTCTCCACGCTCGGCCAGATCGAAGCAGCTCAAAGCGACGACGAATCCTCCATCAGCGAGGCGCTCGTCTCAGCGACGAATCCTGACGGATCGCCGGTATATCCGCCGGGAACTGTCGCTGCACTTCTGGTGTTCTTCGTCTTTGCATTGCAATGTATGTCGACGATCGCCGTCATGCGACGGGAGACGAATTCTCGACGGTGGCCGCTGTTCGCATTTAGCTACATGTTTGCGCTGGCGTGGGTTGGGGGATTCTTTGCTAATACAATCGTCACCGCGTGGGTTGGCTAGTGAGGGGGATATCGATGACTGTTCGAATGCACGCTGAACAAACCGACAATCCCCTCGTTATGCAGTGGATGGTTCAAGATGACCTGGTGGTCGGTGCTGCGACAATCACCGGTGGCTCCGACGCACTAGAAGAACTGCCCGAAGAACTCGCCGATCTCCTTGCATTTGGGACCATCGAACGCCTGGTTGTGGGACCCGGTCAGCTTCGGTTCCATGTGGCCGATGCAGCCGCGTGGGCCCAACTGGCACCCATCGTGCAGGAGTTGCTGCATCGCCACTTCACCAACGGCGGTCAGATCCGAATAACCGCAGATCATCTCGACGATGGGGAGCTCGCGGAAGGCGTCGTGCGACTCCTCGAGGGCGCCCTAGCTGACTACGTCGCCTCTCACGGCGGCGAGATCACGCTGAAATCAGTCGACAACGGCGTGGTGACTGTCGAGTTAGACGGCGCTTGCAAGGGTTGCCCGAGCTCGGGAACGACTCTCAAAGTTGGAGTCGAGGAGCAACTACGAGCTGAGTTCCCAGAAATCAGAGAAGTGCGCTCCGTCGACGCGCCCACAATGCCCGGTGCGCGTAAGTATCTGCCACTGATTACCTGAGCGATTACCTGACCGGCACGCCACATCAACCCTGCTTGATAGGCTTCGGTCGCTGAGCCCCCGTAGCTCAGGGGATAGAGCGGTGCCCTCCGGAGGCATGCGCGGGTGTTCGAATCACCCCGGGGGCGCTCCGCGAGACCCGAACAGGATCAATGCGACGCAGGTGGCTGCTGGTAGTCATAGGAATAGGCCGGGTTCACCGGCGGTCGCGGGTAAGCGACGTCGGTGGTCCAGTAGTAGCCATTCCATAGTCGGTATTCCGCCCGCCCGTATGGATCTGGGTACCACCCCATTGGCGGTGGAGCAATCGGTCCGTCCACTTGCCATGTCCTCTCGTCGCGGTGCGATCGCACCGGTAGCGCGGGAATCAGTACACCACTGCCCTTCACCCGCCAGGTGATAAGGATGAACAAGCTCCCAATCACTGCAGTGAAGATCGCGGTCCCGAGGATATCGGACTCGGTCGATTCGAAAAGGCTTGCCGACCCAAGTACGGAGTTCTCGGGCGATAGCAAAACCGAGACGAGCATGTTGTTGGCAAAGTGAGCTCCTATCGCGAGCTCAATCGTCCCGGAGTTGATACACACCCAGGTGAGGGCAAATCCTACGAAGAAGTAGCCGGATACCCCGACTACGTATTCGAGACCCCCAAGCTCAGCAACCTCCGGATTGAGCATGTGCGGAACCATGAAGACGAAGCCGATGACGGCCGACTGCAGCCACCGGCTACGCGTCACGAGACCAAACCACTGCACGAGGTATCCCCGGAAGAAGAGTTCCTCGGCCGTCGTCTGAATGAACAGCAGCGCGAGCAGAACTACTAGGTTGGGAATGAACACGGCTGGGTCGAAGACCCACCGGACCTCGTCGGTGCCGATCATGACCCCGGCAACAAGGCCTACCACCAGCAGCCCGGACCAGACCAGAGCACCAATCGCAACCAACTTGAAGTTGAATTTGCGGAATGGGGTAATGACGGTTCGCCAAGGGCGCCCGTGGATCAGCCACACCGCCAACGGCACCGCCACGAAGAGCGGGATGAACGTCGCCAAACCCACGAGGTTGTTGAGCCACACAGCCCCGAGATCAAACGAGCCATCGGGATTAACCGCACCGGGGTCCAATAGCAACGGAACCGCGAGTAACACGCTTCCGAGTAGCCATACGACGATGATTGCGGCGGTGCCCGCTAGGTACAGCCAACCTGATCCACGGCCCTGGCGAGACCAATCGAGGTAGCTGGCCTGCACTGGCCCGGTATCATCCGGCGGCGCAATCGGAGCGGGACCTGTCAGTGACATCCTGATCCCCTGTCGGCTTTGTCGTCGTTCACGGCCTCGCGAACCTCGTTCGCGCTCTTGGTTCGTATTCTGCCGCCATTTGCGATCCGATGTGAGGCTCTGTCCACACGGCTGTTCTAATTGCCGATCTATGAGCACTTCGACGCCGACCAACGAGGCAGCTAAGTTCGCAATTCCCCCAGCGGGTAACTATGCGGTCATCGTGGCCATCTTCTGCGGATTGCTCCTCATCTCCAATGTCGGTGCAACCAAGCTGATCGAGTTCGGCCCGATCATTACCGATGGCGGCGTCTTCCTCTTCCCACTCGTCTACATTGTCGGCGACATCCTTAGCGAGGTCTACGGATTCAAGGCCGCTCGCAAAGCCATCCTCCTCGGGTTCGGGCTGTCCATCCTGGCGGCACTGACGTTTTGGCTGGTGCAGATCTCCCCACCGGCCGCCGACTGGGAGAACCAGGAAGCCTTCGAGGCCGTTATCGGGTTCGTCCCGCGGATCGTGCTGGCCAGTGTCGCTGGCTTCCTCGTCGGGCAACTTCTCAATGCCTACGTCCTCGTAAAGATTAAAGAGAAGACCCGCGAGAAGGCCTTGTGGCTACGACTACTCGGCTCATCGTTCGTCGGCGAACTGGCCGATACCATCGTCTTCTGCACCATCGCTTTCTACGGAATCATCACCGGCGGCGAGTTCTGGAACTACGTGATCATTGGCTTCGTCTACAAGACCGTCGTAGAGATAGTGCTGTTGCCGGTCACCTATCGCGTAATCGCGGCAGTGAAAAAGCGCGAACCGACATATCCGATTCACACGCCTGAACCTGAGCCCATCGCAGGTTAGACGACCCTCTCACCTAGTCGAGGTCCGTAGTACTTCCCCAAGAAGTCATCTTTGAAGTCATCGAATTGGCCCTCGATGATTGATTCCCGTATCCGGTCAACCAACCCGACGATGAAGTGCTCGTTGTGAATGGTCGCGAGCGTGCTGGAGATCATCTCCTTCGCCTTGAAGAGGTGATGTAAATACGCTCGGGTGTAGTTCTCGCAGGTGTAGCAGGTGCACTCTGGATCAATCGGTTCGAACGTTCGCCGGTTCACTGACGCCGTCACGTTGAATCGACCATCGCTGCGATAGACAGCACCATTGCGTGCCACTCGCGAAGGCGTCACACAGTCGAAGGTGTCGGCACCGTTGGCGATCGCGACAAAGAAGTCATCCGGTTCGCTGATCCCGAGCAGGTGTCGGGGTTTGTCCTCGGGTAGTTCTTCATTCACCCAGCGCACGATCGTTCCGAGGTTCGCCTTCTCGAGTGCACCACCGATCCCGAAGCCATCGAGTTCCAAACCAGCTAGCCCTCGGGCCGCTTCCCGACGAAGATCCTCGTACTGCGCGCCTTGAACGACCCCGAACAACGCCTGGTATGGGCGGTGCGATCGCTGGGCGGTCAGAAGTTGGTGTTCCGCGACACACCGCTCGGCCCACAGTTGGGTGCGTACGAGTGAGCGTTCCTGATAGCGGCGCGTATTCAACAGCGTCGTGCACTCGTCGAAGGCGAAGATGATGTCCGCGCCAATGTGGTGCTGGACTCGCATCGACACCTCTGGGGTGAACCGGTGCATACTGCCGTCGAGATGCGACTTGAAGGTGACGCCCTCATCGTCAACTTGTGCCAGACGCTCCTTACCTTCAGCGATCACTTGATCGGAGCGAACTGTCGTCGCATCCATCGACAGGATCTTCTTGAATCCCGCACCCAAGGACAACACCTGATAGCCACCGCTGTCGGTGAAGGTAGGGCCAGGCCATCCCATGAACTTGGACAGGCCACCGGCTAGATCAATCAGCTCGGCTCCTGGCTGCAGGTAGAGATGGTAGGCATTGGCCAGCACTGCTTGGGCCCCAAGGTCCTTTACCGACTCAGGTAGGACGGCTTTAACGGTGGCCTTGGTCCCAACCGGGATGAAAGCAGGTGTGTGGATCTCACCGTGCGGCGTCGTAATGGTCCCGACCCGACCTAGCCGGGACGAGCCGTCCGGCGCATCGGCCAGTCGGTTCTCAACGGTAAACCCGAAGTCGGCGGTCTCCCCTCGATCTACCAAATCCGTACTCGATCTTCAGGATCTCGCCACATCTGATCGCCAGGTTGTACCTTGAATGCCGCGACGAAATCGTCGGAGTTGACCAATACCCCGAGCACCCGGTACTCCGGCGGCGAATGCGGATCGGTCGCGAGTCGCCTGATCTCTTCCTGCTCGCGGGTCTTAGCTCGCCACACCTGGGCCCACCCGGCGAAGAACCGCTGCTCGGCAGTCATCTCGTCGATAACCTCACCATCGTCGTCTCCCAGAGAACGACGATATGCCCGCAATGCCACCGCCAAACCGGAAACATCGGCGATGTTCTCCCCAAGTGTTAACTCACCGTTGATCGAGTGGCCCTCGATTGGCTCGTATGAGCTGTACTGCTCAGTGAGCGCCTTGGTCCGCGCTTCGAATGCGGTGGAATCCTCGTCGGTCCACCAGTTCCGGAGATTTCCCTGCCCGTCGTACTGAGAGCCCTTGTCATCGAAACCATGGCTGATCTCGTGGCCAATGACGGCACCGATACCGCCATAGTTGACCGCGTCGTCGGCCGCCATATTGAAGAACGGCGGCTGAAGAATCGCCGCGGGGAAGACGATCTCGTTCATCTCGGGGTTGTAGTAAGCGTTGACGGTTTGAGGCGACATGAACCATTCGTCTCGGTCCACTGGTCCGCCAACTTTGGCGATCTCGCGATCGTGCTCGAAGATATTCGCAGCTAGCACGTTGTTCAGGAGTTGGCCCGGTTCCAGATGCAGCCCGGAGTAGTCACGCCAGCGGTCCGGGTAGCCGATCTTAGGCCGGAAGGTAGCCAGCTTGTTGTGAGCTTGAGCCTTAGTGTCATCTGTCATCCAATCGAGCTCATCGATTGCATCAGAGTAGGCCGCGATCAAGTTGTCAACCAGCTCTACCATGCGGGCCTTGTTCTCCGGCGGGAAGTAGCGCTCGACGTAGATTTGCCCAAGCGCTTCCCCAACAGCTGATTCCGCGAGGCCGACGGCCCGCTTCCACCGTGCACGTTGAGAGGGAACCCCGCTGAGCTTGGTACCGAAGAACTCGAAGTTTGCGGCATCTAGCTCTGAACTAGTCAGCGACGCCAGGGCGCTTAGGGCCGACCAGCGAAGATAGTCCAGCCAACTCTGGACCGGAGTCTGCGTCACCGTCCCCGCAAGCGCACCCAAGTAGTCCGGTTGTCCAACATTCAGGCTCTCGAGATCGACAGGGACGTTTGCCCCCTGAAGAAATCCACGGGCACCGAGATCTGGAGCGAGCTTCACAAGCTCATCGACGGTCATCTTGTTGTAGGTCGCTTCTGGATCCCGGTTGCGCACCTTGTCCCATTGCGCGCTAGCCAGACTCATCTCCAACTCGATGATCCGAGTCGCGGCACTCTCGGCCTCTGTCTCGTCGCCCCATCCCGCTAGCTGCCACATCCGAACAATGTGCTCCCGGTACGCCGCCAGTATCTCCGCGAACTTCTCGTCGAGGTAGAAGTCTCGGTCGGGTAGGCCAAGACCAGATTGGCGAACATCGCAGATGTACTGGGTCGCGTCCTTGTTGTCTTGGTGGACAAAGATCCCCAGCGGCGCGCGCAAACCCCAGCGATCGAATTGCCCAAAGACGCCAGGAAGGTCACTGTGCTCGGTCACCTGATCGATTCGCTCTAGGACTGGGATGAGTGCCGATACGCCGACCTCATCTAGTTGGGCGACATCCATAAAGTCACCGTAGAGAATCGATACCTGTTCAGCCGGCGTCTGCGCGTGAGACCTAGCTGCCGCAGCCAAGTCCGCCGTCGCGACCAACTCACCGACGATGTCGTGGAGTTGCTCCTCTGCCGCGTCGTGAAGTGCGGTAAACGAGGCGTACTGGGCCTTGTCTTCGGGAATCTCGAAGTCCTTGAGCCACTGACCATTAATCGCCGCGAAGAAGTCGTCTTGCGGCCGAACAGTTGGGTCGAGTGCGCTCTGGTCAATTCCGGAGGACCGGGTAGCCGAAGTTCTGGTCGTGGCGCCCTCGACGGTCGGCTGTGAGTCATCGTTGGATTGCGGCATATCGGAGGTAGTCGTCACAGAGGTGACCCTAACGCCGAACGGGGTCTGGCAGGCGCGAAGGGTCTCGCCCGACTGCTAGCGTTTCGCCGTGGTGACGACGGCAGAGATCGTGAGCCGGACAAAGCAGTTGGTTTGCGATGCACCTTTCAGCCTGACCTACGCAGCAGTGATCATTGCAACCTCGAGTGTGCGACTCGTTGCTCCACAGATTGGTCAAAGGCTCGATGCCGACTTGTCGACCAACATCGCCAATCTTGACGACCACCCAATGCGGTCCCTACTCGGCAGTGCATTGGTCGTTGACGGATCGGCGCCACTTAATCTGATCTTTGGCATAACCCCGATGGTCGTTGCTGAGCGCCGGATTGGTCCGCGCGCCACGGCCATAATGTTCACGGCAGGTCACGTCGGAGCATCACTGATCACCTCCGTGACGATCCGGCGAGGTATCAGGTCTGGCTACTACCCGCCAGAAGTTGCCACTGCAACGGATATCGGGCTCAGCTACGGGGCACTTGCGGTTCGGTTCGCCGCAATCGGAGCCCTGCGCCCCGGGCGCTCGCAGTTACGCGACCTTGGTCGGGCTGCAACTCTGCTCGGTGTTACCTCACCGTGGCGAATGCCGCGCGACTTCACCGCGACCGGGCACGTCATTGCTGCCGCAATCGGCAGCGTCGGCGCAGTAGCTTTGGGCGGCAGCGCCGCTAAACGGTCTCCTGCTGGCGGCGCCAGCGGATCCCGCTTTCAATGAAGTCATCGATCTCGCCATCGAGCACAGCGGCGGTGTTGCCGGTCTCGTACTCGGTCCGCAAGTCCTTGACCATCTGGTAGGGATGAATCACATAGGAACGCATCTGGTTACCCCACGAACCACTGTTGTCACCCTTGAGTGCGTCGATCTTCTGCTTCTCCTCCGAACGACGTCGTTCAAGGAGTTTGGCCTGTAGGACCGCCATTGCGCTGGCCTTGTTCTGAATCTGCGATCGCTCGTTCTGACACGACACCACGATGCCAGTCGGAACGTGGGTGAGCCGAACTGCGGAGTCGGTGGTGTTGACGCCCTGGCCGCCCGGGCCACTAGAGCGATAGACGTCCACTCGCAACTCGTCCTCGGGAATCTCAATGTGATCGGTCTGTTCAACCACCGGAATCACCTCGACACCGGCGAAGGACGTTTGGCGTCGACCTTGGTTATCGAACGGAGAAATCCGGACGAGGCGGTGTGTTCCTTGCTCGACCGACAAAGTCCCGTACGCGTAAGGGGCCTTCACCGCGAAAGTCGCCGACTTAATGCCCGCTTCCTCGGCATACGACGTGTCGTACACCTCGTAAGTCCAGCCCTTACGTTCGCAGTACCGGGTATAAAGGCGCAACAGCATCTCGGCCCAGTCTGCTGCGTCAACTCCGCCGGCCTCGGAGCGAATCGTCACGAGCGCCTCGCGCGAGTCGTACTCGCCGCTGAGCAGAGTACGAACCTCCATCTCGGCAATCTCACGTTGGATCGCCTCAAGCTCAGCCTGCGACTCGACCAGCATCGATTCGTCGCCTTCAGCCTCAGCTAACTCGAACATCACGGGCAGATCGTCGACGCGTTGGCGCATCTCCTGCGCCTTGCGGATCTCACCTTGAACAAACGAGAGCCGACTCGTCACCTTCTGCGCACGCTCTTGGTCATCCCATAGGTCTGGAGCGGAAGCCTGTACCTCGAGATCGGCTAGCTCTAACTTGAGTCGAGGAACATCCAGGACCGCCTCAACACTTGCCAGTGTCGAATCAACGTCCTTCATTTCTTCCAAGGTCTCCAGCGATGCCACCCCTAGAGCTTAGGCCACTCACGACCGTTCGGCAGGTAGCGATTGCACAGCACGCGTAGATCGCCCGGACCGATGAACAGGATTCGCCCTATTTCGTGTACGCCACCTGAGCGTCGCTGTTGAAGAAACCGAAGCAAATCGGATCGCCGGAGACGTAGTTATACGCATTCTGGTTCGCCCCATTGGACGTGATGATGGTGTCGGATACCGTGATCGTCGCGCTACCAGCCTGCGACGTGTCCGCGCTGCATTGGACCGCGTTGAACAGTCCGGCCTGGGTGTTCTGGCTCGCATCCAAGCCGCCCGTGCCGGAGTAGCCGAGCTCCCAACTCTCAAAGGCGTGGGTTCCCGACAACGCCAACCACAAGTCGTACCACTGAGTGTTTCCACTCTTTCCCCCACCAATGGAGAGGTTGTGACCTTGACCGGTAATGCTTGTGTCAGGACCGCTGTATCCACCTGCAGCCATCCCGACGGCGATGCTCTCGCCCGGCGCCACTGAGTAGGCATTTCCATCTTGGAGAGTGCTGTTATTTGCACAACTCATCGAGGCACCGCTTTGCAGCGAATAGAAGGCCAGATTGTTAGCAAGATCAGTGTTGTCGGTTACGTTGAACCATTGCTCCTCGTCTGTGTTGTTAACAACAACAACCGGATTGGCGCCAACCTTTCCGTTACACGAGGAAGTAACGTCGGGGTACCCAGTTGTAATGATCGACAGGGCGTTCTGGCCGATGGCATCTCCGGTAGATGCCGCACTCGTAAATGGGGTGAACCCGATACTTGTGTCATCCGACTGCGCCCCCTGCTCCGACGCAGAACTCGAGGTATCTGAACTCGAACAACCACTGATCGACAGCGCAATCGCTGCAACAGCCGCGGTTGCGGTAACAACTGAACGGACAAACATAGGGCCACCTTTTGAGTTTGGAGTCCGAGCTCCACCAACGTGATACTTGCGGCGGAGCTCCATTTCTTGAGTCACTCCGTTTCAAGCTATCGCAGAACGCAACGCGTTGGCCCGTTCTAGTGTCCGGGGAGAATCTGCCAACTCCCATGGCCCTGCACGGGTGAATCATGATCAAATGACCAGCCAAGATCAGCTACTTCAGGTAGCTTGCGGCTATGCTTTCAAGATCCTTTATTGTCGCTGGCCTCCTCGCTTCCATTGTTGGGGTCGCGACGATCGCTACGCCCGCAGTGGCCGATCCGATCGGCCATCAGACGCCGCTGGGCACGTCATTGGGTGGCGAGGGCGTCGAACCAACTGAGGGTCAGGAACCAGCACCTCGGCTCTATCCGTCCCCAGCAGTGGCCAAACACGCAGAGCCGCCGATCTACAGCAACGGCTGTCACTCGTGGCCACCCCGGACCGCTCCCAAAGCATGTGTCTATGGGAAGAAGAAGGCGAGTAAGACCGTCATGTTGTTTGGAGATTCCCACGCCGCGCACTGGTTTGGAGCAGTCCGCGATATCGCCGATCACAAGAAGTACCGAATGCTGTCGGTAACGAAGTCATCGTGTCCAGCCGCGAACCTGCATGTACGGCGCTATCGCGTTTCGACGCCGCACACGTCTTGCTACCCATGGCGCCAGAAGGTCTTCAAGAAGCTCAAAGCTCACGCATGGGGACAAGTAGACGTGGCAGTCATCAGTTCCTGGCATTTCCACCAAGTGCTCTCACGCGGCCACTTACTCAAAGGTTCCGCGCGCGCGAAGGAGTGGGAACGCGGCATCAACAAGACCCTGAAGGTGCTTTCGAAATCCGCCAACCAGGTCATCCTGCTGCGTGACTCCCCGCAAATGCCTGGCGGAATGAATGGCTACTGGCGCTGCATCGAGCGCAATAAGTCCACCCCGAACAAGTGTGGACGCCCGACGAAGAAGGCCCTCTCCGGCAAGATCTGGCGCATCGAGAAGCGAGCAGCTGCGAGGTATTCCTCGGTGACGGCGGTCGACCTGTCCACCGCGTTCTGTGAGGGCCGGTTCTGTAGTCCGGTGAACAACGGAATGCTCGCTTTCAAAGATGACAACCATTGGAACCAGATCTACGTGCGCAAGCACCTTCGGCCCCAGTTCGCACCTTCGATCAATACTGCGATGGTCCAGTCACGCGAGAGCTAAGCGATACCTAGCGAAACGGAGATCGGGCCGCTGCTTCTGCACTAACGTCGACGGTCGGAGAAACGCCAAAGTGTGAGGCGAATGGTAGTTCGACCGTACTGCGCACCTGGACAGTCACTGTGTTCGAACGACAACGGAAACCCGTCACCGATGCGGTTGCCACCCGCTTGTCACTTGCAGCTGAACCCACCCGATCCTCAACAACCTTGCGTGCCTGAGCGCAGTCGATTGGCAACTCGCTAGCTCGGCTGCCGTTATACAACTTGCCTAGATCTGCGCTCTGGGCACCGGCGAGCGCGGCTGCATCGGCCTCGGCCGCGAGCGAGCGTTTGTGCGTGAACATCACTGCAAGGTCAGTCCCCACGGCAATCAACCCCGTGAGGATCGGCACCATCCCAATGACCAGAAGGAGAACGCTACCCTCGGCGCCCGTTGGAATTCTCTGCCGAACCAATCCACCGGCCCGATCGATGATGTCGATTCGCGAGTCACTGAATCCTCCTCGAGCTACTTCTCTGGCTGCCATCAACTTCTGCGATACGTGTCGACGGCTACCTCGTGTCCGGCCGACACCGGAATCGACCACCGACCGTCACCGTAGGGAGTGAGCGGGATGGCGATACTGGTCGCAACTTGTATCTGCACCCTTGAACCCGGGGCCAGACATGGACCGTCAGTACAGCGAACTCTGAGTTGTGGTTCGGCGAAACCCTGATCGGCGAGCGCGACTTTCGCTGCAGCCCGCGCCCTGGCAGATCCCGCGGTGGTGTTGTCCGACGATACGTAGGCCCGTCCCGCTTCCCTCGCCGCGGTGACAACCGCGTACGTACCCGCATGAACTTGCAGTATCACCAGAACGACATAGACCAGTGGAACCATCACAACGACCGCCAGGACCACGAACTCGACGACGGCCGCGCCTTCATCTGCCCCCCGCTGCTGACGGGTACCTAAGCGATGTACCCACATCAGTAGTCCTCCTGCAGGGAGTGGCCCGTGACCTGCAACTTGGTTGGCCCCAGTAGACCCACGAGGGGAAGGTTCGCGGTAATCGTCACAGCAACTGTGGAAATTCCGCTCTGGCGCTCCTTCGAGACATCAACAGATCGAACTAGCCCCGCCACGACGCTGTCGCCAAGGGCCGCCCTGGTGCGGCGCTTGGCTGTGGCGGCATCGGAATCGGCTAGTGCACCGGCACGCGCTCCCTCTGCCGCACACGCAATCAGCGTCGATCGGGCGTACGAGACGAACGAAATCTGCGCAACTGCCGAGAAGAGAAAGAGAACCAGTGGCGCCACCAAGACGAACTCGACGACCGCGCTGCCCTGGTCTGACCGAGCACGGACACGGGAGCGAAGCTTGCCCACGCTAGTTGCTTACCGAGTTGATCGCCTTACTCAGTAGCGAAGTCAACTGATCATCGGCGACCATCCAGAGTCCGGTCACGAGCCCCGCAGTCATGACTGTAACCAGGACCCAACCGGGCACATCTCCACGATCAGAAGCCAACCTCATTCGCCCCTGAATCACTACGCGGCCTATCCCCCGTTGAAGCTGATCGTGCACTCCCATGACGACCGCACTCAATACCCTGATACCTACCTCAATCGTTCTTCGTGTTGCTGACATCCCCCGTATTTCCTTCCTCATCAGACACTCTGCTGGCGGTCGGTTCCCGCCGGTCAGGTGTTGCTCTCAACTGCTTCTCTCAGTGCTACCTGCTCCTTGCTCTACCGGCCGCCCCGTCCAAAGAGGGACTCACGTCGGTTCATCACTACAGGGCCAATCCGATGACACCCGGAAAGACAGCTACGACAACGACCGCGGGCAGGATCAAAAACACCACGGGGATGAGGGCGAATATCTCTCGCCGACTTGCTGACTCCATGAGTTGCCGGTGCCCAACCGCACGGGCATCCATCGCTTGGGCGCGCAGTACATCTGCGATGGGTGTACCGCGTTCCATCGCGACGACGATTCCGTCAACAAATCGTTGGACCGGTCCAGATCCCGTCCGATCAGCCATCGCTTCCAACGAATCAGCGAACGGGCGCCCATCCGCCACCTCGACACAAGCTTGTCGCAGTTCAACGGCAAGCTCGCCACCAACCCGATCGGCAACCCGTGAGAGTGCACTAGCTGGCGCGAGTCCGGCCGCGACTGTGAACGCCAGGAGTTCGGCAAAAGCTGGGAGCTCCGTCGTAATCTGCTCAGCTCGAACAGCTGCTCGCCGAGATAGCCAATAGTCACACGCCATCGCACTCACCCCGGCAGCTAGCAGCGTGAAGATCAACCAAGCAACCGCCGGAAGCGGGTCCCCCGCCAGGAGCTTGAGCAGCCCGAAACCAACAACCACCAGAGCTCCACCGCCTGCCCACCGCAGTTGGTCCAAACGGAAGCGCTCAATACTCGGATCGAGTCCAGCCTTGACCAGTCGGCGATGCACTGACGCATCGGAGACGACGTAGTCCAGCAAGCGGATCATTCGGATTGACACGGCGGAATGCCCTGGTGGCTGAGTGCTGCGCCTCCACTCGAACCCAGTCGCATGTACGAGCGGGAGGATCCGCTTGGACACCTGACCCGGCGCTCGCCATTGTCCGATAACGAGCACTACGCCGACGGCAAGCGCAAGTCCCAGTAGCGCGCCTACAAGTGGCGCGCTCACAACAGCACCCGCCCCTCGACGGGAAGTTTGCCAATCTTGGTCATCAGGTAGTAAGCCAACGCGCAACTCGCTGCACAGCACGCCAGAACAACCATGCCCATGGCCGTTTGGTATGCCTGCGCTGCATCTGGTCGGGTACAGAGCAAGACAAGTACGAGCCAGGGTGCGGCCACGGCCAGTCTTGCACCATTCACGGTCCATGAGCGCCGGGCTTCTGCCTCACCTCGTAGGCGGAGGTCCTGCCGGACAAAATCGGCGAGAGTTCGCAGCATTTGCCCGAGATCCGTTCCCCCGACTTCGCGAGCGGTAAGGAGCGCCTCGATGATCCGATCAGCGACGGGATCGGCTAAGCGATCTCGCAGCTTGGTCAGCGATTCCACAAACCGTCCACTAGAGCGATAGTCATCAGCGAACTGTTGGAACGGCTCTCGGAGGCACTCGGGACCGCGCTCACCGACACTAGCGACTGCCTCGGGTAGTGCCATTCCTGCTCGCACACCAGAAACTAGACCGTCAATGACCTCCGGCCAAGCTTCTCGGCGAACCGCAGCCGCACGCGCGGCCTGCCGTTTTCCTAGTAGTCCAGGAAGAGCTGCGCCCAATGCACCAGCCATAACGGCAGCCACCGGCAAGCCGGTGAGAATGAGCGCCGCAACCGCACATCCCAGGGAGGTCAGCAGCGACGTTCGACTTCGGGCCAACGACTTTGAGCGAGAGGTCTGAGAATGACCGCGGCGCTGTGCAGTGTCGGTATCCGTCGCTGCCAGCCAGATACTCAGCAGCCCGGTGCCGAACATCAATCCGATGAATACCCCCATCACGCGACCGCTCGGTTACCCAACAGCGCACCGAGGTCAAATCCCGCTTGGGCGAACCGGTGCTCGTGGGGCGGATACCCATCCGAGCGCACCAGCGATCCATGCTTGGTTACAAAGATCGGAGCAAGCTCCACAACACCTTGTTCGACTCGACCGGAGAGCCCAACGATCTCGGTCACGCGCCGCTTACCCGAGGCAGCCGTCTCCAAATGAACGACGAGGTCGACGCAACCGGCAACGGTCGGCACGACAAAATCGGCCGAGATATTCGATCCGGCGAGTAGTGGAAGCGTGCAGAGTTTGGTGATCGCTTCGCGACTTGAGTTTGCGTGCAGCGAGGCCATCGATGGCATCCCCGAGTTCATTGCGACCAGTAGATCGAGTGCCTCCTGTTGCCGCACTTCTCCGACGACCAAGCGGGTTGGTCGCATCCGCAGAGCCTCGCGCACGAGGTCGCGTAGGCTCACATGACCGGTCCCCTCAAGGCCAGCTTGTCTGGTTTGTAGCGCCACCCAATCCGGGTGATCCGAGAGCTGTAACTCGAAAGTCTCTTCGCAAGTGATCACCCGCTCGCGGCCAGGGACCGACCCGAGTAGGGCATTAAGCGCGGTTGTCTTTCCTGCCTGGGTGCCCCCGGCAACTAGGACGTTGAGACCCGACACAACCGCCGCATCGAGGAACTGCGCAACGCCGCCAGACATCATTCCGAGTCGCACAAGATCGGAGAGTTGAGATGCCTTGCAAACGTGCTTGCGCAGATTAACTGCCCAATGAGAGCGGGTGATATCCGGAATTGCCACGTGTAGTCGGCTGCCATCGGGAAGGGCTGCGTCTACGAAGGGCGAACTCATATCCAGTCGTCGCCCAGAGGTGCTCAGCATTCGCTCAACCAGGTCGCGAACCATGGTCGCGGTGAGCACTGTCGATGTGAGTTCGCTGCGGCCGTCTCGTGCGATGAACACCCGTGAGGGGCTGTTTATCCAAATCTCCTCGACCGTTGGATCGTCGAGATACCGCTGCAGAGGTCCGAATCCAGCGATCAAGTCCATGACGTCCTCAGCCACTCGTGCGCGATCGATCGAACCTCGCGCCGAGCCTTCAGCCGAGCCGTCCGCACTACTCACTGACAGATCCTTTACGACCTGATCAATGACAGTGCGGACGGCGTCAGCTTCCCGAAGTGGATCGATCCCCTGATCGCGAACGATGCTGCGCACCTGCGACGCGACAAGATCAACCGAATCCATCTTCGACCCCCATTACTTTTGGCAAGGTACCCCCGTAGCCTCGCCAGGTTGCCAACCCCGAACCCCCTGTAGCCCTCAACTATTTGAGCTACTTCAGCGTCGGCGAACCTTGTGTCAGAAAGCTAGATTCGAGGATTCTCACTGTCAAACCGCTATCCACAGGCCGAGGTTCTGTCGCCCTAACTGGTGGTACAGCAACGGCGACTATCCGTAGAAAAACGGCGACTAGCGGAGGTTGAAACCATCCCGAATCGGACGGACCGTTATCGAGTGCGATCAAATGATCACTCAAAGTTCTGGCGGAATAGTCGGCAAATCTCACCAAGTGAGACGCAGGGTCGGCTCTTGCGCGCATCCGACCCGGACTTAGCTGCGATCAAACGAACGAATCAGTCGGTCACTGATCCCTGTTGAACGAGGGTGCGCAGCACCCGCAGGGCAACGGACAGCGTCGCTAAATCGTAGTTACCGGCCGCTTCGATCTCCCGCAGTGTCGCCTGTGCTCGCTGCTGACCCTCTGCGTTGCGCTCTTCCCATTCTGCGATCCGGCTCTCGGGCACATCGTCGTCATCGGTAGACCGCAGAATCTTGCTCGTCAAACCGGCCAATACCGAATAGAGATCGCTGCGCAATGCCGCCCTCGCGAGGTTTGCCCATCGATCAGAGCGAGGAAGACCCGAGATGCGATGTAGTAAGGCATCAATTCGGTACCGCTCCGCGACCGCGTAGTAGAGCTGGGCAACTGTCTCGGCGGGCACCTCCTGACGGCGCGCAAGGCTATCTATGTCGAGCATGCTGAATCGGTCCAAGGCGGTCGCGACCGTGCGGGCGAGTTCCTCCGGCGCCCCCGCATCGGTGAGCTCAGTCAGCTTCTCTTGGTAGCGCGCCCGCTGCGAACCCACGAGTAGTCGATCCGCGACTTCTTCCAGACTCGCGACCGTGACCTTGAGTCGGTCGATCTCCTCGCCAACCTGCACTGTTCCGCCACGAAGCGACAGCACCCAGCGAGTCGCCCGGTCAAGGAGACGACGGACCTCTAGGTGCAGCGCCGTCTGAGCTTGTGTCGGAACGAGCCCATCAAGTGCGGAAATCGCTTCCCACACCTTCGGCAACCCGAATACTTCCCGCACAACCGTGTAAGCGCGAGCGATCTCGACCGCAGAGGCACCCGACTCCTCCATCGCCCGGTGGACGAATGTGATTCCGCCGGTGTCGACCATTACGTTGGCAATCATGGTGGTAATGATCTGGTTGCGCAGCGGGTGAGCTGACAGGCGATCGCCGAATCGCTGCACCATTGCTGGTGGAAAGTACGAACGTAGGAGCGAAGCGAAGAACTCCTCCGAGGCAAGCTCAGAATTACTCAGATCGGTCGTCAATGCGATCTTGACGTAGGACAGCAGCACGCAAAGCGACGGCGAGGTAAGGCCTTCACCCTCAGCAATTAGCTGCTCGATCTGGGCATCAGTAGGCAGGTACTCCAACTCTCGCTTCAGCAGCCCTCGCTTCTCCAATGACTGAATGAGTCGCTGATGAACGGGCAGGAGCTCAGCGGCCTGGGCCCGCGCGTAGCCCAGTACTTGATTCTGCGCATAGTTATCGGCCAAGACCAGCGCCGATACGTCGTTGGTCATCTCCGCCAGCAACTCGTTGCGCTGTTTGGGGGTGAGGTCGCCCTCTGCGACGACAGAGTCGAGGGAGATCTTGATATTCACCTCGTGGTCGGAGCAATCCACTCCTGCAGAGTTATCGATTGCGTCGGTATTCAACTGCACACCAGAGCGCGCCGCCTCGATCCGTCCGGGTTGGGTCAGCCCGAGGTTGCCGCCTTCCCCGACCACGCGAACTCGTAGATCCGCGCCGTCGATTCGAATGGAGTCGTTGGCCTTATCCCCCACCTGCGCATTCGTCTCCGACGAGGACTTCACGTAGGTGCCAATACCGCCGTTCCAGAACAGATCCACCGGAGCAGACAGGATCGCCCGCATTAGTTCACTAGGAGTCAAGGTTCGGGATCGATGGGAGATCCCCAGCCGCGCCCGCACCTCGTCGCTAACAGGAATCGCCTTGAGATCACGCGGATAGACCCCGCCACCGGGACTGATCAACCCATGGTTGTAGTCGTTCCAGCTCGACCGGGGCAACACTGCCAACCGGGCCCGCTCGGCGAAGGAGATATCAACTGATGGGTTCGGGTCCAAGAAGATATGGCGGTGATCAAAAGCCGCTACTAGTTTGAGTTGCTCACTGAGCAACATCCCGTTACCAAACACATCACCGCTCATGTCACCGATTCCGACGACGGTGACCGGCTCATTCTGAATATCGATATCGAGCTCGCGGAAGTGGCACTTGACCGATTCCCACGCTCCGCGCGCGGTTATGCCCATTGCCTTGTGGTCGTAGCCGTTGGATCCGCCGGAGGCGAACGCGTCACCTAGCCAAAACCCGTGTTCTAGCGAGATCTCGTTCGCGATATCGGAAAACGATGCAGTTCCCTTATCTGCGGCTACTACCAAATAGGGGTCATCGCCATCGAGTCGGACTGTGCGCTCCGGCGGAACCACTGCGCCGTCCACCCGGTTGTCGGTCAACTGCAGCAGGGCTGTGATGAACTCCCGATATCGGCTAACACCATCTTCCAAGAACGCCTTACGGTCGGCTTGGTTGCGCGGATTCTTGACGAAGAACCCTCCCTTGGCGCCGACCGGAACAATGACAGCGTTCTTCACCATTTGTGCTTTGGCCAAACCGAGAATCTCGGTTCTCATGTCCTCTGGACGGTCACTCCAACGAAGTCCTCCACGCGAGATTGGACCGAAACGCAGGTGCACTCCGGATAGCCGCGGCGAGCTAACCCACATCTCAACATGAGGGGTTGGTTGAGGAACACCTGGGATTGTCTCCGGGGCAAGTTTGATGGCCAGGGTCGGACGCGTATCCCCGTTCGCATCAAGCTGAAAGGCGTTCGTGCGTAGGACAGCGCGGACGATCTCATGTAGTTGACGCAGAATCCGATCGGCATCCAGACTCTCGACCGCGTCGATCGCAGCCGAGATGTCGGCATCAATTGAAGCCGTAAGCTGATCACGCGCGGTCTCATCGAGGTTCGGATCTAGCCGAGCACCAAACAGCTCGACAAGCTGACAAGCAACTTGACCATTAGCGAGAAGTACGTTCTGGGAGTACTGATACGACAGCGGGGAACCCAACTGGTGGGCGTATTGCAGCCACGATCGCAGCCAGCTCACCTCGCGCCAACTCAACGGGGTTTGGGGCACTAACGCGTTGAGAGCATCCACCTCGCAGCGACCGTGCCATGCCGCCAGGAACGCATCACAGAAGCGGGCGCTGTGATCCGCGGCGGAGACCTCACCGGGTATGGGTGGAAGCCGAATCCCTACGTCGTAGATCCAGTTGCGCTCGCCGTCTTGACCAACGATCTCGAACGGGCGCTGTTCTTGTAGTTTGGCACCCAGGCTGGCAAAGACCGGCAGTAGTTCAGAAAGCGCCACCGGCTCGGCGCAGCGGTACAGGGTGAATCGATGTTCATCGACTGCCTGACCTAGCTCATCATGAAGCTTAACGGCCGAGTCACCAGGATTGGCCAGATCGGCTAGCCGCTCAATGTCGGTGACAGCCACGCGCGGACTGATGTGTTCCTTGTAGGACTCCGGAATCCCATCCCCAAAATCGTGGAGCAGGTCGACGGCATGCTCTTCACCGAACTCCCGCTGCATAGCTGTCATGAACTCGTCATCCCAGCTTCGAGTTGCCGCACGAATCCGCTGCTCGAAGCCCCTGGCGTCGACCTTGGGAATCTCCCTACCTGGCCTCATTCGCGCGACGAAGTGCAGCCGCGCGAGGACAGACTCAGACACCCGAGCGACGTAGTCGATCGTAGAGCTTTGATAGAGATCCTCGATGACACTCATCATTGCTAGACGAACGTCGGTGGTATAGCGATCACGAGGTAGGTAGACGAGTATCGAGACAAAGCGGCCGTAGTCGTCACTACGCGAGAACACCCTCGTCTCCCGACGTTCTCCGATCGCCAGCACTTGGCGGCCCACGTCAAGTAAGTAGCGCGGTGACACCTGGAAGAGTTCATCTCTGGGGTAGATCTCGCAAAAGTGCAGGAGATCACGCGCACTGTGGGAGTTGGGTGGGTAGTTACTCATGGCCGCGGCCCGCGCGACCGTTTGCCGGACCACCGGAATCGCAGTGGTGGAGTCTGCGTACGTCGCCGCTGTGAGCAAGCCGACGAATCGCTTCTCACCGGTGACGTTGCCATCGGCATCAAACTGCTTGACCCCGACGTAGTCAAGGTAAGTCGGCCGGTGCACCGTCGAGCGACGGTTTGCCTTAGTCAGCACGAGCAACCGTCGCTCGTTCGCCTTCTGCTGGACCTGAGCCGTCAGATGCGAGAAGGTCTTTCGAGTTCGCTCTTCCCCTCGCAAAATGCCCAGGCCCGAATCGGGAAGGGACACGAGCGTGTCCGACCCGTCCTCGTCATGTTCGAGGATGTACTCGCGGTATCCCAGGAAGGTGAAGTGATCGTTGGCCAACCACTCAAGTAAGGCTGACGCCTCCGTCACATCCTTGATCGGAATGCCCGCCTGCGCGACTCCAGGTGCGGCCCCGGAGAGGAGGTCGCCAGCAATCAGCGAGGCCTTCTCGCGCATCGGGGACCAGTCGTCGACGGCTTTTCGGACGTCTTCTAGGACAGTTGCCACGGCGTGGTTGAGGTGCTCCATTACCTCTGGCGAGGACTCCCGATCAATCTCAATGTGTAGCCACGATTCAGCGCTTCCCTGCGCCTCAATGATTGGGTGGATGACGAGCTGAATAACCCGACCGGCCTGGGTGAGGGCCGCCATCACCGAGTCGACGATGAACGGTGAGTTACCCGTCACGATCTCGACGATCGTGTGTTCGCAGGCCCATCCGTCGCTGGCAACGGTTGGTGTGAATACCCGGGTAGCTGCGCCCGGAGGTTTCCTCGAGGCGGCAAGTGCCCGTTGGCTCACGACGGGGCCAATGAGATCTGCGGCATCGCGACCACGCAGGTCCCGAGCCGGAACAGCGGCGTAGTAAGCCATGACGAGTTGGGCGAGGTCGGGGATGCTCTCGGCGACGCGGACGCTCTGCGCAGTCTCAAGCGCGTCCACTAGGAGCTCAACTACGGCGAGGTCCTCAACCCTGGATGTGTCCACTCCGCCAGATTAGTGAGAAACCGAGTGCCGTGTAACGGTTTGGCCGCCAGATCGGGCATGCTGTGTTGTCTGTTGTCATCAAACGTCCCCGAACTTGGAGTAAAGAGTGGCCAAGAACATCAGCGGTGAACTTCATTTCCCCGCCGATCCTGCAGCTGTCTTCACGATGGTTACCGATCAGGCGTATGTGCAGGAGAAGAACGAGCGGACCGGCGGAATCAACGTTGAGTCCGAGGTGACCACGAACGACGACGGAACAATTCGGATTTACGCGACTCGCGCCCTACCCGCTGAGATTCCCGGCTACGCGAAGAAATTCGTCGGCGACCAAATTGAGACTCAGCAGACGGACACCTGGCAGCCCAATCCTGTTGACGGCAACTACCGCGGAACACTGCATGTGGACTTTGGAAAAGCGCCGATGGTGGTCGATGGGACATTCGAGATCAAAGCCACCGACGACGGCTCCGTCTTGATCGTAACGGCGCAGGCGAAGGCCAGCGTGCCGTTTGTCGGGGGCAAGATTGAAGGCATCGCAGCCGAGCAGTTCGGGCGGGCGGTCCGGAAAGAAGAAGAGATCGGCCAAGACTGGCTCAGCCGCTAGCGCAATCTAGCTACCCGACATCGGCGAGGTGATCCGGGCCGACATGGTCTGGATCGCGCAGTGCCTCGACGCTTGTCTGCAAACTGGTCTCTAGCACGTTGATCCGTCGACTGACATCCATCAAGTTCGCCCCAATCGCTTCCAGATCTTCCGGTCCCGGGCCCAGTACTACGACATCAGCACCATTAGCTCGGACCTTCTCAACCTCGCGCAGACATCGCTTTGTTACTTGTACCCGCCAGCGACGCTCAAGCTTGGCGATCACGTGTTCTGGACGGTCCATCGCAAAGGACACCATCGGGGCGATCACGTAGACCTCGTCGAGACCCATATTCGCCAGCAGGTCAACGGAGGTAGCCGAACACGCTCCACCGTCGACGTACATCTCACTGCCGATCTCAACTGGCTTGAACCAGGCGGGAATCGCACACGATGCCTGGACGGCTTGAGCCAGTTCCGCTGTTGGTGCGCCCGGGCGGCCGAACGCAACCCGGGTTCCGCTCTGGTAGTTCATCGCGCAAATCCACAGGTTCGGATGTGGTGACCATTCCCCCATCGGGGTGATTGCCTCAATAAGGTGGCCGATCCGCGCAAGCGAACCCGAACCTTGCGGCAGCAGCCCCGACAGGACCGCAGTTGGTGGCATCTGTCGCAGTTTTCGCGCACTCGAACGCAGGAGCAGGCCAGAGCCCTTCGCGAAGAACCTGGGCCGAGTAGGGCGCTGGGAGGTTGCCCGCTCGTAGTCCCAGGAGAATCCGGAGAGAGGGCCTTCCGTCACCGGCACACCGAGTTGATGGTCGCGTAATTGGCGCGGCGAGACTCCACCAGCGACCAGGGACCCGAGGACCGAACCAGCCGACGTGCCAATGATGACATCGGCATCGCGCGGGTCAAATCCACACACTTCCTCCAGCGCACAGAGCGCCCCAACGCTCCATGCCGCGCCTAAAACACCACCAGCGCCCAGCACGAGGCCACGCTTTGGTTTACGTGCTGCCACCACTCACCACTTTCATAGCCGGACTGCCACTCCTGCGGGTGCGAGATTACGCCTTCGCAGGCCCCGTTGGCTTCTTTCGAGGCGTTGTTGCTGCTCGCTTAGTCGAAGTTTTCTTCGCTGGTTTGCCTGCACTGGCCTTTTTCGTGGGTGCGGCCTTGACCGTGGGCACCCTTGGGCGGCGGTTTCCCGCACGACGAGAGGAATGCGAAGCGTCGGAAAGCTCCTCCGTCGCATCTTGTAAGCATTGGGCAAGAATGTCCACATCGGGCATTGCGTCACGGTCCGCATTCAAACCGAAGTACACGCCACCGTTGTAGGAGGTCAGTCCAATACTGACCGCCTGGCCCTTGGCTAGCGGCACAACTGGATAGGCAGCGAGCATTAGCGCACCACCTGCATAGAGCGGGAACTGTGGTCCGGGCACGTTGGTTATCACCAGGTTGTAGACACGCTTACTCAGATCGCTTCCAACGCGGGCACCGAGCGCGTGAAGCGTTGGCGGCGCGAATCCTGCAATCGCCACGATCGCCTCGGCACCCATCATCTGGCCGCTCTCCTTGTGCTGGGCCATGTCGTAGGAGATTCGCTGGAGTCGCACGACCGGATCTGGCTCCCCAACAGGAAGGTCGACGATGAAGGCAGCTACGCGGTTACCTCCACGCCCCTCCCCATCTCCACGTACGCTGACGGGAACCATCGCTCGGATCGTCGCGCGCGAACCAACGGATTCACCACGCGTCATGAGCCAGGAGCGCAGGGCCCCGGCAGTAATCGCTAAGACAACATCGTTGACAGTTCCACCGTGCGCTCGTCTGATCTCTTTGAGTTCAGCAAGCTTGGCGTTAGCCGACCCATAGCGACGTTGCTCGCCGATCTCGGCATTGAGCGGACTCGTCGGACTCGGCCGGGCGACGGTCATCGCCGCCGAGGCAATCCCGATCGCATGCTTACCAACAGCAGAGGCAGTGCGGTGTAAGTCGGCAATTCCGCCCCGAACAGTGTCAACTGCCGCGGCAGGGCTCTTTACTAAGTCGCCAACGGCATCAGCCATGATCTCGACACCGGTCGGTTCCCGACTAGGCCGCCACTCATCGCTAGCTACGGTGCGGGGTTCGGGATTCATATCAAGGATCACTTGGCCGATATCGACGGCAGTTACACCATCGACCATTGCGTGGTGGGTCTTCGACAAGATCGCGAAGCGGCCACCCTCGAGGCCCTCGACGAGGTACATCTCCCACAAGGGGCGACTTCGATCCAACGGCCGAGACATGATCCGACCGACGAGGTCACGCAGTTGAGCTTCAGTCCCGGGTTTGGGCAATGCGGAGCGGCGGACGTGATAGGTGACGTCGAAGCTCTCGTCATCGACCCAGATCGGATTAGCGAGTCCACCTGGAACCCAGCGCACGCGCTGACGGAACCGGGGAACAAGCGCGATCCGACCCTTGATGAGGCTGACCAGACGGTCATAGTCGAAGCCGTCCTCGGGCGGCTGGAAGATCGCCACACTCCCCACATGCATGGGGGTAGTGGCCTCCTCTAGGTACAGAAAGGAGACATCCAGAGAATTCAGCCGGTCGCTCACCCGTCCATCGTGGCACGTCGGGGGCAACGTCGAAAGACAGACCTCACTCCACGGGCGCTATCTGGCGCGGTGTTCGGCAATTTTATTGATCGTGAACTTCGCGGCTAGCTCAGCTTGGTGCCAAAAAGAATGTCGAGTTCGGACGCCGTTTCCTCATAGGCCACATGGTGAATCCCGATGAGGCCGAAGCTAGCGGCAGCATCAATATTGTGGCGGAGATCATCGACGAAGACGCAGTCCTGCGCTGGCAACTCCATTCGCTCCAAGGTGTAGCGGAAGATCCTCTCCTCTGGTTTGCGCATCCCAACTTCGCCAGAAATCACAACCGCGTCAAACATGCCGTCGAAAAGGTGCGGCGGGTAGGTGTTTCCCCACGAGTTGGACAGCAACCCGGTGCGAATCCCCCGGTCTCTGGCCCGACGCACAAGTGCAGTCATGTCGTGAGCCTGAGAGAAGTGCGCGAACAGACGCCCAAGAAGGTTCGTTGGCTCAATTCTTCTACCGAGGCGTTTACTGAGACCGTCGGCCAACTCACCTTCGAAATCCGGGACCTCAATCTCACCGCGCTCGAGTGCGTGGACTGGATTAACCCACGCCTCGTACTCGCCCTCCCTGCCAAGCCATTCACGCATGACTAAACCGAACTGCTCGAGGTCGACATCCTCAGCGTTTGCCCACGCTGACATCGTCGAATGAAGATCAGAGGTGAGCACTCCACCCCAGTCCAAGATCAGACCTTTGGGTGCTTGCGGGGTTTCCATGGAACCGATTCTGCCCCAGCGCTAGGCACCGATCGCGACTGGTGCATCGCGTCTGCTTACCGGCTGTGGGCTGAGTTGCTCAACGACCTGAGAAATATCAGCGACCGCACGGCTCTTGCGGTTGCTCTCAAACAGGGTCAAACCGGCCGCGATTGCAGCATCCATCCCTGCCCGGTCCTCTGCCACACAGATCACCTGATCTGTTCCGGTCTGCTCGCGCAGGAAGTCACACAACTCGTCTTCACCGGCCCTGCCCGCCACGAGTGGACTGCGTACGCGGTTCACCACCACCGTTAGTCGGGCCGCGGGTGCTAACCCACTGATCGCACCGACATGTGAGATCAGCCGCGCAACTGCGGCCGGTTCGCACGACGTGACGGCAACTAGTTCATCGGCAACCGAGAGCGCAGTAACGGCCGCGCTTTCCCCTCCAGCAGCTAGCCCGAAGTCCGCGACATCGCCATCGAGAGCGAGCGATCCGTCATCCAGGCAAGCGCCGATATCGACAACAGTGTCGTCGGTCAGCCGACCGGCGACCTCCCACACCCGCGACATTGGCGCCGCCCTCAACTCAGCACGACGGCTCACATGTGGCAATCCCGTGAGCACCCGCAGGTTGTCAGTAATAGCCCGGGCAAGCCGAGCGAGAACAGCGGGATCGAGGGTTCCGCGCTCTGCATGGTGGGCAGCCGCGATCAACCCCGACCCTTCCGGGGTAAGGCAAAAGCTCGGGCCTACCCCCGCACATGTGGTGTCGGCATCGGCGAGCATGACAGCCCTACCCGAGGCAGCAAGCTGTTGCGCCAAGGTGACAGCTATGTGTGTGCGACCTGGGCCACCTGGCGGACCCCAGACGGCCATAACTCGACTACGGGCTACCAGGTTGTTGGAACCAGTTACTTCCTTGGTCGTCCGTTGCCTAGTCGCATCGCTATCGACCATGTTCTGCGCATTCGCCACCGTGAGACGGCGCTTACTGACCGCCGTGGCTGCCTGGGTCACCCCACCTGAATCAACCGGGACGACCTGAGTCACTCCAAGGTTCTTCAACCGGTCCGCGCCCTCCTTTGTGGCGCAAACACCGACAAGGACGGCATTGCCCTTTCCGATTCGGGCAATCGTTGAGACGTCAAGGCGCGGGAACTGGTCATCAACGACGATGAGATCCGGGCAGGCGCTGTCGACGTACCCAGCCAAATCAACAATGTCGACACAGCGTCGAACCTTCGCCCCGTGCAGACACGCGACCAGGGCGGTCACGAACTCTGATTCCCAAGGCGAGCTACCCAGGGCGAGGGCGACGCTGGTCTCGCGTCGGTTCTCACTCATCCGCTTGCTACCTGACTACTGATAGGAACGCGCACGAGATCGAGTACGCCACCGCGGCTCGCTCCGACGACTTCGGCCGTCTGGTCAGCACCGACTTCCAGAACGACGGCGATCTCACCGGTCGCGCTGTCGACATCCGGCTCCACCTGAGCGACCGAGACCCCGGCTAGCGCCAATCGACTTACCCCACCAGTCATCGCTGCGTCCCGTGGGCTGACGTAGACATCCACCAAGTCGCCGTGAGCAAGATCCGTCGGCGCGTGAATCGGCTCAACGGGAACTGTGATCAGCCGTGTGTTGCCTCTTCCTGTACCGATTGCGCTCACCGGCACCAGTTCGTTGGCCCCAATGGGTCGGCCGAGGCTACGCCCCACCAAGTCCTCACTATTGGTACCGATGTATCTGTCGACAAGTTCCGACTGAACTGGCGTGGCAATAAGATCGTCGCTAGTTAAAACGGTGCCTGGCGCAAGGTCTCGTGCGGCTGACCAGACAAGAACCCGCTGGTCAGCTGAGCCCACTAGCGTTGCACCGACGACAACTGAGACCACGACTAGCGCGGCTCCCACCAAGAACTTCGGTTGCTTCCAGGCTTTCTGATTTCGCTGCCGCTGCGCAACAGGCGATCTATGAATGCCCGCGTGATTGTCTCTGTCGCCGGATTCGCTGCCAGGCCGCGCTCCCCCTGATGGGCGCGCCGGAGTTGCTGTACTCATGGTTTCCCCCGATTCCATGGTTGAAGTAGGAATCGTGGGCGATCTATCCAACTCGATCAACTCAAGTGTCCACAGATCGGACACTTTCTGCGGCGAATCCGTATGAGTTCGTGGGAGGCTAAGCACCAATGGCAACCCGATTCCTCACTTTGACTGATGTTGCGGAGACGCTGAATATCTCCGCAGCTCAGACGTACGCGCTGGTCCGAAGTGGCGAGTTGCGGGCAATCAAAGTCGGGGGAAGGGGCCAATGGCGCGTAGAAGCGACCGAGTTGGAGAACTACATCAGCCAGGCGTACCAGCAGACAGCCGATTTTGTAGCCAGCCATCCATTCGGCAAGGATGACGACGCCGAGCTCTCCTAACCCTGCCCGGCGATTGCGAGACCGACCAAAACGCCCTACTACCGCGCCGCAACCGCCACGATTGCCTCGAATGGAACGGATACGGCTGGGCCGATGCGCGTTCCTTCAGGGCTCAGCACCTGTACATCGACATAGTCGCGGCCGACCACTGCGATAGAAACTGCTAGTCGAACCCCGTCGACTCGAAGCAAGGTCACCGGCACTGCCGACGAGGCACCGGCAAGACCGCGGAGCCGTGCTCGCCACTCGCGCCGGACGCCGGTTTCTTCTCCTGGTGGCATCGCCTGGTCGAGGCCGACGATCGAAATGATCCTCTCGAGACTGACGATGTGAGTGACGCCATCCTGAGCTATCTCAAGCCAGCCGTGACCGACCTCCTCGATCGGACCAGTGACATCGAACGTCTCCCCGGACGGCAGTCCAATGCGGGCTGTAATGGTGCGGCCAAGGCTGCCCGCGAGTCGATCGGTGAGCCCGAGGGATCCCGCGAACCGCTGTCGCTCGTCATCGATCTGCGCATACGTATCCCAATACTGATCATCTACCAGCTCAGAAGCCGCATCAGCAAGCATCCGCTCAGCGGCGATGAGCGGGCTCTCTGGCTGGTGGCGCGCTGGAGCCGAGTGAGGCGGTCGCTGGTCACTTGAAACGTCCGGGCTATCCCTCTTCGGCCAAGCATTCATCTCATCAGAGTACAAACCTGGCAGCACGCTCTCGAAGCTGCTAGACATGAGGCGTGCTCGCCGACCTGCAGTTACCCGAGAACGTCACGTTGGTGCGCTCTACGCCCATCTTCGGATCAGCGACGGTGCCGCCAGGACTCCTTAAAGAGCACCAGATCGGCACAGATGTTTGGGGAGTTATCCGCGTTGAGAGCGGCTCACTGGACTTCACCTTCGACGATTCGGGCGAGTCTCGGTCGCTCGGCGACGGCGATCACCAGGTGATCCCCCCGCAGGTTCTCCACCACGTCAAGCCCGGTGACGACTCTCGATTCCACATCGACTTCTACTGCTGACCTGCTCCAAATAGGCACCGCACTGGACTCAACCTCTCTAACCGCTTCGCTCCACGAGCAGGGACCGTCACCCGTCGGTAACGCCTTCTGCACCTTCTTCGTTCTCGTTTACAGGCTCAAGCAGGTAGCCCCTACCTACCACGCTCTGGTCGCCAATTAGCTCCTCTAAATGACGGCCAACCAGTTCCAACAATCACAGCTGTCCATTGGGTGCTTTATCGTCGACCGATCGCTGGGGAGTCCTGAGCTGAGCCGTTCAGTTTCGAGTCAGTTGGCGGGTTGCGTCGGTGTACGTGCCCGGGCACCAGTGAGCCCGCAGGAGCCGTTGGCATTCCTGCGGGCTCGCTGGTGAGGAGTCAGGTTTTGTACGTGTGCGTCTTCTTGTAGGCGGTGAAACCACTGGTTGCTTTCGCCTTCCAAACGATCTTCATCTTCAGTGGTGTGCCGTAGGTGCGAATCTTCATCTTGCCTTTGTTGCACACCCGGAACTCACCGAACCCGGCTTTGCTGGTGGATGTCTGCTTCCCGCTGTTTGTCACACAGAACAACCGGTAGTAGCGCACATCACCACGAGGTGTCGCGGAGCGAACTTTCACCCCAACACGCTTGCCGGCGTTGGTCACACAGCCAGGCTTCATCAGCTTCTTTGTCCCACGACGCGGCATCGACTGCCCCACGGTGACACAACCCCGAACCGGTGACTGGTGGGCAACCGGAGTCGGCCCAGCCGAGGTGACAGCGAACGTTTGGGTGGCGCTACCGGCTGACCAGGTGGCTGTTTCTTCCGCGTCGGCTCGGATGGCACAGTCACCGGCATCAACCCCGGTCACCTCACCCGTGGTTGCGTTCACGGTGCACGTTTCGGTGGTGGTGGAGGTGTAGGAGATGGCACCGTCACCATCGGAGGTTGCTGACACTAGGGCGCTGTCACCAACCGTTACCGACGGGGCAGCCCCGAACGTGACGACCTGCACGGGAAGCGCGGAAGGCGCCGTCATCACCCGATTCGTGCCACCGGTTGCCACGGCAACAAACATGCCGTTTCCGTACGTCACCGAGTACCAGGAGCTGGCTTCCGCAGCGGCTTGAGCGGTCCACGTCTGCCCGTCCGCCGACGTCATCACCCGATTCGTTCCATCAAGCGCGACGGCAACGAACATGCCATTCCCATACGTCACCGAGACCCAGTCGCTGGCTTCAGCAGCGGCCCGGGCGGTCCACGTCTGACCGTCCGCTGACGTCATTACCCGATTCGTACCATTGTTTGCGACGGCAACGAACACACCATTTCCGTACGTCACCGAGTACCACTGGTTGGCTTCAGCAGCGCCCACGGGGGTCCATGTCTGCCCGTTCGCCGACGTCATCACCCGATTCGTACCACTGTCTGCGACAGCGACGAACACACCATTTCCGTACGTCACCGAGCTCCACTGGTTGGCTTCAGCAGCGACCCAGGGGGTCCATGTCTGCCCGTTCGTCGACGTCATCACCCGATTCGTACCACTGGCTGCGACAGCAACGAACACACCGTTGCCGTACGTCACCGAGACCCACTGGTTGGCTTCAGCAGCGGCCCGGGCGGTCCACGTCACCCCGTCTGGGGACGTCATCACCTGATTCGTGCCATTGGTGGCGACGGCAACGAACACGCCATTTCCGTACGCCACCGAGGCCCAGGAGTTGGCTTCAGCAGCATTCTGTGCGGTCCACTCCAAGTCAGCGGCGAACGCCACCTGCGGCAACCCCACCAGACCCGCCGCGAACAGAATCACCGCACTCACGACCGTCGCGCACCGCTTCATGCTTATCCGTGCATTCAATTCCATAACGCCATCCTTCGTGAATGAATCGGTCGTCGTTGCGCAAGGTCTACAGGAGAATGGCCCAGCTGAGGATCGAAACCTACCCCACACCAAGCCACTGGCGCTAAAAAAGGCAACCCGTGCGCATCGCCGCCCATCGGATCGATCCGATCCCTTGCCGAAAGAACCAGACGGCGCGACGAAACGGCCGGAACTACCGGCGCACAACGCTCCCACTCGAGTAGCGCCCGGGCACAACCGCGGTGAGCCATGGGATGCGGGATTCACGGTGCGCTGGCGCAGTCGATTCACTCTGCGCTGCTGCAAACACGGTTTCCGCAGAGATCGCACTGCTGCGATTCGGTGCATTCTTCTTGTAAGTCGACACCTGGCGAGCGTTTCCACATGCCGCTGCCCACTTAGGTCAAACATCGTCATACATGTTCTAATAAATACAAACACAAGCAAACAGCTACAAACATGGGGGAGATATGACGGCTGAGTTTGATCGATTGTTCGTATTGGTGGTGGGTCTGGTCTTTGCGGCTTACTTGACCCGGTGCTGCGTGGGTGCGCTACTACTTTGGGCCTCTCACCTGCCAGGCCGACTTGGGCGAACCTGCCTATCTGCCGGTGATCTCCTCACTCCGAGACTCGCCCGTCGAGCTGCTGCCGCCCTAGTTGGCACCGCCGCAGCCACCACCGGAATCGCTCCCGCAATGGCCGCATCACCGCCTTCGCCAGACTCAGCCACCCAACGTCATGCCGTGAATGTGCCCGAGATCGACCGGGGCCCGCTCGCCAAGACGTCAGGCACAGACCATTCCGGGAAGGAGGCCGGCCGCGAGCGCCCCACATCAACAAAGGGAGCTCCCGGCAACGAGACGCCTCACAAGACTCACCGAACCTCGACAGTGAAGGTGAAGCCCGGCGACTGCCTGTGGACTCTGGCGGCAGGGCAGCTCAGTCCGGCTGCATCCAGTAGGCAAATCGCTCGCGAAACCAATCGTTGGTTTGAGGCGAACAAGACAGCGATTGGTAGCGATCCCAATCTAATCGTGACCGGAACAATCCTGTCCATCCCGGGACGAACTCGATGAGTAACGTGACCGCGATCCATCTGCGGCCCATTCGATCACCTGAAGCCTCCGATCCCGAGCAGCAAACGAAGCTGTCTCTGGTTACAAGCACCTCATCGCACGCGTACTCCCAGGCGACTCTGGAACTCGGCTTCTCGGCTCCCAACGCTTTTATTCCGGTGTTGGTACCGCCACATGAGCATTCCGACGTGGAGTCAACCACCCGTACATTCCGGGTAGACGCCACGCACTCCGACAGCGAGGATGCCTTCTTTGAACGCCAGATGACCAGCAGCGCAGACCTACCTTCCGTAGGGGCGTTCGCTCACCGATTCGCCCAAGCAATGGTGGAGGTGATCGCCGGCCAACGCCCGCCGCGGCAACTCGCTCATTGGGCGACCCCCACCGTGTTGTCGGGAGTCCTCCATCCAACCAAGAGCGAACGGTCACCTGCCCGCAGGCGCACGGCCGCCTCGAGCGATCGCTCGATCGTGACGCGAGTCCGAATCGACGAGCCGGCCGACGGCGTAGCTGAGGTTGCCGCAGTCGTGCGCGGGCGTGAACGCAGTCGAGCACTGATGCTGCGATTTGAGGGGTGGGACGGACGTTGGATTTGCACATTCGCTGGAATGGTGTGATGACGTCGCGGCCTGTTCCGCGAGGCTAACGCGGCGGCGGCTCAGACTCATGCCATCATTTTGCTAGTCATGGGCCAATTCATTCGTCAGCTCACCGGGGTTCGATTCGTCGCCGCCTTCTGGGTGTTGCTCTACCACTACCAGCCTGCCTTCGCGAACGCCGGTTTACTCGTGCCGGTCGTCCACGAGTTCCTGCGTGTCGGTTCCCTCGGCGTCGACTTATTCTTCGCGCTGTCCGGATTCATCCTGACGTACACGTACTTGGAGAAGCTCGGTCCCACCTTCAAGGCACGCGGAGCGGGCCACTTCCTCTACCTACGGCTTGCGCGGATCTATCCGGTTCACTTCGTGATGCTGAATGTGGCCGGTCTCGCGGTAATTGCCATGAGCCTGGTTGGTAGTGGATCGCGGGACCGCGACTGGCTGAACCCGATCAGCTACCTCAAGCAACTCTTCCTCGTGCAGGAATGGGGGCCTGATCCTGCCCGCGGCTGGAACTTCGTCGCCTGGTCGCTGTCGATGGAGTGGTTCGCCTACCTGTTCTTCCCGTTCGTCGCGCTGATCCTGTGGCGGCTACGGGACCGCTTGCCAGCACCTGCCCTCGCGCTTTGCGCCTTCGCCTCGTTGACCCCACTGCTCTTCATCGGGATCAGCCGCGACAACGATCCATTCCTGACGCTGGGCTGGGCATCCTCGGTACGTGTGCTCACCGAGTTCATCGCCGGTGCATTCGTCTACCTAGTGGTCAGGCGACTCAAAGATGACGGAGGCGGTGGGCCTAGCCCGCTCGTGAGTCGGGTTGCTCTCATCATGAGTTGGTCGATTCCACTGGCAATCGTCGCGATCTCCGTGGTGCTCGGTTCGATCAACTCCTTGGAATACCCCGGACTTCCCAATGAGGCGCCCCGGTTCTATGTGATCATCATCCCGTTCTTAATCGCCTGGATTGGCGCGCTTGCACTCAACGAACGCGGACCAGCCTCGTTCCTATCCCACCGATACCTCGTCCTGGGCGGATTCATCTCCTTCTCGCTCTACATGATTCACCTCGTGTGGTTCGGCCTTTGGCGAGCCGGGATGTCGGCAGTCGGGATCGACGGCGGTCCGCTCTACGTCATTGGACTAATCGGCTTGATCGTCATGGCCGTAGTGTTTGCATACGGTATGTGGCGCTTTGTTGAAGAACCTGCCCGCGAGTGGCTGCGCTCCAAAATCGGCGTTCGACCAGCACCCGCTGGCGAGCAGGGCCACTCCGACCAGCACATACCCGGTGGCCCAAAAGGTGACGACGCCCCTACAGACTCGGGACCCAGCCAGGCGGATAAGTAGCCAGCCGTGCGCATCGCGTCCTTCAACATTCTCCACGGTCAAACTGTCAGCAGCGCCCAAGCTCATGCCACGGCTCATCAGCAGTCACCGACCGACGGACCCCCTGATGCTGACGCGCTCGTGGCTGCCATCACTGAGCTCGCCCCGACTATCGTGGCCCTACAAGAAGTCGATCAAAACCAACCCCGAAGCGGCTTTACGCACCAGACGGCCGCGGCCGCAGCCGCGCTAGGGACAAGCGAATACCGATTTGTGCCAACGGTCGTAGGAACCCCTGGTGGCGCAGGTGGATTCCGGCCAACTACCCCCGCCGAACGAGGCGAGGCTGAGTCACCCGATCCCAGATATGGCGTCGCGCTGATTTCCACGTTGCCGGTGATCTCCTGGCACAGTCGGGTATTCCCTCCCGCACCCCTGTCCCTTCCGCTACTGGTCCAACAGGAGGGGAAGCCCAGCGTTCTCAAGGTTCGTGACGAACAACGGGCGGTGATTGCCGCGAAAGTCGACACCGGATCGTCGGTTGTCACCGTGGCTGCCGCACACCTATCGTTTGTTCCTGGGTATAACGTCAGACAGCTTCGGCAGATCCGCGAATGGCTCAAGCCCTTCCCGCGGCCGCTGTTCTTAGTGGGCGACTTCAACCTTCCCGGGAAGATCCCCGCGCGTGTCACCGGAATGCCCGGCGTGATTTCAGCACCAACGTTCCCGTCCTATCAACCGAGAATCCAGTTCGACCACGTCTTAGTCGACGGATTGACACCCGATGGCCTTGAAGAGGTTAAACGTTCCGCTCGCACGTGGTTCCTGCCGATCAGCGACCACCGCGCGGTCTCTGTCGACTGGGACCATCTGCAGAGCGGTGACTAGAGCCCAGCGACGATCTCTGCGGCGCTAGGAAGATCGAGGAAGGTCTCGATCTCACCTCGCCGGACGTAGACAAAGACTCCGGCGATCTCATGCTCGGGAACCCCCGATAACTGTGCCCAGGCCGCTCGATAGATGGCCAGCTGGGTGGGATCCGAGGTTGACCGCAGATTGGTCTTCCAGTCGACCACTTGCCAGCGACCCTCAACCAGGTAGACCGCATCGATCCGACCCTTGATGACCCGGCCGTCTATGACCAGTGAGAACGGGACCTCGACGGCGTGGGGTGTGCGCTCGGCGTAGGGCGTTGCCAAGAACCCAGCTTGGAGTTCGGCGAGCTCAGCATCACTAAATAGGTCCTCATCGAGGGCACCCGGAAGTTCCTCAAATAATGGTCGTTGTCCAAAGCGTTCCTCCACCCAGGTGTGAAAGGCCGTCCCCCGCGAAGCAGCCAGTGACGGTCGGCGCGGGAGAGGGCGTGCCTTCGACCGTAAGAATTCACTGGGGTTCCCTCGGGCTACGACTACGTCAGTCGCACTCATCGTTGCCGGTAGGACTGCGGCCGGTGAGACGTCAACGGTCTTGCGCTCAGCCAGTAGGACAGCGATATCCCGATCCCAGTTCGCGACCAACTCAGTCTCCGTTGCCGACAGCATCGGCTCTGAATCCGCTGGATCGGCTACGTCCGCTGAATCCGCTGCGATTCGGTCCAGGACTACCTTGACCGATCGATCTCGACGAGCCTTGGACGGTGTCGTCAAATCCGGTGGCCAGGAGAACGACGGCTCATCTTGTAGCGCCGGGTTCTGTTCAAACGTCGACGAGCTGACCCACGGGTCTTCGGGCACTTGCTCGACCAGGGTCTCGCGAGCCGCTTGGAGGTAACGCGAGGGTGCGCGTTGACGAGCTTGGGTAGGTCCCCACCAATGCCCTGAGGCCAGTAACAAGCGGGTAGGTCGAGTTGTTGCAACATAGGCAAGCCTGCGTTCCTCGGCCTCAGCATGGCTCTTCATCCCATCCGCAAACTCGCTATGGCCAGATGTTCCGTGATCCCGTAGATCGACAAGTCGGTGTGCGTCGCCGCGTAAACGGTGCGGGATCTCACCCACAGCCGTCGTCCAGCGAGGTCTAGTACGCGAGGTCGGGAAGACTGCCTCGCTGAGAAACGGAACCGCAACTACGTCCCACTCCAAACCCTTTGCTTTGTGAACTGTTAGCAGCGTGACGCTCCCACCGGGTGCTGGGACATCTAGATCGGGGTCGCCGCCAAGCTCCTCCACCAAGTGCACCCACGACAGGAATCCAGTCAACGACGTTCCCGATTGAACAGTGCAATAGCGATGGACCAGGTCCACAAAGCTGTTCATTGCAGCGAGACCACGGGTAGCTGGGGCGCTCTGCTGCCCACCGATGGAGCCGGTATCGCCCGTCATTGCGGCAAGCCGAACCTCCACATCAAGACCGATTGCGCCTACTACCCGCGCTACAAGCTCGGGTAGCGGAGCCCCCACGTGAGCGCGGAGCTTTTCCAGTTGGCTGTCCAGGGCGGCAAATCGCTCGCGGGCTTCCGGCGAGTACGAATAGCGCTCCGCTGGGCCCGGGTCGGTGAGAGCCTCGGCAAGACTTGGCAGCTCCGCGGGATCTGAACCATGTAAACCTGCCCGCAAATCAACTAAGTCTGATTGGGACTCCCCGGCGGACTCTGCGCTGCGCGTAAGTTCGACAGCACGTGACCCCAACAGCGATAGATCCCGAGGACCTATTCGCATTCGTGGGCCGACAAGTAGCCCCAGCATCGCTGGGTTGGCAGCCAGGTCGTCGAGTGCGCGCAAAACGTTCAACACATCACCCACCAACGGGTCAGCGAGGACGCCCTCGGTCGAACTCACTACCGCCGAGACGCCACGTGCATCCAGCGCTCGTTGTAGTGGATAGAAATCGCGGGTAGCGCGACACAAGATCGCAATATCGTCACAGGCGATCCCGGCCTGTACCTGCTCGGCGACCCGATCGGCCACCCAGTCGACCTCCTGCGCGTAGGTCTCATGCAGGGAGACGCGCACCCCGTCGCGACGGCTGAGCCCGTCTTCGGTGATCGCTGGTCGCAACGTGACGACCTGAGACGACTCCGCCCGCAGCGGCTCGGCGATTTGATTGGCCACGGCTAGAACGTTGGCCCCCGACCGTTGACTAATACCGAGCTCGCGAATCGTGGCCGGGTGGCGTTCATCGAACCCAAACCGTCCGGGGAACTCCTCCATCGCTCCCGTGCTCGCACCTCGCCAGCCATAGATCGCTTGTAGCGGGTCCCCCACTGCCGTGACCGAATGGCCGCGACCGAACAGTGACGACAGAAGTTCGGTTTGCACGATCGACGTGTCCTGGTACTCATCGAGCAGGACAAGCGAGTAGCGCTCCCGGATGATCTGTTGAACGTCAGAACGGCCCGCCAACTCGTTTCCGAACCGCAACAGATCCGCGAAGTCCAGTACGTCTTGTTGAGCTTTGCGTGATCGCACGTCCTCGACCAGATACGACAGTTGTTGGCGGCGCAGCGCAACGGCCCGCATCTCCCGGTCCTTAGCGACCGTCTTAGAAAGACCATCGATGCGCGCAACCACACCACTGTCGAACTCACGCAATTGTTCAGGAGACACAGCGTGTTCGGCTAGTTGCTGATCGAGACTGACGATCGAGGTCACCACCGAGTGGATCGAGTTGCTTTGATCGGTCAACGTTCGGCGGGTGTTGATTAGCTCTCGATAGACCATGTGGGCTGTCTCATTGTCTGCGAGTAGACGCGCGCCCGGTTCGATCCCAATCCGCAACCCATGTTCAGCAACCAACTGGTGAGCGAATGCGTGGTACGTCGAGACGGTGGGCTGCGCCTGCTCGAGGGCAACCTGCGTGCCATGCGCGTACTCGCGTGCAGCTCCACCAAAGAACCGGTCGAGTAGCGAACGAACCCGAGAACCGAACTCGGCCGCGGCTTTGCTCGTAAAGGTCAACCCGAGGATCGACTCCGGCTCAACGTGGCCGACTGCAACGGCCCACAACACCCTGGCTGCCATTACCGTGGTCTTTCCTGAGCCGGCTCCAGCGACCACAAGCAGCGGTTCGGTCAAATCCTCGGTCACCGCATCGAGCTGCTCGGGCGACATCTGGAAGCCAAGGATGTCGCACAGTTGGGATTCATCGAAAGCCATCAGTTCCTCCCCTCCGGTCGTTGCGCGGGACAAATCTGGGCGAAGGTACAGGTACGACATTGGGTCTGGCTGGGATTCGGCGCGAAGTCCTCATTCCGAATAGTCTTGACTGCAAGGGCTAGTGAGTCCCGCACCTGCTGTGGATCAATCGCGCCTTGTTCCTGAACCTTGGGTAGGTCCGCGCCAGCTACCCCGACACGCAGTTGAACAAGCTCAGCACCACCCACTGGCGCCGGTTGCGCATCGTCATCGCAAAAAGCACCCTCATGGGCGACTACTTGGTAGAGCGAAAGCTGACGGTGCTCGGCGACAGCAGACGATGAGATCGCGTTTCGTTGGGTCTTTAAGTCAACAATGTGCAGCTGTCCATCCGCATCAGACTCGAGACGATCGACGACTCCGGATACGACAACCTGCTCGCCGCCAACGTCCACCTCCTGCTCGAACTTGATCTCGCTACCCAAGACGGTGCGATCAGGCCGAGCGACCTGCCAGTTCGTGAACCGTCGAACCGCCGCAATTGCCTCGTCGAGCTCTGCACGCGCTTGCCACGTGGCGGGATAGCCCATTGATCCCCAGATCTGTTCAAGCTCTTCACTGAGGTCATCGCCCCTGGGCTCGAGGCGCCCGCGGGTGATTGCATCTGCAACGGCATGCACGACGGTTCCGAACGCAGTCGCTGGTCCGCTGGGAACCTGAGCTCGAACCTCGTGTTCCAGGAACCATCGAAGGGAGCAACGCTCAATGGAATCCCAGCTCGAACCTGAAATACGAACTGGTTGATCACTAGGCCGCACCGGTTGCTGACTCTGGGTCCAGTCGTGGATACCCCACCAAGTCGAGGGATGCGCCGATCGAACGCCAGCGGCAGCGAGCGCCGCTAACCGATCTGCGGCGGCCGTCTTGAGTGGACCGCTCGCCGATTCCGATTCCACGGTCGCCCGCAACTCAGCCACAAGTCCGGCGAGATTGAGACCCGCCACAGCCAGCCCCGATACGTGAGTGCGAACCACCGAATCATCAGCGCCAACCTCCTCGAGGAATCGTGAGGGTTCCAGGCCACAACGGGCGCCCGGATCGGAACTCTCGACAGCCGTTACCACCAACTGTTGACTCGCGCGGGTGCAGGCGACATAGAACAACCGCCTATCTGCCTCAAGTAGTTCTTGAATGGTCGGAGCAGAGTCGATCCCGGTGTCGCTTAGGCGCTCCGGGGTCAACAGCGACGATCGATGGCTCAGATCTGGCCACGTGCTCTCTTGTGCTCCGGCAACGAATACGACTGGCCACTGTCGTCCCTTAGCTGAATGCGCGGTAACAACGCTCACGAGGTCGCCGTGGTCGGAATCGCTCGTACCCGCGGCTCCCAAGTCGGAAAAGTCCTGCTCGCGCAGGTCACGCACCCACGTACGTATTCCGGCGACACCAGTGAGGTCAGCTCCGAGGTTCTGACTGAGATCGAAGAGTCGGATGACCGAATCCAAGTCGCGATTCGCCGTCGCACCACTACGACCCGGCCGTGTCGAGCTTGCGAATAGCCGATCTGCCCAATCCGTTGCTGACCAGACTGCCCAAAGGATCTCACTGACGGAATCACCCTTTTCAGCTGCGTCCCGTACCTGCTCCACAATCGCGACTAGGCGTTGGAATGCCATCAGCCCGACTAAACCAGGGTGCTCCGCAGGCTGATCTTGCCCGTTCTGGTCGATGGGATCGACCACGGAAGGATCTACCAAGCACGCGCGTATCAACTCATCGGAAGCGACTCGCTTGCTATCCAAACCGTTGACCATCCGTACCCTGCTACGCAAACTCCGCACTAAGCCACGCAAGCCGATCGCATTGACCGACATCGGCGCCGAACTAAGCAGCGCCCGCGCGCTTTCAGCTGATAGCGAGCTTGGGTCAACTGCCCACTGCAGAACCGTCAGGAGCCAGTTCACGGCTCGATTACCGGCAAGCGATTCGCTAGCGGAGTCGATAGTGACCGGAATCCCAGCACTATCGAGCGCGTGCTGAAGGCTCGGCACATCGGTCCTTGAGCGCACAATCACAGCGATATCCGACCAACTCACCACGTCACCGTGGAGCCGAGCTCGGCGGATTCGATCGGCAATTCCGCCTGCTTGGGCAGCGACTGAATCGAATGTGAGGACTTCGACCTCATCGCGAAGCGCGCTAACGTAGCGCGGCGCCCGATGATCTCGGCGAACCTCGCCCGGCAATGTGCCCAGACCCACCCGGGAAATCACCCGCTGACTTGCCGCGCCGATCGATGAACCGAACCGCCGTACATCGCGCAGCACTACTACTGGCGCTAATGATCCGTCCGCAGTTGGGAAGTCCTCGCGGAACCTAAGGATCCCGTCGACGTCGGCCCCCCGAAAGCCGTAGATCGCCTGGTCGGGATCCCCCACAACCACCAAGGTCGATGTTGGCGTCGTGAGGGCCTGTAGGAGCTGGACTTGTGCGTAGTCAGTGTCTTGATACTCGTCGACATAGATCGCCGAGTACCTGTCCCTGAGCTGCCCACAGACGCCCGGATCAGTCACAATCGCTACCGCCCGAGCGATCAGTTCCGAATAGTCCAACACACCGAGCGCTTCGAATACATCGAGATACTCGCCAAGGAAGTCGGCCAGTGCCTCCCATTCGGGCATACTCGCGTTCCGCGCGACATTCGCCAACTCCTCGGGGCCAAAACCGAGCAACTGAGCCCGACTGAGCAATAGGCGCACTTGCTTAGCCAAGCCGGCAGTTCCAACAGCGGCCGCCAACTCAGGAGGCCACGGCACACGACCCTCCTTAACGGCGAAGGTGAGAAGTTCGCGTAGCCGCTGCTCTTGTTCCGCTCCGCCGAGGAGCCGAGGAGCACGACCAAACGAGTCCTTAGCTCCGAACTCACGCACGATGGCATAGGCCAACGAATGGAAAGTCGCCACAGTAGGCAGCAGCCCCTCGCCGAGAGTTGCGGCTAGGCGCTCACGCAAATCCGCTGCGGCTGCTTTGCTAAAGGTGAGCACCAATGAGCTCGAGTCCCAAGATCGGGCAGCGACGGCGGCGGTCAGTGCCGTCGTTTTGCCTGTTCCGGGTCCGGCGAGACAAAGTAGAGGCCCGCCCGAATGCTCAATCACTCGAGTTTGGGCAGCATCGGGCTCGAATGCCGCTCCACCGGCTTGATTTCGAGAGATCCCGGTCACCACGAGCAAGACACAACCATGCGGGACTGACATTGGTGTCGTTCATCTGCGACGATCCACTACGTGTCGGATTTTCGTGACGAAGTTCCACCTGAGGAGGATCAACCTCAGGTGAGCTCAACTGGGGCCTCCCAAAGCGGAGGCGACTTCCCAAACGATCCACACCTGCTCTTTCGAACCGACCATCCGGGTCACCCCAGCGAGGATGAACTCATCCTTGGTAGCCAGGAGTCGCAGACCTCAGATGCCGCCGCCAGTGCATCCAGGGCCGCTAGTGCGGAACGTCGGGCGATGTCCGGGGGCTCCACGCTCGTCATCGAAGGCGACGTTATTCCGCGCCGACTCCGCAGGCCTGCCGACCTCATGCGCTTTGCCATTGCGTTGGCGCTGGCCGGTCTACTACTTGCCGGAGCGTTCTTTGCCTCGGGCGCGGCCAGCGGACTTGAGCGAGATATCGCCGCCGCCTCAGTCAACCTGCCAGACCCGATCGTCTTCCTTGCAAACCTCATCTCCTTTGTCGGCGTCCTGATTTTGCCGGTTGCCGCAACCATTGATCTGCTGGTCCGCAAACGCGGCCGCCAACTCCTCGAGGCATTCGCCACACTGGCTTTCACGATCTTGCTCATGTGGCTCGCAGCCCTGTGGATTCAGCATGCCGAGTCCGCCCAGTTACTCGTTGCTCTCACTGGCCGACCCACCCCCGGCGTGGTCCTGCCACTCAACGCGGTCCTTGCCGGGCTCGTGGCGTTCATTACGGTCGCTCGGCTCTTCGACCGAACCAGATGGGCGATTTCCTGCACCCTGCTGGTGTTCGCGATCATTTTGGCCAACATCATCAGTGGCGGTATCACTGTCGCTGCCCTCGGCCTATCTGCCCTCGTCGGCTGGTCTCTAGGACTACTCGCTCGATACGCGCTAGGCACGCCTACTACGCGACCATCTGGCCTCGAGGTGGCCTCGGCGTTGGAATCCTCCGGCTTCCCACTGACCGTCCTACGCGCATCCCACGAGACCGAGGGTGGGCGGCGCTATTCAGCGACTACTCGTACCGGGGAGCGAATGGAGGTGCTCGTACTCGATCGCGACCTCGAGGGTGCTGGGTTGTTGCGCGGCGCATGGCGATCGCTACGTCTGCGTGATGACGACGGGATGTCCGGCTTCTCGATGCGCAGCCGCCTCGAGCATGCAGCCTTGCAGTCCTACGCCTCACAGGCTGCCGGCGCTCCGGTGCCACGTTTGGAGGCCGTGGCCGCAGTCGGTCCCGACGCCGCAGCCTTGGCCTATGCCCGCCTCGATGGCCGGACCTTCTCCGAGCTTGGTGGTTCGCTAAGCGATAAGGACCTCGATAGTGCCTGGCGGGCTATGCGCACCCTGCATGATTCGGGAATCTCCCACCGAGCCCTGCACGCCGAGCACCTGTTGCTGGACGTCAACGGCGGCGTGTGGCTACTCGACCCGGAAGATGGCTCGATCGGTGCCGGAGATGTCGCCGAGCGTCTCGACACCGCCGAGTTGCTTTGTACGTTGGCGATGCTGACTGACCCCGACCGAGCTATCGCCTCCGCACGGCGGGTGCTGGGCACACCTCGACTCGTGAAGGCGCTGCCCGTCCTGCAACCCGTTGCCCTGACATCAGTCACCCGGCGAGCGATCAAGCGCCGCAAAGACGTCCTTGTGACCTTGCGCGAATCACTTGAAGAGCTAGCTCCCGACGGCAAGGCCGAGGAGATCAACGTCGAGCGGCTGCGACCTCGGACGATTCTGACGGTTGTCGCTGGAACGATTGCTGCCTACATCCTGCTCATCCAACTCGGTTCGATCGACCTCCTCACCCTCATCACCCAAGCCAATTGGTGGCTGGGCTTGGTGGCGCTACTGCTATCGGCCGCGACTTACCTCGGGGCTGCGATGTCGGTCGAGGGATTCGTACCGGAGCATCTGAGCTTTCCTCGAACCGTCCAGGCCCAACTTGCCGCCTCATTTGCGACTTTGGTTTCGCCCCCGACGCTTGGCGCCGTTGGCGTCAACATTCGTTACCTGCAAAAGAGCGGGGTCCATCCCGCGCTCGCTGCGGCAAGTATCGGTGTCTCGCAGGTCATGGCCTTCGTGATGCACATCCTGCTCGTCATCGGGTTCGGAATCATCGCCGGTACACAGAAGGACCTGTCGATCTCACCGCCTGCCTGGGCGATTGTCGTCGGGGTCATTTTCTTAGTCGCTCTCATCGGTGTCTTCCTCGTGCCCTGGACCCGGAACTGGGCGCAACAACGAGTCCGCCCGATCCTGGTTCAAGTTGGACCACGATTGCTGACGCTGGCGCAAACGCCCACCAAGCTAGCGACGGGTATCGGCGGCTTCCTCGTACTCAATATTGGCTACTGCCTGTGCCTACTTGCCTGTGTGCGGGCCTTCGGCGGTGGCGGAGAATGGGCCGCAATCTGTGTCGTCTACTTGGTTGGAGCCACCGTCGGTCAGGTCGCCCCAACTCCGGGTGGACTCGGCGCTGTCGAGGCGGCCCTCACCGCCGGACTTGTTGGTGTCGGCGTAGATACCGGAGTTGCCCTGTCGGCGGTGCTGCTCTTCCGGATCTTCACGTTCTGGCTGCCGACAATCCCCGGTTGGTTCTCGTTCAACAACTTGCTAAAGCGAGACCTTCTCTAAGGCTGCTACACCTAGTACGTGGGCTGCGAGGGATCAATCTGATTGACCCAAGCCGCTACCCCACCACCAACGTGAACTGCATCGGAAAATCCAGCGGACTTCACCAGTGCCAGCACCTCAGCCGAGCGCACACCGGACTTGCAGTAGATCACCGTTTGCTTGTCCTGTGGGAGCTTGGAAAGCGCATCACCCATCAAGAACTCGCCCTTCGGGATCAGTTCAGCACCGGGGATTCGCGAGATATCCCACTCGTTCGGTTCGCGAACATCCACGAGCACAAAGTTCGCGTCACCGGACTCGCGTTCATCAAGCATCTTCTCTAGATCGCGAACCGAGATCGTTGAACCCTTGGCCGCATCCGCAGCATCGTCAGAGATCGCGCCACAGAACGCTTCATAGTCGATGAGTTCAGTCGGCAACTCCCCTGCTGGATCCTTTCGGATCTTCAAGGTCCGGTATGACATCTCTAGGGCGTCGTAGACCATGAGGCGGCCAATCAGCGGCTCACCAATGCCAGTAATCAGCTTGATCGCCTCTGTTCCCATGATGGCCCCGATCGAGGCACACAACACGCCAAGAACACCACCCTCGGCACACGAGGGAACCATCCCCGGCGGCGGCGGTTCTGGGTAGAGGTCGCGGTAGTTCGGACCATGTTCGGCCCAGAACACGCTTGCCTGGCCCTCGAAGCGGTAGATGGAACCCCAGACATAGGGCTTTCCAAGGATGACGGCCGCATCGTTGACGAGGTAGCGCGTCGCGAAGTTGTCGGTGCCATCGACGATCAGGTCGTACTGGCCAAAGATCTCAAATGCGTTCTCCTCATCAAGTCGATCAGGGTGAAGAACAACATTCACGTATGGGTTGATCTCGCGCACGGAATCTCGCGCTGATTCGCCCTTGGGTCGCCCGATATCGCTCTGCCCATGGATCACCTGGCGCTGCAGGTTCGACTCATCGACCTCGTCGAACTCGATAATTCCTAGCGTGCCGATTCCGGCCGCAGCCAAGTACAACAACGCCGGGCTACCTAGACCACCAGCGCCAACAACCAGTACCCGCGCATTCTTCATCCGCTTCTGGCCATCCATTCCAACCTCAGGAATGATGATGTGGCGGCTATAACGGCGAACCTCATCGACCGACAGCGACTCGGCAGGCTCAACCAGCGGTGGTAATGACACGACTAACTCCGTTGTTCGTCTTGGTGTTTCCATTGACAGTAATGGTGCGGTGCGCAGCAGCCAATGCTAAGCACTCGCGATCCTGCCCGACACAACGGTCTGGGGCCCAAAGATGTTCCCGACCGGCAAATCGACCCGGCGAGAACCAAGTTTGCCGATCTAAGCGGCGTTCGCGATGAGTTCCGTCCAGGCACGAGCGACCAACCGCGGGTGCTCCATTTGCGTCACATGACCAGAGTCTGGAACGACCATGACGCGTGCATTCGGGAACCGCTTTGATGCCCGTAGAGCGACCTTGGGATTCACCAACTTGTCCTCTCGACCGTAAATCAGGAGGGTGGGTGCCTTGATCGCCTTGGTCAACTGCCAGGGCCGCTCAACCGAGCGATCGAAGTAACTCTCCATGATTCCGCGAAGCGACAGCAACATGGCATCGGAAGTATGCGGGAGTTTGTCGCGCTCACGGGCCTCTGCGACCTGATCCGCCATCCGCCGAGGGTCAATCCGACCCATATCGGAGTAACAGATTTCCATGCTGGCGTTCACACGCCACTCTGGATCCCGGGTTGCCAGGCGACGGAGCAACCGCTCTCCTACCCCCGGAATCGCAGTGATGGGCAGATGGATACTCGATCCCCGTGGCATGAGATCGGGTAGAGCCGGTGAGATCAGCGTCAGTGACTTGATCAGGTCGGGATTGCGCGCGGCGAGCTGAACTGCTGTCGCACCTCCCATTGAGTTCCCGAACAGGTTGACCCGCTGCGTACCGAACTCTTGCCGAATAAGGTCAGCCACGATCGCTGCGTGACTAGCGAGCTTGTAGTCGTCACCGTGTGGCGGTGGCGACTGACCGAATCCGGGCAGATCTGGGGCGATTCCAAATGACTCACCACCGAGTAGGAACATCAACTCGGTCCAGTTTGTCGATGAGCCTCCGAGTCCATGCAGGAATACCGACGGAGTTCGCTGCGCTGCGGACTCGCGGTCACCGGTAGTTCGGACGAAGAGCTCCGTGGACCCGACCGGCACGAGGGTGCCGGCCAACGGTGGGACATAGATTCGCTCGTCGCCCACTAGGTCACTGGTAGAAGCTTCCGATGTGCTCACGTGACCACGGTACGCCGACCACTCCCCTTTTGGGCGGCCGATAGTACGGGAGCTAGCGCAGACGAGCGCACATCAGCTGGCGTCGTGAGCTGCGCTGACAAGTCCAGAAATCAACAGATCGAGCCCAAACTCGAACGAGTGACCGAACGAATAATCCGGAGAAAGCACGTGCTCAGCAGCGAACGCCGCCAGTGTTGGAAACTTCTGCGGGTCAAAGGCTGCCGCGATCTCCGTGGTGCTCTCGGTGAAGCTGTCACTACCCGATTCCGGCAGAGTCGCCTCTTCGAAGGCGAAGCCATAGATGTAGCTGTCGAGGACTGCGTAGGCGTGCGCCGTCAACTGCCAGGAGAGCCCACCGCGGCGTAGGCAAGCAAGTACCGCCTCGTGGTGGCGAAGGTTGTCCGGACCGGGTGCGGATCGTGACTCCAGCAGCGGTGCCGCCCACGGGTGCTGGTTCAGGACCCTGCGGGCAGAAACGCAACGAACTCGAATCGCCTGATCCCAACTCAACTCTGGTGGGGGCAACGCGATTTGGGCGAACACTCGCTCAACCATCCCGTCAACGATGGCCTCCTTTGACGGCACGTAGTAGTAGATCGTCATCGCCTTCACTCCGAGTTGTTCCGCGAGTCGCCGGATTGTGAGCGACTCGATTCCAACTCGATCAGCGAGAGCCAGGGCGCCATCAAGGACGCGATCTCTGGAAAGCGAGGTGTGAGCGGCAGGCATCTCAATCCGTTTCGTAGGTAGCGGTTTGACACATCGTACTAAGTACGGCTACTGTTCGAGCACGCTCGTACTTAGTACGAATCCATGTCGAAGGGAAGTTTGGGAATGACCGCCACCGCACTGCTAGGCGAACCAATCAGTAGCGACAACCGACAACACGACCGACCCGAAGCCGCATCGGACTCCACAACCGCCCGATGGACCGGTATCTTCTACCTCGGTCTGGCTATCGCAGGACTTGTCGGATTCCTGCTAGTTCGTAGCGAGCTATTTGTCGCGGACGACTCCTCGGCCACGCTGGCCAACTTGATCAATCATGCTGAGCTGGCGAGAATCGGAATCGCCGCCGATATCAGCGCCGTCCTCACTCAGGCCTTGGCGGCCGTATGGTTCTTCAAGCTCTTTCGCCGCGAGAACAGCCTCGCTGCGGGCGCGATCGCCGCATTTGGCCTAGTTAACGCAGCAGCGATCACGGTCGCGACGGCCTTCTCTGCCACGGCACTGGCCGTCGCAGGTGACCCGTCTCTGGCCCCTGGTGGCGATCAGGAAGGAACCGTTCAACTGCTCTACACCGTGAGTGGGACCCTCTGGGGTATCGGCGGACTGTTCTTCGGCCTGTGGCTCGTCCCAATGGGCTACGTCATCGTCACCCGTGGCCTCATGCCGGTGACCCTTGGCTGGATCCTGCTGGTCGGCGGAGTTGCCTACGTGGTCGGCACCTATCTCGCCGCGCTCGCACCGGACTCAACCGAATCAATCGGCTCGATTCTGGTTGGACTAGCCACGATCGGCGAGTTCTGGATGATCGGCTACCTGTTGATATTCGGGGTGCGATCAGTGCAACCACAAGAGAAGGGATGACGGAAATGGAAGGTCTTTGGTCGCCAGATATGTGGGGCAGCCCAGTCGGCTTGGGTTTGGCGTTTTTCCTTTCGGGCATTGGGACGGGAGTATTCCTCTGGGGATTGAGCACGCTCCAGGGGAAGTCCAACCAAGTCGAGGAACTTGAACCACATCAACGGACACAGGGGGCTTCTCCCTCAGCCGGAGATCGCGACCTCCCGGCGAATTCAACCGGCTAAGTTACTGGCGGGTAGTATTGGCCAGGTGCCCGCCAAACCGCCCGTGAAATCGGATCAACTGCGCCCGACGCGACTACCGCGTCATGCGCGACGGGCACAGTTGATGCAGGCGGCGCTCTACATCTTCACGACCAAGGGCTACCACGCGGCAGCGATGGACGATATTGCCGAGCGAGCTGGGGTAAGTAAGCCAGTTCTCTACCAGCACTTCTCCAGCAAACTCGAGCTCTACCTAGCACTGCTGGACTCCGGGGCAGAGGAACTCATCGCCAAGATTGCCGAAGCTCTTGGAAGTACCCGTGATAATCGTCAGCGCGTGCTAGCCGCAGTGCAGGCGTACTTCTCGTTTGTCGACGACTCGGCGGAGGCATTCCGGTTGCTTTTTGAAACGGACCTGTTCAACGAGGTTCAGGTGCGTGAGCGGGTGCAACGAGCTGATGACGAGTGTGCCGCGCTGCTTCGCGAGGTGATCGCCGAGGACACGGGGCTCGACAATGAGGAATCAACCATGCTCGCGTTTGGTTTGATGGGAATGGCACAGATGTCGGCAGTGCGGTGGCTGCGTGGTGAAGAACCACTCGACCGAGACCGCGCTGCTGATCTAATGTCACGAATGGGCTGGCGCGGAATCTCGGGCTTCCCTCGCCATTCCGATAACCCCAGCACGTAACTGTGTACGACAAAGCCCGATGAACTGATCCCAATACCGTCCGAGCTACGCGACTGCGTAGGGTGAGGAACAATATGACCGAGACAAAGAAAGCCCCAGCCCGTAAGCCGCGTGCCGCCTCAGCGACGAAGACAACCGCGGATCAGTCGAAGAAATCGCGGAGGTCCACATTGGAAATCAAGGTTGGCGTTCAATACAGTCCACGCGAGATCACCATCGAGGTCGAACAAGACGCCGACGAGCTTGAGGCTGCGCTGACCGAGGCGACTGCCAGTGGCGCGACGTTTGCCCTGCAAGACGTGAAGGGTCGACGCGTCCTACTCCCCGCCGACAAGATCACTTACATCGAGATCGGTGAGCCGGTTAAGGGTAAGGTCGGCTTCGGCGCTCGTTAGAGCCGAAATCGCCCCCGCCTCGATTATTCTCGCCATCTCTTTGGGTTCACCTCGTGCCGCTAGCCTTTGATGGATGAAGGCAGCGGTCCGTTCGGAATACGGTTCTGCCCGAGATGTAATCCGGCTTCACGACGTCGACGTTCCACAGCCTGGCCCGGGTGAGCTGTTAGTCAAGGTGCAGTCAACGACGGTCAATCGGACTGACTGCGCCTTCCTGCGAGGCGAACCGAAGCTCGCCCGAGCGGTCACTGGGTTCCCTAAACCACGCAATCGGATCCTCGGTTGCGAGTTCGCTGGGATCGTCTCCAAGACTGGGCCAGGCACTACAGCCTTCCAAGTCGGTGACCGGGTGTTCGGTTTCGACAACGGCAAGTTTGGCGGCCACGCCGAATATCTGTCGATCAGTCAAAGTGACATGGTGGCTACCCTTCCCACGGACAGCACCTGGAATCAGGGCGCCACCAGCACCGAAGGCCTGCATTATGCGCTCAATGACCTCCGAAAAGCCCAGATCCGCCCAGAACAACGTCTCCTAATCTATGGCGCTACCGGTGCGATTGGGTCCGCGGCGGTGCAACTAGCCAAGTTCTACGGCGCCAACGTAAGTGCCGTATGCGATGGCAAGGACATAGCTGTTGTGGAGTCACTTGGAGCCGACGTTGTGATCGCGCGTGAGAGCTTCAACCTCGCTGGCCACCCTGTTCGGTATGACTTCTTCTTCGATGCCGTCGGAAAGCTGCGGTATTCCGACATTCGAGAGCTCCTCACACCCAAGGGGATCTACTGCTCCACCGACCTAGGCCCCTTCCCGCAGAATCCGCTCCTCGCCCTCGCGACCCCTCTCGGCTTGGGTCGCAGAGTCATCTTCCCCATCCCTAAGCGGTCGCAAGCCGATGCGCAGTTCGTCGGCCAACTGCTCGAATCCGGCCAGTTCACACCATTGATTGATCGAACCTACTCACTAGACCAGATCGCCGAAGCTTACAAATACGTCGAAACGGGCCAGAAGATCGGAAACGTCGTCATCGAAGTCGCCGTTTAGCGCGCGAAATCCATACGTGGGCGGTGACTTCTACTACGGCTCAAGTCCTAGTGACCTCATCCGGGCGGTGTGTGCCTCGGTCAGGTCGGCAAACATCCGAGTGATGGCCGCCATATCGGCACCGATCCCGCCAAGAACGAGATCAAGTAGCGACTCCCGTTGAGCTGCTACTCGTTGCGACTGGGCAACCGCCTCGCCCATCAATCGACGACCCCACAGAGCCAGGCGACCGGCTACCCGTGGATCCTCCGCAACGCAGTACTGAACCGCATCCACGACGAACTTCGAGTGCCCGAGGTCCGCGGACACCTCATTAATGAGGTCGCGAGTCTGTGGGTCCAGATGCTCGGCAACAACGCGATAGAAGTCCATGGCGATTCCATCGCCGACGTAGGCCTTGACCAGGCCTTCAAGCCAGTCCGCTGGCCTCGTGGAAGCATGGAACGCATCGATCGGTTCGACGAAGGGTGTCATCGCCACCTCAGGATCGGCACCCATCTCGATTAACCGATCTCGCAGCATCTTGAAGTGACGGAACTCAGCCGTGGCCATCTCTGCAATCGCCGTCCGGTTGTAGAAGTCCGGCGCCAGCGCACCGTCATTGGCGAGTCGTTCAAACGCCTGTAACTCCCCGTACGCCATCGCGCCCAGGAGGTCGATGACCGCCTCCCGGTACTCGGGATCAGACCAATCCATCGCCGAATCTTGCGTCGTTACCATTGCTGGAGCGTATCGAATCAGCCGTGGGGCGTAGAGTAATGAACATCCGTTGGCCCAAAGTAAGACAGCTAGCGTGGATTGCGAACAGCAAAATCAACTGATTAGTTGCTGTTGGGACAATCCGAAAGGTCCAATCACGGCCTGCACACGCGACAGATCGCGCAGCAGGTATGAGAGAAGCAACGGGTCGCACTGCGGCCCACGAATAATGGAGTCCGTCCTGACCACGTCAACATTTGCCGAACTAGGTGTCGATCAGAAGATCTGCGACGCACTGGACTCGGCCGGTATCACCTCACCTTTCCCCATTCAAACCATGTGCATCCCGCTCGCACTCAATGGCCAAGATCTGATCGGCCAAGCGAAGACCGGAACCGGAAAGACACTCGGATTCGGCGTACCACTTCTACAACTACTCAACCCAGACAAGAGCAACAAGACCCCGCATGCTCTCGTTGTCGTCCCCACTCGTGAGCTCTGTGTTCAGGTCGCCAAGGACCTTGAGGTTGCCGGCAAAGTCCAGGGCGCTCGCGTGTTGGCCGTCTACGGTGGCCGGTCCTACGAACCGCAGGTCGATGCGCTCGCCAAGGGTGTTGACGTCGTGGTGGGGACCCCCGGGCGACTAATGGACCTCGCGCGCCAGCGCAAACTGATTCTCAGTGACATCGAGATCCTGGTGCTAGATGAAGCCGACGAGATGCTAGACATGGGATTCCTTCCCGATGTCGAATCGATCGTTGCGATGCTTCCAACAAAGCGCCAGACGCTCCTGTTCTCCGCGACGATGCCCGGCCAGATCGTTAGCTTGGCTCGCCGATACATGACCAGCCCGACTCATATCCGGGCCAGTGATCCAACCGATGACAACGTCACGGTGGATTCCATCGAGCAGCACGTCTGGCGAGCCCACTCCATGGACAAGCCGGAGATCATCGCTCGAGTCCTACAAGCCGAAGGGCGCGGTCTGGCAATCGTGTTCTGTCGCACCAAACGCAACGCCCAAAAACTCACGGATGACCTAGCCGACCGCGGCTTTGCGGTCGGTAGCGTTCACGGAGACCTCGGACAGGGTGCCCGCGAGCAGGCCCTGCGAGCATTCCGTAGCGGGAAGATTGACGTTCTCGTCGCGACGGATGTGGCTGCCCGAGGAATCGACGTCGATGGTGTCACTCACGTCTTCAACTACACCTGCCCCGAGGACGAGAAGACTTACCTGCACCGCATCGGCCGCACTGGTCGAGCAGGAAACTCTGGTGTGGCTGTAACTCTGGTCGACTGGGACGATGTCCCACGTTGGGGCCTGATCAACAAGGCACTCGGATTGGCATTCGCCGACCCGATTGAAACGTACTCCACGTCGGCTCACGTCTACACCGGGCTGGGTATCCCAGAAGGCACAACCGGACGTCTACCGAGATCAGCTCGAACCCGTGCCGGGTTGGATGCCGAGACGATTGAGGATCTTGGCGAGACCGGAGCCTCCGCTGGACGCCGCAATAGCAACAACAGTGGCGGCGGCGGGCAGGGTAGCGGCAAATCCTCGGATCGAAACTCGCGCAGCCGACGCCGGTCTGGCTCCTCCTCCGGGAGTGGCAAGAGCCAGGGCAGCAGCTCAAGCAGCGATGGTCCGAAGTCCGAAAGCAAGTCTGGCGAGGCAAGCAAGCCCAAGCGCAAGAGGAACCGGAACCGCAATCGAACCCGCAGCGGTAAGCCAGTGCAGAACGATCAGGCGACTAGCACGCCAGCAGAACCAGCGTCCTAGTCGCGGGTAACGTCACACCACGTGTGATCTTTACAAGCCGGGCACTTGACCCAAGCGCGGGTGGTGACGACTGGAACAAAGAACCCAGTCGTCATCATCTTCGCTAGGCGCACGTAGGAGACCACGGAACGGCCAGAACACTTGGTGCACTCCAGCGCAACTGAACCGAACGCGGGCGGCTGGTGCGCCCCACTGTAGAGTGCCCGCTTGCCCTGAACGTCGTCGATGCGAGCGTCAGTGATTGGCGCTGATTCAGAAACCTTAGATGACGCCGGCTTGATTCGATCGAAACTTGGTGTCGCAGCGCTCTTGCTGGTCATACGACCACATCCTTCATCAGCTTCTCGGCGATCTCGCGGTAGGCCTTGGCACCAGCCGACCGTCCAGCCGTGGCCAAGACGGATCGGCCCGCAGCCGGTGCCTCTGCGAATCTAACTGATTTTGCGATCGGCGGTTCCAAAACAGGTAACTGGTATCGCTCGGTGACGTCAGCTAGGACGGCTTTGGCTAGATTCGTCCGCGAATCGAACATCGTCGGAAGGACCCCGCGAATCCGCAGGTCACGATTACACAACCGCTGGACATCGGTCACCGTGTCGAGTAGCTGACGAACCCCTCGGTGAGACAACGTCTCACACTGCATCGGGATCAACACCTCATCGGCGGCCGTCAGGGCATTGATCGTCAGGACCCCCAACGACGGCGAACAGTCGAGGACCACGACGTCATAGTCATCAGCCACGTCGGCGATCGCGGAACGCAGTGCATACTCGCGACCAGTCTTGGTCAGCAGATGAGCTTCAGTTCCGGCGAGATCGATAGTTGAGGGAAGTAAGTCGGGGCCGTCGTCGGTGGGGACTATCGCCATCCGAGCATCGACACGTCCGAGCAGCACATCATGGACGGAGAACTCGAGTTCCTCGGGATCGAGTCCCAGCGAGAAGGTCAGACATGACTGTGGATCGAGGTCAACGAGTAGGACCTTGCGACCCATCTCGGCCCAGGCAGCGCCCAGGGATGCGACGGTTGTCGTCTTAGCGACGCCGCCCTTTTGATTGGCAACTGCAATGGTTCGTGTCACGGCTGAGTCCGAACGTGAGTGTTTCCTGCGCTGAACCTCTATTGTGCAGGAGTGAGTACGCCGCCCTTCACCGACCTACCGCGTGGCGTAGAAGCAATTTCGTTTTCCGGCGGCTTCGGACCGCTCGCTGGCCTCTTCGCTTCCCCGATCAGCGAGTCGCGGGGCACCGTCTTGCTCATTCCTGGGTTCACCGGCAGCAAGGAAGACTTCATCGCTTTGCTACCCCTACTGCGGGATCTCGGCTACTCAGTAGCCAGCTACGACCATCGTGGCCAGTACGAATCACCCGGACCAACGGACCTTTCGCACTACCGGCTTGACGACTTCGTCGCCGACGCCGTCGCCGTGATTGAACAGCTCTCGGCGCAGACCGGCGAACCAGTTCATCTCGTAGGCCACTCCTTTGGTGGGGTCGTTGCCCGCGGAGTCGTGATCAATGCGGCCGGATCCGAGTTTGAGCGAGCGCTCCCGCTGCGATCCTTCACTCTGTTGGCCAGCGGCTCCGGTGCAGTCCCCACCGAGATGGCACAGATTGCAGAGCAGTTCATCGATGCACTCGGCCTACTGAGCCTGCAGGAGATCTGGGACCACCAAGAGGCTGTGGATAGGGCAGGTGGCTGGGAACCCCCGAGTGATGCCGTGCTGGCTTTTCTCAAGGGTCGATTTCTCGCTAACAACCCGGTCGCGTTGGAAGCTAAGGCGCGAATCCTCATCGAAGCCGATGACACTGTTGACCAGCTGAGCCGCGCATCCGGCGACGTAGGCTTGCCGATCTTGGTTGCCTACGGCGAACTTGATAACCGCTGGACACCTGACGATCAATTGGAGATGGCCCGTCGGCTTGGCGCCCGACGGCTGCTCTTTCCCGGCCTTGGCCATTCCCCGAACGCAGAGGCACCCCATTGGTGCGCGGCGGCGTTTGAGGGGTTCTTTGCCGACACCTCGGCGATATCGGCGCTGGCCGTCGAGTTTGCCGACCTTCATCATGGGTACAACGACGGCATGGAACTACTGGCACCCGTCGCGAGCACCCCAGAAGCTGTCGGTGCAGCACGTCGGATGCTGGCCCGCCAACTCACCGCTTGGGGCCTCGACAGCGCCGTCGACGACCTCGCGCTACTCGCCAGCGAACTCGTCACCAACGCAGTTCGCTACGGCAAGAGCCCTGTCGCCGTTCGGCTCATCACACACGGTGACAGCATTCGACTTGAAGTGACCGATGGAAACGCCAGCGATGTTCCCCAACCGCGTGCCGCAACCCTCACCGAATCACATGGGCGCGGAATGCCACTGGTGGATGCGATTGCCACCGACTGGGGCGTCACAGTCCAAGACTCCGGCAAGACCGTATGGGTCGAGCTCTCGATCAATACGGTCTAAATAGGCCCTCTCAGACTTCCTTCTCGCCGGACTGGGCCGGGGAATCCTGCGTGGACAACCCCTGCTCTGGCAGCGGCGGCGGCCATACCGTCGACAAACCTAAGATCTTCTTAGCGTCCCGTAAGCCATCGGCCTGGACATGGATGTCGTAGCGATGAGCCACGATCTGGCTACGAGAAACGAAATCGCGCTTGCCACCAGTCATCATGTACGACACGAGGCCGAAGATGATTCCGAACCCTGCCCCGAATAGCAGTCCGAGCCCAATCACAGTCACGCTACTGCGTTCTTCAGAACTCGCGAAGATTGAAACGAACAACCCAAGCAGCAGTCCAAACCAAGCACCAGTCATGAGCCCGCCGGCTGCCGCGCGCCCCCACGACATGCGACCAATGACCTGCTCAACCATCTTGAGGTCAACCCCAACGATTGCCACACTCTGGACGGGGAATCGGTTGTCCGAGAGTGTGTCAACGGCAGCCTGGGCGTCCTCATAGTTGTCATACGAGCTAAGGACTGGATCGCTCGACGGATCGGCGATTCCTCCCGATGTCACGGCCATCTCGAACCTCCCAAAAACCGCACGGCCGCTACTCGGCCATGCAAATACGAGCCACGATAGCGGCGGGCGGCTCACCAAGTTCGACCACGTCGGGTGAGGCAACCCGCCCTGCGGGGGCTGCAGTCCGATCGTCGCCGACATGCGCCCCACCGGAACAAACCACTACGGTTCGGTCATGAGTACCGATCAGATTCCAGCGCCAGCCGAAGCCGCACCGCCGCGCGAACACCGCCGCTTCGGTGTCCGGGCAATCGCCGCCGGGCTATGCCTGGTCCTAGCGACGCTGCTCCTCCCGCTGGGAATGGTCGGATTCTGGGGCCAACGTACCCTCACCGACACCCAGCAGTTCGTCGCAACGGTCGGACCGCTGGCCTCCAACCCGCAGGTGGTCCAGAGTATCGCGGAGTCTGTCACCGAAGCACTTACCAGCAACGTCGATCTTGAGGCCGAAGTCAAGAAGGCCCTGCCACCTGCTGCTGCCCCCTTGGCCGGGCCAATCGCCGGTGCCATCCCAACGTTCATCGAAGAAGCCACCGTCAAACTCCTCAGCACCGAGCAGTTCCAGAAGCTGTGGACCGGTGCGGTCGGCACTTTGCAAGAGGCCGTCATCGCCGTGCTCTCAGGCGACACATCAGGGCCCGTCCAAGAGAGCAACGGAGAGATCGTTCTTGATCTTGGTGCTGTCATTGAACAGGTAAAGGAACGGCTGGTCGCTAACGGTCTGACCGCGATCGAGAATGTCCCAATCCCACCCGCCGCTGACACACAAATCGTGCTACTCAACGACTCCCAAGTCGCTCAAGCACGGGCAATCTACAACGTAACGGTCCCGAGCGCGCAGCTGCTCATCGTCGTCGTCATCCTGCTCTTCATCGGGTCAATCCTGCTCGCACGCAAACGTATCCGAATGACAGGCATTGTTGGCATCGGCGTCCTCATCGGCGCTGGACTCTTGCGGCTTCTCTTGGCCATCGCTCCGACCGCCCTCACGAACTCGTTCACTGGGACGCCGTGGGAGACCAGCATTGCCGTGTTCTTCGACACTCTCACGAGTTACCTACTGAACTCGGCCAACCTATTCGTTCTAATCGGTCTCGTGCTCCTCATCGTCAGCTGGGTATTCAGCGGACAGAAGTACGCCGTTGCACTACGTGAGAGGGTCGGCGCGACGAAAGAAAAGCCAGCCGACGAGCCCACTGCAACTGCCTAGACGAGGCGCCTTCGTTCCTAGCCGCGCAACTTGTAGTCTTCTAGCAGGCGGCGAGCGATGATGACTCGCTGGATGTCTGCAGTACCCTCACCGATCATCAACATGGGTGCTTCGCGGTAGAGGCGCTCGATCTCGTATTCCTTCGAGTAGCCGTATCCACCGTGGATGCGGAACGAGTCCTCGACAACCTCTTTGCAGTATTCGCTGGCTAGGTACTTAGCCATTCCGGCCTCAAGGTCATTGCGGACGCCCGAGTCCTTAGTTCGAGCCGCCTTCACCATCATCAGGTGAGCGGCTTCTACCTTGGTGGCCATCTCCGCAAGGCGGAACGCAACTGCCTGGTGATCCGCAATCTGCTTACCGAACGTCACGCGCTGCTGGGAGTAGTCGATACCGAGTTGGAAGGCCCGGTAGGCCAATCCGCAGGCACGCGCTGCGACGTTGACGCGACCGACCTCAACACCGTCCATCATTTGGTAGAAGCCCTTTCCTGGGGTTCCACCCAGGAGCGCATCGCTAGGTGCGACGAAGTCCTCCATGATGAACTCGGTTGTGTCGACGCCCTTGTAGCCCATCTTGTCGATCTTGCCCGGAATCGTGAGACCTGGAAGAACCTCACCGAACCCGGCAGGCTTCTCAATCAGGAAGGTCGACATCTTCTTGTAGACGCTGGCATCCTCGGCTGCATCCTCGTCGGTACGCATCAGCACTGCGGTCAAGGTTGAGGACCCGCCGTTGGTCAGCCACATCTTCTGGCCGTTAAGGACCCAGTCCTCACCCTTATGAACTGCCTTGCTGGTGATTGCCGCGACGTCTGAGCCGCAACCTGGCTCCGACATCGAGAACGACCCGCGCAGATCCCCGGTCGCCATCCGTGGCAGATAGTTCTGCTTTTGCTCTTCGGTTCCGTGCTGCATGATCATGTAGGCAACGATGAAGTGAGTGTTGACGATGCCACTGACACTCATCCATCCCCGCGCGATCTCCTCGACGCACAATGCGTAGGTCAGAATCGACTCCCCGAGGCCGCCATACTCCTCCGGAATCACGAGTCCGAAGATGCCCATCTCTTTCATACCCTCGACGATCTGAGTCGGGTACTCGTCGTTGTGCTCGAGCTCCTGGGCTACCGGGATGATCTCGTTATCGGTGAACTCCCGAACAGCGTTCAGAATTTCCTTCTGAACGTCGGTGAGTCCGTCAGTTTGAATGAGAGTGCCCATAAGAAATTTCCCTACTCCTACAATCAACGTCGAATACTGCATCAGGTCAATGCCTTGCCATGAGTATCCAATTCCACCCGACAGCGCCAACTCGCAGGTTGCAGATCCGTGATCCAGAGCGCATCGCTGAACCCGCGGACTAGTAGGCCAACAGCCGCTCGGCATCTGCGCGGGGCTACCCGCCGATCGCAGGCGGAGCCTTTATTGCGCACGCAGAGTTACGATCAAAGCAGGTTTCGAAGTGGTAACGCCACGTTCTGTGAGACCGTAAGGCGCGGTGCTGATCTTTGAAATCTACGTGACCTGTCCGGAGACCCCATGGTTATATCAAGTCGAACACGAGTGACAGCTGCAGCTGGCTGCCTCGCCGTTGCCCTAGCCGCGGCAATGGGCGTTGCTGCGCCCTCAACGCCAAGCGCTATCGCGGCAACCATCCCTGACCAGCCGAACATCGTCATGGTCTTCGTGGACGATCAGTCTAAAGGAATGATGGACGCACTGCCTACGGTTCAGTCTCAGATCGCCGCAAAGGGCACGACCTACTCGAACGCCGTTGTTCCCACGAGTCTTTGTTGTCCTTCTCGGACCAGCCTACTCACCGGTCTGTACTCGAATCAGTCGGGCGTGTTCGGCAACAACCCCAAAATGCTCGGTGGCTACGACGTATTCAAAGCCAACGGTAACGAGTATCGGACGCTTCCGGTCAAAATGGAGCAGTCAGACTACGTGACCGGCATGTTCGGCAAGGTGATGAATGGGTTCGATCCGCAGACTGGCGACGCACGCATGCCTGGCTGGGATCGAGCAATTCTCAGCTCCAACATCGGAAGCCACTACGACTATTCGGTGTCTAGTGACGCCTTCCCAGGAGAGCTGGGCATGGACCCCGGCGCCCTCCAGCAGGTTGAACGCGTGTCGGAGTACTCAACGACCTTCTTTGGCGAACGGGTAACTGAGTTCATTGAAGAGGTCCCAGCCGACAAACCCCTCTTCGCTCTCTTCACACCCATGGCGCCTCATTCTCCGTACCAATTCGAAGACAAGTACGCAAATGCTGGATTGAGCGCAACTGCGTTTTTCAACGATCCCACCCTTAACGAGAAGAAGGTCAAGGACAAGCCACACTACGTAGCTTCTCGAAAGCGATGGAGCGACCAGAAGGTCCTTGAGGGAGCACAGAGTTGGGTTTCCCAATCCAAAATGCTGCGCTCAATAGATGACCAGGTTGCCGAGATAATCGCTACTTTACGGCGAGAGGACCGACTGGACAACACGATCCTGATCTACAGCTCTGACAACGGCTACCACTTCGGGCAGCATCGACTCAGCCGAAAGAACACTCCTTATCGAAGCGCCACGGATGTCGATTTGATCGTCCGCGGTCCTAACATCGCCCGCGGGGCTATCGACAACCGACTTGTCACTGCAAATATCGATGTATCCGCGACCATCTTGAGGGCAGCGGGCCTTCCGAACTCCACTTCGGGAATTCCGTTGGGAGATCCCCTGACTCGAGCCGGTATCCCAATGATGGCCTCCCGGGAGAAGAACAAGGTAAGTGAGCGGAAGGCATACTGCGGATTCCGCACTAGCAACTCGGTGTTCATCAGGTATGCAACGGGTGAGGAGGAGTTCTACAGGCTGGGCAAAGACCCCTACATGCTGAAGAACGTCCGATGGAAGAAGAAACTGAAGCACAAGGTCCGAGTCATTACTAAGCAGTCACGGCGAGTATGTACCACCGTTTCCGCGGACTTCGGAAAATCGTTCGACAAACCCAAGGGCGGACTAGCAAAGAACAAGAAGCAAGCGAAAGAACGTAAGAAAGCTGCTGCAGGGAAGAAGAAGGGCAAGAAAGCAAAAAAGAAGTAGCCCGCTAACTCCTCTACGCCTCTGGTGGAGTGAACGCCTTAGTTCGGGCCATTCCTGCCGCACGGCCTTTGCCTGCGATTACCAAGGCCATCTTTGCCGACGCCTCATCAATCATCTCGTCGCCGAGCATGACCGCGCCGCGAGCTCCACCCTCTGCCGATGTGTAGTAGCTGTAGGCGTCGAGGATCAGCTCAGCATGATCGTAGTCATCCTGCTTGGGCGAGTAGACCTCGTTGGCTGCGTCGACCTGGCCCGGGTGCAGCACCCACTTGCCGTCGAATCCCAGCGCAGCTGAACGCTCGGCAACCTTGGTGTAGCCCTCGACGTCGCGAATCTGCAGGTAAGGGCCGTCGATGGCCTGCTTGTCGAATGCTCGAGCGGCCATCAGGATCCGCATCAGGATGTAGTGGTAAGCATCGCCTTCGGTGTACCCCGGAGGTTGCTCGCCCACGACCAACGACTTCATATTGATGCTGGCCATGAAGTCAGCCGGCCCGAAGATAATGGTCTCAACTCGCTGAGAAGCGGCGGCAATCGCATCGACGTTGACCAACCCGAGCGCATTCTCGATCTGCGCCTCGATGCCGATGCGGCCCACCTCGAAGCCCATAACCTTCTCGATCTGGGTCAACGTCGTGTCGAGCCAATGAATCTGCTCAGCGGTTTGCACCTTCGGAAGCATGATGCAATCAAGATTCGGCCCGGCACCTTCAACCACGGTGACAACGTCGCGGTATGTCCACTCGGTCGTGAGGTCGTTGACACGAATCGTTCGTACCTTGCCGTCGTAGCCGCCCTCGTTCAGCGCCGCGACGATATTGGCTCGCGCATCGGCCTTGGCGATCGGCGCGACGGAGTCCTCTAGATCCAGGAATACCTGGTCAGCTGGCAGGCCCTTGGCCTTCTCCAACATCTTGGGATTACTGCCGGGAACTGCCAAGTTCGAACGGCGCGGACGAAGGTCACGGGAGAATGTGGACTCAGTCATAGAACGTCACGATACTGGCCACTAGATTCCGTCCATCCGAGGGTCCAACTGAAGGTAGCCATTTCTACGCGGCACAGATGCGCCACTGAGCGGTAACCTGCCCTTATGGCAGGCCTAACAACACGCGCATTTGTGGGGCGACTAGCCGGAACACCAATCTTTGACCCGAACGGTGATCAGCTAGGACGCGTCCGCGATGTTGTCGTCATGCTTCGAAGCGACGGAACCCCGCCGCGCGTCCACGGACTTGTGATTGAAGTTCCTCCGCACCGACGAGTATTCCTGCCGATGGGCCGTATCAGCGGACTAGATATTGGCAACGTCGTTGCCACGGGGCTCGTGAATATGCGCCGGTTCGCTCCCCGCCCTGCGGAGTCACTCGTCGTCGCTGAACTCCTAGACCGCAAGGTCACGATTCATCAGACCGGAGAGAACGCCACAGTCCTCGATGTTGGAATCGACCAAACGCGCCAGCAGGACTGGGTTATGTCCAAACTTTTCCTACGCAAGGGGTCCGGCGGCTTCCGTCGACGCGGCGAGACGCTGACGTTGGACTGGGATCAGGTCACCGGGTTCTCGGTCAATCGGCCCGATCAGCCGGCGGATTCCCTCCTGGAGTCGATCGACGATATGCGCGCCGCTGATATCGCGACACTCCTGGCCGACCTCCCCTTTAAGCGCCAGCTCGAAGTCACCCAGGGTATGGAGGATGAGCTACTCGCCGACGTTCTAGAGGAACTTCCCGACAGCGCGCAGGTAGCGATTCTGGCGATGTTGGACGATGATCGCGCTGCCGACATCCTGGAGGAGATGGATCCCGGCGATGCCGCCGACCTCCTTGCTGAACTCACCCCTGAGCGAGCTGAAGAACTCCTCGGCCTTGTCGAGCCCGAAGAAGCCAAGGACCTTCGCCGCCTCTTGACCTACGACGATCAGTCCGCTGGTGGCTTGATGACGACTGAACCCGTCATATTAGCCCCCGATGACAGTGTCGCTGAGGCCCTGGCGCGGATTCGCAATCCGGAACTCCCGACATCACTTGCAGCCCAAGTATTTGTCTCCCGACAACCGCTGGAGACGCCTACTGGGCGCTTCCTGGGCGTTGTGCACTTTCAGCGGCTCCTACGGGAACTACCTGGTGAGATCGTCGGTGCGCTCCTTGATACCGATATCAAGACAGTCAACCCGGAAACGACTCTCGACGTTGTCGTACGACAGTTTGCGCGCTACAACTTGGTCGCGCTGCCAGTTGTCGATGACAACGACCATCTACTCGGTGTCGTCACTGTCGACGATGTTGTCGATCACATGTTGCCCGAGGACTGGCGCGAGAAGTCGCCCGAATCCGTAGATCTTGACCAAGTGTTTGTGGGTGATCCCAATGGCTCGTAACCGCCCGACGCCACGGGTGTCGCCAACTGGGCGCGCACGCCTCGATCAGCCCGTCTCCTCACGTCGCCTGTCACGAATGTCTGTCGATCCGGAGGCCGCCGGTCGACTCTCCGAGCGAATCGCCCGCTTCCTAGGCTCATGGCGATTCATCGGCTACATGTCAGCGTTCGTTGCGATCTGGGTGCTCTGGAACGTCCTGGCACCAGAGGATCTGCGCTTTGACGAGTGGCCCTTCATCGGGCTGACCCTGCTGCTCTCACTGCAGGCTTCCTACGCGGCACCGCTGATCTTGCTATCGCAGAATCGCCAGACTGACCGCGATCGGATCCAGTACCAAGAGGACAAACAAGCGACGCATCGCTTGGTCGCTGACGCTGAGTACCTTGCTCGAGAGGTCGCAGATCTGCGGATCTCCATGGGCGAAGTGGCCACCCGAGAGTTCATCCGCGGCGAACTCGAGGACTTAGCGGAGAACATCAATGCCGGGGCTAGCCAAGCGAAGTCTAAGGATCGATCGAAGTCGAAGGGCTCGGGCGGGCCAAAGCGCAATAAGCACACCTCGTAGCATCGACTTCTATGACCGCGATATCCGCCGAAGCGATCGACTCCGCCCTGGCCACCGTGCAGGACCCTGAAATCCGTCGACCACTCACCGAGCTAAATATGATCAAGTCGGTTGAGATCTCGCCTGAGGGCGCGGTGACTGTCGAGATTTGGCTCACGGTCTCCGGCTGCCCCATGCGTGAGGAGATCACCGAGAGAGTCTCGACTGCCGTTGGCGCAGTCGAAGGCGTGACCGGCGTTGAGGTCGTCCTAGACGTGATGAGCGAGGAGCAGCGGACGGCTCTACGCGAGCAGCTCCAAGGTCCCACCAAAGAGAACGTGTTCAACTCTCCCGGCAACACGACAAAGATCATTGCGGTCGCATCCGGTAAGGGTGGAGTCGGGAAGTCCTCACTGACGGCGAACCTGGCGGTTGCCCTGGCCCAACGCGGCCTGTCGGTGGGACTCGTCGATGCCGATATCTATGGACACTCCATCCCTCGGATGCTCGGGGTTATCGAGGCACCAACCGTCGTCGACGGGATGCTCCTTCCGCCGGAGGCCCATGGAGTGCGGGTTATCTCGATGCTCCCGTTCAAACCCGGCGGTATCACCCAGGCTGTTGCCTTCCGTGGGCCCATGCTGCACCGCGCGCTTGATCAGTTCTTAACCGATGTCTATTGGGGCGACCTCGACGTCTTACTACTCGACCTACCGCCCGGAACTGGCGATGTCGCATTATCCGTCGGGCAACTACTCCCACGCGCCGAGCTACTCGTAGTCACGACTCCGCAGCCAGCCGCCGCTGAGGTTTCTATCCGCGCTGGAATGCTCGCCCAGCAGACACACCAACGAGTCATCGGTGTTGTCGAGAACATGAGCGCGTTCCCATGCCCTCACTGCGGCGAACCCATCGATCTCTTCGGAGTCGGCGGTGGATCGTTGGTATCGGAATCGCTCACCAAGGAGCTCGGTGCAGACACACCGCTACTTGCCCGGGTCCCGTTCGAGGTCCGCCTCCGCGAGGGCGGCGACGCGGGCGTTCCCCTGGTCGTCTCTGACCCAGACTCGCCTGCTGCCCGCGCGATCGAATCGATTGCCGACAACGTTGCTGCTAAGCCGCGTGGACTCGCTGGAATGAGCCTAGGACTCACTCCAGCCGGACGCTAACGGCCAATCGCACCGACTTACTGCAGGTCGAGCCCTGCCCAGGGATGGGTTCATTTCGACCTACCGGTCCCGCCCTACCTATGCCGCAACACCGTTCACTTTGGTGGCAGTAGCTGGCTTGAGCTCACCCGCGTTCCAGCGGACTAGGTCGCGTCTGGATCGATCCGTCGAGCCGTCGAGGTCGGCATCGGAGCTGGTGCTTGCTTAGGCCCAGCACTCGGCGCAGACTGCGGGCGCGCAGGCAGGGCATCCGTGGTCTGGATTGGCGGTGTTCCTGAGTTGGCTGGCTTATCTGACAGCGCCGAGCCAAGAATCTTCTTGGGGTGTAGATCTGTGACGGACTTGAGGTCCTTTCTAAGCCCATCGACGTCGAGGCCCGGCGATAGGTCGTTCTGGGCGCTTGAGGCCATCTCCCGAAGTTTTCGGACCATTCGCCCGGCGTCGGCAGCCGCCTTGGGTAGCTTCTCGGGTCCGAATATCAGCAACGCGACAGCAGCGAGCAGGAGGAGTTCTCCCCAGCCGATGTCCATCATGAGGTCTATTCTCACCCATCCGTAGCGCGCTTGTCAGCAGCCATGGCCGATATCTGTCTCAATCCGGCAGATATCGGTTGAATTCTCGTGAGACTACTCCTCGCGAGAACCCAGCGTCACGGTCACGTCGCGGCTGTCACCGCCGTTGGAGTTGGTAACAGTCAGCGTGATCTGCTCACCGGGGCTCGAGGCCCTGATTGCGCTTAGGAGCTCAGTCGGCTCAGCGACCTGATCGCCATCAACTGCAACGATGATGTCGCCGTCAGACAGGCCTGCTTGAGCCGCGGGTCCACCCGGTTCCACTTTGCTGACCTGCGCCCCGGGGCCCTCGAACTGCAAGTTGACGTTAACCCCAATGACCGGCACTTGGGACTTACCCGTGGCAATAATCTCGTCAGCGATTCGCTTCGCGTTGTTAATCGGAATCGCGAATCCCAGGCCGATCGAGCCTGTTTGGCCCCCTTGGGTACTCCCTAGCGTTGCGATCGCGGAGTTCACCCCGATGACTTGGCCCTCACCGTTGACCAACGGGCCCCCGGAGTTGCCCGGATTAATGGCCGCATCGGTTTGCAGCGCGCTGATATAGGACGATTCGCCTTGCCCACCGGCGGTTACAGGTCGGCGTAAAGCACTAATGATCCCGCTCGTGACGGTGCCCTCAAGGCCTAGCGGTGAACCAATCGCGATCGAGGCATCCCCGATAACAACGGAGTCAGAGTTGCCCAGCGTTGCGGTCGGAAGGTCAGTTGCGTTCACCTTCAGAATCGCGATGTCGTAGGAAACCGACCGGCCAACGAGTGTCGCTTCCATCGGGCTCTGATTGGCGAACTGCACAAAAATCTGTCCGTTACGACCCTCAGCAGCAATCGAAATAACGTGGTTGTTCGTCATGATGAATCCATCGGAATCAATCACGAACCCGCTACCCGTGCCGCCGTCCTGGCCGGAGCGAGCGACGATTGAGACGCTACTTGGCAGAGCTTCCCGAGCGATTCCAGCAACCGAGTCTCCCGCCCGCGGTGAGAGCTCCTCCGGGTTAGCTGGGTCGAACTGCGTACCGATTGAAATAGTCCGGTCGTCGGTAAAGGCACCGCCAATCGCGGCCCCTGCGACCCCCGCCACGAGGCCTGCAACCAAACCTGCGGCAACGGCGATTGCAACGATCTTGTTGGTTCCGCTACCGGACTGTCCTGGCGCGGCGGCCTCCACTGGAGCACCCGGGTCATATCCGCCGCCGTAGCCGCCCCCAGCAGCTACTGGCGGGGTGGGCGTCGTTGCCTGATCCCCGTAGCCATAGGCGGTTTCTCCTACGGCAGTTTGATCTGGGTATGACTGCTGCGCATAGGCAGGTTGGCCGTAGGGAGACTGTTCCTGACCGTAGGCGGCGTGCTCAGTCGTCGGCTGCTCATATGAAGGCTGTTCGTATGAGGCCTGCTCATACGAAGGCTGCTCATACGAAGGCTGCTCCTGAGAAGGCGGAATGTACGCCTGCTGGTCGGACGCCTGTTGATATGCGCCATGGTCTTGGTCTCCTGGTGTCGCCGAGGAGTCTGCCTCATGGGGTTCCGGGCTGGTCGGGGGCTCCGGGGGCTGTTGATCGCTCATTTGGCTAACCGTACCGGCTACCGATCACACAGTCAGTGTCGGAATCATTAGGATTTGGGGTTTGCTGTACGGAGTTGGTAAGAGCAGCGTTACCCTCTGCTGAGAGCCCGAGGCTGGTTTGTCGAACCAACTACCGGGTCCGAGACCGCAATTCACCGCATACAACCGGGCAGTTTTCGACCTGACCGATTGATCAAGCCCAGGAGGTGCGCTATCATCGCCGACGTCGTGACCTACGCCGACACATGGCAGAACGAGACCGAAGGCCAGGTCTCTGCCCGTCAACGGAACTCAGAATTATCGGCCAGGACCCCTTCCCCGACCGCAGTAGCGACCCTCGCGGTCGTCGTCGCGGCCACCCGCGCAAAGGCAGTGGTTGAGGTCGGTACTGGTAGCGGGCTCACTGGACTGAGCATTATCGAAGGAATGGCCCCCGACGGCGTCCTCACCACAATCGATGCTGACGGCAGCCACCAATCGAGCGCCAAAGATGTGTTCACCAAAGCTGGAGTTGATCACGGCCACGCTCGCCTCATCAACGGAACTCCGGCAGAGGTCCTACCGCGCCTAGCCGACGGCGCATACGACGCGGTCATCATTAATCAACTCGATGGATCTCCAGAAGAGTTCGTGGCACAGGCCCTACGACTCCTCCGCGTTGGCGGAGCACTCGTGATCTCCAGATTCCTCGGGGTCGACGCCCTCATTCTCGATCCCGCCAATCGCGACGAATCCGCGGTTGCTCTGCGAGCGCTAAGTGACTCGGTGCGGACCAATGAGGATCTAGTCAGTGTCCTGTTGCCGATGAGTGACGGCCTCGTTATCGCGATCAAACAGGCGTAGCTAGGCCTTCGCTTCTACCCCCGTCCGGCACAAAGGCTGGGTGGCTGCAGAGCTACCAGAGTTCTGGCGCGTCTTGCAGCCAGCGCAACAGCAGCCTGACCCCGAAACCCGTCGCTCCGCGCGTCTTATCGCCTGAAGCCTTCTCAGCTCGTGCTGGACCGGCAATATCAAGATGGGCCCAACGACGGTTACCGACGAACTCCTCAAGGAACAATGCCGCCGTAATGGCACCGCCGCCGATGTTCTCGCGGCTCACGTGGCTGATGTCGGCGATTTCAGAGTCGAGTGCGGCGCGGTACTCAGGCACGAGCGGAAGCCGCCACACCTTGTCGGCTGATTCCTGTCCCGCTGCGACTAGTCGCGCGGCGAGTCCGGCATCGTCGGAGAACAACGCACCATATTGGCGACTTAGCCCTAAGGTCGCCGCTCCGGTCAGCGTCGCAAGGTCAACGATCACATCGGGACGCAAGCGCGCATTCGCATAAGCCAAGGCATCGGCAAGGACCATGCGGCCCTCAGCGTCGGTGTTGAGGACCTCAGACGTCCGCCCACCGTAGTGCCGGACGACATCGCCTGGTCGATATGCCGAACCCGATGGCATGTTCTCCGCGCACGCCAGAACTGCGGTGACGTTGGCTGTTACTCCTAGATCGCGCAATGCCGACATTGTCGCGAGAACCGTTCCCGCCCCGCTCATATCGGTCTTCATCAGCGGCATACCGTCGGCGGGCTTCAGGGATAAGCCACCTGAATCGAAAGTGATTCCCTTCCCAACCAACACGACCTTGGGCGCGGTCGGTTCCCCGCGGTAATCCATCACGATCAGCCGCGGTGGCTGCGACGAGCCAGCCCCGACCGCCAGCAGACCGCCAAACTTGCCCTTACGTAGCCCTGCCTCGTCAATCACCCTGACCCGTAGCCCATTGGCCTTGCCCGTCTTAACCGCGAGCTGCGCCAACCATTGTGGGTTCTTCTCATTGCTCGGACGATTCCCCAGGTCTCTGGCCAGCGAGACAGCCTGAACTGTCGTGGTGACGCGATTGAGGACCTTGCGGGCGGATAGCTTTCCGGCGACCGCGAGCTGAACGGTGACCTTACGTTCCCGACTGGCAACGCTTTTTCGACTGAACCGGTAGGAAGCGAGTAGGAGGCCCTCACAAAAGGCTGCGAGCTCAGCATGTGACATGGCGGCGGTGACATCGCACAAAACGACCGAAGCCCGCTCGATATGACTCGCGAGTTTTGCGCCCGCGGTACGACAGGACTCCACTGATCCGTCCCCAAGGCCTAGCACCAGCAAGGTCTCTGTGGTGTCATCCTCAAGATCGACCGTGACGACCTCCCCTGGCTTACCCGTCGCATCAGCCCGACGTAGACGGCGAGCTAGATCGATTCCTAGATCGGCAGTAAGACGTCCGCCAAGATCCGCCGCAGTAACCTCGCCATCACCAAGTGGGGCACAGGAAGTAACAACAACTTCGGGCGGAGCGACATCAGATACGGATGCGGCGAGCCCCGAGGACTGCCGATCGTTAGGTGCTGAATCGGCATTCGAGACGCTCAGTGCCTGAAGCACATCTAGCGATACGAGTTGCAGCTTGAGGTGCGGAACAACGGCTGACTTGGGGTCGGATCCTGACACGGGTGGGTTAGCCAGCTACGTCGCTGAGTTGCTCACCAAGGCTCTGCGCCTCATCGGGAGTCATCTCCACGACAAGTCGGCCGCCGCCTTCCAGCGGAACCCGCATCACGATTCCGCGACCTTCTTTGGTTACCTCGAGCGGACCATCGCCCGTACGCGGCTTCATTGCCGCCATAGCCCGTCCCCTTTCGCCATCACGAGCGCGATATCAGTGATGCCGCTCTCACGTGTGTTCTCGCAAATTATGCGCAGACTGTGCATTATTCCGCAAAAATGCCGCCTTGTCCCCGAATGGCGAACCTAAATCGTGAAAACATGCGCCGCTAGCCGCACGAGCATCCCGCTATCGCAGGTCGATCGGGTTCGTTCCTAGCTCTCCTCGCTCAACGAGTCGGGCGAATTCCCTCAACGACTTCCGCATTCCGACACCGAACGCTGGCTTGAAAATCTGCCACCCGGCGAGCCCAACGGCACCGAACGGGAGGTCGAGGTCTTCGCCCCAGTAGAAGCGAGATGTCGTCTCAGATAGCGGCCGCACTGACATGATGCCGATCCCGCGAACCACTGCACCCGTATGAAGGACATCAACCCGAAACGGCGCGTCCCACCGTGTGATTGTCATCGTGTCAAGAAAGCCGATCCGTCCGATGCCGGTAAAAGCCTCGATCTCGCCCCCGATTCCAATTCCAGCCTTCTGCCTGGGACGTACATGTGTAAACGGAATCCACTTATCTTGCCCGCACCAATCGACGACCGCCCGAAAGACGTCATCAGCGGGTGCGTTGATATCTACCGAGTAGGCCACCCTTGTCATGAATCTACCCCTCGTTCGTCGTCACGCCTTCGCGATCGGTATCAGCCAAACCCGGGTCAGACGTTCCACCAGACATTGCCGCTAGCTGCGCTTCTCTTATCCGAAGGGTCTCGGTGAGGGCGGCGACAGTACGGTCCACATCATCCATTCGATATCCCCGCAGTGCCGTACCGAATCGTAGATCTGAGAGCTCCTGCGCGGTCAGCGGAGGCGTGGGATCTGCAGGGCGAAGGCGATCACGAACCGGATCGTCGAGCTGGCCCAGTTTGCCACTAGCAGCCACTGCGGCGACCCCAACCACAGCTACGACGATTAAACCGAAAAGCACGGTCATCCTTTGGCTCCCTGTCCGCGGCTACTCGCCGACTTCGCTGTTGCCGGGTGATTGAGTAATCATCATAATCACGAACGAGGGCCCGAACCTACCGTCGCGGCCCTACGTTGCCTCTAGCCATTCCTCTGGATGCGCAGGCGCCTGCGATCCGGGCTCCGGGCGGCCTTGACCGGCCAGCCAGGCCTGCTCAACGATATCGAGGGCCGCCGCCACAGTTGTGCACCAGCTGGCATCCGCTGCTGCGTCTGCACGCAAGAAGCCCGAACCTGTCAGCCCCTCAATGAGGTCGTGTAGCGGCCCGAAGTCATTCCACGGGTCCAGGATGACTACCGGCTTGTTGTGCATCCCGAGGCTGCGACCCACCCAGACCTCGATGAGTTCTTCGAGGGTTCCCAGCCCACCTGGAAGCGCCAGGAAGGCATCACTTCGCCCGTCCATTAGTGCCTTGCGCTCACGCATATCTCGAGTCACAAGCAACTCATCGGCTGCGGTATCGCCAACCTCAAGATCGAGCAAGCTTTGCGGAATTACCCCTGTTGTGTGCCCGCCACCGGATCGAACGGCCCGAGCTAGCACTCCCATCGTCGATATCCCACCGCCACCGGACACTAGGTTGATCTTGCGCCGACACATCTGCTCACCGAGGTCCTGTGCGAGATCAAAGTAGCGCCGATCGATCTGCTCGCTTGAGGACAGGAATACACACAGCTCGCGCCCGGGCCCGAGTCGCCTCGACGTGGCCACCATCAGCCCTCAACGCCTTGCGAACTGAATCGGGAGCTAGGTGGGGGCGGTTGGTGTGTCGCCCTCGCCTGCGTGATCACTCGGACAGCATCGGCGGGATCGTCGGTTACGTGCAGGTACTTCCAGTCCGCCTCAGCAATCTTCCCGCCCGCAGCGGCGGCAGTCCGCAGCCATTCAACGAGACCACCCCAGTACGCGGTTCCAACAAGAATCACCGGGAAGGAGGTGATCTTGCGGGTCTGAATCAACGTGAGCGCCTCAAACATCTCGTCCAGAGTCCCAAACCCGCCCGGATAGACGACGAATGCTTGCGAGTACTTCACAAAGCATGTCTTGCGCACAAAGAAGTAACGGAAATCGATGCCGATATCCACCCATTCGTTCATCCGCTGCTCAAACGGCAACTCAATTCCCAATCCCACTGATGTGCCGCCGGCCTCGCAACCCCCACGGTTGGCAGCCTCCATGATCCCAGGACCACCGCCGGTGATAACTGCCCAACCTTGCTCCGCAATAAGCTCGCCGAGGCGTTGGGCACTTCGGTAATCGGCATCGTCTTGCTCGGTCCTGGCGCTTCCAAATACGGCAACGGCCGGACCAAGGGTCGCGAGGGCATCGAAAGCATCAACGAACTCGGCTTGGATACGAAGGACACGCCACGGGTCGGTATGCGTCCAGTCGTCACTAGGCGATGCGTCGAGGAAGTACTGGTCAGCAGTTGCGTCGGGCACCGCGTCCCGGCGCAATAGGACCGCACCGCGCTTGTACTCCTGCTGGGACGGTTCCGAATCAGCATTCATGCCGCGAACACTATCGCGGCCGGCCGCCGCAAAATCCCATCCAGGTTGCGGGCCTGCGTGGGGCACCTGGGGCTACCAAATAGCGGAAGCGGCACCGTTCGATTATTCGACCGATGATGGATCCAGAAACTCACTCCGTCGCTGTTAGCCAATCGGTGAGCACAGCATGGCAACGATGTAGCTCTGGAATTGGCACGAACTCGTCCTTGGTGTGAGCCAACGAGGGGTTCCCCGGCCCGAAGTTCAACGCCGGGATGTCTATCGCAGCAAACCGTGAAACGTCCGTCCAGCCAAACTTCGGAGCAGGCCGCGCGCCAACAACGTCGATGAACGACTCCACCGACGGGTCGCTCAGTCCCGGTAACGCCCCTGGAGCGTTGTCGACGACATTCACGCTGAACCCTTCGAATAGCTCGGCTACGTGCGCGGTCGCCTCCCCTGCCGACCTCGATGGCGCATAGCGGTAGTTGATCGTCACCGTGCAACCGTCAGGGATCACATTGCCGGCGACCCCCGCATCGATTTTGACGGCGTTCATCCCCTCGCGATAGACCAATCCGTCAATGGTGACCTCTCGGCTCCCGTACTTATTGAGGCGATCGATAATCTCCCCTGCTTTATGGATCGCGTTCTCACCCATCCATGAGCGCGCACTGTGAGCACGTTCACCGGTCGTGGCGACCTCCGCTCGCAACGTCCCCTGACAGCCAGCTTCCACGCCAGCGTTGGACGGTTCCATCAAGATCGCGAAATCACAGGCCAGCACCTCAGGATCTGTAGCAGTCAACTTCGCCAACCCGTTGAACTCAGCGGCGACCTCCTCGCAGTCGTAGTACAGGTAGGTAACGTCAAATCGTGGCTCGCTAAGCGCAGCTGCCAGCGCGAGCGAGACGGCGACGCCGCCCTTCATATCGCAGGCCCCGAGACCGTAGATTCGATCGTCGACAATCCGGTGCCCGAGGTTGTCATTGGCGGGCACTGTGTCGAGGTGGCCACCGATGACGACACGGTTACTACGACCGAGGTTCGTGCGGGCAACAATCGTGTTGCCGTGGCGGGAGACCTCGAGGTGAGAGGACTTCCCGAGCGCGCGCTCGACCGCGTCGGCGATGGGCCTCTCGTTGAATGACTCGCTGGGAATGTCGACGAGGTCGCAGGTCAGCGCAACGATGTCTTTAGTCAGGTCGAGGTCGGCTACACCATAAGAAGTCACATGAGTACCGTAGCCCGAGTGAGCACTCATACCCCTGAACTGATTTCATCTGCCGCTTCCGGCCTCGGACTCGCCACCATCTCGGGCGGTCAAGTCTTGGACGTCTGGTACCCCAAACCAGCGCTGACAGACCAGCCAGAGCACATCCTGGGCTTGTCGGCAGCTACCGGGCGCGATCCCATCCGAGAGACAGAGACCGAGACGGTAGCGACCGTCATTCCCGACCTGAGCCAACCTGCCGTGGACACCGCCGACGTCTACCTTCGACTCCACCTCCTGTCCCATCGGCTAGTGACTCCACGCTCAATCAACATGGACGGCATCTTTGGCTTACTAGCGAACGTTGCCTGGACAAACCTGGGTCCGATCGCGATCTCGGACGTGGATTCGACCCGCCTTCGAGCCCGCACGAAAGGACACCAACTCCAGGTATTCGGGGTCGACAAGTTCCCGCGTATGACGGACTACGTCGTCCCGACGGGCGTCCGAATCGCCGACGCGGACCGCGTTCGACTTGGTGCTCACCTAGCCGAGGGAACGACCGTGATGCACGAGGGGTTCTGCAACTTCAATGCCGGCACCCTCGGCAGCTCCATGGTCGAGGGTCGAATCTCGGCCGGTGTCGTCGTCGGTGACGGTTCCGATATTGGTGGTGGAGCGTCAATCATGGGCACACTGTCCGGTGGCGGGTCAGAGGTCATTTCTGTCGGTGAAGGGTGCCTAATAGGCGCTAATGCTGGAATCGGGATTTCACTCGGTGACGGCAGCATTGTCGAGGCCGGCTGCTACGTCACAGGTGGATCGAAGGTGCGCCTGCCTGATGACACGGTCGTCAAAGGATCTGAGCTCTCCGGAGCCAATAACCTCCTGTTCCGTCGCAACTCGATCTCTGGCGCTATCGAAGCTGTCCCACGCGCAGGCAGGTCATGGGGCGGACTCAACGAGGCGCTGCACGCAAACTAGTCGGCTCACGGGTAGCTATGACCGATCCAGAGTCTGACCGGGGCGTTTCGGGGATTCACCCGAACCGGCTCGCGGGCTTGTCGCCTCCACCGGGGCGTTCGGACTTCCGCTGGACACTCGGAACTCGGCCGGTGGCCGCCCAGGCGTGGTTAGATGTTTCTGCGGCTACCAACGAGCTCATGGCCGAGAAGTCCGCACTGTTCGAGGAGTCCCTGGATGAGGTCGTACTGAGCCTCCCTGGGTCGCACGCGGCCGGGGTAGAACTACTCGAACTGGTACTGAACCATCTGCGATCAACAGCCCCTGAGCGCTTTGAGATATCCGCGACCGAAATCCGTGACCGTGACCGCCGAGTGAGCACGTCCCTCATCGAGTCATCAGCGATCGATGTTGTGGGCCGACTCGTCGCCGAGGACTTCTGCGTCCTGGAACCAATCGGCGGCAGCTGGGTTCTCACATCAGCCAGTGTGTGCTTCCCGTCGCGATGGCGACCCCGAGACAAGCTAGGGCAGGACCTCTCGGGTATCCACCAGCCTGTCCCCGAGTACGAGGGCCGGATTGGCTCGGCAGTACATGCCGTGTTCGACAAGCTGACACCCGAACGAATCCTCGGCCGATCGAACTGGACTCTGCTGGACACAAATCAACGCCACCTGCTCACGGTCGGGCAGGACTCGTCTGACATGTCGTCGCCGACGCAGATCGCTGATCTGGGGTGGTTGCGAGTTGAACGACAGACCTTCCGCAAGCTGCCTGCCAGCGGTGCCGTGGTCTTCACGATCCTGACTCAGCTCACCGCATTGGACGAACTTGACCATGCAGAACGGGACACCCTGATCGGAGCGGTCTTCCGCGCTCCGCGGGGTATCGCTGACTACAAGTCGTGGCCCACGACGAACGGTCAGACGAGGGACTAGCGCGGAAGCCGCGTCAGGGTTACCTCGACACCAAGATCTTCGCTGAAGCCGCCGGAGTAGATGCCCTTCAGCGGGCTGACATCGACATAGTCTCGACCGCGTCCAACGGCGGTATGGCGCTCGCCGACAGCTGACCCATTCGTCGGGTCAGCAGCCCACCAACTGCCGTCCCATGCCTCAACCCAGGCGTGGCTTTCGCCTGTCACCGTGTCGCCGATCTCGCCCTCACTCGGGTAGAGGTAACCACTGACGTAGCGCGCCGGAATTCCCGCTGCGCGTAACAGCGCCAGCGTGGCATGTGTGTAGTCCTGACAGACCCCAAAGCCTGCTTCCCAAGCCTCGCCCGCGGTGGTGAGAACCGAGGTAGTTCCGGTCGCGTATCGGATCCGATTGTGGACCTCAGCCAAGGCTAATTCGATTGCCTCCCGTGGTGTCGTCTTCGATCGCATCTCGTCGACGATTCCGGCCCTCAGCGGATCGGCACTTGCATCGTCAACGTAATCCGAGAGCCGCAGGAACTCACACCAGGTCTCCAACACGTTGAGATCGGTCAGGTAGTCCCACGGCAGTCCTTCTGGTCGATCACCGGCCGAGGGCGTATCGACGATGGAGTGGGCGACGACCTCTAGTTTGGTGTGCTCCTCGTGGACATCAAATGCCTCGACAGTCGTACCCCAATAGTCACGATAGCTGTACACCCGGGCGGCCGGATCGACCTTCAATTCGTGGGCGATAAGGATCTGCCCGTTCGAGTCCGCGGGGGTCATTCGCACTTCATTGAATGACACGTTGACCGCTGAGCTGTAGCGCAATCCGGTGTGATGATTGACCTCAAGGCGCCAACTCATCGAACCCCACCCATCTGCATTGGGCCAGTGTTGACCTCAGGAAATCGAGTAACTCGTCCGGTGCTTTCGGTTTCCATCAATGGCTCCACACCACAGTGCCGGTCTGTTGGAAGAATGAGGTCCGGACCTCATTTCCCGCCTCGTGGGCGCTTTCTAGTCCGTACTCGGCCAGCCGGTCGACCTCATCAGAATCTGGATCCGAGGCCACAAACTCCAACTCGCTGCGCATCAAGCCAACTGTTCGCAGGATGCCACCGTGCGATGACACCGAACCTAGACCTTCCAACTCGCGGGCGGCCTGTTCGGCTACTAGGGCGCAGCCAAGCATCGATCGCGGGAAAGTTGGATCGAGAACTAAGAAAGCTCGCACCCGGTCACCTGACAATGGAAAGCGACCACGTAGAAATGCGTGCAGGCCACCAGATGCCCTCAGTGCGGTCGCCGGCCCGCTCTCGGGCCAGATCAGGTCGTGGCGAACGTTGAGCAGTCGGGCCGTCATGTCGATACGCTCCAGCGCGCGACCGAGCCGTAAGAACACCCACGCTTCATCCCGTGGGCTACCCCAGTCGAGAACTCCCGACACCACGGCTAGGCGCTCCAGCACCCCGTTGAGTAGGACTCCCGGGCTGGCAGGTTCAGTTTCACTGGCAGTTGCTGCGGCGAGGCGCAGGTGAACGCTATTGAGGGCCTCGTAGACATCGCTTGACAGCGCATCGCGGATTGCCCGCGCGTTCTCTCGAGCGGCCGTTGCTGATCCTGCGACGGTACCTGGATCGTTCGAGGAGCCTAATACTGCGCGAACCAGCTTGTCCGGGGTATCACAACCCGACGGGCTGGACTCCAATGTCAAGGCATCGAGGAGGACCTGGCACCCAGTGGTCATCGGCACCCGGGTGTCTTCAACAAGCAGCTGGTGGTGTTCGGTCAACAGGCGCGTTGTCGCTTCCGCCCGCTCCAAGTACCGACCGATCCAATAGAAGCTCTCCGCCAACCGGCTCAACATGACGGGCCTGCCTCTGGATTGGCTATCCCTGCATTGTCTGCACCTGGATTGTCCGCGCTAAGAGAGGCCGATGGGGCAACCTCATCGGTGAGACTGGCTCGATGTGGCTGTTCCTGGACGAGTGGGGTGTGTGCCTGTTGCTGCTGCTCTTCTTGCTGTCTCATCCGAGCGTGGTGTGGCCGTGGCAGCGATGCCCGCGGCGGCAGCGCACTACCCGTTGGCTTCTCGCGTTTGTCTCGCCGATCTGCCAGCAGTCGCTCAACCGACCACTCGTCGGCGTCCCCGCCTTCTTCCTGGTCAGATAGGACCCAGGTGTCCTTTGATCCGCCGCCCTGGCTGGAGTTAACCACTAGACTGCCGGCGCGCATCGCCACGCGAGTGAGACCACCGGGCAGGACCCAGATCTTCTTACCGTCGTTAACGGCAAAAGGACGCAGATCGAGGTGGCGCGGAGAAACCGAACCATTGCCGGCGACGGTCGGAGAGGTCGAGAGCTTCACGACTGGCTGGGCGACCCATGACCGAGGATCATCAATGATCGCCTGCGCGGCATCTGCCAGTTCTTGATCGGTGGCTTTGGGGCCAATAACCAGCCCATACCCGCCACTTCCGTCTACCGGTTTCACCACCATGTTGCCAATGTCGTCGAGCACATGCTGGCGTTGATCTGGGTCGCGCAGATCGTAAGTCGGAACATTCGGCAGGATGGCCTTCTCGCCCAAGTAATACTCGATGATCTGCGGGACGTAGGGGTAGAGCGCCTTATCGTCAGCGACCCCGTTGCCGACTCCGTTGGCGATCGTCACGGCACCGGCCCGGGCAGCATTTACTAGGCCCGGGATACCCAACACACTGTCGGAGTGGAAAAGGACGGGGTCGATGTACTCATCGTCGATTCGGCGATAGATCACATGTACCGGCTTGGGTCCTTGCGTTGTACGCATGTAGACAAAGCCACCACGACAAAACAGGTCACGTCCCTCAACTAGCTCGGCCCCCATCCGGCGAGCCAAGAACGCGTGCTCGAAGTGTGCCGAGTTATAGACCCCGGGGGTCAGCACCACCACGGTCGGATCGTGGATGTCGCGCGGCGCCGCAGCCGCTAATGCCCGGTACAGCCGCTCTGGGTACTCCGACACCGGGCTGACGCGATGACCGGAGAAGACCTCTGGCAGGACGTGGGCAAGGGTGCGGCGGTTCTCCAAGACGTAGGAGACGCCCGAGGGGTTGCGCAGGTTGTCTTCTAACACGTGAAAGGTTCCGGCATCATCGCGAACGAGGTCCACTCCGGCGACGTGGATACGAACGCCGTTAGCCGGCTCGATCCCATACGCCTGACGGTGGTAGTGGCTCGAGCTAGTGACCAGCGATTTGGGAACGACACCGTCGCGCATGATGTCTCCACGCGAGTAGACATCGGCCAGGAATGCCTCAAGTGCCCGGATGCGCTGAGCGATTCCCTCGCTAACAACGCGCCACTCAGAGTCGGTAACGACCCGCGGGATGAGGTCCATCGGAAGCGGACGTTCTCGGCCGGAGAGCGTGAAGGTGATCCCTTGCGCTGACAGGTGTGCGTCGCGAAGACGGCCGCGATCCTGGAGACCATCGTGGCCAAGTTCGGTCAGGGCGGCATCGAGTGACTCAAGGCCCTCCCGCGGATTCCCGGAATCGTCGTACATCTCGTCGTACGCCCCTGGAGTTGGCTCATAGCGGGGGGATGTTCCCTCTTGATCCAGCGTCGTCGACGACGGTCGCTCGCTAATGTCGCTCACCACCAATTCCTGAAGCACGCATGAGGGAATGAAACAGTACTGCCGTTAAGCCCCTATGTTTCTTGAGTTACGGCGGTGTTGCTCGCTGAACCGACTGCGGCGACCGCCTGCGGCCGAAATTCCCCCGAACGGCTCCGGATCAGGTCGTCAGTATTGAAACGACCCCTCGCTACCGATTCTCGATCGTGACGAAGTTTCGCTCGGTTGGTCCGTCGTAGACCTGCCGGGGTCGGCCGATTTTGGTTGCCGGGTCGTGGATCATCTCTTTCCATTGAGCGATCCAGCCGGGCAGGCGCCCGAGGGCAAACAACACAGTAAACATCTGGGTGGGGAAGCCCATTGCTTTGTAGGTGAGGCCGGTGTAGAAGTCGACGTTTGGGTACAACTTGCGCGAGATAAAGAAATCGTCAGAAAGCGCCACCTCTTCTAGCCGACGGGCGACATCGAAGAGCGGATCGTCGACGTTGAGCGCGTTCATCACATCGTCGGTTGCTGATTTTATGATCTTTGCCCGTGGGTCGTAGTTCTTGTAGACGCGGTGCCCAAATCCCATGAGCCTCACACCATCTTCGCGGTTCTTCACCCGCGTGATGAACTGATCAACGGTGTCATCTGACTCGTGGATCTGGCGCAACATCTCGAGCACAGCTTGATTGGCCCCACCATGCAGCGGGCCGAAGAGTGCATTAATACCGGCGGATACGGAGGCAAACAAGTTCGCGTGAGAGGACCCGACTAACCGAACAGTTGATGTTGAGCAGTTTTGCTCGTGGTCAGCATGCAATATCAACAGCATGTCCAGCGCTTTGGCAACCACCGGGTCGATCTCATACGGAGCTGCCGGCATTCCGAATGTCATCCGCAGGAATCCATCGACTAGCCCGTAGTCGTTGTCTGGATACAACAATGGTTGGCCCTGGGACTTTCGCAAGGCATAGGCGGCAATCGTCGGAACCTTGGCCAGTAGGCGGATCGTGGTGATATCCACTTGCTCGTCATCGAACGGGTCAAGGGAGTCTTGGTAGAAAGTCGACAACGCACTCACGGCACTAGATAGCACCGGCATTGGGTGCGCATCCGAGGGGAATCCGTCAAAGAAGCTCTTCAAGTCCTCGTGCAGCATTGTGTGTATCCGGAGTCGACCCTCGAACTCGGCTAGCTGAGCAGCGTTCGGAAGCTCACCGTAGATCAGCAGGTATGACACCTCGACAAACGAGGACTTCGCAGCTAGTTGCTCGATCGGGTAGCCCCGGTAGCGCAAAATCCCCGCGTCCCCGTCGATATAGGTGATCTCTGAGGTACATGCAGCGGTATTGCCGAACCCCGGATCGTAGGTAACTGAACCAGTGGTGGCCAGGAGCTTGCTGATGTCCATACCGCTGGAACCCTCGGTCGCCGCTACGGCGGGAAACCCGAGCTCCCCACCGGGGAACGACAGTGAAGCCGTCGGTTTGCTGTTCGCTGATACCGCTGGGTCAGGCGTTGAAGTGCTCACACGGCAACGCTACTCCTCTGACGGTCAGCTCGTCAGACGGTGTGCCGCTGTTTCGATCCGCTCGTCCGTGGCGGTGAGGGCGATCCGTACGTGTCGAGCCCCTTTAGGCCCGTAAAAGTCCCCTGGGGCGACCAGAATGCCTCGATCAGCCAGCCACGCGACTGTGTGCATACAGGGCTCATCGCGAGTTGCCCACAGGTAGAGCCCCGCCTGCGAATCATCGATCCGGAAACCCGCTTCTGCCAGCGTTGGGATGAGTAGTTCGCGCCGCCGAAGGTAGCGTGCTCGCTGTTCAATGACGTGCTCATCGTCGGCATATGCTGCCTGGGCCGCCGCCTGGATCGGGGCTGGAACCATCAGTCCGGCATGTTTACGCACCCCTAGCAGACGACTCACGATCTCGGAGTCGCCAGTCACGAAGCCAAAGCGGTAACCGGCCAGGTTAGAACGCTTCGAGAGCGAATGAACAGCCAGCAAGCCGTCGTGAGAATCACCGCACACGTCGGGATGCAGAATGGAAATAGGTTGCTCGTCGGTCCAGCCAAGTTCGATGTAGCACTCGTCGCTGACGACGAGCACCCCCCGCTCGCGTGCCCACTGCACGACCTTGCGTAAATGCTCGATCCCGAGCACCTTTCCAGTCGGATTCGATGGGGAGTTCAACCACAACATGGCCGGGCGCGTGGGCCCAAGCTGCGTCAACGAATCGGCCCGAACTGGCCTCGCGCCCGCCAGTAAGGCACTGACCTCATACGTGGGATAAGCCGTCTCTGGGATCACTACGGTTGACTGCGGACCTAGGCCGAGGAAACTTGGCAGCAGCGCGATCAACTCTTTGCTACCGATCGCTGGAACGATCGAGTCGACTGCAGATCGCACCCCAAGGCGACGCAGCAGCCAGTCGGCGATCGATTCGCGAAGCGCTGCCGTCCCGAGCGTCGTTGGGTAACCGGGACTATCGGCCGCCTGAGTCAGGGAATCGCGTATCAGCGCCGGTACCTCGTCGACGGGGGTCCCAACCGAAAGATCGCAAATACCGCCATCTGCAGCTGATGCGACCTCGCGGAAGGGAATTAGCCGGTCCCACGGGAAGTCAGGCAGCGCTATGCCTGTGCTTGGCGTCGTCATCCGAGTGGGCTACGGGTTCTCTCTAGCGTGGCCTCGGCGGCCTAAACGTCGTGCTCTTGGGGCGGAACTGCCTTCACCAGTGCGACATCGCTCTCGATGAGCCCCAGCTTCGCGGCACCACCTGGTGATCCGATCTCATCAAAGAAGGCGGCATTGGCAGCGGTGTAATCGTGCCATTCCTCGGGCACGTCATCTTCATAGAAGATCGCCTCAACCGGACACACCGGCTCACATGCTCCACAGTCAACGCACTCATCCGGATGGATGTAGAGCATCCGCTCGCCCTCGTAGATGCAGTCGACGGGGCATTCCTCGATGCACGCCTTATCTTTCAGATCAATGCAGGGAAGAGCGATTGTGTAGGTCACTGCCTAACTCCTGTCTTACAACGTGATCGGCGAACAAGCCGCCAGGTCGGTATGAACGACTGATGGGTACACCTTATGCGCCCATGAGTGGCGAGCACCACCCACATTGCTGCGTTGAGCGAGCCGTGAGCCTGAGAATGGGCTGATCAACCCACACACGTGACTGCCGCTGCCGGAATGTAGGACGTGTAGAAGCGCTCCTTGACGTCATCTTGGCCCTCTTTGGACATCACCCGATCCACGGCTATCCCGAAGCCTGGAACTCCGTCTTGCGCAACGCAGTTCGGGCCAGAGACCTTCTCCTTGGTGAAGTCGGTGACGTTCTCCTTCTTACCGGAGACCGCCTTCACCTTGTCGTACTGCTTGGTGCCCCACATCGTGAACTTGATTGACTGATTCGTCATCTTGCTCGTGATGTAGACCCCCGCCGAGGTGTTATTCCGGAACTGAAGGTCGAGTTGCCCCCAGGCGACAGTGGCTTCCAGCCCTGGTTGGTAACGAGATATCCACACCAGGTGCGAGCCGTGCTCCACGCTCTCGAGGCCGCCATAGAACGCCGCGGTCCATAGCGCCGTCGCAGCCGTCGAGACGCCTCCGCCGAAGTCCTCGGCAAAGCGTCCGCCTTCACCGACTACCAGCCCAGTGGTGAACCCGTTAGCCTTGGTGCGCTCACCGACGGTGTCGTTCATCGAAAAAGTCTCACCCGGCAGCAGGAGCGTCTTATTGATCTTCTTGGCGGCACCGCCAATGTTCTGCACTCGGTATGGGGCATAAGCGAAATCTTGTTTGAACGAGGAGATCTTCTCGGTAATGTTCAGGGCAGCAGCTTCTTCCGTCGTGAGCTTGGGCTCAAGCGGGCCGAGCTTCATATCAACGATTCGGCCTTCCCCTGACTCGCCGATCGCCGCAGTAATCGCCTCCGCGATGTGATCGTCGGTCACCCCGTTGCCCGCTTGGGCGGGAACAAGTACAGGAGTCCCATTCGATACATCCCAGGTCGCGTCAACGGCCGGAGTGTCAACCGACTTCAGATCCTTAGCCACAATCGAGTGGATTGCAGCCCCATCCACAATCGGCACCAGTGAGCCGTCCCGGACTTGGAAGGTCAAGGCGGCGCCGATCTCGGTCGGATCAACAACTGCTTGCAACTCGTTAGCGCGCAAGGTGATCTCGGCAGCTGTCGCTTGTTCGGCCTGGCCGCGAAGGACCTCCTGCGCCTGTTCTAACGAGACGGCGGGTGGGTTCTGCGTAAGCGGAAGGTCAATCTGCTCACCTGAGCGCAAATAGCTGCCCAGAATCACGTTCGTGGCAGCTTCATGGTCTATCGATGCGCCAACCACCGGTTCACTCAGCTGGGGAGTCGTCCCAGCGTAGGTAATCTCCGGCTCCTGCGTACTTCGCGTGTATTGGGCCGCTAGCGCATCGAGTTTGCTGTCGAGAATCGGCCGATCGACACTGAGGACCAGTGGTTGATCGCCACCCCCAAAGAACCCGCGGATGGTATCGAGTGGATTTACCCGGCTCGTCATCACCGAGTCGACGGTCAGTGGGACATTCACTGCCAGACCAAGCGAACTCGGTTCCAACTCCGTCGTGGTATCCAGCACGGTAACGCTCAACGGCTCGACTGATTGCTGCTCAAACGACGCCGACAGCATATTGATAGCGCTCTGGCGGTCTAGCCCACCGATCTCGACCCCTCGCACGATTGTGCCGTCCGGAATCTTCGACCCACCGAGGGCGATGAGCGTCATCATCATCGCCGCGAACCAAAAAATGACAAGGGCAACGATCCGGACGACTCGACGGCGCTTGAGATACCCGGGGTCGACCGGTCCACCGCCCACTCGACGAGGTTGTGTCGCCGGCTGCTCGCCATCACCTGAATCAACCCAGTCGGGTGGCGACAGCAAACTCGACACAGAATCTCCAAACAACAACGCGGCATTCCTCGGCGCCAATCCCGTCGCGATATCGCCTCTAGCAGCCTGCGGTTCGCCTGGGAGTAAGACGAGTGCCAGTTTATGCCGCTTACTGGTCCAATTTCCGGTACCGGCGCGCCCAATAGACGAGTGGTCGATCGCTTTCTCGCGGTGGCTCGGTCTCGATTTCGGTACTGGCGACCTGCAGCGAAAGAACTTGACCAATCACGATCGTGTGGTCACCGAACGACTGCGTGGAAATCGTTCGCACTTCCATTGCAGCTAGGGCGGCATCGAGCAGGATGTTCCCGGTGACTTCCCCCCGCTGGTGGGCAACGCGGTTGAACTGGCCGTGCAGCGGCCGACCTTTGGTAGCAAACCAGCTCGCGGCTGATTGCTCCGTCGAAGCCAGCACGTTGACCGCCCATTCGTGCCCATCGGGATCAAGTCCGATCGGCCCATCCGGACAAAGTGCATCGTGAAATCGGGTCTGCTGTTCAACGCAGACAAGCACCAGCATCGGGTCGAGCGAGACAGTGGTGAACGAGCTCGCAGTCATCGCATGGTCAAACCCGTCGGACTGGGTGGTAATCACCGCCACCCCTGTCGCGTAGCGAGATGCGACCTCGCGAAATGACTCAGAGGTGAGCGAGAGTTGCGGCATCAGGCGAGATCTAGCCCGGCAAAGAGATCGGTTTCATGACCGGTGGCATCGCGTTCGCCCAGTGGTCCCTTAACCAGCCGAAAGGCTTCCGTTCCCATCGGGCTGTCCTCCAACTCCGCGAACGAGAAGAAACCTGATTCCATGTTGATCTGCGTCGGATATGCGCGCATTGCGGCAACCTTGTTGGGGAGGAACTCACTACCATCAATCAGAGTTGTGACCAGCGCGTCGTCAACGCCAAATGGAATCTCGTCAGGATCCATTGACGCCATCTCACTCGTATCGCCGGCTGCCCGCAGCGCCATAATCCCGCTGCGGATCAGCCCCTTTGGAATAGCTGTCCAGTAGATCTTTGGGATATCCCATGCCTGCCCGAGCTCGGGTCGAAATGTCGGAGCAGCAGCCAGTTGGGTCGCGTACATCGCGGTCCGGTGGGCTTGAATGTGATCAGGATGACCGTAGCCGCCAAAGTCGTCGTAGGTGATGAGGACCTGAGGCCGCTGCTGGCGAATAATCGGAACCAAGTCCAGTGCTGCGTCCAGTAGATCGGTGCGCCAAAAGCACCCGTCGCGCTCGTTACTGGGCTCACCGACCATTCCACTATCGCGGTAACGACCTGGACCTCCTAGCAACTGCCAGTCCAGGACACCTAAGGACTCCATCGCGGCCCCTAGCTCGACGATTCGATGGTCGCCAAGTCGGTCCTCGCCATTAACGCCAATATGCTCAAGGTCGGCAACGAGGACCTCGCCCTCCTCACCGAGAGTGCAGGTCACGAGCGCCACGTGGGCACCCTCGCTTGCGTAGCGCGCCATGGTCACGCCGGAGCCAATTGTCTCGTCATCGGGGTGGGCGTGCACCAGCAACATTCGACGGTCCGCATCAATACTCATGGTGAGAGGGTAACGAGGTAGGTATCTGCGGCACTATTCGAAGGTGACCGAAGCGACCCACTCATTCCCCAAGCTCGCTGCGCTGACCGCGCGGTTCACCAACGGTGCGCCCACGAGCTTTGCAGTGTCCAGTAATGGACAGCGAATTGCCTACCTGCAGTCGACGGGGCCACAAGACAGTGCCAAGCGACTCTTACTGCGTGAACTCAGCGACCCCGCACGGGCGGTCGTTATTGCCGACCCCGCGATTCTGGACGCTGCAGACGCGAGGATATCTGCAGATGAACAGGCCCGCCGGGAACGATTGCGCGAAAGCGGGACAGGCATCGTCAGCTTCGCCACCGACACCGATTTCACGACCGCGACCTTTGCGTTATCCGGAGCACTTGGTGTCGCGGACTTACAAGCCCGCGAGGCACAACTCGTTTCGGTAACAGGGCCAGTGATCGATCCACGCGTCGACCCGACTGGCAAGCACGTCGCGTGGGTTGCCGACCGCAGCTTGTATGTGGCGAACCTGGACGGCAGCGATGAGCGCTGCCTCGCGGCGTCGACTGGAGCAGACCAGAGCTGGGGATTGGCAAACTTCCTAGCCGCCGAGGAGTTCGATCGAATCCGCGGATTCTGGTGGGCGCCAGATGGTCAGTCAGTCATCGTCGAAGAGGTCGATGAATCGGGCGTCCAGGAGTTCTACATCAGCGATCCGACCACTCCCAGCGCCACCCCGCGACGGGTTCGCTATCCCGCAGCCGGCACCCCTAATCCGGTCGTCCGACTCTGGCTCGTCTCCATCGACGGCCACCGGAGTCAGCTCACCTGGGATACCTCGAAATGGGAGTACGTCGTTTCAGTCTCGTGGACCCCCTTCGGCCCTGCACTTGTCGTCCTTTACGACCGATCGCAAACGAACAGCGTGACACTGGTTGTCGACCCAGATAACGCCACTACCCAGGTGCTGAGCAGCGGCCACGACGACCAGTGGGTCTCTGACCTACCTGGGACACCCTGCTGGGACAGCCAGGGCCGACTCGTCACAACTCAGCACGAAGCAGCAACTGAAGGAATAGCGATTGCCGGTCGCCCGGTTGAAAACGACCTCGGCGCAAATGTCTGCGCGGTCATCGATGTCGCCGAGGAGGGTTTACTCCTGTCGGTTGCTCCGAGCCCCACGAGCTCTGCCCTGCTGTTCGTATCCAACGAGGGCGATCAGACCTGGCTCACAGCCGCTGACGGCTTCCATACTGGGACATGGTCCGGTGGAACGCTCGTAACGGCCAGCACCTCACTTGAATCATTGGATTGGGATCGAGCGCTCAACACCTGGTCGCCTGGCGAGCTCAGTGCGCAGCGCGTCACCTCACTGGAGTCGCTCGCGATGAGGCCACCGGTCACTCTCCACCACGAGCTCATCTCGGTCGGGTCGCGCGAACTCAACACTGTGGTCATTTGGCCCGCGAATCATCGGCCAGGATCGGCGAGGCTACCCGTCATCATGAATCCGTACGGCGGCCCGCACGCCCAACGGGTTATCGAAGTCGGTCGAGCTTTCGCCCTCAACCAGTGGATGGCCAATCAGGGGTTCGCCGTGGTCGTTGCCGACGGGCGCGGCAGTCCCGGCCGCGGGCCGGAGTTTGAACGGACCATCAAGGGCGATTTAGCAACACCCGCCCTGGACGATCAGATTGACGTCATCGGCGGGGTCGCTGCGCGTTACCCGGAGGATATAGATCCCAACCGGGTGGGCATCGTGGGCTGGTCGTTCGGTGGCTACCTAGCTGCCCTTGCAGTGATGGCGGCACCAGAGGTATTCCATGCAGCCGTGGCTGGTGCACCGGTGACCGACTGGCGGCTCTACGACACCGCCTATACCGAGCGATACCTGTCCGACCCAGCGGTCTACCCCGAGCACTACGAGGCGTCATCCTTACTCAATCGGGCCGCAAACCTCACCCGACCCCTCATGATCATCCACGGTCTGGCCGACGACAACGTGCTGGTCGCCCATTCATTGCAGTTGAGCTCAGCGCTCACCGCTGCTGGACGCCCCCACAGTTTTCTTCCGCTGAGCAACGTTACCCATATGACACCCCAGGTGGAGATCGCAGAGAACCTACAACTTCTTGAGATTGACTTCCTCCGTAGGGCACTGAACACCCTGACCACGAGCGACGATGCGGCGGCGGATTCCGATGCCTGAAGTGACGAAGGACAACGGTTCGCACACCCCTGGGAAAGGGGGCCGTGGAACCCTCGGACTCCCCCAAGCCTCGGCGCTCATCGTGGGTGGAATCATCGGAACTGGCATCTTCGGAATGCCCGCCCTCCTCGCGCCGTTTGGCATGCTCGGGGTAGTCGCGCTCCTGGTCGTCACCGTCGGAGCGATAGCGCTGGCGCTGATGTTCGGATCGCTCGTCAAGCGCATTCCGGCTGCCGGTGGACCCTACGCGTACTCCCGGTACTACTTCGGCGACTTCGCCGGCTTCACAAGTGCCTGGCCGTACTGGATCACCTGCTGGGCTGGCAACGCTGGCATTGTGGTCGTCTGGGTGATCTACGTTCAAGCGCTGTTCGGCTTCAACCCCGACGACAAGATTATCGCGATGGTGATCGCAATGATCGGGCTGTGGATCCCCGCATTGATCAACCTGGCCGGCGTGAAGAACATGGGATCATTCCAACTCATCACGACAATCTTGAAGTTCCTTCCCATCGTCTTCATCTGCACCGTGGGCGTGTTCTTCGCATTCAAGAACTTCAACTTTCCGGCCTTCAACCCCAGCGGCGAGAACTTCTTCTCTGCGCTGTCCACGGCCGGGGCACTTGTGCTGTTCTCCTACCTCGGAGTCGAACTGGCCTCAGTCGCTGCCGCGAAGATCAAAAATCCGGTACGCAATGTTCCGATCGCCACGGTTGCGGGAACGCTCGTGTGTGCAGTGGCCTACGTGCTGTCCCTGATCGCCATCTTCGGCATTGTCCCCTCCGACGTCCTGACCAGCGCAGAAGGAAACGCTTCCTTCTCCGTGGCATTCGTGGACATCTTTGGTGGCGAGTGGGCTGGGAAGCTCATGTCATTGTTTGCGGTGATCTCTGGGATCGGTGCGCTCAATGGATGGACCATGGTGTGCGCGGAGATGCCGCAGGCGGCAGCACGCGACGGGCTGTTCCCCAAGTTCTTTGACAAAGAGAACCGCGCAGGGGTGCCAATCTGGGGCGTCGTCTTCTCAACGCTGCTGGCCTCCGCATTCACCCTCTTCTCCTACGCGAGTAGTAGCGGAATCGAAGTCCTTAACACCCTCGTACTTCTCACCGGTGTCACCGGGGCTGTCCCGTACTTCCTCTCGGCGCTATCGCAGATCTACTACCTGATGACCGAAGGTCGAGCCGCTAACCCAGCGAGCTTCGCCAAGGACATGGTGATCGGGATTGCCGCCTTGGTCTTCTCATTCTGGTTCGTATTCGGATCGGGCGAGACGGCCACCTTCTATGCATTTCTGTTGATTCTGGCCGGGTACGTCGTATTGGTTGGGCTCTACATCAACCGTCGACGCGCGGGAGGCGTAGTCGAAGGCGACAGTATGGAAGTCTCTAAACAACTCGACCGGAAGTGAGCATCATGCGAATCGTCGTTGCGCTAGGTGGGAATGCCCTTGCCAAGCGGGGTGAGCCGATGACCGTTGAACGACAACGAGCCAATGTCGCGACCGCGTGCTCCGCGCTTGCACCAGTCGCCAAAGAACACGAGTTAGTCATCACCCACGGAAATGGGCCCCAAGTCGGAATGCTCGCCCTACAAGCGGCTAGCTACGACGCCGCTAGTTCCTACCCCTTTGACGTCATGGGCGCGCAGACCGAGGGAATGATCGGTTACTTCATTGAACAGGAACTTGGGAACCTGCTACCTGAGGGCAAACACCTCGCAACGCTACTGACAATGATCGAGGTGGACCCAGACGATCCGGCCTTCAGCGAACCCACCAAGTTTGTCGGACCGATCTATGACGAACAGACGGCGCGAAAGCTGGCCGCCGAGAGCGGATGGTCGATAAAGCCCGACGGGACATCCTGGCGTCGGGTGGTTCCCTCGCCCGCACCGCAACGGGTCTTTGAGCTTGGGCCCATTGAACTGCTACTCGACCACGGCTCCGTAGTGATTTGCGCGGGTGGTGGAGGTATCCCCACGATGTTTGAGCCTGGCACCAATATCCTGGTCGGCGTCGAGGCAGTGATCGACAAGGACTTCGCCTCGTCTGTGCTGGCGCGCGACGTATCGGCGGACCTACTCGTTATTGCCACAGATACCAACGGAGTGTACCTCGATTGGGGTAGTGCAAATCAGCGAATGATTCGCCGCGCCCACCCCGATTCTCTTGCGGAAATCGCCTTCCCGGCTGGCTCGATGGGCCCGAAAGTCCAAGCGGCGGCGGACTTCACCCGCGCAACGGGGCACCCCGCCGTGATTGGCTCACTAGATCAGCTTGGCGGATTGATCGATCAAACGTCCGGCACAGTCGTCTCCGTGGCTGCTCGCGGGGTCGAGTGTTGAGTTGATGAGTCCTATGTCCCCCTCACCCACCATCCGTCGGCTCGCCAGTATCGAAAGGCAAGGACATGAGCTTCCACGTTGATTCAGAGGTCGGTTCCCTCAAACAGGTCATCCTTCACCGACCTGGCCTGGAACTTGAACGACTCACACCGAATAACTGCTTTGAGCTCCTTTTCGATGACGTGATGTGGGGAGCATCCGCCCGCGAGGAGCACGACGCCTTCGCCGAGAAGCTTCGGGCAAAGGGAGTCAAGGTCCACCTCTTTCACGAACTCCTCGCCGAGGCCCTCGACATACCGGAAGCCCGCGACTGGCTAGCCTCCCGGATTGCCACCCCTGAGAAGGTCGGTCACCAGCTCATCGCGCCCCTGCGCGAGCGAATGCAGGCCACGGAGATGAGTGGAAGCGATCTTGCCAGGTACATGATCGGCGGCATCGTCAAGAGCGACCTTGACGTTCCCGCGCATACCAACCTCTGGTGGGATGAGCTAGCTGACGACGACTTTGTGCTGACACCCCTACCGAACCACCTCTTCCAGCGGGACAACACCGCATTTGTCTACAACGGACTGTCGGTCCATCCGATGGCAAAGGCCGCTCGCCGACGAGAGATCCTCAACTCCCGCACGATCTGGAACTTCCATCCGATGTTCGCCAATGCTGGACTCAAATTCTGGTACGGAAACGACGACGAGGACCACAATCCAGCGACTATCGAGGGTGGCGACATCTTGGTCGTTGGCAATCGCACGGTCATGATTGGCATGGGCGAAAGGACCACCGCCCAGGGCATCAGCATGCTGGTCCATAGCTACTTCAGCGACCCAGAGAACTTGATCGACAAGGTCATCGTGGTGGAACTACCCAAGAGCCACGCATTCATGCACCTAGACACCGCGATGACGATGATCGACAAAGACAAGTTCTGCATATACCCCTACTATCCAGAGCACCTACGCAACTACACCTTGACCAAGCGTGGGGATGGTGGGGAGTACAACATCGAGGAGAACGACGATCTCTTCGGTGCCCTAGCATCTGCCCTCGAGGTTGAGAAGGTCCATGCGTTCAAGACTCCGATTGATCGCCGCGGGGCCGAGCGGGAGCAGTGGAACGACGGGACGAACTTCCTCGCTGCAGCACCCGGCGTCGTATTCGGATACGAGCGAAACACCACCACCAACGAGTACCTCACCGATCACGGAATCGAGATCGTCGCTATCAAGGGTGACGAACTCGGTCGCGGTCGCGGCGGGCCCCGCTGTATGAGCTGCCCGATCGAACGCGAGGCCGTCGAATAGCTGATTGCTTCTTGCTCAGCAGTTGACCGGGAAGCTCCTAGGTAGCGAGCTGACGCAGACACCGCACGACTAGAACACCACGAGAGAAGAGAAACATATGGCCGTCAACCTCAAGTCGCGCGACTTCCTCAAGGAACTCGACTTCACCAAACGTGAGCTGATGTACCTACTGGACTTGTCACGCGATCTCAAGCGAGCGCACTACACCGGAACTGAGCAGCCGATGCTCAAAGGCAAGAATGTCGCGCTGATCTTCGAGAAGGCCTCAACCCGAACTCGGTGTGCATTTGAGGTAGGCGCCCAGCAACAGGGTGCCAACGTTACCTACTTGGGTCCAGAGGGATCCCACATCGGCCATAAGGAATCCATCGAGGACACCGGGAAGGTGCTGTCGCGGTTCTACGACGGAATCGAGTTCCGTGGTTTCTCCCATTCCTCCGTTGAGGAGCTGGCCGCGGCATCAGATGTCCCGGTGTGGAATGGCCTGACCGACGAGTGGCACCCGACTCAGATGTTGGCCGACTTCCTCACGATGAAGGAAGCCTCAGGCGGTAAACCAATCGAGGAAATCTCCTACACCTACATGGGCGATGCCCGATCGAATATGGGCAACTCCCTGCTGATCATGGGGGCCATCATGGGAGCCGATGTCCGCATCGCGAGCCCAAAGCACCTGTGGCCTAGTGAAGAGGTTCGCGCGGCAGCGGCCGCCCGAGCCGAGGAGTCAGGTGCGCGGGTGCTACTCACCGACGACCCACAGGAAGCACTTCCTGGCTCTGACTTCGTCTCCACCGACGTCTGGGTCTCGATGGGTGAACCCGAAGATGTGTGGAACGAGCGAATCAAGCTTTTGTCGCCCTACCAGGTCAATCAGGCTGCCCTAGATACGACCGGAAATCGCAACGTCAAGTTCTTGCACTGCTTACCCGCCTTCCACGATTTGAACACCGAAATTGGCCGGGATGTAGCTGAGAAGACCGGAATGACCAATGGTCTCGAGGTGACGACGGACGTCTTCAAGTCTGGCGCGAACATCGCCTTCGATGAGGCAGAGAACCGCCTGCACACCATCAAAGCAATCATGGTCGGCACCATTGGAAACCAGTAAGAACAGTTAGCACTGCGTAATAACTAGTCCCGCGCTCGGTCCACCCCCTGCAACGCGGTATCGGTCTGCGATATCACTAGTTAGTGCCACAGCCCGACGATCAGCCAATTGACTTGGCGAACGACGATGACAACATCGCGGACGAACGCCAGGTTCTCCTTGGTCTCACCGTCCTAGCCCTCATTGGTGGTGCGCTCGTTGGACTCGTCGGTAGTGCGTTCCGATGGCTTCTGACCGAAGGCGACCAAGCTCGGGTCAACCTGGTTGATTGGGCGCAACGCTGGCCCGTACTCGGCATTCTGATTCCGGTTTTCACTGCCGCCGTGTGCGTCCTCATCGCTCGAGCAATGGTCATCCCCGTCCCGGCAGCGAGCGGTTCTGGCGTCCAACGGGTAGAGGCAGCCATGAAGGGTCAGGTCGAACCGGAATCCGTTCGAATCCTGCCCGTCAAGTTCGCCGGCGGTGTCCTAGGAATCAGCGCCGGTATGGTGCTGGGCCGCGAGGGGCCACTAGTCCAAATGGGTGCATCGATCGGAAGTAAGTTGGGCCGAATCCTCGGCATGGATCGGCTCTCGAGCTATTCCCTCGAAGCTTCGCTTGCAGGCGCTGGCCTGGCAGTCGCCTTTAACGCTCCAACCGGCGGATCAATCTTCGTCTTTGAAGAACTCACCAAATCATTCAAACTCCGGCTGGTCGTTCCCACCCTGGTTGGGACAGCGACGGCGATCACGATCTCCCGTGCAATTCTTGGTGACGATCCATCGTTCCTGGTTGGTGACCTTCCCAACTACACCGCGTTCGGGTTCCTGGCATTTGCCATCTTTGGTGTCATCGTCGGGGCGCTGGGCGCGGGGTACAACCTCACGGTCGTCTGGTTCATGGACGCCTTTGATTCCATCAAGCGGATCCCCCTCCTAGTGAAGGCCGCGCTAGTCGGTGCCTTCATTGGCGGGATCGCTTGGTTCGCCCCGGCCCTAGTCGGCGGTGGAGACAACATCACGCAGCAAATGATCTCCGCGAGTCCTGGACTATGGGCGATTCTTGGGATTCTCGTTGTCCGCTGGATTCTTGGACCCTTGTCCTACTCGGTCGGAACCCCTGGTGGGCTCTTTGCTCCCCTACTAGCGCTGGGAGCCCTGTGCGGAGCGCTATTTGTCGGAGCGGTCCATCTGGTGTTCCCCGACTCGTTGAACGTCACTGCCTTTGCCATCGTGGGGATGTCGGTGTTCTTCGCCGCCGTGGTGCGGGCGCCGGTGACCGGCCTGGTCATCGTTGCCGAGATGGCCGCAACCACCGAACTACTCGTTCCCTCACTCGTCGCGTGCGGATTTGCCGTCGTCACGACCACCCTCATGAAGAGCGAGCCGATTTACGACACGTTGCGCCACCGCATGCTTGAACGCGAGAAGATCCAGACGGCCCCCGCGTCGGACGCTACTTAGATTCCTTCGGCGGCTTCGGCGGCCGTGCCTTGGAGCGGACCTTCGCGCGGTCGTTGACGTCGAGGATCACCTTGCGAATCCGCACTGCATCAGGAACAACCTCGATGCACTCGTCTTCACGGCAGAACTCCAACGCTTGCTCAAGGCCCATCTTGCGTGGTGGAGCAAGCCGTTCGAGTTCATCGCCAGTCGCTGACCGAACGTTGGTGAGCTTCTTCTCGCGGCAGATGTTGACGTCCATATCGTCTGCTCGAGCGTTCTCGCCAACGATCATTCCCTGGTAGACCGGCACACCGGGCTCGACGAAGAGGATCCCTCGCTCTTGCACAGCGAACGATGCGTAGCTGGTGACGACTCCGGTTCGGTCGGCAACTAGTGATCCCGAGGCGCGCGTGCGCAACTCGCCGAACCATGGCTCGTAGCCTTCGAACACTTGGTGCGCCATACCGGTTCCGCGGGTTTCGGTGAGGAACTCCGTACGAAAGCCAATCAGCCCGCGAGCCGGAACGAGGTACTCCATCCGAACCCAACCGGTGCCGTGGTTGACCATCTGCTCTAGTCGCGCTTTGCGAACGCCAAGCATGCTTGTGACCACACCCACGTGCTCCTCTGGCACATCGATTGTGAGGCGTTCGACTGGCTCATGAATCTTGCCGTCGACCTCACGCGTGACAACCTGCGGTTTCCCGACAGTCAACTCAAAGCCTTCGCGACGAATCATCTCGACCAGAATTGCCAACTGCAGCTCGCCGCGGCCCTGGACTTCCCAGGTATCTGGGCGCTCGGTTGGGAGTACCCGGATCGAGACGTTTCCGATCAGTTCCTGTTCCAGCCGGTTCTTCACCATCCGAGCAGTCAGCTTGTTTCCCGACTTACCTGCTAGCGGGGAGGTATTGATTCCCACCGTCATCGAGATGGATGGCTCGTCAATCTTGATGAGCGGAAGCGGACGCGGGTCATCTGGATCAGCCAGGGTGTCGCCAATGTTGATATCGGCGAATCCGGCAATAGCGACGATATCGCCAGGGCCAGCGGTCTCACCGGGAACGCGATCAACCGCGCGAGTCACCAGCAGTTCAACGATCTTCGCCTTCTGAATGTCACCGTCAGAACGACACCAGGCAACCTGAGCACCCTTCTTGAGTTCACCGGAGTACACCCGAACGAGCGCCAAGCGACCGAGGTATGGGGAGGCATCGAGGTTCGTGACCTGCGCCCGTAGCGGCTCATTCGCGTCGTAGACCGGAGCGGGAATCGTCTCCATAATCGTGTTGAACAGGGGTTCGAGATCGTCGCTGTCAGGCATCTCGCCATCGCCTGGGCGCTCTTTGGACGCTCGTCCGGCCTTACCTGAGGCGTAGACGATCGGGAACTCAATCTGGTGCTCTTCGGCGTCAAGGTCAAAGAACAGCTCGTAGGTCTCATCGACGACCTCGGCGATTCGCGCGTCTGAACGGTCGGTCTTGTTCACGACGAGGATGACGGGGAGCTTCGCCTCTAGTGCCTTGCGCAGGACGAAGCGAGTCTGTGGCAGCGGGCCCTCAGATGCGTCGACGAGGAGCACGATCCCGTCAACCATCTGCAAGCCGCGCTCAACCTCACCACCAAAGTCAGCGTGGCCGGGGGTGTCGACAACGTTGATATTGACCGGAACAGGCGAGCTCGGGCCCTCGTAGTGGACGGAGGTGTTCTTCGCCAGGATCGTGATGCCCTTTTCTTTCTCCAGGTCCATCGAATCCATAACCCGGTCCGTCAGCTCGGCGTGGGCCGCAAAGGCGCCGGTCTGGCGCAGCATTTGGTCCACGAGCGTGGTCTTACCGTGGTCGACGTGGGCCACAATTGCCACGTTTCGGATGTCATCGCGGGTCTTCAGATCTGATTCAGGCACCCGCTATTGTCACACCCCCGGCTTTTTGGTCAATGGCTGCAGCACAGTTGTGACGATGTCTGCGGTTCCAACGGCAGTGGCGCGACCGGTCTGACCCACCTAGAGTGAGGTCATGGCGAGACGATTAGCAGGCGAAGAACTCGACCGACAACTAGCCGAACTTGGCGATTGGACCCGAGTCGGCGAGTCAATTACCCGAACGATCGAGTTCCCTGACTTCCCGACCGCGATCCGGGGTGTATCGGCAGTTGCCGACGACGCCGAGGCGATGAACCACCACCCCGATATGGATATTCGGTGGCGCAACGTGACGTTCACCCTCTCCACCCACAGCGAAGGCGGCCTCACCCAACTCGACATCGAGTTGGCAGCCCAGATCGATCGGGTTGCAGAGTCCTACGCACGCGCCTAGGCAAACGTTCCAGGCTGCTCAGGCACGCTAGTCCTCGAGCGATCTGCGTAACCGCTTTGTCTCGCCGCGTTGCTTCTTGCCAGCGATCCGGCGTTCCTTCGCTCTCCTAGAGGGCTTAGTCGCTCGGCGCTTCGGTGGGTTCGGAGCAACTGCGTTGCGCAGGATCGCCGCCATTCTTGCCAGGGCAGCTTGCCGATTCTGGTACTGGGATCTCTCTGCCTCCGCATGAACGGTCACGACACCGTCGATGAGTCGACTCGCAAGCCGATCAAGGGCTCTAGCCCTCAGGTATTGGTCGAGGCCAGTGGTCCGCGCAACATTTACAGACAATGACACTCGGCTATCTGTCGTATTAACCGATTGGCCACCCGGCCCAGATGATCTCGAGAACCTCCACGTCAGTTCAGCAGCTGGAATCGTGACCTTGGGGGTCACCACTAGGTCGCTGGGCATGGGTGGAATCAGACGTTGAAGCGGAACTCCACGACGTCCCCATCGACCATCACGTAGTCCTTACCCTCCATGCGGACTTTGCCGTGGGACTTAGCTTCCGCCATGGAGCCTGCCTCGACCAGGTCATCAAAGCTGACGACCTCTGCTTTGATGAAGCCCTTCTGGAAGTCCGTGTGGATCACCCCGGCCGCCTCGGGCGCAGTTGCACCACGATCGATCGTCCACGCGCGCGACTCCTTTGGACCAGCCGTCAGGTAGGTCTGCAGGCCAAGTGTCTCGAAGCCTGCGCGCGCAAGGATGTCCAAGCCTGGCTCATCCTGGCCTGCCTCATGCAATAGCTCGGCGGCGTCCTCGGCGTCGAGCTCCGCCAGCTCGAACTCCAGCTTCGCGTCGAGGAACACAGCCTGTGCGGGGGCGACTAGGTCGGCGAGGCTGGACCGCAGATCCGTATCGGATAGCTGGTCGGTATCAAGGTTGAATACATAGAGGAACGGCTTGGCGGTCAACAGGAACAGCTCGCGCAGTGGTTCGCGGTCAATCCCGGAAGAAAAGACCGTCTTACCGTCATCAAGAACGGTCTTGGCCTGCTCCGCTGCGGCTAGGGCTGCCGCCCCATCCTTGTTAAGGCGTGCTTCCTTCTCCAGCCTCGGGAGGGCCTTCTCAAGTGTCTGGAGGTCAGCCAGGATCAACTCGGTATTGATGGTCTCGATATCCGCCATCGGCGAGATCTTTCCGTCCACGTGGACCACGTCAGAATCATCAAACGATCGGACCACCTGACAGATCGCATCGGACTCTCGAATATTGGCGAGGAACTTGTTGCCGAGTCCTTCGCCCTCACTCGCGCCTCTAACGATCCCGGCGATGTCCACGAACCCCACCGTCGCCGGCAGGATTCGCTCGCTTCCGAAGATCTCGGCTAGGACTGCCAGACGCGGATCGGGGACACCAACCATGCCAACGTTCGGCTCAATCGTGGCGAATGGGTAGTTCGCGGCCAAGACGTCGTTACTTGTCAGGGCGTTGAACAGAGTTGACTTACCGACGTTGGGTAGCCCAACGATTCCAATGGAGAGACTCACGAGGGAACAGCCTACGGACTACCCGAATGTCAGACGTGTGCGGCACCGTGTGGCGTATGTCAGAACAAGCGATCCTTGCCGTCGTTGTTGCAGCCTTCGCTGGTCTTACCGTGGGGCTCGTTCTCGGGATGCGCCTTGCGCGCTCACGCTCGACTAGCCAATCCGATCCGGCTCCGGGTAGTGCAGGTGACTACGTCGGGCAATCGTTGGGGGCGCTTGCAGCTCGGGTCGATGCCCTGTCAACGGCGCAGGCCGCCGACCAGGCACGTGTCTCCGAGCAACTCCGCGGGATCGCCGACGCTTCTGAGTCTTTGCGCACGAACACCAGTCGCCTTGCTCAATCACTGAGCCACACTGGATTTCGCGGACGATGGGGCGAGATGCAGCTTCGACGTATCGTGGAAGTTGCTGGGCTGACCCGCGGCGTGGACTTCAACGAGCAGATCTCCATCGCTGACGGGGACGCAACGCTTCGACCGGACATGGTTATTACTCTGTCCGATCGTCGTCGGATTGTGATTGACGCGAAGGTCCCGATGGATGCGCTCCTTCGAACAGCCCAAACGAGCGAGCCCCAACAACGATCAGGCTTCAACACGCCAGAGAACCTCTTCGAGGCCGAGGCCACGGATAGGGAGTTCGTCGACGAGCCTACGGCCCTCGCGCACAGCAAAGCCGTCGGAGCGCACATCGACAAGCTCGCCTCAAAGCAGTATTGGCGCCAGTTCGAGGACTCCCCAGAGTTCGTGGTGATGTTCGTTCCAGCTGAATCGCTCCTCAGCCTCGCCCTACAAACCGACCCTGCGCTCCTTGAGCGAGCATTTCGACGCAACGTAGTACTCGCAACACCGACAACACTGTTGGCGCTCCTGAGAACCGTCGCCTTGAGTTGGCGCGATCACGATGTGGCCGAGAACGCCGTTGCGATTCATCAGGCAGGACGAGAACTCCTGGACCGCCTCGTGACAATGACGAACCATCTGGCCAAACTCGGGACCAATCTTGATGCCGCGACGGAGAACTACAACAAGTTCATCGGCTCCTACGATTCGCGAGTACTAGTATCGGCCCGACGTATGGCCGACCTTGGAATAGCAACGACTCTGCCGGATTCGCCGGTGATTCTCGAACGATCTACCCGGCCTGCTCCTGGCGTGGCAGCATCGACCTCAGCGACTGATTGACGTAGCGTTTCGGTTTGTGACAGACCCGCAGGACGAGTCCGCGTCCCAGGGCGGCCCGCCCACAGACGACGACATGGCAGACGTCGGCCCGGCCGACGACGGCGATGCTGTGGAATCAGGCGCGATCCTTCGCAGCCCCGCGCCGGCGGCGGATAGCGACCCGGTAGAGGATCCCGTGCGCTGGCCGTGGGAGGTAGGCCCAAACGGCGAACATCCCGAGTCGCAGTCAAAGATCCCGGTGGGGCCAACTATCCGGACAGAGAAGTTATACCGATCTTCCGGTTATTCTGACCAAACGAAGGGGGAAGACCCCTTAGCCGAGACATCGGCGAATCCTGTCGTCGCACCCAAACCTGACGTGAGCCCGCAGGCGCCTGCTAGTAGTGCAGAGCCGGTTGAGAGGATAAATGACATGGCAACAGCTGCACCGCCCGCGGCTTCGGGCTCCATCGAGAGTCCTCGACAACCCGAAAGGGGACTCTCGAGCATCTCTGTCTTCTTCGTCATCTTCGGAATTACCACCGTTGTTGGCCTCGCCGATATGTATGTGAATCGCCAGTTCACCTATCTGACTGGTGGCGCCTTTGTCATCGCTTCCGCGATTGGCGCCCTACTAGTCCGACCGCGCGACCTGTGGACGGCGGTCATCTCGCCTCCTATCGCATTTCTGTTCGCTCTAATCGTTGCCGGGCAGCCCACCACGTTCTCTGGGTCCGGCCAGCTACTTCTCCGCGAGGCTTCGCTTATCGGAACAGGATTGGCGTTCAATGCGCCATATATCTTCGGCGGGACGATCTTGGCGCTCATAATCGTCCTGATCCGTCGCGTCAGCATCCGCAAGAATTAGCCGGCAAGTCACACCAACTGCTGGACTTCCTAGCTACTTGTCTTCGCAGCGGCTTTCAGGTCGCGACGAAGCTCCGGAGGCAACGCGAACGTCAGCGTCTCTTCTGCGGAGGTAACCACCTCAACGTTGCGGTACCCGTCATCTGCTAACCACTGGAGCACTCCGTCGACGAGTTCCTCTGGCACCGAGGCCCCCGAGGTCAGTCCGACCGTCGCAACCCCATCGAACCAGCTGTCCTGTAGCTCATGGGCACCGTCAACCCGGTAGGCCGTCGTCGCACCGGCTTCGAGGCCAACCTCCGCCAACCGCACCGAGTTCGAGGAGTTCCCCGACCCGACAACGATGAGAACGTCGCAGCGTTCGGCGATGGTCTTAACCGCAATCTGACGGTTCGAGGTGGCGTAGCAAATGTCATCGCTCGGCGGGTCCATCAGCAGTGGTAGACGTTTGCGGAGACGGTCGACGGTTTCCATCGTCTCGTCAACCGACAACGTCGTCTGCGAGAGCCACGCAACCGGGCGGTCCGGATCAAGCTCAACGCTGTCAGCCTGTTCTGGGTTCTCAACGAGGACGATGTGGTCAGGGGCCTCCCCAGCCGTACCTTCCACTTCCTCATGCCCATCGTGGCCAATCAGCACAATCTGGTAGTCCTCATTGGCAAACCGGCGCGCCTCGTTGTGAACCTTCGTCACCAATGGACAGGTTGCATCGATTGTCCTCAGGTTGCGCTGCTCGGCCTCGATGTGAACCTGTGGGGAGACGCCGTGGGCGCTAAATACCACCAGCGCGCCCTCAGGGACTTCCTCGGTCTCCTCGACGAAGATCGCCCCCCGGTCGCGCAGTGTCTTGACGACGTGGGCATTGTGAACGATCTCTTTGCGGACATATACCGGCGCACCGTAGAGCGCGAGTGCCTTCTCAACCGTGACCACAGCGCGATCAACTCCTGCGCAGTAGCCGCGTGGGGCCGCCAGAAGAACCGTCTTCACCGGAGCCGCGTTGGCTCCCACCTGTGAGCTCATCTTCCCATCGTAGGCGCCAAACGCTTTGTTGTTTAGCCCCTGTGGGCCATCTCGCCTGCGTACCCTTATTGGGTGGCCCTCGAAACCAGTCCGGAGAACCCAGCTCCGCTGCACGTGATCAATGGTGCGATCAGCGCGTGGGTCGCCCGCCTAGGAGCTGTCTGGGTTGAAGGCCAAGTCACCGAGATCAGCGCCAGACCGGGGATGACCCAGGTATTTGTCGGTGTACGCGACGTGAAAGCGAATCTGTCAGCCCAGATGGTGACCAGCCCTGACGCGCTGGCAAAACTCACTCCCTCACTCGCGGAGGGCGATCGCATCATCATGCGAGTCAAGGCGGAGTTCTGGACCAATCGAGGTCGGCTCGTACTTCGCGCGAGTGAAGTCCGCGCGGTTGGACTTGGGGATCTCCTGGCCCGAGTCGAACGACTCAAACAGAGCCTCACCACCGAGGGACTATTCAATCCAGACCGAAAGCGCGCATTGCCCTTCTTACCGCGGCGAGTCGGGCTGATCTGCGGGCGCGACAGCGCCGCCGAGCACGACGTCGTCGCCAATGCGCGCCACCGTTGGCCTTCGCTGCAGTTTGAGATGCGCACTGTCGCAGTGCAAGGACCAAGCGCCGCAGCTGAGGTGACTGCTGCTCTGCAACACCTAGCTGGCCAGCCAGAAGTCGATGTCATCGTCATCGCCCGCGGAGGAGGTAGCACCGAAGACCTCCTACCCTTCTCCGATGAGTCCTTAATCCGTGCCGTCTCCGGCTGCCAAGTACCTATCGTCAGCGCTATCGGTCACGAGACTGACGCACCCTTGCTCGACTTCGTCGCTGACGTCAGAGCCTCGACCCCAACCGACGCGGCTCGTCGGATTGTCCCCGACGTCAACGAGCAACGGGAACTGATCGCTACCAACCAACTGCGAACCCGCCGGGCTATCTCCTCAATGCTCGACAACCAGCGCCACCGAATTTCTCGCCTCGCCGCCCACCCCGGCCTACAGGATCCGATGTACATCGTCGATCAGCAACGCGAACTGGTGACGGCAAACCGCGTTCGGTTCAACAAGTCGCTGGCGCACCAACTACAGCTGGCATCGACGGGATCCAAGAATCTGCGCACGCAGTTGCGTGCGTTCTCCCCCGCAGCCACCTTGGAGCGGGGTTACGCCATCGTTTTCGATGAGCAGGAGCAGATCGTCAGGTCACCCGATCAAGTCGGTACCGGGGACCGGCTCAGCATCCGCACCGTCGGCGGCGACATTCCCGCGATCGTCACCGACCCGCAGGCGGTCCCGAGGAAGCGTGCCAAGCCCGCTGACAACCGCGAACAGAGCATATGAACACCCACACCGAGCAAAGAAGGATCGCCGTGAGCAACCAACCCCCAGTCGAAGACCTTACCTACGAGCAGGCTCGGGACGAGCTGGCCACAATTGTGGCAAAACTCGAGGCCGGCACCACTTCACTCGAGGAATCCCTCGGCCTGTGGGAGCGCGGTGAACGCCTCGTCGGGATCTGCGAGGGTTGGCTCGACAATGCGAAGGAGCGAATCGAGGCGGTACGGCAAGCGCGGCCAGCCAGCGAGCCCGAACCAACGTCAACAGACGGTCTATCGCCCGAGGATTAGACGGCAGGCGATCGCGCGAACTATTCCTGAACAGAGGCCGCGAGCTCACCAAGTTCGGTGTCGCTCAGCGTTCCTGTGACGAGCAGGGTCACCCCGTTGGACTCCGATACCAGCGACGTTCGGCGACCTTCCTCACTGCGATACCGAATCCACTCCACCCCGTTGACCTCCTGGGTGCCAGAACGAACCCCAGACACGGTGTTCTCTCGGATGAAGTCCCCGTCTGGCGCGTTCGTCTGAGCAAGCCCGGCGTAGTCGTCATCGGGAATGTAGAACCCGAGGTTCCACGTGGCCAACTCCGGATTCCCAATCACCGGCCGGTAGCGCGCCGACGTGGCTAGCCAGCCAGCTGGCACCGGGTCTGGCACAGCCAACGTGAACGGGGGGTCCTGTAACTCGGCTGCGGCCACGACCGACTCGTAATCGACCGTCCGGATCTCTGGCTGCTGGGGGCGGAATGTGAACAGAGCAATCAATCCAACCAGGCCCAGCCCTAGGCCAATTGTCAGCACCATGCCACCAACGCTCTGACTGAGCCGATCTGTCTTCGCCATAGTCCCATCCTGACGCTGATCGGAGGCTAGCTAACACTGGGGGCGCCCATCCGGGCTCGACGGGCTCCGAGGTCAACCGCTGCCGAACTCGCGACAGTCGATTACTAGGCTGTCCCCATGGCTGAATTTTCCTATGTCGACATGTTGCCCATGGGCGAGGATTCCACCCCTTATCGCTTAATCACGACTGAGGGCGTCCGCACCTTCGAGGCCAACGGCCGGACCTTCCTGGAGGTCGATGCGGAGGCGATGCGCCTGCTCACGTTTGAGGCCATGAAGGACATTCAGCATTTATTGCGCCCGGGACACCTCGCGCAACTTGAGAAGATCTTGGATGATCCTGAGGCAAGCCCCAATGATCGGTTCGTTGCCCTCGACCTGCTGCGCAACGCAAACGTCGCTGCCGGTGGGGTGCTGCCCATGTGTCAAGACACCGGCACGGCGATCATCTCCGGTAAGAAGGGCAATCACGTCCTGACCAACTTCCAGGACGAAGAGGTCCTAAGTCAGGGCGTATTTGACGCGTACCAGAACCTTAACTTGCGCTACTCCCAGATGGCGCCCGTCTCGATGTGGGAGGAGCGCAATACCGCAACCAACCTGCCCGCCCAGATCGAGATCTACTCCGACAACAAGCCCGGGCACGAGCTGAGCTACGAGTTGTTCTTTATGGCCAAGGGCGGCGGCAGCGCAAACAAATCATTCCTATTCCAAGAGACCAAAGCCGTGCTCAATCCGACTCGGTTCCGCGCCTTCCTCGATGAGAAACTGCGCGCCCTTGGCACCGCCGCGTGTCCGCCTTACCACCTAGCTGTTGTGGTTGGAGGAACAAGCGCGGAGTACGCCCTCAAGGTCGCAAAGTACGCCTCCACCCGTTACTACGACGACGTGCCTGTCCACGGTGGTGCGGACGGCCACGGTTATCGCGACCTGGAGATGGAAGCTGAAATCCTTCGCCAAACTCAAGAGTTCGGGATCGGCGCCCAGTTCGGTGGAAAGTACTTCTGTCACGACGTCCGGGTCATCCGCCTGCCCCGGCATGGGGCATCTGCTCCGGTGGCCATCGCAGTCTCCTGCTCCGCCGACCGTCAGGCCAAGGCCAAGATAACTCCAGAAGGCGTCTTCCTGGAAGAGCTCGAAAAAGACCCGGCCCGGTTCCTGCCCGATGTCACAGATGACCACCTTGCAGAAGCCACCGAGGTTGTCGAAGTTGATCTGTCTCGCCCGATGGCCGAAGTTCGTGAACTCCTGTCGACGCTGCCGATCCGCACTCGGCTATCACTAACCGGCCCCCTCGTCGTGGCACGCGATCTGGCCCATGCCCGGATTAAGGACATGCTGGACCGCGGCGAGCCCATGCCCGACTATCTACGCGAGAACGCTGTCTACTACGCGGGCCCAGCAAAGACTCCTGAAGGAATGCCGTCGGGATCGTTTGGGCCAACCACCGCCGGACGAATGGACTCCTACGTCGACCAGTTCCAGGCAGCGGGCGGATCCTTCGTCATGTTGGCCAAGGGCAATCGCTCCCAGGCGGTAACCGATGCCTGCCAAGAACACGGCGGCTTCTATTTGGGGTCGATCGGCGGTCCTGCGGCCCTACTCGCCGCTGATTGCATCCGTAAGGTCGAGGTGATCGACTTTGCCGAACTAGGTATGGAGGCGGTGTGGCGTATCGAGGTCGAGAACTTCCCCGCGTTTGTGGTCGTGGACGACAAGGGCAACGACTTCTTTGCCGACACCATGCGACCGATCGCTAACCGGATCCCCGTGGGCCCGCCTAGCTAGCGGTTGCTGTGGGTGAGGAAACCAGCGGTCGACAAATCGGGATCGAGTCAAACTTGTAACCCTTGGCAACGAGTTTCGGAAGCTCCTTCGCTAGGGCGGTCGCTGTCTTACTGCGATCTCCGCCGCCGTCGTGAAGTAGCACGACATCGCCCGGTTGAGCCGCCGCCAAGGTGGCCGATATATCCGCCGTACTCGTCTCTGGTTGGTAGTCGTTGGAGTCCTTATTCCAGACCACCGGCGTCATACCGGCCGCGACCGATATTGCTCGCACCTTCGCATCGATCTCGGCATAAGGTGGGCGCATACACGGACCCTGGATTGGACCAATCTCGCGGGCTGTTCGGTTTAGTTGAAACCGCACTTCCTTCGCTGATTCCTTGGTGAGGTCCACGTGGTCCCAGGTGTGATTTCCCACAGCATGGCCTTCAGCAACAACCCGCTCCAAGATTGCTTCGCGGGTTCGAATCAGCTTGCCAATGACGAAGAAGGTGGCCGTCACCTGATTAGCCTTGAGGGTATCCAGGATCTCTTCAGTCTGATACCAAGGTCCATCGTCGAAGGTCAGGTACACCGTCTTGTCCTTGGCCTTCGGCGTCCACTGCGCTGGCACCACCGGAACCGGCGGTTTCGACTTCTTCACCTTCGTCGGGCTCGGGCTCGGGCTCGCTGACGCGTTCCCGGGCGAAATCGACGTGCTGGTTGAGGCACTCACACCCGTACAGCCAGCGACTCCACCAAGAAGCGCGACGGCACCCAGACTGACGATCGCCTGTCTGGTTCGAGGAGCCACGTCATTCTCCATCTCGGGCTAGCAAATCCTGGTCGCGGGCTAGCACTGCCTGCACTGAGTCATCTCGTTGCTGACTGGTATCGCTAGTTCCGTTCAAGTCACGACGATGGCCCAACAGCTCAAGCCATCTGATGAGTTGTCGGTGAACGGCCTCAGCGCTAAGTAGACGTCCCGACGGGTCTGCTAGTTCCGGATCCAGCTCAAAACCTCGCGGATGAACCAAGATTGCCCTCGTTTGCCACCCGCCAGCACCCCCGTGACACCCGACGAGCTCCTCGAATGCCGCTACCTCGTCGGTGATCGGGTCGTACATCGAGTTGAGGTAGATATCCGGCGCGTTATCGAAGGCGCTCACCCGAAGCATGTCGTCGCGGATATTCAGGCCAAACGGTGCGAGTGGATCGACGCCATCAACTTCGTTCGTGAATAGGCGGTGGACACCCTCGGCACCAATGACAACCGGGCCGCTGCGGTCGGTCCGAACCATAATGAAGCTGATTCCGGGATGGGTGGCCAGTCCACGCGCGAGCCCCGGCCAAAGCTCCTCGATCCTCGCCAAACTCAGGTGTCCGGGCTCCCGCGGAAACCAGACGCCCCCGAGGTTTCCAGAACCGACCACCACGAGTTCAGGACGGTCACCCTCGGCATCAGGGGACGCCGAGCGCTGCTCCTTCTCCAACGGCCCCAGCGACACCGCACCCGCTTGATCGGTTCGCTTGCGCATCGCCCGTCGAGTCAATCCACCCGTTACCGAGTCCTGCTGCTGAAGCTGAGACAGCAACGTATTGATCGGCCCCCAGTCCTCGACCGAGCCCGTCGAGGATGTCGCGGTAGCCGCACCCACCCCCATCAGCGCACGAACCTCGTCTTCCAGACTGTGGCCGTAGCGTTGTTTGAAAGTGGCCCCTTGACTTTGACCATGATCACTCACGCACACAAAATGATAGGGCCGCGGAGCGTAGCGGGCGACACGTTCCAACTGAGCCAGAACCCGATCTAAACCTTCCAGGGCCCGAAGCGCTTCCGGCCGCTGAACACCTGCGTGGTGAGCGATCTCGTCGTAGTCGACGTAATCGACATAGACGGACTTCGCCCCTTGCATCATGGCTTCGATAACCAACGAGGTATTCAGGTCACGCAGCAGCACATTGGTGATCCCGCGTAGCGCCACGTAGGAGCCCTTGCGGTGAATGCGCGGCACGATATTGCGACGGATCTGCGTTCTGGCCTGAAACTTCTCTTTGATCATCTCACCGATCGTCAACACGAAGGTTCGGCTAAACGCTGCCGGATTCGCGAAGAACGACGAGTACGACTTCGATGAACCAAGCCCCTTGCGCACCTGACTCATCCCACTCATTACCAGCAACCGAGTCGGTGCATCACCAGAGAACAGGTTCGAGATGCTCACCCCACCATCCGCGAGCAGTCCGCGGCCGTCGGTTATCCGCGACTCAATCTCGGCCGCATCTGGCGGATGGTTCGCGACTAGTAGTCGACCTTCGTCTTTCTCATACCAACGAAAGGCAGGCATATTGTGGCTAGTGCCGTGCAGGAGCCCGGCCTGCGCGACCGGCGTAGTCGCCGGGATCCGGGACCGCCATTCAGTCCAGGAATACTGACCTGAGCGAATCCAGCGAGCCAGCGTCGGAAGGTTCCCGGACTTCACCGCCCAATCCAAAACCGGGGCGGGCATGCCGTCGAGCTGGACGAAGATCACCCCCGCCTGCGGATCACGACCTTCCGTTAGCGCAGCGACGTCGTCTGGATCGAGCCGACTAGACCATGTCCCGCCCCTGGTGCTGTGCCGGAGTGCTTGGACCAGAAAAACGTCATCGTCGTCTGAGGCAATAAGCCACTGAAATGCCGCCATGATGACCGAGTAGATCCAGCTCGCACCGAAGACTCCCAACCAACTGGTGAAGGTCAGCGAGGGCGACAACGAGAACGCCACGTAGAGCACCGCGAAGTTCCCGAAGACTGCAACCATCGCGGCCCCGAACCAACCAAAGGGTAGGGCTACCCGGACCATCACCGGCCGTAGCACTGCGAGCAAGACCGTGCCAAACAACGCAGTCAGCGGAACAACCCACCAGTTCGCCAGTGAGATACCGGGGGAGATCCAGATCGTCAACGTCAGAACAGTCGCAGAGGTGACGAATCGCCAGAAGGCATCGCGTAAGTTGTGGCGGTTCTGCCACGGATCGTCAACTAGGTCACGACCTGCTGCCAGGCGGATGTCTTCAGCAGCACCGTCACCTCGGCGTTGGCCTTGTTTGACCAACTGCATTCGCTTGAACGCCGCGAGCCGCTTTGCCTTCTTGCGTCGCCGCCGGCGACTGAGCCGTTCACCAGCAACCCCGGCATCCTCGTCGAATTCGAGATCGTTGGTATCACTCATGGTTGCCCCAGGTACCGCCGGGCTGAATGACAGTTGCATCGATCCCGGAGACCCGATCGTGTGCCAACTCAACAAACTGCTGCGGAGGTCTGGTGAGTAATCCGGTAGAGGACGGCATTACCCGGCGCATCCCCCTGGGAAACAACGTTCCCCAATGGATAGGTATCGCTGCCTCAGGCTCAAGGAGTTCGAGGGCATCGACGGCCCTGGCTGGATCCATATGGCCAGGACCCAGGTTCGGACCCCATCCCCAGACCGGCAATAGGGCCAGATCGAGGCCACGTGATTCGGGCATCGGCAGCGAGGCCATCTGCGGATAGACATCGGTGTCGCCGGCGAAGTACGTCGTCCCACTCGCACCCGTGATCACGAATCCTAGAGCTGGCGCGCTCGGCCCGAGTGGCACGCGTTTACCGTCGTGATCGGCGTGAACTGCCGTAATGATCAACCCTGCTCGCTCGATCGTCGAGTTCTCCTCGATCTCCATCACCCTTGGGAGCCGGGCGTGGCGTCGCAAGTAGGCGCCGGATCCGACCGGCACCACGACGAGCGCGCCACGGAGTCGAGCCAGTGACCTGATATCGCAATGGTCATGGTGCAGGTGGGAGATCAACACGATGTCGATGTCCTCATAGTTCCCTGGGTTAACCGGCTGAACAACGCGATCAAGGAACAGTAGGCGGGAGAAGAGCACAGGATCAGTCAGGACCCGCACACCATCGATCTCGATGAGCACTGTTGCGTGCCCAAGAAACGTGATATTCGGGGTCATGTGCTCAGCGTAGAAGAGCGAAGGGGGTTTGGCCCCGTGATGGGACGGCTGGCCAACTCCACAAGTTTTAAGGTGCCCCTACCCAATAAACCTACGGTGCCGTAACCTGAGTAACTATGGGAGCAAAGCTGACAGTGCCTGATACCTCGCCGACCCGCACGGCCCACACCCTCGACCTTTCTGAGTCGGATCATTCCAAGACACCCCAGATCTGCGGTCAATCCGTGAGTCATGCAGAACTACATGACCGCACTCTTGCCTACTACGAGTGGGCAGGAACTGGGTCGGCCTATCTGCTCGTCCACGGTATTGGTGGGCAGGCCAATGACTGGCACAAGGTGATCCCTGAATTGGTTAACCGCGGTCACCATGTCGTTGCCGTCGATCTTCCCGGCCACGGAGATTCCGGCAAAGGCCGCGGCGACTACAGCCTCGGCGCAATCGCATCCGTGCTGCGTGACCTGCTGGCACACCTTGAGGTGGATCGCGTTGTCGTAGTCGGGCACTCCCTCGGTGGCGGAATCGCAATGCAGTTTCACTACCAATTTCCGTCTGCCTGTGAGGGGCTGGTCCTGGTCTGTAGCGGTGGTCTCGGGGTGGAAACGCCGCCGTGGTTACGCGCAGCGACACTTCCAGGAGCTGAATATGTATTCGCCGGAATCGGCAGCGAGCGGACGGGAACCTCATTGCGCTGGATGACTCGGCAAATGGGCCGAGTTGGACTAGAACCTCAGACTCTCACGCCCGAATCACTCGATCGACTCCGACGGTTTGGCGACCGCTCAACCCGCAGCGCTTTCCTGGCAACGCTGCGCAGCGTTGTCGACGTGACAGGCCAGCGCGTGACTGCCCTAGGAAAACTCGAAGCGATCGGCGATACCCCCGTCTTACTGATCTGGGGCGCACACGACCCGGTGATCCCGGTTTCCCATGCGTACCGGGCCGCGCAGATCATTCCCAACTCCGAGCTGGTCGTCTTCCCTCGAATCGGCCACGAACCACATATCGAGGACCCGACCCGCGTCGCTGAACTGCTCAGCTCATTCCAAGACCGGGTGCAGCGATCCCATGAACACCAATCTACGGGGAGCTAAACCTCGAGAAGCTCGGTGACAAGCGCGGCGATCTCGGAGCGCTCGGACCGTTGCAGGGTCACGTGGGCAAACAGTGGGTGTCCCTTGAGCTTCTCAACTACGGCGACAACACCGTCATGTCGACCAACTCGTAGGTTGTCGCGCTGGCCAACGTCGTGGGTGAGGACGACTCGCGAATCACGGCCGATCCGTGAGAGAACGGTCAGCAAGACGTTACGTTCCAATGACTGCGCCTCATCGACAATCACGAAGGCGTCATGTAGCGACCGTCCCCGGATGTGGGTCAAAGGCAGGACTTCGATGAGGTCGCGATCCATGAGCTCGTCGACAACCTCCTTAGTGGTGATGGCGTTGAGTGTGTCAAAGACGGCCTGTCCCCACGGCGACATCTTCTCGCCCTCGCTTCCGGGCAAGTAGCCGAGCTCTTGACCGCCGACGGCATACAGCGGGCGGAAGATCATCACCTTGCGGTGAAGCTGTCGCTCCATCACGGCTTCTAGTCCGGCGGACAGTGCGAGCGCGGACTTGCCAGTTCCGGCTCGGCCCCCGAGGGACACGATTCCGATATCCGGGTCGAGGAGAAGATCGAGCGCGATCCGCTGCTCCGCGCTGCGACCGTGTAGGCCAAACGCCTCTCGGTCACCACGAATCAACTGCACCTGCTTGTGCTCGTTGACTCGCCCAAGTGCACTCCCCCGGTCAGAGACCAGAACCAACCCGGTGTGACAGGGCAAGTCGCGGGCCTCGTCACTCTCAAGCGTCTGCGACTCGTAGAGGTCATCTAACTCGCCGGCTGACACCTGGAGTTCTTCAATCCCGGTCCAGCCAGACGAGACGGCGAGTTCAGCGCGATACTCCTCGGCTACTAACCCCATCGCCGAGCCCTTGACTCGCATCGGCAGGTCCTTGCTGACGATGACGACTTGATTCCCCTCGTTCGCCAGTGACTTCGCTACGGCCAGAATCCGGCTGTCGTTATCACCGGATTGAAAGCCACTTGGCAGGACCCGCAGGTCGGAGTGATTGAGTTCAACGCGCAGGGTCCCACCGTCCGGAAGCGGCACTGCCTCATCGAGGCGACCATGAGAAATCCGCAAGTCATCGAGTAGACGCAATGCTTGCCGGGCGAAGTAGCCAAGCTCAGGATGGGTTCGTTTTGCTTCTAGTTCAGTGATGACCACCAGCGGAAGCACGACCTCGTGCTCATCGAATCGATTAACTGCGTGGGGATCACTCAGTAGGACGCTGGTGTCGAGCACGTAGGTACTCCGCATGGGAACCTCCTGCACGGCGCGTGGTGAGCCCATTGTCACCAAGGGCGCGCTTATTAAGACGCTAGGACCTCAGTGGGGAAAATCGATGCAACGGCACCCCACATACAAGCAACAAGCAGGTAAACAAATCTGTCCGAACGGACGATCTCAGCCGCCGAAGCGCCGTTCCCGCTGTGCGTAGGAACGCAATGCGCGTAGGAAGTCGACCTGACGGAAGTCTGGCCAATAGGCTTCACAGAAGTAGAACTCCGAATGCGCACTTTGCCACAACATGAAGCCACTGAGCCGCTGCTCGCCCGACGTTCGAATCAACAGGTCAGGGTCTGGTTGCCCCTTGGTGTACAGGTGCTCGGCGATATGTTCCACGTCGAGAACCTGGGCTAGTTCGTCGAGACTCGTACCGAGTTCTGCCTGTTCAGCCAACAACGACCGGACCGCGTCTACCAACTCGCGACGGCCGCCATATCCGACAGCCACGTTGACCGTGACTCCCTCAATATCGCGAGTACTCGCGTCAGCTTCCTTCAAGATGCGGGCGGTCTCATCCGGCAACAAATCTAGTGCCCCAACCGGATGGACATGCCATCGTTTTGTTGCCGCTAGGTCCTCGACGGTATTGCTGATTATCGTCAGTAGTGACTCGAGCTCAGCAGGCGGACGCGCCAGATTATCGGTGCTGAGCAACCATAAGGTGACGACTTCGACACCAGCTTCTTCACACCAGCCGACGAACTCCTCGATCTTGGCAGCTCCGGCCTGATGGCCCTGCTGGGAGCTAGAACCCTGTTCGCTGGCCCACCGGCGATTCCCATCCAAAACCACACCGACGTGGCGGGGGACGCGATCTAGATCGATTTGGGCAGTGAGTTGCTTGGCATATGCGCGATAGACCAAGTCACGGATACCCACGGTGGAATACTCCCACGTCCCACCCTGCCGATGGGGACGCAGCGGCAGCAATTGGCTCGATTGGCTCGATCCGGACACCTCCCGGGGGAGCTCATAACCTAGTCCCTGGCGAGAAGTTCCTTCGCTTCTTGCACTGACGTGACCGGCGCGTGGCATAGATTCCCCTGACAGATATAGGCCGTGGCCTGAGAACCGATCATTGGACGATCTGCAAAGGGCCCTGACGTCGCGGTTACATCTGGGCGGCCCACGAGCACGGTGATTCCGACCCGGGTACTACGTGTCACGGCTTCCCGTAGTTCCTGAGTTCCGGTGTCGTCTGGATCGCCAACGATCACGGCCTGCCACGGGCCATCGACGAATGCCTCAGAAGCAGCGAGCAGCCAACCAGCAAATCGCGGGGCTTTACGACCCAATTGATCGGAGATTCGCAACCCTGACTCAGCTGCCTGCAAGTGCCGCTCACTTGCCATCAATGACCCGAATGTCAGCAGCGAGTTCGTCGCGGCCGCCCAACCGCTTGGAGCGGCGATGTCGGCCGGATCACTGGGCCGCACGATCAGAGTCTCGGCATCTGCCGCTGTGTCGAAGAATCCCCCCGCTGGATTCTGGAACTGCGCAATAACCGTGTCGAGGAGGCGCTCAGCGGTCGCCATCCACCGCGGATCGCCGGTGACAGAGGCGAGCGTCAACAACCCTTCACAGACATCCCCGTAGTCTTCCAACACCCCGACTGCGTTGGTATTCGCGTGGCCATCCCTGGACACCCTAAGCAAGCGCGCGGATCCATCTGGGAACTCCACGATGTGCTCGGCGACGAGCAAGTCGGCGCATTCACTCGCGGCAGCAATCCAGTCCGGCTTGTCGAATGCACTCCCGGCCTCCGCAAGGGCAGCGATCGCGAGGCCGTTCCACGCTGCGACCACCTTGTCGTCGCGAGCAGGCTGAGGTCGGCGCGAACGCCGCGCAAACAACTGCTCTCTTACCCTCCTACGCCATACCTGCAGGTCCTCCCCTGCACCCACTCCAGCGGCGTCCGGCCAGGAATCCTGCGGCCATTGCAAAACCGATGACCCTGCCTCGAAGGTTCCAGCTTCGGTCACCGCGAACAGCGTGGCAGCTAGCGCGCCATCGTCGGCGCCAAGCACCTCGGTGAGCTCATCGGGTGTCCAGACGTAGCTCATACCCTCGTGGGCATGGCCGCCTACCTCGCGGGGCGCGTCTGCGTCTAAGGCGCTAGCAAATCCGCCCTGCTCGGTGCGCAGATCTCGCAGGAGGAACTCCGCGGTCTCGGTCGCAACCCGACCCGCTAACTGCGAACCAGTCAGAGCGAAGAGTCTCGCGTAGACACGCAGTAGTAAGGCGTTGTCGTAGAGCATCTTCTCGAAGTGGGGAACCACCCAGTGCTGGTCCACGCTGTACCGCGCGAAGCCTCCGCCGAGTTGGTCGTAGAGACCACCTCGTGCCATCGACTCGCACGTTCGCTCAGCCAGGTCAAGCGCCTCAGTCGCACCGGTGCGCGTCCAGTGCCGCAAGAGGAACTCCAGCGTCGTTGACGGCGGGAACTTTGGCGCTGTCCCAAAGCCGGCGCTCACCGGGTCGAAGTCATGCGATAGCCGCTGGAGCGCCAAGCGCAACGCCTCATCGAGCCTGGAACGCAGATCGTCAGTCTCGACGGCCACGAGAGCTGGGCGCCCCTGCTGATCATTCAACGTCGAAGTGATCTTCGATGCCCCTGCATCGACCTCGGCCCGACGGTCTACCCAGGCCTCGGTAACCGCCGATAAGACCTGGGGAAAGGACGGCGTCCCTGCCCGTGGTGTCGGCGGGAAGTAAGTGCCGGCATGAAACGGTTCCCGATCATGATTCAGGAACACGGTCATGGGCCAACCACCATGTCCAGTCAGGCCCTGCAGAGCAGCCATGTAGACCGCATCAACGTCTGGCCGCTCTTCTCGATCGACTTTAACGCTGACGAACTCCTCATTGAGTTGGTTCGCGATAGTTGGGTCCTCGAACGATTCGTGCGCCATCACATGACACCAGTGACACGCCGCATATCCGATACTCAGCAGGACCGGGACGTCGCGACGTTTTGCTTCCGCAAATGCCTCCTCACCCCATGGCCACCAATCGACGGGGTTGCTCGCATGCTGCAGTAGGTAAGGGGAGGTCGATTCAGCCAGACGATTAGTCACCCTCCGATTGTGCCTGAGTAGTCGATTGGTCAGTATCGAGGGACGCTTCACCGGCCGCGGACGGCTAGCATTCCTTGGTGTCTTCCGCGCATGCCAGCCCGTCGTTCCTCGCAGTGTCAAAGACGCTCCTTCTCGTTGCCTCTTTGATGGCAATTGCGCTGATCGCCCTAGCCCTGACAGTGCCAGAGTTGGCCGCCTCGGCAATCCCCGGAGTGATCGTGGGTGGAACCGCGACGGTGCTGTTCGGCAGGGTTATTTGGGGGCTCTCAGCCGCGGCAATCCTGGCTGTCCTCACCTGGATCGCTGTTCTAATCAATGTGAGTCCGATTGCCGCCGGCGTCTTTATGGCGCTGCTCGGGCTGGGAATGGGGCTGTCAGGTCGGCGCGGGCTTCGCGCAATTGCATTGACAATCGTGATCTTCACAGCGGGTAGCCTCTTCCCGCTCACACCGCCGAGTGGGGCTCCTGGGTCAGTACAGGCTGCATCGTCCATGGCCTTGGCGGTGATTGTTGGCGGAGTGCTCGCAACCGTGATGTTTCGGGTAGCAGGACGCGGACACCACCCGCCCCTATCACCACCCACAGCCTGGCCCGACCTGATCGTTCAAACCATCACCCTCAGTGTCACCTTGGGTATCGCAACGGCACTAGTGCTGACGTGGGATCGCACAACAGTCGCAGCCTGGCTCCTCATCACGATAGTGGTCCTCGCTCAGCCTCACGACGACGTCACGTTGCGCCGCAGTATCGAACGAGTCGCTGGCACCTTGGGTGGAGCGCTAGCGGTGGGTGCCATCGCTCTCGTGGTTCACGTTCCCTGGCAAGCAATCGCCATCGGACTTGTCTTGGCCGTTGCTGCCTGGAGTTACCGCTTCTCCCACCCAGAGGTGGAGCAAGGGCACCACTACTGGATCTATGCACTCATCTGGACCCCTGCCATGGTCCTACTCGCCGTACCGCAAGGCGGAAGTGCGACGCTGGCTGCCGACACCCAGCGGGCTGGGTTGACCATCATCGCGGCTATCAGTGTCGTCCTCGTATCAGTACTTGCTCGTAAGCTAGTACTGCTGCGGCCCCAAGCGACCAACGCCATAACCTAAACCGTCAACCGCCCGCGATCACTAACTCGAGGAGTCGATTCATGAACCAGCAGCAGTACGACAAGGTCAAGAGCGGGCGCGGCTTCCTTGCGGCACTAGACCAAAGCGGCGGGAGCACTCCAAAAGCGCTAGCGCTGTACGGCATTGACGCGGATCAGTTCACCGACGAGGCGGGCAACCCCAACGATGCTGAGATGTTCGATTTGATCCATCAGATGCGCGCTCGAATCATGACCAGTCCAGTCTTCAACGGTGATCGCATTTTGGGATCGATCCTCTTCGAGATGACGATGGATCGTGAGATCGACGGCCGCGGGACTGCTGATTACCTGTGGAACGTAAAGAACATCGTGCCATTTCTGAAGGTAGACAAAGGGCTCGAACCTGAAGTCAACGGCTCGCAGGTCATGCGCCCAATCCCCGAGCTAGATAGCTTGCTCGACCGCGCCCGCAACAAGGGCGTATTCGGGACCAAGATGCGCTCGGTCATCAAGGATGCCGACTGGGCGGGGATCCGTTCGGTCATCGACCAGCAATTCGAGATCGCTAAGCAGATCATTGCAAAGGACCTAGTGCCGATCATCGAACCCGAGGTCGATATCCACTCGCCAAATAAGGCTGAAGCAGAGCGCTTTCTGCGTGATGCGATGCGCGAGCACCTAGATTCGCTAGAGCCAGATCAGATCGTCATGCTGAAGTTGACGCCGCCGGAAATCGACGACTTCTACGCTGCCATGGTGGTCCATCCGAACGTCCTACGGGTGGTAGCTCTCTCTGGTGGCTACGACCAGAACGAAGCCGACGAGCGCCTCGCGCGTCAGCATGGCGTGATTGCGAGCTTCTCGCGCGCTCTAACCGTCGGCCTCAGCGTGGACCAGTCCGACCACGAGTTCAACGAGACGCTGAATAACTCAATCGATGCGATCTACCGGGCTTCTTCTACGTAGTCCCACCTAGTCCGACGTATGGCCACAGACCCAGGGAACAGATCGCTGATCCCGACTGTTCACCAAACGTGAAGGTAGAAATCTGGTCGGACATCGTGTGCCCGTGGTGCTACATCGGGAAGCGAAACTTCGAGGCAGCGCTCCTAGAGTTCGAGAACTCCGATGAGGTTGATCTGATCTGGCGCTCATTTGAACTCGATCCCGGCGCGAGACCCTCAAGCGCAACGGCTGGGAACTATGCTGATGGACTAGCCAAGAAGTACGGAACCTCACGCGAGCAAGCACAGCAAATGCTCAACCAGATGACCTCGCGGGCAGCGGAGCACGGCCTAGATTTCAGGTTCGACCTGTCCAAGCCGGGCAACACCTTCGATGCGCACCGATTACTCCATCTTGCACGTCAAAATGGCTGCCAGGATGACCTCAAAGAGGCATTCGATGAGGCAACGTTCACTCAGGGGCTGTCGGTCTCAGACCATTCCGAGCTAACGAAGATCGCCGTCGACGTGGGACTCGATCAGGCTGCCGTAGAAGCGGTGCTGGACTCCGAGGAGTTCGCCGATGCAGTACGCCACGACGAGGACCGCGCCCGCGAACTTGAGATCACCGGAGTCCCGTTCTTCGTCATCGACGACAAGTACGCAGTCTCGGGTGCCCAGCCCCCAGAGACCATCTTGCGAGCGCTCACCAAAGCATGGGATAAGCGCGATCCACAACCAGTTGCTGTCAATTCACCCGCCTGCGACGTTGTCGATTCAACTCCGGGTCTTTGCTAGGACTTCGCAGTATGCTGGCGCTGACTTTCCGATTGAAGTACTTGCGGTTTCCTGCTCACTGAAGGAGCGCCAATGCCCCGCCATCTCTCGCGGTTTTCGATAGGAGCCGTCGCGGTAGCAGCTTCGCTCGCGCTAGCGGCTTGTTCTAGTGGCGACACCTCTAGTCCCTCAACAAGCCCAGATGTCACCGCTCTACAGGCGAAGATGACCGCGCTAGTCGAGTCGCCGCAAGGCCCACCGGGGGTTCTGACCTTGGTACACAAAGGCGACGCGCAACCGGTCATCACCTCCGTCGGCACCAGCAGCACAGAGAAGCAAGCACCCATCACAACTAATGACATCACTCGGATTGCCAGCGTCTCAAAGGCATTTAGTGGGGCAACCGCATTGGCTCTAGTGCGCGAGGGCAAGCTCAAGACGACGAGCACCATCGGTAAGACGGTCAAGGGCCTTCCCAAGGCTTGGAAGAGCGTCACCGTGGCTCAACTTCTCCAGCACACCAGCGGGCTACCCGACTACATCAAGAGTGAGGGGTTCCTTAAGAAGTTCTCCACGGATCCCGGCCAAAGCTGGACGCCCCGGGAGTTGGTTAGCTTCGTGGAAAAGACCCCGCTGAACTTCGCTCCTGGGACTCAGTATGAGTACTCAGACACTGACAACATCGTCATCGGACTGATCGTCGAATCTGTGACCGGTCAACCGTATGAAGCTGAACTAGCCAAGCACGTGTACGAGCCCCTCAAACTCACAGACACCAGCTTGCCGAACACCACGGCAATGCCCGATCCGTTTGTGCACGGCTACGACTTTGACGAGATCGGCGAGAAAGAGGACGTGACCTTCCTGGTTAACCCAACCGGCGCCTGGGCGTCGGGAGGAATGCTCTCCTCAGTGAACGATCTCGACACGTTCATTCGCTCATATGCCAGCGGCGAACTTGTCGGACAAGCCCAACGCAATGAGCAATTCGCATTCGTTGAGGGCGAGTCAGGCCCACCCGGACCAGGCCAGAATTTCTCGGGTCTCGGAATCTTCCAATACGTCACCGAATGCGGTGACGTCTATGGCCATACCGGCAACTTCCCCGGCTATGTAACGTTCATAGCTGCAACTGATGACGGTTCCGATTCGACCGTCGTGATCGCCAATACCCAGATCAACGAGGCCAGCGCGGGCGAGCTCTACCCGAAGCTTCAGGCTGTCTTCGAAGCTGCAGCCTGCTCAGCACTTCAGTAGGCTGCGACGCGAGGAGTAAACAAACTTCGCGCGGGAGGCAAACCATGCTGGGCACAAGTGAGCTGATCGCCTTCGTTGGCGTCACAAACGTCGACGTGTCGACGAGTTTCTACCGTGACACGCTCGGGCTGAAGGTAGTCGATTCGGGCGCTGGGCACTGTGTCTTGGATTCCGACGGCTCCCTGCTACGACTTACTCTCATCGCGAACCTAATCAACGTTGAGTACACCGTCGTGGGCTGGAAGGTCAGCCAGATCGAAGAGACCGCCGCGGAGTTGAGTGCTCGGGGCGTCATCTTTCAGCAGTTCGATGGTATCGAACAGGACGAACGAGGGATTTGGACCGCGCCCAATGGTGACCGAGTTGCGTGGTTCGTCGACCCAGATGCGAATATCTTGTCGATCACGCAGTTCTCTTAGGAGCTCTTGGGCTGCCTTGATTGATCGACCGGAGAAACCGACGCAGCCTTTGGGTTCGGCAGATCGGCAAGTTGGGCACGAACCCGCTTGGTAACCCAGTGCTCAGCAAAGAACGACGCCAGCGGGATTGTTCCCGCGATCAGGATCCCGATGGTCGCAATGATCGACCAACGCATTCTGAAAGTCAGATCAACTGCTGTGATCAAATAGAGGAAGTAGAGCCATCCGTGCCCGGTCCACATCAAGCTGTAGGCGCTCGGCTTGACTGCTCCGTCCCCGTAGCCCAATACCGTGTAGCCAAGAATCAACCAGATGGTCAGCGTAAGTAGAAATACGCCAGTCACCCACGCCATGATCCTGAATCGCAGCAGTGCACCGGACATCGAGCAACCTACCTTTCCGTGGTCGTGCGGTTGTCTTGATCGTTGTGCACGACACTATCCGAGCTCTCCACATTGTCAGTGGGCACGCCATCACCGGAACTCGCTTGGGCAGCGCGCATGGTCGATCGTGACCGTTCGCGTCGCGCCTGAGCCGACTGGTCCAGGGAGATCGGGGCAGCAGACGTGCCCGGTTCGGCCCGCGCAACAGCATGCGATGAGTCTGTCGACTGACTCGCCTCGTCGGCGCTGGCCGCGCCCACTGGGGTCTGGTCACCACTGACCGTAGCGGCAGAATCGCCCGGGGCAGCCATTGCCGCCTCCTCGAGGTCGGCATCCCGTTGATCGCGGATGAACCGCCACCAAAACCAGACCCCAAAGATCGCAAAGACCCACCACTGCATCGCGTAAACCAGGTTCCGGACGTTGACGTTTGACTCCCCATCGGGCCCGGTACTGCTCATCGCAACATTCCATTGCCAGATACCGGCTGTTAGCAGAACGACCACGAGAACAAGGCAGAAGAGGTGCCAGCCAACCCAACGACTGGACATGGCATATCTGAACACGGAACTAACCGTACGTCACGACGTAGAAACCCGTTGAACCAACGCAACTCAGACAGCAAAGTCCTGGTGATTTGAGGGACGATCAGAGCACAGTAGGTGAAATCTGTTAGGAGACCATATGCGGACAACTCGCCCGCGCAACATCTGGCTTCTTGTCTCGGTCCTGGCCATCGCCGCCTACGCGGTTGCCACCACATCCGATCTCGTCGGTCAAGCCGTGTGGACGATATACGCCCTAGCTGCCGCCATCGTCATCGTCGTAACGATCTGGAAGCACCGTCTTTGGGCTCGGTCGGCCTGGATATGTGTCGCTGCAGCAATCGCCCTGAGTGCAGTCACCAATGCCTTACATGACTTTGTTCCTGGCAAGGATTCCTCGACTACCACCGAGAACCTCCTTAGCGGTCTCGTCTATTCCGTAATTTTGGTCCTACTGATCATCGCGGCATTCGTGTTCGTCAGTCGACGGCGGCGCAACACAACGAGCGCTAGCACTGTGCTGGACTCAGCTATCGTCTTCGTTGCCTCATCCATGGTCTACGCACAGTTCTTGGTCTATCCCTTCTGGTTCGATTCCGACCTTCGGTCGGGCCAGCTTCCTCCGCTGATCGCTATCAGCGTCGGAGAGCTCATCCTTCTCTCGGTCACGGTTCGTATGTGGTTCTCGACCAGTAGGTCGGTAAATCACTCGCCGCGGATCTTGGCGGTCGGTTTCCTACTGATGGCAGGTGTGGGCACCCTCGGTCTCAGTGCCTTCCTCTCCGAACCACCGTTCTCAATGGGCCTGACATCTCACCTGATGTTCTACGGAACCCTTGTGTTCTTTGCGTTGGCAGGGACCGCCGTGCTCGATCCCTCCGCGCTGCGGCCCCCCGCGGGCGATGTTGATTCAGCCGTTGCCTCTCGATCCAGGGTGCTCGCCCTCATGGGACTGTCCCTCCTGGTTCCCGCAATTCTGCTGTGGCTCGCAGAAGACAGAGGCCGAGAGTTCACTAACGGGCGGCCGTTCGTCGTCATGACTCTGACGCTGGCGGTCCTACTCGGCCTGCGCGTAAATCTCATCATTCAGGGGTACCGCGAGGCCGTTCGCCGTGAACATCTGCTCCGCGATATCAACGCTGGCTTGATGCGTATCACCGATCTGACCTCGGTCAACGAACGACTCAGCGACTGGGCCTCCCGACTCGTCGAACAGCGAGACGTCACCTGCGTGCTCGGGACAAACGAGGAACTTGCTGGCGCTGGCCTTGGACCTCACGGTGGCCGAATTCGGCTCCCCAACGGCGAGGTGCGTTATCGAACGGTTGTGTCGATCCCGGGTAGTAAGCCGCCCCGACGCCTCGTCATCGATTCGCCCGAAGCCTTCGGTGCGCCCGCCCAGGCATCTCTGTCGGTGCTTGGCCAGAGCCTCGGAATGGCCCTCGAACGTATTGCGCTTGCCCGACGAGTCGTTGAGCGGGCGACCACCGAACGTTTGCAACTCCTTCTCCACAATGCCAGCGATGTGATAGCCCTCGTCGATGCCCGAACCTCGATCCGCTACGTGACCGAGGCAATCAGGGACCTCACCGGTCTTTCACCTGCCGACGTCCTCGGATCCTCGTGGCCAAAACTCTTCGATGATTCGCAGGCGGCCATGTCACTGCTGAATCGCGCTCGCGACCACTCCGAATCTAAAGGCGAACTCGTCATGCGGCGACGAACCAACGCTGACCTTCCAGTTGAACACCGCCCGCACGATCCAGATTCCACTGAGCCACCCGATCAGCGGGTCGAGGTGAACGTCACCTGGATCGAGAAAGAGAACCAGTACGTCGCAACATTGCACGACGTCACCGATCGATACCTTCTCGAGCAGAAGCTCAGCTACCAAGCCTTCCATGACGAGCTCACCGGGCTAAACAATCGAGTCGTCTTCCGACGGGAGATGGCCCGTGCTGCCGCACGGAGTCGTCGATCGGGCCAGCCGTTTGCCGTACTGATGATGGACTTAGACGACTTCAAACAGGTCAACGACTCGCTCGGTCACCCGACCGGTGACGAACTCCTACGGATCGTTGCAAACCGGCTCGTTAGTTGTATGCGAGAAGGCGATACTCCGGTGCGCCTCGGCGGCGACGAGTTCGCAGCCATCCTCGAGAGCGCGACTTCCCCACAACATGCTGAGCTCGTCGCTGAACGGATCATGAACGAGCTCCGCATGCCGATTGTCCTGCGCGGAACGGAACTGGTGTCGCGGGCGAGTATTGGAATCGCCATGAACGACGGCTCCACCGACGCCGCCGACACGGAACGTCACGCCGACATCGCGCTCTACGATGCGAAGTTTGCAGGTAAAGGCCAGATCAAGGTGTTCGAGACCGACCTACGCGATGACGCCACTGATCGCCTCTCACTATCCACTCAGCTGCGCAGTGCGATCGATCGCGACGAGTTGTTCGTGAAGTACCAGCCCATCGTGGAGCTGAGTACAGGTGCGGTAGTCGGCGCGGAAGCACTCGTACGGTGGGCGCATCCAACTCGCGGCGAGCTACGACCTAAGACATTCATCGGCATCGCCGAACAAGAAGGCTCAATCGTGCAGATCGGGCGCTTCGTATTGCGCACTGCCCTCGATGAGTTCGCGACCCTCATGCATCGTTTCGAAACGCACGACTCGTGCAAGATCTCCATCAACATCTCTGGGCGTCAATTGCAAAGTGACAATATCGCCGGTGCCCTCGCAGAGGGATTGGCTGTGACAGGCGTTCCCCCTGAGAACGTCATCATCGAGGTCACTGAGAGCGTCTTGATGCCAGATGATGGGTCGGCGGCCGAGCAACTCCGGTCGATTGCTGCCCTCGGAGTCTCGATCTTCATCGACGACTTTGGCACCGGTTGGGCGTCCCTGCACTATTTGCGAACACTGCCGGTCAGCGGTCTGAAACTCGCCCAAGAGTTCGTCGCCGGGCTACCGAACGACTTCGACTTTGGGCTAGCCCAAGCCATTCGAGAATTGAGTGCCTCCATGAACCTCTCGGAGGTTATCGCCGAGGGAATCGAGACCCCCGAACAGCGGGATTCACTGATCGCGATGGGCTACCGGCTGGGGCAAGGGTTCCTCATGTATGAACCAATGACGGCCGACGAGTTGGCCGACGTGCTCGACCGCGAGCCCTGCGCGACCTGGCGGATTGGCACTCGAACGGATCTTCAGGCCGAAGCGGTCGCGCCGTTGCTGGCACCTGGTAAATCCGCCGATGGCGTCCCGACTCCTAGGTCGTAGGCCCGAGGGCCCGGCCTAGCTTTTTCCAGGACCGCTGCTTGCTGACCCAGCGACCTTGGAGTCACCGGAGTCCTCGGGATCGTCCGGGAAGTCAACACGTTTGAGTTGCTTACGCAGTGAGAAGTACAGGATGACGGCCGCGATGATCAGCAGGACGAAAGAGAAGAAACCCCACGCTCCTGGCGTCACGCGATCGGGATCGACTACCGGTGCGATGCTGTCTAGACCACCCGATGGCGTCGGATTTGGGTCACCGGCACCTAGCGAAGAGGTGAGAAGCCAGAAGCCAAAGTCTCGAATCACGCCACCATGACAACACGCCAGCGGTCCAATGTCGGACAATGGGGTCAATGTCGCCCACAAATACCACTGGCCCCACCGAATCGACCGGCCCGACAAGGCCGATCAAACTCGGTGAGCTGTCACCTCGCCTGCAGGATCGATATGGCTATCGCCGCACACCACGCTGGGCGATTGCCGCGCTGGCAATCGTGTGCCTTGCCCTAGCCATCTTCGGGGGATGGACAGCCAACCGGGTAGCGAACCCGGAAGTGCGGTGGAAACTGCTGGCCTGGAACGCCGTCGACGCTAGCCACAGCACCGTGAGCTTTGAAGTTCGCCGGTCGGGCGAGACCACTGTCGAGTGCGCAGTACGAGCGCAAGACAAGTTCCGTCAGGATGTCGGCTACGCAACACTGACAATCCCACCGGGACCGGAGTACGTCCAGGAGACCTATCCGCTGGCCACTAGATCATTGGCTTTCACAGTTGAGGTACTTGGTTGCGATACACCCGGTAGCCTCTATGTAGCGCCGGAGCAATTCCCGCCCGGTACGTCAAACCCACCACAACCATGGAGGCCGTCATGACCGAATCGACGGAGACCTGGCTAACTCAAGACGCGTTTGATCGGCTGCAGGCCGAGTTGGATGAGCGATCAGGCTCGATTCGCGCGGAGATCGTCGCAAAGATCGAAGCAGCCCGAGAAGAAGGCGACCTGAAAGAGAACGGTGGCTACCACGCTGCCAAGGACGACCAAGGTAAGAACGAGGCGCGAATCCGGCAGCTCAAGCAGTTGTTAGAAGCTGCCAACATCGGTTCGCCTGCAGATGCCGGAGAAGGTAAGGCGACGCACGGAACAGTCGTCGAGGTCCGGTTCCCCGACGGCGACGTTGAGAAGTTCTTCATGGGATCGCGCGAGGAAACCGCACACAGCGATATCGATGTCTACTCCCCGACTTCTCCCCTTGGAGCCGCGGTCCTAGGCAGCGAAATAGGTCAGACGGTCACCTACGACCTACCGAACGGCAAGCAGATGTCAGTTGAGGTTCTTAGCGTCGCGCTACCTGAATAATCTCAGGCGTTCCAGTACCGGCCACCATCGGCAAAGAGCGCCGCGGCACCGACCACGCCGGCTTCTTGGTCAAGCTGCGCGCGCTCGATCTTCATTCGCTTCACGAATGTCATTCCGGCATGTTCTGCGAATGCCAATCGAACAGGCCCCATTAGGAGTTCACCCGCCTGCGACAAACCGCCGCCGACAACGGCGATATCGAGGTCTAGTAGCGCGGCGACGGAGGCGAGTCCAACTCCGACGGCACTGCCGGCCCGGCGGTACGCCTCAATCGCGACCAAGTCACCAGCCCGAGCGTCCTTTGCCAGTGTCTCAGCATTCGCTGGATCTCCTGGCTCTAGCGGCGACCATCCCTCCTCTACGGCCCACGCGGACGTAGCGGGGCCTCTGGCGATCGCTTCGAGGCAGCCACGACCTCCACAGCGACATGCTGGCCCATCTGGATCGATCACGATATGGCCGATGTGACCGGCGTTGCCAAACCCACCGTTAATGAGGCGTCCGTCGCTAATTAGGCCGCCACCTACCCCGGTCGATACCACCATCCCGAGCGCATTCTGGTGGCCTTGAGCCGCGCCCTTCCAGTTCTCAGCGATCGCCATACAGATCGCATCATTGTGAAGCCGAACGGGGACCCCAGGAAAGCGCTGCTCAAGTAGCCGACGCAACGGGAAGTCTCGCCAACCCACAATGTTGGTCGGTGAGACTATTCCTTCCGGCCAGATCATCGGACCGGCGCAGCCCACTCCAACTCCGGCAAGTTCGGGGTTGCCCGCAGTTGCCAAGACCCGGTCTGCCAGGCGGTTGAGTGCGTCCCACATCGCATCGCCGAGCTGATTCGCCGGGGACGGGGTTCTGTCAGCGGCCAGGACGTTGCCATCGTCATCTACGAGCCCGATGGCCATCTTCGTTCCACCGATATCGATGGCCAAAATGAGGCCATCAGGCAGTGGGGTTACCGGATCATTAGGTGAGATCGACATAGCGGCCATCCTGCCGGTTCCCGGTGACGCATTGCCAGAGTTATGCCTCGACTGCCTGCTCTTGCTTCTTAGTCTCCGGCATCGTTACCGCGACAAAGAGCGCGAACGCGCACACCACGACTGCGGTCGCAAACGCCCAGTGATAGCCCAGTTGATCAACGATCAGTCCGGCAATCAGCGGCCCGACGATAGCCCCCACATCCGCGATCATCTGGAAGGCAGCGACCACGGTCCCGCCACGCTGCTTACCCATGACGTCTCCAACAATGGCCGCTGGCGCTGAACCCAAGAAGGCCGTACCCACCCCGGTGATTCCCATCGCCAAGACAAACACGACTGGATCGTTGGCCAGTGTCAGCAGCAGGACGCCGACCAGGGTGGTCGCGACGCCGATCGTCAGGGCAGGTTTACGGCCACGATGGTCGGTGATTCGTCCGGCATAGATCAGCGCGAGTCCTTGCGCGGCTGCTGCGACCAGAAAGCCGACGCCAGCAAGGCCCGGGCCGCGCATGAGTGATTCAACGACGAACAGCGGGACCAATGAGGTCCGAATCCCGAAGGTAACGAATCCGTTGACGAGGTTTGCCATCAACGCGGCCCGGTAAGCGCCATTACGCAACGCCGCCAACAGCGACACATGTTCGGCGGCATCACTGTGAGCAGGTACGGCCTTGGACTTCTTCTCGCTGCCTTGCCGCTCGGGTTGCTGATCTAGTTCGCCTTGTTCAACTTGTTCAGCTTGTTCAGCTTGTTCAGCTTGTTCAGCAAGAATCTGCTCTGGTGATCGAAGGAAGACGATGGCAACGACCGCCGCCACTGCCAGCGTGGCCGCGTAGACGAAGAACGGCATCCGGATCGAGATCCCCACGACGATGCCACCCACCGCTGGTCCGGTGATTCCGCCGAAGAGGAAGCCCGCCTGGAACGCGCTAGACGCCCGACCGCGCTGATTTGGTCCCGCAGTCCGTAGTAGCAACGCCATTGCCGAGACGGTGAACATCGCCGACCCGATTCCACCGACACCACGTAGCAGCAAGAGTTGGGTGTAGGTCGCGGAGAACCCAGCCAGTAGGGATGAGACCGCAACGATGATGAGGCCGGCGGAAAGAACGGCACGCTCTCCGATCCGGTTGACGAGTCCTCCGGCCACGGGTGCGGTAACGAGTCGCATGAAGGCGAACACACTGATCACCGCTGCCGCCAAGAACGCCGTTACGCCAAAAGTCCTGGCGAATACGGGCAGTGCGGGTGCAACGATGCCAAATCCGAGCGCGACGCAGAAGGCGATCGCCGCAAGAACCCCTACTTCCCGCGGTAGTCCGCGGAACCAAGGAAGCCGACCAAAAAATGAACCCACACTCACCGCTTGCTCAGCTGGAGCAGGTGGCCGGACGTCGCTGCGGGCACCCTTGTACAGACCAGAGATCGCAGGTCCGGTACTTGATACAGACCAGTCGTCACCGGTGACTCAAGACCGCCAACCACAACGACCTGGCACCCCGCCGCGAGAGCGGCTTTGATCCCTGCTTCGGCACCTTCCAACACGACCACATCACGAGGGTCGACCTGTAATGCAGCCGCGGCCATGAGATATCCCTGCGGGTCCGGCTTACCTTTGGAGACGTCTTCGGCACACACATTGGTCGAGGGCATTGCCATCCCCACCGCCGCCATCCGCTGCGCAGCCAGATCACGAGGTGCGGACGTGACGAGCGCCCACCGCTGCTTGTCCACCGCTTCTAGTGACTCGATAAACGCCCTGGCCCCGGGAATCTCCACGATCCCTTCCATCCGGGTGAGCTCCATCGCCTCGAGCTCCCGAACGACCGCAGCCACATCCATATCCGGTGTTGCGTACTCCTGGACCGTCTCGACGGTCTTGCGGCCATGGGATGTAGCAAGTAGTTCGCCGAGCTCGACTCCGTAGCGATCAGCGAACTCCGCCCAGACCCCCTCGACAACCGCAGTCGAATCGACCAGGGTTCCGTCCATGTCACACAGCACTGCGGAGGCGCTCAACACTGGATCACTCAACTACTGAAGATTCGAGGTACTCGCGCCAAGTCATCGTTCCCTTAATCTCCGGATCATCTGGAACCGTCACCCCGGCTTTGAACGAGCCAGCGATTCGCCCGATTGTCGGCAGCGAGAAGTATCGCCCACCCCTGACCCGAGCCCACTGTTGCGAAAGACTCCTAGAACTCATCGACTCTGGGCCACCGATCTGGTGGATCGAACGAGTCGAGCCCTGCTCCACAAGGTCAACGAGGTAGCTAGCCACCTCAACCGCAGCGACCGGGCCCACCTGCCAATCGCCAGGAAACACCAGCGGCGCATTCGAGGGAGTCCGGGTAGGAAGCTTCGCACCAGCATCCCGCGAAGTTGCCAACAACTGATCGAAGAACTCGTGGAACTGGGTTGCTCGCACGATGGTCCATGGCGCGCTACTTGAGATCAGCGCCTGCTCTCCAGCTAGCTTGGTCCGGTAGTAACTAAAGGGGCTGCGGTCGACGCCCACGATCGACATGTAGACAACTGGAATCCCGAATGCCGCAAGTCGGGTAGTGCCCTCGATATCGGTGGCCCGGGCCCGGGTTCGACTCCGCGGATCGCTTGCCAAATGCACCACCACATCAACGTCGGCGACTGCTTGTTGGACACCTTCACCAGTTGAGATGTCACCGACCCGCCACGTAACCGTTCCCGCTTGGTCATCGTCCGGATCAGCGCTGTGATCCCGCCGCGGCGAACGCGATATCCCGATGACCTCATGTCCACGCTCGATGAGCCGACTAGTGAGCTTCGTTCCGAGGGTGCCACTGGCCCCAGTCACCAATACGCGCATAGGGCTATTCGACCACAGCATCAATAACCGTCGTTGCGCAATTGCTGGCCCTAGCGCAGAATCAACGTATGAGTTGGCTATTCGGTTCCGGCAAGCGCAGCATGGTCAGTCCCGAGAACGCGATACCCGCCCGCCCTCATCGCGGGTATCGGGTGCCCGACCAGCATGCTCGCCTCGGCACCAGCCTTGAAGGACCGTGGTCGCCTACTACCTCGGTCATCTACTTTGGAATGGGTTGCTTCTGGGGCGCGGAACGGAAGTTCTGGCAACTGCCCGGAGTCGTCTCAACGGCAGTTGGCTACCAGGGCGGGTACTCCCTCAATCCGACCTACGAGGAAGTCTGCACGGCCCAGACCGGCCATACCGAGGCTGTCATGGTCGCCTACGAGCCGGACCAGGTCTCCACCTTTGACGTGTTGAAGGTCTTCTGGGAGAACCATGACCCAACGCAGGTCTTCCGGCAGGGAAATGACATCGGCACGCAGTACCGAAGCGCGATCTATTGGACAACTTCCGAACAAGACAAGTTGGCGCACGCGACACGCGATGCCTACAACGTCGTCCTACTCGGCAAGGGCTTCGACCCCATCAGCACCGAGATCCGTCCGGCTGCTGGAGCGGAGTTCTTCTACGCCGAGGAGCATCACCAGCAGTACCTCTACAAGGTCCCGAATGGTTACGACTGTCACGCCCACACCGGTATCGCCTTACCCTCGGCAGATACGGTCTAACTCCTTACGTTCTAAGGCTCTCTGCTAGCGGCTAGGACTTCGTTAGTAAGCCCTCCTTGTCGTCTTCTGAAGCTGCCGCTGAGCAGAGTCCGTAGACGGGTCTGCTGCACGGATAGATGCCATCTAGGTGTGGTGCCAGACGGTCCAACTGAGGCGTTCACCCAACTCGGCCACTCGTTCGCGCAGATCTTTCAAGTTCGCTGCGTCGATCACCACGCTCCCAACGGCGTAACACTTGGAGCCCTTGCCAGTGTGGAAATCTAGATTTCCACTTTCATCTGCGAAGAGATACTTGCGCGGCATCCGACCAATCTCTCGAAATGACCCGACACAGAACAGCTCTTTCCACACGTCCAAATAGATCGTTCCCTCCGAACCTGCGTGACTCCGCGGCCAAGAAACACGGAGCGGCTTGTCACGCGCCGCCTTAGACCATCCAGAGTCCTTGCGGTTGATTGGCAAACAAATGACGATCATGATTGATCCATGGAATCACTCTTGAAGCAGGTGCGCGATCGCACGAGCAACTCAGGAAACCTCGACGATCGTGAATACGGCTTCACGCTCATTGAGCTGCTGATCACGATCGTGATTCTCGGCATCCTCTCCACTGTTGTCATTCTCGGTGTCGCGAACTTCCGCACAGAAGCCGAGACGGCGACGGTTACTACAAACTGCACAACGTTCCAGCGCGGCAGCGCTGCCTACATGGTGGAACATCCAATGCCGACGGATCCAAACGACATCCCAGCATGGGTACAGGGAATGCTTGATAGCGGCATCTACCAGTTCTCCGACGGGATGCAGGTGGAGTTCGTCAACGCCTTCAACGCGTGGGTTACCGCAGGAGTTGGTGTGCCGCCAGGTACTCAAACTGTCTCAGACTGGGCCGAGCTCACCGCTACCCCAATAAACCTGATGTACGCAGGACAGGCCTACTGCGGCGGGTGAGGCGATGATGGTCCGCCGAGGGCTACCTCCCGACCTTCTTGACCATTCTCGTGTACGACCGTATTTGGTAGAGCCAGCGAAAGGGCCACACCGAGCGGGTCGATTCGACGTCGAAACCGAGACGGCAGTAGAGAGCTTGCGCACGCGGATTCGAATCGACAACGTCCAGAGCGACGGCGGAGAGCCCCCGATCCTGGGCAACTTCATCAGCGAAAGCCAACAGCTTGGACCCCACCCCTCTACCTCGCGCTTGAGGCGCGACCGCGACCCAATCGACATACAGACAACCGGCGGGTGGCGTGGTTTCGAGTGGGGCCAGAAGTGCAAGCCTGCGCGCGGCCCCCACGGTGCCGTAGATCTCGCGCGCAACCTCCCAGTCGTCCGAACTGGACCGATGCTCGGCGTCAGTGAGCACCACAGCGCCGAGCAACTCCTCGTCACCCCAGGTGAGCGCAGTCGTCTCCGGGTCAAGAGTTGCGGCCAGAAACTCCTGGGCCCGTTCCACCTCACCGAGTGGGCGTTGCAGCTTGCCACTGAAGGCTTCCCATAGCAGTTTCGCAGCGAGCAGGCGGGACTCAGCCGTTAGCCCGAAACCGATCTCCACTACTCCGCGCGATTAGGAGGCAGGGGTCGGGTAGGGAGTGCCTTGGTTTGGATCCAAGAAGGCGAAGCACAGGGGCTCAAACGCGTCGTAGGTCCAACGGTTCCCGTTGTCGCTGGTGTAGCCGGTCACGATCTGATTGGAGACGCCGATGTACTGCTTGTTGTCTTTCTGAACGACCTTGCACTCCATCGCGTTGAAGAGACCACTCTGAACATTCTGAGTGGGATCCGTTCCACCGGTGTTGGAATAGCCGAGCTCAAGATTCTTGAATCCATCTGTGTCACTGAGGTGCAGAAAGAGGTCGTACCAAGCAGCGCCGCCAGCTCCAATGCCGATGTTGTGAGTGCCACCGGTCGCGTTCTTGGCCCCATGCCCTGCCAGTATTCCGGAGACGAACGTCTCGCCCGGTTGAACCACAACATCGGTAGTTCCGGCACCGTTGTAGTTGAGTTCGCAGTTTTCCGGGGAAAGGTCGACCCTGCCCAGTTTTTGCGAGAATGCAGCCTCATTACCCAGAGTGCTATTTATCGTAACGGAGTAAGTTTGCGTGCTCTTTGTGGTGTTAGTAACGATGACTGGGTTACTTGAGATGTTTCCTGCACACATGTTGATGGCATCGACGGGATAGACGGAAAGCCCGTCCATGTCTCCGATCGAGTCGCCAATAATGTCATCGAACTCGTCCGCTACGTCGTCGAAGCTATCGTCTAGGACCTTGCCAGTGGTGTCATCATCGTCGTCGTCATCGTCGGAGGGCGCGGTTCCCTTCACTGTGGGTCGCGACGACGATGGGCTCGCACTAGGTGAGGTAGACACCAGCGGATTCGGGTCCACCCCGATAATCACGACTCCCGAGTTTGAGCTCGCTGCGTCATCGCTGGCGCCTTGCGTTTCGCTCGAACTGCAACCGGATAACAGCATGGTGCCAACGGCGACAGGAGCCAATGCGGCCCAGAAGATCTTCAAGCGGATGCTCCTCGTCTTAGGAATTTGCCGAGCCTGGTGGCCCAGAAAAACACCATCCCACAAAGTCGCCTACGACGCAGGTCCTCGCTGCCGAGCGCAGGGCACAGCGACCACCGAGCCCTACAGCACCATTTCCCCGCCAATACTGCGGCAGAATGACCGCGTGACCCATTCCTTCACCGCCGAGCTGTGGATCTGGACCGCCAAAAAGTCCGAGTCGTGGACGTTCGTCACTCTCCCACCAGATCTCAGTGACGAGGTCCGTGCGCGTGCAACGCCGAGTAGAGGTTTTGGCTCGGTCCGGGTCGAGGTGACGATTGGGTCGACAACCTGGCGAACGTCGGTGTTTCCCGACAAGGAATCTGGGTGTTACGTGCTCCCGATCAAGGCCGCTGTTCGCTCGACCGAGGTGATTACTGCGGGAGACTCGGTCCACATCACGCTGCAACTAGTCGACGTGCCGGACTAGCGCAAGACCTTGTCCATACTTCTTCCACGCGCGAGCTCATCCACCAACTTGTCTAGGTAGCGGATCTGTTGCATCAACGGATCCTCGACATCCTCTACGCGTACTCCGCAGACGACGCCCGTGATGAGGGTCGCGTTCGGATTCATCGTCGCCGCCGCAAAGAAGTCCTGGAACGTTGTCTCGGCTATCAACTGGGCCTGTAGCCCAGCCTCGTCGAATCCAGTGAGCCACAGGATGACCTCGTCTAGCTCGTCCTGTGTTCGCCCCTTCTTCTCTATCTTGGCCAGATAGTGCGGATATACCGAAGAAAAGGGCGTAGTAAAGATCCGGCTCATGCAGAGTCCTTGCCGGAGCTAGATCCGCCTTGCTCAGTCCCAGGTGTCACTGGAGGTGCGACTGGGGACGCGAGCCTGCCTGTGCGCGATGCCCAGATCTCAAAGAGCAATGTGAAGAACGGTGGAACGGAAGCGATCAGCGCGAGGACTGTCGTCCAGAACCCCCACCGAAGCGGTCGAATACAAATCAGCACAGCGAGCAGATACAAGACGAAGATCCCGCCATGAATCGGCCCAAAGATCTCGACCCCAATGGGATTACCAGTCGGTCCGTACTTGAAGAACATGCCCACTAACAAAGCTAGCCACGACAGGGCCTCTGCAAAGGCCACCACTCGGAAGAACCTCGCAACGGCAGGCAGTTTCTTTGGCTCGGTCACGTTAGTTGCCCTGGAAAGCTCTGATGCTTCTGTACCGGCTGCACTCACGCTCACATCGTAACTTCCATTGCTTTCTTCGCGGGTCGTCGGACCAATCTAGATGCGATACTCCTACCCGTGCGGCTAGCGCGAATCCCCCCGGGGAAATCGCTAATCTGCCAGCATGTCCGACGCTGCGAATCCGACGGGTCGCAGTCAACGGACGCTGATGACGGTCTTCCAACGAGTCGGGCTCTTTACAGCGCTGGTACTTCTAGCCCTGACGTGGAGTGGCGCTATCTCCGCGACTGCGGCAACACCTACGCCGACTCCGGCACCGACCACTGCCACGCCGACCACCATTCCGACGCCGACTCCAACGTCGACTCTGAAGGCTCCCCGACCACCCGACATCAATGCCAAAGGGAACGTCGATGTTGCCATCTTCGTTGAGCGAATCGAACAGCTGGATATGGCGACGGGTTGGTTCGATGCCTTCTTCACGGTCGGGATGCGTTGTCCGTGGGATTGCACTTGGGATGAGTTCTCCGTCGTCAACGGGAAGGTCAGCAGCGTCACGCAGATCCCCACCGGCGACACCCGCAAGCTTTGGTCAGTCGAAGCACGGATGTTCTTCACACCTGAACTGCATGACTACCCCTTCGACGCCCAGCAACTACCGATCAAGATTGAGCATGCAGACGTCGACGCCAGGCTCGTGACCTTCGAGCCGCTCCTGGCACTTAGCGGGCTCGAACAAGGGATGAATGTTTCCGGATGGAGCATCACCGGCTGGGATATGTCTTCGGGAGTCCACGACTACCTCGATCGTGATGAATTCTCGCAAATCGTTTTCAACACCCTCGTTGACCGCAACACAATGTCCTCATCATTTAGCGTCCTCCTCCCTGCCCTGACAATGACGCTGATTGCCCTCGCATCGCTACTACTTCGAGATCCCCGCGATCAGTTCCGAGCTGGTGGCACTGCGCTACTCGGAATGCTGCTCTTCTGGGTTGGGATCTCAAACACAATCGATCAAACCGCCTACATCACACTTCTCGACAAGTTCATGGCTGTCATTTACGCGACTATCGCGCTTGTACTTCTGACAGCCGTCATCGGCGAGCTGGCGATTCAGCGCTTCGAGAAAGGCAAACTCCCTGCGGGCGAGACCTCATCACAACGCCAGCTCCTGCACAAGTGGTCAATCATTGGAGTGCCCACGTTCTTTGCGATCGCAATGTTGGGCGTTTGGCTAGCTCACTAGCTCCTGGCCAACTCCGGCAGAAGCTTGGCCGCTAGCCGTCCGACTCTGTCCGCCGTGGCGTAATTGTCCCCTTGCGGGTCGAGCAGGAAGCTCACCACGACCCGCACGACGACATCGACACTCTCTGCGACTTCATCCAGGGGGGTCGCAGCGCACTGCTGCGAGAACCACACCAGCAGGCCACTATTCACCGCTTCCATTACGGGTGCTGCCCTAGTTGTGATGAAGGGAAGCAGCGAGTCGGACGTGCGTCCATCTGCAGCGGAGGAGGTCAGGATGGCCCGAGTTACCGGACTGAGTTCGGCCTCATCCAAAGTGAAGATCACGGCCTCGCGAACGGCATGTTGCGGCGTCGGGTGGCTAGCTTCGAGAACAGCCGAAATACCCGACATGAAGCGCTGCGCCTCATACTGAACGAGCGCCTCGCCTAGCTCATCTTTGTTACCGAACTCGGCGTAGAGGGTTGGTCGGCTGACCCCGACTTGGCTCGCAACTTTCCCGAAACGCACCTGATCCCATCCGACCTCAGTGAGCTCACGGGTAGCAACCTGCAATGCAAGTTCGCGCACTTCTTGCCGGAACGCGGAACGTACGCTGACCCCAGACTGGGGACTATGGACGCCGGTCATGCCCTCACTTTGCCGCAAATCGATTCAGGTTGCTGAGGTTTACTCATCTCGCTGTGGACTCTCAACTACTTCGCAGAGCTATCAAGTCCCCCGAAACAGCGCTGAGCAAAGCGGATAGCTCCGGTTCTGGCACCGGTGCTTCATCGGAGGGCTCATGGTCTGCTGCTTCGCGCTGGTACGACTCTTCGATTCGGCTAGTAGCTGCTAGTAGCTCGTTGCCCACTACTGCAAGCTGGCTCCCGGCAGCATGTGATTTTACGCGAGGTACGAGCAGTTCGTCAGCTGCGTGCAATGGATAGGAAGCTGGCTCGAGCACAAGCTGGATACGCACTAGTCGATTCGCCATCTCATTGGCTCGGGCAGCGATCGATGGGCCCGGGTCGCCTCTATCCAACCGATTCAACGGCATCGAGGTCAGCCACGAGACCGTACGTTCAAGCTGGCGGCTTAGCTCCTCGCAGACCTCGGCCAGGCGCAGCTGATTTCTGGAATCCTCGGTGTCTGCCGGCATCTCTAGTTATCCGAATCCGCCGAGGTACTCGAATCGTCGTCTGCTGAATCGATTGCTTCTTCCGAGAGTGGAGCCGGTGGTTCGGCACGCCGAATCGGTCGCAGGATCCGATGCCGTATCTGGGCCCATCTTCCGCTCGGGCCCCTCGCATCACCGGCGACTTGGCTGGCGACGACTTCAGTTCCGACGCGATCAACTGCGGTGATTGCTGCCCGAGAGACTGGGACCGCACCCTGTCCGCGACGTGAGTCCGCCATCCTCTCCTCCGGCTCGAGTAACGCCAATGAGTCAAGGATCGAGGGCAACAGCACCTGAGCAGTTGCCTCGTAGCCAACCGAGGAGGGATGGAATCGATCGTGGGCGAACATGTCGTCGGGATGTTCTTCAAAGTGCGGACCGAGCAGGTCCCCGAGAGAAACCGATCTGCCCCCTGCCTCCACGACCGCAATCGTCTGGGCGGCAGCGAGTTGTCGCGATAGGCGCCGGGCAACCGACCTAAGCGGTTGCCGGATCGGCCGAATCGTACCGATATCGGGGCACGTCCCGACGACGACTTCGGCACCCGCCTCGACTAGTCGAACAACCCCCTGTTCCAGATCTCGGATTGCCGACTGTGGGCGTGTCAGGTGGGTGACATCGTTCCCACCGATGATCACGACCGCGACGTGCGGTTGCAGGTGAAGGGCTCGAGTTACTTGAGCATCGAGGTCGGCACTTCGAGCTCCGACGGTGGCAACGATAACGAGGCGCACAGGCCGGTCGGCGGCCTCCGCGAGGCCTTGGGCAAGCAGCGCTCCGATCGTGTCTAGGGACGAGTCAGCACCTAGCCCGGCGGCAACCGAGTCACCGAGTACGACGAGGCGCAACGACGTTCCACGTTGGCGTCTACCGTAGATCCCGTCCGCGTATGGCGCCGATTCACGCCGAAGCCCGATCGTGCGCCGAGCCATGAACCCCTCAGCAACGAGCACTCCGAGAGCGGCAGCTCCTACCCCAACAACACCCCCGCCGCCGTACAGCGCAGTCGTGGAGATCCGTCGCGCATTGGATGCCCTACTCATCGCATTTCCTCATCACCAAGCATCCTTGCGCCGCAAGAACCCGCGGACTACCTCGCGTGCATTCACATCGATGTGAGGTCCATGCGTGAAGGCCACAGTGTCGTACTGCATCTCACCAAGGACGTGGGCTGACTGCTGATTGAGCTTGTGTGACGAGCAGAACATCGGCACCGGCCACGACATCCGATGGGCCATATTCCAGATCGCATCGCCGGTGATCATCACTGCCGTCGGCTCATGTACGAGCGAGATGTGACCCGGTGAATGCCCCGGCGTGTGATGAATCCGAATACCGCCAGCGAGGTCGAGTAGTTGACCATCCTTCAGCTCGGTCGCGACCGGAACAGGGTCGAAGCCGCCAAAGCCTGTTCGGGTAAACAGGCGTCCGAGCGCCATCGAGGAATCCATCGGCGAGGGCTCCCCCGCTTCGACGTAGTGCGCATCGTCGGCGTGGACAGCAACGCCTGCTACTCCGGTTCGCCGAACCATCTCAGCGGCGCCACCGGCATGGTCGCTATGAGCGTGGGTCAGCAGGATCTGTTGAACGTCACCCGGGTGCTTCCCGATCGCAGCAAGCCCAGCCACGATTCGTTTGGGCGCGGACTTGATCCCACAGTCAACGAGTGCAACTGACCCATCCTGGGCGACAAAGACCATCGTGTTGATGAAGTCACCGGCAGTTGGTATCCGGAACACCCCCGGCGCGATGTTCACTATGGCTGGCACGGCGCACCTCCGATCGCGGGCAAGACTCCAGCCCACTCTAGTGGGCTTCGGCCTAGCGGTGTGCAGTCAGTCGAGCTCGAGAACGCTGCGCCCAGGACTGCATGCGAGACATCACAGTGTGCCCAGGACGGGACTTGAACCCGTACGACCGTTAAGTCACTCGGGTTTAAGCCGAGCGTGTCTGCCGATTCCACCACCTGGGCCCGCGGTCAGGCCGACGCGACCACATATGCGACCGGACTAGCCAACTACCGCGTTGAGTTGGAGGGTACCGGGTTACAGGTAAGTCTGGCGGACGTGGATCGCATGAGCCCCCGCAACGCGATCGAGAAATAGCAGCCCGTTGAGGTGGTCGATCTCATGTTGGATTGCTCGGGCCTCAAATGCATCAGTGGTGATGACTACCTCGCGGCCGGACCCGGGCACCCAGCCTCGGACGGTGACACGGGTTGCGCGCTTCACATCACCGGTAAAGTCAGGGACGGATAGGCAACCCTCCCGCGCCTTCTCATTGCGCGACGCTTGCTCCAACACCGGGTTGCACAGAACAAACAACCCATGGCTGGTCCGGGTCTTCGGATGGTCACTTACATCCAGGCTGAAGACTCGGCTGGCAACGCCGATCTGGTTCGCAGCGAGTCCGACACACCCAGCCGATGCCTGCATCGTTGCGACCAGATCCGCCGCAAGTTCGATGACTTCTGGCGATGACGGATCGACGTCATCGCACGGACTACTGAGGACCGCATTCGGTGCTGCGACATGGGAGCGAACCTGCCCGGCCTCGAAGTCGCCATGCAACAGCTCACGTGGGTCGTCGCTCACAGCAAAGACTCCTAGAAAACGTCGACAGAATCGACTGGCCGTAGCGAGATCTCAACACCTAGTTCAGTCGCGGCGGCTGAGAGTCGACGGACCAACTCCTGGTTGTCGGTTGTAGCTGGCAGCGTGACATCGGCACTCACGACATACAGCGACCCAACCAGTCGCGTCGATAGATCGGTGATGTTGCCGCCATTGGCAGCAATCTCGCGGGTAACCGCTGAGACGATTCCAGGCCGGTCAGAACCGTGCACGTTCAACCAATGAGTTGGTGCATCTGGTTCGATCGCCTCGACTGGGAGCTCGACGACTGATACCAGGAGTTCGGCTGCCCGAAGGGGATCGACTGCCTCGTCGACCTCAGCAAGTGAGGCGTCCAAGTCAACAATGAGGGTCCACGCGAAGTGCCCACGCAATAACGTCATCGACGAATCTTCGAGATTGCCGCCGTGCGCCCCAAGGGCACCGGTTATATCGGCAACAATTCCGGGACGGTCATGGCCAACGACAGTGACTCCGAAGCTACTCACCTAGGTAGCCTACCTCGCTAGCTAGGAGATCTAGCGAGTCTCTTTGTGAGCGGTGTGCTTACCGCAACGCGAACAGAACTTCTGCAGTTCAATGCGATCTGGGTCGTTGCGGCGGTTCTTCTTGCTGATGTAGTTGCGCTCTTTGCACTCGCCACAAGCAAGAGTGATTTTGGGTCGTACGTCGGAAGCCTTGCCCACGGCAGTGCCTTTCGTTGAAACTGAAACTGAATCGTGCTGGTTTACTGCAGTGCGGTTGCACTTTGGTGGATCAAACGCGCTCTCGCGCGCGGTGGTAAGTAGCGAGGGCCGGACTCGAACCGGCGACACCACGATTATGAGCCGTGTGCTCTAACCACCTGAGCTACCCCGCCATAACGCAGGGTCTTCACCCTGCGCGTTTACGGAGCTCTCACCCCGCGGCATTGCGAGGCTTGCGCCTCATCGAGCCCCTTTACGGAATCGAACCGTAGACCTTTTCCTTACCATGGAAACGCTCTACCGACTGAGCTAAAGGGGCAGGTTGTGCGTCAACAACTCACGCGACTGTCAAGGGTACATCGCCGAGGATCCCGGGTGCACTCCGGTTCGTGGTTCTGACACATTCGGTTGTTGCACTCGGTCTAGCCAGAACCAGGCGATCAGGCCTTGGCCCACCACATAGGTCGCCATGATGAGAAAGCCTGAACCCGCGAACTCACCGAAGGCCACGGTCGCGCCGATCATGAGGTCCGAGATCATGAACAGGGTTCCACCGATACCGAGTCCGGTTCCAAGCGACGTTGCGACCATCGCCATTGCGACGAGGAATGCGCTGTAGACCAGGATCGGGATAGCCATTGCGCCAAGATTCGGCATGAGCACCGCGTTGGCAGCTATCCAGAACGCTGGGAAGGCAAAGAGAACCCACCGCCGACTCCGCAGTGCATCGCGCGCTCCCATCTTGAAGAACCCGACGAGGTAGCAAATGTGCGTAACAAGGAACATTCCGATCCCGATGCCGAACCACAGATCGCCCTCAGCCATCAGCGCAGCATCGCCGAGGAATGCAAAGAACTGGCCCACGACGAGCCAACGGACGCTCGGGAAGGACCTCCATCCGACCTGGGCGAGCACGAACACCATCAGCAGCGGTAAGAGCAGTGGCTTGGTTAGATCACCAAGTAGATCTAGGCCCGCACCCCGACCGATCAGCTGCAGCGCTGAAACCACGACGTAGGCCCATAGGGCCGTACGCGCGAGAGGGTTCATCGTCATCGGCTTCTACGAGGCCGCAGGACGGAACGCGCCTGAGTCAGCGCTGTCGGCCTGGGCTCCGGTTGAATCCTGCTCATCATTTTGCTTCGGCGGCCCAGCCGACGGCGCCACCTCGGGCACATTCGGCGCAACGGGCGTATTCGGCACTCCCGGGGTGGTTTGCGCTGGTGGGACCGACACCTGGGGCTCCTGCTCGGGCTGCGGTTGTGGAACCGATGACAGCACCCTGGCTGCCAGCCCGGCAGTCGGCGAGTTGATGAACCGCGTGTTCTTCCGCTTCGCGCGAGCGAATGAAGCTCCATTCAGCTTGACGCTGTTGAACGTCGCCTTTGTCAGGTTTGCTTCGGTGAAGGTAGCGCCCCTTGCGTTTGCATTCTTGAACAGCGACTTCTTGAGGTTTGCCCGATAGAAGACCGCCCGCTGGAGAGTGATGTTCTTAAACACCGTCTTCTGAAGCTTCGCTCCGGTGAACGATGCCCGGGAGATGTTGCCCTTCTTGAACACCGCCTTCTTCAAAACGGCACTGTTGAAGTCCGCCTTCTTCCCGCCGTCAGTGTTGACGAACTTAACTCCTCGCATGTTCGCACCAATGAAAGAGGCCGACCTGATTGTGGCCTTCTTCACGGTCACGTTTCGTAGGTTCGCCGATTTGAGGTTAGCGCCAGTGAGATCAGCCTTGTTGAGCTTGGCTCCCCGCAGATTTGCTCCCACAAGATTCGATCGTGAGAGGTTCGCGCCCGTGAAGTTAATGCCGGCTAGATCCTCTCCCGCAAGATTTACTCCCGCGAGGTTCTCCCAGGCACACGACCCACTCGGGCATAGCTCAACAAGCGGCTCCGGCATCGCGAACAGCGAGATCGAGCGAGCGACATCGGGTGCAGCCCGGAAGTTCACGTCTCCGGGCTGGCTAGCCACGATCGTGCACGTGCCCACTGCGTTGAGATTGGCTGTCGTGCCGGTAATGGTGCAGACACTTGGGGTTGTGGAGGTATAGGCCACAGGCAGTCCGGAGCTAGCCGTCGCCGTTAGCGCCAGCGTGCCCTCATATTGCGAGTACTCGGCGGGAGCGACGAAGGTGATCGTTTGATCCGTCTTACCAATGGCGACAGTGTCGAGGACTTGCGGCGCTGCCCGCCAATCCTCGTTGCCGATCTGATCGGCCTGCACCGAGCAACTTCCGGCCGCCAGGCCGGTCAACGTCGTTCCGGTAACTGAACAGATACTCGGGGTGGATGTAGCGAAGGTGACGCTCAGACCACTTGTCGCAGTCGCCACTAGCGACTGGGTCGCACCAACTGCCATCGCTGACGGTGCCGTGAAGTCGATGGTCTGCGTTCCCTGCCCAACGGCAAGTGCCTGCGTCACTTCAGGTGCAGCCTGCCAATCAGCATCACCAGCCTGGTTGGCTTTGATCAGGCAGGCACCAGCCGAGACCCCTGTGACCGTAGTACCGGAAATCGTGCAGATATCTGTGTCATCCGTAGAGAAAGTCACCGCAAGACCACTGGTTGCCGTCGCAACCAGATCGTCGCTTGTGGCAACCGCGATCGAGGTTGGGGCCGGGAAGCTGATCGTCTGCGAGCCCTGACCAACTGCGACCGAGCGATCGACCTGATCAGCGGCTAACCAGTCGCGATCACCTGGTTGGTCCGCGTGCACCACACACTGCCCGGCGGCTACACCGGTCAACGTCGTACCGCTAACAGTGCAGACATCGGTGGTGTCGGTGGTGAAGACAACGTCCAATCCACTGCTTGCCGAGGCGACGAGATCTTCTTCGGCATCCACAGCAAGCGCACCCGGCTGATCAAACGTGATGGTCTGGGCGCCTTGGCCGACACCGACAGTCCGATCTACTTGCGGCGCAGCGTTGTAGTCATCGTTGCCCGCTTGATCGGCGTAGACCACACAGTCTCCGGAAGCGACACCGGTCATCGTGGTGCCCTCGACGGAGCAAACGCCAGGAGTATCAGTGGAGAACGTCACCGTTGCCCCGCTGGTCGCTGTGGCGCTCAGTTCTTGGGTCGCTGAGACCGCCAGCGCGTCGGGCTGGGTGAAGTCAATCGTCTGATCGGCTTTCGCAATCTCGAATGACCTTGTTACCGGCGTCGCAGCAACGTAGTTCGCATTGCCTGCCTGGTCGGCTTGAATCGAACACGTTCCGGCCCCGACCAAAGACACGGTCGCGTCAGCAACAGTGCACACCGCAGTGTCGTTCGAGGTGAACGTGACGACTCCGCCGGGAGCAGTTGCCGTGAGCGTCACAGCAGCCGCACCGAATGTCGTATCAGCGGGCTGGGTGAAGTCAATCGGGTTGGCACCGGCGCCCACCGCAAAGGACTGCTGTACCTGCGGTGCCGCGTTGTAGTTTGCGTCACCGGTTTGGTTGGCATTGAGAACGCAGTCTCCAACAGCGCTAAAGCTGACCGCCCCATCTGCGATGGCGCAAACCGCTGCTGAATCCCCGTCGACAGAGATGACGACGTCAGAGGTAGACGCCCCACCATCGGCCGTCGGTCCGTACTCGGGCCCGGCGACAACTGCTGCTGTTGGTGCAGAGCTGGTGAACGCGATGACCTGGTCAGCCTTTGCGATCTCGAAGGACTTGGTCACGGGATCTGCGGCAGGGAAGGAGTCAGTTCCGGCCTGATTCGCGGTGATCGAGCAAGTTCCTGCGCCCACCAACGTCACAGTGCTCTCATCAACCGTGCAGACATCGGTCTCGTTGGACGTGAACGTCACCGTGCCACCAGGTGCGGTCGCGCTGAGGGTGACGTCTCCGGCACCGAAGGTGGAATCGGAAGGTTGTTCGAAGGTAATCGGGTTCAGCCCTTGTTCGACGGTGAACGACTGCTGGACCTGAGGCGCCGGGTTGTAGTTCGCGTCCCCAGCCTGGTTGGCATTGAGGATGCAGTCACCGGTTGCCACGAACGAGACCACTCCGTCAGTCACGGTGCAGACTGCCGTGGCCGCGTCATCCACGCTGACCACAACCGGTGATGTTGATGCCCCACCCGAAGCTGTTGGTGTGTAAGTATCGCCGCCCACGATGGGAGCCACCGGTGCATCAGATGTAAACGTCACGGCCTGTTCCGCCTTGGCGATTCCGAACGACTGTTCCGCCTGCGCCGCGGCCGTGTAGTTGGCATCGGCGACAGCGTTCGCCCGGATCACACAATCACCGGCGGCGACTGCACTGACCGTCGCGCCCGAGATCGTGCACACATCTGTCGTGATCGACGTGAAGGTCACCGGAGACGAGGAATCAGTCGTGGCCGACACATCGCCGGAGCCATTAACCGCAATCGCTGGGGCCTCACCGAAGGTGATGGTTTGTGTTCCCTTACCCACCGCGAACGACTGCGTGGTGGGACCCGCAGCGAGGTAGTCCGCTCCCTCCGGCGCCGAACCGGAGATCACGCATGTCCCTGCCGTGGCACCGGTAACTGTCCCACCAGCCACCGTGCACACCGCCTCTGTGTTTGAGGTGAATACGACGGTCTCACCAGAGGTCGCAGTTGCCGACACGTCACCAGTGGCGCCAACCGCAACGAATGGGGCCGAATCAAACGTGATCGACGCCGCTGCCTTGGCGATCGCGAACGTCTTCGTGACTGGTGTTGCCTCAACGTAGTCAGCGTCACCAGCCTGAGTGGCTGTGATCGAACACGTGCCTGCGCCAGCCAGCGTGACAACGTCACTAGAAACCGTGCAGGCATCAAGCGTTGTTGACGTAAACCCGACTGTGCCGCCGGGAGCTGACGCAACGAGGGTCACATCACCGGCACCAAACGTGGTGTCAGCCGGATCGGTGAAATCAATCGGGTTTGCTGCCTGAGCGACAGCAAACGTCTTGGTCACCGGAGTTGCTGGCGGGTAGCCCGGCGATCCAGCCTGAGCCGCCGTGATCGAGCATGTTCCGGCACCGACCAATGTGACCGCGTCGCCAGAGACCGTGCACACAGCATCGTCATCAGAAGAGAACGTCACCGGGCCACCAGGAGCCGTGGCAACGAGGGTTACATCACCGGCACCATAAGTCGTGTCAGCTGGCTGCGTGAAGTCAATCGGATTCACCCCGTCAGCAACATCAAACGACTGCTCCACCTCAGGGGCAGCGTCATAGTTATCGTCACCGGCCTGGTTCGCGTGCAGCGTGCACGTGCCAGCCGCAAGGAAACTCACCACACCGCCGGTGATGGAACACTGATCAATCGTGCCGAACGCGACCGTGAAGACCACTGGATTACCCGAAGCCCCACCTGTTCCCGTTGGCGAATATGTCGGTCCACCCACCAGTGCACCGGTGGGAGCCGCCGACGTGATCGTGATCGCCTGAGCACCCTTACCAACAGTCACACTTTGCTGAACCTGTGGCGCCGCCTCATAGTTAGCATCCCCAGCCTGATTCGCATTCAGCACACAGTCACCTGCGGTCGCAAAGCTCACCACACCATCAGTCATCGAACACACCGCAGCCGAGGCATCATCAACCGTGATCACCACGGGCGCCGTCGAGGCCCCACCAGAAGCCGCCGGCGAATACTCCGCACCGTCAACAACCGCATCGACAGGGGCACCGGAAGTGAATGCCACAGTCTGAGCACCCTTACCCAACGTGATCGACTGCTCGGCGGGGGCCGCGGCGTTGTAGTTCGCATCAGCAACAGCATTGCCACGGATCACGCACGTCCCAGCAGTCACACCAGTCACAGTCGCGCCCGAAATCGTGCACACGTCGGTGGTCTGTGACGTGAACGTCACCTCAGAAGTCGACACCGTCGTCGCCGACACATCACCAGTACCCGCAACCACAACCGCCGGGGCCTCACCAAAGACAATCGTCTGAACACCCTTACCGACAGCGAACGACTGAGTCGTGGGCCCGGCCGCCAAATAGTTCGCACCCTCGGGCGCAGAACCGGAAATCACACACGTCCCAGCCGTGACACCAGTGACCGTCTCACCATCCACCGTGCACACCGCTTCGGTAGTCGAGGAGAACACCACCGTCTCACCCGAAGACGCAGACGCGGCCACGTCACCGGTGGCACCAACGGCCACAAACGGAGCTGACTCAAAACTAATCGTCGCAGCAGCTTTCGCGATGTCGAACGACTGATCAACCGGGGTCGCCTCAACATAATCATCGCCACCGGCCTGGGTCGCATTGATCGAACACAGCCCTGCACCCAGCAGCGCCACCGTCGAACCAGCAACCGTGCAATTGCCCACCGTCGTGGAAGCAAACACCACCTCACCACCAGGAGCCGTCGCCACCAACGTCACATCACCAGCACCGAACGTCGTGTCCGCAGGATCGGTAAACGAGATTGGGTTCGCTGCCTTGGCAACAGTGAACGTCTTCGTCACCGGATCAGCTGCCGGGAACCCACTTGACCCGGCCTGATTCGCCGTAATCGAACACGTCCCCGCGCCCGTGAGACTCACGGTGTCACCAGACACGGTGCACACAGCCTCGTCATTGGAAGTGAACGTCACCGGGCCGCCAGGAGCCGTGGCCACCAACGTCACATCCCCGGCACCAAAGGTCGTGTCATCAGGCTGAGTGAAGCTAATCGGGTTCGCACCATCAGCAACCGTCACCGTTTGCTGAACCTGCGGCGCCGCCTCATAGTTGGCGTCTGCGGCCTGGTTCGCGTTCAGAACACAATCGCCACTGGTCACAAAGCTGACAACCCCGTCGGTGATGGAACACACCGAGGTCGCGGCATCGTCCACCGTCACCACAACCGGTGACGTGGAAGCACCACCAGACGTCGTCGGGGTATAGGTAGCGCCACCTGCAACCGCATCACCAGGAGCCACCGACGTAAACGCCACAACCTGCGCGCCCTTACCAACTGTCAACGACTGCTCCACCTGCGCCGCGGCCGTGTAATTCGCATCCGCCACAGCATTCCCGCGGATCACACACTCACCCGCCGTGACACCGGTGACCGTCGAACCCGACACCGTGCACACACCCGTCGTTGCCGACGTGAACGTCACCGGCGAGGAGGACACTGTTGTCGCGGTCACATCACCAGTACCGGCCACCACAACCGCCGGGGCCTCACCAAAGACGATCGTCTGAACACCCTTACCCACCGAGAACGACTGGCTCGTTTGGGGTGCAGCGTTGTAGTCGTCGTTGGCAACCGAGTTGCCGTGCACGACACACGTGCCCGCAGCCACACCTGTCACGGTAGAACCCGCCACTGTGCAGACTTCCTCATCACCGGAGGTAAAGGTGACGGCCACGCCCGAGGTAGCGGTCGCGCTGATATCTCCTGTCGTGCCAACAGCCACAAACGGTGCCGTACCAAACGTGATCGATGGGGTTGCCTTAGCAATCGTGAACTCCTGAACCACCGGAGTCGCCGCCGCGTACGTCTCATCACCAGACTGGGTCGCCGTGATCGAACATGTCCCCGCGCCAACGAGCGTCACCGTTGTATCCACCACAGTGCAGTAGTCCGTCGTCGTGGAATCGAACCCAACTGTTCCGCCGGGGGCAGTAGCAACGAGAGTGATGTCCCCCGCGCCGAAGGTCGTGTCGGCAGGATCAGTAAACGAGATCGGATTGACCGCCTTGGCCAGCACAGCAGCCGAGGCATCCGAGGCCGGACCGACTCCAGAGTCGCTCGTGGCCGTGACTGTAAAGGTGTACTCAACGCCAGCCGTGAGCCCCTCAACCAAGCAGGTAGTCGTTAGCCCGTCATCAGTCGTGCACGTGGGGAGCGGATCGGGCAGGTCACCAGTCGTTGGGGTTCCCGTCACGGTGTAACTCGTGACCGGGTCACCGCCTGACGGAACGGGTGCGGCAGTCCAGGACACCGATACCGAATCGGCACCAGAAGTGCCCACCACCGCAGTCGGGGCGCCGGGAGTAGCAGCCTCGCCACCATCGGAAATATCCCAGCTGTCGTCGTCGACCAAGCTCGCCCGGTTCTGAGCCGGTGCGCCAACGCTGTAGGTCGAGGTCCCCGCATCAAACACGATGTCGCTACGAACAGCCTGACTGGACCAGCTTCGAAGTAGCGCGTCGTAGTTGGACGTCGATAGACCCGCACCATCGGCGAACATCCTCTCGGCGCCGTAGTCCGGACCATCATCGTCGTAGTCCAACGAAGTGACGACCCAACTGCTGATGTCCTGATCAAAGGAGGTGGCACCGCTGAACATCGATTTCATTGTCGCAACGTTCGCAGTACTCCAGCCATTCTCTTGAGAGACAAGCGCCTGGTTGAAATCCGAGGCATCGCGGAACATCTCGTCCATATTGGTGACATCGCCTGTGTCCCACGCCGAAATACTATGGTCGAAGTCCGTGGCACCCCTGAACATTCCTTCAGTACTGGAGACACCCTCAGTCGACCAGGACGAGATGTCTTGATCGAACGCGGCAGCGTCGTAGAACATGCTCTCCAGCGACTCCACGCTGCTAACGTCCCAACCACCCACGGTCGTAGGGAGCGGCTGATTGAATAATTCAGCACCCCGGAACATCGACGCCATCTGCGTCACCTGGTCGGTATCCCACGACGAAATATCCTGGTTGAATACGGCAGCGTCGTAGAACATGCCGCGCATATCGGTGACCGTGCTGGTATCCCAACCGTTCTCGGTCACCACGAGCGGCGAGTCAAAGGCCGCAGCGCCGGCGAACATATTCGACATGTCGGTGACACCAGTGGTATCCCAGCCAGAAATATCGCTATTGAAAGCGGTCGCGTCGTAGAACGCCCCCGACAGGTTCGTGGTGCCACTGAGATCCGGGGCATCGATCGCGGTGAACTGCAGGTTCTCAGCTCCGTAGAAGTAGTAGCCGTCATCGACACCGAACATCAACGGACCCCAGCTACTGATGTCCAAGAGCTTTGCCGCATCCCCAGATGGATCCATCTTCCAGCCGGTGATCGTCCCGGTGATCGTGATCTCGTAGACGCCCTGAGTGTTGTAGGTGTGCTCGCCCCCAGCTGCGTTGTTGACCGCCTGCAGGCCTGAGTCGTCACCCCAGTCGACAAGGAAGTCGTAGGTGTTCGCGGCATCGTCGGCCAGCGGCAACCGGACGGTATCCGCGCCAGTGATTCCCGGGTTGTTGGTCTTCCATGTGGAAACGAACTCAGGGGCTGGTTCTGGCGTAGCGGTAACCGGTTCAGATGCCGGGCCGGTGCCTTCATCGTTGGTCGCCGTGACGCTGAAGGAGTATTCCGTGTTGTTGGTCAATCCCGTGACGGTACAGCTGAAGGCATCGCCGGCCGTGCCACACGTCTGAGCACCTGGGGACGCCGAGACCAGGTAAGCAGACACCGGGTCATCTTCGGGGGCATCTGCGGCATTCCATGTCACGGTGACTTGTTCGTCACCAGCGACAACGGCGACATTCATTGCGGCGCCGGGTTCACCCGCGGACCCCGCATCGGTGATTGTCCAACTGTTCGGTGCATCGGTGAGGACCGCGCGCGCGGCAGCCGGAGCACCCAGGAAGTAGTGAGCATCGGAGGCCCCGAGCGTGATATTTGCCGGGATCGTTCCCTGTGCTGACCACCCTTCAAGGAGCGCGCTGTAGTTCTCAGTCGACAGCGCTGAGCCATCGAACATTGAAACCGCGCCACCGTAGAGGAGGCCCTGATTTCCTTCTGCTGCGGGAACGAAGGATTGAATTGTCCACGACGACACGTCTTGGTCGAAGACCGTCGCCCCGGAGAACATTCGAGCCATATCGGTGACATCTGAGGTGTCCCACGCACCCGGTGACGCAGGCCAGGTGGCACCACCGTTGTTGAACGTGGTGGCGTCCTGGAACATGCTGTTCATCTTCGTGGCAGAACCCGTGTCCAAACCGGAGACGGTTCTATTGAACGCCGGAGCATCTCGGAACATCTCCGACATATCTTGGACCGCTGAGGTGTCCCAATTACTAACCGGCCGGTTGAACACAGTCGCGCCATAGAACATGCCCGCCATGCGCGTGACATTCGAAGTATTCCAGTTGCTGATCGGCTGATTGAACGCCTCAGCCCCGTAGAACATGAAGCCCATATTCGTTGCACTTGTTGTGTTCCAGCCAGCGATGTTGCCGTTGAAACTACTCGCGTCATAGAACATCGACCCCATGTCCTCAACGTTCGAGGTGTTCCACTCGCTCAGGTCCTGATTGAACTCGGTCGCACCGGCGAACATCTCAGACATCGTGGTCACGGCGGAGGTATTCCACCCGGAGAGGTCGCTATTGAATACCCCTTCCCCGTCGGAATAGAACATCGATTCCATATCGGTCACCGCGGACGTATCCCAGCCCGAGATATCACTATTGAAGACGTTGTCGTCTTCCATGTAGAACATCTCACTCATCGACGTGACGCTGGAGGTATTCCAGGTGGAGATGTCTCCGGTGAAGGCATGGGCCTCAGCGAACGTGTTCGCCATATCCGTGACCGCCGACGTGTTCCAACTACTGAAATCCTGATTGATCAGACTGGCGTCCTCAAACATCGAGTCCATTGTGGTCACCGCGGAGGTGTTCCAGCCGCCTTCAGTCGTCGTCAGGGGCTGATTGAAGCTCTGGGCCCCCTTGAACATGTTTGACATGTCTGTGACCGCTGAGGTGTCCCACTCGGACAGACTGCTGTTGAAAGAACTGGCGTTTCTAAATGCGTTCTCCATGTTGGTGGTTCCGGAAAGATCGGGTGCATCAGTCGCGGGGACCGTCAAGTTGCTGGCGCCAGAGAAATAGCCACCGAGGTTGCCCAACTTCAGTGGACCCCAGCTATCGACAGTGAGAACCTTCTGAGCATCCCCGCCCCCGTTGAACCGCCAACCAGTAATCGTGCCCATGATCGTGACCGAATACGTACCCGCGGAAGCGTAGGTATGAGTGGCGATGCTGGGATCCAACGTGTAGCCAACAGTCGTGATGTTGGTGCTGGTTCCGTCGCCCCAGTGAGCAGTGAACGCGTACTCCGCCAGTGGGTCGTCTAGCTCAGCGACCAAGGGCAGCGTGATCTGGTCATCGTTGGATGCTCCGCTGTTGTTCGTCTTCCACGAAGACGTGAACGCGGCCTCTGCCGATACTGCGACAGACGGATCAGAGGTGGGCCCGACTCCTCGGGGATTCACGCCAGCAACAGTGAAGGTGTAGGACTGGCCGATCGTGAGACCCGTTGCCGTACACGACGTCGCGAGCTCCGCGAGAGTCGCACACGTTCCCTCTGCGACAGGTGAGTACTCCCCACCATCGGCCGAAATCTGAACGTCATAGCCACTGACGGCAGCACCTGACTCGGGATTATTCTCCCAGTTGACCGTCAACTCACCGGATGCGGTGGGAACTGTGACCCCGATGGTTGGGGCAGCCAGATCGCTCAACGATCTCATCGTGTGGCCCTGGAACGCGGCCCCATCTGTCCAACCCGTCGCCCCCTCGGCGAAGTACCAATCAGCCGAACCCGTGTTCGCGAAACAGGTGTTGATCTGACACTCGGGTTGGGCACCGTTGAAGATCACGTTCGTCATCGGCGCTGCGTTGATGAATCCGTTGAACTCGATGGTCTGCAGACCTGTTCCGAACGTCACCGATGCCAAACTCGTCGTATCCTCGAAAGCGCGCGGATACATCCAGGTGATTCCGTCAGGAATATCAAGACTCGTGAGGCCAGTGCCCGCGAACACGTAGTTGTTGATCGCTGTCAGGCCAGAACCAATCGTCACCGATTCCAAACTCGCGGATCCGTGGAACCCGCTCGCCCCAATCGATGTGACCGTGTCCGGGATAGTGACACTGGTCAGACCTGAAGAACGGAACACTGACTCCCCGATGGTCGTGATCCCGGATCCGAACGTCACTGACTCCAAACTCGAGGTCGACCCGAACGCCCAGCTTTCCAGCGTCGTGACACCGTCGGGAATCGTCACCGCCGTCAAACCCGAAGACCGAAACGCCGAGCTACTAATCGAGGTAAGGCCAGCACCGAGAGTGACCGAGACCATATTCGAGGTTCCCTCAAACGCGCTAGACCCTAGAGAGGTCACCGAATCAGGAATCGTCACACTCGTCACATCAGTAGCGCCGTTAAAGGCACCACTGCCGATCGTGGTCAGCGGGAACCCACCCGCTGTCGGGTAGATCGTGACCGCGCCCACGCAACCACTGCCGTCAGTCACCGTTGCCACATCATCGGTGACAGTGAAGTCGTAGCACGCTGCCGGACCAACACTTAAAGTCTGCTCAACCTGCGCGGCCGGACCAAACCCAGCCACCGCCGCAGCATCAGCCCGAATCACACAATTATCCGTACCCGCAGCGACCCCAGTCACCACGCCAGTACTGGGATCAACCGTGCACGCATCAGTGTCCGCAGACGAATACACCACCGCCGCACCTGGCGCATTCGACGTCGCCGACACCGTTCCGGAGACACCGACAAACACCGTGGGCGCCGAACCGAACGTCAGTGTTTGCTCCCCAAGCGGGGACATTGCATGACCCTGGAACGTCGCATCCCAGGTAGCACCCGGAGCGTAGAACCACGCCTCAGATCCCGTATCGGAGAAGCAAGTGGACGCCTCACACGTACTCGGCTGGTTCCCAGCGAAGACGACATCCGTCATCGGGGCGCCGGAGAACGCCGCGTCCCCGACCGTGTCCAAACCGGTTCCAAACGCGACAGAAGCCAGACTCGCGTTGAAGGAGAAGGCCCCAGCACCGATCTCCGTTACGCCGTCTGGAATCGAGGCAGCCGCCAATCCAGCCCCGGCGAACGCCGAGGATCCGATCGTCGTCAGACCAGAACCAAACGTCACCGACGTCAAAGTCGGGATTGCCGAAAATGCGCTTGCACCTAAGGTCGTGACCGTATCTGGAATCGTGACACTCGTGAGCTTCGTTTGAGTGAACATACCGTCACTGATCTCGCTCAAACCAGAGCCGATCGTCACCGACTCCAAGTCACTACTTTCAAATGCGTACACACCCAACGTTGTGACGCTGTCCGGGATCGCGACACTGGTCAACCCCGAGTTATAGAAAGCGAAGCTCCCGATCGTTGTGACGCTGTCCGGGATGGTCACCCCGGTGAGCGTCGAGTTCTGGAAAGCGTTGTTCCCGATCGTGGTCAGTGGGTACCCGTCGGCTGTCGGGTAGATCGTGACCACACCCGTGCACGTACCTTTACCTGACAGCGTCGCCACGTCATCGGCGACCGTAAAGGTGTAACAGAGTGCTGAAATACTGAACGTTTGCTCGACCTGCGTCGCCGGACCGTAGCCTTCGACCGCTGCCGAGTTCGCGCGAATGGTGCAGTTGTCCTCGCCCGCTTCCAAGCCCGTAACCACACCTGTACTGGAATCAACCGTGCACTGATCGGTATCCGCAGACGAATACACAACCGTCGCACCCGGGGCATTGGAGGTTGCCTCCACCGTCCCAGAGACACCCACTAGAACGATCGGCGCTGCCCCGAATGTCAACGTCTGCGACCCCAACTCCGACATCGCGTGACCCTGGAAAGTGGCCCCATCTGTCCAACCTGTCGCACCCTCAGCGAAGTACCAACCAGTTGACCCCGTGTTCTCGAAACAGTTGTCCTGCTCACACGCGGGTTGGGCGCCGTTGAAGACGACGTCCGACATCGGCGACGCATCCTTGAACGCGCGCGCCTCGATAGTTGTCAGGCCAGTGCCGAACCGCACAGTTGTTAATCCTTGACCTTTGAATGCGTCATTCTCGATCAGGGTGACGCTGTCAGGAATCGTTAGGCTCGTGAGCGCGGTCGAGCCCGAAAACGCTGAAGATCCAATCGTTAAGAGGCCGCTGCCGAGGTTCACGGATGCCAAGCTGGTCGTATTTTGGAAAGCGTTAGCCTGGATATTTGTTACGCCATCAGGAATCGTGATGCTGGTCAGGGCACTGGCTCCACTGAATGCCGCGTTGCTAATCGACGTCAGTCCCGTACCAAGATCCACCGATGCCAGACTGCTCGTGTCTTTGAACGCCGAGGAACCCAGCGAGGTCACATTATTCGGAATGGTGATGCTGGTCAGGCCGCTGGTTCCGCTGAATACCGAGGAGTTAATCGAGGTCAGTCCCGTGCCAAGATCAACAGATTGCAAGTTGGTGGCGCCTAGGAACACCGCCGTTCCGGTCGAAGTGACGGAATCAGGAATAGTGATACTCGACAACGAACTCGAACGAAATGCGCTGGTCCCGATAGTGGTGAGACTCTCTGGAAGCTCCACTGTCGTGAGGCCAGTCGTATTTCTAAACGAAGCGCTGCCAATCGTAAGAACGCCCTCGGGGAGGCTTATTGACGTCACGTCAACCGCGCCATCGAACGCAGTGCTACCAATCGAGGTTACGGGGTCTCCACCAGCGGTTGGGTAGGTCGTGACCGCACCAGAACAACTTGTTCCGTCTTCAATAGTCGCGGTCCCGCCAGAGTTAGAATATGTGTAGCACCAGGCCGCAATACTGAAAGTTAGCGTGGCCTGCTCCGCTGCGGAGTACCCATCGACAGCGTCGGAGTTCGCCAGGATCGTGCAGTTGTCCGTCCCTGCGAGTCCACCGGTCACCACGCCGGTGCTGGCGTCAACAGTGCACTCATCAGTGTCCTGCGCGGAGTACACGACGTCGGCACCTTCAGCGTTCGAAGTCGCGGTGACTGTTCCGCTCTGCCCCACAACAAGACTGGGCGCAGCCCCAAACGTGAGCGTCTGTTGGGTGAGAGTTGTCGCATCGGTTGCCGGGGACGATGCGGGGCTGTCTCCCTCATCGTTGGTTGCAGTCACGGTAAACGAGTAGGCGGTGGCACTCGTCAAACCCTCCACCGTGCAAGTGAACGTCACTTCGTCTGTCGCACAGAAGGCATCACCCGGCGAAGCGCTCGCGGTGTAGCCCGTCGTTGGGCTAAAACCTGCACCGGCCTCGTCCCAGGAAATAACAGCCGATTCCAGACCCGGCACCACCGTCACATTCGTCGGTGCATCTGGTGGGGAGATCTCAACCATCGTGTGACCCTGGTAGGTGGCTCCATCGACCCAGCCGCTGGCCCCGTTCGCAAAGAACCAATCAGCAGAGCCGGTACCGGAAAAGCAGCTCGTGGAGCACGTCGTCGGCTGGCTCCCGCTGAAGACAACATCCGTCATCGGCGTCGCATTCTGGAACGCTCTGACGCCAATCGAAGTCACACCACTTCCGAACGACACGCTCGCCAGACTGCCCGCTTCCTTGAATGCCTCCTGCTCGAGCGTCGTGACGCCATCGGGAAAGACAACACTGGTCAATCCAGTGCCGCGAAAAGCCCTAGTTCCGATCGATGTCAGCCCGCTACCGAACGTCACACTCGTCAGACTGGCGACATACTCGAACGCTTCCTGCTCGATCGTTGTGACGCTATCTGGAAATACGACGCTCGTTATGCCGGCCGCGGAATCGAATGCGCGCAAGCCAATGGAGGTGATTGGGGCCCCGCCAACCGTGGGAAAGATCGTGACTGCGCCGGTACACGAACCCTTGCCCGTTACCGTGGCGGCTCCGTCAGAGATGGAGTAGGCGTAACAAGCCGCCGCCACGCTGAAGGTCTGAGTGATCTGCGGCGCCGCGGCATACGCGCCAAAGGCGTCAGAGTTTGCGCGGATCGTGCAGTTATTCGTTCCCGAGGCTGCACCCGTCACGACGCCGGTTTCAGCGTCGACGGTGCACTGATCGGTATCGGCAGAGGAATAAACGATCGTTGCGTCTGGGGCATCCGAGGTTGCAGTTACCGTTCCGGTGCCTCCGTCGATGACGGTGGGGGCCGCACCGAACGTGAGCGTCTGCTCGGCGGGGGGATCGGGTTCAGCAGCTGTGATTGCACTTGCGGTGGCCATGCCGTCATCGGTCAGAGCAACCACCGTGAAGTCATACGATTGACTCGGAGTGAGCCCGGTGACGGCGGCCGGTGAGGAAGTTGCACCATCAACCGCGACGCCGTCTCGATAGACCTGATAGGTCACATCTCCGACACCTTCGGGCTGGGAGTCAGCGTCATCCCAGGCAACAGTGACCTGCTGGCTGCCTGGTGTTGTCGACGTAATCGTTGCTGCTTCGAGCGCGGTAATCGTCACCTGCCCCGTGCTACCTGTCGAACCGGTAGCGCCGTTTGCTCCGCCCGTTCCGGCACCGCTTGTTGCTGGGGCAAAGGTTCCATCTCCGATAGCGTTAGAGCTGACCTTGCTACCGCCTGCGCCCCCTCCACCACCACCTGCGTTGCCTGCATAGCCGCCCGCGCTGCCACCGCCGTAACCGGCGCCGCCGCCTCCACCGTTGCCGTTGTTAATCGCAGCGCCACCGCCGCTTCCGCCGCCTCCGCCAGCACCGTCTGCGTATGCGGACCCGGCCGCTCCGCCGAAGTTCACAGCTGCCCCACCAGCACCGGTAGCACCGCCCTTACCGCCCTTGGCGTTGGCTGACCCCTGGGTTCCATTCCCCCCTGCGGCGCTATCTGACTGTCCAGATCCACCCGCGCCACCGACCGTACCGGCGGAGGTGGCACCGCCACCCCCACCGCCACCGCCTCCCGCGATTATCTCGACGTCAGTTCCCATGACCCAAGTGGAGCCGCCGCCGCCTCCGGCCTTCTTCCCGCTCCCGTTGCCGCCGGAGCCACCGCTAGCACCACCGAGGCCACCCGAGCCCGAAGACCCTGCGCCGCCGACTCCCCCGAGGCCGATAGTGACCGTCAGGGTGTCGCCGACAACCACCGGCTGATAAGTCGTAACGACCGCAGCGTTCCCGCCCACACCACCGGCTTTGTTGTCGTTCTTCCCGCCACCGCCACCGCCACCGATCGCTTCGATCTTCACGACGGTGGGGCCGGCTGGAACGGTGTATGTGTCGTCGGAGTTGAGAACCACGGGGTTGACAACGGGTTCGGCCGCAGCTGGCGATGCCACCGGGACCGATGCGATCGAACTCGCGACAACAGCGGTAACAACTGCGGCTACAAGTCCCCGACGACGGCGTGCATGGACTCGCCGCCCGGCGGCGGAACCAGTGGGCGCTAGCTGTCCAAAGAGTCTCACTAGGTCTCCAACTTCGAGGGGTCCTGGTTCGGGCAACACCGCGGCGTCAAGCGCGCCAAAGTGCGATAGGTAACCCAATCCTCTAGCGCCCTGGACACCTAGTCTTGCCGAGCGAGAACCGTCACCCGTTTGCTCGCGCTTCGACCAAAGTGGCGATCATCCACGATCGTGTGTTAGCCAGCGGTGAAGGCGCCGTCCCGAAACCCTGCCTTCGCTGCGGGTCAGTTGGTTCGGCGAACCGGCGATCCGTTAGTCACCCGAGTTCCCCAGGCACCTCAGGATCACGGTCAGCCTTCCGATGACGGCCGCCTAGTGCGTTGCGCCTCTAGATCGCGTTGGGTCGACGTGACAGCCAGACAGTAAGACCGATCAAGACGATGAGCAGCAGGCCAGCAAAGCCAGCAACTACGCCAACCGAGACTGGTGTGTTACCCGGCGAAGCCACCGTGAATGCGTATGTCGCTGAGGTCGTTGCATCTGCTCCGGTCGCGGTCCCGTAGGGGAAGGCCACACCCGAGTGAAATTTCTTATCGATCGCGTTATTGACTGCAACCGTCTTACTCGCCGACGTGGTCATCGTGGATGCAAGACCTGCGAGATCCTTCACCTCGTCGGTGATCGCTCCGAACGGACCGTTCGCCAGCTCGTTAATCACTCCGGGGAGATCATCGATCGCTTTCTCCAGGGGCAGCGCACCCCGACCTACGTCGTTGGCGATTGCATAGATGCGATGCAATGGCTCCTGCAGTTCGCGCACGATCGTGTCTACTCCGGCGCGAACAGCCTTGGCGGAAGCCTCGTCAGCGGCCGCCGCAATCGTCATCGCCTGTAGCAATCCGCAGTTCGAGATGTTTGAGATAACCGCCGGCGAGCAATCGTGATCGAGCGCATAGTTGAGTTCTGGCATCTTTGCGAGCAACTTAGTCAGTGACTTCTCCGCAAACTTGATACCGTCTTCGACATCTTCGAGCAGTGGTAATAGGCCAGCTATATCCGCTGAGATCTCAGATAGGTCGCCGATCAGCGTCGGAGTCACAGCCACGATGCCGTTTGCAGCCGCTGTACAGGCATTCACGTCCCACGAGTTGTCGTCCTTCTGCGCGATCAAAAGATCCTTGAGTTTCTGCAAATCCGCCGGGTCACTTACCTTGCCAAGCGCATCGTCAAGAGCTGGCTCGATCTTCGCCGCCCAGTTTGCGTCTAGGTACGTTCGCGTTGCATCACCGGCGGTACACGTCCCCGGCAGCATTCCAACGATCTGTTCCTCAATCAAGGACGCTCCGGTACATGGCTTCGTCTCACAAACCAGCTTGTCGGGGGACTTCAACTCATTCTCTAGGCCCGGAATCACTGTCTTGTTGAGCTCATCAACTAGTTGAGTAGCGGTGGCAATACCCTGATCGAGGGCTGTCTCCGCGTCTCCAAGCTGGGAGATCATTTTGGCCAGCGCCTTCTGGCTCGCTGGAGACGTGGCATCCGCGACATAGCCAGCCGCCGTCGCGGTCGCAGACTCGGTGAGGCCATTTAGCATGAACAGGTAGTCGCTAGCCTGTTCCAACTGATCAACCGCCGCAGCGACCTTCTGATCAGCCTCATCCGGGTTAATCGAGATCTTTGCGGCCATCTCGAGTGCCGGATTCACTTTGTCAGCTAGGAACGCAGACAGCTGCGCGGAAGCAGTCCCCAAACCATCCTGCAGCTTTACAAGAAGCGGGACTCCCTTGCCGCTCAGGAGGTCATCAACTGTGGCGCCAATCTCAGCACCCTTGGAATAGAGCGCACTCGTAGCGTTCGTCGAGTCCTTCGGCGTTGCTTTGATCTTCATTTCTGGCAGTTGCGCGTTGTCTGCTGTGCCAGTCAGCTTGGCAACGACTGTGGAACCTGTGAGCTGCACTGAACCAGACACGACTTGGCCGACCGCGAAGCCGGTATTCGCCCACGGCGCCTCCACGTTCGCCCAGCCACTTCCGAACGTCCCGGTCAGTCCAACCCCGAACGGGATAGAGATGTCTGCGGATTCAGTGACTGTGGCGCCGCCTGGGCCACGGTATGAGATTTGCTGAGCTGAAGTCGTGTGGTTCGTAAAGGTCCACTCGACCTCGATATTGCCGGTAAGGGTCTTCGCGTCATTCGGGTCAATAACGACCCCATCCTGAGTGATGCTTGTAGAGACGGTAATCGGCATATCGCCGCCATACTGTCCCATCGACGCAAGCAGGTTTTGAACCTCAGGCATCTGGTTGTCGACGTCGTAAATGATCTCATCGTTGTCAACCTGTAGTGGCGCAAAAGAGGTGACGTCTCGGGGCTTATTGGGACCGACCGGAACATTGACCGTGCCATTCCCATCACCGGAGACGTTAGTACTGACGTAGAACGCGTTCTGTTGGATCTCTCCGGAGGCATCCGTGTTGATCGTCAGACTCTTCCCGACGTTTACGTTGAGATCCGTCCCGGTGTATGGCGTGTCATCGGCCGGTTTGGGCGCGATGTCTGGGGTGCTGATAGGCGGAATCGCCACCGAAGGAAGCCCCGTTGGCAGGTCCGTCGGGAGGCCGCCCGTCGGCAGGCTTGGGACAGTTGGCAATGAGTTGGTCGGCGTGGGAAGCGGCAACTCAGAAATCGTCACGCCAGGGGCGGGGGTGATCTCGTCCGCTGCCGCTGGGGCAACTGGAGATACGACGCCAAGGCTCGCTCCGGCCACGACTGTCAAGACGGACAAAGCACAGATCCCGCTGGCGACCTTAACCGTCCGCGTTGACGTCGAATCTAGCTCGCGTCGACGTAGTCCGAATCTACGCGTCATTTTTGATGTCCACTTCTTCATCGGGATCCTCCGATGATCTCGTCAAGCGAAGTAACTGGTGTCTGATCAACGGGTGACTCGTCGTCTTTAGGTGTGGATGCCGTGGTGACAGGCACCGGCGTCCCCCCAGCTAGACCGGTCTCATCCGGGAAGCGCTGTGCCGGCAGGACAGCCAGGAATCCGATCATGCCCATCGCCAGCTGGGTGAGCGCGGCAGTCGGAAAGAGTTCGACCGCTGAAAACGGATTAGCCGCAAGCGCGGGGTAGACCCCGGCCGACATCGCTAGGACGCCGAGCAACATTGACCAGGCTTGAATACGACGAGCGGTCAGGCCATGGATTAGTCCCACGACAACGAGCACGACGATGAGCGAGATTCCCACCCCGACCGTGTTCGTGCCGCCTGGTAGCACGCCAAGTTGCATTGCTACCAGGACTGTCCCAAGCACCATACCGATGAGGAAACCCGCGAGGCGCTGTATCGGTGTACCAATCCGCACGATCGCGGCAATAACTCCGGTGCCCACCCCGAAAATCGTATTCTGCGCACTCATCCCGAGTTGCTCAGAAATCAGGAGCCCAACAGCGCCGATCACCATTGCGAACAGTCCAATGATCATGGTTCGCTTCATCGTTGTCTCCCTACTATCACGCAGTTCTCGTTCACGGGCTGATCCTCCTGCGGAATAGGTACGTCCCGAGTCCGAGCGCTAGCAACAGGAAGACAACAGCGATCCCAATGCTTGTCCCCCAACTGCGCGCATAGGGCTTGGCTTCTTCTTGAGTGATCTGGTAGGTCGCGAAGTTGCTTATCTTTCCGTCAGTTCCCGCTGCCAGCGTGGAGTTGCCATACGGTGCTCCGTCCCCGGCAAGGCCCCTGTTGTTCATCGCAATCAAGGAGGCTTGGATTGATCCCACGAGGTCACTGATCTGGATCAGGGCGTCCTTACCCTTTGCGTCCAGGCCAAGCGTTATGCCGTCAACCTTAGTCTCGATGAGGTCGCCCAACCCCGGGATCGCGTCAGCGGCATTTCCGACTGTGTCAGTGAGCTGCATTGCCTTCTTGAACGACGTATTGATCGTCGGAAGGTACGCCGAGAGCCCCTTGAGGCTCTTAGCCGCCTTGGTCGAGAGCTTCCCCAGCGTATAGTCGACGTCACCAAAGAACTCGAGGACTTGAACCACTCCACAATTGGCCAGGATTGATCGCAGGAGTGCCTCAATATGCGGCTCGAGATTGGCGATACCGTACTGCTTAATAGCTGCTTGAATCGGGTCAATGATCTGCGCGTTCGTGCACTTGTTGTTCAGGAGCGTCGTTAGTTGATCAACCGCTACGAGTGCCTCCTGGACAACTTGCGCGGCCTGGGTATCGGCGAATGTCGCGAACTCGGCTAACGCGGTCGCGGCCGGTCCGATGTAATCCTGGATCGGCTCGAGTTGTTGCACCAGAGGATCCATAATGCCACCTGTGACCGTGCAAGCCGCTGAAGCGCCAAGGAACTTCAGGTCTGCAGGCATCTGATTGCGGAACGTCCAGAGCTTGTTCTGGTAGGCCTTGAGACTCTGAGCTTGCAGCTCCTTCTGGAGCGCCTGGAGATTCGTTTTGCTCGCTCCGCTGACCTTCGCGATGGCGCCCTTCAGTGCTGCCGCGCCATCACTCAGGGGCGGATTTGGCGGCAGGATACTGAGATTCTGGCCGCCGAAGTAGGTCGCGGTGGCACCGACGGTGTTACACATCGACGCGATCTCATTTACATCTGCCTCAACTTGGGTGATGTTGATCGACTGGAGGATCTTGTCCAAGCTTGAAAGTGAGTCAGATGCTTCTTGGGCATCTGGCCCAACGCTCTCGATAACTTGGCCAAGCCACTCGATCGTCTCGGGAACGTTCTTGCCGATGTAGTCCGAGATCTGCAAGATGACTCCAGCGATCTCCCCTTGAGCCACGGCATCGCCCTCAAGTTGGCGGCCGAGTTGCTTAAGCCCCTTCACGATCTCGTTGACGCCACTCCGTACAAACTTGGGGTTGTACTCCAGCTTCTTGATATCAGCTACTAGCGGATCAATGTAATCAGAATCGAGCTTGCGGAAGCCCGAGGTGTAGCCGCTAATGATGTGCGTTGCAAGAAGCACCTCGTCGACGGTCTCTCCGAGTAGGCCGGCTGCTGGCTCGACGATTTTTTCCTCGGCTTCCGGCGCGAGGGTGAGAAGCGATCCGTCCTGGTACTGCTCAAGGTTGATCGGGACGACGGTATGTGTTCCGCTCGGTAGGTTCGCTCCTTGAGCCCTCGCCTTGATCGTAACTGACTGCGTCGTTCCCCCCATAACTCCCTGAAGAACCGGAAAGAGAATCAGAGTTCCCGCAACGACAGTTCCGTCACCGGTGGTCTTCGATGTTGCCGTTCCAGTGTCGACCACGTCCCAGCCATCCCCGAAAGTGGCGACGAACGAGTCACCGAACGGGACGGGGATGTCCATCTCTTTACTCTTGGTGTTGCCGTAGACATCCTTAAATGTCACGCTCTGCATCCGCGAGGTGTTGTTCGTCGCGGTGTAGGTGATCTCGACGTCGCCGTTTAGGTCATAGCCATCATTAGCATCGATAGCCTCGCCATTCACCTTGACCTCGGTGGAGACGCTGATTGGCATGTCCCCTTGGTAGGTTCCTCCGAACTTAAAGAAGCTGCTGACCTCACCTGACGCGCTACTCACGCTCTGCGTTTGGGTGGCGTTATCCGGGCCTGTCGCAACGGTGACATCTCCGGAACCGGATCCGGAAACCTGACCGTTTACTAGGTACAGATTCAACGGGGTCGTATTTCCCGCCTGATCAGTCGTAACCGCGACGGTCTCTCCGACCGTGACATTTAGACCGGAACTCGACGAGCTAGCGCCGGTCAAGGCAGGCGGCGCAGCAGAGACGGATGCGTCGACTGCAGTTGATGTTGCAACCACTCCCACCACCACTGCGGTGGCTGTGAGAGCTCGAAGCGTCTTTCGTCGGGGAGTCATTCGTTTTCTCATTCCGATTTTCCTACCGTTGACGCTTCGTTGGATGAAGCGGTGGAAGAGGCAAGCGGTTGTGCGGCTGGATCGTCTCCTACTGTTCCTGAGCTAGCGCCAGCTGGCGAGGTCTTGTTCTCCCCTGCATCCTCCAGCAGTTCCACCAGAATCGTCACGAGGAATCCTCCGCTCGAGGCCGCGATCGTCACGAGCAACACCGTCGGATACTGGGTAAAAACGAACCACGGGCTAGAAATAAGCAACGGCTGATAGATGGCAGCTAGCGTGCCGCCGCCAAGGATCATTGCCCAGAGCGGCAGTCGTCCCTTTGTCAGCGCGGAGATAACCGTCAGGACCAAGATTCCACCCACCCAGCCAGCCCAACCGACCATCCCGAGTACAAGGGCAAAGAGACCGAAGGCTAGTCCGATGAGGAATGCCCCGTAGCGGGCAAGCGGCGAGCGGTCCCTGGCCAATCCGAGCACCACTCCAGCCATGACGCCAATCAGCGCGTTGGCAGTCCCCAGCTCGAACACGGTCGTCAGATACCAAACACCCAGCGCAAGGATCAAGAGCAGCAGCCCGAACAGCAGGTCCTTCGATCGCACTTTATTCCCCAGACTTCCAAGAAACTCGATTGGCTCAGTTTGCCGAGCCTGGCGTGCATCTTGGTTCAATTCTGCCGTGGTGTCTCGCCGAGTGCGATCTACGTCACTCTGCGCTACTCAGCGATCGGATCGATCCGATCAATAGATCGCTGTGTGAGGCGGCAACCACCATTTAGCGGGGGTCCAGAGGATCGCCCGCGCGCCTGGCAAAACGGCCTGGGGCGCTGCTGCAATCACAGACGCTCCCAGGCCGGGTGGCAGAGCAAGAACATCTGCCTTGTGGCGGGTGAAGGATTCGAACCTTCGAAGCTTTCGCGACGGATTTACAGTCCGCTCCCATTGGCCGCTCGGGCAACCCGCCTCTTGCACCGCAGTAAACAACTACGGCGACAGTCAGGATACAGATAGCCGACACGGACCGCACGCCGCCATGGTTGGCTATACCCAGACAAACCCCAGAGTAGAAGGAATCCCCATGGCAGACAGCAGCTTCGATATCGTCAGCAAAGTCGACCGGCAGGAAGTCGACAACGCCTTGAACCAGGCCGGCAAGGAACTCTCACAGCGGTTTGATTTCCGAAACACGGGTGCGAAGATCGAATGGAATGGCGAGCTTGCCGTCGAGCTCACCGCCTCGACTGAAGAGCGGGTCAGCGCCGCACTCGAGGTATTCCGAGACAAGTTGGTGAAGCGACAGATCTCGTTGAAGTCATTGGACGTCCAGGATCCGCGCCAGTCGGGGAAGGAATCGAAGATCTCCGCCACCTTCCAGGCCGGAATCACCCAGGAGCAGGCCAAGAAGCTCGGCAAGCTGATTCGCGATGAGGGGCCAAAGGGTGTGAAGGTGCAGATCCAGGGTGACGAGCTCCGCATCACCTCCAAGAAGCGCGACGACCTTCAAGCGGTCCAGAAGCTCTGCACTGGAGCCGATCTCGACTTCCCAATCCAGTTCGTGAACTACCGCTAGATCGCCGGACCCGAGTTCTCGCGAGATCCTTTGACAGTGGCGCCGACGATGCGACATGTGGTGGCCGCGGCCATCGTCGACGACCTGACGTTCCCGCGCCGTGTTCTCGCTGCGAGGCGGACCAGTCCGGAGGCGCTCGCCGGGCAATGGGAGTTCCCGGGCGGAAAGGTCGAGCCCGGCGAGAGTCTGCGTGATGCGCTTGGGCGGGAGATTCGGGAGGAGCTTGGCGTCTCGCTAGCTCTCGGGACCGAGATCGGCAACCCTGCCGGGCCCGAGGCCATCACCGGGTCCCGGTCTGACTCCATCCGTGCCTGGCCGATTTCCTCTCGCTTGGACCTGCGACTGTTCACCGCCGAACTGCGTGAGGGTGAGCCCACAACGGCAGGCGTACACGACGAGTTGCGGTGGGTCTCCCCCGACGACTGGCACGAGATTCCGTGGCTCGGCCCCGACCTACCGATGTTGGTTGAGCTCGCCGAGTGGATGAGAGTTGTCCGATCCCGTCAACCTGAGATCAGCTAGTCGACCTGTGTCCAGCGTCAGGTCGGCCTCAGTTGATGCTGAAGGTAACGGTGCCGCTACCCACTCAAGTGCGTCGGTTGGACACGCATCAATACAGATCCCGCAATCCATACACAGCCCGTAGTCGATCGAGAAGTCGGTCAAGACCAACGTCGAGCGACCGCGAGGACCGGCATCGGGATCATGGCGCTTCTCAGCAGTCAGGCTGATACACCAGACGGGGCACTCCCGCACACAGATCATGCAGCTTGTGCACTGGTTGGGAATCAGCGCAATTGCTCCCCGCTGGCGGGGTTGCTCGACATGAGTCGAATCAGGGTTCCGCAACGGATCAGCTGAGTGTGTCATCTGCGCCTCCCGTCAGCTTCCATTCCGGGTTGACCCCGGGCACTGGCTTAGGACGCTTACGCCGGGTGGTTCCCGGTTGTGCACCGGGCTCGTAGCTGCCCGGCCACGGGCTATGGATTCGTGGAGCAAGTGGCGCCGTCCGGACTAACGGATCATTCGGGCCGTCAAATACCAGGGCGCGCAGATCTGGGTTCCCAATGAAGTCGATTCCCACGAGGTCGTGCGCCTCGCGTTCGTACCAGGCTGAGGCAGGGTAGAGCTGTGCAATCGAAGCGATCGCGACGTCACCAACTGAATCGGTCAGAGTCGTTCGCGTGAGCACTCGTTGGCTCGCATCTGCAGCCATAACGTGCGTGACAACCTCGAACGACCCATCACCGAGATCAGTTGCCAGGAGGAGATCAAAGAACAGTCTGCCGTTAGCCAGGTGCGCCTCGTGCGCGGACCACCAATCCTGCGGGTCCACCTCGAACCGCTCAGCACCCGTCATGATCGGGCCAGCTCAGCGAGGGCAGCGACGAGATCGTCAGCGCGAGGCGGGCAGCCTGACACATAGCTCGCCACGGGCACTAGGTCGCCGATACCTGGCATGACTGCGTAGGAGTCCCAATACGGGCCGCCCGAGATAGTGCACGCACCGAACGCGACAACTGCCCTCGGCTCAGCCAGTGCCTCGTAGGCCTCCTGCACCAAGGTGGCATTCGCCTTGGTGACGGTTCCGGCTACGACGAGGACGTGAAGTGCTGAATCCGTGGGCTGCTCGAGTTGGTCAGACTGGCTTGGCTGATTGGCTGCTGCGCCTGCCTGCGCCGACTCCCACAGCTCAACCCCAGTCGCAGACTCGACCGCACAACACGCCAAGTTGAGGGTTGTAACCTCAAGCCGACGTATCGGGGTGGAAGTGAGCGCCGCCATGTCTTGTAGCGTACGCCGACCCCGAACGAACACGCGCAGGCAAGTTATCGGACACTAATAGATGTGCCAAAAGAGACTGTTCAGCTCGATCGGGTCATAATCCGCTTCGCCGGTGATAGCGGCGACGGTATGCAATTGACCGGCGACCAGTTCACGTCATCGACTGCGAGCTTCGGAAATGACCTCTCGACGCTGCCTAACTTCCCCGCTGAGATCCGCGCACCTGCCGGAACCCTGCCGGGCGTCTCGGCGTTTCAACTGCACTTTGCCGATCATGACATCCTGACACCCGGTGACTCCCCCAATGTGCTCGTGGCGATGAACCCGGCTGCGCTCAAGGCGAACCTCGAGGACCTACCTCGCGGCGGGGACCTAATCGTCAATACCGATGAGTTCAGCAAGCGGAACTTGGCGAAGGTCGGGTACGCGCAGAGCCCGGTCGATGACGGGTCGCTCGAGGCCTACAACGTTCACCCGCTCGCTCTGACCTCGTTGACCGTTGAGGCGCTCAAGGACTTCGACCTCAGTCGTAAGGAGGCCGAGCGGGCTAAGAACATGTTCGCGCTCGGGCTACTTTCTTGGCTCTACGGGCGTCCGACCGAGGGCACTGAGCGGTTCCTCAAAGAGAAGTTCGGGCGCAAACCGGAGATTCTCGGCGCCAACCTGGCGGCACTGACGGCTGGCTGGAACTACGGCGAGACCACTGAGGACTTCTCCGTCCGATATGAGGTCAAGCCGGCGAAGCTGGACTCAGGCATCTACCGCAACATCAGCGGTAACTTGGCACTGTCCTACGGATTGGTCGCGGCCGGTCAGCTCACCAAGCTCGACGTCTATTTGGGGTCCTACCCAATTACCCCAGCAAGTGACATCCTGCACGAGCTGTCCAAGCACAAGAATTTCGGCGTGCGCACGTTCCAAGCAGAGGACGAGATCGCCGGAATCGGCGCTGCGCTCGGCGCTTCCTATGGCGGGTCGCTTGGTGTGACCACGACGTCGGGTCCAGGTGTCGCACTCAAGTCCGAGACCATCGGGCTGGCTGTCGCGACCGAGATCCCGTTGATCATCATCGATGTTCAGCGTGGCGGGCCTTCAACGGGCCTGCCCACTAAGACCGAGCAAAGCGATCTGCTGCAGGTCATGTTCGGCCGCAACGGTGAAGCACCCGTTCCGATCATTGCTCCGCAGACTCCCTCCGATTGCTTCCATGCGGCAATCGAGGCTGCTCGTATCGCGACGGTCTATCGCACGCCCGTATTCATCCTGTCCGACGGCTACTTGGCGAATGGTCAGGAACCATGGCAGATCCCGCTTGTCGATGAGCTTCCCGACCTGACCGTGAAGTTCGCCGACGGGCCGAACTGGACCAACGAGGCCGGCGAGGAAGAGTTCATGCCGTTCGTGCGCGATCCGGAGACCCTGGCTCGCCCGTGGGCGATTCCTGGGACACCCGGGCTCGAGCACCGCGTCGGGGGTATCGAGAAGGCTGATATCACCGGCCACATCTCATACGAGCCAGCGAACCACGAGAAGATGGTGCGACTACGCCAAGCGAAGATCGACGGGATTGCCAGCACCATTCCTGATCTCGAAGTTGACGATCCAAGCGGTGACGCGGACGTGCTCGTCCTCGGCTGGGGCTCGACTTACGGTCCGATCGGAGCTGCAGCCCGCCAGATTCGCGAGAACGGTGGGAAGGTTGCCCAAGCGCATCTGCGACATCTCAATCCGTTCCCGCAGAACACCGAGCAGGTACTGAAGAGCTACCGCAAGGTCATCGTTCCGGAGATGAACCTCGGACAGTTGGCGCTGCTACTTCGCGGTCGCTACCTCGTTGATGTTCTGAGCTACAACCAGGTTCGCGGAATGCCGTTCAAATCCGATGAACTCGTCAACGTGATCGAGGACGTGATTGCCAATGTCTGACACAGCCGTGCCGGTCGAGCTCAAGGCCAAGGATTTCAAGAGCGACCAGGAGATCCGCTGGTGTCCTGGCTGTGGTGACTACGCGGTCCTTGCGGCTGTTCAGGCCTTCCTCCCCGAGTTGGGTATTCCGCGGGAGAACATCTGCTTCATCTCCGGCATCGGTTGCTCATCGCGCTTTCCCTACTACTTGACGACCTACGGGATGCACTCGATCCACGGGCGCGCCCCGGCTATTGCAACCGGACTGGCGACCTCTCGCGAGGATCTGTCGGTATGGGTCGTGACCGGCGATGGCGATGCGCTGTCGATTGGCGGAAACCACTTGATTCACGCGTTGCGGCGCAATGTGAATCTCAAGATCTTGCTATTCAATAACCGGATTTACGGTTTGACCAAAGGGCAGTATTCGCCTACGTCAGAGGTTGGCAAGATCACGAAATCGACGCCGATGGGGTCACTGGACTATCCGTTCAATCCCCTGTCTGTCGCGCTCGGCGCGGAGGCCACTTTTGTTGCGCGCACGATTGATTCCGACCGCAAGCACCTGACCAGTGTGCTGCGGGCAGCTGCGGCCCACGAGGGTAGTGCGCTGGTGGAGATCTACCAGAACTGCAATATCTTCAATGACAACGCCTTCGCTCTACTCAAGGAGCCCGAGTCGCGTGAGGACGAGCTGATCCGACTCGTCGACGGCGAACCGATTGTCTTTGGCGCGCAAGGTGAGCACTGTGTGGTTCGCAATGCCCACGGTGGACTGCGTATCGCTGAGACCGCTGATGTCGCCGCAGACCAGATCGTTGTCCACGATGTGGGCTCGCCAGATACCGCGACGGCGTTTGCACTGACTCGGCTTTCTGACCCGGAGACCTTGCATCACACCCCGATCGGTGTCCTACGCAGCGTCGAGCGGCCAAGCTATGACCGGCTGATGAGCGAGCAGATGACACAGGCAGCGGCGAACGGTCCTGGCGATCTACAGTCACTCATTTCGGGTGCCGATACTTGGACTATTGAGTAACAGCTCTCTTCGCTGAGGCCGCTCCATCGCTTCGTTAAGCGACTCCACCACTGTCCACACCTTCGAATATATGTTCGACTCTTTTCGCTATTTCAGGGTAGGGTTTACCTATGAGAAACGGAGATCGAACCGGCGGTCCGAACAGCGAATTTCCCTTATGTTGCAGGGGTTTTTGCAGTTCTACTGATCGCGGTAAGAGCCTGGGAGTCGACCTGATCGGTTGAGGTCTCGGGCTCCGTTTCTCTCTCGTAATCCGTGCTTGATATCGGGAGGGGTGGTGGCAGTGGTGTCGGCAACGATCGAGACTCGAACGCGTGCGGCTACCGTTCCCGCCGCCCTTGCTGAACTCGACCGCCAGCTTGCATCTATCTCCTCCGCCGACGTCCACCCAACTGAGGCCCGAGCAGTCGTCGCCCGACTCGCCAGCTTGCGCAACCAGATCGACGCTCTCGACGTTGAGGTGATCGGTTCGGTCGATCGATCCGGTCAGTGGCAGATCGACGGCTCTCGTAGTGTCAACGCCTGGGTCAGGACGGTCTCGGAATCCACTCGCGCCTCGGCAAGCAATCGACTTCACGCTGCACGTATCAGTGAGTCAGCACCTGAGCTCGCGACGACGTTTCGGGCGGGGAAGACCAGCCTGGACCACGTCACCGTCGTGGCGCGGGCCGCTTCAGCGTCGCAGGCTCGAGAGGAGTCACTACCCGAGGCGGATGGGATCTTCGCTCGGCTGGCATCGCGGACCACTCCCGATCACCTCAAACGAGCTGTCGATCGGTGGGCCGATTTGATCGATGCCCAGGCGGCTACCGAGGAGTTCTCCAAGCGGGCCGAGAAGGCAAACCTGCACGTGTCCACGACGATGGATCGGATGGTCCGGGTTCAAGGTCTCCTCGATGCCGAGACCGGGGCCGCGTTCTTGGCAGCCCTCGACGCTACCCGTGACAAGCTGTACCGGACCCGCAATGAGGCCGGTGAATCGGCACCCAACGCCCGCGCGGCAGGGCGCTTGGTTTCTCAACAGAACGTTGATGCATTGCGACAGCTCCTCAACCTCGCGACCGCACACCCAGATATGGCCACCGGCACGGGCGGAGTTCCCGTCCATATCGCCGTGACCACAACTCTAGAAGCGCTGAAGATCGATTTAGCGGCAGCGACCGATTCGCATGGGACCGCGGCTACAGCTAGCGAGGCCGATGGCAAGCTTACGGATCCGTATGGCGGCAAACCCCCGGTACTTTCAGGGGCCGGCGATTGCGTCGGAATAGGAGTCCAGATCCCAGCAGCCACCGCCCGTCGACTCGCCTGCGACGCGGAGATCCTGCCGATCGTCATGAACTCTAGATCACAGATTCTCGACGTCGGTCGACGCACGCGGGTGATCAGTTCGGCGCTGCGACTCGCTATCGAACTACGGGATGAACACTGCCGATTTCCTCGTTGTGACGCACCAATACAAGAGATTCACCACCTCATATTCTGGGCAAATGGCGGACCGACGAATCAATCAAACTTGGCGGGACTCTGTCGTCACCATCACCACACCGTCCATGAACGCGGGTTCACTCTGACCGGTGACGCGAACCATGACCTTATCCTCACTCCTCCGTAAGCCCGCGCTAGGGACTTACCAGAGAGGGCCGCCAACCATGAGCTTCTCAAAGGGATGCACGGCTCGATAGCTATCCGCTGGTTGCGGCCTTAGAAGTTCCACACCTCGACCTTGAGCGCAGCCGCGAGCCCTAGTTCCTCGCCCGACTGCGCGAACATCATCCGCATGAACTCCGGGTCGGCCATCGGGTGGTCTCCGAGACCTTCGAGGTAGGCCTTGTGCTCGGACAGGGATTCGATCGCCTTGTCAACACCGGCGCTGACGTCGAGCAGATGAGTCGCGTCCGGCGATCCGGCGACGAGCACGGTTTTGACACTATGTGGCTCAGTTCCTGGGAATACCCAGCGGTTCCCAGCGTCGGCGACGGCATCGAGTGCTGCCGAACCGACGTTACGGTGATCGGCGCTGTTGCGAGTGCCCGGACCCCAGGTCTCGCGGTGGTTGAACAGCAGCACAGTCTGTGGCTTGTGTTTGCGGATTGCCTCAACGAAGTCACGCCGGATGGACAGATCGTTCGGAATGGTGCCGTCGGGGTAGGCCAGGAACTCCACAACGTCGACACCGACAACGGCAGCGCTGGCACGTTGCTCGGCTTCTCGCAGCGCACCAGATTCGCTAGGGTCGATGCCATCGATACCGGCTTCACCACGACTTGCCAGCAGGTAGCGGCAGTCGATGTCGGCTGCGGTCCAGAGCGCAACTGCTGCCGCAGCGCCATATTCGATGTCGTCGGGATGAGCGACAATTGCTAGAACAGAATCCGGGGTGTGCTCAAGGATCTCCATTTGTGACACTCTGCCGTGCGCCTTGGTTGCCTCCTGAAGCGGGGCCACCCGTTGTGGATCGGACGCCGGTCCCGATCCCCGGACCTGACATCAACTACCGCCTCTCTCAAGTCAGCTTGGGTGACGACCAAAACGGGATAGCGTCCGCGATATGGGTGACAACGACGACATATCGCCAGCGCCACTACCCGAACCTGCCCAGGATTCGCCGCCGACGCCTCAGCTTGGGTCGTTCGACAGTCCAGAGCGCACCGCCCTAGCTGATCTCACGGCAGACTTCACCCGTCGCGAGATCGTCCCCGAACTGCAGGGCTGGGAAGATCGCGGCGAGATTCCTCGTTCACTGCATCGGTTGGCTGCCCAGCTCGGGTTGCTGGGCATCAACTATCCCGAGGAGGTCGGCGGCGTCGGCGGTAGCTCGATCGATGTCACGGTCGTGACGGAGGCGATTCTGACCTCAGGGGGCTCCGGAGGTCTATTTGCGGGGCTGTTCAGCCACGGGATTGCAATCCCGCACATTGTGGATGCGGCCACCCGAGCCCGGTCCACCGGAGACCTCGCCACTGCAGAGCTACTCCTGGACACCTGGGTTCGTCCGGTACTTGCCGGAGAGAAGGTTGCTGCGCTTGGTGTTACGGAGCCCGACGGCGGATCAGATGTTGCATCATTGCGGACTCGAGCCGTCCAGGTTGGCAAGTCATCGGATACCCCGGATCACTCAGACCGAACTCGCGAAAGCGCGCGACGAGGCGACAGCGATAGCGGCAGCAGCAGCGGCACCAGCAGCGGCGATAGCGCCATCGGCAGTGGCTGGGTGATCAACGGCGCAAAGACCTACATCACCTCAGGCGCCCGTGCCGATGTGGTCGTGATTGCCGCTCGGACTGGGGGACCTGGCGCCTCCGGGGTCGCACTATTCGCAGTCGACACGTCGTTGCCTGGCTTTGAGGTAACTCGACGGCTGAACAAGATGGGCTGGCACTGCAGCGACACGGCGGAGCTATCGCTGGTTGATGTACGCGTCCCACACAGTGCGCTGCTAACGCCAGATGCAGGTGGCGGGTTCGCATCGCTGGCTCGACACTTCGCCATCGAGCGCCTCTCATTGGCGACGATGGCCTACAGCACAGCGCAACGGTGTCTGGATCTCACAGTCGATTGGACGCGGTCACGAGAGACGTTTGGACGGCCACTTCTTCAGCGTCAGGTAGTTCGACACAACCTCGTCGAGATGCACCGCCAGATCGAGGTGGCGCGCACCTACGCGCGTTCGGTTGCAGCCCGCAATGCCCACGGTGAGGGCGTCCTACTCGAAGCGATTCTCGCCAAGAACACGGCCGTTGCTGCCTGTGACTACGTGGTCGATCAAGCGGTGCAACTACACGGCGGGATGGGGTACATTCACGGCACTGAAGTCGAGCGACACTACCGCGACTCCAAGGTGCTAGCCATCGGCGGCGGAGCAACCGAAGTGATGAACGACCTAGCCGCCAAACTACTCGGCTGGTGACGGCAGATAGGCAACTGATGGATCGGCGCCGTGGTACCCGGGTGGCGACGCTCGTCCTACTCAGCCTCCTTGCACTGACGGTAACCCTCACCGGCTGTACCCGCAGCTACTTTGAATCTGGCACCGTGATCGGGGAACCGGTTGAGGCAGGCCTGTTCCCTTGGATGGCCTCAACCCAATATCGGGGGGTCGCGACCTGTGGCGGAGCCCTCGTGGCACCCATGTGGGTTCTGAGCGCGAACCACTGTCACGAAGGACTGTTCGATGGCAACGCCAGCGACTGGAAGGTCCGCGTCGGATCGGTTGACCGCAAAGATGGTGGAGAACTGATCGAGGTTGCGGAGTTCGTTGACTACCCTGACGATGAGGTCGACCTCGCGCTACTACGCCTCAAGACGGCATCAACAGTGGAACCAGTCGGCCTGATTCCCACCGATGAGGTTGCGCCCTACGAGCTTGGCTCCCGGGCAATCACCATGGGGTGGGGGGCGGCAAACATGATCGGCACTCCAGCGCAGTTCCTTGACTGGACGCCCCAAGAAACCACCGCGAATGACTCCTGCGACGGCGGAGAGGACGGGGTCTTCTGCGGCGGCCGACCGGGTGGAGGAGGATCGGGAACCTGCTCCTTCGATTCCGGCGGGCCCTACGTGTGGGCAGTCGATCAGTTTGATGCCCTGGGGGTACCGCGTTCAACCCCCTACGTGGCGGGGACGCTACGCGGTCTCAACAACGACACCTGCGGGGTCCCAGGCCAGGATGATGACTGGCAAAGTACGGGTGGGGAGTACGGCGAATGGATTCGCGAACAGATCGGGTCTAGCCCGTAAGGCTCAATCTTGCTCAGCCCTACTCGGACTCGGCCCTACATAACCTCGCTCAGCCTTACTCAGCCTCGCTCAGCCCTATTCAACCTCACTCAACCTCGCGAGCTAGTAAGTGCGGGTCACCACGTAGTCACACAGTGCTTCAAGGGCGCCGCGGACGGGGCCCTCGGGAAGATTCGTAGCAGCGGCTCGCGCCTCGTCCGCCCAATACCTCGCAACAGCGCGTGCTTCATCGAGCTCTCGATGCTGAAGGATCAACCTGAGTGCTTCAGCATGTTCGACATCGTCGGGAAGCGGCCTGGAGAGCAGCTCCTGAAGTCGAGCATCGGCGGGATCAGTCGAGCGCAGGATCAACAACGCGGGAAGAGTGGCAATTCCCTCCCGCAGATCCGTGCCTTGGACCTTGCCCGACTCCTTGCCATCACTAGTCAGGTCAACCAAGTCGTCGACTAGTTGGAATGCAACGCCGATTCGCTCGCCATAGCGAGTCATTGTCTCGACCGTCGCCTCGTCGCAGCCTGCGAACATCGCTCCGAATCGGCCTGAGGTCGCGATCAGGGAGCCCGTCTTGTCGGCCAGGACGTCGAGGTGATGATCAACCCGGTCTGCGCCTTGCGCCGCTCCAACTGTCTCGTGAATCTGCCCTGTAACCAACCGTTCGAACGTCTTTGCCTGAATCCGAACCGCTTCTGGGCCCAAGTCAGCCAAGATGTCGGAGGCCCGCGCAAACAGGAAGTCACCAGTCAGAATCGCAACCGTGTTTCCCCAGCGAGCATTTGCCGACTCAGTACCGCGGCGCCGTAGAGATTCATCCATCACATCGTCGTGATACAGAGTTGCTAAGTGCGTAAGTTCGGCCACGACAGCGGCGTCGACTACCCCGGGATTCTGGGGGTCACCAAGGTTCGCGGCCAGCAAGGTGAGGAGCGGCCGAAAGCGCTTGCCGCCAGCTTCAACTAGGTGACTTGACGCCGAGTCAATGAAATCGTCGTCACTCTTGACGGCTTTGGCTAGGCGGGCCTCGACGTCGACTAACCCGGCAGCAACGCTCGTGCTCAAGGCATCATCGCCTAAGTCGAAGCTGAGCAAGTCACTCATTTACCGTCTCGTCCTGTTCGCCATCGAAGATGTAACCCGCGATTCCAGACGTATCAACACGCCTGGGTAGGTCACGCTGCTAGCACCCATCTTCGCAGATCTCCGCAGCCGCACAATACGCGCGTTGTCATCACTGCGGCTATCGGACAAAGATTGACGCCTTCTCCGCCAAGTCCAGGAAGGGTTGCGGGAACACACCGAGCACAACGGTCATTGCTAGGCCGCTAGCAATCGCAATCGCTGTGAATGCGCTTGGTACGACCACGGTCGGACCGTCCTCCTGCGGATCGGTGAAGAACATGATGACGATGACGCGCCCATAGAAGAACGCTGCCGTTGCACTTAGTATCACCGCGACCACGATGAGCCATCCAGCACCGCTGGCATATCCGGCTTCGAAGACGGCGAACTTCCCGATGAATCCACCCGTGAGTGGGATCCCGGCGAAGCTGAGCAAGAAGACGGCAAAGGTTCCAGCGACCCACGGAGAGCGCTTTCCTAGGCCAGCCCACGACGACAGGTGGGTTGCCTCTCCAGTGGAATCGCGAACGAGAGTGACGACTCCGAACGCACCGATCGTCGAGACGCCGTATGCGAGCAGGTAGAACATTGCCGCCGCTAGGCCTGCTTCACTTGTCGCGATTACCGCGATCAACAGGAAGCCAGCATGGGCGATCGATGAGTAGGCGAGCATTCGCTTGATATCGGTCTGCGTAAGCGCCAGAACAGTACCGACCAGCATCGTGAGGATCGCGATAATCCAGAAAGCGGGTACCCAATCCCAGCGCAAGCCACCCAAGGCGACGTACATGATGCGCAGCAAGGCGCCAAATGCTGCGACCTTGACACACGACGCCATGAAACTGGTGATCGGCGTCGGTGATCCTTGGTAGACGTCAGGTGCCCATTGATGGAATGGCACCGCCGCCACCTTGAACAACAGACCAACGCTGAGCAGGACAACGCCTGCGAGCAGTAGCCCGTTGGGTCCGGCTTGGTTCGTGATCGCGTCAGATATCCCGCCTAGATCCACTGTGCCCGCAAATCCGTAGAGCATGGCAGCGCCGTAGATGAAGAAACCGGAACTAAATGCGCCCAGCAGGAAGTACTTCATTGCTGCTTCTTGGCTGAGCAAACGTCGACGACGAGCGATCCCAGCCATCAGGTACAGCGGCAGCGACATGACCTCGAGGCCAACAAATAGGATCAACAGATCTGTGCCGGAGACAAAGATCAGCATGCCGGTGACGCTGAACAGGAATAGCGGCCAGACCTCGGTGGTCAGCCATCCGCGACGGGTGAACTCGCGCTCGTCCTCGCTACCGGGTAGTGCATTGGCACGGGCAGCGAATGCGTCGCCAGCTGGATCAGCGTCGCGTTCGGCAATCAATAGAGCCGCCATGATCGCCAGCACGAGAATAGTGCCTTGTAGGAACAGCGCGGGTCCGTCGACTGCGATGGATCCACCGCCTGCAAGCGATCGAATCCCGGATAGCCCTGCCACCAAGATGAAGGCCGCGATGAGGGTTCCAAAGACCAAGAACAGTTGGACCGTCCGTCGTGCTGCCCGTGGCACGAACGCCTCCACGAGCACCGAGACAACCGCCATGCCGAACAACACAAACAGCGGCAGTAGGTAGCGATACTGCAGATCTGGAAGCTCCCAGCGAGTGACCTCGCCTAGACCTTGGGTTAGGAGTTCTGTCATTGCCCCGCACCCCCTTCGCCAGTCGCTTCAGAGCCCTCGGCGTTGGATTCACTAGCCGGTTGCACAGTTGGTGGTGGATCAGTAGCACCGACTTGGACCATTACTCGGTCAACCGCTGGATTGATGACATCCAGCACGGGCTTGGGGTAGAAGCCAATGGCCACAAGCAGTACGAGCATCGGGATAACTGCAACAGCTTCCCGGCCACGAATATCGGGCAGCTTCTTACAACTGTCGATCACTGGACCGGTCATTGTGCGCTGGTACATCAAGAGAATGTAGAGGGCCGCAAAGACGATTCCAGTGGTGGCTATCACCGCCGCAACCGTGTACTTCTCGAATGACCCAACCAGGACCAAGAACTCGCTGATGAAGCTCGCCATACCTGGTAGCGCCAGTGAGCTGAGTCCGGCGATCAGGAACAGACCAGCCAGAACTGGAGCGACCCGGTAGACGCCGCCGTAGTCCTTGACCAAACTCGAACCGCGACGCGTCATGAGGAAGCCGACGATCAGGAACAACGCACCAGTGGAGAATCCATGGGTCAGCATGTAGAGCGTCGAGCCGGATTGCGCTTGGGTCGTCATCGCGAAGATACCGAGACCAATGAAACCGAAGTGGGAGATCGACGTGTAAGCGATAAGACGTTTGAGGTCTGTCTGACCGACCGCCAGTAGCGCTCCGTAGACAATGCCGATCACGGAGAGCGCGATAATCACCGGTGCGTAGAAGGCGGACGCCGCCGGGAATATCGGCAGGCAGAGCTTCAGCATTCCGAAGGTTCCGACCTTATCCAGGACACCAACGAGCAACACCGCGGTGCCCGGAGTCGAGGCCGAAGCCGCATCTGGCAGCCACGTGTGGAACGGGAACAACGGAGCCTTGATCGCGAACGCGATGAAGAAGCCCAAGAACAGCAACTTCTGCGTCCCCGGATCCATATTCAAGTTCGTCAGGGTGGTGAAGTCGAAGGTACCTTCACCTAGTTCGTTAGCGCTCGCAACGTAGAGGCCGATCAAGGCAACCAGCATCAGTAGTCCACCGACGAGGCTGTAGATCAGGAACTTGACGGCGGCGTACTGCCTTCCCGGTCCGCCGTAGCGCCCGATTAGGAAGTAGACCGGAATGAGCATGGCCTCGAAGAAGACGTAGAACAGGAAGACGTCAGTGGCGGCGAACACACCGATCATGAATGTCTCGAGTACCAGGAAGAGCGCGAAGTAGCCCTTTACGCTCCCGATCGCATCGTCAGCGTCGTTCCAGGCCGCCAGGATCACCAGCGGAACCAGAATCACCGACAAAGCGATCAGGATGAGAGAGATCCCGTCCACTCCGACTTGGTAGGAGATCCCAAATGTCGGTATCCAGGAATAGGACTCGACAAACTGGAACTCAGCAGTTGAGTCAGCATCGAACTGCAATGCCATCGCGATGACCATGAGCAATGGGACGGCGCTGAAGAACAGCGCCAACCGCTTTGCCAACTCGGTCTTCGCCGCGGGCAGCAGCATCAGGACAACGGCACCTACGAGGGGCACCAAGATGATTGAGGTGAGCCAAGAGAACGACTGCATGTCGGTCACATCCTCACCAGAATCAGGGCGACGATCAGTAAGACCGCGCCAGCCAACATGGATAGGGCATAAGAACGAGCGAAGCCAGTTTGTATCCGGCGTAGTCGACCCGAGAGACCACCGACCGCAGCCGAGGTGCCGTTGACGATGCCGTCGATAGCCTTACTGTCGACGAACACCAGCGAGCGGGTGAGCCACTGGCCAGGACGCATGAATACTGCCTCGTTGAAAGCGTCGCCGTAGAGCTCATCGCGGGCTGCCACGGTGAGGGCAGAGACATGTTGCGGCGGGGTAATCGGAACTCCTCGTCGGTACTGCAGGTAGGCGATCGCTCCACCGACCAGCACAAAGGTAAGGCTGATGGATTCCATAGCGAGGCTACTTATTGGTAGATGGCCCTCTTCGAATCCAGTAACCGGAGCCAACCAGGTCTCGATAGCTCCAGCGAGCAGGAAGCCTGCTGCCAAGGAGGCCAGACCCAAGACTGCCATTGGGAAGAGCATGACTTTCGGGGACTCGTGCGGATGCTGGTTGTCTTCGGTCCACCGCGCTTTTCCAGTGAACGTCATCGTCCACAGGCGCGTCATGTAGAACGACGTGATTCCGGCTCCGACTAGGGCAGCGAGGCCACCCCAGAAGTTGACGCTGAAGGATGCCTCAATGATCTTGTCCTTCGAGTAGAAGGCCGAGAACGGCGGAACCCCCATGATTGCTAGCCAGCCAGAGCTAAAGGTCAAAAACGTAAAGAACATGACCTTTCGAAGGGCGCCGAATCTTCGCATATTCAACTGGTCGTGCATGCTGTGCATGATCGAGCCAGCGCCAAGGAACAGGTTAGCCTTGAACATTCCGTGAGTGAGTAGATGGAAGATCGCGAAGACATAGCCGACTGGCCCAAGACCAGCAGCCAAGATCATGTAACCGACCTGGCTCATCGTCGAACCAGCCAGAACGTCCTTGATTCCGTCCTTCGCAGCTCCGATTATGGCGCCGAATATCAGCGTCGCTGCACCCACGACCATCACCGCATCTCGGGCGGCGGGGGCAGCATCAAAGATCGGTCCACTACGGACGATCAGGTAAACACCGGCGGTAACCATCGTCGCAGCGTGGATGAGCGCGGAGACCGGTGTTGGACCCTCCATCGCGTCGAGCAACCATGCCTGCAGTGGCAGCTGGGCGGATTTTCCACACGCGGCCAGCAGTAGTGCAAAACCAATCCAGGTCATCGTGGATTCGCTCGCGCCTGGAGCTGCATCAAATACGCCGGTGAACGTGACAGAGCCGAAGGTGACGAACATCAACATGATCGCGATGGAGAGTCCGACATCGCCGACGCGGTTCATCACGAAGGCCTTCTTGGCCGCTACCGCCGCCGCAGGTTTGTATTGCCAGAACCCAACGAGTAAGTACGACGCTAGGCCGACACCTTCCCAGCCGACGTACAACAGCAGGTAGCTGTCTGCTGTGACGAGCAGCAGCATCGCGGCAATAAAGAGGTTGAGGTAGCCGAAGAACTTCCGCTTATCGGGGTCGTCCTTCATGTACCCCAGCGAGTAGATGTGGATGAGCCCACCGACACCGGTGATCAGTAGGACGAAGACCATCGACAGCTGATCCAGCTGCATTCCGATAGGCGCCTCGAAATTACCGACGAGTATCCAGTCCCACATATGGAGATTGACGGGTCTGTCGTTCGCGGACTCGGCCAGCATCGCGAAGTAAAGGAAGAGCCCGACAACGAATGCGCCGCAGACCATGAGGACAGCGAAGATCGGTCCCCACTTGTCAGCACGCTTACCCAAGAGCAGCAGCAGTGCTGAGCCCAGGACTGGCAGGGCCAGTAAGAGCCACATGAAGGAGAAGACTCCGGATGCAGCCACTGGCAAGTTAACAGTCGGATCGACATTGCTGGCTTCGATTGTTGCGCTGCCCAGGAATGAGGTCAGCGAGTTCGTTAGATTCACGTCGCCTCCCCTAGTACTTCAGCAAGTTCGGTTCGTCGACCGAAGCCGACCGGCGGGTGCGGTAGATCGTCACCAGGATTGCCAATCCGACAACCACTTCTGCGGCGGCAACCACCATGACGAAGAACGCAATTGTTTGTCCTGTCAGATTTCCGTGTTGACGGGCGAATGCAACGAAGGCGAGGTTAGCGGCATTTAGCATCAACTCCACGGACATGAACACAACAATTGCGTTGCGTCGGATGAGAACTCCGAAGACCCCGATGGAAAACAGGATTGCCGATAGGACGACATAGTGCTCGGTGGTCACTTTTCATCCCCCAAATCTTCAACGACATCGCCATCGATGACTACTGATTCGCCTTCAGAGATCTCGGCGACCTCAGTAACGTCCTCGACACTTGGTGCTCGGGTATCCCCACGCTCCTGCAGTGGATCAGGGACAGATTCGATGGCGATCGAACCGTCCGGTAGCAGCGCTGGGGTATCGATCGCGTTATGCCGGGCGTAGGTTCCCGCAGGCGGAAGGTTCCCGGGAAGTTGGCCCGTGGCAGCAAAGCGCTGGAAGCGAGCTTTGGACATCTGCTCCTGGGTCGGCTTGGGCCGGTATCGCTCACGGTGGGTCAGCATCATCGCACCCATCGCGGCCACGATCAGCAGCGCTGAGATGACCTCGAAGGCAATGATGTACTCAGTGAAGATCAGGCGGGCAATACCTTGCACGTTGCCGCCGTCGACGGCATTCGCGGCGTCGAGGGAAGGGGCCGGCGCTCCTTGGAGGCCGTTAACGATTGCGCCGATAAGCAGCGCCGCAAACGCGAGCACCAAAATAGCCGCCATCAAGCGCTGGCCCTTGATGGTCTCAACGAGGGAGTCCGACGCATCGACTCCGACAATCATCATCACGAAGACGAACAGCATCATGACTGCGCCCGTGTAGACGATGATCTGGATCATTCCCAAGAATGGCGCCTGTAGGGATACGTAGATGATCGCAAGGTTGATCATTGTGAAGGCGACGAACAGCGCACTGTGAACTGGCTTCTTACTGACCAACATCCCGAGTCCACCAAGTACGGCGAAGGTTGCGCAGATCCAGAAGACGATTTGCTCGCCAGAGGTACCGGCGGCCATCAGCAAGGTTGGATTCACGCCGAGCCCCAGGGTGAGGGGCCAGCCTCGTTGCCATTGGCGTCGTTGTCATCGGCCTGTGCAGCTTTGAGCGCGTCAGCCAGCACGAACTCGTTGCGCTGCGCCACCTCGGCGACCTGCTCTGGAGTCGCCTGAGTGACCTTGCCGTTGTAGTAGTCCTGTTCGGTCATACCCTCGACCATCGAGTGCGGACCTTCGACCATCCCCGGCATGAGCGGCGCCAGCAGGTCTTCCTTCTCGTAGATGAGGCTCTCGCGGCTCGTGTCCGCTAGCTCGTACTCGTTAGTCATCGTCAACGCGCGGGTGGGACAAGCCTCGATACATAGGCCGCAAAGGATGCAGCGTAGGTAGTTGATTTGGTAGACGCGCCCGTAGCGCTCTCCGGGCGAGTGGCGGTCGTCTTCCTCGTTATCAGCACCCTCAACATAGATGGCATCCGCCGGGCAAGCCCAAGCGCAGAGTTCACAACCTACGCACTTCTCGAGGCCATCGGGATGGCGATTGAGCTGGTGACGGCCGTGGAATGCCGGCTTGGGCGGGAACATCTCTTTCTGTTCCGGGTACTGCTCAGTATTGACCTTGCGGAACATAGTGAAGAAGGTCGTGGAGAAACCCTTAACGGGCCCTGGTAGTTCAGCCACCACGCACCTCCTCGTCGGTAGTTCCTATTCCGGCATCGGATTCGGGTGCGCCGTCCGATCCCACTGGCACTGTCGAGGCGACTCCGGCCTCGCCGGACAAAGTCCGCCGCACCGGACGGTACTCCTGTCCGGGTAGTGGAGGCACCGGGAAACCGCCTGCAAGAGGTTCGAATTTGGTGGGAATCGTCTTTGTGGCCAAGTGAGCCGCTCGACGACGCTTGACGTTCCAGCCCAGCACGTACAGACCGCCGACCACCAGGATCACGCCGGCGGTGATCGAAAGCGGGATTGGCGTGAGGCCATACTCGTCGCTGACACCTCGAATGATGCCGATGATGAGCACCCAAGCGACCGAGGCCGGGATGAGTACCTTCCAGCCAAAGCGCATGAACTGGTCGTAGCGGAATCGTGGCAAAGTACCGCGTAGCCAGATGAAGACGAAGATGAAGATTGAGATCTTGAGTAGGAACCAGATCATCGGGTACCAGCCTTCGTTGGCACCGTCCCAGATCGAGATAGGCCACGGGGCACGCCAACCACCCAGGAATAGGGTCACCGCGACCGCCGAGACCGTCACCATGTTGATGTACTCAGCCAGGAAGAACAGTGCGAACTTCATCGTGGAGTACTCAGTGTGGAATCCACCGACGAGTTCGGACTCAGCTTCGGGAAGGTCAAAGGGTGCGCGGTTGGTCTCGCCCACCATGGCGGTGGCGTAGATCAAGAAGCTAGGCAGCAGTAGCAAGCCGTACCAGAGCTCAACCTGACCGTTGACGATGCTCGAGGTCGACATGGTTCCGGCAAAGAGGAAGACGCCGACGAAGCTCAGGCCCATCGCGATCTCGTAGGAGATCATCTGTGCTGTTGACCGGATACCGCCAAGCAGCGGATAGCTCGAGCCGGAGGCCCAACCTGCGAGCACGATTCCGTAGATGCCGATTGATGCAATCGCAAGGATGTAGAGCACCGCGACTGGGAAGTCCGTGAGCTGAAGTGGGGTCGTGTGTCCGAAGATCGAGACCTCCGGCCCGAATGGGATAACCGCCCAGGCCATGTAGGCAGGAACCACGGAGAGGATCGGCGCGACGATATAGACCATCTTGTCGGCTGCCGTCGGGAAGATCTCTTCCTTGAACGCGAGCTTGAAGCCGTCCATCAGTGCCTGAAGCAGTCCGAAGGGTCCGGCGCGGTTTGGTCCGATTCGCTGCTGCATTCGACCGACAACTCGGCGCTCTGCCCAAATCGTGACCAGCACGATGAGCACCAGAATGATGAAGACGCCGATGACCTTCAGGATCACTAGCCACACCGGATCAAGCCCAAAGAGGGCAAGGCTCTGCTCATTCGCGGGCAAGAAATCTGCACCGGTCAGTTGGTCGGTCATACCTGACCCCCTTGGCTAATATCCACGACTGCCCCAGGTACGACACCTAGTGAGGCGTTCACTGTCGATCCTGGCGAATTGCCGGGTACCCACACAACTCCATCGGGCATATCCGTCAAAACAAGCGGCAAAACGATCTCGCCGATGTCATTGCTGACCGTCACAAGGGCCCCATCGCTGGCACCGATACCAGCAGCAGTCGCGGCTGACATTCGTGCAACGGGTGCCCGGGCGGTACCTGCCAGGTAGTCCTCACCTGTGGCCAAGATGCTGTTGTCCAAGAGGTGCCGCCAGCTAGCTAGCACGGCCTTGCCGGAACTTGGCGTTGCCTTGACTGGAGCGGTAGCCGAAGGGCCATCTGGTCGGGGACCGACGTAGGAGCCGAGCTGGTCGAGTTCGCGGCGCATCGGGAGTGGTTCCCCGCTGCCGATTGAGTGATCCATCGCATCGGCAATCATCGCCAGGACGCGACCATCGGGGATGGTAGTGGCTTCAGCGACCACTTGACCAAAGGTCCGTACGCGACCTTCCCAATCGGTATAGGAACCAGCGCGTTCGGTATCGACCGCCACCGGGAACACGACATCGGCGTAGGCCTCGATACCGGAGAGCCGGGTCTCGAGGCTGATCACGACGGAGGCCTCTAATAGGGCGGTACGGAACAGGTCCGGATTCGGGAAGTCGTCAATCTCCACACCGGCTAGTACGAGCGCGGTGATACGAGGCTCGAACTCCTCATCGATCGGATCGCCGTGCGCCTGCTCTGAATCGGCTGGCTCGACATCGACTGAGTCGGTGTCACCAGCGCCCTCGACATCGACAACAACCTCCGTTGCGGTGCCTTCGGCAACCCCGTCGACCTCGGCACCGGGAACTGTCGTCAGCGCCTCAATGATTCCCTCGACCGTGAGTCCTGGTTCGGTCGGCAACTCCTCTGGGCTCACTCCCCAAGTAACCGCAACCTCGCTACGGGCGGAGGCCTCGGTAATCGGGCGCCCACCGGGTAGTAGTCCCGCAAGGGCTCCGGCATCGAGGGCGCCGCGTTCGCCCGCACGGCGAGGGACCCACGCAAGTGAAGCTCCGGTTGCGGCAGCCAACGCGGTAGCGGCAGAGATCCCGCCTGGCTGACTCGCGAGACGCTCGCCAACCAGGATGATCGCGCCGTCCTCGTTCAGGGCTGAAGCAACGTTCTTCGCAGCATCCGATAGTGAGGAATCTGCCGAACCAAGGGCGGCCAAGACCTGCGCCTCAGCACCCGGCGCGGCAGCCAATACGACTCCACCGGTCTTGGTGAAACCTGGGCTAGACCACGATGAGATCGCCGCTGTCGTTGCAGTTCCAGCCTGCACACCCTTGCGCAAGCGTAGGAAGATCATCGGTGACTCTTCCTCCGGCTCGAGACCCACCATGAGAACCATCGGCGACTGCTCGATCTGGCCGTATGTCACTCCTAGTTCAGACCCAGCGACGACTGCTCGCAGCAGCTTCGTCTCCTCATCTGAGGTGGCACGTGACCGGAAGTCAATATCGTCGGATCCCAGCGCAACTCGAGCAAACTTGCCGTACGCGTAGGCGTCTTCGCGGGTAACCCGACCGCCAGTGATTACACCGGTTGTCCCGCGTGCTGCGGTCAACTTCTCGGCGGCGATCGCGATCGCTTCTGGCCAACTAGCGACGACCAGGTCGCCGTTCTCGTCGCGAACGAGTGGGTGGGTCAGGCGGTCTTCATCGAGGTAACGGAAGGCGAACCGGCCCTTATCGCAGTTCCAATCCTCGTTGACCTCGGGATCGTCCCAGGCCAACCGGCGCATGACCTTGCTACGACGCTCGTCGGTGCGCAGCGCACATCCCGAGGCGCAGTGTTCACAGGCCGTGGGCGTCGACACGAGGTCGAACGGACGAGCCCGGAAGCGGTAGTCCTTGCTCGTCAACGCTCCGACTGGGCAGATCTGCACAGTGTTACCGGAGAAGTAGGAGTCAAACGGCTTGTCTTCGGCAATCGCGACCTGCTGCTGGGCGCCACGATCGATCAGCTCGATCAACGGATCGCCAGCGATCTCTTCGGAGAAACGAGTGCAACGCGCGCACGACACACAACGCTCGCGGTCAAGCAGAATCTGGGAGGAGATCGCGATCGGCTTGGGGAAGGTTCGCTTAACCCCGTGGAAGTGGCTCTCGCCGTTTCCGTGTGACATCGCCTGGTTCTGCAGTGGGCACTCGCCGCCCTTATCGCAGACCGGGCAGTCGAGCGGATGATTGATGAGGAGGAACTCCATGACACCGCGCTGAGCGAGATCAGCGACTGTCGAGGTGTTGGCGGTCTTGATCTCCATGTCGGCGCCGACGATGATGGCGCACGATGGCTGTGGCTTCGGCTGCCCGACGATCTCAACTAGGCACATGCGGCAGTTAGCAGCCGGAGTGAGTAGTGGATGGTCGCAAAAGCGCGGGATCTCGATACCGATCTGCTCGGCAGCGCGGATGATCAGCGTGCCCTTAGGAACCTGGATATCGATTCCATCAATAGTGCACGACACCAGGTCTGCCGGTGGCGTGATCTCACCAGCGTTCGACGCGGTCACGGTCATGACGTGGTCACCCCCGGAAACACAATCGATGCGGCTGGGTTGAACTGAGCATTAGCACTGGTGTGCGTGCCGGCCTCGAACTCGCCAGCGAAGAACTTCATCGCCGCTGGGTATGGCGTTGCGGCTGCATCTCCGAGCGCACAGAACGAGCGGCCGAGGATCTGCGCACACAGGTCCTCGAGCTGTTTGAGGTCTTCCATCTTGCCGGTGCCGTCTTGTAGCGAGTGCAGGAGTTGGTCGATCCACCAGGTGCCCTCGCGACACGGCGTGCACTTTCCGCAGGATTCGTGTTTGTAGAAGTCCAGCCAGCCGGTGATCGCTCGAACGACCGAGACAGTCTCGTCGAACACCATTGGGGTAGCGGTTCCCAGCATGGTTCCGACAGCTTCCATCCCCTCGTACGACAGCTCCGCATCGAGGTGCTCCTCGGTAAGCAGCGGCACGGATGATCCACCGGGGACGAAGAACTTCAGATCGTGACCGTCGCGGATACCACCGGCGTAACCGAGTAGCTCGCGCATGGTGATTCCCAGTGGAGCCTCAAAGATACCGGGGTTGTTGACGTGGCCGGCAACGGAGAAGACCTTGATTCCTTTGGACTTCTCAGTACCAAAGGAGGAGTACCAGTCGGCACCGTTACGCAGGATTGCGGGAACACTCGAGATCGTCTCGACGTTGTTGACCACCGTTGGGCACGCATAGAGCCCGGCAACTGCTGGGAACGGCGGTTTGAGCCTCGGCTGGCCGCGCATACCTTCCAGCGAGCTGAGCAGCGCTGTCTCTTCGCCACAGATGTAGGCCCCAGCGCCAGCGTGCACCGTGATCTCGAGGTCGTAGCCGGATCCGAGGATGTTCTTGCCCAAATAACCGGCTTTGTAGGCGTCACGAACGGCCTCATGCATGCGACGAATAACGTGGGGCACCTCGCCGCGGATGTAGAGAAACGCATGGTTCGCACGAATCGCGTACGAGGTGATGATCATGCCCTCGATGAGGTGTTGTGAACTGGCCAGCATCAGGGGCAGGTCTTTGCACGCTCCAGGCTCGGATTCGTCACCGTTGACCACGAGGTAGTGCGGCTTGCCATCACCTTGCGGGACGAAGCTCCACTTCAGGCCGGTCGGGAATCCGGCACCACCGCGGCCACGGAGCCCCGAGTCCTTGACGACGCCGATGATGTCGTCGGGGTCCATCTCAAGTGCTTTGCGCAGCGCCTCGTAGCCGTGATGACGCTCGTATCCGGCGACGGTATAGGAGTCGGGCTCATCCCAGTGCGCGGTGAGGTTCGGGGTTAATGGCATTACTTATTGCCCCCATCCACATCAGGCATTCCGTTGGCTTTGGCGACGTTGAGCCCGGCCAACATGACGGCGTCAGCGTTGTTTCCGCCCGCATTGCCGAGTCCGTCGTCGAAGCCAGCAATCGTGCGTTCGGTTGCGCGGAAGTCGCGAATAACTGGACCTCGGGTTGACTCCACCGTCTCGCCGGCTCGCAACTTGGCGACAACGTCGCGCATCTTGTCGACGCTCATATCGTCCATGAACTCCCAGTCCACCGTGGTGGAAGGAGCGTAAGTACAGGCGGCCTGACACTCGATCTTCTCGATCGAGAACATCCCGTCCTCGGTGGTCTCATCGTTGCCGATACCTAGATCGCTACACAGCGAGGAGAAGATCTCATCACCACCCAGGATTCCGCACTGGGGGTTCACGCACACACCGATGAGGTGCTTACCGACCGGACGTCGCTTGTACATCGTGTAGAAGGTTGCGACCGCGGAAACCTCCGCGGGAGTGAGCTCCAGCAGCTCCGCGCACAGCTCGATGGCCTCCGGGGAGACGTAGCCCTCGACCGATTGGGTCAGGTGCAGCATCGGGTTGAGCGCTGAGCGCGCCTGGTCCGGATACCGCTTGATGATCTCGAGCAGCTCAGTTCGGGTCTCTTCGGTCAGTGCCATTAGCGGTCCACCCCACCCATCACTGGGTCAATACTTGAGATTGAGGCCACCACGTCGCTGAGCATTCCGCCCTCGCACATCGCCGCAACCGCCTGCAGATTCGTGAAGCTTGGTTCCCGCATATGGGCCCGGTAGGGCCGAGTCCCGCCGTCACTGACCAGGTGCATTCCGAGCTCACCCTTGGCGGATTCGGTCGGGACGTAGACCTGGCCGGGGGGCACCTGGAAGCCTTCGGTGACAAGCTTGAAGTGGTGGATGAGGGCCTCCATCGAGGTGCCCATGATCTGTTTGATGTGAGCAAGCGAGTTGCCCTGACCGTCTGGTCCGACAGACAAATCCGCAGGCCAGGCGATCTTTTTATCGGCAACCATGACCGGCCCGGGCTTGAGCTTGTCCAGGCACTGCTCAACGATACTGAGCGACTGCGTGATCTCCGCCAGTCGAATCAGGAACCGACCGTAGACATCGCAGGTGGTCTCGGTTGGCACCTCGAACTCGTAGTTCTCGAATCCGCAGTAAGGGTCGGTCTTGCGCACATCAAACGGCAAGCCGGTCGAGCGAAGGATCGGCCCCGTGACGCCTAGCGCCATACAACCGGCCAGATCCAGGTAGCCGACACCTTGAGTACGTCCCAACCAGATGGCGTTGCCAACCAGCAGATTGTGAACGTCGCTAGAGCGCTTGCGCAGGACCTTGATGGCCTCGGTGATATCGCCTTCGATCCCGGCAGGTAGATCGTGGGAGACACCGCCAGGCCGGATGTAGCCGTGGTTCATCCGCAGGCCGGTAATCGACTCGAAGATGTCCAGGATCAGCTCACGGTCGCGGAAGCCCACTGTCATTCCGGTGAGCGCACCGAGCTCAAGTCCACCGGTGGCGATTGCCACCAGGTGAGATGCGGCGCGTGAGAGTTCCGAGAGTAAGACGCGAATGACACTGGCGCGCTCAGGTATCTGGTCCTCGATGCCTAGGAGTCGCTCAACAGCCAATGCGTACGCAAGTTCATTGTGCAGACCGGCGACGTAGTCCATCCGAGTCACGAACGTGGCTCCTTGGGTCCACGTACGGAACTCCATGTTCTTCTCGATACCGGTGTGCAGATATCCAATGGCAGCGCGAATGCTCTGGACCGATTCGCCGTCGAGCTCGACGATCAATCGCAGTACGCCGTGTGTCGAAGGGTGCTGGGGGCCCATATTGACGATGAGGCGGTCTTTCTCACCAGTTGGGGGCGCCAGAATCGTGTCCCAGTCCCCGCCTTGAACGTCGTAGACGCGGTCGCCCTGTGTCGTCTCGTAGAAGCCTGATTCTTCAGGGCCGTCGCTTCCGGCGGCCGAGTCAGCAGAGCCCATCGTCGTATAGGTCGTGTCACTCATCAGCTGTACGACCTCCTCTTGTCCGGGGGTGGCACGGTGGCGCCCTTGTACTCAACGGGAATGCCACCGAGGGGGTAGTCCTTGCGCTGCGGGTGACCCAACCAGTCATCCGGCATCTCGATCCGAGTGAGGTACGGATGCCCGTCGAAGATGATTCCGAAGAAGTCGTAGGTCTCGCGCTCGTGCCAGTCGTTGGTGGGGTAGATCGACGTGGTCGAGGGAATATGCGGATCGCTGTCGGGGCAGGTCACCTCGAGGCGGACGATTCGATTGTGAGTGATCGACCGCAGGTGATAAACGGCGTGTAGTTCGCGGTCTAGCTCATGTGGCCAGTGCACCCCGCTGACGCCCAGGCACATCTCAAAACGAAGGAGCGGATCGTGCAGCATCGCCTGGCAGACCTGAATAATTCGGTCGCGGTGAACGTAGAACGTCACCTCGCCGCGGTCGACAACAACCTTCTCGATTGCCTCGTTGTAGTCCGATCCGAGGTTCGTCGCTAAGTCGTCGGCAACCTCATCGAAGTAGCTGCCGTAGGGACGCTCGGAGGCTCCAGCGATCTCGATCTTGTTGATCAACCCGCCGTAACCGGAGACATCCGGGCTTCCGTGTACGCCGAATGCCCCAACTCGTACTTCAACGAGATCAGGGCCAGCGCCGGAGATATCCGCAACCGGGATCTCGACTGCATCCGCTGGAGTAACCGGCAACCCCTCGGGGGTCTGTTCGGGATCGAGTTCACTCACCGCAGCAGTCCCTTCATTTCCAGGAGTGGCTGGGCAGTGAGGGCTTTCTGCTCAGCTTCGCGCTGGTCATCAATCAGGTTCGGGCCCATCCGGGTGTTCTGGATCTGGTCGTGGAGTTTGAGGATCGCATCCATCAGCATCTCCGGCCGTGGTGGACAACCTGGGAGATAGATATCCACCGGCACGACGTGGTCGACGCCTTGGACGACTGCGTAGTTGTTGAACATTCCGCCAGATGAGGCACAGACGCCCATGGAGATAACCCACTTGGGCTCAGGCATTTGGTCGTAGACCTGGCGAAGGATCGGGGCCATCTTTTGACTTACCCGACCGGCCACAATCATGAGGTCAGCCTGGCGAGGTGAGGGCCGAAAGACCTCCATACCGAAGCGGGCGAGGTCAAATCGCCCGGCACCGCTGGCCATCATCTCGATTGCGCAACAGGCCAGACCAAACGTCACCGGCCATAGGGAGCTCTTCTGGGCGTAACCGTGGACCGATTCCACCGTGGTGAGCAGGAATCCACTCGGGAGTTTGTCTTCTAGGCCCATTTCTTAGTCCCATTCCAATCCGCCGCGACGCCACACGAACACGTAGACGCACAACACAGTCACGATGAACAAGATGACTTCCATCACCGCAAACAACCCTAGTGCGTCGAAGGAGACCGCCCACGGGTAGAGGAACACGATCTCAATATCGAAGATGATGAACAGCATCGCTGTCAGGTAGTACTTGATCGTGAAGTGACCGCCACCGACCGGCTGAGGGGTGGGATCGATCCCGCACTCGTAGGCATCACGTTTCGCTCGGTTGTATCGCTTAGGCCCAACGACCGTCGCAAGGGTCACTGACACGCAGGCAAAGAGAAACGCCAACAAACCTAGCGCGAAAATCGGCAGATAGGGATTTGCCACCTAACGCCTCCTATCGGTCTGACGATCGATTACGACTAGTGCTCTTCGGTGTAGTCGGCATGGACACACACAAGTGCCGTGGACATGCCGTTGGCAATACTAGGGAAGCGACGGCGCTTTCTCCCGTTGGCTCGGGGAGAATTCACCTTCTCTTAAAAACGAAAGCCAATCGCCGACTTCGTGCGCTTGTGAAAACTTTCACTAGGTCGGCTGCGAGCGGGAGTCTACGACTGTGGCCGCACCGACAATCCCTCGCCTAGCCGGCTAGCCCCAACGTGGCATGCACGAACGACAGCTTCGCTACCGCTGGCTCACTTGGCGCGAACGGATACGGATCTGGCACGCCCATCGCCCGACTCAGCTCGTTGAGCGTCACTGTGAGTGCTTGCCACTGCGGGTAAACGGCATCGAAATCCGACCCGATGACGACATTGAGGCCCTGATTACGGGCAACCTCCAACGTCGCATGCATATGCAAGATGTGCGCGAATGTCTCGGCATAGTCTTCCCACGGGTGGGCAGCGGCATAGAACGACAAGTACTCGTTTGCGTAGGAACCATCGTCTTCACGTGAATAGTGGTCCTGAAGTGCCTGGGCGTAGTCGAGTGACTCATCGCCAAACAAGAAGCGGAAATCCGACATCAGCTGGCTATCTGGCTCGATGCTGGCCTGCCAGTGCCAGTGCCCTAACTCGTGGCGGATATGTCCGACGGGCGTTCGGTACTTCTCCCCTAGCTGAACGCGGGTCTCTTCTCGGTAGGCCGGATCGGCCTCCGCCACCTCGATTGTGATGAGGCCGTTGTCGTGTCCAATCACCACTGGGTGCTCGGGGGTGGCCTCATCAAGCAGGAAACGCAAGGGCGGGGTCAGCGCATCCAGCTCGATCCCGGCACGTGTCGCATCCGCGATGACTTGGCGCACCGCTGATCGGAACACCGCCGCTGAGCTGCGGGATACGACGCCCTCGGCTGTGCAGATGCGAGTACATGCCGCACACCACTGGCTGTCAGCAAGCGGGATCCAGTTGCAAGATTGGTGGCCGTCGGACGCGCAACGCTCACCCGATAGCGGCCGCAAAAAGCAGTCACCACCCACCGAATAGGCCAGTGGGCTCTCACATCTGAGGCACTCCTGATCCTCAAAGAAGACGCGGAAACGGCAGGTAGGACAACGCAGCACAGCCACGGTTGCTTACTCCGCCGGACTAGACTGTTCGCGCCTACTCCGCTTGAAGACCACAGCTCCGAGCGCTCCCACAGCGACGACCGCAAGGGTGATGGAGATGACCGGGTGGGTGCGAACCCAACCATGCGTTGACTGCGCGATTGGTTCGGCAGCCTCGGCCACTGCGGCCGCATGGCGAGCAATCGCCTCGGATGCATCGTCGGCGGCCTGTGAGCCCGCAGCGAGCGCCGTACTTACCGTCTCGGAGACAGATTCGGTCACGGTGTCGATGACCTCAGCGGGATCTGGCAGTTCGGTTGTGCTTGTAGTAATAGTCATGTGATTCCTATCCGTGAGTAAGGGCGGGACCTGCCGCCGAGTCAATTTCTACATCTGCTGGTGCTGCGCCGACAGCTTGAGCTTGTACGACCGCAGCCCTGCGGGTGATCACTGATTCGATCACCGTCGATACGACCGCCATGCTGACAGCCCAGCCGATCGCGGGAAGGATCGGCGAGCGCAGATCGCCCGGATCCGGTGGGACGTGTCCGGTCCGGCCTTGATAGGCCTTCTCCAAGACCTTGCGCGCGCCGTAGGTCAACGCGAACGCTGCGATCGGAGCGATAACTTGTGCTGATCTTGCTGACATGTTGCCTCCTGTCGTTGTTTCGGCCTTCTGAGTGCTGACTAGCTGGCTGGTTTCCGGGGATGTAGTTGGGCGCTTAGATCTTTACCGCTCGATGTAGTGCAACGATCCCGCCGGTCAGATTGCGCCACTGGACATCGGACCAGCCAGCGCGTTGAATCACGTGGGATAGCTCTTCTTGATCGGGCCAGGCACGGATCGACTCCGCGAGGTAAACGTAGGCTTCCGGGTTCGACGCCACCTTGTTAGCTACCGTCGGCAGCGCCTTCATCAGATACTCCAAATACAGCGTCCGGAATGCGTCGTGGCTTGGAGTGCTGAACTCGCAGATCACCAACCGGCCACCCGTTCGAGTGACTCGCAGAAGTTCGGTGAGCGCCGTTTGGGTATCGGCAACGTTGCGAAGGCCAAATGAGATCGTGACGGCATCAAAGGAACCATCGGCGAACGGCAGCGCGAGGGCATCTCCGGCAGTAAACGGCAAGTCCGGCTGACGGCGTCGGCCTTGTGCAAGCATGCCCAAACTGAAGTCACACGGCACCGCGGTTGCACCGACTGCCGCAAACGGCTCGGTACTTGACCCGGTCCCGGCCGCCAAGTCCAAAATTCGGTCACCTGGTTGTGGTTCAAGCGCTCGAAACGTTGCTTTTCGCCATGCGCGAGTCTGCCCAAGCGCCAGGACGTCATTGGTGATGTCGTACCGATCGGCCACCTGATCAAACATCGCTGCAACTTGAGTCGGCTCTTTGCCAAGGTCCGCGCGGGTCATAGCTAACAAACCTACGCCCTAGGTGTCCGCTGGGATAGGCGTAGGCTCCCTTCTGTGAGCGGATCGCGGCTGGTGGAACCACGCCTTCGAGTGAACTCCTTTCCGATTGACGAGTCAGCTGAGCTCCTGAGTCTGCTACCGAGCCATGACGCGGTGTCGTGGGTACGGGAGGGCGAAGGGCTCGTGGGCTGGGGAGAAGCGGCCCGCTACGAGGTCAGCGGAACCGAGCGGTTTAGTCGCGCGACGCGGTGGTGGAGCCGCGTATGTGCCACGGCGCAAGTCAGCGACTCTGTCATGCAGCCCGGCTCTGGTCCGGTTGCGTTTTCGTCCTTTGCTTTCGACTCACAACCCGGTAATAGCGTGCTGGTTGTTCCAAAGGTGATCGTGGGGCGCCGCGATGGGAAGACGTGGCTGACGGTTATCAGCACCACCGATGAGCTTCCGGAGATTTCGCTGGCACCCACCGAGGTTCCACCCACGCCGGGACGGGTCAGCTCTGATGTCGCGGGGCGCCAGATCGGCCAATGGAAAGCCACTGTTACCCAAGCGATTGCTCGAATCAATGCCGGGGAGCTCGATAAGGTCGTTCTGGCCCGCGATGTGGTCGCAACCACCGAAGGCCCACTCGATCCGCGTCATCTCCTCAACCGACTAGCTGGTGCGTTTCCTGAGTGCTGGGCGTTCTGCGTCGACGGATTAGTTGGGGCAACACCAGAACTGCTCGTGCGACGCCAAGGCGATCAAGTCACATCTCGGGTCCTAGCCGGGACTGTTCGTAGTGACGAGGACTCCGGTGAGGACGGTCGCCTAGCCGACGAGCTCCGTGAATCCGGCAAGAATCTAGAGGAGCACTCGTATGCGGTGACCTCAGTCGCGGCGGCGTTATCGACACATTGCACCGACCTGATCGTGCCGATTCGGCCCAGTGTTCTGCGACTGGCGAATGTTCAGCATTTAGCCACCGATGTCTCCGGACTCCTTGTCGATGACACCCCCGCACTTGCACTTGCAGCCTCACTGCATCCGACCGCGGCCGTCTGCGGGACTCCCACCGAGCGGGCGTTCGCGATGATCCGCCAGATCGAGCAGCTCGACCGCGGTCGCTACGCCGGTCCGGTCGGCTGGATGGACGCCAATGGCGACGGCGAGTTCGGCATCGCACTTCGCTGCGGAGAGATCGAACCAGCCACTCCCAATCGAATCAGACTGTTTGCTGGCTGCGGGATTGTTGCGGGTTCCAATCCTGGCTCCGAAGTCGAGGAATCCGAGGCCAAGCTCCTCGCTATGCGCCATGCGCTTAGCTCCGATTAGCGCGTTCGTTGCTTGGTTGCCTCGACCGAGCCGCAGACAGCGATTCTTGCTTGCCGTAGCAGTCTCAATGACCTTGATCGGTATCGCGCTACAACCTGGGATCGCGCTGGCTGGTCCCCCTCGGACCATTTCCGAAGGCATGAATAGCCCAGTCGGGGTAAGCGTGGCTGGTGAGGAAGTCTACGTCGCCAACATCAATGGCGGCAACGTAACGATCTACGATGCAGGCACTGGCGTTCTGCTACGCACGATCGGGGACGGCCTGAGCAACCTGGCGGGCGTCGCAGTAGCTGCAGGGGAGGTCTACGTCGCCAACTGGTCTGGGAACAGTGTCACGGTGTATGACGCGGCTACAGGCGACCTCCTGCGAACCATCTCAGATGCCATGAATACGCCAGCTGGTGTCGCGGTGGCCGATGGCGAGTTGTACGTCGGCAACGACTTCGGCAACAACGTCACGGTTTACGAAGCTGATACGGGATTGTTACTGCGAACGATCGCTGGGGACATGAGCACGCCATACGGCGTGACAGTCGCTGGTGAACAGTTGTATGTCTCCAACTTCGACACAAATAGTGTGACGGTGTACGACCGCGTCTCTGGAGCCTTACTGCGCACCATTTCTGGCGGGATGAACAACCCCGTTGGTGTGGCACTCGCCGATGGACAAATATACGTAGCCAATAGCAACAACAACAACGTGACCGTGTATGACGCCGACACGGGGGTATGGCGACGCACAATCACGGGCAGGATGAACCTTCCCTACGGGCTATCGCTAGCTGGTGGGCAGTTGTACGTCGCGAACTGGTTCGGCAACAACGTGACCGTCTACAGCAAGCCGAGTCCACCGACTGAGGTGAGTGGAACCGCCGGTGACAATCAAGCGGCGGTGACGTGGAATGCGCCAGGAGACGATGGCGGTACAGCAATCGTTGGCTATGAAGTGACGGCCCACCCTGGCGGCGCGACCTGTATCACTGAGAACCACTCCTTATGCACTGTGGACGGATTGACCAACGGCCTCAGTTACGAGTTCACAGTAACGACGATCAACGCGATGGGTAGCAGCGATCCCAGCGTCCCCAGTGCTCAGGTAACCCCCGAGGGAACTGCGACCCAGCGCTGTGTCACAGCCCCAACATCGATTCCACGACGTGGGACGAAGAAACTGATGAGGCCAGGCTGCGTCACCAACGCCGGTCAACGAGTCGGGGTAAAGGTCCGCTCGGTGGCACCACGTGGGGATATGCGCTCCTACCGACTGTTCTGTGTGAAGAAGAGCGGTAAAAAGACCACGACCACCAAGGCCGGGTTCGGCGGGTTCCGGGTATGCAAGAACGGAAGAACCAAGATTCGCACCTACGGAGTACCCCTGGAATTACGCATCGTGTGGAAAGCGAAGGCAACCACCGGTTCCACTGCTTTCACACAAGAGCAGACATACAAGACCTGAGCATTGGGTCCGCTAGAACCGTGACTGGATCGCGACGATCCGCTTGGCAGAAGCGACCGCTACCTCCCGAGAGATCGTTCCCTTCTTAATCGCCTTCTTGATCGCCCGAATCATTCGCTTCGGGTTCCCTTGTACCAGCGCTATATCGGAGCCCGCGGCGATAGCTCGAACAGCTGCCCGTTGTTGCGATTGCCCCATTGACTTGGTGACAGCGGCCATCGCCAAGGAATCGGTCATGATGACGACATCAGGCCCGGCGTCGGCGCGCAACTTAGTCATCGCGGGTTTTGACAGACTGGCAGGAAGACCTGCGGTAAGACCGGGAACGCTTGCGTGGCTGACCATGACAGAGCCGGTCCCGGTGGCAAAGGCGGCATTGAACGGCACGAGGTCGCGCTGCTGGACCGACGACCAGGCAGGGGTGTGACCCGCTTGGGTGTGGGTGTTGGCCACTGCTCCACCCCCTGGCCAGTGTTTGACAGTCGCCAGAACTCCTGCCTGCTGTAAGCCTGCAGCAAATGCGCTCACATACCGACCGTTGCGCCGAGGATTTGAGCTGAACGCGCGGCGGTCGCGATCCATATAGGAACCGGCGTAGGACAGGTCGGCCACGGGTGCCAGATCGTTGGTGACACCAAGGGCCTTCATCCGCTTGCCGTACTTGCGCGCTAGCTTCTTGGTCTGCGCCGGGGTCTTGGTTTGCCCGATCGATTTGGCACTGGGCATGCGACCGATCAGCCGACTTAAGCGCTGAACCGCTCCGCCTTCTTCATCGCTGGAGACCAGTAACTCCCCGTCCGGGGATCGCTTCTTTAATGCCTTGAGTGCTTTGCGGAGGTTCGAAGGCGGCGTTCCGAAGAGAACCACCCCACCGATACCGCTTCGCACCCATGGTCGAGCTCTCTTGAGGTTCGTGCTGGTGACACCAGCCAGCACCAGTTTTGCGGCAATTCGTTTGCGGGACCAATCAGCTGGGTCGGGCGATCCCCGCCGAAGCTCTGCGGCACCCTCGGCCACCCCGACAAGCGTCTGTGCGCCGTCAGGACTCGCTGCGAGTGCCGTTTGTGGATCTCGGGACTCGGGGTCAAACCCCAATGGAGATGTTCCCTCGACCGGGATCCCGGCAGGAGCAGCGGCGAACACTCCCTGGAACGTAGAAGTTCCGAACACCGCCGAGCGCGAGTCGGTGCTCGCCACAGCACTAGTCGATGTGCTGGTAGGAGCGGTGGTAGACGCCTTGGCGACCGTTGGTGCGCCAACGATTGCGACGCTCAGCGCAGCAGTGAGTGGAATGAGCGCAGTCTTCAACGCATTTGGCCGGGAAGTCATCGCTGCCCAGGCTACGTCGCGATTCTCGATCGCGATAGCCGTTGGGAATCCAATTCTTGTCACATCTATCGGGGTCTATCGGGGATCCAACAGCCCTGACCACTGCAGTTGTTCAGCGGCCCGGTCGGCGGTGCGAACAACGATTACCTGGGTTCCGGTCGCGCTTGCAGCCAAGGCCACCCGCAGTTCGGCTGTGGTTGTCACGCTATGCGTTTGCCACCCAGCTGCATTGGAGATTGCGGCGAGGTCCTGGTCGGTGGGAGTACCAAATACTCGCTCGAAGTCCGACCGGAACTCCGGCGCACCCTGTTCCAGTGAGGAGAAGATCCCACCGCCATTGTTGTCGACCACGATGAGGGTGAGATTAGGTCGCACCTCGGATGCGGGCGCGATGAGCCCGCTGTGGTCATGGAGGAATGCGAGGTCGCCGAGTACCGCGAAGGTCCGCTCCCCCGGGTTTGGGCCGGCTCCCCCCGCATCATTCGCCACCGCATCGTTCGCGCGTCCAGCGTTCGCCTCGACAGAGTGCAGCGATGCAGCGTGCGCCAGCGCCGCTCCGTAAGCCGTCGAGATCAGACCGTCGATCCCGGACGTTCCCCGGTTTCCGATCACCCACGGTGGATCGCTGCGGTGGCCTATGACGGCCTCGAAGTATCGCGTCGTTCTGCTAGCTGCGGCCAGCACGAGATCAGCCGAGGTTGCACTCGCCCAGACCTCTGCCGCCACGTCGAGGCCGGTTATCTCAGGGGACTCCAGCGCGTGATCAACTCGTTCGACAACCTCGTGGGATAGATCGCGCCAGTGCTGCAGCCAGCCAGCGTCCGGGCCCTCCCATGGGACCAAGCTGTCAGCTGTAGGAACCCGCGGCACCCCTGCAAGTACGGTCTCGCCGGTGCGTAGAGGATCAGGTCGATCCTTACCGCCAACTGCAACCACCACATGATGATCCGCGGCCCGAACTAGCGACATGATCGGGCGACTCAGCCCGAATCGCCCGATCGTAAGGACGAACGCGGGGGGATCGGCAGCAAGGAGATCGGCCTGGGCCAGCCCAAGCGCTGCTCCCGAGATGAAGGTCGAACCGGCCGCAACATTGCCAGATGGCTCGCTAATGAGCGGCCATCCGCAGGCCGCGGCAAGCTCCATCGCTTGTTCGCTGATTTCTCGGGTTGGGACATCGCCAACGAGGATCACCCCACGGCGGGGAACCCTGGCCAGACCTAGGTCTCCCGCGATGTAGTTGATCGGTTCGCGTAGCGGTGCCACGGGCGTCTCGTCCTCGGCCGATGCGCTCCCTTGCGCGATATTGCCGTCGGAGAAGTCCCACGGTAAGTCCGGCACCAACGGTTCCCGGAACGCCACATTCAACTGGACCGGCGCGGGCCCACCCCCAGCAAGACCAACCGCATCCCGGAGTACGCGGTCTACTGCCAATTTGGCGGATTTCATGGGGTCTTGATCGTCTCGATAGGTCACGACGTCGACTGCGGTTCGCACTTGCTGACCGAAGAACCCAACCTGGTCGATGGTCTGGTTGGCACCAACACCGCGCAACTCCGGCGGCCGATCTGCCGTGATCACAACGAGCGCCACCCCGGCGTAGGCAGCCTCGACGACGGCAGGTGCCAAGTTCGCCACCGCACTTCCGCTGGTACAGACCACCGGCACCAGGCGTCGTGACACCTTCGCCAAACCCAGCGCTAGGAACCCGGCACTACGTTCATCAATCCGCACATGAAGCCGGATTAGGCTACGACGCTCAACCTCTGCCAGCGCTAGGGCCAACGGCGCTGAGCGCGAACCTGGAGAGAGCACAATCTCGCGAACCCCAGCGGCTAGCAATCTGGACACGACTAGCCGCGCCAACTCCGTGGACTCGTTCACTGTGGCATCCTCCCGCGATTCGGCGGGCGCCATGGGGAGATTCCACGGATTGGATCGGCTGCTCTACAGCAGGCACAAACATCGCAACCACCATCCACGTCTAACCGCTGCGAGATCATGCGGTGACCATCGATCCAACCAGCTCGGACGCGCCAGCTTCCCAGGCACGCTCCAGTCGCCTAGTCCACCAGTCGCGCGTTGACTGGTCCATTCGCTCACTCGCTGCGGCAAGCGCGCAAGCTGTAGGCTCAACGCGGGCAACCGGCAGCACCCCAGCTACTGGGACTACCGGACTATCGACGACATCGGCGGCGAGCAGCGCACCCGTTCCCAGCCCGCAGGCGTAGGGAAGTTGCGGTAGTGCCGCAGCCAATGCGACCCCACTGGCCAGGCCGACGGATGAATCCATCGCCCCCGAGACGACCACCGGGACCGCGGCGCTCTCGCAGATCTGTAGCGCCCGGTTCACTCCGCCTAGGGGCGGAACCTTCACGACGATGATGTCGGCTGCACCACTGGTGACCGCGGCGATCGGATCACGGGCGGTTCGGATGGATTCATCAGCCGCAATCGGGACGTGCACCTGGGTTCGGATCTGCGCGAGGTCCTCAAGAGTGGAGCCGGGCTGCTCGACGTACTCCAGCCCACCGGCTACGACATCAAGCTCTCTGATCGCCGTCACCGCTTGATCGACGGTCCATCCGCAGTTCGCGTCAACCCGAACCCGGAAGGGCGCGGTGCCGGGTCCGGCTAGGCGTTGGTGGGTGCTTCGAATGGCTTGCACCCGCGCGAGGTCGTCGTCTAGTGACTGGCCTCTCTCGGCAACTTTCACTTTTACCGTGGTTGACCCAGACCGACGGAATGCACGTTCGGTCATGGCAGCGGCCTGGTCAGGTCCCACCGCCGGAATGATTGCGTTGACCGGCACCTCGGAGCGCTGCGCCGTCGGCCATTGCCCCCACGCAGCCTCAATCGCCGACGCTAGCCAGGCTGATGCTGTGGCGTCGTCATACTCCAGGAAGGGGGCGAACTCCCCAGTGCCGTTCGGCCCAGAGATCAGCAGGCCCTCGCGATGAGTAACACCGCGGAACTTAGTGACCAGCGGATTCGCGAACGGTGTGCAGTTGGCCAACACCGCCGCGAGCCGCGGATCCGTCACGGTCGTTTGGGGAACTGCGCGAAGTCCGGGGCGCGCTTCTCGGTGTAGGCGTTGCGGCCCTCTTGCGCTTCTTCGGTCATATAGAAGAGCAAGGTGGCATCTCCGGCCAACTGCTGAACTCCAGCCAGGCCGTCATCTGCGGCGTTGTGCGATGCCTTCAGCATCCGAAGCGCCAACGGTGAGTGGGCGAGCATCTCCTTGCACGCATCCACCGTTGCGATCTCGAGATCGGCAAGCGGCACAACCTCGTTTACTAATCCCCAGTCGTAGGCCTGCTCTGCTCCGTACTGGCGGCACAGCATCCAGATCTCGCGCGAACGCTTCTGACCGATCTGAGCGGCGAGCAGCCCTGACCCGTATCCGCCGTCGAAGGAGCCCACCTTTGGGCCGGTCTGGCCGAAGCGAGCGTTGTCAGCAGCGATCGTCAGGTCGCACACAATGTGCAGGACGTGGCCTCCACCGACTGCGTAGCCGGCAACCATCGCAACCACTGGCTTTGGTGTTCGTCGGATCTGCACCTGAAGGTCCAACACGTTCAGCCGACCGATCCCCTTTTGCGCGACCGCGTCGTCACCGATGTAGCCATCGCTACCACGAATTACCTGATCGCCACCGGAGCAGAATGCCCAGTCGCCTTGGCCGGTGAGCAAGATGACGCCAACCTCGTCATCGTCGCGGGCAACGTTGAAGGCGTTCGTCAACTCAAAGAGGGTCTGGGGGCGGAACGCATTGCGCTTATGTGGCCGGTTAATAGTGATCTTCGCGATCCCCGCCGCGTCACCGGTGGATACCTCGTACTTGATATCGCCGTAGTCGCCTCGAGACTCCCACACGGCGCCGGGGGTTATCGATGAATGGGCTGGGTCAGTCAGCGCTGGGCTGCCTTCAGATACAACAGGCGGCAGTGGGTATCGGGTACGGGAATCCATGTCGCCTAGGCTAACTCCCGATGACTACACGTGAGTTAACCCGGTTGACTGTTGAGCCCGGCCCTGACGGAGTGCTGACCCTGGCAGGTGAGTTGCCGACCGCACTCAACGGTGAGGGCCCAGCGCTGGCACCCCTGCCCATTGGTCCGCCGGAGTACGTCGAGCGGATCCTTGCCGCGGTACAACCAGATGATCCAGCCTTCCCGCTTGAGGATGATGACGTCGCCTTCGTTGTGACGACCTCCGGTTCCATGGGGGAACCCCGCGGCGTACTGCTCTCCGGTTCAGCCCTGATCGCTAGTGCGCGTGCAACCGATTCTCGACTTGGCGGTCCGGGTCGATGGGTCATGGCACTACCTGCCCATCACGTCGCGGGATTACTCGTACTCGTTCGCGCCTACCTATCCGGGATCCCACCGGTACCCCTGGAAAGTGTGGGTGGGGCAGGGCACTTCTCGGCTCATGAGTTCGCCAACGCCACCCGAGCGGCCCGGGCGCTGTGTGACATCGATGGCGCTCGTTTGCGGACTGCCCTCGTTCCTACTCAACTGGCGAGGATCGTCGAACTTGGACCAACGGCGGCCGATTGCCTGGGCGCTTACGACAGCATCCTCATCGGAGGGGCGGCGGCGGCACACGGATTGATCGCCCAAGCTCGAGCACTCGGTGGCAACGTCATCACGACGTACGGCATGACTGAGACCTGCGGGGGCTGCGTTTACGACGGCACCCCCCTGCCGGGCGTAGCAGTACGGATCGCCGACGCGAACGTCGAAGGGGTTGGTCGGATCGAGCTATCTAGTCCTTCCGTTGCCCGCGGGTATCGGCTGCGGCCCGATCTCACCGCGTCGAGTTTCAGCAACGGGCTACATCGGACCAGCGATTTAGGGCGAATCGACGACAACGATCGATTAGTTGTTGTTGGCCGGGTTGACGATGTGGTTCAGGTTGGCGGAGTGAATGTCTCCGTAGCCGCGGTGGAAGCCGCCGTCGCCGACCATCCAATGGTTGCTGAAGCCGCCGTGGTGGCCGTCCCCGACAGCCAATGGGGGGCACGGATTACTGCGTTCATTGTGGCTAGCACGATCAGTACCCTCACTCCGGCGCAGTTGAAGGACTCCGTTGTTGAGCGAGCGGCTAGCGTGCTCGGCGCCGAAGCTCGGCCGCGCACAATCACCATCCTTGAGGATCTACCGACGCTACCTACCGGGAAGGTTGACCGAGCTGCCTTGCGAGGCGCTGCTGGATCAACCACATGACCACCCGCCATGAGTGGGTAGGTGGGGCGCGTCCGCGAACCCTGCCGGCCGCGGTCGTTCCCGTCGCTGTCGGTGCGGCTGTGGCCTCGTTTACCGGCTTCGAGATCGGTGCTTTCTCCTTCGTATTCCGAACCTTCCTCGCGCTAGTCGTTGCTCTCGCCCTACAGATCGGGGTGAACTACGCCAACGATTACTCCGACGGAATCCGCGGGACAGATACCGAGCGGGTCGGCCCGATTCGGCTCGTGGGCCAGGGCTTAGCGACCCCTGCCGAGGTCAAGCGCGCCGCCTTCATCTCCTTTGGGGTGGCAATCATTGCCGGTCTACTCCTAGTGCTGCTCACACAAGCATGGTGGATGCTGATCGTCGGTGCCCTAGCTGTCGCGGCCGCATGGTTCTACACCGGCGGTCCTCGCCCCTACGGGTACGCCGGCTTAGGTGAGTTGTTCGTCTTCGTCTTCTTTGGCCTCGTTGCCGTAGTCGGCACAACCTACGTCCTGACCGGGCATATTCGCCTCGTTGCGATCCTGTTTGCAGTCCCAGTAGGTGCACTGGCCTGCGCGCTGCTCGTCATCAACAACCTTCGCGATATTCCCGGCGACACCCTCGTTGGGAAGAACACACTTGCCGTTCGAATGGGCGACGCCAATACCCGGGACTTCTACGGGTTCTGCCTCTTCCTACCGTTCGCGATTACCGCACTTGTTGGCCTGGGCGGGATCGGCTACGTCGAGGGGTTTCCGGCAGTCTCATTGATTGCCCTTGCCGCACTTCCGGCTGCGTTCATCCCGTGGCAACAGGTCAAGCGCGGAGCCCTCGGGGCCGAGCTGATTCCGGTGCTGGCCTGGACTGGGCGGGTGCAGTTGCTTTACGGAGCGCTCGCCACGGTTGGTATCGCGTTATCCGGCTGAGTTGTTACGAGGATCCGCAGGCGAGTCCTCGACCGGTTCATTAGCAGCTTCACGCTGCGCAACCTGGCGCTGCTCCTCACGCACAAGGGCTGCCTCATGATCGATGAACTCATCTTCGCTGCGCTTGGATTCCTCGATGCGCTCGTTCATCCGACCAAAGAATCCCCCCATATGTGACCCAACGGCATCGCGCTGGGACGAGAGCAACACGTAGGAGGCAACTGCCGACAGCAGGAATGCCAGCAAGATGAGGATCAGACCGCGCGCACCGAGCAGATAGAGCACCCCACCCACGGCCAGCAGGACGACAAGTCGTAGCGCCGAGTAAACCAAGAACGGATGTTTGGCCATGAACGTCTCCCGATCAGCGTCGGGCACATCAGCGGTAGGTTCGGGCGCTTCGCTCGCAGTATCGGGCGTTTCTGACATGCATCCAGGGTACGTGCGCTCATTTTCCGACGGCATCGCGGTTGGGACGTGGTATCAAGGTAGTCAGTCGAAAGGAAACGCCATGGTTGATTCAGTCCCCCACCACCTACGAACTGTCACCGCCCGACTCCTCGTTGACGACTCTGCGGCAGCGATCGCGTTCTACGAGAAGGCGTTCGGCGCAGAAGAGATCGGCGAGCGATACGTCCTGTCAAACGGCAAGGTCGCCCATGCCGAGTTCCGGATCGGTGATTCAGTACTTTCCATCAGTGATACCGACGATGCCACCTACGGTGCCTCACCAATCGAACTGGGCAATGTGAGCACAGTGATCTCCCTAGCTGTGCCCGACGTTGACAAGTGGTGGAACCGGGCAATCGCCGCCGGGGCGACTGAGATCTACCCACTCGCAGACCAGTTCTACGGCGATCGAGCCGGTCGGCTTCGCGATCCAAGCGGTCAACAATGGATGCTGAGCACTCACATCGAGGACGTCGACCGGGCAGAGTTCGAGCGGCGACTGCAGGCGATGCAGGACGGCAACTAGCCCGCCTATTCGCGGCGCCTCGAGCAAAGAACAGCGGCTCGACGCTCATGCAGTTGTGGAGTAATGCGCGCGGGACGTAAGGTATGACCTGTGCTGAGGGTGATCCTGATTCTGATCCCAGTCGCGGTAACGATCTATGCATTGATCGACGCGATCACCTCGCCGCGTGACGAGATCCGGTCCCTACCGAAGTGGCTCTGGATTTTCCTGGTAATCGTGCTGTGGATTGGTGGCGCGGTCCTTTGGTTCTTCTTCGGTCGGCCCAACGCGGCCTCCCGTGAAGGTGGGAACGGCAACGGTGGTGGCGGGGGTCCCCGAGGCCCACAAGGCCCGGACGACGATCCGGACTTCCTATCAAAACTGGACTGGGACTCGAAGCGCAAGCCAGATAAGCCCGCTTAGACGGCAAGACCTGCGGCGGTCGGGCACGACGGGTGGCTATCTCGGGCTAATCGACGACGGTTAGTTGACTCCGGCGTAGGAATGCAAACCGGAAGCGAAGAAGTTCACGCCAAAGTAGTTGACCAAGAATGCTGCGAACCCGAGCAGACCGATAACCGCAGCCTTACGACCACGCCAGCCCGCGGTTGCCCGCGCGTGCAGGTACCCCGCGTAGATAACCCAGGTGATGAACGCCCACGTCTCCTTCGGATCCCAACCCCAGTAGCGTCCCCAGGCGTTCTCTGCCCAAATCGCCCCGGCAATGACCGCGAAGGTCCACAGCGGGAAGACGAAGGCGTTGATGCGGTACGCGGTTGTGTCTAACCGCTGCGCTGCCGGAACTCGAGATGAGAACCAGCCACGGACCTCGGTGCCATTGGCTGCTGCTTTGGTCTCTGCCCGATCCCGGATGAGGTAGGCGACTGTGAATCCCGCGCCGATCGTGAATGCGCCACCGCAAATGATCGCGGCGAGGACATGAATGACCAGCCAGACAGACTTCAGGGCCGGAACAAGCTGTGCACTGTCGGTGTAGAGGATCGTGACTGCTAACCCGAGGGTCAGCAGTACGGCTCCGACTACGAACATCCCCAACCAGCGGATGTCGCGCTTGAGAGAGATGATCAAGAAGACGACTGCTACTGCCAGTGCCGACGAGATGGAGAACTCGTACATGTTTCCCCACGGCACGCGCCCGGCGGAGAAGCCACGGGCGATTACCCCGCCAGCTAGCAGCAGAGTTGCCAGCCACATAAGCGACATCGCCATATTCCCGGCCTTGCGGCCCGGAGGCAGGGCGCCTGCGTCGCCAGCTCCGCGGTCAAGGGTCGCGGTGGTTGCTCGCGATTCACCGGCATCAGAGTTCTTGGCTGCTATTGCATCCCCGGCAGATGCCTCCCCGATAGATATCTCTTCGGCAGAAACCTCTTCGGTCGCAGCTTCTGCCTCCGCAAGCGGTCGGCTCGAAGCAAATGATGAGGCAAACAGCACGAGAGATCCGGCGTAGACGGCCATCGAGCTATACACCAGCCCGTTACTAAGCTGCGCTAGCGATTCATTCACGCTCATACTCAGGTGAGCCTTTCAGTCGAAAAGTCCCAATACACCCGACACGCTACGCGACGAACCATCACGATCCGCTCATCCCCTTAGGTGCAGGGGGAACAATCTGCTGAACGACTGTGGAGATCTCCTCGACGGCTGGCTTGAGTCCGGCCTCATCAGTCCTAGACAGGCCCGCGACCTCGACTGTTGCACCCACAGACCCGACAGCATCATCCTGGGACGCGGCCCTCTTCGTGATCCGGACGAACACCCGTCGCCGGGGCACAAATAGCGACAACATCAGCCCGAGAATCGCGAAGATCGCACCAGCCAAGGCATAGAAGCGCGCCGGGTCGTAGGCAACGTCAAAGACCGCGTACTGCTTGACCCCGGTCAGGCTGACGGAGCCCTTCCCGTCGGGCAAATCCCAGCTCTGGCCAACTTGGATCGCCTTGATCCCGAGTTGAGTCATCTCGGAGGTATCCATCCGGTAGACGCTCTGCGGGATTCCGTCATCCAGACCCAAGTCGCCCTCCCATGCCGAGAGGAAGATGGCCGGATCGTTCAGCGCCGGGAATGTCGAGATCGGCCCGCGAACCTCGTCGACCGCCGCCGTCGGCAGGAAGAGGGCTTGGAACCCAAGTTGGGGGTCGATATCTGGCAACTTCACGACACCGTTGGACGTGAAGTTCTGATCGGTTTGCAGAAATACGGTCGGTGCGTCATAGACGACGCGACCTTGCGGATCCTTGACCTCGATGACGGGTGCGTAGCCGTGCCCGACCAGGAACGCCTTCGCACCGTCGACGATCAGCGGATCATTCACCTGCACCGTCTTCTGTGATGGGATTGCGTCCGGATCGTCTTGATAGGTGAGGTCCGCCTCGAAGGTCCGTGGTGCCCCGCGCTGATCGCCATCCTCTTGATATGTCGCCGTGAACTCATCGAGGGTGAAGCTGAACGGCGGAAGATTACCCGAATCCACCAGGCGACCGGCATTGAAGCTGTCGTATTGGGTGATCGTGTCAGAGAAGCTCTCCCCCTCGATCACCAGCGCTTGGCCGCGCCAGCCAAACATCCCACCGAGCGCGACCGCCACTAGCAGGACAAGTAATGCCACGTGGAAGATGAGGTTGCCGGTCTCCCGCAGATAGCCCTTCTCCGCCGAGACCGCACCGGTGGTTCCATCGAAGTCGGTGACGTGCACCCGCCAGCGTTTGCCTTTGAGCTCCCCTGCAGCATCAGTGAGGACGTCTTGTGGCGCTGGCGCCGTCGATCCTGCCTCCCATGACGATGACTCCGCAAGGCGGCTGAGCCGCGACGGTGCCTTCGGCGGAGTCGATCGCATCGCCTTCCAGTGCAAACGCGTTCGCGGGATGATGCAGCCGACCAGTGAGATCAGCAGGAGCAGGTAGATTGCGACGTACCAGGGCGCTGAGAAGACGTTGAAGAACCCGATGGAATCGAAGAACTGACCGAGGCCGGGATTGTCCGCCAGGTAGCGAGTCACCTCGCCGGGCTGAACCGACTTCTGCGGCAGGATCGATCCCGGAATGCTGCCGATTGCCAGCAGGAACAGCAGTAGTAGCGCCGTTCGCATACTGGTGAGCTGGCGCCACATCCAGCGTGCCCAGCCAGTGAAACCTAGCCCAACTGTCGTACCGGGCAGGTCACTCTTGGGAGCGGTACTGAGATCCGCCGAGGCGTCGGCATCCTCACTTGGCTGGTCAGGCCCGGTCGGGTTGTCGCGCACGCCCGAGTCAGTTGCCCCCATCAGATCGCCACCTCAAAAGCTCCGGCCCAGACCCGCATTTGGACGGTCAAGTCGTCCCATAGCCCGGTCACCAACAGAACACCCACGAGGACCAACATGCCACCCCCGATGCGCATGATGAGCAGGTAGTGCCGTTTGACCCACGTCAGTGCTCCAGCAGCACGGCGAAATGCCAGCCCGACGAGCAAGAAGGGGACGCCCAATCCGATGCAGTAAGCCACGCTGAGCATCGCACCGCGTAACGCACTTCCCTCGTTTGCGGCGAGGCCCAGAACGGCCGCCAAGGTTGGACCAATACAGGGGGTCCAACCGAGGCCGAAGAGGAAGCCGAGCAGCGGTGCACCCCAGAGTCCGTACTTGGGTGCTTGATGAATCCGCCATTCGCGCTGTAGGCCAGGGATCCAGCCCGCGAACAGTAATCCCATCAGAATGACCAGCACACCGAGGACCCGCTGAAGCGTCGTCTGATACTCCAGCAGCCAGCCACTGATCGCCCCGAATGCCGCACCGAGCGCGACGAACACCACGCTGAAGCCCAAGACGAACAGGCCGCAGCCAAGAATGATCCGTGAGCGACCCTTGGCATCGAGCTGACCGTCCTCGTTGGCGAGTTCGGCTCCGGTCAGCCCCGTGATAAACGACAGGTACCCAGGAACCAGTGGCAGCACACAGGGCGAAAGGAACGAGATCAGCCCGGCGGCAATCGCTAGCGGGATGGCCAGTAAGAGGGAGCCACTCGTAACGGTCTCGGAGATACTGGCGACTGACCATGTCAGCGCACTCATGACTGCGACGTCGGCGCGACGTCTGGTTCGTTGGCCAACTCGGTGACAATCTCTCGCAGCTCAGTGCGGTCGACCTCGCCGAGGATCCGCCCGGCGACCCGGCCTTGTTTGTCGATGAACAGCGTTGAGGGAATCGCCTGCGGCGGCAGGGTGTCACGGAAAGCCAACTGAATTTTCGCGTCCGGGTCCCACACGCTAGGGAACGGCACATCGAATCGACGGATGAATGCCTCCGCCGAAGCTCGGCTGTCGCGGGTATCCAATCCGATGAACTGAACGCCCAGGTCGGCGGTCTCATTAGAGATCTGATTGAGCGCGGGCGCCTCAGCTCGACACGGGGCACACCAGGAAGCCCAGACGTTGAGGGCTACGACTTCACCTAGGTAGTCGCGTAGGGCGAAAGGTGATCCGTCGAGGAACTCGCCAGTGACATCAGGTGCGGGTTCGCGCTCGTCGGGGGCGAGCACAGTGACCGTGCCGTCGCCGGCGACAAAGCGTGACTGCGACTGGCCTTGTGCGGTCGTCCCGCATGCCGTGACCAGCAATAGCGCTACCACGGCCAGCAACGCACCCAACACCCGTTGGACCTTGCGGGTCGTCGCGGGGAGGTGATCGCTTAGTCGTGGTGTTGGCATGTCAGGCTCCGGCGCCCTTACTTGCCTTGGCATCTAGGTCAGCGGCCGGTTCGGTGTAGACGATGGCCTTGAGGGTGTCGCCCTCGAACGCCAACGAGGTAAGCGATGCCAGCGCGCACTGCCTATGTCGCGGATCGTGCCAGAGCCTGCGCTTCTCGAATGACAGTCGCGAAGTCCAAACCGGTAGTTGGTGACTGACCAGGACGATCTCGTGACCCCGTGCCTCTTCGCGGGCAGACTTGACCGCTGAGGCCATCCGGGCTGCCAGCTTCTTATAGGGCTCACCCCATGATGGTGTGAATGGATCGTAGAGGTAACGCCAACTCTTTGGCTGGCGCAATGCGCCGTCACCGATGGAGACCTTCTGGCCCTCGAAGACGTTGGCGGCCTCGATGATCCGTTCATCGGTGTGGATCGCCAAACCCTTCATTTCCGACAGTGGCATTGCCGTCTGCTGGGCTCGCTCGAGCGGCGATGCCCAGACCGCGACGATGTCTCGATCCTTGATCGTGTTGGCGACCTGCACCGCCATCTGCTGACCCAAGTCGGAGAGGTGGAAGTTCGGGAGGCGACCGTACAGAATCCCTTCCGGGTTGTAGACCTCACCGTGGCGCATTAGGTGAACAATCGTCTCTTCTGCCATCAGTTAGCGTCCCAACTCGTTGTGGTCAGTCTTGGTCTTTGGCCGGTCGTTCTTGGTCGTTGTCTTGGTACGGGGGTCAGTGGTGTGGGTTAGGTCGCAGGTAGTCGGTCGTTGCTCACGGCGTCGCTGCAGCTGCCGCCCTCGCGGCTTCCGGTAGGGCGACGACGATTCGGTCGAGGGCCCCTTCATCGTGGGCCGCGGAGACAAACCACGACTCATAGACCGACGGTGGCAGCGATACCCCAGCATCGAGCATTGCGTGGAAGAACGGCGGGTAGCGAAACGCGTCCTGAGCTTTGGCCTGATCGAAGTTGGTGACCGGCTCGGCCGTGAAGAAGATGCTGAACAGGTTGCCTCCGCGCTGCAACTGATGCTCAACCCCTTGGGCAGTGAGCGCGTCGCTGGCGAGCTTCCCGACGATTCCGGCGGTCTCGTCGATATGTCGATAGACCTCGGCATCGCAGAGTTGAAGGGTGGTGAGGCCAGCGGCAACTGCGACCGGATTGCCGGAGAGGGTGCCAGCTTGGTAGACCGGTCCGTGTGGAGCGAGAAGTCCCATGACATCCGCACGGCCGCCGAAGGCCGCAGCTGGAAGTCCGCCTCCCATCACCTTGCCAAAGGTGAGCAGGTCTGGTGCCCACCCTTCCGTCGCGGCCTCTAGCCCAAACCAACCAGCCGGTGACACTCGGAATCCGGTCATCACCTCATCGAAGATGAGCAGCGATCCGTGCGCGCGACACAGCGCGGCCAGTCCAGCATTGAAACCAGGCAATGGCGGGACAACACCCATATTTGCTGGGATGGCCTCAGTGATGATGCAGGCAATCTGATCACCGATCGCCTCGAAGGTCTCGGTGACGGCCGCCAAATCGTTGTAGGGCAACACGATGGTGTCCCCGGCGATGGCTGGAGTGACACCGGGGGAATCAGGTAACCCGAATGTTGCAACGCCGGATCCGGCGGAAGCGAGTAGGGAGTCACCGTGACCGTGATAGCAACCCGCAAACTTGATGATTTTATGGCGCCCAGTGAACCCGCGTGCGAGCCGGATCGCCGACATCGTCGCCTCGGTACCGGAGCTAACAAGGCGAACTTGTTCAACTGCAGCAACTCGGCTGACGATCTCTTCCGCTAGTGCTACTTCACCTGGACTTGGGGCGCCAAACGACAGCCCACGTAGGGCGGTATCCAGAACCGTATCGATCACGGTTTGGTGGGCGTGGCCAAGAATTGCTGGTCCCCATGAACCTACGAGGTCAACGTATTCGTTTCCGTCGGCGTCCACTACGTACGGTCCCGAACCCGAGACCATGAACCGGGGAGTACCTCCGACTGCACCGAACGCCCGGACAGGGCTATTGACTCCGCCCGGGGTTACCCGTTGGCCGCGTTCAAAGAGCGCCGCGCTAGCGACGGTTGGGTATTCGGTCACAAGCAAACCTTACGTTGCTCAGCCAATAGATTTGCCAGGACGCCTCAAGGATCCACAAGTTCGGACTGCGGGCTTCTTGGGCAACACTGGAAATCCCCTTGTAGCGTCGACCCGTGTCGAGTTCACCACGAAGGGCAAATTGATGAAGCTGGCAATACCCCTACTAGTTGCCACCGTCGTGGGCAGCGCACTTACAGGATGCGCGAGCACTTCGGCTGGACAACTGCAAGCACTAGACCAATCTGAGTTGACCGCCGCCCTACTGCCGGTCGAATCTCTCCCTCCCGGCTTCAACACCCACGAGACACTCGAAACAGAATCCTCAACCGGGAGCTACTGCAACTACGCGACAGAGAACAACGTCGCCCAAGCAGACCTCGTGGCAGCTCGCTACTACTCGAAAGGGATCGACAAAGGCGCCGTAATCGTTCGGTCCACGCTGCGCCAATATGCCTCCGCAGACGATGCTGCGAGCACATTCGCAGCACTCACCGAGACGATGCAAGCCTGCACCGAAGGCCAAGTAAATGGAGAGACTGCGAGCTTCTCCGTCGCCACGGCCGACCCAGTGGGAGAAAAGAGCATCGTGATCAATACGGTGACCCCGTCATCCTCACTGCAGTCCGGATACTCTCTCAACGGCCCGGTGATCACGATCGTGACAAATGGCGGCGCAACGACCAGTTACCCCGAGCTCACAGCCTCACTCCTACCTAAGCAAGTCGATGCCTACGTCACGGCGGCGACTCCGGCATAACTGCGAACCAAGGTGTGGCAGCGACGCTCAAGCGATTCCCCGCAAGAGATCGATCCTCTGCTAGATGTCTGTGCCGATCGCCAGCGAACTTGCAATCGACGGCCTCGCGCGACTACCGTCAAAAAGGTGAAACGATTAGCGGCGGCCTTGTTCTGCGGAGCTCTAGCGATCTCGCTAGGAGGTCCGATCTCGGGAGCGGCTGCGGCCCAATCAGCCGACGGATCAGCAGGACAGGTCGCGAATAATCTACTGGACCAAGCGGCGGCTGTTTTCACCCAAGGCTACTCCGATGGTGACATCAACTCCTGCGCGCTCAGCGGATCAACGTCGATCAACCGGATACTGATTCAGAACTCGAGCAGCCAGGCACAAAAGATCACCTATTCAATGGATGCCGGAACTGCGCAAACTTCCTCCATCACGTTGGCTCGGGAAGATCTCGACTGCAATGCCATCGGCGGTGGTGGAAACGAGAGCGGCGGAGACTTCCTGGTGCCGCCTAGCTCGACCGCAGCGATCTACGTGACGGCTGGCGGGACAGCGCGCGGGTGCTCGGGCCTGGAAGACCCCGGATGCAACTTGTACTTCGCGTTGAACGGAAGCTCAGGGCGGGTCACTCTCGACCTATCTTTGACCCTATTGAACGGATTCAAGAACTGGACGGCTAATCCAGCGTCCACGAATACCGGGATGGGTCTAGGCGATTGCCTTACGACCAATGGCAGCGATGGGTCCGCAACGGCCGTCGGCCAGCCAGGCCAGCAAGGACAGGTTGGTGATGGTTCGACATTTGGCGGCGGTCAGACCATCTGCATGAATATCGCATCCAACGCGGAGGCGAACGGAAACAGTGGGACCATTCCGACCAAGTACGAGTTTCCCTCCGTCTTCTTCGGCAGCTTTGGCGCTGGGAATGTCTACAACGTACAAGTAGAGGGCGGCCTGCCGACCTGCGATGCTGGCACCGGCCCCAACAGTATTGCCACCGATATCAACTACGTCGGCCCCTCCGGCCAGGTATGGAGTGATCCGGGGAATTCTTGGCTGAGTCTCGATGGCGGTTCACTACAGGTTGCCGCTACCGGAGACGACGCGTGGCCATTTTCGGTCAAACTACTCAATGCCGCCGGTGCGGAGCTGCGCTACAACGTCATCGGGGGTAAAGGGTCCTGGATCACTGAACCGTCCGGCGGTTGGAGTAGCGGCGAACAAGCATTTTCCGCTCAAGGGAATATTTACAGCGTCTCTGCGCCCTCTCCTTATGGTGCGTGGGCTGACGATCCCCTAGCGCCGAGCCGGGCACCGTACAATTGGATCTACATTTCCTCGGACAACCACGCCCACTACTTCGCGCCATTCGCTGACAGCGAGGTTGCCCAGCAGAGCCCGAAGGGTACGTCGGCCAACTACAGCTACGTCCCGATGGCAGGTACGGATATGGGCGCCTACCCTGCGACGGCTTTCAACGACTGCGCCCAAAACAACACGGACGCCTCAGCCCAGAACCCGGTCGCGACGGTCCTGGCCGATTACACGACCCCGGTGGACTATGCCGCCACGGCACCATGGGCAAAGAGTTACAGCTTCTCCCCGAATTCGTCCTACAGCAGCGATTCGGTTGTGTCCAACAGCGAGACTCAGACCTACAACGCAATCAAGGCGCTCTCCAATTAGCTGTTGATTCTTGCGGCAACCTCGGCAGCGTAGTAGCTGAAGATGATGTCCGCCCCCGCTCGCTTGATGGAAATCAACGATTCGTGAATGGCCGCGTCGCGATCGATCCAACCGTTGGCGGAGGCCGCCTCAATCATCGAATACTCGCCCGACACCTGATAGGCAGCGACTGGAACTTCGGTCGAGGCTGAGACGTCGGCTAGGACGTCGAGGTAGGGCATCGCTGGTTTGACCATGACGATATCCGCACCTTCGACGAGATCCATTCTCAGCTCACGCGTTGCCTCGCGCCGATTCGCTGGATCCTGCTGGTAGGTGTCGCGGGTACCAACGAGCTGGGAATCTACGGCCTCCCGAAAGGGGCCGTAGAACGCTGACGAGTACTTCGCGGCGTAGGCCAGAATCAGCACTCGCTGAAAACTCGCCTCATCGAGGGCCGTGCGAACGGCGGCCACCTGACCGTCCATCATTCCGCTCGTGCCGAGCACCTGCGCACCGGCATCAGCTAATGCCAACGCCATCTCCTGGTAGCGGCCCAAGGTGAGGTCGTTGTCGACGACACCATCGAGGGTGACGATGCCGCAATGGCCATGGGAAGTGAACTCGTCCAGGCACAGGTCGGCCATCAGGACGGTTCGGTCACCGACGTGCTCGCTCATCGTGCGAACAGCAGTGTTGAGGGCGCCGTCGTAGTCGGTAGCGCCGGATCCGCGATCGTCTCGCTCCTGCGGAACAGCAAACAGCATGATGCCGCCCACTCCGGCCGCGATCGCCTCGTCGACGGCGCGCTTGAGTGAATCCATCGTGTGCTGCACAACGCCGGGCATCGACGAGATCGGCTGCGGTTCGGAAATCCCTTCCCGATAGAACAGCGGCAGCACCAGATCCGTCGAAGACAGCCGGGTTTGCGCGACAAGGCGACGAATAGCCGCCGTTCGACGCAACCGCCTAGGACGGTTAACCATTCCGTGATTGATCATCTTGGCTATCCAATCCCTCGCCATCGTGACCTAGCGCCACGAAGAACAACCTACTTCTTGGACGACCGCCGACGCGATCCCGCGCGACGCCGCGATGGGCGCCAGGTGGCATCGCCATTCTCGATCGCAGCCAGGCGCAAGCCCTCGGCGTGAGCAGCCAGATTGTCCGCGAGCACCATCACGTTCGGCGTTTCCGCCAGCACGTCAACTCGAAGACCATGCTCCTGCGCGGCCTTGGCCGTCTGCGGGCCGATAGCCGCCACCACGGTGCAGGCGTGTGGCTTACCGGCGATACCGACGAGGTTGCGAACCGTGCTGGATGAGGTGAACAGCACCGCGTCGAATCCACCAGTCTTGATCGCCTCGCGGGTCTCGGCCGGCGGTGGCGCTGCCCGAACGGTGCGGTAGGCGGTGATGTCGTCAACTTCCCAGCCGATGTCTTGCAGACCGGCGACCAGTGCCTCGGTGGCGATATCGGCGCGGGGCAGGAACACGCGATCGATCGGATCGACCTCGGCATCGTAGGGCTGCCATTCAGCGAGGAGCCCTGCGCTGGACTGCTCGCCACTCGGGACGAGTTCGGGCTTTACCCCGAAGGCGATGAGGGCGTTGGCAGTGGCATCGCCGACTGCGGCGACCTTCAGACCTGCCATGGCGCGGGCATCGAGACCGTATTCCTCGAACTTCTCGCGCACTGCTTTAACAGCGTTCGCGCTGGTGAATGCGACCCACTGGTAGCGGCCACTGACGAGGCCTTGGATCGCCCGGTCCATCTGCTGTGGGGTGCGCGGTGGCTCCACCGAGATGGTGGGAACCTCGACCGGCACGGCGCCGTAGCGACGCAGGTGCTCGGATAGGTCACCGGCTTGATCTTTGGTCCTTGGAACGAGGACACGCCAGCCAAACAGCGGCTTGGTCTCGAACCAGGACAGCTTGTCGCGCGAGTTCAGCACATCGCCGATGACGACGATTCCGGGGCCAGCCTGCTTGGACGCCTTCACGACTGCGGGGAGCTCCTCGAGGGTGGTCGCGATCGTGCGCTGCTCGACCGTGGTCGCACCGCGAGTGATGGCGATTGGGGTGTTGGGGTGACGTCCGGCGGCCAGGAGCGCTTTGGAGATCTCTACCGCATTGTCGGCACCATCACGAACGACGACCGTGAGCTTGGGATCGGCCAGCGCCGCCCAATCTTCGACCGCGTCAGACTCAACGACGCGAACCTCACGGGCCTTGTTGTTGGTCAGTGGGAAGCCCGCATATGCGGCAACACCGGACAGCTGGGAGACCCCGGGAGCTACTTCGAATGGAAGCTTGGAGCGGTGTAGGACGTTGGCCTCGGTTGCCACCGAACCATCCATGATCGGGTCGCCGGAGAACAGCCGCACCACATCCTTACTGGCCCTAGCCGCTTCGATGACCTTCTTCGCCCGCGCAGCGTGATCGAGCGGCAGGCCATCCTCATCAACGACGGCGATGAGCTCGGCGTCGGGGGCGTAGCGGGTGGCGATATCAACGACATCGGCATCCGCGACGACTGCATCAGCTGCCGCGAGCAGGTTGGTCGCGCGAACTGTCAGCAGTTCTGGGTCGCCGGGTCCCGCTGATACAAGCGAGATTGTTCCAACGGGGCGGGTCTTACGGGGGCGGGCGGTAGTCACTGTCTGGGTTCTCCCAACAAGCTGGCCGCACCGGCTGCCAACATCTTGGTCGCAAGCTCGCGACCAAGGCTGTCGGCGTCGCTGGTTGGGCCAGTAACGGATAAACGGATTACCTGCGAGCCGTCAATCGAGGCGACCAACGCTTGCAGGTACAGGTCGCTGTCTTCAACTGTCGCTGCGGTCCCGGGGGCGGGATCGACAACGACGGCTAAGGCCGCAACCGGTGCTGAGCAACCTGCTTCCAGCTCGTTCAGCACTGCGCGTTCACCGATTGTGGCGACGCGGGTAGGTAAATCATCAACGGTAGATAGGGCTTTGTGCAAATCCGCGTCTCGGGAAGCGAGATCGTCGCGGGCCTCGACAGCTAACGCGCCTTGACCCGGCGCTGGCAGCATGACCTGCGACGTTAGGTGCTCGGAGATCACGTCGTGTTTGCCTAGGCGGTGCAGCCCGGCAGTAGCGAGGATCACACCGGAGAGCTCGCCATCGGTGACTTTTGCTAGCCGAGTTTCGACGTTTCCGCGGATATCAACGACCGTAAGGTCTGGCCGATGGGCGCGTAGCTGCGCGGCTCGGCGCAGTGATCCGGTACCGACTGCGGCGCCGTTCGGTAGCTCGGCCAGTGATGTTGGCCCTCCGGCGCAAAGGGCGTCCGTGGGGTCTTCCCTCATCGGAATAGCAGCAACTGTGAGGCCCCCGTGCGGGTAGGTCGGCAAGTCCTTCAGGGAGTGAACGCCAACGTCGGCACGACCGTCCAGGATCGCTTCCCGGACTGCTCCGACAAATACCCCGACCCCGCCAAAGCTGCTGAGTGATCCGCTGGTGACGTCGCCGACGGTAGTGACCTCAACGAGCTCGGATGGCCGACCGGTCAGCTGCGACAACTGATCGGCGATGAGTTGGGACTGGGTCGTGGCCAGGGTGCTTCTTCTGGTGGCGACCCGGATTGGCCGCGTTGTCACCGAAGCCACCTCGGATCGAGCGCCGAGCCCTCCTGACCTAAGGCATCTTGCATCTCCCTACCGGTATCGGACAGCGAGCTGACGGACTCAGGATCGAGGTCGAACAACGCATGTAGCGCTTCGGCATAGCGCTCGCCATCAGGGTCGGCGGCGAACTGCTTCATCCGAACCGTCGGGGTGTGCAGCAGGGTCGAGACGGTGCGACGCAGGGTCTGCTCGACTGCGGCGATCTCATCCTCCGACAGGCTCGGTTGTTTGAGGCGTAGCCGCTGCAGCTCGGCCTCCAAGACGAGGTCAGCTTTGGCGCGCAGGGAGACAACGATCGGCTCCACTCGCGCCGCTGCCTGCGAGGCAACGAAGGTCAGCACCTCACCATCGATGATGGTCTTGGCTGCGATGAGATCAGCGTGGGAGGCGGCTGCTCCTGGCAGGTTCGCCAAGGACGCGAGGTCGATTCGGGTGACGCCCGGCTGGTCGCCGATCTGGGGGTCTGTGTCGTGCGGGAGCGCCAAGTCGACGACCACGAGCGGGCGATCAGGTCGCTGCGCCATGGCCTCGGAAACCTGATCCGAGCTGATCACTACACCGGTCGCGCCAGTTGCGCTGACGATCAGATCCGCCGACTCCATCGCTGTGGCCAGCTCATCCATCGTGATCGCGGTGGCGCCGTAGGCCTGAGCTGCGCGGCTACTTGATTCAGGGCTTCGGCTAGCGACCTCGACGGATGTGACTCCTCGGGTTTGCAGGGTCTGCAGAGCCAGCGAACTCATCGCGCCAGCCCCCACCACGAGCGAGCGTGGGTCCGGGGCACTCGTCGCGTGCGTGCTACCTGTCAGGGCGATCTGAGCTTCATCGAGGGCAACGGTGACGACTGAGGCTCCGTGGCGGTCAATCCCGGTATCGGTGTGGACACGTTTGCCGACCCGAAGCGCATTTTGCGCCAACTCGTTGAGGGCGCGCCCGGCGTTCCCGGCGCTCTGCGCGTCGGATAATGCAGCGCGCACCTGACCGAGGATCTGCTGCTCGCCAACGATCATCGAATCGAGTCCGGCGGTTACCGAGAACAGGTGATGGACTGCCCGCTCCTCGAAGTGGACATACAGGTGTGCGCGCAGGTCATCGATGTGGATTCCGCTGTGCTTGGCCAGGCGACTCGAGATATCGGTCACGGCTCCGTGGAAGCGGGTGACATCGGCGACTACTTCAAGGCGATTACAGGTGCTGATCGCCATGACCTCGGCGACGTAGGGCGACACGGCGATGTCCTTGCGCAGTGCGGCGAGGGAATCCGCTTGCGCCGCGATCTGGTCCAGTAGCGCGACAGGGGCAGTGCGGTGGCTAATTCCCACCAATAGCAAGCTCACAGCTTCCCTCCTGCGGGGATTAGCCCGGTTGATTCCTCGACGGTGACGAACGACGTCGACTCAGGTTCGTTCACGGCTACGACCTCCAGGGGACCGATTAGGTCGGTCGGTCCGGCCTCGACTAACTCCGTGCGAGCGGTCGACTCCGCTAATTCGGACTGCGCCAATTCAGACTGTGCCAACTTCGATTCTGCCTCACGGATTCGACGCTGTTCGTGAAATGCCAGGATCTGCAGTTCGGTGGCCAGATCGACTTTCCGCACTTCTACGCCCTCCGGCACCGCAAGCACCACGGGCGCGAAGTTGAGGATGCTCGTCAAGCCCGCCGCTACCAGTCGGTCGCATACGTCTTGAGCTGCCGCGGCCGGGGTCGCAATGACAGCAATCGAGGGACGTGAAGTCTCGACCAAGTTTTCGAGGTCATCAAGGTGGCGCACTCGGCCGGCAACTGCTTGCGAACCGAGCGCGGCCGTTGCTGTTGCTTGATCGACGCCCAGATCGATCAGAACCGGACCCACCTGTTGACCGACAGTCTCATCATCAGAATCAACTAGCCCGACGACTTGGAATCCGCGGGAGGCGAACCCACCGTAGTTAGCCAACGCACGACCAAGGTTGCCGATCCCGACGATCACTACCGACCAGTCCTGGGTGAGGCCGAGCTCTCGGGCGATCTGATAGACGAGGAACTCAACGTCGTAGCCGACGCCACGGGTTCCGTAGGAGCCGAGGTAGCTCAGATCCTTGCGCAGTTTTGCGCTGTTAACTCCCGACTCCGTTGCAAGTTCTTCACTCGAGACTGTCTTGACTCCCTCTTGCTGGAAGGCTGTCAAGACCCGGTGATAGATCGGTAACCGCGCAACTGTGGCGTCAGGGATTCCGCGGCGACTTCCCACAGAGAACCTCCTGATTGATCACGCGACTCCGGTTCGCCCTGTTGATGGGCCTTATAGAGAATACGCCCGGAGTTCACGAATGCACAAAGTCGGGGTGGGGTAGTCGTTCGCGAAACTGGAGGTTGATGCAGCGATACATTGATAGCCGTCGGCAAGGTCAGCGTCTTACCGGAAAGAACACCTGTCGGAGAGGAGCTCACAATGGCACGGATGAGGTCTCCAAGCGGCGTGAAGCGATGGTTCTTGCGAGCACCGATCTGGCTCTACAACCATCGTCTGGGTGGACTACTCGGGTCAAGGCTGGTCCTACTGAACCACATCGGAAGGAAGTCTGGGATTGCCAGACAGGTCGTCGTGGAGGTGGTGAGAAGTGACTCCAGCACGGGACAGATTGTGGTCTGTTCTGGCTGGGGTAAGAGTTCGCAGTGGTACCAGAACCTCCTTGCGCGGCCGAACATCACGATTCAACGCGGTTCCCACTCCCAAGCAGTTTCCGCCGTATTCCTGACCGAGCCAGAATCTGGCAACGAGATGGTCCGATACAGCCGCGCACACCCCCGTGCAGCGAGGAAACTCTGCACGTTCATGAACTTCGACTGTGACGGAACCACCGACGGCTACCGAGCTGTGGGCGAACAACTCCCATTCATTCGGCTCGATCCGCGGTAGGCCCCGCCGAGCGCGCGATGCCAGCACAGACGACGCGGGATACGCAGAACAGGTGCAGCGCAAGTTGAGTAGGCCTCACCCGAATGTCGGACCGCCGCCCTACTGTGGGCACAAGCCAAACACGAAATAGAAAGTCCAAGAACGGGTGGGAGCGAGATCTCCTCCCAAATACTCGAGATGTCGCTGGAGTCCCCATTCCATTGTTGAGGCTCCGGGTCGCACCTCTGGTTGATCGATTTGTTGAAGGGTGTTTGGTCGGTGCGCACGCCTGCGCGCTGTCAGGACCTTCTTCAAAGGCGGTGAACTCAATTATGCGGCTAGGCGACGCTACTTTCGGGCGCGACGCCGACCGCCCGCGTCGGGATGCCAATAGCCAGAATGGCGTGTCGGGCGGCAACAGACAACGTCAACACGACAACACAGCATTCGTCTCCGTGGCAGAGCAGTTGCACGTTCTTCGCTGCGCTCTGACCGAGCTAGAGACTGATGCTCTACCGCCGTCGGAACTGCGGGTGATCCTGACGGAGGTTGCCGCACTTCGGAATCAGGTCGAGGCCCTTGAGGTTGCCGTCATCCAGCAGGTTGATCGTTCGAGTCAGTGGGCCGTCGACGGATCTCGGTCACTGCGGGCATGGGTCGCTAACAACACCTCCTCAAGTAACGGCACCGCTAGCCGAAAGATCGCGGCCGAGAAGCTACTCGAGGACGCTCCGGGGATAGCTGCTGCACTGGCCGCTGGCCAGACGACGATGGAACATGTCGCGATCCTGGCTCGAGCGATTGGCACCAATGACGCGCGGCGAGACGCGTTACCCGCGGTGGAGGCAGTTTTCGCGGAACTCGCGACCAAGGTCCGTCCACATGACTTCGCCAAGGCCGTGTCGGTGTGGGTTCATCATGTCGACGCTCTCAGTGATGCCGATGATCACAGCAAGAAGAAGGATCGCGCGTATCTTCGTGCGTCGCTGGGGTTCGAGAACACCGTCGTCATCGATGCCGTCCTAGACCCCGAGACCGGACAGGCATTTCTCGCCGCGCTGGATGCGGCCAGGGAGTTCGTCTTCCGCCAAGGCGGTGACGAACCTGGGCCAGAGGCAGCAGCGACCGGTCAACCGAGGAGACCACCGCGTTCTACGCAAAACGTCGCTGCGCTTCGACATCTCCTTGACCTTGCCGCGATGAATCCGGCGATGCCGATGGCTACCGGTGGGCTACCCGTGCACGTGGTCGTCACGACGAGTCTGGACTCGCTACGTTCTCAGCTGACCGATGCTGGGATCGATCCCGCGACGTTGGGCAACAGCACGACTGGCGCTGCGACCGGGACGGCTAGCCGACACATCCCGGCGGCCACAGCTCGGCGACTCGCATGTGATGCAAGCATCATCCCGATCGTCTTGAACGGCAAGTCGCAGGTACTTGATGTTGGGAGGCGGACCCGAGCGATCCATCCAGCGCTGCGGTTAGCTATCGAGGTCCGTGATCAGCACTGCCGCTCGCCGGGGTGTGATGCGAACATCCAGGAGATCCACCACGTTGTTCATTGGGCCAATGGCGGGCCGACCGATCGAAGTAACCTGGCAGGGCTATGCCGCGGCCACCACCACGCGGTTCACGAGCGCGGCTTCAATCTTCGAGGTGACCCCAACATGGAGTTGGAGGTGGTACCTCCGTAGCCGACGCACTCACCACGAGCACGCCTACCTTCTATGCGCTGAGCTTTGCTCGCAGGCGCGCTTCATCAACACGGTAGATGTTGTGGACGTTGCCGTCGATGAGGGTGACGGGGATTTCGTCCCAGTATTCGTCGGCTAGTTCGGGATCGTCCAGGATTGAGAGCTCGGTCCAGGTGACGTTGAGATCGGCGCAGACAGTGGAGATGATCTGGCGGGCGTCGTCGCAAAGGTGGCAGTCGGGTTTTCCGATGAGCGTGACTCGCGGCTCGGGCGCGGCTGACACTAGGAGGGGAACCTCGGGGCGCGACGGCGGGTGCGGGTGCGAGTCACTTGGAATCGTGATTCAAGTCGGGTTCCGCTGACGAATCCAGGTGTTCTGGCTGTGTTAGTTCGGCTGGCTCAACCTGCTCCACCTGGTTGTCCTGGCCGAACTCGTCTTGTTGGTCGGACGGTTGGGCTGGATCGCTGGCGGTGCTCCCGGTAGCGATCGCTTCGGTGATGTCCTTCATCGATCGAGGATCGACCGCTGGTTCACGCAACGAGCCTTTGATGATCTTGCCGGTTACGGAGTGAGGAAGTGCGTCAACAACCTCGACGATGGTCGGGGCCTTGAAGCGGGCAAGGTGGCCTTGGGCGTAGTCCAGGATGTCACCGGCATCGAGCTCTAGCCCGGGTAGCGGCACGACGATTGCCTTGACTGCCTCGCCGGTGAACGGGTGGGACACCCCAACGACAGCAACCTCGGCGACGCCAGGGACTCGCGACAACACGGTTTCGATCTCTCGTGGGTAGACGTTAAAACCACTGACGAGGATCAGATCGCCGCGGCGGTCGACTAGGTGTACGTCTCCATCCTCGTCGACTAGGGCTACGTCGCCGGTCGCGAACCAGCCGTCAGCATCAGCTCCATCCGAGCCATCGGGCCAGTACCCGCTAAAGAGGTTGGCGCCGCGCACCAGAATCTCGCCGGGATCGCCGTCGGCAACCTCCTCGCCGGACTCATCGACAAGTTTCACCTCGACGCCGGGTAGTGGTTTACCGACTGATCCCGCCTTCGAGACCCCCGAAACGAGACTCACGCAGATCACGGGAGATGCCTCGGTCATCCCGTAGCCCTCCCAGATGGTCAGACCGGCTGTCTTGAACTGCTGGTGGATGGCCGGGGGAAGCGGAGCTGCGCCGGAAGTCATGATTCGCACGGAGGCTAGCCGGTCGGCCAGGTCGGGGACCGACGACCAGGCGATGTACATCGGTGGGGCGCCAGCGATATTGGTGATCCGATGATCGCGGATGAGGCGAAGCGTCCCGGCAGCATCGAATCGATCAGCCAAGACAGCGGCGGCGCCTGTCTTAGCCACCATCCCAAGGGCGGTGTTCAGCGCATAAATATGGAACATCGGCAGGACGATCAGTGAGACATCGTCAGGTGTCATGAGTGCGGGGTCGGACACTGCCATGATCTGGTCGAGGTTGGCCCCTAGTGCGCGGTGGGTGAGCATCGCACCCTTGGGCGTCCCGGAAGTCCCAGCCGTATAGATCAACACGGCAACGCTCTCGGGATCCGTCTCGAAGCTCGGAGGTGGTGTCGATCCGACCGTGAGGCGTCGCCAATCGTCAGTACCAACTTCGATAACTGCCACGTCCGAGCCGGCCGCTTTGCGAACTGCCGGTGCTGCCGCCCGGTCGGTGATCACGAGCTTTGCGCCCGACGACACAAGAACGGTCGCGATCTCAGGTGGGGTGTAGGAGTTGTTGATCGGCACTGCAACGAGTCCAGCTCGCAGCGTCCCGAAGTATGTCGTCACGAACTCCGGACTATTGCCAAGAACCATGGCGACTCGGTCACCGCGTTCGAGACGTCGGTGGCTCAGGCCGCCAGAAACGGCGCGGACGAGCCTTTCGAGCTCCGACCACGAGGTTGTTCGGTCACTGGTGATGATTGCAGGCGCGTCAGGTCGCTCGTTTGCGGCGATCTGCACCAGATCAGCAAGGTTGGCTCCCACGTTCGCGAGTCTCCCACAGCAATAGGTGGCTATGGTGCGAGTGTGGCAAACCAGCAGCAGCAAAGTGACGCAACTGACGAAAACGCGGGTCTCACGGGCTCGAATTCAGTGAATTCTGCTGCCACTGCGGCAAATCCCGCGCCCGAACCCGATTCGCATGTCGCCGCCGGATCGCTCATCCTCGGCTCACATGCCGATTCAACCGGAGCGGCGCCGGGCCCTGCCCGAGCGGATGACCCGCACGCAGCAGCGTTCTTCGATATCGACAACACGGTCATTCGCGGCGCCAGCATCTTCGCCCTAGCCCGAGGGCTATTGAAGGAAGACATCCTCAAGCGCTCAGACATGCTCGGATTCGCGTGGAAACAGGCGAAGTTCCTGCTAGCCGGTACCGAGGACCTCGATGACATCGCCAAAATTCAAGAGTCAGCCCTAACGATCGTCAAAGGGCGAAGTGTGCGGGAGATGCGAGAGCTCTCCCGGGATGTCTTTGATGAGTACATGGCCGACAAGGTCTTCCCCGGAACTATCGCTCTCACCAAGTTCCACCAAGAGGCCGGACAGCGTGTCTGGCTCGTATCGGCTACCCCGATCGAGGTCGCTGAAGTAATCGCGGACAAGTTGGGGCTATCCGGAGCGATCGGAACGAGGTCGGAGATCGATAACGGCGTCTATACCGGGCGCCTCATTGGCTATCCGGTGCACGGCGAGGCCAAAGCTGACGCGGTGCGAGCTCTAGCAAAGCGGGAGAACCTCGACCTAGCTCGATGCTCGGCCTATTCCGACTCAGCCAACGATATCCCGATGCTGTCGCTTGTCGGCAATCCATGCGCCATCAACCCCGATCACAAACTTCGGATGCATGCGCAAATCGAAGGCTGGCAGATCCGGGACTTCCGATCATCGCGGATGGCACTGAAGGTGGGTGTCCCATCCGCGGCCGTGGCAGGAGTGATCCTCGGGGCCGTCGTTGGGGCAATAGTGACGGCGCACTACAAAAACTCGAGGGTTTAGAGGTTCGAGGTACCTCGAAGCCTTCGTACGGGACGCTTCTACAAGAACGCGCCTACATGAAGACGGAGCGGCGCTGGACGAGCAACTTGTACAGAGTCTGCTGGATGGTCTCGCGAACCTGATCGGTCAGGTTAAACACCAACATTGGATCGTCAGCCGCATCGTCGGGGTAGCCATCGGTGTAGATCGGCTCACCGAACTCAATGATCCACTTACTTGGTAGTGGGACTAGCCCTAGCGGTCCGAGTAGCGGGAACGTCGGCGTGATCGGGAAGTACGGGATCCCCATAATCCGTGCGAGTGTCTTGGCGTTGGCCAGGATCGGGTAGGTCTCCTCCGCCCCGACGATTGCGCACGGAATGATCGGGGATTTGGTCCGCAGTGCAGCAGACACGAAGCCACCACGGCCAAAGCGCTGAAGCTTGTATCGCTCACTGAAGGGCTTCCCGACACCCTTGAAACCCTCAGGCCAGACACCAACAAGCTCACCCTTATTGAGCAAACGCTCAGCATCCGGGGCGCAAGCCAACGTGGACCCGGACTTGCGCGCAAAATCGCCAACTACCGGAGTCTTGAAGACCAGGTTCGCACCGAGCATCCGCAACTGACGGCGGGCTGGGTGGTGATCGAGTAGCGCGACGGAGGTCATGAGCGAATCGAGGGCGATCGTGCCCGAGTGGTTCGCGACAACGAGCGCACCGCCATCGTCGGGGATGTTCTCTAGGCCGCGGGTCTCGACGCGGAACCATCGCGAATAGATCGGACGCAGTGGCGCGTTGAGGACCATATCGGTGAGCTCGCGGTCGTAACCGAACTCGTCAATCTCATAGTCGCCAGTTACCCGCCGACGCATGAATGCCAGAGCATTCGCAACCTTGCGATCCCACGCGACTGGCTCCGGTTCAGTTCCGGGAAGTGGATCGTGCTTGGGAGTCGGCTGCTCCTCGGGCTCCTCAGCTCGCTGTGCCGCCGCCGAACCCCCTGAGGAACCACGACTCGCGCCCGATCGACGCGATGGCGACGCCGACTTGCTCGCGGCCTTCTTCGCGGCTGGCTTCTTTCGGGTATTGCTCTTTGTGTCCTTGGCCTTGATTGGGATCACCCTCGCGTCAGTCATCGACTCACTCCCCCTCCGGTCAACATGGAAACCAACTGCTCCTCGGCGGCCTCGACCCGTTCCGGCGGCATCAAACGGTTCAGTTGGCGACCCCGAACGAACGAATCGAACGTCTCTGGGGTGGTGTGCTGTGGCTCAAATCCGAATATGTCGCGCATTCGGGTGGTGTCGATCCCACGCCCATAGGTCAAGAATCGGACTTGCTCCGGCGAGAAGTCGGCTAGCCCCATCCGACGGATCATCGCCCCCACGATTCCGGCACTGCTTGTCGGCAGCGGAACGGTTGGACGACCAGCGCGCCGGGCTGCCTGGCTCAACGAGATGACGCCATCACCGGCGATGTTGAACATCCCAGGATGATCGCCAACAGTGGCGCGGCGAATAGCTTCCAGACCGTCATCCTCGTGGATGAACTGCAGCCGCGCATCGTGGCCTAACGGAGTCGGCACAACAGGCAGACTGAAGTAGCTCGACATCGGCGTATCGACTCGGGGGCCGAGGAAGTTGGCGAATCGCAGCGTCGTCACATCAACGTCAGGACGACGGCGGGCGAACCCTCGAACGTAGCCCTCGACCTCAACCGAGTCCTTTGCCCAGCCCGATCCGGGCGTGTGCTTTGGTTCCATCTCCTCGGTGAACATCGCCGGATCCTTGGGACCTGCTCCGTAGATAGAGCTGGAGGACTTGACGATGAGCTTGGCGACGCTCGGGGCCTTCTGGCAGGCAGCAAGTAGCTGCATCGTGCCGATGACGTTGATCTCCTTCATCGACATTCGACCGCCGGCTTGTACCGGCGTCGCGATGACCCCCATGTGAACGACGGTGTCAACCTCTGCAGCGTTTATTACCTTAGAGATGATCGGGTTACGAATGTCCGCGCGAACGAACTCGGCGCCGCCGATATCCATTCGCGGTGGAACAACGTCGACACCGACGACACGACTAATCTGCGGATCCTCTGTCAGGATCCGGGCCATACGGCCACCCAGATACCGAGATACACCCGTTACAAGAACGACTCTGGGCATCGAATTCCTCTCCCGTCGTTATGACTTGCTAGCGGGCGCTCCCCGGCGGAGCCCGCTGTTACTACTTCTTGTTGCGGCGCTGAACACGCGTCTTACGTAGGAGCTTGCGGTGCTTCTTCTTCGCCATGCGCTTGCGGCGCTTCTTGACGACTGATCCCACAGGACGAACCTTTCCTCGAAACTAACGCGCTCATCGGCTGACTCCACGAGGGGATCCCCCGCAAGGTCCACCGCTAAACCTTGACCTAGACGTGTGACGCAAAAACTCGCTGGTAACGACCCGGCGAAGCTACTCAAGAGCACATCGCGGTCGGGAGTTACACCTGCGACGCCTACCTGTGGCACCCGTCGCGAAGTGAGTACAGCGTACGCGCAGGGCGATTACCAGAGTGGGTACGGGTCGGCCTGTAGACCCATCGCCGGGTAGACGGCATCCATCGTCTTGAGAACCGCCCGATCCAGGGGGTCCAGCGGATCGTGCCCCGCCGACCATGGTCGGGGATGCAGCACCACTGAATCGCCCATCGTTTCAGGGCCTTCGCGCCCTAGGGCTGCTTTCACCAAGGTGCGCCAATCCTGCGGAATCGGGGTGTCTGTTGGGATCGGTGAACCCGCCGCAATCGCGGTCAGATGGGTCCAAGCCAGGGGCACAACGTCGATCCAGTCGTACCCGCCGCCACCTAGGGCGACCCACTTACCGTCACACAACTCATGGGCTAGCTCGTGGATCCGCAGGTACGAAGCGCGTTGCCCCTCCAGCGTGAGGCGCAGGTTCGCCAAGGGGTCATCGCGATGGGAATCGCAGCCCTGTTGGGACACGATGATTTCTGGTTGGAACGCGGCCAGCACCTCTGGAACGACAGCATCAAATGCTCGCAGCCATCCATCGTCGTTTGTCCCTGCCCGTAGCGAGATATTGACCGCCGACCCACGTGCATTCGGTCCGCCGATTTCAGCGGCTTTCCCTGTTCCCGGGAACAGGCTGTGCCCTGACTCGTGCAAGGACACAGTGAGCACTCGCGGGTCATCGTAGAAGATCTGCTGAACTCCGTCGCCGTGATGGACATCCACATCGACGTAGGCGATCCGCTCGACGCCCTGATCAAGTAGCCAGCCGATTCCCACAGCCGGATCGTTGTAGATACAGAAGCCGCTAGCGCTCCCATACATTGCATGGTGCAAACCGCCGGAAATATTGACGGCGTGCAGAGCGTCTCCGTTGTACACGGCTTGGGTTGCAGCCAGCGTTGCTCCACAGACTCGTCGTGCGGCCACATCCATCCCGGCAAATACTGGGACATCCTCGGTGCCGAGCCCGCGGGCGATATCGCGATAGCCGGGATGCTCCGAAGCCAGTTTCACGGATTCCACATACCGGGCATCGTGAACTCGCAGGATCTGCTCATCTGTTGCCAGGGCTACATGCGGAACGAGAGTGCAGTTGTCGCGGTCAAGCACCTTGAACGATTCGATGAGTTTGAACGCCAGAACCGAACGAATCGGTGACAGCGGGTGACCCGGACCGAAGTCATAGTGACGAAGATCCTCGTCCCAGATGAAGGTCATTGGTCCACTCATCTAAGCCACGCTATCTAACGTCAGCCCCCATTGCGCGGATTCTGCTCCGAAGGCGCCAAGGACACCGGCCGTCAGCCGAAATCAACTCACCAAATTTGCGCGATCTTAGCTTGGTCTTCCACTAGGAATCGGATGAGAACTCCGCCGTCATCTCGATCGAGCGAGCATGTGCGCCACTAAGGGCCGCCGTAAATGCGGCACGCAGTTCATTGCGCTCGAGAGCCTCGATCGCTGCGGCGGTGGTGCCGTTTGGCGATGTGACATTCCCACGCAGAACTGCTGGCGCGTCAGTTGATTCGCGCAGCATGGTGGCCGCACCAAAGATGGTCTGCACGGCCAAGTCTCGCGCTTGGGAAGGCTCGAGACCTAGGGCGACCGCGGCATCGATCATTGCCTCGGCCACGAGGAAGATGTAAGCGGGTCCGGACCCGGACAGGGCCGTCACCGCATCCTGTTGCTCCTCCGGCACCACGACGACCTGTCCAACTGAACTGAGCATCTCGATGGTCATCGAAACCTGCGCACCGGAACACCCTGCGCTCGGCGAAATCGCGATCATGCCTTCCCCCACTAGAGCGGGCGTGTTCGGCATTGCTCGAATCACCGCGAGCTGGCGACCGGCCTCATCTTTGGCGACCGCGGCTTCGAGCGCGCGCACCGAGATACCAGCGGCAACCGAGACAATCGGGGTCGTCGCCCGGATACTGCTGGCAAGGTCTGCGACGAGCTCGATGATCTGATGCGGTTTGACGGCAACGATCACCACGTCCGCTGCGGCGACCGCAGCAGTCGCTGTACAGACCTCGACCCCATCAAGTTCGGCCAGCTCGGCTGCCCTCGTCGGATTCGATTCCGCAACGAGAACCTCGTGCCCACGGCGCAGCATTCCAATCAGCAACGCCTCACCCATCTTGCCTGCGCCGATGAGCGCAACTGTGCTCATTGAGGGTCTCAGCGTCCCGTCAGTGCTCGAAGGAGAAGGGCGAGGTTCGCTGGCTTCTCGGCCATCCGCCGAACAAGGTAGGGGTACCAGTCCTCACCGAAGGGAACATAGACGCGGACCTTGTCCCCGGTCGTGGCCAGTCGCTTCGCCTCTTGGGTTCGCACTCCGTAGAGCAGCTGGAACTCGTAACTACTTCGCGGCTTGGATTCCTTGACCGCCAACGCAGAAGCGATCTCAATCAGTCGGGGATCGTGGGTAGCAATCAATGCGATCCCCGAACCAGCCATCAGCACCTTCAGGCACCGCACGTAGGACAAGTCGATTTCCGAGGGGTGCTGAAACGCCACGTCATCGCTCTCGTTGTAGGCACCCTTGACAAGTCGAACTCGGACCCCGAGATCAGCAAACTCGCGACAATCCTCTTCCGTCCGTTTGAGATACGACTGCAAGACGATGCCGGTATTTGGGACAACCTCGCGAAGACGGCGGAATATTCGCAACGTTGGTTCGACGCTCTCGTAGTCCTCCATATCGAGAGTCACGAGCGTCCCGAGGGAATCTGCTGCCAGAGCCACCTTCGTCGCGTGAGCAAGTGCGACTTCCTCGCCGTCTGGCAGGGCCAGGCCAAGGTCCGTGAGCTTTATTGACAGCTCCGAGCGATCGATCAGATCGGCGGCGTCGAGGGCTTCCAGTAGGCGCAGATTCGCGGTGGCTGATCGCTGGGCTGTCGCGGCGTCGGTGGCCGCAGCGCCAAGGTGTTCGATTGTGCAATGTAGCCCGGAGGAAGCCAACGATGCCGCGGCGGCAACCGCATCGGCGATCCCCTCGCCGGCCACAAACCGGCGCGCGACTGACTTGGTCATCGGCGTCGCACCAGCTGCAGTAGCTAGTGCGTCGGATTGCGATGCGGCGACCAGTGCTGCCCTTACGACCATGTCGTGCGGCTCCTCGATGCTGAGAGTCCTCGCTGCCGAGGACCGTGCCCGGATGCGGCTATTTGGCGCACCCACAGTTGGTTTCCATCCTAGTCGCCAGACCAGTCAGCGAGGGCTGAGAAGGGATCGTCATCGCGACGTTTCTTCCGACGAGACGGTGAATCAGCATCGGTGTCCTCGGTCGATTGGTTCTGGCTGCCGGGTAACGGTCGAGTTGGGGTGAGCCAATCCTGCACGGTCGGGGCCACCAGGCGAACGATCTCGTCCTCGGATAGCGACGCGATCGGATCGAGTCGCACGACGTAGCGGTTAATCGCGACGCCAAGTAAGTAGCTAGTAATCAGGTTGGCGCGCAGGCGCGCATCTGGGACGCCAATGACCCCTGCGAGTCGATCCACGATGTCTTGTTCGACGAAAGTTTTGAGGCCGACACCAGCTCGTCCTGCCGAAGTGCCCATTCTGGCCAACGCGACCAGATCAGAGCGGGTCTCGGGGTCGCCCAGAGTCTCCATCGTGAGCCGCGTGAGGCGTTCGCCCATCCCGTCGAGTCCGGGGGCTACGAGCGTCGGAATCGAGTTGGCCGGATCGAATGGCAATTTGATCGCCGCAGCAAAGAGCTTGTCCTTGGATTGGTAGTACTTTCCGACAACCTCCGGCGTCACTCCTGCCGCCGCGGCTACCGCCTTCACTGAGGTGCGGGCGTATCCACGAGCGTGGAATGCGGCACGAGCGGCATCTAGGACGGCATCGCGTACGTCATCGGTAGTCACGTCCACAGCTTGCCACTAACTGCGCGCGAGTGACACCCCTAGGTACCTCAGGTGCATCGCTACTCGACCAGTTCACTAGATACCGCAGCGTGGCAAGTTCAGACCAAGCTCAGGCTAGGAATCATTCATTAGATGGAGCTTTGCGAAGGCCAATGCCTCGGCCAGATCCGACTCACGCTCAGCTCGATTGGCCGCCTTGCGGGTCGAAACCTCGATCACGACGGTTCCATCAAAGTTGCGCTTGGCCAGATACTCCAGGACTTCGCCACAAGCTTGGTTCCCGCGACCAGGTATCAAGTGCTCGTCCTTGGCACTACCGGTGCCATCTGCCAAGTGCAGATGGGCCAATGCGTCACCAAAGTCCTCGGCCATCTTCAGACCATCGGAGCCGCTGACAGCTGTATGCGATAGGTCCAATGTCGTGTGTGGGTAGTCCTCATCGCGCGGATCCCAGCCAGGCGAATACGCCGCGAGCTCTCGGGACGCAGCGCGCCACGGGTACATATTCTCGACGGCGAACTTGATGTCGGTGTACTCGCCCATCCGCTTCAGTCCCCGCACGAAGTCGCGGGCGTAGTCGCGCTGCCAACGGAATGGTGGATGGACGACGACGGTTTGGGCATCGAAAAGTTCCGCCGCCTCGCGAGCCCGAACCAACTTGCCCCACGGATCCGTTCCCCAGACTCGCTGTGTGACGAGCAAGCAGGGTGCGTGTACTGCCAAGATCGGCACGCCGTAGGTCTGGGAGAGATTGCGTAAGACATCAGGATCCTGGGTGACCGCATCGGTCATCACCATCACCTCGACGCCGTCGTAGCCCAATCGGGAAGCGATCTCAAACGCCGCTGCCGGTGACTCCGGATACACCGAGACCGTGGACAACGCAATCTTCGCCGGCGCAGGTCGCAGCGCGCGCTTCCCTGCAGCGTTAGATCCCCCCGGTGGCACTGTCACTCGCTCAGCCTAGCGCCTAGATCGATCCAGTGGATACGGTTCAGTCCGAGGTTGGCTCAACCTTCATCCGTCCTTTACCCTCCGCGACGCGCACTTCAATGAAGCGACGAATCAGGATCAACACCCCCGCGCCCCCACATCCGAGCGCCACTGCGGTCGCTCCCTCATTGTCGATCGCCAGTGATAGACCGAAGAACACCGAAAGCCAAGGAACGGCGAGAACCACAATGAAGCCGAAGCCCATTAGCACCACGATCGTGAGCCGAATGAGGTTCCATGGTCGAGCGACAAGCGCCAACACGACCCACGCAATCATGAACAAGGTGATCGCCGCCGACGTTCGCGCCTCCTCAATCGGGTCCCCTTCCGAGAGTACGACGAGATACGAAGCGAACGAGAAGACGCCGCAGATCAATCCGGCTGGTACCGCGAAGCGCAGGACCCGTTTGAAGAAGCCGGGTTTGAACCGCTGGGTGTTTGGCATGAGGGCGATGAAGAACGCCGGCATACCGATGGTGAGCCACGTGATGAGAGTGAGGTGCCGCGGCAGGAAAATGAACTCGACTTGGTAGATATTGGTCAGCGTCAAGATGACGGTGATCGTGGAGAAGAACGCCGAGTAGAACGACTTGGTGAGGAACAGACTGCTGACGCGTTCAATATTTCCCAATACCCGCCGACCCTCAGCGACGACACTGGGCAACGCAGAGAATTTGCTATCGAGCAGAACGATCTGGGCGACTGCCCGCGTTGCTCCCGCGCCAGAACCCATAGCGATTCCAAGATCGGCATCCTTGAGGGCTAGGACGTCATTGACGCCATCGCCGGTCATCGCGACGGTATGGCCCCGGCTTTGCAGCGCGCCAACCATTGCGCGCTTCTGATCCGGGGTAACTCGTCCGAACACACCATGGGTGTCGAGGACTTCTGCCAGCTCTTCTGTATCGACGGGAAGGTCCGAGGCATCGACCGGATCGTCTGCCAGCGGGATCCCGGCCTGCTGTGCAATGGCTCCAACAGTGACGGGGTTATCACCGCTAATTACTTTGACGGCGACTCCCTGGCGAAGGAAGTATCGAACCGTCTCGGCAGCATCGGAGCGCAGCCGCTGATCGATAGCTACGAGGGCAACGGGCACGATCGGCCCGATCTGGCCGTCGCTGTTCGGGCCGCGTTCGGTCGAATCTGCACGTGACTCAGCTAGTAACAGCACCCGCGCACCCCCACTGGCCAGCTCATTGGCAGCGGCTCTCACGTCGGCACTGTCGCCACCAGGTTCATCGGCGAGCAGGATCTCGGGCGCACCGAGCAACCATGTTCCCTGCTCGCCATAGCCTGCGGCGCTCCACTTACGCGCCGACGAGAACGGCACCGCATCAGCGATGTTCCAGCCTGGATCGGGGTACTCGGCCGCAACGGCCGCGAGGGTGGGGTTAGGGGAGGCCTCTGAAGCGCCCACAGCACCGAGGGCAGCCATGACCTGTGCCTGTTCCCTCATTGGGTGACCAGGCACAGAATCGAGAACGGTTAACGAACTCACCGCCATACCCGGTTCTGTCAGGGTTCCGGTCTTGTCGACACAAATAACGTCAACTCGAGCTAGCGTCTCAACGGCGGGCATCTCTTGGACAAGAGCACGCTTTTTCCCAAGCCGAACAACCGCGACGGCCATCGCCACACTCGTCAGTAGAACGAGTCCCTCCGGGACCATCGTGACGACCCCCGCGACAGTTCCGGACAGAGCTTGTTCCCACGTTGGCGCTGACTGCAGCTGAGAGATGAAGAGCAAGATTCCCAGCGGAATCAAGATCCACGTGATAGTCCGAACAAAGCGCATGATCGAATCCATGAGCTCGGACTTCGTCGTAGTGAAGCTCTTTGCCTGCTCAGTCAACTGCGTCGCATAGGAATCCATCCCCACATGCGTGGCTCGCATGATCGCGCTACCCGCGACGACGAACGACCCACTCATCACCGAGTCGCCCACCAGTTTGTGAACCGGATCCGCCTCACCAGTGAGCAGCGACTCGTCGGCCTCCATACCCACAGCGGACAGGATCTCCCCGTCCACGACGATCTGATCACCCGTCTTCAGCACGACCACATCATCAAGAACGAGCGCTGATGGTGAGACCTCGAACTCCCGGCCGTCACGACGAACGAGCGGTTTCGCCTCACCAATCAACGAGAGCTTCTCAAGCGTTCGCTTGGCTCGATACTCCTGCACGATTCCGATGGCCGAGTTGAATACGATCACGAACCCAAACAGCGAATCCTGGATTGGCGCTCGGGCCGCAAACATCAATGCCCAGAGGCTGCCGATGACGATATTGAATGACGTAATGGTGTTCTCGCGAACAATGCTGCCGATACTGCGCGAGTTGCGCGTTCGAACGTCATTGGTTTGCCCAGCCGATACCCGCTCTTTAACTTGCGCGGTCGTCAAGCCCGTGATCGCGTCCGTCGACGGCGAAGGTGTGGGCGTAGGCCCAGTGGCACCACCTTGGCCGGTCATTCGGTCAATCCGTCGAGTCGACGCAGGATGACTCCCTCTCGCAGCGCCCACGGACAGATCGTCACGTCGTCGATATCGAAGATGTCCATGGTGGCCTCAGCTACGAGTGCTCCGGCCAGTAGCTGCGGAGCTCGACCGGCCGACACCCCTGGCAGCCGCGCACGATCCTGTGCCGACATTTTGGCGAGCTTTGGGATCCACGAGCGAAGGTCGTCCCTACTCAACGTGCGTCGAACATAGAGCCCTTCACTCGAGGGCGCCGCTCCCGCGATTCGGGCCAAGTGACGAAAGGTCTTGCTAGTAGCTACCGCAAGCTCGGGTCTACCCGCCCGCGATACTGGACCGGCGATTTCGCCTAGCTCAACTCGGATGAGCTTGCGTAGCGCCTTGATATCTGCGGACTTCGGCGGATCACCCGGAAGGTGCTCGCGAGTCAACCGTCCGGCACCGAGCGGAATAGAGACGGCGAAGTCTGGGTCCTCATCGATTCCGCTGGCAAGTTCCAATGAACCGCCGCCGATATCGAGGCCCAGAATCCGGCCAGCACTCCAACCAAACCACCGGCGAACAGCGAGGAAGGTCAGTCTGGCCTCATCGTCACCGCTGAGAACCTGCAAGCGAGTTCCGGTTCGTTTCTCGACCTCTGCGAGGACCTCCTCACCGTTGACAGCCTCGCGAATCGCACTCGTGGCAAAGCCGAGGATCTCTGTGACCCCCACGTCTTCGGCGACGACCGTAGAGCTGTCGACGAACTCACAAAGCTGGGTGATCGCTTCATCGTCAATTCGACCGTCGGAAGTCATGTGTTCGACGAGACGCAACTCGGTCTTGTGCGAGACGGCAGGCACTGGCGCGCCACCGTTGTGAGCATCAACTACCAACAGGTGAACGGTGTTGGAGCCCACGTCAAGCACGCCTAGTCGCACAAGACGAACCGTACCGGCCTAGGGTGTGCCAATGCCCGAAGTTGCCCTCGATTTCCCGCGTAGCTACGTAGAGTTCACCGATCCCGCCGACAGCGATCAAGTATTTCGAGTGGACCTCACGTGGCTGACCTCGCGTTGGCTATGCATCTATGGCCGTGGGTGCGGCGGAATCATCGCTGGACGTCCCGACGATGGGTGCTGCACACTCGGGGCACACTTCTCGGACAAGGCCGACCGAAAGCGAGTCCAGAAATGGGCTAAGCGCCTCACCCCTGCCCAGTGGCAGTTTTACGACGAGGGTCAGGAGTCGGTCATCACCCGCGATGACGATGGGGACAAACAAACCCGGGTTGTCGACGGTGCCTGCATCTTTTCCAACCGGCCGGATTTCCCAGGGGACAAGGGCTGCGCGTTGCACAACCTCGCTCTCGCGGAGGGGATAAAACCGTTGGAGGCCAAACCAGACGTGTGCTGGCAACTCCCGATCCGTCGCTCATTTGAGGAGCGATCGTTTCCCGATGGGACGGCGCAGTCGGTTGTCGTGATTAGCGAGTTCGATCGGCGGGGCTGGGGCGCCGGAGGGCATGACTTGAACTGGTACTGCTCCGGTAATACCGAAGCCCACGTTGGACCGGAGCCGGTCTACGTGAGCGAACAGGACACCCTTGTCGAGCTCATGGGTCCGCAGGCATATGCGGTCCTCGTCACGATGTGCGAGGAGCGCCTAGCGAGCCGACCCCTCGTGGCGCCGCATCCGGCCGACTCATCGGACTAGCCCCTGCAAGCGTGGTCACCGCCACCATGGCTTGGTGCAAACAAGCCTTGCTACCAACCTGCCGTGCTATCTGACGGATCGGTAGATCAATGCGAGCGTCGACTGCCACCACCACAGTAAGAGTCCACCGGCAAAGCACGCGGCGAACGACCCGACCCATGACGGGACGAAAAACCCATTAACGGCCATCAGGACCCAGACGATCAGCGCGATAACGCCCATGACCAACATGGTGAAGAACCAGCGCACCGGCCTAGCCGCAATCACCTTGAAGTTGGCCTTCAGTGGGTTCCCGGCGCCATCCATGGCTGCAAGGGTCACGAAGGGCGCAAGGGCCGCAAGCAAGAGCCCCGGCCAGGTGTAGAAGCTCAAACCAACCAACACGACGATTGCCAGCGCGACTATGGCGATCGAGAATCGGCCTAAGTTGCTTTGCAGCCGCGCACCGATCTGCTCGACCTGGACCGAGCCCATCGCGACTTCCAGACATGCCGCGGTGAGCACCGCCCCGACAACGATGAAGAGCACTGCCGAAACAAAGACGGTCACGAGGAATACCGCACTAAACCCAGCACCGACCGGAATCAGCGTCAAGCACGCTTGGATCAGTGCGTTCGCGAGCAGTAGCGGCAGGACCACCTTCCATCCTCGCCACATCCGCAGGAATCCGTAGAACAAGGCAGAGACCCGATAGAGCGCGGGCACCGCGGTGGCGCCTGCGACAGAGTCGATCGTGGGCGTTGTCATGGCGTCCTCGCCGCTTCGGTGATCACGGGTTTGAGTGGACCTTGGAACAGCACTTTGCCATCAACGGAGACCTTCAGCAACAGCGGTTCTTGGACGGGAACCGAGGAGGTTATCGCCGCACCTCCGACCTCTGTTCCCTGGCAGGTGTACGCCTCATCCGCGAACGAGCACACCGGCCACACGAGTACGTCGACCTGCTTGTCAACCAAGACGTCGTTTGTTGCGATCTTGACGGAGGTGATCTCGTCGCCAGCCACCGGTTGCAGCTCGGCGAACTGCGAGCAACCCACCAACAGTGCGACCGTCGCAGCGCCGACGGCAGCGAGCCCGACACGTCGAATATCTGGCCAGATCATCGCGACACCTGCGATTCCCGGCGCAGCACACGCGCCTTAGCCGCCGCATGAGTTACCTCTAGCTCAGCATCACTAATCGTCGCAGTATCGAACGGTGCAGGCAGGAGCAACTCCGTGTTGCGGTCGGCGACTGACCCGCGGCGCATCAGTGGGTTCTCGGTGAAGTCATTGCTGGCAAGCTGGCGACTTAACGATGCCAAGCCGGTCTGGGAGAAGTCACCTTCGGTCCATTCCGCGGAGGATGCGTGGTCAACAACGGTCGTGAACAACGAGATCGTGCCATCACGGTTATCCACGATCTCGACCATCTGCTGCTGCTGCGGGAAGTCGATACACGACGCCGCAGTGAGCTCCCAGAATCCGCCGGTCCCATCCGATCGCGGATGTGCCGTGATCGTGTTGACATGGGTGTGCCCGTTGAGCCAGGCAACCATATTCGGGAACTCATTGAGCATCGAGATGAACTCTTCGGTGTGGACCAACGGTTGCGAAGGCCCGATCGCCGGGCGGGCATCGTTTTCCAACGTCAGGCTGTTGTGGTGGCTGAGCACAATCGCAAACTTGTTCTGCTGTCTCGCATTCGTTAACTCACCTCGAAGCCAATCAAACTGGTCCTGCGGGACTGCACCGTCGGCACCAATGACTGAGTTGCAGGTATCTAATCCGAGTAAACGGATCCGCGGGGACGCATCAGCAGCCCAGTACGTCTTGCCGGTGTCGAGGTTGTCCTGGGTGAACCCATGACCGATTGGCCCCGGGAATTGCTCGGTGTGGAAATGCGCCTGCATGAAGCTCATCTGAGTTATCAGCAGGCGCTCTTGGTCGGAGGCGACATCTCGGAAGCCGCTACTGGCGCCGAAGTTGGTATTAATCATGTGGCCGAACCGGGCAAGGGGATTCTGCTGTTGAGCCCAACCCGACAAGTAGTTGTGAACTAACGCCGGCCACTCATAGGCCTTACTCGAGCCCAAGGCCAAACTGCGCATTGCCGAATCGACTGGAAAGAAGCCGAAGTAGAGCGAATCATGGTTCCCGTAGACCGTGTACCAAGGGGCAGACAGGCCTTGGGACTCAACCTGTTGGCTCACCGCCGCATCGAGAAGTCCGGGGACGCGAGGGAAGCCGAAGTCGCCGTAGGCGTCACCGGCAGGTTCTTCCGGATGCCAGATGACTTCGGTATCGAGCCATGACTGCATTCCGTCATAGACCTTCGGGGTGCCGGAGTTTGGCTGGACCGGCTTACCGTCGAGCACATCGATGTACCACTGCAGTTCCAGGGATGAGTACATGTCGGCACTGTCCCCAGTATTGACCACCGCACTGACCGGAACTCCTGTCACCGGGCTGTATTGCAACGTGTTAACTGCCGTGACCATCGCCGACAAGACGTTGGCTGTGAGGGTGTCTTGCGGTCGAGCAGAGCCATTCCACGTCGCCACCGACTGCGCAAGTAACGGTTCCACTCGAGCGGGAGTCTGTGCATCGATCATGTGGATATCGGACAGGTGGCCTAGGTACCCGATAGATCGGCGGTTCTTGGCGCGCTGCGCCCCTGGTTCCCTCTTCAAAATGTCGAGGCGAGGCAGGTAGGGCTCACCGCTGCCCGTGACCAGCGTCCGATACTGCAGGTTTCCTACGGTTCGTTGCCGAATCGTCTCTTGCAGCGTAGAGAGCTGGTCAGTTCCCGACACCAACGGAGCAGCTAGAGCCGAACCAACCATGTTGTACGACAGGCCAAGAGAAGCTGACAGTGCTGCCGACACCTTCAAAAACGACCTTCGATCGAGCCCGCTCACGGCCGTAGACCTTGGCTAGCGCATCGAGTCCCAGCATTTGACGGTGACATCTGCGAAACGTTAGCGGCGCCCTGCCCTCGGCGCCCGCCGAGTGACTACCCGGCCGGGTCGGATCGATCCGAGAGTCCGCTCACCGGCCGTGAGTATCACCCCTTGGGCACGAATGCGCTCACAACGAATCCGCTCAGCGACGACGCCCACGGACCAGCGATATCCGTCCCGGGAGCTTTGCTGGCGGCCAGCCATCCTTGGCATATTTTGGGCGCGACCTATCGAGACGTCGCGCCTGTTCCCAAGCCGTCAGCGGAACGATTCGATCAACGCTGAGACCGACATAAGTGACATCCGCTGCGTTGGTGATGACCGGCGCTGCGTTGGTGGTGACCGGCGCCGGAACTGGCTCCTCGCTCCTAGTGGGAATTGGTGCGAAGAGCTCGTCGCGCAGCTGCACCGGAGCCTGCGTCAAACGCAATCCCGGCGAAGTAACTGCTTGGGCAGCAACGTCGATGGCAACCGAGCACTCCCGGCAACCGGATAGATGTCGGATCAACCGCTGCCGGGTGAGCGGGTTGAGGCCGCGATCCCTTCCCATGTCCCGTAGTCGGTCGGGACAGTCGGGCCCCCACTCGAAGAGCCAGGCGACTGCAACCGTCTGGGTGAACTTCTCTTGGATCGCCTCGAACTCCTTCGCAGACTCCTGGCCGAGAGGTCCTGGCGTCGGGGTACCCATCACCCGATGAATATCGGAGATCGCCAGCCCATCTTGGCGCAGGGTGAGGTCTAAGATCTCTCGCTGCGTACTAGTCATCCCGAAGAATGCCGTGTCGACCACAACTGCCAGATCCGCGTCAGAGGATTCCTGTTCGGACGAACTCGGCCGCGCCATCTCCAACGTCGACGACTTCTTTACCTTGCGCATCCGATTGCGCCCCTCATACCGCACGGCTGCCAGGAGCCAGGTCTTGAACTCGACGGGCTCATCTGCCGAGGCGATTCGCGCCCACGCGAGCATCACGGCATCGCGGGTAACCTCGGCAGCTAAGTCAACATCGCCGCGGCACTCGCTGACTGCCAACGAGAAACATGCGTCGAGCGCTGGAGCAAATGCCTCGACGTATGCCGCATGATCACCTCGGGCTAGCCGACTCGTTTGGCTCTGCTCTATTGAGTCCATCGCGATCTACCCTAAGCCCGGCGCGGCTGCGCACGCTGCGTCTGGCTACCAATGCATCCACAACGCCGTATTTCGCGCACCGTCGTTGTCCGAGCAGGCGCGTAGGGTCTCAGCATGGCAAAGACTTCTACCCGCGAACGCGAGACGCATCGCTGTACCGAGTGCGGCTGGACCACCTTGAAGTGGGTCGGCCGATGCGGCGAGTGCCAAACCTGGGGAAGCGTCGCGGAGGTTGGCGCTCCGAGGGCTAAGTCCCTCGTTCCAGGCGCGGTAACGAGCCCGGCCGTCCCGATCAGTTCGGTCGACCTTCGACAGGCGGTCGCAACACCTACCGGCCTAGGTGAGCTCGACCGCGTACTCGGTGGCGGAATAGTGGATGGTGCCGTCATTCTGCTCGCCGGCGAGCCAGGCGTCGGGAAGTCGACGCTCCTCCTTGAGGTCTGCTCCAAAACCGCCGAGCTTGGTCCCGTCTTGTACATCACCGGCGAGGAGTCCACCTCCCAGGTCAGGATGCGCGCCGAGCGAGTGAACGCGATCCACGACGAGCTCTACCTAGCAGCCGAGACCGACTTGGCAGCTGTGCTGACTCATATCGAGCAGGTGAAGCCCCGGCTGATCGTCGTCGATTCAATCCAGACGATCGCCGCAACCGATGCCGACGGTGCCCCTGGTGGAGTGGCGCAGGTTAAAGAGGTCGCTGGGGTGCTCATCCGAGTCGCCAAGACTCGGGGTATCGCAACGATCCTCGTTGGGCACGTGACAAAGGAGGGTGCGGTGGCCGGACCTCGGATGCTCGAGCACCTCGTCGACGTTGTCGTCAATATCGAAGGCGACCGGCATGCACGCCTGCGCCTAGTCCGTGCTCAAAAGAACCGGTTTGGGCCAGCCGATGAGGTCGGTTGTTTCGATCTGTCCGATGAGGGAATCCGAGAGCTCCCCGACCCAAGCGAGCTCTTCATCACCCGCCGATCAGCTCCGGTTTCAGGCACCGCGATCACGGTGGCGATGGAGGGAACACGACCGCTGGTCACAGAGGTACAGGCGCTGGTCGATCCGACGACTCCGGGCTCAGCCCGCCGGGCCACCAGCGGTCTTGATTCGGCCCGGGTGGCTATGGTGCTTGCTGTCCTCGAGCGCCGAGCTGGGATCGGGCTGGCGACGCATGACACCTATACCGCAACGGTGGGTGGGGTGAAGGTCACCGAACCCGCCGCCGACCTCGCCATCGCGGTCGCCGTTGCCAGCGCCCTGAGCGACCTTCCCGTCCCTGCCGGAATCATCATCATCGGGGAAGTCGGCCTCGCGGGAGAAGTGCGCCGAGTCGCGGGGACCCCCAGGCGTCTCGCTGAGGCAGCGCGACTCGGGTTTACTCACGCGATCGTTTCTCGGGACCCGGGCGACATCCCCAAGGGCATCAAGGTCTACGAGGCTCCGGATCTACGCGCAGCTATCGAAGCTGCCTTCCAGGTGCCTCGCAGCACGAACTAGCTGATGGTGAAGCTGACGGACTGGCTCTCAACTTGGTCGTTGATTCCAACCACGTCGTAGCTGCCCGGTTGTGCCGCTGGCTGACCCGATGGGCAGCCAGCCTGGCTGATCTTCTGGTCCCACGTTGCGTTTAGTTGGTAGGCGTCCCCAGGGTTGATTGACTTGATGTCATCTTGGCCTGCTGGCGCACAGTCATCGCTGGACCACACGCGCTCCGAGCCGCTCGTTACCAACACGGTGTTCGGCTTAGTACCAACGTTTCTGTCGCACGCTGAGTCCGAGATATTCTTGATCGACATCGTGAAGGTAATCGGTGATCCGGTGGGGAACGATGATCCCTTGTCGGTCTCGACGGTCACCTCAATATCGGAGTCGGCGCACTCGACTCCGGTCGTTGCGGTCTCCGACGGATTAGCTGTCGAGACGCTTGAGGACGGGCTCGGCTCAGCCGACGTGGACTGCGAGGGTGCAGCGGTCGGGGTTGCGTCGGCACCACACGAGCGAAGCACAAGAAAGAGCACGATGAGCACGACTAGGACGCCAAGCCCAACGAGTAGGCGCCGCCGCCAATACGTACCTGGTTCTTCCGGTCCCACGGGGTTCACAACAGTGCTCACGGAGGGAACGCTAACAAGTGATCGCCGTAACAGGGCAAACCGCACCCACAAAAGCGACGTGTTGTTCCCTTCGCGACTCCGATGATCTACTCACGGTTCGCGTACCGCTACTGACTGTTAGCCGGATCCTCGAGGTGGCTCTTCAGGCCCACGAGCAGGTCGGCCATTCCTCTTTGGTATCGGCCAGAGACGACCGCTGAGTCAAGTAGCCTTCCAACCAGCGCATACTTCAGCTTGTAGTCAGGTGAGACGCTAACCCGGGTTCCGGTCGTCGTCGACTCCAGAGTGAATCGAATATCCGCCGAGCGGAACGGCAGATTCGAATCATCGATCCGCATCGTTATGGCCTCGTTCTCCGTGAACTCCACGACGGATTCACGCAAGTAGTTCCGCCCACCAAGATCGCAGTAGCGCGTTGCTCCCAAGCCGGAACCTGACGTGCTCGTTGTTCGGGATTCCCTCACTCCTGGGTTCCAGTCTTGAATCGATCCGATATCCGCAAGCACTTGCCATACGCGCGATCTCGGGGCAGCAATCTCGATCGATTCAACAAATGTAGACACACCATGCGAACTCCAGGCCACGAAGTTCTATTCCCCTTGTAACGCTCTGTTGAGGTCTAATCCCGCCCAAGAAGAGATCCCGCAGCGAACTCAACCGACTGAGCTGCCACGAGCCCGTTGCGGGTCATTCCAACTTCGGCAGCGATACTCATAGGGCTATGGCCGGTGATGATCCTCGTGAGATGACAAGGTTCGAGATTCTCTCTTGGTATGCCCACAACGCCCGCGAACTGCCTTGGCGAACCGCTGATGTCACGCCTTGGGGAGTATTCGTCAGCGAGGTGATGTCGCAGCAAACTCCTGTTGCTCGGGTCGCTCCGGCTTGGGAAAAGTGGCTCGCGCGGTGGCCAACACCCTGCTCCCTCGCGGCCGCGACGCCAGCCGATGTCATCCGGGCTTGGGACAGGCTCGGGTATCCGCGTCGGGCCCTTCGACTTCGTGACGCTGCGATTGCGATGTGTGCGGATTTCGATGGACAGGTGCCCGAGGCCTACGACGATCTACTCACCCTACCGGGGGTCGGCGACTACACCGCGGCCTCAGTTGCGGCGTTCGCGTATCGACAACGCACGGTGGTGCTGGACACGAACGTCCGCCGGGTTCTTTGCCGTATCTACACCGGAGCCGAGCGCCCAACCAGTAGCAGCGCTACCAAAGCCGAACGGGCACTTGCTGATCAACTCGCTCCAGCGGATGGCCGAGAAGCTGCCGATTGGGCGGTTGCGAGCATGGAGTTCGGCTCGCTCGTTTGTACCGCGACATCGCCGTCGTGTTCCACTTGTCCGGTGAGCGGGAACTGCAACTGGTACCAATCTGGTCGACCACCCTCTACTAGTTCAGCGCGTAAGCAGCCGCGATTCGAAGGGACCGATCGACAAGTCCGTGGCAAGCTGCTGGCACTCCTACGCGAACGCGACCACAATGGCGCGACCTACAACGAGCTACTTGAGTGCGGATCACACCCCGAACAGGCTGGGCGGTGTCTAGCGTCACTACGTGCTGATGGGCTAGTGGAACAACTCCCACAAAACCGCTATCGGCTCCCACACTAGCTCTGACGAAGTCGACGTCACCTTCGCGAGAACCAGCAGATCACCGCGATGCCACCGGCATCGAATCTGGCTAGGATCTGCCATGCGCAGGCTTACCGGGCGGTTTGTTGATCATCGGACGGGTAACCAGCCCAGCTCTCGATTTCGGAAATCTAGGGCGTGCACATGAGGACCTACCCGGCACGTGACGATCAGGAGGCGCGATGAAGTCCACGCCAACGGCCGCTAGCCCGCAGATCTCTTTCTGGCTGATGATCCTGACCTATATCGTCGGAGCATTGGGACTGTTTATTGGCTTCACGACGATTCAGCAGGATCCGCCATCCCTGGCTTTGGCGACATTGCTCGCGGTCGGAGTAGGCGGGATTCTCTCGTTCGTTCGACATGCTGTCTTCAATCGATCCGATGCTGCACGGATGGGTTGGGATCTAGGCCGGACCAATAACTTCCAGATCGAGGTAGGTATCGCCAACCTTGCTTGGGGCCTGCTTGCGGTCTTTACCGTTGTCTTCGGGTGGGGCCTCGCAGCGCAGGCCGCCGCGATCCTCGTATTCGGGTTCTACCTAACGTGCGTCACCGGATATCTCGTTGTGAGTTCCAGGGCAGGGCATACCCGTAAAGTCGGCGTAGTTCTGGCGATGGGCGCGTTCGGAGTCATGCTCATTGTTCTCGGCGTTATGGGAATGAACGCCGCTAGCTAGTGCCTCAAGACACTAGGCCCCAGGACACTAAGAAGCCCGCCACCGCTGAGGTGACGGGCTTCTTAGTTGAGAGGTCCTAAACGCGATCTGTGTCTACTACTCAGATGGCTCGGCATCAGCTTCGACGGGTGGCGAATCAGGGAGCATCGGCTTCTCTTCACCCTTGAAGGTGAACTCCAATTCCTCACCGCTGCCCTTGACATCAACCAGAACGATCTCACCTGGCTTGACCTCACCGAACAGAATTCGCTCCGACAGCGCATCTTCGATGTCGCGCTGAATGGTGCGTCGCAACGGTCGCGCTCCGAGTACTGGATCGTAGCCGCGGTCAGCGAGTGCCTGTTTGGCCTCGGCCGTTAGCTCGATACCCATGTCCTTGTCCTTGAGGCGCTCGTCCAGCTTCGCGACCATCAGGTCGACAATGACGATGATCTCCGCCGGGGTGAGCTGGTGGAACACCACGATGTCATCGATCCGGTTGAGGAACTCTGGCCGGAAGTGCTGCTTCAACTCGTCGTTGACCTTGGCCTTCATCCGCTCGTAAGAGGTCTTCTGGTCATCGCCATTACCAAAGCCAAGACCTTGACCCTTAGAGATATCCCGGGTTCCGAGGTTCGTCGTCATGATGATGACGGTGTTCTTGAAGTCCACCACGCGGCCTTGGGAATCGGTTAAGCGACCGTCTTCCAAGATCTGCAACAGGGAGTTGAAGATATCCGGGTGCGCCTTCTCAACCTCGTCGAAAAGGACCACCGAGAACGGCTTACGCCGCACCTTCTCCGTGAGTTGGCCGCCTTCTTCGTAGCCGACGTAGCCGGGAGGCGAACCAAACAATCGTGAGACCGTGTGCTTCTCACTGAACTCGCTCATATCGAGGGAGATCAGCGAATCTTCATCACCAAAGAGGAACTCCGCCAAGGTCTTTGACAGCTCGGTCTTACCGACCCCAGAAGGTCCGGCAAAGATAAAGGAGCCACCTGGACGCTTAGGATCCTTGAGTCCAGCTCGGGTCCGACGGATCGCCTGGGAGAGAGCATGGATCGCCTGCTCCTGACCGATGACTCGACGGTGTAGCTCGTCTTCCATCTTCAAGAGACGCTGACTCTCCTCCTCCGTCAACTTAAAGACCGGGATACCGGTCGCGACCGCGAGCACCTCAGCGATGATCTCCTCATCTACCTCAGCGACGACATCGAGGTCCCCGGCCTTCCACTCTTCTTCTCGAGTGGCCTTCTCAGCGATGAGGTTCTTCTCGTCATCGCGCAGGCTTGCGGCCTTCTCGAAGTCTTGGGAGTCGATTGCCGACTCCTTCTCGCGACGGACAGCAGCAATCCGGTCATCGAACTCGCGCAGGTCCGGCGGTGCGGTCATGCGACGGATCCGCAGACGTGCACCGGCCTCATCAATGAGGTCGATGGCCTTATCCGGCAGGTAGCGGTCGTTGATGTAGCGGTCTGCGAACGTCGCGGCGCTCACGAGGGCCTGATCCGTGATCGTGACCCGGTGGTGGTTCTCGTACCGGTCGCGCAGACCCTTGAGGATCTCGATCGTATGAGCGAGTGACGGTTCTTGTACCTGAATCGGCTGGAAGCGGCGCTCGAGCGCAGCGTCCTTCTCCACGTACTTGCGGTACTCGTCGAGAGTGGTCGCACCAATCGTCTGCAGCTCTCCACGCGCCAGCATCGGCTTGAGAATGCTGGCCGCATCAATGGCGCCCTCGGCCGCACCAGCGCCCACGAGGGTGTGCATCTCATCGATGAACACGATGATGTCACCGCGCGTGCGGATCTCCTTGAGGACCTTCTTGAGGCGCTCTTCGAAGTCTCCGCGGTAGCGGGAGCCTGCAACCAAGGCGCCCAAGTCCAGCGTGTAGAGCTGCTTATCCTTCAGCGTTTCTGGCACTTCATTGCGCACGATCATCTGTGCAAGACCCTCAACAACTGCGGTCTTTCCGACCCCTGGCTCACCAATCAGCACCGGGTTGTTCTTCGTCCGACGACTCAACACCTGCATGACGCGCTCTATCTCCGTCTCGCGCCCAATTACAGGGTCGAGTTTGGAATCGCGGGCCGCCTGCGTGAGGTTCTGTCCGAATTGGTCAAGGACCAACGATGTTGACGGGGTTCCCTCTTGTGGACCGCCAGCATTCGCTGGCTCCTTACCCTGGTATCCGCTGAGCAACTGGATGACCTGCTGACGAACTCGGTTGAGATCAGCGCCGAGCTTGACCAAAACCTGCGCCGCTACTCCTTCACCTTCCCTGATCAGCCCAAGCAGGATGTGCTCGGTACCGATGTAGTTGTGGCCGAGCTGTAGCGCCTCCCGCAATGACAACTCCAGGACCTTCTTGGCCCGAGGTGTGAAGGGGATATGTCCGCTTGGTGCTTGCTGGCCCTGCCCGATGATCTCCTCGACCTGATGGCGCACGGCCTCCAGGGAGATGTTGAGGCTCTCCAAAGACTTGGCGGCAACGCCCTCGCCCTCGTGGATGAGCCCGAGCAGGATGTGCTCAGTTCCGATGTAGTTGTGGTTGAGCATGCGGGCTTCTTCTTGCGCAAGCACGACAACCCGGCGGGCTCGGTCGGTAAATCTCTCGAACATCGTCACTCCCTAGCTAGGTTGACCAACCGTACCTGCTGGCTCTGCCTTTTCGACTACCCATATCGCGATTACTCACTGGTTACATTGCAGATAGCTAACGCGGTGGGCGGGTTTTTTGCGACTTCAACAAGCACTTTCTCTGGTTGTCTTTCCAACCGTCACGTCATCAGAAATGTTCCAGGAGCCTGTGGCAGTTCGCCCAGGGCGAAATACCGCGTCGCTACTAGTCCTGACGATATCCACGTCCGATTCCACCGGTGGCCGCTACCCACAGCGGGTGACCTTCGGGTAGCACTCCTTGAAGATCCGCGTCAGGATGGGGCCATGGCAAATCACCCCCGGGCGGGCACCCCAGCGCTACCAGAAGATCTGACCGATGTTGCTCGACTCATTACGAGCTACTACGCGCTTCATCCCGACGTGTCGATTCCGGAACAACAGGTAGCTTTCGGCACCTCCGGGCACCGTGGCAGCTCACTAAATAGCGCCTTCAACGACGACCACATTGCGGCGACAACGCAGGCGATCGTGGAGTACCGAACCCAACATGGAATAGACGGGCCCCTCTTCATGGGAATGGATACCCATGCGTTGAGCGAACCGGCCTACGTCACTGCCCTCGAGGTGCTTGCCGCCAATGGCGTCCAGGTACGCCTTGATCCAGGTGACTCCTTTACGCCCACCCCAGCAATCAGCCACGCCATCCTTGTCTACAACAATTCCGGCCAGCCCGGTCAGGCCGACGGAATCGTGATCACGCCATCACACAACCCGCCCTACGACGGGGGATTCAAATACAACCCGCCCAACGGCGGCCCGGCCGATACCGACATCACCAAGTGGGTACAGGACCGCGCGAACGAGATCGTGGCAAGTGGGCTGAGCGCAGTGAAGCGCACGACGTGGGCGAAGGCCCGAACAGCGGATACGACTCAGAACTACGACTTCCTAGAAACCTACATCGACGATCTGCCTAACGTTCTCAACTTGGATGCCGTCCGTGATGCCGGAATCCGTATCGGTGCCGATCCACTCGGAGGTGCCAGCGTCAACTACTGGGGCGCGATCGCCGAGCGTCTCGACATTGACTTGACTGTCGTCAACCCGGCTGTCGATCGCCAGTTCGGCTTCATGACGTTGGACTGGGACGGCAAGATCCGGATGGACTGTTCGAGTCCGAACTCAATGGCCTCGCTGATCGCAAATAAGGACAAGTTCCACATCTCGACCGGAAACGACGCCGACTCCGACCGCCACGGGATCATCACCCCCGACGGTGGGTTGATGAATCCCAACCACTTCCTGTCAGTTGCAATCCAGTACCTATACGGAAACCGCCCTGGCTGGCCAGATGGCTGCGCGATCGGCAAGACCCTCGTGTCGTCATCGATGATCGACCGCGTTGCCTCATCGCTCAATCGCAAACTGATCGAGGTGCCGGTCGGCTTCAAGTGGTTTGTGCCCGGGCTAGTAGATGGATCGATCGGTTTCGGCGGCGAAGAGTCCGCTGGTGCCAGCTTCCTGCGACTCAACGGCAAAGTCTGGACTACCGACAAGGACGGCATCATCATGTGTCTGCTGGCTTCGGAGATCCTCGCCGTCACCGGCGAGTCCCCCAGCCAGCATTACCGCAAGCTCACCGATGAGTTCGGAAGCCCCGCCTACGCCCGGGTCGACGCTCCCGCATCGCGCGAGCAGAAGGCAGTCCTGTCCAAGCTCTCCCCTGAGCAGGTAACGGCAACAGAACTCGCAGGGGAGCCGATCACCGCCAAGCTCACCAGAGCACCAGGCAACGATGCACCGATCGGTGGCTTGAAGGTCACGACTGAGTCCAGTTGGTTTGCCGCTCGCCCGTCAGGCACCGAGGACGTCTACAAGATCTACGCGGAGTCCTTCAAGGGTGCAGATCACCTCGCGCTCGTGCAGGAAGAAGCTCGCGAGGTCGTCTCAGACGCGCTCGGGAGCTAGCTCTAGCCGCGCGAGAAGAACGCTTTGGTGCGGTTTCCGGCGTAGAGCAGGATGAGCACCAACAGACCCACCCCGATCTCGACCAGGAATGCACTCCAAACGTCAGAGCCGATCGCCAAGATCAGCCCAACGACGGCGAGCGCCATCCGCACAACCGAGATGAAGGCAATGACTCCGCGCGATAGGCGGGAGCCTCCAAATAGCCCGAAAGACAGCAGGAGGATTACGGCGCCGATAACCAGAATCACGCCACCAGAAACCGCGATATTCGCCGAGTTCAAACCGAGCTGATCTTGGAGCTGGACCTCGTTACGGTACAGGAGCGCGCCAACGCCTACTGCGACGTCGAGTAAACCAAGCAGGAACGCGATAACCGCGACCAGGGTCACGTTCCACGGCCGTGGTGCCGAGACGGGTACTGGTGGAACACCAGTCACTGGGTAGCCGGGCTGAGGCGGGGGTTGCGGTGGGTAGCTCACGATTCGAGTTTCTCCCACGGCCGCAAACTCGCGAGCGGCAGGTCTAGAGAATCAGGAGTAGACGCGAGTTCCCGAGAGTGTTGGGCTTCACTCGTTCGAGGTCAAGGAACTCTGCAACACCCTCGTCGTAGGACTGAAGCAATTGTGCGAACACGTTGTGATCCACGGGAGTTCCCTCTATCTCCACGAATCCCGCCCGCCGGAAGAAATCGACCTCAAACGTCAGCACGAAGACCCGTTCGACCCCAATCTGACGGGCTCTAATAATCAGCTCGTCGAGTAGCAACCGCCCCACTCCGCGACCGGCTTGGGCCGGATCCACCCCTAGGGTCCGGACCTCAGCGAGGTCCTCCCAGATGACGTGTAGCGCACCACACGCGACAACGTGGCCGTCTTGCTCGGCGACGAGGAAGTCGGGAACGTCCTCGTATAGGGACACGGTTGCTTTGCTCAGCAGGCGACGATCTTGGGAGTAAAGGTCGACGATCTCCCGAATCCGGCGCACATCCTTGGTCCGAGCGCGGCGAATCGTCACGTCGCCGTAGGTGTTCCCGCCGATGGGCAGCGTCGAGCTCATTCGGGTTGGTTCTTCTCGTAAACCAACCGCAGTCCAATCAAGGTGAGTGCGGGTTCGTGCGCAGTCAGGGTTGCCGACTGATCCCGGACGACTTTGGATAGTCCGCCCGTTGCGATGACCGCATTCACCGATCCGCCAAGCTCAGCGATAAGTCTGGTGACAAGTCCGTCGACCTGGCCAGCAAACCCGTAGACAGTTCCGGACTGCAACGCCTCAACGGTGTTCTTACCGATCACGGAACGCGGCTTGACTAGCTCGACTTTGCGAAGTTGTGCAGCACGGGCAGCCAGCGCTTCAACCGAGATCTCAATTCCCGCGGCGAGCGCACCACCGAGGAACTCCCCCTTCGCAGACACAACATCGAAGTTCGTTGAGGTACCAAAGTCAACGACGATCGAGGGCCCACCGTAGAGGTGGTGGGCGGCCAGCGTATTCATGATTCGGTCGCTTCCGACCTCTTTGGGGTTGTCGGTGAGGACTCCCACTCCGGTCTTAGTACCGGGCTCGACCACGAAGGTGGGGACATCCGGGTAGTAGCGGCTCAGCATCGCCCGAAGCTCGCGCAACACGGCCGGGACCGTTGAACACACGGCGACCCCGGTCACGGGTGGATCATCGGCCAAGAGCCCGCGAAAAATCAGCGCAATCTCATCTGCGGTCGCGCGTGAGTCCGTCTTGGTCCGATAGGAGATCTCGAGCCGGTCATCTGCGAACAGCCCAATATCGGTATTCGTGTTTCCGACATCAATTGCTAAGAGCACCTGTCAATGATCCCCCACGGCTCGCGAGCGTTCTACTGCGGTGCACATCAAGGGATCTGCCGACGAGTACCCACGGCCGGACCAGTCAGGGTTACTCGGGTGATCACGCCGGTCTAACTGATCCTGGGGATAGAGCGCAATCCCTGAGTTATCGATCAGTCAGAGCTGAGATCTGCGCCGATATCCAGAACCGGTGCAGAGTGAGTCAACGCTCCAACTGCCACATAGTCGACACCCGTGGCAGCGACAGCCGCAGCGTCGGCCAGCGTCAGCCCACCAGAGGCCTCCAACAGCACTCGCCCATCCACAATCGACACAGCTTGCCTCATCTGATCCGGGGTGAAGTTATCGAGCAAGATGAGATCTGCCCCGGCTGCAACGACCTCCGCGAGCTGCTCAATCGAGTCCACCTCGACCTCGACTGGAATTCCCGGGAACTGATCTCTCACCGCTGTGAACGCCTCAGCGACCCCACCGGCAGCAATGACGTGGTTGTCTTTTACCAGCGCTGCATCAGATAGGGCCATTCGATGATTCACACCACCACCACAGCGAACGGCGTACTTCTCCAGCGCGCGCAAACCGGGAGTTGTCTTGCGGGTGTCACGAACCCTGGTGTTCGAACCCTCCAAGGCACGCGCCCAAGCGTTCGTTGCAGTCGCAACACCCGAGAGGTGCCCGATGAGGTTCAACGCCGTGCGCTCGGCAGTCAGTAGGTCACGGGTTGGCCCCTCAACCGAAAGGACAGTTACACCGGGTACCACAGCGTCGCCGTCGGCGCAGGGCTGCTGGATCTCAATCACGGATCCTGACTGATCGGCAACGACCTGAAAGACCATTGCTGCAACCGGAACGCCGGCAGCTACCCCACGGACCCGGGAGGTCAAGTCGAGTCTTGATCGCTGGTCTGCCGGGACTGTCGCAATGGTAGTGACGTCAACGCCACCGGCTAGGTCCTCCGCGATCGCCCCCTCGATCAGGGCGAGAACGGCAGCTGCATCCAACCCTACGGTTCCTAACTGGGTGGCGAACTGCTCAAGTGCTGTCGACGGGCTCTGAGTCATTGGTTCTCCAGGCTAGGGCTTACCGGTCGCAGGCTGACGGCAAACTGCGAGTCGTCTAGGCGTTCACTGACGATCCGGACCCGCCAGTTCTGGTCGTCGACCTCGAGGAAATCATCGCGCCAATGCGAGCCCCGAGTCTCTTCACGGATCAATGCGGCATCGGCTAGGACTCGTGCGACGAGCGCAATATTCGTCGTCTCCCATGCAGCAGTATGCGGCTGGGTTACACCCACCTGGGCAGACTGGCTCGTGGCATCGAGCAAATCCAACGTCGCGCGGATCGACGTATCGGTTCGCAGTACTCCCACGTTGTCGGTCATGGACTGTTGGATAACCGACCGCAGTGCCGGGTCCAGCAATGCCGACGGGCCTCGCAACGCTTCGATTGGTCGTCGCTTCGGTAGCCCCGCCGCCAGTACCGAGCCAATCCGGTCGGCGAACACCAACCCTTCCAACAGACTGTTACTCGCCAGCCGATTCGCTCCATGCACGCCAGTGCAGGCACATTCACCGACTGCAAACAGCCCCGCGATACTCGTGCGGCCGTTCAAGTCGGTGAGAAGCCCACCAGAGACGTAATGCTGGGCGGGAACTACCGGGATGAGCTGCGTCATCGGATCGATCCCGTGACCGAGGCACGCCGCTCGAATGTTGGGGAAGCGGCGCTCCCACGTAGCCGAGGAGAAGCTTCGCGCGTCGAGCCAAACGTGTTCGCGATCGGTCTCGCGCATCCGGTACATGATGGCTTTTGCGACAACGTCGCGCGGTGCGAGCTCGGCCATCTCATGCTGGCCAACCAGGAAGCGCGCATCATCGTCATCGAGTAGGACCGCACCCTCCCCGCGTAGTGCCTCGGAAACCAACGGTTGCTGACCAGTGGACTCATCCCCGAGCCAAAGCACCGTCGGATGGAACTGCACGAACTCGATGTCGGCCACCTGCGCCCCGGCGCGGATACCCAAAGCGAGCCCGTCACCGGTCGCCACCGATGGGTTAGTCGATGAGGCGAACACCTGGCCGATCCCACCAGTTGCCAGCACAACAGCTGGTGCCAGCGCAGCCCCAACACCATCGCGCTGGCCTGCGCCCATGACGTGCAGTGTGAGCCCTTGGGCAGCACCCTTCGCATCGAGAAGTAGATCCAATACCAGGGCGTGCTCAATGAGCTCAATCTTAGGATCATCGGTCACTGCCTGGACCAGTGCACGACTGATCTCGATACCGGTGGCGTCACCCCCAGCGTGGGCTATCCGATCACGATGGTGACCGCCCTCGCGAGTCAGCGCCAATTCCCCGGAATCATCTAAGTCGAAGTCCGCCCCCCATCGCACAAGGCGACGAACTGCTGCGGGGCCTTCATAGGCCAGCACCTGCACCGCACCGGGGTCACATAGCCCGGCACCGGCGACCAAAGTGTCAGCTAGGTGATCGGCGGGGGAATCGTCGTCGGCCAGTGCTGCTGCGATCCCGCCCTGCGCCCAGCGCGTCGAACCCTCATCAACTCTCGCCTTAGTCACCAGCAACACACTGTGACCAGCTCGTCGCGCATGCATTGCAGTGGCCAGCCCGGCAATCCCAGAGCCCACAACGATGACATCGGCACTGATCGTCCAGCCTGGTTCAGGACTTGCCAGCCGTCCGGGAATCTCGAAGGTCACGCGCGGCCCGTGAGGTCGTCGGTGATGGTGGCCGTGGAATCCATACCAAGGCTGATGGCGGCGTTATCCAGCAACCGCGTCCCATCGACGATCGCCGTCACAATCAACCTGCCTTCGCCGCGAATTGGAGCTGGACCCATGAGTACGTCAGTGACGGCAACGTACTCAACCGTGATCTCGACCCCCGCACCGGGAGCGGTGAGGGTTTGTTCCGTCGCGGCAACCACGGCCGCAGCGCCGTGAACGGCGGCGGCCTGGCCGGCTGATATGGCTGCCGGGATCCGTAGTGCCACCTCTCTGGCTTGCGCTGTCAGGTACTTGTTTCGACTCGATAGCGCCAGGTGGTCACCGTCTCGAACCGTTGGCGCTCCCACTACTTCTACGTCGATATTGAGATCGCGAACCATTGTCCTGATCAGGGTGAGCTGCTGATAGTCCTTCTCGCCGAAGACCGCGTAGTCAGGTGTGGTGAACCCTAGGAATTTGGCGACCACAGATAGGACGCCACGGAAGTGCGTGGGCCTGGCAACACCTTCGTATTGGGTTGCCAGCGGCCCCGGATCGATCGTGACCACAAGGTCCCCATCGGGGTAGACGACATCGGTCGCGGGTGCGAACACCACATCAGCTCCGCTGGCACGGCACAGGTCAACGTCGGAGTCCAACGTTCGGGGATAGCGCTCGAGGTCCTCGGTCGGCCCGAACTGCGTGGGATTCACAAAGATTGTCACGACCACTTGACCTGCGGGACCAACCAACTCCCGAGCATGCCGGACAAGGGCGGCATGCCCCTCGTGTAGTGCGCCCATCGTCATGACGACTGCGCGAGGGCGAGATGATGGTGCACGCAGTGCCTCCTGCAGTCCTGCCCGGTCGTGTACTACCCGCAGGTCTGACTGGTCACTGCTGTCTATCGGTCGACTCATCCCGCACTTCCCTCGCCGAGGTCTTGCGACGCCAATACCGATAGCAGTGCTTCGGCTTGCTGGGGCGAGAGACGGCGTGCCGCGATCGCGCGGTCAGCGGTAAGCCGGGCCATCGCAACATAGGCCCGCCGCGCCTGCTCGGAAACCTCATTGATGACCTCGACGTGAGCAGCAACGGTCCCCGCGTCACCGCGGACGATCGGACCGGTAAGGGCGGCATCACCAGTCCGCAGTGCGTTATCCAACGATGCATAGAGCAGCGGACTAAGTAGGCGTTGAGGCGCCTCGACTCCGGCCTCAGCGAGGAGATCAAGTGACTGAGTCACGAGGGTGATCAAATGGTTGGCGCCATTGGCCAGCGCCGCGTGGTAGAGCGCGCGACTGCCCTCCGGCACCCACACTGGCTCACCACCCATTTCAACGACGAGTGCTTCGCCGACGGGTCGCAGCGCATCAGGAGCGGTCACCCCAAACGGCGCTCCGCTGAGGCGTTGGAGGTCGAGACTCGTTCCGGTCAAAGTCATCACCGGATGTAGGGCTAGGGGCAAGGCCCCAACCGCGGTGGCCGGATCCAACACCCCAATTCCGTAGCGGCCGCTTGCATGGGCAAGGAGTTGACCAGCCCTCACGGCCTTCGTCGCGACGAGACCACCGATGAGTTCAGGTAGGACGTCGTCCGGCACTGTGAGTAGGACGAGTTCAGCAGAAGCGAAGACCTGCTCGGGACTGACTAGCGGGACATCTGGAAGTAGAGCCTGGGCACGTAGTTGGCTGACGTCACTCACACCGTAGGCGGCGACGACATGATGCCCGGCATTGCGCAGCGCGGCACCGAGCACACTTCCAGCTCGCCCCGTCCCGACGACTCCCACGGTTAGCCGCGGAGCCGCACTGTTCGTCGACGTCACCGCGTCAGCCTATTGCGTCGAGGCCTCGGTTGTAGCGTGTGGCGTGTGTTCACTGCGGCGCCGACATCCGATGGCCATCAGACCTGGGGGCGTGCGTGGGAAACCGCTGCCTTTGGAGATGCGGGATTCTACCGCCAGACTGATTGTTCACCAGCGGATCACTTTCGAACATCGGCCCATATTGGCGGTGCGTTCACTCAGGCGGTTTTCGATCGGCTCGTACGACTAGTACGGCGCCTTCCCCCCGGGCAGGCGCTCTCATTTGTGGATGTGGGTGCCGGTGGCGGCGAACTACTCAATGGCATCCACGCTCGCCTGCTCACGACTGACGTTCTGCGCGCAGATCGGATCCGTTTGATCGGGATCGACGTCCGCGAGCGGCCACATTCCATTGCCGCGCAGATCGACTGGATTCAAGGCCGCGCCCCTGACTGTGTGCCCAGAGATCTCACAGGGATGCTCGTGGCGACCGAACTGCTCGACGATGTTCCGTTGGAGGTGGCGCAACGTGATCATCACGGTAACTGGCGATACCTGAGTCTCGACCAGGCTGGCGAGACAACCCTCAGGGAGGAACTCTCACCAGCCGATCAAGTGTGGGTTCAGCGGTCTATGGCGACCCACCCGGCTAGAGCGACGTCCCCGGAGCAAACCGAATCACCACAGATCGAGATCGGCAGACCACGAGATGAGTTGGCAGCGGCCCTCGCCAGACGGTTGACAGCGGGAGAACTGCTGCTTGTGGACTACGTCCAGCCCACTGCTGGCGGATCGCACGACACCGAGGCACCCGGTTTGGACGGCGGAACCAGTTCCACGATCCGGGGTTTTCGCAATGGTCTAGAGGTAGCGCCCGCTACAGACGGATCGGCGAATCTGACGGCAGCAGTTGATCGACAAGCGCTGCTAGCGCAACTCCGCGTTTTCGGCGAAGCCAAATCGCAACGACAGGCAGACGTACTGGCGCCGTACCGCAGCTCACCAGAGGACCCCAAGTTGTCCATGATGGCCCAGCTGCAGTGGCAGTCCCAATGGCGAGAACTCTCCGACCCGGCCGAGCTCGGTGCCCACGAGTGGATAACACTCACTCGAGACATCGGGTCCGACCCAACAGATTTACCGAACAGCCAACGAGGACGAATGAGCGAAGCGGGGACCCCGGCCTAATGCCAAACGAGCAGACGTGGACGTTGACTTTGGGTCCCTCGCACCCGGCCGCCCACGGCCCGATTTCACTGAACCTGCGCACGGCCGCCGATGGCGCCGATGACGACACGATTAACTGGTGCGAGCCACTCATCCAACCGCTACATCGCGGCGCTGAGAAGCTCTTCGAGTCCCGCGACTACCGGCAGATCCTGGCGCTATCCGATCGCCACGATTGGCTCAGTGCATTCGGTTCTGAACTAGGGCTCGCGCTCACCCTGGAGGCCATGCTCGGAATACAGGTTCCCGGGAGGGCAACGTGGATCCGAACTGCCATGGCCGAGCTCAACCGCGCCATCCACCATCTGCGCTGGCTAGGCGAAACGATCGGCGAGCTTGCGCACGACGGCGACGACCTCGAGATCCGCGACCGTTGTCGCCGGGCCCGCGAGGACCTGACCGACCTACATGAGGCAAATAGTGGTGGGCGGATTCACCCGATGCTCGTTCAGCCAGGCGGCGTTCGCCTGGACCTTCCAACGGGGTGGACCGACGCGGCGATTGAGCTGGTATCCCACCTCGACCCGCTATGCGATGAGTTAGTGGCCTGGACCGAGCGCGCGAGGCACCTGCAAGGAATCGCGACCCTCACGACCGTGGATGCAACTGCCTACGGGGTGTCGGGTCCCGTCGCTAGAGCCAGCGGGTTACCCGTCGATCTGCGCTTCGACGACCCCTACGTCGCGTACCCGGAACTGGAATCAGCCGGGATCCTGACGCGCGTGGTCTATGACGCCGGAGACGCGCAAAGCCGACTGCGGGTCCTGGCTGCCGAGCTACCTGTCTCGCTTTCCTGTCTTCGCTTCGCCGCCGAGAGATTGGCGACCGAGTACTCCGGAGGCGATATCGCCGTTCGCCTTCCTCGGAGTATCCGCGTTCCGGAAGGATCCGGTTACGGCTGGACGGAGAATCCCACGGGGATCAACGGCTGGTACCTCATCTCTAAGGGCGGCCCAATGCCCTACCGCTTAAAGCTGCGCACCGCGTCGTTCGCGAATGCTCAGGCTCTGAGCAGGTCGGTGGTCGGGGCGACTGTGAGCGACTTGCCGGTCTCGCTAATGACGTTCCTGCTCGTAGCCGGCGATCTGGCGAAATGAGACCCAGATCAACTCCCCAGACTGTGGGAATGGGACTGGACTTGCGGCGTGGTTCAATAACGCGTTTGTTCAAGGACGGCCCCTAGGGCTTCGTCTCATCCCGCCTAGAGAGTTTGCTCATGCTCAAGAAGTCACTCATCTCACTGGTCACGGTTGGCGTCTTGGCCGTCATGTTCGCGGTGTGCTTGGTCAGCGCCGTACAACTACTTGCTCCCCGGGATATGGCCTTCGGCGTTGTCGGTTCCTCACCTGTGGTTGAGGCGGTCGAGCAGGAGTACAGCCTTGATCTGCAAACCTACGCAAACGAATCAGACTTGGTCTCTGCCGCCGAACGCGGCGACATCTATGGCGGATACATAGCAGGGTCAGACAACAGCGACACCTTGGTGACGGTTCCCGCCAAGAGCTTCTTCGGCGAGGTCTACGTGCGCGGCGGATTCACCGATGCGGCGAAGAAGGCCGGTCAAACCTTCACAACCCAGGTAGTCGCCCCACTTCCCACCGCCGACCGAACCGGAGCGGTAATCGGCCTACTCCTACTTCCGACACTCGTCGGCGGGTACATGATCGCCTCATTGCTCTTCTCCACGAGTCAAAAGGCGGCAGCACCGGGTCGGATCGGAATCGTTCTATCCTTTGCCGCAGCTGTAGCGGTGATTACCGGTCTAGCCGCTGGACCGATCATTGGGGCAATCCCAACCGAGCACCTACTCCCCCTCGTTCTCTGCTTCTTCGCCGTCACGGCCGTGGTGGGACTGTCTGCGGTTGCCATCCAATCCGTAGTCGGCAAGTTGGGATCACTTGTCGTTGCTCTGCTCTTCATCATCATCGGTGGTGCAGGAGCCGGAGGCGGTGGTGTTGCCCTCCTACCGAACTACTGGCAGACGATCGGCTCGCTGTTCCCACCGCAGCATGCCGTCGAGCTCTATCGCAATGTTCGGTACTTCGGCGGGCATAACATCGCACTTCCACTAACTGTGCTGGCGGCGTACGGCATTGCGAGTGTGGTCGTCATCGTGTTTATGACGCGGCGGACTTCAGCGGCAGCATCGACGGCGGTAGCGGAGTCGGGCTCGGGCTCGGGCTTGGATAGCGATTCAACCGTCGCGGCGAAACCCACAGGTCGGCACCGAATCGTCCCCAAGGACCTGCTTGCACCGGTGCTTTTCTCCCTCGTTCTGACCTCACTATTCGCGTTCAACTACGTGAGCTCCGGACACGAGCCCGTCGCCAGGGATATGCCAATCGCTGTGGTGGGATCCACCGAGCTGGCCCAAAACGCCCAGAACGATCTGTTCTCTATCGACGTCATCTCCTACGACACCCAGGACGCGGCAACCCAAGCCATGGATAACGCGGAGGTCTACGGAACTCTCATCGACTCGGGTACATCTCCTGAGTTGATCGTGATGCCGTCAATGAGTGACCTCGCGCCACTAGACATTGCCAGGAACTTTGAGAAGGCCGCTACCGCTGCCGGTGAGCAACTCAAGGTAACCGACTACACGCCGACACCGCTTGCTCCCAAGGATCCCTTCGCACTAGTCATCGCAACGCTGCTCGTGGCTCTGTTGGTAGGCGGGTACATGTCTGCCGCCCTGCTGGCGACCGCCGTTGGAACCGCATCGGGGCACTGGCGAGGTGTTTGGTTAGCCGGGTTCGCAGTCGGAACGGGACTCGTCATCGACCTCGTGACGACCTTTTGGTTACACGGGATACCGACGGCAGCGTTTTGGGTTGCCTGGCCGATCATGTCGTTGATCATTCTGGTTGTTGCGCTGTTCGCCGCTGTACTCCGGCGCGCCCTCGGTCCTGCCGGAATCATCGTGACCCTCGTCGTCATCTTGCAGTTCGGGAATCCGTCCTCGGGCGGTTCGAATGGGGCTGCTTACCTGACGACATTCTGGGATGACATCGGCCCCTTCCTTCCACCCAGAAACGCCTTCCTACTGCTGCGTAACACGATCTACTTCGATGGCAACAACATCTTGGCGCCACTTGGAGTCTTGCTCGCCTATGCGGTCATTGGCGCTGGGGTGCTGGCCTTCCTCAACTGGTTCCGAACGCCTGAACCAAGCGTCCGGGGTGTAGATAGCTCGGATTCATCCCAAACAGCCAGTGTCGCAATTCCGGTTGGTCCACTACCGTAGGAGCCACACCTATCCCGTAGCGCACCCACCAGAGGAGCTCGACCGTGAACACAACAACCAGAGTCGTTGGCGGTTTGGCCGCCTTGTCAGTAGTGGCACTCGTCGCGGGATGTTCCTCTGGCACGACCGATGATTCCTCGGCCAGTCCGGGCGCGACTGAGGCTGCGCTCCCGCCCGAGATGGAGCAGAAGTTCCAAGCAGTCCTTGACGATTCACTTACCAAATTCAACATCCCGGGGGTCCAAGCCGGAGTCTGGACACCCGATGGCGAGTGGGTAGGGGTAAGTGGCAAGTCAGCCCCGGATAGTGACCGGGCACCCCAACGCGACGACCACACGCGAATCGGCAGCCTCACCAAGACGTTCACCGTCGCGGTCCTTCTCCAGCAAGTAGATAAGGGTCTTGCCTCCCTCGACGATCCGATCAACAAGTACGTCAAGGGTCTACCGAACGGCAAGACCGCGACGTTGCGAATGCTCGCGAGTATGACCAGCGGAATTCCGAGCTACACCGCCGATGATCAGTGGCATGAGATCTTCGATAACGAACACGAGTATGTCTACACCCCAATGCAACTGATCGACTTCATCAAGGACGACAAGCCGCTGTTCCCCGCTGGCACCGAGGTGCACTACTCCAACAGCAATACCGTCCTGCTCGGAATGGTCATCGAACAGGTCACCGGCAAGCCGTTCGCCGATTCGCTACAGGAAGGGATCCTCGATCCGCTAGGTATGGCCAACACGTCCTTCCCCGCGACCACCGCAGCGATCCCGTCACCTCACCTTGGTGGAATCACGATCCAAGGCAACCCCGAAGGCACGGTAAAGAACGCAACACACTGGAATCCGTCCTGGGGGTTCACAGCTGGAGCCATGATCTCCACCCTCGACGATATTCGGATTTGGGGGGAAGCCCTGGGAACTGGTGACGGTTGGGCATCACCGCAAATGCAAGCGGAGCGGGAGGCATCAAAGACGTCCACGGCGAAGGGAAGTACCCCGGACAACGTCTATGCCCTCGGCTTTGGCTGGCGCTCGGGCTGGGTCGGCCATGCCGGTAGCCTCCCGGGCTTCAATACCGAGATGCAGTTCGACACCGAGGGGAAGAACACCATCGTCGTCATGACGAACACCGATATCCCAAATGAGGAACGCACCCCGTCCGAGCCTGCTCGCTACATCTACTCAGAACTGCGAGCGGCACTGCTCCCCACGGGCTAACGGGCTAACGGGCTAACGGGCTAACTATTAGGTGGTGGGATCAGTCCCTCGGATTGGAGCCAATCGCGGGCAACATCGAGGGGATCCTGGCGCTGGAGGTCAACTTTGGCGTTGAGTTCTTGCAGATCCTGAGTGGTTAGTTTGGCGGAAACGCCGTTGAGGGCGGCCACCATCTGCGGAGTGGATGCCTCGTTGTTCACCACGGGGATGACGTTGTCGGCGGCCTGCAGATTCTTGTCATCGTCGAGGACGACGAGGTCGTAGGCGGCGATAAATCCTGAGGATGAGAAGACCAGCCCAAGGTTGATCTTGTTTTGTAGCAGCGCCTGAACGGTCAGCGGCCCGCCGGTATCTAGGGCAGTGAAGCTATTGAACTTGATGTTGTACGTCTCTTCCAATCCCGGTTGGCAGAACGGCCGAGTCGGACAATCCGGCCCAGCGCCTAGGTTGACCGGATTGGACTGTGACCAGACGCCCAACTGCGACAGTGTTGCCAGGTTGTTCTTCTTTGCAAACTCAGGCGTGACGGCGAATGCGTTCTGGTCTTGGGCCGCCGCCGGAGTCAGGATTGTCAGGCCCTTCTCTTGGGCCAGCGGCTGACCCGCGGCCAACGTCTTCTCGACACTACTGCTGGCAAGGGCGGGCGCTTGGGGTCCGTTGATGTTGAGGTTCAGGTACTCCGTGAAGGTCGCGAGGTAGTTGGGCATCACCTGCAACTGGTTCTTCTCGAGTGCCGGAATCACGATCTCAGAGGTGGTCAACTCCTTTACCGTGGTCTCGATTCCCGCATTGTCTAGCGCAAGGGAGTAGATCTGGCCCAGGATCCTGGACTCGGTGAAGTTGGTGGTTCCGATCAGAGTTCCGCTGCTACCGAAGCCACAGGCACTGAGACCGAAGCCGGCAATGAGGACGGCAAAGAACGCGGTGGCTGCGCTACGAATCGCTCGAGTCTTGGACCGGCTGGTTCGTCTCGTCATGCCATCTCCTCGATTGCGGCCTGCTCCAGCGTGAGGCCACGCGGGGTGACCCGTCGTTGGATAAGCGCGAGCACCAAATCGACACTGATCGCCAAGACAGCAGTCAGGATCGCGCCGGCAATGAGCAAGGTGTCGTCCTGGATCGCAAAACCCTCAACGACGTAGACCCCGAGTCCCCCACCTCCAACAAGGGCAGCAAGCGAGGCCGTGGCAACAACCTGGACCGTCGACGTGCGTATCCCTGCGGCGATCAACGGGACGGCATTGGGCAGTTCAACCTTGCGGAGCATCAGCAATCCTGAGAAGCCCATACCTCTCGCGGCACCACGGACTTCCTCGTCGACGTCGCGAACGCCGATGTAGGCATTGGTGAGTAGCGGCGGAATCGCAAAGATGATGAGGGCGATAATCGCCGCAAGGTTGCCGACCCCGATTGGAGCCCAGGCCGCGAAGATCATAAGCAGACCGAAGGTCGGGACGGCACGGCCAACGTTTCCGACGTTGATTGCCAGGAACCCCCCTTTGCCCTTGTGTCCGAGGTAGACCCCCAGAGGCAGCGCAATCACCATCGCGATCGCCATCGCAATGAGGGTGATCCCCATCTGCTGGGCGAACCGCACCGGAATCCCGTTACTGCCCGTCCAGTTCGCAGGGTCAGTGAACCAGTCCCAAAGCGCCATCATTAGGCCTCCCGTGCCGATCTCGCCCACGGCGTCAGGAGTCGTTCAGCGATCTGCAACAGGATCTCCAGCACGATGGCCAGCAGCACACACGCCAGCGTTGCCGTCATGATCTGGGCATGCCAGAAGTTCTGCAGGAAGCCGCTATAGATCAGCGAGCCGAAGCCGCCGTATCCCACGAGGGCCCCGATGGTCACGAGGCCAACGGTCGATACGGTCGCGATTCGGATTCCCGCGATGATCGTCGGCAGCGCGAGTGGGAACTCGACCTTCCAAAGGATCGCGACCTTCGAGTAGCCCATACCGCGGGCGGCATCTACGGCGTCTGGCGGAACCCCTTTGAGGCCGACAACGGTATTGCGTAGAACGACTAGGAGCGCATAGAGAGCGAGCGCGACCACCACTGTCCAGGGCGAAAGACCAAATACTGGCCAGAGCACGGAGATCAACGCCAATGACGGAATCGTGTAGAGAACGCCGCCTAGTGCCAGGACAGGAGACTCCCAACGTGGGTAACGTCTGACTAGTATCCCGAGCGGAATCGCAATCACGATCGCAAGCGCAACCGCGGTCAAGGTCAGCAGAATGTGTTCTTGGCCGGCTTGCAGCAACTGCTCGGTATGCGAGGTGACGTAGGACCAGCTCAACCAAGGGTTGGGCGCGGACTCGACAGTCGTCTCGGCCGCAAGTACGGCTGAGCCAAAGAAGGGCACGAAATGAACGCTACCGAATTCGGTGACGCGATGATCTCGTTTAAGGGCGCCTCCAAGACTTATCCCGACGGAACAGTCGCGGTGCACCCTCTAGACCTAGAGGTCCGCGAGGGCGAAGTCTGCGTACTCGTCGGCGAATCTGGTTGCGGGAAGACCACAACGATGCGGATGATCAACCGCCTCCAAGAACCGACCACGGGCGTGGTCGAGGTGGGCGGTCGGGACGTTATGACGGTCCCGCTCAAGGAGCTACGCCTTGGTATGGGCTACGTCATTCAGCAAATTGGCTTGTTCCCCCACCTGACAGTGCGCAAGAACGTCGCAACGGTATGCAACCTGCTGAAGTGGGACAAACAGAAGACCAATAACCGAGTAGACGAGATGCTCGAACTCGTGGGATTGCCCCCAGAAGAGTTCGCGAATCGCTATCCGCACCAACTCTCCGGTGGTCAGCGCCAACGCGTCGGGGTCGCCCGTGCCCTCGCCGCGGACCCACCCGTGCTGCTGATGGATGAGCCGTTTGGGGCAATTGATCCGATTGCTCGCAATCGTCTACAAGACGAGTTCCTGGCGCTACAAGCGCGCGTGCGCAAGACCGTCGTCATCGTTACCCATGACATCGACGAGGCGGTGAAACTCGGCGATCGGATCGCGGTGATGCGACGAGGCGGCTACCTCGATCAGTACGCAACCCCCGCCGAAGTTCTCGGTGATCCAGCCACCGAGTTCGTTGCGGAATTCACGGGTACAGATCGCAGTTTAAAATTACTCGCTGTAACCCCTGTCGAGTCCGGTGAGCTAGAGCCGACGACTGCTGCCGATGCGAATCTGGCGACTGTCCCGGCCGACTACTCACTACGTGAGTCACTTGCCGTACTCCTGGACACCACGGAGGGCAAAGTCAAAGTCGGTGATCCCGCTAACCCTGATGGGGTGCTCACGATGGATGGGGTACGCCGGGCACTACGTATCACCACCGCTGAGGCCGAGGCAGCCACCGAATAGGCCGCGTTTAGCCGCTCGTGCCCTTCGCCGAGCGGACTGATTTCGCGCCTGTGGCCGCCTTTGCGTTCCTGGCTTTGCGGCGCTGCTTCCACGCACGAACCTTCAGTAGCGACGCCTCGTCCGTTACATCGGCGATCGACATCGAGGTCCCAACGCGTCCATACGGACTCGTGGCGGCCTTCCAGCCGCTCGGCGCTTGCGCTAGCTGCTTACCGACGAGGGCGACGAAGATCTTGGCCTTCTGCTCGCCGAATCCGGGAAGAGCTTGCACGGCACGAACTGCCGCATTCCCATTCTTTGCCGTTGTCCAGATACGTGCTGCGTCGCCGTCGTACTCGTCAATGACGATCTGGGCCAATGCATGAATTCGATCAATCATCGAGCCCGGGTATCGATGGATCGCTGGGGGTCCTTTGGCTGCCGACAACAAGTCGTCAGGCGAGGTGGCAGCCACAACCGCAGGATCGAGTCGACCCGGCGTACCAAGTCGCTCAGCCAGAATGTGCGGCCCGGCGAATGCCCGTTCCATTGGAAACTGCTGATCGAGCAACATCCCAACTAGCAACGCAAACGGGTCATTGGTGAGGAGCTCATTTGCCTCGGCACTCGGCGTCAGATTCAGCACGTAGGTAGTTTCTCGCAAATCTGCTGGTTGCGGGAGCGGATAGCGCAGATGGGCCAATTCCGTTCATCTATCCGGACCGGGTCCATCGGCGAAGGTGCAGTGCCGCACATTTCAGGCGGCGACAATCCAACTACCTGACTACGATCAAGCCGGAGAGGAGTTGGTGTCGTGCCATTGGGAGAACCGTTCAAGCACCCCGAGAATCAGGCTGCCGATATTCGGGCGAATCCAGCGCAACTGCGACTCGACCTCTGGTCTCGGATCCGCCAAACGGCCTATCGATTGGCTACCGGTGACGGCGGGATTCCAGCGGAGTTGACCCAGATAATCCGCGACTCACTGCTCGAGGTGGAGCCGTGGGAACGATACTTCGCCTTTCCTGGTTCAGCAGCAGTCGAGAAGATTCGCCTGCGCCTTGAATCAAAGGACTATGGGGCACTCAACGCTGAGACCGAACGCCTCGACCGACTCCTGAGTGAGCTCGGCGACGGCGCAGCCAGCCTCGCCGACGCCATGGACCTCAGCACTCACACCGATGACCTAATCAAAGAAGCTCGCCAGCGACTTCATTTCTCCGTCCTCGTATGCGACACGCTGACGAGCTACCAACTACATCAACTCCGCAACGACCTACGGAAAGCCCGCAGCCGCGATGATGAGTTCACCTACGAGGTCATCCAGTTGGGCTCGGTGGAGGATGCGCTCGCGGCGGTGGTCTCGAATCCGCAGATCCAAGCAGTGTGGGTGCGGGGAGATATTCCGCTGCGTTCCGAACGCCCGCTGAGCTTCTTCCGACGCCGAACTGACTTATTCGCCAATATGGAGGCGACTTCCGGACTGAGGCAGCACGGTCCGTTGCTGGCCGCTGCCATTGGCGATCTCCGGCCAGAGCTAGACCTCTACCAAACGATCGAGGACGAGGGGTCCATCGGCAACTCCAACGATCAGGCGTTGTTCAAGCGCAGCTTCTACCGTCGCGAGCATCCGGCCGAGATCCACATGGCGACGATGGACGGCGTTCGGCGTCGCTACCGTACGCCGTTCTTCGATGCGCTCAAGGAATACTCCCGGCGTCCTATTGGGAACTTCCACGCGCTACCGATTGCTCACGGCAACTCCGTGTTCAACTCATCCTGGATTCAGGATATGGGCGAGTTCTACGGTGAACAGATCTTCATGGCTGAGACCTCCAGCACTGTAGGTGGACTCGACTCCCTCCTCGCGCCTAAGGGCAGTATCCGCGAGGCACAAGAGGCAGCCTCTCGAGCCTTCGGTTCGAAGGAAACCTACTTTGCGACTAACGGAACATCGAGCTCGAACAAGGTGGTCCTGCAGGCGCTCTGTCGGCCAGGCGACGTCGTGCTCATCGATCGAAACTGCCACAAATCGCATCACTACGGCCTGGTGATGTCCGGAGCGCACCCGATCTATCTCGATGCCTATCCGGTCAAACCAGTGGCGATCTACGGGGCAGTTCGAACTCGCACCATCAAGGAGCAGTTGCTGCAGTTGCGCCGCGACGGGCAACTTGATGCGGTCCGCATGGTGCTCTTGACGAACTGCACTTTCGATGGCGTCGTCTACCACCCGCTGAAGGTCATGCAAGAAGTCCTGGCGATCAAACCGGATATGGTCTTTTTATGGGATGAGGCCTGGTTTGCCTTTGCCCAACTACACCCGACCTACCGGCGCCGGACGGGGATGTGGGCGGCAGCCGAACTTCGGCGTCGGTTGGACTCTCCGGAGTATCGCCAGGAGTACGCCGAGTGGAAGGCTGAGTTCGACAAACTCGACCCGAACGACGATGCCACCTGGCTAGACAACCGACTGATGCCTGATCCCGATCAGGTCAAGGTTCGGGTCTACTCAACCCAGTCAACCCACAAATCGCTGTCTGCACTTCGGCAAGGATCGATGATTCATCAGTGGGATGAGAGCTTCGCCGTCGATGCCGAGGAGTCATTCCACGAGGCTTACTTCACTCATACGACGACCTCGCCGAACTATCAGATCTTGGCCTCCCTCGACCTAGCGCGGCGCCAAGTCGAACTTGAGGGATTCGGCAAGATGTCCGCTGCCCTTGAGATGGCATTCGCCGTTCGCCAGCTCGTCGAGGATGATCCGCTGTTAAGCCGCTACCTGCGCTTTCTCGACCCTGAAGACCTGATTCCACCGGAGCTGCGGCCCTCCGGGCTGACTAGGTATAAGAACTTCGAGCGCGTCGATGAGTTCACCCATGTGACCGATGCCTGGGTCACCGACGAGTTCGTACTCGATCCGACTCGCCTGACGCTGTACCTCGCAAACACCGGAATGACCGGCGATGCATTCAAGGTCGGTACGCTGATGGATCGATTCGGCATCCAGGTAAACAAGACTGGCCTCAACACTGTGCTGCTGATGACTAACATCGGCACAACATGGTCGGCGATCGACTACCTCTTACAAGCACTTCGGGGGATTGTCGGCGAGATCGATCAAGGACTCAAGAGCGCCAATACTGCCGAGGCTGCGCTCTTCAACCGCAAGGTTGAGCACCTCACCAACAAGCTGCCACCGTTGCCGGATTTCAGCCGGTTCCATGATGCCTTCAGGCCCAACGTGCAGACTCCCGAAGGCGATATGCGCTCGGCATTCTTCATGGCGTACAACCAGGAAAACCACGAGTACGTCACCCTCGCCGAGACTGACCGGCTGATCAGCGAAGGCCGAGAACTCGTGGCATCGCGCTTCATCATCCCGTACCCACCGGGGTTTCCGATCCTCGTTCCAGGCCAGGTCATCAGTCGTGAGATCTTGCAGTTCATGTCCGAACTAGACGTGGGAGAGATCCACGGATATCGCGACGAGTTAGGACTTCCGGTGTTCACCGAGGAGGCAATGGCCAAGGCCGCGGTTCGAGGCGACCTAAAGCGAATCGCAGCAAAACGGGTCTAGGTTCTCAGTTGCACTCGCTCACACCGGCGAGAGGAGTCCAGCTACGGAACTAGCCAACCGAGTAGGGAGAACGCGGACCTTGGTGCGGACGGTCCGACTAGCAGTGCTGGCGCTAGTGGTGACACACCTGCCGATTGCGTCCCACTCGATGGGCTCGGATCAACGGACTCGCTAGCAGCCGACTCCTCGACTGAGATAGGCGAATCGGTCGGATCAGCTGATGCGCTCGGGGCGGCGGTCTGTGTTGGTTCGCTAGAAGCTGTTGGTTCTGCACTCTGCGTCGGATCCTCAGCTTCTGCGGGATCCTCAGTTTCGGTTGGATCCTCAGTTTCGGTTGGCCCCGACGTTTCGCTCGGTTCCGGCGAACCGGATGTCGCCGGGCTCGCAGACTGCGTGGCAGATTCCGACGGCGTTGGGCTTGGCTGCTGTGTGGCCGAGGGAGTGGGACTCGGCTCACTAGTCGGCGAGGCGGTTGGCTCACCTGGTGGCGATGGCTCCTCGCTCGGAAGCCCGGCAGCCGAAGGCCCGCCGTCGTCGGGCTCGAATGTCGGGGAAGCCGCCGGAATATCGACATCATCAGTCGAGGTCAGCCCTTGTGTGCTCGCGCCTCGCTTCGGCACTTTGGGGTTGGGGGCACGCTTGACAACCGTGACGGCCAGCGTTTCAGGTTGGGCTTGGGCAACATCGGTGCGCGGCCTATTGCGCGGCTTCTCAGCCGTTGGCTCCTGCGCGACGGGATCTGACGGTGCGGCGAGCGCGCCGGCGGCCTGCAGGGAATCACTCGTGACGCCGTTCTCAGCAGTCGCTGCGCCGAGGATCTGTGTATTGATCGTGGCAGCAACGATCGCCGCAGCAGCAACTCCAGCTACCGAAAGAACGGTAACTGTGCGAACGCGCTTCATCACGAATCCTCTCTTGACACGACCTAACCGTAAACGGTATCGGACTTTGATCCAAAGTCGAGAAGTCAAAGAACCAGCCAATTACCGCGCCGTAGCGCAGTCTAGGCGCTGTTTCATGAGGGAATGGTGGCAAGTTATCGCTAGGCAACTGGTTTCTGGAGTTCACTCCTAGGAGTGTGTTTTTGGCCACACTGCCCAAGTCGATCTAAGATATTTCCGTCCAACTAACGAGCAGGGGAGCCGCTAATGCGAGTACTGCTGATCGAGGACGATCCCTCCGTTGCCGCTAGCGTCCGCGATGGCCTGTCGGCCAACGGCTACACCGTCGACTACGTTTCGAATGGCACCGCCGGGTTGGCCGCCGTTGATAGCGCACCGCAACCTGACATCGTCCTACTCGACCTCGGGTTACCGGACGTCGACGGCCAAGATGTCTGCCGGTCGATTCGGGCCGATTCCCAGATTCCGATTATCGTCATTAGTGCGCGCGGCGATGAGGTCGACAAGGTTGTTGGCCTCGAGCTAGGCGCAGATGACTACCTGGCCAAACCATTCGGAATCCGCGAACTCATCGCTCGGATGCGGGCGGTCACTCGGCGCAGTGCTGCCGGATCGACAACATCGCAAGGCGGTGGGAACACCAACACCGGCGGCCAACAAGACATTGGGGCACTGACGATCGATCGGCGTGCACAGCGTGTGTTCTTAGCCGATGAGGAGATCGCCCTGACCGCTAAGGAGTTCGCCCTTCTTAGCTTTCTAGCGGAAGATCCCGGATCGGTCTGTCGGCGTACTGACATCCTCAGCCAGGTGTGGGAAACCGACTGGTACGGGCCAACCAAGACCGTCGATGCCCATGTCGCATCTCTTCGCAAGAAGATGGGCGATGCCGCCTGGATCGAATCAGTTCGAGGGGTGGGCTTTCGCCTAGGCAATCCGGGACAGGCAGCCTGACGTAGTGAAGTGGCGCGTTGCAGCCGCACTGGTAGCGCTTACGGCACTCGTACTGCTGGTTCAGGACATCCCCCTCGCGGCCTATCTGAGAACGGTCGAGAGTAATCGGATCAACACCGAACTGCAGCGCGACGCCTTTGTCATCGCCGGACGAAGCGTGCAGGTTCTCCAGTCTGCTACTGCTCAGACAAATCCGGCTCTCGACGTGCTCGTCAACGAGTATGCCAAAGCTGAAGGCGCGCAAGTCGCGGTCGTGGACGCCACTGGCACAGTCGTTGCCTCCAGCGATCCGCGCGTTGCCGTCGGTACCTCATTGGAGAACCGAAACGAGATCCAAGCGGCGCTGCGTGACGAGACCGCTACCGGCGAGCGCGACTCGGCAGTCGGGGATTTCTCGCTGCAGTACGTCGCTGTCCCAGTCCTGAGCGGGCCACAAACTCTCGGAGCTGTTCGGCTGACCTATCCAACCTCGGAACTGCAAAGCCGGGTCAATGATCGAGTGCGCGGAATCGGGATCGTCGCCGGACTCACTCTCTTGGCAGCTATTGCCGTGGCATTCCTGCTCGCAGGCACGATCACTCGGCCCTTGCGACGCCTCCAGGAGACCACGGCTCAACTAGCGCGCGGCAACCTCTCAGCCCGAGCTGAGACCGATTCGGGCGCGCCGGAGTTGCGACAGCTCGGGCGCGACCTCAATGTCATGGCCAACCGCCTCGACGGTCTCATCGAAGCCCAACGCTCCTTCGCCGGCGATGCCTCTCATCAGCTGCGCACGCCGCTGACGGCATTACGCCTACGTCTGGACCAAGCCGCCGACATGTTGACGATAGATCCAACTGCGGCCAGCGAACCACTCGACGACGCACGGGCAGAAACCGAGCGCCTCCAGCACGTTATCGACGGACTGCTCAGATTGGCGCGCGCGGAAGGGCAACAGCAAGACCTCACCGTGGTCGATCTCACGTTAGTCGCGCGGGAACGCTTCGCTATTTGGCAACCGCTCGCTGAGGAACAGGATGTTCGCCTCGAGCTATCGGCTCCGACACTGGCGCTGATCAAGGCCGTACCTGCGGCACCGGAACAGATACTGGACAACTACCTCGACAACGCGTTATCTGTTAGCCCGCCGGGGTCGACGGTACTTGTAACCATCGTCGAGTCCACAGCCTCCGTCGCGCCGACAACGACGCTACTCGTCAGCGACTCAGGGCCTGGTTTGAGCTCCGAACAACGAACTCGAGCATTCGATCGGTTCTGGAGTATCCGCGAAGACAACGCAGGAACTGGACTAGGTCTGGCCATCGTTCGGCAACTAGCCGACGCGAGTCAGGCAACCGTTGAGCTGCGGGAGTCAGTCAACGGCGGGATTGAGGCCGTTGCGGTCTTTCAACGCACCTAGAAACGCTAGCTACTAGCTACTAGCTGCTAGTTGCTAGCTATCTGCGTGCGCACGCAGATAGGTCGCGTAGTTGGCCACGAACAATGGCTCAAGTGCCCCGACCTTGTCCTCGTGGAACATCTCGCGAGCAGCTTCGACTAGCTCCACGAGGGTCCCACTGATATCGCCGAGCGATCCGCCTTCAGTCGAGGCGTCCTGCATCGCCTGGGTGTGCTTGAAAAGGTCATAGAAGAACTTCAGATCGTGGCGCTGCTCAGCGCACTCAAAAGCCTTCTCACGCAGTTCCTCGTACGGCATATCTTCGTAGTCCACGTCGGCAGGTTACCCCTAAGCGCGAACGGTGGCAGAATAGAGGCATGGATACTGACATCTCGAACCCAATCAATATCTTGAGTGCCGATGAATGCTGGGCACTGCTGGAACAAGAGACGCTGGGTCGCTTGGCGGTTGCCGCCAACGGGGTCCCGGATATCTTCCCGATCAACTACGCGGTGCTGGATCGAATGATCGTGCTTCGCACGAGGGAAGGTTCCAAACTCGTCACGATGATGCTCCAAGCAGAAGTGGCGTTCGAGATTGATGGTCTTCGGGAAGAAGACAATGTCGCGTGGAGCGTCGTTTTGAAGGGATTGGCACGGGATGTGCCACCAGGACCGCTGGAGGACAGGATCGTCGAGCATCCACCCATCCCCTGGAATACCTCGCCCAAGCATCGGTTCGTCGTCATTGAGGTCTCGGCCGTTTCGGGTCGTTCATTCGAGGCCCTAGGACGTGGCTAAGGACTTCTAGGTCCGATCAGGTCGACGCCGGGTTTGGGTACTGGGAAGAACCCAGTCTCCGTCGCTATCGACTCGGACATCCGATGGGTCGTCGTCTTTGTCCGTGAGCCGACATAGGTACTCGAGCCAGAGCGCGGCCAACACGACCAGGGCGGCAGCGCTGACGCACCCCAGGGCGTACCAGAATCGCTCGGCGGCGATCGGCGTGCTGAAGTTCATCGCAAACACGACGGCCGTCCCGAAGTAGAACCCAGCCACCAGCGCACCAGTACGGGACGCAGCCATTGCTAGCGCAGCCGTCCTGGTCGCGACGAACGGACTCATCGGGCGGGTATTGGGCCGTCCCAACAGCCTCGGGCGCACCGCAATGGCCCAAGCAAAAAGAGCGACGGCGAGCAGAACCAACGTCAAAGCCGCTGTTAGCGGTACTGGCAGTGTTCTTCCGGTGAACGCATCCCACAGCAGCACCGTCGCAAACCCGATCGCGGCAGCAAGCACCCCCAGGGCCAGCAGCAGGCGTGGTCGAGTGGGTGTCACGTCTACAGGGTAGGCGTACTCGGTAGTTGCAGTGGAAGGTCGGCTCGCAATCGGACACCGCGGCGATCGATCGGATCGAGCTCAGCCAGTAACTCAGCGACTGACTTACCCGTCCCAGCCAGAACCACGTCTGGAGCGATCTGCGCGGCAGGAACCAGGACGAACCCCCGTTCCCTGGCTCGGGGGTGTGGCAACGTCAAGTCCGGGTCAGCGCTGACGAAGGATCCGTAGTTAATGACGTCAACATCTAGAGTTCGCGGCCCCCAACGAACGGAACGTTCGCGAGCGAGCTCGACCTCAGCTTCTTGCGCGAGGCCCAATACCTCCGCGGGACTCAGGGTCGTGGTGATCCGTAGCGCACTATTCAAGTAGTCCGGTTGCTCAGGTCCGCCGACTGGATCGGTATCAAATACCGAGGCCACCGCAACAGCTCGCACGGCCGGGTCTCGGCTGATGATGTCGACCCCCTGCTGCAGGGCAGACAACCGGTCTCCCAGGTTCGCCCCAAGGCCCAAGATCACCTCAACCGTGGCAGCCGTGGTCATCTATCCCTACTGAACACGCACGATAGAAACCGCAACGTCAGCGAACTCGACATCGATGGGTGCCTGCGGTTTGTGCACTGTCACTTCTACGACGGAGATGTGGACTTCCTCGGAATGAGTGACGGCAAATACCGAGTCGGAAATCCGTTGAGCTAGCGACTCGATCAAGTTAACGGGTTCACCTTCGATTGCCGCAACAATCGACTCGGCAACCGCCCCGTAGTCGATGGTGTGTTCTAGATCGTCGGTCCGCCCAGCTCGACGGATATCAGCATGCAGGACGACATCGGCTCGAAACGTCTGGCCGGTCTCACGCTCATGCGCCAGCACGCCGTGGTAGCCGAAGGCGCTGACACCGGTCAGGCTTATTCGATCAAACCCCTCAAAACCACCTGGATTCATCGCGATCTCCCTCCTTGCCAAGCATTCGCCACCGAAACTGCGTCCCGTGTCCCAGGGACATCATGCACCCGAACTCCCCAGACTCCCGCAGCAGCCGCCAACGCGGAGATCGTTGCAGTCGCCCTATCACGTTCCTCGAAGTGCTGATCGGTGTGCACCGGATCCGTTGTGGACGTCGATACCACCTGCCCGAGAAAACGCTTACGAGATGCCCCGATTAGTACCGGTTGTCCCAGCTCAATCAGTCGATCGAGATTGCCCAATAGTAACCAGTTGTACTCTGGGCGCTTTGAGAATCCCAGTCCCGGATCGAGGATGACCGAGTCTTGACTGATCCCGGCTTCCAGACAAGCAGCGAGACGAGCGGCCAGGTGGTCTCGCACCTCGAGCACCACGTCCTCGTAATCAGTGAGGGCGTCCATCTGATCGCTCGGCGCTCGCCAGTGCATCACCACGATCGGCACCCGTAGCCCAGCCACCGTGCTCAACATCTCTGGGTCGGCCAGACCGCCACTAACGTCGTTGACCATGACGGCGCCAGCGGCTACGGCGGCCTGAGCAACTCGCGCCCGCGTCGTGTCGACACTCACCGCGATTCCCTGTTCAGCCAGGCACCTCACAACTGTGACGACACGGTTGAGCTCGACCTGCACGTCTACCCGTTCGGCCCCCGGACGGGTTGACTCCCCGCCCACGTCGACAAGGTCGGCACCCTGTTCAACGAGCGCAATCCCGCGCGCAACGGCCGCATCGTGGCTGTTGAACTGTCCACCGTCGCTAAACGAGTCAGGGGTGACGTTGAGGATCGCCATGATGGTAGTTCGATCAGACCTCATGACCTCGGCCGCACTCGTGGGGCTCATGGGGCCTCAGAGGCTTCTCGGTCGGTTCTCAGTGGCATCTGTGGTGAGTTCTCGGGGTCCCGGCGTTGCCGTTGCGCTACCGCGCAACGATCAACGACATCGCCTCGGCCCTGGTTGCTGGATCCCGCAACTGACCGCGCACGGAGCTCGTGGTGGTACGCGAGCCAGGCTTACGAACCCCGCGCATCGCCATACAGAGGTGCTCCGCCTCGATAACCACGATCGCGCCACGGGGATGCAGGATCTCTTCGAGCGAGTCGGCGATTTGCGTCGTGAGTCGCTCTTGAACCTGCGGTCGACGAGCAAAGACATCAACGAGGCGAGCCAGCTTGCTCAAACCGGTGATCTTGCCGTCCTTAGCCGGGATATAGCCGATATGGGCCTTCCCGAAGAACGGAACCAGGTGGTGTTCGCACTGGCTCCACAGTTCTATATCCCGCACCAGTACGAGCTCATCATGGGCCAGATCAAAGGTTGTGGTCATAACGTCTTCAGGGCGTTGGCGAAGGCCGGCAAAGACCTCCGCGTACATTCGAGCGACCCGATCGGGGGTATCGCGAAGACCATCGCGGTCGGGATCCTCCCCTGCCGCCAGAAGCAGTTCACGGATTGCAGCCGCAGCGCGGTCGTGATCAAAATCGGGGCGCTGCCCGCCCGTGGGTTCGGGAACCAAGCTGATCGGATCAGTCACAGGAGCAACCTAACGAAGTGGGAGTCGTATCTGCGGAGGTAGCGGATAGCCCGGATCAGCTCGTGCCATCAGAATCAGCCGACGGCGTTACCGGCGGCGTCGCGGTTGCCGTATTGGTTGTGTCCTCGGTCGGAATCATCGTCTGACCGTTGGCGGCCACACCACCATCGCGAAGAGGCGCATCGATCGGGCCTCGTCCCGTTGCCCGACGATCCGATCCGGTCCAGGCGGGGCGAGCGTTCCGCTTATTCATCTTCGTGAAGATCCGGGCAACGTCGGCCTTGTCCAAGGTCTCGCGTTCTAGGAGTTCCAAGACGAGTTGATCGAGAATGTCGCGATTCTGGAAGAGAATCTCGTAGGCCTCCATATGGGCCTGCTCGATGAAGCTGCGGACCTCCTCATCGATCGCGGCGGCGATCTCCTCGGAATAGTCGCGTTCATGGCCGCGATCCATTCCGACGAATACCTCGCCGCTCTCCTTGCCGTACTTGATGGCACCGAGACGCTCTGTCATGCCGTACTGGGTAACCATCGCTCGAGCCACGGCAGTCGCCTTCTCGATGTCGTTGGCCGCACCTGTGGTCGGGTCATGGAAGACCATCTCCTCGGCCGCGCGGCCTCCGAGCATGTAGGCCAACTGATCAAGCATCTCGTTGCGCGTCGTGGAGTACTTCTCTTTGTCTGGCAGCACCATCGTGTAGCCAAGGGCACGCCCACGCGGCAAAATCGTGATCTTGTGAACTGGGTCGCTGTTTGGCAACGCCGCGGCGACCATCGCGTGCCCACCCTCGTGGTAGGCGGTAATCGTACGCTCGTGGTCGCTCATGAGGCGGGTCTTCTTCTGTGGACCGGCTAGCACTCGATCGATCGCCTCGTCGAGTGAATGGTTGTCCACCATCGGCTTACCAAGTCGAGCGGTCAACAGCGCAGCCTCATTCAGCACATTCGCCAAGTCGGCTCCGGTGAACCCGGGGGTCCGACGCGCGACCGCCATCATGTCGACGGTGTCAGCGAATGGCTTGCCCCGAGCATGGACTTTGAGAATCTCGTAGCGGCCATTGAGATCTGGGCGATCAACCGCGATCTGGCGGTCGAAGCGACCTGGCCGCAGCAGCGCCGGGTCAAGAATATCCGGACGGTTGGTGGCGGCAATCAGGATGACACCAGCAGAGACATCGAACCCATCCATCTCCACGAGCATCTGGTTTAGCGTTTGCTCGCGCTCATCGTGCCCGCCGCCCATCCCGGCACCACGGTGACGACCGACTGCGTCGATCTCGTCGATGAAGATGATGGCTGGAGCATTTGCCTTAGCCTGCTCGAAGAGGTCACGGACACGGCTCGCTCCCACACCAACGAACATCTCAACGAAGTCGGAACCGGAGATCGAGTAGAACGGCACCTCGGCCTCGCCAGCGACGGCGCGGGCAAGCAATGTCTTACCGGTTCCGGGTGGGCCGTACAGAAGTACACCCTTGGGAATCTTGGCGCCAACAGCTTGGAACTTTGCGGGCTCTTGGAGGAATTCCTTGATCTCGACGAGTTCCTCCACCGCCTCGTCTGCACCGGCTACATCGGTAAATGTGGTCTTTGGCAGGTCCTTATTGACGGCCTTGGTCTTAGCCTTGCCGAAGTTCATTATTCGGCTACCGCCGCCTTGCATCTGGCTCATAAAGAAGAACAGCAAACCGATAATGATGATGACGGGCAGTAGTGAGACCAGCAGCGTGATCAGTAGGTTCTCGCTGGGAACCTCAATGTTGTAGCCATCTGGTAGTTGGCCTGCATCCACCTTGGCTTGTAAGAGCTCCTGGAGGTTGACGCCCTGACCATCGATGTACTTTGCGGTCGTGACCGTGCCATCTTTACCGGTGACCTCGATCTTCTGCTCGCGATCAATGAGCTTGGCAGACTGCGCCTGATTACTCTGGATCGTCTGGATGATCTGAGAGGTCTCGACGTCTTTGGGCGCACCAAAACTGCTCCACAAGCTAGTACCCAGAAGCACGAGAAATAGGGCCAGCAGGATCCACAACACTGGCCCACGAAGAAATCGCTTGGCATTCATCAAGAGACAGGGTATGCGAGAGCACCCCGGATATGACTGCTGGATTCGCCTAAGGGTGTTCCGCTCGTCGCATAACCGGGCAAGGTTGCCGCAATACCAGTGGGTTACAGCGGCTTGAGGGCCCCGATATATCGCAGATTGCGGTAGTGCTGATTGTGATCCATGCCGTAGCCAACCACGAAGTCGTTTTCGATATCGAAGCCGACATATCGGACATCCACCTTGTTACGAACCGCCTCAGGTTTGCGTAACAGCGTCAGGATCTCCAACGATGCCGGCTGACGAGCTTGCAGACTGCGAACGAGCCAACGCAACGTCAGTCCCGAGTCCAGGACGTCTTCAACGATCAGGACGTGGCGGCCGTCGAGATTGGTATCGAGGTCCTTCAGGATTCTGACGACGCCACTTGAGGTGTTTCCAGCCCCGTAGGAGCTAACCGCCATCCAATCGATCTCGACCGACCCATCGAGCTCGCGAGAGAGGTCCGCCATGATCATCATGGCACCTTTCAGGACCCCAACCAGTAGGAGGTCCTCCCCGGCATAGTCGGCATTCACTTGTGCAGCCATCTCGCTGACCCGCTGTTTGAGTTGCTCTTCACTCAGCAGAACTCGATCGATCTCTGCGGGGGTCTCCGTGCTCACGCGCCGAACCTTCCGTTTGGACTTCAGCGAACTACCCGCAGTGAGGTGATTCCCTCACCGACCAAGTGGTTGCGCTCGGTAGAACACCAGAGTGTCAGAGATGCGCGCTACTTCGTGGTCGCCGGGCACTCGTGTGGGCCCTTGTCCGCGCCAATCGTCAACAAACCGGTCAATCGTGGTGAGGTGGCCGAAAGTGATCGAGCCGGGGGTAACCCCGACCGCTAGCAGAGCTAGACGGTACAACCGGGTTCGCACGGCCTGGGGAACCGCGGCTAGTTTCCCAGCACTCGGTGTGTCCAATGCCAGCACAACTCGACCAGCTTCGGTGAGGTCGAGTCGACTCTCTGCTTGCAACTGCGCCCACTGATCGAGTGCAGCGTTGTCCGCCTGGAGCATCGAGGCCGTCCGAGCCAGCGCCTCGCGTACCCCTGGGCCGAGCTGCGCCTCCAGCGTTGGGAGAACCCGCTGCCGGACTTTCACGCGAGTAAATGCGGGGTCCTGGTTGTGCGGGTCGTGGAACGGGATCAGCCCAGCTTGCGCACAAACCTCCTCGGTGTCAGCTCGAGTTGCCGCCAGCAGTGGGCGTCGCCACATCCCCTCACGTGGACTCATTGCCGCCAGCGATCGACTACCCGATCCGCGGGCTAGTCCCAGCAAGACAGTCTCAGCCTGATCGTCCACCGTGTGGGCAAGCAGGATTGCTTTGGCACCAAGGCTGCGCGCTAGGTCAATCATGGCTCGACGACGAGCGGTCCGCGCGGCTGCTTCCATCCCTCCGGCAGCCGACGAGCGATCAACCTCCACAGCCAACGACGCGACAGGGGCTAACCCGAAGGAAAGACAGGTTTGTACAGCGACTTCAGCCACCTCGGCTGACCCATCTTGGAGTTGGTGGTCAATCACGACTGCGCCCGCCCTAACGAGTCCGCGGTCACCCGAAATATCCGCCACGAGGCGAGCAAGAGCTAGGGAGTCAGCTCCTCCGGAGACCCCCACTAGGACGAGGTCGTCGCTTGCAAGATCTGCGAGTTCGTGTTCAACGATGCGACGGAGTCGGCGTCGAACCGGCTGATCGCCTAACTCGTTAGCCATGAACTCGAGTTATCCAGGCAGCGGGGTCGGCGATCTCGGTCAAGGACGGTAGGTTCGCCGGCTGCGCCCAGGCCTGGTTGAAACCGGCCATCCCGACGGAGTCGACGACAGTCCGTACAAAGGCCGCACCTTCGGAGTACTGCCGCAGCTTGGCATCCATTCCGAATACTCGCCGAGCAATCGAGTCTGATCCGCTGGGCTGGTTACGTCGCTGGTCGAATCGTGCCCGAATCGTCGCGACACTGGGGACGATTTCTGGCCCAACCTCATCCATCACGACATCGGCGTGGCCTTCAAGCAGGGTCATCAACGCGCTAATCCGGTCATAGACCGCGCGCTGCTCGGGTGAGAGCACTGCCAGCATGAGCGCAGTTGCGCCCTCATTCCCGCGGAGGACTTGAACGATCGCGTCCATCAGGTCGCGTGTGTGCTTGAGGAACTCTCGCGGTGGAACATCCACGGCAGCGACCAGCGATCGGGTCTCCGCGGCGAAGTAGTCCGACAACCACCCGACGGCGGTGAACTGGACCCGGTGCGTTTCCTCGTGCAGACACACCCACATTTGAAAGTCTCGCTGGTCGACGTCAAGGGTCTCGGCGACGCCGACGATGTTGGGAGCCACCAGCATCAGCCGTGGAGTCTGCCCTGCCGGGACGAGTGCCTCATATTGACCAAGTACCTTGCCCGAGAGCCAACCGAGTACGAAACCCATTTGAATCGCGGTCAATCTGGATCCGACTTCGTTGACGACCGAGACCCCGTTGGATCGCAGTCGGTCGAGTACGGGGCTGAGCACAAAGCGGAATGAATCGAGATTGGATTCGATCCATGCGCCCCGGTCGACAACTGCCGCGCTAGGAGCGTCGGAGGGAGCAATCAGCCCGGTACATTCCCGCACCGGCGCGACTGCTTGAGTCGCAAGCGACCGCAACTGTAGAACCGTCTCCCGCGCCTGTTCAAGTTCACGATGCGGCCCGTTGGGGGCAAACTTCTTCCCGGTCGCTAGTGCGAGGTTCCAATCAACAACGTCTGTGGCCATAAGGAGACGCTACTTGCACCCGCAAGTGGCCAGTGCTGCCGCGGCTTGATCCCACGCGACTTCGGATCCAAGCAGGTCCGGGGTTTGCGGCGCCATAAATGCAAACGACAACAGGTCTCCATCAACGTCAGTGACAAGTCCTGCCAACGTCACCACACCCGTCAGGGTTCCGGTCTTAGCCCGCACCTGGCCCCTTCCAGGCTTAGTACCGGCTCCGACAAACCGGTCATCCAGTGAGCCAGTGAACCCTGCAACAGGCATCCCGTACGTTCCCGCCCAGAGATCAGCATTGGCGTTTGTCGCCATCGAGTTCAGCAACTGCCCAAGGATCGCAGCAGGGATGACGTTGTCACGACTTAAGCCCGATGCATCAAACAGTTGCAGGCCCGAGGGGTCGATTCCGAGATCAGTCAGTACTTGAGTGACCGCGCGAACACCTCCGTTGAAGCTACCTTCACGGGCCAGCTTTGCTCCGGCTAAGTGCCCGAGCATCTCCGCCGTTGTGTTGTCTGACTTCTCCAATGACTGCTGGACCAGCGCACTCATTGGTAGCGACTCAACACTGCTGACAAGCGTCTCTTGGGCTGGTGCTAGGACTCGGCCGGGGGACCCTTTGACCTTAACCCCCCGATCTTTGAGCAGCTGGGCAAACCGTTTGGTGGTAGCCAAAGATGGATCTGAGTTGATCCCCCCAACGAACCCGCCATCGGCAATCAGGGCAGTGATACGCGAGACGATGCCTTCCTGGACGTACGTCGTGGGCCAGGTTGGGGAGGACAGGGGGCCGGAGAAGAGGTCGTTATCGAAAGCCAACGAGTAGGTGATGCCGCCTACCGGCACCTCCCCGCCAGTCGCCAGGAGGGCGGCGGCGGTCTTGTCGGCCAACTCCGCTAACGATGCGGCCGCCGGCTCACTGGAACCGGGCTTTCCAGATCGAAGAAGCGGATCGCCACCCCCAACCAAGACGAGCTCAGTCGGCGTCGAGCCCGTTACTACTTTGGTCTCAAGGCGATGATCCGCGCCATAGGCAGTAAGGACCGCGGCTGCGCCCAGCAGCTTATTTGTCGATGCGGGAGTCGCAGGGACATTGGCGGACTTGTCATAGATCAACTGACCAGTTCTGGCGTCATAGACCGCGACCGAGGTAGTAGGCCCAAGAGCAGCTGATGACAGCGGGCCGGCCAGCGCCGCGGCGATTCCAGCGGTGGTTGGCGGCGTGGTCGTCGGCGTAGTGAGCGGCGCCAGCAGATCGGAGCCGACCGCGGCCGGTACGCCCGCTGCGGAGCTCGAGGCCGAGCCAGCAAGTCCGACAACTGCGACCAGTGCGCTGGCACTAATCGCAGAGGCGAGCGCTACAACTGATGTCACTCATGCAGGATAACCGCGTGACGATGGTCAGTAGCCACCCCCTTTGCCGTTTCGAATGCGGCAAGTGGACTACTCGACAGGCTTCGACGGGTCTGTTTGCGGAACACTGAGCCAGGAATACCGCACCTCAACGGACACAGGAGAAGCTTGTGGAGTTCGACGTAACTATTGAAATCCCGACCGGCAGCCGAAACAAGTACGAGATCGACCACAAATCAGGTCGTTTACGTCTTGACCGCATGCTGTTCACCGCCACTCGGTACCCCCACGACTACGGCTTCGTCGATGACACCCTTGGTCTTGACGGCGATCCGCTAGACGCGCTGGTCATCGTCCAAGAGCCGACCTTCCCAGGTTGTGTGATTCGGGCGCGCACAGTTGGCATGTTCCGGATGACCGATGAGGCTGGCGGTGACGACAAGTTGGTCTGCGTTGCAGCCAACGATCCACGGATGGAGCACATCCGCGATATCCATCACGTCGCTGAGTTCGATCGCCTAGAGATCCAACACTTCTTCGAGGTCTACAAAGAACTCGAGCCAGGCAAGTCAGTCGAAGGCGCCACCTGGGCCGGACGCGCAGAGGCCGAACAAGAGGTCCGTGACTCCTACGCTCGCGCCGAAGAGGCAGCAGCTAAAGAGGCAGCAGAACAAGCGCCACCAGAAGAGTAGATCGCCCCACACCTACGCCCGGGCTAGCACTGCGAGTAGTGATACTTGCGGTGCCCGCTCGGGCGTAGTTGACGGTCTCGTTGAATGATCGAGATCGCAGCACCATGGCTGGCGCAGGCTCGATCAAATACGGAGCTGGAATAGTCGGTGTATTCAATCTCGATGACCGCTGGCCCATAGGCCGCTAGGTAACGCCCGCACTCGGAATAGCGTTGGCATTCCTCCGCGACGGCAAAGTCAAACCCGATTTTGCTGCGGCCCCGCGTCCCAAGCTCGGCAGTGTTCTTTTGGCCAGCGGCCAACCCGACCCGATGAGCTTTGCGTACAAGCTTCTTAGCCATCGCAATGTTGTTCGCCATCGTGAGTTGTTTACGCGATCGCGAGAATGAGTCGAGGTTGTCGAACTCAACCGCCTGGAACCCGTCTCGGGCGCAGCCCTTGGTCCACTTCCCGACCACTCGAGCGATTCGCTTTCGTTTGCGCTTGGAGGAGGTATCAAGGAGCACCTCTCCCCACTGCGAATCCACCACGAGGCGGGACTTCTTGCGCAACAGCAGCTTCGGATGATGCTTCTTCCACCATTTGCGCGACCCCGGCTGAGTCTGGAAGCCATTGACGTAGCAAATGTTGTAGTAACCCTGGGCCGCAGATTCGGTGCGGTCCCGAGCTACCACCCCTACGCCTGGTTCCGGCTGATACGCCCCACCTAACTGATAGGACGCTGGACTATCGACCGGCAGTGTGTTGTATCCGATCGACGGGATCGCGGCAGCACCTACCAGCACGGCGCTGAGGAGTCCGACTCCTAGCGAACGAGATACCAGGCGAGGGCAACCCGGCGCTCTGGGGTGACTAGCTGCGTTTAGTTTCATCGACTCACACGTTACGTGGATTCTGTCCCGCCGGATACCACCATCGAGTGACTGGTCCCCTCACCTTGAGTGACTTCCGCCAATCGGGTGACACCGTCCGGTCACACGCGCCATACCCGGCGAGACTTACGACAGGTCACCGTTCGCCCAATGGCGCACGCAAAGGGACGCGCAGCTTTCCACACCCAACCATTGGATGAAGGTCGGAGGGGAAATGGGTTCAGAACGATCGCCTAGCCCTACTGAGGCTACTGAGTCTCAACTCGTGCTTCAGCGTGACCGCCTCAGCACTGTACTCAAGACAGCCAGCACCGGATTGTGCTTGGTGGACTCCGAGAACCAGATTGTTGAGATCAATAGAGCAGCCGCCGAGCTGCTGCGTATCTCCCCCGCACAAGCTCATGGATTCAACCTGCTGACGCTCTTGGGCACAACCGAGACCACACCAGCCGACGGTGACCTTGCAGGGTTGCAGAGTTCGATCCGTATCGGCAGCCCCTGGCATGGAGAGGCCATCGAGATCGCGGTGAGTGAGCAGACAAGAAAGGTCTGCAATATCGACTTCATTCCGCTCGGTTCCGACGGCAACAACGCCGGAGGGGTACTGGCCTTTCACGACCTCAGCGACCGGAAGAGGGACTCAGAGAGAATCGAGTGGGTGGCTAGCCATGATCCCCTCACCGGGTTGATGAATAGGTCAGCCATTGCATCCCACATCGACGGGTTCCAACTCCGCGCGGATGCTGACGAGCCGGACTGCGCGCTGCTATTCATCGACCTCGACCACTTCAAGACGGTGAATGAGACCGCCGGGCACGATGTCGGCGACGCGGTACTGGTTGATGCCGCGAATCGAATTCGCGCATGTGTCCGCCATGGCGACGTCGTAGCACGCGTTGGTGGTGACGAGTTCGTAGTGTTCTTCGAACAGACACCGCACCCCGACGCACTTGCCTTACTAGCTGAACGAATTCTGATGCAGTTGCGGATGCCATTCGCACCAGTCGGGGAGCAAATGCACCTCTCTGCGAGCCTGGGGATGGTCACCTCCCAAGCGCGGGAAACCTCAGCGAACTCGCTTCTTCGAGATGCCGATATCGCGCTCTATCAAGCCAAGGAATCCGGTCGCGATCAAGCGGTGCGCTTTGACGAGGAACTCCGGAAGCGGATTCAACGTCGAGTCGACCTCGATCGGAAGCTTCGATCGGCCGTGACCAATCGCGAACTATCCGTCGCGTTCCAGCCAATGATCGAGATTGGGACAGGCCGAGTACTCGGATTCGAAACGCTCGCTCGCTGGTTCACTGACGATGGGCCGATTGGGCCAGATGAGTTCATTCCCGCCGCTGAGGCCAACGGGCTTATCACTGATATCGGCAAAATGGTGCTCGATGAATCCATCTCGATGGCGGCCGAGATTGGTGCCCAGGCGCCCGAGTGGCCCAGCGCTGGGATGGTTGTGGCCGTTAACGTCTCCGGGGCTCAGCTTGCTGGCGGCGGGTTCGCCGAGACTGTCGCCCAAGGCCTCGCATCAGCCAATGTGCCGGCCAGTGCAATCGCTTTGGAGCTGACCGAGTCGAGCCTAGTGAGCTATGGCGATGCGGCCTGGCAGGAACTAACCGCCGCCCGCGAGCTTGGTGTGCACATCGCACTCGATGACTTCGGAACTGGATGGAGCTCGCTATCTGTGCTCCAGAACTTCCCGATCGACTGCATCAAGATCGACCGGAGCTTTGTCAATGGCATGGTCTCGGAATCAAAGGACTACGCCATCGTCGAATCAATCATCGCCCTTGGGCGGGCGATGGGGCATGCCGTGGTCGCGGAGGGCGTAGAGGAAACGACTCAAGCTGAGGCGCTGGAAGAACTCGGCTGCGTGGTCGCCCAGGGCTACTTCTACGCGCGGCCCATGACCAAGCAGGACGCGTTGACGTTCCTTGCTAGTCAGCGACAGTTGAACGGGCCACTCGTGGCCAGTCAGCGCAGCGCCCCGAGGCGAACGAACTCAGCGCGGGCCAGAGCAGCTAGCTAATAGCGCGGTGACAGCGTTCAGCGACAAGTGCAGTGCTGATCGACTGGGAACCTGGCGAGCACCTGATCCACATGTTCGCCGCATCCGGTGTAGGTGATTTTCTGACACTGTTGACATCGAGCTGGACTACACATCTTCTTGATCCTCCGTTTGTTCTTGGTACGGCACGTGCGGATTGAGCTTCGCGGTTTCTACCACTTCAGCAAGAATAGCGGGCTTGGCACAATATACCCCAGGGGGTATAGTCTAGACATTGTTACGACGAGCCGTCTAGTCCCAGGCGGCCACGCCAACCATGGAGGTCTACCCACAATGTGTCGTCCCGCAACCTGTCGCAAATGCAATAAGACCACCTACGCCGGCTGCGGTCAGCACGTCAAAGAGGCCGTCAGCGGAGTCCCTTCACGAGATCGCTGTAAGTGCGACAACGGCAAGCCTGCCAAGCGCACACTATTCGGCTGGGGTCAGCGCTAGATCTACCCGCCCGAACAACTATCAAGGAGCATCTGAGATGTCTTACGCACTGACCGTCGCACTCGAGAGCCCGTTCGATACCGCGATCGAGCAGGTACGCGCTGCACTGACCGAACAAGGGTTTGGGGTGATAACCGAAATTGACATGAAGGCCACCCTGCACAAGAAGATCGGGGCAGAGATCGACAACCAGGTCATCCTTGGTGCGTGCAATCCGGAGTTCGCCCACAAGGCAATCCAGGCCGAACCCTCAATCGGAGTCCTGCTGCCGTGCAACGTTGTCGTTCGATCGACGGGCGAGACGACAACAGTCGAGATGATCAATCCCCAGATGATGGTCGACCTGACGGCCAATCCGGTAATGGCGGGACTGGCCCACGAAGTGTCTGACCGCCTTGAGGCAGCGATAGAGAGCCTTCGGTAAATAGCACGCTCCAGGAAGTACCACCTCGACCCGCAGCGACTTTTACATTTCCATGTGACTTGTAAAAATGGCTGCGGTTTGGGAGACTCGTGGGAAGCACTTGTTACCACAATCCTGGAGGTCAGAGCGTGGGTGTTCTTAGGTCACCATCCCTGGAGACCAGCCTGGGCCCCTGGCGAGATCCCAAACGCTACCTGTGGCTGCTAGGCGTCGTCATGCCGATGCTCCCGTTCATGGCTGCCGGACTCGTTGCACTAACCGGCCTGGGAGTCTTCTGGTGGTGGGGACCAATCTTCGCTTTCATCCTCCTGCCAATCCTCGACATCACCGTCGGTCGCGATACCAGCAATCCGCCAGAGGAAGCAGTGGCCGCGTTAGATCGCGATAAGTACTACCGCTGGTGCACCTACCTCTTCATTCCGCTGCAGTACCTCGCGCTGGTGTACTCGTGTTACCTCTGGGCTGGCAGCTCGCTCAGCGTGCCGGACAAGATCGGGCTCGCCGCAACGATGGGCGTCGTCGCCGGGGTCGCTATTAATGCCGCACACGAGCTCGGCCATAAACGCGACCGATTAGAACGACGACTGTCCAAAATTGCTCTGGCACAAACCGCCTACGGTCACTTCTACGTTGAACACAACCGGGGCCACCACGTTCGAGTCGCTACCCCTGAGGACCCGGCGAGTAGCCGACTCGGCGAGAGTTTCTGGGCTTACTGGCCCCGGACGGTCTTTGGCTCTATTGGGTCGGCCTGGGGGATGGAGTCACGGCGGTTCGCCAAGCGCGGGACAACTAAGTGGTCATGGCGCAATGACGTCTTGACCGCGTGGTCATTGACGATTGTTCTTTGGCTTGCGCTGATCATCGCCTTTGGGATGGGGATTGCGCCGTATCTGATCGTTCAAGCCTTGGTCGGGATCACCTTGCTCGAGGCGGTGAACTACCTGGAGCACTACGGGCTCTTGCGCCAATCGCGTGGCGATCGCTATGTGCGAGTGACTCCCGAGCACAGCTGGAACTCAAACAACACCGTCAGCAACTTGCTGCTCTATCACCTTCAGCGACATAGCGACCATCACGCGAATCCCGCTAGGCGCTACCAGTCACTTCGACACATGGACCAAGCTCCACAGCTTCCCAGCGGTTACGCGGCAATGATTATTCTGGCAACGGTGCCATTCGCTTGGCGCAAGGTGATGGATCCTCGGTTGGCAGCTCACTATGGCGAGGACCTATCGCTAGCCAACATCTCACCCCGCAAACGCGACAGAATCATGACAAACCAACCAGGCTCTCCGGTGCACTAATCTGCATCCATGGCGGCGGGACGAACGAGACGACAACGGGCGGCCCGTCGTCGCAGTCGGCGAGTCGCCGCCGGGGATCATGACCTGAGCCCAACCCAATGGGCAACCTTGCAAGAGGCCTGGGGTGGCTGCGCGTACTGCGGGATGGAGGGCTCTGCACTTCAGAAGGACTGTGTACTACCTATCTCCCGGGGCGGGCGCTACACCCTCGACAACGTTGTTCCAGCGTGCCGATCGTGCAATGCGAGTAAGTGCAATCACGAGGTGACTTCTTGGATGCGTCGCAAGAAACTTGATGAGCGCGCATTCATCGAACGGCACCTCAGGGTGCAGCAAACCATGGCTCGAATGATCGAACTCGACGCCATGTGACAATCGATTGATGGCAACAAAACGTTCCTATGTAATCGCGGCAATCGCCGTGCTGGTAGCACTGGTCTTAGTTCTCCTCGTAGCTAGTCTGCTGCGCACGAGCAGCGACACATCGACCGAGGGCGCGCAGCCAGTTGTACTGGAATCGGTCGGAGCCAGCGGCCCTGCGCCGTTCACGAACTCCGTCTCTTCGAGCCCCGCGACCGACTCCGCTGGAGACGATGTCGTGGTGTCAAGAACGACGGTCGGCGATATCGAACAGGCCGACGGAGCTACTCCAGGCCTTTATGGCGGCACGGGTGCTTCGGACGCGTGTGACGTGGGCCAACTGATCGAGTTCTTGGCGAACAACCCTGACAAGTCCACCGCTTTCGCTAGTGCCGCCCAAATCCCCGCAAGCGACCTACCGACCTACCTTTCCCAACTACTGCCAGTGGTACTAGTGACCGACACTTGGGTAACAAATCACGGATACGAATCCGGTCAGGCCACACCGTTCCAAGCTGTGCTGGAGGCCGGGACGGCCGTCCTCATCGACAACACTGGCGCCCCACGCGTTCGCTGCGCCTGCGGCAACCCCCTGCTGGCTCCCGACGGGTTGGCTGGCTCCGAGGTCGACCTCACGGGTACCCCTTGGGATGGCTTCACGATTGGCTCATCGCAGTTCATTGAGCCAGCGCCCACGGCCCTCACATCGATTCAACTGCGTCCCCCCAATGGTGGCGAGCTCGTATCTGTGCCCTTCGCGACCGAAACATCTGACCAGGACATCGCCAGTTGCGGAGAACTACAGGGCCGCGACGGCAGTCAGCTAGCAGTGATTCCTGTTCGAGGTTTCGGGCAGCCCGCCCCCTGCGAGGCCCTGTTCAGTTTGGCGCAGCAGTACTTCACCGTCCCAGCAACTGAGCTCTCGGGTAGTGCCGGGTACTGGACCACCGGGGAATGGGAATGCGCCATCGAGGCAGCCGGCAACCGCAGCCCCCGCGACGCCGTGGGTGGTTGCACCTCACGTGACGGGGATCGTCGGATTGAGTTCTATCCCATCCCTTAGCACCCGGCTACCCTCCTCGGAGCCGAACACTTCGCGGGTTGCAATTCCATGGCATCGGCGGCAGGGTAGTCAGTGGGAATGTCGACCGGGCCTCAACTGTTCATATACCCGTAGGGGTATGTGAACGAATGTCTAGTCGGGCGCTCAACTCGCGTCTCGACGGAGCCATGAGTCGACCACGATTAAATCAACGTCCTAGGAGAAGCGATATGGCAAGCGTTACCTTGACCGCAGAGAACTTCGATAAGACCGTCGCCGACAACGACATCGTGTTGGTCGATTTCTGGGCGGAATGGTGTGGTCCGTGTAAGCAGTTTGGTCCAGTATTCGAGGGCGCGTCTGAGGGCCACGACGGAATCGTCTTTGGAAAGGTCGACACTGAAGCGGAGCAATCGCTCGCGGCTGCCGCACAGATCACGTCGATCCCGACCTTGATGGCCTTCCGTGAAGGGGTCCTAGTCTTTAGCCAGCCAGGCGCCCTGCCCGCCAACAGCCTCGAAGAGCTCATCGGTGCTGTTAAAGATCTCGACATGGCCGATGTCCGGCGTCAGATCGCCGAGGCGGCCGCAGCCGCCGACAAGGGCGACAGCTGAGCCTGATCGCTAGCCGCGGGTGACTCGCAAGGGTTGCTCGCGGCACTGATCACAAGACTCCGACTCGAATGTGCGGTTGAATCAAGGGTCACGCGAGATTCGTCATCGAGAACGAGGTTCGTCATGCTCTACAAACTGCCACAAAGCAACGGGTCAGAGATCGGCTACCGATTCAGCGAAACCATCGATAAGGGTGACTACGCCCTGTTAGTTCCCGAGATGGAAGCCCTCGCAAAGGAACATGGCAAGATCCAGCTGCTGTGCGACCTCACCGATTTCAAGTGGGAGAAGGCCAACGCGTGGCGTGACGACCTCGCATTCGGCCGCGAGTTTCACCACACGATCAGCAAAATGGCAATCATTGGCGACAGCGAGACTAAGAAGCTCATCGCTGATGTCGCGCACCCATTCTATGCGGAGTCAAGTGAGTACTTCACCGACCAGCAAGCAGGGTGGGCCTGGCTCGCCAGCTAGATCTATCCGTTCTGCGCGCCACAGAAAGCCGAACTTGCCAGCAATCCCAACCGAAAGCGGAATCCTGTGAAGCAACTATCCCGCTCAGTCGCAATCGTCGCGACTCTCGCCGCCGCGGCCTTGACCGTCGGCGCGTGCTCTAGTAGCTCAGACTCCGCAGACGAGGTCTGGCGGATCGGACTCGAGGCACCGCTATCTGGCAGCCAGTCCGCGCTTGGCCAGGGAATGCTCCAAGGCGCTCAGCTTGCTGCGGCCGACATCAACGACTCAGGCGGACTCATGGGTCGCAATATCGAGATCGTGGAGATTGACGATGCGGCCGATCCGGCTACTGGCGTGAGCGCCGCCAACAAAGCGATCTCGGAGGGTATCAACGGCGTCGTCGGTCCGTACAACTCCAGCGTTGGGCTGCAGACACTTCCGCTGTATCTCGAGGCGGGAATGGTCCCGGTCCGACTGACCTCAGACAACGCGACCGAGGGTATGGGGATCACGCTGCAACCGATGACCAGTCAGATTGCACCGGTTACCTCGCGCGCGCTCTCGGAGTTCTATGACGCTAAGAAAGTGGCGATCATGTACGACCCGACACAGGAGTACACAACATCGACCTCAGCCGCGGTGAAGAAAGACCTTGAAGCAGCTGGAGTGAAGATCACCAGCTACCAGGAGATTCAGCCAGGACAGGACCAGCAGGTCTACACCGATGCGGTGAAGAAAGCGGAATCCGAGAAGCCGGACGCGATCTACTCTGCCGTCTACTACCCCGAGGGCGCCAAGGTCGCAACGGCAGTAAGCCAGACGCAGAAGGATCCCGGCCAGATGCCGTGCCTTCTTGACTATGCCTCCTACGACCAAGGATATGTCGAGGATGCCGGTGTCTCCGTCGCGCAAGCATGCGACGTGGTCGGCGTTCCGGCACCGACTGACTTCCCGAACTCCTCGCAGTATGTGGATGCATTTCAAGCCAAGTTCAACAGTGCACCTGGAACGTGGAGCCCGTACACCTATGACTCCGTCAAGGTATTCACCGACAGCGTCAACCAGGTCGGCAAATGGGATTCCCAAGAGATCCAAACGGCACTCGAGTCAGTCGCCGACTGGACTGGCTGGACGGGGTCAGTCACGATCGAACCGTCGACCGGAAACCGGGTCCCCGCGACCGTCGTTGTCACCAGCGTCAACGATGCCGGTGAACTGACCGTAGACCCAAAGTGGAGCTCTGACTCGGCCTCCAAGACCGAGTAACACCTCGGCGAATCGGCGAATCGGCGAATCGGCCGATTGAAACTACTTGGCCTTGATCTTCTTTACCTTGCCCGCGGTCGTAACAACCTCATTGGTTGCCAGCGCCCGGAAGAAGTACTTCTTACCGCGCTTGAGGCCCTTGGCCCACCCCGTCACCGATTCGCGGGTATACCCAGCAGTCACCGACTTCGTCGCGGTCGTCTTGGTCTTGCGACTGAAGTCCTTCTTTGGGCTATACGCAAAACGCACTGCCGTGGTCAATCCGCCGGCATAGACGTGGGCGCGCAGCTTGGCCTTGCGCTTTCGCTTGGTCTGGTTCTTGACCTTGCCGAGCTTCAACGTCGTCACCGTTGGGGCGGTCACACCTTTGACTCGGGTGACCGTGTCATTCCCCGAGTTCGCCGTGTAGATATCACCACCGCTGGTCAAAGCCAACCCATACGGCTGCGCATCCCCTCCTAGCCCAGTGGTGGCGTCAGCGGAATCCGATCCACGGTTGATCCGGTACAACGTACTGGTGTCGTGACCCACGATGTAGGCGAAGCCGTTGTCGTCGACTCCAACACCGCGTGGTTCGGTGCCGGCCGCGAACGAAACCGTTCGCGAGGATGTGATCGAGCCGGGATCGATCACCGACATAGTGTTCATCGTCCGGTTGGCGGTGTAGACCGTTCCGTCCACTGTGACTGCAATGGCACGCGGCTTGGTATCTGCCGGCAGGGTGATGGTCCGTGGGAACACCCCTTCCTTGAGGACCGCGACTGAGCCGTTGTCGTGATTTGCGACGTAGACCGATCCATCGATCCCGACGACAACCGCAGTAGGTCCAGCATCTGGCTCGAGTGCGATCGGGTCCAACGGGATCAGTGCATCTGCCGGGATAACGGACAGCGAATCAGTTCCGTAGTTCGCGACGTAGACCGTGCCATTTGCGGCTACCGCAAGTCCATAGGGAATCGAACCAGCAGGAAGCGGGATGTCGTCGATGATCCGCATCGTGTGTGGATTGATGCGGCTAACGCTGTCGATGTTGGTATTTGCGACATAGATCAAGCCATCAGGCCCGACGGCGATTCCATAGGGCTCTGCGTTCTCAGGTAACGCCACCGTCGAGTCGACCAGCCCGGTATCGGGATTGATCCGAGAAACAGAGTCAGTCCCCGAGTTAGCCGAATACACGAAGCCATTGGGGCCGACAGCAACGGCCAACGGTTCACTTGAAGCGGCGAGCAAAGTCTGCCTGACCGAGTCACCCTCTGCCGCGAGCGCCGGGGACGTACCAGCGACGCCGATGACGCCCACCCCAAGACCGACCGCCAAGGCGACCGAACCCGCGCGACGAAGCGCAGTGCTGTGCATAGCCACGTCCATTGTCGCTCCTGCCTACGTCGCTACGCGCTGAAGGAATTGGGCCCAAAATTTGGCCTCTGACCACAGTCCATCGACAACGTAGTGATGTCAAGACGAGTAGACAGAAATGATCCAAAGGCTGGCCAGAAAACTACCAAGGCGACGGCTCGTAGTCCTTCAGGAAGCACCCGAAGAGATCCTCACCCCGCTCGCCGCGAATCACCGGGTCATATACCCTCGCTGCGCCATCCACCAGGTCAAGCGGCGCGTGGAAGCCTTCCTCGGCCAAGCGGATCTTCGTCGGGTGAGGACGCTCGTCGGTAATCCAACCGGTATCAACCGCGGTCATGAGAATGCGGTCGGTCTCCAACATCTCCCCCGCGCTTGTGCGGGTCAACATGTTCAGGGACGCCTTAGCCATGTTCGTGTGCGGGTGGCCCGGGCCCTTGTAGCGGCGGGAGAACTGTCCCTCCATCGCCGAGACATTGACAACGTACTTCCTGCGCGCGGGTGAGGCTGCCATGGATGCCCGCAGATGGCTAATCAGGATGAAGGGAGCAATGGAGTTCGCCAACTGGACTTCGAGCAACTCAAGGGCTTCAACCTCGTGGACCATCTGCGTCCAACTGTTCTGGTCGTGCAGATCCGGCAGCAGCCCACCGGCATCAATCGCGGTCAGCGCGGCATTGCGAGCCAGCGAGGATGACCCGCCGACCAGCGCCGCTTGGGTCAACTCAGATGCGCTCATCCCCGCCGGTGCCGGCTGATTGCCGGTGACTGCGCCCATCAACGCCATCGGATGGGCATCGCTAGTGCGACCGAATACCGTGACGTCGGGCAGATCACCGCTGGGTAGTTGCTCATTCTCGGCCTCCGCCAGCAGCGAGTAGGAGCCAGGAGAACGCCGGACGGTCTGAGCTGCGTTGTTGATCAGGATATCCAACGGTCCGCGCTGGGCAACCGAGTCGGCTAAAGCGACGACCTGGGCCGGATCACGTAGATCGATGCCAACAATGTGCAGCCGGTGGATCCAATCAGCGCTATCGGGCATCGCCATAAATCGTCGAATCGCATCATGAGGGAATCGGGTGGTGATCGTTGTTTCCGCGCCGTCACGAAGGAGCCGCAGCGCGATATACATGCCGATCTTGGCTCGGCCGCCAGTCAGGAGTGCGCGCCGTCCAGAGAGGTCAGTGCGCGCGTCACGTCGAGCCCGGTTCAGAGAAGCGCAATCTGGGCACATCTGGTGATAGAAGGCATCTATCAAGGTGTATCGAGTTTTACAGATGTAGCAGGCCTGTGGACGGATCAGCGTTCCGGCGGTGGCACCTTCGGCGTTAGATACCAGCGGGAGACCTTGGGTTTCATCATCGATTCGATCTGGTGATCCCGTGGCCGTGGCCGCGATCACAGCGTTGTCGCTAGCCATTACTTTCTCGCGATGTTCGATACGTCGGCGCTTCTTCACGCTCTTGAATAACCCGGCCGTTGCTCGACGAACTGCCACAGCATCTGGGTGCTCAACTGGAATATCGTCTAACTCGCGAAAGACCCGCAAACAGGTTTCCAGATCAGCTGGATCGATTCCCACAGGTACCAGGCTAGATGACTGCTCGGCGGTGCTGTTCAAACGTCCCAGGAACCGCATCAACTGCTGCGGCTACGTCCAATCGATCGCCCGCCACGACGAGGTACTCCAGATTGCGCACGTGACTAACTTCCCCGACTCGATCGCCGTGCGGATTGTGGATTCCGATCTGGGCACCGACGTATCTCTTCGAATCAAATGCCAACAACGTCGCATCCTCGCGTCCTTGCCCGCACCAGTCCAATAACTCATCGGCACTGACCCAGCTCTCATTGTTGTAGGAGACGACGAGAGTCTGGGCGTTAACCGCTGCAATCGTGTGACGGAGTTCCTCCGGCATGGTCTTACGAGAGTTGTAGGGGCTCTTTGTCTCCGCGTCGCGACTATCGATTCGCTTACACGCAATCCCGTAATGCGCTGGGGCATCCCACCGAACGAGGGTCTCCCAAATGTGATAGTTCGTGAAGTATCTGTGTTGATTGTAGGGCGGATCAAGATAGGCCAAATCCACTTGCCCGAGGGTTTGGGCCACCGTGCGTGCATCACCGTTTATTGCAGTGCCGCGGCCCTCCAATAGGGCCGGCATCCTTAGCGCTAGGTCCTTATTCGCCCGTGGCGCCCACTGTTTGAGATACGCCATCTGTAGACCAGTTGTACTGTCAACCCGATCGGCAGCCAGCATCAATTCCGCGAGCAAGATCGGGTACAGCGCCGTTCCCAAGTAGTCCGATTCAATCCGGTCACGGATCGCATCAACCCGCTCACCGTTCTTCGGCTGGAAGTACCTGGACTCGACGCAGAAGGTCTCGGTGAAGTAACCGGGGGCACCTGGCAGTTCATTTAGCAGCGTGATCGCGTCGCTAAGGTCCGGCTGACTGATCTGACGTTCATCCGTTGCAATGTAGGCCTGCGCGAGCACTGTGGAATAGCGAGCGGTATCGACTGCTGTCACTTCGACTTCGTGGCGCTTAAGTTCTTGGGCCACCCGCGTTGTGCCAGTGAAGAGATCGAGGGCTGTGGTCGCTTCGAGCGCGTCGCAGATTGCGCCGATCGCTGGCAGGAGTCGCTTCTTGGATCCCAAATATTTGATCATTGTGTCCGCGTTCGACTGACCGCGAATCCCCCATACATGTGGCCAGTATGCCCGATCAGGGGTTAGCGTCCGTGCCGCAATGGCCAGCGTCGAGTGTCCGGTATCGAATTGAAATTCTCCACGCTCCGCATCACTCACTGGTAGGCGCCAGATTTGGCATGAATAGCTCTGTCAGCGGTTGCAACTCGGGCACTACTTCCGCCAAGATCAGGCCACATCTGAGGCACGTTGGCGGGAGCAATCATGAGCATCGAGTCGAACGGCCCCAAGTACGAGACAGAAGAAGACCTCAAGACCAAAGGCCTCTCGAAGAACTCGGTTGGCCTGCTCGGCGGGATCATCTTAGCGATCTCCTGCGTCGCTCCGGCCTACACACTCACAGCCACGATCGGGCTCCTGGGAACCGATGACGGCACGAAAATTCCGGTCATCTTCATCGCTGGCTTCATCCCGATGTTCTTCGCCGCCTTCGCCTACCGGGAAATGAACAAGGTCGCGCCTGATTGTGGGACCTCGTTCACGTGGACGACAAAGGCGTTTGGGCCCTACATCGGCTGGCTCGGGGGTTGGGCTGCGATCCTGGCTACCGTCATCGTCTTGTCGAACCTGGCTGGCGTCGCCGTGCAGTTCGTCTACCAGTTCATCGGCGACATCATCAACAACCCGACCGTTACCGATCTATGGACGAACCGACTCGTCAACGTCGTTACCTGCGTGGTGTTCCTCGCAATCGCGACCTACATCGCCTATCGCGGAATCACCACAACCGAGCGGTTCCAGTACATCCTCGTCGGCTTCCAGATGATCGTCTTGGTCATCTTTGGAATCGCGGCGATCATGCAGTCGTCGAGTTCCGAGACCGGACTGGCCTTCAGTTGGGATTGGTTTAGTCCGGCCGGAATGACGCTCTCGGCGTTTATCGCCGGACTATCGGGGTCGATCTTCGCGTTTTGGGGATGGGATTCGGCTCTCACCGTGAACGAGGAATCGAAGGACTCCAGCAAGACGCCAGGACGCGCCGCCGTACTGGCCGTCATCTCGATCCTGTTGACCTACCTGCTGGTCTCGATCGCCGTCATCATGTATGCGGGGGTGGGTGACACTGGCATTGGGATCTCAAATGAGGAGACCGCCGACAATGTATTCGGTGCCGTCGCCGAGCCCGTACTCGGTGACCCGTGGTACCTATTCCTCTTCCTTGCGGTCATCGCCTCGAGTGCAGCGAGCCTCATCACAACCTTCCTCCCTACCTCACGCACCCTGCTGGCGATGTCGACATACAAGGCGATGCCAGCGAAGTTCTCGCGGATTCACCCGAAGTACCTCACTCCCTCTTACGCCACAGTCGCCGCTGGAATCGGCGCGGCCGGGTTCTATACCTTCCTTACCTTCACCAGTGAACGAGTACTACTAGACACGATCTACTCGATCGGCATCATGATCTGCTTCTACTACGGTCTGACTGCGTTCGCTTGCGCTTGGTACTTCCGCAAAGAGATGTTCAACAGCGTCTCGGCCTTCACCTTCAAGTTCCTGCTGCCGTTCCTCGGTGGCGTCGGCCTCGTGATCGTGTTCATCATTACGTTGCGCGACTCATACTCTCCCGACTACGGCAGTGGCGCATCTATCGCCGGGATCGGCATGGTCTTTATCCTCGGAGTCGGGCTCATCCTGTTCGGTATCGTCTTGATGGTTGCAATGCGAATCAAGGATCCATCCTTCTTCCGCGGTGAGACCCTCATGCGCGACACGCCAGCACTCGTTGTCGACGAGTGAGCTGAGGCTGGGAACAGCCTCCGGGTGGCGGTCCAGCGAGACGAACTCGAGTACCGCATTGGCGTGATTTACCGCAGGATTCCTGCGGGGTGAGTTGAGTGTGGCCGCAGTTGTCAGTATGTTCCGGCCATGACTACCCCGCAGCCAGCCCCAATCGTAATTCCCGAGGACGACCTGAAACGTCCCGGGACCGTCGTCGTCGTGGCGATCCTAGTCTTCATCATCGGCTTACTTAACCTTGCCGCGGCCGTCGGCGCCGTCTTCCTCGCTACCCAACCAGGCGAGGCCGAGACCCTCTACGGCGGTGCAGGAACCAGTGACTTCTTCTGGTGGTTCAACGCCCTCATGTCCTTCATCCTCTTCCTGATCTACATCTGGCTCGCGCGTGGCCAGCTAAAGGGAGATGCGCAGTCGTGGATGCTCGTCAATATTTTGATGGTCATCAACATCTTCTTCGCGTTCTTCCAGCTGTTCTACGGAACCGGATTCGCAGCAATCTTCTTCGGACTCATCGTCCTACTGTTGAACAACACCAAGAAGTCCAAGCCATACTTCATGTCCAAGCTGCCGCCGGAGGTCAAGGCACAGATCATCGCGGCACAAGAGCAAGCTGCCGCCGCGAACGCAGCTGCTGCCGCGGTTGCTGCTCGCCAAGCTGCCGATGCAGCCCAGGCCCAAGCAAATCCGCCCGCCACCCCACCGAGCACTCCTTCTGCATAGGAGCGCGTCGGCAAGACGTAGTTACGCAGGCACCCCGGGTCACGATGACCGGGGTGCCTGCGTAATTCTGTGGCGCTTCAGGCTCGCCCACTCCCGATCGGCGGCGGTAGCGACTATCTCTGGTCGAAACCATCACTGGCAGGCACCTAGGTACCTCACTGTTCTACCTGCGCGCCCACCGGTTGGCCGACTTAAGATGACCTTCGCCGCGCAAATCGCTAGCCTGTCGAGGACTTGATTCACGACTCTTGGAGGTTTGCTGTGGAAGTTGTTGTCGTCCCGACGAAGAAAGACGGCAGCGAGATAGTTGGCGGTGCAATCGCCGACCTTCTGACGCGCAATCCGGCAGCAGTTCTAGGCCTGGCGACTGGCAGTACTCCGCTAGGTGTCTATGACGACTTAGTCCGCCGGCACAACGATGACGGTTTGTCATTTGCCCAGGCGAAGGGTTTCGCTCTCGATGAGTATGTGGGCCTTCCCGCCGGACACCCCGAGTCATACCGCGCGGTAATCCAGCGAGAGATCGCCGAGCGAGTCAACTTCGCGCCGGGGAGCGTGCACGGGCCAGACGGATGGGCCGCCGATATTCCCGCTGCGTGCACAGAATACGAAGAGGCAATCAACGCAGCTGGCGGAATCGATCTACAGATTCTTGGTGTTGGCACCGACGGCCACATCGGCTTCAACGAGCCGATCTCGTCGCTGGCATCGCTGACGCGGATCAAGACGCTCACCGAGCAAACCCGCGAAGATAACGCCCGGTTCTTTGACGATGACCTCTCACAGGTACCGACTCATGTCTTAACCCAAGGGGTAGGCACGATTCTTCGAGCTCGCCATCTCGTGCTGTTGGCGTGGGGTGAGAACAAGGCCGAAGCGATTCGCGCGACGGTGGAGGGTCCGGTTACCTCGATGATTCCCTCGACTGCCCTGCAACTGCATCAGCACGCAACCATCGTTGTCGACGAGGCTGCAGCATCACTGCTCAGCGACCGCGAGCACTACAAGTGGACGTACGAGAACAAGCCGGCCTGGCAGGGGATCTAACCGCCCCTGGAATACCGGCGCTAGCGACGGAGGTATCTGACCATGGCCGAAGGAATCTTCACGCGCGGGGTATACGCACCTGTCCCCTCCGGGCGTGTGCTCACCGACTTACCGGTGCAGGGAACTCTGCCGCCAGAACTTGACGGCCTACTCATCCGAAATGGACCGAATCCAAGCCCCTCCTCGCTACGCGGTGGCGGGGACGACCTATCGAGCTGGTTCTCCGGCGATGGGATGTTGCACGGGATTCGGATAAGTGACGGCCGAGCCCAGTGGTATCGCAACCAGTACGTCAAGACTGCGATGCTCGATAACCCTGGCGGCGATGTCGTCAACGACTCACCTGCCAACACCCACGTCATCGAACACAACGGTTCGATCCTCGCGCTGTGTGAGGGCGGTTGGCCGTATCAAGTTACGCCGGAGCTCGACACCATCGGTATGACGAGCTTTGACGGCAAGTTGCAGGGGCCGATGACTGCTCACCCCAAAACCGATCCGGCCACCGGGGAGCTCATCTTCTTCGGCTACAACTGGCAGGAGCCATACCTGCGCTACCACGTCGCTGACCGGACCGGAAACTTGACACATTCGGTCGAGATTGACGTCGCAGGCCCAACGATGATGCACGACTTTGCCATCACGGCGACGCGTACGGTCTTCATGGACCTGCCGGTGGTGTTCAATCTCGATTTAGCGATGACCGGGAACTCAGTTCCCTACATCTGGGATGACGAGTACGGGGCTCGGATCGGCATCGTTGCTCGATCAGGACAGTCCACTGACGTGACATGGTTTGAGATTGATCCCTGCTACGTCTTCCACACGTTTAACGCATACGACGACGGCGACACCGTCGTCCTAGATGCCGCGCGCTACGACAAGATCCAGGTATGGGACGCCTCGACAAAGGCCTTCTCCTACCCGTCCAACTCCTATCTGGTGCGGTACCGGTTCAACTTGGCGACGGGTGAGTCAACCTGCCAGCAACTTAGTGACCTCGGCGTCGAGTTTCCTCGAATCGACTTGGCGAGAGCCGGGCGCGACTATCGCTACGGCTACGGCGCCCTCATCCCCGACGATGACCTCGATACCTTCGTCGGGCTTGCTAAGTTCGACCTCACCACCGGAGCCTCGACGGTGTTCTCCGTGGGGGACGACCATGTGAACGGCGAGCCCGTATTTGTCCCTGCCCAGTCGCAATCAGCTGAGGACGATGGCTACCTCTTGGTCGTCAACTACGACAAGCGCACGGACCGCAGCGAGGTGCTCGTACTCGATTCCCAATCGATGTCTGAGGTGGTCGCCAAGGTTGAGTTACCGGTTCGGATTCCGATGGGCTTTCACGGCAGCTGGCTGCCTTGGAACTCCCTGAATCGGTAGCCTCCGCTGACGCTAACAATCTCAGGTTCTTTCTGCGCCCAGATGGAGTAATGGACGAACTTCGATCGGCTCGTTCTGGCGATCTTGTCGCTAGCTTTAGCGCACCTACTGGTAGGTAGGCAGTCGCGTCAGTTCGGCGCCCTCAAGATCGGATCGACATGCGACCAAGTAGCGCGCAAACGCTTCGCAGTGGCTCACCCTCAGCACCAGGACTTGGTCGCTGCAGCACGATTGGTGCCGCGATAATCGCGCTCATCGCGGGACTACTTGTCGCTATCTCGCCGTCGCCAGCGTTGGCTTCCGACGAACTAGTTGTCGGGCCAACCGCATCTGCTGGAACGGATCTCTTTGAGCAGTCCTTCGCAGACGCGACCTTGAACCCCGCCTCACCTGTCACCAAACCCGCAGTTCCTGTCGGCAAGGTCAACCAGGTGTGTCTGACGGCATCGGACGATACGACTCAAACGCCGATTCCGGGGTGCCAGGATCCCGCGCTAGATGCCGAGGGCGACGGCGTTCTGCGCCTCACAGATAATGGCTACAACAAGGTCGGCGGCCTCATCGCAGCCGAGTCGTCTCCTTCCATTTCCGGACTGGACTTCGCGTTTGACGGATACCAGTGGGGAGGGCGTTTGCGCGGCGATGGCTACTCGTTCGTTGTCGGCGCAGTCAATCCCGAGACTCAGGTGCCCGAGGCGCTGACTGGTGGAACCGGCGGAAGCCTCGGCTACATCGGGTACAAGAACGGATACCTCGGCGTTGCCTTTGATACCTACGGGAACTTCGCGAGATCGAAATGCGCCGACGATCCGGCGTGGGCCCGATTCGTACCCAACAATGTGACAGTTCGCGGACCGGATATGTGCATTGTCACAAGCACGATCGACCCGGCCTACGCTGGCGAGGCGCCGAGCTTGTCAGGCACGACCCGCGCTAACTCGGGAGTGCCTGTCCAGGTAACCGTCAACCCTTCTGCGGCCGAGATCGAAAATGCCGGAGGGCTAATGGTCCCAGCCTTGAGTCTGCTGGTTGCCTTCACTCCCATCGGCGGCACCCAACAGACTCTCGTAGCTCCGCTGCCCAACGCGGAGGGCATCTTCGACTCCAGTTGGCTGAACTCTGACGGAATCCCGCGCCAGCTCTCATTCGGCTGGGTAGCTTCCAGCGGCGGCGCCACGGACTACCACGAGATCAGCACTGCAAGCACAGAGTCCATCAGCCCGGTCTCGACTCTAGAGACGACTCAACTCTATTCAGGCGCAACCGGAGACTCGGGAACAGGAACCTTCGTCGTTACTCCCACGGTTCGTGGGATCGATCTCAACGCCCCCGTAACCGTCAACGGGACGGTTCCGCCCGGGATGCGCATTACCGACATCGTTGCCGACGGCTGGGATTGTGATGTCACCGGTGCCACGACTTACTCCTGCGTCAGTGATGGCGTGTCATTCCCGGTAGACACCACTCTGCCATCGATCAACGTCAACGTGACCATCGAGGAACCGACGTCCGAGGCCGACATCGCAGAAGGAACTACTTCCCGCACCCTGTCCCCGGATGCGCAGTCAACGCTTGCAACAGACGTCTCGGTGGGGCTCCAGGTTGACGGCATTTCTCCTGCGGCTGGTCCTCTGGCTGGTGGTGAGGTTCTGACGATCACCGGCGGCACTCTCACTGATTCCACCGTGACGATCGGCGGTAACCCTTGCACCATCCTGGACATCAATCTCGCTGGAACCAGCCTGACCTGCACTGTTCCCCCTGGCGATGCCGGCGCAGCAGACGTCGTGGTGACCACTCCAGACAGCGAGGTCACCAGAAGCCAGGCCTACACCTATCTCCCTACACCAACAATGGGCGAGATCTCACCAGCGGAGGGCTCGCCTGGCGGCGGAGACGAGCTCACAGTCAACGGGACCGATCTCGACAACGCGACGGTGACCGTTGGAGGAAACCCCTGTACTGATGTGGTTGTCAACGCCGAGCGAACATCGTTGACATGTACGACTCCTCCTGGCCTTGTCGGACCGGCTGACGTCGTCGTCGAGACCGCGGGTGGAACGACCGAGGGAACTGACGCCTACACCTACCTCAATGTCCCCGCAGTTACCGGGATGGATCCGGCATCGGGCCCACTCGTGGGCGGCGAAACAGTGACGATCACCGGAACCAACCTGACCGATGCAACGGTCACCATTGGCGATGCCGAATGCGTTGTCTCTTCATCTCAAGATGATTCAGTTGAGTGCGTTGTTCCGGCCGGCGTGGCAGGGAACGCGACCGTCGTCGTTAGCAAAGGCGACGGGACGGACACTGTTCCAGGCGGCTACACCTACATCGCACCGCCCACGGTTGACGTAGTTACCCCAAATGAAGGACCAACGGTTGGGGGCGAGGAGATCACGATCTCCGGCGCCGAACTGGAGAACGCGACGGTCACGATCGACGGACAGCCGTGCACGTCCGTTGAGGTTGCCGAGGACGGCGATTCGCTAACGTGCACAACTCCGCCAGGAACGCGGGGCAATGTGACAGTCGAGGTAACAACTCCTGGTGGGACGGTTGAGGTCCCTGGTGGATACTCATATCTCGACATCCCGATTGTTACCGGCATTGACCCCACCTCAGGGCCAACTGACGGCGCGTACTCAGTGACAATCAGCGGCGAAAACCTCACTGATGCAACCGTCACTTTCGGCGGACTTCCTTGCACCGATCCCACGGTCAATCTGGCTGGGACGTCGCTGACCTGCGATATCCCCGCGCACGCCGAAGGCGACGTCGAGGTACTCGTCAGCAAGGACGACGGCGACGCCGAAGTCCCGGGAACGTTCTTCTACAGTCCAGCACCATTCGTCACGGGCATCTCACCTGAGTCGGGCTCGATTGGCGGCGGCGACACCCTCACCATCGAGGGTGTCAACCTCTTCAACTCCACGGTGACGGTAGGCGGTAACGCCTGTGATGATGTCGCCATCGCAGAGGACAACCGGTCACTGACGTGTACCGTGCCTGCCGGTACTGCTGGACTTGTCGATGTCGTTGTCACAACACCGAGCGGTGACGATACGAGCGCTGACCCGTACCTGTATGAGAACACGGCTGTCGTCGACGAGATCACTCCCGATGAGGGATCGACGTCCGGTGGAGAAACCGTCACCATCAATGGTCGGAACCTAGATGACGCGGTAGTGACGATCGGGGGCAATGAATGCACCGACGTGGACGTCTCCGACGACGGAACATCATTAACCTGCGAGGCTCCGGGAGGAGTCGCTGGAAGCGCAGATGTTGTTGTAACCAAGGGCGACGGTCCCACCACTGTTGTCGACGGGTACACCTTTGTGGCGGAACCTGCCGCTGACTCAATGGGGCCGCTAACGGGCCCGATCAGTGGTGGTCAAACAGCCACCATCCACGGGTCCAACCTTGACGGAGCCTACGTAACGATCGCCGGTGGCGAGTGCACAGACGTCATCGTTGCTTCCGATGGGAACTCACTAACCTGTGTCACTCCACCAGGATTCGTTGGATACGCCGACGTGGATATCGTGACGGCTGGTGGAATCACGACGGTTCCGGAGAGCTATGAGTACCTAGACATCGCGGTGGTTGACGAGATGTCCCCTGCCGAGGGTCCTGTCGGCGGTGACACTGAAATCACTCTCACTGGCTTGAACCTGACTGGCGCTGAGGTGACAGTTGGTGGCGATGCCTGCCTCAACATCTCGGTGAATGATGCTGGAACTGAACTGACTTGCGATGTGCCAGCACATAGCCGCGGGGAAGTCGAGGTTGTTGTTACCAAACCTGGCGGCGAGGTGACGGTGCCCGGCGGCTTTAGCTACTACGACGCCCCCACCATCACTCGCGTAACGCCGAACTCCGGGCTGCCAGAAGGTGGCGGTCAGATCCGCATCAACGGTCGCGACTTCATCGATCCGACAGTTCTGATTGGCGACCAAGAGTGCACCGATATCGAGGTGGCCGAAGACGGAACCTCGCTAACGTGCACAGTACCCGAGGGTTCGGCCGGGCTGACTGACATCACGGTCGAGAATGAGGCCGGGGAGACCATCGAGTCCGACGGCTACCGGTATGCAGAACCGCCCACGATTGACTCTGTTAGTCCCACCAGCGGGCCCTCCGCAGGTGGCGAGACGGTCACCATTCGCGGAACAAACCTGTTCGGTGTCGAGGTCACAGTCGGGGGCGACACGATCTCTGACGTCACAGTAAGCGAGGACGGGACGACAGCAACCTTCGTGGTCCCGAGGCTTCCCGCTGGGCGCGCTGACATCGTGGTGACGACCAACTCAGGATCAGCGACCCTAGCCGGAGCGTTCGAAGTAGTCGCCACTCCAACTCCAACTCCAACTCCGACGCCCAAACCCAAGCCTAAGCCCATCACCATCAAGGCGAAGAAGCCCAAGGGTGCGGGCTACCTAGCAACGGTCAAGCTCAAGGGAAAGACCAAGACCAAGAAGGCCAAGACGATCCGGATCTATGTCTCGTCAAAGTCTGGCAAGCCCGCAAAGCTCGTGACATCGGTCAAGAGCAAGAAGGGTAAGTGGAAGTCAGTCAAGACACCGTTGGCAGGTGCAACATCCGCAGTGTTCTGCGCGCAAGTCGGCCGGAAGACTTCGACCGGGGTCTTGGTTACGGTCGGCAAGAAGGGCAAGCAGAGGCTGCTAGTTGTGGATCCGAGCGAGTGGGCGACGGTGCGTGGTGACGTCGTCACCTGCACACTACCGAGTTCTGCTGCTGCCACGCCTTAACAGCGCAGCACTGCTAGCGTCGGGAGGTGACTAACGATCAACTCTCGGCTAGCGAAGAAGTAGCCCCGGCACCTCAGGGGAAGAAGGCCTGGATCGGCTTCATCGCCCTGATGCTCGCAATCTTGGTGCTTGCACTAGACGTCACCATCACTGACGTGTCCGTGCCCTCGATGGTCCAGTCGTTAGATATTGACGCCGACGACGCCAGCTTGGTCGTTACCATCTACATGGTTGTCGCGGCTTCGCTAATGATTCTGATGGGTAAGTTCAGCGACCGGATTGGTGCTCGCCGAGCGATGCTTGGCGGAACTCTGCTCTTCGCCGTTGGAAGCTTGATCACCGGACTAGCCACCAGCCTCGGAATGCTCCTGGCTGGACGCGCACTCCAGGGATTCGTACTCGCGATGTGCATTCCAGCATCGCTGTCGCTACTCAATCACCTCTTCCCCAGTGGTCGCACGCGCGTCCTTGCATTCTCGGTGTGGACGGCGGCGCTAGGTTCCGCATTTGCTATTGGGCCAGTGATCGGCGGCTACCTGGCCACCTATCTGTCGTGGCGCTGGTCGTTCTTCATCAACATCCCACTCATGTTGATCGCAGCCGCCGGAATCATGACCTGCGTACCAAGCGTTGCTGGACGGTTGCAGGAGAAGGGCAACGATGTCCTCGGTTCGGTCTTCATGGTGTTCGCTGTTGCTTTCCTGGTCCTCGGTATCCAAGAGGGCACCGGCTGGGGATGGCTAACTCCGAGCAATCAGACCGTCTTTGGAATCACCTGGACGTTGGGCTTATCGGCGGCGTTCCTTGCGATTGTGCTCGGCGTGATCCTGCTCGTCGTCCTCATCGTCTACGAGTTGCGGCGTTTCAAGTCAAAGCGTCCGATGGTGCTCGAACCCGCGCTGTTCAAGGTACCCAGCTTCACCTGGGGAACCGCGTCTGCAGCACTGATGACGGCTGGGATCTTTGGCCTCCTGCTAATGGTGCCGCTGTATGCGCAGTATGTGCTGAACTACGACCCACTGAGCTCTGGCCTGACCCTGCTGTCGATGGGTATCGGTATGGCATTGGGTGGCCCCATTGTCTCTCGGATGTCCATCGCAATGGACCGACGAACGATCGTCATCGCGCTCATCGTCCAACCACTGGCGACCCTGTCGATCATTCCGCTGCTGTCCGCGACGGGGAACGGCTGGATTCTCGCTCCGAGTCTGCTGGTGGAGGGATTCGCGTGGGGAGCGGCGTATTCGATTCTGGTCAGTACGCTCATGCAGGACGTACCGGAAGATCTGTCAGGCACAGCGGGCGGAACCCAAACAGCCGTACGCCTGCTCGCGGGAGCGATTGGTACAGCTGTCATGACGTCGGTGCTCCTTCTCACTATCTCGGCGAAGGTCTCGGACGTCAATGAGTCCGGCCTGACCGCGTCGCAGCAGCAACAGCTCGAACAGCTCTACACATTGTCTGGCCAGGCTCACTCCGAGGTGGCCGATCCCAATGGCGAGACGGTTCAGCAGTTCCGCCAGATTCAGGAATTCGATGCGGCGATCTCCGCGGTGGGTGAAGACATGGTCGGTGGATTCAAGATCACAGTAGGCCTCGCCGCACTGATCAGCGCTACGGCTATTCCTTGTTCCCTGCGGCTACCAAAGAAGCGGAAGAAGTAGCGCCCGACGGAATTCGCTCACAGGGTGTCTACAAAACTAAACTTCGCTCACCCGAGTATGGGCATCGAGGTCGATGTAGTTGTGGAGTGCAATCTCGGCGTCGGAGCCGGAGACCAAGATTGCGGTGGAACCAACATGGATTCGGTCACCGACACTGACCTCAACGGGAGCGGAGATACGAACACTGTTCACATAAGTCCCATTCATGGAGTTCCGGTCCGCGAGTAACCACACGCCGTTGTCTCGCGTCAGCACCGCGTGGCGGCGAGAAGCGCGACGGTCGCCCGAGAGCACAACGTCGTTATCGTCCCCACGCCCGATCGTGACGCGTGCGCCGGTCAGATCGATGATGCGTGATGTGTCGCCGGTGACGACTTCCAAGGTGTCCACTCATCCCCCATTGTTCTCAAACCCAAACGATACGTCGCCTCTCGCGCCGAGTTTGGTAGCCAACGCCGACGTGTCATATTGCTCACGATCGCGGGTCCGATTTAGCGGACAGTCCGCACATCCGGCCCGCGACCAGAATCCGCTGTTCACAGGTTGCGCGCGAAATTTCGCTAGGCTCGCCTGATCCCGAACCGTTAACCGAGCGAAATGAGCACCGACATGAATGGCCGAACGGATACCTCTAAGCGTTTGCTACTAACGACTGCAATCGCACTAGTCTCGATCGGCGCATTCTCTGCCTGCTCATCGGAGCCGTCTTCATCATCGAGCGCTTCCCCTACCAACGACGCAGCCGCATTCCCCAACGACAACCAGGACATTGACCCAGCTACCACTCAGCTCGAATTCATCGTCCCAGCGTTACAGGAGTACGCCAAGCCGTACGTCGACATCACCGTTGCAGGCAAGCCCGCGCAAACCTACGCGCAGGCTTCCAACAAAGAGGTATCGGCCTACGCAAAGGATCAAGAGCAAATCGCGCAGCAGGCAATCACATGCATGAAGTCAGAACTTACGGAGAACCCCGTAAAGCCTGCGCTCATGCTCGACGTGGACGAGACGTCGCTGAGCAACATCTGGCTCGTCCTGCAACAACCAAATCTTGCAGCGGGCAACCCCGTCCGGTCGGCGTCGGCCAAGACCGGAGATGACACTGTCATCGAAGCAACGAAGGAGCTCTACCAGGAGGCGCTCGCGAACGACGTGACCGTGTTCTTCATGTCCGGTCGGTCGGAATCCGAGCGCGGCTTTACTACCAAGAACCTGCAGGCAGCCGGGTTCACCGAATACGAAGAGCTAATCCTTGAAGCGGACGACAACACCCTAGGTGCCGGTCAGTACAAGACTCAGAACCGTGAAAAGTTGGCGTCCGAAGGGTGGACGATCATTACCAATGTTGGTGACCAATTCAGCGACATCAACGGAGCAGACGGGAACCCCACGGGACCCTGCTCATTCAAGTTACCGAACCCCTACTACTTCATCCCGTGGCTGCCATCTGGCGAGTAAGGCCTAGCCCACGGTTTCGCGAAGTCCGACGTGCATGCTCCCAACCGGCCACCAAGCACTATTGGGCGCCCTAGATCATGCAATGGCTACAGTGGACGCCGCGCGGCATCTTCTAGTATCCGGTCGGCAGAGGCCCGATATGCAGCTAATCCACCTGCCTCGGCAAAGCCCTCGCCCAAAGCGCCGTCGTTCCACAGGGTTGCGAGTCCGTGTACGAGCGCCCAAGCCTGCAGCCAGGGAACCACATCTTCGTCTGAGTTGGCGACAGCTGGGGTGCTGGCTTCAAGCAGGATGGAGCCTGATCGGGAAGCCGCTAGGTTAAAGGAGTCGTCCTTCTCGCATGAGCCAGGATCAATCCGCCCGAACATCAATCGGAAGAGCTGTGGATTCTCCAGGGCAAAATCCAGGTAGCCCTTCCCGCTCGCACTGAGGGCGTTGTCGGGATCGGCCTCGAGCCTGCTCTCCATGGAATCTGCGAGTAGCTCGTGGCCAATGCTGGCCAGTGCGATCAAGAGGGCATCTCGGTCGGCGAAATGATAGCCAGGAGCCGCGTGGGAAACGCCGACCCTTCGAGCCAGGCCACGAAAGGTGACGGCGTCGGGTCCGCCTTGCTCAAGCATCGCCATTGCCTCATCCACGAGGGCTTGACGTAAGTCGCCATGGTGGTAGTCGTCCTTGCCGCGAGCCATCCCTCTCCCTGCTGACGTTCGTGGGCATCGCGTCCACGCGTCAATCTTGACACTGTCAAGACCAAAGTGTAGCGTTCGATTGCATCTTTACACCGACAAGATTGAGGACAATGAAAAGACATCTCAACGGCGGACGCTTCACTGCAACCATGGAAGAGGACTTCGTCGTATTCCTCATTGGATCGCGGCTCAACCGGTTGCGCGACGCCCCAAAGATGATCCGCATTGCTCGCCAGATGCGAGCAATGCAAAAGGAGCTGCAGGAAGCTCCTGATTTGGGCTTGTTGCACATGGAGGATTTCTTTGGCCGGGTCACGGTGAGTGTTCAGTACTGGCGCGACTTCGAGTCCCTTGAGAACTACGCGAAGTCCAACCACCAAAGTCACCTGCCAGCGTGGCGGGAATACAACCGGCTGATCCGGGATTCAGGCACCATCGGGGTATGGCATGAGACGTACCGAGTCCGAGCAAGTGATCACGAGTCTGTCTACGTGAACATGCCGACATTCGGGCTCGCGAATGCAGGAGCTCCGAGTCGGCTAGCCAGTTCTAGTACCGCCCGACGGCGTATGGAGGTTGTCCGCACCACGTCTGGAACCGGGCGGTGAGGTAGTGCTGACAGCGTCAGCTCGACAAAGGTACATCGAGAGTGTCAAGCATCAGCCGGAGTAATACAGATCTTGGAGCCGCCTAAGAGAGTCGAACTCTTGACCTACGCATTACGAGTGCGTTGCTCTACCAACTGAGCTAAGGCGGCCGGTCGTGCGGGTCTAACCGTACCCAATGCCGATTGGGTATCGCGTCCCAGCCGCCCTTACTCGTTTCGAACACGAATCTCGGTGAATCGTGACTCACTGTGAGGCAGCTTCATCCGAATGCCCCACAGCGCGCGCGAGCCACGCGCCGCCGGGCAGGATCGAACCAAGCACCCCAACGATTCGCACAGGAGCAAACATGAAGAAGCAAAGAGTCACGCTAGCCACGGCAGCGTTGGGCACCGCCGCACTATGTGGGTCGGCGATTGGGGTCGCCGCGCCTGCAACTGCTGGCGACGTGGGTCTGCCACTGACGAAGGCGCAGATGTTGAGTGCCTCGCTTCAACTGAGCGACGTTCCGAGTTCATTTAGCGACGACCCGAGTTGGGAGACGGCGTACGGCAAGGGGTCTAAGACGTTCCGATTCGAGATGTGCGTCGACAAGGACGGCGAGAAGGTCTTCGGGGCCCGCCCCGCTCAGCAGATGAACAGCACCGTCACCCTCGTCGAGAAGTTTGACGACGACGGTGAGCCAGTCAAACAACGGGTCGTCAGCAGCGACATCTACGGGTACAAGTCAGCAAGCGCCGCGAAGAAGGCGTGGAAGAAGCTCAACCAAGCCACCAAGAGGTGCGCCAAGAAGATCAACGAGCCGTTCGATATCGGCGATGACTTTGAGCTGCTCGCGATCGTCAAGCAAAAGACCAAACCACTGAATACGTACAACGGAGCCCCCGGGTTCGCGGTCAAACAGGACGTCGCGATTGAGATTGCCGAGGGCACTCCCGATGAACTCAATATCTACTTGGGTGGCTACACGAACTACCGCCAAGTTGGCACAACAATTCAGCGGGTGCAGTTCGCCAACCTGAATACCAAAGCCAAGTCAAAATCAAAGATCAAGAAGAAGTGGGCGTCATTCACCCGCTCCGAGTCAAAGACGATTGCGGGTCGTGTTGCTCGACTTTGATCGTTAGCTCGAACAAAGACGGCAAGTCGCAACGATGCAGCGCCGCAGTACTCTGGCCTCTCACCGCTCACCAGCGCCAGGGTGGGGTCGACCGAGACGAATCCAAACTGATTGCCTCGGGCGCCAGCGGGTACGGTGAATCATGGCTCGATTCGTGACGACTGTTGAATCCACTGCACCGCCTAAAGCTGCCTTCGATCTGGTGGCAGACTTCAGCAACATCATGTCGTGGGATCCGGGAGTTAGTTCCGCCGAGCGACTCGATGACGGACCGCTGGGCGTAGGGTCGCGCTTTCGCGTTGTTTCGGTGTTCGGACCGCGCCGACTGCCGCTGGAGTACGAGGTTCTCGAGTGGATTGCCCCCAGCTTTGCAGTACTTCAGGCGAGCAACCGGGACTTCACCTCTCACGACGTCATCTCAGTCGCCAGAACTCCCAAGGGTTCAGCGGTTACCTACGATGCGGACCTGCGCCTGCACGGGGCGCGCCGTATCTTCGATCTACCACTTATCGCTGCGTTTCAAGTGATCGGCCGGCGCGCTGGATCAGGGATGCGCAGGGAACTGAACAAGCTCGGCTAGTTCCTGGCTGAGCGTAAGCAACGACTAGTCGTGCGCGAGGCACCCACTAGCGATCAACCGGTCTCGGCCATACTGTGACGATGCGCGTGACGGCGAGAGTGGACTACGCGATCAGGGCGGCCGCAGAGCTGGCAGCGGCACCGGAGAAGTCACACAAGGCAGAGGTACTCGCCAAATCGCAAGGCATCTCGCTGAGCTTCTTAGAGACCATCCTCGGCGATCTGCGTCGGGCGGGGCTGGTGACGAGCCATCGGGGCCGCGACGGTGGGCATCAGCTAGCTCGCAGCCCGGCCGACATCAGTGTTGCCGACGTTGTGCGCGCGCAGACGGGCAATCTGTTCGATATCTACGGCCACCGGCCAGAGGATATGGAATACACCGGCGCAGCGACTCACCTCACCGACGTCTGGGTCGCAGCCCGATCGGCATACCGTCGCGTGCTCGAGGATGTGACACTGGCCGATCTTGTCGATGGGGTTTTTGGTGACGATGTCGTTGCGTTGATTGAGCTACCCGACTCGTGGAACTCACACGGGCCGAACTAGTCCGGCGGGGCCGCTGAAGTCTGCGGGGCCGAGGACGGTTGTGGTGAGGTCTGCGGGACCGAGGACTGCGGGTCTGATGATTGCTGGGATGACAACTCGGCGAGGTGCTCGCGGATTTCGCGCAGTTCGGTCATCACGTCATCGTCACTCTTCTTCGTTCGCTCGACGAACCAGGTCGCGACGCTGGCCGTGATGATTCCGATCATGGAGATGCCGACCACCATGAGCGCGAACGCCACGAAGCGTCCGGGGATCGTAACTGGGAAGACATCGCCGTAGCCGACGGTCGTGACCGTCACCCCGGACCACCAGAGTGCATCGCCGAAGGTCTGAATGTTGGCCCCCGGCGCACCACGTTCAGCGTCCAACATCGCCACGCTGGCGACAACAAGAATGAATGCGGTGGCCAACGCTGCGGAGGTCACCGTTCGACCGACAGCAAACCGTCCCGCCCGCGAGATCAAGAAGTTCGCAGCGGTAAATACCCGCAAGACTCGCAGTGGCCGCAGCATCGGCAGCACGACTAGCAACACGTCGATGGGGTGTCGGACCAGGTAGCCCCACGGTCGTCCTGAAAGCCCGGCCCTGACAACCAGGTCTACAACGAAGACCGCCCACAACAGCGCGTTGAACATCTCCAGCGTGAGCAGGACCCCGGGCGAGAGGTCCGGTGCCAACACAGGAATCGCGTAGAGCACCAAGAAGACGATGGCCACGACCATGAGCGGAACGTGGGTACGAGCCTCGTACGCAGCCAGGCGATCGCTATTGCGATCGGTTATCTCAAACTCTGCAGCCACGTCTCACCTCGCTATAGCCCTCGGATCTTGTTGCAGGCTACGCGGCTAACGCGTGGTATTTCTTGCTATCTGGCGGTGGCAATCAGCCCAACGAACTAACCGATTATCAACCGACGGGCGCCGGCATAGCGCGGGGCCCAGTAACTGCTGTTGATTGACTCGATCACGACATCGCGATTGGGGTTGTTGGCACCGATCATTCGGCCTTTGCCGATGTACATGGATGCGTGCTGAGATCCACCCGAACCCCACAGCAGCAGATCACCGCGCTTGAGGTTCTTCTTGCTGACGCGCTTACCCTTCTTCATCCGAAGCTGGGCTCCGGAGTAGTGCGGGATGTTGATGCCAGCAGCCTTCTTGTAGATGATTTTGGTGAAGCCTGAGCAGTCGAAGCGCCACGGCGATGATGCACCGGCGACATACTGACCTCGACCTAGGCGCTTCTTGGCGTACTTGACGACTGACTTGCGGGTTGCGACCGCGCGCACGTGGCGGGCTTTGGCTTTGGCAGCTTTACGAGCCGCTTTAGTTGCCGCCGCATCAGCTGGCGTTGTAACCGGCGCTGTGGCGGGCTTGGTTGCAGTCGCTGCACTGAGGCCGGCAACTGACGTTGCTGTCGCCGTCGTGGTGGTCGCGACGGGGGCCGCGATGGCTGCAGTGGCGGCGACAGCGATGCTGGCGCCAACGAGACGAGATTTACGCATACGGAAAGTCGAACTCCTCCTCGAACCGCTTCCCGGGTTAGCGAACGAACTCGGACGCAAGGAATCGACCTACCAAACGTGCTGGATTCGCCCCGACCTGATGTAGGTCCCCGGTACACCGAGCACCATCCTCCGGCTTGGGTTCAGCCAGTCAGCGCTGCGGTGATTCAACGAGCTGCTCGCGTCCCGCAGTTGGCGGTGACTGGTACGAACAACAGGGAGGACGCTAGCACCGTTCTTACCATTCTCTTCCCAAATAGAGGGTCAGATATCGCTGAGCGTAGTTGTCCTAGCGCCTGCTTTGATCGGACTTCGGACTAAATGCCCGATTCCAAGTGACTCTAAGTAAGTTGTTGATCTTTCAAATGAGTGAGTCTGTTCACAATATTTCTTCGCAAAAGCAGGTGGCGGCGGGCGTTTCTTACCTTCGCTAGCCCTAGCTACAGGTGGTGTCAGCCGAGGGCAATTGCCCTGTCAGGAACGCCTGATCAACGGCCTTGGTGACGCACCGGTTTCGGCCGTAGCCAGTGTGCCCGTCCCCGTCGAAGGTGATGAGAACGCTGCTTGCCAACTGATCGTTGACCTCCTTGGCCCAGCCGTATGGCGTTGCCGGATCGCGAGTCGTACCCACCAACAGAATCGGTGGTGCCCCTTCGGCGGTAATCACGTGCGGCTCATTAGTTGGCGGTGCGGGATAGTCGTAACAAGGCAAGTTACTCCACGCGAGTTCCCGCCCGAACGTTGGCGAGGTACTCGCCCACTGCGCTCCGAGTTCCACGGTGCGCGCCGGATCCGCCCGATCAGTTCTGTCCAAACAGTTCACCGCATAGAGCGCATCGAGAGAGTTGTCCGAGTACGTACCGTCAGCCTGGCGCCCGGTGAATGAGTTGACGATGTTCATCAGCGGGGCACCGTTGCCCTTGAAACCGGCCCGCAGTGCCGACCTGAGCTCGCCCCACCCGTACTGCGGCTCATACAAACTGCCGATGATTCCGTTGGTTGCGATGGGACGGGTCAACTCCCGTCCCCCCGAGCCTTTGATCGCATCCTTACCGACCGCAGCGAGCCAGTCATTGATCTTTGTGGTCGCGGCGGTCGGATCGTCGGGAAGCGGACAGTTCTGGTGGCTAGGGCAGTCCGCGATAAAACTCGACAAAGCTACCTGGAAGCCGTCGGCCTGACCGCGCGCTAGCTCATCGTTGGTCAGGTCCGGGTTGATGACGCCGTCCAACACGAACTGGCCGACCTTGTCGGTGAAGAGATCCGCGTAAGTCAGCCCAAGGAAGCTGCCATAGGAGAGTCCCAAGTAATTGAGTGCCGGCTCGTCCAGCAGTTCGCGCAAGACATCCATATCGCGTGCAGCTGGCACGGTCCCAATATTGGGTGTGAGATCCGGGGCGTTCGCCTCACACCCCACACCGACCGACGCAGCCGAGGCGACAGCTTGCTGTTCCTGCTCGGGAGTCTCCGGCGTTCCGAGGGTAGCCACCAACGTGTCGGTCTGCGGACCGTCAAGGCACTCAATGGGCGTGCTCTTACCAACGCCGCGTGGATCGAATCCGACAATGTCGTACTGCCGCACAATCTCATTGCTCACGAACCCGGCGGCGTATCGCGCGAAGTCGATACCAGAACCTCCTGGGCCACCGGGATTAACCACGATCGTGCCGCGGCGCTGATTCGGATCTGTCGCGGGAGCCTTCAACATCTCGATCGTGATGGGCTTGGAATCTGGTGTCGAATAGTCCAGCGGAACCGTGAATGAGGCGCACTGGAAGGTGCCGCCACACTTGCTCCACGTCACCGGCTGGGAGTAGTAACTCCCGAGGTCAACAGCCACCGTCGACTCAGCCACCGGTGGTTCACTCGTCGTTGATGCGCACCCTGCCAAGACGAGAACGGCAGCGCCAAGCGTGCCAAGAGTTGCGGTTACCGTCGATTTGGGTGCGAGGCGCTTCGGCCGATTTGCGGTCACCGGCCTATCGTCTCAATTGCTTCCCGTTGATGGGTCGGCCGACCCAATCGCCCTAACTACGGGTGACGTCCGACGACGTTCTCACAATCTGGCTCCGCGTAGCGATGGTCGGCGGAGATCGATCGTGAGGGACTCCATCGCGAGCGCGGGAGCCACACTCGCCTCGAGAGCAAGCCGGGCGCGTTCGATCGCGTTCACCCGCTGAAGTGTCTCGACTGCCGAACCCGCAGCAGCTTGTCCACGGACCTCCACCGCCATCTCCTCGTTGATCAGCCCGGCATCATCGGACTCAACAGCGCCAAGCTGAACGGCCAGCACGTCGCGGTAGAAGCCCAACAGATCGATCAGGGCGCGATCAAGCTGGTCACGTTCGGTCCGAGTCCGGCGAGACTTCTGCCGGTCCTCGAGCTCCTTGAGCGCGCCCTTGACCCCTCTAACGCCTCCGCGAAGCCCCTTCCCCTGCGCACCCTCGCCCCACGCTAATAGCAGGTCGGCGCGTTCGCGCTCATCGATTGGTCCGGTGATCGAGACAGCATCCTCCTTGGCCGCCGAGACGATCTTCTGCGCAGCCGCCATACACGATCCCAAGTCGACTAGTTCGGAAGGGATACTCAACACGTCGCGCCGGCGCTGGCGGGCACTCTCATCACGTGCCAGAGCTTTTGCGCGACCGACGTGGCCTTGGGCAGCGTTGGCCGCGAATCGGGCCGTCTGCTCGGAAATGCCCATCTTTGTCACCAAGTAGTCAGTGACTTCCGCCGGCGATGGAGTCCTCAACATGATGTGGCGGCAGCGCGATCGAATCGTCGGGAGGACATCTTCAACACTCGGGGTACACAACAACCAGACCGCACGCGGCGGAGGCTCCTCAATCGCCTTGAGTAGGACGTTGTTGGCCGTCTCGGTCAGTCGATCTGCGTCTTCGATGACGATGACATGCCAGCGACCGCGACTCGGAGCGATGGCCGCCCGCGAGACTAACGCGCGCGCGTCAGCGGTCTTGTAGGTGACGCCTTCGGGCCGAACGACCTCAACGTCGGGGTGGGAGCCCTTGCTGACCGCAACGCACTCATCACACTCGCCACATCCACCGGCCGAACACATCAAAGCCGCTGCAAAGGCACCGGCAGCGCTAGAGCGGCCGCTCCCTGGGGGTCCCGTCACCAACCAGGCATGAGTCATACCAGGACCGGCCGGGATCTTCCCGGCGTCAGCGGCAGCCAACTGCAAACGTTCAACCACCGAACTCTGGCCGACCAGCAAGTCCCAAACAGTCATGGCTCGATTCTGCCTCTTACCAATCTTCGAGGGTGGGCCGCTCCCAGTTTGGCGCACTGCACCACCATCACCGCGGTGGGATTAGCCGTCGCTGATAAGCATCGGCGATATCTGGTTGCGCCTAGGCGAGACAACTAGCGTCCTTGACCGTTCCATTTGGGCAGGTGACGTTGACGAACGATGCTCCGGTATCGGTCAGGCCAGAAATGTTCGCATCGAGTAGGAAAGTGCCGACCAAGGCGGAGTAGCGGACATCGGCCCCGCTCAAGTTTGAGTCGCGCAATCCCGTGCCGACGAGATTGGACCCAAGCGCGAACACATTGGAAAGGTTCGCTCCGTCCATGATTGCGCCGTTGAGAGTGGCACCGTAGAAGTACGCCTTCGAGAAGTCCGTTCCGATGGCGAATGCGCCGTTGAGTTGTGCGTTATCGAAGTTCGTCTTCTTGGCATTCGCGCCGCTGAGGGTGGAGCCGAAGAGGTTAGCGTTCGTGAAGTCGGTGGTCTTCTTTGCCTTCGTCGGGGGTCCGAACGGCGGTGGCGGCGGGTACTGATTCGACCCAGAGAGGTTAGCGCCGGTGAGGTCCGCTCCATAGAGGTTGGCGTTGATGAAGCTTGCATTCCGCAGGTTTGCCTTCTTCAGGGTGACTCCGCTGAGGTTCGCGTTGCCTGCCTTGGCCCTATTGAGTTGAGCTTTTGTCATCGTCGCGCCAGTGAAGTTCGCGAACTTAAGCTTGGCCTTCTTTAGGTTCGCCTTGGTCAGATCGGTATTGCTGAAGTTCGCCGAACTCAAGTTCGCTTTCGCAAAGTTGGCCTTCTTCAGATTCGCATTGCGGAAGTCAGCGCCCTTGAGCTTGGCGCCCTTGAAGTCCGCACCCTTGAGATTGCCATGAGCCTGCACAGTCCAGTTCATCGTCACGCCAGCGCACTTCGCACCCTTGGCCAGCGTGCAGGTTGCGCCCTGGGCTGGACTGGTCGCAGCCAGTAGACCGAAAGCTGCAACGACCGGGACGGTCAGGGCGACGGACAATGTACGAGTTCTCATAATCGGCATTATGCACCTGCCCGGGGCTGATGGGCGGCTCGTTCACTCGCGGGGGCTATTACCTCAGGTGTGGCCTACCTGCGGCACCCGCACACCCTGCGTAAAAGCCGTTGCCGAGATCCCGCGAGGCGGGATAGAATACGAACATACGTTCGAAGAAGTGCTAGAGACCTCGGGGGAGGTGGATGAGATGTCGATCGAATTGTGGGGGCAGCCCACTGTTGACGATGCCATGGCAGTGCTTGGGGCGCTACAAGACGAAGTTGAGACGTTGAGTGGTGTCGATGCATCTGACCGGCTCTCGCGGGTAACAGCGTTGGCAGCACAGCTTGATGCCTACCGTGTCTCGCTGGTTGACACGATCCGCACGAGTGAGGTGTGGCGGGAGACAGACCCCAACGGCACCCCCGCTTCCTACTTGCGCAACGAGCACCTCATGGATCAGCGGCAGGCAAAGTCCGACCTGCGAACCGCCACGGCATTCACCCGATTTCCTGAACTTGCGCAAGCTTGCCGGGCAGGTCGGGTCAGCCGTGCCAAAGTCGATGTCATCTTGGCGGTTGGGCTGAAGAACCAACATCGGGAAGATGCCCTAGGCGACTTCATTGCCATCTTCGTCGATCTGGCTGCTCGCGTCACGATCTCGGACCTGAAGCGAACCCTTGAGCTTTGGGCTGATCAGATCGACCCCCTACCGAGCCCTGGTGACGGCAAGGACGCACATGCCCGACGAGAACTGCGCATTCACCAGCTCGGCGATGGGGTCAAACTCGATGGCTTCTTCGGCCCCGACCAAGGTATGCGGATCATGGTCGCAATCAACGGTGCCCTTGACCTGCATCGCAGGGAGAATCCAGATGCCAAGGGGGCCGCTCAAGCCGATAATGCAAACGCCGAACATGGCAACTACCGGATAACCAATTCGACCGGTTCGCAACGGGCAGATGCGTTCATTGATGCCATCATCAACCCAATCCTGCAGGCTGGTTCGCTTCCGACTTCCGGCGGCGCTCCGGCCAATATCTGCGTGACAGTGCCACTCGAGCGCCTGCAGAGTCCAGACTCGCCCGTCGACGTCGATGAGCTCAAGGATCGCTTGGCGAACGGAACTTTGCGCCACCACTCTGCTGCAGTCGGTACGACCAACGGTCCGGGCAACTTGCTGATCAACGCAGCCAAGGCCCAACAGCTTTCCTGTGACGCCACGATCCAGCGGATCATCCTGGATCCTGTTGGGAAGCCGCTGGATATCGGCCGTCGAACTCGCGTGATCCCCGAGCAAATCCGAACCGCCCTCGTCATCCGAGACGGGGGCTGCCGCTTCCCATTCTGCGACAAGCCAGCTGGATGGACCGAAGGTCACCATATTCAGCATTGGAGCCAGGGCGGGCCAACAAGCCTCGATAACCTCATTCTGCTCTGCTCTAGGCATCACCACCAGGTTCATTCCGAGCGAATACCGATCACCATGGGGAGAAACGGAATACCGAGAGTCGCGCTCGAGCACCGGTATAGCGATCGTTTGTAGCGATGACCTCAGTGATTGGTGAGGTGCCCCACATCGAGGTTACGCATGCGTAGGTTGGGGCATGATGGAGGTGAGCAACACGAGATCCACCAGGGTTTGCCAGACCAACTATCGAGTCTGACGAGCCGAGATCTCCCAACCGAGAGGGTGAGCATATGAGCATCATCGACTCCACCAAGAACACTGCACTGTCCGTCAGCGGTCGCTCCAAAGAGATCGCCGGATTCGTCTTCAAGAACCGGGACCTTCAGACCGAAGGTAAGGCAGACCAGATCACCGCGAATCTCCGTCGCGCCCGCAGCAAAGGCACCGAGGCAGTCGCTTCCGTGCGCAAAGCGGCGGGGCTCTAATCCGCCGACCGCATTCCGCCCAGCTGTGATCCGCTAGGGCTGATCTAGACCCAGATATATCGCGATCGCGCGGCTAGCCTAGGAGGCTGGTCGTGGCGGTCGCGATGCTATTTGCGATGACATCTGGCGACTGATCCGCCTCGATTACTAGATAGCGCCGCGGGTGCTCATTCGCCGCCATCAGGAACGCGGATCGCACCATCTCGTGAAAGCCCAGGTTCTCCGACTCCATCCGATCCGGTGCAGCATTCACTTGTCCTGCACGGGCTAGACCCACAGTCGGATCGATATCCAGGATCAGCGTCAGATCAGGTAGTAGGCCGCCCGTCGCCCAGTGGCTCAATTCGCGGATCCTCTCGGCGCCGAGGTCGCGACCGAGGCCTTGGTAGGCAACCGAGGAATCAACGAACCGATCGCAAATAACGATCTTGCCGCTGGCTAACGCTGGTTCGATGAGGGCTGAGACGTGCTCGGCCCGCGCGGCGGCGAATAGCAACGCCTCGGCGCGTGGATTGAGACCGGAGTATTCGGGGTCGAGCACTAGTTCGCGGATCGCTTCGGCCCCCGCGGTGCCGCCTGGCTCTCGCGTAACGACGACCTCGTAGCCACTCGCACGAAGTGATGCGGCCAGCCGGGCAACTTGCGTCGACTTCCCTGCGCCTTCACCGCCTTCAAAGACGATGAACGCTCCCCGCTGAATGTTCATACTGCTACTTGACCACGGTCTACTTCACAGCCGACTTCTTGGCGGTGCTCTTCTTAGCAGCACTCTTTTTGGCTGTGCTTTTCTTCGCTGCGGTCTTCTTAGCGGGGGCCTTCTTCGCAGCTTTCTTAGCCCGCTTCTTTGGCGGCCCAGCCGCTCGGCGATCGGCGAGGAGTTCGACCGCTCGTTGCAGGGTGATCGTATTGGGATCATCCGCAACTCGAAGTGATGCGTTGGTCTCGCCGTCGGTGACGTACGGGCCGAACCGGCCATCCTTCAACATAATCATCGACTCGGTTGTTGGATCCGGACCGATCTCCTTACCCGGATCGGCTGCCGCGCGTCCGCGCTTCTTCGGCTCAGCAAGGAGTTTGAGTGCACCCTCCTCGTCGATCGAGAACAGGCTGGGCTCATCGGGCAACGAACGTGATTCCTTATTCCACGTGATGTACGGGCCGTAGCGGCCGTTACGCGCCAGGATCTCTTCGCCATCCTCGGGGTGGGCACATACGACGCGGGGTAGCGAGAGCAGCTTCATGGCGTCGTCGAAGGTCACGGTGTCTAGGTTCATGTCCTTGAACAGCGAAGCGGTTCGAGGTTTCACAGTTGCCTTGCGGCGGCGCTTTGGCTTCTTCTCGCCCTCGGCGACTGGCTCGGGTTCGGGCTCTTCAGGTAGAAGTTCGGTGACGTAAGGACCGTAGCGTCCGGTCTTAGCAACGATGACGTTACCGCTGGCTGGGTCTATCCCAAGTTCGCGATCACCCGAGGGCATCGCGAGTAACTCTTCGGCGACCGTTGCGGTTAGCTCGTCCGGTGCCATATCAGCAGGAACGTTCGCTCGTTCGCCATCCTTTTCCAAGTACGGGCCGTATCGACCGACCCGCAGTAGTGCATCCGAGTCGCGGATAGGGAAGGTAGAGATACCCCGGGCATCGATATCGCCTAGACCAGCAACGAGTTGGTGCAGACCGGGGAAGTCCTTACCAGCGATTCCGGTACCACCCCGGTAGAAGTTCTCGAGCACCTGTAGCCGGGCCACGTCACCGGAGGCGACCGTATCGAGCGTCTGTTCCATCGTGGCGGTGAAGTCGTAGTCAACGAGGCCGCCGAAGTGCTCCTCCAGGAGCCGGATAACCGCGAAGGCTAACCAGCTTGGGGTCAGCGCAGTACCTCGTTTGAATACGTACCCACGATCCACGAGCACCGTCATGATCGAGGCGTAAGTACTTGGACGTCCGATACCGCGTTCTTCGAGCTGCTTTACCAGGCTGGCTTCGGTAAATCGGGCAGGTGGTTTGGTCGAATGTGGATCGACACTGAGGTCCGCGAGAGTGACCGTCTCCCCTTCGGCAAGAGCCGGTAGGCGGACCTCTTTCTTCTTACCGTCGTCCGCTGACGTCGCCTCGTCATCGCCCTCTTCGTAGGCGGCAAGGAAACCGGGGAAGGTGACAACCGTCCCGCTCGCACTGAACTCGGCACGTCGGTCGTCACTGGCCACGGCAGTCAACTTGATCGTGGTGGTAGCGATCTTTGCGTCAGCCATCTGCGACGCGACAGTGCGCTTCCAGATCAAGTCGTACAGCGCGAACTCATCGCCATGCAGCGTTCCGGCCACCTCAGCGGGAGTGCGGAAGACATCTCCGGACGGGCGAATCGCCTCGTGCGCCTCTTGGGCGTTCTTAACTTTGCGCTCGTAGCGCCGAGGGGCGGGAGAAACGTGGTCGTCTCCGTATAGCGCACCAGCCTGTTTGCGGGCTGCACTAATCGCGGAGTCCGACAACGTGGTGGAGTCGGTACGCATATAGGTAATGAAGCCTCGCTCATAGAGGCCCTGGGCGATACTCATCGTGCGCTGTGCTCCCCAGCGCAGCTTGTTCGAGGCCTCTCGCTGCAAGGTGGAAGTCATGAACGGGGCAGCGGGTTTGCGCGTTCCGGGACGGCGTTCAACCGAAGTCACCGACATCGGAGCATCCGTCAGTGCCGCGGCGAGCCCGCGGGCGCCAGCCTCATCTAGGCGCAGCAGATCGGGCTTCTTGAGCTGTCCGTTGTCGTCGAAGTCGTTACCGGAAGCAATACGCGAGCCATCCACCGATACCAGCCGAGCGGAGAACGACCCAGGGTCGACTGTCGCAGCGAGGTCCCAATATGAGGCGGTGGTGTAAGCGATTCGGGCACGTTCGCGGTCAACAATAAGCCGCAGTGCTACCGACTGCACCCGTCCAGCCGACAAGCCCTGCATAACCTTCTTCCACAGGACGGGCGAGACCTCAAAGCCATAAAGGCGATCGAGGATTCGGCGGGTCTCTTGGGCATCGACAAGGGAGCGATTGAGATCGCGGGTTTGTTCAGAAGCGCGCTGGATTGCCTCTTTGGTGATCTCGTGGAAGACCATCCGCTTGACCGGAACCTTGGGTTTGAGGACCTCCAGCAGATGCCAGGCGATGGCCTCTCCCTCGCGGTCCTCATCTGTTGCGAGTAGGAGCTCGTCAGCTGACTCGAGCTTCTTCTTAAGCTCCGCAACCTTTGCCTTCTTCGACGGCGGAATAACCCAGATCGGCGCAAAGTCGTTGTCGACATCGATCGCCATCCGCGCCCACGGCAGCCCTTTGTACTTGGCGGGGGTGTCTGCGGCGTTCTTTGGGAGGTCGCGAATATGGCCGACACTGGAGTCGACGTCATAGCCAGCGCCCAGGTAACCCTGGATCGTCTTAGCCTTCGCCGGTGACTCGACAATGACGAGGCGCCGAACAACATCTTTCGTGGGCACGAAACGTGCTCCTTTGCATTGATCTTGTTACTTGGCTGGGTGGTGCTGGGGCGATTCCCCTGTCGACACAATAGGCAATTCCGATATGGACGTTACCCACGATGTCAAACCGACCCGAGATGTACCCCCACAAATACCGTTTCAAACATTCGCTGGACGTATCCCTTTTGATCGTTCATAGGGCGAGTAGAGAAAGCGAATAGGGCCGTGGGCGACACACCATGGTGTGCCACTCACGACCCTATTGCGCGGTGTAGCGGTTGCTAGCTGCTCACTAGCTGACCGGCGTTGACTCTTCTTTCGAATCGCCGTTGCCGTTGTCAGCAGCCTCATCGGAGGCCGGTGCGTCAGCGGTGTCACCTGGTGACTGCGGATCGTCGGAACCCTTGAGGTTCTCGTCGATGTCGTCCTCGCCGACGGCAATCGGGCGACGGTTGCTGATGATGACGGCAGCCACAATGATGGCGGTCGCGCCGGCAGCAATACCTAGCCGTAGCCCGGTCTGCTCGGTGAGGAACATCGTCACAACTGCTGGTGCGATAAGCAGAGCGACCAAGTTCATGACCTTGATGAGCGGGTTGATGGACGGGCCGGCGGTGTCCTTGAACGGATCACCGACTGTGTCACCAATAACGGTGGCCTCGTGCGCTGGTGAGCCCTTTCCACCGTAGTTGCCATCCTCGACGTACTTCTTGGCGTTATCCCATGCCCCACCGGAGTTGGACAAGAAGACGGCCATCAGCAGTCCGGTCGCAATCGTTCCGACCAGGAAGGCACCGAGAGCGCCGATACCGAGAGAGAACCCAACCGCGATCGGTGTGAGTACCGCGAGCAGGCCAGGTGTGGCCAGCTCACGGAGCGAATCGCGAGTCACGATGTCGACGACGCGAGCGTACTCAGGCTTCTCCGTACCTTCCATGATGCCGGGGTGATCGCGGAACTGGCGGCGAACCTCGAAGATAACCGCACCTGCGGCACGGGAGACGGCGTTGATAGCCAGCCCCGAGAACAGGAACACGACAGCGGCACCGATGATCAGACCGACCAAGTTACGCGGGTTGGCCACATCAAGAATGCCCAGGTACTGGGTTCCATTGGTGAAGCCGAGTCCTTCCAGAACACGTGGGGTGCTCTCCTGGACTGATACCACTGCCTCGCTAATCGAGTCTCGGAATGCTCCGAATAGCGCGGTCGCCGCTAGGACAGCCGTCGCAATCGCGATTCCCTTGGTGATTGCCTTGGTGGTGTTTCCGACAGCGTCCAGGCTGGTAAGAACCTGCGCGCCTTCCTCATCAACGTCACCGGACATCTCGGCAATACCTTGGGCATTGTCCGAGATCGGTCCGAACGTATCCATCGCGACGATGACGCCGACGGTGGTGAGCAATCCGGTACCGGCCATCGCGATGGCGAACAGGCTCAGCAGCAGCGAACCGCCGCCGAGTAGGAACGCACCGTAGACGGCGGCACATACAACCAGCGCGGAGTAAACAGCCGACTCCAGCCCGAGTGAGATACCCGAGAGGATGACGGTTGCTGGCCCGGTCAGTGAGGACTGCGAGACGGTGTCGACCGGCTTGCGGTCAGTCTCGGTGAAGTAGCCCGTGAGGACCTGCATAGCTGCTGCCAGCAAGATTCCGATCAGGACTGCACCGATGATGATGTAGCGGGGGTTAACCGTGGTCAGTTCGAAGACCTCGAGTCCCAAACGTGGGAAGTCAACGCCCTTGAGCTCGGCCAGTGTGGCTGGTAGGAGCAAGAAGGAACCGACGACGACCAACACGGCCGAGATGATCGCCGAGATGAAGAAGCCACGGTTAATGGCGGTCATACCCGAACGGTCGTTCTTTCGCGGCGCAATGGTGAAGATACCGATCATCGCAGTGATGACACCAATGGCCGGAATGATCAGCGGAAGAACGAGCCCGATTTCACCGAAGGCTGCCTTACCCAAAATGAGTGCAGCCACGAGCGTGACGGCGTAGGACTCGAAGAGGTCAGCTGCCATACCCGCGCAGTCGCCCACGTTGTCGCCGACGTTGTCAGCGATGGTGGCGGCGTTGCGGGGGTCATCCTCTGGGATGCCTTGCTCGACCTTGCCGACCAGGTCGGCGCCGACGTCGGCAGCCTTGGTGAAGATTCCGCCACCGACTCGCATGAACATAGCGAGAAGAGCGGCACCAAATCCGAAGCCTTCAAGGACCTTGGGGGCGTCTCCCTTATAGATAAGGACGACGAGCGCGGCACCGAAGAGTCCAAGCCCAACGGTGAACATTCCGGCAACGCCACCGGAGCGGATCGCGATCTTCATCGCTGGAACCTCGCCCGCGTCTTGCGCGGCGGCTGCGACGCGAACGTTGGCCCGAACTGCTAGCCACATTCCGACGTAGCCCGTGACACCGGAGAACACTGCTCCGACGACGAAGAAGATGGACCGACCGATTCGCTCCGAGTTGGTCTCGGCCGGAAGCAGGAATAAAACGAAGAAGACGATGACAGCAAAGATGCTGAGCGTCTTGAACTGGCGGGTCAGGTATGCGGCGGCGCCCTCTTGCACGGCCCCGGCGATCTCCTGCATGTTCTCAGTGCCCTGGCTGTTGGCGAGTACGCCACGAACCAGGACCGCCGCCACTACCAGCGCTAGTAAGGCAATGAGAGCCACAATCACCGCGTAGGTGAAGTTGGCGCCTTCTAGCGCGACAGTGACGTCGGCAGCCAAAACTGCTGACATTCGGGTCTCCTTGTCACGGTGAAGTAGGGCAAAATCTCGCGCTCAACGCGGTAGCTCTACAACGAACGCAGGCATGCCGCATAGACGAGGCTCGACCCTAGCCTTCGGAACCGCCTCGTGTTCAAGGCGGCGAATTGCCGCGAGTGTATGCCGAAAGAGTGACAGAAGTTGCGACCGACCCCCGAGGGTGCCGTCAAATATCTGATCAGGCCGCGTTGTCGGCAGGCCAGGACATCTCAACGCGAGAACCGCCACCGGCAGACTCGACTGTGCTCTGCTGCGCCAGACTAGAAATCAGCGCGAGGGCCATCTCATCAATAGCGTCTGGAGTCGCCACTAGCTCGACTTGGTCAAACACCCGCACGTGGAATCGATTGGGTACGTCCTCTAGTTCAATCCGTACCTCTGCTGAGCTGCGGGCATCTTGATGACGCAGCACCGCGCGAGCGCACGCCTCGCCAACTGCCTGGCGTAGTTCGTCCAAGATATCTTCACTTACTCCACCGCGGCGAGCAGCGGAACTCGCGACGAGACGAGCGAGGCGCACATGCTCCGTCCCGGGCGGGATTCGCAAGATAGCGGTGGACATATCAGGCAGCCAACGCGTCATCGACGCTCGCGTGAATGCCGATCACCGCGTCCAAGCCCGTGATCCGAAAGACCTTAGTGATCCGATCAGTCGTCGCGACGACATCGAGCGAACCGTCGGACTCGCGCAGACGTTTGAGTGCTTTGACGAGGACTCCGAGCCCGGTCGAGTCCAGGAACTCAACATTCGAAAGGTCGATGACAACCCGAGTTGCGCCATCGGAGATCAGCGCTGAGACGGCCACGTCGAGTTCGGGGGCGGTATGGACGTCAACCTCGCCTGCGACTTCCACGATTGAGCGGCCCTGTTCCTGGCGGGTGGCTAGCGTGATCTCCACAGTGTGGCCCTTCGGTTGTTCTTGTCTATTGCGGCGAGTCTCTCGGGGTAACTTTTGCACAAATCACCCGACGATGATCGCGCGGGATCACTCGTGATTCAGTCTGCGCCTCGCTGCGGCGCTCCCGCCCGGGCCGTCATCTTGATTCGCGGTGCGCGATTACCTGCTCGTGCTGCCAATGCCGTGAGGAGTTTGCCCGGTGAGACGGCGACCTGCACCTCTACGTCGGATGAAGCTGTCGAGCAACGGGTCAGCGTAGCGCCGTTTGCGGCAACGATACGGCGCGCGACCGCGCATTGCGTCCCATCAAGGACGTGCTCAGCCCCAGCAAGAGCACCCAGATCGGCCGCAGCGGCTGCCTTGGCTCGACCGGATGCAAGCTCGGTCATCGCAATCCCAACCAGTCCGAGCACCAGAACCAAAGAGATTGCCGTGAGCCAGACGACGGTCGCAGCACCTCGATCTGCTCTATCGGCACGCCAACGTGTCGTCATCGTGGTTCCACCTGCGCCACGGCCCGACTCGAGACCTTCAGCGAGGGCAGCGCAAAGATCGGGTCGAGTCCAGTGGTGACAACGACCGTCACCTCGCCGCCATTTCCTGAGCCGGAGCGGTTGATGCGCACGTTTGCATCGGAGTAGGACTGGCGCGCAGTCGCCACTATCTGTGCGTTCGTGTCCCCTCGGGCTGCTGCCCGGGCTGCCGCACGGGCGGATTCCTGCGTTCTCACATGGGCGATCCCCACCCCAATCGCATAGATCATCAGGCCCAACACGACGGTGACTGCCAGCAGCCCCACGGCAATTTCAGCCGTCACCATCCCACGGTCGCGTGAGCAGCGAAGGACCCCACAGTTAGCGCAGTTGCCTGGCCCGCCCCGGGGGTCAGGGCGGAAGCCCCGACCCCCGTTCGGCCGACTTAGCCCAACCACGAGAAGGCTCGTTGCACGACGCTCCAGAGGAGGTCCTGAACGTCAGGGCTCTGCAGCAGTTTGAGTAGTAGGCCGCCAAAGCCCGCAGCTGCGACAGTGCCCACTGCATACTCGGCTGTTGACATTCCAGCGTCCTCATCAACGACGCGTGCCAAGTGCTTCTTCATTTCCGTACTCCCCCATTGTCTTGCGGGTGCCCGAGGACCCCCGCATCATTCGGCGACCCAAATGACCACCGATACCCGTGTTCGGATATGACCTAAGCCTCGTCTGATTTGGCGTTGCGGAGGTAAGAGAAATTGTTCGCTGGGGATAACGAGTCAGCTAGCGCTGGCCTGTGAATGACCGGTTGTTGTGCAGGGACGAGTGCGAGTTCACGCACTCACGAGGCCAACCCGTTGGCAATCAAACTGGCGATAAGCGGGACAACGCCGAGCAGCATGAAGGCAGGCAAGAAACACAGGCCCAAGGGCCCGACAGCCTTCACCCCGACGGCCTTTGCCGCCTGATCTAGCTGCGCCTTGCGCGTTGAGCGCAGGTCGTCACCAACTCTCAGCAACGTCGCGGACAGCGGTGCGCCCGTCTCAGCAGAGCGCAGAATCGCCCGGGCAATAGGCGCCAACGACGGCTCGTTGGTCAGCGGTAGCCAGACCCGCCGATGATCCGCCCCGAGCTCGAACTGTGCGACGCATTCACGCAGCAGTTCTGCGCTCGGACCTCCGATCGCTTGTGCAGTAGCAGCAGTTGCGCCCGGGGTTGACGCTCCGCTAGCTACACATGCGGCCAGCAGGTCGGCGACCATCGCCGCGCTCACTTCAATCTGGACTCGTCGACGTCGATCGTCTGCCGGTTCTAGCCGCCGTAGCGCTCGGGGCCCGAAGACGACCACCCCCACGGCCAGCCCAACCCCGAGGACTCCACCGACGAGGAAGAACAGCGCACACCCCGCCACAACGCACGCGATCACTTGCAATCGGGCGGTCCGCTGCGCAGCGGCGACTTCGTTCTCTTGGCGTTGTGCCAACACCGCGTCCGACACAGATTCCCGCGACTGCACCCGGGCAACCTGCGAACTCCGTCGTTGCGAGACACCGGCGAGGCGCTCATGCACGGGCCGACTACCCAACATCAGGTAGCACGCGACTGCGGCACAAACAGCGCAGAACCAACCAGCAGTCGTCATAGCAGCACCTCAACGGAGCGGGTGAGGCGCGCGATCCACCACAGCCCGACAGCTTCCAGAGCGCATCCGAGCACGAGAACCAGCCAACCCCACGGGGAACCAAACAACCAGGCCAGCGGGGAGGCACCTAACCCGCTTCCCAACAACATCCCCAGGATTGGCAACCCGGCAAGAACTCGCGCTGTTGCTCGCGGTCCAGCGAGCTGAGCGGATAGCTCTGCTCTTGCGAGCTCCGCCTGAGACTGGGCAATTGCCAGTCGATCTGCTGCCTGTGCAAGACCAGCACCTGACCCCTCCGCGACTCGCCATAGCGCTGCCAGTGAGCGCAATACCGGAAGCTCTCCTTGTGCTGCGGCTACCTCCAACGCTCGGGGTACGTCGCCCCCGAGCTCGGCTACCGCCACGACTTGGGCGCCAACACCACCGGGGCTTGATTGTTGTGCTCGCACGAAGGCTTGCCGAACCGGCTGACCCGCGCGCAGTTCGGCAGCAAAGGCCGCAACTAGTTCAATGGCCGCACGGCGTTGCCGCGTATGTAGTGCGCGACGTCGAAAGTGTCGGACCCATCGCTTCTCGGTCGTTCGAGTCGTCAACGGCTGTCGAAGGTGAACGAGTGAACGTGGCGGACGTGTGGCCAACAACAATGCGGAAGCGACGAGAGCGCCGATCAATACAGGTGTCACAAGTCATCCGCTGTGAGCTGTACCGAGAGCCTCGCGGCTAAGGCTGCACCCGCTGGTCGTAAATGAACGCCGTCGGTGGTGAAGTCCACCGCCGGGTGAGCACTGACGAGTCCGTTCGACTCGCGCACGAGCGTATGGATTCCCGCCACTCGTCGTACCCCGTCGCGGTCACGATCGATGTGGATCACGGCATCAAGCCCAGCTGCGACCTGCGAATGTAGGGCATCGCGCCCGAGCCCCGCCGCGAGTGCTAGCGCTTCTAGCCTGGCCGGTACGTCTGCTGAGCTGTTCGCGTGGACGGTTCCGCAACCACCCTCATGGCCGGTATTGAGCGCAGCCAGGAGGTCAATCACCTCAGCACCCCGGACCTCTCCAACAACCAGGCGATCGGGTCGCATCCGTAGGGCTTGTTTGACCAGATCGCGCATACTCACATGGCCCGATCCCTCGACGTTCGCTGGACGAACCTCCAGTCGGACTACGTGCTCATGATCTGGATCGAGCTCACCAGAATCCTCAACGATGAGGGTCCGCTCACCAGCTGGTACGAGTGAAAGCAACGCGCTCAGCAGGGTGGTCTTGCCGGTGCCGGTACCCCCGGAAACGAGGAAGGCCGCTCGAGACTGGACAAGGGCGAGCAGCCACGGAATCGCCCGCTCCGGGATTGTTCCCAAGTCGGCTAAGTCCGCCAAGGTGAATACCCGGCGGCGAGGGATTCGCAAGGAGATACACGTCCCTCTAGGCGCGATCGGTGGCAGTACCGCGTGCAGGCGGGTTCCGTCGGTCATTCGGGCGTCGACGTAGGGAGTTGCCTCGTCCAATCGGCGGTTGGCGGCCGCTGCTAGGCGCTGCGCTAGGCGGCGGACGGCACCTTCGTCCCGAAACCGAATCGTGGTACGGGTCAACCCGTTTCCCTCGTCCACCCAGACAGACTCCGGGCCGTTGACTAGAACATCCGTGACATGCGGGGCGCGCAGTAACGCCTCGAGTGGACCTGCCCCGGCAAGCTCACTTCGCAATGCGACCACGACGTCGAGCACAGCGGCATCGCCAAGGATGGCGCCTTCTGACTGCAGCGCGGATGCCACCCGAGAAGGGGTCGGCTGATCGCCATTGGCGGCTAGTCGGTCACGAACTCGGTCAACTAGGGCCTCCGGCACGGTTGGCCGCTGCGGCGTCGCGGAAGGTAGCCGCAATGAGCTCATCTCCGACGTCATCTGCGCCTGCTATCGCCGGCAATCCCAACGGCGGACAACACGGCGGTGCTGGCCTTTCGCAGGCCACCTCTGACTCCGACTGGAGGTAGGCCCTGCTCCAGGCGGCGGTCCACTCGGCTATCACCCGGGATGTCACACAACAATGGGATCCCGAGCGAATCGGCGATCCGATAGGCCTCGAGTCCGACCGGAGCGGGACCTCGAACGACGAGTTGCAGGTTGGCCCCGGCCAACTCCTCGCTTTCCAGCAGGCGAGCTGCGCTCACGACAGCAGTACTACGCCTCGGCACGACCAGCGCAACCATGGCACTACGGCAGACCACCTCTGCAGCCGAGTCCCCGAGGGTCCGCGGGAGGTCGATCGACATGAAGTCACAGGACTGGGCAAGCGCGTCGATTGTTGCCCCAGCGACCCCCGGCCCCAGAGTGTGCACCCGAGAGTCTCCCCACCCGAGGACAGCAACATCGGCGAACCTCGGCAGTGCCGATAGCAGCGAGTCCCCCCGAACTCGACCCTTTGTTTGCGCGAGCTCCTCCCAGGACAGACCTACCGGACGATCAGCTCCGAGCAGGGTCGCCAACCCCGACCCAACCGGGTCGAGATCCACCGTGCAAGCGGGTCGCCCTAGCTGGGCGGCGCCGACCGCTAGAGCAATACTGAGCGAGCTTGCGCCCGCACCTCCGCATGCTCCCAAGACGGCGATGGTCGGCGCGCTCGCGCGACCCTCTACTCCTACGGCGGCGAGACGGTCAACCAGCCAGACCTCGCCCTCGGGAAGTAAGGCAACCCGATCGGCACCCAGGGCCGCGGCCCGTTGCCACACCGAATCGTTCGCCCCAGGTGCCCGCGTAGCCACGATTACCCCAGCACGGCGGGGAACAAATCCCTGGGACAGTTCCCCTGCCACATCTGCCCCCAATACGACGAGGCGGTGATTACTCCAGCGGCTGCGCAGTGCACCTGGGGTAGTCGCGACGTCGGGCTCCACCCCGGCCGCTGCGGCTAGCCGCAGGAGGTCATCGAGGAGCTCCACATCGTCCGTTGCCAGCAGCGGTCTGCGCGACGGTGCGTGATCAACCGCCAGCGGATTCGCTCCTTGGCCCGTCAAGGGATCGCTGGTTCGGGCACTCGACCAGCCGCTGAGGTGCTGGGCGGAACCGCTGCCTTGTCCCGTCGCGGGAGTCCAACGCGGATCGCCGGATCTAGGTGTTGCAGCCGTTGAAACCATGGAGCTAGCGTCATCGACAACGCGCAATAGTGAGACCGGAAGCTCTGGACTTGTGGAAAGAGTCGAAGCGGATCCTGGTCTGTGGAAAGACTCCGTCGCTGCGGTTGGCGACTACCGAGAACGGGCAGGAAACGAGGAAGACCCCCGCGGGGGGAAGCGGGGGTCTTCAAACCGACGTGGGGGACGTCGGCGTGGTCGGTACGTGACCGAGTGGTCACAGTATGTACCGCTCGGCGGAACCGATGCAACTACTAATGACCCTGTCAGCCTAGTAATTTTCAAGGCCTCTGCAACCGCCATCTCCGCACCCATACTCACGGCCTGGAATTGAGGCACTGAACTTCCGTCACCGGTAGGGTCGACAACAAGAACAGATTCTCCTTAGCCGTTAGCCGTACTTTCACGAAAGGCACGCGATCATGGCCACTGCCGCAGCATTCTTCGATTTGGATAAGACCCTCTTGGCCAAGTCAAGCACGCTGGCCTATGCAAAGCCCCTGTACGAGAGCGGGATGATCACCCGCAAGGACCTTCTCCGCAGCGCCTACGCCCAGTCCGTTTACATCATTGCCGGTGCCAACGATGACCAGATGGATCAGATGCGGGTGTACATGTCCGAGATGGTCAAGGGCTGGGATGTTGAGCAGGTCCGCGAAATCGCCCGGGAGGCATTGGCGACCGTTATCGAACCAATCGTCTACTCCGAGGCCCTGCAGCTCTTCGATGAACACCATGCCGCTGGCCGCGATGTGGTTGTCATCTCGTCATCGGGTACCGAGATCATTGAGCCGATCTGCGAGCTCCTCGGGGCCGATCTCGCGATTGGAACCCAGGTAGAGATAGAGGATGGCAAGTACACCGGCGAAGTCCTCTTCTACGCCTATGGCGAGGGCAAGGCCGACGCAATGCGCGCGCTAGCGACCGATCGTGGATATGACCTCGAGCAGTGTTTCGCGTACTCCGATTCGATGACCGACGTGCCCATGCTCGAGGTCGTGGGACACCCCGTTGCGACAAACCCCGATAAGGATCTACGCGCGCTAGCTAAAGATCGGGTGTGGCCAGTCCTGGACTTCCGCAAGCCGGTAGATATGGCAGCACGCGAGACCCAGCAGCGCAATCGGGCCGCCGGCGCGGCAGTAGGAGCAGCGGCGTTGGGCCTCGCCTGGTACGCGGCACATCGACTACGCCGCTAGGGCGAATACCTCCGAGAACACCGTTCTCCCATGGCCAGAATAGTCCTATTGGGGGATGACAGCAGCCCGGAATGAGAGTAGAAAAGTCTTGTGAACGACCGATAGGTCGCAAGCACTGGAAGCAGTACCCACGCGGCGTACAACCCACGCAGAGGGTCCGGTCCTACGAGGCCGATCACCGCACGCATGATCACTGCATCCGGCGCATATTGTGGAGCCCTCGCCATTGGCGGGGGCTCCCGCCGTTTCAGCAAGCGTCATTCAATCAAGTGTCTGGTGGCTATCGCGCTGGCAATTCCGCGAGGCGATCCGAGCTGAGGCGTGCCCCTACAGCAACCGATTCCGCACAGAATCTGATCCAGCGAGCGACCCCATCTGGTGTCCCGGAGACGTAGTTACGAACAGCATCAACGTAGGCCGGGCGCCCGATCGAGTACATCGCCGCATCGGTCATGACGAGCAGGTCCGGGTCGACACCTCGGGCTCCCAACACGACCCGCATTGCTGCTCGAGCAACCAGCCCGCTTCCCCACTCAAACGGACGTAGCGCCACGAGTTCGCCGTGAATGATCGCGGCCTCGATGATCGCCGGGGCCCCGGAATCGGAGGTGGCGATCTCAACGAGACCTGACAATCGAATCTTCATCGAGTTCACGTCTGGCACCGCTTTGATCCGTAGCGGGTCGTCCACCTGTACCCCATCGCGGGGACGACCGAGGCGGTCGGAATCCTCCACGACATCGGCGGCAACTAGCGAGTGCATCCGAGCAAGTGCCTGCATGGGAGCGGTAGGCCACACCAGCAGCTGATCGCGCAAGGACTCCTCGAGGCGCCACACACCGGCAGCAGCTCGCCCGATTGGCGAGTCGTCAAAGGCATCGCCGGAAGACCACGCTGACATCGAAATATCTATCCCGTCGATCGCCGCCGAAGCGCGGGCGTTCTGGCGGGATACATCTACCCGAAGCGCGGCACCTTTGGCGCCAAGCGCACGATCCCAGAGTAACGAATCGACTCGGTCACGAGCACTCGCAATCGAGTCAGCAACACCCGGGAGATCGGCTAGGGGCGAGATGAAGTCTTGAGTCACAGTGGCAAGACTATTGCGCCTGCGTCGGACGTGCTTGCAACTGCGCGGAGACGGCCGGGTCTTGTGCCTCCATGAAGTTCACCAAATCCAGTGTCGAGATGAACTGGACGTCTGGGTGCTTCTCCTTGGTATCGATGATGAAGCGGTTGAGCGCCTTGGTGTAGGCGCCACAAACCCAATCGTTCATGTGATTCCCGAGGATGAGCGGGGCACGGTTACCGTCGCGCACTGCCCGCAGTGCATCAGAATACGAATCGTAGGTCTGATCCTCGATCTGCTGACACTTTGCGCTAGAGGCCGTCTGCTTCCCATCGTTCTGGTTGACCAGGAAGTTGTAGTCCATCGACAAGGTCGCATAGCCTGCACCAATCACCTTGATGGTCTGCAGCGGGACATCCCACAGAGTGTTCTTCATCTGCTGTGGCCAACGCAGAGTTCCCGAGTTCGAGGTGTCGTATCGGTAGCCGGCCTTCTTGAAGGCCTTGTACATCGCCGAGCGTTTGCCTTCTAGGCACGGAGTACGGCCGCCCTTAACCACAGATGAGTTGAACGGCAGCGGACCCGCATCGGCAGCTTGGGGATTGAAGGTCCGCCAATCGTCCAGGATCGTGTTGAACTGCTCGATCTCACTCGACCACTGCGATGCCGACCAGCTCGCCACCCCCGTTGGTCCACAGAAGTGGCCGAGGTAGTGAGTTCCGATCTCGTGCCCGGCGTTCCAAGCTTCGCTGAGCTTGTTGATCCGCAGTCCAACCAAGTCCGGGTCGGCGAACCCGATATCGGAGGTGCCCCGCGGTTTCCCCGGAGGGGAGTAGTTCTTCTTCATCGCATTATCTGGCAGCAAGTAGACACCAGAAATGTAGAACGAGAACCGGCCATCCACCTTCTGAGCAGTGTCTAGGTAACGCTGCATCAACCCGGTCTTACTCTCGACACCACCGTCGAAGGAGACAACGACGAACTGAGGAGGTTGCTCACCCGGCGCTAGCTTCTGGATCTCGAACTCTGGCTGCGGGTCAGGCGGGGTGGTTACCCCTGAGGTATCAACCTCAAGCGGAGCATCTGGATCAATGAGCTTCGCCGGACCCTCGACCGGCCTATCCGCAGCAGTCGAAGAATCGTCGCTAGGAAGAAGTAACGCGACGACCCCAACGATTGCTAGGGCCGCAACCAATAGGGCGATCAGCGGTCTGCGACTCATCTACGTCAACTCCATGAGGACTTAGTACGACGAACTAGGTATACGACGAATTATGTAATAGCGATTGGGTCAATCTGGTCGGGGGGATGGTCAATAGTCTGCCTGACCGATAGGTTTTCGGTTGTGACATCTGATGGATTCGAGAATCTTCTTCATGAACGCCGCGTGTTTGCCCCCAGCGATGAGTTCAAGGCTCAGGCAAACGCTCAGCCGTCATTGTACGGTGCGGCCGACGCCGACCGACTCGCCTTTTGGGAGGACCAGGCTGGTCGCCTGCACTGGGATCGAAAATGGGATCTCCCATTGGACTGGACGGATGCGCCATTCGCGCAGTGGTTCGTCGGCGGGAAGCTCAACGTTGCAGTGAACTGCGTTGATCGACATGTCAACGATGGATACGGCGAGCAGGTTGCCATCCACTTCGAGGGCGAGCCGGGCGACACCCGGGCGATCACCTACCAACAACTCCAAGATGAGGTGTGCCAGGCTGCCAATGCCCTGGTTGAGCTCGGAATCGAGGCCGGTGACAGAGTCGCGATCTATCTCCCAATGATCCCTGAGGCAGTGATCTCGATGCTGGCGTGTGCCCGCCTCGGAGCGGCCCATTCGGTGATCTTTGGTGGCTTCAGTGCTGAAGCCCTTCGCAGCCGCATCAATGATGCCCAAGCCAAGCTCGTCATCACCGCCGATGGCGGTTACCGCAGGGGGAAGGCTGCCGCGCTCAAACCAGCGGTGGACGAGGCTGTGACCGAGACACCCTCGGTTAACAACGTGTTGGTGGTCGAGCGAACCGGACAGGAAGTCGAATGGACCCAGCGGGATCTCCGGTGGAAGGACCTCGTCGGTCGCCAGTCGACTACCCACGTCCCACAGGCCTTCGATAGCGAACACCCACTGTTCATTCTGTACACCTCCGGCACCACCGGCAGCCCTAAGGGGATCCTGCATACCTCCGGGGGCTACCTCACCCAGACTGCTTACACCCACTACAACGTCTTCGACTTCAAGGCCAACACCGATGTCTTCTGGTGCACCGCTGACATCGGGTGGATCACCGGCCACAGTTACGTCGTCTACGGTCCACTGGCCAACCGGGCGACGCAGGTGCTCTACGAGGGCACACCAGACAGCCCACACCAAGGTCGCTGGTGGGAGATCATCGAGAAGTACGGCGTTACGACCCTCTACACCGCGCCAACGGCAATCCGGACTTTCTCCAAGTGGGGACGTGAGATCCCGCAGGAGTTCGATCTGTCGTCCTTACGCCTACTAGGCAGTGTCGGTGAACCGATTAATCCCGAAGCCTGGATGTGGTACCGCTCAGTCATCGGCGGGAATCGCTGTCCAATCGTTGACACCTGGTGGCAAACCGAGACCGGTGCCATCATGATCAGTCCGCTACCCGGGATTACTGAGTGCAAGCCGGGCTCCGCTATGCGCCCACTGCCTGGCATTTGCGCCAAGATCGTCGACGATGCTGGCGTACCGGTCGGCAATAGCGAGGGTGGATATCTGGTTTTGGATGAACCATGGCCAGCGATGTTGCGCGGTATCTGGGGAGACCCGCAGCGCTACATCGAGACCTACTGGTCTCGCTGGCCTGGGGTGTACTTCGCTGGCGATGGCGCCAAGTACGACTCCCAAGGCGCAATGTGGCTCCTAGGTCGGGTGGACGATGTCATGAATATCTCCGGTCACCGCATCTCGACTGCCGAGGTTGAGTCAGCGCTCGTCTCCCATCCAGCAACGGCCGAGGCCGCGGTCGTGGGTGCCAACGATGAGACAACCGGACAGGCGATCGTCGCCTTTGTAATCTTGCGAGAGCATGCCGAGATTTCCGAATCAACGGTGGATGATCTACGCGCTCATGTCGCCCGGGAAATCGGACCAATCGCGAAACCTCGACAGGTCCTCATCGTCAAGGAACTCCCAAAGACCCGGTCAGGAAAGATCATGCGTCGCCTCCTACGTGACGTCGCGGAGAACCGTAGCCTAGGAGATATGTCGACCTTGGCTGATCCCGCTGTCATGGGCCTCATCGCCGATGGGCTCTCCGCGCCAGGGGCGGTCGAGGACTAGGCCAAATCCGCCTATTTGGCAACGGCGCAGACCCCTACCACCGACAGGTTCCTTGTGCAACGGTCCATCCGCGCTGATTCCCGTGACTCAAATGTGATCGGATAGGGCCCATGGCAACCACCCCCACGACTGTCGCGAAAGTCCCACGCGCTGTCGTTGAGTCCCTGCGTGACGAGACCATCGGTGGCGCCATCCTGCTGGTTGCGGCCGCGCTAGCCCTGATCTGGGCGAACTCCCCGTGGTCAGCCGAGTACTTCACCCTGGCCAACACCGAAGTCGGCCCCGAAGCACTTCACCTCAATCTGTCTCTGAGTACCTGGGCCGCAGACGGACTCCTTGCGGTCTTCTTCTTCGTTGCTGGACTCGAGCTCAAGTACGAGTTCGTTCGCGGCTCCCTCCGGCAATTCTCAACCGCGATCGTGCCGGTCGCCGCCGCGCTCGGCGGAATGATCATTCCTGCGGCCCTGTTTTTCACTATCAACCTCACCTCCGATATCGGCCAGACCTCCGGGTGGGGTATTCCGATGGCCACCGATATCGCCTTCGCGCTGGCGGTACTTGCGGTTGCCGGGCGTCGTTTGCCGGTCCAGGTCCGCATCTTCCTTTTGACCCTGGCCGTCGTCGATGACCTCGGCGCGATCACCGTCATCGCGCTGTTCTACACCGAAGCTGTTCAAGCCGTGCCGTTGCTGATCGCCGCGGTCCTGCTCGGTGTCTACGCCTACCTGCAAAAGAAGCGCGTGCGTGCGTGGTACATCTACATCCCACTCGCCCTAGTGATCTGGGATATGGTCCACCGCTCCGGAGTTCATGCCACGGTCGCTGGCGTCGCACTCGGTCTACTTACCCGCGCGAAGCTCGATCCAGGCGAGGAGGAGGCACCAGCCGAGCGGCTGCAGCATCGAGTGCACCCGATCTCTGCTGGGTTCTGCGTGCCACTGTTTGCCTTCTTCGCCGCTGGTATCAGCTTGGCCGGTATTAACCCCGTCCAAGCCCTCACCGAACCGCTCGGACTAGGCATCATCGTCGGCCTTGTCGTCGGTAAACCCATCGGCGTGATGGGCGGAGCCTTCCTCGTGACGCGGTTCAAGAACGTCAACATCCCCGACATCCTGCATTGGCGCGACATCCTCGCAGTTGGAATCGTGGCCGGCGTCGGCTTCACCGTTTCACTGCTCATCGCCGAACTGGCCTTCGAAGGCGACCACATCCTGTTGACCGATGCCAAACTCGCGATCCTGGTGGCATCAGTTGTGTCAGCTTTGCTGGCTTCTATCGCACTAATTCGCCGCGGCCGCCATCACGATGCCGTTTCAAGTTAGCCTAGCTCCCATGACGACCACACCAACTCAGGATCCGAACCGGGTCGACCCCTCCGTCAAGGAGCTTGTTACCTCGGCCGCCAAAGACGTCTCGACCATGGTGTCGGCCCAAGTTGAGCTCGCTAAGGCAGAGCTACAGGCCAGCGCCAGGCAAGCCGGATCGGCCTTTGGGCTCATCGCTGTGGCCGCCGTACTGGCTGGAGTTGGCGGCCTCTTCCTCCTGGTCACAATCGCTTATGTGCTGGTCGCACTCGGCCTTCCAGTCTGGGCTGGATTCGGGATTGTCACCCTGGTTCTGTTCATCGTCGCGATCATTCTTGGCCTCGTCGGAGCTCGGCACGCGAAGAAGGTCAAGGGACTCGACGAGACGAAGAAAGAGATCGAGCTGACGAAGACCGCTCTCTCAGGGGCCATCCCACCTAGTAGCAGCAACCAGTAGCGGTCCGAACAAGCCCGCACGACACCTGATCCGTTGACTACTTACACGCCCGAGCAGGCCATTGCGGCAACCGGCCCGTGGTCTCATCGTGAGATTGCCGCCAACAGCGCGCGTTTTCACGCGGTCAGCGCCGGCGAGGGGCCACTAGTTCTCCTACTCCACGGGTTCCCGCAGTTCTGGTGGACCTGGCGCCACCTACTACCCGAACTCGCCGATGCTGGCTACCGCGCGGTCGCCGTTGATTTGCGCGGCTACGGGGGCAGCGACCACCCCCCACGTGGATACGACCTCAACACAGCCGCCAAGGACGTCGGGGCAATTATTCGAAGTCTGGGAGAACCGAATGCGACGGTGATCGGTCAGGGAATGGGTGCACTCCTGGGATGGTCAACGGCAGCATTGGACCCCGAGGTAGTAAACCGCCTGGTGGCAATCTCCATGCCGCACCCGGTTCGGATGCGGCAAGCGCTGCTCTCTGATCGTGGCCAGCTCGCGGCCTCAAGCTATCTGTTGGGGTTCCAACGGCCGTGGATCCCAGAGCGTCAACTCGTTCGCGATGATGCCCAGCAGATCGAGCACTACCTGTCATCGTGGTCTGCCGATCCAGCTTGGCCCGACGATGAGGCCAGCGCCCGCTACCGGGCCGCATTCCAAATCGGCAATACCGCTCACTGCGCGCTGGAGTACTACCGCTGGATCGTTCGATCCATCATGCGTACCGACGGGCGCCGATTCGCCGACCTGGCGAGCTCCAACAAAATCACTGCACCAGTACTACAGATCCAGGGTGCGGCAGATCGAACGATCCTCCCACGCACTGCCGCGGGCTCGCGCGAGTTCGTGGCTGGGCCATACGCCTGGCGTAGCTTGCCGGAAGTTGGCCACTTCCCGCAGGAAGAGCAACCGCACGTCGTTGACTCGCTTATTTTGGACTGGTTAGCCAGTAATCCGCCGTGGGACGATCCGCCAGCAGACCAAACGTCACTGCCCAGTTCGCCTTCACCGGCCTAGCTGAGAATCGCTGCGGGGCGGGTAGCTGACTACTTGGCGCACGGTCCGGTCGACACCGCTTGAGTGCCGCGCAGCCCCGCTCTGATCGCAGGTTCCACCTGTTCGGCCGTTAGCGCGTAAGCCGTCTGCGCATCCCCCTGCGCCTGGGCGAAGATAACCCCGGCGACGTCGCCATTAGCCGTGAGGAATGGTCCCCCCGAGTTGCCCGGTCGAGCTGATCCACGCAACGCGTACACCTCGCGAGACACACCCGATTTACCGTAGATGTCGGTTCCGCGGGCCACATCACCCGGGATGGTTCCGCGAACCCGCGCTGCGCCAACCTTCATCGGGCCGCCACCTGGATATCCAGCGATCACCCCATCATCACCACGATCGAGTGGCCCAGACATCTCAAGGGTGGGCGCTTGGAGTCCTGGAACATCCAAGATGGCCACGTCGATGCGCGGGTCAAAGTACACGGTGGTTCCGCGGAGCTGGCCTTGGCGAGGGACGGAGACGCTGGGCTGCTCTACCCCGGCAACAACGTGTGCGTTTGTCAGGACCCGGTTGCGGCCGACGACGAACCCCGAACCGGTGAAGCCGGAGTTACACGACGGTGCGGAGCCCTGCACCTTTACAACCGAGCGCAATGACGCCTGCACCGCCTGGTTCTTCACCACAGCTGTTTCTGGGGCGTCGACCGGAGCAGGGGGTAATACCCCAAAGCTGTCGAACAGTTGCGGCAGCCCGGAGTCATCCACCAGGACCCGCAGATTGCCAACGAAGTCGCGTGCCTGGGTCGGTACGACCCCATCCAGGGTCGTGAGCAGTGCTGAGGAGCGAACCGAGGCTGACACGCTGGAGGTCGGCAAGGCCGAGGCAGTCGCGGCTAGTACCCAGGCGACAATCGCAATAGCGAGAACGTTCAGCGCCGCGCCTCCGAAGTTATCGACCAGCCGGGCTGGCTCCCACGTGATTCGGTCGCGCAGGTAGCGGCCCAGGCCGGAGGTAAGGACCTGTCCCACGATCGCGAAGCCGATGACCATACCGACCGTCAGCACGAGACCGGCCATCCCGCTGACATCGAATCTGGAGAGTAGCCACGGTGCCAGGAAGGACCCCAGCAGACCGCCACCGATAAACCCAATGAAGGACAGAAACGCTGAGACGAAGCCGTGACGCCACCCGGACCAGGCGAAGACAATCACCGCGCCGATCACGATCAAGTCAACGAAGTTCATATCTTCACCTCCTCCTAGAGACTCTCTTGGGTAAGTGTCACCTATCTACCTGTGAACCACCAGGGTTGCGCCACCCGTCGTCGAACGGGACGGTCCGGGCCCCTGCCAGCCATGGCTGCTCCCACCCCGCGAGGGCAATCAATCGATCGAGCAGCATCCCGGTGAAACCCCACACCAACATGTCGTCGATCTCAAAACCCGCGCCGATATAGCCAGCCGGGTGTGAGACCTGGACACGGTTTGCCGGATCGCTCAGTTGACTGATTCGCACTCGGTGAACGCTGGCAACCTCAGCTGGGTCTCCGACGGCAACCGGGGATGGGTTCTTCCACCAGCCCAGCACTGGGGTGACGACGAATCCGGAGGGCCGGATCCACATCTGCGGCAGGGTCGCAACCGGCACCACCCCTCGTGGGTCGAGTTGGGTCTCCTCTTGCGCTTCCCGTAGCGCGGTGGCAATCGGCCCAGTGTCAGTCGGGTCTTGCGCGCCACCGGGAAATGCCGGCTGACCGGCGTGGGCACGCATTTCTAGCGCGCGTTGAATAAGCAGGACGTCTAGCTCCGAGGTCGGCGAATCGCTGCCGGTCGAACCGCTCTCGGAGAACAAGACGAGTACAGACGAATGGCGTGCCGCGACATCTGCCGGTGGCAGGAACCGTGTCATGTCATCAAGGTCCGGCCCAGTAATCGCGGTGATTAACGGTCGGTACCACTGCGGAATCGTCTGCGGTTGCACTAGGACGTCGACTCGATCTCTCGGGGTCTGCCTCATGTCAACTGCACCCCTAAGTACTGCTCGACTAGTTCCGCGAGCTCCTGCTCGCTCGTCACGATATTGGCTCGCCCGGCGATCTCACCGTCGGGCCTCACGAAGATGGTGGTCGGGACACCAACGACCGATAGACCGGCCCGGATCTTTGACTCTGGATCCTGCACCGATGGGAAGGACATATTGGTTGCGGCGGCCATTCCGAGTGCGGCTATTTGGTCATCGGCCATGTCGATTCCGAGGAAGCCAACCTCGGTGCTGTTCTCCCGGTAGAACTGCCCCATCATCGGCAGCTCCTCCCGACAAGGGCCGCACCACGATGCCCACACATTGACGACGTAAGGCTTCCCGCGCAGACCAGCTAGATGAACGTCGGGGCCCTGCCCCAAACAAGACAACGTCAGCTCAGGGAGGCCACCAGCAACCGGCTCGATTGAGGCATCACTCGTGGGGCAGTCAGCTAGCCCCGCCTCCTCGATTAGCTGCGCTGAAGCTCCATCGGAGGTTCCCGGTGCAGGCACCGTTGTCTCCTGCGTTGGCAGCGCCGATCCTGCCGGGGCAGATCCGTCTTGGGCGCCGCAGGCAGTCAACCCGAACACTGCAGCGATGGCTGCAAACACGGCCAGTGGCCAACTACGCCGATGGGATCTCCACATCATGCCGGGGGTCCAGACTTGATCAACTTTGCCGCTACCACCGGATCCGTCGGTCCCTCCCCAAACGAGGGACACCACTTCGCCACCGGACAGGCCCCGCAGGCTGGGCGCCGAGAGAAACAGCACCGACGGCCATGGAAGATCATTTGATGAGAGAGCGGGGTCCAGTCCTTACGCGGAAAGAGCGCGCCAACCTCTGCTTCCACCTTCACCGGGTCGGCCTCGTCGGTCCAGCCGAATCGCCTCGAGAGGCGACCAAAGTGGGTGTCAACTGTGATCCCGGGAGTATCGAACGCATTCCCGAGCACGACGTTGGCCGTCTTGCGGCCAACACCGGGCAACGTCACTAGCTCCTTGAGCTTGTTGGGAACCTCACCGTCGTAGCGTTCACAGACCGCTTGAGCCATCCCCAGTAAGGAGTTCGTCTTAGCGCGAAAGAACCCGGTCGATCGGATGATCTCTTCGAGCTCCTCACGGTTGGCGGCCGCCAACGCGTGCGCATCCGGATATCGGGCGAATAGCTCTGGAGTCACCATATTCACTCGCACATCTGTGCACTGCGCCGACAGAATCGTTGCGACCAGCAGCTGTAGCGGCGTCTCAAAGGTCAGCTCGCAGTGTGCGTCTGGATATGTCTGTGCCAGCACCCGTCCTATCTTGCGAGCGCGGCGAACGAGCTGGGTGTGAGTCTGTTCAGCGTTAGCCCCTTTGGCTGACGTCCCGCTCACTCCCGCCCTTGTGACCACCCGATCAGCCTACGCCGGCGATATTTCGCGGGTGATTCGGTTCAAGTCCACGGGGGGTGGGCCGATAGGTAGGTAGCGAACAGGCAACCGCCACTTCGCTAAGCAGCTCCTGTGAAAGGGAGTCTTGGTCAAGCTCAACGGAAAGGATCCACAGCAATGTCACCCGATCCCGTGTTGAGCCTGCACCCTGCCCTGGCTGGAGCGGAACCACCCAACGATGACCTCACCCTCCTAGAGCTCGATCAGCTGAGGGAGCGGCGGAAAGCACTCACGGAGCGGGAGGCACAGGTCTCCTACTGGCGACGGATCATTCAGGCCCGACTAGACCTCATCCGCGATAGCTCTATCCACGGGGCTGCCACGGCAGAAGGTCTTGAGCGAGTTCTGACCCAGCAGCTAGGGGCCAACCAACGTTTGGGAATCTTGAGCGTTCAGCCTCGCGGCGCGGCCCCCCTCGCTGGCCTCGACCGGCTCTGGAATCGAACGGTTGGTGATGACCAGGCGGCCGGTACTGAACTAGAAGCCGACCTATTGGCAGCCGAGCGCGAGCTCTCTTCCCTTCGTTCAAGGCTCTTCGGACAGATCGACGCCGCCACTGCAGAGATGATTCGGCGGTATCGCGAGAACCCTCGGCTTGCCTTCACCGCACTTCCTAGCCGGGAAAACAGGCCGGCGCCGCTGTAGGTCGGTCTCGTGTTGTGCGCAAACTCGTTCGAATATTGTTCAGGGACTCTCTCAGCGTGCAAGACTGAGGTGGCTTGCGCCACAATCAGCGCTGCAATGGTTGTTTAAATAGGGCATTGACGATCCAGAGTTTCGAGAGGTATTCCGTGGAAGATGTACTGAGTCGCGCACCGATGTTTGCGGCCCTCGATCCGGAGGCTGCAGCAGCGCTGCAGGCCTCAATGGAAACGCTGTCCCTAGGCAAAGGACAGGTCCTCTTCAACGAGGGCGAGCGTGGTGACCGGCTCTATGTGATCACCGAAGGCAAGATGAAACTCGGCCACACCTCAACCGACGGACGCGAGAGTCTGCTCGCTGTCCTCGGCCCGGCGGAACTTCTCGGCGAGCTCTCACTCTTCGATCCCGGCCCACGAACCGCGACTGCAACCGCTTTGACCGAAACTTCCTTGATGGGGCTAGGTCATGCGGCTTTGCGACCTTGGCTGACCGGGCGACCCGAAGTCGCCGAAGCACTGTTGCAAGCGCTTGCTCAACGTCTGCGACGCACGAACGATCAAATGGCCGATCTGGTGTTCTCGGATGTACCCGGACGGGTTGCTAAGACGCTACTAGATCTTGGCGAGAAGTTCGGACGGCCATTACCTGATGGTGTCCACGTCACCCACGACATGACCCAGGAAGAACTCGCTCAGCTCGTTGGGGCCTCCCGCGAGACGGTCAACAAGGCACTGGCGGACTTCGCTGCTCGCGGCTGGATCCGCCTCGAATCACGATCGGTCGTGCTGATCGATCCTGAGCGACTCGACCGCCGATCCAAGTAGTCGCCAACGACTACGAGCGCAGATAGCTCACCTGGGCTCGGACACTTAAAAGCGCCGCCGGCCAGACACTCCTAGGCACATCGGCGTACACCATCTCAACGATGCGATAGGCCATGGCTTCTTCGTAATCGCTAGCGCTGCTGTCCCCGGGTGAGCCCACGGCGTGGGGTGTCGGGTGTTCGGCGGCCATCTCATGGGTGAGTGACTCGAGGGCGACGCGCACCTGTTCAAGTCGCTCCTGGCGGTGCGCCAAGTAAGCGTCAATAGTTCCAGCCGGATCACTGAGCGTGGGTCCGTGGCCGGGTAAAATCTGGGCAACGTTGGCTTCTTGAACCACCTCCCGCAACCGGAGGAGGGAATCGAGGTACTCCCGCAGTTGGCCGTCCGGATGAGCCACCACTGTCGTCCCGCGGCCCAGCACGGTGTCTCCGGTCAATAGTGATTCGTCCTGAGGTAACACGAACGATAGCGAGTCCGAAGTGTGTCCCGGAGTCGCAATCACCCGTAGTTCGACCCCACCAAGTTCCAGAACGTCACCCGCTTCTAGGCCCTCAGTCCCGAGCTGATGCCGCGGATCGAGGGCCTGAACGCCACATCCGGCACGGTCGGCGAATAAACGAGCACCCGCACTGTGGTCGGCATGACCGTGGGTCAACAGGATTCGGTCAATCCGTGCATCACGCTGGGCGACCGCCTCGGCGACGGCGTCCCAATGCGCCTCATCGTCGGGGCCGGGATCAATGATCCCGACGGACCCAGATCCGGGAACACCGACGATCCAAGTATTTGTCCCGTCCAGCGTCATGGGCGATGGATTCGGGGCGAGGACACAGGTAGCCACTTCCGTGACGTGCCCGCCTACCCACGGTCCCGCGGATCCTGGCATTCCAATCATTCCGGTCACGATGGGCGGCCTTCCCGATCGATCAGACTGGTATGCACCCCGCCGGACTCCGAACCGGCCGGTGCGCCCGAACTCGACGTTAGGGCCTTCTCGGTGCGAACATCCACCAGATTCCAGCTAATCCCGCCGGGCTGGTCAGGGTCGGCAACTGGATGGGGCATCAATGGCAGCACCGACTCGGTGCCCAGTGCGTGCGCAAGAGCCTGGGCATCGTGCTCCAGCGTCGGGGATACCTTGGTCAATCTCACGAACGATGACAGCACCGCAACCGTCGGTGGCAACATCAGTAGGTCGCCACGGCCGTACTCGTCTAGGGCCTGCGATGGCGTGAGCCAGGCATGGCGGTCTGATTCGCCTGACGTCTGCGCGACCTCGCCGGAGGCCTCCAAAGCCACGGCGTAGAAGCGGGTGTCATAGCGGCGATCTTCCACTGCCGGAGTAGCCCAGTGCGCGATGTAGGACATGGAGAGGGCGACTCCTTCACCAAGGTCGACACCGGCCTCCTCGGACGTCTCGCGAACCGCTGCAAAGCGGGCAGCGAGGGTGTCCTCACCGATCGTGTCGCTGGCCCGCGAGGCGAACTCCAGAAAATGACTCGGCGGGCTCATTTGCGCCGTGGAATCGACCCAAGCCTGGGCACGCTCAATATCGATGGGATCGACTGCTCCACCGGGGAAGACGTACATCCCGGCAGCAAAGGCCATCGTCGACACCCGCCGCTGAAGATAAACCTCGACGCCAGCGTCGGTGTCCCGAAGCAGCACAATCGTGCCAGCGTGACGCAACGGTGGCGCTCGCCAGTCCTTACCCGCCGGTGTTCCGGCACCCTCGCTGCCGCCGTCACCTTGATCGAGCCCGACCAACAGCCGGGCTCGGGCCAATAGGTGCTCGGGCATTCGCAACCGAGAGAACTCGGCCATCTAGTCGACCACCTCAACGATGAGTTCGAGTTCCACTGGTGAGTTCAGCGGCAGACTGGCGACGCCGACAGCGGAGCGGGCATGGGCCCCGGCGCTCGGCCACACCTCACCGATGAGCTCACTGGCCCCATTAAGGACCTGGGGATGCGAGGTGAAACCGGGTACTGCGGCCACGTAGCCGGTCAGCTTGACCACTCGAACGATCTTGTCAAGGTCGTCAATCACTGTCCCGATAGCTGCGATTGCGTTAAGTGCGGCAACTGCAGCACATTCGGCCGCGAACTCGACGTCAATCAGATTTTGGTCGATCACCCAGCCATCAACCACTGCGTCATCGGGCATATCCGCCACTACGCCGCGGGCCAGCAGGGCTCCATCGACCAGCGGCAACTGCCCGGCGGTGAACACCAGGGAGCCAGTCCGGACCGCCGGCACATACGCTGCCAGCGGTGTCGCGGGCTTCGGTAGCTCTCGGCCTGCATTTGCCAGCCTCTGCACGACCGTCAACATGGCAGCTGCCTAGGCGACGGGACGCTTGAAGTAGGCAACGAGGTTCTCCGCGTTGGGGCCGGGAACGATCTGTACGAGCTCCCAGCCATCGCGGCCGAAGTTGTCCAAGATTGCCTTGGTGTTGTGGATGAGTAGCGGTGCGGTGAGGTACTCCCAAGTCGTCATACCAACAAACTCTAAGCCCGGCTGGGTCACATGTTCACGTCGCAGCCTGCTTACGGCATCGCGAGATGGCTACGCTGTTGTTGTGCCCTCTGCTAGCAAATCCACGTCACCGGAGAAGGACCGGCGAGTGAGCGACTGGCCCGCAGTCCGCCTCCACGTCGTCTCCGGTAAAGGTGGCACCGGTAAGACCACCGTCGCAGCTGCCCTGGCATTAGCCCTGGCTTCCGGTGGGAAGCGGGTTCTGCTGATGGAGGTCGAGGGTCGCCAGGGGATCGCCCAACTCTTTGACACTGCTCCCCTACCGTACGAGGAACGCTTAGTCGCGGTTGCCCCTGACGGAGGCGAGGTGTTCGCCCTCGCGGTCGATACCGAGGCGGCGCTACTTGAGTACTTGGAGATGTTCTACAACATCAAGCGAGCCGGTTCAGTACTGCGCAAAGTCGGCGCTATCGACTTCGCGACAACAATCGCTCCCGGACTGCGAGACGTTCTGTTGACCGGAAAGGCAATTGAGGCAGTCAAACGTGGCGAGCGTAGTGGCGAGCCGGTGTACGACGCCGTGGTGATGGACGCGCCGCCCACTGGACGGATCACTCGGTTCCTGAATGTGACTGGTGAGGTCGGTGGGCTGGCCAAAGTCGGGCCGATCAGGTCGCAGTCGGACTCCGTCATGGGTGTGATTGCCTCCAAACGAACCGCCGTTCACCTCGTAACTCTGCTGGAAGAGATGCCGGTGCAGGAAACCCTGGACGGTATTGAGGAGCTCAAGGCCGACAAGCTCCCGGTGGGTGCAGTGATCGTCAATATGATGCGCAAACCTCGCCTTAGCTCGACCGAATTGAAGGACGCGCTAGCTGGAACCCTGGATGAGGCGAATATTCGAGCCGGCGTCCAAGCCGCCTCACTGCCAACACGAATCAGCGCCGACAGCGTTGTCACAGCCCTCACGACCGAGGCGAGCGAGCACGCCCAACGGGTCGACTTGGAGCAGGCTGAGCGAAAGCGCCTCGGTGCCACCGACCAGCCGATCTATGAACTCCCCGAGATGAATGGTGGAATCGACTTGGGTGCGCTCTATGCCTTGGCCCGGCTCTTGCGCCAGCAAGGGGCAGCGTGATGGCTACTACTGAAGGAACCTCGAAAGCGAAGCCGCGAAGCGCTTCAGGGCCGAGCGCGGCTCTACCCGATTCCTGCCCGATCCTGGACACGGATGCACTAATCGACGATCCCGGGGTCAACGTCATCGTTTGCTGCGGATCCGGCGGCGTCGGGAAGACCACGACGGCAGCAGCGTTAGCCCTTCGGGCCGCCGAGCGTGGCCGGAAAGTCTGCGTTCTTACGATCGACCCAGCCCGCCGGTTAGCTCAATCGATGGGACTCACCGAACTCGATAACACCCCGCGCCAAGTCAAGGGAATCCAAGCGAAGGGCGAGGGTTCCCTGGACGCAATGATGTTGGATATGAAGCGCACGTTCGACGAGATCGTGATCTCGTCATCGGAGCCGGAGCGCGCCCAGACCATCCTTGATAACCCGTTCTATCAAGCACTCTCGAGTTCTTTTGCCGGGACTCAGGAGTACATGGCGATGGAGAAGCTTGGACAACTGCGCCAATCTGCCCAGGAGAGCGGTCGATGGGATCTGATCATCGTTGATACCCCGCCCTCGCGCTCAGCCCTCGACTTCTTGGACGCGCCAAAGCGACTCGGATCATTTCTCGATGGCCGCCTGATGAAGATTCTGGCAGCCCCGGCCAAAGGTGCCGGACGATTCGGCGCCAAGGTCTTCTCGACCAGTATCGGAGTTGTGACCGGAACGCTCACCAAGGTTATCGGCGCCCAAGTACTGCAAGATCTACAAACGTTCGTTGCCTCGTTCGACGCGCTCTTTGGCGGATTCCGGGAACGCGCCGAGGCGACGTATGCGCAACTACAAGCCGACGACACCCGCTTCATCGTGGTGGCCGCACCCGAACGCGATGCGCTCCGGGAGGCCTCGTACTTCGTCGAGCGACTAGCCGTGGAGGATATGCCGCTCGCCGGTTTGGTACTGAACCGAGTGCAACCGGTGATCTTGCCGGAACTATCCCCCGAGACTGCGATTGCCGGCGCGGACCGCTTGTCCGAGGCCGACGAGCATCACTTGACCGCTGGAATGCTGCGGCTTCATGCTGACCGAGTACAGAATGCCCAACGCCAGCGCAGACTCGCCGAGCGTTTTTGTGCTGCTCACCCAAAGGTCCCAGCCGCATCCGTGGCCGCCCTAGCCGGCGATGTCCACGACTTAGACGGACTACGCGAGGTTGCTGTCGGCCTAGCCAATGGCTAGCGCGACAGCAACCTAGGCGAGGGGCAATCTAGAAGCGCTTAAGCAACCGCATTGCGTGCGGCTGGTGCCGCATCACGGACGGAGACGACTGCTGCCGTGGCTTGGGTGGGGATACCGATCGCGGATTGCGCGTGGACGGTCCGGGCGGTCTCAAGTAGTTCGCGCCATGAGGTGACCTCGGGGCGACGGCGAAGCAGCGCGCGGCGCTCTCGCTCGGTCATTCCTCCCCATACGCCGAACTCGATCTGATTATCCAGTGAATCAGCCAGACATTCGGTACGAACGGAACAGCCGAAACAGACGGCCTTGGCGCGGTTCTGCGCCGCTCCCTGTACGAACAGCTTGTCTGGGTCTGTCCCTCGACACGCCGCCTGAGCTGGCCAGTCATTCATCCACTTCATGGTTACCCTTCACAGGTACTAGTAGTAGGTACGTGAACCGCTAGCGGTTCAGTCTCATGGAAAGTCCGAGGGCAGCCATGCGCCTGGTCCCCTCGGTACGTCACTCAACCCCGTGCTGTGACGCGTCACGTAACCGTACGTTTACCCTCCGCTCATCAAAAGGTCCTAAATGACTAACTTGTGTAGCCATTTAGGACTAAGTTGAATGTGTCACGTCAGACAATCGCCGCTTATTCGTCCCAAACGAAACCAGACAGCATATTCTCTCGTCACATGGGAGTGTCTGGAACCCCTCGCCGCCGCATGCAGCCAACCGACGTCCGTCAGTTCGTGCTGGTCAGTATGCTCGCCGGGGTCATTGTCGCAGCGATGGCTTTGCCCTTTGTCGGGACGGCCGCGTTTGCCGCCCGCCAGGCCTCGGTCACCTTCGATTCCCTCCCACAAGAGCTGAAGTCGCTACCGCTGCCACAGCGCACGTACCTAGAAGCAAATGACGGCACGGTCTTCGCAACGCTGTATGACGAGAATCGCGTTGTCGTTCCGCTCGACCAGATCTCCCCGAAGATTCAAGAAGCCGCGATCGCTACTGAAGACGCTCGATTCTTCGAGCACAACGGTGTCGACCTAAAGGGATCCGCGCGAGCACTTGTCGCTAACTCCCAGGCTGGTGATGTCCAACAGGGTAGTTCGACCATCACCATGCAGTACGTGCGCAACCTACTCATTACTAGCGCCGAGAACGACGACGAGATCGAGCAAGCCCGGGCGCGCACGATCGGACGCAAACTCCAAGAGATGCGCTACGCCTTGGCCATCGAGAAGAAGATGACAAAGGCCGAGATCCTTCAGGGCTATCTCAATGTCAGCTACTTCGGTGCCGGAGCCTACGGCGTGGAAGCGGCTGCTAAGCGCTACTTCAACACCACCGCCGCCAAGGTGACCCTGCCGCAAGCGGCAACCCTGGCTGGACTCGTCCAGCAGCCAGTCGGCTACGACCCCACCCAGAACCCGCAAATCGCCCAGGTTCGACGCAACGTCGTCTTGGACAAGATGGAGGAAGCCGGGTTCATTACCTTCGCTGAGGCCGCCAAGGCCAAGCAGGTCCCCATCAAGAAGACCCTCGATCCACAGCAAGTTGCTAACGGGTGCTCAGTGAGTAAGTACCCGTTCTACTGCGACTACACCGTCAACCAGATCAAGAACGATACTCGTTACGGCGAGACCCAAGAAGAGCGCGACGACCTGCTGCGTCGAGGCGGATTCACGATCCAGACCGGGCTTGACCTGACAGCACAAAAGGCCTCCGAGCGCGCAGTCAAGCGCTATATCCCGGCTAAGGACCCCAGCAAGAAGGCCGCCGCTATCGCGATGGTCGAACCTGGGACGGGCGACGTTCTGGCGCTAGCTCAGAACCGGCCCTGGGGAACCGAGGGCAAGTACAACACCACCTACAACTACGCGGTTGACCAAGCCGACGGTGGAACGATCGGGATGCAGGCCGGATCGACGTTCAAGATCTTCACCCTCGCCGCCGCAATCGAAAAGGGCATCAACCCCAACGAGGTCATCTACAGCCCGCAGCGTAAGACTTTTGCAGCCGGCGACTGGGGATGCGGTAAGGACTTCAACCAGCCGTCCTACACGGTGAACAACTCAACCGGGTCCGGCAACTTCAACATGTGGACCGGCGCCGCCCGCTCCGTCAATACCTACTTCGTTGAACTACAGCGCCAAGCCGGGCTCTGCCGGACGGTCGATGTCGCTGAGCGTATGGGCGTGACCTTGGGCAACGGTGAGGATCTACACCGCTACCCCTCTTTCACGCTCGGCTCAATGGAGGTCTCGCCAGTCGCAGTCGCAGGCGCCTACGCGGCTTTCGCGAATCATGGGGTCTTCTGTCGTCCCCACGCCGTCACATCGATTGCCAATCTCAAGGGCGAGAAGCTCTACAAGGACGAGGGCAACTGCACTCGGGCGGTGAGCCGTGGAGTGGCTGACGCAACCACTGCCATCCTCACCGGAGTCGTTGATGGCCCCATCAGTGGCCGTACCGGCCAGAAGATGTCGCTTGGCCGCGAAGCCACCGGCAAGACCGGTACGACCGATACGAGTGCGGCTGTCTGGTACGCCGGATACACCCCACAGATCGCGGCTGCAGTCTGGTCTGGCGATCCACGCGGCGGCTTCAAGTACCCCATGGACAACGTGACGATCAACGGCCAGTACTACGACGAGGTCTTTGGGTCGTCGCTACCGGGGCCGATCTGGCGATCCGCAATGCTCGGGGCACTGAGCAACGAGCCCGCCAAGGACTTCGATCTAGAAGCGAAGTTCAACCTACGCACCGCGAAGAACGGTGGCGTGAACGGTGGCACGACCTACTCCACCTACACGGGCAATGTGCCGGAAGAGCCGGATGACAATCCGTACAACTTCAACTTCAACTTCCGTCGCTAGCTAAACGACTTTCCCTAGTCGGCAGTCGCTAGTCGGCAGTCGCTAGCCGGCAGTCGCTAGCCGATGAGGCGCTTCTTTACCTCGGCGGCGACCTGGGCGCCATCTGCGCGGCCAGCGACCTGCGGCTGAACAATCTTCATCACAGCACCCATTCCTCGGGGGCCATCAGCGCCGGACTCTGTGATCGCTGCGGTGATAATCGCGTCAAGTTCCGCGGCGTCGAGTTGGGCGGGAAGGTAGTCGGCTAGGACCGCGAGTTCGGCTGTCTCGCGGTCTGCCAGGTCTGCTCGGTTGGCCTCGTTGTAGGCGGTCACGGCCTCCTTACGCTTCTTTGCCTCCTTGGTCAGCACCAGCACGACCTCGTCATCGGTAAGCTCCCGCGACTCCTTGCCGGAGACCTCCTCATTGGTCACCGCGGTCAATGCCATCCGCAGCGTCGAGGAACTAACCTCGTCACGGGCCTTCATTGCCGTCGTGAGATCTGATTTAAGTTGGTTCTTCATCGTGGAATCGCTCATGGCCCTATCTAACTGCACAATGAGGCAGATCGGCGCGCGACTTCTCCGCGACGAGGTACAGCGTCGAGATTCCTCCGTGTGCAGAACATGCGACGATAGGGCCATGGCTTTGCGCTCCCGACCGATCATCCACACTCTCGGCGGGACAGTGGCGGCAGGCGCCGTCCTCGGCACGGCAGTCCTGGCCTACTCGCTGATCGAAGCTCGCTCCTACCGATTGCGACAGGTAGTGGCGCCTGTTCTAGCCCCTGGATCCAACGATCTGCGAGTACTACATCTTTCCGATCTGCACCTAACCCCCGGCCAATCGGACAAGATCGCCTGGGTCAACTCGTTAGCGGAACTAGAACCGGACTTCGTTGTGGGCACCGGCGACTTCCTCGCACACCGCGATTCGGTTGGCCCGCTAGCCAATGCCCTAGGACCGCTGTTGCAAGTACCCGGAGCCTTTGTCCTCGGATCGAATGATTACTTCTCGCCAGGGATGAGCAACCCACTGGCCTACCTGCGCGGTCCATCCGAACGTGACCGAGGCAAACCCGATCTACCCTGGCAAGAACTCGTCTCCGCGCTGTCCTCCGGGGGCTGGGCAGATCTAACAAATCGCCACGACATGATGACCGTAAATCACGACCTCATTGACATGCGCGGAGTGGATGATCCGCACATCACCCGGGACGACTACTCCGCGGTCGCCGGACCGTTCGATCCCACTGCCGCACTGCGCCTCGGGGTAGCCCACGCGCCGTACCTACGCGTCATCGACGCGATGGCCGCCGACGGCGCGGACCTGATTCTGGCTGGGCACACCCATGGTGGCCAGGTCTGCATTCCCGGATACGGCGCACTCGTGACAAACTGTGATCTTGATACAGCCCGGGTCAAGGGGTTGAGCCAGCACCACGAATCGACAATGCACGTATCAGCGGGACTCGGTACCAGTCCGTTCGCACCGATCAGGCTCGCTTGCCCGCCGGAGGCGACTCTGCTGCGGCTCGTTGCCCGAGAATCAGTCGCGGACCACATTCCCGCCTGAGTCCTTCGCCCGATAAAGGGCCTGGTCGGCGCGCCGTACTAGCTCAGCAACCGCCTCACCCCCGCGCAGTGTCGCCGCACCGAAACTCGCCGCGCACCCGAGGGAATCAGCAGCAAGGCGCATCCGCTCCGCGACAGCCCTGGCTCCAACCAAATCTGTCTGCCGCAGCAACACAAGAAACTCATCCCCACCGAGGCGCCCGGCCGCATCAGCCGCACGCAACTCGCTTTGGATGGCCTGCGCCATATCCTTGATCTTCGCGTCACCAACCGCGTGGCCACCCGTATCGTTGGCTTCCTTCAAGCCATCGAGATCGACGACCAATACCGAAAACAGGTCATCGGCTAACCCCGCGTCGGTCCACATTCGGTCTGCCGCGTTGAATACTGCTCGCCGATTCGGCATACCTGTCAACGGGTCAGTAAAGGAGAGCTCGATGAGTCTGTTATTCACACTCACGGCTTCGCGCCGCTCGTTCTCTCGCCGCGTGACGTCAAAGAAGGTAACCGCGATATCGGATAACACTCCCTGTGAGTTGAACCGTGGCTGAGCGTTCACCTCACACCATGTGATCGCGCCTTGCACGCTCCGGATCCCCACGAGTTGACCCTTCACCGAACTACCTGCAAGAACCTGCATCACCGGAAACCGCTCGACTGGTAACGGCTCCATCGCCTCATCGAGGAACTGCCACTCAGGATCGGTCGCAACGCGGCCCGCCACATGCTCAACTCCAAGTATCTCCGATGCCTTCGTATTCGCCTCAATAATCGAGGTATCTGGAGCGTGCAGCACCACAGCTGCATCAACTGCGGCCATCGCCGAAGCAGAACGGCTCTCCGTTACATTCGAGAAGAAGATTGCGACGAGACCATCGCCCAGCGGAACGTACTCATTTCGCAACCACCGCCACGCGCCAGCTAAATCGGCGAACCCGAACTCGCTCGTCGACCGCTCGCCCTGCGCGGCAGCTCGCCATGCGTAGTCAACCGGACGGTCCCCGACCACCCCAGTCGTGACAAGAGGGAACGTCTCGACCAGGCGCTTACCTAGATGGCTCTCGAGATCGAAACCAACATCTTGACTAGCTGCCTGATTAGCCCATTCGAGTACCAAATCAGCCGGATCGTCGCCGTGGGCACGCCACACTGCAACACCAAGAGGGCACACAGCAAGGATCCTGTGGAAATCAACCCTCATAGCAGCCCCCTCGTTAGCTCCTGCGGGTAACGATACGCCCCCTGTGCCACTTTGATCAACAGACGGAACCGAGCACCCCATGCCCACGCTGCGCGCGGACGGCCAACAATTTTGTCGGGGTAGCGGGAGCCGTCGCAATACGCGCTACGCGCGCTCCTCCCAAATCCCACAAGCAAACTAAAATTATTGGCCGCCCACGCTGCGCGCGGACGGCCAATAATTTTGTCGGGGTAGCGGGATTTGAACCCACGGCCTCTTCGTCCCGAACGAAGCGCGCTACCAAGCTGCGCCATACCCCGTGACCGCAAAAGCGGCAACCTGCGGGAGTCTACAAGCTTGCGATTACGCAGCGCCCAACACCCGACCGGTCAGCACTAGCTCGAGGACATTTGAGCCGCCAAGAGCTCCGCAATTTGGGCTGTATTGAGGGCTGCACCCTTACGCAAGTTGTCCCCACACACAAACAGGTCAAGGGCAAACGGATCATCGATCGCCTTGCGAATGCGACCGACATAGGTGGGGTCGGTACCCACGACGTCAATCGGAGTCGGGAACTCCAACGCCTCCGGACGATCATTGAGGACGACCGATTCGGCTTGGCGCAAGAGTTCCTGAGCTTGGGCTTGGTCGACCTCAGTGTCGAATACCGCGTGGACCGACAGCGAATGCGTTGTAATGACCGGCACCCGCACGCAGGTTGCCGACACCTTGAGCTCAGGCAAACCAAGAATCTTGCGTGACTCGTTGCGAACCTTCATCTCCTCGGAGGTGTAGCCACCCTCCTTCAGCGAGCCCGCCCACGGCACGACATTGAGGGCCAGCGGCGCTGGGAAGGAATCCCCGGGCTCGACCACTCGACGTACATCGCCTGGACGATCGCCCACCTTGCCGTCGGCTGCCACCGCAGCGATCTGAGCGCGCAGATCATCGATTCCGGCCTGACCCGCGCCAGAGGCGGCCTGGTAGGACGCCACCACTAGCTCCTTCAGGCCGTACTCCCGGTGCAGCGCTCCCAGCACGACAATCATCGACAGCGTGGTGCAGTTGGGGTTGCTAATAATGCCGCGCGGAGGATTCATCGCGGCATCAGGATTGACCTCAGGCACGACTAGCGGAACATCTGGCTCCATTCGGAAGGCTCCCGAGTTGTCTACCGCGATTGCCCCCCGCGAGGCCGCGATCGGCGCCCAATGGCTCGAGACCTCATCGGGAACGTCGAACATCGCGACATCGACACCGTCAAATACCTCCGGCGCCAGCGCGATGACCTCGACCTCTTCACCGCGAACCTGCAGTTTGCGACCTGCGGACCGCTCAGAAGCAATCAGCCGGATCTCACCCCAGACATCGGCCCGCGTCGAGAGGATGTCGAGCATCACTGTGCCTACGGCGCCGGTGGCTCCAACGACTGCCAAGGTTGGCTTAGAAGACCTATCTGCACTCACGATCTAACGCCCCGTTCCTGCGTAGACAACTGCTTCACCATCGGCATCAAGACCGAAAGCGGTATGAATCGCTTGGACTGCCCGAGCAGCTTCCTCCACCCGAGTTACCACCGAGATGCGGATCTCTGAGGTCGAGATCATCTCTACGTTAATCCCAGCATCGGCAAGTGCACGGAAGGTCGTGGCCGACACCCCTGGGTGGGATCGCATCGCTGCCCCAACCAACGAGATCTTGGCGACCTTCTCGTCGTAGATCAACTCTTCGAATCCTAGCTCCTCCTGGTGCTCAAGGAGCATGACTTTGGTCCGCTCGCCATCAGCCATAGCGATTGTGAAGGTGATGTCGGTATGCCCAGCGGCCGACACGTTCTGCACGATCATGTCGAGGTTCACCTCTGATGCCGCTAGCAACTCGAAGACCGCAGCCGCCCGACCTGGCTTATCGGCTATTCCGGCGATCGTGATCTTGGCTTCAGAGAGGTCGTGAGTGACCCCTGAGATGATTGCGTGCTCCACATTGGCTCCTTCTATGAACTCGGCAGTGGTAACGAGAGTGCCTGGTGCATCGCTGAACGACGACCGAACCCACAGTGGCATTTGCGAGCGCCGAGCGTATTCGACACAGCGCAGGTGTAGGACCTTGGCACCGTTCGCGGCAAGTTCGAGCATCTCCTCGTAGGTGGTAATCGGCACCTGGCGGGCCTTCGGGGCGATCCGCGGATCGGCAGAGAAGATGCCGTCAACATCGGTGTAGATCTCGCACTTGTCGGCCTTTAGCGCTGCCGCCAACGCAACTGCGGTGGTGTCTGAGCCGCCCCGCCCGAGGGTGGTGATGTCTTTGGTGTCCTGGGAGACACCTTGGAAGCCGGCAACGATCGGGATCGCTCCCTTGCTGATGGCTTCAGAAATACGCCCCGGAGTGACATCGATGATCTTCGCTGCACCATGGGATGCGGTCGTGATCAACCCAGCTTGCGAGCCGGTGTAGGAACGCGCTTGGTAGCCCAAGTCGGCGATCGCCATCGCTAGCACTGCCATGGAAATCCGCTCACCGGCGGTGAGGAGCATGTCGAGCTCACGTGCCGGTGGTGCAGGTGAGACCTGCTCAGCTAGTTCGAGTAGCTCGTCGGTCGTGTCGCCCATAGCTGAAACGACCACCACGCAGTCGTCGCCGTTGGCTACCGTCTCAACGATTCGTTTAGCGACCCGGCGGACACTCGCCGCATCGGCAACGGAGGATCCGCCGTACTTCTGGACTACCAGCCCCATATAAGGCTCCAGGTTCTAGTGACAGGTTCGTGTGGTGGAAAGTTGAATCGGCGGAGTAGTCAGTCTACGTGGCGCGGTGATGACCCCACCACACTACTCTCCTGCGGTCGCGCTAGCCCGAGACTTGTCGACGTCCCGAGAATGCCCGACCCAAGGTGACCTCATCGGCGTATTCCAAGTCGCCGCCGACCGGCAGCCCACTGGCCAAGCGCGAGACCGTCATTCCCAGTGGGCTAAGCAGTCTGGCCAGATACGTTGCCGTCGCCTCGCCCTCGAGATTGGGGTCAGTGGCGATCACTACCTCGCTCACCGTCCCATCAGCCAAGCGCGTCATCAACTCTCTGACGCGCAAATCGTCCGGACCGATCCCGTCGATTGGACTAATCGCTCCGCCGAGAACGTGGTAGATCCCGCGGTACTCCCGCGTTCGCTCAACCGCGACGACGTCTTTGGGCTCCTCGACGACACAGATCATCGATCGGTCTCGGCGGTTATCCGAGCAGACCTTGCAGCGTTCTTCCTCGCTGACATTGCCGCAGTCAACGCAGAAGCGCACCTTGTCTTTGACTGCGATCATCGCCTCGGCAAGGTGGCGGACATCTTGTTCTTCGGCCTGCAAAATGTGGAAGGCAATCCGCTGGGCGCTCTTAGGGCCCACACCCGGTAGACGACCTAGTTCGCCCACCAGATCGGCGATAGCTCCATCAAACATCTCCTTGCTCAGCCCCCGTCGTATTCAGTGATCTGCACGCCGCCGAGTTCCCGTTTGAGTAACTCGATTCCGGCGACCTCGTCGACATCAACGCTGTCAGCGACCTCGTCCTCGTTTTCCTGCTTGCTAGCGGCGGGGTCTGCGGGCCGCTGATTGGACGAATCCGACTGCTGCTGCGACCCGCTCGACGAAGGCGCGGCCGCCGGTCGTTGCGCCCCGTCACCACTGACGAGTTGGATCCGCAACGGTACGCCGATAACGGACTTGGTTACCTGTGCCACGGTCTCATCGTGTGAGTTGGTCTGCTGGTAGCGCTTGACCGTCCCGATGTCCTTGTGCGACGCAACCAGAATGTTACCCTCGACAGAGACTGGGTGGGCAGGAAGCAACATCATCCACACGACCTTGGACTGACTGCGGATACCTTCGAGCACTGTGGGCCACAGCGCTCGTACTTGCTCGATCGAGACATCGCCAGCCGTGGGGGCCGCAGCTGAATCGACCGGGGAGTCGACCGCGGAATCGATCGGGGAGTCGTTCGGGGTCTCGACCGGGGTGTCGTTGGGCTCAGCGACCGGGTCCTTCCTCGCCGCAGGCTCACTCGCGGCCGAGACAGGTGCCGCCGACATCGTTGGCCGCTTCGGTGGGCCAGACCGCGGCCGCTGATTCACTGATCCGGACCTGGCTTGTTCGGGCTCTACTCGTTCGGGTTCTGATCGCACTGGTTCTGCGGGCCCGGGTTCCGTGCCCTCGGCGTTTGCGGCCTCGGGCTTGGCGGGCTCGGGTTTGGCTGTCTCGGGCGCAACATCGGAGAGCCGCCCGGGCGGGGTGGGCGCACTCGAGGTTGGAGCAGAAGCTTGGACGGTCCCCTGCGCCGACTCCTGAATCGCAGCTGAGGCTGAAGGGAGTGCGGTTGCCGCCGCCGCTGGGCTAGACGAGGTCACCGGTCGCGGCGAGGAAGTAGCCACTCCCCGTTCGAGATACTCAACCCGTGCTACGAGCGACTGCGGACCGGTGTCGGCAGCGGGCAGTACGAGTCGGGCGGCGAGGAGTTCGAGTTGGAGCCGCGGCGCCGTCGCGCCCTTGAGTTCCGATAGCCCCTTACTCACCAGGTCAGCGTGGCGGCTGAGCTCGCCGTGCCCAAAGCGGGTCGCCTGCTCGCGTAGTTCTCCCAGCCGGTCAATCGGCCCATCAATCAGACCGGATTCAGCGGCATCTGGGACACCCGCCACGATGAGCAGGTCGCGCAGCCGCTCCAACAGATCCGTAACAAACCGGCGCGGATCATGACCGGTCTCGACCACCGCATCGATCAGGCGAAAGAGCGTCGCGCCGTCGTAGTCAGCCATGGCTAGGACCAGTTCGTCAATGAGCGCCGCATCGGTCACCCCCAGTTGGGTAGCGGCCTCTTCATAAGTAAGGCCGGCCGGACCCGAACCAGCCAGAAGCTGACCCATGATCGACAGGGAATCGCGAACCGAGCCGTCAGCTGCTCGACTGACAAGGGCCAGCGCACCAGGATCGGCGGTAAACCCTTCCTGCTCGCAGATACTCGCGAGGTGGGCCTGCAATGTGCGGGCGGGAACGAGGCGAAACCCGTAGTGATGGGTTCGGGATCGAATCGTTCCGATGATCTTGTCTGGCTCTGTGGTCGCAAAGACGAATCGCAAATGCGGTGGCGGTTCCTCCACCAGCTTGAGCAGCGCGTTCGCTGCTCCTGGGCCGAGTTGATGCGCCTCGTCAATGATGTAGATCTTGTAGCGACTCGATGCCGGGGCGTAGACGGCCTTCTCGCGTAGATCTCGTGCATCGTCGACGAGCCCATGGGTCGCGGCATCCATCTCGATCACGTCGATCGAACCCGACCCGTTTGGTGCCAAGTCAACGCAGCTATTGCACTGCCCACAAGGGGTCGACGTCGGTCCCTGTTCGCAGTTCAGCGACCGCGCCAAGATGCGCGCACTCGAGGTCTTCCCACACCCACGCGGGCCGGAAAACAGATAGGCGTGGTGGACTCGATCATGGTCTAGAGCTCGACCTAGCGGCTCAACGACGTGGTCTTGACCGATCACCTCAGCGAGGGTTCCCGGGCGGTACTTGCGATATAGGGCGAGGCTCACGAGGACACCCTACGTGGCCCGAAATCCTCGCGAGGGTCACACAAGATTCTTAGGCCCACAAATCCTGCTAGCGTCAAAGGAACTCGCTCTTGGAGGGTGTCATGGCCTTTTTCCTTACATCGTGGGTCATCACGGTGCTCGGATGGATTGTTCACGTTTTCCTCGACCGTGTGCCAGACCGTCGAACTAAACACCGCGTCATCGAACTCCTGCTGCTCTGGATGCTCGTTGTCACGGGCGTATTCGGCCTCAGCAGCGGAATCATGCACATCTCTGGGATGTCCGGGATGCTCGCTGAGGGGATCGGTTACGCACCGTCGATGTTCCAGTGGGAGGTCGGCTGGGGCGATATCGCGCTATCGGTGATTCTGATCGGAACCGCGTGGAAGTCGCTTCGAGGGACTTGGATGACAGCGGCGGTCGTGGTTCTGACGATTCAGTACGGTGGCGACGCGATCGGTCACGTCATGCAGTACGTCGCACACGACAACACCGCACCAGACAACGTGTGGGCGATTCCCTCGGACATCATGCAACCGATCATCGCGATCGTCCTACTCCTCGTTTACCGAGCAGGACAGCGAAAGCTCGCGCAGACGACGCAACCGACTGCCTAGGAACAACCGCGCAGGAACAACTGCGTAGGAAAAAATTGGCGGAGGATAGGGGATTCGAACCCCTGAGGGCGTTAACCCAACCCGCTTTCCAAGCGAGCGCCATAGGCCACTAGGCGAATCCTCCGTCGATGAGATTACCGGGTTGGCTTAGCGGAGGCATCACCGCGTACAGTGTTGGTCGACCCCTCGCGTGGTGTCACCTCGTCAATCCCCCCAGGGCCGGAAGGCAGCAAGGGTCCACGAGCTCTGGCAGGTGCGCGGGGGGTCCCTTTCATTTACCAGTTCATTACCTTCTCTCAGACGGCCACTCCGGTGGGCTATCGAGATTCATTCGCTCTATGCTGCAAGAGTGATTTTCAAGGCTGTGGGCGAGAAGCGCCCCTACGACGACCACGAGTTCACCGTGACCGAGTGGGCGCAATTGCCTCCCACCCAGGTTCGGCTAGCAGAGCTCATCACCACCAAGCGGACCCTCGACCTAGACGCCCTGCTGTCGGAGGACTCCACCTTCTTTGGCGACCTGTTTGCTCACGTCGTCAAGTGGCAAGGCGATCTCTACCTCGAGGACGGTCTGCACCGAGCGGTTCGAGCGGCGCTTCAACAGCGGCCAATGCTGCACGCGCGAATCCTCGATCTCGACACCATCGACCTCGAAGAGTTCCGTAGCCAGCAACAAGCTGGCTAACTGCCCTGCGGCACTAGAGCGGCTGAGAGGTGCAGTCTGTGTTCGAAAGAACTTACGAGATCCGCTGGGATGACGTCGACGCCCTCCAGCACGTGCGCCACACCGCGTACTCGACCTATGCCGCGCAGAGTCGCCTCGGCCTGTTCGCCGAGTTCGGGGTCGACTTCGACCCGTCGAAGCTGAGCTTCGCCCCGATCCTGTTCACGGAGAACCTTGCCTATCGCCGGGAGATCCGCCTGAAGGACACGATCCGCGTTACCTCCGCAATGCTCGGCCTCAGCGCTGATTCCGCCCGCTGGGCGATCATTCACGAGGCGTACCGAGGCGACGGTCAACTCGCTGCCACGATCGAAGTAACCGGCGCCTGGATTGACCTGGGTAAACGGAAACTAGTGGCTCCACCAGCCGAGGTCTCTGCGCGAATGCACGACCTACCACGCTCACCGAACTTCGAGATGATCGTCAGATCTAGCTCGTAGCCATCTCTAGCGCAGATATCAGCCCGCAGATCCGTGCAGCGGGATACCGAAGAGCCCGCTGAGACCATTGGCAACGAGAGCCACCGCGATCGCCAGCACGATGAACCCGAAGATCCTGGTCATGGCATCGATACCAGTTGGGCCCAAGCGGGCGTTGATCGCTCCGGCCGTCAGCAGGCAGATGGCCGCGAGTACGGCAATGACACCGATACCGATCATTGCTCCGACCGTGTCCAGGGCAGTCGTGGCCTGAGCTGCCAGACCTATCGTGACGCCAATCGCTCCAGGCCCGGCGAGCATCGGCATCGCCATCGGCGAGAAGGACACGTCGGCACTGGCGTTCTTCGGAGGCTCACTACTCGAGACATCACCGGGATGACTAGTCGCACCCGTTGCAGCGGTCTCTCCCTTTGCAGACGAGGTATCCGCCGTCTTTGTCTTCGAGGTCGCATCACGACGGTCTTTGGCAGCCAGTTGGCTCACGCCCTTGGGAAGGTGCGTCACAGTTGAGACGATGCTGGTGGTCGCGCTAGCCACACTTCGCTTGAACCCGCGGTGATGCAGCTCGCGAACATCCTGTTGGCTAAGCCGGGGCTGGCCGGTGGACATCTGCCAGCCCGTGTGACCAACGATCAACCCTCCGGCGATCTGAAGCATCCCCAGCGATAGGTCAAAGAACGCCAGAATCGCGTTGCCGACCAACAGTGAGACGCCCAGAATGGCGAAGGCGAACATGGCCGATCGCAGCGCCTGGCGTCGCTGCTCGCTTGCCGAATAATCCTGGGTCAACGAGGCAAAGAGCGGGACAGCTCCAAGCGGATTGACCAGGGGAAATAGTCCAGCCGCCGCTAACCCGATGAAACTCAACCATTGCATAGCCAAACGCTACTAACTGGCGCTGACACTTGCTACGTCAGCGACCTGCTGGCGGAGCAACCCTGGTTGTTGCTTCCGAGACCTGGACAAGGTGTCCGCACCACACCGGACATAGAAAAACTCGCGAACCTGAGGGCTCACGAGTTTTTCTACGTCCACCATGGGAGGACAGGTGCGGTGGCGGTGGGATTTGAACCCACGGTGGGTTTGACCCCACACAACATTTCGAGTGTTGCACCTTCGGCCGCTCGGACACGCCACCGCCAGAAAAGGTACCCGCACATGAGTACTCCCCGTGATGCGGGGCACCGCAACGCCCACTAGCCGGACGACACCGACGCAGCGGACTACCCGATAGTTCCCAAGACCAAAGTCAAGAATGGGCCAAGATGTGTTGAACCTTCGGAACGAATTTCGACTACCTGCCGCACTTCCCGCGGTTGAGCCGTACGGTTGAACAATGACTTCCTCCGCGCGGACTTCTGCGCTTCTGGCTGCCTCTTGCGTCGGCGCCCTGGCATTTGCCGCGGGCGTACCGGCCGCTTCAGCATCTGCTTCCCCAAATGCAGCTCCAACCGCTGATGACCGGCCGAGCGTTCGAGTCATCGGTGGCACCGATGCCAACCTGTCGACAACGCCGTGGTTCCTGCAGTTCGCGCCAAAGAACGGCGGAGGTGGGGCCTCGCTGTGTGGAGCGACGAAGATTAAGAAGCGGTGGGCAGTGACTGCTGCTCACTGCGTCTCGACGCCTAGCGGAATCGCCAAGGTGGGTGCCGGGAAGAGCTTCGTGCTGGCCAATCCCTCGACCCGCAATGAGGGAACCCGCTACTACTTGGACTACATCGTCGTGAATCCCAAGTACAACCCGAACTCGGCCGCCAATCTCAACGATATTGCGCTGCTGCGGATGTCCAAGAAGCTCCCCGGGGGCACGCTCAAACCGAACGCCGATAAGTCACAAACTGTGGCCGGTACGCCCTCAGCAGTCTACGGATTCGGGGAACGGATTGCCGATAAGCCGTCGTCTGTTGCCACAGTCCTACAAGAGGGCCAGGTCCAGGACTTGATTGGGCCGAACGATCCCGCGTGCGGCTCCTACGGCAAGAACTACCACCCATCGACCCAGCTTTGTGCGGGCCTACCGGCCGGTGGAATCGATGCCTGCCAAGGCGACTCGGGCGGCCCGCTCGTTGCAACTGTGGGCGGCAAACTGCGTCTCACCGGGATCGTTAGCTCGGGCTACGGCTGTGCGTTGGCCGACTATCCCGGGATCTACACCCGGGTCTCGACCTACGCCAAGTGGATGTCGAAGTACACGACCGGAAAGTTCAATATCACTTCGAACTGCAAGGGTTCCTCGTGCAAGGTCAAGCGCGGAAATCAGCGAAAGATCAAGCTAAAGAACCTCACCCCCAACAAGGGCAGCTACAAAGTCTGGGCGAACAAGAAGAAGTTGGTCTCCATCCACAATGCCAAGGGAGTCGTCTGGGGCAACGAGGCGGCCAAGGCCAAGGTCAAGGTCACGACTAAGAAGAAGAAGTGCGTCAAGGTGAAGGTCAAGGCAAGCGGAACGCCGAAGAAGGTCTTCAAGATCTCCACAAACAGCAACAACCGCTGCTAACGACTTCGCTGGCTACGACTTCGCTAGCTAGGACTCCGTTGGCTGGCAAAGAAGTCGCGCAATAGTTGGCCGGATTCCTCGGCCAGTACTCCGCTGACTACCTCCGGGCGATGGTTGAGCTGACGATCGCGTACTAAGTCCCAGCAGCTTCCGACGGCCCCCGCCTTCTCGTCAAACGCGCCGAAGACCAGCCGCTCGATTCGGGCCGAGACTATCGCCCCTGCACACATAACGCAGGGTTCGAGTGTGACCGCTAAGGTCGCCCCATCCAAGCGCCAGGAGCCGAGTGCCTCCGCCGCTTCTCGTAGAGCCACGATCTCGGCGTGACCTGTCGGATCATGGTCGGCCTCGCGTCGATTCACGCCGCGACCTATGACCTCACCACCAGCGCTCACAACGACGGCCCCGACCGGCACATCACCTACGGGGGTAGCGTTCGCGGCCAGATCAAGCGATAGCCGGATGAGCTCCTGGTCAGACGGTTCGATCAGCACTTATGCGCGGGCCTCGAACAACGACTCGTACTTGTTGCCGAAGCCCAGACGACGCGCGATAGCCGAGAGCACCTCGTCGGGATACAACTCCTCGTCCTCGGAGAGGATCGCCAACTCCGAACCACTCATCCCAAGGTCGCGTAGCAGTGTGAGGTCACCGGCAGGTGTGAGCTCATCAAGGTCCTCATCCTCTGGCAACGGGAGGTCGAGCTCGTCAAGTACCTCCGCAGCGAGTGGCCAATCCAAGGCCGCGGCCACATCGGAGAGCAGGTACCGCGACTCCCGCCGATCCGTTCTAGCGACGATGAAGAAGTCCTCCGCGACGCTGACAAGTCCGATCACACCGTTGTCGGCTGGGTGGGCGCTCAGCGCGCCGATCAGGGTTCGCTGGGAAAGCCCTGTGCGCCGCGGTAACCGCGAGACCTGCCACTGCCCATCCTCGAGCCAGGCGGCCACTACAAAGTCGATCGCGTCCTCGTCCATTATTGCCAGATCCTTCCGCGATCTATCGGTGGCGAATCACCACCACCGGTGAGACTGACACACCCTCGGCCCTAGCGTGGACCCACGTCCCCCAAACGCCAACCCCTAGCGAGTAAACAGCACGTAATTGTTGCTACATCATTGTTGCTACATCGCCTTAACAGCAGTGACGACCTTGGTCAACGATTCCTTTGCGTCCCCGAAGAGCATCGTCGTCTTGGGGTCGAAGAGGATCTCGTTCTCGATTCCGGCGAAGCCCGGGCGCATCGAGCGCTTAAGGAATACAACTTGCTCGGCGTCGGCGACATCGAGAATCGGCATCCCGTAAATGGGCGCCGACGGATCGGACTTCGCGGCCGGATTGACCACGTCGTTCGCTCCGACGACCATTACGACATCGGTCGAGGAGAACTCGGGGTTGATCTCGTCCATCTCTTTGAGTTGCTCGTAGGGCACATTCGCCTCGGCGAGCAGCACGTTCATATGTCCAGGCATGCGACCGGCGACTGGGTGGATCGCGTAGTCGACCTCGATCCCGCGCTCGTTGAGCAAGTCGACCAACTCGCGGATCTGGTGCTGAGCCTGGGCAACAGCGAGCCCGTAGCCCGGAACGATGATGACCTTGTTCGCGTAGCCGAGCATGATGGCGACATCTTCCGGCCCAGCGGACTTGACGGGACGATCCTCGCCGCCGCCCGTGCCAGCGGAGGCGGTCTGGGCTTTGAAAGCGCCGAACATCGTATTGGTGAGCGGACGCCCCATCGCCTTGGCCATCTCCTTGGTCAGCAGCGTTCCCGAGGCGCCGACCAGCGTTCCGGCGACGATGAGCAGAACGTTGCCCAGGACGTAGCCGCTTGCCGCAACCGAGAGTCCGGTGAAGGCGTTGAGTAGCGAGATGATGATCGGAACATCTGCGCCACCGACCGGCATAACCAACAGCAGACCAAGTAGTGCGGACAGAACGAGCAGGACGACCAGGATCCAGATGGCCGGGGTGACGACCAGCCAAACCGCAAACACCAGTGCGGCTGCACCCACCAGCGAGGTCAGATACTGACCACCTGGAATCAGGATCGGTCGAGTCGTGATGGCTTCTTGTAGCTTCAGGAAGGTCAGGATCGAGCCAGTAAAGGACACCGAACCGACAATGACGGTGAAGACGGTTGCGGCCAGGACACCCTTTGATTCGGTCATGCCAGCGTCGAGGAACTCGATAACCGAGACGAGCGCTGCGGCGCCACCGCCAACACCGTTGAATAGGGCGACTAGCTGGGGCATCGCCGTCATTTGAACGCGGCGAGCGGCCGGGTAACCGACGACGATACCGATTGCCATCGCCCCGAGGATGAGTGGAAGGTTCTTCATCCCGGGGTGGGCGAAGAACAGCGTCACTACGGCGATGAGGGCACCCGCGGCACCCAGCATGTTGCCGTTTCGGGCGGTCTTCGGTCCGGAAAGGCCCTTGAGCGCAAGAACGAAGCAGATCGCGACAAAGAGGTCGACGAGTTGTGCCCAGACTGGAACGTCGCCGACGACTCCGCCGGCTGCAATTCCGCCGGGGCTAAAAATGGAGGTCACTTCGAGGCCTCCTGGCTGTCAGCCTTCGGCGCTTTCTTGGGCTTGAACATCTCAAGCATTCGGTCGGTGACGGCGAATCCGCCAACCAGGTTGATGGTTGCCAACACAATCGCTATCAGTCCCAGCACCAATGGCAGCGTCGTATCAGCATTACCGGTGACAAGGATGGCACCCACTAAGACGATGCCGTGGATCGCGTTCGCTCCCGACATCAACGGGGTGTGAAGCACCGTCGATACCTTGGAGACGACCTCGAATCCGACAAAGATCGAGAGGATAAAGATGGTGAGCAGCGCTACTCCGGAATCCATCAGGCCACGTCCTTTCTGATCTCACCGTTGAGGACAACAGCGCACCCGTCGAAGACCTCGTCTTCGGGATCGAGAACCAGTTCGCCTTCTTTCACTGCTAGGCCCAGCAGCGCCACGACATTCATTGCGTAGAGCCGAGAAGCGTGAACTGGCATCTGGCTTGCGACATCTTTGGCACCCCAGATCCGAACACCATCGACGGTGACTTCTTCACCTGGAACTGACCCCTCGACGTTTCCGCCGGTCTCGGCCGCCAAGTCGACCACGACTGAGCCGGGCTTCATCCCCGTGAGCATCTCGGCGGTGACCAGGCGCGGTGCTTGCCGACCCGGTACGGCCGCAGTAGTGATGAGCACATCGGACTCAGTGATGTAGGGCGTGAGCAGTTCGCGTTGGCGTGCGGCTCGGTCTTCGCTCATCTCACGGGCATATCCACCGCCGGCCTCGAGTGCCTCGAGGTCCAGCTCAATGAAGGAGGCACCCATCGACTTCACCTCATCGGCGGAGGCCGCGCGAACGTCGTAGGCCGACACAACCGAACCCAGCCGCTTTGCGGTAGCGATCGCTTGTAGGCCAGCGACTCCGGCACCCAGAACGAGCACCTTAGCCGGTGGAATCGTGCCAGCTGCGGTCATGAATAGCGGGAAGAAGCGAGGTAGACGGTCGGCACCAACGACAGCGCTTCGGTAGCCGGTAACGAGGGCCTGGGAGGTCAGCGCATCCATTGACTGGGCGCGTGAGATCCGCGGAACCAAGTCGAACGATAGGGCAGTTGCCTGCGCCTGCGCGATTGCCCGGATTGCTTCCCCGTCAGTGGTGGGCGCCAGAAAACTGAGCGCAACTGCACCCGGTTTCAGCGACTGTCCACGGTCGGGGTCAAGCGGACGGACGCTAGCGACAATATCCGCCGAAGCGAACGCTGCTGCCACGTCGGCCTCAGCGACCACCGTTGCACCCGCCTCGGTGTAGTCGTCATTCGTAGCGAACGACTCGTCCCCGGCACCTGATTGAACGCTCACCTCGAGCCCGAGAGCGGCCAGCTTTGCGACCGTGTCGGGTACTAGCGCAACGCGCCGTTCCCCTTCGCGAGTCTCTGTCGGCACAAATAGTTTCACCTAAGCCCACCTCCGGTCATTCGCCTGACGATAAAGGGCTATGGATCCGTGATTTACACGCGCCCCCATAGAATGTGACCTAGCCGGATTGCCAGAACCCCTTAGAACGTAACGAATTCGGGCCAGATCACGAGCGTGCCGGTACCTCACCAAGTGCGATGTCGATGTCATTCTTCTATCATGTCTCGCACCCTAAGTCGGCCCCGACGTCTCTCCTACTCCATTGCCGCCGTCAGTGCACTCGGCATCGCGCTCACCGGTTGTTCTAGCGGTAGCGACTCGGCGACTGATTCCTCGTCGCCGTCATCACAACAGAGCGCAAGTCCAGAACCGAGCGCCGTTCCGGCCTCCTTCAAGTCCACGGTGACCTCCGTTCGATCCTGGGTCAGTGACGTAGGCAAGAAGAAGGATGGCCAACAGACCTACGGAGTCAACATCCTCGAGGGGACGACACAGATCAACGACGTCACCGTCCGGGTTCGGAATATGGGAACAGTCGACTACACCGAAGGCAGCGGAGACTTCGGCGGATTCGTCGAGCTGGTCTGGAGCGATGGCACCACCTTAGGAATGCGGCAAAACGGCGCGGCGAGCTTTGACGAGTCGAGTGAGAAGACCACATTCGAAGCCGACCTTGAGGTCATCAACGGATCTGGCTCGCTAAGCGGTACGACCGGAACCGGAAACTGGACAGGAAACCGCAAGGCATCCCTCGGCGGCGCCGTGGTCATGAAGGTCACCCTTGACCTAGTGAACGCCCCGAAGCTAATCACCGGCGAGGATAACTCTCGCAACCCCACTCCGACTGAGACGTACTCAGCAACAATCGCTCCGTAGCCCCGGACTACCTAGCCGACATGCGCGGGAACATCAGCGTCGGCTAGGTCGCTAGGTTTGGCATTGATCAGTGTGAAGGCCAAGACTGCGGCTATCGCCAGAATCGCCGCGGCCCACATGAAGGCCGTCGTATAGCCATCAACCAGTGCCTCCGGCATCGCTTGAGCACCATTTGCCACGACAAAGGCCGCCGTTGCCGATGCAGCGAGCGTGTTGAGTAGGGCAGTCCCGAGTGACCCACCTATCTGCTGTGTCGTATTGACCATCGCCGATGCGACTCCCGCATCGTGTTTTGCCACCCCGGTCAAGGCCGTGCTAGCAAGCGGCACGAACGTTAGGCCTAGCCCCACCGACATGAGGATCTGCGAGGGCAGCACGTGAGTGGCGTAGGCGGTATCGACGCCGATCTGGGTCAGCCATCCAAGCCCGAGCGCACTCAACACAAGGCCGCCGGTCATCAGTGGACGTGGACCGAACTTTGGCAATAGTTGCGATGCAAGACCTGCAGCGAGGATCACTCCAACGCTGAACGGCAAGAAGGCGAAGCCCGCCTTGAGCGCAGAATACCCAAGTGTTCCCTGCATGTAGAACGTGAGGAAGAGGAACATCCCGAATAGCGCAAGCCCCACCATCAAGGACACGAGGAAGGAACCACCACGATTGCGGTCCAACACCACTCGCATAGGTAGCAACGGGTGAGACGTCCTCGTCTCGATCAGCACGAAGACCACGAGTAGGACGACACCGGCAGCGATGAACCCGAGGGTTTCCGCCGAGGTCCAACTGTCGACCGCTTTTGTGAATCCGTAGACCAGTGAGACAAGCCCGAGGGTGACCGTCACCGCGCCGGGGACGTCATAGCGGCGATCACCTTCTGCGCGGCTCTCCGTGACCAAAGGAATCGCCATAAAAACAGCGAAAATCGCGACGGGGACATTAACGAGCAGGCACCAGTGCCAGGAGAGGTATTCCGTCAGTACTCCGCCGAGAATGAGCCCCAGCGCGGCACCACCTCCAGCGATCGCACCGTAGACACCGAACGCTTTTGCTCGCTCCTTAGGCTCGGTGAAGGTAACCGTGATCAACGACAGCGCGGCAGGTGCTAGCAGCGCGGCAAATACACCTTGTAGTCCTCTGGCAGCAAAAAGCATGCCTTGATTCACGGCTAGTCCACCGAGTGCCGACGCTGCAGCAAAGCCGATCAGGCCGATGATGAAGGTGCGCTTGCGCCCCGTGTAGTCGGCAATTCGGCCGCCCAGAAGTAGTAGACCGCCGAAGGTCAACGTGTAGGCCGTGACAACCCATTGACGATCGGCATCCGAGATTCCGAGATCCGCCTGTGCCGACGGCAAGGCGATATTGACGATACTGGCGTCGAGCACCACCATCAGTTGTGCGATCGCGATAACGGCGAGCCCTAGCCACTTCCGATCGGATTTGACCTCAGTGGGAATCGCAGATGGAATCGTCATGGTGTCCTCTCAGTTGGCACCTAGAGGCACCACGAAGCTTGACAACTCAAGTTCTGGACGTGGATATTCCCGACAGACTCTGAATGTGAGCACAGTCTCGTTCCAGGCTGATCGCACCGAGCGCGGTACGGTCAGTCGGTGGCGACCTCAGCAACCCGTGACCGGCGGCGTGAGCTGACGATAGTGGTAGCTGCCGCGCTTGTGTTCTCGCCGCTACTCGCTGGTTGCGGGCACGGCCAACTCCTGGGTCCTGATCCGTTTACCGCAACGACCCTAGACGGGGTCACGATGGATCTAGCGATGCCAACGATCGGCGGGGCACAGCCCTACCTCACACTCGACGTCTCAGTAGGTGGAGCCAAGGCGGCGCCCATGCTCGTCGATACCGCGTCGCCTGGGATTCGTATTCTGAAGACCAAAGTCAACCAGAAGAAGATCACGCGGACTTCCACGCCAGTCAACGTTGAGTTCGTCGACGGCACGACTTTCGACGGGGTTGAGGCCAGCGCCTCGTTTAGCTTCGGCGGTGTTCAGACGGCCGGGCCGATCAACTTCCACCTGATTACGAAGGTGAGCTGCCATTCGCGAAATCCAACGTGCGCGGGGGCGGACGGCATCAAGGCTTACAGCCAGGTGCAGCCGTTTGCCGGCATCTTCGGCATTGGCCTCTACAGTGCGCCGATTTACAGCCCCCTGAGTCAGCTCGACGGCGGACCGGCGAGCTCGTTCACGATCGCCTCGAACGCCAAGACGAAGTCTGGCACCCTCACCCTCAACGCGATCCCGACCGATCCGGCCGCGACCTACTCACTGCCCAAGTGGTCTGAGCCGCTACCCAATGGGGTCCCATCGTGGGCCAGCAATGAGGCAAACGCTTGTTGGTCCTTTGGTCCCGCGACGCCGACGTGTGTGGCGACCGCGTTCGATACGGGGGCTCCGTTCACTTTGGTCAATCAAGCGGTACCTGATTCACCACCGGTTGGCGAGGTGACAGCACCAGCTCAGCTGACCCTGTTCAGCAATCAGGACCGGCAAGCGGTGTGGTCGGTAACGGCGGGAGATACGCCCGGGAAGAACAAAATGACCATCACCCCGGCGGCAGCTGGTGAGGCGGTCAACTCAGGCAGCGCGATCTTCCGCTCGCTAGCGGTGACATTTGATTCGCGCAGTGGTCGGGTCCTGCTCGCACCCATTGCCGGGACTGGTTCGCCTACCGTTGAGCCTTAGGTCATCGCCGTGAGCTCGTCGAGATCTCCGTGGACCTCGAGGCCGGCACATTCCCCAACCTCATCGAAGAGCACATTGCCAGTCCGATCCGTCAATCGGACGCGGACTGAGGAGTTGAGTGTCTCTTCGACCCGCCGGTGCATCTCGGTACGGATGGGTGCATGGAGAAGACCACCATCGACGCGGTCGGCGGTGAGGTCCAACCGCAATCCTGAGCGGCTAGCCAACGACCACCGGACCTCGTTGTCGTCGATCTCCAGCGACCTGGTCTTAGCACCGGTGTAGGTGGCGAACTTCGTCAGTTCGCCATTGCGCCACAGCCCGACGATGAACCCGCGGAATGCCGACTTACGCCACGGGATGATCGCAATCGAGGCGGACAATGAGACCTCCGCCGTTGGAAAATGGTTGCTCTGCATCCAGACATAGCCTGAGGGGAACGCCTGGCCCCAGTCCTTCTCGATGTAGCCGCGGCCACCCGAGAAATCCATCGACGTATGCTCGTGAGTGAGCTGTCCGGACAGAACATGGTTGAACGAGACCAGTCCGTGGTAGCACTCCATCGTCGGAATCCAGGCGAACCACCCCATGATTCCTGGGGATGCCACGGTCACCGGCCAGGGCGCGATCCCACCCTCAAACGCGACTTCGCCGTGCAGACTCGGAAGGTCGAGAACGACTCCGCGATCGGTGAAGTGGTTCGGACCGACTCGGACGTCAAAGTTACTGGGATCTGCATGAAAATCGGCCGCGTCGTATTCGTGATACCAACTCTGACCGGTCAGACCGTCCAGAACCTGGACGAAGGCTTCGCTGGATCCATCGCTTCCTCGAAACAGTCCGGGAATGACGGCAAAGCGATGCTGACGGTCGGCCGAGATCAGCTTGACGTACCAGCCTTCAAAGTAGTCACGCGTCTTACCGTCACCGTGGTAACCCGCCGGATGCATCGTGGACTCGTAGTGCCTCGAGAGTCGCTCACGAGTCTGGCCGAAGGGGAGATTCACTAATGGCCCTCACTGTCAGATAGCAATTCGGATAGTTCGAAGGATGCAATCGAGGTGGCGTACAAACTGCCTAGCCAGAGTGTCCCGTTGTGGTCCCGGACGCCAGTTGAGACCCCGAACTCCGGATTGTGCCCAGCGACGTTGTGAACCACGGATCCGGTGACAGGATCAAGCGCTACCAGCCCAACCTCAAACGCGGGTTTGGGTTGTACCCGCTCGGGAAGCGCCCAGACAGCCCGACGAAGGATCGGTGGCAGCGGAGATAGGCGATCGACAATCGCGTTCCGTGGACTCGCTAGGGCCACCCAAATCAAACCGTCGTTGCCTAGGGTGACGTTGTCGGGAAACCCTGCGAGGTTCTCAATGACCGGTTCGCGCGTTCCTGCGCCAGCACCGGTGAGCTCCACGCGGTGTACCGCATAGCCGCCGGTCTCGGCCACGAAGAGCGCTGACTCATCGGCATTGAGGGCTACTCCGTTGGCGAACTGCAAACCTGCGCACACCGTCGAAGTTGCACCATCTGGATCCCGGCGCAGCACCCGGCCGGTACCGCGATGCTCAATAACGTCAGCCTTCCAGTGGGCAAAGTCGAATCGTGCCGTCGAATCGGTGAACCAGATCGTGCCGTCGGCACCAACTGTGGCGTTGTTACAGACCCGTACTTGCTGGCCGTCCACCTGGTCGACCAGCGTCTCGACTTTCCCCAGCCCTGTGGTCGGAACTCCTGTGGGTGGGCGTTCTGATGCGCGATTGATCTCAATCGCCAGCAGGCCGATCTCCGCATCGCAGACGAGCAGACGTCCGTCCGGCAGCCACTCCAGCCCGAGGGGGCGACCACCTGTGTCGGCCACCACGGTGACGCGGGATGTCACCGGGTCCAAGCGCAAGACGCGACCGTCGTCGACACCTGTCAGGACCGAGCCATCAGCAGCGACCAAGACATCCTCTGGTCCACTGCCTGGAAGCGGATAGGTGCATAGCGTGGGAATGGGGTCGGGGGTGTCTGCAGAAGGCGCGGGAGGGTTCCAAACGACTGGGTCGATCGATGGCTTCTTCACACCCACCAACGCTACGCCAACGACGGAGCGCGCGGGCGCTAACCGCGAAGTGAAACAATCCCAGTGCGGCAGTGTTGTCTGCGAGTCGCGTTCGACCCCGACAACCCGGAAACGGAAGTAGGTAGCGATGTTCGACGTAGAGTTCCCGGTCCGATCCCCTGAGGTGCTCGCACCTGTTATTGGTCAGGACCGTGTCGACAATCTGATAGCAACCGGCGACTACGCCCGCTCCGAGCTACTGGGACGACGGGTTGTCAGCATCAACTCCACCGCAAGCGGCGGCGGCGTTGCAGAGATGCTTCCCGTTCTTCTCGCTTACGTAGCCGGAGTCGATGTCGGCTGTGACTGGCTGGTCCTAGAAGGCAACTCGGAGTTCTTCGAGATCACCAAACGGCTTCATCACCGACTCCACGGCGAACGCGGCGACGGCGGGCCGCTCGGGGAACACGAACGGGAGGTGTTCGAGGAAGTCGCCCATCAGAATCAAGATGATGCCCAACGTCTGCTGGCCCCCGGCGACGTCGTCTTATTGCACGATCCACAGCCCGCCGGCTTAGCCAAATGGCTACACGAGAGCAAGGTGCCACTGATCTGGCGCTGCCACATTGGCGTTGATGCGCGCAACGAATACACCAAACAGGGCTGGGACTTCCTGCGGCCGCTCCTGGCTCCCTACATTGATCAATACGTCTTCACCCGCCGCGAGTACGCCCCCGACTGGGTGCCGAACGAGCGCCTGCACGTCATCAAGCCCTCGCTCGATCCGTTTGCCCCGAAGAACCGCGAACTAGCTGACAACCACGTGCAAGCGATCCTGCAGCACATTGGCATTCTGCGCTCGGCTGACTCTGAGCAGATCGGTGATCACGCCCCCGTCGAGCGAGTCGCCGACATCGTCAGCGAGGGCCCCGCACCCACCGCTGATGCGCAAATGGTTGTGCAGGTTTCTCGGTGGGATCCGCTGAAGGATATGGCTGGCGTAATGCGTGGGTTCCTCGCTGATCCTGGCTGCGCGGACGCTCGGCTGGTCTTGGCCGGTCCCGATGTCTCATCCGTAAGTGACGATCCCGAGGGCCAGGTGGTGCTCGCTGAGGTCATCAAGGAGTGGGAAGGGCTAGCCGAGAGCGATCGTCGTCGAATCCAAATCGTCTGCTTCCCGATGGATGATCCAGAAGAGAACGCCTTCATGGTCAACGCCTTGCAACGTCATGCCGCGATCGTCGTACAGAAGAGCCTGAAGGAGGGGTTCGGGCTGACGGTGACCGAGGCAATGCTGAAGGGTCGGCCCGTCGTGGCATCGGCCGTCGGCGGCATTGTCGATCAGATTCGGGATGGGGTCGATGGCATCTTGATCCAGGACCCTCGCGACCCGGCCGAGCTCGGCCGTGCCCTTTCCTCACTCTTGGGCGATCCGACTGCGGCCAACAAGATGGGCCAAGAAGCCAAGGCCGCAGTCGTCAGTCAGTTCCTTCCGGACAGTTCCCTCAACCAATGGGGTAAGGCACTGGACTCGGCGATGAAGCCGACGGCCGATTAGGCAGGCGGGTAGGCCGCGATCACGATCGGTTGCGGTAGCGGTGCTCGAGGGCGACTCTGGGAATTCCGTTCGGCCCCATCTCGATGGGTATCTGTTCAGAGTGGATCTGGTGATGATGCCGGGAGCAGAGTAGGACGAGGTTGTCCAGGCTGGTGGATCCGCCTTGGCTCCAGTGTTGGATGTGGTGCCCTTCGGTCCATCCGGCAGGTTTGTCGCAGAACGGGAATCGACAACCGCCGTCTCGGACGATCAAGGCGGTGCGGATTTGTTCGGGAATTACCCGGGTTCGGCGTCCGATGTCTAGTGGTTTGCCGACTGGGTCCAGTACGACGCGTTGGATGGTCGCGTCGCAGGACAGTTGTTGCGCCTTAGTCGAGTTAATCAGGACGTGTCCGGGGCCGTTGGTTGCCCTTACAGCTGCGGAATGCTGATGGGCGGTGCCGTTGATGAGGCGACCCTTCAGCTCCTCGGGGTCTACTGGCAGAAGGGGGTTTTGCAGGCGGTCCAACGGCACTGTGACGCAGATGGTGGCTGGTGCTCCGCCGGAGGTGGGCAGGTGCCCGGATTCCAATAGGGGGTTGATGATGGCATCGATGAACGCGTCTGCTCGCTGGGCACCGGTTGAGGTGGTGATCCGGTAGGTGCCGTGTTCGGCCTCACCTTGCTCGGCTCGGGCTGCGTCTTTGGCTGCCGGGTTGTCTCTCCGGTGCAGGTCAAGTGCGGCGTTGATCGCGACCATGATCCGCATTCCTTGGTCGGGGCCAAAGAAGCCATCAAGTTTGACGCCGTCGCCGAGTTGGCGGACCCGCAACTCACGTCGGGTATGCGGGTCGTGGGAATCCCCCGGTGTTGGAAGGGGGTCGATCTGATCGGCCCACAGGTCCAGGGTCCGTTTCAGATCGGTGATCGTGACCCGAGCCGCGAGGTCGACGAAGATCCCGATGAAGTCACCTAGAGCGGTATCGCGCTGGGTGTTGCGCAGCCCGACTGCCAGGATGACATCGACTTTGGCCCGGCTCACCCGACCGGCCTGACATGCCTGCTCAAGTTCGGGGAACCGGGCGAATGCAGCCGCGGTCCGAAGGTCGGATTTGGCCTGCCGGTGATCCATCACATGCTCGCGACGCAGAAACGAGGCCGGCGTGCCGTTGGGGTCATCCTCACGCCAGACCTCACTGGCTCGGATCGTGTCAACTAAAGCAACCCGGTAGGCGTCAAGCTGGGCTGCGAGAACATCCACTCGCGCCAACTGGGCGGAGGCATCCGGACCGCTCAAGGCCGTCGCGTCTTGCAGCGCCCCCAAGACTTCCATCGCATCGTCAACCGTGGGCTGACCCAAGAGCTCAATCGACATCTCTCACACCCCCTAGGTGACCGGAACCAAAAACGACAGACGCCCGAACTCACCCAAAGATCCGCATCGTTTACGGCTACGTACGCGAGTGCCGTGACCTACGATTTGGACTGCAGTTTGTTCGAACGTCTGTTCGTATCGTATCCCGAGAAGTGCCTGTGCTGCAAGGCTTTTTACCGGCCAATCGTCACTTACTCGACCCGGTTGGGCTGATCACTTCCCGCAGCAAACTCGCTTACGCCGATTCAGCAGTCGGCTTGGGTTTGGGTAGATCGAGGGTGTCCATCAGGTGAGCCGTAGCATCCGCGATCGCCGTCACTGCCTCGTCGAAGGCCGCCTGATTTGCGCGAGAGGGAGCCCGAAATCCGCTAACCTTGCGTACGTACTGCAAAGCAGCAGCCTGGTAGTCCGCCGCGTCTGGATGCTCGGTATACGGGGGTCGCAGGGTCTTAATACTTCGGCACATCTCGCGTCCTTTGCTTTGTTGAGCTCTGTCGTCTCGCCCGGTCACAATCGCAACGATCGTGGCCTACATATCAGCGATTGCCCGGTAGACACCCGTGGCCTCAGCACACACTCTGCCATCTGAGCGAACCACCTGGCCAGTCATTGACATCGTGAGCCCATCGCTACCCATCGGTTCGGTGGTCGCCGAGACGATATGCGGCTGACCCGTCCTAACTGGACGTAGGAATCGAGATTCGAACGAGGCCGTCACGCTGAACTTCTCATGGATCGCGATCGCTGCCCAGGCCATCGCGTCGTCCAAAACCGCCATGATGATTCCGCCATGAACGTAGGTCGGCGCTCCCGAGAATTCCTCGGCGAAAGTGAAGGGTGCCTCAATCGAGGACGCCCGCTGGTGGAAGTCCAACTGCAGTCCACTCGCATTGTCAGGGCCGCACACGTAGCAACCCCTACCTAGCTCTATGGACCCTGACAGTGGCCGATCCGTCGCTTCTCTCTCCATGACCGAGGACTCTAGCCGTGGACGTCCTCTGCTTGGCGCCAGCCAATCGTTGGGGTGCTCAAGGGAAGAAATCTGGCCGCAACCGGGTTAGGTACTTTAGTAGGCCAAGCCATCCGCCCATCCGCTAAGAGAATCGGGAAGCACCATGAGTGAGCCGCTAACGATGTACAGCACGCAATGGTGCGGATACTGTCGCCGCCTTAAGTCACAGTTTGAACGCGAGGGCATCGCCTTTCGAGAGGTCAATATTGAACAGGACCCGGCTGCGGCGGACTTCGTAATGAAGGTCAACGGTGGCAACCAGACCGTCCCGACGATCGTGCTACCCGACGGGACCGCAATGACGAACCCGCCTATCAAGAAGGTCATCAAAGCTCTCGCCGCCTCTGGTTCCAACTAGCGGCTAACGGCTAGACAGCCGCAACGACGACGATGGACTACGCAGCGGTCGCCACCGCGTTGACCGCTGGAATGATCGCGGCATTCAACCCATGCGGGTTTGCGCTCCTCCCCGGATACTTGGCATTGTTTCTTGGTGATCGAAGCGACCCCCTCGCCCGCCCAATCCGTCGCAGCTTTGCCGTAGCCGGAGCCGTCACGGGCGGATTCGTTGTTGTCTTCGGCATCGCCGCAATCCTGATCTCAGCGCTGACTTGGCAACTGAGTACCTACATTCCCTACTTGACGTTGGTATTCGGCCCGGTCCTCGTCGGGCTTGGCATTTGGCTCCTCTTCGGTAAGGAACTGCGGGTGCGACTACCTCGACTCCAGTCCAGCATCGGCCCGAATCCGGTGGGGATGTTCGTCTACGGCATCGTCTACGCCACGGTGTCGCTGTCGTGCACATTGCCCATCTTCTTGATCGCGGTGGCCAGCGGTTTTCGGGCGGGTACTCCGGTTGCCGCTGTCATCGCCCTGCTCGCCTACGCCGTCGGGATGGGCTTGGTTCTGCTCGTCTTGACGCTCGCGGTGGCGTTGGCTCGGACAAGTATCGTCTCGGCGAGCCGCAACTTGGTGCAATACGTCAACCGCCTTTCCGGCGCTCTGCTTGTGCTCGCCGGTGCCTACCTAACGTGGTACGGGTATTTCGAAGTACGCCTTGTTCAGGGCGTTGACGGAGCGGGTTTGCCAGAGAACGCTGTGACCAACTGGACCTCACAGATTTCCACCACGATCGACAACACTGGCGGTCCGACAATCGCAGTGATCATCCTGGTCATCACCTTGCTCCTCGTTGCCGTCATCAGTTGGCGAGTGCGAGCTGCCACTGGCCACAACACCGAGCCCGGCAACGGAACGCGTCCCGACATAGAGTGGTCGTCATGAGGCACCCGATCGACAGCGGCGAAGCCCCCAGCACTGCGCATCAGGTGCTCAAGCGCGCGCTGCTTGTCATGGTCATTCCAGTCCTAGCGTTGGTGGCCGCCTGCTCGGCAGGTATCAATGCTGGACCACCGGTTGAGCCGGTCTCCGCAACGAGCATTGCTGGCCAGACGCTCGAGGTTCCGAGTAGCGATCAGCCAACTGTCATGGTGTTCTACTCCGTTGGCTGCGGAACCTGCGTCGGGATCACCCAGCACATCGCCGAGCTCGCCAACCAATACCCCAACGCCACCTACCTAGCGGTCAACATCGACGCGACCGAGACGGTGCGAACAAGTAACGCCTTCCTCGAGTACATCGACAGTCCCGCCATCATCGGTATCAACGACACCGACGGTCAGATCGCCAAGGCCTTCAACGTGACATCGGTCAGTAGCGTGGTCGTCACTGATTCAGCCGGCGGCCTCCTGCTAGACGCCGCCTACCCGCCGATCGCGGAGGTCGATGCCGCGGTGGCGCAAGCCGCGAGTTAGCCCCCAACGGCCGACGTCAACGTGACGCTAGCGCTGCGCGCAGGGCACGATGGCTTCATGGCTACCCCCACCGATTTGACGTCCACGCGAGTCAACGGCTCACCGCGATCCATCCTCTCGATCAATTCCAAAGGCTCGGTGCTGTCAATCGGATCGACCGGATCAGTGCTCTCGATCGGTTCAATCGGGTCGGCGCTGTCGGTTGGATCTATCGGTTCAATCGCTTCCCTCGGGTCGATTGCATCCTTCGCCTCGATCGGATCAATCATGTCTGGGGCTTCACGACGCTCAGTCATGTCATGGCTGTCGAACAAGGGCACCATGGCCTACCGCTTCTAAACTGGCTACCCATCTTGAGGCCTCGTTCACGGCGCCACGATAGGGCCGTCAAGTGGACTCAAGCGAGCCAATCGTGTTGTCCTGTCAATACCAACAACACGCGCATTGGCAGGAGCCTCGAATGGCCGAGATCGTTCACGAAATCAAGATTGCCGCCCCCCGCTCGAAGGTGTATGCGGCCCTTTCCACCCGGGAAGGGATGCAAGGCTGGCACACATCTGACGTGTCGGGGAACGGGAGCATAGGTTCGGTCTGGCACCTTGGTTTTGGCGAAGGGCCCCTCTTCCAGTGGCGAGTCACGACATCCGAGGATGATCAACTTGTCGCTTGGGAATGCGTGGCTGGCCCGGGAGACTCGGTGGGGACCACAGTCGAGTACCAGCTATCGGATACAACGGACGGCCGAACCTTGGTCGAGCAGAAGCACTCCGGCTGGCCGCACGAAGAGGGCGCCTACAACAAATGCAACACGTTGTGGGGAGTCCTGCTCACCCACCTCCGCAACTACGTGGAGACGTCAGTCTCGGCGCCTGCCTACTCGTAACCACCCACCTCCTAGTAGCGGGACCGCCGCCTAGCACTGTTCACTTGAAAGGCTCCGACAATGGCTCAACAGCAAACTCTCAGCGAGTTCGTCGACTCGATGGAAGAAGCCGGAATGCTGGTTCGTATTAAGGATGAGACTCGCGTTGACCAGATCCCGTTGGTCATGGAAGCCAACCCGGAGAAGGCAGTCTTAATCGAGAACGTCAAAGACTGCGAGTTTCAATACCTCGGCAACGCCTACTCGAACCAGGACCAGTACGCCTGGGCGATGGAGTGCGACAAGACCGAAACCGGCGTAACGATGGTTGAGCGCGCTAAGGGACGGTTCCCGACAACACTTGTTGATACGGCACCGTGCAAGGAAGTAATTCTCACCGGGGATGACGTTGATCTTTCAATTCTCCCCATGTACCTACACCATGATCGAGATGGCCACGTCTATACCAACGATGACTTCGTCATCAGCAAGAGCCCAAAGACTGGGGTCCCTGAGTGGGGCATCTACCGGAGTATGTGGCGCACAAAAAACGAGAAGCTCTTCGATATGACCTGCACGTCTCACCGGGCGCGATTGAATGCGATGGCAGCGGCCGAGTTGGGACAAGACCTTGAGATTGCTGTCGTGCTCGGTGGACCGATTGTTGACCACGTCGCCGCACTCGCCGGCGTTCCACCAGAAACGAACGACTTCGAGGTCCTGGGCGGGTTCTACGGCGAGTCCGCCAAGATGGTCAAGTGTGAAACCGTAGATCTTGAGGTTCCGGCCAATGCTGAGATTGTGCTTGAAGGCAAACTCAAAGCCATGGAAGGCCTTGTCTGGGACGAGGGGCCCTACGGGGAATACACGGGCATGTACGGCGGCGGCATCAAACACAACTTCCGGTTCGAAGTCACCGCGATCACTTACCGAAAGGGCGGTATTTACCAGTACGCAACCATCGGTGGAGAGCACCCCTGGTACACCGACAACATGCTCCAGCTTCCGGCAATCGAGGCTGATCTGTTCAATGGGCTGCAACTCGCCGGAATAGACGTCAGCGAGGTTCGTTGCCCTGCCGGCGGACTATCCAATATCGCTTACGCGAAGATCAAACCTCGTGGTGCGGGCGATTCCAAACAAGCTCTCGGAGTCATGCTCACCTGCTCGAAGCAGGCGCTTCCCAAGGTAGCGATGGTCTTCGACGATGACGTCGATATCTGGGATGATCAAGCCGTCCTCGCGGCAATGGCATTCCGCTACGCACCGCATAGAGGAACAGTTCTACTCCCACCCTCAAACACGATGACGGTGGATCCAGCTATTAATGATCTACTCGACTCACCCGGCACAATGTCTAAGCTTGGGATCGACTGCACGATTCCGGTGGGGCCCGGATTCCGCGCTGACAGCTTCACCAAGAGCCGGGTGCCAGTATTCGACGACCCTCCCGCCGACCTAGTCCAGATGTCCGAGGAAGACCTGACCAAAGATATGCGGGCCTTCATCAAGGAAGCACCACGAACCTGGCGCGACATTTACGCCAACTACATCGGCCAGAACTACCAGGTCATCCTGCGAGCTTTCGGATCAATGCGTCACGAGCTGGGACGGGTTAATGATCCGCCGCTGTATCCATACACCTTCTCGGACTCGCCTTTCGTCGGCGAGGAACCACCCGTCATTAGCCATAACCGCGACGCCCGCCACTTGGAGAGCTAAACAATGACTCAGACCGAACGAATGGTTGTCGGGATCACCGGAGCCTCAGGAATTGTTTACGGGATCCGCACCCTGGAAACGCTGCGGGAGCTCGGAATCGAAACCCATCTGGTGGTTTCCAAGGCGGGTGAGCTGACGCGATCTCACGAGACTGCCTACACGGCAGAGCAACTACGTTCACTCGCTGACTTCTACTATCCCAACGGTGACCTCGCAGCGCCGATCGCGAGTGGTTCATTCCGAACCATGGGAATGATCGTTGTTCCTTGTTCGGTCAGGACGCTCTCCGATATCGGACATGGTGTCACCGGTAGTTTGCTTCCCCGGGCGGCAGATGTTGTTCTCAAAGAACGGCGGCGACTAGTCATGCTGGTGCGGGAGACGCCACTGCATGCTGGCCACATCAAGAGCATGCTTGCCGTGACGGAGATGGGTGGAATAATCGCGCCGCCTGTTCCAGCGTTCTACACAAGGCCGCAGAGCCTCGAAGACATCGTCGATCACACGGTCGGACGTGCGCTCGATCTCTTCGGTTTGGACGCCGGGAACTTCCCTAGGTGGGGACGTGAACTAACCGAGGTTCCATCCGAGACGATAACGGCAAGCACCTAGCCTGCTCTTGCGGACGCGAACTTCCAGGCGCGCTATCCGCTAACTGCGTCGATGGCAGCTAGGGCCTTCTCCGCGAGCGTGATGCGGGTCTTGGCACCCGCGCACGATGCATTCGCCGCGTCGACCTCTTGCTGTGCCTGCGCCACTGCCGGAGACGACTGGGCAGGTTGCATATGTAGATCTGCATTTAGCGATGAGATCTGCGCCGTGATCGAGTCCACTTCGGCTTGAGCGCTGGCCACTGCTGAGTCGGCGGTCTCGCGCAGGGGTTTGGTCATATCGCGCACGATCCCCGGGCTGGTCACTTTGTCGGTCAGTCCGGCGGCGGCTTTAGCCCCGTCAAGCTTGCTTTGGGCATCGGATAGCTCGACCTTGAGGTCGGCGATCGTGGCCTTACCCTGGGACTGCTGTGCTTGCGCCTGATCGTGCACCGCCTCTTTTGCCTGGGCAAGTTTGGCTTGCGCGGCGTGAAGAGTTGAGCTCCGCTCGTCGTAGTCCGCCTGAGCTCTAGCAAGCTCCTTCTCCGCCTTGGTGCGTGCCGCGTCAGTCAGACTCATCGAACTCTCCCTTAATTGCTTTGCTTAGTCGCCTGCAGCGAAGCCTATTGAGAAACCAGGCGGCGTGCGCTGCGGTCTACGCCAACCTGACGAGCGCGCGGCATTATGCTGACGAGCAACGGAAGGCTTTACAACCAGCGGCTCGCAGGAGGGGGATCGGTGATGGATCGCTATGGTTCGGACGTCTTAGCTCATGATCCGCATCATCAACCACCGCGAGTGATACCAACGGTCGAGGCTGACTATGGGCTCGTCGTCGAGTGCGCCGCCAGCGGCTTCTGCGGATCGGTGGTCCGCATCGAGAAAGACATCGAAGGCCGGACCGTTGAGCTCGAAGACCGTCGGGGTGTTCGCCGAGTATTTGTCATGGAGATCGGCGGCTTTCTTATCGACGGTCAGCAAGTCACCCTCACGGTGCCCGCGAACTTACCCACCGCTCCTGCCCGCACCGCTTCCGGATCAGTGATTGGGACCGAAGGCGCCCGCCGAGCACAGGTTGCGCGGGCGAGCCGTATTTGGGTTGAGGGACTCCACGACGCTGAGCTCGTCGAACGAGTCTGGGGCGCGGATCTACGAGCGGACGGGATCGTCGTCGAGCCGCTGCATGGGGCCGACGATTTAGTCGGTGCTTTGGCCGAGTTTGAGCCGGGACCAACCCGCAAGGTTGGTGTGCTGCTCGATCATATGGTTCCCAACTCCAAGGAAACCCAGATCGCAACGGCGGCGATGGCGCGCTTCTCACCGGATGTACACGTCATCGGACACCCATTTGTTGACATCTGGCAGGCCGTGAAGCCAGCTTCGGTGGGGATCCAAGCGTGGCCTGTCATTCCGCCGGGTCAGCCTTGGAAGGCCGGAATCATTCGCGAGCTGGGCTGGCAGGAAGACGAGCGAATGGCCTGGAAACGGATCCTGTCGCAGGTCTCTAGCTACACCGACCTCGAGCCTAGTTTGCTGGGGCGAGTCGAGGAACTCATCGACTTCGTCACCGTCGCTACTGAAGGCTAGACGTCCTGACCTGAAGGCCCCGATTGGTGCTCTTGGCTAGAACGTCTTGGGGGCAGGGCGCTCCGCTGTCCGCTTGAGCTCATAGAACGCTGGTTCGTTTGCCAAAGCCGCAAAGGCATTCCACGTCGAAACGGCTCTCGGCCCCGGCGGCACCTCAGTCAGGACCGGCCCAAAGAGCCCAGCCGAGCCGTCAATCGAGATCGTCGGAACCCCGATGAGGGCTTGGGCGTGCCCGCCGGAAGGAACCCGCGCATGCGAGCCAAGGATGATGTCGTCGACGTGTGGATCTCTGAACCGGTCAGCAAAGCTCTCATCGATTCCGGCATCAACGAGACCTGCCCGGCTTGCTTCAATCATCTCGTCGCGGGAACGCAGTACGACGGTAACCATGTCCTCCCCCGCGACCTTTTTCTGGCCGAGCGGGCCCGAAGATGAGTGGAGGTTCTCGCCGATAGTTGCGTAGAGATTGCCCAGCTCTTCCGGTCGTGTCTCCCCAACCGCGGCACAAACCCGCACCGGTCCTCGCAGGATCTCGAAGAAGTTCTTCATCCGTGCGTTCGCGTTGGGGGTCTCATTGAGGATTCCCAACGCCATCGGGTGCCAGTTGACATCCAAGCCGCAGGGCCCAACGACCTCACGGATCCACCGAGAGGTCACCCAGGACCATGGACATACCGGATCGAACCAATAATCAACCGTTGTCATACCCGTATTTCATCCCAAAGATCCGGAGTACACAAGGGTGACCGTGCTGGCACGCAGGTGATAAATCGCGCACCCGTCTAGCTGAACGGTGGCCGCTGGTCCAGACGCACCGACATTCGTCCAGCAGTGCGCCACACACGAGCGAGCGTGTCTGTGTCCTCCGGCGTCACCAGATTTCCCATGATCCGTAGTGCAACCCGCATGAGGGCAGTCGAACGCATACCGACTGGTCCGGCCTTGGGTAGGAATCCGGGGACGGTCAGCAGTCCGGCCAGGCGACGGGCAGCCGAGAACGCCGGTCCGTAGTGATGTTGCAATGTCTGCGGCCATACTGTGGCCAGCTCGGTTTTTGATCCAGCGGCAAGCAGTTGCGCGCCGAGTCGGCCAGTCTCAAGTCCGTAGTCGATTCCCTCGCCGTTGAGCGGGTTCACACACCCGGCAGCATCGCCGACCATCAGCCAGTTCTTACCCGCGACCTCAGAGACTGCTCCACCCATCGGCAGGAGCGCCGACCAGGTGTCCCGCAGGTCCCCGTGTAGCTTCCAGTCGTCGCGTTGGCCATCGGTGTAGTGGGCAATGAGTTGGCGAAGGTTGACATCAGCGGGGTTCTTGGCTGTGGCCAGCGTCCCGACGCCGATATTCACCTCCCCCTCGCCAAGGGGAAAGATCCAGCCGTAGCCCGACAACAACTCGTTAGCGGTGCCACGCAGTTCAAGGTGAGAGGAAATCCACTGGTCGTCTGCCCGATCAGATTTAATGTAGGCCCGCGCGGCCACACCATAAGCAGTCGTCTTGTGCCACTGCCGTCCCAACTTACGGCCAAGCTGAGACTTGGCCCCATCAGCAACCACGAGCCGCTGGCACCGAACCTCGAACGTTCCTTCAGAGTTCTTGAACACGACGGCTTCGACGCTTGCGCCATTGCGGCGAATATCAATAGCTCGTGCGCCTTCAAGGGAGCGGACACCGTCGGCGAGCGCGACCTCGCGGATCCGAGCATCTAACTCGACCCGGGGTGCTGCACCGCCCCGATTCGGAAGCGATCCACCAGGCCACGGCAGGTAGAGAGTCCGACCAAATCCGGACGCCCGAAGCCCCCGATTAGTCGCTTGCTCGCTCAACCAGTCGGTCAGTCCGAGGTGTTCGAGTTCAGCGATCGCGCGGGGCGTGAGGCCATCGCCGCACGGCTTGTCTCGCGGGAACACCGCGGCATCTACGAGCAGGACGTCCAAGCCCGCGCGGGCCGCCCACGCCGCGGTACCCGAACCTGCCGGACCGGCGCCCACAACAAGCACGTCGCACGACAGATCGGAGTTCGCCACCCGCTAATCGTCTCTTGTCAGAGATTCGGTTCAGATATCGGGTACTGCGCGCACACCGCGCATTCGGCATCCGAGTCGCCCTAGGGTCGTTTTACGCAAGCTCAGAGGTCCTGCCCGATGCCCCATCTGCTCACCGTGAGCCGCCGAAGGAATCGAAGATGAAGCGTAAACAAACCGTCGCGACAACCGCCTCCGTCGTCATGCTCTCAGGGCTGGCGCTGGGAACCGCGGCACCCGTTCACGCAAGTACCGCGAGCGCGACCCCCGGTAGTCAGCTAAGCCAGAATCTGCCGGAACCAACCGATCTAAGAACAGTTCGGTCAATTCCAGGCGATCCTAAGCTCGTCTTCTACTGGGGACTGAAACGCGACGATGACGGTGCGATCTCGCGGCTGGCGGCAGTGTCAGACCCGGCAAGCGCGAACTACCGGCAGTTCCAGTCCGCCAAGGCGACTGCCCGCAACTTCGGTGCGAGCCGCGCAACCGTCAAGACTGTTCGGAGTTACCTGAAGAAGAAGGGCGTCAAAGGCAAACTAGATAGCTCGCGACTGTTCCTACGCGTCGTCGGCAAAGCAGACGAAATGGAACGCGCCTTTGGGACTGTCAGCATCGGCGAGTCCGACGGAATCGCCTACTACGGGATCTCCGATCCGAAGAAGATTAAGAAGAAGATCCGCAAGCTCGCCCCGGAACGGATCTGGGCCGGTCAAAAGCAGATTGCGCTGGGGAGCGGCTCCGATCGCGTCCTCACCAGAAAACTACCCACGGGTTCGCAGCCGAACGCGAGGGCACTAGACGTCCCGCTGAACAAGGGGACGTTCATCGGTTGCGAGGCGATCGACGACACGCTGCTTCCGCTGTATTCGATGACGTTCCCACAGGGAAGCAAGGCCTATGGCATCAACAACGTTCGCAGCAAGGTGAGCAAGCGCGGCGATATCGCGACACGGCCTCCAATCGGCATCATCTCGATGGGTTCGGGCTACTCCGATAATCTCGTTGCAGAAGCCAAAGCATGCTTCGGATTCAAGGGATCGGTTCGCCGAATCGAGACCGATGGCTTACAACAACTACCTTCCGGTGGCGAGGGGAACCTCGATGTTCAGGCCGTTCTGACCGCGCTTATGAGCTCCGACCAGGTGCCCGTCTTCGAGAGCATCGGCGCCCCCGCAATGTTCCTCGGACCGGCGGCCGCGCTCACGACTAAGCGACCACCGACAGTGCTGTCGATCTCCTACGGGGAATGCGAGCCGCAGACGCCTAAGCCGACGCGCACCCTGGCTGATGCTGTCTACCAGCGCCTTGGTCTGATCGGCACCAGTGTGATGGCAGCCTCCGGCGACAGGGGCTCCTCGGGCTGCATCAACAACGACACGGGCACTGGGCCAACGAAAGCTGCCGTCAGCTACCCGGCGAGCTCTCCTTGGGTGACGGGTGTGGGCGGGACTCGCATCGTGCTCAAGAAGTCCAACAAGCGAAAGAAGGAGTTCGCGTGGAATGACTCCACGTGGGGCCAGGAAGTCGGCGGCGGAGGTGGGGTCTCGGTGCTCTACTCCCGCCCAAGTTGGCAAGCGAAGTCGGTCACCGGCGGGAAGCGTCGCTCCGTGCCAGATATCAGCGCACATGCCTCACTGTTCCCCGGTTGGTTCGTATTTGGTGAGGGCGTGATCGGCGGTACTAGCGCTGCGACGCCGCTAAGTGCCAGTGGAGTGGCCCTAGTCAATGCGCATCTAAGTGCAAAAGGCCAACCCGCGCTAGGCCTACTCAACCCGTTGCTCTATTCGCTCCCGAGCAGCGCCACCCACGACATCACCAAGGGAAACACTGACCTGCACGACGTCGGATGCTGCACTGCGAAGAAGGGTTACGACCGGGCAACCGGAATCGGCTCACCCAACTTCGCCAAATGGCCAAAAGCAATCCGCCAGGTTCGCTAGGCGGGAAGACTGAGCTTTACTGGGCAAATCGGTCGGTATATCAACCGATTCGCCCAGTAGACGCGAGTTCGGGATCCTCACGAAGGAGGGCGAGACGTGGAACTAGTTGATACCCGCGACATGGTGTGGGTTCATGGCGCCATTCGGGGTGAGTTTGAACGGTTGCGCGCGAATCTGCCCGCATTTGCCAGGGGTAACGATCCCGCGTGGGAGCGCTATCGGGGGCATTGGGAGCTGATGCACGGCTTTCTGCTGGAGCACCACACCGGCGAGGACGCCCTGCTCTGGCCCCTGTTGCGTGAGAGGCTCCCAGACCGAATAGACCTAATCGATCATATGGAAGAAGAACACCAAGTCGTTCATCAGCTGCTCGAGGACTTGAACGAACAGATCCACGCACTCGACGAGCTTCGCCACGGAAACGGTGACGCAAGCAACGGTGACGCAAGCAACGCCGACTTACACAACGCCCTCGCGGCGTGCGATGCCACCTTTGCGGACTTCAACGCTGCGACGATCCGGCATCTAGAAGACGAAGAACAGCAACTACTTCCGGCGATCCCTGGAGCCCTCACCCCACAGGAATGGGCGCGACTCCCGCAACAGGCAACCGAGATCCTCGGGGAGGAAGCCTCTGTGAAGGTCCTCGGCTATGTCCTGAAGTGGATGCCCGAAGCCGACCGCCCGTCCATGCTTGCGACGCTACCGCCAGAAGTCATCGCAAACTGGGAGGCCACAGCTGCCGACGAGTTCGCTAGCTACGACGCGAGTCTGGAAGCAATCGCGCCTTAGGTATCTACCGGCGCGAATCTGGAAGATGCGAACCTGACCGGGGCGAACCTCGAAGATGCGAACTTTGGCGACGCAGACCTGACCGGCGCAAACCTCACCGGCGCAAACCTCACCGGCGCGAACGTTTACGCACCTGGAAGGTCCAGGCATAGACCGCACCCAGCTATCCAGAAACGCTACTAACCGACCGACCCGGAAGCGATTGTCGGAACGCTTCCCTCGGCCTTAACGTTGACGACGTAGAGCTCGCCGGACTTACCTGACACGGTCAGGGTCGCGGTTCCCTCACCAACGACAGCCGCTCCACCGTTGAACGTTGCGGAACCGTCCGTACCTGGCTGCGAGACTCGGAGAACATCCGCGTTGTCAGTGGCCACCGTCGTGGCGTTAGAAGTTGTTACGTTGAGGGTGTTCCCAACCTTCACACTGAGATCGGCTGGACCGGTGACCTCGATCGGTGCGACCCGGCTGCATTTCCTCCCGACTCACTCACCGAACTCGATGGGGAGGCACTTGAGGTGCTGTCGCTGTCTGATGAACAAGCAGCGAGCACGAACCCGCAGCTAACAACCGCAGCGGCTAGGACCAGAGTTCGATTCACGTTTCACATAGGGTGATCGTAGGGCGTCGACTTCAACCTTGCGAGCCGGCAACGCTGGTGATCAGTGCGGTTGAGTGAACGCTTACTCTTATTGCCATGAAGGAGCTTCGGGGGATCTCCCACATTGTTGTCATGCTCGTAATTACCGCGCTAGTCAGTGCGATCGCGCTGGTCGCCGCGCCGATTCACAATGCGAGCCCAGCCGCGGCGTCGATTGTTGATGAGCCTCGGGCGAGTTCGAAGAGGTGGCCTAGCAAGAAGATCACTTACTCCAACCACACCGGACGCGCCAAGGATGTCAAGCGTGCCGTTAGGGCGTGGAATGGCGCGACCAAGGGTGTTCGGCTCGTCAAGAAGCGAAAGGGCCAGATCAAGATCCTGGCGAAGAAATGTCCGACGATGCAATCGGCATGTGCCTACGGACCTGGCGACGGTCGAGTCTTCATGGGAAAGCAGTGGAAGAAGGCCGCAACCGGATGGGAGCCATATTCTCAGGAGTTGTTAATCCACGAGATTGGGCACGCCCTAGGCCTCGGCCACGTCGGCTGGAGTTGCTCCATCATGCAGCCCCACATGGGTGACTGGGAACGCGCATGTCGCGAGACTCGCCCGCGTCCAGGGGACTACGAGTGGTACGCCTGTGCACCACAGCGGACCGATGCCAAGAAGCTCGCCAAGCTCTACCGGACCAAGCCCAAGACTCGGGGCTGGTGTCGCGGCGAACCAATCGTTGACTCGCCACCAGCTTTCGTTATCGACGGCTGGTAAGCCGATCATCCCCAGAAGACCCAACTCAGCGAAGGACTACCGTGCATAAAGTCTATCTAGTCCCTGGTTTCTTCGGCTTTGACCAAATGGAGGGGATGAGCTACTTCCGACGAGTGGCATCGGTCCTCCAGGACTCGCTGGCCGAACGGGGGTTCGAAGCAGAGATCATCGAACTCAACACCGCACCGACCTCCTCGATTCGGCGCCGCGCAATCTCGTTGATGAAGGCGGTTGAGCGAACCGGAGGGCTAGAGGCCGATTCGATTAGCTTCGTGGGCCACTCAACCGGGGGGCTTGACGTTCGTCTACTCCTCTCCCCTGGAGTGAAGCTCGTCCCCGACGATCTCGAAGATCAGGTCGCCCGGCTTACAACGTCGGCCATCAGCCTGTCGACGCCACACTTTGGTACCCCGATGGCCAACTTCTTTACCAGTATGAACGGTCGCCATCTACTCTATTTACTGTCGACGCTGATCACCAGCAAACCCGGCAGGGTCGGATCTTGGCTAGGGGCACGCGCCCTCGTTCGGCTCGCTCGAGTAGACGACTTACTGGGCCAACGCGATAACTTGCTTGATTCGTTCGCCGACGACTTCTTCCGACGAGTACGGCCGAACCACAGTGACGAGCTCTTCGCATATCTGACCGAGGTCGCGGCCGATCAAGGTGCACTACTGCAGCTAACCCCCGAAGCGATCGATCTCTTCAACGCAGCGGTTCTCGACCGCGCAGATGTCGACTACGTGAGCTACGTAACCGCAGCGCCGCCACCCGGAATGCCCCCCTTACCTGGGGTCAGCCCATCAAGTTTTTACGAGTCATCCACGTACATGGTATTCAGTCTCATCCATCGACTCACGGCCCGCGAATCCCGGCAGTACCCGTACCCGAGTCCACATGTCGAGATGGCTGATGAGATCCAGTCTCAGCTTCCATTCGACCTGACTCAACGAACCAACGACGGCGTCGTTCCAACTCTGAGTCAAGTCTGGGGCCGACTTGGTGGCGTGATACTCGGGGATCATCTCGACGTAACCGGGCAGTTCAGCCAGGTCGACGACGACGGCCGGCGCTACGAAGGCTGGCTGCACTGCCGCGCCGGTTTTGATGAAGCGCGATTCCAGCAGTTGTGGAGTAGCGTCGCCACCAACATCATCGAGAGTTCTTCTCCGGACCGTGTCGTCGATTTCTCTGCTGAAACGGTCGAGCCACTCACTACGTAGCACGCCCAAGTAGCACTGGAACTCCCTCGTTCTGGGCCTGCGCGCGGCGCACTAGCACGCGCGCAGAACGCCGTCGCTCATCTCTGTCACGGCGTCCATCATGGGCAAATGTGTCCGATCATGGGTGACCAGCAGTGTCGCGGTGTTGTGTTCCTTGGTGATGCCAACAATCAGCTCGGTGATAGCTGCTCCTAGCTTGGAATCGAGCGCGCTCGTTGGCTCGTCGACGACGAGCAAGCTGGGGTCGTTCATGAGCGCCCGGGCAATATTGACCCGTTGACGCTGTCCGCCAGAGAGCTGGTGTGGGCGCTTGCTCTTGTCCTTGTCCAGACCAACCTTGTTGAGCAACTCGTGGGCCTGCTCGCGCGCATCATGACGAATCGAGCGCGACGTCGACCCGCCTAATTGCTTCATCACGACGAGCTGGTCGACAGCATCCAGGGAAGGAATCAGGTTCGCCGACTGGAAAATGATGCCGATCTTGTCCCGGCGTAACTGCGCTGACTGCTTGGGCGAATAGGCCGTGATGTCCTGGTCGTCAAGGAGGACCTGTCCACTATCCGGGTGGGTCAGCGTGGCCCCAACCGCCAACAAGCTCGACTTACCTGATCCCGAGGCACCGGTAATCGCGGTGACATTTCCGCGCGGCACTGACAAGTTCACGTCATCTAGGGCAGTGATTCGTCGATCACCGTCTGGATAGGTCAATGTGATGTTCTTGAACTCGATCATCGGTTTGCTCCCAGCGCCTCGAGCGGGTCGGCCTTTGCAACCGAGCGCATCGCGAAGCTGGCGCCAAGGAGCCCAGTCGCGATGAGTAGAACTCCAGGGGCCAGCGTGGTCCAGACTGACAGGCTGAACGGGACAGCACTTCCAGCGAGCTCGGTAATCGCTAGTCCGGCTGCGGTTGTCACCAGCATGCCAATCCCCACGCCAATCACCAGGATGATCAGGGCCTGCCCAAGGGCATCGACCAGCAACGCCTTGGTCGAGGAGCCGAGTGCTTTCAACACGGCAATATCAGCCTTGCGCTGGATCATCCAGACGGTGAAGAACGCACCGATGACCACGGCAGAGATGAAGATCAGCATTCCAAGAATCAGCAGCAGCGAACCGACCTCTGAACTAAACGACCCGATCGCCATGTACGTGGCGGCACCCCCGACGGATTGGGTATCGGCAGCCTGATCGCCTGCCGCATAGTTCCCCGCATCGTCGACTACGAGGACTGTCGCAAACGGGTCTGGCTGCCCTATCGCTTTGGAGTAGCCCTGCCAATCGGTCTGTGTCATCCAGATAATCGGCAAATGGCTGTACCACTGATCGGGCACCACGTCGGTCACGGTGAAGGTCTCGCCCGCGAATGTGACGGTGTCGCCAGCGCTGGCATTGGCCATCGTCGAGGCGGCAGTCTGCGAGAGAACGACTTGGCCGTCGCTGGCCGGGATATTGCTCATAGTTCCCGTCGGTGCCCCGAATACGGCGACAGCTTCCTTGCTGTCACCTCGGGTTGCTTGGCCTTGGCCGATTCCGAGTGGAGTCGCGGAGACCCCTGCAGCAGATTCCCACTTACTCGCCTGCTCTTGCGAGATTGCTGAGTCGGCGAAAGAAAGTCGGCCATCCGATCCAGGCGGCGACATGACGAACTGCTGCGCATTCAGGTTCTGGATTCCCGAAATGCTCTGCTCGCCTAGCCCAACGGTGAGCCCGGAGAGGAATCCGACAAGCAGGGTAATCAGCGCCACCACCGCCCCGAGCAACGCGAAGCGGCCTTTGGCGAACTTGAGATCGCGCCAAGCCACAAACATTGGGGACCTTCCACGGAGATCGTTGGAGCACGTCAACGGACGTGTCTGGGGAGTCCTGTCATCGTCGCAGAACTAGCAGATCGCGCGCCTTGGAGGATCGGCCGATGGGGGCCATCCGTTCGGACAGGTTTCGACAAAGTGTCTTGACGGCCGCGATACGTGATATTAAAAAGGCACGAGAGCTACGCAGGCGTAAGTTTCGCTACCGAAACCTGCGAGCACATCCCCCCAGTCACATCATTCGAGAGGTCAATCAATGCGAACAAGTCGTCGTACGGCAGCAGCCGTCGGTACCAGCGCGTTTGTCGTCGCTGCATCCACCGTCGTGGGAGTCAGCCCCGTTAGTGCCCATGGATATGTCGACGGGCCAATCAGTCGCTCCTACGCGTGCAAACTGAAGCTGAACACCAACTGCGGTTCGGTTCAGTACGAACCGCAGAGCTTGGAAGCACCAAAAGGTTTCCCGCAATCTGGACCCGCCGATGGTCAGATTGCCTCAGCTGGTGGACTGTTTGGCGGCAACCTCGACGCCCAAAGCCCAAGCCGCTGGTACAAGAACGACATCAGCGCTGGTCCGGTGGCCTTCAACTGGACTTTCACCGCTCCCCACCGGACTGCCGGTTGGGACTACTACATGACCAAGCCGGGCTGGGACGGAAGCGCGCCCCTCACCCGAGCCGGGCTGGAGAAGATTGGAACGGTTGCCCACGACGGGTCAGCAGCCAGCAGTAACCCCACTCACACGATCACCGTTCCCAGCAACCGCTCGGGCTACCACGCAATCTTGGCGGTGTGGACGATTGGCGATACTTCCAATGCCTTCTACCAAGTGATCGATGTCAATGTCGATGGCGAGACCGCCCCTGACACTCAGGCACCTACCGTCCCGTCGAATCTGCGCACAACCGATGTCACCAGTTCCGCTGCGTCGTTGCGCTGGGACGCTTCCAGCGACAACGAGAGCGTCGACCGGTACGAGATCCTTCGCAACGGCACGCAGATCGGGACAACGGCCGGACTGACGTACACCGACAACGGCCTGAGCCCGTCGAGTACGCACAGCTACTCAGTGCGCGCAGTTGATGGATCAGGGAACAAGTCGGCGGCGAGCTCGGCACTGTCGGTCACGACCCAAGCACCGCCAAATGTCGATACTCAGGCACCGTCTGCACCACAGAACGTTCACTCGATGGGAGAGACCCAAAACTCCATCTCGCTCATGTGGTCAGCAGCGACGGACAACGTTGGAGTCAGTGACTATCGCATTCTGCGAGACGGCGTCGTGGTGAAGACAACTGCGATGACCATGTGGGATGACACCGGTCTAGCCGCCGGGACGAGCTACAACTACGTGGTTCAAGCGCGCGATGCCGCTGGGAACGTCTCGGCGAACAGCGGCACGTTCACCGTCAGCACCTCGGCCGCACCTGAGCCGACGCCAACACCTACGCCCACTCCGACACCCACCCCAACCCCGACACCCACACCCACTCCGACGCCCACACCGACACCAACCCCAACGCCTACACCTACGACAGGTGCCGCGGCTTGGAGCTCATTCGGGACATACAAGATCGGCGATCAGGTCACACACAACGGGCAGACCTACGAGTGCATCCAGAACCACCAGGGCTGGGGCGATCCCAACTGGATCAATGCACCATCGTTGTGGAAGCAGGTTGCCAGCACCAGTAGCGCTGCAACCCCACCGGCTCCCGCACCCGCTCCCACTCCGTGGTGGAAGCGCTGGTGGCGCTAGTTAGACGTACCGGTCAATAGGGATTCTGTTGCCACGGGGTCGGTGAGCGTAAGACTCGCCGACCCCGTGGCTGCATATCAGGCCCAGAACGCTCCCGGATCCCGGAAGTCGGGCAAGACCGTGCTCTAGGAGTGCGGACGCCAACGTTTCCAGACTGCCGTCCCCGCAGGCTAGTAGCCTCGGTTTGCACTCGAACTGCGCCCACCAATCAGTTTCAGGTTGGCTCAGTAACGAACCTTCGGGCCGGACGAGTGCGCGGCCTACCGATTTGATCGACCAGATAGCCGCCAATCGAGAGGGCCAGAGCCGACCCGCACCGATTTGATCTATCGGACGCTGTTTACGCTATGTCGGTGAAACTAAAACTTGCTGTTGTGCTGTTTACCCTTCTCGGACTTGTCGGACTGGGCGTTCCCGCCGCTTCTGCAGCTACCGGTGCGAGTAGCTCCGCCGCTTCTGCCGCCGAGACCTACAAGACCAAATCCGGGTGCGCCGCGCACAAGAAGAAGTACAAGAAGCTGAAGAAGAAGTACCAGAAGACGAACGCGTCTAAGTACAAGAAGAAGTACAAGAAGCAGTTGAAGAAGTTCAAGTCGTGTAAGAACTCCGGCGGCGGCAGCGCAGCGAAGCAGCAGGAAGCAGCAGTGCGTGCCCAGCTGGCCGGATACACCTACACCGGAACTCGCGGCGACGGCGCATCCGTGATCGTGACCCTCTGCTCTGACGGGAAGTGGAAGAGCCAAACCTCTCGCGGCGGCCCATGGGGTATCTCCACCGGAGCACAGTGGCACGTCCGCGGACTCACGTACTCCAGCGCCACTCACTGGGTGACCCAGGTGGGCGAGAACAAGGACGAGACCCAGGGCGGTTGGGGAATCGGGATGGCCCGCGACGGTTCGACCTTCAAGGTCGGGATCGCCAGATTTGGTGGAGCCGAGAATTTTGGAAGCGTTACTCAGTCATCCGGTGCACCAATCTGCGCAACGCTGTAGCGACTAGTTGGTGAGACCCGCAATGGACTGAGGGTGGCGAAGCCCAGAAACCGAGACGTCCGCTGCGGGTCTCCGCTGCACCCAGCGGGAAATTCCGAACTACAAGGAGCAGGTCATGTTCGTACATGAGAGCCCATTGCCCAGTGTCGAGATCCCCAACGTGGCGCTCACGGAGTACATCTTGGCGAATGCCAAGGAACTAGGCGACAAGCCAGCGCTGATTGACGGGCCAACGGATCGAGTCCTGACGTACGCCGAGTTAGATGATCAGGTTCGTCGCCTCGCTGGCGGACTCATCGCTCACGGCGTGAAGCCCGGCGACGTCGTCGCACTCATGGCTCCCAACGTTCCCGAGTACGCAGTCGTCTTCCACGCGGTGGCTCTTGCCGGGGGTGCGATCACCACAATCAACGGCACCTACACCGAACGCGAGGTACATCATCAGCTTGTGGACTCTGGGGCCAAGCTGCTCGTCACGGTCGAGCCCTTCCTCGAGGTCGCGCAGGCCGGGATCGTTGACTCCAAGGTCGCCACCATCCTGTTGATCGGCGCAGCTGCTGGCAACGCCGAATCACTAGCGAGTTGGTTCGGCGAGCCGCTACAGACCCAAGTTGAAGTCAGCGTGGATTCGATCGCGGCGCTCCCGTACTCCTCGGGAACGACCGGCCTCAGCAAGGGAGTGATGCTCACTCACCGCAACCTCATTGCCAATGTTGCTCAGACATCCGCGGCAGCCGAGATGCGCTCCGACGAGGTATTTCTCGCGGTCCTACCGTTCTTCCACATCTACGGGATGCAGGTGCTGATGAACTGCGGACTGCAGGTAGGAGCGACTGTGGTCACGATGCCACGCTTCGATCTTGAGGAGTTCCTCGCCCTACACCAGCAGTACGGCGTTACGCGGTCATTCGTCGCACCGCCAATCGTCGTCGCGCTGGCAAAGCACCCACTCGTCGATCAGTACGACCTCTCCACGGTCGAGCAGTTCTTCTCCGGTGCCGCACCGCTATCCGCGGAGTTGGCGATTGAGGCCGGCGACCGGCTCGGTAGCGAGGTCGTGCAGGGGTACGGAATGACGGAGCTCTCGCCGGTCTCCCATCTCACCGTGCCCGGTGGATTCAAGCCGGGTTCTGTTGGGGTTACCGCGCCTAGCACCTCGACCCGAATCGTCGATCCGGAATCCGGCGACGACCTCGGGATCGATTCCGACGGCGAGATCTGGGTTCGCGGACCACAGGTCATGGCCGGCTATCTGAACAATGAGACGGCGACGCGCGAGTGTCTCGACGCCGATGGATGGCTCCACACCGGCGACATCGGCCATGTCGATTCCGACGGCCACCTATTTGTGGTGGACCGGCTCAAGGAGCTCATCAAGGTCAAGGGGTTCCAGGTTGCCCCGGCTGAACTCGAGGCGCTGCTACTCACTCATCCAGCGATCGCCGACGCCGCTGTGGTCGGCCGTTCCGATGAGCGAGCTGGTGAGGTCCCCGTGGCCTTTGTCGTTCTCAAACCCGGGCAAGAGGTGAGCGAGGCCGACCTCCAAGAGTTCGTCGCGAGCCAGGTCGCCCACTACAAGCAAATCGATGCCATCACCTTCACCGACGCGATCCCGAAGTCCGCGTCGGGAAAGATCCTTCGACGGCTACTGCGCGATTCACTGGCCCTGTAGCTCTCGGACGGGCGTCAGTGGGTGGGAGTTCACGGCAGGCGTGGGCGCTAGTAGCTAGCGAGGACGCCAGCGCTTCCACACGGCTGTCCCCGCCGCGCGGGTCTTCCCGTCGAACTCCAGCTCAACGTCGATCGTGATGACGGACTCCTCGAGCTTGGCCACCGCGGCAAACAACTGCAGCGTCTCATCGAGTGGAGTTGGCCGCAGGTAGCGCACGTCTAGGCCCGCAGTGACAAAGGGCAGCATGTCCCCCGGCCCGGCTAGTCCAAGCTTGGCGGCTTCCAGGATCATCGGTGTCGCGCTGTGGCAGTCCATGACTGTGCAGATGATTCCGCCGTTGAGATACCCCAAGCCGTTGTTGTGTTCCGGCCAAGGGTGGAACGAGGCTACGGTCCGGTCGCCGTCTGGGAAGCTGTGCAGCTGCAACCCTTTGGGGTTGGCCGGGCCACATCCGAAGCAGGTCATATCGGGTAGGTAGTGCTCTTGAATACTCACACCGCTTGGTAGGTCAATCATCGTCCAAGGCTAGTAGCCTGACGAGATGCTCGAACTCCGGCCGGCCCGTCCCAGTGATGTTGATCTCCTTCGAGATTGGGATACCCAGCCGCATGTGATTTCTGCCAGCGGCGACGACGATGCCATCGATTGGGAGGTGGAACTCGCGCGTGATGTGGACTGGAAGTGGGATTTCATAGCGCAGGTTGATGGCCGACCCGTTGGCATCATTCAGATCATCGATCCTGCCAAGGAGGATTCCCACTACTGGGGCGAGATTGAGCCGAATCTGCGAGCCATCGACATCTGGATCGGACCGCCTGCAGACCTTGGTCGCGGCTATGGGACCAAGATGCTGCAGACGGCGTTGGACTTCTGCTTCACGAATCCCGACGTAACGTCGGTACTTATCGATCCGCTTGCTGCCAATATCCGTGCGCGCCGCTTCTACGAGCGAATCGGGTTCCGCTTCGTTGAGAATCGCACCTTCGGAAGCGACGATTGCGCGGTCTATCGCTTCGACCGGCCGAGGTAGCGACTACAGCCCGAATGTGACCTTCGCGTGATGGGTATCCATGTACTCGCGCATACGGCTAACCCGACCATCCTGGATTTCAAACAGGAAGTGGTAGAGGTTGTCGTAGTCAGTTCCCATAGCGGTGGTGGCCGTTAGCCGTGCCTCGGCAGCCACTTTGTCGCCCTCGGCTACCATCCCGGTCACCTCGAAGGCCACCCCGTTCGGGAACGAGTCGCCACCGCTTCCGAAGAACCCGAGGAAGAAGGCCTTGTCGTGCTCACCGGCGGTTTGTAGGTAGTCGGTCTTTCCAGCGATCCACCAGGTGAAGTCATCCGTGACCATCGACCCGAGTTTCTCGACGTCTGAGACGCGCATCGCTTCCACGAATTCCAGCACGAGTTCCTTGTTTGACATGTCTTGCCTTCCGTTGACGTTGTGATTGCTACTGCTCTCCTAGTAGCCCGATCGCACGCAGGTGCGGCAACAGCCAGTACCTGCGATTGACCAAAGTTGGGCTATCTGAACGAACACAATCGTCGGTCGGATTAGTACCAGATCCTCCGATCAAGACGTCCCGGATCGGTCCGGAAAATCAAGCGCTCGCGTTGGGACGCCGACTGAGGGGTGTCTGGATTCCCAGCGTGTCCTCGAGGGTCTGCCCAACGACAGGGAACTCGCCAACACCAGGAAAGAACGTGTAATCGAGGTGGATTGGCGTGGCCGGAGCCCGAGTGGCCATCGCATCCGCGACGTGCCCTGCGACGGTTCTTCCGGCCTTGGCCAGGTCAAACGAGATGTGCGGTAGGGCGATACATGACGTCATCTCGCCCTGGACCGGACCATCGACGAAGAAGAACGGCGGCGGAATATCTTTCCCCGCACGGACGGCTGTCGCGAGCAGTTGGGCAACGGCTTGGTCTGGAATGATCCCCCAGAAGATGACGCCTGCTGTGCCCTGCTCTCCAAGTGCGATGTTCGTCTTCGCCTGCGTGACCGAATCCGTCGAAATCCGCTGGTGAGTGACCAAGAACCCGATGTCAGCTCGGGCCTTCTCACGTAATGCCTTCAGGAAAACGCCTAAGTACGGGGGTTCACTGTCCACCGCTGACAGCACCGTGAAGCGGCGCTCTCCTTGAATCGAATCGACCCGCGACATCAACGACGCCACCGTCTGATCCACGATCGTCTGGAAGTCGTACCCGACGAACTCGGCACCTTGGGCTTGGGCGCCTACCTCTCCGAATGCCCAGACCGGCACGCCAAACGGCACGTTCGGAAGTGGGCGGTCCGTAGAGGGATCAACCACGGCTACCAGCCCGGCGAAAGACGAGAGGCTGCTCTCGGTTGAATTCTGGGTTATTAACTGGACCTGGTGTCCGCGCCGTCCGAGTTCGATCGCCAGTGGCGTGACGAGCTTCTCATTCAGCTCATTGCGGCGGGTATCGTCGGGCGACTCGTGGAAGTAGACCGCTATCTCGCTGCCTCGACGGGCTCGCAGATTTGCGGCCTGGGGGTTATGTCGGTACCCGAGGGTTCTCGCGGCTTCCAGGACTCGCGCCTGCGTTTCAGGATGGACGCCCTTGTCTGAGTTCAATGCTGCACCCGCAGTGGACTTGGAGACGTTCGCTTGCTTCGCGACGTCCCGAAGGGTCGGTGGGCTGACACTACTCATACCGCTAGGTTGTCATGAGTCGGATTCCAACTATCAGTTTGCATCCCACAGTCGCTACACAAAGTAGCCGAACTGCTGGCAGTCGATTCATCCTCACGTAAGTCACAGTGAGTTCAGTTTCCTTGGGACGACCAGGGTGGGATAGAACTACGGCGTGAGCGATGGTTCAGAGCACGGGCTTAGGACTAGCCCTCCAAGGGCTACGACGAGCAAAGTGCGTGCCCGATTCGCACGTGCTCGCCGGAACCACGAAACGGTTGATCATCTCGCCAAAGCACATATCCAGTTCCGCCAGGACAAGGTCGAGTACCTAGCGCTGGTGGTCACCTATCGTGCCCTCTTTCTCTCAATGGTGTTGATGCTGGCGCTGCTGTACGTGTTAGATGTGATCACCAGCGTTCTGCCGGGGACCAATGAGATCGTCATTCCCATCGTCTCGCTGCCCGACAGCTTGGATCTTGGTCAGATTGTCGCCACGACCTTTTCCGACTCCAGTAGCGCACTACTCGACGTCTTCAGCGTGTTGACGCTCGTCCTGTCGGCTACCTACACGGCCAAGGCCCTACGCCAGGGGAGCCACAACGTCCTGCGACCAAACGACCACCGACACATTCGGACATTCGATGTCCGCAACCTTGGGGTTGGGGTCCTACTCGCAGCAGTCACGTTGACGTCCTGGCTGCTCGTCATGTCCACGACGGTTCGCCGAGCTGCCATCCAGGAGATGACTGGCATCGGCGACTCGACGCTGGTCAACATGGGAAAAGGGTTGGCGATCTTCGCCGCGTGGCTACTGATCACCCTCGCGATCTTTGCGTTTGTTCGAATCGTCGATGACCTACGTACAAGTCGGACGATTCTGGCGTCCGCTGGAGTATTCGCAGCATTCGCCGTTGCTGCCAACGTCGGGGTTATCTACGCCTTCATTTGGGCCTTGGCTGACCCGAATACTTCTGGAAGCGTGCTCTTCATCCTGACGATTCTCACGTGGGTGAACGTCGTCGTCCGGGGCTTGTTCTATCTGTTGTGCTGGATCTCCGTCTCTGACCAACAACCGAGATCCGTAGTCGCTTAGCGGTGGCGAAGCACCGAAACCGCAAAGTCAGCGGCGGGTGTCCAGGGCTTCAGGTCCCAAGTAGCGAAGCGCCATTCGAGGCGCCAACCCGCCGAATCGAGGTCGTGATCGAATGTCTCGATCTCATAGCCGCGCCCAGTCCCGAATCCGATGAGCGCGAATCCCTCCGGCGCGACGTGTGCCCGTAGACAGCTAAGCGCCTGGGCTTGGGTTCCCTCTGCCATAAACGGAAGCACGTTACCCGGCGAAATCGCTGCGGCGAAGATGCGTTGTTCTCCAGCCGAATCGACCAAGTTCAACTCGGTAAGGTCACCGACGATCCACTCTTGATCCGGGTAGTTTCGAGAGGCTTCGGCTACCAGTTCTGGATCCGCGTCAACACCGACAACATGATGCCCGCGCCGGGCAATCTCACCGCCAACTCGGCCCGTTCCGCATCCGGCATCTAGGACCGTGGATCCCGGTGCCGCCATCGCGTCAACAAGCCGGGCTTCACCGGCAAGGTCTGCACCTTCTTGGGCAAGTTGGCGGAACCGATCAATGTAGAACTGAGAGTGACCATCGTTCGTTTCCGTGACCCACTTCGTCGGTTTACCCATGGGCTAACACTTACTTATGCGCCTACCCGGCGGGCATCAGGGGTGCCTCGACGCCGTGACAGCGAGACCACGAGAGGCCTTTCTCTGAGGCCAAACAAAAGAAACCCGCAAGCCACTGTGTTCACCGTGGTATTTGCGGGTTCCTTGCGTTGGCGCGCCCGAAGAGATTCGAACTCCTAACCTTCTGATCCGTAGTCAGATGCTCTATCCGTTGAGCTACGGGCGCGTGCCTATGAGGCTTGAAAAGAATACCTCACTGACTCTCACGACGTCAGACTGCGCTGTATCGGGTGGATCCTTCCCTCGGCCACCTTCAATTCCAAATACCCTAGGGGGTATGGTGAGAACTCGCCTGATTCGGAGGAACCATGACCACTTCAGCCCGCTCGAAACTATACCGAGTATCGCTATCTGCCCTCGCTGTCGTTGCGATCGGTGGTGCCGCAGTTGGATGTAGTTCGGATTCGACAAGTTCAACAAGTACGTCCGGTGCTGTGCCCAATTCCTCGATCTCGGTCAACGCACAGACCACGATCATCGATGTCAGGACGCCGAGCGAGTTCGCCGCTGGCCACCTCGAGGGCGCGCAGAATATTGACGTTCAGTCGTCGGACTTCGATAGCCAGATCTCCGGACTCGATAAGAACGCCAGCTACGTCGTGTACTGCCGCTCGGGCAACCGGTCAGCCGCTGCGGCAGATCGCATGCAGGCGGCGGGATTCACGAATGTGCAGGATGCCGGAAGTCTGGAGGATGCCTCAGCATCGACCGGAATCGTCATCGTCAACTAGCCGACGTAGCACCCGGTGGCGGATCGATACCGCCCTCATAGTCGCCGTAAGCACGCGGGTCTTCAATCGGTTCTAGGTGCACCATGATGGTCAAATCTTCCACTCGGTCGTGCAGGGCTGCCTCGAGCTCTTCTACGCGATCGTGGCCCTCAGCAACAGTCCACTCACCGGGGACCAACATGTGCACGGTCATGAACCGCGCCTTGCCAGACTCCCTGGTTTGTAGTGCATGAAAAGCCACGCCCTCAGTCGAGTGTGCTTGTAAGACCGTGACGATGTGATCATGTTCGGCAGGGTCTAGTGAGACGTCGAGCAGGCTACGGACCGAGCCACGGATCAGTCGGACTCCGATAACCATGATGTTGATCGCCACCGCGATTGCGATGAGCGGATCCAGTACTACCCACCCCGTGACGAGCACGAGGAACACCCCAACCACGATCCCAATAGAGGTCCACACATCAGTCAGCAAATGGTGGCCGTCGGCAACCAGGGTTGCTGATCGATGGCGGCGCCCAGCCCTCAGCAGCGCAAAGCCCACAGCGCCGTTGATCGCCGTCGCAACCAACGTGATGATCAGACCAAGCCCGAGTTGCTCCAATTCTTCGGGGTTGAACAGACGCGGAATCGCGGTCGCAAGGATGACTGCTGCGGCACCGAAGATGAGGAAGCCCTCGACCGCCGCCGAGAGATACTCCGCCTTACCTCGGCCATAGTGATGGAGCGCATCAGCGGGTTTGGCTGCCGCGCGCAGCGCCATCAGAGCGATGACCGCAGCCGCAAGGTTGACAGTCGACTCGATCGCATCCGACAGCAGGCCCACGGAGCCTGTCACGACGTAGGCCCATCCCTTAAGCGCAATGGTGAGTAGCGCAGCACCGATGGATAGGTAGGCGAATCGCAGCAGGTAGCGCCGACTCGCTACCTGCTTACTGGTCTCCACGTTGACATTCTCGCAAGGCCTGGGAAGCCACAGGTCGCGAACGGTCGAATCCGTGGTGACGGAGCATTAGTGATCATTCAGTCGCCTCGGGCAGAACCCGCCGGTAGAGTCTGCCTTTGATGACATCGCCCGTCGACGAAGCCGGACCTGCGCGCAAATCGAGCTCGCCGGTTCATACCGTTTTGATTCACGGCGGGTCTCATGGCGCCTGGTGTTGGTGGCGGGTTCAAACCGAGCTTCGGCACCGCGGTTTGGTGAGTTCCTCGTTCGACCTCCCTGGGTCCGGAGACGATCGAACACCCCGCGAGGCCATCACAACGGGCGACCTGGTCGATGCCGTGATCGCCCATATCGACGGGCTCGGGGTTGATCGAGTTCGGATCGTTGGGCACTCGATCGCTGGTTGGCTCTTACCTCCCGTCGCGGCCCGACTGAACGAACGGAATCGGCTCGCGAACAGTGCCACGAGGCCCTCGAACGGGGCATCGACACCGGCCGCACACATCGAGATCGTCGAACTCGTCTTTGTCGCAGCGGCCACACTGAACCGAGCAGAAAGCGGGTTTGACGTCACCCCGCAGCAGCGCCGACCCGGTTACTACTTCATTGCCGAGGCTTCAAGTGATAACTCGCTGCTCGGCGACTTCCAGTCCTGTTGGGATCGGTTCTTCCAGCATCTCAACGAGCCGAGAGCACGAGCCACCTACGCACTTCTGACTCCGCAAGCATTCGGCCCGTATCTCTCACCAGCCGAGGTCGGTATCGAGGAAGTGAGCTGTTCACGGCGCTACATCGCCATGGACGAAGACCGCACATACCCTCTCGATGTCACGCGCGCCTTCGCAGGCAAAGCCGGAGTCGAGCCGCTCGTTATCCCCGGCGACCACTGCGTCATGTTGTCGGCAGCAGCTGTCCTGGCCGATGCAATCGCTGACGGGGACAGCGAGTAGCCAGCGGCGGTGATCCACACCGTACTCTCTGCGAGTGGAGTCATTGCTGGCGTTAACGTCCAGCGCAATGTGGGGGACAGCCGACTTCCTCGGCGGCGTCGCCTCGAAGCGGCGCCCACCGCTTGCAGTCGTGGGTTTCTCACAGACCTTCGGACTGCTCGTCATGCTGGTCGTCGCGACGGCCACGATGTCCTGGGGTGCCGATCTCTCCTACATCCCGTGGGCTTTCATGGGTTCTGCCTGCGGGATCCTGGGGCTCCTGGCGTTCTACTCCGCGCTGGCCAACGGCGTCATGGGAATCGTCGCCCCCATCACTGCATGCGGTGTCGTCGTGCCAGTCGCAGTCGGGATCGCGCGCGGCGATATCCCAAGTCCGCTACAAGCCGGTGGCATTGTCATCGCGATCGTCGGGATCGTGCTGGCAACCGGCCCCGAACTGCGCGGAGCCGGAGACTCTCGGTCGGTCCTGTTCGCCGCGATCGCTGGTGTGCTGTTTGGACTCGTCTTCGTGGCACTCGCTGGCGGCGGCGAATCGAGTTCAATCATGACGGTCACAGCGATGCGCATCATCTCGGTGACGGGGTTAGTCATCGTCGGGCTGATCGCGCGCTCGACCGGTGGAATCACTCGAATGGACCTTCCAGCAATCGCCGTAGTCGGCGCATTTGATGCCCTGGCCAACGTCGCACTCGGCGTCGCTGCCCAAGGCAATAACCTCACGATCACTGCGGTGCTCGGAAGCCTCTACCCGATCGTGACAGCGTTGCTGGCGTGGGCGATCCTGAAGGAACGGATGCGCCGGATCCAATACCTCGGCGTTGTCGTTGCAATGGCAGGGGTCGTCGCACTGACTGCGGCAAGCAGTGGGTAGATCACCGGTCGGGGCTATTCTCGGAGCCCGGCTGCGTGACGGATGCAAAGCGAACCGATCCCCCTTGGAGGACCTGTGACTAACACCCTTCAGCTCATCCGTGAGCGCATCAACAGCAGTCTGTTCATCGTTCCCGCCGCCTACGTAGTTGCTGGGATATTGCTTGCTCAGCTGATGCTGTGGGTTGATGGAAATGCCACTTCTCCGGCAGCCTTTGCGGCAACGGTTGAAGGCGCACGGGCGATTCTCACTACGATCGCGGCTGCGACCGTCACCTTCGCGAGTATCGCGTTCTCCGTGAGCCTGCTGCTGATCTCCTCGGCATCGACGCAGTATTCGCCGCGAGTGGTACACCGGCTCTTCCGAGACCCGTTCAACGTCCGCGTTATGGGAATCGTCGTCGGGACCTTCTCCTACTGTTTGCTCGTACTGCGCTCCGTTCGCGGACCGCTGGAATCTGGCGGGGACGCCACCATCCCGAGCTATTCGATCACGGTTGCGCTCGCCCTCGGCCTGGTATCGATTCTGGCCCTCGTCGGCTTCATCAGCCATTCTGCGCACTCCATGGATGTGTCGAAGATCCTCGATGCCGTCACCGACGAATCGATAGCCGCAGTCAAGCGATCATGGTCTGATACTCCGTCGGGCGCAGGGGATCGATCCGCGCCGGAGCATTCCGCGGATGCCTTGGCCATCGACTTTGACAAGCACGGCTGGATTGAATACATCGACCACGAGAAGCTACTGAAGGTTCTGCCCCCAGGTACAACGCTGCTACTCGATACGGTCGCGGGTCGATATGCGATACCGGGAACAGCGATTGGCTGGGTATGGCCCAAACCAAACGATGCACAGTGGGTGCAGACCAAGATCCGAGCTGCTGTCCAGATCGGTGAGACCCGCACAATGCAGCAAGACGCTGCCTTCGGGATTCGCCAGCTATCCGACGTCGCGCTCCGGGCACTATCGCCGAGTACCAACGATCCGACGACCGCACGGGACTCGATCTTGCACATGGCTGCGGTGCTCAGCGTGATGTTCCAGCGGGTCCCGCCCCCGCGGCAAATCACCGGGACTGAAGAGCGAGTGATCTGGAGCCCACACGAGCCCGACTACCCGCAGGTGATCGAGTTGGCATTCGACGAGGTCCGGATCGCAGGGCAAGCGCAGCCGGTCTTCTCCGCCCAGCTACTGGTGATCCTGCACGACCTCGATCAGGTTGCCTCGGCCACTCGACCCAGCGCCCAACCCGCGATTAAGCGGCAGGCGCACCTACTCGTCGAGGCGTTCGGGCCCGGCAGGCCACCAAGTGAGGACAACGAGAACGTGCGAGAGACCTACGCCCGCTACTTCCAGTAACCCCATCCCGGCCGCGCAGCTCCTCCCAAATCCCACACGACACAAACAAAAAGCCCCGTGCCCGGGCCGGTGGCCCGAACACGAGGATTTGGCGGAGGCGGAGGGAGCCGTCGCGATACTGCGCTACGCGCAGCTCCTCCCAAATCCCACACGACACAAACAAAAATCCTCGTGCCCGGGCCGGTGGCCCGAACACGAGGATTTGGCGGAGGCGGAGGGATTTGAACCCTCGAGGGGCTTTGAAACCCCAACCCGCTTAGCAGGCGGGCGCCATCGACCGGACTAGGCGACGCCTCCAACTTGGCAAACTTTATCGCGTCTACCAAACGACAGTGATACTAGCTCGCATCCTGCCGTTCTACATCGTTCAATTTCGAGTGCTTAATACCGTAAGTGAAGTAGATCGTGATTCCAATTGTCATCCAGATCGCGAACGTAATCCACGTCGATGCTCGCAGGCTCAGGAGTAGTCCACCGCAGAACAGAACACCCAGAATCGGCGTGATCGGGAAGAACGGAGTCTTGAACCCACGCGGTAAATCCGGCTTGGTTCGGCGCAGAATGATCACACCGATATTGACCAGAATGAATGCAAACAGCGTTCCGATACTTGTCGCCTCCGCAAGCGCCGCCAACGGTATGAAGCCAGCGAGCACAACGATGATGGCGGTGACGATCAACGTATTTGGAACCGGTGTTTGCGTCCGCTTGTTCACCCTCGTGAAGATGCTCGGCAACAGCCCATCGCGGCCCATCGCGAACAAGATACGAGTCTGGCCGTACATGACCGCCAGCACAACGCTAAAGATCGAGATGACGGCACCGACCGAGAGCACCGCCGATGGCCAAGTATCGCCAGTGATCTCTTCCAGAATCTGGGCAAGTACAGCCTCGCCGCCAGAGCCCTCGAATGATTCCCACGGCTTCGCCGCGACGGCAGCCAGCGCAACCATCACGTACAGCAGGGTCACGATGATGAGCGAGGCGATGATCGCGCGTGGCAGGTCCTTCTTCGGATTCTTCGCTTCTTCACCTGCAGTCGCGGCGGTATCGAACCCGATGAAGGAGAAGAACACTTGTGAGGCGGCGAGTGTTATTCCGGCAAAGCCAAGCGGAATGAATGGTGTCAAGTTGCCGGCATTGAACGCGGTAAAGGCGATCGCGCAGAAGAACAGCAGGATGACGATCTTGACGAAGACCAGGATCGTGTTGACCGTCGCCGACTCGCTGGCTCCTCGCAACAACAGGAAGCAGGCCATCAACACAACCACAATGGCCGGAACGTTGACGATCGCGCCTTCACCAGGAGGTGCAGTGAACTGCTCGGGGAGGGTGACACCAAACAGGCTAAAGATCTCATTGATGTACTGGCCCCAGCCGACCGCGACGGCGGCGACCGAGACCCCGTACTCGAGCATCAGACACCAGCCGCAGACCCAGGCAACTCCCTCTCCCATGGTCGCGTACGTATAGGAATAGGACGATCCAGAGATCGGCAGCGTACTGGCCATCTCCGCGTAGGATAGGGCGGAGAAAGTACAGGTGATTCCCGCAAGAACGAACGAGAGAATGACTGCCGGTCCGGCCTCAGGAACGGCAACACCGAGGATGACAAAGATTCCGGTACCAACGATGGAGCCGACCGAGAACATCGTCAGATTGACGACACCCATCGAGCGCTTAAGGCCATCAGATCCATCGCCGGTCTCGGCCAGGATCACGTCGACTGATTTGGTGCGGGTCAGCTTTTCTCTGAGTGACTGGTTCCCAGACGGATTGGGGGGTGCCTGCGTGCCGCCCATAGTCAAACTTCCCTTCCGAATCCTGTGCCAACACCACATCGGCCAAGAACGATGCCCAAATTTCCGCACAAGCGGATCGATTCAGCGATCACGCTAACCATGTTCACTCGCGAACGCGCGCCTAGAACGGACTCGTAACACGATGGAAATCGAAACACCGCATTTCGGGCGCAAAGATCACGGACAGTAGGCGAGACAGGGCAACTGAGCGCGCAAACCCTGGAGTGGCTCAACGACAATAGCCAGGTGGAGATCATCGTTGGAGTGAACCAAGACGCATCCAGTGGCGACGCATTGGCGCTCGGTAGGGCGCTTGCTGACACGATGGGAGCCGACCTCGTTGTGGTCAACGTCTACCCCAAGACGTGGGACTTCGTCGGTCCGGCGCACGTAGACGCCGAGTGGCAACAGTTCCTCCGCGAGGAATCCCACGAGACCCTCGTTTGGGCACAACAGGAACTGTCAGACCGCGAGGGTGTCACGTACGCGACTCACCCCAACCGCTCGAGCGGAGTCGGCCTTCGCGAGGTCGCAGTAGAACGAGACGCCCAAATGGTCATTATTGGGTCCGCCCCCGGCGGCAGCAACGGCAGAATCCACGGGGGGAGCACCAGCGATCAGCTCTTCCACGGTTCGTCAGTTCCGGTCGTTGTGGCTCCGCAGGGCTACGCGAAGTGGGCGCCAGCGAAAATCAACCGGGCCGTTGTCGCCTACCAATCAACCCGGCAATCCGAACACTGCATCGATGTTGCGGTCAGGGCACTCGAGCGGGCCAAACTCGACCCTGCGACAAACATGCTCGTGTTCAGCATCGTCCAGCGAGTGACACGGATCTATGGTTCGCGGCTTGGTCGGCACGCCGAGGATCAAGTGTTGAATGCCCTCCGCGAACAAACCCAAGAAGCCCTCGACGAGGCGATCGCGCGGGTGGCCGACGATGCCGGCAACGCTGTCGTTGTGCCTACAGAGATCCTCGAAGGCGACAACGTCATGAAGGCACTCGGGCGATACGACTGGGACGACGCCGACCTGATGATTACCGGTTCCGCAGGCGGCGGGCCGGTGCGGCGGGTGTTCCTCGGCGACATGACCTACAAACTGCTGCGAGGTTCGACAATTCCCGTCGCGGTTCTCCCGCGGTCCTCGGCACCGTCAGATTCGTAGTTGGAGCGGTTACGCCAGGCGACGCAATAGGATCATCAGATGATGGTCGAGCGCTCGCACGTTCAGTTCCGGGCGATATGGAACAACGTCAGCGATGGAGTTGCTCGCGATGCCGCCGATTACTGGACGCAGCAGCGTCTCCTGCCTCAAGGAGTCGATCCGACAGATCGAGTGAGTCAACTCATCGCGGCCGCATACGAGGGCGATCGGTTGGTCGCGGTTGCGACCGGAGAGGTTGCGAACCTCCCCCATCTCCGGCGCGAATTCGTATTCATTCGGGTCTCGGTGCACCCTGAGGCCAGGCGTCATCGCATTGCCTACGAGATGTCGGAGTACGCCGTTCGAGTCCTCGAAGAGTGGGCTCAAGGGGACGAGCAGAACCATATTGCCGGTGCCGCACTCGTGATTGAATCCGCCGCACTACGCGAGGCATCCGCCTACCCGGAGTGGCCCATCGGATTCCGCGCACCCGCCGATACGGCCGGTGGTTGGCACCTGGTGGGTTACAACAAGACTGGTCAACAGGTTCGAGTGGCGTGGTTCAACCACACCCGTGTCCGGTAGCGCGGGCCCTAGAAAGCTCCCTAAGGTCTCGGATGAAAGCGCGATATGCGACGCGATCATGAGAAGTTATCGTCATGCACTCCTCGAACAAGGTCAGGGCATGCACCTACCCCGCGGCAGCGTCCCTACTGGCCGGGGTCTTCGCGATTGGTTTGCCCTCCTCACCCGCAACCGCTGAGACTGCAGCCTCCTTCGCAACTGCCCTCGACATCCCCATCAGCGCAACCGTCCGCGACATCGCCTTGGGCGACATCAACGGCGACGGCGACCTCGACCTCGTGACGGCAAACGACCAGCAGTCGAACGTCCAGCAGACATCAATCGGAGTCGCGCTCGGCGACGGCGACGGGAACTTTGGGACTCCGGCGGACTACGCGACCACCGAGTTAACGATGTCCGTGGCCGTGGGAGATCTGGATGGCGACGGTCGGACCGACATAGTTGCTACTACCGACACCAAAGTCGCGGTGTGGCTGACCCAACCGAATGGGCAACCAGGACCCGTCAACGAGATCACCGTTGGCGCCTTCAACGACGGACTCGCGGTGGGTGATGTTGACGGGGACGGGTTCCTCGACATCGCGGTGGGCGCGAAGTACGGCAGCCTCTACTCCCCCGAGTACGAAGTGTTGGTTCTTTCGAACGACGGAACCGGCGACTTCGGATCTCCGTCGAAGCTCAGCGTTCCGACATCTTCCGACGATCTTGCACTGAGCGATCTAGACAGCGACGGCAACCTCGACATCGTCGCTACCGGATCGGATTCGGGCAGTTTCGCGGTCTCGACCCGACTCGGCAACGGATCGGGAAGCTTCGCGCCAGCCCAGACAAGTGCCACAGACTCAGCTACCCGACCCCACGGCCTGGCGACCGGGGACCTCAACGGGGATGAGTTCGCTGATCTGGTCGTCGGTTCCAACTTCGAGGAGTCGCCGAAGCTGAGCGTCATGTTGAGCAACGGGAATGGCACGTTTGCCACGGCCGTGCCCCTCACGGCCGGAGACCTTCCCGAGTCGGTAGCGCTCGGCGATATCAACGGGGATGGGTACCTCGACATCCTTGCTGCGGATCGATTCGGCGGCGAGGTTGAGACCCTGCTGGGAACCGGTGTGGGTACCTTTGGCGCCCCGGTTGGATTTGCGACTTCTCCGAATCCAAACACAATCGCGCTCGGCGATCTCAATAACGACGGTCGTCTCGATATCGCCACCGGCGATCGAACAATCGAGCAAGCCAACTCACTACTCAATACCTCCGGCTACACGCCTACGGTCACGGTGAAGCCGAAGAAGGGCCCGACCACGGGTGGAACTGCCGTCACGATCACAGGAACCAACCTCAGCGGCGCAACCAGCGTCGAGTTTGGTGGCCGTTCCGCGAGGGCGATCAATGTCGTATCGGATACTGAGATCACAGCCAAGACCCCCTCCGGCTCGGCTGGGCTCGCTTCTGTCTCGGTGGTTACACCCGATGTGACGGTGACAACCTCGAGTGCGTTTCGCTACCGCATCCCGCAGACGTTGAAGGCGTCGTCGCTGCCAAAGAAGCTCAAGCCGGTGGGCAAGACCGTACTCAACAAGGCCCGAGCCAAGACCAAACAGGGAAGACCGCTGACGGCCAACGTCACTACACGCTCGCGTGTGCTGGAGAAGCGTGGCGATATCTGGTGCCTCCAGGAGAAGGACGGTCGCAAGCGGAAGGTATCGGTCGTTCTTAGCGGTCAGTGCAAGTTGAAAGTGCTGGTCACTTACACCGCAAAGGGCTCCAAGAAGTATGAGCCCTTGACCTACACCAAGAAGTACAAAACCAAGCGCGTTGTTTGAGTGATCGAGCCGCCCCGACGGTCGAGCTAGGTCGGCAAGTACCGACCCGGCTCAACCGGCTGGTCAACGCCTAGGAAACTAACCGGATCCCGACCTTCTGAGCAGCATTGTCACCCTGGGTACTCAGCGCCTGAATGTCGATTCCGTTCGCGGATGGCGATGCGCTGTCGACCGTCATACAACTACTCGGATCGACGATGAACGATGTCGTGTTGGACGCACCAGGAATGGAATCGGCGCGCGTGTCAGTAACGGTCTCGCCGCTACCGGTGAGGTTCGCGTCGTCGGTCGTCAGCGAACAGTAGTTACTCCCAGCGTCGCTGTTAGGTGCATCTGCTCGGTAGCGCAGGTGTCCCATGTTCATTACCGGCGCTGGATCCGTACTGAACCCGGGGCGCTGAGGCGCGTAGAACGTCAGCCGCACCGTGCTACCTGTCGGAACCTCAATCGGGTTATTGGTTGAACCTGACGGGCTCCCACTCGAGTAGTTCACGCTCGTTGCCCCAGCGCCTGTGCCAGCGGTCAACACTTCGTAGCTCTTGAGAGCTGGCGTGTAGTTGAACATCAGATTGAGGAGGAATGTCGTTGCCGAGCCTCCCTCAGTCTTGATCATCTTGTCTCCGGCTTGGATATCCGAGGCAACCAACGCTGGATTGTTCAAGCCAGGCTGCATCTGGTAATCCCCAGTCCCGCCGGGGGTGATTGTTGGAGGCGACGGGCAGTAGCTCAAGCTCAGGCAGTTAAGAGTCGCACCGGATCCACCGACCGGGACCGCGATTGTGGCCTTCGTACGTACGCTCAGGTCAATCTGGCTTTGGGTGAATGAGCCAATGTTGGTGTTGATGGTGTCACTGAAGTTCGGCGCCGTCGCCTTGTAGTTGGTGAAGATGCTGGGCCCCGCTGGCGCTCCTGCTCCGGTATCAGCGTTGTTGAGGACTCCGTTGTTGTTGAGGTCAACATCTGCCAACGCAACGATTCCATCGCGATCCGCGTCTCCCCCGACTTCCAGCGCCCGGGTAGCGCGGTTCACCTCGAACGAGCGGTACTTACTGGAAACGTAGCCGTCCCCAGCCACGCCGACTGGCACACCACGCACGGCCCGAGCGGAGCGACTCTTCTCCACCGACGACTTCGCAAGCTTGAGTTGTTTCTTTCTCGACGGAGCGGCATACCCGGACTTGAGTTTGATGGTTCCCAAGTTCACGGCGCGCTTCTTCTTGAGGAATACGTACGCCTTGGTCCCCTTCACCTTCTTCTTTCCCTTGGCTTTCTTGTCAGAGACCCCGGCAACGATCGGACCCGCCGAGTGCCCCGCTCGATCAACCAACAACAGCGACGAGGGCTTCTTCGGAGTCTTCAGCTTGAACCGTCCGCCACCAAGCGTTGTGCGGGTGACCTTCCCTTTACTCGTGACGAGCAGGAGTTGGTATCCGGACCCGCCTCGCACCTTTCCAGTGATCTTCTTCGCCTTCTTCTTCTTGCGAGCCTCCAGGCCGACGATTGCTGTAGAGAGACCGGCTTCTGGTGCCTCGCTCGCCGGGGCGTCCGGTGAGGTTCCCTGCGGTACGGGATCCGGCGTTTCAACTGCTGAGGCAACACCGGGTGCCATCAGGCCAGCGGTGAGAGCGGCCGCGGAAACAGCAACGGTCAGACTTGTTGCTCGACGGACGGGTGAACCCTTCAACCGGCTTTCAGCCATGTCTACTCCAAAGCAATTGACTACGGATCGTGGCACTTCGTAACGGAGTCTTCTAGATCGATCCCGAAGTATCGCGTTCAAGCCCGACTCACTCACCCGAACTGGGGATCTTTCAGAGACTCTTGGGGTGGATCAAGGCGACCGGAAGCAGGTCCAGTGAGCAGACGCACCGCTCAAGACTTGCACTGACACTGGGGACGACTTCGGATGGGCGAACGACTCTCCCGTCGCAGCGACTCGGGTCGATCAGGTCGACAACCGAGTACGGCACTAGCGCTACTACACCCGCGCGGGTCTACGGCGGCCACATCGCTTTCTAGTAAGGAGACCGAGATGGCTGAGGCAGAGAATCCGTTCATCGTCGTGGGAGTCGACGGTTCCCAGCAGAGCATTAAGGCAATGCGCTGGGCAATCGAACACGCAAAGCTACTCGGCGCGCGGGTACGAATCGTCGGCGCGTGGGACGTGCCAAGCACGATCTATTTGACACCAGGACACGTGGAGAGCGACTACTACCGAGATGCTTCGCAGGCCTTTGACGCTGCAATCTCGGAAGGACTCAACGGGCTTGACATCCAAGGAGTCCTCGTCGAGAAGGAACTGATCCAGAGCTCACCGAGTAAGGCGTTACACGACGCGGCGAAGGGTGCGCTGTCACTAGTCATCGGAAGCCATGGAACGCGAGATGAATTCCCCGGCATGCATCTAGGCTCGACGGCGTCGTACTGCGTTAACCACGCACCTTGCCCCGTGGTCCTGCTTCGAGGAAACACCGAGTAGCCAGCCTAGGGCCGTGGTGAGTCCAGTATCCTTCCCTTCGTGATGGGTTGTACCGGTTCCAAATCGGGACGTACCCACACTGGAGGGCTGTCCGAGTGGCCTAAGGAGACGGTCTTGAAAACCGTTGTCGGGTAACCCCCGACCCAGGGTTCGAATCCCTGGCCCTCCGCCAAATCCGTGTTGTGGGTTCCTAGTGCCCTGATCGCTCTTGCGCACAACCTGCCGTGGGTATGGTCTTGCTATGGCGGATTTACAGACAAGCCCAACTAATGCCGATGTCGCGGCCTTCATCGAGCAAGTCGGGGACCCAGTCCGTCGACGCGATGCGCAGCGCGTTCGCGATCTATTGACCGAGATCACCGGCGAGCAACCAGCGATGTGGGGGCCGTCCATCATCGGCTACGGCAGCCAGCATCTTGTCTATGCCAGCGGGCGGGAGCTCGACTGGATGCAGATCGGGTTCTCCCCACGCAAAGCCCAAACGACGATCTACATCAATGACGGCTTTGAGCCCTACGCTGAACTGCTCGAACGTCTAGGAAAACACAAGACCGCGAAGTCGTGTCTCTACATCAAGGACCTCGATGACGTCGACCTCGACGTCCTCACCGAAATCCTCGCGCAATCGTTCGCAGCGAATACTCCCACCGACTAGTGAGATCGCGGCCCACGTGTCGGACGGTCCCGAATCGGCATTAGTCGCCACGGCGAACTACCCACAACGAGAGCTACACACCACGACAGGTGCAGCGATCTCGGCCACGTGCTGAACCTATTGGACCACCAGGTCATGGCGCCGACTAGTAAGGTCAAGTCCATGACACGACATGGTGGGCACAATGTGCCGCGGGGGCCGCGGTGACATCGCACGACGGCCCAGACCAGTCGGGCAAACCTAGCTCCTCCGATCACGATGAAGAGCTATTCCGGCGGGCGATGAAGGACTCGGCAATCGGGATGTGCCTGATCGCCGTTGAAGGAACCTTCATTGAAGTAAACCCGGCACTATGCGAGTTCTTTGGCTACGACGCCGCGACGCTCCAGACCAAGACCTGGCAAGAGCTGACTCATGAAGCCGATCTTGGGGCCGACATGTCGCTGCTGGATCAGGCGATCAGGGGTGAGATAGAGGGCTACCGGATGGAGAAGCGCTACATCGCCGCCGACGGCTCGACCCTGGTCGGCGACTTACGTGTCCGCGCCATCGTTGATGACAGCGGCGCTGTCTCCTACTTCGTCTCGCAGATAGTCGATATCACTGAGAAGGCCAAGTTCCAGCAGGACCTACAGCGCTCCGAGGAGCACTTTCGGCTCCTTGCCCAGAACAGTGCAGCTGTCGTGGTGCGGGGGGACTCAGTCGGTCGAATCGTGTGGATCTCGGATGCGGTCACCGACGTTACCTCCTGGCAGCCTGATGAGCTCGCCGGAATCCCGTTCGCCGACCTCGTTCATCCCGACGACGTCAGTAGACTTCAAGCAATTCAGCCCGCGCTGCAAGCCGGCGATCAGGGCCGCACAGAGCTTCGAGTCCGGTGCCAGACGGGCGACTACAAGTGGATCGACTACACGGTCAATCCGGTGCTAGATGACGACGGTCGAATCGTGGACCTGGTGGCCATTTGGTTAGAGATCGAGCAAAGAATTGCCGATCGAATGAAGGCGGCCGCGACCATCACCGAGGCTCGGCGTGATGCTAAGCGTCTCAAACATCAAGCCGAGCATGATCCCCTTACCGGTCTACCGAATCGTCGCGGACTGCGCCAACTCCTTGAAGCGAGGACCGCAGCGTCAGCAGGGGCGGTGCTGTTCATCGATATCGATGACATGAAGTCAATCAACGATCGCGGCGGACACCATAACGGTGATCAGGTTCTCGTCCAGGTGGCACAGAGTATTCGAGCGGCAATGGGGCCGCCGGATGTAGCAGCCCGACTCGGCGGTGACGAGTTCATCGCCGTTCTGACCTCCATCGACGACGAACAAGGTGCGCTCAGAATCGCGGAGCTGATCCGTCGTCGTATCAGCACCAGTAGTTACGGCTCTGCCTTCAGCAGTCCGGCCGTTACCGTCAGTATCGGGCTGGCGATGTTCTCTGAATCTGATTCCCATTCACGGCTTGAAGCCATGCAGGCAGCCGACGTCGCGCTTTATCGAGCGAAGGAGAACGGCCGCAATCAATCTGTAGCGTGGGAGTAGTCGGCCATTTTGCGAGAGGATCCTCTCGTCGTCGTGGAAGCGGAAGTGTTAGTAACGCAGAAGGGGGTTCCGTCCATGAGTGCTCTTCTTGCCATCGTCGGGTTCGTATTTGGGGCGGCAATAGGCAGCTTCCTCAATGTCGTGTTCTATCGCGTTCCTCGCCATGAATCGATCGTGAGCCCTGGGTCTGCGTGCCCAAACTGCGAGACTCCCATCGCGGCCCGCGACAACATCCCCATCGTGAGTTGGCTACTACTTCGCGGTAAGTGCCGGACCTGCGGCGAGCCAATCAGCGGTCGATATCCGCTCGTGGAACTGGCGGCAGGATTCGTCGGTTCGGCTGTCTTTCTAGCCGCAGCCGTTGCCCTCAGCTGACCGACTCAGGTTGCCACTGGTCAAGCGCAATCGGGCGTGTACTCCCCCGTATCGGCACCTCTGGCGACCCACTTAACCTCCTTCACTCAGTTGGCCCAACGCTCACCTAGTTGCCGCAACGATCTATTGGCTTGTGCCGCTTCACGTTCTACTGTCAGTGATAGAGCACCGGAAGTCGGGACGTTGGTCCGGTACTGCGAGTAACTGAATATGCCGAAGCTTTAAACGAACCAACGTTCAAGGAAGCGACCCTACTGGCGACCCGACCGGGAAGTCAGCTCACGACAGGAGTGGATCACGATGAAGGCACGATTTGAAGAGCTACGTAGCAAGAAGGAAGGACAGGGCGGTTTCACGCTTATCGAACTGCTCATTGTCATTGTCATTCTCGGAATCCTGTCGACCGTCGTCATCTTCGGTGTCGCAAACTTCCGCTCGAATGCCGAGCAGAACGCCTGTGACACCACCAAGCAGACGATCAATACGGCGGGCCAGGCATACCTAGCCAACGTTGGCGCCACAACAATTCCCGGAGCCGACAGCGACGCACGCATCGCAACTCTTGTCACCGGCGACTACCTGCAATCCTCGCCGCAGACCACCTACGGCAGTCTGACGACGATCACGCTGGCCGATGACGGCGTTGTTGCCGGCTGTGCATAACAACTAACTAACGCAACTCGCTGAGATGTGAGGTCTGTGCGGCGGCGGTCTCAAAGGTAATGAGGCCCTCGCCGTACAGGCGTTTCAGCGACATCTCCAGCGTCATCATTCCATCGCGCTGGCCGGTGATCAGTTGGTTGCGAAGCTGCTGTACATGATCTTCACGGATCAGATTTCGAACTGGTGGCGTTGCGATCAAGACCTCGAAGGCCGCAGCTCTGCCCCCAGAAACTCGGGGAAGGAGACGTTGATGAACGATCGCGGTCAGGCAGTTAGCCAGTTGCGCTCTAATCTGCGACTGCTGCCCTGCCGGAAAGGTATCGATCAGGCGATCCACAGCCTGGCCAGTGTCGTTGGTATGCAAAGTTGCCAGGACCAGATGGCCAACCTCGGCCAGTGTCAGCGCCGCCTGCATCGACTCCAGGTCCCGGAGCTCGCCCACCATGATGACGTCCGGGGTCTCCCGCAGAGAGCTGCGAAGGGCAGCCGCAAACGACGGTGTGTCGTCACCGACGGCTCGCTGGTTCACGACCGATTTCTTCGACATGTGCTCGTACTCAATCGGATCTTCGATCGTCAGAATATGCAATTGCCGGGTCTCGTTTATGCAATCGATCAACGATGCCAAGGTCGTCGACTTACCGCTTCCGGTCGGACCGGTTACCAGAATCAAACCGTGGCTGAGCTCGGCAAAGCCGCGTACCGACTCCGGCAGTCCAAGGGCGTCGAAACTCGGTGCCTCGCGCGGCATAATTCTCAAGACGACAGCTGGGTAACCCCGCTGATGAAACGCATTCGCCCGAATCCGGACGTTCTCACCCCAACCAAACGAGAAGTCCGCATCAACCCCCTCGGTGTACAGATCCCTGCGGTGATCCGGGATGAGTTGCTCCAGCAACTCCGTGATGTGCCGCTCGTCAACTGTCGTCTGGCCCTCCAACGCAACCATGGCGCCGTCGATTCGGGCCATGGGCGGCGACCCGACAGTCAACAGCAAATCGCTCGCGTTCGCTCGCGTCAGTTCAGCGAGCATCTCAGCGATCTTTTGCGGGATGGTAGTAGTCATAGCGCGAGTCTAGGGCCATTGCGACCCGGCGTAGCAGTAAGCAAAACAGCCAGGCCGCAGGACCCAACTTGCTGGCGGCGCGCTGGGATCTTAGAGGAGGATGGCTATGTTCGGCCGTGACTCCCACAAGCGATCGTCCAAGGAGCCTGCACCACAACCAAGTCCGGTCGACGTCACTCCCCGCGATTCGAGTAGCAGCGACTCAAAACGCAAGCCGATCGGCCAAGTCCTCGTAGAGAACGGGACCCTAACCGCTGATCAACTCGCGGAGGCCATCGTCTCGCAGGCGGGATCTGGACGACTCCTCGGTGAAGTCCTCGTTGACCTCGGCCTGGTCGGCGAGCGTGATCTCAGCACTGCGTTGGCCCACCAGTTCAAACTCCCGTTGGCCGACCTGAGTACCGGGACCCTCGACATGGACGTAGCTACGCTTCTGCCGGAGTCTCTGGCGCGCAGTCTGCGTGCCATCCCGATGAAGCGCCTGGACGACGGAACGATTCTGGTCGTCACCAGCGACCCTCGCCCCGGAACCCGCAAGGAACTAGAAGCCGCGCTGGGTTCTCCGATCAGTCTCGCGTTGACCTCGGAACCAGAGATCGCCTGGGCCCTCGATTCGACCCACCGAGCTATGTCTGGGTTGGACTCCGAAGTTGCGGACTTCACCTCAACGTATGGAACAACCTCCGCCCTGACCGCTGCCCAGGAATCGCTGTCAGCCAGCGACGACGATGCGCCGGTGATCCGGATCGTCAATATGCTGATCACGCAGGCATTGCGGGATCGCGCCTCCGACGTCCACATGGAACCGCAAAGCGAGATCCTGCGAATTCGATTCCGGATCGACGGCGTGCTGCATTCGGTAGCTGAGCTTCCGGCGAGTATGGCGGCGCCAATGGCTAGCCGGGTGAAGATCATGTCTGGGCTGAACATTGTGGAACGTCGGCGTCCCCAAGACGGTCAGATCCGAATGGTCGCGGATGGGCGCAAGATCGATATTCGGGTCTCGACGGTAGGTGTCGTCTTCGGCGAGAAGATCGTATTGCGACTTCTCGACAAACAGGGTCCGATCATCAGCATGGACGATCTTGGGATGTCAGCCGACACCCGCACTCGATTTGAAGCCATGCTGCATTCGCCCTACGGAATGGTGGTGTGCGCTGGACCAACCGGTAGCGGAAAGACCACAACCCTGTACTCAGGGATCCGTTCACTGGACCGTCCAGACGTCAACATCACCACGATTGAAGACCCAGTTGAGTACGTCTATCCAACGATCAACCAGATCCAGATCAACGAGAGTGCCGGGCTCACCTTCGCCTCGGGGTTGAAGTCCATTCTGCGCCAAGACCCAGACCTCATCTTGGTCGGCGAGATGCGCGATATTGAGACAGCGGCAATCGGTGTCCAGGCTGCCCTCACCGGCCACTTCGTGATGTCCTCGGTTCACGCCACCGATGCCGTCTCGTCGGTCTATCGGTTCCTGGATATGGGGATTGAGCCATTCCTCATCGCCTCGTCATTGCTTGGCGTTGTCGGCCAACGCCTGGTTCGGCGCGTCTGCCCCGACTGCACGACGTCCTACACCCCTACCCCTGAGGAAATCGACTTCTACCGGAGCGCCGGCGGCGATCCGGATGCAACCTTCGTCCACGGTACGGGCTGCAACTACTGCGCTCAAACGGGCTACCGGGGTCGTATTGGGGTCTATGAACTCCTTGAGATCAACGGGCCAATGCGGGCGGTCATCGTCGACAGCCAGGCGAGCCAACAAGACATCCGGCAACTAGCCATCGCCAATGGGATGGTTCCGCTTCGCCAGCAGGGCGTCAACATGGTCGCCGACCACCAGACCACGATCGCGGAGATCATCCGCAGCATCTACACAATCTAGGTGGATGCGATGCCCAAATACGTGTACGAGGCGATTCGCCCAGATGGCACCACTGCCAGTGGTTCACTAAAGCAGCGGACCAGGTCCACAGCTCGGACCGAACTTGAGACCCGCGGACTCAGCGTTGTCTCAGTAACCGAGAAGAAGACCCTCGGCAGTATTGAGATCAGCAAGTCCCGGATAAAGCCGGTCGAGTTGATGTACCTCTCTCGCCAGATCGCGGCGTTCACCCGCGCTGGCATCCCGATTCTGGACGCAATCTCGGAGCTCTCCGAGGACTCTGAACGGCGTGCGGTTAAGCGCGTACTTGCTGAGGTCACCCAGGACCTTCGGTCGGGCTTGACCCTGACCGAGTCGTTTGACAAACACCCGAAGGACTTCCCCGACTTTTATCGCGGCATCCTGAGTTCCGCCGAGTTGACGGGGCGACTGGACCTCGTGCTGGCTCAGCTATCGGAGTACTTAGAACGGGACCTAGCGGCTCGACGCAAAGTCCGCAGCGCGATGATCTACCCGGCATTTGTCGCCATCATGGCGCTGGGAACGATTGGCATCCTCACCGTCGTCGTCCTCCCCAAGTTCGCCGAGTTCTTTGCCAGTCTCGATGTTCCGCTTCCAACATCGACGCAAATCATGCTCGACATCTCCAGCTTCCTGGGCAACTGGGCATGGCTGATTGGTCTGATACTTCTAGCCTTGGGCATCGCCTACTTCATCGCCATGAAGTTCCGGCGCCCCCGCAAGTTCCGCGATCGATTCATGTTGCGGTTCCCGGTCATCGGCGTCACGATTCGGTACGCGATGATCGAGCGCTTCACCCGGATCTTGGCATCGATGGTGTCCGCCGGAGTGGCCATCCCGGAGGCGATGCGGGTTGCCTCGGAGAGCGTCACCAATCTGGTCTACCAGGATGCGCTCATGGGTGTGCGTCAGCGCATGATCCAAGGCGAGGGGCTAGCCGGACCAATAGCTGAGACGGGTCTGTTCCCGGGAATGGCAACGCAGATGTTCCGCGTCGGGGAGTCGACGGGAACCTTGGACAACCAACTAGAAGTTGCCGCTGACTACTACTCCGCCGAGCTCGGCTACAAAGTCGATAAACTCGCCTCACTCCTGGAACCAACGGTCGTCGTCATCATGGGAACTGTCGTTGGCTTTGTTGCCTTCGCCCTCGTGTCAGCTATGTATGGCATCTTCCAATCGACGTCATTGAGTTAGTCATGAGATCCCGGCCGCGCACCACAGACAAGGGCGAGACCCTCGTCGAACTTCTCGTGTCTATTGCACTGCTGGGCGTGGCCGCACTAGCAATATTGGCCAGCATCACGATGGGGTTGAAGGCATCGGCACTGGCATCGAGCCTCGCGCAGAATCAGAACGTGCTGCGCAACTGGGCAGAAGTCCTGGAGGTGACGCCTTATGTCAACTGTGCGACTTCCGACTCCTATCCCGTCCCCCTTGGACTGGACGTCCCCACCAACGTCGACCTTTCGATCACTGACGTCAAGTACTGGGACCCTGCCACCAGCACCTTCCTCGGTACGTGTGGCCCGGACAACGGAACCCAGCAGCTGACCCTTGAAGCGGAGGCGGCCTCAGGGGCCAACCAACCAAGCGTCGACCAGTTGATCGTCGTTCTGCGGAAGCCCTGCGAGTCCACATGCTGACCGCCGAGACCCGCGACGCAGACGAACCAGAGGACGGCTTCACCCTGATCGAGGTGATCATTACTGTCTCGATCAGCCTGCTCATTGTCGGTGCCGTTACCGCCGCTGTCATTACCTCGTTGCGACTGATGGAACAGGGCTCGAGCCGTCTCGGTGACGCCGGAAACAACCGCTTCACGAGTGCCTACTTCAGCACTGACGTTCACGACTCCGCCAGCTTCGACACCACCCCTCCGACGGAGTGCGGAACGGGTCCGCTCTTGATTCAGTTCCACGGCGCTGACTTCGATGCTGAGCTCGAACCCCGAACCACTATCGTGAGCTACACCCTAGAAACGATCAGCGCACCGAATATCGCTGACACTTACCAGCTACACCGGCAGTCGTGCATCGCAGCTGGAGCTGAACCCGGTCCACTCCCTCTCGACCCGGAGCTTGACATCGTCGTCGCAAGCAACCTGTCCACAACCATCCCTCCCCGTCTGCAGTGTTACGGGCGAGGTAGCAACGCGAATGTCTTCGCGGCCGAGAACCGAGTGCCAACATGCGATAGCGCGCAGGCGTCATTGCTCGTACTGGAGTTGACGCCTGAAAGCGATGCTTCGCCGTTCCAGTTGATCGGATCGAGGAGGTCGCAATGAGGCCCCTGCTACTCCGGTTACTACACCGGGTCGAGCGTTCCGGCAGGGACGAAGGCGCAACCCTGATCCTGGTCCTTGCGCTGATCAGCATCGTGTCGATTATTAGCTTGGCGATCCTCACGCTTGGAGAGACGAGTCTGCGGGCGTCGAGTAAGACCCTCAATAGCGCTGAGCAGGCATACGACAAGGACGCCGCTATGCAGGCGGGCGTCAACGCAATCCGAATCAGCGACTACGACAACGACACTGCTCTGGCCCAAGAGTGTCCGCCCCTTCCATTCGCTGGAGCGAATCTTCAGACCGAGTTCGTCGTGTCGTGCCAACCAGTAGCGGGTTCCGGGGCCGCGTCGGGAGGGACTGGCACCAACGCCAACAACTCGCCTGCCTCAGCGCTGTTGACTCTTGGTGGTAGCGGAAAGGACGGCGGCACAGGTATTCAGCGAAGCGGATCCGGACGCCTAGTGATCAACGGTCAAACCTATTCACGGTCGGCCATCTCCAACCAGACCGGTGCAGGCAATGCGATCGAGTTGACGACAGGTCAGGCGTTCGCTCGGGGCGCATGTACCGGAACGATCACGAGCACGCCATCGGTGGAATGCAACACCGCCGCAGATCCCGCGGGGAGCACCGACCCCGGGTACTCACAACCAACTGGTGGACTCGTCCGGCGCGAGGTTCCCGATTGCGCCAAGGGCAAAGACCGTGTCGTTGAGTTCGAACCCGGCTACTACGACGATGCCGAAGGCCTGACTGACCTATTCGATAAGTGCAAACCGAAGAAGAACGTCTTTTGGTTCGTTCCAACCTCCGATGGAACCCCCGGCAAGTTCTACTTCGACTTCAAGGGCGGTGAGTCTCCCCAGTTCACCGGATCAAGTATTTGGACCATCGACGACAAGGACACGAAGGTCGTTGCCGGAAAGCCACTAGGTTGGGATCCAGACGACAAGAAGCCCGAACCACTGTTTCCAGGAGAGAAACCAGCTCCAGATGTCACCGGGTCGTGCGAAAGCCCACTAGATGAGACCACCAACGGAGGAGTGGAGTTCATCTTCGGAGGCCGCAGCCAACTGCAGATTCTCAAAGGCAATGTCGAGCTATGCGGACACTACCGAGTCAACTCGCCGCCAATCACCGTGTTCGGAGCGACGTCGACTAACCCGGCCCCTCCTGAGACACCTCAGACCACACTTCGGGGTAGTGCGTCCGATGCCAAGTGCGACGTCGCCTTCGCCGACAAGCCGTTCATCACCTACCTCGACGACAAAGTCGCTTCCGCATCCATCCCGAACGACAAGGACTCTACGACCGCGTGTGTCGACATCACCGGATACGCGACGTCCCCCGACGCCATCCCCGAAGGGTCAGTCCTCGTCAATGCGACGCTGGCCATTCGCCACTCCGAGGGGTCGGTCGCCGACAAGGACCTGGACTTCGAGATCGGACTGACGCCAACCCGCTCTGGCGGGAAGCAGATCGATCTAAAGTCAGCCGGGCTTGAGGTCACGAGTTCGCTGGAGACCGTCTACACCGACATCACCGAAGACCTATTCGACGAAGTACGAGATAACGGCTACCGCGGATCGACAATCCGATACGAAGTGCAGGCCAAGAAGAAGAAGGCTGCCGAGATAAGACTCGATACCGTCCAACTCATCCTCGACTGGGTCCCGCCTGGGGTTCGATCCCAAGACACGACAGGCATTCACACGTTCTCCTCCGAAAAGGACTCCTACAGTCTTTCTGTTCGCACCCAAACCTCGGCGCGCGACACCGAGACTGCACGATACAGCGCCAATGGGACCAAGGAATCTAACGCCAACTGCGTTGCTCAGACCGACTTCCCGAAAAATGGCTGTGCCTTTCTTGCCACTGGCAACACCGATGAGGCCCAGCTGTTCGTGCAAGGAACGCTCTACGCTCCACTGGCCGCAGTCGAACTGCGCCAGGAGAACATCCGTGCGCCGGTAGTGACCACCGGCACGATCGTCCGCAAGCTCTACTTCAATGGTCTGACCACGGCGACGCAATCGGGGACTCCCGTGACGTCGGTTTTGTCGACCCCGATCGCCTCGCCGCCAAGTGTGCCGCTAGCGGTTAACTTCTGGTCGTTCCAGTGCATCAATCCTGATGGATGTCCGGTTGTGGCAAGCGATTCGCCCACCTATCCCTATCTGGCCGACGACCCATTGCAGTGGCAGCTAGTTGGTACCGCAAAGGCCCAGTACGTGAATGGAAACAACTTCCCCGGTCAAAGCGGGAACCGAAGTATCGAGGTGCTCTCCTGGCAACTTGTCAGCCCGTACGAGCGGCCGTAGCACCATGTCAGAGAGACCGCCCGCGACAACAAGACTGACTAGCGAACTCGAAGAGTGTGGATGTCCTTGTAACGCGCGTATCCACGCTTGGACTTGGCGACAGACTTGAGACGGCACTTCCCCGTCTTGACGCCATAAACCTTGGCCTTGCGGACCTGGCAGACTCGCGACTTCTTGGACTTCCACTTGACCTTTACCCCGGCGTCGGTTCGCTTGCGCAGCGACTTCGACTTCCCCGCGCGGACCTTGACGGGGACCTTGGTGACTTGCTGCGGGTTGAGAGCTGTCTCACGAGCACCATCGGGTGCCGGGGAGAGGTCGAGTTCGATATCGATATTCCCGACCTGTTGCCCATCACTGACCTCAACGAGGGTCGCGCCCTCGCCGGTTGCTGAGCCGTGGAACCACTCTTCGAGGTACCAGTTCGACGAGTCATTAACCTTCACGCGGTAGCGGCCCGCTGTCAGACCACCGACCAGATAGCTACCGTCTTGCTGAACAGGTGCGGCAGCGAGAGCATTTCCGAGTTCGTCTTGGAAGCCGACGGTGAGTTGTTGTGGCAGGTGCAGTGAAGCACCGGTGGCATCGGTGACCGTGCCGCTAATTCCGTTGGAGTACTGGGCCTCAAAGTCAATTTCTGAGATCGTTGACGAGCCAACGGTGATGGGTGTTGCCGCCTCAGAGGACGCTGCACCGAAGTGCTGGATTCCATAGATATTGGCTTCCTCACTAAAAGCGACAACATAGTCACCGGCCTCCAGTCCGGGAATCGAGTAGCTTCCTGACGAGCCAACCGGAACCTCTCGATGGAAGAAAGGTCCGTCAGACCTCGATGCCGAGACGATGGGCTGGGCATCTGGATGGATGATTCCGGTGGGCCAAGAGACAGTTCCGGTGATGCCTCCGGAGGGTTCCTCGGCGGCGCTACTGGGAGCGATCGCCAGAGCTAGCGCGGTCACACTGCCAATGACGGCAACGGCCACTGTCCAGGGTACGACGCGATGCAGACGTAGACGTAGACGATCCATTGTGCCCCCAGCCAAGAGATGTCGATCACGAACCGGATACAAACAAGCTAGTCGGTTTGGCGCCGCGTTCCCCAACGCAACACATGATCGTTTCGAGAAATGGTACCTGCTTACTCGCTTTACGGCTAGAGCTAGGGCAATCTGTGGAATGCCACTGTTCGGTGACAGTGGCGAAGATCTCCCCCAACTCCCAAGGGTCTCGACCATGCCTCACACCCAGCCGCCCACACCCGCCGGTAGCCGCCATCCCTCGTTCGGGGAGCTACCTGAGCAAATCCGGGGTCTCGCACAACGTTTCCGGCTACCCGCACTTGAATCGCGACACAGTAACCGAGCCGTGATCGGTGTCTACGTCCTCATCAACTCCGCTATCTCAATCGGAATCCTTGCCGGAGTCGCGGCCCTAACCAAAGAGCCCTTCGTCTTCCCCTCACTCGGTCCGACCGCCTTCTTGCTTTTCTACGCCGCGATGAGCGCGAACGCCTCGCCGCGTAACGTTTTCCTTGGCCACTTGATCGGGGTACTCGCTGGGTTCTTTGCCCTCGTGATCTTTGGACTCACAACGGTTGGCCCCGACCTGGAGGATGTCACAGTCGCACGAGTGGGCGCGGTATCCGTCGCCCTCTGTCTCACCCTGTCAGTCATGATCTTTGTTGGGGTGCCACACGCACCAGCTGGCGCCACAACCCTCATCGTTGCCCTAGGCCTACTTCGCACACCGCTACAGCTCTCGATCCTGATGCTCGCCGTTGTCCTATTGATCATCCAAGCGTTGGTGATCAACCGACTAGCCGGAGTGCCCTATCCGCTGTGGAATCCGCGACCAAAGAACGGCTAGCGGGCACCACGACAAGGTCGAGCTATCCGAGATCAGGGACCAGCTCGGGATCCTCTGCGGCCGCTGCATTCGGACGTCGCTTCAGACCAACTGCAAGCAGGATTCCGACGATGATGCCGCCCACCAGCAGAATGCCAGCGGTTGCCATCATCGCGGTGTTAAACGAGTCGGCATAGGCAGCCGGATCGTTGGAGACAGTGCCATCGTCCTTAGTGATTCCGATGGTGATGATGGTCGAGGTGAGCGCGACTCCGAGCGAGTAGCCAAGCTGACCCACCGAGGTTCGGGAGGAGACGACCGCCGATAGGTACTTGGCTGGGGCTTCTGCGACGTACTCGCGAGCCTGAACCACCGCGACCAGAACCATGCCGCCACCCACCAGGATCAACGCAGGCATGAACGCGGCGATTGTGGTGTCGACGGTGGTGAAGGAGACCGACAGCATTCCCAAGATCATCATGAGGAAGCCGAAGGACATCACCATGACGGGTGAGCGACCCTTTGCCAGCAGCGCTCCACCAAGGAATCCAGCGACGACAGCAGCCAGCAAGAACGGCATCTGGGAGACGCCGACGACGCCCGCGGGGACATCCACCACCTTCTGCCAGAAGTTTGCCGACTGAAGTTGCATCGCGGATTCGCCGAAGTTCCAGAGGATTCCCGCCAAGACAGCGGCGACGAACACCGGGCTCTTGAAGAGCTTAATGGGGAATGAGGCCTTGCGTGACTTGCCTTCGATGACTGCCCAGAGTCCAAGCAGGATGAGTCCGACCAGGATCGTGCCCCAGAACAGCGGCGACGTGAGCGAGACGGCGGCGAAGCTGACGCCAAGCAGAATCAAGACCATACCCAGGCCGAGCGTGCACAAGCCGAGTGTGTCGAATTCCTTCGCACCTCGTCGAGGAGTCTCAGGCAAGGTGGCGGGAACCACAAAGAGCATGACGACACAAATCGCCGGAACCAGGAAGAAACCAAATCGCCAGTTGATTCCGATGAGGATTGATCCGACGATGCTGAAGATGATGAGCAGGACGTAGAGCATCCCGGTCCACTGACCGATGACTTTGGCGACACCCTTTTTCCCGGCAATCTCCGGGACCATGGAGAACGCACCCGCGAACAGCGCGCCCATTCCGATACCGGCGATCACGCGGCCGACGAGCAGGATGGTGAAGTCAGGAGTAAACGCCACAATCAGGTTGCCGACGATCTCAAAGCACAGGCCCAGCATGATGACCTTGCGGACACCGATCCGGTCAGCAAACGCTCCAACCGCGATAACCGTCGCGGCCAAGGTCAACGTCCCGACAGAAGCTGTCATGGATAGACCGAAACCCTGAATGCCTAGGTCTTCGGATACCGACGCCAGCGCGATATTCATGACACCTGGGTCAACGCTTTGAGTTGCCGCCAAGATGGCGATCACAACGACGGCGAGGAATCCGAACTCGCGCTTGGATCCGGCTTCTACTGCACTCTCGGGGAATGGCCCTGATGACGACATGGCCTGAGGCTAGTGGTATCTAGCGCACGTTGCCTGCCCAATCCTCGAGTGCTCGCCTGTCCGTGCCACGCTAATCGCCGACGCCCACCCCTGGACTGCCACCGCCGCGCGATCCCACGATTCTTGTATCTGGCAGAGACAATCCGTTCGAAGACTAGATCGTTGTCGCGGTGAAAGCCGACAGCTTGGCGGTATCAAACTCGCTGATACGCGTGGTGGAGAAATCTGTCGCCGCTAGGTCGATGACCCGAATCGTTGGATCACCGTTCGTCCGGTACGCATAACGCTTAGCCGTGAGGTTGCTGATCGTCGAGAAGTCCGTGATCTCATCGATGACCTTGCCGCCCGGGCCAGCCTCGCGAATCAAGCCGGCCGGGATATCGAAGTTGTTGAGGATGTGCAGCGTCGCCATCTCGGCTTCGCTGCTGGTCTGCGCCTGGTCGCTAGCCGCCACCATGGTGAAGACGCGCAGGAACCGCGATGGTGGCGTCCAGTCACCTGGCAGGCCACGGTATCCGGCGCCCTGTCCGACTGGCCGCAGTTCGACTCCTTCCCGATTCACCTCCGCGGGGTCGGCCGCGGTCATCCCCACGTAGTTGTTGAGGTTGGTGAGCTGCCACGGGAGGTAGGGCGGATTGGTGCCCACGCCTGCCGGATTGTCGACAATGACGTGGCCCTGCGGATGGAATTCGATTGCTAGCGAGCCAGTCGCGTCATGTACGAGGATGTGGGATGGCGGAGCGAATCCCATACCCGGATCGAACCCGACGACGTTGACCTCGGCCATTGCCGCCTTGACCTCGGCAAGGTTCTTACAGGTGCCAAGAAGGAAGGGAATGACGTCGAGCTCGGACAGATCCGAGCCGTCGCCTTTGGGCTCTTGATAGGTGCAGTAGTCGGCCATGTAGAGGAAGTGCGCCGATAGTCCCGCGGTGTTCATCCCGTCGGTCAGCAGTTGTGCTACACCGAATGCACAAATTCCCACGGCTCCATACGTCGCGGTCCACTTCTTGCCCGCTGGCTGTCCAGAAGCACTACCGGAATAGTCCGAAGCTAGGGCCGCGACTCCGAACGAAATCATGTTCGGAAACTCCATCGTTCGACCCACGGTCACAGTTCCATCCGCAGCTGGATTCATCTTGAAGTTGGTACACATGGTGATAGCTCCCGGGAGATAGTTGAACTCAGAATATTGAAGTCGCGCTATGCCGCTGGCTGCGGTTGGTCCTGCTGCTTCTTCTCGTTGCGACGGAGTACGACGAGGGCTACGAAACCGGAGATCAAGAAGATCACGGCCAGGATGAAGCACATGATGGCGAAGGCTCCTCCGAGCGCTTCGATGGCTGTCGGAATGACCTGGGGATTTGCCGGTCGTTGACCTGTAATGGCGAACTGCCGCAGCGATTCTGCCGCGTCACCACCGAGCTCGGCTTGCGTACGGCTTCGGGTGAGTGAGTCGATGATGACGGTGGAGAGCGCTAGACCGAGGGCGTAGTAGAACTGCCCGATGGTGGTTCGCGACGAGGACACCGCTCCGTAATGCTCCGGATCGGCCTCTTGCAGGATGAGTCCGCCATAGGGAATCGACGGAACGATAACGCCGATGCCAGTAATGATCAGCGCTGGCAGGTAGGCAATAACGCTGTCGGGCGCCGACATTGATGTCACCCCGAACAGCACCAAACCGACAGCGCTGATAACCGCACCGACCATGATTGCTCCGCCGCTGCTGAGCTTTCCGCTACCCATCAGGCGTCCGGCGACCAGAGCACCGACAACGGCTGCGAGTAAGAACGGTAGCTGCGACAGGCTCAGCCCCAGACCGGATAGGTTCAGTTGGTATTGGAACAAGGTGCTGAACGACAGCAGCATTGCGCCGTTACCGAGGTTGTAGATCAAGCCCGCCAGCAGTGCCCCGATGAATAGCGGTCGGGCGAACAGGCGGACCGGGAAGAACCCGTCGCTGTGGGCTCGCTCGTAGAAGTACCAGGTGACGAGCAGGATGGTCCCTAGGAGAAGCGCCACCCAGCACTGCGGCTCGGTAAGGCCCTTTCCGATATAGGAGACGCCATAGAGGAACGCGATGATTCCAAGCCCCAGCAGGATCTGACCGGTGAAGTCCCACGTCTTGGTGGACTTTGGAATCTTGCCATCCTTGGGAAGGATGACGAACCCAACGAAGATTGAAATTACCGAGGCGACGGGGACGAGCAGGAACGCAACTCGCCAATCAATCCCGACCAGGCTGGCACCGACGAATGACAGGAGCACTGCAAAAGCGCCGGTGGCAGCACCGTAGACACCCAGCGCACCAGCCAGACCACCCTTACCCGAGGCGAAGAGCTTCACGTAGGCGAAGCTCGCGCCGAAGACCGCACCCAAGCCGATCCCTGCCAGCGAGCGACCGAGCAAAAACACCGATGAACCGGGGGCCAAGGCCACCAGAATGTCGCCGACAGCGCTCAAGATGAGGCCAACGGTAAGGATCTTTAGGCGGCCCAATCGGTCGGCCATCATGCCGGTTGTGATCACGGTGGCCGCGAGCATGAAGGTGCTGATACTGGCGGCGAGGGCGGCCAGCGAGCCCATGTTGAGGTCAGTGGACGCGCTTAAGAGGGCACTTGAGGCGATATTCGGGTCCGAACCTTGAATGGCCGCCAGCAGTCCAAGAAACACTAGTGCGGCAATGTGGCCCTTCTCCGGCTTTCCCGCCGTCGCTGGCTTTGCCGCTGCGTTCGCCGAGTTCGACATTCTGGCTCCTTCTTAACGTTCCGTGGTGACGTGTAGACCGTATTGGGTCGAGCTAGGCCAATGCGAGATCCCAGGCCCGGACTGCTCCAATCACGCCGGCAACGTTGGGGACGATCGTGACGTCGGATCCCAAATCAATCTTCAGCCGCTGAGCGTTTCCACCCCCGACGTAGAGGTGATCCCAGCAGAAGACGGGTCGTAACCCGTCGACAACGACCTGCATCCGTTCACTCCATTTGCGCGGGCCTAGCTCGCGCAGTTTGTGGATTCCGATCCAGGTGTCGTAGGTCGCGTTCTTGCGGACCGGTGCGTGTGACATTTCAAGATGCGGTGCGAGCCGACCGTTGTCGAAGACCGCGCAGCCTAGTCCGGTGCCGAGGGTGAACATCACCTCAAGTCCCTCGCGCTTGATCACCGCCGCGCCTTGGACTTCCGCGTCGTTCAGCACTCGGGTGGGTTTACCAAAGGCCTCTTGCAGGATTTCTTGGGCGGGCCAATGGCTCCAGGCCTCGACGAGGGCGGGGTCCTTGTCGGTATAGGGACCGGCGACGCTCGGGTAGTGCGGTGTTCGAATCACGCAACCGTTGCGGATCATGCCCGGCATTCCGACCGTGACTCGGTCGTACTCCGGTAGGCGTTTGGCCAGCATCGTCAGCGTGCGGACGAATCGTTCCGGCGGCAGCGGATAGGGGGTCTTGATGCGAATGTGCTGAGCACACATCTCGCCGTTCTCGTCTAGCACCGACGCCTTCAGGCCTGAGCCTCCACAGTCGATCCCCAGGGTTCGGATGAACCCCGGACCACTCTGAGAGCCGCTCGGCTCAACTACCGGTTCAGTCACCTTGTAAGACTGCCCGAGTCCACCTACCCCACGCAGCGTGAAGTAGGCGTGCGGGCTACTTATCCTTCGGTGGCGGCGCCCACGGAGCGGGCTCGCGTTTGAGGAACGCGCCCATCCCGGCTTGGGCCTCGGCTGAGCCGAACAGCTCGGCGGACAGCTCTGCGGTCCAGTCGAAGGCAGCTTGACGTTCCATCGTTCGCACCCGGCGCAGCAGTTCCTTAGTGGCGGCTAGTGCTTGCGGTCCACCGCGCTGGAGCTGATCAAGGTAGGTGCCGACTGCCGCGTCGAGCGCATCGTCGGGCACGACCTTATTGACCAGTCCCGAGTCGACTGCCCGCTGCGCCGAGACACGCTCCCCGGTCAGGAGTAGCTCGTAGCCATCGGCAACCTTCATTCGCTGAAGACAAACCACTGAGATCACGGCTGGTGCAACTCCAAGGCGAACCTCGGAAAAGGCGAACTTCGCTGACTCCGCGGCAACGGACAGGTCGCAGGCCGCGACTAGGCCATTCCCACCACCAGCGACGTGGCCCTGCACTTTGGCGATAGTCGGTTTGGGGTGGTCAAGGATCGCGTTGAGCACGTGCACGATCGCCTTCGGCCCACTCCACTTGGTGTCTGCCGCAGCCGCGCCACTGGCACCCTGAAGGTCCGCTCCGGAGCAGAACGTGTTCCCCGACCCAGTGATGACAACGACCCGAGCCGCGTCATCGGTGGCCGCATCTTGCAGCGCGGTGTGCATCTGCTGAAGGGCCTCGATCGTCATCCGGTTGCGCAGATCGGGACGGTTCAACGTGATGGTTGCAACGCCATCCACAACTTCGTAGGTAACGGACTCGGTGTTCTCTTGTTGCTCGTCGGACATTGGGATTGATCCTCTCTGGAGCTGTGCTTGAGGGCTTGGGTGCTGGAACGCCGAGTGACTAGCGCTTGGTCATTCCTTCCATCATGGCCAGGACCCGCAACATGACCTCGTCGGCACCCCCGCCAATGGACGTCAGGCGCCCATCACGGAAGTAGCGCGCGGGCCACATCTCCTCGGCATAACCCATTCCGCCGTGGAACTGAACGCACGCGTCGGCGACTTCCCGTTGGAGGCGACCAGTCTTCAGTTTGGCAATCGTCGCCATCCGCGAGACATCCTGGCCAGCCGCGTACCGCTCACCAGCGGTGTAGCAGTACTCGGTGATGATGTCGATCTCGGCAACGAGTTCAGCAAGGCGGTACTGGATGTACTGATTGGCCATCAGCGGTTTGCCGAACGCATCGCGCTGTTGCAGGTATTCCTTAGTTCGCTCGATGGCCCGGCGCATGGATCCACACACCATGTAGGCGGCAACGAGGCGCTCATCTTGGAATTGCGACATCTGTTGCTGGAAGCCCCGACCGATCTCGCCGACGGTGTTACTAACCGGAACGCGGACGTTATCGAAGACGAGTTCGCCGGTATCGGATGAGTGGTTTCCCATCTTCTTGATAGCCCGACCAACCGAGAAACCGGGGGTATCGCTCTGGACGATGATCTGACTCATCCCGGCGTAGCCGCCCTCGTCGCTAGTGCGGGCTAGCACGCAAATCCAGTCCGCCTGCGTTCCGCTCGTGATCCACATTTTGGTGCCGTTGATGATCCAGTCGTCACCATCGCGCACTGCACGAGTCTTGATTCCAGCGACATCTGATCCGGCATCCGGCTCAGACACCGCGACCGATGTCACCATCTCGCCGCGCATCGCCGGGGCAAGGTACTTGTGCTTGAGCTCGCTGCTGCCGAACTTCGCCAGGGCGGGAGTTGACATGGAGGCTTGGACGGCGATCGCCATCGGAACTCCGGCAACATCGCACGACCAGCCGAGCTCCTCACCGAGGATGAGCGTGAACGTGTGATCGGCGCCTTGTCCGCCGAACTCCTCGTCGTATTCCAGCCCGAAGATCCCGGCAGCTGCCAGTTTTGGGTAGAGCTCATGCGCCGGGAAGATCCCCGCCTCTTCCCACTCATCAACATAGGGATTGATCTCCGACTCGATGATCGCGCGGACCGTCAGGCGGAACTGCTCGTGCTCGGGGGTGAACCTCATTGCGTACTCCTTGTGATTGCTACTTCGGGTTGCGGGATGGCTGTGGGCAGACCCAGGGCGCTAGCCCAGAGTCGAGTCAACGTGTCGGAGACGACTTGGGGATCGTGGCGCTCGCCGCGTACCAGCCATTGGCGGCCAAAGCCCTCGACCATGGCGCACAACGCTGATCCGGCCAAGTACGGATCCAAGCTGCTGTCGACGACGCCATCGCGCTGAAGGCGGCCGATCCCGGCAACCGCTCGCTCGACATAACGCTGGCGAAAATCAGCGAGAAGTTTGCGGTACTTCGGCTCGGTGGTGCCAACTTGCTCCACCACAGCCAGCAGCCGTGAGTGCCGCGAGTAGCTATCGAAGTAGCGCCTGTTCGCTTCGGCAATCCGCGCCACTGGGTCGCCGAGGTCTTGGCCGATTCGCCACTCCCGATCGAGCTGATCGGTCAGCTCGTAGACCACCGATTGGAAGACCGCAGCCTTATCCTCGAAGTAGGTATAGACAGTTCCGTGGGCGACCCCGGCCTCGTTGGCAATATCGCTGATCCGGGTGTCCGGGTAGCCCTTGCCCTCGAAGACGGTCCGAGCTGCCACCAGCAGAGCTTCCCTGGTTCGGCGACCCCGTTCGGTGAGAGGATCGCGCGGTGGGGAAGTAGGCCGAGAGGTGTCACCAGTGCCGAGCGCAGCGCTTTGCGAATCAGCTGCTGTCGCCGGACTCACGGCTACAGAACTCCCTCGGTCAGCGGTAGAGCGTTCTCCGGAATCAGGTCAGAAGGTAGCCGGATGAGACGTGCGCGGAACTGCTCGCCAAGGCCCTTGGCCTGCGGGTCGAGCCGGTTAGTTTCCGCGACACCTCGGTCCAGCAGCCCATGGATAACCACGTTGATCGCACGCAGATTCGGCAGGCGATAGACGTCGACCCCGAGCGGATCGGCTTCCGGGAGCAGGTCGCGGATCCGGTCCGCCGTCAGCCAACCCTCTAGCCAGGCGTAGCGCAGATCGGATTGTCCGTCGGTCATCTCGGGAACCCAGAAGCCGACGTTTGCCGCCCCACCCTTATCACCGGATCGGGCACCCACCAGCAGGCCGAACTGGACGAGACCAGCGGTGGTCGTCCGCTGGGTTTGGTACACCGGTAGATGCGGCGGGTCGATGGCGTGCCACTGCGGGCGTGGGCCGTCGTAGCCACCGGGCGAGACCTCGAACGCCTCCTGGCCCTCGACGTGAACCTTGATCGTGACAGTCGACGGATCGATCGTGGTCGGCCAATAGACGCCGAACGGGGTCCCTTGGGCTGGCGGCGCCGTCGGGAACATCCCGGGGTAGGTCGCCAACGCTGACTCGACGATCACGGAGGTGAAAGGGCGACCGACCTTCTTAGGATCGGAGTCCTTCGCGGTGATCCGCAAGAACGATTGCGCCTGCGCCAGGTTGACCGGGTTCCTCTGCCCGGTGTGCAGCAGCGTCACGTCGAGCTCGGTGACATCGAGGGTCGACAACGCGGCTAGATCCCCTGGCAGGTGGTAGTACTCCTCGCACTGTTCTAAGGACACTCCAGCGATGGTGCGCAGCGCTAGATCAGCTTTAGCTTGGACGTCTAGGCCGGTCAGCACCAGCGACACGGTATTGCGGAATCCGCCGACTGTATTGACCGCAACCTTCAGCGTCGAGGGCGGCAGCTCCCCGTGGACCCGACCAATCTGAACGCGATCCTTGGCGATCTCCGTGACGGTGATCGAGTCGAACCGCGCTGTCACGTCCGGGTTCAGATAGGCCGGCGGTCCGAGCTCATAGAGCAACTGCGAGGTGACCGTCCCGACACTGACTTCACCGCCGGTGTCCTCATGTTTAGTGATGACACTTGAGCCGTCTTCGGCGACCTCCGCGATCGGGAATCCTGGGTGCTCCAGGCCCTCGACTTCGGTGAAGAATGAGTAGTTGCCGCCGGTCGCCTGCGCACCACATTCAATGACGTGACCAGCAACCAATGCCCCCGCCAGTGCATCCAGACTGTGGCGGTCTCCGGCGAGTGCATCGTCGTAGGACCAGCCATGCCACCAAGCCGCCGGCCCGATCGCGAGCGCGGCATCGGTCACTCGACCGGTGATCACGACGTCGGCACCTCGCTCAAGCGCCTCGGTGATGCAGCGCGCGCCGATGTAGGCGTTGGCCGTCAGGGGCGCCAACCCAACATCTGCGAGTTCCTCACCGGTATCGAGGTTGGTGAGTTGAACCCCGTTGGCCTGTAGGTCGGGTAGTTGCGGCATCAGGTCATCGCCGGTCACGTAGGCGATCGTGAGGTTAGCCAAGCCGAGCTCGTCGGCCTTCTCTCGTAGGGCCGTGGCGCAACCTTCGGGATCGAGTCCTCCGGCGTTTGATACGACCTTGATGTTGCGTTCCAGGCAGGTGCCGAGCACATCGGCCATCTGCTTGAGAAAGGTGCTGGCGTAGCCCGAGCCTGGGCCGCCCTTCATCCGCTGACGCGCCAGAATCAGCATCGTCAGCTCGGCGAGCCAGTCACCGGTGAGGACGTCGATTGGACCGCCATCGACCATCTCCTTTGCCGCGGCCAAGCGGTCACCGAAGAACCCGCTGCAGTTGGCAACTCGGATGGGCCGGGTGCCCCGCTCGCTGGTCGACTCCTGATCGGACATATTGCTACCCCCTGGTGTTGTGGTCATGCTGGTTCGTTCGTCTCTGCCTCGCCAGTCAGCGTGACGAGCAGTTGGTGAGCATCCACGGCTTGGCCGACGCTGACCAGGACGTTGTCGATCACGCCATCGATTGCCGCGGTGATCCGGTGCTCCATCTTCATCGCCTCAAGGACGATCAGCGTTTGGCCTTCGGTGACGGCCTCGCCGTTAGCGACCTCAACTGACACGATCGTGCCCGGCACCGGCGCAGCCGGCCCACCCGCGGCAGCCGCCTGATCTGGATCAACGAACCGTGGTGCGCGTTCAAAAGTGAACGAGTCGACGCCGTCGTTGACCCACACGTAGCCGCCGCTGCACGTGACGATCCAACTACGCAGCAATCCGTCGAGGTCCAGGCGAAGCTCTACCCACGCACCCGCCCCGTTGTCGGAGGTGACCTCGGCCAATCCGGCATCGCCGAGGGCCTCAACAAACACCAGCTCAGCGGTGAAGTCACAGCCGTCAATCGCAGAACTCCATCCGGCCGCTGGCGCACCCTCGCGGACGGCAACGGTGCCTTCACCGTCGCCGCAGTATTGGGTGACGACCGCCTTGGTGATTGCCTCGCCGCTGCGGCGGTAGGTCCAGTCGCGACGGTTGGGTACGACGGCAATATTGCTCCAACCTGGGAACGCTAGCGACTGCCAGGGTGCATCACTTTGGGCTAGGAGATCGGCGGTCAGGGATGCTGCGATCAGCGCCGATTCGACGGCCTGTTCACTCGTGCTGGGGATGCTGAGGAGCTGCGGGTGTAGGTCGAGGAAGTCGGTGGGTGTCGCACCCTTAGCGAACGGGTCGGACTCCAGGATCGCGACGAGTGAATCCCGGTTCGTCGTGACTCCAGCGATATCGCGCCCACGCAGGTTGCGCGCCAAGTCACGAGCTGCCTCGCTGCGTGTCTCGGAATGGCTGATGATCTTCGCGATCATTGGGTCGTAGAAGGGCGTGATCTCGTCGCCCTCCTCCGCCGATAGCTCCTCCCGTGCCCGCGGTGGTGCCGAGATCGGTTCAGCGACGTAGTCGAATCCGACCAGGGTTCCGGTACTCGGAAGGTAGTCATTCGCCGGATCCTCCGCGTAGAGCCGGACCTCGATCGCGTGACCATCGCGAGTGATCTCGTTCTGGGTCAGCGGGAGTTCATCACCAACTGCAACCTTGAGTTGCCACGCCACCAGGTCCACCCCGGTGACGGCCTCGGTGACGGGGTGCTCGACCTGCAGACGGGTATTCATCTCCAGGAAGTAGAACTCCTGCTCCGCGCCCTGGCCGAACACGAGGAACTCCACCGTGCCAGCCCCGACGTAGCCGATCTCCTTAGCGAGCGAGACTGCCGCGACGTACATCGCGTCCAGCGTGGCTGTGGTCGCACCTGGTGACGGCGACTCCTCAACGATCTTCTGGTGACGCCGTTGAATCGAGCACTCGCGCTCAAACAGGTGCACAACGTTGCCGTGCGTATCGCCGAAGATCTGGACCTCAACGTGGCGCGCGCCGGTCAGGTAGCGCTCAAAGAAGACGGTCGGATCGCCAAACGAGTTCTGTGCCTCACGACGAGCGCCAGCAACCGCTTCGATGAGTTCGTCTGCAGCGGAAACCGCCCGCATTCCTTTACCGCCGCCACCGGCCGAGGCCTTGACCAGCAGCGGGAACCCGACCTCGTTGGCTGCGGTCACCAGATCGGAATCGGTCGCATCGGCAGAGATCTCTGCTCCCGGAACAAGCGGCACTCCCGCCTGGGCGGCGATTCGCTTTGCCTGCACCTTCAGCGCCATCTGCCGAATCGACTGCGGTGTCGGGCCGACCCAAATCAACCCGGCGTCGATGACGGCTTGGGCAAAGTCCGGGTTCTCCGACAGGAAGCCGTAGCCCGGGTGGATGGCAGCTGCTCCGGAACGCTTTGCTGCGGCGAGAACTTTGCCGGTATCCAAGTAGGACTCGGTGCTTGTCACGCCGCCAAGGGCGACCGCGATATCTGCGTCGCGCACATGCGCCGAGTCTCGATCAGGTTCGGAGAAGACAGCGATCGTCTTGGTCTGCGGATGCGCGGAGCGAAACACCCTCCGCGCGATCTCGCCACGGTTGGCCACGAGGAGCCCGTCGAGCATCGGGGGCTCCACCTCGTCGTACCAGCTCTCGATCTCCAGCGTTTGCGCCAACTGTCCGGGACCGGCATTTGCGTTGCGTGTGGCCCAGAAGTCCCCGGCATCCACCAGGGACTCGTCGCTGGGCCCGCCGGTCAGTGGATCGCCCGCTGGTTTGTTCGTTGAGGTTTGCTCGTCAGTCATCGCTCATCACATCCGAAATACGCCGAAGTGGCCGCCATCGGCGCCGGATCCGCCAACGCCAGCGGCGAGCGCGTCGGGGTTACTCGCGCCGACCCCGCGGATAGGTGCGCTATGACAGGCCGACAGCGCCAACGCCAGCGCGGTACGGGTGTCGCGTGGGTCGATGATCCCGTCGTCCCACACTCGACCGGTGGCAAAGAGCGCGGTGGACTCCCGCTCAACCTGCTGCTCAAGCTCGTCGCGCATCGGCGCGATCATCGCCTCGGTCTCGGAGTTCCACTCGCCACCAGCGCCCTCTATCTTGCTGCGGGCCACGATCGTCATCACCCCGGCGAGCTGCTTTGGCCCCATCACAGCGATCCGGTGATTAGGCCAGGTGAAGATGAAGCGCGGGTCGTAGGCACGCCCACTCATGCCGTAGTTCCCTGCGCCGTAGGACGCGCCCATCATGAGGGTCAGATGCGGGACGGTCGAGTTGGAGACCGCGTTGATGAGCTTGGCGCCGTCCTTGATGATGCCGCCCTGCTCGTAGCGCGTACCCACCATGAAGCCGGTGATGTTCTGCATAAACAGGATCGGAGTTTGCGAGCGATTGCACAGCTGGATGAACTGCGCCGCCTTCTCCGCCTCCTCGCTGAACAGGATCCCGTTGTTGGCCAGGATGCCGATCGGGAAGCCGTTGAGCGTGGCCCAGCCCGTGACGAGGGTCGTGCCGTAGAGCGCCTTGAACTCCTCGAACTCGCTGCCGTCAACGATCCGCGCGATCACCTCGCGGGCCTCGAACGGCACTCGGATATCCGAGCTGGCGATCCCCAGCAGTTCTTCGGGGTCGTACCGAGGTGGCTTAGGGGTCTGGGTCGGACCGATTCCGGCCTTGCGCCAGTTGAGGTGCTTGATGATGTCGCGCCCGATCCGCATCGCGTCCGGCTCGTCAATCGCGAGGTAGTCGGCCAGTCCGCTTGTCCGGGCGTGCATCTCGGCGCCGCCGAGGGTCTCCTCGTCGGCGTCCTCATCGATCGCCATCTTGACCAGTGGCGGACCACCGAGGAACACCTTGGCGGCCTCCTTCTGCATGACGACGTAGTCGCTCATCCCCGGAACGTAGGCGCCACCTGCCGTGCTCGAGCCGAACACCAGCGTGATCGTGGGAATACCGGCAGCCGACAGCTGCGTGAGGTTCTTGAAGCTCGCGCCGCCGGGAACAAAGATGTCGGCCTGTTTGGGTAGATCCGCGCCGCCGGATTCGGTGAAGTTGATGAGGGGGAGACGATTGTTCCTAGCGATCTCCATCGCCCGCAGACCCTTGCGACCCGAGGTTGGGCCTTGGCTTCCGCCCTTAACGGTCGGATCGTTGGCGACCACCATCACCTCGACGCCGTGGACCCAGCCAATACCGGTCACCATCCCGCCACCGAGTGGGTCGTCGGAGCCCCAGCCAGCCAGCGTCGATAGCTCTAGGAATGGCGAGTTCTCATCGAGGAGGAGGCGGATGCGCTCGCGTGGGAGCAGCTTTCCGCGCTTGCGATGGCGGGCCACTGTCGCCGCCGACTTCTCCGGGTCTTCTTTGCCTCCGCCGGCGGTGACGCGGCCGGTCAGTTCAGCAATATCGTCGAGGGAGGCCAGCATCGCCTCGCGATTCGCGACGTACTGCGGATCGTTGCGATCAATCCTGGACTTGATGACTGGCGGCACGAATCTGACACTAGTGTCAACTTGACGCAGGCGTCAAGTGACTCGCCGAATCTGCCCTGAGTCGGCACAACTGCTAACCCAGTGGGCCGTAGAACCGTCGAGGCCTCGATCCAGCGACTGGTGGGGTATCTAGCCGGGCTCCCTTCACGACCAGATACCCCACCAGACCCCAGTGCTGTCGTTCTGCCCGCAGAACACCTGTTTGGACCACAGGGAACACCCGAACCATCCGCGCACCCCGACATTTCAAGCAGGTGGTGGAGTCGGCCGCATGATTCCAGTCACGAATGGCACATTTCTGGCGCACCGACGGCTAGGGTGCGATGTTGATTTGTGCTTAGCCCACCTTCACTCTCGAGAAACACTCAAGGACGCGGTGGTGCTGCCCCACCGAGAGGCCAACTTTGTCCGTCACATCCGCGACCGCCCCGCCACCAAGCGGGTGGGACCCGAAGGCACGCCTGCAAGCGACCCGCAAGAAGTTCACCCCCGGTGTCATCCGCACCGAGACCCTCGCCGGACTGGTCGTTGCCCTCGCCCTAATCCCTGAGGCGATCGCGTTCTCCATCATTGCCGGAGTGGACCCGCGGGTCGGGCTCTTTGCGTCGTTCACGATGGCCGTATCGATCTCGTTCTTCGGTGGACGCCCGGCCATGATCTCTGCGGCCACCGGCGCGATCGCGCTGGTAATTGCGCCACTCGTTGCGTCCCATGGTGTGCAGTACCTGCTCGCCGCAGTCATCCTCGGCGGACTCCTACAGATCGGCTTGGCGTTCATGGGGATCGCCAGGCTCATGCGGTTCATTCCCCGCAGCGTGATGATCGGCTTTGTCAATGCGCTGGCGATCCTGATCGCGATGTCGCAGCTGCCCTCGCTCATCGGTGTTCCTTGGCTGGTCTACCCGATGGTCGGCGTTGGCCTGCTCATCATGTGGCTCCTGCCCAAGGTGACCACGGTGATCCCTGCCCCGCTGGTGGCGATCGTGTTCCTCACAGTGGTCACTGTCGCCGCGAACCTCGCCGTTCCCAACGTCGGCGACGAGGGCGAACTCCCCGACAGCTTGCCGTCGTTCCTCATCCCGAACGTGCCCTTCAACTTCGACACCCTCGCGATCATCGCTCCCTACGCCCTCGGGATCGCCCTGGTCGGCATTATCGAGTCGCTCCTGACCGCGAAGCTCGTCGACGACATCACTGATACCCACTCGGATAAGACCCGCGAGTCGTGGGGTCAAGGCGCATCGAACATCATCACCGGCTTCTTTGGCGGAATGGGTGGTTGCGCGATGATCGGCCAGACGATGATCAACGTTAAGGTCTCTGGCGCGCGCACCCGGCTGTCGACCTTCCTCGCGGGAGTTTTCCTGCTGATCCTGGTGGTCTCGCTCGGCGACATCGTGGCGATCATCCCGATGGCTGCTCTGGTCGCGGTCATGTTGGTCGTTGCCGCCGCCACATTCAACTGGCACAGCATTCAGCCAGCGACCCTCAAGCGTCTCCCGAAGACCGAGACTTTCGTCATGGTCGTCACGGTCTTCTTCGTGGTCGTCACACATAACCTGGCGATCGGCGTCATCGCTGGCGTCACGGTGGCGATGGTTATGTTTGCCCGCCGGGTTGCCCACATGTCCGAGGTCGAACCAGTCCTCGACCCGAACTCCGACACCCGGATCTACCGCGTTACCGGTGAACTCTTCTTCGCCTCCAGTAACGACCTGGTCTTCCAGTTCGACTACGCCAACGATCCCGCCAACGTCGTCATTGACATGTCCGATGCCCACATCTGGGACCCGTCGACCGTCGCCGCTTTGGACTCCATCGAGACCAAGTACGCCTCCAAGGGGAAGAAGGTCACGATCGTGGGGATGAACCGCGCGAGCGCCGCCATGCACCAGCGCCACGCAGGTTTGTCCGGCGACGACCACTGATCGTCGGCGCCAACTGACCCCCGGGGTGCGGGCCACAAGCCGCGATTCGGCACCCTAATCCAGTGACTGACCACCCAGGGCTCGCCGAAGGTGGTATCTGTGCGTGGGATGAGGCCCGCAATCGGGCGGCGTCGTTTCGCCGCGAACTCGAACCGGTCGTGGCCACCCCGGAGGAGTCAGTCGGAAGTGTGCTTGCCGATCCACTGCTCGCGCTAGCGGACATCCCCGCCTACGACACCTCCCTCTCCGATGGTTGGGCGATCGCCGGGCCGGGTCCGTGGCGGATCCGATCGGCCTCCCGCCGCGACCTCTTCGCCGGTCTGGACTACCACGAATCCACCACCCACCAGCTCTTGCGCGACGGCCAAGCAACCCCAGTCACTTCCGGAGAAGCGCTGGGTTCAGGGGTAACCGGAGTGATCGCCGAGAACCGCTGCCTCGTCGAGGGTGACCTACTCAAGGCCCGCGACCAGGACAGCGTTCGGGCGCGGATCGAGCCGGGGACAGGTGTGCGCCCCCGCGGAAGCGATGCCGCCTACGGCTCCGAGTTGCTCCCAGCTGGCGATCGGGTTACACCAGCCGTCGCGGCGCTCGCGGCTACCGCGGGCCACGACCACATCTCCATCATCCCGATGCCGATAGTCGGGCTCATCCGCATCGGTAACGAGGTCCTGCAGTCCGGTATCCCGCGCTCCGGGATGACCCGTGATGCAGTCAGCCCAGCATTACCCGGCTGGATCGCCGGGATCGGTGGACGCTGCCAGCCAGCGCGTTGGGTCACGGAGGGTGACGGCCAGCTCATAGAAGTGATCGACGACATAATCAGCGATGTCGTCATAACGGCCGGCCCAGCAAGTGGCGGCGCGGTTCGACGGGTACTACAGGGAATGAAGGCCGACATTTTGGTGGACGGGGTCGCCTGCAAACCCGGTGGCTCGATGCTGCTCGCGCAACTACAAGACGGCCGACCCCTCATTCACTGCGGCGAGATCCCAGCCGATGCGGTGGCGGCCCTCCTCACGCTGCTTGCACCCATCATCGCCGCGCTTACTGGGCGCCCGGACCCGATTCGGCGGTCACGGATGGCCGATACCGTCTTCGGCGATCGCCAACGAACCACACTAGTGCCGGTACGCCATGTCGGCGATCGTGGCCAAGACGCGCAGATCATCAGCCCCGGCGGTCCCGGGGGTCTCTTCGCGCTCTCGCGCGCCGACGGGATCGCTGTCATTCCCCCTGGCGGAATCCGGCGGAATGAGCCCGCCGCGGTCCTTCCCATGTCCTAGGCCGGGACTGCTACCGCCGGCACCGGACTGCGCCGAGAACCGCCCGCTGGGCTAGCTCGGGATAAGAGGGGCCGCGCAGGTACCTCATCGGCAGGCGTCACTGGCATGTGGCGGTCTAGCGTTGGGGCGTGGCCGGCAAAGTCTCCGCAGAGCAGACATCGAACACCGAAGGGCTGAATGACGACAGCACTTCGGTGAAGGATGTATTTTTCCCGGGGCACCGGTCGGGTTTGGGTAATGCTCTGCTCATTCGTGGTGGGATCGCTTTTGGCTGCCTGATGTTGGCCACCGTCTTGGTCTACATCGGCCGCGACGGCTACTACGACTCGCAGAACCCGGGCGAGCCAATCTCGTTCCTGAATGCCTTCTACTTCGCGACCGTCTCGCTTTCGACGACCGGCTACGGCGATATCGTGCCGTCCTCGGATATCGATCGGTTCATCTCAGCGGTCATCATCACGCCACTGCGTGTCATCTTCTTGATTGTCCTAGTCGGTAGCACGCTCGAGGTCCTCACCAAGCGGACCCAGGCGGAGTACCGGGAAAAGCGTTGGAGGAAGCACGTGAAGAACCACACGATCGTGGTCGGCTACGGCGTCAAAGGTAAATCGGCTGTCGGCACGCTGATCGATGACGGCGGCGACCCGCACCAGATCGTCGTCATCAGTCCCAGCGCCAGCGAAATCCAGGACGCGACCGCGCTGGGCTGCACCGGAATCGTTGGCGATGCTCGCCGGGACGACATCTTGGAACGCGCCGCCGTTACCCGCTGTGCCCGCGCCATCATCGCGCCGGATTCTGACGATAAGGCGGTGCTGATCACGCTGAATATTCGTCGCCTCGCTCCGAAGGCGACAGTGGTCGCGGCAGTCCGTGAGGCCCAGCACGTGGCGGTCCTGCGACAGTCCGGGGCCAACGCCGTCATTACGACCGCTGAGGCGGCGGGGCGTCTCATGGGTATTTCGCTGGTGTCACCGACTGCTGGTTCGATTATGGAGGACCTGCTCGATCCGGGCGAGGGCCTCGAGGTGCGGGAGCGCGAACTGCAACCGCATGAGATCGGGCTCATGGTCGGCGACCTAGCCGACCGCGGCGAGATCGTCCTGGCGGTCGTGCGTGATGGCCAAGTCCACCGCTTTGACCAACCCGAGGCGCGCATCTTGCAAGACGACGACCGCATCGTCGCAATCCGCCACATCGGCGACCGCGGCCCCACCCCTTAGGACCGAAAGATGCGCTCTACTGGGCGATTCGGTTGCCATACCGACCGATTAGCCCAGCAGCGCACCCGACCGACGATTCGCTAGGAGGCACTGGGTGTTTGCGGTTGTGGTGAAGGAGCCCGGCGGCTCCGATCAGTTGGTCTGGGAGCAGGTTGCTGATCCTGAGCTACATGACGATGAGGTGCTGGTAGATGTCGCCGCAACCGCGGTGAATCGCGCCGATGTGATGCAGCGGATGGGCTTCTATCCACCGCCGCCCGGGGCCTCGGACACTATTGGCCTCGAATGCTCCGGCACGATCTCCGGAATCGGCGCCGACGTCACCGGCTGGCAGGTCGGTGACCAGGTATGCGCGCTGCTCGCTGGTGGCGGGTATGCCCAGCAGGTGGCGGTGCCCGCGGGGCAACTAATGCCGCTACCGCCAGGGGTCGACCTGGTCGCGGCTGCCGGAATTGCCGAGGTGGCGTGCACCGTGTGGTCGAACCTCATCAATGTTGCGAGACTTCAGCCAGGCGAGCTTGTGCTGCTCCACGGTGGCTCAGGTGGAATCGGCACCCACGCGATTCAGCTATGTAAGGCGCTCGGCGCGACCGTGGCGGTGACCGCCGGCTCGGACGCCAAGGTTGCGCGTTGTCTGGAACTCGGCGCTGATATCGGCATCAACTACCGCGATGAGGACTTCGTCGAGGTCATCAAATCGCAGTCGCGCGGGGCCAACGTGATCCTGGACAACATGGGCGCTAAGTACCTCACTCGCAACATCTCCGCCCTCGCTCCCGACGGTCGCCTGGTGATCATCGGTCTGCAAGGTGGGATCAAGGCTGAGGTCAATATCGCATCACTTCTCGCCAAACGCGGGACGATCTCTGCAACGTCGCTGCGGGGACGCCCGGCCGAGCAGAAGGCCGCGATCTGCCGTGAGGTCGCGCAGAACGTCTGGCCACTGATCGCTGACGGATCGATCGTCCCAGTCATCGACACCGTTATGGCAATCACAGACGTCGCCGCCGCACATGACCGGATGGAGCAGAGCTCACATATCGGCAAGCTCATCCTGACCATGCCGCAGGAGTCCGCTTAACGCGGTAGCGCGGGTTGGCACGTTCCGCCAAGGATGCCCCAGGCACCTGCAGGAACAGATGGGCGCGCGACAATGGCACGTATGTTCGCGCAATCAGCTGACCACGAACCCTTCGGTGGCACCCCTGCTGGACCCGACCCCGTCCTCGACACAGATGGCAGTGAGCAGGCCTCCGGCGATCGCACCGGAACTAGCGAGTTAGCCGCACCAAGTACCGCATTGGCCAAACACGCTGCCGATTCCGACGAACGTCCGATCACCGAACTCGTGGAGCAACCTGCAAAGGTCATGCGAATTGGCAGCATGATCAAACAGCTGCTAGAAGAGGTCCGCAACGCACCCCTTGACGATGCCAGCCGCGTCCGTCTCAAAGAGATCCACGCGCGATCAATTGCTGAACTCGAGGACGGCCTCGCTCCAGAGCTTGTGGCCGAACTCGACCGGCTCAGCTTGCCCTTCACCGACGATTCGACGCCATCGGATTCGGAGCTTCGGATCGCCCAGGCCCAACTTGTCGGCTGGCTAGAAGGGCTGTTTCACGGCATCCAGACGGCTCTGTTCGCCCAACAAATGGCGGCGCGAGCACAAATGGAAGAGATGCAACGGCAAATGGCGCTCGGCGCGGGCGAATCGGGCGAATCGGGCGCCGGAATCGCTCAGCAGAGCGGCCCGTATCTCTAACTCGGCAAGAAATGGGCCGATCGTCACCCGCCTAGGTGACGTATTTCGGCAGCGAACTTCGAGGGCTACCCTTATGATGATCTTATTCACCGAGGATCAATCCCTGACTGGGGAAGGGCGTTGCTTCTCTCAGCGTGCGATCGGCGCAGTCCAGACGTGGGCAAATGCGCCGATCGCGCCACGATCAGACCGGCGGGGCCGCGCTTGATCCCCGATCGGTGCGAAGGGCAGGCACAGCGACTATGCCTCCCCACGAGCGCGAATCACATCTCGCCACAGATTTCGAACCACCTCCTAGCGAGAGCCTGCCGGAATCGATCCTCGAGATAGAGCCCGAGACGACGCCGACACGATCCCCTTCGGACGACTTAGCGATAATTGATGGCGACCCGGAAGTACGGGAATCCCTTGGCACAGAACTCATCGCGTCTCAGCCGCAACTGCAGCTTCGTTATAGCGGCGACAACGCGCTGGACGTCGTGGACATGGACCCGGCGCCGACGCTGGTGTTACTTGACATAGACCTCGATGTAGCGGTTCCGACGGCTGAGTTCATCGTGGGGATGAGTACCCGTGGCTCCTGCATCGTTATCCGGTGTACAAGGTTGGATCCAGACACCACTCGGACCCTGATTCGAATCGGGGCGAGTGGAATCGTCGCTAAGGTCGCCAGCCGACAGGAGTTACTGGCTGTCGTCGATCTAGCTCTGTTGGGCGGCAAGGCCGTCGATCCAACGGTAGCCAGAGCCCTCGCAGACGAGGAAGCTCTCAATAACCCGAAACTATCCGACCGCGAGCAGCAGGTCATGTTGCTCTTTGCCGGAGGATTGAAGATCGGTGCTGTCGCGCGTCGCCTCGAGGTCTCACCAAACACCGTGAAGACCCATCTCAAGCGGATCCGCGAGAAGCAGCTTCAAGCCGGACGGCCCGTTCCGACGCAGAGTCACATGCTGCGCGAGGCCACTCGCCGCGGTCTCGTGACCTAAGGCTCGCCGGAGCGCTCGACCAACTCCGCCCCGCTTCCTGCCCCGGTCGGCGCGATCCGCTGACGTCAAGCGGCAGCCTCATCCAAGCGCGCCCTACGCTTAGGGTGTGATTGACCTCAAGGTGCTCCGCGATGATCCTGACCGAGTTCGTGCCTCACAGGAAGCTCGCGGTGAAGATCCCGGCCTCGTCGATGTTGCATTGAACGCCGATCAGGCCCGTCGAACCGCCATCGCAGAGTTCGACTCCCTGCGATCTCAGCAGAAGGCGCTGGGCAAGCAGATCGGCCCGCTCCAGGGGCGGCTGCGCAAAGCCGACGATGCGGATCGCCCAGCGATTCAGACCCAGGTCGACGAGTTGATGGCTGGCGCGGCCACCATGTCAGAGAACGTCAAGGCCGCGGAGGCAACCCAACGGGAGGCTGACGAGGCTGCCGACCGCGCGCTCGGGGCCCTGTCGAATCTGATCGACACTCGCGCGCCAGTGGGTGGAGAGGATGACTTCGTCGTCCTGGAGGAGATCGGCACTGCGCGCGACTTCGCCAGTGAGGGATTCGATCCCAAGGACCACCTAGAACTCGGCCAGCTCCTGAAAGCCATCGACGTCGAGCGCGGCGCGAAGGTCTCCGGCAGCCGCTTCTACTACCTGACCGGAATCGGCGCGCGGCTGGAACTCGCGCTAGTCAACTTGGCGATGGAGTTCGCCAATGGCAACGGGTTCACCCCCGTGATTCCTCCCGCGCTGGTGAACCCTCCGGCGATGGAGGGAACAGGCTTCCTGGGACAAGCTGCAGAGAACGTCTACCACCTCGCCGCCGACGATATGTACCTCGTGGGAACCGCCGAGGTTCCGCTGGCGGCTTACCACATGGACGAGGTGCTCGATGGCGAATCGCTACCGCTTCGCTACGCCGGCTACTCGCCCTGTTTCCGGCGTGAGGCCGGCAGCCACGGCAAGGACACTCGAGGCATTTTCCGGGTTCACTGGTTCGACAAGGTCGAGATGTTCTCGTTCTGCGCGCCAGAGAACGCCGAGGCCGAGCACCAGCGTCTCCTCGGCTGGGAGAAGCAGTTCCTCGACGCGTTGGAGATCCCGTATCGGGTGATCGACGTCGCCTCCGGGGACCTCGGCGCGAGTGCCGCACGCAAGTTCGACTGCGAGGCGTGGATTCCAACCCAGGGGCGCTACCGAGAGGTCACATCTACCTCGAACTGCACGGAGTTTCAGTCCAAGCGGTTGCGGATTCGGCAGCGGGGCAGTGACGGAATCTCACCGGTTGCCACGTTGAACGGAACGTTGTGCGCGGTCACGCGGATCATCGTCGCGGTGTTGGAGAACCACCAGCGGGCGGACGGGTCGATCCGCGTTCCGGCCGCGTTGCGCCCGTACTTGGGCGGGGCCGAGTTCCTCTTCCCGCCGACGAGCTAGGCGGACTACGCGATGGCGCAGAGTGCCGGTCCCGGCCGTCGGCAAATGCTCGCGACTGACCTCGATGGAACCCTGCTTCAGCCGGATGCAACCGTCTCCCCCCGAACGCTGGATGCCCTTGAGTTGGCGCGCCGACAGGATCTGACGATCACTCTGGTGACGGGCCGTCCCCCGCGTTGGCTGGCGCCGATCTTGCACCAAACCGGGTGGCACGGATTAGCTGTTGCTGCCAACGGCGCCGTGCTGATTGACCTGTCGACCAAGACAGTCGAGCAGACGTTCCCGATCCCAGACGATTCACTGCGCGAGGCAATCGCGGTTATCCGCGCACTTCTGCCCGGGACCGCATTCGCCGTCGAACACGTCCGAGCTGGCTCGGCGGTTCCCGTCGTCGACCCGATGGCTATTGGATCGAGTCCGACCAGTGACGGGGAACCGCCCGCGTTCGGCTATGAGGAGGGTTTCCGCCCGCACCTGCTGAACCTGCCGCCCCTGCTGCAGACCCGCACGGTGGAGGAGCTGATCGCGCCGGGAGACGTCATCAAGATCCTCGCCCGTGGTCCGCAAGACCATCCGGATCATCCCGATCTGGTCGCCACGCAGGTTGCGCGCGAGCTCGACGGGGTTGTGACGGTGACACATTCGACGTCCGGGTCGGTGCTGTTGGAGATGTCCCGTGCGGGGGTCAACAAGGCCAGTGGGTTGTCGTGGCTGGCAGCTAAACACGACATCGCGCAGATCGATGTCGTGGCGGTCGGCGATATGCCCAACGACTTGCCGATGCTCGCGTGGGCGGGTCAAGGTTTTGGGGTCGCCAATGCCCACCAGGCGGTGTTGGATTCCGTCGGCCAAGGCGGTGTCCTCCCAAGCAACCTCGATGACGGAGTCGCGGAGCTGATCGACCGGTTACTGGCCGATCGCGGCTAGTTCTCTGCTGGCGCCCAGTCCTGTGATGGTGGTAACGCGGGAGTAGCGGGTGGGTCGCGTCTAGTAGCTAGTTCGCGGTCGCCGCAGGAGTCTTCGGCCCGCGAAGTGCGCGAATCCCCATCTGGATTGCGGCATATGCCAGCAGCGCCCCGAAGAGCCAGCTCGCCTGCGCCTCGGGTAGCCACTGGCCTAAGAACGCGCCTAGTAGCGCCGCAGGTGCCCCCGCAAGCCCGACGAGGATTCCGTCTCGAGTCTGCGCTCGGCCGTTGCGAATGTTGGTAATCGATGCGGTGACCGCGGTGAACATGACAACCAGCAGGCTGGTTCCGCGGGCGGTGTCGATGTTCGAGCCAACGAGTAAGACCAGACCTGGCACGAGGATGATTCCCCCGCCCACCCCGAGCAGGCCGGCCAGGATTCCGGCAGCGAGGCCGACGACGACCAGCGGCAACCAAATCTGCCCGATCGATTGCTCGAGCCCACCGTCGACACCCTCGGGTGCATGACCTCCAGCTGGCAACACCAACCGGTACGCGGAGTACAGCAGGATCAGCATGAAGACGCCCTGCAGGACTCGCACCGGGATTCGCGGCAGCAACCAGACGCCCACCTGGCCGCCGAGGACACCACCGACTCCCAGCGCCAAACCAGCCACCCAGTTGACCGCATCCCCGGTGGCATAGCCGACCATTCCAGCCAGCGCGATCGGGATGATCGCGATCAGCGACGTGGCGATAGCGCGACGTTGTTCCAGACCCAACCACAGCGCCAGCAGTGGCACCATGACGATCCCACCGCCGACACCGAACAAGCCCGACAGCAGTCCACCAGCCACGCCAACCAGCACGACTTTGGTGAAGCGGAGGCTGGTGTCGGACACGGTGCGGACTCTACAAGGGAGCTAGCCCATGGTGCCCCTTCCAAAGCCCGCCGGTGCGCAACCTGTGGATAGTAAGTTTCGCAGTGAACCCCGTCACGTGACGCCGATCTCAATCTGGCAGTTTTGGTTGAAGCATCACGAAGAGCCCGTGGCAGAGGGTGAAATTCTCCCTACTGAGCGCAATCCACAGCCCGTCCGAGCCGCTCGTCCTTACCGAATTCTGGTGTTAGGTTCGTAATCGTTGTTCGTTAATCGCCGCTGCGCAGCGCAGGGCGCGAGCAACCCACTGAAACGTCCGCCCGGTCGGCGAGCATCTTCGTCGCCCGGATCTCGCGAGCACACCACGCCGCGCGGGGAGCGGAGTGCCGGGGACCCACCGAAGATTGATTTGAGCACGACACCCCGGGGCGAATCGGTGACTCGCTAGCTAGGCGCTAGCCGGAGTCATTTGTAGGGCACTCGAAGCCCGAGCCCGTCAGCTAACCCGGTAAGTGGCGATCGAGGAGTTGCACAATTCATGCGTAAAAACACGATGCGCTTTGGCGCGCCCGCAGCGGTACTGACTGCCGCTGCTCTGACCTTCACCCCCGCGGCAGTGGCAAGCTCAACCGCCGCCCCGGCTGCTCCAGCAGTCTCTGCTGCTGCGGTCACCACGGTGGATGCCCAACCTCTGACCAAGGCCCAAAAGCGCGCGGCGAAGGCCAAGAAGACTCGTAAGCGCCTGGTTAAGGTTGCGAAGGCGAAGAAGCGCTCTGGCGCCCAGTACGTCGCTGGCGCGTCATCGTCGCGCCGCTTCGACTGCAGTGGGTTCACCAAGATGCTCTACAAGAAGGTCGCCGGCAAATACCTGCCGCACTATTCGGGCGCACAGATGCGCAAAGGTAAGCGCGTATCAAAGAAGAACCTGAAAAAGGGCGACCTGCTTTTCTGGGGTCCCGGTGGATCGCAGCACGTGTCGATGTACATCGGCAAGGGCCGCATGATCGGCGCCAACAATCCGCGCTCAGACGTCAAAGTCGAGAGCATCAACGCTCCGTGGTGGCGCAATAAGTACGCCGGTGCCACTCGAATCATCAAGGGCTAGCGCATAAGTGGGGTAACCGCTCGTTCACTGCGAACGATTGGTTACCCCACTATTTGCAATTCGGGGCTCAGACTGGGGTAATCGCTACGCGGGACCGGCATTGCGAATCGCGGTCAGCCACGCTTGAGCCTCAACGAACGCTGGGTCAGCTGTTCCCGGGGCAACGAGCGGCGCCTTACCGTCGTGGCGCGGGTACGAGCCGAGGTAGCGCACGTCAGCGCACACCCGCCGCAGCCCAGCGAGTGCCTCGCCAACTCGGGCGTCCTGAACGTGACCTTCGCAATCGATCGAGAAGTAGTAGTCCCCGAGCTGGCGTCGCGTCGGGCGCGACTCGATCCGGGTAAGGCTCACACCGCGAACGGCGAACTCAGTGAGGATCTCCAACAACGCGCCCGAGTGGTCCTCCCGCATGAACAGCACCAGCGTCGTCTTGTCGGCACCGGTGCGCTTGGGCGGCGTGCCAGGGCGACGAACCAAGACGAACCGAGTCGAGGCGTCGACGTTGTCCCCAATGTCCTCGGCGAGTACGTCCAGGCCGTAGTGGGTGGCGGCAATCGCTGGACTGATGGCGGCGTCGTAGGGCGGCGGGTCTTCCTCCGCGAGGCGCTGGGCGGCACCGGCAGTCGACAATGCCGCCATGACGTGGACGTCAGGCAGGTTCTTTCCGAGCCACTGGCGGCACTGAGCGGCCGCGATCGGGATACTCGCGACCTGGCGAATATCCGCGAGTTGCTGACCCGGCCGAACAAGTAGTGCGAACCGAACGGGGATCGCCCATTCCTCGACGATGGTCAGCGGAGCCTCTGCCCGCGCCAGCGCGTCCAGCGTCGTGGTGACTGGGCCCTCGAGCGAGTTCTCGATGGGAACAACCCCGGCCGCGATCTCCCCGGTGCGAACGGCATCGAGCACTGCATCCACCGTGGGAAGCGGAATCGGGATCTGCTCATCGCTTACCGAGGGCATCGCGACCATTGCCGCCTCGGTGAAGGTTCCACGCGGGCCGAGGTAGCCGACCTTGTCTCCAGCCGAGAGCCCGGCACCGTTTACGCCGGGCTCACTCGCTCGGTCATTCGTGGCGCTCATTCGTTGGTTCCTTTCAGGGCGTACTCAACAGCTTGGATTTCTTCAGGACTCAGCGAATCAGAACTTCCGCCGGTAATGCCCTTAGCGATGAACTGCGTCTCAGATCGGCCGTGCAGACTCGTCATGATCACACCATCGCCGGAGTCATCGAGTAACGCAATGCTGAAGGATGACCGGCCAGAAACGTCCCGGAACGCGTCGAAACGAACCACCGCAACGTGACGCAGGGAGTGAGCCAGATCATCGCGGGTCACCTGGACTAGCTCGGCGAGCTGTTCGACGGTCTTAGTGGAGGCATCGATTGCTGAGATGCGGTCGAGTAGGGCGTCGACCACATCACCGTCGGCATTGGCGATCCGCTGGTAGTCGCGTTTGGACTCGCGCGCGAGTCGAACTGCACGGGCCGCGATGAACGTGGACACCACGGCGACGACGACAGCAACGATCACCAAGACGTAGACGACGATCGACGCGGTACCGGACACGATCCGAACCATAACGCCGCGCGCGGGTCTTCGTGCGGTGTGGGCTGATCGCTGTGGGTTATGGGCTTTGCGCAGCGCTGCAGTTTGGGGTTCCCGAGCCAAGCGGCTTGCGCTCGACGGGTGTTGGGGCTCACACCCTCGGATGTGTGAAGCGGCTCGCAGTGGGCACAACTAACTCGTAGCCGGGATTCCACGGGGGTGTCTTCCCGACCACCAAGAACGATTCACTGTTTGTATCGCTAAGGGGCCGTTGCACTTCTTGTGCACGGCCCCTAGCCACGTCTTGATCGTGAATCTATCCGCGGGTGTATCCGCGGGAGGAATCTGGCGGAAAATTTGTTTGAAAAGTCAACTAGTTAGCTTGCGCGATCTTCATGATCCCCGTAGGGTGAATTGTGTCCGGACGTTGCTGCATCCCCCGTCGGTAACGTCCGGATCTTTTCATGTCCGGAACCTTCCTCCGGCTCGCTTGGCCGATCTTGCGGCTAGCGCTCCCGCTAAAGCAACGTAACTTGGCGGCCAATCAACCCGGTACGAAGCCGACGCATCTTCGAGGACAACTCACCGGTCTCCTTCAGCGCCGAGTCCAACCGAGCACGGAACTCGACCGCAGGCTCTTCTAGATCAGCAGCCTCGTCGCCGGGGGCTAGATCCCAGACGGCAGCAAGTAAGCCATGGGTCCGGAACGAGCCGACGAACTTTGTCCCGGGACCAAGCCCCAGCTCATCCCGGTCGGCTAGGCGAGCAAAGGCATCCAGAAGTGGATCCTCCTCCTCTGGCATCACCCAACGCAGGTGCTCCTTGGTTCCGATCCGGCACCAGTACGCCGCATCGACGGAGTCCAGACGAGTGGTCGGTACCACCTGCTCGTTCGCGTGCTCGAGCGAATCGCGGATCTCATCACTGACCTCGTTTGCGGTGCCCTCTAGCCAGTAGTTGAACCCCTCATGGACAGCAATCTGTGGCTTTACCGTGACGTCGAGCAGGTCCTGCAATCGTGGACCAGGCGATGGCCGCGGTACCGATAGCACCGGAAAACCTGGCGCGAGCTCCTGTGCCTCAACGAGGGCGGCCGCGACATCCCGCGACGGATCGCCGGAGCCGCCACGCACCTGAAGCCCCACCATGAGCTGATCGTCTGCCCGGTGCAGCGCGGGCCAGGCAGCTGGTAGCAGGGTGGCCGCGGTGACGGTTCCGCCGTCGGTCAACTTCAGGTCGGTCGTTGCGGCGGGAACCAGCGACGCCATCGCTACCAGATCACATTCCCCGGCAATTCCCTCGAACGGGCGGGCCACGCGCTTGGTATGCGCCCGCGCTGCGGCCTTACCGTGACACGCCTTGTAGCGACGTCCCGAACCGCACGGGCACGGCTCACGCGGACCGACCACTGGAATCGTCGCGCTATCTGTCCCGCTATCCGTCGCGCTATTTGAGGCGTTGTCTGAGTTGGCGGAGTTGGTCCGCGGTGCTTTTCCCACGTCTTAGACCCTACCCGTCGGCAACCCGAGGTGCCGCTACCGCTGATAACCCTGTGGATCCCCTCGTTGTCCACACGGGGGAACTTGTCCGGCCAACCAGACGACGAGTTGTGCGAGGCTACCTAACAGCAAGCGACCTCATCTCGGTGAATCGCTCGCCGTCGATCGCTCGTGATCGATCGCTCGTCCTCGATCAGCTCGTGCCCGATCATTCACTCTCAGCCGCTCACGCTCGCACTCTGACCTCGGAGGTCACATGACCACTCCAGCTCCCGACCAAGCCGCTGATGCGCACGACCCCACACGACCTGACGGTTCCGCGGGCACCGGGACTTCCGCGAGTGCCAGGGGTGTCAGCGGCGCTGCACAGCCCGGATCCTCGGTTCGCCTCGCTGACCTAAGCGAGGCCCAGAGCGCAGCCCTGCTCTCTGCCGTACCGAACTTCCGCGACGTTGGCGGATTCCCCACCTCCAATGGGCGACGCCTGCGCAACGGTACGTTCTTTCGAACTGGGGAGTTGGCGGGTCTTACTGGGGAGGCGCAGGATGCGTTCGCCGCGCTGAACGTGGCCAACGTCTACGACTTACGAACGGCAGCTGAACGCGATCCCCGCCCCGACCGAGTGCCGCCGGGAGTCGAGGTGACTATCGCCGATGTCTTGGCCGATGCCCCCACCAGCGGAGCAGCCGCGCTCGCCGCGCTACTGAAGAGCAACTCACCGACGGTATCGATCGACGACGTGAACGCTGCAATTGGCGCAGGTAAGGGCCACGCCATGATGGTCGCGACCTACCGCGACTTCATCGAGCTGGGCTCAGCCAACACCGCCTACCGCCGCTTCTTTACTGGTGTTGCCGTCGGTCGTAGCGGGATTGCCTTTCACTGCACGGCCGGGAAGGACCGTACGGGGTGGGGCGCGGCGATCCTGCAGCTATTTGCTGGCCTAGATCACGCGACCGTCATGTCCCAGTACCTAGTGAGTAACGAGCGGACCGGCGCAGCCTTCGGCGCGCTGGTGGCCGCCTTTGGAAAAGCCGGTGGCGACCAGGACTCTCTCCAACAGCTCATTGATGTCCATCCGGAGTACCTCGATGCTGGCCTCAACGCAATGACCGATAAGTACGGCACCCTCGAGGACTACCTGCGCGGTGGGCTGAACCTGACTGACGACGATTTGGCTGCTCTCATGACGCGCCTCGTCGAATAACCTGCACGAAGCAGTGATGGGGGTCACGCCACAGACTGAGCCGATGGCGCAGGGCCGTCGCGCAGCAGCCAGGGCTTGCACAACCCGAATACAGCCCTGACCGCATGGGTACCGCACGGCAACCTGCCTCTTGCAACCAGTAGGTAGCGTGGCCTCTGCAGACAACCCATCGACTCAACGGAGTATCCGTGACCGAGACAACGAGCCAATCCGCCCCGGCCCCCGCCGACTCGCGCGCAAACCCGCGACCGGAGGCCCGCGTCGAGCAAGCGCTATTCCAGGTCAAACGAGCCGTCGTCGGCCAAGACGCGATGCTCGAACGGTTGATGGCGTGCGCGCTCGCCGGTGGTCACTGTCTGCTGGAAGGCCCACCCGGGTTGGCCAAGACGCTGGCGGCAAAGTCGATGGCGACCGTGCTCGGCGGCTCGTTCACCCGCATCCAGTTCACCCCTGATCTGCTGCCGGCCGACATCGTCGGTACGCGCATCTACAAGCCCTCACGCGAGACGTTCGATATCGAGCTCGGCCCGGTCTTCGCCAATATCGTGCTCGCCGACGAGATCAACCGCGCCTCTCCAAAGGTGCAGTCCGCGCTGCTCGAGGTCATGGCCGAAGGCCAGGTATCGATCGGCGGTCAAAGCCACCGCGTTCCCTCGCCGTTCATGGTGCTGGCAACACAGAACCCGATCGAGAGCGAGGGTGTGTACGCCCTTCCCGAGGCTCAGCAGGACCGCTTCCTTATGAAGGTCCTCATCGGCTACCCGACCGATCGAGAGGAGCACGAGATCGTGCACCGAGTATCGGTCAAGCCACCGGAAATCCAAGAGCTACTCAGCGTCGAGCAGTGGCAAGACCTGCGCGCCGCGACCTCCGATGTGTTCGTCCACGACGCGATCGTTGACTACGCCGTTCGGATCGTCGCCGCCACGCGTCGCCCCGCCGAGTTCGGTCTCGGTGACCTCGCTCCCTACATCTCCTACGGCGCGAGCCCCCGAGCAACCCTGGGATTGGTCTCAGCCGCGCGCGCGATGGCGTTGATGCGCGGGCGTACCTACGCTCACCCCAACGACGTCTACTCGATCGCCGCCGACGTGCTGCGCCACCGGATCGTGCTGTCCTACGACGCCCTGGCCGCCGACGTCAGCGTCGAGGCGATTCTGGGCCGACTTCTGCAAACTGTTCGTCCGCCGAACATCACGCCCAACCAGACACCAACTGCTGGGGCGAACACCAACACGAACGCAGCTACCGCCACAGCACCCGCACCGACCACCGCCTCTCAGCCAGCGAACCCAGCCACGCAGCCACCGGTGCAATAGCCATGCGCCAACATCAACGGGCTCTGCGTGAGGGAGCCAACCTTCGGCGTCTCGAGTTAGCCGTGACGCGCAAACTCGACGGCCTGCTGCATGGCGATCACCAGACTCTGCTCTACGGGCCTGGCTCGGAGCGCGGGGACAGCCGCGCGTATCAGCCAGGCGACGATGCGCGGCGGATCGACTGGGCGTTAACCGCCCGAATGAACGAGGTGCACGTCCGGGAGACCTACGCCGATCGCGAGATCGAAACCTGGCTCGTCGTTGACCTCTCCGCCAGCCTTAACTTCGGTACCGCGCTATGCGAGAAGCGCGACTTAGCGTTAGCCATCGCCGCAGCATTCGGCCTGCTCGGAGCTCGCCCTGGTAACCGGACCGGCGCGTTAATCTTCGACGGCAACGGCACCGAACTCATCCCACCGCGCAGTGGCCGCAACGCCATCATGAACGTCCTGCGCCGCATCGACATCCGGCCCGATTCCGCTGGCAAACCGGCGTCGCTATCCGATGCGCTGACCCTGGTCGCGCGAAGTGCTCGGCGACGCTGCCGAATCGTTGTCGTCTCGGACTTCATCGACGCTGGACCCTGGGTCCAGGAGCTACGCCGACTCGCGGTCCGCCATGACGTCATCGTCGCGAACATCAGTGACCCGCGCGAGTGGGAGCTACCCGACTCCGGACTCGTCACGTTCGCCGATCCCGAGACCGGGCGCCGGGTTGAGGTTCCCACGAGCAACCGCGCAATTCGGGAACGCTTCAACACCGCGGCAGCCGCACGACGTGGCGAGATCCGCAGTTCTATCCAATCCTCCGGCGCGCGAATGGTTGAGCTATCGACCGACCGCGACTGGATGAGCGATGTGGTGACCTTCGCCAAACGATCGAGAATGGCGGCCTGATATGGACCTTCCAACATTCGAGTTCCAACTGCCGTGGCTACTGCTACTGCTGATACCGGTCATCGCCCTGGCCGCGGCATATGTGTTCCTGCAGGTTCGCCGACGCCACTACGCGGTGAGCTTCACGAACCTTGACTTGCTGAGCTCGGTCGCTCCCAAACAGCCCGGTTGGCGGCGCCACGTTCCCGCTGCCGCAGTCGGCGCCGGGCTCGCCCTACTCGTGGTTGGCCTGGCCCAACCCACCCAAGACGTCCCCACCTCCAGCGAATCCCGGATCGTCATGTTGGCGATCGATACCTCGGCGTCGATGATGTCCGACGATGTGGCGCCCACCCGCCTGGAAGCAGCCGTCGAGGCAGCGACCACCTTCGTCGACGATATGCCGGCCGATATCGAGGTCGGACTCGTCTCGTTCTCCTCCAATGCCCTCCTCGATGTCTCCCCGACCCTCGATCACGATGCCGTGACTTCGAGCCTGTCCCAGCTAGAACCAGATGGCGGAACCGCCTCCGGAGACGCCATCGTCGCCTCGTTGCGAGCAATCCAAACTGCCCGGTCCTCGGCAGGGGTCCCGAGTGGGGCAACGGGTCCGTCTGCCTCGATCGTGCTGCTTGCCGACGGTGATCAGCAGAGCGGAGTCTCGCTCGAGGCCGCCGCTGGCCTAGCGAAGCGGGAGAACGTCCCGGTATCGACGATTACCTTCGGAACCGCCGATGGCACCGTGACGCTTCCGAGCGGTCTCGTCGTTCCGGTCCCACCGGACCCCGAGGCGATGGCAGCGGTCGCGCAAGAGACCGGCGGCCAAGCATTCGATGCGACCAGCCTGGACGAGCTCAACAGCGTGTACTCCCAGATCCAGGGCGATATCGGCACGGTCGATCTACAGAGCCCGCTATGGCCGTGGTTTGTTGGCATCGCGTTCCTGCTGCTGCTTGCAGCGGCGGCCGCGGCGATGTACTGGTCGGGGCGCTTCCTCTAGCGGGGAGAATCCTGCAGCTAGCCATCGCGGCACCTCGGCGAGACAATGGAACCAACCTCGACCAAGGAGTTACCCCGCATGACTAACGACTCAACACGCATACCTTCTGACGGCGGCACCGATTCTGCGTCCGAGCACGCCGCTGAGGCCACCGAGACCGCTGAGACCGCTGAGGCATCGTCTCGCGCTAGGGAGGCTGTCGAGGGTGTGGGCCGTGACTCGGGCGCACCCACCTATGTCGTGGTCGGCGCCGGACCTGGAATCGGTTTGGCGACGGCAACCGCGTTCGCCCGCCAGGGTTGGCACACCGTGTTGGTGGGGCGCTCGATGGAGAGCCTCGAGAAGGTCGCGGCTGCCCTCGTTAAGGCTGCTCCCGCTGCGTCACTTCCCCAGCTTGTCGTCGCCGATGCCGAGGAACCCGTCGCGCTCAAGCTGGCCCTCGACACCGCAGAGATCGCCCGCGTTGACGTTGCGCATTTCAATGTGTCTTTGTGGGTGCCCGGCGGGTACGAGAGTTCGCTCATCGAGGTCACTGCTGGGCTGCAAACTGGGGTCATCTCTGCGATGGCCATGGCGCAGTCGTTGGTGCCGCAGTTACAGGGGGCTCCCGGTCGCGGGCTCATCATGATGACTGGTGGGGGAACAGCGGACGATCCGACGGCAGCCTCAATCGGCCTCGGTCTTCAGAAGGCTGCCCTGCGCAACCTCGCTGTGGCGCTAGGACGCGAGCTTGATCCTGAACACGTGCGCGTCTCGACCCTGACGATCTATGGAACCCTCAAGGCTGGCACTCCGTTCGCACCGGAGGCAATCGCTTCCCGAGTCGCCGGAATCTACGAGGACGCCCAGGTCACTGACGCCGATTCTTGGTCAATCGTCACCGAATTCCGCGGGTAACTGCTCCGAATTGCATCAGTTCCTTGCTCGTGGGGAGACTAATCGGCTCCCCTGCACGAGCAGTTACCCCACCAGGGTCAGTGTTAGCGCCCGAGGCGTTCTAAGACGGCGGCGGGGCGGTTAGAGATGATGCCGTCGACGCCGAGTTCGACGCATAGGTCGATGTCCTCGTCCTCATCAACAGTCCACACGTGTACTGCCCGACCGGCGGAGTGCACCCGCTCGACGTAGCGACGGTGCTCGCGGATGACGTGGATCCCTGGTCCGGCGATACGGGCGCCGGACGGCAGCCATCCGTTGCGAGCGCGGACTGGAACGCGATCCATCAGCAGGACGGTTTGAATGTTCGGGGCCATATCGCGGACGCGGCGCATCGCGGTCTCCGAGAACGACATCAGCCGAGCACGAGCACCATCAGGCGCTTCGCGCAACATGTCGTAGCGGCGTAGAAGGTCAACTACCCGCTCCTCCACAAGGCTGCCGTAGCGAACGGGGTGCTTAGTCTCGATGGCGATGTCGATCGGCCGGGGTGCGGCCAGTGTCAGCTTGAGGAGCTCCTCAAGCGTGAGGAGCCCGCGGCCGGTTGGGTCTTCTTCGTCCTCGAGGTACATCCCCTGCTTCCAGGAGCCGTAGTCCTGCTGGGATAGCTCGGCGTAGGTCTTGGTGGAGACGACTCCGCGACCGTCGGAGGTTCGATCGATTCGGCGATCGTGAACGCACACGAGGACGCCGTCGGCGGTCAAGCGGGTATCGCACTCGACCGCGTCAGCGCCCTCTTCGATCGCCTTCTGGTAGGCGGCCAGCGTGTGCTCGGCTAAGTCGGTGTTCGATCCGCGGTGGGCAATTACCTGCGGGTTCGGTCGCACATAGCCGATTCCGCTCACGGTTGAAGATTGCCAGATTCCGCGCCCGCAAGCCATGCGACGTCACGCCGCCGCTAGACGGTGATGACTGCCTTCCCGCGCAGCGTGCCCTCTTCCATCGCTCGCATTGCTTGCGGGGCCTCGGCTAGCGGATAGGTCTGGTGGATGGATGGGACGATCTTGCCCTCCGTCGCCAGGCGCCCGAGCTCCTCGATATCGACTGCGAGCTCCTTCGACAGGAACGCCGTCAGCCGCTGTTTGACGAATGGCGACATCATGACCGCGCCGAGTTGCCGGTTAACTCCGCCGATGAGCTTTCCGCCCTCCTCGCCGCCAATAACTACGAGGGTTCCGGTGGGCGTGAGCGCCGCCCGGAGTTTGGAGATCGGCGAGTTACCACCGGCGTCCAGGATGACGTCGTAGCGAGTGCCCGCACTGGCCCAATCACCGGCGGTGTAGTCGATGACGTGGTCCGCGCCCAGAGAACGGACGTAGTCCTGCTTTCCGGTGCTGCACACACCCGTGACCTGCGCACCGAATGCTTTGGCGATCTGCACTGCGTAGCTACCGACTCCACCGGAGGCGCCTAGCACTAGCACGTGTTGACCAGGCTGCACCTTGGCGATATCTCGAATTCCTTGGAGCGCGGTGAGCCCGGAGATGGGAAGGGCGGCCGCAGCTTCAAACGACAGCGACGGTGGCTTGATCGCGAGCTTTGCCTCTTTGGCGGCCGTGTACTGCGCCCAACTGCCGTTCCCCACGCCGAAGACCTCGTTGCCAACGGCGAACTTGCTGACGGCTGCGCCAACAGCGACAACAGTTCCGGCAACGTCTAGACCTGGCGAGGGGTTCTTTGGCGCGCGCAGACCAAAACCCAACCGAACCACGAGCGGCAGGCCGACCATCAGGTGCCACGTTCCACGATCAAGAGCCGCAGCACGAACCTGCACCAGGACCTCGTCATCCTTGATCGCCGGGCGCTTGACGTCAGCTAGTCGCAAGACCGCGGAGGTTCCGTACTCGTCTTGAACAATCGCCTTCATCGTGTCAGTCATTGCCTTCTCCGCTGCCGTCGCCTCAGTTGCCATGAGTCTCTTCTTCCGTTCAGTCATTGACCAGTCAATCATTCGCTGAGTCCCTCGCCGGTCAGTCCGGTCGGCGAACCCATATGCCTTACGTCGTAAGGGTGATGCAGACTCTAGCCATACGATGTAAGGTTGTCAACACCGGATAGCAATCAGGGAGCCGGTTCACCCGCGGGACAGGGAGGTCTCAATGAAGCGAACCAAGCGCACGGCCCGACCGCCGGTTACCCGCGAGCGTGCCCTCGAGACGGCAGTGGCGATCGCCGATGCCAGCGGCATTGAGGCCGTCACGATGCGGCGCCTGGCCCAGGAGCTTGGGGTCGAGGCGATGTCGCTTTACCACCACGTCGCCAACAAGGACGCCGTACTCGACGGCATGGTCGACATCGTGTTCGAGCAAGTCCAGCTACCAGCCCCGGACGGTCCGGATTGGCGCCAGGCAATGCGGGATCGGGCGGTCTCGATGCGTGAGGTCATGCTGCGCCACCCGTGGTCGCTCGCCATCATGGAATCCCGAACGTCTCCCGGGCCCGCAACCCTGCGGCACCATGACGCAATCATCGGCTGCCTGCGGGGGGCCAACTTCCCGATCCCGATGGCCGCGCACGCGACCTCCGTACTCGACGCCTACATCTTCGGCTTCGTGCTGACCGAGGTGAACCTGCCATTCGACGACGCGACCTCACCCTCGGAGATGGAGCAGATGGTCGAGGGAATGCTCGCCAGCTTCCCCGCCGACGACTATCCCCATCTCCTAGAGATGAGCGCCGAGTACATCCTGCAGCCCGACTACAGCTACGCCGCCGAGTTCCTCTACGGCCTCGACCTCATCCTCGACGGCCTCGAGGCTCGGGTTCACGCTCTACCGGGCATCGTCAGCGAATAGGACGCCCGGGGCCATTTGGCCACGGGGGTCCAGCGCTGATTTGATCGCGCGCATCACGGCAATCTCCTGCGGCGAGCGAGTCAGGGATAGGTACGCCGCCTTCGCCTGCCCGATTCCGTGTTCGGCGGAGATGGAGCCGCCAAGCCGGGCAACTAGCTCCAGGACCGCTCTGGTCGCGGAGTCGTCGGTTGCGGTGGTCTCAGCGATCTCAACGTGGAGGTTCCCGTCGGCGATGTGGCCAAAGCTGTAGTACTCGTTGACGCTGGGGATCGAGTCCAGTAGCGGTGTCAGGGCCGCTGCGAACTCCGGCAGCGCGGGCAGCGGGACCGAGACGTCGAGCTTGTGCACAAAGCCGTCGATGCGCGCGGCCATCACTTGGGCGGCCTCGGACTGGTGCTCGCGGTAGCGCCAGATCCGCGCGTAGTCGGTGGCATCCGTCGCGACAATGGCGTCGAGCTCGACGTCCGTTCGTGCACCCGGCAAAGGTGCCGACGGCGCATCCGGCAGTGCAACGGGCAAAGGGGCCGACGCAGCGTCCGGCAGGGCATCAGTGCCCTGCAAGGTGTCCGGCCGCGCATCCGGCACGACGTCCGACAGGGTGTCGGGCAACCAGATCTCATCGCCCTCAACCTCGAGCAACACCAACTTCGGCCAGCGCTGCGCCAACGGCCACGGCAGGTGCGCGAACTCGCACACGATGTCGACACCGACCTCATCCATCACCTCAGCCGCCAGCAGCCGCGACCCGGTCGGAACACACGTCGCGACGAGCCGCTGAGCCTGCGCCAGGTCCTGTACCCCGACGAGCGCGAGCGTCGAGTTACCTGGGGCCGTCTGCAACCGAAGCGTCGCCGCGGTGATGATGCCCAGCGTTCCCTCCGAACCGGTGAATAGCCCGACGAGGTCGTAGCCGGTGTTGTCCTTCGGTAAGCCAGCAAGGTGGGAAACAACCGTCCCGTCCGCAAGGACAGCCTCGACCCCAACGACTTGCGCGCGGGTCATCCCGAATGCGCATACGCGCACTCCACCGGCATTGGTCGCGATGGTTCCGCCGATGGTCGCGGAGTCCCGGGCCGCGATGTCCACGCCGTAGTAGAGCCCAGCGGCCAGCGCAGTTCGCTGAACATCGCCGAGGGTCGCCCCCGCACCGACCTGCACCTGGCCCGCGCGGACCTGCCCAATCGTCGACAGTCGCGTCGTCGAGACAACCACCGGAGCCCGGTCCTGCGCCCCTGCACTTCCGCCACTCACTGCCCCGGCGCCCGCAACCGTAGAGCTCGACACACCGCCGCCACTCACTGCCCTTGTGCCCCCAGCCCCGGAGCTCCGGACACCGCCACCACTCCCGGCCCCGGTACCCGCATCCGCGGAGCTCGGCACACTGCCGCCAACCAGCCCGGTGTTCCCGCCCTGCGGATGCACCGTCCGCCTAGCCCGCAGACAAGCCGCCAGCACCGCGCTCACTTGCTCGACATCTGCCGGGCGCACCACCGCACACGCGGCGCCGCTGAATCGGCCGGTCCAATCCGTCGTGAAGGCTCCGGTCAGCGACTCGTCGGTCAGCACATGGTCGGGTCCGACGATGGCTTGAAGTTCAGCGATGAGATCCACGCGCCCATCGTCTCACCGGATCCCGGCGCGAGAGTGTCCGAACGGCTACTTGTCAGCTCAACCGAATGCACCGAGGTCACCTGCTACATCCACAACAAAGACGCTCCCCTCCCGATCGGCCCCAAGGTTGGCTAAGGTGAGCATGCACGGTCCAACAACGGGGAACGGTCCGCCAGCACGATCGGCGACCGTTGAGCGAGGAGGACGACATGGGCTACGAATTCACTTTGGTACTCGATCGCGCACCGAGTGACGACGACCTAGATGCGCTGTTCAACGCCGGTTGTTTTGACGCAATGTTCCAGATCGAGGGTGGCGAGAGCGTCGGCCACTTTGCCCGCAAATCCGAGAGCCTGACTCACGCGATTGCGACGGCCGTACACGACATCGAGAACGCGGGCTTCCGCACGATTGAGGTGCGCCGCGACGAGATGCTTGGCGACCCAGCTCTGCAGCAGGACTACGCCCGCGAGATTGCCGCTGCCAACATGATGGTGGCCACCCGCACCTTCCTCGCCGAGCAGCGCGCCGCCCGCTAGCTCGATTGACGGTGTGATTCCCCACCGACGCCTCTCTACTGGGCAAATCGGTAGGAATACCGACCGATTTGCCCTACAGAACAGAAACACAACCCTGACTTAGCCGAAAATGGCCCGTTGGAGGAAATCTGCTGTAGTCGTGCGGTGAGCTGTGAGGTCCTCCCACGTGAAGCGAAGAACGGTCCAACCCGCATCCACCAGCCGATTCTGACGGGTACGGTCATGGCGAAACCTTCGGTGGTCCGTATGCCAAGCTCGCCCATCGACCTCGAGAGCGATCCGCTTGCCACCCCTAACTACTGCGATATCGATGTACCCAATCAGCCCCGCCTCGTCGTGAGCGGCGAAGTTCGCCGCGAACTTGGTGATTCCGATGCTACGAAGGATCCGGTGCAGCAATGTCTCGGACTCAGCTCGACTACCCGATGCCGCATCCATAGCCATGGCGCGGAGCTGAGTGATACCCCTTGCACCGGCGAGCTCTTCGCACACGAACTGCAACGACTCCGCAGTGATCCACTCCAGAAACAGCGCCCGATACAGAACGTCGCGCGCTCGATCTTCGCGTAGCAGTCGCAGCGAATCGACTACCGCCCGGCGACGGTCGACAACCGGAATGCCACCGATGAACCTGACATCCCCACCGCTGCGCGCGTCGCGGACTGCGACAACGTGAGGAATCCGTAGGTGACGATTGAGTGGTACCGCCACCGTTATGGGCAGGTCAGCAAAACTAGGGATGCACTCGTCGAGTCCATCAAATCGGCGAAGGGCCAGGGCAGAAGGCCCCGTTACAACTGCGCCAGGACCGGCCCTGAACAGCGCCGACCAGACCCTGGGTGTATGCGAGTCCTCTGTACCCGCAAGGGCGTAGACACCGCGATACTTGACCAGGTGGCGTCGGCGGATAGCCGCCTCAAAGGAGTGCTTTGAGATTCCCTGCTCGTAGGCAGCGGCCCGCGTCAAGCACCCGCCGTGGGCGAGGGCAAAGTTGTGCATTCGCTCGTACTGTCGCTGATCGTTGAATTGCTCCATTGAGCTAGCTTGCGAGACTTATCGCGCGCCCGCATGGTCCATCCACAGCTTCGGCATCAGCCAACAACGTCTACTGGGCTATTCGGTCGGTAGAGCGACCGAATAGCCCAGTAGAACGCGTACAGCGGAAATACTGTTAGTTCAGGCCTTGGGCGCCCTTGGTCTTGGCACCGGCCAGCTTGGCGTTCTTCATCGTGGCGCCCGTGAAGTCGGCGCGCTTGGCGTTCGCCTTGCGAAGGTCCGCCTTGGTCAGGTCGGCCCGCACCAACGTTGCCTTCACCAGATTGGCTTTGCGCAGGTTGGCCGCGACCAAGTTGGCCCCGGTCAGGTCGGCCTTCTTCATGTTTGCCTTAGCAAGCTTGGCCTTGGCAAGGTCGGCGTTACGAAGGTCAGCATTCTTTAGCTTGCCTTCTTTGAGGTTTGCCTTGGTCAGATCCGCACCCTTGAGATTCGCGTCCTTGAGCTTGGCCTCTTGTAGCTTCGCGGCCTCGAGGTCGGCATTCTTCAGGTTTGCGTCGACCAGCTTTGCGCCTCGCAGTTTGGCCTCCGACAGGTCGGTTCCCTTGAGCTTTGCGCCCGCAAGGTTCGCGCCCTTGAGATTCGCACCGGTGAGGTCCGCCCCCGTGAGGTTGGATCCCGCGAGGTTCGCGCCCTTGAAGTTTCCGCCGGCCAGGTCGTCACCCTTGAGGTTCAGACCCGACAGGTCGGCTCCAGCACAGGTCGTGTCGCCACACTTGTCGGCCAAGACAGCGGGCACTTTCGGGTTGGGGGTGCTGCCGAAGGTGATCGTGATCGATCCGTCGCCACCCGAGCCGCCGACCGCTGCACCGTTTCCGGCTGGCGTGAACGTCGTCCCAGCTGGTCCGGTGCTACCCCCGGCTCCCGCACCACCGACGCGTCCGTCGAACCCGCCGCTGGCACCTCCGCCGTAGCCTCCGCCACCGCCGGCGTAGCCGTCACCGCCCGCGCCATCTCCCACTCCCCAACCTGGGTTGTCATCGTTAGTGCCGCCCCCGCCGGGTCCACCGTTTCCATCGCCACCGTCCCGGCCGCTGGAACCGTGGCCAGTTCCGCCGTCACCGGCGCTTCCACCGTCTCCACCACCGTCACCTTCGCCGTCCTGACCGGCTGGAAGGTCGTTGTACGCGGCATCGCCGCCATCGTTGTTGTCCTGGTAGGCCGCGCCACCGCCACCGCCAGCGATTACCTGGTCAGGATCACCAGCAGACACGGTGGACGATCCGCCGCCGCTTCCACCGCGGGAATCAGTATTAGTTCCCCCGCCGCCGCCGCCACCGACGGTCAGCGGCAAGATCTCGCCCGGTGTCACGGTAAGAGCAGCTGTGACCTCTGCGCCGTCGCCGCCCGTTCCACTACCGGAGTTGTCGTAGGTTCCGCCGCCGCCGCCAACCGCGACTACCGTGATGCTGGTGATTCCGGCGGGAACCAGGTACGAGTGACTGCCAACTTCCTCAAAGACGACGTCTGTCGACGCAGCGGTCGCCGTCGTCGACATCCCCGCGAGGGATGACCCCGCCAGCGCGATACCGCCGACACATGCGGCGGCCCTGACCCAACGACGGGAGGTTGAGCGATTCTGGCGATCAGTCTGCGGGACAGACAGTGGAGCGTTCGACATGACGGTTCCTATTCCGGAGAGGTGAATGAGCTATCGCCGCTGACGTTAGGCGCGCAAGTGTCAACGGACGGAGCTGTGGAGCGATCAATTAGCCCGGATGCTGAGTCGGATCGGTCCGGAGTCTTGTTGGGTGGTCTAAGTAGCCTGGTTCCGTTGATCACCACCCTGGGCTGTGCCTGCGGCGTATGATCGCGGGATGGCTAACGCTATGAATGGAACGGGTCGAGGTCAGCGGTCAACCGGTGCTCAGGTCGCGGTCACGATCCTGGCTGTCGTGATCGCTATGGCGGTCGGCGTTGGCGTATCCGCCGCCGTTATTGGGCTCGATGTCCAGGGCGCGCAGGCGAACGCGAAGAAGGCCAAGACCAGCGCCGATATCGGCAACATGTCCGGACTCATCGAGTCCGTGAAGGCGCTGCAATCCGACGTTCAGGGACTCGCCACCTACACCGCGTCCCCAGCCTGGTTCATCACCAAGAACATCCCCGCGGTGGGTGAGCCGGTGAAGACCGCGAGCTTGCTGACCGGCAGCGCGAACCAGCTATCCGAATCGGCCAGCGGATTCATCGCCCTGGCCGAGCAGTTGGACCAGCCCGACGCCAGCCAAGGCGCGCAGTTCATCCCGGCCGAGGTTCTCAACGGTCTAGGTCCGGCGTCTCAGGAGTTGGCGGCTGGGCTCCAGACATTCACTGACGACATGGCAACGATCGAGATCGGCTCGGTCTTTGGTCCGTTGCAGGGCCGCGCTCAGGCGGCGGTTGATCGGGCCAACGAGTTGCTGCCCGAGCTCACACTGCTTGTTCGCACGATGCCGTCCGTGGCGGTACTGCTCGGCAGCGAGGGTCCGCAGACCTGGTTTGTTGCGCTCCAGAACGGCGGAGAGTCACGTGGAACCGGTGGCCTGGTCGGAAGCTTCTCGGTGGTGGAGATGGACCGGGGGAAGGCCACTCCAAAGAAAGTAGGCCCGAACCAGGAGCTCACTGCCAAGGCAGATCCGATGCTGTTACCAGAAGACTCGCGACAGCTCTGGGGGCCAGCGCGGCTCGCGGAGATCTATGGCGTCAACCTCAGCCCCAACTATCCCTATGCCGCAGAGCTGCTCTCCAGCATGTGGACTAAGCAGAGTGGTTCGAAGCCTGATGCCCTGCTGGCGCTCGATCAACGCGCAACCGTCGATCTGATTGCGGCCACCGGTGGGTTCACCGTCGATGGCGTGGCCGTGAACGGGTCGAACGCCTTCCAACTGCTGACGGTTGACATGTACTCAATGTTCGACACTGCTGGCAAGGATGCCTTCGTGACGAAGGTGGTCCAGCAGCTCATGCAGAAGATCACCTCGGGAGCTGTGTCGCCGATTCAGCTGGCCTCTGTGCTCGCCGACTCGGTCCTCAACCGCAGTCTGTTCCTGTGGGCGCAAGATGCGCAGATCCAGGATCAGATTGCATCCTCACCCATCAGCGGGGAAGTTCCCAATACGGACGGTCCATTCGCGATGGCGGTGGTCAACAACAACGCTGCTAACAAGATGGACACCTTCCTACACACCTCGGTCAACTACTCGGCCGGTGAGTGCATCGCCGGTGGCCGACGCGGCACTGTCAGCGTCGAGTTGTTCAACAATCCACCAGCGCAGCTGCCGGACTATGTGGGTGGTCGTGGTGATCGCGCGCAGCTGTGGGGGCTGAGCCGAGAGGGCGACGGATCTAACCGGGTCCGGCTGGCGGTGTATCTGCCGAAGGGCGCGTTCCTCGGCGAGTCCGTTCCGCAGCAACTCTTCACCGGGACGGAGCGCGAACATCCAGTCGCGATGTTTGGCGTGGAGATGAACAAGGGCGAACGAAAGACCGTGACCGTGGAGTTCACCCAGTTTGGTGATTCCACGCTCGTCAACGAGCGGCCGAAGGTGCTCGCCCAGCCGATGCTGAACCCGCAGGTGATTACGGTCGAAGAAGGGCCGACCTGCTAAAAGAACAAATCTGCCACGACCGCGGGGGTCAGTGGCAGATTTGTTGAATGCTTATTGGTTGAGCGACTAGACGTTCTTCTTCACCTTGATGGTGGTTGTCACAACCTTGTTCTTGTACTTGGCGACAACGGCCCAAGTCCCCTTCTTCGGGAGCTTGATGTTGACGACGGCGCGCTTGTTGCTCTTGATCGGCACCCGCTTCTTGATGACGGTGTTGCCGCGGACGAACCGGTAGGTCACGTACTGCTTGGCGTCTCCACGAGGCTTGACGACCTTGAAGCTGGCCTTGAACTTGACCTTCTGTGACTTCTTCTTCTTTTTCTTCCACTTGGCGACGGCCTTGCTCGCCCACATGAAGGTGCCGTTGCTGTTAACCGTGCACTTGGTGTTGGTTGTGGTGTCGTTGATGACGTAGCCATTTTCAGGCGCATTGACTGCGCATTGGTTCGCGCTGATCCGCGGCGAGGGGGCGGCCGAGGCTGCGGACATACCCGAAGCAACCAAGCCAACGGTTAGTCCGGTGGTCAGAAGTACGGCGCCCGAGCGCCCGAATGATCTACGCATGCTGCGAGGCTACCCGATGATGGAGCCGATTCGTAGTCGGGTTCGCCAAATAGTTGCAATACGTCACCCTGTTGCGCTGATGCAAGCGGTTCTTACCTCAGCCTTACCCGTGCTCTACGAGACGGCAGCAGCTAGTAACGGCTCGAGCTCGGTCTCGGCGTCGGCTTTCAACTGCTCGGCGAACTCCCGCGCAGCTGGGTTCACGCCCTCCGCCAACTCGGCGGCAGAGACCGCGATGACTCCTGTGAGGTGCTCGCCCACTGCTTGTTCGACGAGTGCTTCTAGCTTGGCTCCGTTGGAGACGGTGATAGCCGTGATCTGTCGCCCGGTCAGCATGCCGGGGGGATCAGGGGCTTCACTATTTGAACGCCCCCAACTCGTTAGCCATCCGTGTGCCAACACGATCCGCTCATTGGCAGTTCGGGCGACTTCCTCCAAGGCGAGGGCCGTGTCCTCTTCCTCAGTCTTGGCTGTCAAGATGTCGGTGAGGGTGACGACCTGCTCATTCAACGCGATCGTCTGGTTGGCGAACACCGCATCCTGTTGATTGTTCTCGTTTGGATTGCTGGTTTGCTGCGAGGAGTTCGGGTCCGTTGGACTTCCGGAACTACAAGCACCGAGGACACCCATCCCGAGTCCAGCAAGCGCGATCGCGGCAACCGTCACCGCAGCCTTACTTCCGATAGTTCGCATTAGGCCTCCGACGTGCTTCTCGTGGCGTCATCCACCGACTTCGGTGACGTCTGTTCCTGGGACTCCTGACCGTAACCGTAGCCATCGCCATACCCATAGCGACGCTTGGCCGGAACAGCGTTCAGCACGGTTCCAAGTAGCCTGGCGTTAACCCGCTTGAACGCACCGACCGCGATGCCGACATCTTCGGTACTCGTCTTACCGTGGCGAACGACCAGGATGGCTCCATCTGCTCGCGACGAAAGGATCGCTGCGTCCGAGACGGCGAGTAGCGGTGAGGAGTCCAGGATGACGATGTCGAAACGGGACTTGAGGTCGCCGATGACTGTTTGCATCTGATGTGACCCGAGGAGCTCGCTTGGATTGGGCGGAATCGGTCCGGGCGGGAGGAGCGTGATCAGTCCACGGCCCCATGGCTGGAGGGTGTCGTCTAGGGAACGTTGCCCGGAAAGGACATCGGTGAGCCCTTGACTTGCGTCCAGATCGAGGTATTCGGTGATCCGCGGTCGACGTAAGTCAGCTTCGACCAGGCAGACGGTCTTACCCGATTGCGCAATCGTGATTGCAAGGTTGCAGGCAAGGGTGCTCTTACCGTCTCCCGGCTCGGGGGAGGTGATCACCAACGCGCGGATCGGGTCATCGACGCTGACGAACTGCAAGTTAGCGCGGATCGTTCGATAGCCCTCAGAGTTGAGGCTCGTCGCGTCCAGGGCTGCTAGAGCGCGGTTCTGCTTGCCATCGATCGCGACGACCGCGCCGAGCGAAGGGGCGTTGGTGAGTTCCTCGATCTCGGCGGGGGTAGAGACTGTGGTGTCGAGGGTCTCGCGTAGTAGCGCCCACGCGATTCCGAGCCCGAGGCCGAGGATCAGACCGAGCGCCAAGTTGATGCGTGTTTGCGGGGATGACGGTGCGCCTGGTGGCGTCGCCGGGTCGGTCAGTGTGACCTTGACCGGTGACGTTGAGGTCGCAGTTGGGGTTTCGAGGGCTTCGATTGTGCGTCCGAGCTGCACTGACACCGCGTTGGCGATCTCGGCTGCTTGAACGGCACTCGCGTCGTTTGCGCTGACAATCAGTAGGACAGTGGAGGGCGGGTTCGTTGCCGAGACTTTGCCCGCGAGCTGTTGGGAGGTATACGGGAGGTCAAGTTCTTGAATGACCGGCTCGAGGACCTCAGGGCTGGTGACGATCTCCGTGTAGGACTTGACGCGTTGGGCGGCGAACTGGGCTCCCGAGAGGGGGCTAGCGCCGTCGGCTGATTCGCCGGTGAGCGCAACGAAGTTCTGCGTGCTCGCGGTGTAGACCTTGGAAGAAGTGAAGGTATAGACGGCCGAGAGCCCGAAGACGACCACCGTGATCGCGAGAACGGAAATCCATCTCTTGCGCACCGCAGCCAGATAGTCACCCAGATCCATTTCAGTTCCCTCGCAGGTTCGATTGCACGACGTCGCTGCTCAGCATACGCACCGAATCTCTCGTTTAAGTTGATCGCTCGCACCCTTACACCGGTAGCCTAGCGTCAGATGCTAGACCTTCCCGCCACCAAGACTTAAGGACGAAGCGATGTCGACGCTAGTAGTTGTCGCGCACCCCGATGATGAAGCACTCGGTTTTGGAGCGTCCGGTGCGCTACTCGCAGCTAGAGGCGAAGTGGTGACATGTTGTTTCCTAGCTGGAGGCGTTACAGCGCGAGGCGCACGTCCCGCCAGTGAGGAACTACTGAGGGACAGCCTTCACGCTCAGGAAATACTCGGATTCTCACCACCAATCATGGGTGACTTCCCGAATATCGGGATGAACGCCGTTCCTCACCTCGATCTTGTCCAGTTCATCGAGAATGCGATTCAACAAACGCAAGCCTCATCAGTTATCACACATCACCCGCACGATATCAACGACGATCACCGACAGGTCTGCTCCGCGACTTTGGCGGCATCCCGCCTGAACCAACGTCAACCGAACGGTTCAGCTCCGCCACTGTCGCAGCTGCTATTCATGGAGGTTCTCTCTTCGACAGAATGGCAGTTTCGTGGAGGTGGTGACGCGTTCGTCCCAGATACTTACGTCGAAATCGGCGAGGACGGTCTCGAACGCAAGATCGAAGCAGTTTCGGCGTACCGTGGAGTGATGCGACCGTATCCGCACCCGCGAAGTCCAGAAGCTATCAGAGCTCAGGCAGTGATGCGGGGCGCTCAAGCAGGCCTCAATCTAGCCGAAGCATTTGTGACTGGCTTCCGGAATTGGCATATTGACGACCTGCGCTCGGACACGCCATGAGATTCGGATTTGTAACTTGCGTCCAGCTCGGACTCGACGTCATGTCCGAGATCTACGCCATCGGGGGTGAACTAGATCTAGTAATCACGCTTGAAGACGACCAGGCGCAGAGCAAGTCGGGTCGCGTGTGGTTAGACGATTTTTGCGACTCGAAAAGCGTCACGCTTCTCAAGTCGCGATCCGTCAACGACCCGAAAGTCACGAAGGCGATCGAGGAGTATGCAATCGACTGGCTCTTCATTATCGGTTGGTCACAGATCGCGGCGCCAGCGACAATAAGCGCATCGACGAGAGGCTGCATCGGAATGCACCCAACGCTCCTGCCGGAAGGGCGGGGCCGTGCTTCGATCCCGTGGGCCATCCTCAAGGGCCTCGATAGGACGGGTGTCACGATGTTCCAACTCGACAGCGGAGTCGACACGGGACCCGTTCTTGCGTGGCAGGAAATTGCACTCACAGAAGAAACAACCGCCACAACTCTCTACCGCCAGGTACTCGAAGCTCATAGGCTCCTGATTTCGCGAACTTGGAATGCCTTAAACGAGGATTCGCTGGAGGCAGTGCCGCAAGATCCGGCAAGTGGATCCACATGGCCAGGACGAACTCCCCGCGACGGAGAGATTACTGCCGACATGAGTGTGGCGGAGGCGACTGCGCTAGTAAGGGCGACGACCCACCCGTACCCTGGCGCGTTCTGGCGTGAGAACGACCGCGTGGTCAGGGTTTGGGGCGCCTCAACCAATGAGCCTTCCAACAACAAGCCAACTTTCACGTGCCACGACGGTCTGCTCGTCGCGCGGGACTTCAGTGTTGAACCCACCTCCCTGGCCGGTTCGGACCGCTAGTGCACTCAACGAATCTCGTATACCGTCGTAAAGGAAAGCGCGTCCTAGATCTCCTCGTCGCTGTACCGTTTACTGTCTTCGCTGCGCCAATCGGTCTCGCAGTGGCAGTCGCGATCAGGCTAGATGACGGCGGACCGGTCTTTTTCACCCATGACCGCGTTGGTATTGACGGGCAGCGCTTCAAGCTGACCAAGTTTCGAAGCATGCCCGTTGGGACTTCGAACGTGTCATCGGCTGAGGCCACGACACTGACTGTGACTCGAGTCGGGACTATAATCAGACGCACAAGCATCGATGAGTTCCCCCAGATTCTAAGCGTTCTATCCGGTCAGATGAGCCTCGTTGGTCCGCGACCCGCAATTCCAACGCAGACCGAGTTGATCGAAATGAGGCGAGCAAACGGCTCACTGGGCCTAAAGCCGGGATTGACCGGAACAGCACAACTGAACGCGTACGACGGGATGCCAGAGCAAGAGAAGGCCGTCTGGGATGCCGTCTATCTCAAAAGGATCAACTTGAGAACCGATCTTCGAATTCTGTTCGGGACGGTGCGCTACCTACTCCGCCGCCCGCCGAGCTACTAGGGTTTCGCCTAGTGGATGAATCTCAAGGTCATAGGCGCGTGATCGCCGTCGTTGGGTCGACGGGATTCATCGGTCGTGCATGCGTGGATCGACTGCGACTCAACACAACGGTTGTTCCGGTGACCGCGCCCCGACTCCGTCCATTCACTACTTCCCTACACGATTTGAGAGGCGCGGTCCTCCCCGATCAGGCTGCGGACTTCGCTTACGCGCACTTCCAAGGCGTCGATATCGTCATCAATGCGGCTGGTTTGGCTGATGCGACGAGCGGAAACTTTCGCGACCTTGTCGGTGCTAACTCAGTAACCCCACTCTTCCTCCTCAAAGCGGCACAGATTGCGGGCGTCCGCCGTTTCGTTCACATTAGTTCGGCTGCAGTTCAAGGGACCGGCTACTTGGACGAGACAGAGCGACTGGAACCTGGCAGTAGCCCGTACGGCATTAGCAAGGCCCTTGGTGAACTCCTGCTGCGCGACGAGGCGACGATTGAGCTCATCCGCTACCGGCCGACTTCAGTACACGGGGCCGACAGGCCAGTCACTCGGTCGCTGTCGCAGCTCGCCGCATCCGGCTTGGCTTTCGTTGCAGCACCTGGTGACGACCCGACTCCACAAACCAGTGTGGCCCGCGTTTCAGCTGTCGTGGAGTTTCTTTCCCGTGAGAGCGTAAAGCCGCCCGGAGCTGTCGCGCACCCTTGGGAAGGTGTGACAACGAGCCGATTCCTCAGAGAACTCAGTGGCCGTGAGCCCCGTTCACTAAATCGGTCCGCGAGCCGTTTCGCGGTCAAGACGGCCAGATCGCTGGGGCAACTTGGACCAGCTGCGGGGGGAAATGCACGTAGGCTCGAGATGATGCTGTTCGGTCAGCGACAGACTCCCGGCTGGCTCACACAACACTCTCAATCTATCGAGCCAATCGAACCTGGATGGTTAGTGAAGATTCGAGAGGCGCTGCGGGAAGGCACCGTTGGGGGCGGGGACCGATGAAGATAGGGATACTCACGCAGTGGTTCGATCCTGAGCCCGGTCCCGCCAGCATCCCTGGCGTGTTGGCTCGAGGTCTGGCAGCGCGGGGACACGAGGTCCGCGTGCTAACTGGGTACCCGAACTACCCCCAAGGCCATCTCTATCCCGGATACAAAATGCGATTGGGAGACACCGTAGAAGAGGCCGGAATCACGACTACTCGTGTGCCCTTGTATCCGAACCATGGCACTTCTGCGAGTGGTCGCGTTGCCAACTACGCTAGCTTCGCCGCCTCCGCCAGCGCATTCGGTCTCCACACCATGCGACACCTTGACGCACTTTGGGTCTATAACTCGCCTGCCACCGTCGCTTTACCGATGTGGGTACTCGCGCTTGGAGCGCGGGTACCCACACTTTTGCACAATATGGACATGTGGCCGGACAGCCTCTTCGCCACCAGTTTCCTTCCGGAACATCGGGGCGGTAGGGCTCTTGGTAAGGCGCTCGAGAAGTGGTGCGCAGGCATGTACGCGAGTGCCGCTGCCGTTGGATACATAAGTCCTAGCGCGGGAGTCGAACTCGCCAGCCGCGGTGTGGGAAGCGAGAAACTGGAGTATCTACCTCTGTGGGCCGATGAAGATATCTACTGTCCCGACGAAATCGCTGGCGCCGCTCAGCGCGCGGCGATGGGGATAGCCTCCGATGAAGTCGTCGTGATGTACGCGGGAGCGTTGGGATCAGCCCAAGGTGTCGACGTCCTCGCTAGAGCGATCAATTCACTGCCGAGTGAAACGAAAATTCGTTGCCTAGTTGTTGGCAGCGGAACAATGGAGGAGAGCGTTCGACGATTGGCCTTGGCATCTGGCGGTCGAGTTAGTGTTTTGGGCTCTCGGCCACCGAGTGAAATGCACGCACTCGTCAACGCTGCGGATATTCAGTACATAGGGTTGGCGCCGAACCCTATGACTGAGTACACAATGCCCAGTAAGGTGCAATCCATCATGGCGAGTGGAAAGCCGTTGTTGGTATCTGCAGTTGGCGATATCCGATCCGTTGCGCGAGCCTCTGGCGGTGCGCTACTCGCTGAGGCCGCGGGAGATGCCGCTCTTTCTCGGCAACTCGAAGCCGCCGTTGAGCTGGGTCGGGGTGGGCTACGAAGCCTCGGAACCGCAAACCACGACTATTACCTAGAGAACTTTTCTCAGGGCTCGGGCGTCTCAAGCGTTCTCAAGGTTCTCGAAACAATTTCTGCTAGGAAGCACTCCGCTCGCTAATCGCCAGCAACTCCGCACATTGCCAATAGAGCACGTGCGCGCACTGCACTTGACGATTGATGGGCAACCAACTCCTCGCGGGCCAGTCCTCTTCTCTCCTCGTCAGCATCTGAGGGCGCAAGGAAGTACTCGGCGATAACTCTAGCTATATCCGAGGGATCGAGCGGATCGAAGTAAGACGCGTAATCGCCGACTGTTTCTCGAATAACGGGAAGATCGGATGCGAACAGGGGTGTCCCGAGCACCATTGCTTCAATCGGTGTCGCCGAAAAACACTCGAGCAACGTGGGAAACACAACCCCGTCAAGCCGCGAAGTAAAGTCCGCAGACTGCGCGAGCGTGAGCGGGCCAACATTGATCACGCTTTCCTTGAGTCCGTCGTTGGCGCATGCCCATGCATCTTCGGGGATGGTCAAGAGAATCTCTACCTCCAGTCCGTGCTGCTCGACAAGAAGTTGCTTTGCGACGGGTAGAACTTCAAGATTCTTGTGCGCGTAGTTACTAGAGACCACACCAAGCCGAACCTTCGTGGAAGGTAGCGGCATCGCGACTTCTTCCCAACGGTTCTGGTCAAGAAAAATGCTGTCTACTGTGTTGCTAACGACTGCGATCCGCTTCCGCCCTAGAAACCGTCGCTCTCGCAGTGCCACACGAACCTGTTCTTGCTCAACGACTAGCTCACCTGCGAGTAAGAAAATGGCTGCCTGCACCCGGTACTTCTGACGGGTAAGCCAGCGCTTCCGAGGGGACAGACGAGAGAACGCCGAGTTGTCGGGAAACGCGATCCAAGGCTGGGCAAATCCCATCACACTTCGTCTTGCAGCAGCGACCGCATAAACGGGGCCAAAGACATTGAGTACTCTCGTAAACTGGCTGTAGGAGATTGGCGGCCGAGAGAATAGGGTCCGCAACCCATAGGTGTCGAACACGAAGTAGGCTGAGAACGTACCTAGGTCGGTACCCATCGATTCGAGGTTCGCGTGCACCTCACTAGAAGCAAAGACAACAATGCGTCCGGATTTGCTCGTCAGCCTACTTGCCTCGTCAATAACTGATGAAGCAACTGCGACTCCCCCGCCGCCGTGGAGGTTCGAGGCGTTCACCAAGACTGTCCCCTGCTCTTGGCATTGGGACCTCGGACGCACTGAAAACTCCCTTCTGGACCTTTTAGCGTGCGAACAAGAATAGCCGGCCGCGACGATGCTGCACCAGTAGCCCGCCCTACATATCCGTGAATAGTCAACCTGCTCGAAATCCCTTTACTCAATCAACAACTGGTTCAGGTGTGTCACCAGTTTGCTAGCTCTCAGGACTGGGCTACCGCCGTGTCAACGCTGACTTGAACCCGCCCCGGCGTTGACATGACCCATCCGGTAGCCCTGAGTACGTCTATCCCACCTGAGCCCTTTGTGGCACGCAGGTACTCATCCAAGAGCTTTGCTGCGCGCCTTCACGACGTCGAGCGCGACTTCCAATTCTCGTGTCGCTCGTGCGCGGAATCCACTGGACAGGTCGACCAAGAACAAGCCAAGAGGAAGGGAGCGAGGTTCGCCCAAGCGTAGGACAAAAGCGGTCTCTTGTGCCCTTCACAAAGCCCGATGACGCACGAGTTGTTCTCCGCGGGTGGTCCGGACACCGGCAGGTGACAGTGCGAAAATATCGCGCTTACTCGGACCCAAATCATCACAGGCGAGCAGGTTCCCGTCTTCGTCAGGGCGAAAGAACAGGTACCCGTTTGCGTCAAGGATCTCAACGCATCGGTCTCTGCCTTCTCCAAGCGTGCCCTCGGAAAGCGAGTTCCACTCGAGTTGAATCACGTCGACGTGTTGTGATTTCAGGAGTGAAGCCGCTCCCTCAAGGACGAGCCGCTCAAACCCCTCCACGTCTATCTTGAGCCCGCGAATCCTCTGGCCTCGAAACTCCGAATCGAGTGTGAGTAAGTCAACCGACTCGACAGAGCAATCTCCGGCCACAGCGATTCTGTTTTCGGCTCCTCGGTCAACCGTGAACGGTACGCTACCTTTTTCAGCACCAAGAGCAGCCCTCCTGCAGGAAACGTCTGCTCTATTGATCAAGCAGTTCACTTCCAACGATCTAAACACGAGAGCTTCCGGTTCGTACGCGAAGACAGTTGCGCCGCACGCTGCTGCCCAGAGACTGTAGACGCCACCGTTCGCACCGACATCGACGAAGATGTCCTTCCCCCGAAGCACCCTCTTCCAAGCGAGCATTTCGTGGCGGTCGGGCGGCCAAGCGTAAGCACAACGCATCAGGCTGGTCTCACCAGATCGGATACGGAAACGAATTCCATCTCGTTCTATCTCGGTTACCCCTGAACCCGAGGTAACCAAAGCGATTCGAGTTCGGGCAGCGCGCGTCAATGCTGTTCCTACCATTCCCCTATTAGATGGGTGGCTAGAAATAAAGCCGACAACGCCTTTCGCATGCTGCAAGACCGCCAATTTGTTGCCCTCTCTAGATCACCCGTTGTTGCTTTCTGTCGCGCTGAGCTCAGCGGGAACGCCTACTAAGTTCTGAAGGACGTTTGCCGCGCGAAGTCCAGCATTCCCGTCCCAAAGGGGCGGAATGGCGTACGGACCCAAACCGTTCGCAAGTGTCGCCGACACTGTACTCACCACTGACTCAAGACTTACCAACGAATTGGTGCCCACACTCACAGTGACGGGCCGTTCAGTTGTCGTGCGAAGAGTGAAGCAAGGCACACCCAAGACGGTCGTCTCCTCTTGAACTCCACCAGAATCAGTGACGACGCCTAGGGAGGACTCAACTAGACCCATAAACTCTAGGTACGGCAAGGGGTTGGTCAGTGTGAGATTCGGAATACTGGCAAGACCCGCCGATTCCAGGTTCCTCCTACCGCGAGGATGCACTGGGAACACGAGATGAGTTTCCTCCGCCAACTCTGCCAGCACACGCACGACCCTTGAAGCCGACCGTGCGCTATCGACATTAACCGGACGATGAATCGTCACGACAAGATACCCGGCGTGACGATTCTCAATCATACTCGGAAGGCTGCTATCGAATCTGGGCCGGAGTCGGAGCAGAGAGTCAATCATCGTATTTCCAACCATCGCTATCGATTCAATGCCATGTCCTTCTCTGATCAGATTCTCGGTAGCGTCATTGCTTGTGGTAAGAAGTGATGCGGCGAGCGCGTCGGTCACAATTCTATTGACTTCCTCCGGCATCGCCCGATCTCCGGACCTCAAGCCCGCCTCAACATGCGCGATTGGAAACTGCAGCTTCGAGGCAACTAGCGTTGCAGCGAGGGTGGAGTTTACATCCCCGTACACGACTACGGCTTTCGGTGGATGGGCGAGCATCTCCTCCTCCAGCGCAACCAGTAGGGCTGCCGTCTGCGCCGCGTGACTCCCAGAACCAATATTCAAGTTTGCATCAGGGTGTCGAATGCCCAAGTCACGAAAGAATGACTCTGAGAGCGAATCATCGTAATGCTGGCCCGTATGAACGAGGCGCTGTGTCGCACCCCGAACCGCGAGCGCCGAAAGAACTGGTGCTGCCTTTGGGAAATTTGGTCTCGCGCCCACAACATGTAGGAAATCGAGACGACTCATCCCACCAACCTAGTACACGGTTTGATCTCAAACATCGTGGTCATTGCCGTTTTCCTGCATCCCTTCCGTTCTGACTACCGCAGCGCGCATCGCTGCCTCTAGAGTGTGGGCGACTTGGTCGTAGGAGTACGACTCGGTAACAGCTTCCCATGCCCTTCTCCCAATCACTTCTCGTTCTCGCGGGTTGGAGACGATCCACTCGAGCAGTTCGTGAAGATCCTCAGAATCGCCCTCACGAAAATTCAGTCCTATGCCCGCATTCGCGCGCCACCTCGAGTTAGGGAGGTCGTTCATGACGACTACGCGCTCACACGCCGCTGCCTCAAGGCTTGACAAGGACGTGCCTCCTGGGTAAACCAAAACGTCGGCAAGCGAGTAGTACCTATAGAGATCGGCAAATGCCACCATCGGGACGAATCGCGCCCGCTCTGTCACCCTGAGCTTGGCTAGTTCGCTACGCAGTGCATCCATATCCGTAGTGCTGCCACCTCCAACAAGGACCAGCCAGCAGTCGGGGTGCTTCGACAAGGTTCTCGCCGCCGCCTTCGCTAGAGTGATGGGGTCCTTGTCTGGTGTGAGCTTCCCGGTCTGCATCAGCACGACAGCGGATTCAGGTATCCCCAGGTCCGCTCTGAACTCCGAGCGAGCTGACGCGCTGAAGCTAAACACATTGGTATCCACGCCAAGAGGCAACAGGTCAACCTTGGACTCAGGCGCCCCAAGCGCGTCGATCAAGAAGCGTGAGCAATCTTCGGCCACACCATAGAAACCGTCCATCCTAGGAGCCAGGAACTGCTTCATTGTCAGTCTCATTAGTCGGTAGGTCCAGGCACCGCGAAGGGACCGATCTTGGACTGAAAACTCCATGTGATTGTCGGCAAAGATGGGGACATTCAAGTGGCTACAAGCTCTCGCTGCGATCAACGTGGTCGGCGACATGCTGCCGTGAACCAGCACTGCATCCGGCGATAGCTCTCGCAACTGCCTGGTCAAACCTGACATGACGATCCGGCTACGGTACTCAAATCTAACCGGCAATTCATGGACGTAGACGCCGGCAACGGCGCCCAACTGCTTCCTTCGGCTCCGAGGACCAAGGATCGGTTCAAGGGCAGCCGAATAGTTCTTGTGCGGCGGGTTGAGATTACTCGTAATTACATGCACCTCGTGCCCGTGCAAGTGATTCCATTTGGCAAGTTGAAGCTCCTGGTAGCCAAGCCTGTCTGTTACAAAGTCCGCTACGTGGACTATGCGCATCCTGCGTACCCTATTCCTTGGTCAGTTCCCTGAAGGTTCACTAAATGATTCCTCACATCGAGAATAGATCGTCAATCAACCGCGGCTCGACGGTTGGTTGACCTCACAGCTTGCCATACGGCGCCGAGGTACCCGAAGTAGGTTAGTGCAAGACCGAACGCAATCGCTGAGAGCGTCCAAGTCGGGGACGCGCCTGACGAGTAGGCCAACCAGCCCAACAGGAGTGTTAGGGCAACGCGACAAGTATCGATTGTCAACATCGCTCCGCTTCGCTCAGTCACGACAAGCACCTGAGCCAACGGAGAAGCGATCAACGAAATCCCCGCGACTAGGCCAAGGAGCTGAGCCGCCTGACCTGCGGCAACCCATTGGTTTCCCAAGAAGAATCCTGCTATCCGGGGACCGAAGAGCGCTGGAACGAAGGCCAGCAAAGCGGCAATCGGTAGCAGCCTGGCGATAGCCTTCTTGATCAATCGTGTGTTAAGAACCCCAGTCGTTCGCCAGGTCTCCGCCAACTCCCCAAGGAGCACTTGAGCCACTGCCACACCTATGAGTGCCGCTGGGACCGTCAGCACGCGGTAGGCGACTCCCACGTATCCCGCCACCGACGCGCCGAACCATAATCCCATCAATAGAATCGGTAACTGTCCTCCTAACGCGTTTAATACGCCAGCGATCGTGAACCTGCCCGCAAATCCCCGAAACCTATGCCATACCCGGCTCGTTGGTATCGACGGGACAGAGCCCAAGGACCGCCTAACCAGCCTTAGCATCCCAAGAATGGCAACTAACCGAGAGACCAGGAACCCTCCTACAAGCCCGCCTGACGTCGAAGAAAAGACTCCGAACGTAACCTGAGCGGCCACCAAGGCGCCGCCGCTCACGAGATTCCGCTCAGCGACACTGCGGTAGCGCCTCTGGTGGATGAGTGCCTGCGAGAGCACCATGAAAACACCAGTCAGTAGGACCATGAGCGGCAGTGAGTAAATCCAGGGGCTGAGATCTAGACTAGACAGCGTATCGACACGCTGCCCCAGCAATGCAACGATCACGAGGAGGGCCACGCTAGAGGCCAATGTCGTCAACAACCCCAACCTAACTAGGGCCTTGACTTCGCTGAGTGAGTGCACCAGAGGGATGGCCAGTTCAAGCCGGACGGTTGCAATCATCACCAACACAAGAGTCAGACTGAATAAGTAGTTGTAGACCCCGAAAGCTTCGGGCGAGTACATCCGCGTAAGCAGTGGCAGGGCAAGGAGAGCCAAAGCCTGCGCAATCGCGGTCGCTCCTGCAATTTCGGTAATCGCTCGCGAACGTCGTCCTAGGCGGAGATGGCGTGCTGCGCTCACACGGATCCAAACAAGCGGTTAGTGCGGGTGCCTGCTTGCAACCCCGCTACGGGGTTGCAAGCATCGACGATTAATGCAGGCACTGTGTGACGGGGGTGTCTCCGGCATGAATCCGTTGCCCGGCTATCGGGGTTTCGTGAATACAGTCGTACATCCGAAGTGTGCGGTGCAGGGTAGCGGACCGAAGTAGCGCACGGGTATCCAGCCTGATCCTTCCAAGTGCTCCGCCGCTCTGCGGTACTCGATCCGTTCCGAGTTGTCCAGCACAATAGAGCCACCTGGCTTCACTCGATTGGCGGCATGGTGCACACAAGCATTCCGCGACCTACCGTCGACTACAACTAGGTCTAGGGATTCAGGTTCGAAACTCTCGATCGAGCGAACGTATCGTTCAAAACTTCGAAGGGCAAACTCCGGACTGGACGAGCGGAACTCCTTGGGATGCGCTAGTCCCCGCTCCTCCGCGGGTACATGCAATACCCGCCAGTTTGCGTCAGGTAGTTCCGCGCGCAACTTGTCCTCAACCAGCCGCTGCCATGACTCGTCATGCTCGACCGATACACCCGATGCGCCCAGTCGGGACATGAAGATCGTCGATCCACCCGAACCGTACTCGAAAACGCGCGAACCGGGACCGATCTGACGCGCGAGGTAGTCAATCGCTCCGTAGGTGATCCACGGGAGCCCCTGCTGCATTGGAGTAGTTTGGGGCGCAACAGAATCGGCCCATTTCGCGTAGCTTCGAAGAACCCATTCCGATTCAGTCGGCTTCGCACGCAGCGCCGTGAACACCCGGACTGACTCAATCGCGTAATTGCCCAAACGAGCTGTCATTGAACCGCTCAACATCGAAAGTCTCGATTGCCGCATATAGGATACTCCGTAGCCTTGTCATCACCACCGTAGCGGCAGACGCCGCCGTTTCGCAAACCCCACTCGCAAAGTTCGGAAAGGTTGTCGTGTTGAAGCCTGAAGACCTCACGCCAGTTGTACCTCAAAGACACCGCGAACTCGCAAACGACGACCCGAGCCATGACTACGAACCGCCAGGGCAGCGCACAGGGCTAAACCAAGAATTGCTCGCCAGGCGCAGTCGTTCAGCCGACGGGCGACTGCTTACGTTACTAGTCTGGGCGCTCGTCTTTGCTGTGCTTGTCCCAACAATGGGCGACTCTGAAGTTGGCCTTCGAACAATCGGCCTGGTCTCGATTGGCTTTGGGTTGTGGTCATACTGGTCTAGCGGAAGGTCGTTTGCATTCGACGCCGTCGGAATCTGGTCCCTCAGCTTTGCCCTATTCTTCGGGTCTGCAATCGTATTGATGCCCGCAGACTACTCCGACGTGGTGCCGGGACTTCAAGCCGCCGTCGGCTTGGGGCTTCTGTTCCAGATTATAACGCTCGGGTTCGCTCTTCGTTCTCCTCGCGCTATTAGGATTGAGACCTCGAGGTTTAGGCCGCCAACCGCGGGCGCCCTCGCGTTCGCCGGGGTTTTGGCCTTCGCAATAGGTCTAGCTCTAAACTCATCCACGATCTTCCGCACTGTCTCAGATGGTCTTATCTGGGCAAGTCCTGTGATCGTCACACTTGCGGCTGTAACCACGAATCGTCCGTCTCGGCCGAAGCTCCTGCTGGTAGTAGCGATGCTGTGCGTGCTTGTCTTCGGATTCTGGGGCGGTGGCGGGCGCCTCACGATCCTGGCGCTCCTGGTATCAGCCTTAATCGTCTTCCAGCTGTCTGCCGCCTCCCATAACCGTCTCTTGAAGCTGGCTGTTCCGTTTACCTTGATCCCGGGCCTAGCTATCGCAGGAGTGGTCGAACTCAGCCGTCGTCGACCAGACCGTTCCCTTCTTACAGTTCCGGATGACTTTTCCTTCGGCGAAGGCCTCTACTCAGTTTGGTCGCCACTTCGACTATTTGGGCAGATTGTTTCTGATTGGGACACTGGATTGTTGGAGCCTCAGGGATTCCACACGCTATGGGCCAGTCTGTGGGTATGGCTTCCCCGGCCACTCTGGCCAGAAAAGCCCGAAGGATGGGGACGAGACCTTGCGTTCTACTTCAACCCAGTTGCGGCCCAGAATGCTGGCCACTCTGAGGCAGCCCTGGTCCCCGGCGAGCTCTATTGGAGTTTCGGTGCGATAGGGGTGGTGACTGGCGCCGTAATTCTTGGGCTATGCCTAAGGTGGATTGACGGGAAATGGCATGACACAACTTCTGACTTCCATGCGAACCCCCAACCTGCTATTGCAATCGCGTTATGGGCGGTCTGCCTTTCCGGGTTGATGTCGCTTTATTGGGGCGGAATATTTACCTTCTTGGGCCGAGTAATCTCCCAGTGGATAGCGATAGTCCTGATCTTCGGGGCAGCTACGCTCTTCGACGTTGCTACCGGTGCGAGACGGCGCGCCGACTAGGTCCGTCCCCTTATCGTCGGCGTCGAGTCACCGATCGCATGATCGGACAGTTACCGGGCCTCGGCATCTCAGAGTTTTCTCTTGTCGAGGTGCCCCGTTCATAATGCCAGCCCGGGTTATTGGCTACGGCTAATTCTTCAGAGCAATCGCGTGTTTAAATGCGGACGGTCGGCGAGAGCGGAATGTATGCCTATCCAAGCGTCGTCGTCCCTCCAGTCTTCTGCCCCTACTGGGGTATCGATCTCGGTGTCGAGTATCCCGACGGAGTGTCGTGACCTTGCGCGCAACGGCGAACCCAGACGCTGATGCGCGAGCCGGGGCCTAGGCCTCGCGAGGTTTCGTAGTCCCGCCCTCACCTATTCATCGGCAGGTCGCAACCTGAACTAATGTGACGCTGCGTTCCCATCGGTGGCAATCCTGCATTGGAAGGCACAGAGTCGACGTATGATCGATGGAGCAACCATTACCGAAATTTGAGAGCTGATGGGGCGGACCGGCTCACGTTACTGGAATCTGAGAACGCACGGTTGATGAATCCTGCTCGGGAGGCGGAGCGAGACGAGGCTATGCTGGAACCGACCACAGCGAGAATGGCTTGACTCCGGCCTGTCGCTGCTGAGTGAAAACTAGGCCAGTGTTGCCGAGTGAATTTGTTGCCACGTGGGGTTCCCTTGAAGGGTGATCACTGTGGAGAACTGGGCTGAGATCCGTCGTCTGCGTAGCAGCGAGGGAATGAGTACGAGAGCGATAGCAGCGCGGCTTGGTGTCGCGAGACGCACCGTCGATGTGGCGCTGGCAGCGGAGTCGCCGCCGAAGTATTCGCGTGCTGCGCGCGGGAGCGCGGTGGATGTGTTCGAGGGCGAGATTCGGGCGCTGCTTGCGGAGTTCCCGACGATGCCCTCGACGGTGATCGCTGAGCGGATCGGGTGGACGCGGTCTTCGTCGGTGTTGCGATCGAAGGTCGCTGATCTGCGCCCGCAGTATCGCGGCGTTGACCCGGCGGATCGCACCGATTACAAGGCTGGTGAGTTGGCTCAGTGCGATTTGTGGTTCCCGCCCGTGAGGATTCCGCTAGGCACGGGTCAGGTTGGGTCTCCGCCGGTGTTGGTGATGACGTCGGGGTTCTCACGGTTCATCACCGCGACGATGATCCCGTCTCGAACGACTGGAGATTTGTCGGCGGGAATGTGGCAGCTCCTCGGGTCGATGGGAGGCGTCCCGAAAGTGCTGGTCTGGGACAACGAGTCCGGGATCGGTCAGAAACGCCGCCTCACGGACGGGGCCCAAGCATTCGCCGGAACTCTAGGGCTGCGCATTCTGCAGGTCCGGCCACGTGATCCGGAAGCGAAAGGCGTCGTGGAACGAGCCAACGGCTACTTGGAAACGTCCTTCTTGCCGGGGCGCGCGTTCGTCTCTCCTGTCGATTTCAATACCCAACTGGTGGATTGGTTGGCCAAGGCGAACACGCGCCTGGTTCGCCGGATTCAGGCACGGCCAGTTGATCGGATTGGTGTTGACCGGGCCGCGATGCTCTCCTTGCCACCCGTTGCTCCGGTGACGGGACTGCAGTCTCGGGTTCGGCTTCCCCGTGACTGCTACGTTCGGGTGGATTCCAATGACTACTCCGTTCATCCCGACGCGATCGGTCATCTTGTTGATGTCAGCGCCAGTCTCGGCCAGATCCGTGTTGTCCTCGCTGGGCGTGAGGTCGCGGTTCATTCCCGGTCGTGGGCTGACCGATTAACGATCACCGACCCGGCACACAAGAAAGCGGCCGCCCGATTACGAAAGGACTACCGGACCAGGGCCGCTAAAGCGGCCGAGCCACAGCAGGTTGAGCTTCGGGCGCTGCCGGACTATGACGACATGTTCGGCACCGGCCAGCCAGAAACGGTGGCATCATGACCGCCACAAAAATCGGAGCCGACCAGACCGGGCCCGATACCGATTCCCACATTCAGTTCCTCACCAGGGCGCTCAAGACTCCGGTGATCCGGGAATCGTTTTCCCGTCTCGCCGATCAGGCTCGAGATGAAGCCTGGACCCATGAGCAGTATTTGGCGGCCGTGTTGGATCGGCAAGTATCTGCCCGGGAAGCATCCGGGACCGCCATCCGGATCGCCGCGGCGCACTTCCCGGCAGTGAAAACGTTGGAGGAGTTCAACTTCGACTACCAGCCCTCCGCCCGCCGTGATGTCGTCGCGAACCTGGGCACCACCAGTTTCGTCACCGCTGGCGACAACGTTGTGTTGCTCGGACCGCCGGGGACAGGGAGAACGCATCTCGCGACAGGGCTCGGGATTCGGGCGGCCAACGCCGGTCACCGGGTCTTGTTCGCGACCGCCGCTCAGTGGGTCACCCGACTCCATGCCGCTCACGCGGCCGGGACCTTGACTCAAGAGCTGATCAAGCTGCGCCGCTACCCGTTACTGATCATTGACGAGGTCGGTTACATCCCGTTCGAAGGCGATGCCGGGAACCTGTTCTTCCAACTCGTCGCATCGCGCTATGAACACGCCTCCCTCATCGTCACCAGCAACATGGCATTCGCCCGCTGGGGTGATGTCTTCGGCGACGACGTCATCGCCGGGGCAATGATCGACCGCCTCGTCCACCACGCCGAAGTCCTCTCACTGAAAGGAGATTCCTACCGCACCAAATCACGACGCAAAACCAGCACGATCAACCAAACCGAGAAATAGAACCGAACCCTAAGTGGCAACATTTTCAATCAGCAAAAGTGGCAACATTTTGAGTCAGCATTGACACGGCCAAACGTCTGGCAGCCACCAATTCCTCGCCCCAGGGGCTCGGGATATCGCGCAGCTGGGGGCTTGCCGGGAACTGGGAGGTCGCTAGGTCTATCTCAACCAGTCGAAGTTCACACAACGATGCGGCCATCGGGCCTTCAACGCTATTCTGCAACGCGGAGACACTACTGGACAAGGCGGAGGCTGCAAGTGGGGATTTCGAGCGAATCGCACGACCAATACAATATGCACTACGAGAATGACCAGACACGATGGCGAGATCTCGGCGCACTTGGTAAGTCGGACAATATCGTCCGAGCGTGGAGCACCACGAACCTGAGCACTGAGAAATCACCGAGAGTCGTCGAGATCGGATGTGGGGACGGCGCTGTCGCCGCCAATCTGGCGGACCGCGGATTCTTTTCTTCCTACCTAGGGTTCGATATTGCAGAGAACGCAATCTTGGCGGCAGAACGGCGCGGGGTCGCTAATGCGACCTTCGAGACCTTCGACGGCAGTAGCCTGCCCATCGCGGCCGAGACAGCCGATCTAGTTCTTATGACACACGTCGTCGAACATCTAGAGGATCCGCGCTCCTTGCTGATTGAGGCAAGAAGAATCGCTCCAGTGTTGATAGTCGAGGTTCCAACAGAGCTGCACTTCCGAACGCCAGAAGACTACGATTGGGATCCCGTGGGCCACATCAATAAGTACGACTCAACTTCGATCCGACATCTTGTTCAGACGTGCCGGTGGGACGTGGTGTCGCAGTTCACAACGAATCCAGCGCAGCCATTGTCTGATTGGAAGGATTCCAGCCACAGAAATCGTCTCAATTGGCGTCTAAAGAACACGCTACTCAAGCTCCGGCCATCCTTCGCAAATAGGCTGTTCACGTACCATGAAACGATCATTGCCTACCGGGCCCAATACCGAGCTCCACTAGCTACCTGATGTCGGCTTCTAGGCGTGTGCTGATCACGGGTGGAACGGGATCTTTCGGGTCAGCTACCACACGACATCTCATCAGCAACCCAAGCACAGAGGAGATCCGGATCCTCTCCCGCGACGAAGCAAAGCAGGACGACATGCGACGCCGGATCAGCGACCCACGTGTGAGCTTTTACGTAGGAGACGTTCGCGACTACCGCAGCGTCGAAGACGCAATGTGTGGAGTCGACTACGTTTTCCACGCTGCTGCCCTGAAACAAGTCCCATCCTGCGAGTTCTTCCCTCAGCAAGCGATCGCAACCAACATCAACGGGAGCGACAACGTCATCCGCGCGGCCGCAGAGAACGGGGTCAAATCGGTCGTCTGCCTCTCCACAGACAAAGCCGTCTACCCGATCAACGCGATGGGTATGAGCAAGGCCCTCATGGAAAAGCTCGCTCAAGCGTTCGCTCGCAACAACCCAGATTCCGAGACCGTTGTCTCGTGCGTCCGCTACGGCAACGTCATGTACTCCCGCGGTTCCGTTATTCCGCTCTTTGTCGAACAACTCTCCCAAGGCAAACCCCTCACGATCACCGATCCGGGGATGACACGCTTTCTCATGTCGCTGGCCGAATCAGTCTCGCTTGTCGAGTACGCATTCGAGAATGCGAAACCTGGCGACCTATTCGTCCGCAAGGCTCCAGCGTCAACTGTTGCTGACCTTGCCGAGGCCGTTGCCAACGTCATTGGCGTCGAACCGGACACTCGGATCATCGGATCCCGTCACGCGGAGAAGCTGTACGAAACACTGCTGAGCGTCGAGGAAGTCGCCAAGGCTGAAGACCACGGCGACTACTTCCGTGTTCCGCTTGATGCCCGCTCCCTCGACTACGGTCTCTACACGGACGAGGGTTCCCGTGGACTCGACCAGGGCCAGGACTACAACTCCCACAACACGAAGCGTCTGTCCGTAGACGAAGTCGCTGAGCTTCTCATGACACTGCCCGAAATGCGGAAGCTCGTTGCAGAGCGCACCAAATGAAGATCGCGATCACGGGTCCACATGGATTCATTGCTTGGCATACTCGGGCCGCGCTGCACACTCAGCCCAAGCACGAATCGTTGCTGATTGGCCGTGATGAGTTCTGCGATCCGCAGTTGATGGATAGCGTTCTCAATCAAGCCGACGCGATTATCCACCTTGCGGGCGTAAACCGAACCGGCGACGAGCGAGCAATCGTCGACACGAATCGTTGGCTCGCATCTCAGCTGGTTGCTGGGCTACATCGGACGAACCGAACGATCCCCATCGTCTACGGCAACAGTATTCACAAGGCCACCGGTACCGTCTTTGGGAGCGCAAAGGCTGCAGCCGCAGACACCCTCAAGCAATGGGCCGAGGCGGTGGGGGCCCCGTTCGCTGACGTCGTCCTGCCGAATATCTTTGGTGAACACTGCCGCCCGTACTACAACTCAGTAGTGGCGACTTTCTGTCACCAACTCGTCAACGACAAAGCACCCGAGATCCAGGTGGACCGGGAGATGCCACTACTCCATGTCCAGCGCGCGGCACAGCTCCTAATCGGCGCGGCGACGGATGCGGTGTCGGGGACGATCGAACCTGAGGGCACACCGATCACCGTGACCTGTCTACTAGAGCGTGTGCTAGAGATCCGCGATGCGTACCGGACGGCCGATCTCCCTGACCTGTCTGACCCGTTCACCCGCGACCTCTTCAATACCTACCGCTCCTACACCTTCCCCGAGCAATGGCCGATCTACCCCGAAGTCCGGGGCGACCAGCGAGGTGAACTGTTCGAGGTGGTGAAGTCTTTGGGAGGCGAAGCGCAGGTCTTCTTCTCGACTACGCGACCGGGCTTCACCCGCGGTCAACACTTCCACCTCCACAAAGTGGAGCGCTTCCTCGTCCTGCGGGGTACGGGCGTCATTCGCTTGCGGAAACTCTTCACTGATGAGGTCGTTGAATTCCCCGTTAGCGGCGATCGTCCTGCCATCATCGATATGCCCACGATGTGGGTCCACTCCATCGTCAATACGGGCGCCGATGAACTCCTGACCCTGTTCTTCGCCGACGAACTGTTTGATCCCGAAAATCCCGATACGTACCCCGAGGAGGTCTGATCGTCGTGAAGGTGATGACAGTCGTCGGCACGCGTCCGGAGATCATTCGCTTGGCTGCGGTCATGCGGCGGCTGGACTCGACTCCCGGGATCGACCATGTACTTGTTCATACCGGTCAGAACTGGGACCACCAACTCAATGGCGTGTTCTTCGACGAACTTGGACTTCGGCTACCTGATCACGTCTTGGACGTAGACACCTCAAGCCTCGGCGCGACCCTTGGCGACATTCTGCGCAAGACCGAAGCCGTCGTCGAAGAAGAGCAACCTGATGCATTCCTCGTCCTCGGGGATACCAACAGCGCCCTATCGCTCATCATGGCCAAGCGCTTGAAGCTCCCGACCTACCACATGGAAGCCGGCAATCGGTGCTTCGATGCGAACGTCCCCGAAGAGACGAATCGTCGCCTTGTTGACCACACCGCCGACTTCAACCTGGCCTACACCGAACACGCCCGCCGGAACCTGCTGAGCGAAGGGCTCGAACCCCGTCGCGTCTTGGTCACTGGGTCACCGATGCGCGAGGTCCTCGATACCTACCGTGACCGAATCGAAGCCTCCCATGCGCTAGCTGAGCTTGGTGTTAAAGCTGGCGAGTACTTCCTCGTCTCGGCACACCGTGAGGAGAACGTCGACAACCCCGACCGCTTGGCTCAGCTTGTCGATTCCCTGAACTCTGTTGCCGGGAAGTGGGGTCAGCAGGTCCTTGTGTCGACTCACCCGCGGACGCGCAACCGCCTCGACGCTGATCGGGACTTGGTGATCAACGACCTCGTGCGCTTTCATCCGCCGTTTGGGTTCCTCGACTACAACAAGCTGCAGCTCAGCGCGGTGTGCGTTCTTTCGGATTCAGGCACGATCGCTGAGGAATCGACCATGCTCGGCTTTCCCGCCGTCACCTTGCGTGGGGCGATCGAACGTCCCGAGGCGCTGGATACCGGAGCCATCACGATGGTTGATGTCGATTCCGCGGCAGTCCTCGCGGGGGTTGAGTTCGCGATCGCGCGGGGACGAAATCCGGAAGCACCGGCCGACTACTGCGTCGAGAACACCAGCGCGCGAGTAGTGAACTTCATCTTGTCTACCGTTCCCCTGCACAAGCAATGGAGCGGATTGCGCTAGTCTTATCCGCCAAAAGGATCTTTCTCCCCTATCCGGGTAGCGCCCAGCAGATCCCGGACGTACTGTAATCCTCGATGAGACTCCTGCAATGGCGCTGGGCGCTACTCGACATCTTCGCCTGGCTAGTCGCCGGGACCCTCGCCGCGACGATCCGTTTTGAGCTGATCCCCTCCGGAACTGTCGTCACCAACTACCTCCTCGTCGGCATCGCGGCGGCACTCACCCAACTAGCCGTTGGCTACATCTTCAACCTCTACCAGGGCCGCTACCGCACCGCGAGCTTCGACGATTTCCGCAACATCAGCGTCACAACCATCACCGTCGCTGTCATCGTCACCATCCCCATCGTTGCCTTCCACCCGGTGGACTTCCCTCGCTCGATGGCCTTCACCTCCGGCGTCATCGCGCTGACCATCATGATTGCTGCCCGCGCCCTGCACCGCGTAAACTATGAACGCTCCATGACGACGCTCGCCACCGCCGAGAACGTCATCCTGTTCGGAGCCGGAGAAGCTGGCGAACAACTCGCCCGCTCAATGCGTCGCGACCCAAACGCCGGCTTCAACCCAGTCGCCTTCCTCGACGACGACCCGAAGTACCAGAACCTCCGCCTAGAAGGCGTTCCCGTCGAGGGCACCCGTCACGACCTCAGTCGGCTCGTTCGCCAAACCGGCGCCACCACCCTCATCGCCGCCGTCGCCAACGCCGACTCCACGCTACTCACCGACCTCTCCGAACGCGCCGACCGCGCTGGGGTCAACCTCCTGGTCCTGCCACCAGTCAGCCAACTCGTCACCCAAGGCGTCGGCATCGGCGACCTGCGCGAGATCAGCGAGGCCGACCTACTGGGCCGAGCCGTCGTCGAGACCGACCAGCAGGCCATCTCCGAGCTCATCCACGGCAAGCGCGTCCTCATCACCGGTGCCGGCGGCTCCATCGGCTCCGAACTCGCCCGCAAGATTCAGCCGTTCGGCCCCAAACGCCTCTTCCTGCTCGACCGCGACGAGTCGGCTCTGCACGCGGTCCAGATGAGCCTGCACGGCCATGCGCTCCTCGAAGGTGAGGACGTGATCCTCGCCGATATTCGCGACCCCCACCGCCTCACCGAGGTCTTCGACGAGTGTCAGCCGGAGATCGTGTTCCACGCGGCCGCGCTCAAGCACCTTCCCCTCCTGCAGCACGCCCCCAAGGAAGCCATCAAGACCAACATCGCGGGCACCACCAACGTCCTGGCGGCGGCGGAACGCTCCGGGGTGGAGGTGTTTGTCAACATCTCCACCGACAAGGCGGCAAACCCCACCAGCGTGCTGGGCTTCTCCAAACGCATCACCGAGCGCCTCACCGCCGAACTCGACTCCCGCAACGGCGCCCGCTACATCAGCGTGCGCTTTGGCAACGTGCTCGGCAGTCGCGGCTCGATGCTCGGCACCTTCACCGAGCAGATCAACCGCGGCGGGCCGGTCACCGTCACCCACCCGGACATCACCCGGTTCTTCATGACCATCCCTGAGGCGTGCGAGCTCGTCCTGCAGGCCAGCGTTGTTGGCCGCGGTGGCGAGGTGCTGATCCTCGATATGGGCGACCCGGTGCGCATCACCGACGTCGCCAACCGATTGATCCGCCACTCCGGTCAGCGCATCAAGATTGTCTACACCGGACTACGTGATGGCGAGAAGCTCCACGAGGATCTGGTCAGTGACACCGAGGATGGTGCACGGCCGTTCCATCCGAAGATCACCCATGTGCGGGTACCAGCCCTTGATCCGTCTGCCGCCCGGCCTGATCTGCGGGAGCCTGACGAGGAGATTCGAACCTGGATGGCGAAGATGGCCTACCTGGTTCCCGAGGTGTCAGCTCCTCAACCAATCCGTGTCGCGTCGCCCGAGAGCAGTTCTGAGGAGGGCCTTCCAGCTAGCCCTCGCGACCGCGTTCGTGACGCTCGGGGTGGGGCCACCAGCTAGGTACGGGCTTCCACCGCTGATTGCTTGCCAGTGAACTAGCCTTCGGTGCTCCACTCGTTTGGCTGCCACGTCTAACCTCAGCAAGGATGTGCCAGCAGCTGTTGGCTCCTCATGGCAAGCTGGACCTACCTCGGCACAAATAGACTCGTGAAAGGTTCGACCATGCGGGATATACCAGACCAGGCTGCTGCAATAGCGATCATTGGTCTCGGGTACGTGGGGCTTCCACTCGCGGTCGAATTTGGCAGGCTCCGCCCAACGATCGGCTTCGATATTGACCCAGGCAGGATCTCCACCCTCGCGGGTGGTCAAGACTGGAACCTGGAGACCACCGAGAACGAACTGCAGTCAGCTACCTACTTGGAATTCACCGACGACTACACGGAGTTGGCCGCTGCTGGGACCTACATCATCACCGTCCCTACCCCGATTGACGCAGCGAAACGGCCGGACCTGCAGCCCCTCGTCTCCGCGAGCCAAATGGTGGGCCGAACACTGGCCGCTGGTGATGTCGTTGTGTACGAGTCGACCGTCTATCCCGGTGCAACCGAAGAAGTTTGTGTTCCCGAGCTTGAAGCAGCTTCCGGGTTGACCTTCAATCAGGACTTCTTCGTTGGCTACAGCCCCGAACGCATCAATCCGGGTGATAAGCAGAATCGCCTTCCGGACATCATCAAGGTGACGTCCGGGTCTGACTCCGATACCGCCGATACCGTGGATGCGCTGTACCGGGAGATCATCAAAGCAGGTACCCACCGGGCGCCGTCGATCCGAGTCGCCGAGGCAGCCAAGGTCATTGAGAACACCCAGCGTGACGTCAACATTGCCCTCATCAATGAGCTTGCCATCCTCTTTGGAAAGCTCGACATCGACACTCAAGACGTCCTTGCCGCCGCGGGAACAAAGTGGAACTTCCTGAAGTTCTCCCCCGGTCTAGTGGGAGGGCATTGCATCGGGGTTGACCCGTACTATCTGACCCACAAGGCGCAAGAGGTCGGTCATCATCCCGAGGTAATCCTGGCGGGGCGTCGAATCAACGATGGGATGGGTCGGCTCATAGCTGATCGAGTCGTGCAACTGATGGGTAGCCGGAACATTCTGAGCCCATCAGCCCGAGTCCTCGTCCTCGGACTCGCGTTCAAGGAGAACTGTCCCGATATCCGCAATACTCGGGTCACGGATATCGTCGACCGGATTGGCGACTACGGCCTCGCCGTGGACGTCGTCGACCCGTGGGTCGGACCTGCTGACGCCAAGCACGAGTACGGACTCGACCTGTGCTCGCTTGAGGGCGCGCTGGACACGACCTACGACGCTGTTGTACTAGCAGTCGCCCACGACGAGTTCACTGGACTCGCTTCGGAGTTCCGCAACAAGCTCGGCCCGAATGCCATCCTCTACGACGTCAAGGGCGCGTGGCCGCGGGCCCTCGTTGATGGGCGCCTCTAGGCCGAGGCCACCAAAGCGGCGGAGCAGTCCATTCGCGTGCGGATAGACAGTCCAGTCCACACAAGTCCTTCCGCGAGCGTGGGTACCTCAGAGCTGAGTGTGTACTATGTGTGTATGGCTCGGATTAACGTCTATCTCCCCGATGAGCTCGCCGACCAAGCGCGAAAGGCCGAGCTCAACGTCTCGGCGATCACTCAGGCTGCGCTAGCCGATGCGCTCGCAACTCGAGATATGCGGTGGTGGCTGTCCGACCTCGCCGTGATTGATGCCGTCGATGTTCCATCAGAACGGGTTCGCGATGCCATCGATGCCGGGCGCGAGGACTTCGGACTGTGACCACGCCCGCCGTCGTGCTGGACGCCGCAGTCCTGGTCGACGTGCTCCTAGTCCCGGCTCGTGGCCAGCATCTTGAGACTGTGATCGCTGGCCGGGTGGCAGCCGTTCCGGCGCACTTCGATGCCGAGGTCGCCTCAGCGCTAGCACGACTTCACCGAGGCGGGAACCTATCGGCCGATGAGGTAGCGGTTCGCTTAGCGGCGTTGGACTCGCCCGCCTTCCGCCGCTTCCCGACGGCACCCCTGTTGGCGCGGGCATGGGAGTTACGGGACAACATTGCCATTCTCGACGCGATCTACGTCGCCCTTGCCGAGGAGCTTGACGCTGTGGTTCTCACTACCGACCAGCGTCTCGGCCGCTCTTCGCCGCGCGTTCAGGTTGTGGCATGGCCCGAGGCCCCGGAGGTCGCGTAGCGGCGCGCCAGGTCATCCCTTCGCTCCCTTGCGGATTGTCAGACTCTGGCACTACGGTCGTGTGCACTAGGTCACACACATACTTCAATCCCACTAGGAGCACACGTGAAGAAGTCCTCGTACACCGCCGGAACCCCGTCATGGGTTGACCTCATGACAGTCGATCAAGACGCAGCTATCGCCTTCTACTGCGACCTCTTCGGCTGGGAGTGCATGAAGTCTGGTCCAGATATGGGCAACTACGGCATGTGTATGAAGGACGGCGTGCCCGTCGCGGGGATCGGCCCGATTCCCGAGGCCACACCCTTCCCTGCCTCGTGGACGATGTACATCAGCACCGACGATGCCGCGGCATCTTCAGCAGCAGCGGTGGCTGCAGGTGGGCAGCTCATCACCGAGGTCATGGATGTCGGCGGCCCCGGCGAAGAGCTCATGGGACGAATGGCCGTCATCATGGATCCCACCGGAAGCGTCTTCGGCGTGTGGGAGCCGCACGCGCACACCGGCTCGGGAATCGTCAATGAGGCGGGAACCTTCGTCTGGAATGAGCTGCTGAGCCGGGATGCCAAGGCTTCCCGCGACTTCCTGGAGACGATGTTCGGCTACGACTGGGCTCCGATGGAAGGTACTCCCAACGGAATGGAGTACTACACCGGGAAGATCGACGGTGGCGACGTTATCGGCGCGATGGATATCCCCGCAGATTTCCCAGCCGAGGTCCCAAGCCACTGGCAGAACTACTTCGGCGTTGCCGACACTGATGACACGTTGGCGCGCGCAGTTGCTAGCGGAGGAACCGCCCTAGGGCCAGCATTCGACTCCCCCCACGGCCGAATGGCAGTCATCGAGGATCCGCAGGGCGCTCGCTTCTCGATTGTGCAGATGCCCTCGGAGTAGCGAGACCTAGTGTTTCTGGGCCCGCACCTTCATGGTTGCGGGCCCAGAAACAATTCGGCGCTGCTTACGTCCCGCACCGACCCCGCAGCACTAGATTGCAACCGTGGCAACTGAACCCCAGCTCGAAGTAACCGGCTCGCGAACGCTTCCGCAATGGCTAAGCGATCGCAATATCGCCCTGGCATTCACCACCTACCAAGCGGGCAAGCTCTTCCTCGTCGGAACCAACACAGAGGGGCGCCTGTCCATCTTTGAGCGCACCTTCGCACGAGCCATGGGCATGTGTGTCGTTGACGATTCGATGTGGATGAGCAGCCTGTACCAACTCTGGCGCTTTGAGAACGCCCTCGCCCCAGGCCAGAACCACGACGGCTACGACAAGCTCTACGTCCCCCGGATCGGCTACACCACCGGCGACCTCGACATCCACGACGTCGCAGTCGAGGACGACGGCCGAGTCGTTTTCATCTCTACCGCGCTGTCCTGTCTGGCAACTGTGAGCGAGAAATACAGCGTGACGCCGCTATGGAAGCCATCGTTCGTCTCCAAGCTCGCGCCAGAAGACCGCTGCCATCTCAACGGCCTGGCACTACGGGACGGGAAAGCGCGCTACGCCACCGCCGTCTCCCAAGCTGACGTTGGCGACGGCTGGCGCGACCATCGCCGCGACGGCGGGATCGTCATCGACATCGAGACCAACGACATCATCGCCACCGGCCTGTCGATGCCCCATTCCCCGCGCTGGCACAACGGACGCCTGTGGCTGCACAACTCCGGAACCGGCGAGTTCGGGTTCATCGATGTCGACTCCGGCTCAGATGAGTTCGTGCCGCTGGCGTTCTGCCCCGGCTACTTGCGTGGGCTGACCTTTATCGGGAACTTCGCCATCGTCGGACTATCCGGACCGCGCGCGGACGGCACGTTCGAAGGTCTCCAGCTCGATGAGGAACTGGCCTCACGCTCGGCCACGCCGCGCTGCGGTCTGCAGATCATCGACCTGTCGACCGGCAACATCGTGGAGTGGCTGCGGATCACCGGGATCGTCAACGAGCTCTACGACGTCGCCGTGCTGACCGACACCAAGCGGCCAATGGCGCTGGGCTTCAAGACCAACGAGATCCAACACCTCATCAGCCTGGGCGAGGACCTGTCGGGCAACTGAGCTGCCGCGAACCCTCCAGATCGCCCGGGCGTGGCTTGGGCATCAGCGGCGCCAGGAATTGCCAGAATGTAGCCGATGAATACCTCCGCTGCGGGCCCCAACGTTCCTGGCTCAGATCAGGTCACCGCGGACGAGGCTCCGCCGCAAGAGCACGCCCGCCTCGAGGCCGGTGAGTTCCCGCACCTCGACTTTGCCCCCAACCCCGCCGTGCTCAAAGGCGCCTTGCTCGTGCTGGCCGGATTGTTCACCCTGCTGTTTCCTGGAGTATCGGAACCGATCGTTCGCGGTGCGGCCGGAATCGGGCTGATCGCCTACGCCGCAGTCGACATCTGGGCGAACATCCGCCACACCAAGGAGCGCAGCCTCGCCGCGATCGCGCTAGCACTGCTTGCCGCCGTGACCGGCGCAATCATCCTGCTGCCGGGACAGAGCATCGACCTGATCGTGACGCTGCTCGGCTTCTACCTGCTCCTACGAGGGGTCGGGGCCGCCCTGCGCCTACTCTTCCACCGGAGCCGCAGCGTCGTGATGGACGTGATTGCCGCCGGAACCCAGACCGCGCTGGGCATCATGATGGTTGTTCTACCGTCGACGATTCTGCTCGCGTTCCTCGGTGCGCTCGCCATCGCCGCTGTCATCGCCGGTGGCATGATGATCGCCTTCGGGTTGAAGCAGCGCTCCAATGTCGAGGTAGACGTCGACACCCTGGCCAAGCTGACCCAGGGTTGGCTGCACACCCGCGACCTCGGCGACGAGCGCCGCAGCGAGATCGCCGACGACCTCTACTTCGAACCACCCGGACAGGTCAACAAACTCACCGCCTGGTGGGTGATGCTCACCCTCAGCGTCATCATCGCCACCTACGGAATCCTGCAGGACTCGACCGCCGTCGTCATCGGCGCGATGCTGATCGCCCCACTCATGACCCCGATCGTTGGTGCGGCCGGCGCGATTGTAAACGGACGCAAGTCGCGACTGGTTCGCTCGCTGCTGCTCGTCGCCGCCGGGGTCGGCGCGGCAATCCTGATCGCGGTCATCATCGGCAAGTGGAGCCCGAGCGCCATCCCGTTAGATATCAACACCCAGGTCATCAGCCGAACGAGCCCGAACGTCCTCGATATGGCTATTGCCCTGGCGGCAGGGGCAGCCGGGGCATTCGCGATCATCAACCGGCACCTGGCTAGCGGCCTGGCCGGAGTGGCCGTCGCGGTCGCCCTCGTCCCGCCGCTAGGTGTCACCGGACTAACTTTGGAGACCGGGGACTACGCCTCTGCGTGGGGTGCGTTCCTGCTCTTCCTTACCAACCTGGTCTCGATTCTGCTGTCAGCCACCGTCGTGTTTGTCATCGCCGGCTGGATCTCGATGGACCGCCTACGAGCTCAAGCCACCAGTATCGCGATGACGGCCGGGACCGTCCTAGCCGCCGCGATGGTGATCCTGCTGCCGCTGCTGTTCACTTCGCAAGGTTTGGTCAACGCCTCACTGCAGCGGACAACCGCAACCAACATCACCACCGAATGGTTCGATCAGAATGCCTCGGAGTTGTCCGTCAATCGGGTCTCGGTCGATGACGGGACCGTCAAGATTGCCGTCTCCGGGCCACAAGAGGTCCCGAACCCAGAGTCGCTAGCGGACGAGCTGTCGCAGGCGCTTGGTGAACCGGTCAACGTGTCGATCTCCCTGATCCCAACCGAGCTCATCAACTACTCCCAAGACGACGACACCGTGACGCGGTTCTCCAACGATCGCCGGGCACCGAGTAACAGCCCGACGACGCTGATCTCGCCCACCGCGAGTCCATCGGCCAGTCCTGCCGAACAGTCAGGTAGTCCCTCGGTCAACCCGTCGGGGACTCCCTCCCGGTAAGTGGAGAGTCCGGCAATCTAATTGACGCAGGGGAACCTTCCTAGCCAATGACAACTCGGCGGCGGCGGATGAACCAAACGGCCGACCCGACGATCGCGACAAGGACAAGCCCAGCGATCACCTTGCGAGTTGTCGTCCACCAAGAGATCTCTAACGTCGGCGGATCAGGCGCCTCTACGGTAAAGTCGGGCGCCACTACTTGGAACACAAACGAATAGGTCCCGGGCTGCCAACCCCCCGCGGGCACGTAGGTGGCCTTGGCATCGGTGAGGCCCGACTTCAGTACATCGAGAGAAGCTAGATCCGCCACTTCGATCTGCTCACCGTCGTGTTTCACCGCAACCTGAATCGCAACCGGGCCAGTGACGGGCTGTATGTCATTCCTCACGCTTGACACCAACTCGACCGAGATCGGCTCACCGCTGGGCGGATTGGGCTTAGCCGCCGTTAAGAAGAAGCTGACTGCCTTGACTGGGATGACAACATCGGTGTTCTGATTGGCAATCACTTCAAAGTCTGTGGATTCGGAAGCAAGTCCGGTGATCTCAAAGAGGCCCGTGTACGCCCCAGGAGCCAACTGCGCCACCACCTCAGTGCCCTCGGCTGATGCGACAGGAATTCCTCGGCCAGAATCCTGCTCCGTGAGGATGGAGAACTTGCCCGTCAAAGCGGAGTTACTACCCTCTGCAACCGCCGTCACTCTCGCGGTTCCTGTCTCACCAACGACGTCTAACGTGAAGTTGATATCGACCGCGGGCGCAAAAACGACGGTTCCCGAGTCCGATTTGGGGACATTCTTCTGACGGAACTGAGCGACGATCTTGTAGGTTCCCGGTATCGCCTGGCTGTCGGCGGAAGCAGATAGTTGGACATCTCGTTGCTCGCCCGGCTGCAAGGTAAAGCTCTCATCTGAAGCCCTAATGCTGACACCGGCCGGAACTCCGCCTGGAGAGTAGGCGACGTCGGCAGGCTGTGACCCGGAGTTTTGGATGATCGCTCTTGTGAAGTTGGGCACCGATTGTCCCAACGCGAGGGAGAGCACTGGCTTGTTCGGAAGAGTGCTCCCGCCCCCAAGCGCGTAGGTGTCCTTTGCTGCAGCGGGCGATGAGGCACCGAACAACGCGACCAGCAGCCCGACCAGGATCGATAGCGCGCGCAACTTCATGCCGACATCTATTCATACGTAGAGCCGCGATGTCGCGACGAGCGGGTGCGGTGCCCTGGCTTCGAGGGGGCACGTTTGAGGGGTGAGACCACTTGATTGGTCCCACCCCTCAAACGAGCGACTCTGGATCGACTATGCAGCGTTACCGACACCAACTGCCACGGTTGCGCTGTACTCACCGATAGGTAGGCCACCACCGCTCGTTAGGCGGCAGGAGTTCACAAGTGCTGTTGTTCCCGCCTCCGGCGTTCCGGATGTCAGCACACCTGCGTCGAGGGTTTGGGCGAGCAGTGTCAGCCGAGTGGCATTGCCTTCAGTGAAAGTGTCAGCCGCTTCGCAGTCGAGCGCTACATCACCCGTTCCGACTGCAGTTGCCGGTGTTCCCCCAGCGATCCCTGCCGTGTTTAGAGTCGGAACCGTCATTTCAAACTCAGTGTCCTGAGACATCGACACATCGGTTGCGCCATTCGCGATGATCGTTCCATCTGAATCATCCAACGACGTCGCAGCCCCTGGTGCGCCACTATCGACCTCTCCATACGACACTCCCAAACGCTGTGCCGTGATAGTCGAGAAGTAGCCAACAGGCATCATGTTCGCGTTGTTGTCGATGCCGTCATCGTCACTGACGTCGGTGGCCGTTGCAATCACAGTCCAGTCACCTTCCAACGAGACCGCGCCAGCCCTAAACTCAAAGTCCATCGCCATCGATGTCGCAGCCGCGTTGTAGTTACTCACGGAGGTGCCCAGCGCCCAGGTCGTAGCGGCGTCCGGATCCATTGTGAACGCATCCGTTGCTCGCGTCCACGTAATCGAGACCGTGTTTTGAGGATCCGTGGCGGCACAAGTGGCGTCGCCAACACCCGTCCGGTACAGACACAGCTCCACCGTCGCGAGGTCCTGCAGTAGGTCCGCGTCACCGGCGAGGACCTCGATGAGCTGCAGGTCACTACCCGTTGCGGTCGGGGTGACAGTGCCCATCGGATCACCAGTCGTGATGGCCGCGGTGGGTGCGGTATTCCCCGGGGTAAAATCGTCCGCGGCGGCGGGGCCAACAGCAGCGACTGCCATCCCACCCGCTAGCAGCGACAGAATCGCCCCACGCGCCGCCCATTTCTTCGTCGTCGTCCGCCTCATGTTCCCACTCCTTCGATCTGCGCCTAAGCACTTCCATGATCAGCGGGTGATCCCGACGATCCCTTGTTAGTCAGATCACACTAAACGTGCTCCGGTGTCCCGCGATCTTGAGTCTCGATGCGCCGAATGGGGTAACGAGACCAGGGAATCCGCTGGCCAATCGTCGATGATCTTCGTTTACTTGAGTAGTCGGCTCATCCGACGATCGGCAAGCACCTTGCCGCCGGTCTGACACGTCGGGCAGTACTGCAGCGACGAGCTCGCAAACGACACCTCCCGCACCGTGTCCCCACACACCGGGCAGGACTGGCCCGTGCGACCGTGGACCGCCATCGCGGCCTTCTTCTCCGCCTTCAACGTCTCCGGCGCCGACCCCGCCGCGCGCGCGATCGCCGCTCGCAACGTCGACTGGATCGCATCGAACAACGCCTCGCGTTCATCGGTCGTGAGCTTCCCGGCGGCGGCGTATGGCGAGAGCTTCGCGGCGTGCAGGATCTCGTCGCTGTAGGCGTTACCGATTCCGGCGATCACCGATTGATCCCGCAGCACACCCTTGATCTGCTTACCGCCCGCGTTGTCCAAGATGAGCGCGAGCTCACCGTGGGTAAACGCCTCATCAAGCGGGTCCGGACCAAGGCGAACGATCCCCGGAACCTCACTGAGGTGGCGAACCACGTAGACCGACAGCCGCTTCTGCGTCCCCGCCTCGGTGACGTCGACACCGCCAATGACCGACCCGTCGACGTTGCCAAAGGCCAGGCGCAATGCCAGCGGGCCACGACCCGGTTTGGGCGGGGTATCGGAAGGCTTGTCCACCCAACGAATCCAACCCGCGCGCGACAAATGAATCACCAGAAATAGCTGCTCACCGGTGGTCTCCACCAACGACCAGACGATGAACTTGCCCTGCCTGGCAATATCGTCGACCACGGCTCCGCGCAGCCCAAGTAACGGCGGATCGACCGTCTTCAGCGCCGATAAGTCAGCCAGCGCAACCCGTTGAATCCGGTGACCGAGGGTGCGCTGCGCCAGCGCCTCAGTCAAAGCTTGCACCTCAGGAATCTCAGGCATCGCGGCCTCACCTCCGAATCGCCGTTCGCGGAACTACTGTTCGCGGGGTTTGTTCTCATCCCACACGCCACCGTCTCCATTGTCTACCCCGCGACGGTGCGAAGGTGAGGGCAGCATAAGGATCATGCGCTCAGGTTGGATCCAGGACCAAGTAATCCCCAAAGATCGGTGAAGTGACGCGTTTTCCATGCGCCGGGTGCGCCGAATCTGATACCTCTGACGTGAACGACAACGGGGGCCAAACTTTTCTCGTACGCAAGCAGTGCTGCTGGACGGAGGCAGGGTGGATCCACAACGGATCATCACGGCGTCACTTTGCGTCGGTACTTTGCTTATTGGTGGCCTCGTTCCGGTCGCCTCCGCGAGTGCTGCCACCGCCGCTACCGCCTCCGCTAGTGCCGCCTCCGCGACCTCCGCCACCGTCTCGGCCTCCACGGCCGCTGCACTCGCGCAATCGGCTGCGGCAAACGGCGGCAACAAGCAGGCGCTCGATGTGCAGGAGCTGAACCCGGTCCAGGCCCTGCGATCCAGCCAACAATCCGACCTCCAGCAGTCCGCCTCGGTTACCCCCGCCCCCACCCTCGATGTCCGCGACGCACCGGCGAACGACTCGCTAACCGTCGTCAAGAAGTCCGCCGACGGCGAGCTGTCCGTCACCGAGGTCACCGCTAGCAAACCCGCCCGAACCGCACGCGAACTCGATTCCCAACCCAAGACGGTCGCCTCGACCGCCGTCACCCGCACCATCCTGGACGCCCCCGACACCGAGGGCGACGCCCGAGACTTGCAGTGGCAGCTCAACCGGTTGGGCGCCGAGGACGCGTGGCGGACCTCGTCGGGCGCGGGAATCACCGTCGCCGTCGTCGACACCGGAGTCGACGCAGCCCACCCAGACCTCAACGGACGCGTGCTGCCCGGCTACGACGCCATCCGCCGTCGATCCGGCGGAACCACCGACCCCAACGGCCACGGCACCCACGTCGCCGGGGCGATCGTCGGCAATGGCACCGTCGCCGGAATCGCGCCAAACGCCAAAGTCCTACCCATCCGCGTGATGGACAAATCCGGCTTCGGCACCACCTCCGACATCGCCGCCGGAATCGTCTGGGCCGTGAAGAACGGCGCCGACATCATCAATATGTCCCTAGGCAGCGACCAGGCCGACAAGGCCGAGAAGAAGGTCATCAAGTGGGCGCACAAACGCGGCGTACTCGTCGTCGCCGCCGCGGGTAACGACGGCAGCAAGCGCAAGATCTACCCGGCCGCCTACAAGGACGCCAAACGCAACGCCTCCGTCACCAAAGACCCCGTCCTAGGCGTCGCGGCGACTCACCGCAACGGCAGCCACCCGAACTTCAGTCAACGCGGGCGGTTCGTCGACGTGTCCGCCCCCGGGGTTCGACTGCTATCGACCTCACCGCGCAGCGACGGATCATACGGCTGGCAGTCGGGCACCTCCATGTCTGCGCCCCTAGCCGCCGGAGTCGCCGCAGTCGCAATGTCCTACTGGAAGTCAGCTGGGCTAGGCGGGACCGCTAAGGCCCGCTCGGCCGGTATCAGCTCCGTCCTACGATCCTCCGCGCATGACCGGGGCAAGACCGGCACCGACAAGAAGTTCGGCAGCGGGGAAGTCGACGCCGTTGCCGCCTTAGCCGCACTTGGAGCACCCACAACTTTTGGCATGTCCGCTGACGCCCGCCTCATCGGCGGAGCGCGCGGGCGAGCGATCCTGGCGTTCACCGCACCCGCTGGTGCAGACGTCAAAGTGCGCCTCACGTCACGCTCAGGCGGCGGCGGTGTACACGGAACGGCGTCGCCCTCCGGTGGCCAACACGTGTGGTCCGGCGCGGGCGGGCGAGAGGTGCAGCTTTCGATCGGCTCACTATCGGACAGCAAGTCCTACACGGCAACGATCTTCTCGACGGTCAACGGCGTGACGTCGCGAACAGTCACCGGACTACGACCCGTTCAGCTGCGCGTCTGGTACCCCAAGAAGATGAAGCTGAGCAAACGCAGCAAGCTCAAAGTCGCCACCATCCGCCCAACCGAGTTCGGAATCCCCGGCGGCGCCATCACCGTCACCTTCACCTCCGGCTCCGACAAGGAGATCCGCCGAATCGTTCCCGGCGGCGACGGCAAAGCCGTCGTCCCCGTCCCCTCCATGCGCGGCAAAGTTCGTTTCGAGGTCGCCGTCGACGCCGCCGAGGGCAACTGGCCGACCAGCTCCGGCGGCCACCGCTTCCGCCTCAAGCGCTAACTCGGACTACCCGCCAGCCGTGGGGAGACTATTCGGGCTCCATTAACGACTACTTACCCCACAATCCACGGATTCGTGAGTGACCCATCGGTATCCACGGGCCGACGCACACTTCCACCGAGATCTGCTCGGATGCTGCAGATTTCAGACATGTCCACCTCCCGGATTCGAAGCCTCCCTACCCACGAGCACGCTCGGCAAGATGCCGCCGGGCAATCTGGGGTCATCAGCCGCCAGCAACTACTGCTTCGCGGGTTCAGCGATGAAACAAGCCGAGCGCAGCTCAAGGCCCAGCGCTGGTCACGCCTCCTACCCGGGGTCTACCTCACCAACAACGGCAACCCAACAATCCAGGCCTGGTGGTGGGCCGCCCACCTCTACGCGGGCCACGCGTCAGCCATCGCGGGCGACTCAGCGCTACAGCTTTGGGGAGTACGGACCGCTTCACTCCCAGTCACTGTGGAAATACCTCATGAACAGCAAATCGCGGTGAGTCCTACGGTCGCCCCGGATCTCGTCGTCTGGCGCAGGCGGACTCAACGGCCCGCCCGTTCACTCACTGGCCTCCCGCCAGCGGTCAAGCTTGCCGATACCGTGATCGACCTCAGCGAACAGCTCGCGAGCCGCCGCGCGATCGGAGACCTCGTGACTTCCGCCTGCCGATCCGCCCACGCCTCGCCAGCAAGAATCCGCACCGCACTTTCTCTGCGCCCGACCGTTATCAACCGTGCCCACCTCGAGGGCGTACTCCTGGAGATCGAGGGAGGAGCCGACTCGGTCCTGGAGATAGATGGTGTTCAGCTGGTCTTGCGTCCGCACGGTCTGCCCGAAGGTGAAGGACAAGTGAGGTCCTCCAACCGGGGAGCGGCAATCTTCCACGACCGGCTGATACAGGAGTACGCCCTGGTTCTCGAGTTCGACGGGGCACTCGGCCACGACGGCTACTCCGACCGAATTCGCGATCACCGACGCGACAACGCCGTGGCAGCCGCCGGAGGTCAGACGCTGCGGTTCGATTGGAGCGCGGTACATGACACACCGTGTGAGACGGCCGCAATCATCGCCCGAGTACTCCGCCAGCGAGGTTGGGCTGGCATTGCACTCGAGTGCGGTCCGCGATGCAGGGTAAATCGCAGCTAGTGGGGTAAGTAGCCGTGCACCGTGCACGGCTACTTACCCCACCACCCAGCCAGTCCGCACAAACGAGACCGCGACCTGCGAAATCCGGTGTGATTGGTCCTCGATCAGCGCGGCTGTGCAGCGGAGATGGGCACCAACCAGCCCGCGTAGCGCTCACGGCGGAGGTTGGCCCTGTGGTCGGCGATTCTGTTCGCTGAGAGGGGTACGGGTGTTGTTCCGGAGTCAAAACATGGAGGATGGGGTTATGTCGCCCGATCAGAGTCCCGCTGAACCGATGACGAGCGCCCTTCTACCCGGACGGGTTGGGCTGTTCGTTCGGCTTGCGGCCCACCCAGGCGGGCGAACCGGCCTGCTCGACGCCCTGCATACCTATGCAGACCAGATCTCGGCCGAGCCGAACACCGAGGCGTTTGTCATCGCCCTCGATCCGGAGGACGAGGACATCGTCTGGCTCTACGAGTGGTTCACCGATGAGGCGGCGCTAGAAGCGCATCGCCTGAGCCAGCCATTCACCGAACTCGTAGCGGCGATCCCCGACATGTTGGCGGCGCCGCCCGGCCTGCTCCGGATAGATCCGCTGCGGGTGGACCTGCAGACCGCCGTCCTGAAAGACAACGCGAGCCTCTAGCGGCGGGGCTTGACGCCCCACCGGTGCGGATCCGATCCTGCGGTGGGCCGTTCGCGGGGCGCGCTGCTAACCTTGGGCCGCACTCGCGCGAGTGGCGGAACGGCAGACGCGCTGGCTTCAGGTGCCAGTGCCCGAAAGGGTGTGGGGGTTCAAATCCCCCCTCGCGCACTCTTGTCCTCTCTGGCGGACATAGGAAACTCGTGAACCCTTAGGTTCGCGAGTTTCTCTCGTTCTACGGTCGGCGCAAAACGCGTGTACTAGCCTCGAAGGCAGGCCAATCGCCGGGAGTCATGGAGGGAGCACCATGGAACCAACCATCGAGGTTCGCGGGCTGACTAAGCGATTCGGTGACTTCACCGCTGTGAACGACATCGACTTTGGTATCGAGGCCGGCGAGGTTTTCGGGTTCCTGGGCCCCAACGGGTCGGGGAAGTCGACCACGATGAAGATGCTGCTCGATCAGCTGCATCCATCGGCCGGGCGGGCAGCGGTGCTGGGCCTGGACACGCAGAAGCACTCACTGGAGATTCGGCGTCAGGTCGGCTACCTCCCCGGTGATCTTGCGCTGTACCCGAACCTGACGGGGCGCGCCACCCTGAAGTTCTACGCCAAGTTGCGCGGTGGCGTTGACGAGGAATACGTCGGTGAGCTCGCCGATCGGTTCGGCGCCGAGCTCGATAAGAAGGTGAAGGACTACTCGACGGGGAATCGGCAGAAGGTCGGCCTGATCCAAGCCTTCATGCACCGACCTGCGGTGCTGATTCTGGATGAGCCGACGGCCGGTCTCGATCCGTTGGTGCAGCAGGAGTTCCACAACCTGGTCCTGGAAACCGCGGCGCAAGGGCGCACGGTCTTCCTGTCGAGCCACACGCTGTCCGAGGTTGAGCGAGTGGCCGGTCGGGTCGCGATCATTCGCGAGGGCAGTCTCGTGGTCGTCGAGCAGCTAGAGGACCTCAAGAAGAAGGCCATCAAGCGGATGGATATCGACTTCGCTCAAACCGTCCCGGCGGATGTGTTCGACGGAGTCACTGGGGTGAAGGACTACACGGTCACCGGCGCGCACGCGAGCGTGTCCTTCGACGGCTCCGTGAACGACATCCTGCACGCGGCGACTCGATTCGAGGTGAACAACCTCAGCAGCCGTGAGGCCGACTTGGAGGAGATCTTCCTGGCCTACTATCGCCCGCAGAGCCTGCCAACTGAGTCGTCATGACCAGCCTGACCCTGTGGGGAAAGGATGCACGCGACCGGGCATTGACGGTACTAGTGCTCGGTGCTGGCTTGGCGCTTATGTCGGTGTTCGCGCTGATGCTCTACGACAACATGAAGGAGACCCTCGACGAGCTCACCGCGAGCCTGCCGACCGGGCTCGATGCCCTCGTCGGCGGGGGTGAGGCGCCCGGTGGATACGTTGTCGGTGAGCTGTTCAACCTGATCGCCCCGATCGCGATCGTGGGCTACGCGGTCATGCTCGGTGCATCGGCTTCCGCTGGCGAAGAGGACAGCGGAACCCTCGCGGTGCTGATGAGTATCCCGATCAGCCGAACCCGGTTCATCCTGACCAAAGCTGGAACCGTCTTGGCCGCGGTGCTCGTCAGCACGGCGCTGTTTTGGCTAGGGGTAGCAGTCGCTGCCGCAATCACCGGACTCGATTTGAACCATCAGGGAATGGCTGCGGCCTGCCTGCAGCTCGCGCTGCTGGCTGTTTTCTTCGGGTACGTGGCCCTCGCGGTCGGCGCGATCAAAGGCCGGGGTGCGATCGCTGCTGGCGTCGCTGGAGGTATGGCCGCCCTGTCCTACCTAGTCGCCACATTTGTTCCGCTCACGGATTACCCAGACGTCGCGAAGGTGAGTCCTTGGTACTACTACATGGGTGCCGACCCACTCGTGAACGGTTTTGATGGTGCGCACATCGCTGTGCTCGCCGTCCTCGCGCTCGCGGCGTGCCTGGTCGCGGTCGTCAGCTATCCGCGGCGGGATCTCCACGCATGAGGACTGAACTCGTAAGACGAGGGCTCTTAGGGAGTACGCGATGACACCCACTCAAGCAGCAGCACCGCCACCAGACTCGACACCCCAGGCGGGCTCGACACCACCGGCGGGCTCGGGACGCTCGAACCCCACACCCTCGGACGCCACACCATCCGCCACCGCCCAGTGGCGCGCGATCACGACTCTCGCCCTCGCCGATCGATGGGCGATGATCGCGATCATCTCGGTCCTCATGGTCGCGATGGGTCTCATCGTGGGAGCGCTGTGGCCTTCGATGCAATCCTCCCTTGGCGAGTTCGCGAATGCGCCCGAGGCGATGACGGCACTAGCTGGCGGCTCTGCCCTCAATACGCCCGCTGGCTGGGTGAACGCCGAGATGCTCAGCATCATCGCCCCCGTGGGAGTCATTGCGATCGCAGTCAGCCTGGGCGGACGCGCTATCGCCACGGAAGAGGAAACCAAGACGATCAGCACGCTCCTATCGACACCCACGAGTCGCTCGACTCTGATGGCCGCCAAACTGGCCGCGCTCGTTATTGCCACCACGATTGTCGGGGTCGCAATCTGGGTCGGGTTACTACTTGCTAATCCGATCGGAGGCCTCGGGCTGTCGGTCTCCGGCGTCACTGCGGCATCGCTGCAGGCGGTTCTGCTTGGCGTCCTATTTGGAGCGGTGGCGTTTACGGTCGGGGTATGGCGCGGAAGCCGACGGCTGGCGGCAGCGGTTGCCGCTGCCCTTGCCGCCGCCGCGTTCTTCGCCGCCAGCTTTCTCCCGTTGGCGGAGAGCCTGGCCGACCTCGCCAAGCTCAGCCCCTGGTACTACTACACGGCCGACAATCCGATCCTGCTCGGCTTCACTGCATCGAATATCGCGGTGCTGCTGAGCGTGACCGTCGTGGTCACCGCACCGGGTTGGATCATCTTCACCAGGCGAAGCCTGCGGTGACGGACCAGACGGCGGACTAGGGCGACGGACTAAGGGTCTCCGCACTTCAGCGCGGAGATCAGGTCGTGCACCTCACCGGAAGTAACGCTGTGGTGGATCGCCGCGACGGATTCCGAGAATCGGTCGAGCAATCGGGCAAAGTCATCAATATCCTGATCCGTCCAGCCATCTAGCAGTGCGTCAAGGACCACCGAGTGCATGCTCTTTGCGGTCGTAGCGACCCGCAGCCCCTCATCGGTCAGAGCCAACAGCACCCGGCGTGAATCTTGCGGCGCCCTGTTGCGACTAACGAGCCCGTCACGCTCGCATTCGCTAGCTAGCCGACTCGCACTCGAGTGCTCCAGCGTTAGTTCGTCGGCGATATCGCTAACGGTCACGTCCCCTTTGGTGGACAGATCCAAAATCGCCTCGCAGGCGCTAATCCTGGAGAACTCGATTGCTCGGTCGTGGCCGGGCAGCGCGATGGCTCCACCAGGTGGCTTATTCATGAACCGTCGCATGCGCAGCAGGGATGCATGGATCGTCGAATAGGGATCTGCCGGACCCTCGTGCTCGGTCGTTGAGTCTGTGCTCATGGTCACCTTTCCTATCCCGCTGCATACCCGCTGAGGTATGTACTACTAGCATCTTACGCGAATACATGTACTACACATACAAATAAGTTAGGTGGACGCAAATAATGGGAGCTGTTTCCCGCTGGGCCGTCAACAAGCCTTGGCAAGCAATCGGGGCCTGGGTGCTCCTACTCGTCGTCATCTTCGGTGGAGCGGCAACCGCTCCCGGGTCCTATGACGACTCGTTCAGTCTGCCAAACACTGAGTCCAGCCAGGCGATGGACCTGCTTGAGGCGGAGTTCGGTGCAGAAAGCAACAACGGCGCCGCGCAGATCGTCTTCAAGCCCTCAACCGGAACCATCGAGGATCCTCAGGTCCAAGCGGAGATGACCGCGCTCGCAGCGGAGATCACCGACATCGGCTCCGTGGCCTCCGTGGAAACTCCGTATGGCAATCCGGCAGCTGCCCAGATGGGGCTCGTCAGCCCAAGCGGCACGGTCGGACGGATGCAGGTCGCGTTCGACGTTCCCGACGACGAGGTACCGCTGGCCGATGTCACCGCCCTCGTAGAAGACGTCGAAGCTGCCAATACCGACACCCTGCAGGTCGGGGCTGGCGGACAGATCATCCAGTTCTCCTCCGCCGAGCCCCCGAGCAGCGAGCTCATTGGTATCGGCGTCGCGATCGTCATCATGCTCATCATGTTCGGCTCAGTGGTCGCTGCCGGACTCCCGCTACTTACCGCACTACTAGGCCTGGGCGCCGGAATCTCGATCCTCACGCTGGCCGCCAACTTCCTGTCAATCGCGACCTTCGGACCCACGCTGGCCGCAATGATCGGCCTCGGCGTCGGTATCGACTACTCCCTGTTCGTCATCAACCGTTACCGCCAGTCGGTCCTTGGTGGGATCGAACCGCGGGCGGCGGCGATCATCGCCGTCAACACGGCCGGACGAGCAGTCGTCTTCGCCGGGTTCACGGTCATCATCGCCCTCGGCGGCTTGTTCGTTCTTGGGCTGAGCTTCATGAACGGATTGGCGATCGGTGCCGGCATCACGGTGCTCAGCGTCATGGTCACCGCGGTGACATTGCTCCCGGCCGTCATCTCGGTGCTCGGACGCAAGACGTTCGCCTTGAAACTTCCGTGGGCGCGCCACCCCCACCGCCAGAAGGAGAACAAGGGCTTCACCCGTTACGCCACCGGACTCCAGAAGCACCCGTGGCTCTTTGGTGGAGTGGCCTTTGTCCTCATGGCGGTGCTGGCAATCCCGATGTTCTCGATGCGCTCCGGCTTCCCGGACGCGGGCGGAAACGCGCCCGGTAACACCTCCCGGATTGCTTACGATCTGACGACTGAAGGATTCGGCGCCGGGTCGAACGGACCGTTCCTCGTTGTCGTCGAGCTCCCCAGCCCGGAAGCAGTCGGTGAGGCACAAGAACTCTCCGACGCGATCGCGGCAACCCCAGGCGTCGCCTCGGCTACCCCGGTGATTCCCGGGACTCCGACGGTCAGCGCCGACGGAACCACCGCGATCATCAGCGTCCAGCCGACCACCGGTCCGCAAGACCCCGGCACGACGGCGCTCCTAGAAACGCTGCGAACTCAGACGATTCCGGAGGCAACTGCCGGAACCGGAATGAGCGCTTACGTTGGCGGCTCAACGGCGATCACCGAGGACTTCTCAACTGTCCTATCGGACAAACTCCTGCTGTTCCTCGGCGTGGTGATGGGGCTTGGATTCCTCGTCCTATTGGTCCTATTCAGATCGTTGGTGGTGCCGCTGACAGCGGTCCTGACCTCGCTGTTGAGCTACGGAGCAGCGCTAGGCGTCACCGTCTTCGTCTTCCAATGGGGCCACCTCAGCGACCTATTTGCGGTGACCGCGACCGGACCGATTCTGCCGTTCTTGCCGGTCATGCTGTTCGCGATCCTGTTCGGGCTCTCAATGGACTACCAAGTATTCCTCGTCAGCCGGATGCAAGAGGAATGGCTGCAGAACAAGAACGGAAACGAGGCAGTTCGCCACGGACTCGGCGGATCCGGCCGAGTGGTCGCTGCCGCAGCCTTGATCATGTTCAGCGTGTTCATCTCGTTCGTCTTCGGCGATGACACGACGATCAAGATGTTCGGTCTGTCGCTAGCAGTCGCGATCTTCCTGGATGCCTTCGTTGTTCGTCTCGTCCTCGTCCCGTCGTTGATGACGGTTCTGGGTAAGGCGAACTGGTACCTGCCCGGCTGGCTATCTCGAATCCTTCCCGAGATCAAGGTAGAGGACCACTCGGACTTCGAGGCGGAGTTCTCCCAAGGGGACAAGCCGGAACCGTTAGCACCCAGCCAAAGCTGACGAGACCCGGCCAGGCTCAACGTGACTAGCTCACCTGCCTGAATGGGGGTTGGCAACGGCCAAGATCTCGCCTAGATTCGAGAGCAGCGCACGTCAGGTGTGCACCGAACAAGGAGTGATCATCATGGCCAGCAGCGGGTACACGCGGCGTCCAGTACTGCTGGGTGCGCTGTTCCCGCTGAGCATCGGCTTGACGGTGGCGCTCGCGGTTCCCCCCGCCGCAGCCACCGTCGCCTCGGCCGTCACCGCAGTCGGTGGCGCAGTCGGCACCGCGACCGTGAGCAACGGCATCGCGACGGTGCAGGCCCCAAACCCTCGGGCGGGCGCCACCAACGCCGTCGTGAAGTTCAACGGCAGTACCTGCGGTGCCTCGATCCGGGTCAAACTCAAAGGCCTCAAGGGTCGCGCCAAGGGCTCCAAACAGTGGGTGACGCGCTCGGCCGGTAACGGCAAGAAGGTCAAGCTGAAGCTGGTCAAGGGGAAGTACAAGGCCAAATTCCCAGCGAGCGTTTCCAGCGGCTCATGTTCGGCGACTGCTTCCAAGACTAAGAAGAAGTTCGTCGTCAAGAAGGGCAAGCGCGCCAAAGTGTCGGTGCGCTACGGCAGCTTCACCAGTAGTGCCCAAGCCACAGAGGTTCTCGAGCTGACTAACGCCGCCCGCGCTAAGAGCCGAACCTGCGGGAACACCAACCACCCGGCCGTGGGTCCACTCAGCTCCAACTCGATCCTGCAATCCGTTGCCCAGGCGCATAGCCAGGACATGGCGAATCGCGGCTACTTCGACCACACCAACTTGGCAGGCAAGTCCCCGTTTGATCGGATGGAGGCGGCCGGCTACAACTACCGCAGTGCCGGGGAGAACATCGCCGCCGGCCAGCCAACCCCGTCCGCGGTCGTGCAGGCCTGGATCGACAGTCCCGGACACTGTCGCAACATCATGAGCGGTAGCTTCACCGAGCTCGGTGTCGGGATTGCGACGGGCGGCGACTACGGAATCTATTGGACGCAGAACTTCGGGACTCCGCGCTAAGAGTTCGAGGAATAGTCACCGGTACTCATTTGCCGTACTGTCGGTCGAATAGGCAGCGACCCTCGTGGAGTGACAGATGACCAGCGTCACAGACAAACCACAATCTGACACAGGAGAACCCAACGACGTCGAATGCGTCGTTGGGATTGGTGGCACGGCCGACTGCCTTGATTCACTGGCAATCCTGATCGCTTCGATCCCCGCAACGCTCCCGTTTGCCTACGTGATTGCCCAACACTTTCCGGCCGGAACCGATCACGCGACCTACTCGCTCTCTGACTCGTTGGGTGCCGAGACCGAACTCGATGTCGTCGATGCCACCGATGGCCTAGCGCTGCAGCGCGGCGTGATCGCGGTATGTCCGCCCCAGCATCACGTCACGGTCGTCAACCAGACAATCGTGGTGACCAAAGCTGCAGAGACCGACCTACACCGACCAGATATCGACGAGCTGTTTCACTCCCTCGCCGCCCACTGGGGGCCAACTGCTGTCGGGATCCTGCTCACCGGATCCGGTGATGAGGGTAAGCGCGGGCTACAAGCGATCAGCGAGGCGGCGGGCAAGAGCATCACTCACCGACCAGGACCCGGCGGGTCTCAGGCCGCAACCTCGGAAGTTCCCGATTCTTTCCATCCCATCCCGCACCCGCGAGATGTTGGGACCGTTCTCACTGCAGTCGCGAGCGGCCAGCACGACCAGCCCCGACGTCCGGGCCACAATAGTTCGGCCAGTAGTCAGGCCGAGCTCGATGCCTTCTTCGCGCTCGACTACATCGGCATCTTGCTCGTTGACTCAGCCGATCGGATTCTGCGCGCCAACCAGGCCCTCGCCGATATCACCGGCTACCCCTTGGCCGAACTCATCGGCAAACCGGTAGATGCCATTACCCAGATCTTCAACGACCCGTCAACGCGCAGCCACGATCCGGGCGCCGAGAACCTGCGCATCGCGGGCCTGCATCACGGCTCACTGATCTCCGTAGACGGGTCGGTTCATTCGGTCAGTATCCAGCTGCGCGCCGTTGCTCATGCCATTGGCGAGGAGCCGCGCAGGATCATCCTTATTGACGACTTGGCTCGCGCCTTCGCCAACACCAGCGAGATGGCAGAGCTCGTCCGCTTCGATCAGCAGACCGGGCTGTTGTCGCGATCGCACTTCGGCAAGCTGGTCGATGAGGAGCTCCGGCGCGCCCGAGTCGAGAAGGCCACGACATCCTCGGCCGTGATCTGGATCAACCTCGACGGCTTCAAACAGGTAAACGACACCCACGGCAACCAGGAAGGCGATGCTGTCCTCCTGCAGGTCGCCGATCGAATTCGAGCGACGACCAGCCGTTCGGATCAAGTCGGGCGTCTCGGTGGTGACGAGTTCGGCGTTCTGATCGTCAACGCAACCGGTCCAGAGATGGTCGACGAGATCGCTGACCAAATCCTTGCCGCACTTCGCGAACCATTCCGTGCAATGGAGAGCGAGGTCTTCACCCCCGGATCAGTCGGCATCGCCATGACACCAGAGGACGGCGAGGACGCCGACACCTTGCTCCACAACGCAGGCACGGCGATGCAGTCGGCCAAAGTGAAGGGCGGAAATACCTCAACCTTCTTCCAGGCAAAGATGGAAGCCGAGTCACACGAGCGCGCCGAGCTGCGACAGCGACTGGCTAAGGCAGTGCGCTCACGCGAGTTCACGATGTTCTACCAGCCGATCGTGTCCGTCGCGACTGGTCAAGCCGTCAGTGTTGAGGCCCTCATTCGATGGGACCGCGAGGGCGAGATCGTCAGCGCGGATCGGTTCATCGACACCGCGCGTTCCGCAGGCCACCTGCGAGCGATTGGGCAGATCGGTCGCGAACGCGTCCAAGAGGACCTTCTGGCGATGGATGCCACCCCTGGCCTGGAGATGATCCCCGTCGGAATCAACCTGTCGCCCGACGAACTCGACGAGCGTGAGCTGGCATCGCGGGTGTTGAACTGGGAACCACAAGGCGGGTTCGAGCGGATTCACGTCGAGATCACCGAACAGACTCTGCTGCGCGAGGCGGGGCAAGCCAGCGGCGCCGTCCGACTACTGAAGCGACTGGGGGCGCAGATCTGCATTGACGACTTCGGCACCGGATACTCCAACCTCGCGTTGTTGGATCAGGTCGGGCCGAGCGTGATCAAAATTGACCGCAGCATGTTGGTGGCGGCGGTGGAGCGTCCCCGCGCCCGAGCCCTGTTGCATGCATCGATCCAGATGGTGCATGCCCTCGGTGCGCAGGTCGTGGTTGAGGGTGTTGAGGACGAGGCTCAGTGGGCGTTGGTCACTGAACTCGGCGCCGATCGGGTCCAAGGATTTCTGGTTGCCCGACCAATGCCCGTAGCTGAACTCGTTGCCTGGCAGACGCGACGCCTAGCCACCGGATAGGCCCACCATCTACCTGATACACCACCGCCGGATCCGAGCTCGAGGCTCGGCATAGGAAGAGCACGAACACGAGAGGACACATATGAAGACCGTCGATGTTGTCGTAATCGGAATGGGACCGGGCGGGGAAAGCGTGGCCGGGACACTGGCCAAAGCCGGTCTAGATGTCGTCGGGATCGAGGCCGAACTCGTCGGCGGCGAATGCCCATATTGGGGATGTGTGCCGAGCAAGATGATGGTTCGCGGCGCCGGACTCCTGGCTGAGGGCCGGCGGATCCCTGGGATGGCCGGGAGCTCAACGGTCGAGGCTGACTTCGCTCCGGTCGCAGCTCGGATTCGCGCCGAAGCCACCGACAACTGGGATGACACGGTGGCCGTCGACCGCTTCGTGGATCAGGGCGGCACGTTCGTCCGTGGTCGCGGTCGACTCGTTGCATCCGATGTTGTGCAAGTCGGCGATGAGCAGTTCCGCGCCACGCGAGCCATCGTTGTCGCGACCGGTACCAAGGCCGCCATCCCGCCAATCTCCGGACTTGAGGGCACCCCGTTCTGGACTAACCGGGAGGCGGTTTCCGCGGAGGAAGTTCCCGCCAGTCTGATCGTCGTCGGGGGCGGTGCGATCGGTAGTGAGCTCGCGCAGGTCTACAGCCGATTCGGGGCAGACGTAACGATCGTCGAGGGCGCGGACCAACTCCTTCCCTACGAGGAACCCGCCGCCGGTGAACTAATCGCCGAGGTGTTCCGCGACGAGGGAATCACCGTGAGCACGGGAGCGGCAGTCGACGCCGTCGCGTACTCCGACGACGGTGCCGGCCAGTTCACCGTCACCGTTGACGGCGAGCAACTACAGGCCGAGAAGCTGCTGATAGCGACCGGCCGACGCACAGATGTCGGCAGTCTTGGCCTCGATCACGTCGGGGTGGACAGCGATGCGCGCTTCATTCCGGTCGATGATCGCCTCCATGTCGCGGACAAGGTGTGGGCGCTCGGAGATATCACCGGCAAGGGCGCGTTCACCCACGTCGCGGTCTACCAAGGCCGCATTGCGGCGGCGGCGATTCTGGACGAGCAATCCGACGCTGCCGACTACTCGGCGCTATCGCGCGTCACGTTCACCGACCCAGAGGTTGGCTCCGTCGGGATGACTGAGCAGCAGGCTCGCGACGAAGGCCGTCAGATTCGCGTTGGCCAGGCTAACGTCCCCTCCACCGCCCGCGGTTGGCTGCATAAAGCCGGAAATGAGGGGCTGATCCAGGTCATCGAGGACACCTCGACCGGCACACTCATCGGCGCAACCAGTATCGGGCCCGCGGGCGGGGAGGTACTCGGGGCACTTGCCGTCGCCGTCCACGGCGCCGTCCCAGTCGCCACTCTCAAGTCGATGATCTACGCCTACCCGACGTTCCACCGAGGTATCGAGGACGCCCTGGGCGACCTGAGCTAGCCCACCGTCCGCCCTGGCACGATCATCCCGCTTGCTGTAGCCGAACCGTCCGGCGTAGCAAGGTCTGGAGCTCCTCGCTCTTAGGGTTACTCACCAGACCGGCTTCAAGAACCGCGCGGGCAGCGGGGAGGTCGTTGTTGTAAGCCAGACACTTGGCCCGATCCACGGTCGCCTCCTGCGACTGGGGGCGGGCATTCAGAGCGGCGCCCGACGATGCCATGCACTGATCAGCAGTAACTAACCCACTGGAGACCGCCCAATTGTAGGCGCGCGCTTCGCGCAGACTGAGGTCTTGATCCCACGAGCGCAAAGCCTGAGCCGTGCTCCATCCGGACCGTGCTGCCTTGGCGTCACCAACAGCGAGTGCCCTCGTCGCGCCCGCGGCAAACATCTCCGAGACGATCGTTAGCGCGAGCACGACGATGGCGATCGCTACAGCCGTCACCGGTGCAAAGTGCAGCGCCCTACGACTCGATTCAGACCCAGCACGGCCCCCGAGGTCAAGCGGGGACGAAGCGACGACGAATCCAGCAAGAGCAGCGAGTAAGGGGACAGTTCCCGGCGTTGTGATGTGCGTCTGGAGTCCGACGATTCCAGCTACCATCGCAGCGATCACCGGGGCCAACAGTTGGGTGTGGGAACGCAACTGGGGGATAGCGGACTTGATCCAAAGAAACGCCAGCGCCGCAACTGCGACAAGTAGCGCGAGACCACCAACGACCATGATCTGCAACAGGATGTTGTGCGGGGAGTCCAGGGTAAAGCGGGTTCCGGCACCGCTTGCGAATGCGTCTGTGTAGTAGGCCGGGGCAGAGTCAACAAATCCTGATGGGCCTACGCCAAACAGCAGGTTATCTCGGATGAGGGCCTCGGCCGAACCCCAGATCTCCCACCGTCCCGCGGCGGTCTTACTCGCGATCGCATCCGTTCCTAGAATCCGATCCCGAGTCATTGGAAGCAACATCACAACCGCCGCACAGGCTGCCAGCGCCCCCAGAATGATGCGCCCGGATCGGGAGCGGGCCCGGAAGCACGCGAGCACGATCGCCCCAACTACCAACGCCAGCAGCGCACCGCGAGAAGCGGAAAGCAGGATTGAACCGAACGCGGTCAGGACCCCAACTAGGGCAAGCGGCTGGCGTTCCAGTGCCGCCGGAGCCAGCAGGAACACAACCATCGCCGACCAGAGCCCCAACTCGCTGGCATTTCCTAGCAGCGAATCGATGCGCTGATCCGGATCGCTGGTGAAGAACTCACCGAGTGCCACGACGAACACGGCGATTGATGAAATCGCCAGGGTGATTCCAAACGCCCGAATTGCGTTCGGCCAGTTCCGCAACCGCGCGCCTGCCGCAATCGCGGCAAGATAGATCGTCACCACCCATATCCCCTCGTATCGGGGGTAGCGACCAAAGAAGCTAGCGCCAAAATCCGTCGATGCCGCCGCCGCGACGAGCAGGACCGCGACGCACGCGAGCAGGCCAATCGATACCGTGCGAGGAACGACGAGTTTGCGGGTGCCCAGCAAGATGAGCAGGATGCCGATTCCGGCGACAAGCGCCTTGGATAAAGGGAGCGTCTCTAGGCCCCACGGCACGATCGCCAACGGCGAGGCTGCGAGCAGAACCGCCCCGACGACAACGCTGGTCGAGGCGACCTCGACGGGTGACTTGCGAGTTTGAGGGCGCGATGGTCGGGCGCCTGGAGCCGAGGCTTTTGCGGCAGAGTTCTTGAACGCAGGCGAAGAGCTGCTCATTTGTCGTCATTTCATCGTCGTAATAACTATGGGCTACGTACAAGGTGTGGTTGTCGCCGCGATTCTCATTGCGACGACAACCACACCTCGGGTGTGAATCAGCAGGTAGTGCTAGAGAACTGGCACAAGCGGCGCGAACGGCACAAACGGTGGCTCGACAGTATTCGAGTAGCCCGAGTCTCCCCACTGGTTCTGAGCGCTAACGGCGACCTTGTACTGGACACCATCCGGTATCCACCTCACGTCGATGTAGCAAGGCCCAGATACGTTCTTGCCTTTTCCATCAGCGTTCCTACAGTTGAAGCCGTAGGCCCTCTTCCAATCACCGTTGGACTTCTGCCGCCACATCTGCGCCTCATGACGCGTCGCGTCAGAACCTTCCGCGGAGGTGTAGTCGATCTGCATCCACCGATTGCCGCCGATCGTTGTCCAGGATGCACCCGTTGCGGTCGGAGCTGCGGGCCTTACCCCGGCAGTCCTCATCCGAATAGTTGTCGGTAAAGAAGTGCCTTTGCCTGGCGCAGTTGCAGTGACAGACATCGTGACCGTGGTCTCGGGAGCAAGTCCGTCAACCCGTGCACAACCGTCAAGCCCTTCTTGGATTCCATCCCAGTTGCTGAAGGTGCACTCGGCGATCTCCGTTGGGGTACCCGAAGTTGTCGTGAAGCTGTAGGTCTTGTCTGGATCGAAGTCCATGACGGCAAACCCGACATAGTCCGCGTAGGCAGTCCCACGCATCAGCATCGGCGACTTAGTTGAGCCGATGCCGCTTTGTCCCGCTGGACCCTGCGGGCCAGTCGCTCCGGTTGCTCCAGTCGCACCGGCAGGACCACGTGCTCCGGCAGGTCCGACAGCGCCAACCTTGAGGTAGGTCATCTTACGCTTCTTGCACTTGGCAGCGCCGCCCTTGATCGCAAAGACAGAACCGTTCTTCTTGTAGCAAAGAACGCGCTTACCGCCTGCGCGGTTGACCTTCTTGACCGCCTTCTTAGTTGCCTTCAGGCGAACCTCGTTGTTACGGCACTTCTTCCTGAAGGCGACCTTTTTGCCCTTGGCGCACTTCGAGACTGCTTTCGACCCGGAGCCGTTAGCAGCTCCGGCAGGACCAGCGAACACCGCTGGAGCTACCAGCGCCACGAGGAGCGCAAGGACAACAAAGAGCCCACCACCCCGCGACGTAGTGAATACAGACTTACCGTTTTCCATTAGATCTCGCATCTCGTTCGGTCCACCCCCGTGGGCGGCGTCTCTTACTGAGCGACAAAGTCGACCAGTGCCTCCCAGATTTGGAGAGCGTGCGCTATTCAACGCCAAAAATGATCAAGAAGGGTTATCAAACACACCAAGATCATCTGAAAGGGTGATCTTGGTAGAACTTGGCTGTTCGATCTTGACAAACCCTCCGAAGTAGTGCTCGGACAAGCTTCCCTGCGAGCACCCTCGTGACATTGAGCCAGGTACCCAATAGGGTCGACATCAACCCTCCGGTCGAATACCTGCCTCAAGGAGCCAGCCATGGTGAGCACCACGTACCTCGTCAAGGGAATGACCTGCTCGCATTGCGTGTCAGGACTGACCCAGGAACTCACACCGCTGACGGGCGTGACCGGAGTCAACATCGACCTCGTGCCAGAGGGCCTATCCAAGGTGACGATTACGAGCACCTCGCGCCTCGATCTGTCGACTGTTCAGGCGGCCGTCGAAGAGGCCGGACAAGAGCTCGACTCCGTCGTTTCACCCTAGTGGTCGAGACCACCCATCTCCGATCGGCGCGGTCATCGCAGCCACCTGGGTCGAGCAACCGGCACCATACTCGCAAGGTCTTTACTAAATGCAAACTGTTCGGCTACTCCTTGACTAAGAGTTAGAAATGCCGGATATCTCGGATCGTTTTTGCCCGCTAGCGTTGAGGCAGCAATCGATATCCGAGGAGAAACAACATGAAACCAAGTCGCACAAAGTCAGCAATTGTCGCTGGGGCAGCCATCGCTGTGTTCACGCTTCCGGCAGCGGCCAGTTCCGTCGCTGCTCATCCTTTCCACGGATCTGCGGTCAGCACGGTTTCGGTGTCAGCCAAGTACGATTCTGAGGTCCGAAGCGAGATCCGGGCTGCCAAGCGCGAGTTCCGGCAGACCGTTCGCGAAGCACGCCAGACCTTCCGGGCGGATACCGCGGACGATCGAGCAACCAAGCGCGCGGCGATCAAGGCAGCCGACTCGAAGGAAGGGCGCAAGGCAGCCCGCAAGGCTTTCCGCGCAGCCACCGTCGATGAACGCGCCGTCTTCAAAGAGGCTCGCGCGGCGGCAAAAGATGTGAAGCGAGCAGCAATCGCGGCCGCGAAGGCGTAGCTGCTTCGCAAATCGCACCGTAGCCTTCTCCGACCTGTCCGACCGTTTCACCTGGTCAGACGGGTCGTAGAATCGCTCTGTGTCCTCACACGAACACCCACCGCGACGAACCTTGCTGAAGTGTGGTGTAGGCGACACAACCTCCTGCTATTCGCCAGGTTGAAGCCCCTCAAGCGGGGCATCCCTTAGGTACGCAACAAGAAACAGGAGCAGAAAATGGAAAGCACAACCTTTGGCCTCACCGGCCTAAAGCACGTAAAAGCGATTTCCAACGTGACCCATGAACTTTCACACCTGCAGGGCGTCACCGGAGTCACCATCAAGGTGGAACCACAAGGCATCTCGTTGCTGACGATTACTGGAACGAGTGTGCCCGCCGAAGAAGAATTGCGGGAAGCTGTACTAGCTGTCGGATGCGAACTGAAGCCGTTGGCAGTCGCATAACGAGCTCACGCCAACTGGTGGGGTAACTGGTCGTTAAGGGGAAACGGCTAGTTACCCCACCAGTTGAAATTCGGTCGCAATTCGCTACTTGACCGGCAGAGTTTCGACGAATTCCGTGGCTCGGCCGATCCACAACGCTAGATCGTCCGCTGTCTCTAAGACATCGGGGGAGATTACAAGGAATCCGCGCATCGGTCGGCCAGTGAAATCCATCGGATGTGCGCCGGGCTCACCGATTAGGTCCTGGTATCGATCTCGACCGATTCTGACCATCAGGTCCTCACCCATAACCCCGACCAACATGTTGCCGCGCCACATAACGGCAAGCCCACCGAACATCTTCCGGGTGCGAATATCCTCGAGCACCTCCACCTCAGCCAGGACGCGATCAGCGAGGTCTTCGTCGTAGGCCATATTTCTCCTCGGTTTCCTCGGGCATGCTGCGCAGATCGACTGACAGGTCCTGAGACCTACGGTTCAGTGTGCCGTTTCCACCTTCGCGATTCCCTTCTAGTGGAGTCTCTGCTAACGTACAACCTAATGGTTGTAGATAGTGAACTCTCTGACAGCGAGGTGGACCGGATCTTCCGGGCCCTCGCGGATGCGACGCGGCGCGATATCGTCCGGCGCACCCTTGCCGGTGAGGCCTCTGTCTCCGACCTTGCCGCGGCCTATGACATGTCATTTGCCGCGGTCCAAAAGCATGTCGCCGTTCTCGAGGGAGCTGGTCTGGTGGGAAAGCGACAGCAGGGCCGCGAACGTTTGGTGCACGCAAACCCGGCGGCAATCCGTCGAGCACAGGAACTGCTAGGCCGCTATGAACAGATCTGGATTTCCCGCGTGAACCAACTAGATGCCCTCCTAGCTGAAGCCCCGTAGCCGAACGCCCCGCTCCAACAACCACACGTCCCCACTCTGAGAGGTAGTCCCATGCCAGTCACATCAACAACCACTGATCCCGAAGCCCTGACGATGACGGTCGTAGCGGAGTTCGCCGCCCCCGTTCAGCGCGTCTGGGACGCCTACGCCGACCCACGTCAGATTGAGCGCTTCTGGGGACCGCCGGAGTACCCGGCCCAGTTCACCCGTCACGACTTCGCCGTCGGCGGCAAGTCGGCGTATGCGATGACTGGTCCCGAGGGCGATCGCCACGAGGGGTACTGGGAGTGGCTGACAGTGGAGCCGCTGGAGCGCTTCGAAGTGATCGACGGGTTCGCCAACCCGGATGGCACACCGAACAGCGAACTACCAGCGATGCGAATGGTGATCGGCTTTGACGAGATCGCCGATGACCGCGGGACACGGGTCACGATGACTTCCTACTTCAGCTCGCTCGAGGCCCTCGAGCAACTCCTTGAGATGGGGGCAGAAGAAGGCACTGTCACCGCCGTCAATCAGATGGATGCGGTCCTGGCCGACCTCCGCGAGTTCGCTTCCGACATTCCCACCCACTCACAACTCCTCAGCGATACGCAGGTGCGAATCAGCCGGGTCCTCAACGGATCCGTCGAGCAGATCTGGCGAGCCCACAACGATGCCGGGCTGATGCAGCAGTGGCTCCTAGGCCCCGAGGGCTGGAGTATGCCGGTGTGCGAGATCGCCGCAAACGTCGGCGACTCGTACCGCTACGAGTGGGCACCCGAGGGCGGCGGTGAAGGCGGGTTTGGCTTCGTCGGGGAACTACTGGAGTCCCAAGCGCCCTACCGCGCGGTTACCACTGAGCGGATGATCGGAATGCCTGGCGACGGCACGCTCAACGAGCTGACGCTAACCCCAATTGCAGACGGAACCCTGCTCACGTTGGTCATCACCTACCCGACGATGGAGCTACGCGACACCATCCTCGGAACCGGAATGACCGACGGGATGGAGGTCTCCTACCAGCGCCTTGAGGCATTGGCAGGCTGATCGCCACCGAGCGACTAGATGTCGGTGCGCGCGTCCACTCGACCGTTGGCGATGGCCGCCACTAGCGCGGCGTGGTCGCGGTCGTTCTGGTCGGCGTAGTCCTCTGAGAACGACACGATCGCCTTATCGAAGGCATCGCTAGTTCCCAGGTACGCCGCCAGTGCGATCGAATCGCCCGAGCGAGCGTGGGCGCGCGCCAACGTCCAGCCGCACGCTTTGGCGTAGACATCCATTGCGCTCGGATCCATCACGTCGATGTTGGCCGAGCCCTTGCCATCGCGTAGTTGCCGGAAGTAGAAGTCGCGCGATACCCCTTGTAGGTCCTGCATCCGGTTCCACCCAAGGAAGATGTCGCTGACCGCCTGCATGAGGCGTTGGCCGGCCACAGCTCGCTCGCCGGCATTGTCGAATCGTGGCGCACCAACGTAGGGCTCGAGCACCGACGTCTGAGCTTCCTTGGCCTGCAACAGCAGCGGGTCACCGAGGTCACGCCCGATCATCAGCAGCACCCAGCACCGAGTGCCCACACTTCCCACACCCACGACCTTGTGGGCGATGTCCACCAACTCGTATTGCTCCAGCAGGACCCGGCGGTCATCGGGCAGCGAGGCGCGGTAGTCGCGAAGCATCCCGTGGATTCGGTCCGCGACTTCCTGGGCCGACCCGTCCGGTAGCAGCTCATCGAGCGGAATCAACAGAGGCGGTTGGGAAATGAACCGTGCCTTCCCATCTACCGTCTCGGTCAGCTTGCCAAATGCCTGCTCGCTGTCTCGCGAGAGCGCCTTGTCCCGTCCCTTGCGCGCCCGCTTGCGGGTGGTGGAATCGGTCTTCTTGCCAAACCGCCGAAGCATCTCATCGACGTCGAGCTTCGCGTACCAAACATCAAGGTTGCCTTGCTCAGCAAACTCCGCCATTGCTTCTCGGTACGCCCGCACGAGCGCCAATACAATCCGTTCACGGGTAGCTCGATCAAAACCTCGGCTCCGTCCGGCAACGACGAAGCTAGCCGCCAACCGTTTGACATCCCATTCCCACGGACCGCGCGTCGTCTCATCGAAGTCGTTGATATCGAAGACCAGGCTGCGCTCAGGGGATGAGTAGACCCCGAAGTTCACCAGGTGAGCGTCACCACAGGCCTGAACGGGCAGGCCAGAGTCTGGGGTGCCCGCCAAGTCCGCCGACATGACGGCGGCGGCGCCGCGATAGAACGCGAACGGTGAGGCCGCCATCCGCCCGTAGCGAATCGGGATCAGCTCGGCAGTACGGGTGGCAGCTTGTTGCTCCAGGATCGCAATCGGATCCGACCTGTCGGCGGCCGGTGCGAAGCCAGCGTGGCTGCTGCGCGGAACGAGTCCTCGAGCCCTCTTTCCCCGAGCGATCCGGGCCTGAACGCTGGGATGCTCGACCTTCTTGGCCTTCGACCTATTCTTCGACTTGGGCTCGACGTTTGACTTGCCCTTGCCCTTGCCCTTGGACTTGCCTTTCGATCGGCCCTTCGATCTGGCCGATTTTGCCATGTCCGTCTACTCTTCGTCGCCGCGTTCTTCTTCGCGATGCGGATGGTGCTTGATGTCTTCCTCGTGGCGTCGCTCGTCTTGGCTCTCGCCGTTCTCGCCTTCACCGTGTTTGGGATCGTGACTCATTTTTTCTCCTCGGAATGGGGTGCGAGCGAGCAACGGGAACTCCGTCGCAGACATGCTTGCATGAGTTCACCAGCGATGCCATTTGCACTAGCCACCCTGTGCACCCGTGGTTTGACAACGACGCAAACGAGTCAGCTAGTGCGCGACGTCGGACTTCCAGCCACTGGTAGCAGAGTCTGCGCCTGCCGCTGCTTCGGCATCTGCGAGGGCATCGACTTCTGCCATTGCCACTGATTCGGCTTCAGCGTCAGCTGCTATCCGCGGCGATGCCCAGCGAATCACCACGTTCATGATGACGCCGATGATCACGGCAATCACCGCACCTAGGAGCGTGAATTCAAACCGTTCACTGGCCAATGTGACCTGACCGTTGCCTGCCGAGTCGAGCAGAATCACCGCCGGTGTGAGGAAGCTGGCATAGATCCAATAGGCGCGCTTCTCCGCCATGATCGTCAGGGCAGTAACCATCAGAATCCCGGCGATCACATAGATCGCTGCGGAGTGTTCGACCACCGAGATCACTGCGAGCGCAACAATAGAACCGATGAATGTCCCACCCACTCGGGCGAAGATCATGTCGAAGTCGAGGTGACGTGTTGGCTTCGTGAGCAAATAGATCGTGAGCGTCAACCACATCCAGTAGGTATCGGGATACCAAGTCAAGGCTACGAAGGTGATAGACCCCGTCGTTCCCGCGAGCAATACCCCGTAGAGAACCGACGCACCAACCGACGGAATCTGTGGTTTGTCGCCGAAGCTTGGGAGCTTCACGAGTTTGGCAACGATGAATGCGGCATATAGGCCGGCGGCTAGAAGGACGAACAAGGTGATGAGTAGGAATAGGAACTCGTTGTCGGCGATCCCTGACCGCGGCTTCTCCGAAATTGCAGCATGGACGACATAGGGCACCAACGGTGCCGTAAAGACCATTGGACCGGCGAGACCGCGAAGCCCGAAGAAGGCAACGAGCGCCGACATCACGGCAACGAGCAAGGCCGCGAGTACCGGCTGACCGCCCGTCCACACCCCGATCGTCGCGGCCACGGCAAAGATCGAGACGAAGAGGGCACCAGTGGAGAATCCTCGACCCAGCGCGGAGAACATTCCCACAATCGAGGCGAACGCAATCACCGATACGGCTTGCGGCCACCAAATCGACACCAGAATTGCCGGAGGGGCGATGGCAACGATGCCAAGGATGAATACCTTGACGGCGGTCGATAGGAATCCCGTCACTACAAGACCTCGATTGTTGTCTGTGCGGCTGAAGAGTACTGGTGCTGCCGGCATATCCCTCGGCAGCAAGCTAAGAAGCCGAGGTTACACCTTTGCCCCGCTGACGCTCGGCCACCAACGGCGACGCAACCGCAGGGAGACGTACACCAGCGCCACGAGGACCGGTACCTCGATGAGTGGTCCCACAGCGCCGGTGAGTGCTTGCCCGCTCGTTACTCCCCAGACACCAATGCTGACCGCGATTGCCAACTCGAAGTTGTTCCCCGCGGCGGTGAAGGCCACGGTGGCTGATCGCTCGTAGCTAAGACCCAGCGCCTTGGCCAGCAGCATCGACACGAACCACATGATGAAGAAGTAGCAGAGCAGTGGGACCGCGATCTGGAGGACGATGACGGGATTGTTCAGTAGTGCGCTGCCCTGTAACGAGAACAACACCACGATCGTGAACAGCAGGCCCCAGAGCGCGATTGGGGCGATCTTTGGCGCAAAGACATTGTCGTACCAATCTGATCCCCTCCGAGCAACACCGATTCGACGCGTCAGGTAGCCCGCGACCAACGGAATCCCCAGGAAGATCACCACTGCCTTGGTGATCGCCAGCGTTGAGAATGCGACATCCTGGGTATCGAGTCCGAGCCAGCCCGGCAAGATCGCGAGGTAGAACGTGCCGAGTAGCGCATAGCCAAGGATCTGAAAAACCGAGTTGATTGCGACCAGCAGCGCTCCGGCTTCGCGACTGCCGCAGGCGAGATCGTTCCAGATCAACACCATTGCGATACACCGTGCTAGTCCGATCACGATGAGTCCGGTTCGGAAGGCTGGCTCATCCGCGAGGAAGATCCAGGCCAGGGTGAACATCAGCGCCGGACCAACAATCCAGTTGAGCACCAGTGAGAGCCACAGCATCCGCCGGTCCCCCGTCAGGTGACCCATTTCCTCGTACTTCACTCGGGCCAGCACTGGGTACATCATTGCCAGCAGCCCGACCGCGATCGGAAGACTCGTGCCGTCCATACTGACCGCGTCCAGGGTTGCCTGTAGCGACGGAATCGTCTGGCTCAACAACAGACCCAGACCCATCGCGAGGCCGATCCAGACCGGCAGGAACCGATCCAGCGTTGAGAGTCGCCCGACTACCGCGCTCTCGGTGCCGCTGTTCGGTGGCGCTTGATCAGCAGCCACGGCTGCCTCGATCTTGGCCGGGATTCACTACATTCACCGTTTCTTTACCTTTCCGCAATCAGCACGTGTTCTGGGGTGAACTTCCCCGCGTAAGAATCCTATTCATGAACAGCTGGTTCGATCCCCCCGCAGCCAGACCACGTGTGCGGACTGCGTTCAACGTTGAGCTCTCCTTCCACCTCAACGACGATGACGCCGTCAGCCGCCGACGCCGACTCGAACTCGTTCGCCAGGCTCTGAAACAGATTGGCATGCGTGACGACCGACTAGCGTCCTGGCAGATCTCCCAGGTCGCCGCATCCGGTTGGGTCTACATCAGCGCCGTCGTCATCGCGGATGCACCAGGCGAGGTGGCGTCGCTGAGTGAGAACTGGATGCGCTCAGCCGTCGCAGCCGCGAATCTGGGATGTGCGAACCCGGCGGCGCAAAGCCTCCCGCAACAGCGCAGTGAGTCCGCCTTTGGGATGGCCATGGATTCCGTGACCGCCCAAGTGAGCACCTAGCTAGCTTGCACGACGACGGCACAGCCTGACCCACTCGCACTAGCAACTCCGGCGGCTAGGAAGCTCCGGGATCCTTGACGACTTCGCGTTCGGTTTTGGCCCAGGTCTTGGTCCCCTTGAGTTGACGAAAGAGCCCCAAGAACACGACCGGCCACATCACCCACACATAGGCGTAGTAGGACGGAAAAAGCTTGATAACTGGCCATATGCCACGCCAACCAAGACCCCTCGCGCTGACGATGACCCCCATCCCGAGCGGACCAAAGGTCAGCGCCACGGTAAACAGCAGCGCCCAGAGATTCCCGAACGGGAACAGCGGAATCTGGAAGATGGCGAAACCGAGAAGGGCGACAATGACGGCCGTGCCGACGATGATCTGCAGCACCGGCATGATCAACGTCATAAGGGCATCGAAGCGCCGCAAGCCCGTCAAGTGATGCGCGTAGAGCCGTGTTGCCGAGCCGATCACTTGTAGGTTCCCTTGCATCCACCGGGTTCGTTGCCGGTAGAGCTTCTTCAGCGAGTTCAGCCCCTGCTGGCTCACATTGGTCCGCGGCTCGTGCTCGCATACCCAGCCTCGTTCCAGGAGCCGAAGTCCAAGCTCCTGGTCCTCGGTCAGGAAGTCCGACCATGGCCCTTCCGGACCGGACACACTCATCAGCGCTGACATCCGATTGAACTGTCCGTTGCCGCCCATGAACGCGGTACCCCACTCGGACCGGCCAACCTGGAAGAGCCCACCGAAGATCTTGAACTCCTGTGCCTGCATTCGGGTCAGCCAGGAGTCCTGGTTGTAGATCGCCACCCGTACCTGCACGCCAGCGAGCCGTGGGTTCGCAAAGTGCGGGGCGACATACGACGGCGCGTCCGCGGCCAGGCGACCGTCGGCGTCGACGATCACCACGATCGTGCGATCTGGGGTCCAGTGTGAATAGAGATCGGAGGTGAGCACGGTGTCGGAGATGAAGTCCAGCGCGTTGTTCAGCGCGGCAGCCTTTCCCTTGCGCGCATTCGGGGCGACTCGAGTAAGGACCGCCAGATCGGGCCCGGCGATCCGTTCGAGGACCTCACCGGTGTCGTCCTCCGAGCCATCATTAATCACCAACGCGACCTTGTTCTTAACCGTGACACTGCGCAACCGCGCGACTGAGTCGGCGATCGTTACGCCTTCATTGAGGGCAGGGACCAGGAAGACCCAGAGGTAGTCATCGTCACCACCAACCGGTTGCTGATCGAGCTTGTCCATGAAGCGGCCGCCGGCGATGTACAGCACGATCGTCCACGCCCAGCCGAGCAGGATGGCAGTCAGGGCAATCGAGTACCAGCCCCACTGCAGCCACGATGAGATGGTCATGAGCTCGCTGCGTCGCCCGGACGGATAGGTGCAGTTCCCCGCGGTCGACGCCACAGCCAGGCAAGTAGTAGGACAGCTAGTAGTCCGAGCACAATCGATGTCGCCAGGATGTAGGGCCCGAGGCTCTGGGGCGGTGCGGGCTGCGCAATCGTCAGGGTCTCGATCGGGGCACCTGGCAGTTTGGTCACCACCTGATTGGTCAGCACAGCCCAGCCAGCTTTGTTGCTGTTGACGTAGGCGGCGAGCTCATCGCGGGCAGTCAGTGCTTGGGCCTCGTTACCGGCTGAATGCGTACCCAGCATGATGATGTTGCGATCGTCGTCACTGAGATACGCCTGCAGGAACGCGTAGGGAGCATCGCTGGTCAGCGCCACGCTCGCGCCATCGCTGGACAGCATCGTCGCGTCGGTGGTGCTCGACAGCGGAGCTTGCGTGAAGACGGCCGGACTGTTCTGCTCATCCGGATTCCCCACGGCGATTCCGGAGGTGCCGCTCTTGGTGAAGTCCTCCGGCGAGATGATCGAGTAGGTGTGCTGTAGCGGCCAATTCCGCTCCAGCGATGCGATCAGGTTCGCGGTAGCGCTCAGGTCGGCAGTCGTGGGTCCGTTGTTCAAGTAGGTGACCGGAACGGCCGAGCTGAAGACCTGCGGGAACCGCCCAAAACCGGGTGGAAGCGAGTCACCGTCATCAGCCAGGACCCGGGTGGTTGAGATATCGATATCGGCGCGCGCCCCGAGTGGCTTAGGTGAACACTCGCCACCGGGCGGGGCGTAGCTCAACGAGATCCCGAAATCGTTCGTCCGACGTAGCTGCTCGGAGGGGACCTTTAAGGTGTTGCTAATCGTCGATGCCATCCCCATCGGGATGGAATCAATCAGCTCGTCGTTCCAGAGGAAATCGACGCGGCCTTGACCGCCGGTGGGTAACTCGGTCATCGCTCCGGTGACGTCAATCTCGACCGAATCCAGGGATGAACCAAAGCTGGGCTGGTTGATCGCGAGCTCCACCGTCTGCGTGCCGATTCCCTCGAGGTGAACGGGAGCGGCATTCAGCCCGGAGAGAGTGGTATCCAGCGGACTCGGCTGGTAGATCAACTCATCGGTGATGTTCGAGGCGGTATTGGTAGTAATGGCGGCAATATCGGGATTGGACAGCGCTGCGGCGGCATCGGTCAGTCCGGTCCCAGCACCAGTGATCGTCATAACGGACTGATCGACCGAGATCGTATTGCTGGGTTGAGGGCTATCGGAATCACCGGAGTCGCTGGTATCGCTGGTCGCGTCCTGCTCAACGATTCGGACCTGTCGGCTAAGGAATCCGGCCTCTCCTGGGCTGTCAGTACTCACCAAACTCACCTGGGTCGGTGGACCATAGGAATGGCTCAACGCCGCAACCGCATTGAGTCCGGCGCTTTGAGCGTCGGTGCTAGCCGCAGTTGGGACGACGACGGTGAACTGCGGGATCCCGGAGCTCAGGAAGTCCCCGATCGAGGTGATTCCCTCTGGGGCCGCAAGTTGGTACGCCAGTGACGCACTGACTAGGGATGCGATTGCGTTGTCCTCGGCAAAGCAGTTCTTATCCGATTCCAGCCGGGTGGTAAGGCCGATCGGGACGCCGAACTCGGTCACGTCCGCTTGTGTGAGCGGGATGTCGATCCGTCCACCCGTCCGGGAGTCCACGGTTGCCGCGCTTCGGCCATTGATGCTGACGTTGATAGTCCCCGGTGTCGTGTAGGTGGAGGTGATTTCACCAGTGAGTGCCAGCGGTGTGGTGCCTTCTGGAATCTGGGCATCGGTCTCGGCAATACCGTTCGCCCCCTTGATGCTCAGGGTGTACGGAAGCTCAGTCTTACTGGTGGCTTCCTCGGTCGGCGCGGCAGACGCCGAGATAGGCACTGCTACCAAGGCGGCGGCACTCAGGCCGACAAAGAATGCGCTAATTCGCACGGGACAGGCTCCTTAGGGGGACTCGTTGGTCAACAATCCCAAACCCCGCGCCTAGATTTCTTGCTGAGAGCCGCAGTTACCCCGCCCACCCGGATGAGCCGAGATGCGAGAGCCGTCGGGACCCGTAAGACTCGAACAGCGCAGACTCGGTACCGAAGTCGGGTCCAGCAGCCGAAGGGACTGGTGCCGCGATGGGATTGACGAGCCGAGTGATTCCATGGCCAATCCGTGGGATCTTGGCCGGATTCGCCGGAACGCTGGCGATGTCGACGGTGTATTCCCTCGATCACTGGCGACGTCCTGGGGCCCTTGGCGTGGCGGGAATCGCTGGAATCGGCGGACACGTCGGTCTGGACTACGACGACTCCGGGGTACCCGGCCGGATCGCGGCTAACCTCCTGCACTTGCCCGAACTCAGCGATAGGCAAGCCGGTCAACTGACCCTGGCGATTCGCTGGTCCTACGGCTCGGTCTTTGGAGTTGCCCACGTGCTGCTGCGTTCCAGGCTGCCGGAGCCAGCGGCGACGACAGTCTTCGGTACCGCGCTGATGTCGATGACATTCAGCATGTTCCCGCTACTGGGTAAGACCCCACCTCCGTGGAAGTGGCGCGGAGACGAGTTGGTGACCAGTGTGGCCACTCACTTCGCGTACATCACGACAGCGGCCGTCGTCGACGACGTCCTGCGCGGGCGGAACAAGATCCTCTACCGGGCGTTACCGATCGCTCGCGTCTAAGGCGCGATGCCTGCCTCGTGAGCAAGCACTGTCGCGTGGACGCGGTCACGCAGATCGAGTTTGGTGAGCACATTCGATACGTGCGTCTTAGCGGTAGCTGGCGAGATCGTCAGTTGTGCCGCGATCTCCTGATTCGTCAACCCGCGGGCGACTAGGCGCAGGACTTCTAGCTCCCGACTCGTCAGCGTTTCCTCGATGTGAGCACGTTGAGCGTCCTGCGCTGGCACAGTCGGGGCGGCCAAGCCTTTGAGAAGTCTCCGCAGCACGTGGGGGTCGATCACCGAGCCGCCAGCAGCCACCGTGTTGATCGCCCTGACTAGGTCATCGGCGCTGGCATCTTTGAGCAGGAATCCGGCCGCCCCGGCGTTCAGTGATCGTTGGACGTCAACCTCAACATCGAAAGTCGTGAGCACGAGTACACGCGTGCGGTTCCGTTGGTCCGCCATGATCCGCTCAGTTGCCGCGATCCCGTCGAGGACCGGCATCCGCACGTCCATCACAGCGACGTCGGGACGATACTGCGCGGCCAACTCAACCGCTTCACGCCCGTCGCTGGCCTCGGCGACTACCTGGAAGTCAGCCTCAGCATCTAGCAGCATCCGCAACCCGGAACGAACAAGCGCCTGATCATCAGCGAGTAGGACAGTGATCGTCACTGTTGCCCCTGCGGATACGACGGATTGGCCACGGCACGATTGTCGACTAGCGGTAGCTGTGCAGTCACTTCGAATATCGAGTCAGCCCTGCTGCCGGCTGACAGTGAGCCACCGATCGTGGCCATCCGTTGCTGCATACCTGCGATTCCCCGCCCTGCCCCAACAGCTCCCGCCCACGGCTCCTTAGAGATGGTGTTGGTGATCTCGGCGGTGAGAACTGAACCCTGCGCCTGGCCCTGTCGACTGAAAGTAACCCGCGCTCCGGCGGATAGGTCGCCGTGCTTCATCGCGTTGGTCAGCGACTCCCGCACGATCTGGTAGATCACGACCTGCGATGCCACGGGGAGGTCTGCGACAACTGCCAGGTTCTCAACGGAAAGCGCGAGCCCGGATGCCTCGAAGACTGCGAGCAGCCCGGGAAGATCAGCGGCCGTTGCGTCCTCGGTGCTATCAATCAAGCCAAGCACGACTCGCAGCTCTCGCTGTGCCCGCCTGGAAGCCTCCGCGATATCGCTCAGCGCTTGGGCGGCCCGCTCGGGATCAGCCAATGCGATTCGCTGCGCACCGGTCGCTTGCGCGGAGACAACCGTCAGGGTGTGGGCGATCGAGTCGTGCATCTCGTGGGCGATTCGCTCCCGCTCGGCGGCAGCTGCCAGGTAGCCGGCCTCGGCAAGTTCCCTCGAACGGATCTCACTGCGAGTCTGACTGACCGTGAACCGGAGCCGACCGATAGAGGCCGCTGTCCCCACCAACATGAGGACGACGATCGCGATACCAGGCCCGGAGACGATATCAACCAATGCGATCGCGAACGGTGCCAGCGCAGCCGCACACAGCCCGCCAATCACCTTGCCGTGGCTTGGCTCCCACCTCGCCACGGAGTAGCTCGCGATCGCCAGTCCCAGTGCGGCCGCAACCGAGAACTGGTCGGTCGGCGTCACCAACGCGATAGCTGCAACGACCACCACGACAACGAAGGGGTAGCGCACACGCCACCACAGTGCGATCGCAATACCGACCGCGCCCACCACGGTCGCGGTCGCAGCGAGCGACCAGCCAGTTTCAGCGGCCTGCTCGGCACTGAGCAACCCGGCCTGCACGACGGCGAGCACGACCAGCCCAACCGTGATGCCGATTGAGACGATCGTGCTCGATCTTGCAGTGGTCATGTCATTCACCCTAGATCTAGGCACGCTGTAGGGCTAATCGGTTGGTATTGCGACCGATTAGCCCTACAGATTGGCCCGGCCCCAGCCGAGCCGGAGTTTGAGCCGCTCAGCGAGGAAACTGCAAGGGGCTCAGAGCTACAGGCTGAGCCTTTCCAGTGCCCGGTGACCAAACCAGAGGATCGCGCCCGCCGACAACACCAGCCCAATCGGAGTCAGCGGCGTTGCGCCCGGAGCGAGGGTCATCACGGCCCCGATTGGGGCCAGGAAGTGCCCCACTAGCGACAGGCCGTAGGGCGCAATAAACGCGCCCACCAGACCGACACCGACGTAGATGAAGACACTGGCACTCGTTCGGTGAGTGATCCAGGTCAAGCCAACAAATAGCGCAGTCACCAGCGCGGTCAGGGCCCACCCAATCGCGGTCGCATAGATCACTCCCGTCACCGTTCCGTCAAAAATGTAGGGAAGGGTGAGCAACGACTGCGCGCCGAACCCGATCGTGACGGCAACCAAAGCTGCCGCCAGTTTCGCGGTGAACAGCACTCCACGCCTCGGGCTGGCAATCAGGTCCGACACGATTGTGCCGTCGCTGAAGCTACGGCCAACCACAGTGGCAGCGATCGCGGCATACCCAGGGGCTATAAACCCAGCCGATCCCGGGCCCTCGAGCAGAGCGGTGGAGACGACACCGGCTAGAACGACCGCAGCGAAGGCGAAGTAGAGCCAGCGCGTCGAGGCCAACAGCATGAGTTCGGCTCGCGTGGCCCTGGTGAACTGCTGAAAAGTGTTGCGCCTAGTACTCGGATCTTCGGTTCTCACATCTTGCAACATCGTCGTCTCCCTCTTCGGTTGGCTATTCATCGTTTGCTTTCTGCTCCCTGACCTAGTCAGGCGGTGATTCGGTATTGGTCATTTGCTGGCTGCGCGGCGATTGCGTCCTCAAGCCGAAGCGGCGCATCGGCCATTGCCGTGATCGCGATCAGGTGACTCAGGGCCAGTTCCGCAATGCGCTCGCGGGTGATGCCAGTAACGACCGCACCGGGTCCGGCGATCTCAACGTTGCCGCCTGGTTCAGCTAGTAGCAGCGGCACCAACTTCTCAAGGTCAGGCGATTCCAGCGTGATCCGCGAGGTCGCGTTCAATAGCTGGTCCATAGCCGCATCGGTGATGATGCGGCCGTCGGATAGACCGACAATGCGATCGGCGGTCTCCTCGAGTTCGCCTAGTAGGTGGCTGGACACACACACCGTGTTCCCTTGTGCGGCGTATTGCCGCAGGAACCCGCGCAACCAGCGCATACTCGCCGGGTCCAACCCATTGGCTGGTTCATCCAGGAGCAGGACCCGCGGTTGTGCCACAAGCGCCAGAGCGAGGCCAAGTCGCTGGCGCATCCCAAGCGAGAAGGTACCGATTCGGCTGGTGGCGACCGATTCCAATCCCAGGGACGAGATCAGCTCGTCAGCCCGGGTCCGGTCGGTTCCATTCGCGATGGCCATTGCCCGCAAGTAGGTGCCTGTACGGCGGGCATCCGGTAGGCAACTGGGATCGAGATGAGCCCCCACAACGTGGCCGGGAAACTGGTAGTCCCCCAGGTGGCGGCCTCCGTAGAACACCTCCCCGCTACCCCGAGCTAGGCCCAGCATCATCTTGAGCAGGGTTGACTTCCCGCTGCCATTGGGGCCGATCAGACCAGTGACGGTCCCGGGCTCAAAGCTGACGCTGACGTCTTGTAGCGCGGTTTTGCCTGAGTACTGCATCCGCAGCGCGCGGGTTTCTACCCGCATCGGCGCTAGCTGTGGCTCGCTGTGGGTGCCTACTTGGGTTGACATGTGGTCCTCCTGGCGTTGAATGACTGACTGGCTACGTCACCAACAATGAGGAAATTCGACCCCAAATTGATCGGTCTGCGGGGGTATCTTGCCCTCGCGGCGTACTCCCGTAGGAGTAGGGCACCTCAGTCAGCCGCGTTTCTCACTGCGTTTCCCTCCCAGTAAGAAGGTCGCTAGAAACCAGCCGCTGGACGCCGCGTGATCGGATTCTCACGCTTTGGTGGCCGCTCAGCAGCACAAACGGTGCCCTTACGCCGCTAGCATCACGATGGGCGCAGTGTGCGTCGCTTACGTCGTCGATTTCTGGCGGGGTGAGTACCGGTAGGAAATGCTGGAAGTTGGAGGACACGGTGGGCTTGCTGGATCGCTTTGAGCAGCGCGTTGACCGGACGGTCAATGGTGCCTTCGCCAAGGCCTTCAAAGCCGAGGTGCAGCCAGTTGAGTTGGCGGCTGCCCTGCAGCGCGAACTCGATGACCGGGCCGCCATCGTTGCGCGCGGACGAACGGTCGTCCCCAATATGTTCACCGTGGCGCTATCTAGCGAGGACTTCGATCGGCTCGCGGTCTACGCCGAGACCCTGCAAGGTGAGCTCGCCGGACTAGCCCGCGAATATGCCGAGGATCAGCGTTACACCTTCCTTGGCCCAGTCACCGTCCACCTACAGCTCGATGATTCGTTGGACACCGGCCTATTCCGTGTTACCAGTGAGGCCAAAGCAGCTGTCACTTCCCAGGCCCGCAACTCCCAACTCGCTGACGCGTCGCTGATCGCCGCCGGCGGTGAATACTCGCTGTCGACCGGAGTGACCGGCCTGGGCCGTGGAGCCGACGCCGACATTCGAATCGACGATCCAGGTGTCTCCCGCCATCACTGCCAGCTCGAGATCAGCGACCAGGCGGTGCTGCGTGATCTCGGATCGACTAATGGCACCTACGTCGACGGGGTGCAGATTGCGGAGAAGGTCCTACGTGACGGCTCAGTCATCCGCTTGGGATCAACCAGCCTGACCTTCCGGAGCGGTCGATGAGCGAACTCGCGCTAACCCTGTTGCGCTTTGGCTTTCTGTTGCTTTTGTGGTTCTTTGTTCTTATGACGGTCAGCGTGCTGCGTCGTGATTTGGCAGCCTCCAGCGATACGCCGATCGCCGGTGTGCCCGATAAGACGATGAAGAAGCCACCGCGGGCCGCCCGGGTTCGCGCTCGCAATCTCGTCGTTACCCACGGCTCCCTAGAAGGTACGGTCCTGCCGCTTGGTTCCGCACCGGTCACGATTGGGCGCGCAGCCGACAACACGCTCGTGGTCGACGACGACTACGCCTCGAGCCACCACGCCAAGATCTATCAGTCCGAAGGTCGCTGGATTGTGGAAGATACCGGTAGCACGAACGGAACCTGGATCGACCGAAATCGCATTACCGGCGCCACGATCCTCGAGCCGGGTTCACCGCTGCGAGTTGGTCGCACTGTCCTCGAGCTGCGGAAGTAGCTGACTGCGTTGACGTCCGAGCCCGAAGAGCAGCCTCCCGTGCCAGAAAGTCACGTCGAGACCCCGCTGCGCCTGCGCTATTCGGCGCGCTCCGATGTCGGCTTGGTCCGGCAAGGCAACGAGGACTCCGGATACGCCGGGGGCCACATGCTCGTGGTCGCCGACGGGATGGGCGGGCACGCTGCCGGAGAGCTCGCGAGCTCAACGACGATTGCTGCCTTCGCCGAACTCGATCGCCAACCTCCCGGTGAGAGCGTTCTCACCGCGATGGCCGACACCGTTGAGGCCGCCCACGAGGAACTCGGACGGATCATCGGCGAATCACCGGACTTCTCCGGGATGGGAACCACCATCACCGCGATGAGTTGGGAAGGCGACCGCGTCGCAATCGCCCACGTCGGTGACTCCCGCGCCTACCTCCTGCGCGACGGCAAACTACTGCAGGTCACCAAAGACCACACGTTTGTTCAGACGCTGGTTGATGCCGGAAAGATCACCGACGACGAGGCGGCTCATCACCCCAAGCGCAACCTGTTGATGAAGGCGCTCGATGGTGTCCACACAGTTGAACCGGACCTGTCGGTACGTGAGGTCAAAGCTGGTGACCGCTTCTTGCTCTGTAGTGACGGTCTGTCCGGAGTTCTCTCCCCGACTGAGATCCGCGAGGTCTTGAGTTCCGGTGATCCCACGGGGTGTGTCACGGCCCTCGTTGAGCGCGCTCTAGAAGGCGGGGCACCAGATAACGTCACGGTGGTCGTGGCCGACCTCGTCACAGATGACCGCGAGCCTGGCGACGAGGAGCCCTACCGGATGCCCGTCGTCGTCGGAGCCGCGGCCGAGCTTCGTAATCGCGATCGCCTCCCTGGAATCGACTTCCCGGAGGATTCGACCAGGGACCCTGACCGAGCCGATCCTGATCCCGCAACGGCCGCTGAGGCAGACGCAGCGCCTTCGACACCGACGCGTAAGCGACCACGTATCTCCTGGCTTGTCGGCTCTCTGAGCTTCCTGGCAATCGTCCTCATCGGCATGGTTGGCTTCTGGTTCTGGGCCAATAACCAGTATTACGTTGGTGAGGACAACGGCAAAGTGGCGATCTACCAGGGTATTCCCGATGGCTTCGGTGAGAACGGGTTCTCCAAGGCCATCCAGACCAGCCAGACGCCGGTTAGCTCGCTACCGGAGTACTCCCAAGAGGAGCTCGCGGACACCATCCCGGCCTCCGATCTTGACTCCGCTCGCAACATCCTCGTTCAACTCCAGGCACAAGCCACCCAGTGCACCGAAAAGCCGAAGACCCCTGGCTGTCCGCCACCGCCAGGAGAGGCGGCTACTGACGATCCGGCGGCCTCATCGTGAGCGCGCCAACTGCAGCACCACGCTCCGACATTGGAGAGAAGGACGCCGCCGTTGCACAGCCGAATCGGCGCAATGCGGAACTGCTACTGCTGATAGTCGCTCTTGCTATCGGCCTGTATGCCTACGCGAACGTCGACTTGGCGATGTTGGGAACGCTCCCGCCGAACTTCCTCGCTGTCGCCGGAATCCTGACGTTACTCCTAGGCGGAGCCCACGTAGCCGTTCGATTCTTGGCACCGTTCGCTGACCCCATCCTGTTGCCAGCTGCAGCCATGCTCAACCTGCTCGGCCTGGCGATGATTCACCGGCTAGATCTTGCCGAGGAACAGCGCGCGATCCGCAACAACACCAACATCCCTAGTCCGGATGTAGTCCCGCAACTAACCTGGACCGCACTCGCGCTCGTCCTATTCGTGACGATCCTGTTTGTTGTCCACGATCATCGGCGGCTACAGAAGTACACCTACACCGCAATGGTGCTCGGAATCCTGCTGTTGATGCTGCCGCTGGTCCCTGGCCTGGGAACAACGGTCAATGGTGCCAACCTGTGGGTTCGCCTCGGGCCGCTGTCATTCCAGCCATCAGAACTAGCAAAGATCGTCCTGGCCGTGTTCTTCGCTGGCTACCTCGTGACAACCCGGGACTCTCTAGCACTGGTGCGACGCAAGGTCGCTGGTGTCGGACTACCGCGGGGTCGCGATCTTGGACCTATCCTGGTCGTCTGGCTGGCGTGCGTGGCCGTGCTTATTTTCCAGCGCGATCTGGGCACCGCATTGATGTTCTTCGGCCTCTTCGTCTCATTGCTCTACGTCGCCACGCAACGCCGTAGCTGGATCATCATCGGCGGCGTGCTGGCGATCATTGGAGTGAGCTTCGCTTACTTCACGTTCGGCTACGTCCGGCAGCGCTTCGAGATCTGGCTGGACACCTGGTCCTACGCCAACGATCAGGGCTACCAAATCGCGCAATCGCTCTTTGGCCTGGCCAATGGCGGCATGCTCGGAACCGGGTGGGGCCAGGGCTATCCGGAGTTCGTACCTTTTGCCAAGACCGACTTCATTACCGCCGCCCTCGGTGAGGAGCTCGGGGTCACCGGATTGATGGCCATCCTGGTCGTCTACGCCGTCATCATCGAGCGCGGTCTACGGACAGCGATCGCCTGTCGGGATCCGTTCGGAAAACTGCTCGCCGTCGGCTTTGCCACCGTCATTGGCCTACAGCTCTTCGTCGTCGTTGGTGGCGTCACCCGACTCATCCCGCTAACGGGCCTGACCACACCCTTCCTGTCCTACGGTGGATCCGCGCTCGTAGCTAACTGGATGATGATTTCCCTGCTCATCCGCATCTCTGATCGCGCCCGTCGTCCCCTTCCCAGTGGCACCGTCGACGTCGGAAGGGGCCTGGGATGAACCGGTCAATCAGACGCCTCGGCTTAGCCCTAGGAATCCTTGTTCTTGCGCTAATGATCAATATCAATGTGCAGCAGGTCTTCCTGGCATCAGAGACCCGCGACCGACCGGGTAACCAGCGCACGGTGCTCGAGGAATACGACCGCGAGCGGGGCCCGATCCTGGTCGGCAATGATCCGGTAGCTCGCTCGATTCCCACAGATGATCAGTACAAGTACCTGCGCAAGTACAGCGAAGGCCCGCTGTACGCGCCAGCGACCGGTTTCTACTCGGCGCTCTATGGTTCAACCGGTATCGAGCGGGCAGAGAACGATGTTCTGTCCGGAACGAGCGATCTATTCCTCGTTGACCGGATGCAGCAGCTCATCAGTGGACGCGAGGCTAAGGGCGGGGCGGTCACGCTGACGCTGAATGCGGCTGCTCAAGAAGCTGCCTTTAGTGGTCTGGGCACGCGGGTCGGTAGCGTCACCGCGATCGATCCCTCCACCGGCGAGATCCTGGCCATGGCCAGCTCCCCGTCCTTCAACCCGAATCTGCTGGCAACCCACGATCTACAAGCCAGCCAAAAGGCCTACGAAGAGCTCAATGCTGATCCGAACAAGCCGATGCTCAACCGCCCGCTTGTCTCCGACCCGCCTCCTGGTTCTACCTTCAAACTTGTCACAACGGCAGCAGCCTTGGAGTCGGGACAGTTCACCGCAACCTCGATCATCCCCGGTCCCACCGCCTACAAACTGCCCGGCACCGACACCTCGCTGCGTAACTGGCAGGGCGCGCCATGTGGTCCCGGCGGAGAGACCACGCTGGCCAATGCGATGGCCGTCAGCTGTAACAGCGCGTATGCCTACCTCGGTAACGAGCTCGGACAGGACGCTCTGCGTGCGCAAGCGGAGAAGTTTGGGTTCAATCGCAGCTTCACCGTCCCGATGCGAGCGGCGATTAGTAGCTACCCCGAAGGCCTCGATGCCGCGCAGACCGCCATGAGCGCAATCGGTCAGTTCGATGTCACAGCGACAACCCTGCAAATGGCGATGGTGGGAGCCGCGATCGGCAACCAGGGCGTCACGATGAATCCCTACCTGGTCAAGGAGATCCGCGGCGCTGAGTTGCAGGTCATCCAACGAGCCGCACCGTCACAGTTCGCCACCGCCATGTCCCCGGAGAACGCCCGGGCCGAGATGGGCATGATGGTTGGTGTCGTTGAGAACGGCACGGGATCAAACGCCCGTATTCCTGGGATTCAGGTAGGTGGCAAGACGGGGACAGCCGAGACCGGTCCCGGTCGTCCCGCGGTCGCCTGGTTCGTGGCCGTTGCCCCCGCTGATTCACCTAGGGTCGCCGTTGCCGTCAGTATTGAAGATGCTGGTGGCCGGGCAGAAGTCAGCGGAAATGGGCTCGCGGCACCAATCGCTCGCGACGTCATTCAGGCGATTCTCAATGGACAGTGAGAGACGACAAGGCATGATAGGCACCAACAACGGCACGTTTTCGCATACGAGCAGTAGCAAGTCCAGAAGTTCGAGTAGTAGTTCGAGGCCAGACAATAGGGAGCACCAGTGACCGAAGCCCGAAAGCTCGGCGATCGCTACGAACTTGGCGAGCCACTAGGTCGCGGCGGTATGGCCGAGGTCTTGGAAGGCCGCGATCTGCGGCTCGGCCGCCGAGTAGCAGTGAAGATCCTGCGACCCGACTTGGCCAAGGATCCCTCTTTCCAGTCACGATTCCGGCGCGAAGCCCAATCGGCCGCATCCCTTAACCACCCCAACATCGTCGCCGTCTACGACACCGGCGAGGACATCCTCGGTGAAGACGGCAAGACCGTCGTCGTTCCCTACATCGTGATGGAGCACGTCGACGGCCAGACGCTACGGCAGCTACTAGCCTCCGGCCGGCGCCTACTGCCCGAGCGCGCACTAGAGATCACCGCCGGAATCCTGGCGGCGCTGGACTACTCCCATCGTCACGGCATCGTCCACCGAGACATTAAGCCAGCGAACATCATGCTCACGCGTACCGGCGACGTAAAGGTGATGGACTTCGGTATCGCCCGCGCGCTGGCTGACGCATCAGCCACGATGACGGCCGCCTCCGCCGTAATGGGCACCGCTCAGTACCTCTCACCGGAACAAGCCCGAGGTGAGGTCGTCGATGCTCGCTCCGACCTCTACTCCACCGGCTGTCTGCTCTACGAACTGCTCACCGGGCGCCCGCCTTTCCAGGGAGACTCACCGGTATCGGTGGCCTACCAGCACGTCAGCGAGACGCCGTTGCCGCCATCGCAGGTCGACCCAGCCGTTCCGCCTTCGCTGGATCCCCTGGTGCTCAAGGCACTTGCCAAGGACCCAGACGATCGATACCAAAGCGCCGCGGACTTCCGTGCCGACGTCGAGCGCGCCATGGCAGGGCTTCCGATCACTTCTGCGATGCCGGTCGTCGCCCCGGTGGCCGCTGGTGTTGCCGCCGCTGACGCCACCCAACAGTTCGCACCTGCCGGAGCCACAGCCGATCCGATGGCTGGGGTTGACGATGGCGAGAAGAAGCGCAGCCCGTGGGTATGGATTGGGATCGCTGCACTGGTGTTGCTCGTGGCCGGGCTTGCCCTGTTCCTCGGGCGAGTGCTGTTCGGCGCCACCGCGGCCGAGCAGGTCTCCGTGCCCACCGTCGTAGGTAAAACGGTTCAACAAGCCGAGACGACACTGTCAAAACAAGGCCTGAAACTCGGGACGCAAACACCCCAGGCATCCGAGCAGCCGGAGGGCGACATTCTGTCGCAGAATCCGCAGGCTGGATCGCAACTAGCCAAAGGCCAGTCGGTCGCTGTGACTGTCTCCGCCGGGCGCGCACAGGTACAAGTGCCGACATTGACCGGACTTGCGAGTTCTAGTGACGCCCAAGCTGCCCTCAGCGAGGTCAACCTCACTCTCGGCAACGTAACGAGGCAGGATTCTGACCAACCTGAGGGGATGGTTCTGTCGCAATCCCCAAGTTCCGGGACGACGGTGGATGAGGGCAGTAGCGTCAACATCACGGTGTCCAACGGCATGGTTGAGGTTCCCAATGTGGTTGGTAATAGCGAGGCACAAGCCAATGCAACGCTGATCAACGCCGGGTTCAACGTCCAGGTGATCAACCAACCGAGTAGTGACCCAACCGGCACCGTCCTTGCTCAGTCCCCGAACGGCGGAAGTAAGGCACAGAAGGGCGCCCAGGTCACGATCACGGTCGCGACCGCCCTGGCGCAGCAAGAACCGCCTGACCGTGCCAACGCGGCTCCGCCAGAAGATGCGCAAGATCAAGCAGGTGCCCTCGCTGGCGGTCCGTCAGCCTCGCCGTCGCCATCAACCACGAAGTCGGCCGTCACCGACGACGGTGGTGTGATCCTTAAGCCGTAGCCGCGGCGAAAGGAGCATCCACTGAAGTCCGCCGTTCGCAACTCGATATTGCAAACGGAACGAGGTTCTCACTACGCGTAGTCGGATCGATCCGAGGATTTCTCCGCGCGCAACAAAGCGGCCTGTGCGCTTACTTTCACTAGGTGACTGACTCAACTGAAAAGCGGCCTTGGGGCGGGCGGGCTATCACCGCTTTGCTCATCGGGTTGATCTGCATGGCTCTATTGGCAATCGTGAGCGTGCTCGCGCTCGGAATGAACACGGTGACTCAGCACGAGGTGTTGTACTCCGTAGCAGGTGGCGCCGTCGTCGGTTTGATCCGAATGGGTAGCCCGGTTGCGCGCTACGTCGGCTTCCTTGTTGGGCTCGTCCTTGGACTTATCTACTTTGTGTTGTTAGCCGCCGTCGTCCCAGGTGATGCGGTCGGCCGCATGATCGCCGGCCTCGTCGTGGTGGCACTGGCCGCGATCGTGAGCGCTCTCACCGGAATGTGGATCCAAATCTGGACGGTGTTCCTGGGCGCACTGCTGTTCATCGGCGCCTACCAACCACTCTTCGACGCCCAACTGTGGATGTTTGAGACCCAATCAGTTGGCACCCTCACCTCAACGGTCTTCTTGTCGACCATCGGATTCTGCGTAGTAATCGCAGTCGAGCTCATCGGCACGAACAAGAAAGTCAAGGAGACCCTCGATCACAGGCAGGGACACCAGGAGCCAACAGATCATTCGGTTCCAACGCAATCAGCCGTGACCACCGAGTCACCCACGGCCCAGAACCCGCTTGCCATCCTTGACGGACAGACAGGACAAACCAAATGAAGTTGACCTCAAGGAGCCGAACGAGTCTGCGAGTTCGAGCTGGACTGGCGGCATTTGCCAGTCTGGCCGTACTAGGTGTGAGTATCGGTGCCGCGGCCCCCGCATCGGCCCTGCCTTCGGAGAGCATCCTGGACGAGCTCATCCCCGCTGGCGACCCTGATCCGGTTGAAGAGATCGAAAAGCTCATCAGCCCGACTGCTGACCCGAGTCTCAAGCCGAACCTGCTCAACAGCCGCCCGACCAAGCCCAACTCAACCGGGCTTAATGTCACCGTCGGGCGAGCAGTTGTAGTTTCCTCACTTGCCGACGGATCGTCCGCAGGTCTCACCGCACTGATCAGCAAGACGCAGGTTTCCGGCGACGGCTCGCGGGTCGTCGAGGTGCCGATGGCTACTGCCAACCCCAGCAACTCCGACAGCTTTCGCTCACTCGACGTCCAAGATGACGCGATCGTCTATGACGTCAGCAACACCGCACCCAACGTCCAAACGTTCAACGCCGGCAACGCAAGCTACGACGGCAAGTTACCGGTATCGGTTACCGTCCGAACCTGGCTTGACGGTGAAGAGATTGCCCCCACCGAGATGATCAACGTGACCGGCGAGGTCACGATGGAGTACAAGTTCGAGAACCTCACGGGCGTTAAGACCCCACTGACCTTCAAGAACGCTCAGAACCAGACCGTCACCGAGTACGAGGACATCCCGGTTCCTTTCGGAGGCTCCTTCTCCGTGACGTTGCCGCCGAGCTTTGCCGATGTCAATGCTCCGTGGGCTAGTGGCGCGATGTCGCCCAGTGGTCTGGTCATGTCGGGTTCGGTGAACCTTCTCGGTCCGATTCCGGTGATCGGGGGAAGTGAGCAGACGCTGACAGTCACGGCTCGTGCCGACAAGGCAACGCTGCCGCAGGCGACGTATCAAGCAGTTCCCGTCGCCCTGTCGACCACGGAGGCTGACCTCGCCCTCAAGGCTGGGCCGGTTGCCACCGAGTTGACACAAATCGGCGCGAATGGCGTCAAGTGGGCCGACGACGAGATCTTGAAGTACCACGCCCTGTTCACCAAGTACGTCGCTGAGGCCGAGGACATCAACGACAAATATGTGCGGCCGATTCTGCGTGGCTTCGAGGATGGCTCATACCAGCAAATGCTCGATGAGGGCCTGGCCCAGGTCGAAGAGCTTGATGACGGCGCTCAGCAACTCGGGCAGCTCCTCCCCGTGTCCACCGAGGTCATCGGTTACCTGAATACGGCGATCGAGACGGGCGTTCCGCTTCTAGAAGAGAACCTCGACACGATCAACGAGATCATCGCCCAGTACGAGAAGTACCTCCCGCAACTAGCGGCACTAGTGCCTCAAATCAAAGAGACCTTGAAATGGCTAGACAACAACCTGGAGGGTTACCTTGCCCAGGGCGAGGACTTGGCTAAGACGGCAGACAAAGTCTGCAACAGCGTGCAAGGTATCGACAACAAAATCGATAGCTTCTTCGCTTGGGTAGAGGCCACTCTCCCGGAATGGGTTGTCAACCTGATCAAACCGTACTTGCAGCCCATCATCGACGAGTTCAATACAATTGAGAGTTACGTCAATAACTGCGTCGAATATGCGCCCGTCGTCATCGACTCGCTGCAGCTCGTACAAGAACAGCTACCCACCTACCTCGGGTACGCGGAATCAGCCTTCACGATTCTCAAGCGAGTCGTAGCGCTGGCGGAAGAGTACAACCCGTACGTCGAGGACTTCGTCAAGAATCAAGACGAGTACCTCAAGATGATCGACAACAACAAGTGCAAGAAGACACCTGAGACCATCACCAAGTGCGGCTACATGCAGCAGATCAACTTCCTGTATGGGCTGATGCAACAGGCCACATCGGCCGTCAACGACACGATGGTTCCTGGGCTCGACGAGGTTGTCGACAACTACCTGCCGCTGGTACGCAAGTACTACAAGATGATCCAAGACAACGTGAACAAGTACGGTCCTGAAGCTGAGGCGCTACTGCCAACGGTCATCAACTACATCGAGTCAACCTTTGGAACCGTTGAGGGATACACCGGTCAGGCCGCGAAGTACGTCGACGACGCCGGAATGATCATCGGTCGCACGGTTGCGGCGATGGAGGCAATGGAAGACCGTGGTCAAGCCGGCCAAGGCCAACCTGCCGGGGCAAACGCTACTGGAGCCGACACAAGCCTGGCGGTCTACCAGTTCAGTATGGCGCCGGCGGCTGATCCTGCCTCGGAGAACCTGCAGATGCTCGGAATCGCCCTCGTCTCAGCCCTCATTGCACTCGGGATGGGCACCTTCCTGCACCGACGCAACAGTCGGCTAGGCAACTAACCGGCTCGTATTCGCACGGCCTATCCGTCCATCACAGCAGTAAGCCGAACAGAAAGCTGGTAGTGCCACGTGAAGCGAAGGATGCTCGGCTCGATCGCAGCGGCCGCAAGTGTGGTCCTACTTGGGGTTGGTGCGTGTAGTTCCGAACCTGCCGCGATCGAGGTCGGCGGAACTCCAGACACGCTCTGGGCACAAGCAAACGACCCCGTTGAGGGCCAGCCCTGGATCGTCGGACTTGGCGACTCCTATATGTCTGGCGAGGGCGGCCGTTGGGCAAGTAACGGCAGCGACAACTCCCAGTTCAGTGAGACTGGTGGCTGGCTCCTGGGGACACCTGAGCAGGTCTACGGGGACTCCCCTGACGGTACTGAATCGATTCCGTTCTGCCACCGAACGGCGACGGCGCCCATGTTCATCGGTGAAGGATGGAACTCCAAGAACCTCGCGTGCTCCGGTGCCGAGACCCAGTCATTCCTGTCCAAGGACATTCGCCTCAAGCCTGGGATCGACTTCACTGAGACCACGACCGAGGCCGGACAAATGGTGGGCCAAGCCAAGCAACTTGCCGACTTCGCCAAGGACCATGACGTTAAGGCAGTCGTACTGTCCATTGGTGGCAACGACCTCGGATTCGCCGACATCATCTCGGCATGTGTAACGGGCTGGCTCAAGCCCGGCGAGACGCTATGCAGCCAATCGGAGACCGTCGCGGCGAGTATCAACACCGAGTTCCAGAAGATCGTGGCCGACCGAATTACCCAGTCCATATCGAATATCAACCGAGCGATGTCCGAGTCTGGAAAGTCCCCAGAAGACTGGCGCCTCATCTACTCAGTTCCCCCATCACCGATCCCGGTTGCGGCTGATATCGCGTACTCCGACAAGGGCTACTCGCGACAATCTGTTGGTGGCTGCGGAATCCACGATGCAGATCTCGACTTCTCCAACAGCGTCATTCTGCCGTTCGTCAAACAGACGATCGAGAAGGGCGTGAAGGGTGCCCGCAAGCTCCCGAACCTCGCGCCGATCACGATCGTTGACAACTCCAATGCCCTCGACGGTCATCGGTTGTGCCAGGAGGGCACAAACCGGCCTCCTGCTGGCACCGGACTACCACCAAACGAGCTGGGTAACGAGGTCGAGTGGGTGCGGTTCCTATCGCTAGATATCGAACTGCGACACCCAGAGACCGTTGATGCCATCGAGGCAATGCACCCGACCTACTTCGGTCAGCGAGTACTGGGCTCCTGTACCCGAGCTGCAATCGAGAGCGCTCCGACAACGATGGAACTCGGCTGTACTCGCCCAGCGGATTCAGACTTCACCGGATCTGGGCTCAACGTCATGACTCCGGTAACAGCTGCCGCACAGTAGGGCACCCAAGGAGTAGCTCGGCGGGGGCTGGGCAGCGTACCGAGTTAGGCCCCCTGGTTAGGCGTGGCGCCGAAGTGGCACAACCGAACCGTTGGGATCCATATCGGTTGGCGGTGTCGCGCCCATAGCCCGCAGGAAGTCGGCCGAGTCGCACACATCACGCAAGGAGAACAACTCGGGACTCGATAGCGCCCCGGGTTCGAGCCTCTCACCGTGCTCACGAACAATGAGAATGATGTCGACAGCCGGTGCGCAAGTCCCTCGGGGCGCGACGGTGATCGATGCGTCAACGATGTCGGCACGCATGATGATTCGGTTCTCGTGGGGTCGACTCGGGCGCTCGATCATCAAGTAGGTCGTGGTGAGGCGGTAGTAGGTCGCGTGGTACCGCCCGAAGTTTCCAGTTCCAGACCCAGCTGCTGCAAGCCAAACCGTATCCCGGTCATGGTTGTAACGCTGCGCCCATTGGGACCAGCGGGCCATTCCCGACTCCAAGGCGCCGCGCTTCAGGACTCCTACCTCAGTGGCGGTGCGCTCAATCCGGGTCTCGTATCGAAGCGCCCGGGCCGTATCCTTAGACCGGTTCCGTCGTCCCAGAAAACCGAGTACTCGGGCAAAGGATGGAAAGCCCGGGGGAATCAGAAGCTCAGCTGGCATTACGACCTCCTAGATCAGCAACACTCGTTCGTTAGATCCCCGTTCTTGCGCAGAAAATTCACTCTTTCAGCCGCCGGCCATTCTAGTCCGACGGCGTCACCCGTTCGGCCCCATCCTTAGCAGTGCCCCGCCGTTCGACCTACTAGATCCACGTCAGCGGATCGGATCGATCCGACTCGGAGATTGGTGACAAATCGGGTGTGCGCATGCCACGATGGGAGGTCACCATGGTTCTGCGTCTGGAGTGTCCGCTCGGCGCGAGCTTGAAGGGATCTGTCGATGAAGAACCCTACGATTCTTGACGTGGCAAAGTTGGCCTATGTCTCACGGTCGACTGCTGCGCTGGCCCTGAGCAAGCGAAGCGACAAGGTCAATCCCGATACTCGCAGGCGAGTTCTCGCTGCAGCAGAGGAGCTCGGTTACCGGGCGAATCCGGCAGGCAAGGCCTTGCGCACGGGCGGGGGCCGCGAGGTTGCATTCATCTACCACGAGCTCAGCGACTTCGAGATGGAACACGGGGCGGGGCCCATGTGGGCGCGGTTCGCCATGCTGCTCGGAATGGACCTCGGTCGGGCTGGGTGCAGGCTCTTTATGCTGCCTAAATCCGCGGTCGAGGCTGAGCCACACACTGTCAGCGCAGTCCTGGCCTTCGCCGACAGGAACGGGCACGCGGTACTCCCCGATTTGCCCTACGGAACCCCGGTCTGGGTGGCAACGCCAGCGGACTCGGATATCCCATACGCCCGGATTACCCATGATTTCACCGCTATCGCGACCCAGGTGCTCGACTTTGTTCAAGCGCAACGAGGCCCAGTAGCTGACAGGGCGCTGCAAATCGGGATGTGCGTACGAGGGGTGGTTGACCCGCCCTTCACTCACGCAATGGAAGCAGCCTTACGGCAGGTAGGCCAACAGCGAGAGATCGACTTCATCGTTGAACGAGTAGACCCACGAGATGCTGACGGGCTTGTCGCGTTTGACACGTGCTCTCGCGAAGCAGAGATGGATGCCGTCTTCTACTGGGGACTCTGTCCCACAGATCTACCCGAACCCATCGACGGCGCAACTCGAAAGCAACCACTCATCCTCGCGTTCTGTGAGAACGAGCTGACCAACTTCCCCCCGCAGACCCCGTACGTGAGCTTCCGCCTTGACGACGCCGCACGGCAAGTGGCCTGCGCTGTCGCGAAGACTGTCGATGGTTCTCCAATCGAAGACATCACCCTTACGCACACGTTCAGCCATTAGTAGGTACCCAATTAGCAATATCGGGCCTAGAGTGGTGCAACGGGTTGGCGGTTTTCGTCGTCATACTTAGGCAACCGCCCAAACTCTTTGGGCGGATAGGTCACGAGGTGTTAGATGTCACGCAGTCGCAGTGCACTGGGGATAGTTGCGATCACGGCGGTTGCTGGTGCGACCCTTATTGCAGCCCCCGTTTCGGTTGCGGCTGACTCCGATGCACCAACTACTCGAATCGTCGGCGGAAGCACAACCACCACCGAACAGTGGCCGGGAATCGTCGCGCTCGTCGAACGCGGGCGAGGCGGTCGGTGGAGCCAATTCTGTGGCGGGACATTGATTCATCCGCGCTATGTCCTAACTGCTGCCCACTGCGTTGTCGATGCGCGGGCCTCGAGAACCAACGTCGTTATCGGACGAACCAGCCTGTCCTCTGATGAAGGAGAGCAGCTATCCGTCAAAAAAATCATCATCGGCAAGTACAAACCAAAGACCGACAAGAACGACATCGCTCTACTTCGCCTCGACACTCCCTCCACCGGCGAGACCATGCCGAGACTCAAGAAGCGCGACCGGTGGGCCTATCGCGCAGGGGTAGATGCCCAAGTCGCCGGCTGGGGTGCCACCAAATCATCCGGCTGGGGTGGCTCCGATGTGTTGCGCGACACCGACGTCGAGATGGTGAGCACGCGTAACTGCAAGAAGCTCTACCGACCGATCTACGGCAAGAAGCAAATCTGCGCCGGGGTCTGGCCCAAGGGTGGCCGGGACAGTTGCAACGGAGACTCCGGCGGACCGTTAACGGTATTCGCTCCGGATGGGCGCAGGATGCTAGCCGGCCTCGTCAGCTTCGGGGCCCAGAAATGCGCCTCCAAGCGAGCCCCGGCAGCCGTCTACACCCGGACGTCGGCGTACAACAAGTGGATTAATCGCAAGATTGGCTGATCCCTTTGGGGGTAGCCGGATCTGGGACGGAGCCGCTGGGCGGCGCAATGCGCCAAATTAGTCGACCACTTCCACCAGACGAATGGCCGTCCCAATCACGCAGGGTGCCATGGCTTAAGTAGACGCACGTAGGTGTACGCCATTGTTCCGCGACCCAGTGCACCTCATATTCTGGAGCACGCAGGAATGATCGGCCGTGGGCAAGACTCTGAGCGCGCAATCTGAGAGATTGTCACTCGTGATGAGCCCGCACAATTTTGTATTTGCAAACCGTCCACCGACGTTCCGCAAACGGGGACAGCGGGTGGCGTGCGTAGGAATCGCAACTACTTTTGGTGCGACAATGCTCGCTGGGATCGGTCTCCCCGCTGCGAACGCGGCGCTAACAAGCCCCATCAATTTGCCTGGAGGCGCAAACGTTCAGATCAATGGGTCGGGCGAAGACGATCACAGCGGACACTCCGTCTCCGGTATCGGGGATGTGAACGGAGACAACATCGACGATGTCATCATCGGCGCTCCCCTCGCCTCGAATAACGATCGCGATATCTCCGGTTCTACCTACATCGTCTATGGGCGGGCCAATCCAGGGACCCCCGTCGACCTCTCCTCTCTGAACCCCGCCACAACTGGGCTGCGCATCGACGGGGCCACCGCCGATTCCTACAGCGGATGGTCCGTCTCCGGAGCAGGGGATGTCAACGGCGATGGCCTCAACGATGTCGTGATCGGCGCGCCGTTCGATTCGGCTGACGAATACTGGGCAGGCTCCTCGTACATCATCTACGGACAGCCGAACAACCAAGCGACGAATATCGACCTCGCGACGCCGCTGGTCCCAAGTAGCACGGGCTTCAAGATCGATGGAACTGATGCGCGAAGTTGGAACGGGTGGTCCGTTTCCGGAGCCGGTGACGTCAACGGTGATGGCAAGGACGACGTCATTGTGGGGGCCGATGGCGACGACAGTCTTGGTCGCAACGGCAATGGAACTGCGTACATCATCTACGGCAAGGCCAATGGAGCTGCCGACAACATTGACTTGGGGACCCCCCTAGTCCCGACAAGTACCGGCTTTGCGGTCCGTGGAGCGGCTGACGGCGATGGGACGGGTGAATCGGTATCCTCAGCAGGTGACGTAAACGGCGATGGTATTGCCGACCTAGTTGTCGGAGCTCCGAGAACCTACTCCAATTTCTTCGCTGGAACGACCTATGTCGTCTACGGAAGACCGAGCGCGGACGCAAACAATATCGATCTAGACGATGGGCTCGATCCGGCAAATACCGGCTTCCTAGTTACCGGTGTTGACGTCCTTGAGCTCAGCGGATATTCCGTATCTGGTGCCGGAGACGTCAACGGCGACAACTTTGATGACGTCGTTATCGGCGCGCCGACAGCCGCCTTCGAAGAGCCAACACAATCCGGATCCGCCTATGTCGTCTACGGAAAACCCAACGGTTCGGCGGCGAATGTCGCCTTGGCAGACACACCACTGAACCCCGCAAGCACCGGATGGAAGATCACTGGAGCTGAGATTGGTGACAATGCGGGCAATGCTGTCTCCGCGGCTGGGGACATTAACGACGATGGCCTTGACGACGTCCTGGTTGGCGCGTGGCATTCGAGCAACAACGGGCTGGACGAGGCTGGTTCCTCCTATGTCCTCTACGGCGCAGCCGATCAGAATGCCAGCAATATCGACTTGGCTACACCGTTGAACTCAGCAACAACGGGTATCCAGTTCGACGGCGGTGCGGAACACGACCACGTCGGGGCAGCGGTCTCCGGAGCATTCGATATGAACGGTGATGGCGCCAGCGACATGCTCATCGGTGCTCCTTACGCAGAATCCAACGCCGAGCACTCGGGCTCCTCCTACGTCGTGTTCGGACAGCTCAAGCCGACACCAGCACCGGCCGCGCAAGTTCCATTGAGGAACTGCGTCAAGGTTCCAGTGGCGCTAGCCAAGAACAGCAAGACCAAGCTCACCAAACCTCGCTGTAAGACCAATGCCGGGCAATCTGTCCGCGTGACGGCAAAAGCCGTTAGCAAGCGGGGAGACATTCGCACCTTCAAACTCATCAGGAAGAAGAACGGGAAGACCTTCATTAAGACCTTCCAGACCCGAACCAAGGTGACCATCAAATGGAAGGCACCGGCCACCTCCGGTTACAAGAAATACAAGCTGAAGCAGACCTTCAAGATCGGCAAGAAGGCTAAGCGACAACTGTCATTGCCGACACCGGAGAACCGCAGCAGTCCCGGCGCCAAGAGTTGGGCTCCTCATGAGCACCTTCAGGGCCCACGTCTGCGCCGAGCCCTAGCACGTAAGTGACCCGGAAAGCCAACAGCTAACCGGCGCTGACTAGTTACCGAGGACCATGCCGGCCGCCACCGCCTGGGGAGCTCGTCGAGGGATTCGGCAGAGTCGCTTGACCCGGTGACGATGGTGGCATCGCTGGCCTCTGCGGAGAGTTTCGTCGGGTCACGCACAAGGACTCCCCGTACCCGGTTTCAAAGAGGATTAACGTGATCCGCTCGGCTGTTGGAGTCCTCATCGTTGCTCTACTCACGGGCAGTTTGATGGCCATCGGCGGAGTGCCCTTCCCCACCCTCCCGACGATCACGCAGTGGGCGATCGCTGTTGGCGCATTCGTTGTTGGTGTTGCGGGAGCTCAACTGGTTGCCGAAGCCATTCAACGTAGGAAACTGAAGCACATTCGGTCAGTGTGTCGGCAGCGCTATCAGATGCCGCCAACTGCTTAAAGCCCTCTAAGCGCGTGTCAGGGATCGACGCCCATAAGCGGATCCTCAACTCAACGCGCGGTCATGCTTGACGCGAGATCGGACCGCATCGTCGTTGGCTGTTGGCGCGGTTAGCCTTAGCTTTGTGATCAGGTGTCCAGCATGTCGAGCTGAGTCCATGGATGAGGCGTTGAGCTGTTGGCAGTGTGATCATCGATTTCGTGCTGGTAGCGACGACGCGGATGAGGAATCAGAGATACCGTCGCGACAACGAGTGCGAGGGACCATTCACTTGCCTCCTGTCGTCGCGCTGCGTATCGGGATCGGGTTCCTCTTGATCTCGGCGGCTCTTGCGGCTTTTCGTACGATCGATACGTTGGTTGTTCCCGGTGTGCCGGAGAGCCTCTTTCTCCAGCCGGCCGTGCTGTTGCTTACGGTGATTTTCGGGGTGATCCTCATAACCCGGAAGGGCCCGGCTTTTGCTGGCCTCGGCATTGGCGTTGTGTTGTTTTGTGGTTACGTTCTTGGGTCCAACTTCACCTACGTCTACAGGGTTTTTGTTCGAAGTGAGGATGTCACCGGATCCGGGCTCGATGTCATCGAAGTAACCGATTGGTCTTTCACGCTGTCAACGGTGTGGCTACCCACGTTGATCGGCCTGACCGGTATCGCTGCTTTGGTTCTTGTTGCGATGTGGGTCGTGCGAACACGCCGACACGTGCGCCCACCGATCCTGGCGGTAGTGGGTGCAGTCTGTTACGCGATTGGATCGTTGGTGTACTTCGTTGTGTCGCTGTTTCCCCCGACGGTGCCGCCAGGTTTCGCGCCGCTATCTTCCACTCAGACGATCGTGTCGGTTGCCGGGAACGCGACAAGTTTGCTTCTTGCGTTAGCGGCGATTGGACTGACGCTAATAGCTGGATCGGCTTGGTCAGTTGTGGGAATCGGTGCTGCGTGGGCGGCAGCGGCCGCCGCGCAAGTCGTCGTCGCGCTACGAATTGGTGGAGAGTCCCTTTCCGCTGGAGACGGGTTCTGGGCTGCCGGACTCATGATCGCGACGATCGCGCTAATTCGTCTTCGAATGTCAGGCACCCCCGCCGTAGTTGGAGCCTCCTCCGAAAGTGATGAGTCGCAGCAAAGCTAAGGGCATTCTTGAGAAGAGTTGGTCGTAGGTCGATCGTTCTACGGCCACAGGCAGATACTGCTATTGCGTGGGTCTTTGGGAAAGAACTGCTGCTAGATCGCTCCTGACTGATGCTTTGGTCGCAGCTTGGCCGAGTGTGTGGTGCATATCTGCGAGTTCCACTGCCAGAAAGAAAAGGTTGCCTGGGTGGTTGCTATTTCAGCGCGACGGTCGACCGTCTGCTGGCGCGACCGATCGCTCTCTTGGAACTCAGATGCCAAAATTAGAGGGGCCGTGTAGGACGCTTCGATGCTGAGGACAAGAACCAGACCCAGCAGGGCAGGGGCAGCCTCAAGAGAGGCCCCTGATCGAAGCCCCGCTGCAATCCAAACGATCCAGAGTGCACAGACCACGCTCAGAACAAGGATGAACCGAACGCTCCCGATCGCTCTATACGCGAACTCTCCGTGCCTACGGAACGACTCGTTTGGCGACCAGCGGCGACTGCGTGGGGTCGAGAACAGATCTAGATTTCGTTGCATGTTCCTCAACTCCCAGCGTGAAGACGATCGGACCGTCGTGATGACGGTACCGAGCAGTCTGTGCGTCTGCCCCGGACTTTCGCTCCTTGGCGTCTCAACTAGCCATAGCCAGCCCAACCGCAAGCGGGTACATGAATGGGTGCAATCGCTCGTCTGGAAGCTGGCTAGTGCCACGCCACTAGTGAGTGGGAATACGGACTAGCGGAGATGCCCACTGATCCAACGATCCAACGCGGGCAGATCCATCGAACTGTCGACAACGGACCGGATCACCTCGTTGATCTGTTCCTGCGGCGCTGCCAGAGTGAGCCCGTTGCGTAAGGCGAACACCACCGCGCAGATCCAGCTCAATCGCTTGTTGCCGTCCACCAGTGGGTGCGATCGAATGATCCCCTCGACTAGGGCAGCGACCTTCGTCGACATCGCTGGATACGCGTCCTGGCCGAAAGCGGAGGCTTGCGGTCGGGCGATGGCTCCCGCGAGCAACCCGAGGTCGCGAATGACGAAACCGAAATCATCTGCCAGCAAGACAGCATCTTCAGTATCGAGATAATCAATCATTCGGCGAGGAGACGTAGAGCCTCAGCGTCGCGTTCCTTCACGAGTCGTCCCGCCGCCAGAATCTCGGCGGACCGAGATGCCCGGTTCACTCGATCGTTGATCGCAAGCCTCGCGACCTCGTGCATCGAGCGATGCTCACGTTCAGCCTGCATTCGTAAGCGCTCAGTCTCTTCCTCAGTCAGTCGCAATGTCATAGCCATATCTAGATGGTACCGCTGTGACACCACAGTTTGTCTTGGACGCCGCGGTGGCCACCTCTAGCCGGACGCCGGTCGACAACCAAACATCCCACCGTCCGCAACCACCAGTTGAACTCAGGGAATCACATATATGTAGCCGACCTTCGGCAATGACGGGCCGCAGACTTGGGCCGGCCAGGCAACGACTGGGGTCTAGCGGGACTGGCAAAGAAGTGACCGAGTCAATCGGCGTAAGTCGAGCGACTCCATACCGGCACCTGGGAAAGGGCGGTGAGAGCTCGTGAGCGACCAACTGGAGGAACAAGCAGGTTTGATGCGCGAACTCTCGACCCTTGTTGGCCGATTCGAGACGCTGGCCCCTGGCCGTAGTCTCACTCCCGACGGGCACATGGTCGGCAGCATCGGTGAGCTGCTACCGGCCAGCGCGCTACCTCGTTCACGAAAATACACGCGCTGGCTGATTAGCGAGAGCACCAGATCAACAGTCTCCGGTCGCGAACCCGCCCGAACTATGAGAACTTCACACCATGGTGAAAAGTGCGTCGGCCGTGTCAGGAAAGCGCCTAGTTTGTGCTGGAGCAACCGGAGTGGTCGGTGCCGCACTGTTGGTGGGTTCCGGCGTCACCGGGGCATCCGCGGAGTTGACGAGTCCGATCGCGCTGCCCGGCGGTGCCGACTTCACGTTCACCGGCGCTGCGGCGGGAGATCAAAGCGGTAAGTCAGTATCGATCGCCGGGGACGTCAATGGCGACAGCATCGACGACTTCATCATCGGAGCACCGGATGCCAGCAACAACGACCGCGTGTCCTCTGGGTCTAGCTACATCGTCTACGGCGGGGGGGCTGCCAGCGGTGCCGCAGATCTCGACTCGCTGAATCCCTCCACGACCGGTCTGCGAATCGATGGCGCTGCGGCAGGAGACGCCAGTGGGACATCAGTATCCGGAGCCGGAGACGTCAACGACGACGGTATCGACGATGTCATCGTCGGAGCACCCGATTCGGAACCAAACGGGACTTCGTCAGGCTCTGCCTACGTCATCTACGGTCAGGCGAATAGCGCCGCCTTAAACATCGACCTTGCAGATGCTCTCGACCCGGCAAGCACCGGACTGAAGATTATTGGCGGCGCCAGCAACGACCGGGCCGGCTATTCGGTGTCCACTGCCGGTGACGTCAATGGCGACAGCATCTCCGACATCATCGTCGGAGCCCCTACGACCTCCGCGGGAGGGCCTCCCTTGGGCTCGGCCTTCATCATCTACGGCCAACCCAGCAACGATGCTGCCGATATTGACCTGGCAGTTGCCCTTCAGCCGGCCAGCGACGGGCTTCGCATCTCCAGTGCGGATTGGTTCAGCTTCATGGGCGGCTCTGTCTCAGGGGCCGGAGACGTCAACGGCGACACCCTCGACGACGTAGTCATTGGCGCCTACGGAACCAATATCGGCACGGGGGCATCCTACGTCGTTTACGGAGTGGCCACCGAAGACGCGGACAACATCGACCTTGCGACACCTCTCGAGCCGACAAGCAACGGCTTCAGGGTCGAGGGTGCAGGCGAGTACTCATTCAGCGGCATGGCTGTGTCAGGAGCCGGGGATGTCAACGGCGACGGACTCGATGACGTCATCATCGGTGAGCCGGGCGGCGGTGAAGACGCGACGACACCGGGCAATGCCTACGTTATTTATGGCACGCCCAAGTCTGATGCCCAGGACTTCGACTTGGCGACCACCCCACTCGACCCTGCCACCACCGGACTACAGATCGACGGAGCGGTGATCGGCGACAGCAACGGTCGGGCGGTATCAGCAGCGGGCGATGTCAACGGCGATCAGTTTGCCGATGTGATCGTGGGGGCAATACACGCAAACGACGAGGCCGGATCCGCCTCCGTCATCTACGGGACCGCGAGGAAGGATGCTGTAAACGTAGACCTTGCCACTGCTCTGAACCCAGCAACAACCGGGTTCCAGTTGGACGGAGCTACGGACGGCGACTCTGTCGGAAGCTCGGTCTCTGGTGCCGGTGATCTCAACGACGACGGACTTGCCGATGTGGTCGTTGGCGCTCCTGGCGCCGATGTAAATGGTGAGGGATCCGGGTTCACCTCTGTGATCTACGGTGCGGTGGCGCCAGAGCCGACTCCAGCAGCGCAAGTTCCACTGAAGAACTGTGTGAAGGTACCCGTAGCGCTACCAAAGACCAGCAAAACCAAGCTCACCAAACCACGGTGTAAGACCAACGCCGGCCAAGCCGTCAAGGTCACTGCGCGAGCAGTCTCCAAGCGCGGAGACGTTCGTACCTTCAAACTCATCAAGAAGAAGGACGGCAAGACCCTCATCAAGACCTTCAAGACAAAGACCAGAGTGACCATCAAGTGGAAGGCTCCGGCAACGGACGACTACCGCAAATACAAGGTCAAAGAGACATACAAGATCGGCAAGAAAGCCTAGCGCCGACTCCCACCCGTAGCGCCACTGCGTCAGTTGCTGTCGGCGAGCACCGAGTTCACGGACGTTGCAAGGGCGTCGATGGCATCGACGATCATTCCTGCGCTCATCTCGTGCAGGTTGTAGCCGAGCACATGCGGATCAGGGATGTCATCGATGCCGTAGGGCAGGCCGTCCTCTTCCGGGCGCGGAGCGATTCCACGGGCCTCGTTCATTTCCGACACCAGCCAGCGCAGGCGCCCGACGGAATCGGCCGGCAACGCCGGGACCATCGCCAGTGTTCCGAGCGCCTCGGAGTCAATTGCCTCACCGACTGCTTTTGCTCGTGCGATCACGAGCGCTTCAGAGCCCACGACGTAAGCCGCGAGGCGCGCCGCGAGTTTGACCGGGAAGCACCTGCTACGAACCGACGGCTGCAACGCCACGACCTTCCCGGCGTGGGTCCAGTCCGCAGTCAGGACGATATCGATGCCGGCGAGAAGCTCAGCGGTGAGTTGGCGGGATGCGTGACCGAGTTCAGCCGAGCCCGCGTAGGCCAGGGATAGCTCACAGCCCGGCATTCCCGGACGGGCATCGGTTCCGGCACTTGACACTGTGACCATCGCATCATCGGCACAGGCTTGTTCAACTCTCGATCGGATAAGCAGTTCCATGGCTGGAGAACGACAGATGTTCATCGTGCAGACAGTGAGGATTCTGAATCCGCCGCTAGCCATTTGCGAGATCCGTCTCAGCCGCGACTGACGACTGGAGCGAGGCCTTCGCCGCGCTGGACCGCAGAGAGGTCACCGCACTCGACGAGCCAGTTGGCGAGCATCTGGTGCCCGTGCTCGGTGAGAACCGACTCGGGATGGAACTGCACACCCTCGATCAGCTTTGTTCGGTGGCGCAATCCCATGATGACGCCAGAGTCGGTGCGCGCCGTTACTTCAAGTTCAGGCGGAACGGTGTCGTTCTCCACGGCTAGTGAGTGGTACCGCGTAGCCACGAACGGCGTCGGTAATCCCCGTAAAACGCCAGTGCCATCGTGGGTCACGGTCGAGGTCTTGCCATGTAACAGTTCGGGCGCCCGGTTTACGGTCGCGCCAAATGCCTCCGCAATTGCTTGGTGTCCGAGACAGACTCCGAAGATCGGGACTTCCCCACCGAGCTGCGTGACGATGTCCTCGCAGACCCCCGCCTGATCGGGTGTCCCTGGACCGGGCGACAACAGAATTCCATCGAATTCGCGGCACTGATCGACGCTGACTTCGTCATTGCGCAGCACAACAGTGTCGGCCCCCAACTGCTGCAAATACTGCACCAGATTGAAGACGAAGCTGTCGTAGTTGTCCACGACTAAGATCCGCGCACCCATCGAAGTTCCCCTCTTTGCCTACCAACACCATAAAGGTGGGTAGAGTCTGACTTATGCCCGAGTCGAGTTCCCGCAAGAAGACCACCTACACGCCGCCTCCCAAGAAGAACGCGGTCAAAATTGGTTCACCCCGTTGGGTTGCCCCATTGATGGTCGGGTTCTTCGTCCTGGGCTTGCTGTGGATCGTTGTCTACTACATCGCTCCCGATGCGCCGTTCATTGGTGACTTGACCTACTGGAACGTCGTGATCGGATTCGTGCTGATTGGATGTGGCTTCGTCGTATCGACGAAGTGGAAGTAGTAAGACCCAGCGCCCGCCCCGATGAAGTGGGCGCTGCGACTAGGACGCCACACCCTGCGGCTCTTGTCGACGCTTCCGTAACTCCACGATCTTCTCGCCAATCGGTCGACTAATTCTGCCGTTCAGGATAATGATCACGTAGATGGCGCTAGCCCAGGCTACGTTCTGGGTGATCCACACAACAACGACGACTCCCAGGAACGCTGCCGCCATGACGAGTGAGCGAATCATCGACGTTACCCCGTCGGATTCACTCGCGGGCGCAACGGACAACTTCTTCCCGTACATCGCATAGACACCGATCGCGCTAAGCGAGACGGAAGTGAAGAACATCGCCAGCATGTAGATGACCATCGTCTCCGGAACATCCGCAGCAGCCTGCAATGCTGAGGTCGTCGGTAGGAATGAGATGAACATCAGGAAGAACAAGTTGAGCCAGAGCAGGACAGTGTCAGCTCCCAAGACCCTTCGGAAGATCCGACAATGAGCCATCCAAAAGACACTGATCAGAAGAAAAGTTGTGAGGTAGTTCGACCAAGGTACGTCGCGTAGGCTCTCCAGAATTGCCGCATTTGTGATGTCCGAGGCCTCCGGGGGCCGTAGCTGGAGAGCAAGGATCGTCACTGCGATCGCTACCACTCCGTCTGTGAGGACCTTAATGCGATCAGTGTCGCTCCCGTTTCTGATTCGGGAGAGAACACTCCTGACCCTCGTTGCCTCCTGCTCATCGACGTCGGCCGCCGCGCTCCACTCCCCGTCGTCACTGTGGAGAATGATCTCCGTTGCCTGCTCTGGGACTGGCCAGATGCGGCGTAGGACCAATGCCACGACAACCAGCAGCAGCCACATAGTCAGGGAAAGTCGATATACGAGCGAACTTTCCGTTTCCCAACTGACCGCCGCCAGAATCGCACCCACTCCAAGAGTCACCGGGCTGTTGACAAGCTGGGACCGGACGTACTTGATCGTCCCAGACGGCAGTCGCGGAATCGTGAGTCGCTGACGCAGAGCTAGCTCCCACTGCAACCAGAGAATGACTCCAATCAGGACCAGAGGTATGAGCAGGGCGAGGAGGGCAACGGGTGAGCCATCGGACTCCCCAAGGAGTTGGGCAGGGTAGGGCAGCGCCGCAACTAGTGCGAGCATCGCAATATTGAGCCAGACCAGGGCCTTCGACGTCCGCTTGATATATCGGAAGATCAGGTGATGGCGCCACCATAGGAACGCCACGACCAGGAACGTCCCAAAGTAGACGCCATAAGCGCGAGCACTCTCGGCCACATACTCGCCGATCGGTTCTCCGCCGGCTTGACCGATGTTTTCCGGAATATCACCAAGGTCAAGGGCGATAAAGGTCATGGCAATAGCAAAGACCGCATCGGAGAACCCGAGCAGACGCTCATTTTGCTCTGATGTCGTGTCGACGCTCGAGATCTGTTCAGCCATGGTGCTAGCAAAGGTATCGACTGACTTCCTAGCGATGCAGCCTCACTCGCACTCCGCGCTCGCCTTCGGCCGATTGGTGTTCTGTTCGAGAAGAGGGCTAGGTGCGAGGCGCTTGGGCTACTCAATCGAACAGGTGTGTGAAACAACAGGCTTGTAAGTAATCCCCAGCCGGGGATAACTATGTGGATAACTCGAAAATTGCTGAAACCCCACCCGAAGTGCCAGCAACCCTGCTAGTAGACAAGGCCCTGAACTCCGAATGGGGTTTCAGTTCGATCTATCTGAAAATCCCTGATATTACGGGGAGAAAGTGCTAGAGAAGCTCAAGAATGGTCGCGTTTGCCATTCCGCCACCCTCACACATTGTCTGCAGTCCGTAGCGGATGTTATCCCGCTTCATGTTGTGGATAAGTGTCGTTGTGAGCCGAGCACCGGATGCTCCAAGTGGGTGACCGAGTGCCATCGCCCCACCATTCGGGTTCAGTAGCGCGGGATCTGCGCCCGTCTCGGCCAGCCACGCACCGACGACCGAAGCGAAAGCCTCATTGACCTCAAAGGTGCCAATGTCATCGATAGTCAGACCCGACTTGGCCAGGACCTTCTCGGTCGCAGGAATCGGCCCGGTCAGCATCATCACTGGGTCACTTCCGGCAACAACACCGGTGTGGAACCGCACGAGGGGAGTCAAGCCTAGTTCGGCAGCCTTCTCGCTCGTGGTCACGAGCAGTGCTGCGGACCCGTCAGAGATCTGTGAGGCGTTTCCGGCGCTCACCACTCCGCCTTCTTTGAACGGGGTCGGAAGGGTTCCGAGCTTCTCCACGTTCGAACCAGGTCGAATGCCCTGATCTGCAGTGAAGTCTCCGACCGCCACGATCTCCTCATCGAAGAGGCCGTCGGCGGTTGCCTTCGCTGCACGATCGTGCGATGTCACTGCGAGTTGATCGAGGTATTCCCGCGAGAGACCCCACTTCTCGGCGATCATCTCTGCCCCAACGCCCTGGTTGAAAATGATCCCGGGGTAACGCTTCTGCATCTCTGGGCTAAACGGTCCGTCTCCGCCGACAATGTTGGAGCCCATTGGGATCCGCGACATCGACTCGACGCCACCGGCGATCACAATGTCGTTCATTCCGGAGAGCACGCTGGCGGCGGCGAAGCTCAGCGCCTGCTGGCTGGACCCACATTGGCGGTCGACGGTTGTAGCCGGAACAGACTCTGGGAAGCCGGCGGCCAACACCGCGTGACGCCCGACGTTGAATCCCTGCTCGCCGGTCTGTGACACACAGCCCCAGAAGACATCTTCGACAACAGCTGGGTCGATCCCGGTCTGCTCGACGATCGCCCGCAACGGAAGAGCGGCCAAGTCCACCGCGTGAATGCCCGAGAGCGCTCCCTTTACTGGCTTTCCGACACCAACTGGGGTTCGGACTGCTGCACAAATGACTGCGTCGCGCTGGCTCACAAATTCCTCCTGGAGTTACTACAACTGGACTTTCGGACTCGGGTGACCGAACTCGTCGACTTCGATTCTAGAATCCGCCGGATACTCAGATAGCTGCTGGGTACTGACGCCGGAGTTAGTAATGGTCGGTTGCTGGAACTGCGAACGAATCTGCTCAGTGCGCCACGCACACATCGCGACGAGGACTCCGGCGATGATTAGGAGGCCGACAACCTGAACCAGAACCTTTTGCCGCTCCGGTGCGTAGGCATAGACGGCCGCAACGGCCGCGCCGACAACCAACCCGCCTAAGTGAGCACGCCAGTCGATGGATCCACCCGGAATGAAGCCGATCACCAGGTTGATTCCCAGCAGAATCGCCACCTGGGTTACGTCGACGCGCAGTTGGCGTCCGGCGATCACTAGCGCCGCCATCAGACCGAAGATTGCGCCACTGGCTCCCACTGACACCGTGTTCAGCGGTGAGAAGCAGTAGGAGGCAACCGATCCTCCGAGCGCGGCCAGCAGGTAAAGCGCGATGAATCGAATATGGCCTAGTAGGCGCTCCAGGGGCGGCCCCAACATGACCAAAACCAGCATGTTGAAGGCGATATGCAGGATGCTCCAGTGAAGAAACGCTGCCGTGATCAGTCGGTACCACTGACCGTCAATAGCAATGTAGATCGGTCGCATGCCGAAATCGGCTGCCAAACCATCGGCCCCTACTCCTGTCATGGAGATGAGGAACAGTGCAACGCAGGCACCAATGAGGGTGTAGGCGACGAACGGAGTCCCGCCGGGGCGCTTAGTGACAGCCCCAGCGGCCACGGCTGCCCCGGAATAGACCGGAGCTGTCTTGGCACCCTCGGCTACGCAGGCCGGACACTGGAATCCGACTGGCGCGGCGACCATACATTCATGACAGATCGGTCGACCACAGCGTGTACAGCTGATTCGGGTCTCGCGATCGGGGTGAGCTGGGCAAACCGGCGCGGGGCCGGCTTGCCCGTACTCGGGTGGCGGTGAGCCCTGGCTCAACTAGCCCTCGACACGGTTGATCGTGATCGAGTTAATGACCATATCCTCGGTCGGTTTGTCATTGCGTCCGGTCGAGGTGTCGCCGATCTTGCTGACGATATCGCGGGATTCCTGGTTCGCGACCTCACCGAAGATGGTGTGCTTGTGGGTCAGCCACGGGGTCGGCACCAGGGTGATGAAGAACTGTGAGCCGTTGGTGTTGGGCCCGGCATTGGCCATCGCTAGCAAGAATGGGCGGTCAAACTGTAGTTCCGGGTGGAACTCGTCGGCGAACTTGTAGCCCGGGCCACCGGTTCCGGTTCCGAGTGGATCCCCACCCTGAATCATGAAGTTCTCGATGACGCGGTGGAAGGTGGTGCCGTCATAGAGGGCGCCTTCACCGGTCTTGCGAGTCTTGGGGTCGTTCCACTCCTGAGTTCCATCGGCCAGGCCGACGAAGTTGCGCACAGTCTTAGGTGCGTGATCAGGGAACAGATTGACCAAGATATCGCCTTGGTTCGTGTGCAGAGTCGCAGTAAGAGTTTCAGCCATTTCTCGATCCTCACATGGACGCAATCGGCGTAGTTAGGTCGGGTACCCGATCACCTAGTCGGTGTTGAGCTTCACCTTTCGGCGCTCGATGAACAGGGTCGTGATCAGTTTTGACGCCGCGGCCAGCACCACGATGTTGAAGACCATCTGAACCAACACCACGAAGCGGCCCATTTGGCCCTTCGCCACGACATCGCCAAATCCGACCGTCATTGATGTCGACACCGTGAAGTAGATCGCGTCCAGGTGAGTTTGTAGCCCGTCAATCTCCCCTGCTACCCCGCTAAGGCGGTAGAAGCTGACCGCGAAGAACATCAGCATCGCGATGATGAGAACGAGCACGCTCAGGATTCGCAGCCGAGTGTCCCGTCGGGCGCGGCCAGTGAACTGCCGGATAATCATCACGAAGGCGGCTGTACACAGCAGGATCAAGCCGACGCTGAAGAACAGTACGTCAGCCCCATCAATCGGCGTCGACTTCGGCGGCACAAATATGAATCCGACAATCATGATGATGCCGAGGGCAGCGATGCAAGCAAACTCGAGTCTGGTCGCGGGCAGCACATCCTGATCGGTCGTGTCATCAGTGCTGGCGGCAGAGTCGGGATTGGTTGGTTCTGTCTGGCTACTCACGGTGGCGGTGTCACTTCCTGTCGATCTAGCGAGCTCGCGTCGTGAGAACGCTATCTGACGGATCCATTCGTCCCATGGTGTTCATGGGTAAACGCCGCTCCGCGTGGCGCGGGTTCTGAGCTCGGTAGGGACTCCTGTGTCGGTTGCTCTCGTGCCACCCACGCGCCGTAGCGTTTGGCCAGCGGTGTGGCACTAATCCCATGGGCGAACACACTCAAAACGACCGCCACCAATAGGGCGCTGAGAACCGGATGTAAGACGACGTCTGCCTCACCGAGTTCTTCGATCGCCAGCAACGCAAAAACGACCGTTGCCAGCCCGCGCGGACCGAACCAGCCCACAATAGCGACCGTTGGCAGACGGAAATCGGTGCCCAACAAACTAAGCCAAACCGGCGCGAATCGCAAGACAGTCAGGGCGGCGACAGCAACAACAACGGGTTGCCAACTTAGGCCCGTCGCGAGCACTCCAACTATCAGCCCACCAGCGAGGAACCACACGAACCAGCCGCCTAGATCAGCCACCGTTTCCAACAGACTCGCGGTTGGTGGATTCTGACGTAGAAGTGGCGAGGACGCGCCGAACGTGATCCCACCGACAAACGCCGCGATGAACGCGTTCGCTCCCACCACCTCTGCGACCAGGAAGATGAGAACTGGGACGAGCAGTACGGTCACAGCTTGGGAGGTCTTGGAGCTATCCATGTGGCGGGCGGAGTACTGCAGAAGCCGAGCGGTCAGGACGGCCAAGCCAATTCCAACGGTGAGGGCTAGTGCAACTGGAATTACCGCAATCTCCAGGACTGCCGGGGTGCCATCCCCTTCGTTTGCGGCAAGCACGGCAAGGGCGAACAGCACGATCGGAGTCGCAAGGCCGTCATTGAGGCCGCTCTCGACGTTGAGCATTCGCCGTACCCGTAACGGCACCACCGGGTTCATCACCGTTGGCGCACCGAGGCCGGCATCGGTCGGGGTGATCGCGGCCGCGATTAGGAGGGCACCCATCACACCAACAGCAGGCATGAGCCACGAGGTGAGACCGAAAGTCAGCAAGACGGCCAGCGGAAATCCGATACCCAGCAGACGGGCGGGAACCCGCCAATCGGAACCGAGGGACTTCAGTCGCACCGTGGAGGCATCGTGGAATAGGACTAGGGCCAGCGTCACCTCGGCCGCGAACTGTACGACTCCGTTGTCAGCCTCTAGCTGATCAAATAACCCGAATGAAGCTGCCCCGGCCACGAGGAACACCATCGGAGCCGTCACTAGATGGCGGGTAAACCATCGGCTATAGAGCGCAAAACCCACCATCACGACCACCACAACGGTCATCGTTAGCGCGGTCACGCCATCACCGGTGAGAGTCGATCGTGTCTGTAGGGCAAATCGGTTGGTATCGCGACCGATTTGCCCGACAGAACGGTTCCAGCCTCATTGCGGGTACCCGAACCTACTTGGCGGGGGTCACGGGAGGAGTGAAAGCGCAGTTCGGGGTTTGCGTTTCACCGGCGAATCGCTCCTGGATCCAGTCCGTCTCCAACGGCCAACCCGCGAGCAGAGTGTTGTTATGTGTCATGGGTCCGGCAAGTGAACCGGTCGCGAGTTGACCCAACCAGTTGACCTGAAGATTAGACCCGGCCTCACACCATTCCACCTGTAGTTTGGCGCTGGTATTGGCCAGCACGACACCGTCACCGATTGCCTGGGTGAGCATCATCGGTATCGACGGAGGCAGCGGCTTTGGTGTCTGTTCCTCCAGGGCTTTGGCGAACCCAGGTGCCCCGATTGGTGATCGAGAGAACATCTCCTTGCCAAACGTCGTTTGAATCTGAGCCGTAAGCCCTGCCGCTTCGATGCACTTGTAGGCAATATCGCGGTATTCGCTTTGACCGTTGTCAGTCAGCACGTCGGCGGGGTTGATCTCTGGGTAGACAAGTGGCCACGACACGAGCACATCAGGACCGATCACCCAGCCAATCAAAGTGTTCCATTGCTGATCGAGTAGCGATGCAAGCTCTACGGCGGGGGCGGTAACCGTGACTCCTAGGAGCTCGAGCTCCGGAGCCAACTTCTCGCTGAGCGCACCGGTCCAGATCGCCGAGTGACCGCCTTGTGATTGCCCCATGACGACGTACTTGGATCCCGCCTGGCTCCCCGGGAAGTTCTGCGCGACCCTCACGGAGTTGACCACGTCCTCGGCTTCACTCTCGCCGATCAAGTAGTAAGGATCACCGGGCGTTCCAAGGCCAACGTAGTCAGTGGCAGTGACCACCCAGCCCAGGTCGGCCATCGTCTGAATGAACGGAACGCTGACCGGTTGATCTGGGTTTCGAGAGGGCGCGCAAGCATCTCCGAACCCGGTTGTTCCGTGCGCGTAAGCAACAACGGGACGCTCGCCGGTAGCCGGAGCCGTTGGGATGAACAGCAATCCGCCGGTGACGGCAGCCTCACCAGAAGGGATACGCGATACAGACAGCGTCCGATACACCTTGACGTCAGTCAGCGCATCCTCGAAGTACGTCACCGGCTCGGAACGGATAATCGTGCCGGGTTTTGTCGACGGGAGGGGGCTCGGCGGGGTGTAGAAGGGGTCGAGATCAGCTTGCTGCTGCGCGGACTCTTCCTTCGGTGCAACCACGGCGATGGTGAGGGTTACTGCGCCGGCCACAACAATCGCCAGGACCACGATCAGGATTACTTTCAATGCGCGCATGGCGACAGCCTAGGGACTACCCAACCTAGATTCGACTTGATATGTCGCGACGCGAAAAACAACGGGGAGAGTGTGGAGCCTAGGAGATTCGAACTCCTGACATCTGCCTTGCAAAGGCAGCGCTCTACCAACTGAGCTAAGGCCCCGGGTGACGACTAGCGAAGATCGGGCTCGCTTGTCGCCTCGTTCCACAGATCTTTCTCTGCCTGGTTCGCCGACACCTGGCGGTAGACGACGTACGCAGCTGCTGCAAGTGCTCCGATGAGCAATAATTTCTTCATGTGGGCCTAGGTGGACTTGAACCACCGACCTCTTCCTTATCAGGGAAGCGCTCTAACCAGGCTGAGCTATAGGCCCATTGGGGAACCGACTCGCTAGATTACCTCGCCGGCCTCGTGCTGTCGAAGGCAGAGTGCTCGATGTGAGCAACTCCTCTCTGAGGATCGAACTTAGTGGTCTTCAGACAGGGTGACTTCCACCCCGCCTGTGAACCCGGTTGTGACGTTGTAAATCGCTGCCGTGACGGTTGCCAGGGCTGATGTTAGGACGATCTCGAAGGCCGCGAGTAGCAGCGCGAAGCCCATGATTCGACCAAAGGAAAGTGCGCCGGCCACGTCTACGCCCGCAGCTCCAGATCCACCGAGGTCGTTAACGGTCGAGTTGATTGACTCGAAAGTCCCAGTAACCGTCAACAGCATCCACAGCAGGAACGTCGCGACGAGCATCACGATGGCCAGGCCAATGGACAACACGAATGCGGTCTTCATGACCGTCCACGGGTCCAGTCGGGTCAAGTAGAGCCGCGCCTGGCGCGTTCCAGTGCCGGTTGTCGGCGCGGATTCGGTACTTGTGCCACTCACTGGTGCCTATCCTTCCCTGCGGGAATAACCCAGCAGAACTTTGATGTCGTGTCGTTCATCATGCCCGTGTGCGCGCTACTCAGCGGGCTTTTGCGGTGAATCGCCTGTCGTGTCGGGAGCCGTTGGCTCAGTGCTATCTGCGCCATTCTCCCCGTCGGTCGTCGCCTCAGAGGCAGCGGCGTCGATTTGGGTCTCGTCGGCGTCCTCGATTGCCTCCGATTCTTCCTCATCATCAAGTTCGGCTGCACGCGCTACCGCGACAAGACTTCGGTCACCCGACAGACCCATCAGAGATACGCCCATAGTGTCGCGGCCGGTGGAGCGGACTTCTGCAACGCGGGTGCGAATCACTACGCCATCGTTGGCCACTGCAAAGAGTTCATCAGTCTCATCACAAACAACGGCTCCCACCAACGATCCCCGTTGCTCAACTAGACGCATAGCGCGAACACCCAAGACGCCACGGCCCTTAGTCGCCCATTCCGTCAAAGGAGTGCGCTTTGCGTAGCCACCATCAGTCACCGTGACCAAGTTGGCTCCATCGCGCACCACGTCCATCGCGAGTAGGGAGTCGCCATCACGGAATCGCATCCCAATAACCCCGGAGGTTGACCGTCCCATTGACCGCAACGATGAATCATCGGCCTTGAAACGGGCCGACATTCCCTTGCGCGATACCAACACGAGTTCGTCATTGTCAGAGACCAACCGTGCAGAGATCAACTCGTCGTCGTCGCGCAGGTTGATCGCAATGATTCCGCCGGTGCGATTGGTGTCGTAGTCGCTCAACTTTGTCTTTTTGACCATTCCGCCGCGAGTTGCGAGCACGAGACCCTCAGCCTGCTCATAGTTGTTGAGGATCATCACCTCGGCGATCTCCTCGTCTGGTTGGAACGCCAGCAGATTCGCGACGTGCTGACCGCGAGCGTCTCGCGCCAACTCGGGTAGTTGGTAGGCCTTCGTGCGATAGACGCGACCGAAGTTCGTAAAGAACAACACCCAGTCATGGGTCGAGGTAACGAAGAGATGATTGACCACGTCATCGGCGCGGAGTTGAGCACCACGGACACCACGACCGCCGCGACGCTGGGCCCGATAGGCATCAGTCAACGTGCGCTTTGCGTAGCCGCCATTGGTGATCGTCACAACGACGTCGCGGACCGGAATCAGGTCCTCGTCATTGGATAGGTCATCGGCCAAGATGATGGTCGATCGACGCTCGTCACCGAACTTGGTGGCGATCTCCTGGAGTTCCTCGGCGACGATAGTCCGTTGGCGCGACGGGCTAGCAAGGATGTCCTTGTAGTCCTCAATGAGACGCATGAGCTCGTCGTACTCATCGATGATCTTCTGGCGTTCAAGCGCCGCGAGGCGACGAAGCTGCATATCCAGAATGGCGGTTGCCTGGATCTCATCGATCGACAGCAACTCCATCAACCCGACGCGAGCCTCATCCACGGTTGGTGATCGACGGATCAAGGCGATCACGTCATCGAGGGCATCGAGAGCCTTTAGTAAGGCAATCAGGATGTGAGCGCGTTCCTCAGCCTTGCGCAGCCGGAAGCGCGTGCGACGTTGAATAACCTCGAGCTGATGTGAGATCCAGTGGGTGACGAACCCGTCGAGGGCCAGCGTCCGCGGGACGCCATCAACGAGAGCGAGCATATTCGCGCTGAAGTTGTCCTGTAGTTGGGTGTGCTTGTAAAGCTGGTTGAGTACCACGCGTGGTTGGGCATCGCGCTTCAAGATGACGACCAGGCGCTGGCCAGTCCGGTCAGAGGAATCATCGCGCAGGTCGGCGATCCCGGTGATCTTTCCGCCGTCGGTCAGCTCCGCGATCTTCAGTGCGAGATTGTCTGGATTCACCTGGTAGGGCAACTCAGTGATGATCAAACAGGTACGGCCGCGGTTGTCCTCTTCGATATCGATAACGGCGCGCATCGTGATCGATCCACGACCAGTGCGATACGCGTCGTCGATACCCCGTCGACCCACAATGAGGGCACCGGTCGGGAAGTCTGGGGCCGGAATCCGGTTAATGAGTTCTTCCAGAAGTTCCTCGCGCGGAGCCTCTGGATTGGCCAGCGCCCACTGAATACCGTCGTTTAGTTCACGCAGATTGTGGGGTGGAATGTTGGTTGCCATTCCAACAGCGATTCCAGATGATCCGTTAGCGAGTAAGTTCGGGAACCGCGACGGTAGTAGGACTGGCTCTTGGTTACGGCCGTCGTAGTTGGCGACAAAGTCGACCGTCGCCTCGTCGATATCGCGAACCATCTCCATCGCCAGTGGCGACAGACGACACTCGGTATACCGGTGGGCAGCGGCCGGATCGTTACCAGGTGACCCAAAGTTCCCTTGACCGTCAACTAAGGGATAGCGCATCGACCACGGCTGAACAAGCCGCACGAGGGCGTCATAAACGGAACTGTCACCGTGGGGGTGGTAGTTACCAAGGACGTCACCGATGACGCGGGTGCACTTGAAGTAGCCTCGGTCTGGCCGGTAGCCACCGTCGTACATCGCGTACAACACCCGGCGGTGCACCGGCTTGAGGCCATCGGCGACCGCTGGCAGTGCGCGGCCAACGATCACGCTCATTGCGTAGTCGAGGTAGGACCGCTGCATCTCGGTCTGGATCTCGACGGGCTCGATGCGGCCGTGGGGGCCGTGATCGATTGGTGCGTCGGTCGTTGTGTCGTCAGCCACGGTGAGTCTGTTTCCCTTCGTTACTGGTCTTGGCTATCCGCGTGGAACTCTGCGGCGGAGCGTGACCAGTGGTGGTCCGTCGGTGGTAACTAGCTCAGATGTCGAGGAATCGAACGTCCTTGGCGTTGCGCTGAATGAACTTGCGGCGGGAGTCGACGTCCTCGCCCATCAGCATCGAGAACATCTCGTCGGCCTGAGCCGCGTCATCAAGAGTGACTTGGAGAAGGACCCGACCTTGTGGATCCATCGTGGTCTCCCACAACTCCGGTGCGTTCATCTCACCGAGTCCCTTGTAGCGCTGGATCGACTCCTTAGGAAGCTTCTTTCCGGCAGCTTGGCCAGCCTCGACAAGGGCGTCACGTTCCCGGTCAGAGAAGGCGTACTCCGGTACCTCACGAGACCACTTGATCTTGTATAGCGGCGGCTGGGCTAGGTACACGTGGCCGCCCTCAAGTAGTGGCCGCATGAACCGGAACAGCAGCGTCAGCAGCAGCGTACGAATGTGTTGTCCGTCGACGTCGGCATCGGCCATCAAGACGAGTTTGTGATAGCGCAGCTTGTCGATATCGAACTCTTCTTGAATCCCCGCGCCGAGAGCCGAGATCATCGCCTGAACCTCATTATTGGCCAGTACCTTGTCCAGCCGTGCTCGCTCCACATTGAGGATCTTTCCGCGGATTGGCAGGATCGCCTGAGTCGCTGGGTCCCGGCCACTTCGGGCTGAGCCCCCGGCCGAATCTCCCTCGACGATGAATATCTCACACAACGATGGATCCGTTGAGGAGCAATCGATCAGCTTGCCGGGTAGGCCTCCGCCGCCGAGTAGACCCTTGCGACCACGAGCGAGGTCGCGGGCCTTTCGGGCTGCCACGCGGGCGATCTGCGCTGAAACGGACTTACGAGCGATCTCCTTGCCTTCAGCTGGGTTTTGTTCGAACCATTCGCTGAGTTGCTCATTGACCATCTTTTGAACGAACGTCTTAGCTTCGGTATTACCGAGCTTGGTCTTAGTCTGACCCTCAAACTGCGGCTCGCGGAGCTTGACAGAAACGATCGCGGTCAAGCCTTCTCGTACATCGTCGCCGGAGAGGTTGGTGTCCTTCTCCTTCAGCACACCCCATTCGCGGGCGAACTTGTTCACTAACGAAGTCAGCGCAGTTCGGAATCCCTCCTCATGTGTGCCGCCCTCCGTCGTGCCGATGGTGTTGGCGAATGTGTAGACCGATTCGGAGTAGACATTCGACCACTGCATCGCGACCTCGGCGCTGATCCCTCGATCGACGTCCTCGCCCTCGAACCAAATGACGTTCTGGTGTGCGGGACCCTTCTTCGCGTTCAGGTACGTCACGAAGTCCGCGATTCCGCCGTCGTACTTGTAGGTTACCGAGCGGATTGCCTCGGTATCTGGCGTTCCGTCGCCATCAATGTCGGTGATGTCCTCGTCGGCAACGGGGGCCACTGTTCGCTCATCGGTTAGCGACAGCGACAGACCGCGGTTGAGGAAGGCCATCTCCTGGAACCGGCGAGACAAGATCTCGAAGTCGAAATGGGTCGTCTCGAAGATCTCTTCGTCCGGCCAGAAGGTGACCGTGGTTCCGCTGCGGTCGGTGTCCTCACCTTTGGCGAGCGGAGCCTCCGGAACGCCTCGGTTGTAGCTCTGGCGCCAGATGTGGTCTTCGCGGTGAACTTCGACCTCGACGTGGGAAGAAAGCGCATTGACGACAGAGACACCGACGCCGTGTAGCCCGCCGGAGACTGCGTATCCCTCGCCGCCGAACTTTCCGCCGGCATGTAGGACGGTCAACACGACCTCAACGGCTGGCTTACCTTCGGTCGCCACAATGTCGACTGGGATACCGCGGCCGTTGTCCTGAACTCGGACTGCACCGTCGGCAAGAATCGTCACGGTGATGTGATCACAGTGACCTGCTAACGCCTCGTCGACTGAGTTATCGACGACCTCATAGACCAGGTGGTGAAGACCCCGTTCGCCGGTAGATCCGATGTACATTCCGGGGCGCTTACGGACAGCATCCAGGCCCTCGAGGACTGTAATTGCACTAGCGTCGTATGACACCTGTGAATACTACCCGAACGGACGAAATTCCTGAGGAAAACGAGGGGTTTTCCACCGGGAACATTGCCTAATTCTGCACCATTTTCAGCTATCAGCCGAAGGTGTCTCGATCCCCTCGTCCCTTTACCCATTTGCGGCCCTTATGACCACCTCTGGTCGCCGGTCCAAGGACATCGATCGTCCGGACAATTCCCGGTCCAACCTCATCGTCAAGTTTACCCTGGAGCATCGGAATGAGCATCCTGATCTGGGTCGCCCAGGTGGTGGATTCAGCCCGTAGGACAAGACGTCCTTCGTTGTCATCGAAGGACTCGGGTTCGACATGAGCCGCCAGATTCTCCCCAGCGATCGACGGCCAGCGGCCAATCACCGATCCCACCGCTGAACGGTGTTCCCATCCCTGATCGGCCATCAACTTGCTGACGGTCGGACCGACTAGTTGGGGATCTCGCGTGTCTGCCCCACTGCCCGTGAACTGACTTGGCGCTCCACGTCTACGTGCTGGATTGGACGACTGCGACTTGTTGTAGCGGCGAACGCTCGCCAACGTCACGGCCGGTAGATCGGAAGTGTCCTCAGCCGGGCGACTCTTGCTCGATTTGGGGCGTAAATCACTAGCCATCTGAGGTCACGTTCCCCGGCGTGACCGTGAAGGTCTGAGCAGCCGTCACTCTCGGCACATCCTCAGCTACCGCAGCAGTGATGATCGCCTGCTCAGCCCCGGCGGCGACGTCGGCAAGTGCAGCACGACGTTGGCTGTCGAGTTCAGCGAAGACATCATCCAGGATCAGCACCGGGTCGCCCGCGTCGTCACCGAGGCCGCGCATGAGCTCAAATGACCCAAGGCGAAGGGCGAGCGCCATCGACCAGCACTCACCGTGGGAGGCATAGGTCTTTGCTAAGAGCCCATCAACCAGTAGCGTCAGATCGTCTCGGTGGGGTCCAACGAGGGTGACCCCGCGGGCGAACTCCTCAGGTCGTCGGTCGGATAGCTCTTGGCGTAGAAGGTCCTCGAGTTCGGAAACCTCGCGTGGGAGTCCGTCATGGTCCTTGAACGCCGCGAGTGAGCGCGCCTGATAGCTCACGGTCCCGGACTTACCACCGGCAACAAGTGCGTAGGCCTGGGCAACCAGTGGAGCGAGCTCATCGAGTAGCGAGAGTCGGCCGAACAGTAGTGCACCTCCGGTGGCAACGAGTTGGTCGTCCCAGACCGCGAGCGTCGATTCGGTATCTGCCCGGGCTGTGGCTCCTCGGGTGCCGGCAATCGAACGCAGGAGGGCGGTGCGTTGACGAACCACCCGCTCGTAGTCGGTCTTTACCGCAAGGTAGCGGGGAGAACGCTGAATGAGGACCTCGTCGATGAATCGACGGCGCTCACCAGGATCGCCTTTGGATAGCGCTAGATCCTCCGGTGCAAACACGACTGTCCGTAGAAGCCCGACGAAGTCCTTACCTCGCACAGGTGATCCAGAGACCTGTAAACGATTCGCCTTCCCGGGATTGATCGCAATCTCGAGGCTGATCTGGCGGTCACCCCGGATAGCTGCTGCGCGAATAACGGCTTGGCCTGCACCCTGACGAATAAGGGGGAGGTCGACTGCAACTCGGTGGCTATTCAGCGTTGAGGTGTAGCCAACCGCCTCAGCGATATTTGTCTTGCCCACGCCGTTGGGACCTACCAGAATATTGACGCCCGGTCGGAACCGGAGTTCGACATCCTCGTAGCTGCGATAGTCCTTCAGTGAGACGAAACCAACCTGCATATTCGCCTTGTGGCTAGGACGAGAGTCGTACTGGCATCAAGAGGTACTTGTAGTCATCAGCATTTACTCCGCCGGCAGCTGTGAGAACCGCTGGACGTGTCGATCCAGTGAACGAGACCTTAACCTCAGGCGAGTCGATTGCCCCGAGGCCATCAAGAAGATAGTTCGGATTGAAAGCGATCTCGATAACGTCGCCGTCAGTCGTGCATTCCAATGCTTCGGTCGCTTGGGCCTCATCGCCAGATCCAGCTTGGAGTGCGACCTCATCAGCAGTGAACGTCAGGCGAACCGGGGTGTTTCTCTCAGCCACTAGGGATACACGCTTGACTGCCTCCACGAGTGCAGCCTTCTGCACCGTACTGACCGTGGTGGATTGCTCTGGAAGTAGCTGGCGGTACTTGGGGAACTCGCCGTCAAGTAGCCGGGTCGTCGTACGGCGACCGTCGCCCTCAAAGCCCATCAGACCTTCGCCAGCTGATCCGGGGGCATAGGCCACCGAAACCGTGTCCGCTCCGGCGAGCAGTTTGGCGGTATCGGCTAAGACCTTGGCCGGGACAAGTGCGGCACCCTCGAAGCCGGGTTGATCAGGTCGCCATTCGAAGTCCCGGACTGCCAGACGATAGCGATCGGTCGCAGCCAGGGTGACTCGTGAGTCGTTGATCTCAACACGGACGCCAAGCAGCATGGGCAATGTGTCATCGCGACCAGCAGCGATCGCGACCTGGGCAACGGCCGCGGCAAACGACGATCCTGCTAGCGAGCCAACGGGATTAGGCATCTCTGGCAATGTTGGATATTCGTCGACCGGCAGAGTCGGGAGAACAAACGAGGAACGACCACACTGGAGCTCAACGCGTGAACCTTCGGTGGCGAACACAACCGGCTGGTTCGGTAGGGACCGCGAGATATCAGCGAGTAGGCGCCCAGAAACCAATGCTCGGCCAGGCTCGTCGACGGCCGCGTCGACGTGAACGTGTGCCGCGTTCTCAAGGTCAAAGCCCGAGAGAGTCAACTCGTTGGAGCCAGCTTCAATGAGAAGTCCCGAGAGAGTCGGAATGGACGGCCGGTTTGGCAACGCCCGAGCTGCCCAGGCAACTGCATCTGCCAAGACGTCTCGCTCAACCCGTAACTTCACGTTTGTGCCCTCTCTCGGTGCGCACTGTCGATGCGCGTATTCCTGCGTTGACGTTCGGTTGTGCCGCGCAGTTTGGCGACCCACTAGCGGCGTGCTCGCTACCCAATATCCGCGGCTTACACAACTTGAAAGTTAGCTAGCCCGCATCGTGCCACGTTCTACCGACAAATTCACGGAGCTTTCCCGGATAACTTTGGGAGTTTGTTAACTGATTTCTACCAGGTCGAACGCTAGCGGTGTCATCGGATCGTGAGCTGTGTGGAGGAGCTAACTAGATAATTAGTGGGTTGTAGTAATAGGGGGCGTGGACACTGTGGCTAACTACTGTTTCCGCAGGTCACACTCCGAGAACAACAAGTGTGGAAGATGTGGTTCGTGTTGGGGATGAGTGCTGGAGGGATGTGGATAGCAGTTTCTTCTCCCCAACTCACAGAAGTGTAGTTCGACGATAGTTGCTGTTGTCCACGGACACCTCCAGACGTAATCCACAGAGTTATCCCCACCCTGTGTATACGTTGGGTAACGACACACCCGGGGTGAATCTCACGCCGAGTAATCGGTAGATCACTACGTGCTCGCGGCGTTGCTGTGAATCGTGAGTGACTGCCGAAGTTATGATCGGGCAATGAATACGAAGAAGAAATGGAGTGACCTCGAGCCGCGGACTCAACGAGCTCTTGTCGGGCTATCGGCTGTCGAAGTGCTTGCCACAACCTGGGCGCTCATTGACATTGTCGGGCGTGACGCATCGCGTATTAGAGGACCGAAGCCACTTTGGTTCGCGTCTCTCGTTGTGCAGCCGGTCGGGCCGATCGCCTACCTAGTGGTTGGTAGAAAGTAGCAATCGACGGCGAAGTAGACCCCTCTTGGACTCGAGAATCTAGTCCAACGCTTGGCCTCACTAGTTTCTTGCGGCTGCCTTCACCCGACTGGTGATCTCAGTGACCTGGTTGTAGAGGTTCCGGTCTGACTTCAGGTTGTCCTGGATCTTGCGCTCAGCGTGCATGACGGTGGTGTGATCGCGTCCTCCAAAGTACTTGGCGACCGCAGGAAGCGACAGGTCTGTCAGCTCACGGGTGAGGTAGATAGCCACGTGCCTGGCATGAACCAGCGTGCGCGCCCTCGATTTGCCGGTGAGATCGGCAACAGTGACCCCGAAGTACTCAGCGCTTTGGTGCTGGATGAGCGGGGCAGTCAACTGTGGTCCGTGCTGATCAGTGATTAGGTCCTTGAGAACTACCTCGGCTAGGTCGACGTCGACTGGGGCGCCGTTCAAGCTGGCGAACGCAGTGACTCGCACGAGGGCGCCTTCAAGCTCACGGATGTTCGTCGCAATCTTGCTGGCGATGAACTCCAGCACCTCCGGGCGAACCTCGATACGTTCCTGTGCGGACTTTTTACGCAGGATGGCGATACGTGTCTCTAGATCGGGTGGTTGAACGTCAGTGATCAGGCCCCACTCGAAACGAGACCGCATCCGGTCCTCGAAGCCAGGGAGCTTTTTGGGCGGCAAATCGGAGGTAATAACGATCTGCTTGTTGGCGTTGTGAAGGGTGTTAAAGGTGTGGAAGAACTCTTCCTGGGTTGCGTTCTTCTCCGACAGGAACTGGATATCGTCAATCAGAAGGACATCAACGTCACGGTAGAGGCGTTTGAAGGCGACACCGCCATCGTTCTGAATCGAGTCGATGAACTGGTTCGTGAAGTCCTCGGAGCTGACGTAGCGAACCCGGGCACCGGAGTAAAGGGTTCGGGTGTAGTGGCCAATCGCGTGGAGAAGGTGGGTCTTTCCTAGCCCGCTCTCGCCATAGATGAACAGCGGGTTGTATGCGCGAGCCGGCTGTTCAGAGACGGCCACGGCGGCCGCGTGGGCGAACCGATTACTTGATCCGATAACAAAGGTCTCGAACACGTACTTCGGATTAAGGCCATGGGCCTCGTCGGTGCGGGTCACCGGAGTTGAGGGTGCCGTTCGGCCGGAATCGCGGACGTCGATGATGTTTGACGGAGGCCAAGGATGGGAGTCGACGGGTTGACCGAGGGATTCTTGGGAAGGGATATGTCCTGGATCGCGAGAATAGGTGTCGGCTAGCGAGTCGGTAGTCGCCTCATCGAGCGACTGAGCCACAGATGGATCCACGATCACTCGAATATCCATGGTTCGGTGGACGACTCGTTCTAGCGCATCGATGACCTGGGGCTTTAGGTGCGATTCCAAGATGTCTCGAGTGAACTCGTTCGGTGCGGCCAACTCAATCGAATCGTGGCTGAGTTGCTGGGGGACGGTGAGAGCGACGAAGGCTCGTTGCTGAGCCGACATGGCTGCGTCATCAGCGAGGTTACTCAGGGTCTCAGTCCAAACGTGTCGGACGTCGAGGGTGTTCTCCACGGTGATGTGAGCCTCTCGTTACAAAGTGTGGGGGTCGCGGTCGCAGTGATACCCAGGGGTGAAATCCGGTTGAAAGCGGTAGTGAAACCGACCGAAAGGTCACAGCTGGAGTGGATATCGTTGTGGAATCCGCTGGCTAGCACGCTGGACACTAGCCGCAGGATTGACCACCTTCAAGGGGTTATCCACAACTCGCCGAAATTTTTCACTCTGGCATCGGCGCGTCGCTTTTTGCGTGTGTGGACAAGGTGTAGTGGCATTCCTGGGTAGAACCTAGGGCGGTGCGCGTGACCCTCTACCGGTGGCATACTCTTGTCGTACGATTGTCGGTGTAGCGCGTGGATCTAGGATGTCGAGTCGTATGACTCACGGAAACAACCACGCGAAATATACTCACGCGAAATACTGCGGATAGTTCCACAAGAGCGTCAATCAAGAGTGGCAGCGCCGGAGTCGTCACAAACCTCAGTAACAGCCAGGGTGATTCGGGAACACAGTATGTGTACCCGGTACATCCTGGTGACCGCCTAGCAGGAGTCAACATGTCGAAGCGCACGTACCAACCCAATAACCGCCGCCGTCACAAGAAGCACGGCTTCCGTCTGCGTATGCGTACGCGCGCGGGCCGTTCGATTCTTTCGGCACGTCGCCGTAAGGGTCGGTCAGAGGTCTCGGTCTGAGCGCGTAGGGTTTTCGGTGTTACCGGCGCGCTTCCGACTCCGTGATTCGGAGCAGATGTCGGCGACAGTCCGACGTGGAGCGCGTGTAGGACGTCGCTATCTAGTCGTTCACTTCCTATTAGCGCCACACTCAGCCAGCGAACAACAGACTGGGACGAGCGTGCATCCACCTAGGATCGGCTTAGCGGTGAACAAAGCCGTCGGTGGATCGGTTGTTCGACACCGGGTTGCCCGTCGGCTACGGCATGTCGCAGCTAGGCACATCGAGCAGTTGCCGGCCGGTTGTTCGGTAGTTATTCGGGCACGACCAGCGGCCGCCACCGCGACGAGCGTCGAACTAGACCAAGACCTATCAGCCCTATTGTTGCGGGTAGCGCCATGCTCGTAAAAACGAAGCGGGTGCTGCATATCATTGGGCTACCGTTCACTTGGCTGCTAATTGGCATCATTCGCATCTACCAACTGGCGATTTCTCCGCTTCTGGGCCCAAAGTGCAAGTTTTATCCGTCGTGTTCTGCGTACGCAGTGGATTCTTTGCGTAATCATGGACCTATCAAGGGAAGCTTGCTGTCGGGATACCGAATCTGTCGGTGTCACCCCTGGCAGCTAGGTGGACTTGATCCAACACCTCCCAAAGGGGCCTGGCGCCCTGACATCAATCCTGATGGAACACCCCGCGACAGCGCTGGGCCGGACCGTCAACTGACTGACCTCGGAGTCTGAGTTGTTCTTACTTGAATGGCTAGAAATGGCCGTTGCGTGGGTGTTGGTTGCCTTTCACACGCTACTGAGCCCAATCTTCGGCCCAGAGAGCGGTTGGTCGTGGACATTTTCGATCGTCGGCCTCGTGATCGTTATCCGAATCATGTTGATTCCGCTCTTTGTGAAGCAGATCAAAGCGCAGCGGAATATGCAGCTCATTCAGCCGCGGATTAAGGAACTACAAAAGAAGTACGCCGGCGACCGTGAGAAGCAGTCGGCGGAAATGATGAAGATATACCGCGAAACTGGGACAAATCCCCTCGCGTCCTGCCTTCCGATTCTCCTCCAAGCACCGATTTTCTTCGCCCTGTTTAGGGTGTTGCAGTACGGCATCGCATCCGAAGAAGGCGTTGGCGCTCTCACGCCAGAGCTCGCTACGCAGGCTCACGACGCTTCGATCTTCGGAGTGCCGATCTACGCGACGTTTGCGAACGCGGATGAGACTCCGTACCCAACAAACACGATGATCCTGTGTGTCATCTTGATTATTACGATGTCCGCGACGACGTTCCTCACTCAGCGACAGTTGATTGTGAAGAACACTGCCCCAGGCAATCCGATGGTCAAGCAGCAGAAAATCCTCATGTACGTCTTCCCCATCATCTTCGCTGTGGGTGGCTTCAACTTCCCGATCGGTGTCCTTATCTACTGGACGACGACCAACATTTGGTCGATGGGCCAGCAGTTCTACGTGATCCGAAATAACCCGCAGCCGGGTACACCAGCGGCAAAGGCACAAGAGGACCGTAAGAAGGAGAAAGAGCAGCGCAAGGCGATCAAGAAGGGCGAGATTCCGGAACCTGTTCCCGCGGAAATTTCCTCCGAAAAGGGCGTGACGACGCAGAATCGGCAGCAGCCCAAGCGCCAACCCAAGAGTAAACGGCAGCCAAAGCCTGGTTCAGGAACGACTGGATCCGGTTCAACCGGCTCGAATAAGTCATCTTCGACGAATAAGTCGGGCTCCAATAGCAAGAAGCAATCGAACGGTTCTCAATCCGGATCTAAATCCAAGAACTCGTCGTCAGGCGGAAAGAAGCCCGGTAGTCAGGGTAAAGGTGGCAACAAATCTAGTTAGCTACTAGCGAGGAACCACACCTGCATATCGCGGACTTCCGTGGTTCTCTCGTTTCACGTGAAACATGACAGCACGATGCCGGGGCACTGACCCCAGCACTCAATGGGAGGCTTGAACATGACAACCACCAACGATTCCGAATCGAACTCCACCACACCAGACGAAGAAGTGGTGGTCGATGCTGTTGTTGAGGACTCCGAAGGAAATGAAGCAGCTCCGACCAAGGCGACGGATAGGTTGGCCGAGCTTGAGAACGAAGGCGATATCGCCGCGGACTACCTCGAAGCCTTGCTAGATATTGCTGACCTAGATGGCGACATCGACATGGATGTTGAGGGGGATCGCGCAATGGTCGCGATTGTTGGAGACAACCTCAACCAGTTGGTGGGTTCCAATGGCAAGGTATTGGACGCACTCCAGGAACTCACTCGGCTAGCGGTTACCCAACAAACTGGCGATCGGTCACGGCTAATGCTCGACGTAGCTGGGTTCCGGGCGGCACGTCGGCAGCAGTTGACCGATCTCGGGTCGGAAGCGTGCGCGCAGGCTAAGGATGAGGGACAGTCCGTCAAGCTCTCCCCTATGACTCCGTTCGAGCGCAAGATTGTGCATGATGCGGTTGCTGCGGCCGGACTCAAGAGTGAGTCTGAGGGTGACGAGCCCAACCGGTTCGTCGTCGTTATCCCGTAAGCGCTTGCTGAGTGGGCAAGAGTGCTTTCCCACACGTTCCGGAAATGCCACCGTCAGCTCGTGTTTCACGTGAAACAATGAAGGCGTGACGAACTGGCAAGAGATCGCAGCCCAACGGTATCCAACTGCCATCGCCGACCTCAATAGCTACGCAGATCTCCTCGCAACCCTTGGAATTGAGCGTGGGCTCATCGGGCCACGCGAGGTCGATCGCCTTTGGGAGCGACACCTCCTGAACTGCGCTGTTGTCGCGGATGTCTCTGAGGGCATGGTCCCACCTGAGTCCACGGTCGTGGATATTGGAACCGGGGCAGGTCTACCCGGTATTGTCTGGGCGATTACCCGCCCGGACCTCACAGTTACGTTGGTGGATTCAATGCTCCGCCGGGTTGAGTTTCTCGAGCTGGCTGTGGAGAGACTGCAGCTTGGGAGCCGAGTGAATGTCGTCCGCGGGAGAGCAGAGGACCTAGTAGGGACGGTATCTGCCGATGTTGTGACCGCCCGGGCCGTTGCTCCCCTACCCAGACTCCTTACGTGGTTGGGCCCATTCGTGTCTCAGGGCGGATCAATCGTTGCATTCAAAGGGCAAACTGCGGTGGAGGAAATCTCCCAAGCTGGTCACGAACTCGCCAAACTTGGGGCAGGATCTACGCAGGTACGGAAATGTGGCGATTGGCTCGTCCAGCCCACTGTCGTTGTGCAAGTTCAAGATGTTCAATCTAAGGGAGGAAGCCGTCGTGCGGGTTATCGCCGTCGCTAACCAAAAGGGCGGCGTAGGAAAGACAACGACGGCGGTGAACGTCGCCGCCGCACTTGCTGACTCCGGCCACCAGGTTCTCCTGATTGACCTCGATCCACAAGGGAATGCGTCCCAGGCCCTCGGCCTCACGCGCGGTGCAGCCGAGGTCGACGTCTACGACGTCCTTGTTGACGGCCGCGCTGTTCAGGATGCGATTGTGTCGACGCGAGTCCCAGGAGTCGATTGCGTTCCTGCCTCGGTCGACCTTGCCGGAGCCGAGGTCGAACTGGTTGCGTTAGAGGGCAGAGAGACCAGACTGCGTGACGCCCTGAGAGCCTCCGAGCTCGGCGATAAGATTGTCCTTATCGATTGCCCGCCAAGCCTGGGACTTCTCACCGTCAACGCACTCGCCGCCGCGAACGAGTTGTTCGTGCCAATTCAGGCCGAGTTCTATGCTCTGGACGGAGTAGGACAACTCATCCGAACGATGGAGTTGGTGAGGAGTTCTCTGAACCCGGACCTACAAATCGGGCTCGTTGTGCTCACGATGGTGGGGGTAGCGAACAACTCCCAGAGTCAGATCGAGGATGAGGTCAGCGCGTACTTCGGCGGGCGACTGGCGAGGACCCGGGTTCCACGTGACCCGACCGCGAATGCTGCGCCTGCCTTGGGTCTGACGGTGTTGAACTTCGCCCCATCTTCACCCGCGGCAAGCGCATACCGCGAGCTAGCCCGAGAACTGAGCGACCTAACTACTTCCAGTGAACTAACCGACTAGGACCTGGCCAGGCGACATATAGCCGATTCCTAGCAAGAAAATGGGGACAAAACATGACAAAAGCATCCGACAGCCGTCGAGGATTGGCAGCGTTGATTCCGACGGGCGACCCAAAGAACGGTGATCGTGTTGTATCTGTAACGGACTCCAACCGCTCGGATAGCCGACCTACAACCTCCGAGACGCCACCCGGAGCGCGCAACACTAAGGCTGTTCGCCTCGATGAGAAGCGTCCGACTGTGGTGGATGCTGGACCTCCTGAGGTCGCAGCTACGACCGGAGCGCAAGGTGACTCGGCGAGCGCCCCAGCAGGTGGTGCCCGTCCAGTTGAAGGCCTTGAGCTCGTCAGCATTCGGCCGAACCAGATTGTTCCTAACCCCAAGCAACCCCGGACTGAGTTCGACCCTGACGCCTTGATGGAGCTTGCCCACTCTCTTAGTGACGTTGGCTTTCTTCAGCCGGTGGTTGTCCGGCCGTTAGCCTCGACTAAGAGCGGTGCTCAGCCCCGATATGAACTTGTGGCTGGCGAGCGACGCTGGCGTGCCTCGCAGATCGCGGAGCTAGGAACGATTCCAGCGATCGTTCGGCTGACTGAGGACAATGATCTGCTGCGTGATGCCTTGCTGGAGAACTTACAGCGAGTTGCCCTCAATCCCCTTGAAGAAGCCGCCGCCTATGAGCAACTCTTGGTCGATTTTGGTGGAACTCACGAGGAGCTAGCCGGGCGTCTTGGTCGATCTCGACCACAGGTGTCCAATACGTTGCGCCTACTCAAGCTTCCACCAGCTGTTCAGCGACGAGTAGCGGCCGGTGTGTTGTCAGCTGGACACGCCCGTGCACTGCTGGGTGCTAGTGATGCGCAGACGATGGAGTCGTTGGCCAAACGAGTTGTCTCCGAGGGCATCAGCGTTCGCGGTCTAGAAGAACTCGTGACCGTTGAGAAGCCAGCGAAGGAGCGCAAGAATTCGCGAGCGTCGACAGCCGTCGCGCCGGAGATCGCGGCCGTCGCTGAGCGTCTCTCGGATGCGCTCGACACCCGCGTACAGATCACGATGGGTCGATCAAAAGGCAAGATTGTTGTTGAGTTCTCTGGTGTTGAGGACCTACATCGGGTTGTGGGTCTACTCGACGAGTCGGTTCTTACTGACGCACTTCCGCCTGCTTAGCCTTCGCCGTCCGATCAGCCCGTTGTTGTTGGGCGTCCCGCAACCGAGCGCTCTCGAGACGGTTGTCCTTCGATTCCCGCCCGTACCGCCTCCACCACACGACAGCGGTGATACCAAGGCCGACAAGCATCACTGCGGAGACGACAAGCGCGCCAATGGAGTTGAGCCAGGCTCGGGATGTTTCTACGCTCCACGCTTGGGTCGGATCAAGCGATGACCACAACGCGTTGATCTCCTTCCCAGGAGTGACATCGGCGGGAAGGGAGTCGACGTAACGCACATTTGTGGCCAAGACTGCGTTCCCGTCTCGGATGGTTCCTTCCCAGCGACAGTCTCGGAAATCGGGCGTCCCTTCGGCACACTTCTCTTGTTCGAAGGTGTAGGTGACTCCGATTGATCGCGCACCGTCGGCCCGGACCGAATCGAATAGGTCGATGGAGAGCGCCACTACCGAGAGCGCGAAGGCAAGGGCGCCAACGGTGGCCAGCACGGCTACCGTCAGAGTCCGTCGAATCCCAGTCATATTCTGGTCACCCTAGCTTTCTCTTGGTGTTCGCGAGGTTGCCCGTGCAACGAGGTCGGCTAGTACCGAAGTCACGTCTGTGGGGCTGGCCGCGATCGCTTGCGGAACAAGAGACGTCTCCGTCATACCCGGCGCCACATTGACTTCCAAGAACCAGACGGTACCGGCTTCATCCACCATGAGATCGCTTCGTGACCAGTCCCTTAGGCCAAGTACCCCGTGTGCTTGGATTGCCGTCGCTGCCGCTGCGGCCAGAACCTCATCGGTAAGCCGGGCTGGGGTGAAGAATTCAGTGGTGCCGGCGGTGTAGCGGGCTGAATAGTCGTAGAGACCACTGTCGGCAACGATCTCCACGACGGGCATTGCGTGGCAGCCATCGTCGTTCTCGGTGATCGCAACCGCAACTTCGGTCCCCTCGATGAAACGCTGAATGAGTACCACCTCGCCATAGGCAAACGCGGCGACCATCGCGGCGGGCAACTCCTCGGCTTCGCGCACGACGCTCACCCCGAGCGCGGATCCTCCACGGTTGGGTTTGACCACGAGCGGAAAGCCAAGTTGGTCGGTGATCGCCGCCAGTAGTACCGGCGCTCCCAGGTCGCGGAACATTGATTGGGGAAGAGCGATCGACTCTGGCACCGCTATTCCGGCATCCGCCAGCAGCGCTCCGGCGATCGCTTTGTCGAACGATCGACGGCAAGCGTGAGCACCGGACCCGACGAACGCTAGCCCAATCGACTGCAGTGCCTCTTGGAGCGACCCGTCCTCTCCCGCTACTCCGTGTACCAGCGGGAACGCGCAAGCTGGCGGATCAGCGATCAGATCGGGAAGTAGAGTCGCATCGACGTCTCGGACTTCAGCCTCGAATCCGGCATCGCGCAAATCCTCCGCAACTCGGCGCCCTGATCGGATCGAGACATCTCGTTCCGGTGAGAGTCCACCTGCAATAACGACAACGCGTGCGCTCATGGCAACTCCGGGGAAGGCGTGCGGGGACCGCGCCGGGGTAGTCGGCCGGTATTGGACGTCGGGCCAAAGGTCTCGACGAGCTCCATCTCCGTCTCGATGATCCCCGAGAGCCGTCGAACACCCTCGCGAATCCGATCCGGCTCGGGGAAGCAGTACGACAAACGCATCGCATCGCGGCCCTGATCGTCGACGTAGAAGCCCGTGCCGGGCACGTAGGCCACCAAGCCAGCAACAGCACGCGGCAACATCGCAGTCGTATCCAGCCCGTTCGGCAGCGTCACCCACGAGAAGAAGCCGCCGTCGGGCACAGTCCAGGTCGTGCCAGCAGGCATCATCTGCTCCATCGATTCAAGGAGGGCGTCGCGGCGCTGCCGGTACAACTCCCGGAAACCCTTGATTTGCTCCAACCAGGGTGCGGTCGCCAGATACTCAGACACCGTTAGCTGAGAGAAGTTCGACGGACAGAGCACGGATGCCTCGGAGGCCAGGACGAGCTTCTCGCGAACTCCATGTGGCGCCAACGCCCAACCAACCCGCAGCCCTGAGGCGATCGTCTTGGAGAAAGATCCGAGGTAGACCACTCCGTCGGCATCGTCAGCCCGAATCGCGCGCGGCACCTCGCCGTCAAACCCCAGCAGGCAATACGGGTCATCCTCGAGTAGGAGTAAGCCCGCGCTCTTAGCGACCTGGAGGATGTCCGTTCGTCGAGCTGGCGGGGCAGTGATGCCCAGTGGGTTCTGATACGTCGGAACCGTATAGATGAGCTTGGGCCGCTTACCGGCGGCACGGGCAGTGTCGATGGCTTCCGAGAGGGCGACGGGGTTGAGTCCGTCCTCATCAGTCATCACGTGGACGACCTCGCATTGGTAGGACGAGAACACCCCAAGCGCGCCAACGTAGGAGGGTGATTCCACAAAGACCACGTCGCCGGGATCGCAGAAGACTCGAACCGTCAGATCCAATGCCATCTGTGACCCTGTGGTGATGACGACATCGTCGGGATGGGCGCGAATCCCGGATAGCTCCATCACGTCACAGATTTGCTCACGGAGTCGCTCGTCGCCCTGGCCTGTGCAGTATTGCAGGGCGGTTGCACCACGCTCTCGGATCAGCTTGGCGGTGGTATCGGCGAAGTCGTCCAACGGTAGAGCCTGCACGAAGGGAGCCCCACCGGCCAGTGACACGACCTCTGGTCGGTTAGCCACCGAGAACAATGCACGAATTGCCGAGGCGGTCATTCCCTGCGCACGCTCGGCGTAGGAGGTAACCCACGGATCGAGACGCGATCCACCGGGACTGCCTGCACTACCAGGCCTACCTGGACCGGAAGGATTACCTGGAATCGGAGGATGAGGAGTCTGCACCTTCACTCACCTCCGAGTTCGCTCGGCCAAGCTCTTGGATGTTGTCCCGGCTCAGGATGGTGCGAGGGCGCAGTAGGCCGATCGTAAAGCCGATACCAATCGCTACGAGAAGTGTCACCACGATCTTCACGACGAGTCTCACTGCCTGATCACCCTCTGCGGTCGCTCTTGCGGTCACTACTTGCGCCCAACTACTGCGCCCATCACCCGACCCCATCACCTTAAGAATCGCGTGCTCTGTGCATCCTACTCGCAGAAACGGACTACCTTGCCGACCATTTTGCTTGCAGGTCACCTCTACCGGGCGATTCGGTTGCCATGCCGACCGATTTGCCCAGTACAGCGGCCTATTCGGAAGCGCTGGGATCCGCGGGGCTACTCGAGACGGGTTTGATGTTCTCTAAGCTCCGGCGAATGGTTGTCGCGGTGGCATCGAGCTCAGCATCGGCACCCGCGCGACTCGCGACACTGGCGACCTGTGCCTCTTCAAGGCATCGCTTCGCGACTTTGTTCTTCTTATTCTTCAGACATTTACGGACGGCTCGATTAAACGCCGAGGTCGTTGCCGACCATGTGACATAGGCGGAGTCGAAGTCCGAGATCATCGCTTCGCTGGGTCCAGGTGAATCCTCGGGGACAAAAGTGAGTTCCTTTGTCACTGTGGTCCACACCCCGAAGCGCTGATCGGTGACAACCAGTCCCTCCGCTGACTTGGTAAGCCAACGTTGGACGTCCCCTAGGTTGTCCGGCCCAGGGTATTCGCTGGCTGTCATCATGCGAACGTCCTCGTGGAGTGCGCCAAATGCGGCTGCCGCCTGCAGTCGGTTCGCCTGCTCGTCCTTTGAGATCAGGTCAAGATCTGCACACGAACTCATGCCCAAGACGGTGCTCAGCCCAACGACTACCGCAGCAAGTGCGCGGACCGGACGTGTCATGGCCTCAGAGTAAGCCGAGTTACCGACCACCTCGACGGCAGGTCAGGTCTCGGATGGTTCTTCAGAAGGATCAAAGAATCGCACGACCGCGGTAGCGACTGCCTCTGCGACTGCATCTCGAAAATCCCCGTCGGCTAGCCGTTGGGCATCCTGCTCGTTTGATAGGTAGCCGAACTCTATTCGGACCGCTGGCATCCGAGTAATCCGCAGCAAATCCCAGGTCTTGCCGTGCGCTCGGCAGTCAACGAGATCAGTGCGCGCGACGATCTCACTTTGGACAAGCTCAGCAAACCGACGACCCAAGACCGAATGATCGCGCGCGTGACCGTAGAAGTACGTCGAGACCCCCCGGCCGAGTCCCGTTGGCTCGATATCAGTGTGCAGGGAGACCACGAGGTCAGCCCCGGTCTCATTGGCGAAGGTTGCACGGGTGACCTCATCGACCTCTTCGTCGAGCTCGAAGGTCTTAGGGCGGGTTAAGAGCGCCTGTGTTCCGATTGCGGCCAGGCGACCCTGAATACGTCGCCCTAGATCGTCGGCCACAATCGACTCGGCGAGGCGGTGGGAGACATTGCCATAGTCGGGTCCGCCATGTCCGGGATCGATGACGACCACTTTGTTGGCCACCCCAGTGCGCGCTAGCGCGTGCTCGTGGTCAGATCGCAGGTTGGCGGCGGCCCCGCCGGTCACAGTTCGGGAAAGCCGGTCAAGGGCTCGCCAAACCTCTGGCCCACACGTCCCGTCGACGTCGGTGCCAACATTGCGCTGGAAGTCGCGCAAGGCCCGATCAGTATCGGGGCCGAATACCCCATCCACCCGACCGGAATCGAAGCCGAGAGTGTTGAGGCGTTGCTGTAGTTGCGCAATGTCGTCGCCGGCAACGAGGTGTCCGGCCGAGTAGGAGATGATCCGGTCGCCTAGATTCCACCGCGCCTCTTCCAGCCGGCGGAAGGTTCCCACGCCCACGGTGCCATCGACGTCAATCCCACGCTCCTGTTGGAAGGCGCGAACCGCGGCATCGACGTCCTCATCGAAAAGGTCCGGTTCACTGCGGCACACGCCGAGAAGCCCGAGGCGCTCGAGGCGGTCTCGGACTTCGGCGACTGCTGGATTGCGAACTCCGCGCGCCAGATGCAGCGTGGGGAGTTCGACCGGTGCTTGCACGATCACAGTTGTTAGTTGATGTACTCGCTGAGATCGTTCAGCAGGGCGGCCTTTGGCTTAGCTCCGACGATCTGCTTGACGATCTGGCCATTCTGGAACACGGCCATCGTCGGAATCGAGGTGATCCCGTAGTTGGCTGAGGTCGCTGGGTTCTCATCGACATTGAGCTTGGCGATGGTCAGCTTGTCCGAATGATCAGCCGCGATCTGCTCAAGAATCGGTGCGATCATCTTGCACGGGCCGCACCATTCTGCCCAGAAGTCGACGAGAACTGGCTTGTCGGACTGCAGAACGTCCGCGGTGAAGTTGGCGTCGTTGACAACAGTTGTTGCACCCATTGGTGCCTCCTTGTGTATTCAGCGTTCGCTAGTTAGCGTACGCCGCGAATCACGTGGCCGGTCGGTCAGCCACGCAGGTTGTGGGGGTGATGGTTAGTCGTCTTGATCGGCCAACCATCGCTCGGTGTCTAGCGCCGCCGCACAGCCGGAACCAGCAGCGGTAATCGCCTGACGGTAGGTGTGGTCGACCAGGTCACCACAGGCGAAGACGCCGGGGATGTTCGTGCGGGTACTACGACCTTCAACGAGTGCGTAGCCCTCGTCATCTAGGTCGACCTGACCCTTGATCAGTTCTGATCGTGGGTCGTGCCCAATCGCTACGAAGACACCAGTGACATCGAGAGTTCGCTCCTGACCGGTCACCCGGTTTCGAAGTGAGATGCCGGAGACCTTTGAATCGCCGAGTACGTCGAGTACCTCGGTATCCCAGATGACCTCGATCTTTGGGTTTGCCAGCGCGCGTTCGGCCATGATTTTGCTGGCGCGGAACTCGTCGCGACGATGAATGATATAGACCTTCTCAGCGAATCGGGTGAGGAAGGTTGCCTCCTCCATCGCCGAGTCGCCGCCGCCGACCACTGCGATCTCCTGACCGCGGAAGAAGAACCCGTCACACGTGGCGCACCAGGAGACGCCGTGGCCGGACAGGCGCTTTTCATTAGGAACGCCCAACTCACGGTAGCCCGAACCAGTCGAGAGGATGATCGACCGTGACCGGTAGACGTTGCCTTCGCTATCGGTGACGGTCTTGATGTCACCAATCAGGTTCAACTCAACGGCGTCGTCGGTCACGATCGTCGTTCCGAACCGCTCGGCCTGTCCGCGCATCGCGGCCATCAGGTCAGGTCCCTGAATACCATCAACGAAACCGGGGTAGTTCTCGACTTCGGTGGTATTCATCAGTGCACCACCAGCGGTAACGGCACCTTCGATCATCAGCGGAGAAAGCTCGGCGCGCGCCGCGTAGATGGCCGCCGTGAAGCCCGCAGGACCGGACCCCACAATGATGACGTCACGGATGCCGTCAGTTGAGCCATCGTTCAAGACCGTGTCAGTCAACGGATTCCCCTTTAGTGATCGCACGCTCGCGAGCGCGCTGGTGAGCGCGGCGACGAAGTGCTGCGCAGTGGCTAGGTAACGATCCTAGACCGGTCAGTTATTCCGTGGCGGTAGAGACCAAGGTGTCAAGATCTAGCTCCTCGCCGTTATGGCAAAGCTGGCTCAAGACTGCTGACAGCTTGACGTTAGTGATTGAGCCAGGCTCGGTGTCCGTGTCGGCGACAGTTACAGCGATCGGCGCGAAGGTCGCAACCCTGGTCGCCACAGCATCGTAGGCGGATTGGTCCGGCAGGGCCAGCAGCGCTACGAACCGTCCTCCTCCTAGCCGCGCCACTAGGTCGTCATCGCGGAAGCAGTTACGGAATTGGCTGCCAAAGTGCCGGAGCACAGTATTGACGGTCTGTTCGGTGTGCTGCTGTTGTAGCTGTTCAAACTCGCGTAGGTCAGCGACAAACACACCGATTTTGTAGTTGTGGTGGCGAGCCTGGGTGAATAGGCGGGTTCGGCCTTGTTCCAGGGCGAACCTGTTAGCGAGATCAGTGACTTGGTCACGCGTCGTCAAGTAGTGCAGCCGTTCGGTTGCCTCTGATCGGGCGATCGTGTGTTGGATAACGCGAGACACCCGGTACTCGGAGATCTCTGCCTTGTCGATGTAGTCCTGCGCACCGGCCGAAAGTGCCTCGGCCGCCTCGACCCCACCTGCCAGAGCCACGACGGGGAGTCCGCCGGCCCCACGGATCAGCGCCTCGATCGTGTCAGTTCCCTTGGAGGTGGGCAAGGACGGATCGCACAGCACAATCGATGGGGAGAAGCTCTCGAGCAACTCCAGGGCTGTCGCGAGGTCGCAGGCTCGAGCGATCTTGCTCGCGGGAAACACCAGACTCAGATAGTGAATGGTTAAGTGCGCATCGGTGTCGTTGTCCGCAACTAGCAGTATTCGGGGGTCGGCCCGCAGACTGGAGACAACGTTCAGGTCTTGCCATTCGCGGCGTTGACCTGGTTCCGGCATGGTCAAATCCTAGAGCGCGCACGTGGTGGTTAACCAATTACCGAATTCGGGTGGCCGGTGGGGAGTCTATTCGGGCGCATTTAACGACCAGTTACCCCACAAGCAATGGAAAGTGCTGGGGAGGCTAGCGGGAGAGAACCGTGACGTGTTCGCGGACCATCCCCGGGTCGCTCGCGGTGCACTTGACACTCACTACATAGATCTCGACGTCCTCGTTGTCGCCATCGAGGGCAAAGACGGCAACCGGTTCGGCTGGCTGACTCGGCTCGCTGCGGTAGCTGGCGATATCAACGTGAATCGGGGTTCGGGTGTCCATTTCTCGCACGCAGTCGTTGATCTGGCCGAGCATGTGCTTGTTCATGACAGCGGGGGTCGAAGTCGGTGCCGCGCCTACTGGAGCCGACACCACCGGATCGACGGGTTCAAGTGTTGGTTCGAGATCCGCGAGGTCGGAGTCAGCCGCCGGTAGCTCGACCATCTCGTAGTCGGCGGAGTCGGTGACAGCCTGCTTCCATTCTGGAAGGGCGGAACTGATCTGGGTGACCAGGCCCTGCTTCTCATACACGGTTCCTGACGATGTCATTGGGACAACTGCGGCCGTGAGGGCCGGCGTCGTCCCTTCACCGGAGATCAAGCTGGGAACCAGCACTACGCCGAGCACACCTGCCGCGGCGATTCCCGCCCCGGCTACCAACCAGCGATTCTTGCCGGGCCGACGGGAATCGAGAGCAATGACGGTGTCTGAGTCACCTGTGGCCGGTACCGTCGGGCTCTCGGCTGGTGCCTGAGCGGCGTAAGGGTTGGGCTCTGCTGCCAGGGCGGCCGAAATACGGTCGTGCACCGCGGCGGGCATTGGAGTCTCGGTCGCCTTGAGGGAGCCAAGCAGAGAACGCATCTCGGCGTCTAGTTGGTCGGGCAAGGTGGCGGGTGAATCCGCAGAGTTCGTCGCCGAATCCTCAATGGAGGCGCCGTCGTTTGCACCAGAACTCACTGAATCGTCCTCCGGTGCATCGCTGCCTGAATCGGTCATAGTCGGCCTTCACCTCCATCGTTTGCCGGTGATCCGACGCTAGGGTCCGCGCTCGGGTTCCGCACGTGAGCCAATCGGGTTGCCAGCTTTGCTCGCCCACGGGCGCAGCGGCTCTTCACCGTCCCGCTCGGGCACTGCAACATCGTCGCCGCCTCCTCGACCGAGTACCCCTCGACATCGACGAGAACGATCGCTGCACGCTGGTCTATGGGCAGCTCCGCGAGTGCCCGTTCGAGTTCGATCCGTAGCTCCCGGGTGCCGAGCGCATCGCGCTGATCGGCTAGCACCAGACTGCCAAAATCGGTGTCTTGTTCGGGTAGGGGAACGCTCGGACGGGCAGCCCGGCGCCGGAGTCGATCCAGGCAGGCATTAACGACGACTCGGTGCAGCCAGGTTGTGACCTGGGAATCGCCTCGGAAGGACCCAGCGTTCTTGTAAGCAGACAGGAGTGCCTCTTGAAGGCCATCTGCGGCTTCTTCTGGGTCGTTCGTGGTGCGCAAAGCGACTGCCCACAACCGATCGCGGTGACGATTGACAATCTCAGTGAAGGCCAAGTCACGTCCAGCGACATGGGCAGCCATGAGCTCGTGATCTGTGAGCGTCTGCAGCTCGCGCTCGTCGTTGTCCCCGTCCATTTCAGGTGCCAGCGTACGCGGATACCCAATCAGTTGGTGCCTCGACGCTACTGCCCGCTTAGCTGGACGAAGGAAATACCGCCGCGGAAGCCATTTCCCTCGAGCGGAACGGAGGTTGGAAGGATCACGACGTAGCGCGCACTGATCGGCGCGGGCTCCCGAAGCGAGATCACGGCGGGCGCCCCAATGACCTCCTTGAAGGCCTTGTACTTGTTGATGTTCTTACTCAGTTTGTTGCCCTTAAGCAGTGTTAGGTCGGTGTTGTTCCCGACCAGACCGAGGTTGATTGTCCGTACCTGCCGCTTGGTTCCAAGATCAAGAACGAGTCCAGCAGCTCCGACCGGGTTTACCGACGACTGGTTGTAGACCGGGGTCAGCCAGGCGGAAGTGCGATCTGGATCGACTGCGAGGCTGGCGCCACCGGCGTTACTGATACCTGCCTTGTCGGGTTCGATCGTCGAGACGGACACGATGGGTAGATCGGACTCGACGACGACGCCAGCTGGCGGCGCAGGCAGGAGCGGTCGGGAATCGGCAGCGCCGCCGACCACTGTGGCCGCCTCCGCCGGATTGGGAACGACCGAGTCCTGACGCGCATCGCTGCCCTGCAGGCTCGGCTGGGTGCCGTTAGCTGGCTTGTCGGCCTCATTGGGAATCAACAACCGGGCTCCGACCAGCAGGCAGAAGATGGCTGAGATTGCGATCAGGCTAACTGCCAGCGCCCGCTTCATCACGGTCTTCCCGCTCGCAGGTGGTGCTGGTTGGGCGCCATCGAGATCGATCGGTCCACCGGTGTTATCCCGGAAGGGCAGCAGGCTCGCTCCCTCGTCCAGGCCGGTGAGGGCAGTCACGGCTGCGCTTGCGGTGGTGAACGGTTGGGAGCTTTTGATGGTCTCGGCGCTCGGAACAGCCGCCATCGATCGAATCACGAACTCGTCGAGGTCGGTGGTTGCTCCGGCACGTAGTTGGCTAGGAACGGTGTGCTTACCGCCCAATACCGGTGCTGCTGGCAGCGCCGATAGGGCAGTTCCGGGCCAGTAGCCAGTGAGACAGGCCATCAGGATTGCGCCGATGTTGGCGATATCTGCATTCACCGGGTCGAAACCGGGCGATACTCCCCACCGCTTCGCGTCCAACATATGGCCGCGGAGGCGAACCTCTCCCTCCTCGGTGATCATGACCGAGGCCGGGCGAATACGTCCGTGGGTGATACCGGCTTGATGGATCTGCTCGACGGCGAGGGCGACTTCGTAGGTGATGTGGATCGCACGCCCAGCCGACATCGGTGTCGTCAACAGCTGTTCTAGCGGTATTCCCTCAACCCACTCTGAGACGACCACGACAGTGCCGTCGACATCGAGTACATCGATCACCTGCGCCACATGACGATCGACCACCCGTGCTGCGGCAACCGCTGCGGCGCGCATCTCCTCTTGTAACGGGTCGTTCGGGGTGATGAGACGTAGCGAGACCGTTCGCTTCAGGAGCTCATCCTGGGCCAACCAAAGGCCAGTCTTGTCGTCCCCAAGGATGTGGTCAATGAGGCGGTATCGGCCGATCTTGACTGGCTCCTCGTCGGAAGCCTGTGCGCGAGTTAGCACCTGCCCATCGTCCTGCGTCCGATTCCCCTGGGTGGGATCGTCGCTGGCATCGACCGTGGAGCCACGGTTCGACTTGGGCCACATACACCTACTGTATGCGAGGTTGAGGGCAAATTCCGAGCGAGTATCCGTCGGATGCTTGGTTGATCACACCCCGTGGCCGGGTTGACCTAGCTATTTCATGATCTACGAAGCCGACCCATGACGGCAGAGACCATAGATTGGGTCTCTCGAATCCGTAGTAAGCGGGCGAATCCGAAGTAGGCAGTCAGCATCACAATCCCGCCAACTGCCAGGCCAATTGCGGCTGTCAGTTGGCTCGCGGTGAGCTGTCGGTAGAGGTTGTTGATGGTGTCTCCTTGAACGAACACCAGCCAGGCCACCATTACTGCAACCCCGACGCATGCAGCAAGAACGCCGGCCAGGACCATTCTGGATACTGCCCCGATTGTCTGGCGTGTCTGGAGGCCCCCGATCCGGCGCCGTAGCCACCACCAGGCGATTCCCAGGGTTAACCAATACGCCAGCCCATAGGCCAACGCCAACGAAGCCACCGCCAAGTTGGTGGGAGCGAGGGCAAAGAGGACTAACGTAAGCGGGATGGCGATGATGTTGTAGACCACGGTGATCAAGAACGGCGTTCGAGTGTCCTCGACTGCGTACCAACCGCGGAGTAGCGTGTAGAACAACGAGAACGGCAGTAGTCCGAAGGCGAATACCGAGACTACGAACCCGGTGTAGAGCGCCGGATCACCCTCGTTCTGCCCGAACCCAAACAGGACCGTTCCGATCAGTGGCCCGAAGACCGCCAGGAACGCTGCGCTCGGGACGATCAGCGACGAGATCAGTCTCATTCCGTCACCAATGTCGTTTCGCAGGGCGCCGAGGTTGCTATCGGCCGCCGCCCGGCTCATACGCGGGAATAGTGCGGTTACCAGGGAGATCGTGATCACCGATTGCGGCAGCATGAACACCAGGTAGGCGCGCTGATACGTCGCCAACCCTTGGGCAACTGTGCCAGTTTGCTCGGCAAAGTAGTTAGCCTCGGTGGCCAGGCGCGCGATGACCAGGAATCCCAGTTGGTTGATTAGGACTAAGCCGAGCGTCCAGCCTGCCAGCGTCCCTGCCTTGCCCAGACCGTGACCACGAAAGTCGAATCGCGGCCGCCACTTGTAGCCAACCCGGATGAGCACAGGCACCAGTACTGCCGCTTGAGCTGCTACTCCCAGTGTGGTGCCAATTCCTAGCCACGCTACTTGCCCGGAGGTGATCGTCTCAGAGGTGACGCTCGTCCCAGCCACGAAGATGAAACCGAGAGCGGTCACGATCATGACGACGTTATTGATGATTGGCGCGAACATCGGTGCGCCAAAGTGCATCCGGGAATTGAGGACTTGAGCGAGCACCGTGTACAGACCGTAGAAGATGATCTGCGGTAGGCAGAACCGAGCGAATGCGGTGGCAAGTGAGATCTGTGATTCGGTGAACTCACTCGTGGAATACAGCTCGACGATGAGGGGTGCGAAGGCAACCGCGATCGCTGCGGCGATGATGAGAACGAGCCCGACTAACGTGATCAACCGGTCGGCGAAGCCGTCCCCGCCATCAGCATCAGACTTCATATGCCGCACGAGTTGCGGGATCAAGACGGCGTTAAGCGCCCCGCCGATGATCAAGATGTAGAGGATGTTGGGTAGCGAGTTCCCCAGGGCGTAGGTATCGGCCAGAATCGCCGAACCCAATGCTGCGGCGATGGTGATATCGCGGGCGACCCCGGTGATCCGTGAAGTAATCGTCCCGGCTGCCATGACCGCACTACTACGAGCGACTGAGCCGCTCGCATCGTTCTCGATTTGCCCAACCTCGCCGGCATCAGCGCCGAGCAGTTCGTCGGCAGGGATCGGCTCGATCAGCTCCTCGTCGTTCCCCTCGCCAGGCCCACTCATGACGTAGTCCCGGGATCGCTACCGGGCGCGCCGCCTGCGTCACTACTCGGCCCGGAACCCGAGTCGCCATCGGTCCCCGGTGAATCCTTCGCGTCGCGATCGGCCCTGGCTTGGCGCCGACGCCGGATGGAGTTGATAGCTAGTAAGGCCGTCAGCAGGACGAAGGCGATTCCGACCACCCAGGACGCGGCTTGGGCATACGCGGTGCTGCGCAGAATGACCTCGGCCGGCTTACCGATCGGGTCGCCGGCGGGATTCGTGAGTTGGACATCGACCGCGAGCTCACCGTTGCCGATCACCTGCGCGTCGATCTCTGTGCTGACCTTGCGGTTCGCTGGGATTGAGATCGGTTCGAGGTCGTTGGTGATAAGCCGGACTTTGGGTGTCCCGTTGAGGGTGAGGCCAACTGTGACGGGAACGGGTAGGTCGTTGGCGATTGTGATGGGGATAGCCCCCGCCCCGCTGGAGATATTGATGACTCCGCCGCCGATGACTTGAACCTTTGAAATGTCAGCGTCGAGCTCATCGTCGATGATGCGCAGGAGTTGCTCGCTCTCAGCGACTTCCGAGCGCCAAGCACCCGATGTCGTACGGAGCAACGCTGCCGCGTACGGCTCGGTGAGAGATCCTTGGTTGGCCATGATGGAGCCAAAGAGCCGTAGTTTCTTCTGAGACGCCGACACTTTCTTGAGGTGATCTGCCCGGCGCAATGCTCGTTTGGACTCATGCGAGACGGGCGAGAGCGAACGGGATGTGTCCGGATCAGATGATGCGATGAGCTTGGCCAACGGAATCGAGGCGAGCCAGGGTGCAGTCGAGATTGCCTCGATGATTCCGCTGACGGTCGCCGGGTTGGGATCCCACTGTGCTGCAGGGCCGACGACGACCGGAGCCCCGGTGGTCGTAGCGGTCGTTGCTAGCACTCCTGTCTCGGCCAGAAATCGTTGTCGGGCGATGAGGGCCTCGGCGGGTGTGCTCTGGGCATTTCCGAGTGATCGTGAGAGCACCGGATCGGTCACGATGGCCTGCAGCGGACCGGCATCAGTTCGAATCAGCGCCGTCGTATTCGACCCCGAGTCCCCACCGGAGCCTGGTTGCAGAGCGGAGTCCTTGAGAACTACGGTCCTCACTCCCGCTCGCTGAAGGACGCCGAGAGCTTCGCGGTCAGTCCGTTGGCCAATGGGCCAGCCGAGCGTATCGGTCGGCTCGAGGCCAAGCTGTTCAGTGAGCAGTTCCGGGGCGATAGTGGTCGCGGCAATGACGTCCTCACCCATCTTGGCTTCAGTGAGGGCGGTGACGTCCGGATTGGCGTAGGACCAGCCGTAGACCGAAGCGGTCGGTAGCCCGGCGCGGGCGCGAGTCAGCCACGAGGCGGCCGGTCCCGGAGATCCACCGCTGACTGGAGTTCCGTTGACACCCATGACCTGATACGGCCCAGCTGCAACTGCGGCTGACTGGATCACCTGTGGGTCGATCACCCAGTCGATCTTGCGATTCGCGCTCAGACCCAATTCCAGCAGGGTATTGAGGCGGCCATTCTGACCCAGTTCAGTCGGGGTCCGGTCGGTCAAGAACACCCCCGACGCGTCACGGTTTGGCCAATCACTAATCGGCCATAACCAGGCAACTTCGGTCGGCAGGACGAGGTCTGGGTCGGGAAACCAGGGCAGGAAGGTCCGAGTTGATGCCGAGAACGTGTTGTCGGCATCGGCAATGGCATCGACCCTCAGGTAGTAGACCCCGTTGGCAGTCAACTGCAGGTCGCGCATTCGCACACTGAGCTGCCAGGGCACCGTCGATCCAGCGGGTATCGAGGCGAGTTCCGTTGTGCCGTCGGTAACACCGCGGGTGAACGGACTGAAAGCGTCGGTGCTGATCTCCTCAAGCTCTTCGCGGTCAGTGATGGGGCTCTCCCCAAGCCGTAGATCGACCGAGAGCGAGCCAACGTCGGAGTCGGTCGTGTTCGTGACGGTTCCAGTCAGCGTCAGACGGCCTTTGAGCTGCGGAACAATCGGCGTCAAAGTGTTGAGCGCAACGGCTAGTGGTGCGACAGGCTCATCCTCACTTGGCGCGGCGACGGCGGCAGGGGCAAGCCAGCCGACCGTCAGAGCGACGATGAGCGACAGGGCAGCGGCCACTCGAACAGTGGGCGACCTCATTCGGTGACCGCCAATAGGTTGGGAACCTCATCGAGGAGGCGTCGCTCATCGGCGTATGCCAGCCGCTGTCCGACCTCAGCTAGGTCCACCCACTCGACCTCAACGACCTCCGGATCCTCGTCGCTGATCTCGCCGCCCACCTTCTCGAGGAGGAAGTGGTGGACCGTCTTGTGAATCCGTCGGCCGTCGGCGACGAACCAGAAATCGATCGCTCCCAAGGGCGCGATGATCCGGCCCTCGATACCCGTTTCCTCTTGTACCTCGCGCATGGCGGCCTGCTCGGCAGTCTCTCCGGGTTCTAGGTGGCCCTTGGGAAGCGACCACATCAAACGCCCGCGGCGGTCGAGGCGACCGATGAGGGCAGCGCGGTTGGGTTGCGCTGAGCGGTCGACGACTAGTCCGCCGGCGCTGGTTTCCTCACTCGGTGGGATGCGCCGCGGCGCCCGAATCGCGGTGGGCGGAGGGATTTCGTGGCCGCCAGGGTCACGATGAGAGTTTTCGGCAGCCATGAACGTGAGGATAGTCGTCTCAACCGCCACGTCACGCAACTATCGTGTCCTGTTGTGACCACTAACCAAGGAACTGCGCCGTTGCGGATGTCTATCGACGCCCTCGGCGACGTTCTACCCGTAGCCACCGAGCTCGGTGAACGCTTCGCTTCGATGGACTTCGAGTTGGCCCTGGTGGGCGGATCTGTCCGTGACGCGATGCTGGGTCGGCTCGGAAATGACCTCGATTTCACCACAAATGCGGTGCCTGACGACGTTCTGCGGATTCTGCGGGGCTGGGCCGATGCAATCTGGGAAGTGGGAATAAGGTTCGGGACCGTCGGCGCGGTGAAGGACGGCTACCAACTAGAAATCACCACATATCGGGCAGAGAGCTACGACGAGCAGTCCCGTAAGCCGGTCGTAAGATTTGGCGACACGCTCGCCGGTGATCTAGTCCGGCGAGATTTCACCATTAATGCGATGGCGATAACCCTCCCAACGATCGAATTCGTGGACCTACATGGAGGCGTCAGCGATTTGGCGGCGGGGATTATCCGCACGCCGGGGACCCCGGAGGATTCCTTCGGTGACGACCCGCTGCGAATGATGCGGGCCGCGAGGTTTGCCTCCCAGCTCGAGTTTGCGGTTGATCCGGCGGCAATCTCGGCAATGACAGCGATGGCTTCACGCCTGGAGATCGTCTCGCAGGAGCGAGTTCGCGATGAGCTGTCCCGACTGCTGTTGGGTGACGATCCCCGCCGCGGGCTGCAGCTATTAGTTGATACCGGGCTGACTGCTTACGTCCTTCCCGAGCTTCCAGCACTGGCACTCGAGATCGACGAGCACCATCGTCATAAAGACGTCTACGAGCACAGCCTGATCGTGTTGGAACAGGCTATTGATCTTGAGACCAGCCATGAGCCCATGACTAACCCCGATTTGATCCTGCGTCTGGCTGCGCTGCTGCACGACATCGGTAAACCGAAGACTCGCCGATTCGAGAGCAACGGTGGCGTCTCCTTCCATCACCACGAGGTGGTCGGCGCCAAACTCACCCGAAAGCGGCTTAAGGCGCTGCGATACCCCAACGATGTGATCGAGCGAGTCAGCAAACTCGTCGAGCTCCACCTGCGCTTCCATGGCTACTCGTCCGGGCAATGGACAGATGCTGCCGTGCGCCGCTACGTCCGAGATGCCGGCGATGAGCTACCACGCCTTCACAAGCTGACGCGTGCTGACTCGACTACCCGCAATAGGCGCAAAGCTGCCGCGCTGCAGGCGTCCTACGACAGCCTGGAACAGCGGATCGCGGTGCTCAGCGAGGAAGAAGAGATGAAGGCTGTCCGACCGGATCTCGACGGTCAGCAGATCATGGAGATTCTGGGAATACCGCCGGGTCGCGATGTCGGTGTTGCGTACAAGTATCTGCTGGAACGCCGACTCGACAGGGGACCCGTTGACGTGGAGACCGCTGAGGCGGAGCTACGTGAATGGTGGGCCACTCGAAATCTGTCAGACTGACAGATTCTCGGGGGCAGGTGCCGCGCTGCTGCGCCCACGGTAGTACCAAACGGCGGCGGAGAGCAGCATCACGCCGATCACGATGAGGTCTAGGGGGGACTGCCCGCTCGCAGGGCTCGTCACCGCAACGAAGGCCACCCCGACAACCAGCCCGATATTGATGACGACGTCGTAGAGCGCGAAAACGCGGCCGCGATGATCGTCATGGATGAGTTCCTGCACGACGGTGTCGGCACAGATCTTTACTGCTTGCCCACTGACCCCGAGTGCGGCGCCACCGATCAACAGCGCCGGCATAGTTCCGATCGCGATACCAGCGGTGGTCACTAGGGCGGCGAGTAACAACATGATCGAGGTGTAGGGCACAACTCCGATCGCTTTGGTCACCCTCGGGGTGATCACTGCGGCAACGAAGGCGCCTCCGGCTGCGGCGCCGATCACCAGGCTGATCTGGCCGAGTGCTTGCTCCGGGTCGGTGATTGGGTTCAGCGTATTGCGCACCAACAAGATGACGAGCGCGGTCACCACACCGAAGGCTGTCCGATGGATCGTGACCACTACGACGGCTCGGAAAGCAGCCTTGGTTTGCCACAAGACCTTGGTACCTTCGACGAACCCCACGGCCACTCCCGCGAGGGTGTCGCGCGCCTGCGAGCCGTCGGGTCCTAGCAGTGACTTGGGCATCCGAAGTGATAGCAGTCCCGAGGCCACGAATCCGCCGGCCGCAATCATGAGCAGTGTGACCGATCCTGCGTCGCCCCCGCCCAACGCCCCTCGCACCAGGATCCCGCACAGCCCGCCGAGGGCAGCGAACAACGTTCCGATGGTCGGGGAGAAGGCGTTGGCGGCTACTAGCTGTTCGCGCGTGACGGTGTGCGGGAGTGACGCAGAGAGGCCGGCCAAGATGAAGCGATTGATACCCAGCGCGATGAGCACGACAATTCCCAGGCTCAGGTCGGCGCTTCCGTTTGATGTTTGCCAGGCCACCATGAGTACGACGAGAGCTCGGATCAGGTTGCCGAACAGCAGGACCTGGCGACGACTCCATCGGTCGAGGAGGACTCCGGCGAACGGACCGATGATTGAGTACGGCAGGTAGAGAATCGCGAAGGCGGTAGCGATTGAAGCCGCGGACGGTTGGCGTTCCGGTGAGAACAACACGAACGTGGCCAGGGCGGCTTGGAACAGCCCATCGCAGAACTGGCCAGTGACGCGGACGGTGAAGAGTTGCCGGAAGCGGACAGAACTCAAGACCGCACGGAACTCACCCGCAACAGCCACGCGCTGACCGTATCTCGTTAGCGGCCAGAATCCCGCCTACGGGCATACCGTCAGATCTGGTAGTCGCGTGTACCTAGCGCCTGTACAGAGCTCCCGGGGCAGTATTCCGCGGGGTCAGTCAGAGCCGAAAATCTCCGGGTTGACGGGCCCAACCATCGGCGTTTTTGCGGCAACCTTGGTGAGCTTGCGAACCTGCTTCTTCAGCAGTTTGCCCTTCTTCTTGCGTAGCTTGTCGCTGACCCCGGGGACGCCCTGGGCGCCGGCCATGATCCCAACCGGAACGCGTTTGACGAGCTTGCCGTTCTTCTTCTTTACGAGGTCGTAGCTCAAGATGAGTTGCCCATAGTTCGTGCCGTCATCAGTGCGAACCAATTCGATCTTTGTCTTGTGCTGCTTACCCTTGGCCTTGTACTTGTATGTGTACTTCTTGGTCTTAATGGTCGTTGACAGGCCAGAGAGATAGGCGTCGCTCGCTTCGGCGACCTTTGCTTTCGCAGCCTTCTTTCCCTTGATGTGGCCGGAGTTGATGTATAAGAATCCCGAGGTGGCGGCGTCGTCCCCTGCGGCACCCCAGTAGCTGTTTGCACAGGAAATCGCAAAGAAGCAGAGGCTCGGATCCCCAGGTTCGCCGAGCTTCTCCCACGCAAGCGGAGCCATCTTGAGTGACGATGGAGTCGGGGCACCGGCTAGGGCCGGGGCAGCACCGAGGCCGACAAGCGCGACACCCACTACAAGGGATGTGGAAAATCGGCGGGCCGTTAGGTGCATTGAACTCTCCCTAGCTGTTGGCAGACAAGATCCCGTACACGATGACCCAGAATCCAGAAACTAGCAAGCGAATAGGTACTGCAAATGGACTAGCTGGTCCTGAGTTCCGTATGTTGGGGAACCCAGGACCAACTCCAGCCGGTACTCACGCCGCTCGGCGGACGTGCTTTATAGAGCGGCTCGCGCGTCGCCAAGGACTAGCGCACTAGTACCTCAACATCTACTTCGCCCTCCTCGTCGGGAACAACAGGTTCGAGCACTTCGAGCTCCGGCGTCTCTTCGTCAGGCGCGGGGTCGCTGTCGTCAGTTGGTATCGGACCAACCATTTGGATCTTCATTCCGATTGCGTTGAGTTTCGCGACCTGCTTCTTAAGGATCTTTCCCTTTTTCTTGTGGAGCTTGTTGCCCAACTTCGTCTCTTGCGCCTGGAACATGATGCCAACGGGGACCTTCTTCTTCAGCTTGCCGTTCTTATGCTGAACGTCAAAGCTAAGGATTAGTTGGGCGTTCAGTCCATCTTCCACGAACCGGTACGTCATGATTTTGGTCTTGTGCTTGACCTTCTTGGTCTTGTACTTGTACGTGTACTTCTTGAACTTGGCCGAACGGAACGCTTCGTCCTCCGCCAGGCTGTCCGTGACTTCGGCGATCTTCACCTTCGCAGCCTTCTTACCCTTGACGTATCCGTAGCTATCTATCAACCCGCTGTCCTCTTTGGTGGAAATCCAGGCCTTAGTTCCACACTCGCTGGCAAACACACAGGAGAGATCGCTGGCAGGAACCTTCTGCCACTTAACCTTCGCCATCTTCATCGAGCTAGGAGTAGGAGCACCAGCAAGCGCAGGTGCGGCTGACATACCGAGGAGGACAACTCCCGCGGCTAGACCAATGGTGAAACGTCGGGCTGTTGGACGCATACAGATCTCCAGATTTCTTAGGGTGACAGACGATCGACGGGCTACGGATGTAGGTACGTTTGAGAGAGTCTCGACCGCTTTGATCACCCGCGCAAGACCCTGTCACCCGAATGCTCTTGGACGGCCTCGGAAGGACAATCAGCGGCTCGCTGCTGATTGTCGGCGTCGTGCCCTTCTAATCCTGTCGGTCTAGCCCATCAAACCGTCATCGAAGCCGACCTCGTAGTGGCTGCCGTCGCAGAACGGCTTGTTCGATGAGGCACCACAGCGACACAGCGCCTCTCGTTCCCGAACTTGGTACGACCGCCCCGACGCGCTGATTACCTCGATACCGCCGGTGAGGCGAATCGCAGAACTCGTGTGATCAGCCTGTGGATCTTCCACGATCTCAACGCGGAGATCGAGGGGTTGGTCGACCTCGGCACCGGTCTCGGAGTCGACCAGCACGATGCGCCCGCCGGGGCAGTGATTCGTCATCGAGCGCAGGTTGAGTTGTGCCTCGTCGCCCGCTTCGGTGACAAGGTTCCAGGCACTGCCATCAGCCGAACAGAAGCCCGCGTGGATGCACAGTGACTCGTTGTCTGCGAGGTCGTCGACCGGCCCGGCCGTGATCTCGGCGCCATCCAGCATGGGCTCAAACGACGCGGTCTCTTTCAGATCAACGTCGGCGTTCTTATGGGAGCCGTCGCAAAACGGCTTGTTCTGTGACGCTCCGCACCGGCACAGGGCGGCCGGATCGGATAACTCGAACTCTTTGCCGTCGCGGTAGGTGCGCGACCGCTCGTCGCCGTCGCGCTCGATGATTCGCTGGATGCAGGGCGGTGATCCGTAGATCAGATAAGGACCATGCTCCGAGACCTTCACGTAGACCTTGTTGTCATCGGACATCTCGGGGTTCCTTCCGCCGGTGAATGTGCTGAATTCACCGTAGCGATTTTCTGGGCGCAACGACACCAAAGGGGCCTCGTCGGTACTCCGACGGGCCCCTCTAGTGGCGTGCTTCAGGTCGTGATTGCGATAGGTGCTACCTAGCGCTCGATCTTGCCGGCGATGAAGTCCTCAACTGCGGTGTAGGCCTCATCGTCGGAGTACTGCACCGGCGGGCTCTTCATGAAGTACGAGCTCGCGGACAGGATCGGTCCGCCAATACCGCGGTCCTTGGCGATCTTCGCGGCGCGAAGGGCGTCGATGATGATACCGGCCGAGTTTGGCGAATCCCAGACCTCGAGCTTGTACTCCAGGCTCAACGGAATGTCACCGAAGTTGCGACCCTCAAGGCGAACGAACGCCCACTTGCGGTCATCGAGCCACGCGACGTAGTCCGACGGTCCGATGTGCACGTTGCGGTCGGCGATCTTCTCCTGTAGCTGCGAGGTAACCGACTGGGTCTTGGAGATCTTCTTGGACTCCAGGCGCTCACGCTCGAGCATGTTCATGAAGTCCATGTTGCCGCCGACGTTGAGCTGGTACGTGCGGTCAACGGTGACGCCACGGTCTTCGAACAGCTTCGCAAGCACGCGGTGGGTGATGGTGGCACCGACCTGGCTCTTGATGTCATCGCCAACGATCGGGACACCGGCATCGGTGAACTTCTGCGCCCACTCTGGAGTTCCAGCGATGAAAACGGGCAGGGCGTTGACGAACGCAACCTTGGCATCGATGGCGCACTGGGCGTAGTACTTCGCGGCATCTTCGGAGCCGACGGGTAGGTAGCAGACGAGGACGTCAACTTCGGCGGCCTTCAGCGCGGCAACGACGTCGACCGGCTCCTGCTCGGACTCGGTGACCATCTCGCGGTAGTACTTGCCGAGGCCGTCGTAGGTGTGACCCCGCTGGACGGTCACGCCGGTTGGCGGAACGTCGCAGATCTTGATGGTGTTGTTCTCGCTTGCCGTGATGGCATGTGCGAGGTCTTGGCCGACCTTCTTGGCGTCAACATCAAACGCAGCAACGAACTCAACGTCGCTGACGTGGTACTCGCCGAACTTGACGTGCATAAGCCCAGGTACGCGATCGTTTGGATCGGCGTCCTTGTAGTACTCGATACCTTGGACGAGGGATGAGGCACAGTTGCCGACACCGACAATCGCCACGCGAATCGAACCCATTTTGTCGTTCCTTTCGTTGTCAGATTCGCCCGGAGCGGCCTGTGCGCCCGGATTCAGCTGGTTGGTTGTTTGATGCACCTGAGGTGCGAGATTGTGTCCGAGCTCCGGCGTCAGGTTGAGTTGCCCCACCGGTGCCGGATTGTTCTGTTGCGATGAGCTCGGAGAGCCACCGCACTTCCCGTTCGACTCCATCGAGTCCGTGGCGGGCAAGTTCTTCGGTGTAGGAGTCGACCCGCTCAGCGCCTTGCGCGAATGAGGACCGCAGCGCGGTCAGTCGCTCCTCTAGTCGGCTTCGCCGACCCTGCAGGATCCGCATCCTGACCTCGCTGTCAGTGCGGGAGAAGAAGGCAAAGTGAACGCCGAAGCGTTCGTCGTCCCAGGTCTGGGGACCCGCGTCGGCAAGTAACTCGTCGAGGCGCTCTTTACCGTCGCCGGTCAGTTGGTAGACGATCTTCGCGCGGCGACCGGATAAGGCGGGTGCACCGGCATCGGCCGGTCCTGCCTCGGTGATCAGACCCTCGGCGAGCATTTGTTTAAGGCAGGGATAGAGCGAGCCGTAGGAGATAGCCCGAAAACTCCCGAGAACGGCGTTGATCCGCTTTCGAAGTTCATAGCCGTGCATGGGGCTGTCATGCAGCAATCCCAGAACCGCAAACTCCAGTACGTTCGAACGTTTCGCCATGCTGCACCCCCTTTTGTGGTCCCTAGCCGAAATAGTTAGTTCGCTTCACGAGTCACTTCACGATAGATCAGCCGATTCGAGAAAGATATATCGACTCGATATATAGACCATACATATCGAGTCCCCAATTGCCAAGCACATCGGCGGTTGTTTATCGCCGCTGTCATGCAGGTCACCTAGTGGGGTAACTAGCCGGTCAGGTTTAACGACTAGTTACCCCACCAACCGCAGGAACCGGAGGACCTGCTGCCGTACCCGCCCTCAAGCACGCTGTTTGCCGCCGGATCTCACTGATTCGTTCAGGTTTGCCGGTTGTGGCGCGACGACGTACCGTTGTCAGGTGGCTGTTCCTCGTGGTGGCGGAAACCCAAGGGGCACACGCCCACAGGGGGGCGGCGCCAAACCTCCCAAGGTGCACCCGGAGCTCGCAGAACCGGAGATTGTGAAGGATCCCTTCGCACCGCGCCGCATCGTGGACTACACCCTGGAACGCCGCAGTGCGCTAGCCAGCCTCGTGCTCGTCGCGACCGGCGCAAGTGACCACCTTGACCCACATCCGCATCTGTTGCGAGCGGCTCGCAACCACGGTGTTCCGGCGGGCGAACGATGCCCTTGGTGCAAAGGAACTGATTCACTCAACACCCTCAATTATGTATATGGAGATGAGCTCGGGCCGTACTCCGGCCGGATCCGGACCCAGAAGGAACTGGCGGCGATGGCCGACCAGCATGGGCAGTTCCGGGTGTACTTGGTGGAGGTGTGCACCTCTTGCGGGTGGAACCACCTCGTGCGCAGCTACGTCCTAGGCGATGGCGTACCGCGGCCCGCCTTGCGGGCTTCCCGAGACGCCTTGGACTGAATCTAAACCAAAAGTGAGATAGCAAACCATCTGGATCACCGGACGAATTTCGCCCGTATCGTCGTATCGTGGCGGCAAGGAATGCGCCGTCTCGACTGGTTCTTGTTCACTTTGTTTGCGACATTGACTTAGGCGGTACTCATGGCAAAACGTAACGGGAAGCGCACCGACTCGACGTTGTCGACGTCTGCGCAGCCGGGCGTGGCGCCAGCCAAGCGCAAACGCTTCATCGACTACCCGCGGGCCAAACACACGGGAGTTCGCCGCTGGATCCCATCGTGGAAGCTCATTCTGGGCGGCTTCGTCACCTTCATCCTGGTCTTGGTCGGCAGCTTTGCTGCCGCCGTCGCGTTCACGACGATCCCGGAACCCAACGATGTCTCCCGTTCGGAAAAGACGATCGTCTATTGGAACGATGGCGAGTCTGAGCTCGGCCGTCTTGGGGAGTCGAACCGCATTAGCGTGCCGTTTGATGAGATGCCCGAGAGCCTGCGGTACGCGACTTTGGCGGCAGAGGATCGTGAGTTCTACAGTCACGGCGGATTCGACCCGATGGCGTTAGTCCGAGCAGGTTGGAATGACCTCAGTGGCGGCACCACACAAGGTGGTTCCACGATCACCCAGCAGTACGCGAAGAACGCCTTCCTCAGCCACGAGCAAACCCTCACTCGCAAGGCACGCGAACTCCTGCTCTCGGTGAAGCTTGAGACAGAGGTGTCCAAGGATCAGATCCTGGAGAACTACCTCAACACGATCTACTTCGGTCGCGGTGCCTATGGCGTTGAAACTGCCGCGCAGGCTTACTTCGGGAAGTCAGCGGATGATCTGAATTTGAGCCAGTCAGCTGCCCTGGCGGCAATTATCCAGGCTCCGAGTGCCTACGAGCCGGAGACGAATGCCGAACAACTCGAGGCCCGGTTCAATTACGTCATCGACGGGATGCTCGAGCAGGGATGGATCACTAAGACTGAGGCCAACGAGGCCGCCTTCCCCAAGTTCAAGAAGGCTAAGACGGTCCGTAGCTCCCTCAAGGGAACAAACGGCTACCTGCTGGAGTCAGTGAACCGCGAGATGCTGCGCCGGGGTTACACCGAGGAGCAACTGACAGTCGGTGGCTACCGGATCACCACCACGTTTGACAAGAAGGACCAGGCGGCGGCGGTGGACGCGGTTGCCAACACGGGAATCAGCGGCGAGAAAGGCCTACGGATCGGTCTGACGTCGGTAGAGAACGATACCGGTGAGGTACTCGCGATGTATGGCGGCGCGGATTACCTAGAAAACCAGCTGTCCAACAGCGACCAGGCGACCGGGCTCGCTGGCTCGACGTTCAAACCGTTCGCGTTGGCGGCGGCCCTGGAGGACGGTATTGAACTCGATTCCTACTGGGATGGGAACTCGCCGCGGACGATTGATGGCTACACGCTGCAGAACGAAAGCAACGTCTCCTACGGAACGATCAACCTCCTAACGGCGATGGAGAAGTCGGTCAACACCGTGTTCGTCGAGTTGGCGAACGAGGTCGGACCGGAGAACGTCCGCGAGGCTGCAATCCGGGCAGGCGTACCGGCTGACACGATCGGGTTGGAAGCAGATCCGACAACCGTGCTCGGAACCGCCTCGCCCACGACGATGGATATGGCATCGGCCTACGCAACGTTTGCCAACCGAGGTGAGCATGTTGCTCCCACGACGATCAAGCAGATCAGCCGTGGTGGAGCGGTGGAGTACGAGCACACGGTGGAACGCGATCGTGCGTTCGACACGGAGATCGCCGATGAGGTCAACTATTCGCTGCAGCGGGTGGTGACCAGCGGTACCGGTTACGCCGCATCAGGGATTGGTCGACCCGCGGCCGGTAAGACCGGCACGACCGATAACAACCGATCCGCGTGGTTCGTCGGGTACACCCCGCAAGTCACCACAGCGGTCATGCTCGTAAAGCAGAACGGCAAAGGGGAGTCAACGACTCTGTACGGCACTGGTGGGGGTGGCTCCGTTCACGGTGGTGCCTACCCAGCACAGATCTGGACGAGCTACATGCGCGTCGCGATGAGTGGGTTGGACTACGAGGAGTTTGAGGATCCGCCTAATCGCTACGGGTCGTCGTACAACTCCTACTCCAACGACTACCAACCGTCGCGTCCGTCGCAATCGCCTTCTTCGTCGTCCTCCTCGAGCCCGTCGAATTCACCATCGAGGGTGCCGTCGCAGTCGCCTTCGCCATCGTCGTCGGCATCATCAAGCGCGACTAGTCCGAACGATGCCGCTGCCGACAATGCGACTCGTAGGCCCCAACCGGTACGTCCTTAGCGCAGCGTCCGGCAGGTCCCTAGCCTCACGGCGTTCCGCAGACCTGTGACGTTCGGCTAGCAAGGCTCAGTCCAGCGCCGAGATCTTTACCTTCTTGGGTTCACCGGAACCCTTGGCGCAGAAGCCAAACACCGAGGTCGTCTGACCTGGGTTGATCGTCACGCCCCAGGACGGCGGGGTCACGATCACCTTTCGCTTCTTCGTTTTGACGGTGCCATTCCAGGTGTCCGTGAGCTTCGTGTTCTTTGGGAGTTTGAACTTCAGTTTCCAGTTCGACGACGCGGTTCCACCGCTGTTGGTGAACTGTCCCGTTCGACAGAAACCGCTTCCCCACGTCGAGTCCTTACTGAAGGTCACCGAGAGGTTCGCTGGGCCCGCCGGGGGCGGGGGCGTTGGCGTTGGCGTTGGGTCGGGTGTCGGATTGGGCGGATCGGTCGGGTGCGGCGTTGGCGTCGGATCTGGCGTCTCGCTCGGGGTCGGCGTCGGGTCAGGCGTATCGCTCGGCGTCGGGGTAGGCGTCGGTGTAGGTGACGGGGTCTCGCCACCAAAGTCGATCGCCTCCCGATTAATCAGCGCCGTGAGCACCGCCATCTTGTCTGGGTGCACGTTCGTCCAGTCGTCTTGCAGAACGCCGCCGGTATCCCCGGAATTCGGATTCCACGACCAGTAGGTCCAGCTCATTCCATTCCCCGACAGGTAGTCGGCGAACTGGCGCAACCATCGGCCCTCGACCGTGTCTGTCCCGACCTGCTTGGCGCCGAACTCTCCAACCAGGATCGGGGCGATGTTCTCGTCGTGGATGTAGCCGAATCCGCTAGACCATCGATCGGTCAGGATCTCGCTCACGTTGGGCTGATCGAACCAGGGTTGTGCGTGCACGCCGGGGCCGTACTCGTGTGGAGAGTAGACAAGGCGGTCTTCGACACTCAATCGGACCGGGTTGTTGCGGACTCCCTCAAGGTTGCCACCCCACCAGTGCCGATCGAGTTCCTGACCACCGTCGACCTGACCTTCGATGCCTTCAACGACGACCAGCAGATCGGGGTTCTTGGCCAGAACCGCGTTGCCGGCGCGCTCAGCGGCGAGGCGCCAATCGGTTGCGGTTCCCGATCCCCAAGTTGCGGCACCGTGCGGCTCGTTCTTGAGATCAACCGCAACGACATTCGGATTGTCGGCATAGCGTGTTGCGAGTTCTTCCCAGCGGGCGATCCACTGGGCCTCTGTGTAGCCGTCGCCATACCAAAGGTCTTGCTGGTGGCTATCGTCTTGTTGGGAGTGGTTGTCGAGCAGGATGAGGAGATCGTTGCGCGCTGCCTCATCGATGATGATGTCCATGGCTTGGGCAGGCGTCTTACCCTGCAGCTCAGCGTTCTTACCGCCACCGAAGGTGATTCCCGACGTGCTCGAGGAGTCCAAAGCTTCGAGGGAGAACGGCATCCGAATCGTGTTGAATCCGTTCGCGCGGATCTGCGCCAGCATTTCCTTGTAGTCGCGGTTCCACAGCCCATGCGGGACGTGGTTGGCAGTCTCGAAACCGAACCAGTTGACCCCCGCGAGCACGATCTCCACCCCGTTCGCGTCGACGATCTTGTTGCCATTCGTCGACAGTGGAAGTGCGATGTTTCCTGGGGTAGGAGCGGGAGTTGTCGGGTCGGGCGTTGGGCTGGCCGAGGTTGAGGTGGTTGGGGTTGGCGTCGCCGTCGGTGTCGGTGTCGGTGTGAGCGTTGGAGTCGGAGTCGGAGTTGGAGTGGGGGTTGCGGTTGGGGTCTCGCTCATGGATGGCATCGGCCCTGGCAGGCTGGTTCCTTCTTCGCCGGTCACCAGATCACGCCAGGTTACGCGCGGGGCGTAAGGCGGGGCGTCGCTTCCGAGTAGGCAGAATCCTGTGTCGCGGTACATCTGACCGGCGTCAACGTTGGCCCATTCCGGGTGCGCGAGGGTCACAAGGTCATCGGCTTGTGAAGGCGTGGCATTCCAGTAACTACTCAAGACCGAACCGTCAGGAACACGGAAGCCAGTCGTATTGACCTTGACTCGATTCGAGCTCGCGTTATGAACGGCGATCGAACCGCACCAACCGGTACCCCAACTGGAGTCCATCTCGATATGGGTCATGACCCCCGTCATGGGCATGGTCATCGTCGGAGTTGGGGTCGGTGCGGGAGTCGTGGGGGATGGCGTTGGCGTCGTGGCTGAACTAGTCGGGCTGGGGGTTGGCGATGTGGGTTCCGGTGTCGGGGTGACCTCGCCTTCTGCTCCGAGCACAACGTCACTGCAGGAGTAGAAGGCCTCGGAGCTGTCGCTGCGTTGCCAGATTGTGTAGAGGATGTGCTGGCCGGTGCGCTCGGGCAGATTCATCCGGTATGTCGTAGTGGGAGCTGCAGGCATCGGCCCGGTCTCGTTGACGAGCTCGAGGTCGTCCCAGGCGAGCACCTTGTTCGGATCGAACCCCTGTTTGGTCAGGTAGGTGCGGTAGTACTTCGTTGGATGTGGGGCGGAGTTGGTCCACGAGACCGTGTACTTGCCATCATCATCGGGTCGGAAGTCGGTGGTCGGCCACTGAGAACTGCCCGCGTCCACACCGCTGAACGCCTGGTTCCCGCCGCTGCAAATTTGCCCATCCGGCACGATCGCCTCGCTGTTGGAGTTGGCCGCGAAGTCGTTATCGGACATCCAGTCGTACATGGGGTAGCTGTTGGGCTCGTCCCAGAGGGTCTGGCACATCTCGTTATCGCTTGGCGAACCCCAACTCGCGGGGTGCAGGAAGTAGCAGGCGTAGAGGCGAGACGGTGGCGTATCGACGGATCCGTGGGCGGTCGCGGGCGCCGTGCCCAGGCTGACGAGGAGAGCGGCTGGGAGCAACGCGGCTATGAGCACAACGAGGATCCGGCGGGCAGTGGGGGCCAGTTGCAAGGAGTTCAACATCGAAACCTGTCCGGGGGGAGACGGGGTGTGTGGTTCTCGGGCTGCTTCTAGTTGACGTGAGGTGGGTCACAGTGTCAAGTTGGCTGCCGGCATTTGGCCGCCCTGCGGACAAGTCCATCCTTTTGGGTGACCCTGACTAGGGCAACCCGATAAAGACGGGCGCGCACGAAGCCGATATTGGTCGTACTATCGGTATGTGGGTTTCTTCATGAAGTTGCAGGGAGACAGCAAGACCGGTGCCGGTCACGCTGGCCTGATGGACATGTTGAACGACATCTTTGCCCCCGGTAAAGAGCACAGCAAAGAACAGCAGCAATACGACGAGCGCGTCGGTCGACGTGAATCAAAGATCGCCGGGAAGCCGCTGGACTTTGGCTCGAACAAGATCGCGATCGTTGTTGACGATTCCGCTAAGAACGCTGAAGCGGCCTCGCCGGGTCAACTCGACGCTGACCAGTCTGTCGCTAACCAGCCCGACGCTGACCAGTCTGTCGCTAACCAGCCCGACGCTGTCCAGTCTGTCGCTACCCAGTCCGAGACCCAACATGTCGACGCCGAGCAACCGCACGCCCCCCGACCCGCGGTTGAGCAACCCACTGCTGAAGAGTCACCGGCTGAGACGCCAGCCAAGAAGGTTCGCTCCCACCGCAATCGCGGCTAACCGTCTGCTGTCCAGACCGCGTTGATCAGCGCCCAGGGGCTCTATTGGGCTCCTCGGAGCTATCTATTCGCTAGTTATGCTGCACCGATCGAGTCACCGGGCCGACCCGATCAGGGGCCAAGTCAAGAACACCACCGCCGGGATCATCGCGGTCCTGCTCCCAACCGTCGGTCCGTACCGGATCATGTTGCGGCTGGTAGATATCGCGAATCACCATGACGACGAAGTAGATCGTCGCCGCTAGATGAACCACGATTGCTGCCGCGTACCAGCCAGCAGGTAGGCCCTTGCTCCCGTCAGCGAACCCGGCCAGGTACCACCAGATCGCGAAGTAGTAGATGACTTCGCCGGCTTGCCAGATCAGGAAGTCGCGCCAGCGTGGACGCGCCATCACAGCAAGGGGGATCAGCCAAAGGACGTACTGCGGTGAGTACACCTTGTTGGTCAGCAGGAATGCCGCGATCACCAGAAATGCGACTTGGGCGATTCGAGCTCGCTGGGCGGAAGTGAAGATAATGCCGGCAATCCCGACGCACAGCAGAGCAAAGAGCCCAGTCGCGACGATGTTCACTACGTCGGCGGGTACTCCGGCGTTCATGGTTGTGAGAACAAGCCAGATCGATCCGAAGTCCTCGCCACGTTCTGAACTGAAGGTGTAGAACCGCGCCCAGCCTTCGAAGTTGATGAACATGAAGGGCACGTTGACGACCGCCCACGCGATGACGGTCGTGGCGAGGAGCCGTCCGAAGGCCGACAGTCGACCGGCGCGGATACACAGTAGGAGTAACGGCCCGAGCAGCAGTAGCGGGTAGAACTTCGCGGCAGCAGCTAGCCCTAACGCCACCCCCGCCCACGCCGGGTACCTTCGCGCCCACAGCAGCATGAACACCGAGGTCAAGGCAACAGCGAACAAGTCCCAGTTGATCGTCGCTGTCAGAATCACCCCTGGCGCCAAGGCGAACATCGCCGCATCCCACTTGCGTCGCTTCACGGTCATGGCCGTGGCGACGACCGCAACGATGAGGCAGATCAGCAGCATGATTGCGTTGACGTAGTAGAACCACACGGTCTCGTTGCCGCTGCTCGGTGTTATCCAGTTGGCAACGACCATGAACAACCCGGTGCCGACGGGGTACTCCAACTGCTCGGTTCCTGGCAGCGGGTCGCTGACGTAAGGGAAGACGTTGTCGGCGAACCCGCGCAAGCTGTAGAGCGGCGCAATATCGGTGTAGCAGGCGTGGGTGTAGCGGCCCGGATCAGCCCAGTTCGTGAGTGAACAGGGCAGCTTACTGATGAGGTTGAGCGCGAACGCGCCGATCGTGAACAGGACGATGATCGGCAGTGGTCCCCAGAATCGCCAGTTGCTGTAGGCATGGACTCCGAGGGGTCCGCCGATGACCTCTGAGCTATCAGCAATGACCGAATCCGAGCGGGTCGGTGCGGTGACTGTCGGTTCGTTCACGGTTGGCTGCTCACGACGCTATTCAAGGTCCTACTCAAGGCCGAGGATGCGGTCGAAGGCAGCAATTGTGTTGCGCACTCGGCAGTCGAGCTCATCGCCGACGGCTGGAACTCGACCACCCTTACCTACTCCGGCCCGGACGTCATCAGCAGAGATCCACAGCATCGAGACCTGCATATGGGGCGGCTCGGAGAACCAGCGAAGTTTGTCGTCCCAGCTGAAGGGGGACCGTGCTCGACCGGAGGCTTCCAGCGCGCCAGTTCCAGCTGCAACTGCCCGCTGGCGCATGCTGGAGGCCGGACTCGGGGCTTCTAGTGCCACCCCGTTACTCGTACCGCCGCCAACGACGATCAACAGACCGTCTTTGGGTGCGCGCCGTTGCCGATACCCGACTGCCCTGCCCTTGGCTACTTGATGGACGGCCAGAATTGTTCCGCGCGCCTGTAGCGCTCCGGGGTCGCCAAGCCACAACCTGGTCCCAATTCGAACCCGCAAGGGGATCTCTGGCAGGGCTGCTCGTAGCTGTCCGAGTTCCTCGTCATCGACATGCGATATCCATACGGCGGCCGCATCGTCGGTAAGCGGGCAATCGCTATCCTCCAAGGCGCCGAGGGCGCGAATCCACGTCAGCGTCCACGACCAAGCTTCCTTGACGCGCCCACTGGCCTGCTTGGGCAGCCGCTGGGAAGGGTTCGTGTTGTGCCAGCTGGTTTCTAGCGTCTCAACGTGTGGCGCGAGTGGTTGTGCCAGCGGCAGATGCAAGGCGAGACCCTGCAGGTCGATCCGCCGCGAACGCAGGGCGGCTCGGACCGCATCGTCGGCCAGCAAAGCGCTGAGATCAGGTTCAGCGAGCCCAAATCGACGCATCGACGTCAGACCCTCAATAACGATCGGGACGGCGCGATCGTTCGACACCTCGGCAATGCCCACAGTCGCTAGGGCGTGTAGTGCCTCGACGCTGGCAATGGTTCGCAGGATCCGATCGGCGAAAGGCCGCGATTCGATGTATTCCCAGACTTCGATACTCGCTAGATCGCGTGGATCCCACGGCTGCATTACGAGGATTTGCCCCTCGAAGTAGCGCGCCGCCGCGGCTGCCTCGTGCGGTGTTCCGACGGCGATCCGATCGAGACCAAGACGGCCGGTTTCTCGAGCAAGGTTGGAGATCCCGAAGCCGTAACCGTTGCCCTTGGCTACCGGAACAATGTCGCCGTAGCGGGCGCCGGGCTTGCCCGCATGTAGTGCCTCGCGAACGTCATCGCGAACCTGATCGGCATGCTGGCGCCAACGTGGTCCGTCGACGTGGAGGGTAAACGTCATTTGTCCTCCCCTTCGCTTTCGGTTTTGCTCTTCCGTCTCAAGCCACCGGTCAGCTTCGCCTTGATCTGGCTCCTGTTCATATACACGTTAAATGCGCGGGTGATAGCTGGTCGCAGCGCGTAATCCCACTCGCCGACGTACTCAATCGCTTGACCACCGGTACCGAGTTTGAAGCGGATAAGGCCAAACAGTGGGTCGGATTCATCGAGGGTGTCGCTGATACCGCGCATGTCATAAACCGCATCACCGTCGGCTAAGCAGTCCTTGATCATCTGCCATTGGATGGCATTCGATGGCTTGACTTCACGCCCGGCATCGGCAGAGGCTCCGTAGGAGTACCACGCGTGATCGCCGACCGTGACCATCGTTGTTCCGGCGAGCACTTTGCCGTCGTGGCTGGCGAGGTAGAGCCGAATCCGATCGGGATCCTCAGCGCTCATCGCATCCCACATCCGCTGGAAGTACTCCAAGCCCCGCGGAACGAAGCCGTCGCGGTGGGCCGTCTCGACATAGATCGGATGGAAGGCCGCAAGACCCTCGCGGTCTGCCCGTTCAATCGTGACGCCGACCTTTGCCGCCTTGCGAACGTTGCGCCGCCATAGTTGGTTGAAGCCGGCGAATACCTCGTCCTCTGTGCGTCCGGCTAAGGGAATCTGAAAGACATAGCGGGGCTGAACGTCGCCGAACCCCGCGCCGGTATCGGCCTGCTGAGTCCACCCGCTGAGCTCTAGGGCATCAATGAGGCGCTGGCCGTCAGCGTATGACTCATCGGCGGTGACATCGCGGAGGCGCTTAGCCGACCCCTCGGCTATGGCAGCTTTGAGGGATGCCGCAGTCCAGCGGCGGACAGGGACGGTGGGTCCCATCTTGACCATGAAGGCGCCCTCGTCCTTCAGAAACGTCAACATTGGATGCAGGAGCGCGGCGATCCCGTTCGAGTCTCGCTTCCAGTCCAGCACCGGCCCCTCAGGCAGATAGGCGAGGAAGTTCTTCAACTTCGGAACGCGGCGAGTCAGTACGAGCCCTGCCCCGACGAGCTCGTCACCGTCGAACCAACCCAACGACATCGATCCCCACTCGGCTTTTACCCCGGCCCAGGAGGGAACTTGCAAGAAGGAGGCACTCGGCTGTCGATTGACGAATTCCAAGTGTTGGGCGGCGTCGATGGGGCGAACGGTTACAGGCACGCAGGTCAGCCTATGCGTCAGGTAGGCAATCGCCATCTTGCACCGCTGAAAACTGCTGAAACTCAGCTCCGCAATTGTGCTCTGGGGTCAAAGTTGGGACTCCCGCGAGACACGTAGGCTGTCGCTATGGGAGCAGACAACAAGAAGCGCTACATCGGCGGGCACGTTGGGCAGGACGATCCGATCGGTCAGGCGTCGGCGATGGGGGCGGACACCGTCCAGTTTTTTCTCGGTGACCCGCAGGGGTGGAAGGCGCCTAAGTTCCCGCACCCCGATGGTGCCGCCGGCCTCAAGGCCCAAGCCGAGGCGGCGGGCGTTCGCATCTACATCCATTCGCCCTACATCCTGAACCTCGCGTCGACCAACAACAGAATCCGGATCCCGAGTCGCAAGATTCTGGCTCAGCAAGTGGCCGCTGCGACAGAAATTGGCGCGGCTGGGGTCATCGTGCATGGTGGGCACGTCACCAAGGACGACGATCCGGCCGTTGGGTACGAGAACTGGCGTAAGGCCTTCGAGCAGATCGACGCGACCTGCCCGATCCTGATTGAGAACACTGCTGGCGGGAACTTCTCGATGGCTCGGCGCATCGACTCGATTGCGCGTCTTTGGGATGCCGTCGGAGATCTAGGCGCCGGGTTCTGTCTGGATACCTGCCACGCGTTTGCCGGGGGTATCGAGTTGCCGACCGCCGCAGATGAGGTCAACGCGATTACCGGTCGCATCGATCTAATTCATGCCAACGACTCCCAGGGCGGCTTCGATTCTGGCCGGGATCGGCATGCGAACTTCGGTGAGGGCAAGATTGCTCCGGAGCAACTGGTTGAGACGATCGCGAAGACGAATGCTGACGTCATTTGCGAGACCGCGCACCCGGGGATCGTCGACGATATTGCCTACATTCGCGAGCGGGTCAGCTAGCTTCGTCGCCTGCCTAGGCTGCCGTGCCTGACTTTGGTGTGGATAAGGGTTCCCTGTCGATGCCACCCTCAGGTACTCTTGTGCTCAAGCAGGTCAGTTCGTACACCTCCTTCATGAATCAATGATCCTCATCTGATGAATGTTCGCGGTGTTGTCCTGCGCTCATGTGAGACCTCCTGTTACGGAACGTCCGTGACCGCTGTAGTCCAGAGGAGGTGGTCTGAAGCATGCGTAAGTACGAAGTAATGGTGATCCTTGATCCGGATCTAGAAGAGCGCACCGTCCAGCCCAGTTTGGAGACGTTCCTTAACGTCGTCCGTAACGATGGCGGAACGGTCGAGAAGCTCGATATTTGGGGCCGTCGTCGGCTGTCATACGAGATCAAAAAGAAGTCGGACGGCATCTACTGCGTCATCGACGTGACATGCAAAAGCGAGACAGTTAACGAACTCGATCGCCAATTGTCGCTGAACGAGGCAGTATTACGTACCAAGGTCATACGCCCCTCCGCCTAGTCAGGGTTCAGTAGAACTCCTGATCGATACTTCGGTCTCGCGGCGGGTGGGTACCAACTAACCCGCGGCGTTGCCGCACGAAAGGACAGCAATCATGGCCGGTGAAACACCAATCACCATCGTCGGAAACTTGGTCGACGACCCCGAGCTGCGGTTCACCGCAAACGGCGTCGCAGTGGCGAACTTCCGCGTTGCCTCAACTCCTCGCGCCTTCGACAAGGCGACGAATGAGTGGAAGGACGGCGAATCGCTGTTCTTGAGCTGTTCGGTCTGGCGGCAATACGCCGAGAACGTTGCCGAGTCTTTGACGAAGGGCGCTCGCGTCATCGTCACTGGACGGTTGAAGCAGCGTTCCTACGAGACCAACAGTGGCGAGAAGCGAACTGTGTTCGAGATCGACGTCGAAGATGTCGGTCCGGCACTGAAGTCGGCCACCGCAAAGGTGTCGAAGGTCAGTCGCGGAGGCGGCAACTTCGATAACTCAGGCGGGAACGGTCGATCCACTGCTGCGAACGATCCGTGGGCCAGCGCTCCAAGCGCTGCCAGCGACGAACCACCGTTCTAGGTAGTGGTCCCCCGGTCGCCGTGGGCGGCCGAGTCCAGATATTGAGCAAGAACCAGCAACATGACGACATTCGGAGTAACTGATGGGAAAGCCACCACCCCGTACCCTCAAGGTAATCAAGAAGAAGGCTTGCGTCTTCTGCCGTGAAGAGGTCGAGTACATCGACTACAAAGATCTCGGCCTACTTCGCAAGTACATCTCGGACCGCGGCAAGATCCGTGCGCGCCGAGTGACCGGCCTGTGCACCCAGCATCAGCGCGACATCGCAACGGCAGTCAAGAATGCCCGCGAGATGGCGATGCTGCCCTACACCTCGACTGCCCGCTAGTCGCGACTCGGACGGAACTAGATAATGAAACTCATCCTCAATCAAGAGGTCGACGGCCTAGGTGTCCCTGGCGATGTTGTCGACGTAAAAGACGGCTACGGCCGTAACTACCTGGTCCCCCGCAACCTGGCATTCGCCTGGTCCAAGGGTGCCGAGAAGCAGATCACGCAGATCAAGCGAGCCCGAAGCGCCCGCGCGATTCGCGATACCGAGCACGCTAATGAGGTCAAGCAGCAACTCGAAGCGCTGACTGTCACTTTGCCAGCGCAGGTTGGCTCCGGCAAGAAGCTCTTCGGCTCGATCAACAACCGCGACGTGATTGATGCGATCCGAGCAAGTGGTGGACCACTGCTTGAGAAGACCGCAGTTACGCTCTCGAATCCGATCAAAACGGCAGGAAAGCACAAAGTCGAGGTGAAATTGCTGCCAACTATCGCCGCTTCGGTGACAGTTGAGGTAGTTCCAGCTTAGAGTTCTGCCTATGACGATCTTGAAATCAGCCTCCAGTGCCAGTGATCTAGTCTCAAGTACTGGAACAGCGCCCACAATGCTGCGACGAACTATGGTCGCGGCGGTGGGCGCTTCGCTGTGTGCGGGTGCGGTTCTGGGATCGGCTTCGTCGGCTACGGCCTCGGTCGGACAGTTGAGTCCCGGGGCTAGTATCGCGATCTCGAGCGTAGAGACTCCGACCCCGCGGGCCAAGCAAGTCGATAAGCGGGTGATCGGGAAGTCAGTCAAAGGCAGGAAGATTGTCGCTCGACTCCACGGATCACCGACCGCGACCAAGGTTGGCGTGATCATCGGGTCGATGCACGGAACTGAGCGGGCCGGTGCTCGAATCGTTAAGAAGCTCCGCAAGAAGGGAGCGCCGAAGAACACCGCGATGTGGACGATCCGCACGATCAACCCAGACGGGCACCGCAAGAAGACCCGTGGAAATGCTCGCGGCGTCGACTTGAACCGCAACGGCTCGGATCTGTGGAAAGGCACTGCTCGCCATCCTGTCTACTACCCCGGACCCAGCTCGATGTCCGAGCCGGAAACCAGGGCATACGTCTCCTTCCTCAGTGAGATTGATCCTGACGTCGTGCTGATTTACCACCAGGCCGGTAACGGGGTCGACAGCTATCAGCAGAAGAATGCCGGTCTGACCAAGGGGCTCGCCAAGCGGATGAAGCTACCGGTCAAGTCATTCAACTGCGATGGGGAATGCACCGGAACCCTTACCGGTTGGTTCAACAAGAAAGAGGCCGGGACTGCTCTGACGATCGAGTTGACTCGAACCGTCCGTGGCAAGCAGGTCAAGCGCTGGACCAAGGCCGCCCGCTGGGCGATCCGCTACGTTCCCGACACCTATCGCGACTAGCAACACCGCACCTGCTGGCTGGCTTTCCGGGATTGCATGGTCGACAGGGCGATTCGGTCGGTATACCAACCGATCTGCCCAGTAGTCCAGCCTAGTTATCCCAACTCAAGCTGTGCGAAGTCGATGATCCCGGTCGTGGCGTTCTCGATCATCTCGACGACCGCGGCGAAGTCTGCTGGGGTGCCGTAGTAGGGGTCAGGAACCTCGAGGGCTGGGTCGTCTTCCGGCAGGTGCATCAGCACTGGATCGAAAGATCGGTAGAGCCGGATCCGTTCGATGACCTGCGGGTCGGTGGTGAGGGCGCGTAGGTCGGTGACGTTCTGGTAGTCCATCCCGAGAACGAGGTCGAGTCGATCGAACCAGTCCGCCTCAAATTGGCGGGCAGCGTGATCGATTGGGTAGCCCGAGTCGTTCAGCGTCGCAAGTGCTCGGTGATCGGCGTCCATCCCGCTATGCCAGCCAGCGGTCCCGGCGGACTCCACAACGATCCGGTCGCTTTGCCCTGCCTGCCGTATTCGCTGAGCTAGGACAGCTTCCGCGATCGGCGAGCGACAGATGTTGCCCAAGCACACGACGGCGATTCGGAATGTTGGATTCTCGGTACTGGTCACGCAACGCAGACTATTGCAACACGCTAGCGACTCGCCGTTTACTGAACGTTTACCAACGATGATGCTGACCAACTTTCTTCCCCCACAGGCTTGGGATTTGCGTTTCCGCAGGTCAGACCAGATATCAACAGCAACAATGAGGCTGTATCCCCAGACTATCCACAAGTGTGTGGATGAACGCTAGGCGTCAATCCACACGCTCCCCACAGGTTCTTCCACAACCGTACGTCCGGACTTCGGGCGACACGCTCGCGGCTGTCAGACCTAGACGGTAAACATGGCGCTGTACCCGCAAAAGCTGGTGCGACAGCGAGGTATTCCCTCGGATCTGGAGGTCGAGTATGACCGTTGCCGATGCCGCTCCCAACGGTGTTGCCGACCTGCGTTCGGGTCCAAGCTCTAGCCCGGGTTCCCAGGATCGAACTCCGCCGCAGGATGTCGCAGCCGAGCAATGCGTGCTCGGCGCGCTCTTGCTCAGTAAGGACGCGATCGCTGAGGTCGTAGAGACCGTCCGGGAGATCGACTTCTATAAGCCCGCCCACCAGACCATCTTCGCGGCTGTCGTCGACCTTTACGGAAAGAACGAGGCAGTCGACGCCGTCACAGTTGCTGACTACCTGGCCAAACAGGGTGAGCTTCTCCGCGTCGGAGGCGCCCCCTACCTTTACACGTTGACTGCAAGCGTCCCGATTGCTGCCAACGCTGGCTATTACGCGCGCATCGTCACCGAGCAAGCTGTTCTTCGCCGCCTTGTTGCCGCCGGTACTCGCATCGCCCAGATGGGGTACACCGCGGAAGGTGAGGTTGACCAACTCGTCGATCGTGCTCAAGCAGAGATCTACGACGTCACCTCGCAGCGCGCTGCCGAGGACTACCAGCCCCTTGAGAACCTCATGCAGGGCGCCATTGAGGAGATCGAGGCTATCGATTCCCGCGGTGGCCAGCTAGTCGGCGTTCCGACCGGGTTCGCTGACTTCGACCAGCTAACGAATGGGCTGCACCCGGGCCAGATGATTATCATCGCGGCGCGTCCGGCTATGGGTAAGTCGACCGTGGGCCTGGACTTTGCGCGATCCGCCTCCATCCACAACGGCTTGACCAGCGCGATCTTCTCGCTAGAAATGGCCCGCAACGAGATCATCATGCGATTGCTATCTGCCGAGGCGCGCGTACCGCTTCAGCACCTACGCAATGGCGGTCTCTCGGATGCCGACTGGATGCGTCTGGCCCAAACCCAGAGCGAACTGCAGAACGCCCCGCTGTTCATCGATGACTCGCCGAACCTGACCCTGATGGAGATTCGGGCAAAGTGCCGCCGACTCAAGCAGCGTCACGATCTCAAGCTCGTGGTGGTTGACTACCTACAGCTCATGACGAGCGGCAAGAAGGTAGAGAGCCGTCAGCAGGAAGTCAGCGAGTTCTCCCGTTCGCTCAAGCTCTTGGCTAAGGAACTCGAGGTTCCGGTGATCGCGATCAGCCAGCTCAACCGTGGCGCCGAGCAACGAACAGACAAGAAGCCAATGATCTCCGACCTCCGCGAGTCTGGCTCCCTTGAACAAGACGCGGACATGGTCATGCTGCTTCACCGCGAAGATGCCTACGACCGCGATGCGCGCCCCGGCGAAGCCGACTTCATCGTCGCAAAGCACCGTAACGGACCGACTAAGACGATCACTGTTGCATTCCAAGGTCACTACAGTCGCTTCGTCGACATGGCACCCAACGGCTGATGAGTAAGCGCTTGTAGGTTCCCATTTTGCTTGGCAGAAAGGTGATCAGTTTGGCAGTGGTATGGCAGTACTGCCAAACTGATCTTGGAACTGATCTGAGACTGTTCCGAGGACGATTGTCATGACCAGATGGGGATAGTCACGACCACACTGCCGTTCTTCGTTCCGCTCAAAGATGGCGAAGCACTCGACAGTTGGATGGAGGCCATCGCTCGCGAGTACGGAATGACCGTTCGCCAGTTTCTGCGCAGCGTTGGCCTCCCTGTTTCGCGGGAATCCCACTACCTTGTGGATGCGTGTCCACCAGAGGCTCTTGCCGTACTAGAAACGCGAGCGGGATTGCCAGTTGGAGCCTTGGCCGAGGCTCAACTGGGTAGATTTCGAGATATTCCGGCACCCACCGGCGCAAATCGGGTGATCTGGCACGTGGGTACGACAAGGGGAGGGACTAGACGCGCTGGACCAGGCAGTCGCTTTTGTCCTCAGTGCCTCCGAGACGGGTTGGGCAGGTGGCAACTGAGGTGGTATTTCAGAAGTTCGTTCGTCTGTTTGCTGCACGGTTGCATGTTGGAGTACACCTGTCCCAGGTGCAGTGGACAACAGCGAGTTGGCGAGAACAGGATCGACAGACTGATCGATGGGAGGCTTTGCTACAACCTCCGAAAGGCGCCGAGCCATACCGTTGCATCCATATGTGGCTACGACCTCACGAGCGGTCCAACAGAATTCTTGCCCGCCGCGCACCCGCTCCTTGTTGCGCAAGCCCTGCTTGACGACGTGATTCATCGACGCACCACCAGCGTCATGGGTGGTGAACGCTCCGTCGAGCTGGCCGGAATCGACGTCCCAGTCCAGGAAGCGCTGCACGCAATTTTCGAATTTGCGGATGATGCCGTCGTTGGGTGCCTAGAGGGAGAGACCGTTAGTAAGTGGTTGAGTCCAGGAATGAGCTTCGCCGGTGATCCTGATTTCTCGCGCGGGGATAGTAGTGCCAGTATCTCAAGATCCGATCTTCATAGTCCCAGCCTGGTTGGACACGAAATCGCGCGTTCACTCGATATCCTGACGGCACCGTCAGCAGCAGCGGCTGCGGCCCGGTATCGGGATTTCAGTTACCAGATATCTTCGGATTTGCGCTGGGGGTCAACACCCATCGTCCCAGGCGCCAGCACCCTGGGGACCGCGATAGCGCTTGCCTCATCGTCATTCGGATCGGTGCAGCATGTGCTCAGCCGTAGAGTCACTACGGCGATTCCGCGCGTGCCACGCTCCAACCCGTACGAACAGGCCACGGTGAGCGAGTGGCCGCATACCGTCGGCACCGCCTCCGCGCTAGAGCCGCACCGGGTTCCGCAGAGAGCTTGGCAATCGCTGCTCAATCGCCTGTCTGTTGAGTACCCCCACCATCGGGTCGACTTCGGAGCTCTAGTGTCGATTGCTCTCATTTCGATAGGAACTCAACGTTGGTGGTCGGACATCGCATTGATGCTTGAGTTGAGTTCAAGCTGCGCAATCGGAATCTCGAGGAGACTAGAAGGGATGGCCGCTGACCGTACTCTGGTGAGCTTCGTTACGAGCGCAGATGCATTAGTCGGCGAGCTAATTGCAAACCCGCCACCGATTGACTACCAGCGGCGTCGCTGGCTGTTTGGCAGCCCGAGGTTGATGCCAGAGCCGGCCTTCCGGGCCGCGTGTTTAGGCGTGGGGGTCCGTCCGACGGCGAGGCTTCGACGAATCGCATCGATGGATCTGTTTGAAGTCTTCACGGGCGGGGATGTTTGGTTGACGCGAGGCACGTTGCGTCCGAAAGATCTCGATGAATATAGAGCCCTGGTGTCTTTCCAACAGGAGAACAATCATCTGCGTGCGTACATATCCGGGTATGCGGAACGAGTTCTCGAAGATGCAGGAATCCAGGAGCCGGTAACTTGGGAGCCGGGCACCGAGCCAACAAGAAAGGGGAACCTCTCGGCCGCAAACACAGGAGCCTTTCGGCCCATCGAAGAGGACCGAGAGCTCTTGGCCTGGCGGCGATACTCCAACATGCCAGTCATGGAGTCTTACAGTCTCTTCTACTGGCTCGACTGCTTCCCGCCATATGGTGATTCAGATCATCTTGAAAGAAGTTCAGCCAGAATACGGGAACCTAGAATACGCACCCGCGACCGTCGGACCAAACGCGAGGCTGCGCAGATGCTTCAACGCGAGTCAGAAAAGACAGGAGTGCAGTTCCTTCGCAGGAAGAAGAACGGCAGTTACTTCAAGACAGCGTTTGCGGTCGAATTCGTGAGCAAATTTCGTTGGACGTTCGGGTGCCCCAGTAGTCCCTGGGCAATCCCAACGATTTGGGACCGCGCGAGCGACGTTGCCCTAGATCTCTCGGAGCGGGAGTTTGAGGATCGAATCATCGACCTCCGGAGTCCCATTCGCCAAGCCCAGCGGTCCTAGACATGGATAGGGACGTTCAGGTCGCCCGGGCGCGTGCCTGAGGCGCAACATACTATCCACCATAGTATGTTTGCTAGGGACGCGGAAGCTCCCGAATGGCGGGCAGCCAAGCCTCGCGTCGAACCCTGATCGGGATGAGGAGTGACAACGGTGGACATCGGCAAACTCGACGCTAACCGATACGGCAGGAATAAGTTGGCGGTGGTAACTGTGCTCGCCACCGGTGCGCTGCTGCTTTCCGCATGCGGGGCAACCCTGACTGCTGTCACGAACCCTCCGACGAATGAAAGCGGAAGTCCCTCCGCGAAGGTGGCGGCTACAACGAACGTGGATAAGAAACCTCGCCTGCCCGCTGGTGAGCGAGTGACGTTCGTGGCCAATGATCCGTGGATGATCGAGTCGCTGACGGTCAGTGACGAATCTGGCAGTGTGGACGGCGGGATTGACAAGCCGCAGGTCCGCTGGAAGTCAGACCCACAAGCACCCGCAACGGAAATGACCTACACGGCCGAGCTGCGTGAGCAAGTCACCGGGGAAACCCAGACGGTCACTCGCACCGTTGCAACCGGAAAGCCCAAGAGCACATTCTCCGCGACTGTTTTCCCCAAATCCGGTACGTGGGGTATCGGGCTCATGCCGACGGTCACCTTCGATCGGGTTGTCCCCAAGCGCGATCGGGCTGCAATGACCGAACGCCTCACAGTAGTGAGCACGCCAGAGCCGGTCGCTGGTTCTTGGAGGTGGGAGGAAGGAACGACAGTCGTGTTCAGGCCGGAGAAGTTCTGGCCAGCAAAGACCCAGGTAACGGTCAAGGCTGATATCGAAAACGCTGTCATCAGTGGTTCCAAGACAACAAAAAACGCCTACGGTGAAGCAACCCAGCCCGGCTCATTCCGTACCGATAAAGGAATGTCAATTCATATCAACGGTCCGAAGAAAAAGGGCACGGTCAAGATCGATGGGGAGAAGGTACGTACCTTCCCTACGAGCGTGGGCAAGGCTGGATTCATCACTCGTTCTGGGGTCAAGACAATCACCGAGATGCTGCGCGTAACGCGGATGACGAATATCGGTGTCACTGATGACGAGGTGTATGACCTGCAGGTGCCGTACGCGATGCGGATCACCAATACCGGGGAGTTCCTCCACGGCGCACCGTGGAACGGCAACATTGGCTACGCCAACACGTCCCACGGATGCACAAATGCGAAGCTCGACGACGCTGCGTGGATCTTCAAGAGAGCCAACTGGGGAACTCCCGTTGTCACTAAGGGCACTGGGCGGGATATGGAAACGTGGAACGGCCCGGGCGCCCGCTGGAATATCCCATATGGTGAATGGTCGAATCTGTAGGTCGCGTCGCGGTCTAGTGGGCGTGCGCGTTAACCGAAGCGCACGTGAGGGCTGGTCCCGTAGCGGTGGCCGAGGCCACCATCCCAAGCGCAGGGAGTGAGACGACCGCCGCCAAGAACGCAACACCCATGACCGTGCGTAGGCGCCCCAGGCGCGGTTCAGGGTGCAGGAGTCTCCGGACCCTCGCACTGACGTTTCCCGCCGAAGCTGACATGGCGAAGTCAGGAGACCGGGCTTCCGCCATCCGCAAGACCGCCGATGCAACATTCCGGCGCCCCGAGGTTCGAGCAGCGCTATCGTCGGCAACCATCTCAAGAAGCTGGCCGAGCTCTTGGTGGCCGGTTCGAAAGAGTGGAACGTAGCCGAAGACCCGTCGTAGTCCGCTAGCAGTCGCGAGCTTGAGGGCGTGGCGATCACGCAGGTGTTCTGCCTCGTGTGCCACCACGGCCGCCAGTTCGCGTTCGCTCAGGGTGTTGACAACGCCTTCGGTGACGACAACTGATGGTGTGGATCCGGCGATTGAATAAGCTGCGAGATCATCGGAAGCAACGACGAAGGTGTTGAGGTCTGAGTCAAATCGGGCGGCAACCCGGAGCTGGGCAAGGTGCCGAGCTGATTCTCGGCGCATCGTCCGAGCGCTCTTTGCCACGGCGGTCGCGCCGACGAAGGTTCCTGCAACCGCGATCGTCAGGACGATCACGCAGGCGGTTTGCGCCGATATCGCCGCGAAATGGGCGGCGGATCCGCCAGTCCCTGTGAGGATGAGATGCACCACCTCGTCGGAAATCATTTGTAGGCCAGCCATCGCGATAGCTAGGAATACCGAGACGAATGCAACTAGCCAACTCCACACTCCGAGGCGCGGATAGTGGGTCACCCACCTACTGCGGCGCAAAACCGCACCACCAAGGAGGGCCACGACGGCGGCATACCCTAGGAGTATCCAAGCGAGCATCATGACGGCCCCTCACGTCCAGGCTGGTGGTCGCCCACGCGAGCGGTGTCGTTCCCGGCGAGGGCGTCGCGCAACTCGCGGATCTCCGCAGGATCGAGCCCGTCAACGAAGTGCATCAGCGCACCCACGCGATCCCCGGACCGTCCCGCGGCGTCAGCGATCAGTCTGCCCGCGTATTCGCGCTGGGATAGGGCCTCGGCGTAGAGGTAGGACCGTCCTTCCCGTTGCCTGGTCACCATCCCTTTTCGGTGCAGGTTATCGAGCACCGTCATGACAGTGGTGTAGGCCAGCGTCCGACCTTTGTTGAGTTCGTTGAGAACATCGCGGACCGCCATTGGTTCATCGCGGGCCCAGAGCCGCTGCATGACGTCGCTCTCCAGGTCACCCAACGTTGGCGCAGGCTGGTGGTTCATCGTTGCGGGGACCTCTCAGTGCTTGTGGGGTCGATCTTGGCCGATGTGCGGCACTACGACACATAGTAGCGACGATTCGACAGCCAATCACCGAATCGCGGCACGCCCATCCGGACCGCCTATCGGATCTACTATGTTTGATAGTACATTGTGGGACTTGTCGAGTAGAGCCGAACTGTTAGGAGAGGGACCGCACCATGAGTTTACGTATACGAGGTGCAGCATTGATTGTGGCTGTTGCCGGTCTCGGTTTAGTCGGCTGCTCAAACCAAGCAGACGCTGGAGCGGACAGTTCTTCGATTCCTGAATCAGGTCCGGTGGCGAGCAAGGTGACTCTCTCGGAGTCACTGACGCATCTGCACGGGGCAGCTGTTGATGACGTCGGCGATCTCTTCGCCGCCACCCACGATGGCGTATGGACAGTTGCCGATAATGGTGACGTGTCACTAGCGGGCACGTCCCGCGATGACTTTATGGGTTTCGCGATCACATCGGCCGCAGGTTGGTTCGGCAGCGGCCACCCCGGAGCCGGTAGTGATATGGCCAACCCTATGGGCCTCATCGCCTCAACCGATACGGGCAAGACCTGGGCCGCGGTATCGAGAGTCGGTGAGACCGATTTTCATTCACTTGCCGCAACGAACTCGTTGATTGTTGGGTTTGACGGCCGCCAGCTATTGCGTTCGGCTGACGGGGGCGGGTCGTGGACGGTTGCCAAAGCGACGGTGAGTCCGGCGTCGCTAGCCTTGATCGAGGCTGACCTGCTCGCGACAACGGAATCAGGGTTGATGCGCAGTTCAGATGCGGGCGATACGTTTGAGCTAGTGCCAGATGCGCCAGCAGGCCTAGTATTGCTGTCCACGCGCGCGTCGGCGCTTTGGGCGCTGGACACCCAGGAACGCATGTGGGTGTCCCTCGACTCGGGAACCTCGTGGTCGCAGCGCGGCAACGCGCCGGGGGCACAGGCCATTGCAGCGGTTGATGACGGCTCAGCCTTCGCAATCAGCGAGAGCCACGTCCAAAAAGTCTCCGAGGGCAAATGACACAGGCCCTGCGGCGAAATGCGCGCGCAGAGTCGAACTCGTCAGGTCAGGCCACCAGAAAGGACCGGACGTCGGTAGCAACGCTGACGCTGCGCCTGCTTGCTGGTGTGATCCTCGCGGCCCTAGGCGTCATTGGGATTGCCGGTGCTGCGTCAGCAGACACATCGCTAGTGTCGACAAGCCCGGGCGACGGATCAACAAAGAGCAAACCCGTGGTGGCCGTCTCGTTGAAGTTCGATGACGCAGCAAAACCAGTGGGATCAGGAATCCAGATCCTCGACTCTGCCGGTACCGCGCTACCCAGCACAACATCGTCTAGTAACGCCGGCTCGACTCTCACGGCCACGCCTGCAGCGCCATTGCTCGACGGAACCTACGGAGTGCGCTGGCGAGTAGTCGCTGGCGACAACCATGCGCTGCGGGGAACTTTCACCTTCGCCGTCCAACTCCCTTCCGCAGCAACTCCTGAATCAGATCCTTCAACGGCTCCCACCGAACCACTGGCGTTGCAGGACCTTCTGGCTGAACCTGAACCCGATGCGGGTGCAGCGGCGTTCCTCCGTTGGGCCGGTTTATCGATCGCGATCGGCGGGACCCTAATCGGTGTGGGGGGACTTTTCTTTCTTCTTTTCGTCATGATCGGGAGGCAATCAGAAGCCCGCGCCGTGGCGCGTTTGGTTCGCTGGGCCGCGGCCGCCGCGATTGTTGGCACGGTTCTGCAGTTGGCTGCTCGATCAACGATTCGACAAGACGGCGACTGGGCCACCGGCCTCAGTAGCGATTCATTGCGCGGCGTCATGGCCTCGGACTACGGGTGGTCGATCGGGCTACGCATTCTTGGATCACTCCTTCTGTTAGCAATCGTGATCCGACCTCGCCCCACCACCCGCGCCAGTGCCGAGGACCAGCCGGAAGATCCCGTGTGGGCGGTCAGCAAGTGGCCGTGTCTGGTGGCAGTCTTCGGGGCCGTCCTTGTTGTGGTCTCTTACATGTTCGACGGTCACACTGCTACTGCTGACGCCGTATGGCTGATGCGACTCAGCGATGCCGCCCACGTCATTGCGGCCGCGGCGTGGGTGGGCGGAGTGTTCGCGCTTGCGCGCGTATTCGCCCGCCGCGTGCGACGGGGGCTCCCGGTCCAGCCAGCACTCTTGACAGTGAGATTCTCGCTCGTTGCCACAGCCGCGTTGATTGTTGTCACGGTTGCGGGCGTCATTCAGACGGTCCTGGTTCTCGATTCGGTCGGCCAACTAGCGGGTAGTGCCTGGGGCCGAGTCCTGCTCGTAAAGGTCGCGGTTGTCGCAGCACTTGCCGTCCTTGGTGGCTACAACCAGTTCAGGCTTGTACCGGCCCTCAAAGCGGAACTGGCAACGGAAGGCGGAACCGACGCCCCAGCAGACGAGCGTTCGGCACGCCACCTGCGAACCAGCCTGGTGGCCGAGGCGGTTCTGTTCGCTGCAGTATTCGGATTGACTGGACTGCTCGTCAACTCATCACCGCTCGGTTAGCGTCACGATTGAGCGTGACCCCTCCAATCGCAGCAGTGAGAGGTCGGCGACGATCGCCCATCAGGGTGAAGGAACGGAAGGTGGACGATGGCAACGGACGCAGTAGCAACGAGAACGATCGTGCTGTCGGTTACGGGCATCTCTTGTCCATCGGGACAAGGGGTTGTTGAATCGGCACTGCGATCCCGTGCTGGGGTGATTGATGTTGTCGCCAACTGGACATCGCAGAGCGCAACTGTTGTTTTCGATCCGCTGCTGACCGACACCGACGAACTGGCCACATCGGTCACCGACTGCGGGTGCGGCTGCACAGGCGAGTCCCTTCCTAGCAATCTGTGCACTCCGTCGGTGAACGACAGCGAACCGTCTCATGAGGGTCACTCGGGTCACACGGAGGCGGGCGCTCACTCCGGTCACGACATGTCAGGTCACGTCCACGCGATGCGTAACGGGTTCATCGTCGCAGCGATCTTGGCTATCCCGATCATGCTGTATTCGCCCATTGGTCGAGAGGTCGTGGGTTGGACGTTTGCGGCACCCTTTGGTCTGTCCGACGCCTGGTTCTCGCTCATCCTGTCCCTGCCGGTCATTTTCTATGCCGATCGCATGTTCTTTACCGGGGCATGGCAAGCGCTACGCGCCCGGACGCTCGACATGATGGTGTTGGTCGCCGTCGCCGTGGGAACTGGCTGGCTGTACTCGGTGGCCGTCACAGTCACGGGTGGGACGGATGTCTTTTACGAAGCAGTCGCCGTCCTCTCAGCGTTCGTGATGCTGGGCCATTGGCTCGAGATGCGGGCACGCTCGGGCGCGAGCCAAGCGGTGTCTTCGCTGTTGAATCTCACCCCGCCTCGCGCTGCCGTCCTCCGCGATGGCGACGTCGTAGAGGTTCCAACATCTGAGCTTTCGGTGGGTGACCTACTACTCATTCGCCCAGGCGCGAAGATCCCTGTCGATTCTATTGTCGAGGAGGGGACGTCGGACGTTGACGAGTCCATGGTCACGGGCGAGAGTCTCCCGGTAGCCAAGGATGTCGGATCTGCGGTCATTGGAGCGACCATCAACGGAACAGGCACCCTGCGGGTTCGGGCGGAGAAGGTTGGACGCGACACGGCTCTGGCCCAGATTGTTGATCTCGTTCAGCAAGCGCAAAACTCCAAAGCTCCCGGGCAACGACTCGCAGACAGAGCAGCGTTCTGGCTAGTCCTCGTTGCCTTGTTTGGCGGCGTTGCAACGTTTGTCTTCTGGATCACTATCGGGGGGCGAAGCTTCAGCGAGGCGATGCTGTTCGCGATCACCGTGATTGTCGTGACCTGCCCGGATGCGCTTGGACTCGCGACCCCGATGGCAATCATGGTGGGGACTGGACTCGGCGCAAAACGTGGAGTGCTTTTCAAAGACGCCGCCGCGCTTGAAACTCTGACGAAAGTTCGAACGGTCGTCATGGACAAGACCGGAACGCTGACTCTTGGTCGCCCGGAAGTCGTCGACGTCTACCCCGCTGACGGTATTGGTGAGGCAGACCTGCTGAGACTCACTGCCGCCGTCGAGCGCGAGTCCGAACACCCCGTCGCACGAGCGATCGTCGAGTACGCGGCGTCGGCAAAAGCGACGGAAGCATCGGCGACCGACTTTGAGGCGATCCCAGGACACGGCGCTGTGGCAACCGTGGAGGGACGCAGGGTCGCGGCGGGAAGCCTTCGTCTCATGGAACGCGAGGGCGTCGATCTTGGTGCTCTAGATGCAGTTGCCAAGAAGGTTGCCAGCGGTGGCCGCACGATTGTTGTTGTCGGGGTCGATGGGCAACCCGCGGGCGTTTTTGGGGTGGCGGATGCGGTGCGGCCAACGTCGCGCCGGGCAGTCCAAGACTTGAAAGACCTCGGAATCGAAAGCGTCATGCTGACCGGTGACAACGCAGCCACGGCAGATCGAATCGCCGCGGAACTGCACATCGACACGATCATTGCCGAAGTCCTACCCGGCGACAAGGCAGGCGCGATTACTCAGGCCCAAGACGGCAAGAGGGCGGTGGCGATGGTTGGTGACGGGGTCAACGACGCGCCCGCCCTCGCACTGGCGGACGTCGGGATCGCGATCGGGGCGGGAACCGATGTAGCGATCGAAGCCGCCGACGTTGTGCTGATGCGATCAGATCCGCTCGACATTCCTATTGCCATCCGAATCAGCAGGGGGACAGTTCGAAAGATGCACCAAAACTTGGCGTGGGCCGTCGGGTATAACGCCGTTGCTCTGCCCATAGCTGCGGGCGTATTCACCGGTTGGGGGCTGACCCTTACGCCCGAACTCGCTGCCCTTTCCATGTCTGGATCGACGGTCCTCGTTGCGCTCAATGCACTTCTCCTACGGCGCCTCAAGTTGCCAACGTGAGTACCGAACAAGTCTCCGAAGCGAAAGCCTTCCGGGCTGTGCGATCTCTGGGGGTATCCCTTGGGATAGTTGCGACTAAGGACCGCCACGACGGTATGCGGCTCTTGGCACCCATCATGACCGCAGGGCTGATCGTTGCGCTCGGGTTCGCGGTCTTTGGATTGCCGGACATTCCGTTGCCGATGCCAACATGGTCGTTTGGAGTTGTCACGCCTACGTGCGGGCTCACTCGCGCCTCGACAGCGCTTGCGCGCGGGCAACTGGACCTCGCGTTGCTGTTCAACCCGGCCGCGTTTGTTCTCGCGGCCGGGGCAACGGCGGCGATAATCCGGTGGGTCGTGGGGAAAACGTCAAAGACTTGGATCAACGTTTCTATTAAGCCCACGCCTATCGGTTGGTCCGTACTGGTAGCAATCGCGATCTTATGGTGGGCGAATCAGCAGCTACACGCTGAATTGATCATGTCGGGGAGTATCTAGGCAGACAGCGAATCGGCACCACATACTATTCAAAGTAGTAGGTGGAGTATTGTCGATCTGTACGCACACTCACCGCTTTGGAAAGGGTCACCCGGATGACGTCCACGCACCGACCAGGCTTCAAGGTTTGGGCCGCGATCGCGGTCGCGACTGCTTTGCTCGGAGTGGGAGGTTGTGCCAGCACCGACTCCGCCAACTCCACCTCGGAAACCGTTGTTGTCTCCGTCAATGACGGGCCACACAACGCCCAAGACGTGACGTTCCTCCAAGGAATGATTCCGCATCACGAACAAGCGGTCGTCATGGCCGACATGATTCCCGCGATGAGCTCCAACCCCGAGATGCTGACTCTCGGCAAGGAGATCAAGGCCGCCCAGGCTCCAGAGATTGCCGACATGACCTCCTGGCTCGAACAGTGGAACATCCCCGTCGACTCGAGTGGTGGAAGCCACGTCATGTCCGATGGGACAACGATGGACGGGAGCATGATGGGCGACGGCGCCGGCATGATGAGTGAGCAGCAGATGTCTGAACTAAACGATGCCGATGCCTCTCGCTTCGACAACCTGTGGCTGGACATGATGATCGAACATCACGAGGGCGCAATCGCTATGTCGGAAGAAGAGCTATTCGGCGGCGAGAATCCGCAGGCTTTGGCGCTGGCCACAGCAATCATCAGCGCACAAGAAGCAGAGATCACACTCATGAAACAGATGATGACGTCCTAGCGAGACTTCTGGTCCGCTACGGCTCTAGCCGCGCGACCAACTCCAGGGCTTCAAGGCTGCAGGCGCGCTTGCCGTCGATTGTCGACCTGTCACCTACCGCGCTAGCGCAAGCACCAGCTTTTCCGATTCCTACGTGGAGTAGTTCCACTCGCGAGCCCCAGAATTGGATCACCTCGGCGTCGATCTAGGGGTCTCGACTATCGCCACGGACGGACCCTAGGGGTGAGTGGTCGCGATCTGAGTGGCGGGAATGAGCACGATGCGCCCAGGTTCCCGCTGCGATAGCGCGAAGTAGACCTCCGAACCTGCTTCTAACCCGATGGCCCGCAAGAGGTTTACGGGGACAGCGACCTGAAGTACCGATGTGAGACGTCGAGGACCGACTGGGCCAATTGGGGTAGTGGACACGCATCAAGACTAATAGAACTATTAGTTTTGATCAAGTACCGTAGTCGGTGTCAAGGTCATGGCGACCGTGTAGATGCGCAGTCGCCGATCGTGCTTCCCCGATGCACAACGCACCGACACACCACCAAGGTGAGTCGTTATTGGGAGGCGCAATGTCCAAGAAACCGACGACCAAAGAACCACTCATCCGAATCCGGGATCACTCCGGCGAACGCACCGTTCCGTTGAAGATGTCTGGCGCTGCGCTATTTACCGATGATGTGATCCCCTGGAGAATCTTCCGGTGGCGGCGTGGTCAGAAGCACTTCTCCGGCTTCTACTGGTCATCCACAATGCAAAAACACGTCACCTACGAGTCACGACTCGAGTTGCAGCGGTTACTCATCGCCGACTTCGATCCAACGGTGATCAAGATTCACTCCCAGCCGTTCCAACTCGTCGCCGATTGCGAGGGACGAGTCCGGCGTCATATCCCGGACTTCTTACTTACCCATAGCGACGCGTCGGTAGCTGTTGTGAACGTCAAGCCCGAGAAGCGACTAAAAGAGGCGAAGGTTTCCGACGCTCTAGCCTGGGCGGAATCAGTCCTCGCGCCGAAAGGGTGGCGACACGAGATCTGGACTGGGGATAACCAGATCTTCGTCGAGAATGTTCGCTTCCTGGCTGGGTACAGGCGCGATCGAATGTTTGACGACCTTGTCCTAGACGCCGTCCTGCACTGCGCGGACGGTCAGTCCATCGGAGGCGTTGAATCGGCCTTAGAGTGGCGATTGGCACCCGACCTTGTGCGTCCATCAATTCTGCATCTGTTGTGGCAGAACAGACTGCAGACTAATTTGACTCAAAAGCTTGACGTCGACAGTCAATTGGTTGTGGCTGCATGAGTCCCGCAACCGTCGCACTTTCGGTCGGGAACCAGGTCCGCAGAGACGGAGAACTGCTCAGCGTGGTTGAGGTACATGCGCGGGAGGTGAAGCTTCGCAACTCCAAGGGCGCCGCCTATGTGGTGCAGACACGTGACCTGGTCACTGACCCATCGACCACGATCGTCTGCGCAGGCGATACAAATCCGACTCAGACGGAACCTATCGGAGCAGCGCTAGCCGAACTCACACCCAGCGAAGTCAAGACTGTGAGGTTTCGCCTGGAACACGTTCATGAGGTCATAACTGGATTCAGGTCGGGCTTCTCGACTATCGCGCAACCAAACGAACCTAGGCCTGAGTACGACGAACATTCGCAATCCGCCCCTAACTTGGAAGAACGCGTAACAAGCAAGGTCGAGGAGATCGGCTACAGCAAGCGGACGATATATCGCTGGATCGGCGCGTGGAGACTCGACGGCCCCGCAGGGCTAATCAACAAGAACGATTCAAAACGGGCAAACGCGTTGGGCAAGGCAGACTACCGGTGGATCGACGCAGTCAGAGCCGTTTTGGATGAGCAAGTTGAAGGATCCAAAGGAAGTCAGAAGAAGACCTTCGCGGAAGCGGAAAGGCTCCTCAACGCGACCTACGGGCGAGGTGTTGTTCCGCTTCCGAGCGAGTCCGCCGCATACCGTGCCATGAAAGAAATCGGACGTGGAACGAATGCGCACACTGGTAGCACCAAAACCAAACGATCAATCGCGACCCGCCCCACAGGTGTGTACGGACGGCTGCGCGCGACGCGGCCAGGTGAGTACGTGATCCTCGACACGACACCGCTCGACGTCTACGCGATGGATGAACTCACCGGGCGGTGGGTCAGGGTCGAACTGAGTATCGCCTTGGATCTTTACAGCCGAACAATCGTTGGCCTGCAGCTCTCCCCGATGTCGACAACAAGTACTGACATCGCTGGAGTTCTCTTTGAGACGGTCCGGCCGCACGTTTCGGAGACTCCCGAACAGCGTCGCCAGGAGCTTCCATACGCCGGGGTTCCATCGAATCTCATTGTTATCGCAGACGACGCGGATGTTGGTGAGCGTTTGATCATCCGCGGGGTGGCGGCTGAAACTATCGTCATAGATCACGGACGGTGCTATTTGTCCGACCATGTGATGAGCGTGTGCATGCGATTAGGCATTTCAATCCAACCGGTTCGCCCGTATCAGGGCTCGGACAAGGGTCCGCTGGAACGCTGGTTTCGGACTCTGACAGGTCTGCTAGAAAACCTTGTCGGCTATAAGGGCCCCGATATCTACAGTCGCGGGGCTAACCCGGAAGGCGAGGCCTTCTACTACATCCACGAGTTAGAGGAGATGATGAGACAGTGGATCGCCGAGATCTATCACGTGCGACCACATGACGGACTGTGTATTCCTGAAGCCCCGGGCCTAGAGCTAAGCCCGAACGATATGTTCGACTACGGAATGTCGCGAGTCGGCGCTATGCAACTGCCCGCATCTGCGGATATCGCCTACGACTTCTTACCCGTTGTCTGGCGCACTATTCAGCACTACGGCGTCGAGGCGAACCTTCGCTACAACGGTCCGGCATTGAACGCGTATCGAAACACGACGAGTCCCTACACCGGAAAGCATGCGGGCAAATGGCCGTTCCGATACGACCGAAATGATCTTCGCTACCTATACTTCTGGGAACCGGAAGTCAAGGAATGGGCGCGGTTGAAATGGGAGCACGCGGACGCGATTGGCTCGGCATTCAGCAAGGAGGCCCTCACCTACGCGAAGAAGTTGGCCGCAACTCAAGGCCGATTCCCAGACACAGAGTTCGCTCTTGAGCAGCTCCTCGGCAGGTGGGATGTTGGACAAGTTGCGAATCAGCGGGAGCGTGCAATGGCGGTACGCCGTTCGATGGCCAACGCCGAGCTCCTCGCTAGCTCGGGGATCAGTGCGGACGATGATCCTGAGATCCACGAGGGCATTTTCGCCAAACCTGAGACTGATTTTGTGGAATCGGACGTTGCCCAGGAGATCGCAGACGACAGCGATTCTGAGGACGACCTAGATGACCTTGATTTCTACGCCGACGCCCTGGGGGTAATGCAATGACTGATACAGCGTGTTCGAGGAACATCCGAGGGATGTACTCCCTCTCTCGTAAGGCCGGCTGGAGTGAAATGGTCGATGGGCGGGCGGTAGAGCGCCCAGCCACTCTCAGCGACAAACAACGCCAGGCATTGAGCGACCGGGAACTGTTGGAGTACAACGAGTCACGCGCTATTTGGCATGCGAACTTTGGACCGATTGTGACTCCGCAGTTGGAGGAAACGCATGAGATTCTGTGGGAGATCCTCGCAAGTAATCGACAGCACGGGGACAAGGTCAAAGGGGCTGCGGCCATTGATGCCTACCCAGGGCTGGGTAAGTCAACGATTGCTTCCACTTTCGGACGGGCATTCCACCGGCAGCAGATTCTTCGATATGGGGATCGCACGGAGCGTGGGGATGAACGATGGCCGGTGGCCCATATCGGCCTCACCGACAACACAACTATTCGCACCGTAAACTCAATGCTCTGCCGGTTCTATGGGCATCCCACGGAAGCGACAGAGTACAAAGACTCCGGAACCGCACAGACCCTTGCGTCGCAGGCACTGGATTCGGTCCTTAGATGCGAGACCGAGATCGTGATTGTTGATGACGTGCACTTCCTGGACATGACACGCAAGGATGGACTCGCGGTCGCTAATCACTTCAAGTGGCTCCAGAACAATTTTCCAATCCAGTTCATCTTCGTAGGTGTCGCACTTCTTGAACGCGGTCTGATGTCCGAGGGAAGCAATGCCCGTGATGCGGGTCTAGCACAGACGGCGCGACGATGGACGCGTCTCAACGTCGATCCATTCGGGGTTGATTCAAACAACGGGCGCAGGGATTGGCGGCGACTGCTGCTAAGCATCGAAAAACAACTCGTGCTCGAGAAAGTAACACCTGGGTGCGTCGCCGACGATCTTTCCGACTACCTCTATGAGCGCACGCAGGGGCACGTCGGATCAGTCATGGAGCTCATACGGAGAGGATGTACCCGCGCGATCCGCAGAGGAGACGAACAGCTGACTGTGGAAATGCTCGATGGGATCAGCATTGATGTAGCCGCAGAAAAAGCGCGGGCCGAATACGCGTCAGCCCTAAACAGCGGACTCATATCCACCAAAGTCACGCGACCGAGACGTAGCCGGTCGCTTGCAGGCGTCTAGCGGTTCTGTGGCGCCTTGCCGTGTACCCCGTCCCCACGTTGCCATTTCGAATCGCGCCACAACCGGGTGAAGCAATCGACAGTTGGATCGACGCGTACGCCCAACGCTTTTCGGTGTCTTACGGGCGGATGGTTGCCGCACTCGGACTACGCTCACCGGCAATGAGATTGGGGCCCGCACCGGCCTTCACGACAATGCTGCACGATGACGAGGCAACATCCATTGCGCGCGTGACCGGAATACCAGTCGCGACCGTACACGCGATGACGCTGCGACGATTTCATAATCGGGCGATCATCCTAGAGTTGGATCACCGTACGGTAGATGTCAAGAAGCTTTGGGGGCGATCCAACGGGAGTAGTTGCTGTCCCGATTGTTTGGACGAATCGGGAGGCCGGTGGCAAATCAGCTGGCGCCTTACATGGTCGTTTGCTTGTCTGCGCCACGAGTCCTTACTAGTTGATCAATGCCCGCGGTGCTTCCGACCCCTGAGAGCAGGGCCGCTGAGACTTGGGCGCAAACCGCGCCCCGGAATATGCGACGGCCAATTGCCAGGGGCGTCTTCATTACTGTGCGGTCTAGACCTTCGCACTGTCCGCGCAAGTCGGCTAGCCACCAACGATCCAATCCTTGACGCTCAACGGTGGATCAGCCGGTTACTAGGAGACGAGCAGGTTTCGGACACTCAAGTCCGGCAGCACCTCACAGACGTGAGAACACTCGCCGGTCGATTCATCACTATGAGGCAGAGTCTCGAAGCGCACAGAGATTCCCGGCAACAACTTCATCGCCCAGGCTTGTTTGCTCCCGCGGAAACGGGGGTGGTGGCTTTCGGAGTCGCGAAAGCGATCGACGTGATCGCGCGACCTCACCTTGCGGATGTCGCGCGAGGTCTCGAACCACTCCTTGCGCACGAGAGCAGCCAAAGACACCTGCCGAGTCCATCGAATATCGGCAAGGATTGGGGTCCACTCTCACCCCGTACTACGAGTGCACTATGGATGGCGCTTGACCAACGACTACGAAGCATCGATCGCTTGCGTTATCGAAGCTGCACCCAATCACCCAAAAGTGTCGGCCGAGTTTCTACCCAGAGATCAGACTCTGTCCCACAGTCGATCTGGGCAAGTTGGGCAGTGCGTCTTCAACCAGGGCCAGGGTACGACCTACCTACATTAAGACGCGCGCTCTCGGCGATGCTCCTACTCCCAGGTGAGTCACGTCGAAACCTCGACGAGATCGCCGCCGAGCTCGGACCAGTCACCCCTCGACAGGTTGGACACGTAATCTCGAAACTAGCGAATGACAACGAGCGTGTGTTGTCGGCCGTTTGCCAACTCGCGGACTACTTGGATGCGGGCCACTCACCGATCGACTACAAGAGGCGCAGACTCGCAGTCGACGACCGCGTTCTCACCCCTGAACAGTGGCAGCGAATCTGCTGGGAGGCAGAGTCAGCACCCGGGCGTGGGCGCCGCGCGAGATTCGCTGCACACTTCCTATGGATGCGCCTTACCGGCAGTGAAGCTGCTCTGGCTCCCACCTCTTTTAGCGCGCGCTCGTCGGGATACTTTCCAGCCTTCAACGATTTCATGTGGAATCTCGAGCCGACGCTCCTTGCTCTCCTGGACGAGCATGCGGCGCGCTACCTAGAGTCGATAGGGATCAACGAGCCTGTGGTTTGGGAGCCGAGTGAAGATGCTGTGCACAGCACGCTATTGCCCGAACCTCCGAGGCTTTCACGTGGAGCGGACTTGCGTTTGGTGCTGATCCAACTGGCGAGCAAGCCGCAGCCTCAAGCGGGGTCCTCAAAGTTAGCTAGCACCGTCGGGAAGACTTCGCCTGAACATCAAGCGCATCTCGTGGTCGCTGAGAACGAGAAGCTGACACCATCTCAAAGCGTTCGCCAGTGGATCCTCGGTCTCGGGGACGGCGAACAGATCACCGGTCGACGCAGTATCCGCCAGATCGCCGAACAAACTGGGGCGAGCCGTTCGGCCGTTCGTCGGCAGATGCTTCAAGCGAATATCGAGGTCGCGCCGGTTGGACGCCGACCGCAGCCCGTCGATCACGATTGGATAGTTGCTGAGTACGTCAGGAAAGGCCGCACTCTGAAAGAGGTCGCGGCCGACATGTGCATGTCTCCCAGCAATCTCGCAAGAGTGTGTCGTCGCTTGGGGATTCCGGTGCGTTCCCCCGGCGGGTCTCGCGGCAGCCTGAAAACTCTTGCCCCCGAAGCCACCGATCCTGCCTGGACTTAAGCGTTCCTGCGGTCAGACACCGAAATGTGCGAAGGCGAGGAAGCTGCGGACCGGTCTTGGTGTTGGGGTGAGACGAACCTCGGAAGATCACACCTCCCAAGACGCGGAGGCAGACCCAGTGATGGACCGGCTACGGATCGCGCTGGGTCGTGTTCCCGGTCCATCGCTGACCGTCCCAGTAGCGGAGCTTGTCGAGGTCAGATGGATCAGGCAGCCATCCTGCTGGGGTGACGCCAGCAGTGCCGGAACCGCTCTTGGAGGGTGACCGGCTCACGAGCTTCACGATCATTACGATCACCAGGGCAGGGACCACAACAAAGATAACTAGCATGACGATCCATTCCCAGCCGCGGAAGTTGCCCATATCGGAAGTCTCGCGAACCAAGATCGGAAATGCAAAGGAGGATACCCCGTTACGAGTAATCCTGATGGCGCTGGTGGAACGATCGAACAATGGGCAGACTCTCACCATGGTTGACGAGCTACTCAAACCTGAGTTCGAGAAGGCATGCAGAATTGGACTAAGGGTGCCGCCTGGCCAGTTTCTGTCGGACGACGTTCTCAAGGCCTTTCCGATCGCTTGGGGCTGGTACCAGAAGCTCCGGCGAACGGCCGAGGCTGCAGTCATTCTCGAGGCAGCCGGATATTCCAACGAGATGTCACCACTACTCCGTCTTCAGGTCGAGTTCGCATCAGCGATTCACTGGTTAGCCGAAGACAAAGACGGTGCCGCGGAACGTGTTCACAAAATGGCGAAAGAAGATACGCACAAGCGCCTGAACTCAGCGCGCCTCGCGGGCCTGAAGATTGATGAAGCCAAGTTCGCCGAAGTACTAGCCAACGAGATCTCCGAGGAGAACAGGCACCTTGATCGCTACCTCCGAGCCGCGCACAGATTGCAGCGAGAAGGCCTCGCCTCACCGCATCACCTAGTCCTCTATCACTCAGAGACGCAATATAGCCATCCCACGTACGACGCTGCGGCAGAGTTCCTGTTGGAAGAGCGGGAGGGTGATAGCTGGCATCCGCTGGCAGAGCCGAAGATGCCTCACTCGCTGAGTGCGTACACAGTAGGAACAGAGTTTGTACTGCTGGGAGCAATGGGGCTAAGTCAGATCATGGACGGAAACCCCTGGGAAGGCGAGATCGTGGCGCTCATTCGATCGAGCGAGACGAAGCTGGTCGCCGCAGCACAGCAGTAAGCAGTAAGCGCTCATGTCGCGCTCCCCTCATCGGGTGTGCTCGTATCGACAACCGTTCGGATCTCCTCTGCCCCGGGATGAGATTGGGAAGCGGTTCCCTCGGTCGGGGCTGCGCAATAGTCGCTGGAACTGAAACACTCGGTGTACGCGTCCATCAACTGCTTTTCGCGGGCTCGTCTCGCGTCGCCCCTCGCCTTGACGTCGCGCACCTTCTCTTCGTCGATCTGGTAGTCGATGTCGTTGGCCACGTCATCCGCCAAGCTAGGGTCGTCAGAGATGCGCCGATCCACGGGAATCCATTCCGACGTCGCTAGCTGGGCAGACCAACCCGACGCGCCCAAATCAAACGATTCCGGGCTTACCCACTCCGATTCCTTGTCGCCGAATCCGAGCACGATCTGTCCGCCACGTCGGGTCATCCTCACGGGATCGCCAACCTTCAACCCCATGAGATCGCTAAGCTCGTTGGGAATGATCAGGGCACAATTTGATCCGATCCGCGCCTGCCAAACCTCTGTGCTGTCTGCCGTCGCAGTTACTTCGTCCGGTCTGCTGTTGGTGGAAACGGTCTCGTGACCGGTAAACGACCCGTGTTCTGCCTCCCGATCGCCACCCGCATTCGAATCCTGCTGATTTCCGCTTGGCTCACACATGAGTGCCTCCCAAAACTAACTAGCATGCCTTCCGATTCGTCGAAACATTATGTGTGCCATGTGACATTTGTTCTCGGTGCCAGAATGGGTGCCTAGGGCGTGCGTGGTCGGCCACGGCGAGATAGATGCGTTTCGACCTCTATTTCACTTGGCGAAGAAGTGATCACTTTAGCCGTCGCGCTCCGGTACTGCTCGCTGCTTCTTGGGCAACAGCATTGCCGCAGGCACCCGCCACTTCTTTGAAGTATTCGCTACGCTCCGTAGGCCAAACGGATGATCACGCTCTGAGTGCTGACTGATCTCCGTCGGATGTGACTGCTAGCTTCGACACAAGATCAGTCGATCCGGGAGCGGAAGAGAAGAATGGCGAAGAAGAATAGTTTCGTTGGGATGTTGAATGCTGCCGCGAAGGATGCGGACCGGCGGCGAGCGCAAGCTGAACGTGAACGGGTGCGCGAAGAGAAGGAACTGCAGCGCGAGCTGACACGGCTGGAACGTGAAGAAACGCGTATGCAGAGCGCACTGGACGCCGAGACGAAGAGATCCCTGAAAGAACAGCGGCTGAAGGCCCGGAACTCTCAGGTGGCGATGATGAACGACGAACTCGCCACAGAGTGCGCCAACATCGACACATTGCTGGAAGTCGCCCTCACCCGCGACGCTTACGTGGACCTGCCAGGCCAGATTGTGACCGAGGTGAAGCACCCAGGGTTTGACCCTGGAGAGATCCCGGGGCACCCAGGCGATCTGGTGTACCCGCAGGAACCGGTGTACGTGGAGCCGCAACCGCCGAGTGGTTGGTTTGGGAAAAAGCAGCATGAGCAGGCGTTACGAGACGCTCACGCTCAGTATCAGGCGTCGCTTGACCAGTGGAAGTACCAATGTTCGTCGATGTACAGCTCACACATGGCAGCCCTGGCGGCGTGGGAGAAGGGCCAAACGGACTTGGTGGCCGCCCAGAACGACTACGACCAGGCCAAAGTCACTCGGGAACAGGACTCCCGGGACCGCAACGCTGCACTGGATGAACTGATTAACGGCCTCGCGTTCGATGTGCCAGAAGCGATTGAGGAATATGTCGCTGTTGTGATCGCCACCTCGCCGTACCCGGACAACTTTCCCGTAACGGCCCAGTGCTCATTCGACATCGCGACCCGGGAACTCGCGCTCGCGGTCGGCATACCCGAGCCATCGGACATGCCGACGGTGAAGGCGTACAAGTACGTGGCGTCAAAAGCCGACATCACGTCAACGAATCTGACAGCGAAAGCTCAGCGAGACAGGTACGCGGCCGCAGTGTCAGCGGTGACGCTGCGATTAGTGCACGAAGTCTTTGAAGCAGACCGTGAGAACAAAATTTGGGCCATTTCGTTGACGGTCGGCGTTGACCGCATTTCTCCAGCGACAGGGAACCCCGAGACGGTCCCCCTGGTCGCCGTGGCATGTACCCGGGATGTGTTCACGGGGATGGAATTGTCGAATGTGGAACCAGCGGCAGCGCTGGATCATCTTGGCGCGGCCGTGTCGAAGAAACCGTGGGACTTAGTGGCCATTGACGCTAACCGTGGGGTCCGTACCCCGAAGGCCGGGTAGCTGATGCGCTTCAACTCACCGCCGGGCTGGCCCACTCCGCCTGCTGGGTGGACGCCCCCTGCGGGTTGGAAACCGTCACCGTCATGGCCGGAACCGCCGGATGGGTGGCAGCTATGGCTCAACGACGATGGAACACCCGTCGATAACGAACCGGCACCGCAGGTCGCTGAACCAGAACCAGTCCAGCTGCCAGCTGAGCCTGCCCCGGCGATCACCCCGATTGGTGACTTCGTTGAACCGGACAGCCGACTCGCCTCTGACACGGTCGATTTAGATGACCAGCGTGTTCTGCAGCAGGTTGGGATCTACCGGTATCACCACCCGCTCGAAGACGCCGCCGCCTACAAGACGCGCCTGTCGGAGATCAATGACGAGATCACGGTGATGGTGAAAGCAGGCGCAGCGGTGCTCGGCGCGGACATGTTCACCCTGGATAACTCCCTCGCAAAGGGAAGGGCGATGGTGCGCGACCTGGGGAAGCTGACGTTGCGGGCGTACAACGCCGAAGCCGACAACTGTGTGCGTGCACTTCGGTCGGGCAACATTTCGACCGCGAAGAAGCGGCTGGAGCATTCGGTGAAAGCTATCGAGAAGTTGGGGGCGTTGATGCAGTTGCGCATCAACCCGGACTATCACGATCTGCGGGTGCGCGAGCTCGAGCTAACGGCTGACTGGCAGATGAAGAAACAGGAAGAACGAGAAGAAGCCCGTGAGGAGCGGGAACGGCTTCGTGAGCAACGCAAAGTGGAAGCAGAACTCGCCGCGGAACGCGAACGATTGGATAAGGAACGCAGCCACTACATGACAGCACTGGCTGCCCTGGGCCCAGACGATGCCGCGGGAGAAGAGATGCGCACCCGCCTCGGCGACATTGATGCCGCGATCGAAGCGAACGACTATCGGGCAGCGAACATCCGCGCTGGGTACGTCTACGTCATCTCCAACGTCGGAGCCTTCGGCCCCGGCGTCGTCAAGATTGGTCTCACCCGGCGCCTTGAACCACGTGACCGCATTCGGGACTTGGGCGACGCATCAGTCCCGTTCCGCTTCGACACGCACGCCTTGTTCTTCTCCGACGACGCTGTTTCGTTAGAACGAGAGTTGCATGAGGCATTCGCCGACCGTCGCCTTAACCAGGTGAACTTGAGACGTGAGTTCTTCTTCGCCACCCCGCAAGAGGTCCGCGATGTTCTGGAAACAAAGATCGGCGGACTACTCGAGTTCCGGGACCAGCCAGATGCGGAAGAGTATGCTCAGAGCCGGAACTTGTGGCCGACAGAGGCAACTACCGACCGCGCTAACACTCCAGGCTGATCTGCTCTCGGCGCTGTCATCTCCATCGCAGCACTGAGTAGTTGCTTCCGGGCCTTGCATCACCGAGCGCAGGCTTTCTAATCGTGGAGGTGGCCTGACCATCCCCGATCTCTTGGCAACGCGGGCTGAAGTTCACTGCGCTGGCAGGCGGCCAGCATCTACTGACAAAAGGATCAAGGAATCCGACTCTAGTCACTGCCAAACGGTGGGAAATCCCTCGAGGCCAACTGCCAATCAAAATGGGAACCTACAGCGCTAAAACCGGAAACCGGGCCCTAAAACCGGATGAGCCGGGATTCTTGCAGGAACTAACGCCTAGTTCACAAAGAAAATCAAGCTCCAGAACAAGAGCAAGTCGAGGCGTTGAGTTTTCCGAACCAGTGCCGTGGCTGCCCAGTGCACTCTCTTTCAGATTGCCTGATCCAAGAAACCAGTTTGACGCAATCTGCTCCTCACGATCTAGCGGTCGGGCGATAACTAACCCATGGCGTTAGCGGGGCCGGTCATCGGAGTCTTCGCGGCAACTTTGCTGAGCTTGCGGACCTGTTTCTTCAGCAGATTCCCATCCTTCTTGAGGAGATTCTCGCCAAGGTTTGTAACTCGTTGGAGCTGAACCATGATGCCGGTGGGGACTCGCTTCTTCAGCTTTCCGTTCTTCTTCTTCACGAGGTCGTAGCTCATGATGACCTGTCCGCGGTCCTCGCCGTAGTTATATCGAAGTACCGTGATCTTGGTCTCATGCCCTTTTTGCTCAGGGAAGTCACAATGTGCTGACTCCTGATGTTGATCACAAAGTTGGCACGTTCGATGTACGAAACCTAGGTGTTGGCTTCCTCCTGGCGTCAATCACGCTTGCGTCGTGGCTTCTCGTGATGTCGACAACTGTGCGCCGAGCCGCGATCCAAGAAATGACCGGAATCGGCGATCCGATGACGGTGAACCTAGGAAAAGGTGTGGCGATTTTCGCGGCCTGGCTGACCCCAATACCTCCGGCAGTGTGTTGTTCGTTCTGACAGTTCTTGCTTGGGTCAACGTCGTCATCCGGGGCTTGTTCTATGTGCAGTGTTGGGTAGCGGTATCCAGCCCAGCTCCTAGTCGGGTTGGTCTGGCTTCACCCGCGAGGGCAGGATTAGCCAGGTCGTAGTGATGGCAGCCACGACGATGATCACGGAAGAAAGAAAGATCGGCGCGCTGTGATAGACCTCGTCCGCGGTCATGAAGATCACGGCCGCGAAGGCTACCGCGAGCAGGCCCATCCCGATCAACGCGAGGCGTGATAGCTCGCTGGTTGTCTCCTCACTCTCAACGGGCCCGTCCCTTCGCGCTAGGCGAAGGATTGGCTGAACCTCCACGGCCAGCAGAAAGATTACGGACAAACCAGCACAGAAAAAGGCAACGGAGTAGGCCTTTTCGTCTGTGGGAGTGAGGGAGTAGAACCGTTCACTCAACGGCATGATCAGTAAAAAGGCAAACAGCAGACCCGATATCGAGATGATGAGCTGGATCGAGTCGATAAGCCGCTTCACTCTAGGCCACTGTTCTCATCGGAACGTGCCAGTCTCTGTTGCGGCACGCTAGTCGACGGGGGCACTCGTCCCTGGCTCACGACGCAGGATCCTGCAAGTCTTCGGTATCCGGTCTCGCTCGCGAGGGAAGGATCACCCAGGTCACTACTATGGCGACGACGAAGAGTGCAACGGCAATTACGAAGACCGGTGTGCTGTGGTAGACCTCGTCTGCGGTCATGAAGACCACTGCGGCAAAGGCCACGGCGAGCAGCACCATCCCGATGAGCGCGAGGCGTGCCAACTGCCGGACGATCCGTTCGCTTTCGACGTGTCCGCCTTTGCGAGCGAAGTTCAAGATCGGTTGGACTCCGACGGCAACCAAAAAAATGGTGGACAGGCCCGCGCACAAAAAGGCAACAGAATAGGCCGTCTCATCTGCTGGGGTGAGGGAGTAGAATCGCTCGTTTAGCGGCATGATCAGCAAGAAGGCAAATAGCAGCCCGGGTATCGGAATGATGAGCCGTACGCAGTCCAAAAGTATCTTCATCTGTCGCCTCTGTTCACGGGTTTTTCTGGTCCAAATTCTGGCATCGGTTCAACGTGCTGGGAGCTTTTCGTTGGGCGAATCGATCCTTCGCTGATTCACCACTTCGCATACTGATCTTCGACGAAGCCATACTGGTCGCGAATTTGGATTGCAGGGCGGCTGGGGGGACGCAAGACCCCGTTGAATTTGCCAAAGATCTGTTTGAAGTCGCTGGCGACGACGAGGAGGTTCAAGCGTTCCGCGTGGGTTCCCTCAGGGACGAACTCAAGGTCAACCGCCCCATCCGCCGATCGGACCGTCCACTGGGTCACAGAAGCACTGCGTCGGTCGTAATCGAATCGGGTCAGGCCGACCGGTATCAGCTCACCATCAATCCAGATGCAGTTCTCGCTGAAACTCGTTTCATTAACACCGCAGGACACATTCAACCCGACAACGCTGTCGTCAACTGTGCCCGAGAAACAGGCCCAGTTCCAGAAAGTCTCGTGGCGCATATAGCCGACGCTGTAGTCGTAATGCGCACAAGCGTTGATCTCGGCAAGGTCCTTGGTCCCAAAGGGACCCGTAACAGTACCGGCCGCTCGCACCCCGGCGACTTTCTGGGTAAAGACCCAACCCGTTTTGGCTGTCTGCGTGCAGACTGACATCGGCTGCAACGGTTTGGGGCCATCCAAGGTGAAATGCACGTCGGCCGCCAAACCCGATTTGAGGTTGACCTTCAGCGAAACACCGCGGCTAGCGGAATCGGCGACTATCGCGATCGAGTTTCCCCCGGTTTCTACCGTGCTTGTCCCGTCTAGCGGACGATTTGTGAGCGAAATTCCGTGGCCGAGTGGAACCTTCATTTCAAACTCTTCGAGGTGCCCGGTAGCTGGCTCGTAGGTGTAAACGAACACAATTCCAAGATACCGAAAGTCACCCAGCGCACAGCCCAGGAGCAGGTCGTCGCTGATCACGCCAATGTATTGGAACTGGTTGTAGTCGAGCCATTTACGGACGCGGCTGCGACGACCCCCCATCGGTGATCGGTAGTCGAAGTCGCCCGTGTTGATCACCTGTGGAGTCGTCTCGAAGTAGCCGAATTGCGGCTGCCCACTGGCATTGATCAGTTTCGTCTCATGCACTGGCAACCTCACGTTCGTTCGCGACAAATGATGACCTGGGATTCTCAATTGGGGCGTCACCCCAGGCAGAGTCTGCCAGCAACCGAGAAGCAACAGCAGTCTGGAACGCATCGGTGCCTCTTCGTTCACCCGCCGCCGTAGAAATCCCGATCGGACGCCCCGCGCTACTAGGCTGCCCAGATGATTGCGATGCAGCTGAGTGATCCGGGTTCAGTCACGCCCGATCGACTAGCCCTCGTGCAGATCGATGAGATCGACCCCGGCCCTGATCAGGCGCTTATCGACGTCGAAGCCTGCGTGATGTGCCGCACTGATCGGACAAGACTCCGGCTCGCCTCCGAGCTCGAGATGAAGCCGTTAGCCAATGGCGTTTGAGGGCCCAATCATCGGCGTCTTAGCCGCCACTTTGGTGAGCTTGCGGACCTGCTTTTTCAGCAGCTTCCCATTCTTCTTGCTGAGGTTGTTCCCGAGTTCGGCAGCTCCTTGGACTTGAGTCATGACGCCGGTGGGAACTCGCTTCTTGAGCTTTCCGTTCTTCTTCTTGACCAGGTCATAGCTAAAGATGACTTTTCGGTAGACATCGTCGTCCTGGAAGCTGATGACTTTGATTTTGGTCTTGTGCTTCTTTCCCTTTGCCTTGTACTTGTTGGTGTACTTCACCGATGAACCCGTTGCGGTATAGGCCTCGAGATACAGTGCGCGAACCTCGGCGATCTTATGTTTCGCCGCCGCTTTCCCCTTGATGTACCCGGAGTTGAGATCGAGGTAGCCCCACGGCGCTGGGTCGACGCTACGGGCTGTCCAGTAGGTCGTCGCACATGTAGTTGCAACGAAGCAGTGGGTCGGGTCTGTCGACGTCTTCACCCAATCCAGCTCCGCCATCTTCATAGTGGTCGGCGTAGGTTCTCCCGCCAATGCGGGCACCGCGGAGATACCCACAAGTGCGACCCCCACCGCCAGTGAAGTTGTCATTCGGCGTGTGCTGGTGCGCATTGGTACTCCCGAGTAGTCCGATGAAAGGGGTTGGATCAACTATGCCTGCACGGCTATGATCCGGCAAGGAGCACGACTCAAACGGCGGACTACTATCGTCCCGCCGGGTAGAGGTTTTGCTCAAAGAAGGACAGAACTCTGTCGAGTGCGACCCTCGTGGGATGCCCATCTTCATCAATCAGATCCGTGGTGACAACTGAATGCGCACGTCTGGAGATGTGGAAATCGTTGTCGGGACCAGAATCGATCTCGATGCCTTCGAAGTTTTCCCCGAGCTCGGCTTCGAGTCGTTCAAACCGCTCAGGAGGGCACAGTGTGTCGCCGGTGAACCGCAGCCCGAGCACACACCGTCCTTCAGTTATAGCCCGCGCTTTAACGACGTCGAGGTCTGCAGTCGTGATGTGCAGATCACGTTTTCGACTGCGTCCAATCGGTAGCGGAAGGGAAGGCTGCGACAGGACCGGAGCCATAACCCACGGGTCAACCATCAACGTGAGCGCGAAGTTCCCGGTCAGGCACATTCCGATGGCCCCGATTCCATCGGTGAAACCCTCCGCAACAAGATCGTCGTTGATCTTCTTCGACAATGCCCGCAGCCAGTTGGTTACCGGGCTGGACTTACCAATTGACCAGAGATTGAACTCACGGCTGATGCAGGCCCTGGTTATCTGTTCGGCTGCGTAGCTGTTGGTCATCGGTTTCTCGACTGTGCCAAACAACTCGGGCATAAATACGGAATAGCCCGCCGCGACTAACCGCTCTGCAAATTCCAGAACCGGTGGCGTGATCCCCGGGATCTCGTGGATCACCAGAACTCCGGGACCGTTACCCGCCCGGTATACCGGGTGCGTAATGCCATCGTGGGTAAAGGAGCCCAGATCGAAGTCGGTCAGCATCTGCCGAACTTAGCAACTAGACACTCGGCTCGCTCATTGTTCGAGCGGCCCCGATGGCGGGTTGGCTGCTGTCACTAGACTACAAAGTTCGCGGGTAGCGACACTTCACGTCGTGCTCAGCTAACACCCAATTCAACTAGCCACCCTTGGAGGGTAAAGAGTGAATACGACGAAGATGGCCGCGGTCGCGGGAGTCAGTCTGACGTTAGCCTTGAGCCTTGCTTCCTGTAGTTCAGGTGATGACACCGCCAGCACCGATTCCGGGACTCCAACGGCAGCGGCCAGCGCCACCAGTTCATCGGCAGCGCCTGTCGTCGATAATTCCGATTCCATCGTCGGGGTCGCATCAAGGGCCGGCTCTTTCTCGACTCTTGTTGACGCGTGGACAGCGGCGAACCTCACCGAGATGCTGAGCACCGGCGAGTACACGGTTTTTGCCCCCACAGATTCGGCCTTCAAACCGTTAGTCGCCGACGGCACCATGGCCACGCTGCTGGCGACCCCGGAGGGCAAGCTGAGGGACATGCTTCGTTACCAAATCGTTGACGGAGACCTCAAGCTCGACGATCTTGCAAAAATGGATGGCAGATCCCTCAGATCTGTTCAGGGACAAACGCTCAAGGTTGGAGCGAGTTCATCTGGCGCGACGATAACGCTAACTGATCAAACTGGCAAGACGTACGAGATTGTCTCGGCAAATCTAAGCGCCGACAACGGAACGATCCACGCCACCGATGGCGTGTTAATGCCAAGCAGCTAGCCACTGATCGACAGCTAGTCGGTATGAATTGAGTTTGCCCAGTGACCGGACGTCGGTCGCTGGGCAAACTCAATTCTGAAGGTGTTCGTCTTCGGGCAGCCTGGATCTTTCTGTGGACGGAGAAGACTCGCGTGAACGATTAGCGCGTCCGCCCGGCCCCCGCACCGGGGAAACCTCCTGCTGCAGGTGAGCGGAATCCTGATTCCGTCCCACTTGGGATGGCTTCATCGAGGTTGGCCAGGACGACCTGATCGCCGACTTCAAGTCCGCTCTCTATCTGAGTTTCTACGTCGCCGACGGCTCCAACCGTGACCGTAACTGGGGTGGGTTGGCCGTCCTCGAGGACGGTGACAGTCTGGCGTGTACCAAGTGAGTGCACTGCCGACGTGGGAACTGTAAGGGCTTCCTCCGTTTGCGCCGTAATGATCTCGATGTCGGCAGTCGCACCTGATCGAAGATCCTTATGGTTGCCAAGAATGCTGGTAGTGACCCCATAGGTTGTAGCGGTATCGGTGCTCGTCGGCGCGACCGCTATCGCTGTGACAGTGCCTTCGAGTACTGACGTGCTGCCGCTGGGAACGATCCGGACGCTTTGCCCGATGCTGACCGTTTGGATCTTGTCCACGGAGATCTGCGTCGTCGCCTGGAACTGGCTACTTCCTGAGATCACGATTGGTTGGCCCGTAGTCGCAGTGTCGCCTTTGGAGAATGGAACGCTCAGGACAGTTCCGGCGATCGGGCTCACGATCGTCGCGGCACGTAGGTTCTGTTGAGATTCCACCAGTTCGGCTGCAGCAGCATCAACCTGCGCTTGGGCAGCAGCTAGTTCTTCACTGGTGGGTGCAGTAGTGGTTTTGGTTGGCTCCGGCGACGACGCCGCAGCATTCGATGTCTGCGAGGTGGATGCCAACTTCTCGAGCTGGCTAGTCTGCTGACGTTGCAGTTCTGAAACGCGTAGCTGATCAGCTAGTACCTGTTGCTGTGCACTGGTGCAGTCACTGGCCGCAGGCTGACTCGCTGACGGAGAGGAACTCGGCTTGCCGGTGGGAGCGCTGTCGCCTCGTGGTTGATTCGAGCACAGTTCTGATGAGTTCTGCAGGCTCTGGGCGGCAGCTTTGAGCGCGCTATTGAGCTCTTTCTGGGTCTTCTGGATGGTCTGTTGTGACTGAGCACTACCGCCAGATTGCGACTGGTTTGCCGATGACTCCCCACCGGCACGGGTTTGCACACCGGTGTCGGCATTGCTGACCGTGGTAGATCCGGCCTCGGTCTGTTCAAGGTTGAGTTGAGCATCGGCAAGGGACTTCTGCGCCGATGCGATCGCTGCATTGAGTTGCTGAGTGTTCAGCTTTGCCAGCTGCTGACCGGCCTTAACCTTCTGTCCTTCCTTGACGGAAACCTTCGCCACGGTGCCTGAGGTGGGGAAGGTGACATTGGCTTCAGAAGCGGGGGTCAGCAACCCAGAGGTCGCCAGTGTCTGGGTCACCGCTCCCAGGGTGGCCGGGGCCAATCGATACTGATCCGCTGCACTAGATGTCGAAGCCGCGTAAACGCCCACGAGGGACACCACGGCGAGGCTGATTCCGGCAACTGTGAGAGTGGTCCTTGATCGAAAGAACCCAGGAACTGCGGATCTCGTGTCTGAACTCGTGGTTCTTCCACTGACCTCTGTCGGGACGGAACCATCGCTGGCAAGGATTTCGACGCCAGCGTCATCTTGGGCGGAGTCAGGTACCCCACCGTTTCCGCTCATTCGATTCCTCCAGCGAGATGTCACTGAGATCTCCTACCGCCGCCAAAACCCGCGTTGCAGGTGCCTTCGGTGGGTGCGCTCACGTTGATGGTTGTGGCTGCAATGGTGCCCTTATCGTCGGCATCCCCAACCGCGCGTGCACATTGACCGACAACGAGTGCCGAGGAGTTTGCAGTCACTTGTTTCATCACAGTCGCGTCAGCGGCCAAGACCACTGTGATGGCGCCGGTTGTCTGTTCGGAATCGCCGGAGCCAATCGAGTTCAACTGACCCTCCAGCACCAACTCGGACGATGACGCACTGACAACTCGGCCGCTAGCAACTGAGATGCCCTCTCCGGGTGCGCCGTCCGGTCGCTGTGCGCGGTCCGGTCGCTGTGCACCATCGGGCGCCGTTCGCTCACCACTGGGCCTGTCCCCTCCCCGCAAGCCACCCGGTCCGCGATCGCCTCCTTCGGAGGTGCATTCACCATCGACGGCATCATCTACGTTGACGCTGGTAGCGGTGACGGAAGTTGTGGAAGTGGATGAACCGTTCGCAATGACGCAATCCCCGGCGCTTATCGCAGCTAGGTCGACCAACCGAGACTCGGTAATAGTGGTGCTGCCCGAGTAGGTGACTTCAGTTTGTGTGGTTTCGCTTTGGACCTGGATGGTCTTACCGTTGACGGCTGCCATCATTCCGGTAGCTCCCGGGAATGGGTTCCCTGCAGCGCCGCCAGCTGCTTGTGTCGGTGGATTCTGAGCCGAGCTGACGTCCTCGGCGGCGGAGCTACCACCGCATGCCGTCAGGCCGAATGCGAGCGCGGCGCCGACGGCAAGTACTGCAGCAGATCGAGCGGTTGTGATTGACATTCGTTGGTCTCCTTTTGATTGACTACTAATCAGTACGCAATGCGTCGATGGGAGCCATGCGGGCTGCGCGGCTTGCCGGGTACACACCGAAGATCACTCCGATTCCGACGGCTACTACTAGAGAGCCGATGATCGCGGGCATCGATATGGCGATGGTCTGGCTGCTCAGCAGTGGGATGAGCACCGCTGACGAGACTCCAATAGCGACACCAATCGCGCCCCCAGCCAGTCCGAGGATCGACGCTTCCAGCAGGAACTGCCGACGGATGATGCGCGGCTCAGCGCCGACCGCCTTGCGTAGCCCAATCTCTCCGACTCGTTCGGTGACCGAGACCAGCATGATGTTCATGACGCCGATTCCTCCTACAAGTAGCGAGATGCCCGCAACCGCTGCGAGCAGAATCGTCATCGTCCGATCAACGGATGTGGCGGCTTCTACGATTGATTCCTGACTGGTAATAGTGAAGTCAGCGTCGGTAGGAGTGGTGGCACCGTGTAAGGCCAGAAGCAGGCTATTTGCCTCTTGGTATGCCGCAGACAAGCTGGCTTGGTCCGCAGCCTGGAGGTAGATGGTCTGGACCGCGGAGCGATCAGTGCCCCCAAACAGACGTTGACCGGCAGTGGTGATCGGCACGATGGCTTGATCGTCATTGTTAGTCGAGCCAGTAGCGCCGCTGGATTCCAGCACTCCCACCACCGACAGCGCCACCCCGTTGACCACGACTGACTGGTCGAGGGCCCCGGCTCGCCCGAATAGCTCTTGGGACGTACTCGCTCCCAGGACGGTGACCGCCGCGTTCGTTGCCACATCATCGGCAGTAATGAAACGCCCGGACGCGAGCTCTTGAGACCGAACTTCCAGCCAGGATTCGGTTGTCCCCACCACTGAGGTAGTCCAGTTCTGAGTGCCTGCCGACATTGCGGCCGACGATGACGTAGTCGGCGCGACGCCGGTAATGTCAGGAGCTGCCCGGTCCGAACTCAGAGCCTCGGCATCGGCCATTGTCAGGGTGGAAGCGGAGCCGACTCCGCCGCGAACCCCTGTACTGCTAGTGGTACTGCCTGGCGAGACGATCAGCAGATTCGATCCCAGCGAGTTAATCTGGGACGCAACTTGATCCTGTGCACCTTGGCCAAACCCAACGGTCATGATGACCGCCGCGACCCCGATCATGATCCCAAGCATCGTCAAGAGTGAACGCATCCGGTGGAGCCGAAGTGCTTGAGCTGCGGTGCGCAGCGTCGCCGCCCAACTCATGAGATACCCCAGTTCGTGCTCGTTGCGGGAGCACTGATGGCGTGATCGTTGTTTGCTGCCTCGATCTCACCGTCTCGGACGCGAATCGTTCGCCGAGCTCGCGCGGCAACATCTGACTCGTGGGTAATCAATACGATGGTCTTGCCCGCGTCGTTGACCTCGTCTAGCAGCGCAAGAACCTCAGTACTCGCCGTGGAATCCAAGTTCCCGGTCGGTTCGTCAGCAAGAATTAGATCTGGATCGGTGACAAGGGCCCGGGCAATCGCGACTCGTTGTTGTTGTCCACCCGAGAGCTCACCTGGTCGGTGATCAAGGCGCTCTCCGAGCCCGACCCGCGTCAGGGCTCGAATCGCGCGCTGTTGACGCTCATGTGCAGGCACCCCCGGCGAGTACAGCAACGGGAGCTCGACATTTGTCACGGCGCTGAGCGCGGACATGAGATGGAATCGTTGAAAGACGAAGCCGATTCTCCGGTTGCGGACGCGAGCTAGCTTCGCCTCGTCCATGCCGCTCACGTCCTCACCGGCGAGTAAGTAGCGGCCCTGCGTCGGGATATCTAGGCATCCCAGGATGTGCATCAGGGTGGACTTTCCCGACCCCGATGGTCCGGTGATCGCGACGTATTCGCCGGCGTCAATGGTGAGCGAGGCATCTTTGAGCGCCGCTACTGACAGCGTTCCATTCGAATAGGTTTTTCCTACCTCGTGGAGGTCGATGACGGGTGTGCCAGCGGCTCCCTGTGGGGTGCTTCCCGCAGTCCAATGTGCGTCAAAGTTCGTCACCGCGCGCCCCCTCCGCGAGCCCCGCCGCCACCTTGGAAGCCGCCACGGTCACCATTGCCGCCCGGGAAGCCTCGACCAGCGCCATCGGTTTCGTCTTCGCCCGTTCCGGCCACAGCTGCGGGTACCGCAATTTCCACCTGGTCTCCGCTGCTGAGACCGTCGAGGATCTGCGTCTGACCGCCGGAGGTAATCCCCGTTGTCACCTCACGTGTTTGCGTTCCTTCGGCGGTGATGAGTTCCACGCTTTGGGAGTCACCGTCGCGGGTGATGGCCAGACTGGGAACCTGAAGCACGTCGTTCAGTTGCCGGTACACGATTGACACATCGGTCGTCATCCCCGCGTAGAGACCTGTCGGGCTGCCTGTCACGGCCACGGTGACTGGGAAGGATGAGACACCTGAGGTGGAGTCGGCAACGAGACCAACTGAGCTGACCGTGCCGAACACTGGGCTGCTCAGGTCGCCGACAGTCATCGTGGCTTGATCGCCTTGTGTAACGTTGGCGATCTGGGTGTCATCGACGCTGAGATCCACCGTCCAGGAACCGACGCTGATCACTTGAATCTGCGGTGATGCGGCTGCTGTATCCGTCCCGGTGCCCGCACCCCCAGATGCCTGTGATGTTCCTGAGGATCCTGTGACGAACTGACCTTCCACGAGGTCCAAAGCGGACACGGTGCCCTTGATGGGCGAACGAATCGCGGAGTCTTCCAGATCCGACTCCGCGACGGATAGGTTCGACTGTGCTGCTGTGATTGCGGCAACGTCAGCATTGATCTGCGCACTCGAGGCGCCTGAGTCCTGGTCGCTTGCCAACCGTGATTCTGCCGACGCGACTGCTGCGCGTGCTTGCGCGACCTTTGCTTCGAGGGACGCAGCGTCGATTCTGGCAAGTACGGCGTTCTTCTTGACGGTGTCGCCGGTCTGGACGAGGACGGCGGTGACTTCGCCAGAGACCGCGAAGTTGAGGTTCTCTGTCGACGTTGCCGTGATGGTTCCAGACCCAGACACGGTTTCCTGCATTGTACCGCTGGTGACATCTACGACTCGGGTGCTCGCCTGGGCGGAGCCTGAGCTCAACGCGTTCGTAAGACCCCAGATCATTGCGCCCACGACCAGGACAAGCGCAGCGACGATCAAGGAGTAGCGGACACGATGTTGGTCGAATCCCTGGACTACTGAGGTCCCCCAGCTACTCACCAGCTTCATCTGCTTGGACTCCACTCCCTAGTTCGGCATTTGGGTGGTGATACTGGCACCTGGGGCATAAGGCCGACGTAAGTCCGAACAGTTCCCTTATGGAGGCTTTATGTCGGGGCGGCACAATGGTCTTATGCGTGTCCTCATCGTCGAAGACGAGCAAGTCCTAGCTCGAGCGATTGCTAAGGGCCTACGTCGACGCTCTTTTGCAGTCGATGCCGTCTACGACGGGCAGTCAGCCATCGACGCGGTGCAAGCTGCTGATTACGACGTGGTTGTGCTGGATCGTGACTTACCGAAAGTCCACGGCGATGAGGTATGTCGACAGATCGTCGAGCAGCACCCTCAGGTGCGAGTCCTCATGTTGACTGCCTCTGGCGAACTCGCATCTCGTGTTCAGGGCCTCGGCTTGGGTGCCGATGACTACCTGATCAAACCGTTCGCATTCGCCGAACTTGTTGCGCGAGTTAGCGCCTTAATGAGACGCAGCGCGCCGGCGGTACCACCATCGCTGACTTACGCTGACCTGACCTTGAATCAAGGGCGTTTTCAAACGTATCGAGCGGGTGAACCGATCGCTCTCAGCAAGAAGGAGTTCGCTGTTCTGTTCGAGCTGATGCGCGACCCAGAGACTGTCGTTTCGACTGAGCAACTGCTAGAACGAGCGTGGGACGCCAACATCGACCCCTTTACGAATGTTGTGCGCGTCACCATGGTGACTTTGAGACGCAAGCTAGGAGACCCACCGCTGATCGAGACGGTGACGGGCGTGGGCTACCGGATGGCAATGCCGCACGCAGATGGCGAATCTGCATGAACCTACATCCTCGGACCTGGACACTTCGCGCCCGGTTGACCACTACTTTTGCAGCGCTATTCACGCTTGCGGGCGTCATTGTGCTTGGGGTGTCCTACGCGGTCGTCAGCGCGACGCTAACGGGTCCCGGTCCGGGTCAGCGCGTACCTCGATCTCAATCCACCAATCAGGATAGAACGGACCCGGAGGCATTCGCCGAGGCCACTCGGCTCGTCGCCGAGGAATGGGATAGTCAGCGCTCTGCGACGCTAACCTCACTATTGGTGCAGTCAGGGATAGCACTGTTGCTCACAATGGCCCTGGCGACGCTGATCGGATGGCTCCTGGCAGGTCGTACGCTGCGAAGACTTCGTTTGGTGACCGAGACCGCGAAGCGGGTCACGGATACGAGTTTGCATGAGCGCATCGGGCTTGAGGGCGGCAGCGACGAGGTCCAAGAACTGGCAGATTCGGTCGATGCGATGCTGGCTCGGCTAGATCGGTCGTTCGACAGTCAGGCGAGATTCGTGGCCAACGCTTCCCATGAGCTGCGCACGCCGCTAGCGGTTGAACGGACGTTGCTCGAAGTCGAGATTGCCGAGCCCGACGCCTCCGAAGACCTCAAGCGGATTGGTGGTCAACTACTCCGAATCAACGAACGCCATGAACTGATGCTGGAGGACTTGCTCACACTTGCTCAAAGTGATCAACCGCTCGCCCAGATGGAGGAGCACGACCTTTCCGACTTCGTGACCTACGCGTTAAGCGTTACGCCGCATGAGAATCTGGAAGTAGTGACCGAGCTAGAACCGGCCGCTGTCGTGTGCGCTCCGGGTCTGATCGATCGTCTGGTGGTCAACCTCATTGCCAACGCTGTACGGCACAACTGCGCCGACGGCTGGATACGGATCAGTACACGGGCTGATTTGGACAAGGTCACCTTGACCATTAGCAACTCTGGAACGGCGATCCCCCCACATGATGTACCCGATTTGCTGCTCCCCTTTAGTCGCGGGAGAGATCGAACAGGTCCCGGTCATGGTCTGGGCCTATCGATCGTTGCAACGATCGTTCAGCGACACAATGGGCAATGGCATTTCGTGCCGCGTGGAGACGGTGGCGCGGACGTGTCGGTCGAACTGCCAAAGAAGCAGCCGAGGATCTCGGTGGCAAGCCGGAGTGCGGACTGAGGTCCCGTTTTGGGTCCTCCTCGTCTGGTCCTCCCTATTGGGGCTGGGTTCTGACCCATACGGCAGGGCCGATCTTGAGACGATGTCGCCCTACACTTACCAATCATGGACGCACTGACGAGGGTCAAATCAATCGCCGCGATCGCTGGCCTTGCGCTGGTGCTGGGGGGTTGCTCAACCGGAACCGAGGAGCCGACTCCACAGATCGCCTCGGGCGACCCTGCCGAGGCTGCAGCGCTGCAAACTCTGACCGAAGAATCGATGGCGGAATACAAGCAGCGGTCGGTCATTGTTCGGGTGGTGAAGGACGGCGTGGATCTCTACACCGGTGCGGTTGGCACATCAATGACAGGAGTACCGGCCACCACAGATATGCACACCCGCAATGGAGCTTTCGCATTCACTTACATCGGCCAGACGTACGCGAAGATGGCAGATCAGGGACTAGTGAACCTAGACGAGCCCATCGCGAAGTGGCTTCCCGAGCTGCGCAACGCGTCAACGGTCACGATCAGGAATTTGCTGAATATGACCTCCGGCTACCCCGACTACGTGTACCAGCCGGCTGTCCAAGACGGGGTCGAGGCTGATCCATATAAGCAGTGGACGAACGACGAGATGATCGCGGTGGCATTGGCTGAGCCGGACTACTTCGAGCCGGGCACCAATTGGGGTTATTCACACACCAACTACGTGATCCTAGGCAAGCTGCTGTCGGAAATCACGGGACAGCCAACCTCCGAGGTGATCTCTGAGTACGTACTGCAACCAATGGGTTTGAACAACACCAGCAGCAACGGCGGAACCCCGAGCGTGCCAGAACCGGCCCTGCATTCCTTCACCTCTGAGCGCCGCACCTTCCTCAAGATTCCCGCAAAGATCCCGTTCTATGAGGAAGCGACATTCTGGAACCCGTCGTGGACAACGGCCAACGGCGCGGTCCAAACGAGCAACATCTTCGACATGACGACGTCGATGCAAATCGTCGGATCGGGGTCACAGGTAACGCCGGAGATGTACCAGCAGCAGGTGGGCCCGTCACTGGTCGGATTTGGCGAGAAGGACCCAAGCGGAACTTGTCCGGTATGCCGCGAAATGACCCCCGCCATGAACTATGGCTTTGGCGTTGTCATCAACGGGGACTGGGTGACCCAGACGAAGAGCTTCTACGGTTCTAGCGCATCCGGGGCCTACTTGCCTTCGCAAGACCTCACCATCTCGGTGATCGCAAATACCGCCCAAGACGGGTTCGGTGCCGATGGTGGATACCTCAATCAGAACGCAAGTTTTGCGATCTTTACCGACATCGCCAACCAGGTGGTTCCAGGACTTGCCCCAGCGCCACCATCAGGCTGAGCAGCTTTCACCGACTAGCCAATCGGGTTGGAGGGTCCGCTCATCGGGATCTTCGCAGCGGCCTTGTTGAGCTTGCGAACCTGCTTCTTCAGCAGTTTCCCGTCCTTCTTGTGGAGTTTGTCTCCGAGGCCGGGAACTCCTTGGACAGGAATCATGATGCTGGTGGGGACCCGCTTCTTGAGCTTCCCGTTCTTCTTCTTGATGAGGTCGTAGCTCAGGATTAGCTCGCTGTATTGTCCCTCGTCTTGGTAGCGAAGCGCCGTGATCTTGGTCTTGTGCTTCTTCCCCTTGGCCTTGAACTTGTAGGTGTACTTCTCAGTGGCTGCCGGGACGGGGTATAGATCGGCAGTCACAGTTTGAACTTCCGCGACCTTGTGCTTGGCTGCTGCTTTCCCCTTGACATACCCGTAGTTGAGGTCGAGGTATCCCCAGAGGTCGTCGTCATCGCCGGCGGCGGTCCAATAGCGGTTACCGCAACTGGTCGCAAAGACGCAGTGTGTTGGGTCGGACTCGGCCTTCTCCCACGTCAGGCTCGCCATTTTGAGTGAGGACGGGGTCGGGACGCCCGCCATTGCGGGAGCCGCAGCGAGACCGAGGAGCGCAATCCCCACGGCCACAGACGTTGAGATACGACGGGTGGCTGGATGCATTGAGCTCTCCTGATGTTTGATGAACGGGATTGAACCAACTATGCCTCCGGCACCTCTGCTCTGGCAAGGAGCGAAACACAGATGGCGGCACGCACAGTATGATCGAGCCTCCGAGGAATCAGTGGCCATTTCTCGGATCAGACTAGTTGGCCGTCCAGTGAACCGAGCTCGTCACCTCGTGGGCAGGCTCAACGAGACTTCGCTTGGGAGCGCGCCGTGTTGCTATCGGTTGTCACGCTACTCCTAGGCATCCTCGTCGTTCTAGCAATCACCGTTGTGACGGGCTACTTCGTCGCCCAAGAGTTCTCCTATATGGCAGTGGATCGGTCACGACTCTCTGCTCGGGCTGCCTCTGGCGACGCTGGATCGCAGCGAGCTCTGCGAGTAACCAAGCAGACATCGTTCATGCTCTCTGGCGCGCAGTTGGGAATCACTGTGACTGGCCTGCTCGTTGGCTATGTCGCCGAGCCGCTCATCGGAAGGTCCCTGGCGACGCTACTTGGTGGGGTAAGCGTTCCAACTGCCGCGGCGGTGGTGATCGGAGGCATCTGCGCGCTCGCGTTCTCAACCGTTGTGCAGATGGTAATTGGGGAGCTATTTCCCAAGAACTTGGCGATCGCCCGTTCCGAACCGGTTGCTGTTTGGCTCTCGTTGTCCACGCTCACCTATCTGCGGCTCTTCGGCTGGCTCATCTCGGTGTTCGACAAGGCCTCGAACCTGCTCTTGAAGGTCCTGCGGATCCAACCCGTTCATGATGTGGAGCACTCAGCATCCGCGCGGGATCTGGAACACATCGTCTCGGAGTCGCGCGAGAGCGGGCAACTACCGGCCGACCTGTCGCTACTGCTCGATCGGATCATTGACTTCCCACGTCGCGCAGTGGAGCACGCGATGATCCCGCGTTCGCGGGTCGACACGATTCCTGCCACTGCCACCATCGCTGACGTTCGCTACGCGATGAGTCAGGGACACTCCCGCTATCCGATCCTTAACTCCGTCGATCGAGACACGATCGATGGGGTGGTGCACCTAACGGATCTGCTGGCAACCGACTTGCCCGAGAGCGCTCCCGTGACTCGACTGATGAGGTCACCGCTGACGATCTCGCACCTTATGCGCCTGCCAGATGCACTAATGACGCTGCGATCAACGGGAAACCAGTTTGCGTGTGTCCTGGACGAGTTCGGCGGCTTCACCGGAGTCCTCACCCTCGAAGATCTTGCTGAAGAGATCGTGGGAGAGATTACCGACGAGCATGACCCGGCCGGCACTGCAGTCACAGACAGTTCGCAGCAAAACACCTGGGTCATCGCCGGAGATTCCCACATCGATGAAGTCGAGCGAACTCTTGATGTCACCCTGCCCCGCGATGACTACGAGACGATCTCTGGACTCGTGATCAAGGAGCTACATCGGCTTCCCGTCGTGGGCGACGAGGTAGAGATCGAACTTCCGCCGAGTCCTCACGACCTGCTCGAGCACGACGAGCCGGTAGTCCGGACTATTCGGGCGGAGGTCCTGGAAACCGGTCGTCACGTCCCGAGTTTGGTTCGCCTGACGATCCCGAGCGACTCTCCCGACTCCGACGATGCGCCGCAGCGTGGGGAGGAATCCAAGTGAGCCCCCTGCTCGTTGTTGTCCTCACCATCCTCATCATCGCCGCGAGTGCGTTCTTCGTCGCAGCGGAGTTCTCGCTTATGGCGGCCAAGCGGCATCGACTTGAAGATGCGGCCCTGTCTAGTCGCTCCGCCCGCGCGGCTCTTCGTAGCTCCTCCGAACTCACCCTGCTCCTGGCTGGATCACAACTCGGCATTACCGTCGCAACCCTTGCCCTAGGGGCAATCACTAAACCTGCTGTCCACTATTGGCTCACTCCACTGTTCAGCAGTTGGGGGCTGCCCTTACTGGCTGCCGATATCGTCGGATTCATCCTGGCGCTCCTCATCGTCACCTTCCTACACCTGGTCATTGGTGAGATGGCGCCGAAGTCCTGGGCAATCGCGCATCCTGAACGATCCGCGACGCTCCTGGCGATTCCCATGCGTGGGTTCATGTGGATCTTTCGTCCGCTACTGCGGCTACTGAATAACTCGGCGAACTGGTTGGTGAAGCGGGCAGGTGTGGACCCAGCAGACAACATCGCTGCCGGAGCGAACGCCCATGACCTGCGCGAACTCGTCGCCCACTCCATCAATGTTGGGACGCTCAACCCCGGGTACTCCGCTCATCTAGAGGGCGCGCTGGATATGGAGCAGATCACCATTGGGGATATCCCTGCTGCCAGAGATCCACTCACAATCGTTGCTCCGAGCGCGACGGTTGGGGACGTGCGGGCCGCGACGAGGGAGTCCGGGCATCTGCGCATCTTGGTCGGGTCTTCCACCGCTATCACCGGGGTTGTCCATGTCCGTGACACCCTGACCTACCCCGATAACACCCCGATCACAATGCTCGTGCGCAAGGTGCTTCGTCTTGAGAGCACCACGACCCTTCATGCCGCCCTCACGACGATGCAGGAACGTCGCGCGCACCTCATTGCGATCGTTTCTGATGGCTCGTTGCGCGGGGTCGTGACGCTGGCGGATGTGCTTGAACGTCTGTTTCCCTGAGCTGTCCTTAATTACGCGCGGGCAATTGGCCAGTAGGTCAAGCGACCAAGTGCGATGGACTAATGGTCGAGCTCTCGGCCGAGCGCCGTGTACTGCCTGGCAGTAGCGTGTCGCCTATGGGCTTGTTCGGAAAGAAAGACCGTGGCGATGACAACCCGTGGCGTTACGTGATGAAGGAGCGACTGCTCGCTATCGGCGACGACTCCTACATTGAGAATGCTGCTGGGCTGCGCGCGTTCTGGGTCGATGGCAAGGCGCTTCGGGTCCGCGAAACCCTGATCTTCAAGGATCTGCAGGGCCGGGAGCTGTACAAGATTCAAGAGCGTAAGGCTCGAATCCGCGACACCATGAACATCCAACTTGCCAATGGCGATACGGCTGCTGTTGTGAAGAAGGCCTTGGTCTCACCACTAAGGGCCAGATTCGATATCTCCGTCGAGAACGGCCCGGATCTGAAAGCGAAGGGCAACGTGCTGCACCACGAGTACAAGATCAAGCGCGACGATGTGGTGATCGCCGAGATCTCGAAAAAGTGGGTGCGGGTGCGCGATACCTACACCGTGGATGTAACCCCTGGCGAGGATGTCATGTTCCTACTCGCGATTACGACCGCCCTGGACACCCTTGCCGATCCGGGGATGTAGGCCGGCGAGACTCCGCATATGAACTCGATCGCGGAAGGCCCCGCATGCAGAAGGCGCAGCATGGAGCAGGTCGCATGAAGGAGGGAAGGTCGGCGAAGTCCACGCCGTCAGCGACTGGAGCTTCAAGCCAGTTTGCAGCCCAATTAGCTGGAGGCCACCCGAACTCGCTGGGTAGAACTGTCGAGGTCGTCGATCTCGTTCTCGCCGATCGGTCGCGACTAGCTGAGCTCTACCGGTGCTATTTCTCTGACGACGAAGTTGTGCGGTTGCGAACGTCGAGCGCGCTGAAGCGGATCACTACTGAGCACCCAGACTGGACGATGGAGTTTATGGACCGGCTCCAAACCGAGATTGCGGCGCTTGATCAAGCGTCAGCACAGTGGACGCTCGCGCTGCTGTTTGACCTCACTGAGACTCTTCAGTCCCCGTCCCAGCGCGCGAGTTCTGTCGCCATTATGAAACGCAACCTGACGCAGAACGACGATTGGATCGTGCTGAACACCACGATGCAAGTGCTTCATGAGTGGTCATTGGATGATGCACAGCTTCAGGCGTGGCTCGTTCCACACCTAGAGGGCTTGACGCGCGATAGGCGCAAGTCAGTCGCAAAGCGGGCAACGAAGTTGCTTGCGGCTACCACCTAGCACGCAGCGGACTCAATAGTCATGCTCTGGGGCGGCACTGCCCGATCACTCATGGTCACTAGGGTGGGAGTCTCAGGGTAGTGACGCGCAGCGTCTTGGCCTACCTAAATGTAAGTCCGATGAAGTACCCCTGGAGGGTAAAGCGTGAAGACGACAACGAAAACCGCGGTTGCGGGAGCTAGCCTGCTGATGGCCATGGGGATGGCGTCCTGTAGTTCGAGTGATGACGCAGCGAGTACGGACTCGGCGACTCCCACAGCCTCTTCGAGCGCGACTAGCTCGTCTGGATCTTCCGACCTGACTGCCTCGGATTCCATCGTTGGCGTTGCGGCTAGGGCTGGCTCGTTCTCCACGCTGGTCGATGCCTGGACAGCGGCAAACCTCACCGAGATGTTGAGCACCGGCGAGTACACGGTGTTCGCGCCTACCGACTCGGCTTTTAAGCCGATGGTCAGCGACGGCACCATGGCCACCCTGCTTCAGGATCCGGAAGGTGAGCTGAAGGACATCCTGCTCTACCAGGTAGTCAAGGGAGACCTCAAGCTCGCCGATCTGGCGAAACTGGACGGTAAGACCCTCACGTCAGTGCAGGGGCAAACCCTCAAGGTGGGGGCCAGCTCATCCGGGGCGACCATCACGCTCACCGATCAAACTGGAAAGACCTACGAGATCGTTTCCGCGAATCTCAACGCTGACAATGGCACCATCCACGCCACTGACGGCGTATTGATGCCCAGTAGCTAGTTCAGTATTGGCGGCGTCTTGGCGGCCGCAAACAGCATCACCCCCGGTGGGCGTTGAACCCTCGCCGGGGGTGATGCTGTTTCATAGGTGGAGTCCACACGGGAGGTAGTTGATGGGTTCTCCGGCTCTCGAGGTTGATGAGTGCGGAACTTCGTCTGGCTTCGGTGCGCCTCGGGCCAGCGATCGCTTCCACCCGATGGCTGCGCTGCCACCCCGCCGACAACGCAAGGCTCGCAAACAGGTACTGGCCGCGAATGAGGTCGTGCTTTACACGAACTTGCACATTGCCATTCAGCGAATACTGCAGCTCTTGGAGCGGGGGGACAAGCCAGCTGAGGCAGCGGCTGCGCTCGGGGCAACGACGGAAGATCCAGTTACCACGGATTCCTTCACTCGCGTTCGCTCCTACATGTCCGGTTCGGTGCCACAGTCGTTTCACTCCGCACTAGACCGAGCATGGCCGGCCAAGGAGGGATATGGCGCTCACCCAAGCTGGTGGACCGATCACTTCCCTAAGCGGGCGAAGTACTCGCTACCAAGCAGTTTGTTCGGCGCGCTGAAGGCCGCCGACTCCGGAACCGCGGGTTTGATCGCCGCCCTCCAGCAGTACTACTCCTCCGCGGCCGGGGGAATTCAAGCCGAGCAGCAGGAGAGGCTGTCGCAATCCAAGAGCTCACTCGAGCGATCAACTGAGATGGTCCGCTCACGCGACCCGCAGATTCGGGCGCGCGTCGATGCGATCGCGGTCGACACCTTGCAGCTGCTTGATTGGACGGTCTCGCGGGCACCATGCCATGAGTTCGAGATCGCGGTCCGGATCGCCACCGACTACCTCCCGCATACCTTGCAGTCCTACCTCGACGTACCGGCCGAGCAGATGCCGATCAGGACCGGTGGTGGCAAGTCGGCTCGGGATCTCACCTTGGAGCAACTCGATTTGATCGGTAAGGCCGTCGAGGACGCCAGCGACAATCACGCGACCGTTGAAGCCAGCAAACTACTCGCGAACCAGCGCTTTCTAGAAGATCGATTTGGCGGATCGAGCCTGGACTTGCCCAAGTAGCCTCGGCAGCTAGTCCAGCGGCATTGGAGCGTCGTTGGCCAGGGTTTGCTCGATGCTGCTCTCGGTTCGTAGCGGGGACTCCTTCAAAAAGAGGGAGAGGACGAAGGCGGCGAGCAAGACGGGCACCGCAAATAGGAACGTGTGGTTGATCGCGTCTGAGAACGCGTAAACCACCGGTTCATGAATCGCGGGCGGCAGTGCGGCGATGTTCGCCGTTGACGTTTCAATACTGCGACCGCTCGCGGCCAGTGCGGCCTCCGTTCCTGGCGGCAGTTTGCTCGCTAGTTGAGTGGCTAGTTGTGCCGTGAAGATCGCGCCAAAGACAGCCGTCCCGATCGTGCCACCGATCGATCGGAAGAAGGTACTCGTCGAGGTAGCCGCTCCCATCTGCCGTGGACTCACGCTGTTCTGAACTGCGAGCAGTAGCACCTGCATGACGTTGCCGAGACCAAAACCGAGGACGAACGACGACAGCGCCACGTACCAGAACGGTGATGTTGGGCTGATCGTCGAGAGCATGAACATGCCACCGGTGGCGATGAGGGTTCCGATGATCGGGAAAATTCGGTAGCGACCCGTGCGGGTGATGATGCGTCCGCTCGCGATTGAGGTGATGATCAGGCCGAGCATCAGTGGGAGTAATTGCAGACCTGCCTCTGTAGGAGAAGCACCCCGGGCGACCTGCAGGAAGATTGGCAAGTAGACGATCGCGCCAAAGAGTGCGAAGCCGATGATGAAGCCGAGCGCTGAGGATACCCTGACCACCGAGATTCGGAACAGCGACAGTGGCACGAGCGGTTCCGGATGGCGCAACTCCACGAAGATGAAGGCAGCACCGAACACGATGGCCCCCGCGGCCAGCAGCAAGATTGTGGGAGAGGTCCACGGGTATTGCTGGCCTCCCCACATTGTCACCAGCAACAACATGACAACGCTGGTCACCAAGAAGACCGCTCCGAGCCAGTCGATCCGGTGTTTAGTTGGGTGCCTTGGTAGGTGCAGTACGGCGCCAAGGATCAGGAAGGCCGCGATACCGATTGGAACGTTGACGTAGAAAACCCACCGCCACGATAGGTGCTCAGTGAACAAACCACCGAGCAGCGGACCGAGCACACTTGCGACCCCGAAGACCGCGCCGAACAGGCCCACGTACCGGCCACGTTCACGTGGTGACACAACGTCGGCAATGACCGCCATCACCAGGACCATTAGCCCGCCAGCACCTAGACCTTGAAGCGCACGGGTACCGATCAGCTGGGACATGTTCTGGGAGAGTCCAGCCAGGATCGAACCGATCGTGAAGATGACGACCGCCGATTGCAGCATCAGCTTGCGTCCGTAGAGGTCGGAGAGCTTGCCCCAGATCGGGGTGCTCGCAGTCGACGCCAACAGATAGGCGGTCACAACCCAGGACAATTCGTCGAGGCCACCCAAGTCGCTAGTGATGGTTGGCAGAGCAGTGGCGACGATCGTCTGGTCAAGTGCGGCAAGCAGCATCGTGATCATCAACGCGCCCATGATGATCCACAGCCGTCGGCGGTCGGCCTCTTGTTCAGGCGTGGTTGACGTATCGGTCACAAGCAGGCTCCGCAAGATGGTGGGATTCAAGACAACGTGGGCAAGGGTAAGCCCAGCCGCGGTCGAGTGGCGCCTCCCGTCCGCGGCTACCGTTCCATCCTTGCGCAATCGGCTAGAAGTTCAGCACAATCTGACAGTGACGATGGGTTCGCGTTCGGGCATGGTGAGACGTAGCACCTGCTCACAGCGCAGGCGTCCACGTGCCGGAACACTCAACTGACAGGATCGCCCATGACCTACACCCGAGAGTCCATTCCCGACCTGACCGGAAAGACTGCGGTAGTGACCGGAGCCAACGGCGGTCTGGGACTAGAGACGGCCAAGGCGTTCGCTAGCAAAGGTTCGCATGTGGTGATGGCAGTGCGCAATCAGAAGAAGGCCGAGAAGGCCGTTGCGGAGATTCTTGCGGAGACTCCGGACGCTTCCTTGGAGTTGGTTGAGCTAGATCTTGCCGCACAGGAATCGGTGACCCAAGCGGCCAAGACGATCCTGGCCAGTCATGAACGTGTCGACATTCTTGTGAACAATGCGGGACTTATGGCCCTGCCGCAACGGCAGACCGCTGATGGCTACGAGATGCAGTTCGGCGTGAATCACCTAGGCCACTGGACACTCACGGCACTGCTCATGCCAGCGATCTTGGCGGCGCCCGATGCGCGAGTCGTCACCGTCACCAGCACTGCCCATCACCTGGGTCGCTCGGTTGATCCGGCAAACCCACATCTGTTGGGAAAGTACTCACCGTGGGGAGCATATGGACAGTCCAAGCTGGCGAACTATCACTTTGGACTAGGCCTCCAACGAGAGTTCGAAAAGGCCGGGGTCAAGGCACAGAGTTTGATCGCTCATCCGGGTCTGTCCCATAGCGACCTGCAGGTCCATACTGCCCAGGAAGGTGGCGCGGGCTGGACCGGTCCATTCTTCGCCTGGATGGCTAAGTACACCGGGATGGACACCGCAGCGGGCTCGATGCCACAGATACGAGCAGCGACCGACCCGAATGCTAAAGGCGGACAGTTCTACGGACCGCGGTTTGTGAATAACGGTCCGGCAGTTCGCCTATGGACGGTTCGGCCAGGTGCCGACGATGCGATTGAGACGTTGTGGAAGGTCTCAGAGATCGAGACCGGTGTTCCATTGGAGATCACCCCGTGAGCTCGGCTGAACCAAAGCCAGGCCACTATGCGCTTGATCCCAGCGCAAGAATTCTTCTCGGCGATATCGGCCTGTCAGTGGGTGATGTGCTCCGTCGTGCAGGACTGCCGGGCGACACATTCAGCAATGGGCAAGTGAACCTCACAGCGCAGGAGTACTACGCGCTATGGGAGGCAGTTGCCGCCGAGTCGGGCCGGCCAGACCTACCGATTCAGATCGGTCAGGCGATCTCTGTCGAGGCATTCTCTCCGCCCTTGTTTGCCGCAATCTGCAGTCCGAATTTGAGTGTGGCTGCCGCTCGCATCGCTCAATACAAGGCGTTGATCGGACCGCTTAGATTGATTGTTACATCGACAATTGCCGGCCTTGAGCTAGAGATTCGTTGGCCCGCAGGGCCGAACCCACCCGAAGTTCTCACTACTACGGAGCTGATCTGGTGGGTTGCGCTAACCCGATTGGCAACCCGTAAGCAGATCAATCCACTGACAGTCGTAAGTGCGCAACCGACAGTTGCTACTACGGAGCTTGCCCAGTACTTTGGCATCCACGTTGTCCAGGGGAATAAGTACTCCGTGACGTTCTCCAATCAGGATGCCGCTGCGCCCTTCCTCACAGCGAATGGGGCGATGTGGAAGGTCTTCGAGCCTGATCTGCGAAATCGACTCGGGCAGCTACGAAGCAACTCCGCGATGAGCGATCGAGTCCACGCTGCGCTGCTGGAGTTACTTCCCGCGGGTAGGGCCAGTGTGGCCAGCGTTGCCGCCGAGCTAGCCGTGGGCACCCGGACCCTGCAGGCTCAACTGAGAGCCGACGGCACGACCTATCAAGTCGTTTTGGATCAAACGCGTGAGCAACTGGCTCGCCACTATTTGGATCAACCAGACCTTAGTGATACCGATATCGCATTCCTCTTGGGGTACGACGAGCCCAGCTCGTTCTATCGGGCCTTCCGCATGTGGACCGGTCAGACACCGCGATCGACCCGAATGCGCAGCAAGACGGGGACCGGTTAGCCCGATATAGCTCCTCCTCGAGTTCGGCTCCGTGCGAGAACGCATTTCCCGGACCGGTCCGGAGGGCTAATCTCGCTCTTCTGGCCTGCGATATAGGCGTGTGCTTGGCACTGTAATGGACCTCAAGCAACGGATAGAAGTACCGCAGAGGAGCGCCATGACTAGCCCCAGCACCACCGTCAGGAGTACGCGAACGCCGTGGCTGCTGGTTGCGGTCCTCGCCAGTTTGATGGCGCTGGTACTCGCATCTTGCAGTGGCGCGGAGAACTCGAGTGAGAGTGTCGCCGCTCCGGCGAACTCGCAGGAGCCAGATGGTCTAGACCCTGACCTCAGGCAGTACTACGTGATCAATGACTCCAAGCATCAATCGGTCTCGGTGAGTGTCTACCCAGATGTTGAGTATCGAGGGTGGCGCGGCGGCGTCTTTACGACCGAGCATCCTCACCATCCGCAGTGCACCTACCCAAATGGGCAGGCCGGGTCCAGTTTCAGTACCGCACAGGCCGGTCCAGGACATACTTCCAAGATCGGGTGGGTCGACCGCAAGGAAGGCGACCAAGACGGACCTTGTTTTCAGACAAGCGTCAAGCGCGGCGGTCTTGGCGTCGTAATCACCAACACTCCCGCGGAGGGGGATTCCCAGTGGAAGTCCTACGGCACCCACAAGAGTGCCTTCGTCCTGTCTGAGGAACGAGGAGAGGACCCACACATGGTGAACTGGGATACCACGCCGCATGTCAAGGATGACAAGAACTACGGTGGCATCACTCGTCCTGGCGGCGCCCTACCGATTGACGCGCTCCCGCTGCCTTACACCGTGGAACTCACTTTGGACCAGAATGCGAGAGTCAACATCGTCATCAAGGATCTGCCGGAAGTCAGTGGCGATGTGCAGGCTCTCGTTGACCTTGGATGCGGTTCTGCCGAGACTGCTAAGGAAAACTGTTACTACGACGCAAAGGAGAGCGTTCCGGAGCAGCAGAAGCCGGTCCTTTACGGCAACGTAGTGGAGAATTGCAGCGCCCATTCCACGAGTCCTCACAAGCACCAGGTCACGGAGTCCGTCTCAAACAGTGAATCCTGGACCTTTGGTGAATCGGCCACGGTTGAAGCATCAGAGAAGGTTTCGATTCCCCCGGTGACGGATGTCTCGTGGAAGGCTGCCTTTACGAAGTCGTGGTCGCACGGATATGGCAAGACGGTCACTCTCACTGAGTCCAACACAATGGACATCGATCCAGGATTCAAGGGCGCGTGGTACCTGTCCTTCGGCCAGTTTCTCGTCAACGGCGATCTCATCGTGCGGGACCTCACAGACGGCGCCGCAAAGAAGATCGCGAGGCAATCGAACTTCAAGATTCCCGTGAACAACTCCGGCTCTACCACCGGTGGAGTTGAGCTGTATCCACATAAGCTTTCAAGCTGGTATGGAGAATGTGGCAAGGAGTTCACCGGGCCTGAGTCGGCCTCGAGCACTCAGGACCTAACCGCTCTGCGTGGGGAGTGATTGTCGCCTCGTTCCTGAGTATCCAGACCGCATGGTGCGAACCGATGGATACTCGGGTTCGAGGTGGATCCGGCTCAGTTTCGTTTAGGCTCCATTTGCTGGCGGCTCGATCAGCAAAGATGTGCCCTGGTGCGGTCCGAGCTCGATCCGGAAGGTGTAGAGATCGTCAACGACACCGAGGGATTCACCGCTGAGCATGTCGGTCACGACCGACCCCGGTTCCAGTTGCTCGGAGCGCACACTGCCCGACACATCCTCGAGTGAGAAGTTGAGCACCGTCGCCTGCATCCGGTGGCTGCTCAACTCGGGGGCGCCGCTGTCGCTGAGATCGTGGACGGCCACGAGTAGACCCTTATTAGAAACCGGTGGAATATCGACCTGTCGCGAGGTCGCGATCCCGTAGCGTGATCGCAGATCCAAAATGACCTTCAACTGGCGCGCGAAGGAGTTGGGTTCAGCCAACTGCTTCGGAAGGGAGCCGTACAAGCTAACTCCGCGCGGCATTCCGAGTGGTGATCGCGTCGCTTCTTCGTCGTAGTCCATCAGGTCGTAGGCCGCCCGATGGATCCAGCGCGTATCGCCGGTCTCTAGTAGATGAGCCACGCTCTCGTGGTCCAGGGTGAGCATTCCGCACAGATCCCAACCCGACAGGCTGAACACCCCAGGTTGCAGGGCGTTGAACATCGCCAACAACAAGTGAGCTCGCTTGATTTGCTCAACCTCGTCGTCGGTAATCCGGGAGATGTCGGGGTAGCCCAGAACTGCGGAGATAACGGTTGCTGTGGTGGCGGCAATTCCGTTAGTAGTGAAGATGAGGTTGTACGGCCCACTTGGCCCAGTCAGTAGCTCGGTGAGCTCTTCTCGGATGGTGATTGCTAGTTCGGCACCGGGTACGTCGAGGTCTCGGAACTGGAAGCGGTCGTCCTTGTGCCGGGTGGTGAAGTGCACGAGCTCGTAGGTGATCTCGTCATGGTTCTGTAGCGCGTGAACGAGCGAGGCCGGATCGACACCAATCTCCAAGGCGGCGTTCATCGTCAGCCGCAAGAACTCGGTATCGCCGGTGGCCAATGCGTGGTGATACGCGGGCCGGTTGACGAAGTCGTAGGAGAGATCGGCACCCCGCTCGGACGTCTCCTTGATGTCGTCCATGGTGAGGTTGAGCTCTTGGAAAGTGAATCCACCGACCTTGCGCACCATGCTGGCGATGAGCTGATTAGCCGCCTCAGAAAGTGGGTGGCCTTCCGACCAAGCCGGCGCACCTTCGACACTTTTCTCGACGCCAAGGAAGCCATTCGCATCTAGGCGTAGGCCACCGGCACCGAGGTCACTAAGCGAGTGCAGCGCATCGCCGATGACTAGCCGCATGCCAGCAAATGTCGGGTCGAGCCAGTTGATCGTTGGCTGGCCCTCTTTGAAGTAGTGCAGGTAGACCCATCGGCGCTCGATACCGTCGGGTCCGACGACACCGGCGGTCACACTCCAGTTGGTCTCTTTGACCCCGGGGACGTGAAAGATGACGCGCTGCAGTCGCCCAATGATGTAACCAGCCTTCTCGAGCTGGTCCTCGGTGTCGGGGTCGATGTTGATCGAGTCCCAGCCCGGTGGCACGGTCGGTAGTAGCTCCCAATCCGCGGGATCGATCTCCACCATGTGGTAGATGCCGGGGTAGTCGCCGACCTTCATCTCCGCTAGCCGGAAGTCCGCTCCCTTGCCGGTGTGGCCGGGAACGATGTCGTCGATGATCGTGCCGTTGTAGGTATCGGCGACTTCACACATTCGCCGGAACTCGTCCTCGGTTCCAAAGACGCCGTCAATACTCGTGCTGATGCGATCAAAGTGGCCGTCAACGCTCGGGGTCGATTCCCAACCCCGTACACCACCGGCGCGTTTGACCGGTCCGGTATGGAGTCCGTCAATACCGATCTCCTGGAATGCTCGCCACAGCTCCTCATCGCCCCAGGAGTGCAGTAGTGAACGACCGGACCTACCAATCATTGAGATGGGGTAGGCGCTGAACCACACCGACGCGGTACTAACTGCGGCGCGTGGATCAGGTTGAGCGTAGGGGTTCTGCCACATCGCGCCGATACCGGAGAACTGGTTGGCGATCAAGCTTGCATCGTGCAGCATTGACTGGTCGATCAGCCACTGTACGTAGACCGGGTTCTGGCCGCTGGCCTCTCGGAACCACTCGGACTGGCGCGCACCCTGACCTCGTAGGCGTGCTCGTGGGCGAAGTGCTCGCGGCCGAGCCGGGTGGAAGTGCTCGGCGTAGGTGATCTCATGGGCCTCGTACTCCTGCTCCTCGGCACCAGTCGGATCGCCTTCCTCCACCTCGAGATCCTCATTGGCGACTGCGTCGTTTGATCGGCCTGTTTCGCTCGCGGAGGGTCGCTCAGGTTGGGTCATGGGGTCTCCTGATCAGAGTCAACAGCTTCGGCGAGTTCGAGTACTTGGGAGAGTGGGATGGGCAGCCAGTCCGGGCGATTCCTGGCCTCGTAAGTAACTTCGTAGAGCGCTTTGTCGAGCACAAGGATTCGGAGTAGCGGACTACTGCGCGGGTCGAATCCACTCGCGTGGGTGTACCCGTCTAGGAACGCGGTCTGTGCGACCCCCGCCCACGATGAGTCACGCGCTTGGCCGCTGGCTGCGTGCGTCTCATGGTAGTGACTTCCGACTGCGTAGTCGAATGATCGCAGCATCCCAGCGATATCTCGCAAAGCAAGATCGGGTTCGCTACGTTCGGCCATTGGTCGGGCTGGTTCACCCTCGAAGTCCACGAGGATCCAGCCGTACTCGTTTGACCAAAGGACCTGGCCTAGGTGGTAGTCGCCATGGATCCGTTGCAGTGTGGGCCAGGGCGCATCGGCGGCGGTGGCCAGAATTCGATCGAGTTCGCTCTGTACTTCAAGCAGTTGTGGCGCGATGGCCTCGGCCACCTCCCGACGTCGCTGGATGCTGACCAGAACCGAAGTAACGAGTTCATCGCTGGCCGGCACAGTGGGGAAGCAATCGGCGAGGGTGGCATGAACTTGCGCGGTTGCGGCTCCAAGTGCGTAGGCCTTCTCACTGAAGTCCGAGTCCGCAGCTACTGCTCCTAGAGCGACTCGCCAGGCATCCTCGACACCAGGGAGGAACTCCTGCATGAACGCGAGATGCCCGACGACGTCCATCCACTCCCCGCTGAGGTAGCCGATCGGTCGAGGAACTCGATCGCAACCGGCCTCCCATAGGCCCGATTGCAGGACGACATCCGGGTTCTCACCAGCGTGTAGTAGGCGGAATACCTTGCAGATCAGCGGGTTGAGGTTCGTTCCGTCGGCATCACGGAGCTGGTAGATGATGGAGGTGTTGGACTGCTCGCCCTTCAGAATCCCACTCGTGACTACCTCGGGCGTTGGAGCCGCCTTCCCGATGCTGTGCGGCTCGATTGTTAGTCCAGCCGATTCACCGATGGCCGTACTGGCTGATCCTTGAAGGGCTGTAAGAAGTGCACTCGTATAGGCCATATCCTGGGGACCGTCATACACATGCCAACGGTCGGATTCGGCGCCAACACTGGAGATATAACCGCTGTCAGCAGATCGATCGCGGCGAAGAGCCACTGGTACTTGATATAGCTCGGATTCGTCATCGGGGAAGTCACACCGAATCAGCAACACGGCTAGCTGATTCTCAATCTGAGGCGACGGCAGCGTCGACCCAGCGACTATTCGAAGCTCGCCGCCGCGACCCTTGCTCGCGTACCAGCGTTGGTCGGGCACCCACCGACAAAGTGCGGCTTCGACCTCCGGGAAGTACGGCAGAATTGCGGCAAGTTCGGAGGTCAGGGGAATCGGCACCACTCCAACGTAGTAGCTGCTGGCATCGAGCGATAGACGCACGAACAACCTTGATGGTTCGCTTACCTAGCGTGTCCGGTCCGAACGACGCCGCTGGCGCCGGGGGCCATGCTGATTTCCACGTTCCCGTCGCGGTGCTGAGCGTTGAACGATTCCGTCGACGGCCACGCTGCGATCACTGCTGAATCCCCTGCGGGTACTGCAAAAACCTGCGGTTCGTCGCCGAGGTTCGCGCAGCTAAGCCACTCGCCCCGCGAGAGCAGAATCGCCGCGGGAAGGTCATCGTCCGTCGTCGTGATGCTGACGCGCAACCCGCCCGCAGTCTGTGAGCTTGGCGCATCTGTCCCCGCCAAGGCGCTACCAAAGCCCGGATGCTCCCGCCGAAGCCCGAGCAGCGTCCGGTACCAGTTAGCCAGGCACTCGCCAGACTCGGCGCTGGCTTGCGACCAATCCAATACTGAACGCTCGAACGTTGAGGCCGCTTGTGGATCGGGTACATCTTGGGCCGCCCAGCCGTGGCTTGCAAACTCACCGCGTCGGCCGTTGGTCACCAACTGCGCGAGCTGCGGATCTGAGAAGTCCGTGAAGAACTGCCACGGGGTCGACGCCGACCATTCCTGGCCCATGAACAGCATCGGTGTGTAGGGAAGACTCAGCAGGATCGTCGCCGCTGCCGCTTGTGCATCTAGGTCAACGAGGTGAGATAGCCGGTCACCGGTTGCACGATTACCGACCTGGTCATGTGTCTGTACCGACACGATGAACCGCCACGGATCGACCAAGGTGAAGTCCACCGGCCGTCCATGGGATCGACCCCGGAAACTAGACCACGTTCCGTCGTGCAGGAATGCGCGTTCCAACGTGTAGCAAACTGCCGGGGCAGTGGCGAAGTCGCCGTAGTACCCGACGTCCTCACCGGTGATGAGCCAGTGCAGAGCGTGGTGCACGTCGTCATCCCATTGAGCCGTGAGTCCGAGGCCACCGTTGTCGACGTCCGTAACGGTCCGCGCATCGTTTCGGTCAGACTCAGCGGTGACTTCGATGGTTCGGTTGGCGCTAGCGGCCTCCAACCGGACCGCCTCGCCTAGCTCCTCTAAGTAGGTCAGCGCTCGATCGTCAACGAGCTCGTGGACGGCGTCCATCCGTAGCCCGTCGAGATGGAAGTCGCGGATCCAACCGATCGTCGTATCGATCAGGATAGTGCGCACATCGTCGGAGCCGACATCGTCAAGATTCACCGCACCGCCCCAAGGAGTCTGGTGTTTGTCGGTGAGTAGTGGGCCGAAGCTGTCCCAGTAGTTACCCGAAGGTCCTAGGTGGTTGTGAACGACGTCGAGGATGACCGCGAGCCCGCGTTGGTGGCAGCTATCGACGAATCGGCACAGCGCATCCGGCCCGCCGTAGCTGTCGTTGACCGCGTTGAAAGCGACACCGTCGTACCCCCACCCACGGCCACCGTCGAATGCCGCCAATGGCATGAGTTCAACGTGGGTGACTCCGAGATCGACGAGCCAATCTAGTCGTGTTTGCGCAGCATCCAGTGTCCCGACAGAAGTGAAGGTTCCGATGTGTAGCTCGTAGATGCAGCCGGAATCAGCGATCGAGTGGCCACGCCAGTCGTCATCTCCCCATTGGTACTTGGTGGGATCCCAGTAGCGAGCAGCGTCATGGACTCCGTGGGGCAACCAGCGCGCTAGCGGATCAGGAAAGTTGGTGTCGTCAACGCGTACCCAGTAGTCGTCGCCGTGCTCAAGTTGGGCCGCTCCTTGAAACCAGCCGTCACTCGCCTCGTCCTTGACCAACGGGTACACCGACCCATCACCGGTCGTGATTTGGACGCCCGCTGCCCGTGGCGCCCACACCCGAAACGAGCCGTCCTCGGATCTAGTCGGCATCGTGGTCATTCATCGCAACAGCAGCCTCAGATGTAGCCTCAAGAATGGCGACGGGCCAGCCACCAAGGATCTCGTTAAGGGACAGGGGTTGATCACCGCCGCTAACCGTCGCTCCGGTCAGCACATTGAGCCATTGCCCTGCAGGTAGTCCAATCCTTGTGGCCTCCAGCGCCGCGGATTCCAGCGCCATGGTGTGACGTAGTGCAAGCGAGACAATCGAATCACCTCGCAGATACGCGATGACATGATTGGCGGCATCGCCATTAGCGACAAGTGGAACGTACGAACCGGCGGGACCGACTGCGTCGGGATGGCGTCCACGCAACTGCAGACCTTCGACACTCACACGCATCTTGGCCGCATCGTGATCGGCGTAGGGGTCGGAGATCCCGGCCTGGCTTCGGTCGTAGATCCCTTGTAGAACGTCCGCATCGAGGGGGCGTCGGTTGTCCGGATCAACCAGACTTAGATCGACCGTCTCGCAACCTTGATAGGTATCGGGAACACCCGGCATGAACAACTGCAGGGCACGCTGGCCAAGGGAGTTGGCGACGAATCCCGGTTTGAGGTGGGCAGTGGCTAAGCGGAAGGACTCCATCAACGTGGCATTGTCGTAGACCGCATCGAGGTAGTCCGATAGTGCCGCCTCGTACACCTCGTTCGGTTCGACCCAGGAGGTGTAGACCTTGGCCTCTCGGACTGCCTTAATCAAATAGGCGCCCATGCGTTCTCGATCGATCGGCCAGGTGCCGACCATCGTTTGCCAGAGCAACCACTCGGTACGGGCATCACGCAGTTTTGGTACCTCGGATTCAGTCACCTCGCCGCTGAGATCGTCGAACTCCAACGGCCCGCTGAGGTACTGCCAGTCCTGAATCCAGCCGAGCCACTTCTCTGGCACTTCGCTAAAGACGTTGATCCGGGCACGGACGTCTTCGCTTCGCTTGGTGTCGTGGGTCGAGAGGGTGTTCATCGTTCCCGGCATTGCCGCCTTGCGGTCCAAGCACCATCGGTGGAAGGCATCGAGTTCAACTCCGAAGACATCGGGCTCGGCGCCCACATCGCACAGCGATGCGACCGGGAACCATCGGTAGGACGCGGTGTCTTCCACTCCTTTTGCCAATACCGGCCCGGACGTTTGTTGGAAGCGAACAACAAAGTCATCGATTGTTTCCGAGCGCCCAAGTTGGCCGCTAGCCATAGCTTGAAGTAGGCCGATTTCTGCTGCACGATGCGGTAGGGACTCACACGCAGCAGTGGCCGCAGTGGTGAGTTGCTCGGAGCTGATCAGTGGGATCGGATGGCCCGGTCGAACGTAGGCGCGGTACACCTCCATATGAGCAAGGAACTCGGTGAGACCCTCCGTCAGCCCTTTGAGGGAGTAGTCCTTCCACCGCACATTGGTCTGGCAGGCGGAGTGTGCCAATGCCGCGAGGCGGTGTAGTTCGGAGAAGAGGATTGTTGAGAGGACCTCTTTTTTGGCGGCGAATGCGACCTGTGGCCAGTCGGCGAACTCACCAGTGATCTCGGCGAACGCGCTGCGCATGACACCGGCACCTTCCGGCTCGCAAAACAGCGCCGTCAAGATGGATGCCGCCCCGTACCCGGTCGTCCCAACGCAATCCCAGGAGGTAGGCAACGTCTCGCCTGGAGCCAAGATCTTCTCGACCACTACCCAGGGCTGGTCACCGGCAGCCGCCAAGGACGCCAAGTAACCCTCGGGATCGGCTAGCCCATCTGGATGATCGATACGCAAACCGGTAATAGTGCCGTCGGCGATGAGACGCAGGAGGACCTCGTGGGTGCGGATGAAGACCTCGGGATCCTCGACCCGAATCGCCACCAATGTGTCGACATCGAAGAATCGGCGGTAGTTGAGTTCCTCTCCGGCGATCTGCCAATAGGCCAGCCGGTAGTACGCGGCGGCAAGTAGTTCTTCGATTGACAGCGATGCGGTTCCGCTGCGGATCGGCAGCTCATGGTCGAAGTACCGCAGAATCGGCTCTCCGCCCGGACCGCCGGATGGATCGACTACCAGGTCCCCAGCATCAATAATCTCGTCGATCCGGGCGCCCAGGATTGGCAACAGAATCGGTTGACCGTGTGATGGATCGATATCGAACCATTGGGCAAACGGCGACTCGGGGCCGTCACGAAGAACCGACCACAGGGCGGGATTCAGCGACTCGGGGGTGGGAAGGGCGACGTGATTGGGTACGACGTCCACGACGATTCCGATTCCGCGTTGCGATAGCCGCGCGGCGGCCGCGATGAACGCATCCTCGCCGCCGAGATCCAGACTGATCCGCGAGTGATCGACAACGTCGTAACCATGTTGGGAACCGGGAACCGCCTGCAGGATCGGCGATAGGTAGGCGTTGGTCACACCGAGCTTGGCGAGGTAGTCAGCAAACTTGCCGAGCTCGGCGAAGCCAACGTCCGGCGTCAACTGAAACCGGTAGGTCGCCTCGGGCGTCGGGTTGTCCACGCTCCGTTCTATCAGCTAGGACCCCCGCAGAGCTATTGCTGGGATTGTTAGCTACCACCGTTCGTGCTTGAGTGGCGGCAACCGCAGGTACTAGAAGATCTCGGAGATCATGCAGCGAACAGATCCGCCACCGTAGGCCTCGATGGTGTGAACATCGCCTACGAGGATCTCACTGGTCTTCTCGATCTCTGCCTTCTGATCGTCGGTGAGGACGTTGAAGGTGGAGTGGGTCATGACCGTGTAGTGCTGGTCATCGTCTCCGATGAGCTCGATCTCATTACCGGCGAAGTTATCGATCTCCTCCTCGGAGACGTCGAGGATCTCCTTACCGCTCTCGGTCAACTCGTCGACAACCATCTTCCGCTCGTCGGCATCGTCGATCGCGTCGAGGCAGACGACGGCGTACTTCTCGCCAATCGCCATCATGACGTTGGTGTGGTAGATCGCCACCCGCTGTTCCCGGTAGGACTGGAACCCGTGGAACGCGATCGCCTTGAATCCGAAGTCTTTGCAGAACTGCTTGAATAAGCCCTCGTCCGCGCGCTGTGACAGACAGCAGTACGCCTTCTTATTGGCCCGATCTAGCACCATCGCTCCGGTGCCCTCAAGGAAGCGGCCGTCCTTCTCGTAGTCGGTGTAGTCAATGATCTCAAGCTTCTTGCGGTCCATCGTCTCGATGAGACTTCCGACAAACTTGATTCGCTCGAGTCGGCGGTCCTCGGCGAACATCGGGCAGAGGACGAGTTTGTCGCCTTCAAGGGAGACGAACCAGTTATTGGGGAAGATGCTGTCAGGGGTTGAATAGACGGCATTGTTGTCCTGGATGACATGGACATTGATGCCCTTGCTACGAAGTTTGTCGACGAAGCCATCGAACTCGATGAGTGCTTTTGCTTGCACGATGTCGTGTTTCTCGCCCAGGTTCTTCTGGAAGAAGTCGTTTGCCGCCGTCTCAGTGTTGAAGTAGAACGCGCTCGGGCGCACCATGGCGATGTGGTTGGTGATCTGTCGATTCATCTGTAGTACCTCCGATTCGAACGTAACAATCCCTCGCCGAGGTCGCCAAATGTGCGCGCAGACGGGCGATCGATCCTTCCGTTCCTGGCAGGTTAGGCACCAGCCCGCCGAGTTGACTATCGTTGGCTTCATGGCCCGACTTTTCGAGATCCATCCGGTCGATCCGCAAGCGCGGCTCGTATCGGAAGTTGTCCGCGTACTGCGCGACGGTGGAGTGATCGCCTACCCGACGGACTCCGGCTACGCACTCGGCTGGAGCCTCGGCAATGGCGCCGCGATCGCTAGGATCAAACAGCTGCGAGAGCTGGACGACACCCACCATTTCACTTTGGTGTGTCATGACCTCGGCCAACTCAGCCAGTTCGTCGAGATGTCGAATCCGGTGTTTCGGGCAATCAAGGCGGCGACACCGGGGCCCTACACCTTCATTCTCCCAGCAACCAAGGTGGTTCCTAAGAAGCTCCTGAGTCCAAAGCGACGGACAGTCGGGGCTCGAATCCCCGATAACAAGGTGGCTCAAGCGTTGGTTGCCGAACTTGGCGAACCGCTCATGTCCAGCACCTTGCTGTTACCCGGCGATGATGAACCGCTCTTCGAGGGGTGGATGGTCAACGACCGTGTCGGTTCTGCCGTCGACGCGGTGGTGGACGCTGGTGAGTGCTCATCACAGCCGACAACCGTCGTCGATCTGACGAGCGCGGTGGCCGAAGTCCTTCGACTGGGAGCAGGCGACGTAGCACCGTTCGAGTGATCGCACTCAGTCGCGCCAGCTCCGCAACTCCGCGCGACTCCTGCTAGCTCGGATGGGAAGCTAGTGAGTGTCGATCTTTCGGATAGCGGGCTCCCTGCTCCTCGCACTGGCGCTGATGGTGCTCGCTGGCGCAGCCGCGATCACTCCGGTGCACGCAGCCGATCCGTTGAAGATCCTCATCATCAACTCATGGGCGCAGGACATCCCCTGGAGCCAGCAGTTCATGCAGGGCTTCGAATCTGCCAATAAGGCAAGTGGAGTACCGACGGAGCTCTATGTCGAGTACCTCGACTCCGCTAGGTTCAATTCGCCCGCGGACCAGAGCGAGTTCATCGATCGGATGGAGGCCAAGTACTCCACCATCGAGCTCGACTACGTGGTCGCGGAGAGCCTGCCCGCCGCTACGACCCTTGATGAGCACCCGGATTTCCTCGAAGATGTCCCACGAGTCGCCGTTACCTCTGGGGCCGCTGCAGTGACAACGGCCGACGTCACTGTTCCGGTCAAGTCGGACTACGTTGCCTCGATCGAGGAGATGCTCAGGGTTGGCAATCCCAGCGAACTCGTGGTGATCGCCGATAGCCAGTCACCCGGTGGGCAGGAACGGCTCGAGGAGTTTACCGCCGCGCTGCAGGAGGTAGCCCCCGATCTACCCGTGCGATTTGACGTGAATGAGTCAGTCAGTCATTCCGCCGAGTCGCTGGCCCAGCTTCCCCCAGATGCTGCCGTCTACTATCTGCTGGTCTTCCAGGACGCCGACGGGACGCCAGCAAGCCCGTTCACCACTCTCCAACAGCTTAGCGACGCCAGCACTGCGCCGATCTTCAGCAACTGGGGCGTTCTCGCCGGACACGGCTTGGTGGGTGGGTACTTGATCTCACCGATTCGTGTTGGTGAGGTTACGTGGGACACGATCAATGCCCTCAATACTGGACAGCCCGTGCCGGAAGTCCAGGCTGCTGATACCTATCGCTATGTCTACGACTGGCGTCAACTTGACCGCTTCAACCTGGCTAGTGCCGAGCTTCAGGCGGGCACAGATCTGCGGTTCTACCAGTCAACCTTCTGGGAGAAGAACTCGCTGGTCATCATCATCACACTGACGGTGTTGGCGGTTCTGGCGCTGCTGTCGCTGTTACTTGCCGTCACGAATCGACGCCTTAGCCGTCAGCAGGAGATCCTCGAATCCGCCGTGGTGGACCGAACGGCGAAGCTGGCTAGCGCTAACAAGGAGCTTGAGCAGTTCGCCTATGTTGCTAGCCACGACCTACGTGCTCCGCTACGGACAATCGGTAGCTTCGCCGAGTTGCTGGCGGCTGATATCGAAGACGGAGTTGTCACGGAGGAAGTTCGTGAGTCACTGCAAGAGATCACTGGTGGAGTTGAACGGATGCAAGCGCTGATTGGCGCCCTGCTCGACTACTCGCGACTGGGCGGAGAATCCCCACCGTCAGTTCAAAAGGTCGGTGACAGCGTGGATGCGGCTCTGCGACTGGTTCAGGCGGACCTGGATGAGGCCGATGCCAAACTGGTGATCGAAATTCCATCGGAGCTCTCGTGGAGCGTTGGTGATTCCTTTGTCAGTTCCGGCCTAGTCAACGTGATCCAGAACTCGATCAAGTACCGCTCACCCGATCGAGTGCTCGAGCTCGAGATCGGAGCAAGGGCGGTCAACGAGACGATTGCATTCACTGTGACCGACAACGGAACGGGGATCGCACCGGATCAGTTAGATCGCGCAACCAATATGTTCCAACGCCTCACCACTGAGCACGATGGACTCGGAATCGGACTGGCCAGTGTCCAGCGCACCGTTAAGCTCAATAACGGAACCCTTCAACTTGATAGTGATGGCCATTCGTACACGACGGTTCGTATTGAAATCTCGAAAGTCTGATCAGTGCTGGATGTTTGGCACCTGGACCGCTGTTCGCAAGAAATATCGCCGACCAGTTCACGCGCCTGCGTGACGGTGACCGCCTCTACTTTGAGAACCAACTCGCAGGCAAGGAACGTGCTCGAATCCGCGATACGACCCTGGCCAAGGTGATTCGGGCGAACACCTCGCTAACCAACCTCCAGCGCAACGTCTTCTTCTGGCACGAGCGTGGGTAGGCGGGTTGAGGCGTAGAGCAGACTGGTCCACTGGTAGGACCAGTCTGCTAGGGTCGGCGCATGGTCGATACGGCAGCGTTCAGTGAAGTCGTTCCGCAGCGCAGCGCTGACGCGGTCTTCTCGCAAGTTCGGAGCCAGATTGTTGCCGGGAGTCTTGAGCCGGGTCAGCTACTCCCGGGTGAGCGCGAGCTTTCCACACAGCTAGGAGTCAGCCGTGGAGTCGTTCGCGAGGCCTTACAGCGGTTGGCACAGGCAGGACTCGTGGATATCCGTCACGGCGGCAGCACCCGAGTCCTTGACTACCGGACCTCGACAGACCTTGGCTTACTTCAGCACATGCTGGTTCGCCCGGACTCATCGCTGGATATTCCAGTCCTACGATCTCTGCTAGAGATGCGAATCAGCATTGGCGTAGCCGCGGCTGGACTAGCCGCCAAACGGGCAACTCTCGACCAGCAGCACAAGGTAAGGGATCTGACCGCTGCACTTGAGATTGAAGATGACGTCTTAAAGCAACAGGACATCGATCTGGAGTTCTGGTCGGTCATCGTCAACGCGTCGGGCAACCTCGCGTATCGGATCGCTTACAACGGCCTCGTCGCGACCTACCGGCCTTTACGCGGTGTCATCGCTTCAGTAGTTGTCCCTGAACTACTCAATGTCGAGAGCCACCGTGCACTGGCAGCATCGATCGCTGTCGGCGACATCAAATGCGCAGAGGCTGCTGCGCGAGAGCTGCTGGAATCAAGCGAGTCGCAGTGGCAGGGCCTGCTGGATTCACTAACTGAAGCGCCTTCCGCATAGACAACGAGTAGCTAGGAGATCGGCAAAGATGAGTACGCAAACGTCCACCCGCTTCGCTGCCAATACCCGGGTCCGAGACATCGTCAGGGTCTACTTGCGGTACCCGAGCGCTCAGTTCCTACTCGTCTTTTTGCTCGCTACAGCCGCCGCACGAATCTGGATCGCTCAGTGGACGTGGTGGGACGCGCTAGCCGCGGCCGCACTGATCGCTGCCCAACCGCTCACCGAATGGCTGATTCACACATTCGTCCTGCACTACAAACCACGGACGATCGGGCGATGGAAGTTCGACCTTCACTTAGCCCAGGAGCATCGCAGACATCACCAAGATCCCCGAGTCATTGAAGCCGTGTTTATCCCCATGCGCTCGCTGTGGATCGGCGTTCCGATCGGGGTTGCGATGACGCTACTCATCGTTCCCTCGACGCCGATTGCCCTGACACTGATTGTGACCGCAGCCGTAATCGGTAACGTCTACGAGTGGACTCACTTCTACGTCCACTCTGGATGTAAACCACGCAATCGTTACGCGCGCTACATCGAACGTGCTCATCGGCTCCATCACTACCGCAATGAGCACTATTGGATGGGTGTGACCAACCACGCTGCCGACCACGTGTTGCGAACTTTTCCGGCTAAGGATGATGTCCCGGTATCACCGACCGCCAGGACCCTTGGCGTTAGCGATTCGCATCAGTAGCCGGGAGTAACCACTGCTCGATTGATCTGCCGCAGCTGGACTATACGGCCCGTTGGTACTTCTGCGTGACGGCTCCGACCGTCTCTCCGGTGAAGTGGATCGTGAGCGTGTCTCCGGAGATTTCGTAGGTGGCGGTTCCCTCACTCCAAGAACCGGGGAACGCGACATCGCCGGTGGGAATGATGATCCTGCCGTCGTTCTCTGCTTCTGTAATGATCAACTGGTTGCCGTCGGTGCGGTACTTCCCGGCGGTCTCGATCGTCGCGTTTACGGACCGTCCGCCGACGCTGCAGGTTGCAGTTCCGTCTTGGGTGAAATCGCCGTTAGGTTCGAAAGTGAGGAAGATCGGTCCGATGCACTCGATCTCCTCGGTGCTGCCTAGGTTCGCGGTATTGGCGTCGAGGAGTTCGTCAGCATCACCGCGCCATTTACCCTGAATGCTCGCGGCAGTGCCACCTGAGTCACTCGAGGCTGGTGAGCCGGTGCCAGCATCAACCGAAGGGGATGACGATGCGTTGGGGTCGGTACTACTTGAACACCCGGCGAGGATTCCCAACGTGAATATTCCGGCACCCAACCCGACGGCAGCCTTCTTCGCGCTGAAATGTCTCATCGCAGTCCTCCTAGTAGGCGGTCGGCTAGATATGTCGCTTCGCAGAGACTATGCCTCGCACTGATGATCCGCTACCGCGTCGACACAATCCGCGTGGTGATGCGATCTCCATTGGTTTGCTAGTAGCGGATCAGACCAGCGTTGGGGTGGAAGGCCTGAAGTGTCACAATCGACGATCGATTCGATCCACCCCAACGACGGGCGGGTTGCGATAGATATCTTCCCAGTTGACGTCGGCGGCGAGGGCGGCCTCGAGTTGACGCTGGCCTCCCCGCACCCCAAACAGGCGCTTGGCGATGACGAGATAGACCAAGACCGCCAGCTCGAACCCCAGAGCAAAGAGCTTGAAGGCGGACACGTTGTCCATCAAGGCCAGGATAGTAATGGGGAGGAGGACGACAATCGCCACGACAGTTAGATACTCGGCCCAGCGTCTACCGCGCCAAAGGAATATCGCCTCAACGGCTTCCAGTACGGCATAGCTTCCGAACATAAGCATCAGTAAGGCGACCCGTCCGGTGTCGAGATCACCAAGTTCCTGGAGGGCCTTTACCAGCAGCGATTGACCCGGTCGGCTCTCACCCACGAGGCCTTGGGCGGATAGCAGTAGATTCTGCGACTCCTCGCGCAAACCCGGGAGGCCGAACTGTACGACGGCCAGCAGGATGACAATCGCGGCGAAGAAGATGACGTGGAACCCGCGTTCGACGGCAATCACGCGGGTGACAACCTGTTCGGACAGGGCTTTCCCGCGTTTGGGTTTCGGCAGATCGGCAGGCTCTGGAAGTACCTCCGAGGTGGCCGTACCTGACAGCGGGGCGGCCGTGAGCAGCCAACTATCGCAGCGCAGGCAACGAGCGAGTCGTTTGTCGTCGGAAACTGCCCGTCCTAGCGAGCTATCGATCTCGCGAAGTGTCTCAACTTGCGCGGCGGGGACAACGTGACCGGATAGGGAACAGACCCATGTCGGGGTGCTCCAGGTAGATCGGCCAAACTTCACCCTCGTCAGTTTGCCGCACGAGCCACCCACGTCGCAGCGCACGAGCAGTACATCCCCGTAGGATCGTGGCCATGGCTTTGACGAACAGATGCGCCCGACTGCCGCACAACCCCGTTAGGTCGGTACTGAGCTGATGTTGCGCGCGACGCTGCGAACCGCAGTTGCCCACAAAGGTCGGCTAATCCTTAGCACCATCTCAATTGTGCTCGGGGTCGCCTTCGTTACCGGAACCTTGATGTTGACCGCAGCGTTGGACCGGACGTTCGTCGACATCATTGAAGGTAGTGCCCAGGACGTGCAGATCACTCGAGAATCGGCAGTCGGTGTCGATATCACGACTGACCCCGGTGACAACGCACCGTTGCTGGTTCCCCAGCGGGTTGTTGACGAGGCCACCAGCGTCGATGGTGTCGCAGCGGCCGCGGGCTCAATCAACCGCAATGGCGTCTATCTGCTCGACAACAGCGGCGAGGTTATTGGCGGGGCAGGACCGCCCGCCATCGGGCTTAGCTGGGAGTCGAATCCACTCATTAGCGTCACCACCATCACCGAGGGACGGGCGCCGCAGGCCGCAAGAGAGGTCGTCGTCGACAATGTGACGTTCCCAAAGCTGGGGTACTCCCTGGGCGACGAGATCACGATTCTGACACCTGGCGGTGAGACCCAAGCGACCCTCGTCGGTAGCTTCAAGTTCGGAGAAACCGGCGGACTGGCGGGGGCGACGCTGACTGCCTTTACGCCTGAGCGTGCCCAGGAATTGCTCACCAAACCGGGGGAATGGACCGCCGTCGACGTGGCCGTAGCGGACGGGTTCACCGATGAGGCGGTCGCTACGTCGATCCAGCAGGTACTGAACTCGGATCCACAAGACAGCGGTCTGATAGCTAAGACGCGTGCACAACAGGTTGAGGAGCAGAGCGATTCGCTTAGGCAGGGTCTGGCTTTCTTTAACTACATCCTCATTGGTTTTGCGGCGATCTCGCTGTTTGTTGCAGCATTCCTGATCTACAACACCTTCTCGATCCTGATCGCTCAGCGTGGCCGAGAACTCGCTTTGATGCGGGCGATCGGCGCGACCAGATTCCAGGTCCTGCGTAGCGTGCTGATTGAGGCGCTCATCGTCGCGTTGGTCTCGGTCGTCATCGGAATCGGTGCTGGTTACGTGCTAGCGCTAGGTCTGGGCGCGCTATTTGACGCGATTGGTTTGAGTCTGACATCTGGGATCGCCATTACCGTCAACTCCGTCGTTTGGGCGACGGTGATTGGCATCGTCGTGACATTGGTGTCGGCGGCTGTCCCGGCGCTTCGCGCATCGCGGATTCCGCCGATCGCGGCACTACGGGAACTCAACTCCAGTGCTGAGGGAGTGGGGCGCATCCGGACTATCTCGGGTTTCGTTCTACTGGCTATTTCTATCGCTTTCATCGCCCTTGGCTTGAGTGGCTCGGGCGACGGGGCTAACGCAGCCCAAACGGGGGCCGGAGCACTCCTATTGTTGATCGCCGTCGTGGTGTTGACCCCGCTGCTCGGCGTCGGTCTGGTTACCTTGGCAACGCCGGTTCTGTCGGCCCTCGGGCGGACGCCGGGCAAGCTTGCGGCACGCAATGCGGCTCGGGCACCAAAGCGACTGGCGACTACGGCCAGTGCCCTCACGATCGGCCTCGGACTCGTCGTTGGGGTCACCGTGATCACCGCTTCAGCCCAGACTTCGATCGATAAGCTCATCGACCAGACGTTCCGAGCCGACGCGATCGTCAGTACGGTGACAGGCCAGCCGTTTAGCTCAACCATCGCTGACTCGATCCGCCAAGTCGATGGCGTGGAGTACGTCGTCAGCGAGTCGATTGGTGGCGTATCCGTCGATGGTGTCGACCAAGACATCAGTGCGATCGGGGGCGGTCCACTCGACGCTGTCTACTCAGTGGAGGACGTGACCGGAGAGTTCGGCGATCTCACCACAGGTAACGCTGTGGTGAGCAATGACCTGGCTACCGAACGGGGTTGGTCCCTAGGGACCTCCGTACCGGTGCTGTTCCCAAGCGGGGATCGGGAATCGTTCACGATCGTCGGACAGTTCGAGCAAACGCCACTACTGAGCGGATTGGTCATTCCGCTCGATGACTACCGCGCCGCCGGGGGTGGCTCGCAGGACACGTTCCTGTTTGTGACAGTGGCACCTGGCGCTGACCCGACAACCGTGATCGCCGGTGTTAAGGAGGCCGCCTCGGCGAACCCACTGGTCAGCGTGCTGGACCAGACCGAGCTCAAGGCCGAGAACGCCAAGCAGCTCAACCAGTTGCTCTACTTCGTTTACGCGATGCTGGCCCTGTCGGTGGTAATCGCGGCCCTTGGGGTCGTCAATACCCTCGCGCTATCGGTGATCGAACGAACCCGAGAGATCGGGCTACTGCGAGCGGTAGGAGCCACTAGGCGCCAGGTACGGCGAATCATCCGCTGGGAGGCGATCGTCGTCGCCCTACTCGGAGCCGTGCTCGGCATTGCCTTCGGGATCGCGGCGGGAACGGTCTTGCAGCGGGCACTAGCTGACTCAGGAATCGAGGCACTCGACATCCCCGTGGGCACGCTGATCGTGATCTTGATCCTTGCTTTGGTGATCGGAATTCTGGCCGCAGTATTGCCCGCCCGTCGAGCGGCACGGCTGAACATCCTGGACGCGATTTCCGACGAGTAGGCGCGCCACCTGGAGCAAGGCTGCTAAGCGCCTGAGGTGAGAAGGTTTGCTTCTTGCGCTTGAGTGGCAGCCCTTGCGCGTCTCCGGGAAGTGAGCAGTCCCTGATGCGGGCCAAACAGCCAGGCAACAACAAAGATGGCACCCTCGACCAGCACGATGGTGCCGCCTGGCGCGGTATCGAGGTAGTAGCTGCCGTAGATCCCGATTACTGCCGCGCTCCCGGCAAAGAGTGGGGCAAGCCAGAGCATTCGCCAGAAGTTGCGCGTCACCAGGTAAGCCGCAGCTCCAGGAGTAATAAGCAGCGCAACGACCAGGACGACTCCGACTGCCTTCAGCGCCACCACCGCGGTCACCGCGACCGATCCCAGTAGCAAGGCTGATAAGAGTCTCGGTCGAAGGCCAATGGCCTGGGCATGACTCGGATCGAAGGCAAACAAGGTGAGGTCGTGGCGCCGGAACCACAGCACAGCGAGAATGACAACACTCATCACGACGACCTGCACTAGATCGGCGTTCGAGACACCGAGCAGATTCCCAAAGAGAATATGGGTGAGATCGATTTGGCTCGGTGTGACAGAGATAAGAACGATACCTAGGGCAAACAGAGTCGTGAACACGACACCGATTGCAGTGTCCTCCCGGATATGGGTCGTGCCGCGGAACAGGCTGATCAATGCGACGGCCGCAAAGCCGAAGGCGAGGGCGCCGAGCCCGAAGGGAATTCCCAGGGCGTAGGCAAGAACCACGCCAGGAAGAATCGCGTGCGAGATGGCATCACCCATGAGCGCCCACCCGATCAACACCAGCCAGCAGCTCAGCAGCCCACACACAACGGCAGCAAGGATCGTTACGACTCCTGCGCGCTGCATGAACTCATACTGCAGCGGATCGGTGATGAACTCCCAGATCGTCATTGGACGTCACCTGAGCTTGTGGGATCGAGTCCAAAGGCGCGAACGAGATTTGCTGGTTCCAGGACGATAGCGGGACTCGCGTGCATCAAAACGGTTCGTTTCATGAGGGCTACCGAGTCGCACAGCGTCGGTAGCCCTGCAAGGTCGTGGGTTGCGACAACGATGGCGGTCCCGCTGGCCGCAGATTCGCGTAGAACTCGTGTGATGGTGTCCTGCGAGGGTCGGTCAATTCCCGCGAACGGTTCATCCAACAGTAGTAGCCGCGAGCGCTGGGCGAGCCCACGTGCGATGAAGACCCGCTTTCGCTGACCGCCAGACAACTGCCCGACCTGGCGATCCGCGAACTGACTTAGTTCGACCCGTTCAAGCGCTTCCTTTACGGCTACTTGGTCGGCTGTCGTGGGTTTTCGCCGCCAGCCCATATGCCCGTATCGGCCCGTCATCACGACATCGCTGACACACAGCGGGAAGTTCCAGTCGATCGCTTCGGACTGGGGAACGTAACCAATCCACGTCCGTTCTCGAGCATCCCGAGAACTCGTGCCGAAGACCTCGACGGCTCCCTGCGAGGGAGTCACGGAGCCCACGATCGCTTTCAATAGGGTCGACTTCCCTGAGCCGTTGACACCTACGAGACCACAAATACTGCCGGCGGGAACCTGTAGATCTGCGGACTGGAGCGCAACGATCTCTCGGTAGCGCACTGAGACGTCCGTCAATGAGACCGCCGCTGTGGAGTCCGCTGCGGGGACCGGTCTCGGCCGAGTCCGCCATCCCCGCGCACGTCTGGACGCTTGTATCCGATGTATCAGGCTCATCCGATCGCCGCCGCACCAGTCAGGCCCGAGACGACGGTGCGCACTACGGACCGAAGGAGCTCTAGATAGGTCGGCACGGGCCCGTCGGCGCTGGACAAAGAGTCGACGTAGAGGGTGCCTCCGAAGGTTGCATCCGTCTCGTCGGCAACCGCTCGCGCCGCTGCATCTGAGACAGTCGACTCGCAGAAGACGGCAGGTACTCGATTTGCCTTGACGAAGTCGATCGTTGCCGCGACTTGCCGGGGGGTCGACGTACTCTCGGCGTTGACCGGCCAAAGATAGGCCTCGGAGATTCCTGCGGTCCTCGTGAGATAGCTGAACGCCCCCTCGCAGGTGACGAGCGCCCGATTCTGGGGTGGGATCTGCGCGAGCCCGGCCGTCAACTCAGCAGCAATTCCGCTGAGTTCAGCGGCATACGCGTGGTACCGAGACCAGTATTGATCACCGTGCTGGGGGTCAAGCTGAGTGAGGGCCGCGGCGATATTTGCTGCGTAGATCTGTCCGGCCTCAGGGGACATCCACGCGTGCGGATTGACCCGACCGTCGTACTCGCCACCCTCGATCGCTACCTCGTCGATTCCGCGGGACACAAGCGCCCGCGGCGCATCGTTGTTTGCTGTGAACCTCTCGAACCAGGCCTCGAGCCCCATACCGTTTTCAAGGATCAGGTCGGCCTCTTCGGCGGCCTTGAGATCCGAGGCTGTCGGCTCGTATCCGTGCACTTCTGCGCCCGGTTTGGTAATCGACTCAACCTCGACGGTCTCCCCGCCAATGACTGCTGCCATATCGGCGATGACAGTGAAAGTAGCGAGAACGAGCGGCCGACCGTCCGACCTAGGGGCGACCTCCGCGGCGCTGGGTTCCTCTGCAGAAATCGCCAGAACGCCACCGGTCAGCGCAGCACCGCAAGCGAGGACTAGGAGTGTCTTCCATCGCTTCACGACCACACCTTAGCCGCCCGCTTAACAGCGTTTCCTTTAACTGAAGCGCCGAAGGACCCTAGCGTTCACTGGTGATCTGCGAGAAACTAGTCCCATGGGGAATCAACGAGCACTAGACGGACCAGTGGTAGTCGGGGTGGACGGCTCCGAGGCAAGCCAGCAAGCCCTGAAATGGGCTGCTGCCTACGCGGCACATGGCAGCGTTCAGCTCGTTGTCGTCCTCGCGCGCTCCCACCATGTATCGGTTCCCAGCGTCACCTCGGTGCCGGTCTGGCCATGGCCGGTGGTGAATGTGCCGGATCCGCGAGACGCAGCCCAGGACAAGCAACTCCTGACAGAGATCGTGGCGGCAACGATTGACGAGGCGCTCGAGCTTGAGCCGCAGACTGTCGTTGTGGAAGGACCCGCGATCCAAGGGATTATCGACGTGGCCACGAAGGTGGGCGCATCGCTAGTTGTCACGGGCCGTCGCGGTCTTGGCGGGTTCAAACGGCTCATGCTCGGGTCGGTCAGCGATGAGGTTGCCCGCTACGCGCCGTGTTCTGTTGTCGTGACGAGTAAGGAGATGCAGTGGGAGGCCAAGCCCGTCATCGTGGTGGGTATCGATGGATCGGCGGACGGCGATGCGGCGCTGATATGGGCTGCGGCCGAAGCGCGTAGGACGGGTAGCGCGCTGCATGTGGTGCACGCTTGGGAGTATCCGGAGGTCCCTGCTGGGAGTCTTGCCGGGACGGTGCCGTGGCTTGGAGACGACGGGGCCGAGTTGACCAAACACGCGCAGCAAACCCTGCAAGAGGCGCTTGCGCGATGTGGTGTCGAATCCTCGGACTTGGATCTGACTACCGAGGCGACGTCGGGCTACCCAAGTGAGGTCTTGACTAATACAGCGCGTGATCAGCAAGCGGAGCTTCTTGTGGTCGGTACTCGTGGTCTCGGTGGTTTTGCCAAGTTGGTCCTTGGTTCAGTTGCTCACCAATGCCTGCACCACGGCGGCTGTCCCGTGGCCGTGATTCGACCGACGGATTGACTGAACGTTAGTCCGATGAGCTCGTAGCCGGTTCGGTTGTGGCTGGTGCGGCCGCAGCTGTGGCTCGCCGGGTGACGAGCGAGACTTGGTCAGCCACCCAATTAAGGTGGATCAGCCAATCCTGTGCCCAGATGATCGAGATCGCGTTCGTCCCCGCCCGATGGTCGGGATCCGGGTCGTTTTGTAGCGCCAGAAGGCACTGGCTGACGCATTCGTTGAGGGCATCGAATGGATCGCCGGGGATCGCGGTGAACTCCCCGGTTGAATCAGACATGAGCGCGTCATCTGCCATCGTGGCTGATGCTCGGCCGGTATCGAATGCGGTGCCAAGCTCGGTCACAGACTGTTCGATTCTGCCGCGGATAAACCGGACTGATTCCATCAGCCGCTCGCCGTACATGTCGAACCCGCGAGGAGTGCGACCGGAGCGACTCATCCAGGTAATCAGGTCGGCGCTGGTCATGATGTGCCCGGTTGCGTTGACCATGAACGACCAAGCCGCGATCTGTGCCGGGTCCGATCGAGACTGAGAAAGGGTGAGATCGAAAGTCTCGTAGACAGCAGTGCCCGCCTTTGCAGCGCGCGCGTGCAGTGCCTCGAACTCTGCGTCGTCAGTCGGCTTCTCGACGAGCCGCGCGTAGGCCGCAACCAGGTATTCGGTGGATGCAGACATCGACTCAGACAGCGTCTCGCGCATCTTCGCCGCAACCCCCCGCGGCCACATCAGTAGGCTGACGAAGAGGCTGATCACCAGACCCATCCCAACATCGACAACGCGGTCTCGCCCGGTCTCAAAACTTGGCCCGAGGATGATCGAGTACATGACGATGACGAAGATCGTGAAGGATGCCTGACCAACCACCACACCGATCGCTGCCGGGGTAAAGGCAGAGAGGAAGACAGCAATCGGGAAGAGCATCCACAACGCGACAGGGTGTCCGCCTAGTAGGAGCAGAATCCCGGTTCCGATGGCAAACCCAATCGCCGTTCCGAGGATGGCCCGAAGGGCAGTCACGGTCGTCCCGACGACATCGAGCCGCAGTGCGGCGATAGTTCCAAGGACGACCCAGAACCCGTGATCAACTTGGGTGAATGACACCACCGCAACGGCAATAGCCAAGGCCAACCCTGCCCGCAGGCTGTTACGCAGCCAGGGAGAGCGAAGACTCAAGTTAGACCGAAGGATTTTGCCCGGTGTTGGTTCGGGAATGTCGAGGGGAACCCCGGCAGTCGTGACCGTTTGGTGGTCCGGCTTGGAGCCGGTTGCTATCCGGGTGTTTCGGGCGATGATCTCTGAGAAGAGCGCCCCGATACGCAGCTGAAATCCGGTGTCGACAGTTTCCTTTACCGCTAGCACGTGGTGTTCCTTGAGCTGCTTCTCGGCATACGCCTCTGCGGCATTGCGGTGCTCTTCCCGGGCGAGGGAAACCACGTTGGGGTCCGGGGACTCGGCATCACCGTTGATCGCGTCGGCACACTGCGCGAGGGTGGCAGCTGTGGTGCTGGCGAGGTGAGCGTTGGGTGGGAACTCCAGGATCTCCGGGTGGGCGCGCCATTTCAGGAAGAGTCGAAGCCGAGACAGTTCATCGACAAGCTGCATGAGGGCGCGGTCACGCGCAGTCGCCCCGCCTGGACGCAGCGGTCGTCCATCGTATTGCTCACGTAATTTGTGGTGTGCCTCGTTGAGCTCGCGGATCCGAGTCTGGACGTCCACTGCAGATGAGGTGGGTTGGTCAGGATCGCTCCAGGTCGCACGAATGAGGTTCGCCGATGCAGTCAACGTCTGGGCAACTTGAGAACGCAAACTGCTTCGAAGGTGGCTGGGCCACAACACAACCGCAGCAACTGCGGAGACCCCGACTGCGATGGCGAACCCAGCCATTCGTTCTGGCAGTTGGGATAGCTCACCACTACCTGCCGTGACGGCGATAACGAACGGGAGTAAGACCGGCAAGGTGGCGGTGGCAACGTAGCCCCGCAGCACTCCGGAGAAGGTCAGCACAAAGCCCACGATGAACGTCGAGATGATCGCCACGGTGGTGCTGTAGGCCGCGAGCGTCCCGAGCACGATCGCTATCAAACCGGCGCCGCCAGCGGCTAGATAGGCAAGGAATCGGTCTCGGGTAGGTCCCCCAAAGTCGGCGAACGCGAGCAACGCAAAGCTACCGAATGCAGCGTAGGGGGCGCCGTTGACTAGACCCAGAACGTCATAGACAAATACGAATAGCAGCGGCAGAACAAGGGCGACTCGCAGAGCACGGCGCAAGATCACATGCTCTGGGTCGTGCACCTGATTGCCTCCGTCGATTCCCGCGCGCTCAATCCGTTCAGCCATTCTGTCGGGTGCGCTCTGAGGTTGCTATTCGAGTACGAATCGGCCGATCCCCCGGGTGATCTAGTCGGATCGCTTGCCGTCGAGAAAGCGCCTAGGGTGAACCCACTACCAATCGCCCAATCTCGGGCACTTCGACAAGCGCAGGAGATCTTCATGACGGTGTTCGGCAACGGCCGGGTAGTCACCTCCGCCGGGCTTCTCGAGGTTGGCTGGGTCGAGGTTCGTGAGGAGACGATCGTCGCCCTCGGCCTTGGGGTGCCGGACCAACCACTCGATGTCGACCTCAACGGCCGCACCCTCGTGCCGGGATTTGTAGATCAGCACTGCCATGGTGGGGGCGGAAGCTCGTTCATCACGACCGATGAGCATGAGGCCCGTCGAGCCGCCGAACTCCACCTGAGCCACGGCACTACCTCGATGCTGGCCAGTCTCGTCTCGGGTAGTCAGGTTGCTCTCACCGAGCAGGTTGAGGTGCTGTCGGGTCTAGTCGATGACAACACGATCGTCGGTATCCACCTTGAAGGCCCATGGATTAGTTCGCTTCATTGCGGTGCCCACGACGTTGCCGAGCTCAGAGCGCCGCAGCCCCAAGAGGTGGCGGCGATCTTTGCCGTCGGTGCCGGTCGGATCAAGATGGTCACTATCGCCCCCGAACTTGACGGCGCTATTGAGGCGATCGGCCAGATCGTCGACGCGGGAGCAATCGCCGCGGTCGGACACTGTGATGCGGACTATGAAACAACAGTTGCTGCGATCGATGCCGGAGCCCGCGTCGCAACCCATCTCTATAACGCCATTCGTCCGCTGAGCCATCGTGATCCTGGAGCGATTGGCGCGCTTCTGGAGGATCCCCGGGTTGATATCGAGCTGATCGCTGATGGCACCCATCTGCACCGAGTAGTTCTCAATCTAGTGGTTCGCGAGGCTGGGGCAAGCCGCGTCTCGATGATCACTGATGCGATGGCCGCCGCGGGCGCAGCAGACGGTCGCTATGTACTGGGCGAGTTGGACGTCGATGTTGTGGACGGAGTCGCCCGATTGGTCGACGGCGGAGCGATTGCTGGCAGCACCCTGACGATGGACGGCGCGCTGCGCTTCATGACGATGACTGTGGGGCTACCAATCGCCGAGGTAGTCGAGATGGTGTCGACGACTCCCGCTCGCGTCCTTGGACTAGCTGATCGCGGTTCGATTGAGGTCGGTAGGCGGGCAGATCTTGTTGTACTCGGGACGAACCTGGGCGTTGACGGGGTCATGCAAGGCGGCGTGTGGGCGGTAGCGCCGAAGTCCTAGAGCGGGCGCGCTGATGGGGTACTCCGAGAGCCGAGATCGGCAGTCAGTGCCGCTGGTGGAATGTGTGCAGAACTCGTAGGGGGCAAATTACATAAACGCCACAGTCTGCTCCAGTGGCTTGCTCATTGCGTGGTTCGACATCGCCACACCGCGAACGACCACCAGTTGCTCCTCATCGTCGACGAAGCCCGCAGCGAGGAAGAACGGGCGTGCGGTGATAGAGGCATTCGTCCGTAAGACCTCTGTACCTGACTTCACAGCCTGCTCGGTCGCCCACTGCAACAGCCTGGTCGCGATGCCGCGACGACTGGCAGCAGGATCAACAAACATCATGTCGATGTAGCCGTTTTGGTCAAGATCGGTGAAGCCGAGGACGGTGCCCCGACTGTCCGCGACGACGGTATTGCGGTCGGCGCGTTTACGCTCCCAATCTGCTAGATCGATGTTGCTCGGGCACCATGCTTCGATTTGAGCTTGCGAGTAGTCCTTCGCCGCTGTCGTGTGGACCGCTCGCCGAAACACGCGGAGAGTGGCGGCTCCGTCGCCCGTGTCATAGTGACGAATACTCAGGGGCCCCTTGGCCAGCGTCATTCACTTTCCCTTCTAGGTCAGCGCCAGGCTAGTGCGCCCGGTCCTAGCACCGCGGGACAGCTCTGCATACACAAAGAAGGTGGGCGGGAGGGGAAACGATCGCCCTCCCGCCCACCTTCTCGTTGGGAAACTAACTGCTCTTCTTGGCCGCTGCCTTCGAAGTAGTGACCTTGGTCGCCGCGGCCTTACTTGCGGAGGCCTTCTTCGCGGGCGCCTTCTTTGCCGGGGCCTTTTTTGCGGCCGACGACCGTGGTGTTGGCGCCTTCTTTGCAGCCGCAGCCTTTGCCGGTGCCTTCGTGGCGGTCTTCTTTGCGGGTGCCTTGGTTGCCGCGGACGTCCCCGCAGCTGCTTTCTTTGCGGGGGCCTTCTTTGCTGCCGCCTTTGTCGCCGGAGCCTTCTTCGCGGCGGCCTTCTTCGCGGCGGTCTTCTTGGCGGCGGTCTTCTTGGCCGATTCGGTCGCGGCCTTCTTCGCGGCAGCCCCAGTGCGTAGCGCCGGATCTGTGACCTTGATGCCCTTCACTAGGAGTGCTGCACCGAGTGCGCCACCGAGGTCACCGAGTTCTGCGAGCAGAACGGCCGGTGGGGTGTCTGGCTTGATGAGGTGGGGAATCATCGCCTCGCGGATCGAATCGACGAACGGCTGTCCGAGCCGGATGCCGAGCCCGCCGCCGATGATGATGGCTTCTGGGTCGACCAAGTTGACGGCACTACCAATGCCGCTGCCAAGTGCCCAAACGGCCCGATCGATGAGCTTGTGCGCCATCTTGTCGTTCTTCTTTAGGGCCTTAGCCCAGACCCCGCTTGCAAGCCTTGGCTTCTCTTTCTTCTTCATGATTTTGAAGAGGTCAGTGCGGCGTCCTTTACGTGCCCACTTACGTGCTTGCTCTTCCATCGCCGCGCGCCCGGCGTATGCCTCCATACAGCCGAATCGTCCGCAGCCGCACGGCGCGCCACCCTTGGCCATGATCTGTATGTGGCCGATCTCGCCAGCCGCTCCACGGCCGATCCACAGTTCATCGTCGATAACGATTCCGCCCCCGACTCCGGTACCGCAGAAGACTCCGATTAGTGAGTCGTATTCACGACCCGCGCCGAGTGCGACCTCAGCGTTAACTCCGACCTGGACGTCGTTTCCAAGAAAGACTGGAACTCCGCCGAGGCGTTTGGAGAGTTCTGCGACGATCGGGTAGGTGATCATCCAGCCGGGGAGGTTTCCCGCGTTGCTGAGGGTTCCTGCCTCGACGTTGATCTGGCCAGGTCCACCGACACCAACACCAACAACCTTGGCTAGATCCACACCGGCGGCTGTAATGGCAGCCTTTACCGATGATGCGATCGCATCGGTTACACCGTCGGGGGTGCCGGTCGTCGGGGTGGGTCGTCGGTCTGTACCGAGGATTTGATCGTTCTCGTCCACGATTGCGACCTGGATTTTTGTTCCACCAAGATCGACTCCGGCTCTCAACATGGTTGCCCTCTCGTTATTGCGGTGTGCGGTGAACTTCGTGTCGAACCGGTTCCGGTCGTAGAGCTAGAACAGGTTCCTAGGGGTAGTTCTAGTGGACTTTCTGGCCTGACGCGACTCCATCAGATCCGTCCGTGGGCCAGCTGCCACCGTTCTCCCAGAAGTAGCGGATGTCGTCGAGCTGACGACCCTTCGTCTCCGGGGCGTACTTGAAGACGAAAGCCAGAGCGAGCAGTGCCAGAACGGCGAAGCCGATGAACACCCATTGCTGGCCGAATGCCTCGATCGCCGACAGGGTGAAGGAAGCCACGATGAGGTTGGCAACCAGATCCGAGGTGAGCATCGCGCTTGTTCCGTATGCACGAAGGCGACCGGGGAAGGCTTCGGAGGCGTAGACCCAAACAAGGGATCCGAATCCGAAGACGAATCCGATGTTGACCAATGCAAGGCCGGCGAACCCAAGGATGATCTCGGTCATGTTGAACGTGCCGTCACCGACCGCGAACGAGACTCCGGAGGACAGCAGTAGCCCGCCAGTCATGATTGCGATACCGGTCATCAGAATTGGACGACGACCCCAGCGGTCGATGTAGCGCATCGAGGTAAGAACTGCCAGAAGCGCGAAGACCTGCACGCCTGCGGACATCCAGATCGCCTCGACGTCAGTGTCAACGCCCATCGATTTGAACAGCTGCGGGCCGTAGGTGACGGTTGCGTTGATACCGGTGATCTGGATGAAGAACCCAAGGGTCACAACGAAGACAGTTGCGCGCAAGAACGGCTTGCGGAACATCTCGCTGATGCCGCCGCCCGATTCGTCATCGATCGTGTCTTGCATCTCCTGGATCTCGGCCTCGAAGTCAGCGTTCGGGTCGATCCGCTCCAAGTTCTCTGTCGCTTCTTTGCGGCGTCCCTTGAGCATTAGCCAGTTGGGAGTTTCCGGCACCTTCAGTAAGAGCGGAATCAACAGGACTGCGGGGACTGCGGCGATTCCGAGCATGATTCGCCAGTTGTAGGAGGCATCTGCCTCGCTCAGAGTTGCAGATAGGACGTTGCCCAGGATGATGCCGATGACACCCATGACTTGGTACAGCACCAGGGTCCGGCCACGAACCGCAGCGGGAACGGATTCAGCAACGAACAGAGGGACCGCGATGAGCGATAGACCGATCGTCAGGCCAAGGAAGAACCGTGAAGTCCATAGCGTGGCCTCATTTACCGACAGCGCTGAAGTGAGGCAGAACAGGGCGTAACCGGCGGCGACCATGATCATCGCCTTCTTACGCCCGACCTTGTTAGCGATCCAACCACCGAGGATCGCGCCGAGCACCTCACCCCACACGATTGCGGCCGTCACCAGCTCAACCTGTTGGGTGCTGAGGTCCAAGTTCACGCCGAACGACAGCGCAGCGCCGCCGATGTTGCCGTTGTCGTAGCCGTAGATCAAGCCCAGCGTGACCGCGGCGAGGGTGACGACACCGGCACCTCTGGCGACCTTCACTTTAGTCACGGCGTCCATCGGTTCGTTCGACACAATTCCTCCGCATATTCAGCGCAAGTCCCGACAACTCGCAGCCTGTGGATACTTGCGCACTGCTAGATCGATTGTCGCGCTGAGTCGACGCAATCAGCCAATCGGGTGACTAGGGGTAGTCGCTTGACTACAGAGGATTACGGAGCCTCTGGAAGAGCCTGCAACTGTGCGGCAACGAGCGTCACGTCGTCCCTATCCCAGTCAGTTGCTCGATTGCGGGCGGCGGCCAGAACATGGGCCACGACGGCTTGTGGAGTTGAGTTCCCGGACTTTCGAGCGTGGTCGATCAACGTCACGAGGCCGGCCTCTTCCAGTTGGTCGCCGTCCGCGTCATGGCTTTCGGTGATGCCGTCAGTGCACACCACGATTAGATCGCCGTGATCGATTCCGACCGAATCGCTTCGCCAGTTCCCGCCCAAGGTTGAGAGCAAGGGTCCGGTTACACCCAACTCGAACGCCGACCCGTCGCTACCAATGATGAGCGGGGCTGGGTGCCCTGCGTTTATCCACTCGACGCTTCGGGTGTTGGGGTCCACAATCACCAGAGCAACCGTGGCAAAGAGGGCACCGTCTTCTTTGAAGAGCTCGCACCCCCGCTCGATCGCTGTTAGCGCATTCCCGCCAGAGTTCAGCACCTCCGTGAGCCGCAGCTTCAGCCGGATTCCGGCAAATCCAGCTGCTGGACCGTGCCCGGAGATATCGGTGACGATGACAGCGGAGCGGCCGTCGAGTAGTGGCACAACGTCCCACCAGTCTCCGGCAAGCACGCCTTCCGCCGATAGTTGCTCCCCGTAGATAGCCAGCCCGGGCGCATAGACCTGCGATGGTCTGATCAGCTCGGCCCGCATCGCGCTGATGTCTGGCGCCTCAGTTCGCAAGCTTTCATTGGCCCGGCTTGCCTCGTCGATCTGAGCGACGAGTTCGGCCCGCATGTGCTCGGCGTCGCTGGCGGCCTGGCGGAAGTCGGTCGGTCCGGATCCGACAATGGGTGACTCCCGATGGCCCTTGGTGGACACGTCCCTTAGTTGGCGCCGAAGTCGATTCAGTGGTCGAAGTACCCCTACTTGCATTCCGACTAGCGTGGAACCAAACGCGATGATTAGCGCGGCCGCCGCAAAGAGGAGGACTCCGCCCAGGAATGTGATCGACTCTTGTAGCGCCGCGAACCGCTGGCTGAGGGCGGAATCAACCGCGGAATCTAGTGCGCTGGATTGGGACCGTAGGACCTGATAGGTGAACTGGCTATCTGCCCTCCCGTAGGTCTCGCGGGCTCGCTCGAGCTTTCCATTGCGAACCTGTCGGATAACAGGCTCGGCGACGGTCGAGATCCACAGGGCCCGGGTGCTCGAAACGTCTTCGACCATTGGCTCAAGCTCTCGCCCAGCGCCTGACAGAGCTACTCGCAGATCACCGATCGCGGCCTCGGAGGCGTTTGAACCTTCGGTGTACGGCTCGAGGGAGACGGCTTGTTGAGTGCGCAAGTAGGAGCTGATACCGCGGTCCATGCTGGCGATACCGATATTCAGCCGAGCTGAGGCTTGTGCGGCGGGACTCAGTTGGTCGAGGGCAACGTTAACGGCCCGGGTAGCGACCGTGTAGCTGCCTATGGTGAAGAAACCCACGACGAGGAGCACGATGAAGCTGGGTACCGCTAAGAGAACGACCCACTTCCGTAAGCTCACGATCACACGCTAGTGCCCAGCCACGGCTAACACCCGCCGCAGGAGGAAAATCGGTTCCCTTACAGGTACTTCTCTGGGTCGCGCTGCTTCTTGTTCACAATGACCTCAAAGTGCAGGTGAGGTCCGGTTGAGTTCCCAGTCGACCCGGACTTGCCGATGACTTCACCGACACCGACCTCTTGGCCAACCTTCACCTTGATCTTGGACAGATGTGCGTACATCGTCTTCATTCCGTCGGCGTGCTTGATCGTGATGGCGTTGCCGTAGGCACCCTCGTTCCCGGCCTTGACGACCGTTCCGGTGGCGGCGGCCATCACGTCAGTACCGCTCTTGACGACGAAGTCCAGGCCAGTGTGCTTTCCACTGGACCAGTTCCCGCCGCCATCGCCAAAGTGAGCTGAGTACTTCACTTTGGCAACTGGGCTTGACAGTGGCTTTGCTGGGGCGGTTGCGGTAGCCGCCGCGACGGGGCTATCAGATGGGATGGCAGCACTCGGTTCAGCTGCACCGGCTGGCAACGCGATCATCGCCGCGACGAGTCCGGCTCCCAGGCTGGTAATTGCGGTACGCGACCCGACTCGTACTGGGTGATGCTGTTTGGAACTGCGTGTCTCGGTCTGGTTCCTCATGTTCGTCAACTCCTTGGTGGCGGCTGTCTCGTGATCGCCCCTTAGCGGCGAGACTGGCTACACCTAGGTGCTGCCCGAATTTGCGGGGCTCCCGATGCTCTAAACGGACAATTGCTCGTATACCTGACGTGAGCCGCGTCGCACTTGCGAGAAAACGAGTGCGGACAGTAACTGTTGATCGACCCCAGGTTGGTTCCTCACCCATTCGGGTCAATCGACGAAGCCGACAGCGGATTGCCCAGCGGGTCCTAGAATGAGCAGGTGACTGCTCCCAGACTCCGGCCAGCGCTTGCAGCAATTCCGACCTATAAGGCCGGTAAGGGCCCGACCCGACGTGATGACGGGTTGGTGACCTACAAAGTGTCCTCAAACGAGAACCCGTATCCACCGCTACCCCGCGTTCAGCAAGTTATTACCGAGACAGCAGCGCTGGTGAATCGTTATCCGGACCCAGCATCGCAGGAGCTGGTGGCCGCAATCGCGGACTATTGCGCAGTGCCCGGCGATCATGTCGCGGTCGCGACAGGCGCGGTCGCCTTGTGTTACCAGTTCGCTCACGCAACGGCTGGTCCCGGCGACGAAGTCGTTTTCGCTTGGCGCTCGTTCGAGGCCTATCCGATCCTCACCGCCGTGTCTGGCGCAACGGCAGTCGCCGTTCCCCTCGCGGAGGACCTTTCACATGACCTGCCGGCGATGGCCGCAGCCGTCACTGACCGCACCCGACTGGTCTTTGTTTGCTCACCAAACAATCCGACTGGCACGGTTGTGTCTCAACAGCAGCTCGAGGAGTTCCTCGCGGCGGTACCCAAAGATGTACTCGTCATCCTCGATGAGGCCTACATTGAGTTCAACTCCGATCCCAATGCTGCCCAAGGTCTGTCGACCTACCCGGACCACCCCAACCTCGTCGTCCTACGGACGTTCTCCAAGGCATACGGGTTGGCTGGGCTCCGTGTCGGATACGCGATTGCGCACCCACCTGTCATCGAGGCTTTGAATAAGACCGCCTTGCCATTCGGGGTTTCGGTGATCGCTCAGGCAGCAGCTACCGCATCGCTGGCCGATGATGTCGAGCTACTCGATCGAGTGAGGGCGCTCAAAGGTCAGCGTCGCGATCTCACCGACGGTCTTCGGGCAGCTGGCTTTGAGATCCCAGAAAGCCAGGCGAACTTCGTCTGGTTCGGCCTCGGAAATCGATCTAGCAGCTTTGCGCAGGTCTGCGAAGAAGCAGGACTAGCCGTACGGGTTTTTCCTGGCGAGGGTGTCCGGGTAACGGTGGGTGAGCCGGAGGCTAACGACCGATTGATCGACATTGCCACGGTATGGGAACAAGAGGATCCAGCGGATGAATCTGGGCTTCATTAGGAGCCGTGGGGTGGCGTTCACAGCGCAGTTTCGGCCATGATCAGGCCGTGGTGACGCTTCCGTTAGCCGGGCTCCTCGTGACAGCAGGGTTTGTGCTGTTTTGCGTCCCGCTCGGGGTCTTCACTTGGTACAGCCAGCGATCGCAGCGGCTTTGGCTCGCAACTGGGGTATGGGCGCTGAGCGTATTCGGTCTGATCGTTGTGACCGCACTGATCATTGTCAACCGCGCAGACTCGGACTTCTCGGTCGAGTGGTACTCAGCCCGGTTCATGCTCTACAGCGTTTCACTGCTCAGCTTCGCGTGGGTCTTGCAGGAGATGTCGGGCCGTTGGCAGTGGCGTCTGAGCGCGGCCCTCACTTTGCTCGTTGTCTTGCGGGCAGTCCTGTGGTTCACCACGGATCTAGTCTGGACGCACTCGCTAGACGCAGCCGGTGAGTTGGTCTACGGACCCGGCCGCCTGCTCTCGATAATGGTCGGTCTCCTGGCCCTAGTCCTTGCCATCCGGGCAGTCAGCAAACCGTGGCCCACTCCGCAAACCAGAGTGGTAGCGGCCGTCGTCCTGATTCCCACGGTCGTTGTCACTACCGCGTTGGGCGCGCTTCCTTCTGGAGTGTCGGACTACACCTCGGCGTTCCTCAATGCCATCCCGATCGTTGTTGTCCAGGCCTATTTGCTCTATCGGTACTCGGTTGACGCCCGCAGGGGGAGAGAACTGCAGCGCCGCGAGGGCCTACTCGCGGAGTTCGGAACGCGCGCGTTGGAAGTGGGCGGTGGTCCACCAGCTCAAGACGCAGTAGACCTACTGGTGAAGGCAATTGGCGCTGACCGCTGTGAGTACGCCGAGGTCGTCACCGACTCCTTAGTGCCGGTTGCCACGGCCGGACTTGAGCGCGACGAGGTGGTGGACACCCGGTTCGGCGCCCCCATCCAAGTTGATGGCCGCACAGTGGGACAACTCCTCGTCTGGGGAGAACTCGGTGCTGATGACCAGATCTACATTCAGAGTGTGGCCTTTGTGCTCAGTGCCGCAACGAGCCGTAGCGCAATGGAAGCGGAGGCGCGCGAGCGAGCCCTCCATCATCCGCTCACCGGACTGCCTAACTGGTTACTGCTCAAGGACCGGCTGAATCAGCTGATCGTTCGGCGCCAGCATCGCTCGGTCGCGATGTTGTGTATTGACGTCGTCGACATGAAATCGATCAATGACGAGTTCGGTCACAATGTTGGCGACGAGGTACTGCGGACGATCGCTCACCGACTACGTGCGGCGACTGACAGCCGCGCCACTGTGGCCCATATTGGCGCCGACGAGTTCGCAGTCGCCCAGATCGTTGATGACCGAGCCCAAAGCGCAATTCTGAGTTCACGTATCTCCGCGATCGGCCATGAGCCCCTCCAATTTGGGGGACGATCCGTTCGGTTTAGCGTGCGGGTCGGTGTCGCGCTTGCAAAGGATGCTCCACCTGACGCAGACCGGTTCATTCGAGATGCGGAGATGGCGCTAACCCAGGCAAAAAAGGCTGCGGCTCCGTTGGTTAGCTACGACGAGCGGGCCCGCGCTGAGGTCGTCGCCGCGCGAAGGTTGGCGCAGGGACTTCGAGACGCGATTCGCAACGACGAGTTCTTTGTGGAGTACCAGCCGATTGTCGAGATTGCGACCGGGCGAGTAGTCGGCGTCGAGGCCCTTGCCAGGTGGCGAACGAGCGATGGCGAACTCATCCCCCCTGGGGACTTCATCCCGGTCGCAGAACAGCAGGGCATGATCATGGTGATTACCCGCCGGGTCTTTACCCAAGCTATGAGCCAGCTCGCTCACTGGGATGAGCAGCGGGTTGGGATGCGCAAGATGAGGCTCTCGCTCAATCTCACTCCTAGGGTCGTGGGTGCTCCGGATTTGATCCCGTGGCTCAAGGAGCTAATGAGCGAGAACCAGATCGCTCCCGATCGGATCACCCTTGAGCTAACCGAGTCCGCCCTGGTAACCGCACCGGACACGATCGTCGACAAAGTCACCCAGCTCCATGACTTTGGTATCAAGATTTCTCTGGACGACTTCGGGACTGGCTATTCCACACTCAATCGACTCATGAAGCTCCCCGTCTCCGAGCTGAAGATTGATAGGTCGTTCACCCAAAGCGATGAAGACACCCATCGAGCGATCGTTCCCGGGATCATTCGCCTGGCTAGGGACTCTGGGCTAGGCGTAGTTGCTGAAGGCATCGAGACTCCCGAGCAATGGGCAGCTATGAAGTCTGACGGCGTGGACTTGGGCCAGGGCTATCTCTTCTCACGGCCGGTTGGCGCGGACTTGATCCCCGACGTTGTTCGAGCCTCAGAGGACCTCGCGGGTCACAACAGCGGCGGGTCTCACAGTGCGAGTGGATTGGATTCGCGCGGAGGCGACTAGCTCGCTTTGCCGTCGTCGCGCCGGAAGGTGACGAGGGCTAACAATCCACCGAATAGGCACACGCCGGCCGCGATGTACATCGACGTTCGATACCCCGACAGCAGCGCCTCACCGGTGCCGAGCGAATCAGCTTGAGACGCGGCAAGACCACCGGCGAGCGGGATGAGGATGATGGCGATCAGTCCAGCGATTCGCGCGACTGCGTTGTTGATCCCGGAAGCAGCGCCGGATTCGTTCGGTCCGACATCCGACAGTGCAGTGGCGGTGACGGGTGCGACGACGAGCACTAGCCCGATCGCAAAGACGACGAACCCGGGGAATACCGATAGCCAGTAGGATTGCCCCGGCCGGATACTCCCAAGAATGACCATTCCGGCGGCCATAATGATCGGCCCAATCGTCAACATTGGCCGAGCTCCGATCTTGGCCAGTAGGCCGCCGGCCTTGGACGAGAATGCGGCTAGCACGATTGTGACCGGAACCCCGGCAGCACCAGCAGCAACCGCCGAGTAGCCAATTCCCTGCTGTAAGGCAATCGTGATGAGGAAGAAGGCCACACTCAAGCTGCCGTATACGACAAGGGTCACGATGTTGGCGACGCTAAATGTGCGCAGTGTGAATAGCTGGAGATTGATCATTGGCGGTGGTTTGCGGGTCCTTCCGCGGTGCCGCTCAACGAACCCCAACGCGATCAGTAAAGCGAGCCCGCCGCACATCATGATTGCGATGGCAATCGGGGAAAGGCGCTCAACTTCGATGAGCGGGCCGAGTAGTAGCCCGAGTCCGAGTACGGCGAGCATGCCACCAATGATGTCGACTTGGGATAAGATCGGTTGGGATGTGCGCGTGCCCGGAATGCTCGGCACAGCGGTCCTAGCGATAACGATCGCCGCGACGACTATCGGCAGGTTGATGAGGAACACCCACCGCCAACCGGCCGGGCTGGTGTCGACAAGTAGTCCACCGATGAACGGTCCGACGGCCGTGAATACCCCAGCGAGACCGGACCAGGCTCCGATCGCCCTCGCGCGATCCCTCCCGCTGAAGGTCGAGTTCAGTAGTGCCAGCGATGTCGGCACCATCAGCGCAGCTGCGACTCCCTGAATCATTCGAGCGATGATGAGGATCTCGGCCGTCGGCGCTAAGCCGCACAGCGCGGATGCAGCGCCAAATGCGGCCACGCCGACGAGGAAGATCCGCCGTTTTCCCAGTAGGTCCCCGAGCGCGCCGCCAACGAGGACTAAGGCGCCGAGAGTGAGTAGATACCCATTCGTTACCCATTGCAGGGTGGGCAGACCTCCGCCTAGATCTGCTTCGATTCGTGGTGATGCAACAGCGACCACGGAGCTGTCCAGAAACGCCAGTCCCGAGCCGAGGATCGTTGCCGTCAAAGTCAGACGTGCACGTCGAGATCCCCAGGTCAGGCTCTGAGCTTCTGTCACGGAGTAATAGCCAACGCCGCAACGAGGCGTTGGGCAAGCTCGAGGTCTCCCTCGCGAGCGGCGGTGTCGAGGTCGGCTGCTGTGTCCGGGGCGAGTCGGCCCGCCGCGCCCGCCGCGTAGGTCGGCCAATCCAGCACGATGCTCAGGGTCGGTGCTTCCTCGAGGGTTGAGCGGAACTCTGCCCGACCCTGGGGGTTGATACCGACGATGCGCTCGAAGCTGACTCCGGGCCCGCTGACAGTGAGGTCCAAGGTCGAGCCAGTCGCGGCACCGAGTCGTTTACCCCAGACGAACGGCAAGGTTGCAATGAACTGTCCAGCGCAAACCCATGCCGCATCGCTACCGAGGCCACCGGTGCGTCCGATCGCTGTCCGAATATCTTGCTCATGAACCCACGTGTCCAGAATCCTGGTGCGGATCATTTGGTCCCGAGGCAGTTGCATCCCGAGTGCTCCGGTGATGACTTCGGCAGGATCGTCGGGGGTTTGTGCGAGGTCGTCGTGACGCCAAGCCGTCATCTCGATGAGCTCCGCGACGACTACTTCTTGGTCCTTGCTCCGGTACCAATCCACCGCACGTTCGGTGAGCTTGCCAAAGTCGGTGGTGATGTGTGGCAATGCCGCCCAGTCCGGCTCATGGTCGGGTAGCGGCGCACCATGCATCTCTGACTCCAGGGCAAGCACATGGGCGACGACGTCGCCGACCGTCCAGCCGGGGCACGGACTCTCGGCTGCCCACTGCTGCGGTGTCAGCTCTTGCGCGAGATCTCGGATCGTGTCGAGCTGTTCGAGCCAGATCGACACGAGTTGATTGACAGGTGCGTGCGCGAAGGGCATCGGATAGGTGGGGCCGACCGGTGTCGAGGGCGGGGTTGTCATTGCGTGAGCCTATCGGTGACTGCGTTGCCCCGTGGTCAGCCGAGTGGGCCGGCAGGCGGTAGCTTCGTGGTTATGACATCCGTGGCGCTGGTACAGCTGAAGGTCGATGAGACCGAGTCGGTTCCCGACCGGATCGATCGAGCGCTGGCTATCACCGAACAGGCAGCGGGCCGAGCAGACATCGTGCTGCTCCCGGAGCTGTGGCCAACCGGCGCCTTCGATCTGGAGCTAGGGGTTGCCAACGCTGCCCCGATTGACGGTGAGCTGGTCACCCGCCTGAGCCAGGTGGCGGCGGCAACTGGCACATGGATCCACGGTGGTTCGTTCGTGGAGATCGCCGATGATGGCCGCTACTTCAACACCTCGGTGGTGTTCAACGCCAACGGAGAGCTAGTCGCCACCTACCGCAAGATCCACTTGTTTGGTTTCGACTCCGGCGAGGCCAGGATCTTGAGTGCCGGAGAAGACATCGTGATTGTCGATACGCCACTAGGGGCGACGGCCTTAGCAACCTGTTACGACCTGCGCTTCCCTGAGCTCTTTCGGGCATTTGTCGATGGTGGCGCGACTGCGGTCCTACTCACCTCCGGATGGCCGGACCGGCGGATCAGCCGGTGGTTGACGTTGACTGCCGCCCGCGCCTGCGAGGACCAACTGTGGGTAGTCGCGTGCAATGAGACAGGTTGGCATGGGCAGCACCAACTCGGTGGACGCTCGATTATCTGTGATCCTTGGGGCGATGCCCTAGTCGTGGGCGATCCAGCGAGCGAGGATGTGCTTTACGTCGATATCGATCCGGCGGAACCTGAGAAGGTCCGCGCGGGCTTCCCGGTGCTGCGAGACAGGCGCTTGCGCTAACTCGCTCGGGCTGTCTCGCTCGCCGTCACTGCTTGCCGAGGGCTCGGTCGCGCTACTTGTCTCGCTTTGCGCGATCGTTGAGCGCGTTGAGGTAGGCGTTGTAGTCATCCATCTCGCGGTCGCCGTGAGTATCAGTGAATCGATCGCGACGCTTTGATTCGCGCTCATCGCTACGCGACCATTGGACTCCGATAATGAGCAGCAACAGCACACTTGGGATCTCCCCAACACCCCAGGCGACTTGACCGCCGATTACCGAGTCCTTCACCGGATCGACAAGCCATTCTGGTTGGACCAGGGAGAACCAGTTGGCCCCCACGACCGTCGGCGTCGACATCAACGCAACTGCGAAGAACGCGTGGAGCACGATCGCGGTTAAGACCAAGAGCATCCGCGCCCAGTGGGGAAGCGGTTTCGGTTTGGGATCGATTCCCACGACCACGTAGGACAGCAGCAATCCCGAGACCAGGAAATGAATGGTCATGAAGATGTGCCCGATGTGATTGCTCATCAGGAACCCGAACAGGTCGGTGAGATACAGCCCGTACAGACCCGAGACGTAGATTCCCAGAATCACCAAGGGGTTGGTGAAGAAGATGGCGATCTTCGAGTGCAGTCCGGACATGATGAGCTCGCGCGGACCGCGGCCGCCGGTGGGTGAGGGCTTGATCGCACGCAACGCCAATGTGACTGGACCGGCGAGTACGAGGAAGATTGGCACCATCATCACGATGGTCATGTGTTGGACCATGTGCAGTCCGACCGAGACCTGGGAGTAGATCGCGATCCCGGCATTCGTCGTCCAGATGAAGATTCCCCAGCCGATGAACCACGACACCGTGCGCATCACTGGCCAGGCGTCACCCCGCGCTTTGAGGCGTCGAGTTCCCATCACGTAGAACACGCACGCTGCAACGCCGAGAGTGAAGAACAGTAGATCGAAGTCCCAGCCGAGCAGGACTGAGCTCACAGTCGGTGCCGCCGGGAACTCAAAACCTAGAAGCGACTCGGCTTGGGTCGCGAACTCAATCTCGACCCGGGTCGGGGTGGACAGTGATAGCGCAATCCCTAGTCCGCTAGCCATCGCCATCAGGCCTAGTTCAAGGACCGCAACCTTGGCGAAGGTTCGGCGCGCGTGGTCGCCACTGAGCTGGGGGAGTAGTCGCTGTCGGATCCAGCTAGAGATCGCAACGAGCACGATGAGTAGTGCGGCCTTGGCGAGGACGAGGCGGCCGTATCCGCTGGTAAACAGATCGCTGGGTGCACCGAGTCGAACGTAGGCATTACCTAGCCCGGAGACGGTCAGCAAGACGACGCTGGCCAACGCCAGGTAGCCGAACCGCTGCGCGGCAATCGAGAGATCCTGGGCTCGCGGCCAGACCAATGCCCCGAGTGCGACGAGACCACCGACCCAGACGGCTGCGGTGACGGCATGAACAACGCTATTGGTCAGCGCCATTGAGTGATCGCCAAGCCCGGCCGCGTGTCCGGCAGTGGCCGGAACCGCAAGCGCGGCTAGTGCCAGGGCGAGCCAAATGGTGACCCGTTTGAGCTCAACCGTGAGCAGTGCACCGATGCTGACAACAGCGGCAAGTACGGCAGAGATGATCAGTCCGCGAACGTCCTCAATATCCCAGGCGTAGGTGGCGAAGATGCTCGGTGAGAGGGCCTCTCGTAGTGGAATGCCCAGAATGTAGGCGAGGGTCAGGAAAGCTGATGCCACTGCCGAGATGCACCAGATCGCAGCAGCAACACTGGCTCGAATAAGCGCACGGCGACCCCGAGTCGAGACTGTCTTCTTGCTCAGCGCAGGATCGAGGAACCCAGCGAGGAGCAGCCAGCCGATCGTGGCAATCGCCGCCGTAAAGACAAGTGCGGAGCTAGCCGGCAGTAGCCAGGTAACAACCGGACCGGTATCAGGCAATCCAGCGGGCGGCGCGACGTAGCTCGCTCCAGATAGGACGACTCCAACGAGTGCGCTGACGACAGCAACTACGCCAAATCCGAGAACGACTCGGACGAGCGGCTTGTCGCCCGTTGGGTTTGCCGGGCTGCCGGATGTCTGCGGTCGCGGAGGAGTTTGAGTACTCACGATTCTTGGGGACCCATCACGTATTTGGCCGATCGTCACTGCGTTGCTTACTGCGTGCTCGCCAGCCGATGAGGCCACCGACAACTGCCAGAATCACGATGACGATCGGCAGGATCCATAGGTTTCCGCCGATTCCGCCCGGCTCAGTTGTGGCGACCGTCGAGGACTGCGGTGCTGGCGTAGTGACGCCGATAACGGCGCTTGGTTCACCGGTGGTGTCGTTGGGAATAGTTGGCCCGGCTCCGGGAGTGGCATAGCTAAAGGTGAAGGTTCCGGTGAGGGGATGCCCGTCGCTTCCCACACTGCGCCAGGCCACCTTGTACGTGCCCGCGGGAGCTGCCGTCGGCCATTGGGCGGTCACGATGTTCTTCTTGACGGTGACGTCGTCGAGGGCGAACTGCTCCCCGCTGTCAGCGGTCGCGACGAGCTTTGAGGTGTCCTTGATTGGTTCGGCTGCGAACTTCAAGGTAACGACACTTGGTGCGGTTGACAGCGATGCGCCGTCGCCCGGTGTCGTTGATAGGAGCTCGTCGTGAGCGACCGAAGGTCCTGCGCCCAACAACAGAAATACCGCCGCTAGAGCGGCAACCACGAGTGCGGCCGACTTCTTCATGAGACGAGCATACGTTCGACCTCGATTGAATACTGCGGGGGTGAAAAAGAAGACGGTGAGTGCGTCGCGGATGGCCCAGTCTCCTGGGTCGGGGGTTCCGCGGTCACACTCACCGTCGTCGGTGTTTGGGCCTGCTAGCCGGTGCTAGAACAGCGCCTCGTCGATCTCCATAACCTCTAGTGAGGTGGCCTCAGCCACTGCTCGCTCGGCGGTCAGGAGGGGCAGACGGTTCTGAGCGAACCATTTGGCGGTTGCGACCTTGCCTTCGTAGAAGATCTTGTCGCGATCGTTGGGACCGGCTGCAAGTGCGGCGATCGCCACATCGGCTTGTTTGAGCAACAGCCAACCGATGACCAAGTCGCCACAGGCGAGCAGTAGTCGGCTGGTGTTAAGGCCTACCCGGTAGAGCTCGTTGGGGTTCTCCTGGCTCTTCATGAGCCATCCACCAAGCGTGCCGATGAGTCCTTGGACGTCTTCTAGTGCGCTGTTGAGCAGCTCGCGCTCGGCAGCTAGTTGGTCGCCCTCCGAGGTGGCCTTGATCGTCTCGGTGATCTCCGATGCCAGTTGGGTCACGGCTTGGAACTGATCACGCACCATCTTGCGGAAGAAGAAGTCCATTCCCTGAATAGCGGTGGTGCCTTCATAGAGGGTGTCAATCTTTGCGTCACGCACGTACTGCTCGATCGGGTAGTCCTGCAGGAAGCCGGAGCCACCGAAGGTCTGGAGCGACTCGGTGCCAAGGATGACCCAAGCGCGCTCTGATCCGACACCCTTGACGATGGGCAGCAGTAGGTCGTTCATGCGGTCGTCCATATCACCGTCACCATGCTCCGAGTTGTGCATTTCAACCCGGTCCTGGTGCATCGCGGTATAGGCGACGAGGGCGCGAAGACCCTCGGCGTAGGACTTCTGCATCATCAAGCTGCGACGCACATCTGGGTGGGCAGTGATGGTGACGCGAGGAGCGGTCTTGTCGAGCATCTGCGTAAGGTCCGCACCTTGGACGCGGTTCTTGGCGTAGTCCAGTGCGTTCAGGTAGCCGGTCGACAGGGTGGCGATTGCCTTCGTGCCAACGAGCATCCGGGCGTACTCGATGACCTTGAACATCTGCGCAATACCGTCGTGGACATCGCCAACGAGGTAGCCAACTGCGGGCTCCTTCTCGCCGAAGGTGAGCTCACACGTCGTGGAGGACTTGATACCCATCTTCTTCTCGATATTGGTGGTGTAGACACCGTTGCGACCCTCGAGCTCGCCGGTCTTGCTGTCGAAGTTGAACTTCGGAACGATGAACAGGCTCAGACCCTTGGTTCCGGGTCCGGCACCCTCCGGACGAGCCAGGGTGAGGTGGATGATGTTCTCGTTGATGTCGTTCTCACCGTTGGTGATGAACCGCTTGACGCCCTCGATGTGCCAGCTACCGTCTGGCTGCTGAATGGCTTTGGTGCGCCCGGCTCCGACGTCCGAGCCAGCATCAGGCTCGGTGAGGACCATCGTCGCGCCCCACTCGCGCTCGATCATCAGCTGTGCCCAGTGGCGCTGCTCGTCGGTGCCCAGGCTGTCGACGATTGCGGCGAAGCCGGGACCCGCCAGCGTCATGAACGCAGCAGGGTTGGCGCCGAGGAACATCTCGTTGATTGCCCAGGCGAGGCTGGGGGGTGCCCCGGAACCGCCGAGCGATTCGGGCATCGCTGCCGACCAGTAGCCGGAGTCGTAGAGGGTGGCGTAGGACTTCTTGAAGTCCTCGTCCAACGTGACGGTGAAGTTCTCCGGATCGAAGACGGGGTGGTTGCGGTCACCTGGGGTGAACCCATCGGCGAGTGGGCCGCTAGCCAACTTCTCGCTCTCACGCAGGAGGTCCTTGGCGGTGTCAACATCCATTTCGGCGAAGGGGCCTTGACCCAGCCGATCGCCGGCACCAAATACCTCGAAGAGGTTGAATTCGATGTCGCGCAGGTTGCTCTTGTAATGGCCCATGTCAGGCTCCTTAGAGTCGAGACGGCTAGTTGTTACCCATCAGTAACAAACATCATGCTACTCGCCGGTAACTTACGCAATACCCTTGCCATAACTGACAGAGACGATTCCGTCACGTTTTGCCACTCTCTTACTGAAATCCCGCAGGATCAGACCTTGACAGCGCGATCGTCGGTCCACATTCCGCGAGCCAGTCCGAAGGTGACCAGCGCTCCGGTGACGAGGTGCATGATCGTCAACGTGATGCGGGTAGAAGTCAGCACAGCATCGGGTTGGTCCCAGGGCCCGGTCAGCGATGCGATGGTGACGATGGTGCCCCCGATGATGACCCACCGGACGGCCTTTCTTACTAGCTTGCCCATGACGCCTACGGCGAGGCTGGCGAGCAGGCCGGCCAACAGGGTCGCGCCGGCGATGGCTAGTGGCCCGGCTTTCGTCGATGGGGAGTCAGCGCCTTGGGGCCAAACCGTGAAGTCAATCCCGAGGGCAGTGGCGACTAGCCAAACCCCGATGTTCGTGGCCGCCGCTACGACCGCCCATACCAACCCCGCGCGGACACTTGAGCGGATTCGGCGGTGCGGCCGAGCATCGCGCGGAAGTGGCTGGGGGAAGGACATGTGACCATCTTCCCCTAGGTAGGCCTTGGCATGGCGATCAGCTTGGCGAGGCGGCCGCTACGACGCAGTGAATAGCTGGCCGAGATCGCGTAGCCGATCGGGGTTAACCCGGAACCAGGCCCACGTGCCGCGCTGCTCGCGCTCGATGAGGCCCGCTTCGGTGAGCAGTTTGAGGTGATGGCTGACGGTTGGCTGGCTTAAGCCGATGGGTTCTGTGAGGTCGCAGGCGCAGGCTTCACCGTTGGACTTGATGATCGAAAGGAGTTGGAGGCGGGCGGGATGGGCAACCGCTTTGAGGACGCCAGCGAGTTGCTCGGCGTCGGCCTTGGACATTGGCTCGCCAAGTCCGGGAGTGCAGCAAGCCGTGACGCTATCGATGTCGGCCTCGCCAGTGGACTTATCGCGAACTGATGACGACATCTCTTCCCCTACCTGGAATATTGACGTTCTTCAATACATTGCTATGGTGTCCACTGAAACAACGATCAATAGTACGGAGTCATTCCATGTCACGTGTTCAGCTCGCCCTTAACGTCGCCGATCTCGAATCGTCGATCGCTTTCTACTCGACCATGTTCGGCACCGAACCTCACAAGCTTCGCCCAGGATATGCGAACTTCCAGATCAATGAGCCTCCCCTCAAGCTCGTCCTCATCGAGACCTCCCCGGAAGCTCGGGGCTCGGGCGTGACGGGTGCGCTCAACCACCTCGGCGTCGAGGTTGAATCGACCGATGACGTCCACGCTGCTCTCGGCCGCCTACAAGACGCTGGGCTGGCCGTCGCTGAGGAACTAGACACGACCTGTTGCTACGCCCAGCAGGACAAGGTGTGGGTACACGACCCAGCCGGGGCGCCCTGGGAGGTCTACACAATTACCGATGACGATCCGGCTGCGGCAACTGATTCGGATCAAGAGATGGAACTCGTTGGAAAGATGAATGACGGCGCGTGCTGCGCCTCGACGTCCCAAGCCGACGACGTGCCAGTAGCAGCCGGTTCGGCAGCCGACCCTTCCTCAGCGAACGTAGATGACGCGACCGCTACCGCCCGACCACAAGGTGCGTGCTGTTGACCGCGAGGCGCGTTTTTGCGGAGTTCCTCGGCACCGCGATACTTGTCGCAGTCGTCGTCGGCTCGGGGATCATGGCGGTGAACCTGACGACCGATGTCGGGGTGCAGCTACTGATCAACGCGCTGGCGACGGCAGCCGGGCTCGGTGTGCTGATCTGGGTGCTCGGCCCGATTTCGGGCGCGCACTTCAACCCAGCGGTGACGATCGTGGCAGCTAGCCGTCGGGAGATCCGGGTGGGCGAGGCCTCCGGCTACGTTGGTGTGCAGGTCAGCGGAGCGATCGCCGGTGCAACCTTGGCGAACCTGATGTTCTCGCTACCAGCCTGGTCGGAGTCCACTAAAGACCGTTCCACCGGCGGCCTTTGGCTTGGTGAGATCGTCGCGACAGCGGGGCTCCTGCTGGTTATCGGCGCGATCACTAGGACCGGAAGCGCGAAGTTGGGTGCGATCCTGGTCCCGGCCTGGATTGGTGCGGCGTACTTCTTCACTGCCTCGACATCCTTCGCCAACCCCGCCGTAACAATTGGGCGGGCATTCTCTGACACGTTCGCAGGAATCTCGCCAGCCTCGGTACTGCCGTTCATCGGATTCCAACTCATCGGGGCCGCCATTGGTGCTGCGCTCACCGAGTTCCTCTATCCCCGGAAACTGCCCGAACCGCTGGACCTACCGGGTCCGGTCCACACCACCCGACCTGCTCACTAGAACTGTTCCTTTAACCCGCTTGCTTCTCTGCCCTGCTCACCCGCTGATTCAGTCACACCTAAGGAGTTCCGATGTCCGACCTCGATAACAAGCCAAGCGTCCTGTTTGTCTGCGTGCACAATGCTGGCCGGTCCCAAATGGCAGCTGGTTACCTGCGGCACCTCGCCGGCGACCGCATCAATGTGCTGTCAGCCGGTTCACAACCAGCTGACCAGATCAACCCCGTCGCAGTCGCCGCCATGGCCGAGGATGGTGTCGATATCACTGCCGAGACGCCCAAGGTCCTCACCAACGACGCGGTGTCCGAATCCGACGTAGTCGTCACGATGGGATGTGGGGACGCGTGCCCCTTCTATCCAGGTAAGCGATACGAGGACTGGAAGCTTGCGGATCCGGCAGGTCAAGGGATCGATTCAGTGCGGCCCATCCGCGATGACATCAAGGCGCGTATCGAGACGCTCATAGTGGAGCTAACCTCGTAGGTAGTGAGGTTCCTCGACAGAATGGCGTGAGCATGAGTGGCAAGCTGATCGGGATTGCGGCGGCTGGTGCTGCGTTGGCGACCGCCGGGATTGAGTTCGCAGCAACCAGGCGACCGACGATGCCACAGGATCGCGCTGAGTACGCGGTGGGAGTGCCAGCCGGTGAGGACGCCGACGGCGAGCTGAGGGCAGTGTTCCTCGGGGTCTCGACAGTCGCCCTCACCGATGGTCAGAGCACGATTATGACCGACGGCTTCTTCTCCCGACCGCCGATGTGGCAGGTCCTTGGTCGGAGGATTCGCTCCAACTCGGCCCGTATCGATGAGGCCCTGCGGATCGCCGGAATCACTGATGTCGCGGCGCTGTTCGTTGCGCACTCCCACTACGATCACGCGCTGGATTCACCAGCGGTTGCTTGGCGAACCGGCGCAACGATGGTGGGCTCAGAATCCACCCGAAACATTGGCCGAGGTTGGGGGCTAGCCGAGGACAAGATGGTCCTACCGGACCTCGAGGAACCGATGCGCTTTGGAAACTTCCGCGTTCAAGTTCTTGCCTCGGAGCATTCGCCTCACCCCAAGTTCACCGGCTTCATCGCCGATCCGGTGGTCGCGCCAGCGCGCGTGGCAGCATTCAAGATGGCCGAGTGCTACTCCTTTCACATCACTCACACGAGTGAGTCCGGGAAGGTGCGCCGGTTGGTCATTCACCCGAGTGCCGGATTCGTTTCAGGGATGTTCGACGACTTCAGCGCCGACGTCGTATTCCTAGGTGCCGGTCCGCTCGGTAAACAAAGCGACGAGTTCCGTGCCGAGTACTGGAGCCAAACCGTTGGCGCCCTTGGCTCGCAGCGGGTTTACCCGATCCACTGGGACGATTTCACCGAACCCCTTGGTCGCCCGTTGGTCGCGATGCCGTACTTCGCTGACAACTTCAACACCACCCGCAAGATGCTCAAACAGCACCGGGAAGTCGATGGAATCGAGTTCGCGATTCCTGAACCATTTGTCACCATTGACCCCTTCGCTGATCTGAGTGCGCCGTCTTAGTTGCTACCGAGCCGCGCGAGTCGCTAACGTCTAAGTGGTCGCCGCTTCGCGGGGATCCCGTGGGTAGCCGCGGGGAGATGACAAGTGGAAGGTTCAGTAATGGCAACGACCGTTCCCGTCGCAGTTAAGCGTCCGGCGTCCGTCACATTCGCAGTCGTCCTGGTATGGATTTATGCGATCCTGACTATCGGTGCGGGTATCGCCTATCTGATCATCGCCTTCAACAAGAACGCGCGAAACCAGGCCGTTGAGAATATTCTCATCAATGAGGATCTCTCGCTCAATGAGGCGCAAGAACTCGTGACTAACGCACGCAACGTCTTCATCGTCGTCGCGATCGTCGCGATTATCGCTGGCCTCCTCGCGGCATTGTCAGCCAGCGGACTCGGAAAGGGTAAGAACGGGTGGCGGATCTTCGTCATGATCATCATCTTCCTCCGTTGGCTCCCGGAGGTATACGAGTTCCGCGCGGTGGACTCACAGGCCTCGAGCGCGTATGACACCACTTGGGGTGGAGCGGCTCTCAATATCATCTTCTTCTTATTCATGATCTTCCTGCTCTTCAACCGCAAGGCGAACGTGTTCTTCGCGCAGCGGGATCAGCAAGTCGTCGCGGTCGCGCCACCAATGCAGGCGCCACCCGCCCAAGCTCCACCTGCACAAGCTCCCCCAGTGCAGCAACCTCCCGCGTCCCCGCCACCCGGCCAGCAACCACCGACTACCTAGGGCCTGGCTCCGTCGTGACCACTACCCAGCTAGCAAACGTGCCGTCGCTGCTGCCAGATCTGGAAGGCATTTACCGCGACCTACATGCCAATCCAGAGCTGTCAAAGCAGGAGAAGAGGACAGCCGGTGTCGTCGCTGCGTACATGACGGAGCTCGGCTTCGAGGTGACGGAGAACGTAGGTGGCTACGGAGTCGTGGCTGTTCTGACCAACGGTGAGGGTCCGACGGTCTGGTTGCGCGCGGACATGGATGCGCTTCCGGTTGCCGAACAGACTGGCTTGGACTACGCGAGCACAGTCACCGCCACAAATCCTAATGGCGACAAAGTGCCGGTCATGCACGCCTGCGGTCACGACATGCACACCACTTGCCTATTGGGAGCGGCAAGGGTTTTTGCCGAGTCCACGGCTGAGTGGAGTGGAACGCTCGTCGCCGTGTTCCAGCCTGACGAGGAGACGCTGCACGGATCAGCCGCGATGCTCGACGATGGGATCCTTGACCGATTCCCTAAACCCGAGGTGGTCCTTGGGCAACACGTCGGGCCGTTGCCAGCCGGAACCGTCTTCTACCGGACAGGGCCGGTGATGGCGGCAGCGGACAACTTCGAGATCACCTTCTTTGGGGCAGGCGGGCATGGTTCGATGCCGCACACAACCATTGATCCGCTGGTGATGGCGGCCTCCGCTGTCCTTCGCCTGCAGACGATCGTGTCTCGCGAGGTTGCGCCGAACGATTCGGTGGTGCTCACCGTCGGGTCGATCAGCGCTGGTTTCAACGACAACATCATCTCGGACGAAGCGGTCATCAAACTGACTCTGCGAACATTCGACTTAGAGGTCCGCGCTAAAGCGATCGCCTCGATAGAGCGGATCTCCCGCGCGGAGGCATTGGCCTCCGGCGCCACGCGCGAGCCGGAGATCACCATGACAACCAGTGGGCCAACAACCCTCAGTGACGGGACCGCGACCCTGCGAGTAGTCGACGACTTCCGCTCTGAGCTCGGAGCGGGGAGGGTATTCCTCATGCCAACGCCTGCGCCGGGCAGTGAAGACGTCGGACGGTTTGGCTTCGCAGCGGACGTTCCATCGGTCTTTTGGTTCCTAGGTGGTGCCGAGGCATCGTTGTTTGCTCCTCCAGCTGACCCACTGAAAGTACTGGCCTCGCTGCCGTCAAACCATTCGCCGATGTACGCACCACAGATCGAACCCACCCTGCAGACGGGTATCGAGGCCTTAGTCGTGTCCGGAATGTCCTGGTTGGGTGCGTCTTCCTAACGGATTGGCGGCGTAGCAAACTTAGTGGGGTAACGAATCGTTCTATATGCCCGGACGGACTCCCCACGAGTTGCCTTGGAAGCCCAGTTGGCTGCTAGACCGAGAAGTTCGTGCCAGTGACATCTGGTGGTTGTCCGTAGAGTCCGGGACCGTCGACCTCTAACTGGGCCAACCAGCTAAGCGCCAGCGCATAGGACTCGCTGTTGTTGACCTGGCTCTTGCTGAAGTCGTACGGCCGCGATGCGGCCGGCCATTTGGCCGGAACGTAGAGAATCGTGCGGTCGGTATACAGAGCGAGGTCGCGACGAACCTGCGACCCAGCCATGAGCGCAGTTGCGCGCAGCAGTGCGTGGGGCAACGTCGGGTCGGTTCTGGGTGCGAACAGGTTGAACCCGCAGTCGAGTACGACGATTGTCTGGGCGCCTTGTTCGGCTGCAATCCCAATCGGCACGTTCGCCAGGACCCCGCCGTCGATCAGCTTGCGGCCCTCGCGATGTACCGACGGGAATACCCCCGGAATCGCTGTGCTTGCCATGAGCGCGGAGACAAGATCACCGCTATTGAGTTCCACGTGGTGGCCGGTGTTGACGTCGGCCGCGACTGCCGTAAGGGGAAGACTGAGATCCGCGAAGTCCCGCGACAGGGTCGAGCCCTCGATGAGTTCTTGAAGTGGACGTGAATCTGCTAGCGCTGGCCGCAACGAGGCTAGGTTGACCATCATCGTTCGAGTCGAACCAAATATCGTTTCGCGTTCAACGAGCGACCAGAACGCCGAAAGTCGGTCTCCGGCCGACTCGGGAGTCTCAGCCAGAATCGTCCCGTTGAGTGAGCCGACTGAGGTGCCCACGACAAAGTCTGGGCGCAGGTCGGTTCGGGCAAGCGCTCGCAGTTGCCCAGCTTGGCTGGCGCCGTACGATCCCCCGCCTCCTAGGACGTAGGCAATCGGGCCTGGGAGTGAATCGCGGAGTTCGATATTCATCGAGGGAGACATGCCGGGCATTCTTGCAGTCCGGGCGGGACTAATGACCTGTCTTGTGAACCAAGCGGCCTCGAATGCGCTAGCCGGGGTTCCATGATCGACGGCGTAGGTATCGGCGCGAGTAGCGTTACTCAGCGTCGGAACAGTGGGTTCCCGCCAGGCGAATGAAGGAAAATCATGCAGCTCAGAATGACGAATCGGACGATAAAAGGGTCGCTCGCGATTGGTGCCGGGTTCTTATTGGGGACTACCGCGATCACAGGATGTTCAAGTAGCGAGAGCACTAGTTCAGCATCGGCCTCGGCCTCGGCCTCGTCCCTCTCACTCACGGCGGCGTGCCAGGAACTGGCGACGGTGGTGAACACACTCCTCGGCCCCTCGATCACGGAGATGAGCCAGCCACCGCAGAGCGAGGCGCTAGAGGCTGGCAGCGCAAAGCTTCAGACGATGGCCGCGTCGTTGCCGCCTGACCTGAGAGCTGACGTTGAAGCGTTCATTGGGGCGATACCGGCGGTCGTCGCCGCGAACAGCCCGCCCCCAACTTCAGCGGACGGCTCGCCACCTAAGACGCTGAGCAGCGAAGATGTGAAAGCCGGGACCGTTCTTGATAATGCGGCAGAGAGCATCGGGAACACGTGCAACACGGTCAACGTCACGATCGGTTGAGAGCGGGTGAGGGGAATCGAACCCCCGTATCGAGCTTGGGAAGCTAGCGCTCTGCCATTGAGCTACACCCGCGTGGCGGCTGATCGTTACCCGGCGCACTACGTGGTGCGTAACCGGTTGGATTGCCGCTGTGGCGAGGATACCCACTCACGACGGTGAGAGTTGAATCGCCCGGGAGTCGGCGGGTCGTGCAAGGTGATCGGTTCCGGAGCGAGATGTCGAGGACCCGAGTACCGGCGGAGTCACAAGCACGTACAAGTCAGATCAAGCCGGTCTGAGAAGCCTTGGCTTAGATACCCTTGACCAGTGAAACGTAAGAAGTTGGAGAAGCGCCTCGTTGTGGGCTACGCGTCGGCCGCTCGCAGCGATTGGGCAGCTGTCGATATCGCATTGGACTCCTCACTCAAGACGAAGCAGATCGCTGTCGCGCTCGGTGATGATTGGCGTATCGATGTCAATCGCATTCCGAAGAGCCTTCCTGTTAACTCAACGGAGAACGTCCTTTGGCTCTCGGTCGCCTCAATGCTCGACCAACGGGCGCCTGGTCCGAACCTGAGGATTCTCAGCGAGGGTTCGGGATCGAACCTAAAGCTTGTCCATCGCTCGATCGAGCGGGCACGAGGGTGGCATAAGCCATCGAAGCGGTGGCGCGGCTACGAGCCCGGCGGCGGCCAGACGATCTACTCGTGCGAGTGCGGCGAGGACTTCCCGAACTGGCCGACGTGGCGAAAGCACGCCAAGCTCCGCCATGGATGGAAGGTGCCGTTGGACCCTCGAGTCCTACCGCCCTCTGACGGTCGCTACCGCTTGCGCTCGTAGCTCAGGTTCACCATCTCGCCCGGCTACGAAGTGGCGCAAACCACGTATCCAGGCCGTGTAGATTCACCGGATTCCCCGTGCCTGACCGTAGTCTCCCTAGATGCACAGCCATGGTTCTTCGGATGAAAGCCACCCGCCGGCGCAGCCTTTCGACGCTCGCCAACGGCGTCGAGCTATCTTCATCGTCTGCGCAATCTTGGTTCCAATCGCAGTCGCGACCTTGGCTGGTCTCGTCTTGTTGTGGCCAAGTGGCGAGCCCACAACGAACGCTCTCTATGGCCTACCACCCGGCGTCGAGAAGGTCGGCGCAAGCGTGGATGAGGTTGCCGTTCGAAAGTGCCCGGGGCTCCCACCTGGGGCGAAGATTGGTGACGAGGTTGTGATGCTGGACTGCGGGACGGTCGTGGCGACTCTTGATGATGGTGAGCAAGTCACCTTCGAGATCAACGAGACCGAGTATCGCTCCGGAATGGACGCTGGCGACCAGATCTGGGTGATCAAGCAACCGGAGCAGGACGACTTTCCGGCCACCATCTACTTCGCTGACTACCAGCGAGGCTCGCCACTGATCGTCATCTCGGTGATCTTTGCGGTAGCGGTGGTCGTTGTCGCGCGTTGGCGGGGTCTGTTCGCCCTCTTCGGCTTAGCGATCTCGTTCGGAGTGATCCTCAAGTTTATGTTGCCGGGACTGCTGGAGGGCAGCTCACCGCTGCTGGTCACGTTGACGGCATCGTCGGCGATCTTGTTCACCGTCCTCTTCCTTGCACACGGGATATCCCTGCGTACCTCGGCTGCGTTGCTGGGCACACTCTTCGGTGTCAGTCTGATCGCTGCGATGGGAATCTTCTGGTCAAACGCCTCCCATTTAACTGGGTACGGCAGCGACGAGAGCTCACAGTTGGCATCAACTACGCCCAACGTCTTCCTTCCCAGCATCATCTTGGCGGGGATCATCGTTGCTGGACTCGGTGTCTTGAACGATGTCACGATCACCCAAGCCTCGGCGGTGTGGGAGTTGGAGGCAGCGGCGAAGGAGCGCAACCCGTGGCAGCTCTTCTCCAACGCTATGCGGATCGGCCGCGATCACATCGCGTCAAGCGTCTACACGATCGCGTTCGCCTATGCCGGAACCGCGCTGCCGGTCCTGCTCCTGATCCAGCTGTATCAACGGCCCGTCGGTGAGACTCTCACCTCGGAGGCAATCGCAGAGGAGATCGTGCGCAGTTTGATCGGCGCAACAGGCCTGGTTCTCGCGGTACCGCTCACTACCGCCGTGGCTGTACTTCTCGTCAAGTCCGCTCGGGCAGGATTCTGGTCGTCGAAGAAGGACGAGTTAGTTGGCGCAGCACCCGAGCGCCAAAAAGTGGAGCAGGCTGGCAGTCAAAGCGACTGATGAGAGAGCCGTGAGCCTAGGCGCTGGCCCTAGCGCAGGTCTGGCACAACCCGGACAGCTCGATCACATGGTCGACATCGGTGAATCCGTGCTCGGCCGCAGTGTCGCGTGACCACTTCTCAACGGTCAATGCACCGCTGAGTTCGATTGTGAGCCCGCAGTTCCTGCACGTCAGGTGATGGTGGTGAGCAGTTCCACACTTGCGATAGCGCGCCTCACCATTGTCGGTACGCAGGATGTCGACTTCCCCGGCGTCGGCCATCGCTTGCAATGTGCGATACACGGTTGTGAGGCCCACCGCGCCACCTTCGGCGGCAATTGCGTCGTGAACCTGTTGTGCGCTGAGGAAGGTGTCGGAGGTCTCAAGCCAATCGCGGATGACTTTCCGCTGCCGTGTTCCGCGTTGTCCGGGAGCGGAAAAGGCCGAGTCACCAGTTGTGCTTGATTGAGCTGCCATCACGTCTCCTGGGACTTGGAACGTACTGCGACCAGAGGTAAGACTAGCGAACCGAGTCAAACGCGGTGAGCACGCTCGTGGCGAACTGGTTTGGTGTAGACGTCAGGTCGGGTGTGGGCAAGGTTCGTGAGGTGTTGGCGTAGTTGCGCCTGCATCGCCACATCGAGGTCGGCGACGATATAGGTCTCCTTGTCCGGTGCCGTGGCCAAAACTGTCCCCCACGGGTCGATGATCATTGACCGTCCGAGGAAGCTGACGCCAGAACCAGGAGGACTCCCCCATTGGTCGGCGCCGATGAAGAACGAGACGTTCTCAATCGCACGTGCACGCGCAAGCGTTTCGTAGTGATCGCGGCCAGACATCAGGAGGAAGGCGGTCGGCAGCGCCACGACCTGGGCCCCAGCGAGCGCTAGCGATCGGAAGATCTCGGGGAACCGGATGTCGTAGCAAATCGCTAGTCCGACGTTGATGTCTCCGACGTCAGTCGTCACGAACTCATCACCGCCACGCGTTGTGTCCGACTCGCAGTAACGGGCACCTGGTGCGTCGATATCGCACAAGTGGACCTTGCGATAGACGGCCGCAAGCTCACCTTCTGGCGAGATCAAGGTGGAGGTGTTGTAGACCAGATCGGATCCCGGAATCGACTCGGTGATGGAGCCGTTCAGCAGCCAGATTCCCTCCCTAGCCGCGATCGTCTTGGCCCACTCGGTAGTCGTTCCGACGAGGGGTTCGGCACCAGAGCGAATGACGTCGGTATCACCAAAGGCGTTCCACAGCTCCGGCAACACCACGAGTTCGGCGCCATCCTTGGCCGCGGCTGCTACGAACCCGTCGGCCTTCTCGAAGTTGGTCGCCTTGTCCGGCCCGGAGGTTAGTTGAACTGCTGCGACCCGCATATATCTGACGATAGGGCTCCCAAGTGTGGCCCATCAATTCTGCGGAGCGAATGGGATCCATTTGACAATGACAACCGTTTTCATTAGGGTCTCTTCTAGTTCAGGAGAACGCCGCGCAGGATCACACTGCGCGAACAATCACGAGCACGCTAAGAACTTGGGGAGATACGGAAATGAGAAAGCTAATCGGAGGGCTGTGCATGGGCGCGGCGCTAGTTTTAGGTGCAACGGCCTGTTCGGGGGACACCGCTACTAGCTCCTCATCGGACCTACCGGCACCGGATTGCCCAACCACCGCCATTCCCATCACAGTCAGCGTTAATCAGTGGGGCAATATCGTGGAGCAACTCGCTGGGAAGTGCGGGACAGTGTCGACCGTCATTGCCTCAGCTACTGGCGATCCCCACGACTACGAGCCCGGAACGGGTGATATCGCTAAGTTCACCAATGCGCAGATGGTTGTCGTCAACGGCATGGGCTACGACGAGTGGGCCTCGAAGGCGATTGATGCGAACAACCCGGATGTTGATGTTGTGAGTGCCGCGAAGGTGAACAACGTCGCCGACGGCGCGAATCCGCACCTTTGGTACAACCCGACGTATGTGACGGCGACCGCAAACGCGATCACCGCGCAACTCAAGTCCCTCGTACCCGCGGCCGACAGCTACTTCGACCAACAGCAGACCGACTTCAACACAGCGATGGAGCCGTACTTCGCCGAGATCTCAAAGATCAATACGGGCGCGTCTGGCAAGACCTACGGCGCGACCGAGGGTGTTTTTGACTATATGGCGGCTGCCTGTGGCCTGACTGACCTAACACCCAAGGGATACCAAAACGCCACCGAGAACGAGTCTGATCCAGCTCCTGGCGATATCACCGCCTTCGACAAGGACCTGACCGCCAAGAAGATGGACGTCTTGATCTACAACACGCAAACCGAAGGTTCGATCCCGAATCAGTTGAAAGCGACGGCGGAGTCCGCAGATGTTCCGGTCGTCAATGTCACGGAGACAATGCCTGCCGAAGCGACTACATTTCAGCAGTGGCAGGTATCCCAGCTACAGGAACTCTCTCAAGCACTAGGACTCAGCTAGCCAATGCTCGATTTTGACAATGTCAGCGCCGTGCGCGGTGGCACCACCATCTGGTCCGAAGGAACGTTCCATGTTCCCTCGGGCCAGATGGCTGGCGTCATTGGACCTAACGGATCGGGTAAGACCACCCTGCTCATGATGATCCTTGGGTTGTGTCGACCGGGCTCAGGAACTATCACGGTGATGGGTCAAACGCCGCACCGCGGTGACGCGCGGATCGGATACGTTCCGCAGAACTACGCCTCGATCGCGGGGGACTCGATCAGGGCTCGCGACATGGTGTTGCTCGGCCTAACGGGCACGAACTACGGCCTGCGCCGCACCACTAAGGCTCAACACGAACGGGTTGACCAAGTGCTGGCTGAAGTCGGTGCAGCAGATTTCGCCGCTCGCCGAATGTCGCAGCTATCCGGCGGTCAGCAACAGCGCGTAGCTATTGCCCAGGCCCTGGTGAGCAATCCGAAGTTACTCCTTCTCGACGAGCCGCTGGCGAACCTCGATGTGCGCAACCAGCAAGAGATTGTCGCGTTGCTATCGCGTATCAACGACGAGCGAGATATCGGAATCCTGTTGGTCGTGCATGACCTCAACCCACTGCTGTCGGTTCTCGACGGTGCGATTTACCTACTCGATGGTCACGCACACTACGACAGCGTCAACGAAGTTGTCAGTGAAGAACTGTTGACACACCTCTACGGAACAGCCATCAGAGTGGTCCGGACCCCGCAGGGTGATCTCTTCACCCGGAGCGCATAGTGCAGTTCCTCGCTGACGTCCAGTTCCAATCCAACTGGCTAGAGATCCTCAGCTCTCCGTTCATGCGAACGGCCTTTATTGCTGGCGTTCTGGTGGCGGTCGCCGCCGGCCTAGTCGGCTACTTCGTGATCGTTCGCGGAAGTATGTTTGCCTCCCATGCTCTTGCCCACATCGGCTTTCCAGGCGCGACTGGCGCAGCATTGGTGGGCGGCTCGATCTTTGCGGGGTTGGTGGCCTTCACAGTCGTTGGTGCGGTTGCGATCGGACTGCTCGGGAAGCGGGCAAGCGACCGGGAGATCGCCACGGGAACGGTGCTGGCATTCGCTACTGCTCTCGGTGTTCTGTTCGCATCTCTAGCCAGTGAGAACACCTCAACCGTGACGAACATCCTGTTCGGCAATCTGTTGGCGATTCCCTCCGATCAGTTGGTCATCTTCGCCGTGTTCCTGGGGGTGTTGGCGATCGCCCTACTCGTTATCTTTCGCCCATTGGTGTTCGCCTCGATCGACCCGGCTGTCGCGGAGGCCAAGGGTGTTCCCGTTAAGGGCCTAGGGATTGCCTTCATGGTGTTACTCGCACTCGTCGTCAGTATGGCCGTGACGGTAGTTGGCGTGCTGCTCATCTTCGCCCTGCTCGTTACCCCCGCTGCTGCGGCTCTGAGGTTCACCGCACGTCCAGGATGGGTGATCTTCTGGAGCGCGACGATCGGGGTTGTCTCAGTAGCGGTCGGTCTCGTGATTGCCGCAATGATCAATCTTCCCCCTAGCTTCTTCATTGTCGCGGTTGCCTTCCTCGTCTGGGTCGTCGCAGCGGCGACGCGTCGGGAGCGGCGAGTCGCAGTTCCCGCAGGTGGGCACACTGCCACCATCAATTGACACTGATTATCATTATCAGTAACGTCCTCAAGTGAGACGTGAGTAGATGCTCACGTACGCGACGATTGGGGAATCAAGTGAGCGATAGACATCCAGCGGCCGATCATGAGCACCTGCCGGGAGATGGTCACGAGACGGTCGAGCACGACGGTCACGTTGATCATATTCACAATGGTGAGAAGCACACTGAAGAGGTGATTCACGAGAACCACGACGGTGTTCACACCGAGGGTGACGGTCACGAGACCGTAGAACACGATGGACACATCGATCACATCCACGATGGACATCGTCATCACCAACACGGTGATCACGTCCACGAACACTAGTGCCGCTGCGCGTGCTCGACTGCATTCGTACCTGGGCACGCGCGGTTAACCACAGCAAGTGAGTCAACCCTGGATTTGAACGACAAGGTGGCGCATAATCGCGTGGTGTCTAACCCCACTTCCGAACGGACTAGCGAGTCCGAGGACGGTGCTGACTCCCGCCTCCCGGAAGCGGCGCATACGGAAGGTTCGGCAAATGCTGACGAGGCGGTGGCGTCGCCGAAGTCCCAGCGTTGGCGGCCGGGCCCAGTTGAGTTTCTCCTGGTGGGCATTGTGCTCGTTGTTGTCTTTCGGGGACAGCTCGAGGCGCTCTTCGATCAGCCCGCATGGCAGACCGGCGCAACGATCTTTGTTGCGATCATCTGGCAGGCGCTCCCATTCCTGGCGCTTGGTGTCGTGCTCTCCGGCGTGATCACGGCCTACATTCCAGCAAGCTTCTGGCAGCGAGCACTGCCAAAGCGTCAAGGCCTCGCGGTGCCGGTCGCCGGTGCTGCCGGGATCGTTTTGCCGGGCTGCGAGTGCGCCTCAGTTCCGGTATCTGGCGGGTTGATGAGCCGAGGCGTCGCACCCTCGGCGGCGTTGGCGTTCCTACTCTCGTCACCGGCGATCAACCCAGTCGTGCTGGTCTCAACGTTCGTTGCGTTTCCGGGTGTCCCGCAGATGGCGGTTGGGCGACTGATCGCCGGGCTCGGTGCAGCCATGTTGATGGGTTGGCTCTGGATGCGCTTCGGTAAGAACGACTGGATCCGCATCCCCGATCGCAGCCACCTCCACGCCGACACCAAATGGAAGACCTTCCGACAAACTGCCTCCCACGACTTCCTGCACGCGGGTGGGTTCCTGGTCGTGGGTGCGTTGGCCGCGGCAGCACTGAACGTCCTAGTGCCGACTGAAGTTCTTGAAACGCTTGGCGGCAACCCGGTGCTGTCGATCCTGATCATGGCAGCACTCGCCGTCATTTTGTGTCTGTGTTCGGAGGCCGATGCGTTCGTGGCAGCGAGCCTGACCCAGTTCTCGCTGACCTCACGCCTGGTATTCCTCGTGGTCGGGCCGATGGTCGATCTCAAGCTGATCGCTTTACAGGGCGGAACCTTCGGGAGATCATTCGTTCTCCGCTTCGCCCCGGCGACCTTTGTGGTTGCGGTTGGGGTTGCGTCATTAGTTGGGTGGTGGCTGTTTTGACTCGGGAGATCCAAGCCCTACTACTCGTGATGCTCGGTAGTGCCACTCTTCGAATATCCACGACTGACATCTTCTTGCGCTACGTCAAGGAGTCCTTCCGGCCGTTCCCGTTCGCCACGGGGTTGCTGCTCTTGATGCTGGGGATATGGGCAGTTGTTGATATTTGGCGTGAGGATCGCGCTGCCCGCCAGGCAGCCGATTCCGCTGCGGCACAGGACGGGCAGGCACCTCACGGTGCGGATCTGTCTGAGGAGGGCCACTCCAACAACGGCCACTCCGACGCCAGCCACTCCGATGATGGACACTCCCACGGCGGTATGCGAATAGCCTGGCTGCTCATTTTGCCCGTCGCGGCAATCGCGCTCATTGCGCCGCCATCGTTGGGTGCCTTCACCGCGGAGCGGGCTGAATCGACGGTCTCCTCAAGTTATGACAGTTACGAGTATCCGGCGCTCCCGTCGACAGATCCGGTTCCCCTTGCAGTGAGCGAGTTTGCTGAGCGAGCGGTGTGGGACAACAAGCGATCACTCGAAGGTCGAGAGGTTGAGTTAACCGGATTCGTATCAAACCCCGGAAAACGCGGGATGAGTAATCCTGATGCCCCGTGGTACCTCAGCCGACTCACGCTGGCATGCTGCGCGGCCGATGCAAGCGCGATCAAGATCGAGGCAGTCGGCGCCGAACCACTTCCCTCCGACACCTGGGTCAAGGTCACGGGTACCTGGCTTCCGGGTGGCGAGACTGATACGGCCCGGGCCACCCCGTGGATTGAAGTCCACTCCGTCACGGAAATCCCAGAGCCCAAGAACACCTACGAGTAGGGCTCGTACACTCTTGATGAAAACCATATTCAATAGTGTATGGTCGCCACATGCGTTCCAACCACTCCGACGATGGGGAGATCACCGCCAGTTCGGCCGGACAGCGATTCCTCAAAGCCTCTAGCTCGGTACGTGTCGGAATAGCGACCGGCGTGTCAGCGGACGTGCTCTCGGGGCATGCTCGCGAACTAAGCAACAGCACCTTGGAGCCAGTGGTTCAGTACGTGTGCGTGTCAGCGACAGCTGGATTCGCGGTCGTCCGGCGGCATTGGATCGCCGGGCATGCACCTAATGTCGATCTGATCGGCGAGGACCCCGACTGTGTTGGCTGCACGATCGCTGAAGACATCGTCAGGTCCGCCGACAATAATCGTGACGCCGGAATCGCCACGATTGACGTGATCCTGCCTCCTGGTACCGATGCTGTCCACCTAGCGCAGCTGATTGATGCGCAAGAGACTCTGATGACCCACTACCACCGGGTCGTCTTGGATTCGAAGACGATCGACGACGATGTTCGCAGTGATGCGGATATGACCACGACAAACATGGTCACGTGGGAGGGCGATCAACGGTGGGTAGCGCACACCACGATTGGGCTCGTTGCGGCCGCCGATCAAGTCCTACTAACCGAGTCCGCTGATGAGGCCGCGCGCCAAATTGCCTTGGTCAACCACCTCAATCCGGAGGCTCGGATTTGCACGAGCCTTACCGAGCTACCTCAGACCAGCGGGCGTACCGCCGACAGCATTCCAGCCATGCGCAGAGCACCGTGGGCTCAAATGATCCCGTCCCCGGCTCAACATGGCTTCGAGTCCAGCGCGCTAGTCGAGCAGCGACGTTTTCATCCGCAGCGGCTACTTGCTGCCGTCGCGGAGGCTGCCGACCACGTGGTGCGAGTAGACGGAGATATCTGGTTGGCGAATCAGTCGCCAGTTCCATACCGATTGCATATCTCTGCGGGCATGGCCAGCCTCGATCCGATCGAGTTGGCGGTGACGTCGGATGGTGTCGTTCCTGCCAGCAACGTCACGGTGACGACCAACTCATATGCGACCTCGGATCTGCATCGGTCGGTCATCCAAGTGCTTCAACAGGCGCTACTCACTCCTACCGAACAGCACGCGGGACCTGACCTGTGGCGCACCTGGGACGATCCCTTCGCAACCTGAAGATTCACGACTGCGGATGGTGCTGAGGGCAAACCTGGCCTAGGCTGGGCCTATGAAGGCTGGGCACGTCATAGGTGGTGTTTTGCTCGCCGGTGTCGCACTTGGTGGGTGTGGTGGCGCCGACAACTCGACCGCGCCCGAGTCAAGCTCAGGATTAGAGTTCACCGGTCTCCGGGGGGTGCCGATCGAGGATCAGACCTGCGATACAAATCAGCCAGGGACTCTCGATTCGTCCACCCTTCCATCAGGATGGATCATCGGCCAAACCCCGATCACTTCAGCAACGATCTGCACGTCGATACCAGGAAGTAGTGACGCGACCACCGTCGTTGTTCCCGACAATCAACTAGCGACCCTCACCGAGCTGCTGAGTCGCCCTGACTTGGTTGGGCAGGAGCCGATCCGGTGTCTGCGCTACGCCGAGGCACCCCGCGGCGTCGTCGCTGTGCAAGGCAATGGTCAACCGATGGCGGTCCATATTCCGACCAACGAGTGTGGCTTCTATCAGCCCGAGATCACCGAATTCTTTGGTTCGCTTGCTTAGCCACTCGAATTCGTTTGTTACCGTTCACATATGCGCAAAGTGACTTGGGTGGTTTTGGCCACCGCCTTCTTGATGCTGTTCACCTCGATCGGTGCGGCATCTGCTGCCCCAAAGGGATTCGTCAAGCACTCTGAGAAGAGCTGGACGTGGTTTGGGCCACGAGCGTGGGGCGCCGCCGAGGGGCCAAACGATATCTACATCAGCTCGCCAACTGGCAAGCAGTACTTGCACTATGGTGCTGGTGGCGCAGTCTGCTTCAGCCCAGGGGTCTACAACGATCCAGCAGGTTTCTTCGCTTTTGTGCGCAACAGCTATATGGCCTCCGCGAAGCAAAACTTCAGCCTGTACAGCAAGGGAATCAAGCGGGCCCGCTACACGAAGATCAAGCCAATCAAGAGCCTGGGGGCCAACTACGTTCGCCAGAAGGCCAAGTTCAAGGGTGTCCGTAAGGGCAAGCGCATCAAGGGTGAGATGACGCTGGACTTCTTCGCCGTTAGCGGTGGAGTGTGCGGCAACCGTCAGCAGGTTCGCTCTGCTCCAGCAAAGGGATTCAAGAAGTCGCGTAAGCAACTGCGGCAGGTCCAGAAGCACATCTTTGGCCCAAAGGACTACACCGGGATTTCAGGGATCAACGGCTAGCTCGTACGCTGCGCAACTCGCGCGACCAGTAGCTGGCTGGCTATCGCGCGATATCCCCGAGCGCTTTTGCGAGTTGGGTGAGATCGACGTCTTGCCAGTGATCGGTGACGTGGCGGCGCACACTTGCAAGATGTGTCGGGTACGCCTGTTTGAGCCGGTCGAGTCCGTGATCAGTCAGGGTGGCGTTCGACCCGCGCGCATCGCTCGCGCAGGTCACCCGCTCAATGAATCCCTCGGCTTCTAGACGGTTGGCCACACGGGTCATACCGCTCAGCGAAAGGTTGCAGTCGGCTGCCAAGTCCTTCATCCGGAGTTGACGCTCGGGCGCCTCGGATAGATGAACCAATGCGAGGTACTCAACGAGTGGCAGTTTCTGCTCTCGAATGAGGTCGGCATCTAGTGCGCGGGGTAGGACAACCATGGCTCGGGTGAGCGCGCGAAAAGCAGACTCTTCAGCACGACTAAGTGGATCGTTTGTCGCAGTGTCGTCGGTCATGGCACCAGAGTACTTGCTTGACAAAGCAACCTGTCAAGAGAATACTTGCTTGACGAAGCAAATAGTCTGTTTGAGAGGATCACACAATGACGAAGATCGGAATCATTCTTGGCAGCACCAGGCCAGGGCGCAATGGCAAGGCAGTCGCGGATTGGGTACTTGAGAATGCTCAGCGGCGCGACGATGCCGAGTATGAACTCGTAGATATCGCCGACTACGAGTTACCACTGTTCGACGAGCCGCTGCCCCCCGCGATGGAGCAGTACTCCCACCCCCACACCAAGAAGTGGTCCGAGAAGATCGCCTCCCTCGACGGCTACATCATGGTGGCAGCCGAGTACAACCACGCGGTGCCAGGTGCTTTGAAGAACGCAATCGACTACCTGAATGTCGAATGGGGCAACAAGGCAGTCGGGTTTGTCAGCTACGGATCGGCTGGCGGTGTTCGCGCAGTCGAGCAGCTGCGTTTGATCGCCGGTGAGCTACGGATGGCCGACGTTCGCTCACAGGTCGCGCTGTCGCTGTTCACCGACTTTGAGCAGTTCAGTGACTTCAAGCCGGCGGAGCAGCACCTTGGGTCGTTGAGTAGCACCCTTGGCGAGGTCGTCGCTTGGAGTGATGCGCTTGCGCCATTGCGGAGCTAGCGGTTCGGAGATAGCAGGTTAGCTCTAGGGAAGCGGCCATCCGTGCTCGTGGGCGGGTGGCCAGGTGGCCCGTCAGCGATTGAGCCGACGGTACTTCTTCTTAGCCTTCTTTTTCGCCTTCTTCTTGGCTTTCTTCTTAGTCGCTTTGTCCCACGTGACGGCACACTTCTTCTTCTTCGCTTTAACGCCGCGGAACTTCGCTTTGAAAGTTCGGCACGTCTTCGTTGGGGTGGGGACCACTGTCGTGGAGGTGTTCGGTGCGATTCCAGTGGTCGATTGGATCCAACCCGCGACCGCGGAGGTTCGGGCATACACGCCGGGGTAGGCAGCCATCGCGCAGCCATTCCCCCAGGACACCACCCCGACGAGGGTCGACACCCCAGCCGATGAAACGAGCGGGCCACCAGAGTCGCCCTGGCACGCGTCAATCCCACCACCAGCTACTCCCGCGCACAACATGGTCTCTGCGTCGTAGCTGTAGCCGTAACTGCCGCACGCGCCCGCGGGACCGGCCAAGTCGCTGATGGAGGCACTGCGCAGGGTACTGGCGGCCTGGCCGCCATAGTTCAACGTGCCGAATCCGTGAACCTCCAGGGGCGCGTTCAGGCTAGGTGCGCCGGTATTGGCGTTGTAGCCCAGTGTGGTGGTCTCGAGCGACTTCTTGGTCCGAATTAGTGCGACATCGGTCTCGGAGAAGTAGGCGTTGTAGCTTGGGTGGACATTCACCGATTCCCAGGCGTTGTCTTCGGAAGAACCTGGCGCCCTAGAAGCTGGGTTGACGTACGCCTCGGAGGCGGCAACCTCGCCACCCGATTGCCCGTCGACACAGTGGGCCGCCGTCAGGATCCACCGCTGGCCGATTGCGGTACCACCGCACATGTACCAACCGCCGTTGTCATACGGGAACAGCAACACGAACCAAGGTGTACTACCGCGATCTGCTGGCTGGCCACCAACAATCCGCGTAGTGGGCGCATCCGAGCGATCGACCTTCGTAAGCGCGTAGGTGACGGGAGCTTGGTCGCTTTCGTTGTTCGAGGCCTGTGCAGCGGCTGGAGTCGCAAGCAGTCCAATAGCGACGATGGCGGCAAGGAGACCGCGCATCCGCCTCATGTCCGCACCTCATTGCGCTACCGGTCGACCCTCGTTCGAGTGGGTATCGGCCGGAATATCAGTAGGGTTTAGCCTGGTACGGCAAACGGGTGACACATTCTTTGGTTAATTGGGGGCGACGGTGGGCTCAGCGCTGGCTGCCCTGGGCTCGTTCTGTGCTCATCGCAAGTACGTGGTCCTGGCCGCTTGGGCGCTATTGATTGCCCTAATGATCGGATGGGTCGGGGCGGTCGGGGCCCAGGTAGATAACAACTTCAGCCTCCCCGGTTCCGGTAGCCAGTCCGCAACTGACCTGCTCGCCTCGGACTTCCCGCCGCAGCAAAACGGCACCAGCCCGATCGTCTTCCACGTTGACTCGGGATCAATGAACGATGCGGCCAACCAGTCTGCAGTTGAAGCTTCGCTGCAGAACATTCTGGCGGTTCCTAACGTCTACAGCGCAACCGATCCCTACGCCCAGCCACTCGCGGGACTCGTCAGCGCGGATGGCAGCACTGCGATGATCCCCGTGCTGATGGATATCAGCTCAGGGTCGTTGACCGTCGAGAACTCTGAGCCGGTACTTGCAGCCACTCAACCGGCGATCGATGCCGGGATCACCACTGCTGCTGGTGGGCCAATAGGAAGCGCACTGTCGGAACCAGATACTGGGCCGAGCGAGGCGATCGGAATGATTGCCGCGGCGATCATCTTGGCCTTCGTGTTCGGAACATTGATTGCCATCGGGCTCCCGCTGGTGACTGCGCTATTCGGGCTCGTCGTCGGGATTGCGGCCGTTGGGCTCCTCGGCCACGTCGTGGCTATCCCGAGTACCGGGACAACGCTGGCGACCATGATTGGGCTCGGGGTAGGAATCGACTACTCCTTGTTCTTGATTTCCAAGCACTTGGAGAACTTGCGAGGCGGGCTCAGTGTCCCGGATTCGGTTCGCCTCACGGTGGCGACATCGGGCAACGCCGTGGTGTTCGCTGGGACGACGGTCATTATCGCGCTACTTTCGCTAGGCGTCGCGAATATCCCGCTGGTCACCTCCCTTGGCTACGCAACGGCTGTTGCGGTTGCGACCGCAGTTCTGGCCGCGGTCACCCTTCTCCCGGCAATCCTTGGGCTAGCTGGGATGAAGATCCTGGCTCTGCGCATACCTGGCCTTGGTAAGGGCATGGCCAAGGATCCCGCCACAGGGATCTGGGGGAAGTGGTCGAACGTCGTCACTGGCCGCGCAGCTGTGGCGTTAGTACTTGCACTCTTAGTATCCGCACCGCTGATCTTCCCGATGTTCTCCATGAAGCTCGGCCAGGAGGACTTAGCTGTCACACCTGAGTCGACGACTCAGCGCCAAGCCTTCGATATCGTCAATGATGCGTATGGTCCGGGCTACAACGGTCCCTTGTTGGCCGCGACAGAGTTGGATCCGGTTGCGGCCCCGAGCGCGGCATATACCGCCCAATACGACCAAGCGACGGCGTTGAAGTCCCAACTCGAGGCCGAGCAAGCCTCGTTGGAACAACAAGCTGACGAGCTCAAAGCGGACCAAGCAATGCTGGAAGCCCAAGCAGAGGAACTCAAGACAGCAGAGGCAGAGCTGCGGGCGGAAGAGAAGTCGCTGAGCCAGCAGCGCAATCGACTCCAGAAGCAGAAGGCGGCGGTTCAGCAAGAGCGGCAAGATCTCAAGGTAGAACGCAATCAGCTGGCCCTAGAGCAGGAAGCGAACGAACAAGCTCGGGCGGACTTGCGCGCGCAAGCGGAGCCGCTACTCGCGGAGCTAGAGGACCTCAATGAGAATCGTCGGCAGCTGCGACAAGAGATCGTGGAGCTCGATGCGCTGATTGCCGTTGAGACTGATCCAGTCGTCAAAGCAGCACTTGAACTCGAGCGGGATGCAAAGGCCCTTGAGCTAGACCTCGTCCGAGACCGCATCAAGGTGGTCGCTGGTGAACTTGAGGCGATAGCTGTGCAGGCCAAAGAGCTACTTGAACAAGAGAAGCTCATTGCAGCGCAGGCGCGCGACCTGGCTGCGCAAGCCGAGCAGTTGGTTCGCGATGCGGCTGTCCTGAGCCAACGTGCCGCTCAGCTGGCCAGGGAAGCAGCTGTTCTGGTCGACGAGGCACGTGCCCTCGAGTCGGATGCAAAGAAACTGACCAAACAGGGCAACCAGTTGCAGGCCGCTGCCGAATCCCTCGAGGCGCAGAAGGAAACTGCGGAACAGCAGAAGGAGATCGCGGAAAGGCTCCAACAGGAGTTGACTGCAGAGCTAACCCAAGCAGGAGGCGACCCGAGGGGAACCGACACTCGAATTGTGGCGCTGCAGAATGCGCTTACCGCCACGCCCGGCGTCGCGTTGGTCTCGCCCCCCACGATCAACAGCAGCGGATCCGCCTACACCCTGTCTGCGATACCGACGACTCAGCCTGCGGATCCGGCGACGGCAACGCTGGTCCAAACAGTGCGTGATGATGTTGTGCCCCCCACTGAAGGCGATGGGACAACCACCTACATCGGCGGTTCCACGGCGGCCAATGTCGACCTCGCAACCCAGATCACAAGCAAGCTGATCTTCGTAATCGGCGTGGTCCTCGTGCTTAGCTTCGTGCTGATGCTTGTGGTGTTCCGGTCGCTGCTGGTGCCGCTACAAGCTGTGATTACGAACCTGGTTTGCGTGGGGATTTCCTTTGGCGTGCTGACTGCGGTGTTCCAGTGGGGTTGGGGGCTGAGTCTCATCGATCTACCCAGTCCCAGCGGCAGTGTGCCGATCATTAGCTACGTCCCGCTGATGATGTTCGCCGCGCTCTTCGGACTATCGATGGACTACCAGGTCTTCGCAATCTCGCATATTCAGAGCGAGAAGTTGGCGGGGGCGAGCGCTCGTGAGGCGGTCCGAACGGGTCTAGCCGCAAGTGGCCGGGTGATCGCTGCGGCCGCACTCATAATGATGTCGGTGTTTGGCAGCTTCATCATCAACCCCAACCCCGTCATTAAGCAGTTCGGCGTGGGGCTGACCGTCGCTGTGTTCTTTGCCGGCCTGATGACGCTTTGGATGACTCCGGCGCTGTTAGCGCTATTCGGCGAGGCGACGTGGCGCCTCCCGAGGTTCCTTGACCGAATAATGCCCCATATCTCGATTGAGGGAGCCCCTAGTCCGGACGCCGAATCGCCGAGAAATGATGCCAAAAAGGAGCCCACGGAAGTGGAGCCCTCGGACGGCCTTTCGATTCTTGAGAAGTAATCACTGAGACCGCAGCGACCCAAACTGGTGTCGGCAGGCTAGCCTTCGCCAATGCGACAAGTTGGCTCGGTGATCTTCTGGCTGTGGGTGGTGTTGAGTTCAATCCCACTCTTCATCATTGCGGTTGTCCTGTGGGCTGTAACCGCCCCGTTCGATAAGCGTCGCCGCGCGCTGCACCTATTTACTTGCTTCTGGGCGTCGCTCTACACCTGGACCAACCCCATCTGGCGCGTGTCGATTACCGGTCGAGAGAACATCGACCCGGATAAGACCTACGTGATGGTTGCCAACCATCTATCGCTACTCGACATCTTGGTGCTGTTCCGTCTCTTCCGTCAGTTCAAGTGGGTGTCCAAGGCGGAGATCTTTAAGGTGCCGGCAGTTGGGTGGAATATGAGCCTGAACCGCTACATCCCGCTAAAACGAGGCGACAAGGCGAGCATCAAGGAGATGATGAACGCGTGTGATCGCACGATCCGCGGTGGGTCCTCGATCATGATGTTTCCGGAGGGAACGCGCTCCAAGACCGGTGAGTTGCGGGACTTTAAGGCGGGTGCTTTCGACCTGGCGCGCTCGACCGACTCGCCGATCATTCCGATGGTGATCCACGGAACGCACGACGCGCTCCCCAAGTCCGGCTTTGTCCTACAAGGTCGTCACGCGATTTCGGTAACTGTACTGCCGGAAGTTCCCGTCGATGTGGTGGAGAGCATGAGCACTGCGGAACTGACTGCATACGTGAGAACCCTCATCGCTGATGAGATCACCCGCGAGGCAAACGAACGAGCAGCCAGCTAGCAAACCAGGCTGTGCTCGGAGCGCGGCGGTTAGTCCGTTGCCCTCGACTGGCTGATCAGTGTCTGGTAACCGGCCGCTAGCTTGTCGAACGCGACCGATCCCCAGCCGCTGGCGGGGTCGTAGCCGGGCGCAGCAGTGCAGCATCCGGCTGAATAGAGATCATTGGTCCCCTGGGTTACGTCACTGAATGGGCTCGTCGAGGCGTCAGCGGCCAGCTGGTAGAGCGTTGGATTGAGTTGGCCGAGTCTGCTGATGCTGGCCGTAGTGCTACCAGCGTCGCTGCCACTGCCACTTCCCGAAGCACCCGAGTTGATGGCGTTGAGAGTTACGGCGAGTGCGGCAGTGAACGCCGGAGCACTCGCAGAGGTGCCGCCGACGAGCTGCATCACGCAGCTACCGGAGGGCGTGCAGACCGGAATGGGCCCGAACTCGTTTGGCGAGGCGATCAGCGAGGTATCTGGAACCAGGCGGCCGCCATCGAAAGACAACCCGGACTGATATGCCGGACGCGCAAGGGTACTTGCTGTCGTTCCACCGCCAGCCTGTTGACTTCCCGGCGTAGCGTTCCAGACAACCTCGTTCGCTGCGGTGAAGTCATCGTTGGTGAACTCTGTTCCGCCGATCCCTACCGCGTTCGGCGAGGATGCTGGGTATTGGGCCGCAAGGGCCTTGTCCGATGGTGCACAAGCCGATGAGCCGTCGTCCCCGGCCGCCGCAACGGTCGTCACGCCAGTTACCGCTGCAGACATCAGCAGCCACTCGCTAATCGACATTGCGGCTTCGTTGACGTCTGACTCGCAGAATCCGACGCTGGAGGAAATGAACTGCGGTCCGTCCGGAGCGTAGCTTGCATCGACGGCGGCAGCGAGGGGGAAGACCACCGGCGAGTACGGGTTGAACTGGTAAGTGTCGATTCCCGATAGCCGCGGGGCCATCGTGCTCGCGGCGACGATGTCCAAGGTGGTCTCTTCCGCGACTGGGCCAAAGACCGCGGCTGGCGACTTGTCCACCTCATGATTGGTCACTGGCGGCAGCTGGGTCTTGTGGCATTTTCCGTAGAGACTCAATGCCTTCGCCGAGTATTGGTCGATCTCCAGCATTGCGATGCGCATCCCCTCCCCACCCTTGCCGGTCTTGGCAATGGGATCCAACCCGTAGAAGGAGTTGAGACGTTTGGCCAGGTCACTTTCTGGCGGGCACTGTGGGTCCGACGAGGATTCGGGTGCCTCAGATGGGGCGGACTCGGCCACCTGAAAGGTGAGTCCGGCGATGTCCTGGACGTAATGGGTGAGCGAATCAGGAACACGTACTGGCCGGGCAGGTTGGGCGACAGTGGCAGAACCCTGGACCACATCGACCATTTGCTCGCCGAACAGCGTCTCGATTTCCGGCGGGGTCATCGAGCCAACAAGAATGGCGCCTGAGCCGTCCACTGCTCCAGTGAAGCCAGCCTTCTCGATGACCTCAAGAACGGTTGAAACGTTCTCACTCGGAGCCCCAAACTGACTCTGCAGCGACTGCTGATCGAGCCACTGGAGGTAGGTCGCCGACGACGGTGTCGAGCGATCTGCGACGGCGGTCGCGAGGCCGGACTGATCGCGTTTGAGCCCGAACGCGACCGGGATCTCCTGGTTAGGGTCGGTTGGTGTCCCGGAAAGCCCTGAACTGCACCCAGCGGTGGCAAGCAGTACAGCAGTAGTGATTCCAATGGATACGGCCGCAGTAATACGTCGGGTAGGTCTCACTTTCGCGAGTCTATGGCGTTGCCTGGTTCCATGCAGCGCTCATCGGGTTGGCCCAGGTTGCAAAGGACTACACGACTGGGCGAGCATCGAATAACACGGATGGAAGAACGACCAGAGGGCGGATGTCATGGGATTCGGTCAGTCAGTTTCAAGTTGCTTCTCGAAGTACGCGACGTTCGCTGGGCGGGCATCGAGAAGTGAGTTCTGGTGGTTTCTCGTCTTCGTCATTATCGGTTCGCTCATCACCCAGTTCCTCGACGGCGTGATTGGAACGACCTACACGTTTAGCGAAGTGGGTACCGATTCGAGCTACTTCGTCACCAACCAAGTCGGTTGGATCAATATGCTCTTCTCGCTCATCGTTCTGCTGCCCGGTATCTCAGTGGCAGTTCGGCGACTTCACGACACCGACAAGTCCGGTTGGTGGTGGTGGCTCGGCTTCCTATGCTTCATCGGCTGGATCGTGCTGTTCATCTTCTACGTCACGGACTCAGGACCGGACAATCGCTTCGGAGTCAATCCCAAAGGCGAGCACATTCCGTCTCCGGGGATACCCCCGACTGCCACGTAGCTGCTACCCGGCGACGCATTGCGCGTAGCGACTGTTGGGGGTGTGCGCTGCTTGCTACTGCTCGACTCCGGTTGCCGTGTTGTAGGCAGCGACGCAATCGGTGTCGAACGCGGTCAGATTCGTCTGTAACTCCGCAATGGCTTTGTCGAGGGCCTTCTGCGACTTGTCGAGCTCGGCCGCCGCGATTGCCTCAACCGATGCCGTCACGGACTTTGACAGGACGATGCAGGTCTCGGCGATCGGCTTGAGTTCCTCGGGAAGGAACGCCACGGCCGCTTCCATCTCTTTGAAGTTCTGCTCTACCTCGGGGCGCGCATTGGTCACGGCGGTGGCCAGTGCCTCACCGGAGCCAGCCTGTGCGACCGCAGTCATCGTGACCTGGAACTCGTTGAGGGGCTCAGTGAAGTTGTTGCTACGAACCGAGTCGGTTGCGCAGGCAGTGGCAGCGAGGGAGACCAACCCAAGGGTCGCTGCGGCGAGGGCGGCCCGGCGGCCGAGGCGCGTGCGGACTGCTGCCGTGCGAGTGGCTGTGCCTGGTGCGATCATCTCCTCAGTCTAGGACTGCCAGATCACCGGTTGGGCGACTGTCGGCTGCGCGAGTTTGCAACCCTTCGCGGGTAACTCCAAGATGAGTTGAGACTGAACGCGACTGAATGCGGAGGAAGCGCTGAGATGGCAACGACAGATGTGGGTCGATCCAGAGGAACCGACTACTTCTTGATTAGGGAGCAGTTGACCGACGAGGAGATCGACTATCTCGATCGGACGAGGCACTTCGTCGACGAGGAAGTGCTGCCAGTGATTGGCGGTTACTGGGAAAGCCACGAGGTCCCCTACCCGCTTATCAAGCGCCTTCCCGAACTCGGACTAATTGGCGACGGGATGCATGGATACGGGCTGGCCGATATGAGCCCGATTGCTGCGGGGTTGGTCCACATGGAACTGCACCGTGGCGACGCGAGCTTGGGTACCTTCCTGGGAGTGCACTGCGGACTAGCGATGCGCTCCATCTACCTACTTGGCTCCGAAGAGCAAAAAGAGCGGTTCCTCCCCGCGATGGCCAAGGTCGACAAGATCGGGGCATTCGGTCTCACCGAGCCAAAACACGGCTCCGATTCGGTTGCGCTGGAAACCACCGCACGCCGGGACGGCGACGACTGGATTCTCGACGGCGAGAAGACCTGGATTGGCAACGGCAGTATCGCCGATGTCGTTGTTGTCTGGGCCCGTGATGTTGACGATCACCAGGTCAAAGGGTTCCTCTTGGAGAAGGGCACGGAAGGATTCTCTGCCGAGGTGATTGAGGGCAAGGTGGCGCTGCGCGGAGTGTGGAATGCCCACCTCACATTCGACGGGGCACGGGTGTCCGAAGCGAATCGGCTACCCGGCGCTCGCTCGTTTGCTGACACCGCCCGAGTCCTGGAAGCGACCCGCAACGTCGTGGCCTGGGCGGCCTTGGGACACGCTGTCGCCGCCTACGAGATCGCCATGAACTATGCCCTGGAACGCACGCAGTTCGGCAAGCAGATCGCCGGCTTCCAACTCATCCAGGAGAAGCTTGTCACCATGCTCGGGGATGTCACCGCAATGCAGCTCTACTGCCTGCGCCTCGGCCGACTCATCGAGCAGAACGAGTTGACTGACACGATCGCGGCACTCGCGAAACTCCACAACACCGTGAAGGCGCGAAACACGTGCCGCCTTGGCCGCGAGATCTTGGGCGGCAACGGGATCCTGTTGGACTACCACGTCGTGCGCCATATGGCAGATATCGAGGCGCTCTACACCTACGAGGGAACAGCCGATATTCAGACGCTCATCGTCGGCCGCGACATCACGGGTCTTAGCGCATTCATCTAACGGGGTGCGCCGGATGCCGCGGTGGTTATCCGGCGCAGGTAACCTCGCACCATGATTCTGTCTGACGGGACGATTCGCCGACTCCTCGCTGAGGGTCGACTGATCCTTGATCCATTGGAACCACAGCAGGTTCAACCTGCCAGTGTGGACGTTCGACTTGGTTCTGAGTTCCTCGTCTTCCGGAACCACACGTGCGAGGTGATTGATCCGTTCGATAAGCCCGCGGACCTGATGGAGTCAGTGCAGGTCGCCGACGGTGAGGCGTTCATCCTGCATCCGGGCGAGTTTGTCCTCGGTACGACGCTAGAAGCCATCGGACTTCCCGATGACATCGTTGCTCGCGTCGAGGGCAAGTCCTCGCTCGGTCGCCTTGGTTTGCTGATTCATGCCACGGCCGGCTTTGTCGATCCCGGCTGGAAGCGCGGCCAGATCACGCTTGAGTTGTCGAACGTTGCGACCCTGCCGATCAAACTCTGGCCGGGGATGAAGATTGGTCAGCTGTCGTTTCACACCCTCGATGCTCCGGCTGAGCGGCCGTATGGACATCCGGAGCTCAACTCCAAGTACGTCGGGCAGTCTGGGCCGGTGGCCTCGCAGTATCAGCGCAATAAGAGCTCCGCGAGCTCGTAGCCCCGTGACCAGACAGCAGCGTTCGCGGCTGGCAGTGTTCACTGCGATGGCGTTGTTGGTCGGGGTGGGCACGTTGTTCGCGTTCTTGAGCACGCGCTAGCTGTCTCACGAAGTTCTCGCCGTGGTGTTGAGCCATCAACCTCGGTAGGCTGAGCGGACGGTTGGCGGCTATGCACTTTCGCAGGAACGTGCGCGGTACCTGACGGAATCTTCAACTCAAGGAGTCGCCGTGGTAGCGCCGACCCGCACCCGTTGGCAAGCCCCGGTCGAGTACCTAGCTACTGGAGTTCTGACATTCGTCCTCGTCGCTTTGATAGCTCAACCGTGGAGCGCAGGAACCGGGGTTTTCTCACTTGGCGGCGACGACCTTTGGTTGCAGGCCTCAGCTCAGGTCGCCACGAGCGTGGGCCCGTTTGGAATCGATCCGAACCTAGGGTGGCCAAGCGGCTATGCCCTGTGGAGCGTTCCGCAACTGGGGATCTTGTTGGGCTTCATCCTGTGGTTGTTCGGCGCCGTCTTTGGTGTGGGTTCGGCTGCTGCGGTGCTGTGGAGCGTCGCGGTAGTCGGGGGACTATCAGCGATGGCGAGTCTGTTTCTGTTTCGCTCGGTCATCCCCTCAGTTCCCATAACATTTGCCCTACCGCTGGCAGTCGCCCTCGGTGGATCTCCGGCCGCTCTGGTCATGGTCGGTCACATGAACGTGGCGGCGTGGTTCCTCGTTCCGTTGTTGATCGGTATCGCCTTCCGAATGTACGGATGCGACCGTCGGGAGCGGATCATCTGGGCGGCGACCGCCTTCGTGGCCGTAGCAGTTGCTCCGCTTTGGTGGGTGATTGTTTTCTTGCTGTTCATAGGGCTCATTACCGCTGTCGGATTGATCGTCCGTGATTGGGATGCAGTTCGAGATCGGCTCGTTCTGGTCGGTGCGTTGGTGGCTGGTTTGGTTGTTCAGATCATTCTCTTCCGAAGCTATCCGAATCTCTCCGGATCGGAATCTAGGGGACGATGGGATTCCAACCTCTTTGGCGGTAACCTCACCGACTTCCTGTTGGCTTCTCCACTCGCCAATGAGTACGTACTGCCATTCAATGATCTGGTGCTTGGCGCAAGTCGAGAGTTCCGCCCAGTAGGGATAATCGGGGCCGCGCTGGGATTGGTACTAGTCGTCATGGTTCTGCTCGGAGCGGCAGTCACGAAGCTCTTTCCCACGGAGGCTAGTAGCACTATCTCGACCTTGACCCAGTGGTCCGCAATCGTCGTCTTGTTCTTCCTAACAGGTGGCTTCGGCAACCTGCAGAGTGCAGCCGCGATAGTGCTGGGCGGAGGGTCACCTGCGCGGGCTTGGTCGCGACTCGGGATCATCGTTGCGCTGTTGGGCGCCACCTGGCTACTTATCGCGCTTACCCGCTGGCGGGAGGCGCGCGGGCCAGCGGGAATCGGCGCGGGTTCCGTCACGCTTCTAGGTGTAGTAGGCGCGGCCGTTGTAGTAGGCGTCTACTTCGTTGATGCACGCCAGATCAACAATATGGCGGGGGTTAGCCGGGTGGTCGCTCAAGATGAGTTCGCAGAATACGAAGCGGTCGAGTTTCTGCGAGACACCCAGAACGAACCTTGCCTCGTTCTGCAATTGCCGGTCACCGATGGTCTCCTGCCCCGGACGCCGCAGGAAGCATTGGATAATCCGCAGTACTACTACCGTGGCTATGTCCCATACCTGATTGCACCGGATTTCACCTGGACGTATGGGGCGGTCGCTCCCTCCGCAATTGCCCAGCTCGACGGGATCGCTGATTCATCCATGGGGCGCAACGATCCCTCCCTGCGGCCCTTTTGCGCTGTCATGTACGACAGGCAGGCGGGCGCGGAACTGCGGGAAGAAGGTGAGCCGCTTCCAGGCAGCGATGTCAGCACTTTGGGCCAGCCCGACTTTAGCGGCGAACGCTTTGACGTATTCCTGCTGCCGCGCGAATGAAGCTGGTCAGCTAGGGAGAATGCCCTGCGCAGCTAGGTAGTCGGCACTGCGATCCTTGTGGGGGCCGATCGCCCGTAAGTGGGCGTAGATGCTCACGTGTTTGCCGCGCAATGGGAACCGATTGCAATCAACATCGTCGAAGAAGTAGTCGATCACCTCAGTGATATCTGCGGCCGAGTTTATGTGCTCATGTGCCATGAGCGGGGCGTAGGAGATCCCATTGCGCAGGCGGTAGGCAACGCCGGTGGATGCCCGCCACATCGATTCCCACAGCAGGCCGCCTTCCATCGGAATACCAGCGTGGAAGCTGCCACCTTCCTCCAGCGATAGCGCGGCCGCTGCGACCACGGCAGGGAGGTTCTCTAGGTGCTCAAGCACTGCCACCGAGAGGACCTTTTGGTAGCTGAGTTCATCAGCGATAGCGCAGGCGATGAATGAGTCGTAGCTATCGAAGTAGCGGTTGACGCTGGAGAAGTTTGCAGCCGAGGTCACCACAGGAATGACCGGCTCGACCACGTCGTAACGGGCGGCGGTCGCCTCTAGTGGGAGGTGACCAAGACTGCCGCCACCGAGTTCCAAGACCGAACCGACTACGCGCTCAGCAGCGATCTTGTGATGCATCCAGAGCTCGAGTTGGTGAACTCCTCGATAGAGCCAGCCGTCACTGGCGCGATTAATTTCGTACTCACGCTCGTAGATGGCCCGCTGAGCTGACGGAAGCACTGGACGCGTTCGCGGATAGCTTGCGACGACTGGTGGCAACGGTGAGGGAGTCATTGTTGGCTCCCGGGTCCACGGTCCCAGGGTGAGACGTGATCGGTTTCCGGTGTTGGGGCGGCTTGGCGGCGCGCTGAGGGGCTATCGGTGTCTCCCGGCTCAGCGGCGTCGACAACATACCGGGGACGGCCACGAACTTGCTCCAAAATCTCGGCGGTGTACTCCCCGAGAATTCCCACGGTCACTAACTGCACCCCACCAATAATGAGCACGGCTGCCATGAGCGAGGGCCACCCGGTAAGGGGTGTACCCAAAACCCAGTTGACCATCACGAACAGCGCCCCGAGTAGTCCTAGGATTCCGACTGCCGTTCCGATCCCGGTGGCGATTCGAAGCGGGGCGGTGCTGAACGAGGTCAGGCTGGTCAGCGCCAGGCGCATCATTCGAGTCGGTGAGTACTTTCCCCGTCCCGCGGCTCTTGGCGCCGCCTCGTAGTCCAAGTAGGCGGTCCGGTAACCCAGCCAGGGCAGTAGGAGGCGATAGACCCTGGCTCGTTCCGGAAGTGCGCAAATCTGATCGACGACCCTGCGATGGATTATGCGGAAGTCAGCAACGTTCGCTGGAGTTTCTACAGTTCCAAACCGCTTCATCCCGGAGTAGTAGATCTTGGCGGTGAGACGCTTGCCGACGGAGTCTGCCGATCGCTCGCGGCGCACAGCCTGGGCGACGGGCACTCCGGTGGATTCGGCCAGGTTGAGCAGTTCAACAATGAGCTCAGGTGGATGCTGTAGGTCCGCATCGAGGGAGGCAACCCACGTGCCAACCGACATGTCCAGGCCAGCGGTCAAGGCTGACATATGACCGAAGTTGCGGGTCAGGGACACCACGCGTGCGCTCTGCCACTGTTGCGCCGCATGATCCCGTAGCCACTCGGGTCCCGAGTCGGTGGAACCGTCGTCAACGAAGATGACTTCATACGGGCGACCCAATGCATCTAGCGCTGCCTCTAACGCCGAACAGAACCTCGGTAGTACGAGTTCCTCATCCAGAAATGGCACGACGACCGTTAAATCGATAGGTAGATCCTTGCCACCTGTCGCCGCCGGTGCTGCTTCGGCGCGTTCGTAGTCGGCCATATTTGGGAAGCTAGCACGCAACACGCGAAGATCACCTAGCTGGCGGTCAGAGCCCAAGGCGTTGCCGTAGCTGCGAGCGATCAAAAAAGAAGAAGGTGTAGGAGCGGTTGGCTAACCCTCGCCTCAGCAACCGTTGGGTAGCATCTCATCTGAACTAACCAATCGACGTAGATGGAGAGAGACGTGCCCAACGCCCTCATTACCGGCATTACAGGCCAGGACGGCCTTTACCTCGCTGAGCTTCTAGTGGGCAAGGGTTACAACGTGTTCGGTCTGATCCGGGGGCAAAACAACCCGAAGACTGAACTCGTTGAGGCACTTGTGCCCGAGGTGCGTCTAGTCGCAGGCGACCTGTCCGATATCCCCAGCTTGCTGAGAGCGCTGGAGGCATCTGAAGCCGACGAGGTCTACAACCTTGGCGCAATCTCTTACGTCGCCTACTCCTGGGATCAGGCATTGCTGACCAATGAAGTGACCGGTCGCGGCGTGCTCAACATCCTCGAGGCTTTGCGACTTTACGAGCAGATCCATCGCCGGTCCCCCCGGTTTTACCAGGCGTCATCTTCGGAGATGTTTGGCAAAGTTCATCAAGTCCCACAGACGGAAGAAACGTTGCTGTGGCCGCGATCTCCCTATGGCGTCTCCAAGGTGTTCGGCCACTACACGACCATCAACTACCGCGAGTCCTACGGAATGCACGCCTCGTCCGGAATCCTCTTCAATCACGAGTCGCCCCGTCGCGGTCCAGAATTTGTCACGCGCAAGGTGTCGCGTGCTGTAGCCCGGATCAAGCTGGGGCTGCAGGACGAGATCGTCATGGGCAACCTTGACGCTAAACGAGACTGGGGCTTCGCTGGGGACTACGTCGAGGCAATGTGGATGATGCTGCAGCAAGACGAGGCAGATGACTACGTCATCGCAACAGGCGAGACTCATTCGATCAAGGAGTTGCTCGAGACGGCGTTCGCGGTTGTTGGTCTTGACGACTGGACCCCCTACGTTCGCCAGGATGCACGATTCATGCGACCTGCAGAGGTTGACCTCCTGATTGGTGATCCGAAGAAGGCTCGCGAGAAGCTCGGTTGGAAGCCTCGGGTGGCATTTCCTCAGCTCGTCGAGATGATGGTTGAAAACGACCTGAACGAACAAAAGAAGCTGCACGGGGTGTGAGTCGTCCCCGCGCACTGATAACGGGTATCACTGGGCAGGATGGCACGTACCTCAGTCAGCTTTTAGCAGCTGAAGGGACTGAGGTTCACGGCTTTTTGAGGTCGGGTGATCCCCAACTCTCGTACGTCCAACAGCTAGTCCCAGATGTTGTCATGCACGATGGAGACCTGAGTAGTTTCGACTCGGTTCAGGCAGCTGTTGAGGCGAGCCGACCAGATGAGATCTACCACCTTGCTGCGGCGTCCTCAGTTGCGGCGTCGTGGGAAGACCCAGTCGATGCCGCCGATCTCAATGGGACAGGATCAGTTCGGGTGCTTGACGCAGCTCGACGATTCGGACTCGATCATGGCAAATCACCGCGCGTCCTGTTGTGCTCAACTGCAGAGATGTTCGGCTACCCAGCAACCAGTCCGCAGAATGAACTCACACCAATAGATCCAGTCTCTCCCTACGGAGCGGTGAAGGCGTTCGCCCACCGGATGGCTCGTATCGCCCGTCAGAATGGACAACACGTTTCGACGGTTATTCTCTACAACCACGAATCACCGCGACGTCCAGAAACATTCGTCACGCGGAAAATTACGAGGGCCGCCGCGCAGATAGCGAACGGGTCGACTGAGCCGCTTTGCTTGGGAAATATGTCGGCGCGCCGAGACTGGGGATTCGCCGGGGATTATGTCAAGGCGATGACCGCCGCTCTGCGACATGACAATCCAGATGATTTTGTGGTGGCAACAGGGGTCTCACACAGTATTGAGGACTTCGTCGTGGCGGCATTCGCAGCGGCGGGAGTTGACGACTGGCAGGAGTACGTCGAGGTTGACCCAGGGCTACTTCGCCCGCATGATCCAGCTGAATTCGTCGGGGATGCCTCGAAGGCGAAACAGATTTTGGGATGGGAGCCAGCAGTTGATTTCGAAGGGCTTGTCGACATGATGGTGCAGGCTGATCTTCAGACCAAGTAGCAGGTGGAACGTTTGTCCCCGAGTAGCTCCACAGCTGAATAGCTTGATCCGGCATACAATTCGCAGCCGCACCTATCCAGCGATAGGATTCTGCTCGTGAGAGTCTTTGTGGTTGGTACTGGTCGTTGCGGCACAACGACATTCGCTAGGGCCTGTTCCCATATTGAGAACTACACCGCGGCCCACGAGTCGAGGGCTGACCTTCTCGGTCTTGCTCGTATCGAGTATCCAGACGGCCATATCGAGTGTGACAACCGGCTATCTTGGTTCTTGGGCCCCATGGCGCAACGATTTGAAGATGAGCCAAGCGGAGTTGGGGGATGGCGCCGGCGGAAGACTAGGAAGACTACGACTGCGTCTACGCCCGGAACTTTGTGGGTGCATTTGACCAGAGACCGACAAGAGGTCGTCCGGAGCTTTGCCCGGAGAGAACCCAAGTTGGGTGGAATCATTCCTGCATTCGGCAACGGGATCACCATGACTGCACGTCAGTACTCTCCGGAAGAAATTAGCGATGTTGCAGGTTGGTACGTAGATACCGTCACAGCGAACTTGGACACGTTCTTGCGAACGCGAGCGAACGTTATTCGCGTCGACATCACGCGGGTTTCCGGGAGAGTTTTCCGCGATTTCTGGGATCAGATCGGCGCAGTTGGTGATGTCGACGCCGCCTTGGCGGAGTTTTCTATTCGCCACAACGCGAGCGATTGAGCTCTTTACGGTCCCGAGACGCGCCTCTCAAGCGATTGACGCCTCCTCCCCCACGAGGAACCAGTCGATTTAGTCGCAGAGGAGCTTCCCCAGTAGCAGCCCTTTGCCTAGCGGGAGAATTCCTTCGACCTCGATTCGTGGATGCTGGTCCCAAACGCTGGCAATCGAGAGCTCGACGTCGCGATATGCATCATCAAGTAGGAATACAGGGTTGCCGTTCAGATGGTCAATCAACTGACTCAGAACGGCGAGTCTGGATCCGCCTTCGGCGCGCGATGGACCATCAACGAGGATCAGTTGTGGATCTAAGTCTTCAATGGCGGAGACGACCTCAGGCGATAGGCGATAGCACTTCGTAGTTACCCCGAACGATTCCACCGGAACCAAATCTGTGCTCAGCACTAACGCACCAGATCCATCGTCGCAGGTCTCGTGGATAAGGTCCCTTGTCTTTCCAGCATAGGTTTCGGATTCATCGATGCTGACAACCCGACCTCCACGCGGCGCTAGGTACGCGGCGAGAGAAGCCGTGCTGGACCCACTGCCAAATTCGAGAACTCGCTGAAGTCCCCGCTCTGCTATGAAGGAGTGGATGAAGTTCATCGTTTGGACATCGAGCGCCCAACCGCCAAATGCAATTCCGTCCACCTCATTGGTACCCACTTCAGCAAGTGCGGTGCTTAGCCCGTCCTGTTGATTGATACGACGACGTTCGCGCAAGACCTCGGGCAGAGGGAACGGTGGAGACCCTAGCTCGGCGAAGATCTCACTGGGAGGTGCGCTGATGGTGACTGGGGTGTTTACAGCGACGCGGAACCAACGTTGCTCCTCATGTACCAAGTCAACGCTGAGCAGATACTCTCCTGCCTCTGAGGGTGCTTTGACAGCCATTGTCAGATCAACAGCTTGTTTTGGTATCAGGCGTTCGGTTATGTGCGTGCGGTGCCCGTCGAACTCCACCACTTCTCCGCTAGGTCGAAGCCAGTGGTAGCTGATATTGATTTGTCGATCGAAGACGCCGCCTAGATGGCCTGGTGGCCAGACCGCGTTTCCGTTGTTTTTTACTCTGACCTGCACGGGGTAACTAGAACCCGCAACCATTGCGGGCACATCCGCACGGAAGATGATCTTGGCCCGATAGTCATCCTGGGACATGGGCTTCCCCGGTATCCACTTCTCGAGCTCGTCTGCCGTGGCAATCGGCTCGAGCTGGCCCGGAGTACCCGTTGAGTCTTGTGAGGCCATTACTTGCCTGACATTCCGAATATCTTCAGGCGCGAGGCCGACCAACTCGACCTGTTGATCTTCGGGGAGGTAGTGAGCGTGGTTGAGTGGCAATCCTGAATCTGTCATCAGCCCATACGCTTCGCCGTCGTACCGCACGACTTTCTGCCGCCTGATTTCAACTGAATCGATGAGCAAATGTAGGTGGATGATCGGCTGGCTGATCTGCACGGCGGGGCCAATGTATGACGCGCCTGTGTGCTTCTGGCCCGTGAACCAGAGGTTCTGGTCGTTGCGTACGAGCCTAGGGTGGGAAATGTCCCAATGCTGACCGACAATCACCGAATCGGTCCCGGGTAAGACGCTCCGGTTCGGCACTAAGTACGCCCCGACCTGCCGATCTCGAATGAGCTTCGGCAACTTCTTGAGCAACGCCTCACTCACCAATTCATCAGAGTCGAGGAGAAGGATCCAATCTCCGGTCGCCTGCTCGCGCAGCCAAGGACGAAAGCGGTTAGCCCCCGCGAACTCGAATCCGATCAGCCGGTCGCAAACTGACTCAAGGGGGCCAAGTTCTCCCGGGTCGATCCGGGAGTCATACGCGACGATGATCTCGTCAGCTACATCGCGCAACAGCCGCAGAGAAGCTGCCGTGAGACCGCCTTGCCGGTGAACCGCGCACAATACCGTTAGCGAGGGTCCGCCCGCGGAGCTAGCTGCGCCCTTCCTCCGGGGTAGCGAGCTCTTCAGTGATTTGATATTCAACACACCGCATCCTACCTCGATGACTGCCTTCGACGACTCACCACGATACGCGGGAGGGAGCCTATTCGTCGCAACACTTGCTAGCCCTAAGGCGACCAACAGCGGATTCAACCCTACCGACGAGACTCTCGGCTTGATCTGCCTGTGTGCTGGTTCCCTTGCAGCCCATAGGTACCGGTCACGCAAGTCCTCAACTGCTGCGGCAGGTACACAACATCCGTGCCCGCAAGGGATCGACCTCGACGCTACGCAATCCGAACTTCCTTGGAGAGCGCATCAGCGTACGCCACCGCTGTCTTACGCGCAGTCTCGTCCCATGTGAAGCTTGCAGCGCGGGATAGTCCTTCGCGGCGCATCCGTAGTCGAAGCTGCGGATCTGCCGTCAAATCCGTCAATAGGCGTGCCAGCATGCTGCTGTCTGAGGCGGTGAAGTAGCGGGCAGCAGGTCCGCCAACTTCGCGATGAGTCTCTACGTCCGCCAAGACGGTGGGACAGCCCGAAGCCATCGCTTCCAGCGTCGGCAATCCGAAGCCCTCGATAGTCGAAGGGAAGACGAAGCAGTCGGCATTGCTAAACGCACTAACTAGCTGCGCATCGCTGAGGTTGAGGTGCACCGTGCGCTGGCTGATTCCTAGCTCGTGGAGATTCGAATGCTCCCTCGGAGAGAACTTCCCGCCCCCAACCGCAACAAGCTTGACGTCCTCGGGAAGATCGGCAAGCGCGAATGCCCTCGCAAGCGTCGAGAAGTCCTTGTAGGCGCCGCGCTGACCCACGAACAGTACGTAGCGTGACGGCAGTCCAGGGTGGCGCTTGCGACCAGGCTTGAACGTCGACATGTCAACGCCAAGCGGAATCACCACGATCTTGTCGCTGGGGGTTCCGTAGATCCGCATAAGGTCAAGTCTTGTCACCTCCGAGATGCAGATCACGAGGTCAGCTGCCGCTACAAACTCCCTCTTGAAACGGTGGGGGTTGCCCTTTGGGAATAGTTCTGGATGAACCTCTGGAATCATGTCGTAGACAGTCACTACTCGCAATGGTGCTCGTACGTGACGCTGCAAGTAGTCGAGATCGAAGTACTGAGTGTGATGCACTACCTCGGGAGTCGGGAATTTCCAGGCCTGCTTCTGAGCGAAGGCGGTTGTCTTGGCGCGGAATCTCCCGAGGCGACGCGGAACTCGCAGCCCAAGCCCTGCCTCGTTCAAGTGAAGATTTGAACGATCGACTGGCTGACCCGTGATGGTGACGTTCAACGTGGGATTCGCTTTGAACGCGAGCATCATCTCGACGAAGTACCGGGAAATCCCACCCCGCTGCTGCATGAAGAAGATCTGATCATCGATGTAGACCTTCATGGTGTCCCAAATAGCGAGGTTATCGAGCGCACGAGGGCCCCTCAGGAGCTGACGGTGACATCATTCTTGTACCAGTCGTACGTCTGTTGGATGCCCTCACGAAGCTGTATCGACGGTGTCCAGCCGAGCTCGTTAAGACGACCCACGTCTAACAACTTACGGGGTGTGCCGTCCGGCTTACTGCGATCCCATTCGACCTGTAGATCGCCACCCACGGCATCTGAAATCATGCCTGCGAGCTCGAGAATCGAGACATCAGATCCGGTTCCGACATTGATGGGCTCGGGAGCGTCGTACTTCTCTAGGACGGTTAGTAGCGCGCTGGCCAAGTCGTCGACGTGGAGGAACTCGCGCCGCGGTGAGCCTGAACCCCAGAGTACAACCGGCTCACCCGAACGTGACGCGGCGTGGAACTTCGCCATCATGCTGGGAAGTACATGCCCGGCAGTTGTGTCGAAGTTGTCGCCGGGGCCGTAAAGATTCGTGGGCATCGCGGAGACCCAGTTGCGGCCGTACTGGCGGCGGTACCCCTGCACATGCAGGATACCGGCGATCTTTGCGATGGCGTAGGCCTCGTTGGTGGGCTCGAGGGCGCCGGTCAACATGGAGTCTTCGGAAATGGGTTGCGGTGCCATCTTCGGGTAGATACAGCTAGACCCGAGGTAGAGGACCCGTTCAACATCTGCGGCGTGGCAAGCATCGAGCAGGTTGACGGCGATCAGCACGTTATCGGAGAGGAAGTCGACCGGGTAGGTTGAGTTGGCGAGAATGCCGCCGACCTTACCGGCCGAGATGATCACTGTCTCTGGACGTGTATCTGCCACGAACTCGAATGTCGCGTTTCGGTCGCGCAGGTCCAGCTGGCTGGACGCGCGGCTCACCAAGTCGACGCCACCCTTGTCTTCAAAGGCCCGCCAAATAGCGCCACCCACAAGCCCGCGGTGACCAGCTACGTACACCGTCGGATCGTCGGCGGTGATGCCGCCTGACGAGGCGTTTGTGGAGGGCTTATTCGAGTTCGTCATCTGGCAAATCTAACATGTGCGGTGAGCGCCGGCCGCATCTGTAACGGCGATTCATTGGGGCCAGATTGGCGCTAGTTTGAGATGGCACGCGTGACTTTGCGCTTGACTCGACCTGCCTGGAAACGAGCCTTTTGCTGGGCCGTTTTGGGCTTGGCAGTCTTCTTCTTTGCCTTCGGTTTTGAGATGTACAGAACATCGAGGCCGGGCACGTAGCCGAAGTCGGTCGTCATCTGATTGATCAGCTTGCGAGAAACCGGCGCCTGCTCGAGTGCAACAAGACCGATGCCGACTCGAGAATTCGGACGCCCAGAGTTGGCGATCACATGCCGCTTGATCATTCGATCCAGTGGTACACCGTCGGCGACATTCGTCGCAGCAACCCGCCGAACAATGCCGTCAGCATGACGAGCGCGGTCGTATGCGCCAATCGCGTCAACGAGGCCGAGGGCCTGGCCGATCGCCTGGCGTTGCTCGAACGGCCACGCACTAAATAGCAGCGAGTCGGTGTCGTCGCGCGTATCCAGAGGTAGCGTCAGATCGACAATGACGAAGTCGGCCTCGCTGAGAATCTCGGCAGTGGAGGCAGACACAGTATGGCTGGCCTGGGTTGCGTTGACGTCGATCTTGTCCCACACCAGGAGGGGTTTGAAGCCCATCGTGACGAGAGACGCGGACAATGGTTCCAGAAGTTCCGGGTTGGCACCTACGTAGGCGATCCGCGTGGACCTTGTCTCGATTGAAAGTGGGTCGAGAATGTAGGGAAGAACGTGAGAGGGCCGGGACCACCCGAGATGTTGGAACTCGAGACAAGAAACGTCGGCCCGGTGCGAGGGCGGAGAGGCGAATGCTCGCAACGCCTCCAAATATGTCCCATCCTCGTGGTCGAGGTTGATCTCGCGTAGTTCCAGGTCACCGAGGCCCATCGACTGACCCTCTGGATAGGTGACGTAGGGGGAATCGCATTCACTAATGAAACGGGCCCATGAGTTTGTGACCTTGTTACGGCCGTGCAGGTTGGTCATCGTGCGGACGTGATCACAGTGATAACCCCGCAGGCTGCCTTCCAGGGTCTTTGTTTCGTTACCGTTCAGCGCGTGTAGACGCAGCGCGATATTCGAATCGATATGCCACCCAAGGACCATATCTTCGTCGAAGCCACCGATACTGATGAGTTGATCCCGCAGCATTAGCTGGAAGTCACCGGGTGCGTTGTATCGAAGGAACGGGCTGTGGCAGACGACCTCATCGATGTCGATTGCATCGCGGACCTGACGGACCGTTTCCATTGTCTTAATGGGATCCATCCGGGGCAGACCCTCCCAGATCGCCTCCGGAAGATTGAACCGAGGAAGCTCGTAGAAGCCGTCTTCAAGTCCTGCCGCGATAGCAGAAAGCGACTCTCCGGTCTCGGTCAGGAAGATCATGTCAGGGTTCGTGGCCAACACCCACCGGTTGGCCGGGTTACTACGCGCAAGAACGACGTTGCGGGCCACCGGCTCGACAGTCGGCAAGTGGGTGCTATCTGCGAAGCGTTCTCGGTGAACCCATGACGGCACCTCGATTATTCGCAACATCGCGCGTGCCTTGGGGGTTAGCGTGTCCGCAATCGCTTCGGGAAACGTCGGAAGACCTACATCGGTATTCCAGTCGCAGAACAGGATCTCGTCATCTGGATCGTCGAGGACCTCAGCCCAGCAGTTGATGCTAATCGCGACGCGCTTATGCAAGTTGTAGCCGTGGCTGTCGTTGCGCCCGTACACAACAAGTGAGATCAAGAGTCTTCCCCTTTATAGTCGGTCGCCGGAGTATACCCGCGTCGTGAGCCTCCTAGAGCCGTTCGGCGGATATTGCGCAGGCCATTGAATGCGGTCTCTTGGAGCCACGAGTAGTGCGCTTCCGGCGGCCGCCCGATGTGCGATCATGAGTATAGATACCTTGTGTACCCTGACTGTTCGGAAGGACATCACCTGTGGAAGACGCCGATGAGCTGGCCGATGCAAGTGAATCCGGTGACTCACCCGACAGATTCATTTCCTACGCACGCAACGGCGAAGACGTCGTATTGTGGAGAGCCTTAAATGGTGTGGCTGCTGGGGTATTTGTTGATCTCGACGCCGCCCACCCTATTGAAGACTCAGTTACCTGGGCGTTCTACGAGCGTGGCTGGTCCGGAGTCAACCTTGAATCGTCTGGAACGTTCGCTGACGAGTATCAGCAGGTGCGTCGTCGTGACACAACAATCACCGCAGACGTGGATGCAGATTCCCAGGCTGCAATGGCGTCCCTCAATGAGGCACTTTCCGGCGCCTTGTCGGCGGGAACAGATATCCATTTCCTCAAGATCGATGCTGAGCACTCCGCGCTCGATGCCCTGGCCGAGATCGATTTCGAGAAATGGCGGCCGTGGGTCATTCTTGTCCAAACCTCGCGACCCGACGATGCTGAGGTCGCCGGCCGGCCCTTAGACCACCTTGTCGCGAGTTCCCGATATGTGTCCGTCCCCTTCGATGGGGTCAGCCGGTTCTACGTTGCCGAAGAACAAAAGGGCCTCATTCCGCTGTTGTCACATCCTGCGAGTGCGCGCGACGAGTATCAGCGGGCGTCAGTCGACGTCCTTTCGCGCGAGAACGCTCTTCTTCGCAGCCAGGTTGGTGAGGCGACAGAGCGCCAAACCGAGCAGTGGTCAATAGGTGTCACTGAGATATTCAGCGCGCTGAGCGATCGTGATGACGCGCTGCGAATGCTTGGTATTTCCCGAAAGCGTACGGCTCGCGCGGAGAAACGATTGCGCGCAATTGAGGGCAGCGGGCTCGGTCAGATGAGGCGCGCTCAACTACTCGCCGTCTCAAAGGCTCGCCGCGCCCTCAAGCTCGCCCCGTTGGCGGGGTCAACACCCGTACGGGTGCCCGCGCGGGCCATCCCGGAAATCATGGCTGGTGCACCAGATGAGGTACTACAGGCGCGCTTGAGTGCCGTCTTGAGCGTATTGGGACAGGCAGATGGCGGCCTTCCGATCCATAAGCAACTAGAGGCACTTGCCAGCGAAATTGAAACCTTCCCAGACCCGATGAACATCCTCTGGCTATGCGGAATCGCGTTCAATTCGCGGTATCCGACTGCCAGCCAGGTCGAGTCATTACACCGCACGCTCACGCTTCACGGTAGTCACGCGCTGATCGGCGAGTTACTAGGTCTGCGCGCTTCAAGTCGTCGCAATTGGGCGCACTCAGCACCGATGGAGATACTCGCTGTTCCGCTGGTGGATGTCTCTCACACGGCCCAGTACAATTCCCACACTGGGGTCCAGCGGGTAGTGCGTGAGGCTGTGCCCCGGTGGGCCGCGGAGCAAGAGCTAGCCCTCGCAGTCCTCGACGAGCGTGCAAATGTTTGGCGTCCGCTTAAGCGCACCGAAGAGGACCGCGTATTGCGATGGCCGGTGTCTCTAACGCAGACTCAGTCCGAACCGCCTGAAAGCTGGCAGTCGATCCTCGTTCCCTGGCGCACATCGTTCATCTCGCCGGAACTGGTCCTTGAAAAGCGGCGATGCGAGTACATCACCGCTCTGGCGAGGTATTCGGGCAGCGAGTACTGCGCGATTGTCTATGACCTCATCCCAGTCACCATGCCTGAGGTATGTAGTGAAGGAATCAGGACTGCTTTCTCCTACCAGTTGTCGGCAATAAACTCGAGCCGTCGGCTGTCGGCAATCTCTGGGTCGGTCGCGTTAGACGTCGGAAGTTACAGTCGGTCGCTGGTAAATCAGGGCGTCCGTCAACCGGAAGTGCGTCCCCATTCACTACCGGTGCAGCCCAATCCACTGTCACGGGCGCAAGCGGAACGGTACCGAGCGGAGCTCTTCGGGATCCCCGATATTCCACTCGTGCTGAGCGTCTCGAGCATTGAGCCACGGAAGAACCAGACGGCCATTCTGCTTGCTGCAGAGCAACTCTGGCGCGAAGGTCACCAGTTCCAACTGCTGTTCATTGCGGGACATGGCTGGCTAAGGGATGACTTCGATGAAGAACTCAAGAGAGCCCGAGATGCTGGCCGCGCGGTCAGGGTCATCAGCAGGGCATCCGAGAACCTGCTCTGGGCGGCCTACCAGCTTGCGCGCTTTAGTGTGTTCGTCTCTCTAGCCGAGGGCTACGGGCTGCCTGCAGCGGAGTCGATCGGAAGCGGAACTCCCGTCGTCTTAACGAACTACGGGTCGATGGCGGAGATCGGTGAAAACGGTGGTGCCGAATTTGTCGACCCGCGCAGCCCCACCGAAGTTACAGACGCGATGCGTCTCTTACTTACCGATGACGAGTACCTAGACTCGCTACGCGAAGGAACGAGCGGGTCCTCGGCATCAAGCTGGGACGATTACGCTCGAACTACGTGGGCCTGGCTAGCGGCCAACGAATAGGCGAGCGCAGTCGAGCCGTCCTCGCCGCAGCGGTTTCGAAGGTCACTACCCCCGCTACTCCTTGACGGAATCTAACAACAGCGAGGCAACATCCAGGACCTCGATATCCTCGCTGGCTGCACCCTCTTGCTTCCGTTGAGTGGTGCCGTCATTGAGCATGACATTGCAGAACGGGCAACCAACCGCGATCTTCGTTGCTCCGGTTCCGATTGCCTCATCCGACCGATTCACGTTGACTCGCTCGCCGATCGTCTCTTCCATCCACATGCGCGCACCACCGGCGCCACAGCAGAAGGACTTCTCAACGCTACGGTCCATCTCGACCAGGTTGACACCGGGAACTGACGCTACGAGCTCACGTGGTGGGACGTAGATCTTGTTGTGACGGCCGAGGTAGCACGGATCGTGGTACGTGACCTTCTCGTCGATCTCCTTGACGGGCGTGAGGCGCTTCTCCTGCAGCATCTGAGCGAGCAGCTGGGTGTGGTGGACGACCTCGTAGTGACCGTCGAGTTGCGGGTACTCGCGCCCAATCGTGTTCAGGCAGTGGGGGCAGGTAACGACGATCTTCTTCGCCTTGATCTCGTTGAGGACCTCAACGTTCTGCATCGCCTGCATCTGGAAGAGGAACTCGTTACCTGCACGACGGGCTGGATCACCAGTACACGTCTCACCGTCGCCTAGCACCATGAACTCGACGCCCGCGACATTCATCAACTCGGCGACGGCCTTAGTGGTGCGCTTGGCGCGGTCCTCGTAGGCACCGGCGCAGCCGACCCAGAAGAGGTATTCGACATCGTCAGGGATGGTGTCCTCACCATCGGCGCCGAAGACGCGAACATCGAAATCGACCTCGTCGATCCAGGCATTGCGCAGTGAGGCGTTCATTCCCCACGGGTTGCCCTTTTGCTCGACGTTCTTGAAGAGGCCGTTGAGCTCGGACGGGAAGTCCGACTCGACCATGACCATATTGCGGCGCATGTCGACGAAGTGGTCAATGTGCTCGATATCGACCGGGCACTGCTGAACGCAGGCTCCACATGTGGTGCAGGACCACAAGGCGTCCTCATCGATGACGGGGCCCTCATGCGAGCGGTGGCCGACAGCGTCGTAGCCATCAGTCTCTTTGTGGTCGGTTCCTTCGCGAGATCCCACGAGGGGGCGCTCAACCTCGGCACCGATGGTGGCGCCGACCTTGGCTAGCGCCTCCTCGTTCCGCTCGCCCATCGGATCATGGTTGCCCTTGGCGGCGGTTGCCAGCAGGTACGGCGCAGACGCAAAGAGGTGATCGCGCAGGTCCATGATCATGAGCTTGGGGCTCAGCGGCTTACCCGTCGCCCACGCCGGACACTGAGACTGGCATCGGCCGCACTCGGTGCAGGTCGCCATGTCCAGCAGGCCCTTCCACTCGAAGTCGTCGATTCGACCGACTCCAAAGGTGGCATCGTCTTGAGGATCCTCGAAGTCGAGCTTTTCGGTGCCGACGTAGATCGGCAGCAGGGGCCCGAGGCCGTTTGGCCGACGCGAATACAGGACGTTGATTGGCGCAATAAAGATGTGCAGGTGCTTGCTGTGGAGAACGAGGAGTAGGAAGCCCAAGATGACGGCAACGTGACCCAGAACGAAGACGGTCTCGATCCACTCGTTCGCGGTATGACCCAAGGGCTCGAGGATGTTGCCCACCCATTGCGAGAAGAAGGCACCGTCCATCCCGCCGTAGATGTTGAACTTGGCTCCGCGATACATCATGAGAGTGAATACGACCAGGAAGATCATGAAGAGAACGAACCAGGCTGCACCGGTGTGTGAACCGAAGAAGCGGGAGTAGCGACCCTGCTTGGAAGGGTTGTTGCGGAGTCGAATGATGGCGAACAACACGATGCCGACGAGAACTAGCAGCGCAAATAGGTCTTCCAGGAACAGAACTGCTGTCCATTGGCCGATGATCGGAAAGAAGAAGTTCTCGATGTAGATCTCGCCGAATGCCTCAACAACAGTGATTCCTAGGACAAGGAAACCCCAGAACGCAAAAACGTGGGCGATACCGGGCACTGTCCAGGCGAGAAGCTTCTTCTGAGCGAAGACCTCGACTGCTTGGGTCTCGAATATGGTGTTCGCGACGGGCGAATCGGGCCTATTCGGAGTCGGCTGGCCCGACTTCTTGACGATTCCGAACAACACCAGGGCGCGACGCGCGGCAAAAGCCACACACACAACAACGATGATTGTTCCGACTACTGCACGCAGCAGTTCCATCTGATGACTATCCACCAGGACTCCTTCATAGGCGGTGATTGCTCTGCATGGAGGATACGGCAGGTGGAATTCGAAATGAAGCGCATGGAGTCAAAGCGAGGGCCTAATCACAACGGGAAAGCGGAGAGACCCCGCTTCTAGGCAGAATTTACTTGCGCGAGGCCTGCCACTGTTCGTATGTTGGAAGTACCTCGGTATGCATGATCGATGACAGCCTGGGCGCGGCCGCATCCTTTTCCGATAGAGAGACGGCCTCCGTGCTGGGCCAGTCGATACCAACCTGCGGGTCTAGCGGGTGGATCCCATATTCAACCGCAGGGTTGTATTCCGAGCTGCATAGGTAAGTAACCGCGTTGTTGTCCGCCAGACCCAGGAACGCATGCCCAAGTCCAGTTGAGAGATAGAGAGCGCATCGGTTCTCGGTATCGAGCTGGACCCCCTCCCATCGCCCGAAGGTGGGCGACCCAACGCGAAGATCGACGACAACGTCGTAGATCGCGCCAACTGTGCAGGTCACGTACTTCGCTTGCCCTGGCGGTGTTTGCGCAAAGTGGATTCCGCGAAGCACACCGCGGCTAGAAACCGATTGGTTGACTTGGGCTAAGTCAAACGTCTCGCCCGTCGCAGCCTCAAAGGTGCTTGCTTTGAAGGCCTCCAGGAACAGCCCGCGCGAGTCGCCAATCTGGCGCGGGGTAAAGAGAAACGCTCCCTCAATCCCGAGTTGTTGTACCTCCATGTCGCTACTTCCCTTCGGCTATCAGCCCGAGTAGATAGTCGCCGTAGCCGCTCTTACTTAGCTGCCCGGCAACTTCGGTGAGCTGAGAATCGTCGATGAATCCCTCACGCCACGCGACTTCTTCGATACATCCGATCTTTAAGCCCTGCCGCTTTTCGATCACCTCGACGAAGTTCCCAGCAGCGATGAGTGAGCTGACCGTTCCGGTGTCCAACCACGCAGTTCCGCGCTCCAAGACGCTCACCGTGAGTGTTCCGGCTTTCAAGTAGTGATCGTTGATTGCCGTGATCTCTAACTCGCCGCGCGCGCTTGGAGTGAGATGTTTGGCGACCTCGACGACGGAGTTGTCGTAGAAATAGAGCCCCGGAACAGCGTAGTTGCTCTTGGGATTGGTGGGCTTCTCTTCGATCGAGAGGGCCCTTCGGTTTGAGTCGAACTCGACGACACCGTATTCGGAGGGATCGCTGACGTGGTAGGCGAATACCCGACCGCCCTCTACGGCTGTGTTGTTTTTTAGCGCAGTACCGAGGCCGGTGCCGAAGAAGATGTTGTCACCAAGCACAAGACAGACGGATTCATCGCCGATGAAGTCCTCACCGATAACGAATGCCTGCGCGAGCCCTTCCGGTCGCGGCTGTACCGCATAGCTGATGTCAATCCCGATCCGCGATCCGTCGCCGAGAAGGCGCACGAATCCGGCCTGATCCTCAGGAGTGGTAATGATGAGCACTTCACGTATTCCTGCTGTTAGCAGCAATGACAGCGGGTAATAGATCATCGGCTTGTCATATATCGGGAGGAGCTGCTTACTCACGCCCTGAGTGATTGGATGCAGCCGGGTTCCGCTCCCGCCGGCCAGAATGATCCCTCGCACTATGCCCCCAACTGGGTCAGTCTTCGTGGTTAGTGAATGCCCCGGTTTCCCAGGCGTTTCGTAGGGAGTCTTCCCAGGGCGGCAGGGGACTCAAACCCACAGTGGCCCAGTTCTCATGTCCCAGGACTGAGTTGGCGGGACGGGGAGCCGGTCGTGGGAAGTTGGCGGTGGTCGTGGGCTGAACTCGCTGCGGGTCAGCACCCTTGAGCTCGAAGATCATTTGGGTGAGTCCGAACCAGGTGGTTTCCCCTCTACTGGTTGCGTGGTAGATGCCCGCCGGAACGTCTGTATCGACCACAGCGACGATCTGTTTGGCCACATCGCGGGCCCAGGTTGGTTGGCCTCGCTGGTCGTCAACGACCTGCAGGGTTGGCTTGGTAGCTTCCAAAGCGACCATCGTCTTGACGAAGTTTGGGCCGTTGGCGCCGTAGAGCCACGCGGTTCGCAGGATCCAACTATCGCGGGGCAGTTCCGCTCGGACCGCCCACTCGCCGGCTGCTTTGGTTCGCCCGTACGCGGATCGCGGATTGGGGCCGAAATCCTCTGGGTGGGGCACCGAGTAGCTGCCATCGAAGACGTAATCGGTTGAGATCTGGACGAGTTTCGCCTCGATCTTCGCGCACTGTACGGCCAAGAGGGCGGGACCGACTGCATTTATCAAGAAGGCGATGCCCTCATTCGTCTCCGCATCGTCCACAGCCGTGTACGCAGCACAATTTATGACGATGTCGACGTCTCGCAAGTTGCTCTGAACGGAATCAGAATCGGTGATATCGATGTCCGGCAGATCGATCCCCCGGACATGGCGTCCCTCGAGTTGTGCCATGACCTCGGTTCCGAGCATGCCGTTTGCCCCGACTACGAGCCAACGGGTTGCCTCCTCGGGTTCTTGCATCTAGAACCCTGACTTTTGCTTTAGGGGTTCCCACCACGAGCGGTTCTCCTTGTACCAATCAACCGTAGCCGCGAGCCCCTCGTCGAAGGCTACTTCTGGGTGGTAGCCGAGTTCGCTGGAGATCTTCGAGATATCTACCGAATAACGCAGATCGTGACCCTTGCGATCTTCCACCTGGCGCACCGAATCCCAATCGGAACCGCATGCGTCAAGGAGTAGCCCGGTGAGGTCCTTGTTGGTGAGTTCTGTTCCGCCACCAATGTTGTAAATCTCTCCTGTGCGACCTCCGGCAAGGACCAGTGCAATTCCTCGGCAATGATCGTCGACGTGAAGCCAATCGCGGATGTTCAGGCCATCGCCGTACAGCGGCACTGGGAGGCCATCAATCAAGTTGGACACAAACAGCGGAATGACCTTCTCCGGGAACTGGTACGGACCGTAGTTGTTCGAGCAGCGAGTGATGACCACGTCGAGTCCATGAGTGCGAGCGTATGACCGGGCGATCAGGTCGCTAGATGCCTTGGATGCGGCATACGGAGAGTTCGGCTCCAGTGGGTGCGTTTCCGGCCAGGAGCCTTCGCTGATGGAGCCGTAAACCTCATCCGTTGAGACATGAAGGAACCTTCCGACACCATGCCGTAGTGCTGCATCCAGGAGATTCTGCGTACCGACGACGTTGGTCATGACGAAGGTGTTTGCACCCTCGATTGAGCGATCTACGTGCGACTCTGCGGCGAAATGGACGATCGCGTCCACTCCCGGCAGGACTTTGTCGAGTAGGTCTGAGTCCAAGATGTCGCCGTGGATGAACTCGAAGCGGTCGCAGTCGGCCACCGGGGCAAGGTTCGCTCGGTTCCCTGCGTAGGTGAGTGCATCTAGGACGACGACTTGCGCATCAGCGAGCTGCGGGTATCGCCCACCGATGGCTTGTCGGACGAAGTGTGACCCGATGAAACCGGCGCCTCCAGTTACGACAACTCGCACAGTTCCTCCCAGTTTCCCGCTATTTCGCTTCGCCGCTGACCAGCCAGTTCCAGGTCTGCGCGGCGTAGCCGTCCCAGTCGAGTGCTTCACGTTGCCCAATTTGGGCTGTCAGGCGCGCTAGCTCGCCATCTTCGCAGAGGAGCGTCCGCATCGCATCCGCAACGTCAGTCAGGCTTCGTGGGTCGACTGCGACAGCCCCGCCGTACTCTGCGACCTCCGCCATCGATCCGTAGTTCGAAGTAATGACAGGGGTCCCCGCGGCCAGTGATTCTCCGATCGGCAATCCGTAGCCCTCTGCCAGGGAGATATAGGTAGTGAGGCGCGCTAGTGAGTATGCCGACCACAGGAGTTCCTCGTCAGCTCGGCGGATGATCCGAACCGGTCGACCAGTCGCCTGCACCCGTTCTATCTCGGCGATAGTTCCGTCTGCCTGCCACGATTGCCAGCCAATGAAAACTAACTGAAACTGCACGCCTTCGGTCCAGAGCACTTCAGCGGCTCGCAGAGTCATGAGCTGGTTCTTGCGTGGTTCAAGACTGCCGACGGAGAGAACGACGGGAAGCCCCGGCACTCCTTCGACCCGGCTGCGGTTTGCCTCGATCCGATCGGCAGTCGGCGACCCGGCGACTACTGGAAGAAGGTTCGCCATGATTTGGGGTCGCTGCAGGCCGAGATTGTTGAGCGCCATCATGAAGTGGTTTAAGTCAACCCCCACCGCGTCGGAGATCGTCGAGATGCGATGTGCGCTGCGCACCACCGGAATGAAGTTAGTTAGCCCGATACGTGATGAGTCGTTGAGAGTCTCAGGCAGGGTGTACATGATGAGGTCGTAGAAGATAACGGCAACTTCGTTGCTTGACCATTCGGCCAGACACTCGAGGGCCCGAGCGCGTCCCAGTTGGCTCGTTGGCTCAGGCACGATCACTGTCGTCCGCCAAGGGACGCGGATCCGGTCTAGGTGGATGTAGTCGCTCTCCTCCTTGGGTCGCGTGCTCGGCACCAACTCGGTGGTTCGCAACGACTCAAGCGGTGTGGGCGGCCGGAATACCTCACCCCGACCCCAAATCATCAGCTCCAAGCGTTGTTGGACATTCCACCGGGAAACGGTCTCGCGAACCACTCGCTGGATCCCGGTGTGGAAGTCGCGGTGTGAGGTGGAGGTCGGATCGACTACTACGTCGCGAACCAGTTCTAGTTCCGCTCTATGGGCCCAGGACTTCGGACTCTCTGCACTTGCCGCGAGCAATCGGGCGATGGCGCTGGCCGCGCCGGCAACCCTAATGTCGGTGTGGAACCGGAGCATGTCCTCCGAGCGTGGGAACTTTGCGACGAGGGCAATGTAGGTAAGCCAGGCAAGTTCACGATCGTCGCTGTTCGCAACTATGAGGGCGGAGATGCTCGCGATCGCGGCTGGAAGCTGTTCGCGTGCCTCCCTAGTGGTTGGCACCGGCTGGCCGAATTCTCGCAGGACAGTCGTCAGGCGCCCAGCGAGGGCGGCCTCGCGTTCGGGGCGCTCCTGCTGTTTTGGGTGTGGCCTATCGGTCGGTACGGACCGCTTCCCTTTGTTGGACTTCGGTTGGGACGTGCGAGAGGTAGTCGAGCGTTGCGCACGCTTCTCTCCTCTGCGACGAATCGGCTCACTCATTCGCCACCAGATAGAGGCGCGCACCTGTGCGAGCTCGTCCTCTGCTTCTTGCGCGCGCCGCTCGGTCTGACGCAACTCCCGTTGGACCTCGGCAGCGTTCTCCTGAAACGCGAAGGCATCTGTTAGGCCGGTGGCCCACTTGGGAGTCTCTTCCGGGCTCATCGAGGTGCCTCCGTGCAATCGCGTTGCGGGGTGGGTGGATTAGCTATGGACGGTGACGATACCAATCAGTGGCTTCCGCCCGGCTCTATCAGAACGTTCCATGGGCGGAATCGCTACATGAAGCGGAGGCATTGTCAATCCTGAGTCATCATGACTAAAGATTATGAATGTAAGTATTGACATATACTTGCTCCACCCTGCACACTAGACATAGCCCGCCGCATATCACCCATCCGGTGGACCCCAACCTGAACATCCTTAAGCACTCAACAATGATCGTTCGTGGACGAAACGAGCGAGTAGACAAAGGAGCACCAAACACATGGCACGAGCAGTAGGTATTGACCTCGGAACGACCAACTCGGTAGTCGCGACGCTTGAGGGCGGCGAGGCAACGGTTATCCCTAACTCCGAGGGCGCGCGAACGACCCCATCTGTGGTCGCATTCGCCAAGAACGGCGAGGTCCTCGTTGGCGAGGTCGCCAAACGCCAAGCGGTCACCAACGTTGACCGCACCATCCGGTCCGTCAAGCGCCATATGGGCACCGACTGGACCGTCGATATTGACGGTAAGAAGTACACGGCACAAGAGATCAGCGCCCGCATCCTGGGCAAGCTCAAGCGCGACGCAGAGGCCTACCTCGGCGACGACGTGAACGAGGCCGTCATCACCGTCCCGGCATACTTCAATGACGCTGAGCGTCAGGCAACCAAAGAAGCTGGCGAGATTGCTGGCCTCAAGGTCCTGCGCATCATCAACGAGCCGACCGCAGCAGCGCTGGCTTACGGCCTGGAGAAGGCAGACAAAGAGCAAACGATCCTGGTATTCGACCTTGGTGGCGGAACGTTCGACGTCTCGCTACTCGAGATCGGCGACGGTGTCGTCGAGGTCAAGGCCACCAGTGGCGACAACAAGCTCGGTGGCGACGACTGGGACAACGAGCTCGTTGACTTCCTCGTGACCCAGTTCAAGAACGGCCACGGTGTCGATCTGAGCAAGGACAAGATGGCAATGCAGCGTCTGCGTGAGGCTGCAGAGAAGGCGAAGATCGAGCTCTCGAGTTCCAACTCGACCACGATCAACCTTCCGTACATCACCGCATCGGCTGAGGGCCCGTTGCACTTGGACGAGACGATCACCCGCGCACAGTTCCAGCAGATGACCCAGAACCTGCTGGATCGCTGCAAGAAGCCTTTCCAGGCAGTCATCAAGGATGCCGGTGTCACTGTCAGCGAGATCGACCACGTGGTCCTCGTTGGTGGATCGACCCGTATGCCAGCTGTCACCGACCTAGTCAAGGAGCTCACGGGTAAGGAGCCCAACAAGGGCGTCAATCCCGATGAGGTTGTGGCCATCGGTGCCGCACTGCAAGCCGGTGTTCTCAAGGGTGACGTCAAGGACGTCCTCCTTCTGGACGTCACCCCGCTGAGCCTCGGTATCGAGACCAAGGGCGGCATCATGACGCGGCTCATCGATCGCAACACCACGATCCCGACTAAGCGTTCCGAGACCTTCACCACGGCTGATGACAACCAGCCATCTGTGTTGATCCAGGTCTTCCAGGGCGAGCGCGAGATGGCCGTCTACAACAAGAAGCTCGGAACCTTTGAGCTCACCGGCCTCCCGCCAGCGCCACGTGGAGTGCCGCAGGTCGAGGTCACCTTCGATATCGACGCCAACGGCATCGTCCATGTCTCGGCCAAGGACCTTGGTTCGGGTAAGGAGCAGTCGATGACGATCACCGGCGGCTCGGGCCTGCCGAAGGACGATATCGAGCGGATGATGGCCGAGGCTGAGGAGCACGCGGCTGAGGATGCTCGGATGCGGGAAGAAGTTGAGACCCGCAACCAGGCTGAGAGCCTCGTCTACCAGACAGAGAAGTTCCTGGCCGACAACGATGACAAGCTGCCCGAGGATGGCAAAGCTAACGTCACCGAGCCACTTGCAGAGCTCAAGACCGCACTTGAAGGCACCGATACTGAGGCCATCAAGACAGCAGCGGAGAAGGTCTCAACGGCAAGCTCGGCACTTGGTGCAGCGATGTACCAGGAGCAGGCAGCGGCAGCCGGTGAAGGTGGAGCTCCCGGCGGCGACGCTGGAGACGCCGGTTCGGCTGATGACGACGATGTCGTTGACGCCGAGATCGTTGATGACGAAGACGAGAAGAAATGACATCGCCTGACAACGCGGGATCCGCTGGGGCACAAAGCCCCAGCGGTGACCCCGCGCAAGGACAGGGCCAAGAGCAGGAGCCGATCACGGTCCGCGACAAGCGCCTGATCGACCCAGAGACCGGCGAGGTTAGGGCCGACACCGCGGCGGCAGGTATCTCGGAGGATCTAGCAGCAGCGCTAGCCGACGTGACCAAAGCTGCAGCAGCCGCCGAGGAACCAGCAGCAGAAGCCGACGCAGACACCCGCGTCGCGGAACTTACGAACGACTTGCAGCGGGTCAGCGCCGAGTACGCGAACTACCGCAAGCGGGTAGACCGTGACCGAGTTCTGATGAACGAGATCACCACGGCTAAGGTCCTCAGCGACTTTCTGCCGGTACTCGATGACGTTGCGCTAGCCGAGAAGAACGGTGACCTTGAGGGCACCTTCAAGACGGTGGCAACCTCACTGCGTACGACGGTCGCCAAGCTCGGCCTCGAGCAGTATGGCGAGGTTGGCGAGCTGTTCGACCCAGAGGTCCACGAGGCGTTGGCTAACCGCGAGCGCACCGAGGCAGATGGCGACGCTGAGGGTCAGATTTGTGTCGAGGTGTATCAGCCCGGCTACCGGTTCAAAGATCGTGTTGTCCGCCCCGCTCGAGTCGTTGTTGCCGAATAGCCACGGCGACTCACCCCTGAGTAAGGCACGAGAGGAGGGGCGCTGATGGCCCAGCAAGAGAACATCCGCCGCGAGTGGCTGGAGAAGGACTACTACAAAGAGCTTGGCGTTAAGAAGTCAGACGACGCGAAGACGATCAAGTCGGCATACCGCAAGCTGGCCAGAGAACTGCACCCCGACGCAAACCCGGACAACAAGAAGGCCGAGGACCGGTTCAAAGCCGTCTCTGAGGCTTACGACGTGGTCGGTGATGAGAAGCAGCGGAAGGCCTATGACGAGGCGCGTGAGCTCTATGGCTCAGGCGGCGGAATCCCAGGTTTCGGCGGCGGCGGTTTCGGCGGTGGCCGAGGCGGACGCGGCGGCGGGGGTCGAGGTCAGAGCTACAGCTCGGCCGACTTCGGTGACATGTTCGGTGGTGGCGCCCCGGGTAGTGATCAAGGCGGTTTCTCGGATCTGTTCGGCGGGCTATTCAACCGCGGCGGCGGCGGTGGCGGTCGTCAACAACGTCGCGGCTCAGATATCGAGAGCGAAGTCACGCTGAGCTTCCGGGATGCACTGCACGGCGTCACGTTGCCGTTGCGACTAGCCAGCGATGGCACCTGCCAAGTGTGCTTCGGAACAGGTGCGCGGCCAGGCACAAGCCCCAAGGTTTGTCCTACCTGTCAGGGCACCGGGGCCCATGTTCGTAATCAGGGCGGGTTTGCCTTCTCTGAACCATGCGAATCGTGTCAAGGACGCGGCGTTGTGATTGAAGACCCATGTCCTAGCTGTCACGGCTCCGGCCACACAACCAACACCCGAACGATCAACTCCCGGATCCCAGCAGGGGTCAAGGATGGTCAGCGGATTCGGCTCAAAGGAAAGGGCTCACCCGGCTCGAACGGTGGACCCAATGGAGATCTCTACATCGTGGTAAACGTGACGAAGGACCAGGTATTCGGCCGCGACGGTAACAACGTGACGCTGAGTCTGCCGGTGGCATTTGATGAGGCGGCACTTGGTGCCAACGTGAAGGTCCCAACGCCGGACGGTTCGACCGTGACGCTGAAGCTACCTCCGGGTACGGCCAACGGGAAGACGTTCCGAGTTAAGGGCAAAGGTGCACAGCCCAGTGGCAAGACCCCCGGTGATTTGCTCGCGACCGTCGCGATCCAGGTACCGAGTGAGTTGACCGAAGCTGCCCAGAAGGCAGTGGAGGATCTGCGGGCGGCCAGAGGAGAGGTTGATCCGCGGTCTGAGCTCATGAAGAACGCTGGAGGTGCGTGATGGCTGGCTTACTTGATGATGATCAACCGGTCTATGTGATCTCAGTAGCCGCTGAGTTATCCGGACTGCATCCACAAACACTTCGCCAGTACGAGCGGATTGGCCTGGTATCGCCGGATCGAACAGGTGGGCGCAATCGGCGCTATTCGATGAGCGACATCCTGCAACTTCGCGAGGTGCAACGCCTAGCGGCCGAGGGCTTGAACCTCACCGGCATCCAGCGAGTCATGGCATTGGAGCGGGAGAACGCTGCGCTGCGCAAGCGATTGGCTGACATCGAAGATGCCAAGAACTCAACGGCTCTGGTTGTCTGGCAACCACGACGCCGCAGGCGCTAGATCACGGACTGCGATTAGTAGCAGCGAGAAGAGCGAGAAGAGCGAGAAAGCGTAGGAGACAGCGATGGATATGCAACTGACGACCAAAACCCAAGAAGCCATATCCGCGGCGTTGCAGACGGCGCTGGCGAATGGGAACCCGGAGATCGTTCCGGCGCATATCTTGCAGGCGCTTCTGCAGCAAGGCGACGAAGGTATCGCGCTCGCCCTACTCAAAGCTGTCGGTGCGGATCTCACCGCGCTGGTAGCCAAGGTACGTGCGATCGTCACCGCACTGCCCCGCGCCAGCGGTGGCGACGGACCCAAACCACAACTCTCCCGCCAGGCCTTAACGGTAATGACCACGGCTCAGCAGATTGCCCAGGACCGCGGCGATGAATTCATCTCGACTGAGCACGTCCTCATCGCGCTCGCTCGTGAAGGCGGCACCGATGTGACCGGTGCACTATCCGAGGTGGGTGCAACCTCGGAATCCCTCATTGACGCGCTAGGTGAAGTCCGCGGGTCTAGCCGTGTTACGTCCGCTGATCCTGAGGCGACCTTCGAGGCGCTGAAGAAGTTCGGCGTCGACCTGACCGCCTTGGCGGCCGAGGGCGCGCTAGATCCGGTGATCGGTCGAGACTCCGAGATTCGCCGGGTGATTCAGGTACTGAGTCGCCGAACCAAGAACAACCCCGTACTGATCGGTGAGCCAGGAGTCGGTAAGACAGCTGTGGTTGAGGGCCTTGCTCAACGCATCGTTGATGGCGACGTTCCCGAGTCGCTGCGCGGTAAGAAGCTCATCTCCCTGGACCTCAGCGCGATGGTCGCCGGAGCCAAATACCGCGGCGAATTCGAAGAGCGATTGAAGTCGGTCCTTGAAGAGATCAAGGAGTCCGACGGGCAGGTCATCACCTTCATCGATGAGTTGCACACCATGGTTGGGGCCGGATCTTCCGGTGACGGATCTATGGATGCCGGCAATATGCTCAAGCCGATGCTCGCCCGCGGCGAACTGCGGATGGTGGGCGCGACCACCCTCGACGAGTACCGGGAGAACATCGAGAAGGACCCAGCACTTGAGCGTCGTTTCCAGATGGTGTTTGTCGGCGAACCAAGTGTCGAGGACACCATCGGAATCCTGCGCGGTCTGAAGGAGAAGTACGAGGCGCACCATAAGGTCTCGATTGCTGACTCGGCCCTGGTTGCCGCCGCAACAATGTCTGATCGTTACATCACGAGCCGCTTCCTGCCGGATAAGGCGATCGACCTCATCGATGAGTCCGCTTCCCGGCTTCGGATGGAGATCGACTCCTCACCGGAGGAGATCGACACCCTGCAACGGGCCGTTGACCGCCTCCGCATGGAGGAGATGGCCGTTGGTCGCGAGACCGATGAGGCATCCCAGGAACGAGTCGCAAAGATCCGCGCTGACCTCGCCGACAAAGAAGAGGAGTTGCGCGGGCTGCGCTCGAACTGGGATCAGGAGAAGTCCGGCCTGGACAAAATCGGTGAGCTGAAGACCCGAATCGATGAACTGCGCGGAGTTGCTGAGCGAGCCCAACGCGACGGGGACTTTGAACAAGCCTCCCGGATCGTCTACGCCGATATTCCCGCCGTCGAGGCAGAGCTTGCCGCGGCCGTCGAGGAGACCAGCGGACGAGCCTCAATGGTCCAAGAAGAAGTCGGCGCAGATGACATCGCCGAGGTGGTTGCGGCCTGGACGGGTATCCCAGCCGGGCGCCTACTGCAAGGCGAGACTGAGAAGCTCTTGCGGATGGAGGAGGTGCTGAGCACCCGCGTCGTCGGTCAAGAACTGGCGGTCCAGGCAGTCGCTGATGCGGTACGTCGATCACGCGCCGGGATCTCCGATCCCAACCGCCCAGCCGGGTCTTTCCTCTTCCTTGGACCGACTGGAGTCGGTAAAACCGAGCTCGCCAAGGCGCTGGCGGAGTTCCTATTTGACGATGATCGAGCGATTATCCGAATCGATATGAGCGAGTACGGCGAGAAGCACGCGGTCGCCCGCTTGGTCGGGGCTCCACCTGGATATGTCGGCTACGAGGAAGGCGGCCAGTTGACCGAGGCCGTTCGGCGGCGGCCGTACTCGGTGATCCTGCTCGATGAGGTTGAGAAGGCCCATCCTGAGGTCTTCAATATCTTGCTGCAGGTCCTCGACGATGGGCGTCTGACCGATGGTCAGGGGCGGACTGTGGACTTCCGAAACACGATTCTGATTATGACGTCGAACCTTGGATCGCAGTTCCTGGTGGAGACCAGCCGCGATCAATCCGAGCGCGAGGCCGCCGTAATGGAGGTCGTGCGCAACCACTTCAAGCCAGAGTTCATCAACCGCCTCGACGACATTGTGATGTTCTCGCCGCTGGGCATCGAGCAGCTCATCCATATCGTGGACCTGCAACTACGCTCGCTGGAGAACCGCCTGGCTGACCGACGTCTGAGCCTGGACGTCACGGCGGCCGCGAAGGACTGGTTAGTAGATAAGGGGTTTGACCCGATCTACGGTGCCCGACCACTGCGTCGCTTGGTCCAGACCGCAATCGGAGACGAACTTGCCAAGCAGATTCTGTCTGGGTCGGCCCCGGACGGTTCCTCGATCGCGGTTGATGCCACCGACGGCAGGCTGACGGTCACTCCGACAGCGGTCTAGGTAATCGTCCTTAGTGCGGTGAGCCGATCCAAGGCAGCGTTCAGCACCGCAGGTTGTTTGCAGAACGTCCACCGGACGTAGGGCATCAGCTGGTCCCGGTCGGCTGCGAGCTCGGCGTTGGGAATGGCAGCAACCCCGACGCGGTCAACGAGGTCACGACAGAACTCGATGCCGTCGGTAGCGCCTAGTGGGCGAATGTCTGTGGTGATGAAGTACGTGCCCTGGGTCGGCAGTACCTCGAAGCCAATCTCGCGGAGTCCAGTACTGAGCAGGTCGCGCTTACTCGCTAGGCCGCCTGCAAGTTCGACGAAGTACGAGTCGGGAAGCCGAAGCCCGGCGGCGATAGCGGGTTGGAATGGGCCGCCGGAGACGTAGGAGAGGTGCTGTCGAACAACCCGAACTGCTGTGATGAGGTCGGTCGGCCCACTGGCCCAGCCGATCTTCCAGCCGGTGAAGGAGAAGCACTTCCCACCGGATCCAACAGTGACGGTGCGCTCGAACATCCCGGATAACGTGGCAATCGGGATATGCGCCACATCGTCAAAGGTCAGGTGCTCGTAGGCCTCATCAGAGAGCACGATCAGATCGTTGACGATCGCTAGATCAGCGATCTCGCGAAGCTCCAACGCGGACAGCACCATGCCGGTTGGATTGTGCGGTGAGTTCACGATGATCATGCGGGTTCGTTGGGTGATCGCGTTGCGTAGGGCATTGATGTCGAGGGAGAAACCGTCACCGGATCCAGGCGCTGGCGCGCGCAACGGGACGTAGACCGGGGTCGCGCCCGCCATCGCAACGATCGCTGGGTACAGGTCGAAGAAGGGTTCGAAGACGATGACTTCGTCACCGACCGATGTCAGGGCGAGGACGGTGGCGGCTAGTGCCTCGCTGGCCCCGGTCGTCACAACGACGTCAGTGGCTGGGTCCACCTCGAGGCCGTAGAAGCGCGCTTGATGCTCAGCGATCGCAGCCCGCAGATCCGGCGTGCCGTGGGCAGGAGGGTACTGGTTGCCCGATCCGTCAGCGATCGCCGCCGCCGCGATCTCCTTGAGCTCAGCTGGTCCGTCGGTATCGGGGAACCCCTGGCCCAAGTTCACGGCGCCACGTTCGGTGGCCCGAGCCGACATTGCGCCGAAGACGCTGGTCGCGAACGGGTGCATTCGGTCGACGAGTTCAGACAGATCAGCCATAGAGGTAACGGTAACTTGCGGTCATGCGGCATTGTTGGTCACGTGAACGCTCCCAACGTCTCGAACCCTCACCACGTGGGTCCCGCTGACCCGTCGGTCAGTTCCGTCGCCGAGATCCACCGGGTTGAGGCATTTGTTCAGGCTGTCTTAGTGCCCAATGCCAACTACGTGGATCAACACGGAATCAGCCGGATCCAACTCGATGAGCTGGCTGAAACAGGTGCTTTTGGACTGCCCTTCCCCGCCGCGCTAGAGGGAGGTGCCCAGCGTGCGGCTGTCGCCCGGGAGGCCACGGAGCTGATCGCGGGAGCGTGCGCAACAACGTGGTTCTGCTTCGCCCAACATCGTTCGCCAACGACTGCCCTGCTGAACTCGACGAACGCCGAGCTCCAGGATCGCTGGCTACCCAAGATGATCGCGGGGGAGGCAGTCTCGGGAATCGCGTTCGCTCACATCCGTCGTCCAAAGCAAGCGTTCTGGCTACAGGAGCATCCCGATGGTTGGCTGCTCGATGGTTCACTTGACTGGGTGACCACGTGGCCACTGGCCGACGTCGTACTCGTTCAGGGCTATTTGCGTGACGCGAACGGCGTTCAGCGTGACGAGATCGTCAGCGTCTTGATTGAACCTCCGCAGGTGAATCTGGAGTTGCAGGATCGGACAGAGATTGACGGACTGACAGCTGGTCCCGAACTAGCGTTAGCTGTCATGGGCGGTACACGTACCTGGCCCGTGCGCTTTGACAACTACTTTGTTCCTGCCCGCCAGTTCGTCTCTCGTCAGCCAGCCCAAGAGTGGGCGCTGAACAATTCCTTAGTCGCCGCAGATGCCAATCCGGCGTCGTTTGGGATCGCTCGTGCTTGCCTCGACCAACTCGCTGATATTGCGCAAAGTTCAGGTCAGTCCTCGGTACGGGAGTCATCCGGGGCTCTGACGCAGGAGTTTGTAGAACTACGGGCAGCGGCGTATAAAGCCGCCGATACCGCGGCGGGTGATAGAGAGGTCGCGATCGCAACGCTGGGCCAGCGAACAGCGTTGCGAGCCCAAGCGCTCGACCTTGCGGTTCGCTGTTCCACGGCGCTGATCGTTGCTAGTGGCGGTCGCGCGATGACACTATCCAACGATGCCCAACGGCATGCTCGTGAAGCGCTCTTCCTGATGGTGCAGGGTCAAACCGCCGAACTTCGCGCCGCCTCACTGCAAGGGCTAGTGCGTTAGCCGCGCGAGCCGACCTCGGGTGAACCGCACGAGCAGGCACAGTGGTTTCATCGACTCATGACAACCGCGCTCATTACCGGACCAACCTCAGGCCTAGGCCGCCAGTTCGCCATCCAGCTAGCGGCAGCAGGCCACGACCTGATCCTCGTGAGTCGCGACGAGACTCGGCTCACTGAGCTCAGTATTGAGCTCTCGGAAGGCTACGGGACGCAAAGCGAGATCATCCCGACCGATCTAGCCGACCGACAGCAGTTGAGCGCGGTCGAGCAGCGCTTAGCCGACCGCAGCCAACCGGTTGATTGGTTGATCAATAATGCGGGATTTGGTCTCTCCCAGTCGTTCTTGGAAGCAACAGTCGACGATGAACAGCGAATGATCGACGTCATGGTGACCGCTCCGATGCGGCTGACTCACGCGGCGCTCCCCGGCATGCTCGAGCGAGGGTTCGGTCGCAACATCGTCGTATCGAGTGTGGCCAGCTGGCTGACTACCGGCACTTATTCAGCGGCAAAAGCCTGGGCGACGGTCTTTGTCGAGGGTTTGCAGAACGAGGTCGGGGATTCCGGAGTCAACGTCACCGCGCTGTGCCCAGGCTTTGTGCGAACCGAGTTCCACGAACGAGCCGCGATCCAGGTTGGAAGTGTGCCCGAGAAGATGTGGCTCAAAGCCGACGAAGTCGTGCAGACCGCGATTAAGGACTGTGACAAGGGCCGAGTCCTCAGCGTTCCCAGCCAGCAGTACCAAGTCCTGGCGCAGGTAGCTAGGGTGTCGCCGCGTTCAGTGGTGCGCCGCCTGTCATCGATGCGCTGACGAGGGCGCTGCTGGAGGCCTGAATCGGGTGGTGGACCGCTACCAGCGACAACGGACTTTCGAGTTGATGGTGCGCAACGGCTTGCGGCTCTGGCCAATTTTGTAGCCGACACCCGGCTTGTACCGGACCCTGGCTGCGCTTGTCAGATGCTTGCCAGTCCTGACACAAAAGTAGGTGACGCTCTTTCGGTTCTTTGTGTGCCTGAGCGTTGCAACGGTTCTTGCTACGTTGCCCTGTCCGGGGTCTTTCGATCCGATGAGCTCAGCCCGCCGGTTCTTGGCCTTAGCGGAATAGAATCTAACGCGCTTGTTGGTCTTTGCAGTCCTGGCGACAAGGACAATCTCCTTTCTCCCGCTGAAGTTGAATCGCTTGGGCTGCTTTATCCGAACTGAGTGGAACGCAACCTTGGCGAGGGAAGTTCCTGCTGTCGGAGTTGGCACGGCCGGCGGGGAAGGGGTCGGATGGGGATTTTCTGGCAAGGGAGGCGTTGGTGGCGCCGTCTCCTCGGGGGCGGACTCATGTGGGTTGATGAACTCTGGCGAAGCCAGCCACGCCGCTAACTGAGCTGGGCGTGCCGCCATACGCTCCCGCTTGCTGGCTAGATCCGACTGGTGCTCGCCGAGTGTCGACTCCTTCCGGGAGTCGTCCTCTACCGCTGAGCTGATCACCGCGGCTACGGAGTCGGTGAACCCAACCATGTCGATGGAGTTCATCGAATCCCTGATTGATTCCAAAGCCGCGACATAGGTGTCGCTGCAAGTGGAATCGATCGCGCATCTGCGAAACATCAAGCCGTTGTCTGCAGTCCCAAAGTGATCCGCGTCTTGCCGTGATCCCCATGCAAGATCCATCCCACTAGGGATCATGGTGAAGTGCCCTGCTGCGTCGCTGTGCAGGTAGTAGTTGTTGGGTATCCATGCCTTCTCGGCGATCTTGCGGGAGGGAGAGTACCCGTCCCAGTGGAGGGTGTAGTGCTCAAAGGCCCACATCTTCACCATCGCTGGCATATCAGTGACGGCATTGATACTCGACCACCATTGGGCGTATTCGGAGTTCGTCGCTACCACCAGCGAATCGAGATCAGATCGGTTGTCTGCCGAGCCTTCGTCAACCTCGAAGTAGGAAACGCGCCTCGGGTGAACGTCAGCAGCCATCTCTCCTTCGTAGATGTGCGCCGTGGTAGCAAAGTGCCTGTCGGCGAACACCGAATCAAGCTTCTCTAGGTTCAGGTACAGGCCGTACGCAGTGTCGTTCAGGCGCACGCGGGCGTAGCTGGTGCGTGGAGCGACTACCCCAAGTTCGTTCGCAAGGAAGTAGGAAGCGGACTCCGCGACCATGGAGGGGTCACTCACCATGTTGTTCAGGGTTAACCGTTTGAGCCCGAATAGCCGCTGGCCACTGTCCGAGTGATTGATCTTGACGAGGAATGCGGGTTTTCCGTTTAGGCTCCGGAAACTTGATGTTCCCTTTAAGCGGATTCCCACATCGAGCGGACCGTAGACTTGGTCGTTGCGCCGGATTGCGATTGAGGCGTCTACGTACTCACGGGGCTCGGATCTTAGAGCGGCGATGGACTCGGGCGGCACCTCAAAATCGATATCGAACAACTCGGTGGGGTTGTAGAACCAACTCGGTTCCGGGTCGAGCTCACCGTCAGCCTCGTACGGCCGGTTCGAGGCTGCGGGGGTTGGTGTCGTGTCGTTCCAGCCACCGGCGCCGTCCGGAAGGCGGCCGTAACTACTGCTTGCCTCACTGTCCAAATCTAGGGTGATCGCATCAATCTGAAGCGAGGACGGGTCGCTGAGGCGGATCGTCTCGTCGTCGCAGGAGATCCCGAACTCGAAACCCACATCGGACTTCTCAATCGTCAGGATCTGGTCCGCGGCAATGGTGGTTCCGGCAGTGAAGGTAAACCGGTGGCTACTGCGGAGCGGTTCACGGTCTAGCGCATCATCGGTGAGCACCCAGCCACCGATGTCAACGTCAGTCTCGGAGATGTTCATTAGTTCGATGAAATCCGTGCCGCGGCAGCCAACCTCGTTGATCACTATTGCGTGGTCGACAGCAGGAGTCGCAGGACCGGTGAGGGTTAAGGATGTCAGGGCAATCGCTAGTCCAAGTCCGATGCGGTAGACAGGTCTACGCCAGGTGATTCCCACATTGCCCCCGATTCAAGATCATTACCACTCGGAGAGTAGATCATGAAATCGAGAGATGCAACCAGCATGAGCTGTCGTAAGGAGCGCCTTGACGGGCTGGCGCGACGCTGAGTCGAACCCTCACCCACGGTCGAGCACGGGCCGTCTGTCCGAGGCTATGTGCGAGACAGTGCAGCAGCCGCGACTAAACCTGCGAGGTCGTCAATTTGCTCCTTGGCAGTGATATCGGGAGACCCGTTCACCGAGATAGGGGATCGAACCTCGCGCCACCCTAGCCCTGTAGTGATCTTCGCAAGAGCGCGCTCAGCGCCGATGGTGTCGTCGTTTCCGTGTAGGTAGGCGCCAAAAGGAAGGCCCTTGGTTTGTTGTAGACATGGGTAGTAGATCTGGTCGAAGAAGTGCTTAGTCGCGCCAGCGAGGTAGCCGATATTCGCTGGGCTCCCGATAAGTATCGCGTCGGCAGAAAGCACGTCATTGGCGCTTGCGGCGAGAGCGGCCGAGGTGACCACCTCAAGTTCCACCTCAAGTGCAGCCGCCGCATCCGTTAAACCGGTCAAGGTGAGCTCCAGCAACTCTTGGGTTGCGGGAGAGACCGTGTGATGAACGACGAGGACCCGGGGCATCAGGCTGACCGCTCAGAGCTCGTTTGTGATGTGCCGAACGACGTCGCCAGGAGTGCGCGTTGTCTCGACAGTCCAGCCGCGCAATCCGGCATCTCGTGCAGCAGCGACCGCATGCTTGTCGGTCGTCGTTCGGACGTAGGTCACGGGAGCGTCGGGCCAATCGGCGGCACCTGCCTTTGGAAGAACGCCATCGACAACGACGTAGCCGGAGACCGGACGTCGCGATGCCTTCTGGGAGAAACCGACGGCGGGCATCATCGCACCGGCAGCACCAGAGGCAACCAACAAGATTGGCTTCTCCGGTTGCTCGGCCGTGAGAGTCACCGCGTTGTGAGCGACCCAATGTGCCGTCGCGGTTCGGCTGTCAAGGGTCTCGCCAGGATCGGGTGCTTCCGGGACAACGAAGACGTTGATTCCGTAGGCCATCAGCTCTGCCGCTAGCTCGCGACGACTTGAATCTGACGGTGTTAACGCCCCATTCGCGGCGGCGGCATCGGCCTGGCTGGCTAACGCGGGCGGCAGCAATACGACGGTTCCATGGCTCACTGACTGCACTCTGCCGCAGCGTGGCGTGAAAGTGTTGGCACCACGCTCACTACTCTAGGGGCATGTCGCAATCCCCGAACCCTAGATCCTCCGTTGCAGGCACTGCCGGAAGCGACCGCGAGGTCCTCCGCCAGCAGATTCTGGACAAGGCGGTGGTGTTCGGCAAGGTGGTGCTTTCCAGCGGCAAGGAAGCCGACTACTACGTCGACCTTCGCCGCGTCACGCTCGACTCGGTCGCCGCACCACTCATCGGAGCGGCCATGTTGGACGCGACTGCAGATCTTGACTACGACGCCGTCGGTGGCCTCACCTTGGGTGCTGATCCGGTAGCGACAGCGATGATGCACGTCGCGGGCGCTCGTGGACGCGTTCTTGATGCATTCGTGGTTCGCAAAGAGGAAAAGCACCATGGGCTCCAGCGCCGGATTGAAGGCCCCGATGTCGCCGGAAGGCGGGTGCTCGCTGTCGAAGACACCTCGACAACAGGTGGTTCAGTGATGACTGCGGTCGAGGCATTGCGGGCGGCGGGTGCCGATGTGGTCGGAGTCGCGGTCATCGTCGAGCGAGGTGCCCGGCCAAAGATTGATGCAGCCGGATTGCCCTACATTGCCGTCTTCGAGCTCGAAGATCTGGACCTTGCATGATCGACTCAGTTCTGCCACGCCTACTCGATAACGCTGCTCTCCTGGAGTTTCTGAGCCCGGAGAATATCCTCAACTGGCTCGGCCCGTGGGCACTTGTCGGCGTCGCCTTCATTATCTTCGCCGAGTGCGGCCTGCTCATCGGGTTCTTCCTGCCTGGTGACTCCCTGTTGTTCGTTACGGGCCTGTTTGTTGCGCAGGGTTTCATTACCGAGCCGATCTGGTTGGTGGCGACGGTCTTGATGATCGCAGCAGTAGCGGGCAACCTCGTGGGTTATTGGGTCGGCAAGGCCATCGGTCCCAAGCTCTTCGATAAACCGGACTCGAAGATCTTCAAGCGTAAATACGTTGATCAGACCCATGAGTTCTTTGAGAAGTACGGAGCGCGGGCGATCATCCTGGCTCGGTTCGTGCCGATTGTTCGAACCTTCATCACCGCCATCGCCGGAATCGCCGGGATGGACTTTCGCAAGTTCGCGACCTACTCAGCTATCGGTGGAGTCATTTGGGCAGCGGGTATCACCCTGCTCGGCTACTTCCTCGGCAACGTGCCAATCGTGAAAGACAACGTCGAGATTGTGCTCATCCTCGTCGTATTGATCAGCATCATCCCGATCGCGATCGAGTACATCAAGCACCGTCGCCAAAGCCCAGACGAGGCGATCGAAGAGATCGCGGACGAGGGCGTCTAACAGCCGCGAACGCTGCCTACGGAATCTGTCCGAACTCGTGACGACGAATCCACGAGTGCATCGCGATTCCCGCTGCGGTCGATGCATTAATCGACCGTGTTGAGCCGAACTGACTGATGTGCAACATCACGTCGCACAACTGCTGGGCTTGGGGGGACATTCCAGGGCCCTCTTGACCAAAGAACATGATGCATTCGCGCGGCAGATCGTAGGTCTCGATTGGCTGGCTGCCCGGCAGAATGTCGATGCCTAGGACGGGCAATCCGGACTCGGCGATCCACTCGCCAAAGGCCGCAATACTCGGATGGTGCCGCACGTGCTGATAGCGATCCGTGACCATCGCGCCACGACGGTTCCAGCGCTTCTCACCCACAATATGAACTTCAGCAACGAGGAAGGCGTTCGCGGTTCGCACAATCGAGCCCAGGTTCAGGTCCTTCTCCCAGTTCTCGACCGCAAGGTGGATCGGGTGCCGCCGCCGGTCGAGGTCAGCGCGGATCGCATCCATCGACCAGTAACGGTAATTATCGAGCACATTGCGCCGGTCCCCATCGCGCAGCAGCTCGGGATCTAATCGATCGTCATCGGGCCACGGCAGCGGATGAGGTCCCAGCCCTACCTCGGGTTGCCCGACCTCGGGTGTCGGATCAGTAGCACCACGCGAGTCAGAGGGAGCGTCCACGCGTTGCACCCTAAGCGAAGTCTCACTTCCACGCGCCAGTGGATTGGCGGTGCGCTCATCGGGTGGCCCGAGATCGAACCGGCAGGAAGTCGGGATCAATTCCTGCCAAGATGAGCGGCTAGAGCGCGCGGACACGAGTCACTACGCGCGACGGCTTGTTAGACAACCGATCGATACGAGGAGATTTCACTATGCCGATTGCCAGTCCTGAGGTATATGCCCAGATGTTGGACCGCGCCAAGGAAGGCAAGTTTGCCTACCCGGCGATCAACGTCTCCTCGTCGCAGACGCTGAACGCAGCGCTCGCCGGATTCGCAGAGGCAGAGTCCGACGGGATCGTGCAGGTGTCCTGGGGCGGCGCCAACTACATGTCCGGACCAACCGTCAACGACCTCGTTGCTGGCACAGTCGCCCTCGCCGAATACGCGCATGTGGTTGCCGAGAACTACCCGGTGAACATCGCACTGCACACCGATCACTGCCCACCGCAGCGACTAGATGACTGGCTGCGTCCGCTGCTGGAGATTGCCGATCAGCGCACCGCTGCCGGCAAGCGCCACTACTTCCAGTCACATATGTGGGACGGTTCGGCCATTGAACTTGAAGAGAATCTCGTCATCGCCGAGGAGCTCTTGGAGAAGTGCCAGCGCAACGACACCATCCTCGAGATCGAGATCGGCGTTGTTGGTGGCGAGGAAGACGGCGTCGAGGCCAAGGCCGATGCCAAGCTCTACTCCACCCCAGCAGATGGACTGCTCGCCGTGAAGCACCTCGGTCTAGGCGAGAAGGGCCGCTACCTAGTCGCGGCCACCTTCGGCAACGTCCACGGCGTCTACAAGCCAGGCAACGTCAAGCTCACCCCGCCCGTGCTCAAGGAGATCCAAGACGCGGTCGCCGCTGAGTACGGCAAGGAAGAGCCATTCGACTTGGTCTTCCATGGTGGATCCGGTTCGACGTTAGAAGAGATCCGCGAGGCACTCGACTATGGCGTCGTCAAGATGAACGTCGACACCGACTGCCAGTACGCGTTCACCCGTCCCGTCGCCAACCACATGCTGACCGAGTATGAAGGCGTTCTCAAGGTCGACGGCGAGGTTGGCAACAAGAAGATGTACGACCCACGTGGTTGGGGTAAGAAGGCCGAAGCCGGAATGTCGGCCCGCGTCCTCGAGGCCTGTACCGACCTACGTTCGGTCGGCACCAAGATGTCGTAACACCGAACCGCTAGCTAGTCGGCCGGATGTGAGTCGGCTTGGCTGCGATGAAAGCCCCGCCCACCCCCTGCTCGGTGTGCGGGGCTTTCCGTTTGGGACAGTGATCCGGTGACGACACACAAAGACCTACTTGGCGGACCCCCTCCTACTTTGCTGCCGGCAGACATTGACGCGGAGGCTGAGCTAGCTGCGGGCGCGACGCCAGCGGATGTTGCGGCTGATCATCCGACCTGCAGCCTGGCCTGGGCGTTGCTCGCTGATCAGGCTTACGCCGACGATCGCGTGATTGAGTCCTACGCGTTTGCTCGGACCGGCTATCACCGCGGCCTTGATGCGCTTCGACGCTCGGGCTGGAAGGGCTTTGGACCCGTCCCGTGGGAGCATGAACCAAACCGCGGATTCCTTATGTGCCTGAATGCGCTTGCCCGCGCAGCCACCTCCATCAATGAGACAGAGGAAGCTCAGCGCTGTTCGCAGTTCCTCGCCGACAGCTCCGAAACCGCGGTTGTGGAACTGTCCAAGTAGGCCGTTGTAGGAGTCGAGCTAAGGGGCGAAAACGCCGATCTTGTGCTCGGAACCAATCCCTCGGCTAGACTCGGGCTCGGCCCAGCCGCAGCGTAACCCCGTCGTGTACATCTAGGAGTTCATCAACCATGCCCGCACTCGTGCTCGTTGGCGCCCAATGGGGCGACGAGGGTAAAGGGAAAGCGACCGACCTACTCGGCGCTCGCGTCGACTACGTCGTTCGCTACCAAGGTGGCAACAACGCCGGACACACCGTAGTTATCGGCGACGAGAAGTATGCGCTTCACCTGCTCCCCTCGGGCATTCTGACTCCGACCTGTACGCCGGTGATCGGCAACGGCGTCGTCATTGATCCGGCTGTTCTGTTCACCGAGCTCGCGGGCCTCGACGCTCGTGGGATTGATACCTCAAATCTGAAGATCAGCGCGAATGCCCACGTGATCACGCCGTTCCACGTTGAGAACGACAAGGTCACCGAGCGCTTCCTGGGCAAACAGCGGATTGGTACGACTGGCCGCGGTATCGGCCCGACCTACATGGACAAGGTCGCTCGCCTTGGGATCCGGGTGCAGGACCTCTTTGACGAGAAGATCCTGCGCGAGAAGGTGGCGAACGCGCTATCGACCCGCAACCAGGTCTTCGTCAAGGTGTTCAACCGGATGCCGTTCGATGCCGACCAGGTCACCGATGAGCTGCTGGAGTTTGCGGCGCCACTGCAACCGTTCGTTACTGATACGGGACTGCTGCTGAATAACGCGTTGGATGACGGCAAGCTCGTCTTGCTCGAGGGCTCGCAGGGGACGCTGCTGGATATCGATCACGGGACCTACCCGTTCGTGACCTCGTCGAATCCAACAACCGGCGGTGCCTGCGCTGGATCGGGAATTGGCCCGACGCGAATCGACCGATCGATCGGAATCCTCAAGGCCTACACCACCCGCGTTGGTGCCGGTCCTTTCCCGACTGAACTACATGATGCCGACGGCGAGAAGCTGCGCCAGGTTGGCGGTGAAGTCGGCGTCACGACTGGCCGCGATCGACGATGTGGCTGGTTCGATGCTCCGATCGCCCGCTATGCGACCCGCGTCAATGGACTGACCGACATCTTCTTGACCAAACTCGACGTGCTGACCGGCTGGGAGCAGATTCCGGTGTGCGTGGCCTACGAGGTCGATGGTCAGAAGGTCGATGACATCCCCATGACGCAGACGGACTTCCACCATGCGAAGCCGCTCTATGAGTACCTACCCGGCTGGTCGGAAGATATTTCCGGTGCCCGCACTCTGGCCGATCTACCCGCGAACGCGCAGAACTACGTCGCGTTCCTTGAAGCCGAGTCCAAGTGTCGGATCTCGGCGATCGGGGTTGGCCAGGATCGAGATGCCACCATCGTGGTGCACGACCTCGTTGACTAGCGCCGAGACCCCGCTAGGCAAGCCCGCGTAACCTTAGCGCCGTGAAGGTACTCGTAATTGGTTCAGGAGCCCGCGAACACGCCATCGTCGCTGCGCTCGCGGCCGACGCGTCCGTGACGGGACTACATGCGGCCCCGGGTAACGCCGGAATCGATGTCGAGGCAACGCTGCACGCGGTCGATGCCAACGACCCGGCGGCAGTGACCGCACTAGCCCAGGAGATCGCGGCCGATCTGGTCATTATCGGCCCGGAGGCGCCGCTGGTAGCCGGTGTTGCCGATGCTGTCCGCGAGGCCGGGATTGCCTGCTTCGGACCGTCCGCGGCGGCCGCCCAACTCGAGGCGAGTAAGTCGTTCGCCAAGCAGGTCATGCACGCTGCGGGAGTGCCAACGGCGCGGGCCGGTGTTGGCACCGATATCGACACGGTGGGGATGATGCTCGCGGAGTTCGGTGCCCCGCACGTCGTTAAGGACGACGGGCTCGCGGCTGGCAAGGGCGTGGTCGTCACGAACGATCGCGCGCAGGCTTTGACCCATGCGGAAGCGATCCTGGCTAAGCCCAACGGCCGCGTCGTGATCGAGGAGTTCCTCGATGGCCCGGAGGTGAGCCTCTTTTGCATTACGGACGGAAAGACGGTCGTTCCACTCCAGCCGGCTCAAGACTTCAAACGTGTTGGCGACGGCGACGCAGGACCAAACACTGGCGGTATGGGCGCCTACACGCCATTGGATTGGGCGCCGGAGAACCTGGTCGACGAGGTGATCGCGAACGTCGCGCAACCCACTATCGACGAGATGGCTCGCCGCGGTACCCCATTTGCTGGCGTCCTTTACATCGGCTTGGCGCTGACCTCGGCCGGTCCGCGCGTCATCGAGTTCAACGCTCGCTTTGGTGACCCGGAGACCCAGGTGGTACTTGCTTCGCTCAAGACCCCGTTGGCTGGTGTCCTCTTGGCAGCCGCCCGAGGTGAACTCGACGGACTGCCCGCCCTGCAGTGGTATCCGGGCGCGGCAATCACCGTCGTTCTGGCCGCCGAGAACTACCCCGGCACCCCCGTCACTGGCGACGTCATCAGCGGACTCGAAGCTGCGACCGGCCTACCCACAGTTCTGGTTCTACATGCCGGGACCAAGACCGGCCTGGACCGGCAACCGGTATCGGCCGGTGGTCGAGTGCTGTCGGTGGTTGCCCGCGGAACCTCGCTGGCCGATGCCCGCGACGTGGCGTATCAGGCAGTCGAACGAATTGAGCTGCGCGGAAGCCACTACCGAACCGATATTGCCGCCAAGGCAATCGAGGGACGCATCGAGATACCAACATCAGCTACCCCTGCCAGCTTGGGAGAGAACACGTGACCCGTCAGCAGATTCCGAATATCCTCGCCGCCCGCTACGCATCGGTTGGCATGACGGAGATTTGGGCGCCGGAAAACAAGATCACGCTTGAGCGTCAACTGTGGCTTGCCGTCTTGAAGGCCCAGGCTGAGCTCGGGATCGACGTTCCTGACGGCGTAGTCGAGTCGTATGAGTCAGTGGTCGATCAGGTTGACCTACCGTCGATCGCGCAGCGCGAGCGAATCACCCGTCACGACGTAAAGGCGCGGATCGAGGAGTTCAACGATCTGGCTGGACACGAGCACATTCACAAAGGGATGACCAGCCGCGACCTCACCGAGAACGTCGAGCAGCTGCAAATCAAACAGTCACTCGAGCTCGTTCGGGCCAAGGTTGTGGCGACCCTCGTGCAGCTCTCCGAGTTGGCAGTTGAGAACACCGAGATCGCGCTGACGGGCCGCTCACATAACGTTGCAGCGCAGATGACGACGCTCGGGAAGCGGTTCGCCACCTTTGCCAGTGAGCTGCTGGCGGGGTTAGAACGGTTGGAATCGCTCATCGATCGGTACCCGCTACGTGGGGTGAAGGGTCCGGTCGGAACGTCCCAGGACATGTTGGACCTCCTCGGTGGCGACGACGAAGCGCTTGCGCGGCTAGAGCAGAAGGTCGCGGGGCACCTTGGCTTTGACAACATCCTGTTGTCGGTTGGCCAGGTCTACCCGCGCTCTCTTGACGGCGACGTGGTGTCGACCTTGGTGCAGGTTGCGGCAGCTCCCTCGAGTGCGGCGAAGACGATTCGTTTGATGGCCGGCCAGGAGCTCGTCACCGAAGGATTCGCCGAGGGCCAGGTCGGTTCCAGCGCGATGCCTCATAAGATGAACACGCGCTCGTGTGAGCGAGTTAACGGGTTCATGGTGATCCTGCGCGGGTACTCGTCCATGACCAGTGAGCTTGCCGGTGATCAGTGGAATGAAGGCGATGTGGCGTGTTCCGTCGTCCGCCGTGTCGCCCTTCCCGACGCCTTTTTTGCGATCGACGGGTTGTTCGAGACCTTCCTAACCGTCCTCGATGAGTTCGGTGCCTTCCCAGCTGTGATTGACCGGGAGCTCGATCGGTTCTTGCCGTTCCTGGCCACCACGAAGGTGCTCATGGCTGCGGTTCGCAATGGGGTCGGCCGCGAGGCCGCGCACGAGGTCATCAAGGAGAACGCGGTCGCCGTTGCCCTCGATCTGCGTAAAGGCCAGGCAACTAATGATCTCTTCGATCGCCTGGCCGCCGACGAGCGTCTTGGCCTGACAGCTGAGCAAATGGCGACGTTAGCCAGCGCACCCTTGGAATTCACCGGGGCCGCCCGTTCCCAAGTTGCAGCCGTAGCTGCGGCGGTCGAAGTAGTCGCTGAACGCTACCCCGAGGCTGCGGCGTACAGCCCGGCTCCGATCCTGTAGCGGCCCTTCCGCTCGCTGTGGGTGTCATTGTCGTACTGGGAGTACGGAAACTGCACCCATAATCCCGCGGTAGGCTTCTGCGGTGGAGATCCCAGCGCCTGACTACGTGCTACCGCCGGAATATGACCTCGTCTACTCGGGGAAGGTGCGGGATCTGTGGACCACCCCGGCTGGAGAACTGCTGTTCGTGGCCTCCAACCGGATTTCTGCCTATGACCACATCATTCCTACGCCCATCCCGGATAAGGGCCGGATCCTCACCGCAGTATCGGTCTGGTGGTTCGAGCGGATGGCGGAAGTTGTTCCCAACCACCTGATCTCCCTAGATGTTCCTGACGCGGTCGCTGGCCGGGCAATGATCTGCGAACGGTTAGAAATGGTTCCGGTGGAGTGCGTCGCGCGTGGGTACCTCACAGGATCCGGCCTCACCGACTACCAGCGCAGTGGCGCAGTGTGCGGGATTGCCCTACCCGAGGGACTCGTTGATGGGGCGAAGCTGCCTGAGGCCATCTTCACCCCCGCAACCAAAGCAGAGTTGGGCGATCACGACGAGAACATTGACTTGGAAGCAGTCGTTCGTGAGGTCGGCCAGGCCCGAGCACAAGAGCTGCGCCGGTTGACGTTAAGCATCTACACCCGCGCCGAGGGAATTGCCCGCAGCCGTGGCCTCATCTTGGCCGACACCAAGTTCGAGTTCGGAGTCCGAGCGAGCGCACCAGACCAACTGGTACTAGCCGATGAGGTGCTGACCCCGGACTCGTCTCGTTGGTGGCCGATTGAGCATTGGGAACCCGGGCGGGCCCAGCAATCGTTCGACAAGCAGTATGTCCGCGACTGGCTGACAAGTGCTGTTAGTGGTTGGGACAAGAATTCGGGCGAGGCCCCACCAGAGCTGCCTGAGAAAGTGGTCGACCAAACACGGGCGAAGTACGTTGAGGCCTACGAGCGCCTCACCGGTCAACAGTGGGTGTAGCAGTTTGGCACCCACTGCTTGGTACCCACTGCTTGATACCACCTGCGCGATTCGCGGAGTATGAGAGACAATGGCTTAAGTAGGGGTTGATCCCAGACCCCTCGACCAGGTAGCCATAAGAGCCGGTAGCCCACCAGCACAGGTAACACCGAGGAGTCCGACGTGACCGATCCGAACCAGTCGATCGAGCCCAGTGGCCAGCCTGCGCCACTTGAACCGCCGCTAACGCTGACCGTCCCCGAGCCTGCCGCGACGGTGACTCCCACCCAGGGCCCCGGCATGGTGACCCTAGATGAATCGGCGATCCCAGGCCTAGACGGCCTCGTTGATCAGTACGCGCAAGCACTGATCACCATCGATCCGAATAGCCCGGACTTTGCCAAGCAGGCAGACCAGGTTCGCACGATGGGTGATGCCGACATTCGGCAAGCCTCCTCGGTCAGTAACCGCTTGTTAGAGAAGTCTGTCGCGGATATGAAGCGGACCGTCGGCGATGGTGCGAAGATTCCCCAGACACTGCTGGAACTGCGCCGAACGGTCGAGAAGCTTGACCCCTCGGAGGTCAAGGGCGTGAAGAAGCTCCTGGGCATCATTCCCAAGAGCAACAAGATCACCGACTACTTTCAGCGGTACGAGAGCTCTCAGAAGCAGCTGAACGCGATCCTCATGGCCCTCTACAACGGCCAAGATGAGCTCCGCAAGGACAACGCGGATCTTGACCAAGAGAAGGTCAATCTGTGGGACACGATGCAGCGTCTACGGCAGTACATTTACGTTGCGGAGAAGCTCGACAGTAAGCTCGCGGCCAAGGTGGAAGAGTTGCGGCTTACCGATCCTGAGCGGGCCAAAGTGGTCGAGCGCGACGTCCTCTTCTATGCCCGACAGAAGCACCAGGACCTCCTGACTCAGTTGGCCGTCTCGATCCAGGGCTATCTGGCAATCGACGTCATTCGGAAGAACAACCTGGAGCTTATTAAGGGTGTCGATCGGGCCACGACAACCACTGTCTCGGCGCTGCGCACCGCGGTCATCGTCGCCCAGGCGCTGGCAAATCAGCGGTTGGTGCTCGACCAGATCACCGCGTTGAACACGACCACAACGAACCTGATCGAATCCACGAGTCGCCTACTCAGTGAGCAGTCCGCCGGAATCCAGGCACAGGCCGCATCCTCGACGATCGGGATGGAACAGCTGCAGACGGCGTTCGCGAATATCTATCAGACGATGGACAGTATCGACACGTTCAAGTCCGCGGCACTTGGTTCCATGTCGGCAACGATCGAGGTGCTCAACAAAGAGGTCGAGAAGTCACAGGCCTACGTGGAGCGCGCGAGTCGCGGGGAGTCAGCGATCAACCTCGAGCTACCGAACCCGGAAGGTAGAACCTGATAGATGGGCCGTCGCAGCAATCGCAATAAGGACGTCAATGGGCTCGATCCCAATGACGTTGCGAAGTCTGTGCGCGCCATCAAATCCTCGATCAAGGGTCGGGTCCACAAGTCGATTCTGGTCCGGGTTAACCATATTTGTGCGCTCGTCGAGCAGGCGCTTCCGCGGGCACACGAGCTCGGTGCCGGTAGCGAAGAGATGCACGTACTGTCGAAGATGACTACCGATTACCTGCCAAGTGCGCTGAATCCCTACCTGCAGATGCCGCGGCAGTACGCTGAGCGCAATCCGCTGGCGGATGGCCGGACGGCAACGCAGGTGCTGTGCGCGCAACTCGACGTGATGTACGCGCGGATGTGGCAGGTGAACAACGCGATCCTGCAGGCCGACGGAGACAAGTTGTTGGCCAACGGCCGATTTCTCGATGACAAGTTCGGTCCGAATGACTTCGACTTGCCACCCACGACTGCCCGCCAAGGCCGCCAGCGCACTCAGCAGACACCGCAGTACCCGCAGCAGCCCTATCAAGCTGAGCCTCCGAAGGGCGGGCGTCCGACCCGTAAGCCGGCCGATCCCAACGTCAAGACCAATATGCAGCTCGCCGGGGAGCTCATTTCGATCACCGCCCAACATGCCTATGAGCGGTTCAAACAGCGCAAGAAGGGCTGACGATCCGCGCGCTGCAAAGGCGCAACCGACCGGCGAGTTAGCATTAGCTGACCGATCGAGTTCATGTTCGACACTGAAAATAGACATCGGAGTAGCTGTGGCCCGCGTTGTTGTAGACGTCATGCTGAAACCGGAAATCCTTGACCCGCAAGGTCGGGCCGTAAAAGGCGCGCTTACCCGCATCGGTCTCGCCGGTGTCGCGGATGTTCGCCAGGGTAAGCAGTTCATCATTGACCTCGATACCGAGGTTGATGACGCAGTGCTCGCTCAGCTTCACGAGCTAGCAGCCGACCTGCTGAGCAACCCCGTGATCGAGGACTATGAGCTATCCGTGGACGTCTTTGGCGGCGAGCAAGCGCATCCCGATCACACGGGCACTGCGGTTGGCGCCAGCTCCGACGCCGTCGTCAAATGAGCGCCCGGATCGGGGTCGTCACCTTCCCCGGGACCCTCGACGATCGTGACGCCTCGCGCGCTGTCGCACTCGCCGGCGCGCAACCAGTGGAACTCTGGCACGGGGACCACGACCTGCATTCGGTTGATGCAGTCATCCTGCCTGGCGGGTTCTCCTACGGCGACTACCTGCGCTGTGGGGCGATCTCATCCCAGTCCCCGATCATGACCGAGGTCGTAGCGGCAGCGAATAACGGCCTTCCGGTCCTAGGGATTTGTAACGGGTTCCAGGTGCTGTGTGAGGCACATCTGCTACCAGGGGCTCTCACGGTGAACGAGGGCCTGCACTTCGTGTGCAAGGACCAGCGGCTACGTATCGAGAGCACGTCGACCGCTTGGACGAACGCCTTCGACCAAGGCCAGGAGATCCTCATCCCAATGAAGAATGGCGAGGGTAACTTCGTGGCTGATGAGGCGACCTTGGACCGAATCGAAGGGGAAGGCCAAGTCGTCTTCCGTTATGTCGGCGGCAATCCAAACGGATCGCGTCGCGACATCGCCGGTCTGCGCAATGCAGCCGGAAACGTCGTTGGACTGATGCCACATCCCGAGCACGCGGTCGAGGAACTTACCGGACCGAGCCTGGCCGGATTGGACATCATCGCGTCGGTCATTACGGCGCTCGCCGATGGGCAGGTCCCCGCATGATCGATACCGTTGTCAACTCGCAATCCACTCCCGGGCAACCGCAACCGTTCGCCGAGTTGGGCCTGAAGCCTGACGAGTACCAAGCGATCCGAGACATTCTTTCCCGCCGCCCCACTAGTGCCGAGCTGGCGATGTACTCGGTCATGTGGAGCGAGCACTGCTCTTACAAGTCGAGCAAGGTCCACTTACGCCAGTTCGGGGAGAAGGCACCCAAGACTGATGCGCTGCTGGTGGGAATCGGCGAGAATGCCGGCGTCGTCGATATCGGCGATGGCTGGGCAGTCACCTTCAAGGTAGAGAGCCACAACCACCCGTCCTATGTCGAGCCCTACCAAGGCGCGGCTACCGGCGTGGGCGGGATCGTGCGCGACATCATCTCGATGGGTGCTCGTCCCCTCGCAGTGATGGACCCGCTGCGCTTTGGACCGGCCGACGCCCCAGATACCAAGCGGGTACTCCCGGGAGTAGTCGCCGGAATCGGTGGTTACGGAAACCGGCTTGGCCTACCGAATATCGGCGGCGAGATTGTCTTCGACTCGACCTATTTGGGTAATCCGCTGGTGAACGCCCTGTGTGTCGGGGCGATGAAACACGAAGACGTTCACTTGGCTAGTGCCAAGGGGGTTGGCAATCTCGTCGTGCTCTACGGGGCGCGTACCGGCGGCGATGGAATCGGTGGCGTCAGTGTGCTGGCTTCTGAGACCTTCGATGCTGACGGTCCGGCGAAGCGGCCGAGCGTTCAGGTCGGCGACCCGTTCATGGAGAAGCTACTCATCGAGTGCACCCTTGAGGTGCTCGGAGCCGGCCTAGTTGAAGGTATCCAGGACCTTGGCGGCGCAGGAATCTCATGCGCAACCTCGGAGCTGGCGAGTAACGGCGAAGGCGGGATGCACGTTGTCCTAGACCGCGTGCCGCTACGCGATTCGTCGCTGACTCCGGAAGAGATCCTGATGAGTGAGTCTCAGGAGCGAATGTGCGCGGTTGTCCTACCCGAGAACCTCGATGCCTTCCTGGCGATTTGCCAGAAGTGGGATGTTGAGGCAGTCGCGATCGGAGAGGTGACTGACACCGGTCGCCTTACAGTCGAGTGGCGCGGTGAGCAGATTGTTGATGTTCCGCCGAGGTCAGTTGCGCACGACGGCCCGGTCTATCAGCGTCCCTATTCCCGCCCAAATTGGCAGGATGCGCTCCAAGCCGATGGTCCCGGTGAGTTGGCTCGACCGAGCACCTCCGGGGAGCTCCGCGAGACCCTGTTGACGATGATCTCCTCGCCGAACCTGGCCGACAAGTCGTTCGTCACTGATCAATATGACCGTTACGTTCAAGGCAACACGGTCCTGGCTCAGCCCGAGAACGCGGGCGTTGTTCGGGTGGATGAGGAATCGGGTTTAGGGGTCGCGATCTCGACTGATTGCAACGGCCGGTTTGCTCAGCTCGATCCCTACTTTGGTGCGCAACTGGCACTGGCGGAGTCCTATCGAAACGTCTCCGCGACCGGGGCGATCCCGTTGGCTGTGACCGACTGCCTGAACTTCGGCTCGCCGGAGGACCCAGCCGTGATGTGGCAGTTCGAGCAAGCAGTCACAGGGCTTGCCGATGCATGTTTACAACTCGGGATTCCAGTCACTGGCGGCAACGTCAGCTTCTACAACCAAACTGCCGAGACTGCGATTCTGCCGACGCCAGTGATCGGTGTGCTCGGTGTCCTAGACGATGTCGATCGGCGCACCCCGATGGCGTGGGGTCCCGATGGTGAGCAGATCTACCTGCTGGGTACTACTCGCGACGAGTTCGCCGGTTCGGAGTGGGCGCACGTCGTTCACGAGCATTTGGGTGGACGCCCCCCGACTATCGACCTCGAGGTGGAGCGTGTGCTCAGCCAGATTCTGGTCGCCGGATCGCGCGACGGGATGTTCACTGCGGCTCACGATGTCTCCGAGGGCGGTATTGCCCAGGTGCTTGTAGAGATGGCACTGCGATCCGGTGTCGGTGCTCGACTGTGGTCTCCAGATGGCATTGACATGTTCACGCACCTGTTTTCCGAGTCAGCGTCCCGGGCGGTTGTTGTCGTTCCCCGCAGCGAGGAGCTTCGCTTCACCGAGATGTGCGCTGCTCGTAACTTCCCCTGTATGCGGATCGGTGTCGTCGATTCCGGCCTTGGCGCTGACGCAGGGTTCGCGCAGGGCACGCAGGTTATGCAGTTCGGCGAGGATTTCACGATCGAGCTGACAGAGTTGGCCGACGCCCACACCGCAACTTTGCCCGAGCTCTTTGGTGAGAGCCTGAGCTAGTCGTTGAGTTGCTCGGGCTCCGCGTGGGCTAGTTCGCAGCGGTAGATCGAGCGGGCGGCCAGATTCTGTCGGATTTCGGTAATCGTGTCTTCAAAGAACTCGGCTCGCAATGTGGGGTCGGTCGTGGCGTACACACTGAAGTAGACCGCTGCGAAGGCGCCGAGGAATATCGAGACCTGTAGTAGTTGGCTGGTGATCTCCAGGGTGTTACCGAAGAGTTCCCACGGCAGTGCCCACCAAATATCTGGCGGTTGGTTCGTCCAACCAGCGATCGTCTCCGGTCGGATTAGCACCAACCCGATCGCGATGAAGACCACGCTGATCAGCACGCTTACTAGCGCAAGTCGCAGCGACTGAGTGATGAACGCGACAAGCCATAGGTTGCCCTTCTCCTTCGCGCTCAAGCCCGGTGGGGCAGTCAGGTCTTCGTTACGGCCACCGTCGCGTGAGACCGGCGCATCATCGGCTGCGGCAACCACCTGAGCGTTGTCGGAGAACACCGCACTTGCGCGAAGCTCCTTGGGAATCTGGGTCGCCAGGAAGACTGCTGCGAACGCGGCGAATCCACCGACAATGGTCGCGAGCAGCGGTGGGTCAAGCTCACCAGCTGACTGCCAGGCTTCGGCGTTGATGAAGAGGAACATGAAGCCGATGAGTAGCAGTGGAAGGCTGCGAGTGAATAACCGCAGTGTTTGACCCAAAGTCCGAAATAGCCGTCCGATCGCCCACAATGAGATAGCCAGCAATCCGTAGCTCGTGATCACAAAGATGAGCCCTACGGTGACGAGTTGGTTGATCAATATGATGATCGAGCCAACCCAGTCCCCACCGAAGAACAGGGGCAGTGCCGTTGGGACGAGCACGATCAGGCCGATCTCCGGCCAGCCGACTCGACGAGGTACTGCGAATAGCGGGGTCTTGCGGTATCGGTTCAGCGCCATCCATGATCCGAGCAGGATGAGTAGCCCGCCGATTGTTCCAGCGATGATCTGCCAAGCATTCCAGTTCAAATCGATCCCGCTGACGGCGCTGAGCAAGAAGACAATGATGAGCGCGGGTAGCGCCCGCGTCCAGACGTCCTCGGTAGCGCTGTAGTTGGAGATGAAATGCGGCACCCCCCGCCTTACGAACCACCGTTCGATTGGTGGCTTCGGGGCAGGGGGTGCGCTGTTCGTTGTGTCGTGAGGTCTCACTGCATCAGGATGCCGGTGGGCAGCCGCCGACGCTGTAGTTGTAGGTCACGCCGTTGATGGAGAGCTCGACTGAGTTCCCGCCACTGGCTGGGACGTGAATCTTGTTTCCGGGATCACCAACGGGAGCACCCTCAATGCAGTACGCGGCTCCGCCTGCTAGTGGAACTGCGGTCACGATGACATCGCTTGCGGGGGTGAAGCCGTAGGTACTCAAGGCCGACGTGGAGATCCCGGCGTAGGTGCCGTTCTGGAGACCGTAGGCCTGCGCAGCGAGGCTCGCGGGCTTGAGTTCTTCAGCTACCTCCACCTGCTCGCTGACGGCTCCAAAGATCGTCGCCCCGAATACGACGAGCACAAAGATCGCAATGATTGAGATCAGGCTTCCGATTGCACCGGTGATGATTCCGGCAAGCGCCATTCCAGCGCCTTGACCGTTCTCCTGGGCCTTCTTGCGTCCCACGACACCCGTGATGATGGCGGCGATTCCGGTGAGGAATCCGAAGCAGAAGATCGACAGGAGTCCGAGAATGAGCGAGATGAGCGGCAGGCTGCTCTTCTGCGGCTGTCCGCCTGGAACCCCAGCGGCTGGTGGGGGCGGTGGTGCGCCGTAACCAGCGGGCGGGGGTGGAGTGGTGGGCGGCTCGGGCGGTTGCGGGGGAGTCGTCATGCCCGGCAGTCTCCCACAGATCGACCGAGACCCGAAGCAGCCTAGTTCGCCCGATTCCCGGTGGGCTAAGGTAAGGCAACCCTAATCGCTTGGAGAATTCGTGAAGCCTACTCGCTTGGGCGCGACAATTGCGCTGACCTCACTGATAGCTGTTGCCGGACTTGCTGGCTGTTCGTCGTCATCCGAGAGTGATGGTGATGCGCTGACGATCTATAGCGGGCGAAGTGAGAGCTTGGTGGGACCGCTCATCGAGAAGTTCACCCAGGAGACCGGTATCCAGACCGAGGTGCGCTACGGCGGCTCGGCGGAGATGTCCGCCCAGATCGCTGAGGAGGGGTCGAATACCCCTGCGGAGGTCTTCTTTAGCCAGGATGCAGGTGCTCTAGGCGCGCTCGAGAATATTGACGCACTGGCGCCGCTACCCGCCTCTGTCGCGACGACCGTCCCAGCTGCCTACCGCAGCGAGGATTGGACCGGGATCAGCGGGCGCGCCCGGACAATCGTCTACGATCCGGCGAAGTTCGCCAGTCCGCCAAAGTCGGTATTTGACCTCACGGACCCGAAGTACAAGGGCGAGGTTGGAATCGCTCCGACAAACGCTAGTTTCCAGTCGTTCGTCACCGGAATGCGCGCCACCAGCGGTGACGCAACGACCGAGGAATGGCTCAAGGGGATCATGGCCAACGACCCACAGATCTTTGACAACAATCTGAGGATTGTCGAGTCGGTCGATGCCGGGACCACGGGACTCGGATTGGTGAACCACTACTACTGGTACATCACTGCCAGGGAGAAGGGCGGGGCAGAGAACGTCAAGGTCGCGCAGGAGTTCACCAAACCAGGTGACCCCGGCTCCCTGGTGAATGTCGCCGGTGCAGCCCTCACGGCGAACAACGCAACAAATGCTGAAGCTACCCAGTTCATCGAGTACTTGCTGTCCACCTCGTCTCAGGAGTACTTCGCGACCGAGACGTTCGAGTACCCGTTGATCCCAGGTCTAGACGGACCAGCAGGCTCACCGCCGCTGTCATCGGTCGGAACGCCTCCGATCGAACTCAACGACCTGTCTGACCTCGCCGGAACGCAGGCGTTGATGCGGGAAGCTGGCATGCTGGCCTAATGAACCGGCCAACCCCGCGGCCGCTTCTGATTATCGGGGCGGCGGTTGCGATCGTCGTTTGTGTGCCATTGGTCTACCTGGTAATCAGGGCATTCGGATCAGGTTGGGGTCCGGTCGAGCGGGTGCTCACTAGCCCGATCACCTGGCAGGCCGCCGCGACCTCTGTCGCGCTTGCGGCCGCGGTCGCGGCCACCACGGTTGTCATCGGTGTCCCGACCGCTTGGCTCATTAGCAGGGCGCGGCTGGGTTGGCGGCGACTCTGGGTTGTGCTCGTGGTGCTGCCGCTTGCTGTACCGAGCTTTGTGGCAGCGTTCGCTTGGCTGTCGCTCTTCGATCAGTTGACGGGTTTTTGGGCAGCCTGGCTGGTCCTGAGTCTGGCGACTGTCCCGTACGTGATCCTGCCGACTGCTGCCGCCTTGCGATCGCTCGATCCAGCCCATGAGGAGGTCGCACGCACGCTCGGTATAGGTCCACGGACCGCGTTCCTGCGTGCGGCGCTTCCGCAGGTGTCACCGGCTGTTGGCGGCGGCGCCCTGTTAGTCGCGTTGTACGTGCTGAGTGACTTTGGCGCAGTGTCGATCTTTCGTGTCGATGTGCTCTCGCGGGTTATCTATTCCTCCTACCGGGCGTCCTTTGACCGAACCTCGGCAGCGGTTCTAGGAATAATCCTGGCGCTCCTGGCCATCCTGATCGTCGCCATCGAGCAGCGGTCCCGGGGTCGAGCCCAGCGGTGGCGGCTTGCAACGTCGGCACCCCGACAGGTTCCGCCAGTCGCCCTCACTTCCGGTTGGCGGGCGGGGGCCTACGGCCTGCTCGGGGCCGTCGCGGTTCTCGGTGTGGGGGTCCCAGTGGCCGCAACCGTCAATCAGTTCCTCACGGGCGCGAGCGCAGGGATCGACTGGCCCGACCTAGGTGCGGCAATCTCAACGACCGTTCTGTACGGGGTCGTCGGGATGGTTGCCGCAGTCGTGCTGGCAATGCCAATCGGGTTGTTGGCCGCCCGCTATCCGACCAAGGCTGCCGCGGTTCTCGAGCGGATGTCGTTTGTCGGGCACGCGTTGCCCGGCGTTGTGGTGGGACTAGCCGTGGTGTTCGTCGGCACTCGGCTTGTTCCTGGTTTGTACCAGACTCTTCCGCTGCTCGCGTTCGCTTACGCCGTGTTGTTCATCCCCAAGGCCGGTGCCGCGATCAGAGGGTCGATCGCGACTGTGCCGACCGTTCTCGAGGACGTCGCGCGGACGTGCGGCTACTCCCCGTGGCGAGCATTCCGGTCGGTCACAATGCGCCTGGCATCGCCCGGCATCGCTGCTGGCGCGGTGCTCGTCTTACTCACGGTCATGAAGGAGCTACCCGCAACACTCATGTTGCGACCCACAGGGGAGGACACCCTGGCCACCCGACTTTGGGCACTAACCGAGATCGGCTCCTATGCCGCGGCCGCTCCTTATGCTCTGGCACTCATACTGATTGGAGCGATACCTGCGTTTTTCTTGGCCTTCCCATTGGTCCGCGCGGTGTCGCCGTCGGACAGTGCACCTGCGACAAGCGGGGATCAACCGCTACCTGAGCGCGAAGGGGTGAGGCAGTAGTGACCTCCAATGGTGGGCTCAGCATCGGTGATCTCGTGGTCAGCTATGGCGATCACCAGGTGCTCAACGGGGTCGATCTACAGGTACCCGAGGGTGAGATCGGTGCGATCCTGGGCGCCAGTGGCTCTGGCAAGACGACTTTACTGCGCTCGATTGCTGGGTTCATTCGGCCGAGTAAGGGTCACATCGACGTCGATAGCCGAACGCTGGTAGGTCCGGGCGTTTGGCTTGCACCTGAACGTCGCGATGTGGGGTTGGTGCCGCAGGAAGGTGCATTGTTTCCGCACCTAGATGTCGCGGGTAACGTCGGGTTCGGCCTAGCCAAGCGCACCCGGGAGCAGCGCGCGCAGGCGGCTACCCGGGTCGAGCAGCTCTTGGAGTTTGTCTCGCTGCCAGGTAAGGGTCGTGTTCGTCCCCACGAGCTTTCTGGTGGCATGCAGCAGCGGGTAGCTCTGGCCCGGGCACTTGCCCGAGAGCCTAAGGTTGTACTGCTCGATGAGCCGTTCTCCGCGCTCGATGCCGCGCTACGTAAGGAGCTACGCGGTCAAGTCCGCGAGCTCCTTGCCCAGGCAGGAACAACCGCAATTCTGGTCACCCACGATGAGGACGAGGCCGACGACTTCGCCGACGGAGTGCACCGGATCGCCCACGGGCTGATTATTGATCGGCCCGTCGCCAGTCGATCGGAAGAAATTCGTTGAGTGGTGAACCGAGCCGTGTGCAGCCCAGCCAGCTCGTCTCGATCAGCGCTTGTTTAGCCGCCTACCGGCAGGGGGTGTCACCCGAACGCGCGGATGTGCGAGGTGCGAGTAGGGCGCTGATGGATCTCTTGGCCGCGATCGCGCCCGGGAATTCAGTGGAGTTCAGGGTGCCGCCGTTCGCGGCAGCGCAGGTCGTCGAAGGAGTGCGGCACCGGCGGGGAAATCCCCCAGCGACGGTGGAATGTGACCCGCGAACGTTCATCGAACTAGCCACTGGCGTGCTCGATTGGGACTCCGCAACCGAGGCAGGTCGGCTGATTGCCAGCGGTGAACGCAGCGACTTATCGGCGGTCTTTCCGATTCTGGTCATGCCGCTGGCTTGAAGTGCCGGCTGGGGTGCCTACACTCTTAGATGTGGCGCGCGGTGATGGTCAGCTCTCCCATGACCTGCTTCCCGGTGAGAAAGGCCCCCAAGATGCTTGCGGGGTCTTTGGAGTTTGGGCTCCCGGAGAGGAAGTCGCCAAGCTGACCTACTTCGGTTTGTATGCCCTGCAGCACCGGGGACAGGAGTCAGCCGGTATCGCAGTTAGCGACGGCAGCGAGATCCTCGTCTACAAGGACATGGGGCTGGTCTCGCAGGTTTTCAATGAGGCCACGCTCGAGAGCTTGCGGGGATTCCTCGCGATTGGGCATTCGCGCTACTCGACGACCGGGGCGAGCGTGTGGGAGAACGCCCAGCCGACCTTCCGTCGCACAGCGACCGGCAATCTAGCGCTAGGTCACAACGGCAACCTGACAAACACAATTGAGCTCGCCCAGCGTCTTGAGCAGGAGTCGGCGGGCTCTGGCGAGTTGCCGCTCGGTCAGCAGAACTACGCAACCAGCGATACTGACTTGGTGGCCGCATTGTTCGCGATGCATCCCGACACCACGATCGAAGATGCCGCAATGCGCGAGCTGCCGCACCTGCGTGGGGCCTTCTCGCTGGTGTTCATGGATGACGACACCCTCTATGCGGCTCGTGATCCGCAGGGGATCCGTCCGCTCGTCCTTGGTCGGATGGACACTGGGTGGGTCGTCGCGAGTGAGACGGCAGCGTTGGACATTGTCGGGGCGAAGTTTGACCGCGATATTGAACCCGGCGAGTTCGTCGCGATCGATGAGAACGGCGTTCGGACGCGACGCTTCGCCGATGCGGATCCGAAGGGCTGCATTTTCGAGTACGTCTACCTCGCCCGACCAGACACCGCCCTTGACGGCCAGAGCGTCCACACGACCCGAGTGGATGTTGGTCGCCGCCTGGCAGCTGAGCATCCGACCGATGCTGACTTGGTCATCCCGGTACCGGAATCAGGGACACCGGGAGCGGTTGGCTATGCACAGGCCTCCGGAATTCCCTTTGCCCAAGGACTGGTGAAGAACGCCTACGTCGGGCGCACTTTCATCTCGCCATCTCAAACTCTGCGCCAGCTAGGAATCCGGCTCAAGCTCAACCCCCTGCGCGAGGTGATCGAGGGCAAACGGCTAGTCGTGGTTGACGATTCGATCGTTCGGGGTAACACCCAGCGCGCCATCGTCAAGATGCTCCGTGAGGCCGGGGCGACTGAGGTCCACGTGCGTATCTCCTCGCCCCCAGTTAGTTGGCCATGCTTCTACGGGATTGACTTTGCTACTCGTGCGGAACTGATGGCAACAGACAAGACAGTGGATGAGATCAGGGAAGCGATCGGCGCCGATTCTCTTGGGTTCATCGGCCTAGACAACTTGGTGGCGGCAACCAATGTCGCCAAGGATCGGCTGTGCCGGGCTTGTTTCGACGGGGTATATCCGGTCCCGCTTCCGCGGCCGGTTGACGTTGCCACCTACTTACTCGATGACGAACTCGACGATGGTGTCCCAGTCGGACAAGAAGAAGCAGAGCTAGCTGGGGCTACCCCGGCATCGAGTTCCACGAGCACGATCATTGGAGCGCTGCAGCAACCGTGACCAAAGTTGATGGTTCAGGTGCAACGTACGCCGCGGCCGGGGTCGATACCGCGGCTGGTGAGCGCGCCGTCGAGTTGATGAAGGCCTCAGTCGCACGGGCGACTCGTCCGGAGGCAGTCGGCGGCTTCGGCGGGTTCGCCGGGCTCTTCGATGCATCGGCGCTGGCTAAGTTCCGCCGACCACTACTGGTGACATCCACCGATGGGGTGGGTACGAAGGTCGCGGTCGCGCAACGGATGGATGTCCACGACACGATCGGGATCGACCTTGTGGCGATGGTCGTCGACGATCTAGTGGTGACCGGCGCAGAGCCGCTGTTCATGACTGACTACATCGCGACCGGCCGGGTACACCCCGAACGGATCGCCGCAATCGTGACCGGCATCGCCAACGGTTGTCAGCAGGCTGGCTGTGCCTTGCTAGGCGGAGAGACTGCCGAGCACCCGGGCTTACTCGATCCCGATGAGTACGACGTGGCGGGCGCCGGAACGGCTGTGGTGGAGGCCGATGAGTTGCTTGGGCCAGATCGGGTCCGCGCAGGCGACGTCGTCATCGCGATGCGTGCATCGGGGCTACACAGCAACGGCTACTCGTTGGCTCGGCACGTGCTGCTGAACCAAGCGGGCTGGGCGCTTGATCGCGACGTAGCTGACTTTGGCCGTACTCTCGGGGAAGAGCTGCTGGAGCCGACGCGGATCTATGCCCTTGACTGCCTCGACCTCGCGCGTAATCCCACCATTGATGTACATGCGTTCTCACACATCACCGGTGGTGGCTTGGCTGCAAACATGGCGCGAGTTCTCACCGACGATTTGCATTTGGATGTCGATCGGTCAACGTGGACACCACACGCGGTCTTCCAAACGATTGGATCCGTCGGGTCGGTCGAGACGGTAGAACTCGAGCGAACCTTCAATATGGGCATTGGCATGATCGCGATCGTTGCTGCTGACTCGCAAGCGTCGGCGCTGTCCGCACTTGAAGCTCGGGGTGTCCAGGCGTGGGTTTGCGGACAGGTTCGCGATCGTGGCGCTAGTGACAGCTCTGATGCCGCGGCGAAAGGCGGCGGCGGCGGTTCGGTGAATGTGGTGGGTAGCTACCCGTTCTAGCCGGTCGGTAGGCCGCCGGATGATCCGGGATTCGACGGTGGCGGTGGAGCCTGTCCGCGGTTTGGCGGTAGCCCCGTTCCTGCAGGCCGAGGTGGTACGGGCGGTAGAACCACTTCAGTTTCCGGCTCGGCGCCGGTCGTGCCAGCAAGTAATGCACGTACCTCACTTGCCAGGTAGCGACGGTGACCACCGAGAGTGCGCACAGAACTGAGCTTCCCGGCCTTTGCCCACCGGGTAACGGTCTTGGGGTCGACGCGGAACATTGCTGCGACCTCGGCTGGGGTCAGTAGCGGTTCGGAGTCGCTCGGATCGATGCTCATTAGCTTGAGTCTTACTTGCGCTGAGAGCGGAAGCAACCCATTTGCCCGATTTGACCCAATCGGGTTACTTGGCCCCGACTGTCATATTCGCGCTACGGGAGGTATGGTTAGCCCCACATCCAGACGACGTCGATTCCGGAACTACCCGGGCGAGGGGGTCGAGCTATGGGGCGCGGCCGAGCTAAGGCTAAGCAGACCAAAGTCGCACGCGAGTTGAAGTACAACACTCCGCAGACTGACTTCGATGCACTGCGCGCTGAGCTAGCGAGCGACAAACCAGAGAGCAACGGGTCACACCGTGACAGCCACGATGATGATGATCCGTTCTCCAAGTACAACGACGAGGCAGACGAGCGCTAACTAGCGGCTGCCTTTCGAGCCCCTCCGTGTTTACGCGGTGGGGCTTAACGTCGTCCCAGGAGGAGTCGCTGTCGCGGTTCGTTTCGACTCACAGAAGGCTCACAGCAGAGCCACAGTCGAGCGCTAGCTCGCCGCGCGAGTCTGTCTGCCATGAGCGTAGATGAGGTTCAAGAGCAGGCCATCGGGCGGCACCTCGACGATGGGAATATCGTAGTAGGTCGCCGAGGCGGCCAGTGGCTTGGCGGGCCACCGGTGTGGGTAGCCATCGGGATCTTCATCGTATTCGCCGTTGCAGTTCTCTCCCGCGCTACAGAGATGCTGGAGCCGGATGACTTCGCCTATCGGGCGTCAATTATCGCGTTGACCCATGGGCAGTATGTGTTGAGCAACGCTGACTATCAGTCGCTGCTCTCAACCTTGTCTTCCGACGGAGGCATTGCGCAATGGGTGCAGTTGGACAACGGCTCGTGGGTTAGTGAGAAGAATCCAGGGTATCCACTGCTGGCTGCTCCGTTCCAGGCCCTTGGGATCCTGCGTTTGGCACCGTTGTTCTACGGTGCCTTGGGCGCGATCGGTTTGTTCCTCGGTGCGCGCCGGTGGTTGGGCAAGTGGGGCGGAGTTTGGGCCGTCGGGCTGTTCTTTACAAGTGGTGCGGCGCTGGTCTTTGCCTGGCGCCCAACAATGTCGACGTTCACCGATGCAGCGCTCATCGCAGCGGGTGCAGGGCTCTTGCTATGGACGATGCTGGCCCCCGACCGAAGTAACCGCCTGCGCACCTTGGCTGGAGCCGCAGCGTTCCTTGCGCTCGATCTGGCAGTCCTGGTTCGCTACACCAATATCGTGGTGCTGGCGGTCGCTGTCCTAGCAGTCCTCGTCCTCCACCGTCGCGTGGGCCTAACCTGGCGCAGTCTCGTGTGGTGGGCGGCAGTTGTTTCCCTGGTCGTTATTGCAGTGCTGAGCTTCAACCAGACCGTCTACGGCAACCCGTTGTCGACCGGCTACGCCAGCGGTCTGATTACCTTCAGCTTGGGTTCCGTCTGGCCCAACATCATCGGGATGCCGGTGTACTTGCTGAAGGCGATGCCGATGTTCGTCATTGCCGCCGCTGCCCTGGTCTGGATCGCGGCACGCTTCCTGCGGTCCCGTTCACTAATAGCCACAGATCCAGAACGGGGAACGAGCCGCCGCGACGCGGTCGTAGCCGTGACCTTGGCTGCTGGCTGGTTCGGTATCTGGGCGATCTACAGCGCCTACGACTGGACGGTAGATCAGATCAGCGGTCCAGGTGGGCAGGGCGTCGGCCCCGGCGGCGGCGCGGGCGATATCGACTTCCACGTCTACCGGTGCTACGTCCCGGCGATTGGACTCATTGCCCTACTTGCCGCCTGGTTCTTTGTGCGGCTGCCGAAGTGGTTGGCCCCGTCACTGCTGATCGTGATCGCGGCCCTGGGTATCTGGACCTTCGCGGGAGTCGGAGGTGTAGGTGCAAGTCCGACTGGAGGTCCAGCGGCAGGGGCAGGCACGAATGGGCCGCCAACTAGCGAGGATGGGACGCAGCGACCACCACCGCCTGATGGCCAGGCCGGAGTCGATGGCCAAGGCGGACCGGGCGGCCAAGGCGGACCTGGTGGTCTTGGTGCTCAGGGAGGGGCACCTACTGCCAACTAACTGGTAGCTCTCTGCTTGTGTTGTCCACCATGACGGAATACCCTAGGGGGGTATCCGCGTTACGGTGGACAACGCTCGTTTGGGCGTCGCCACTTGAGGTGCGCTGTATGAGCTAGCAAGTTGGAGGTCGATCGAATGACGCCTACCCATCCGGGATACTCCGGAAGTAAGGACGCGCAGCTCAAACGGTTGCGTCGGATCGAGGGGCAGATCCGCGGACTACAGCGCATGGTGGACGAGGAGACCTACTGCATTGACGTCCTGACCCAGGTTTCCGCGGCGTCCAAGGCGTTGGACTCCTTCGCGCTCGGTCTACTCGACGAGCACCTACACCACTGCGTCGCCCAGGCGATCGAGGACGGCGGTACCGATGCGACAGCAAAGATTGATGAGGCGTCGGCCGCGATAGCGCGCCTCGTCAAGAGCTAGGCAGGGAGAGCTGATGAACCACGTTGACCTAACGATCCACGGAATGACCTGCACGTCCTGTGCAATCCGCATCGAGAAGAAGCTAAACAAAGTCGATGGCGTTGACGCCACAGTCAACTTTGCAACCTCCAAGGCTAGCGTCGACTACGACAAGGATGTCACTACCGACCAACTACTCGCCGTGGTCGATGGAACCGGTTACACCGCTGACCTGCCCGCCGACACCACAAACTCCACCGAGTTGACGGCCACTGACGATCCCGAGCTAGATCCGGAGACGGCCTCCCTACGGCAACGGCTGTGGATCTCTGTTGCGCTGACGATTCCAGTGGTCCTACTCGCGATGGTTCCGCCGCTACAGTTCACCAACTGGCAGTGGCTGTCACTGACCCTTGCCTCGCCGGTCGTGATCTGGGGTGCATGGCCGTTCCACGTTGCAGCCTGGAAGAACGCCCGCCATGGTGCCGCGACAATGGACACCCTCATCTCTGTGGGCGTGAGTGCGGCCTATCTCTGGTCGCTGTGGGCGCTGTTCTTTGGGGCGGCGGGTGAGCCGGGTATGACGATGCAGTTCACCTTGCTGCCTTCCCAAGGTTCGGGAGCCGACGAGATCTACTTGGAGGTGGCCGCCGCCGTCACCGTCTTCATCTTGGCGGGAAGATACTTCGAAGCACGGGCAAAAGTTCGCTCCGGGGCAGCCCTTTCCGCGCTGCTGTCCATGGGAGCCAAAGACGTCGCCGTCTTGCGCACGGGTACCGACGACCAAGGGCAACCGGAGCAGTATGAGCAGCGGATTCCGATCGCTGATCTTGTAGTTGGTGACGAGTTCGTTATCCGACCCGGTGAGAAGATCGCGACGGACGGCACCGTAGTCGAGGGCCAGTCGGCGGTCGACGCGTCAATGCTGACCGGTGAACCAGTGCCGATCGACGTCACCATCGGCTCCGAAGTTGTTGGCGCGACGGTCAACACATCTGGTCGGCTGGTGGTTCGAGCCCAGCGGGTTGGCAGCGACACCCAGCTCGCACAGATGGCTAAGTTGGTGGAAGACGCGCAAAGCGGCAAGGCTGACGTTCAGCGCCTGGCTGACCGTATCTCTGCGGTCTTCGTACCCGTCGTGATTCTCCTATCGCTGACCACGCTCGCCGCGTGGCTACTCCTAGGTGACTCGGCCGCCGACGCATTCACAGCCGCCGTCGCGGTACTGATCATTGCCTGCCCATGCGCACTTGGTCTGGCGACTCCCACAGCGCTACTCGTCGGGACAGGCAGAGGGGCGCAAATGGGCATTCTGATTCGCGGTCCGCAGATCCTCGAATCCACTCGTCGCGTCGACACCATCGTCCTGGATAAGACCGGAACGGTGACCGAGGGACGTATGAGTCTGGCGGAGGTTGTCGCTGGAGCCGGGACTGATCAGGACGAGCTCCTCACGCTGGCCGGTGCACTAGAGGACGCCTCCGAGCACCCCATCGCGGCCGCAATCGCTACCGGTGCCCGCCACCAATCAGCCAGCGGGCGGCTCACGACGGTCGAGGACTTCCAGAACTCGCCAGGACTAGGAGTTAGCGGTGTCGTGGCGGGTCACGCGGTGGCGATCGGGCGCCGTGAATGGCTAGCGGATGAGTGGTCGATGCCGTTGCCAGCCGACCTGGTGAAGGCGGCTGATTCCGCCTCAGCTCAGGGCCAAACACCTGTCTACGTGGGCTACGACGGCCAGGCCCGCGGTGTGCTCGTCGTGTCGGATACGCTGAAGGAGACCTCGCCGGAGGCGATCAGGGAGCTTAGATCCCTAGACCTTCGCCCCGTGCTCCTAACCGGAGACAACGCCCTCGCGGCCGAGGCGGTAGCTGCCCAGGTCGGTATCACCGAGGTCATCGCGGAGGTCATGCCAGCGGACAAAGTTGACGTGGTGAAGCGGCTCCAGGACCAGGGGCGAGTCGTTGCCATGGTTGGTGACGGTGTGAACGATGCGCCCGCACTGGCCCAGGCAGATCTTGGCCTAGCGATGGGCACCGGCACCGATGTGGCTATCGAGGCCGCTGATATCACCCTCGTACGTGGTGATCTGCGCTCAGCCGCCGACGCGATCGCGCTGTCTCGGGCCACTCTGCGGACGATCAAAGGGAACCTGTTCTGGGCCTTCGCCTACAACGTCGCGGCTATTCCGTTGGCAGCCTTCGGCTTCCTTAACCCGCTGATCGCCGGAGCCGCCATGGCGTTTAGCTCGGCGTTCGTGGTGTCGAATAGCTTGCGACTACGCAGGTTCAAGTCGCTATCGAGGTCGTGACTTTGTCGGCGGGACTGCCGTCGCTGGCGCATCCCCCAGGCGAATTACCTGCGCTAGCAACCCATCGTTAGGTCTGCAAGTGTGGAGGTGACGAGTTCGCCACCTGAAGTCAGGAGACCGTATGTGCCGCCTATTCGGATTCAACTCCGGAGCTGAGCCGATCCACGCCGAGTACTGGTTGGTCGATGCGCCAGACAGTATGAGTGTTCAAGGTAAGCGCAACCCGGACGGAACCGGAATCGGTTGGTTCACCGCCGACGGGCAGCCGCAGATGGATAAGGAGCCGATGTCGGCACCAAAGGACTCGGCGTTCGCTCGGGATGCTCGAAAGGTTGACACCGACCTGTTGGTCTCGCACGTTCGGATGACGTTGCTGCCTAAGAACCGGATGACCGGACTTGGCCAAGACCATCTAGCCGTGGATACCCACCCGTTCCTCATCAAGGATCGACTGATGGCCCACAACGGTGGCTTTGGAGATCTGGCCAAGGTTGAGGAGCATCTCGGGGACTACATGCAATACGTCCACGGACACACCGATTCCGAGCGCTACGCCGCCCTCGTCGCCAAGGAAACCGATGCCAATGGCGGCGACGTTGGCAAGGGAATCGCGGCGGCCGCTACCTGGCTATCTCAGAACGTCCCGATGTACTCGCTGAACTGCATCGTGGTCGCTGACGGTCAACTTTGGGCGCTGCGCTACCCGGATCAGCGCTCGCTACACATCGTCACCCGAACGCTAGAACCAGCGAGCGGCGACGAGGAAGCCAGCGCTGGAGCGGGTTCGGCGACGTGGGAAGGGACGTCATCGCTGGCGACGCATCGACTAACTGCGGGAAAGCTCGCGAAGACAGTGCTTGTGGCTAGCGAACGTATTGACGGCCAAGACGACTGGCGACTGCTGGACCCGGGTGAACTGGTTCATGTCGATCAGAACCTGCAGGTCGCCAGCTCGATCGCAGTTGCCGAGCCGCCCAGGAATCTACACCTGCCGAGCGAAGCCGATCCAAATGACGACAGCAACTAGCGGGACGAATCTAGAGCCACGCAAGGATTCGTTCCTCTGCACGAGGAGGCTCGGGTTCTAGAACTCGTGCCGAATCCACTCCTTACGGGATCGCGAAGAGGGTGAAGGTCTCGGCGCTCGGCAGGCCGTAGTCAGTCGTTGTTATCGACGTTAACCCTTTGGCCCCGTTTGAGCCAAGCGACAGTAGCGAGGCCGCTTGATCACCGACTGTTCCGGGCAGTGGCCCGGCAAGGATGTACATCATCGGTACATAGTCGTAGTTGGGAATGGCGACGCCGTCTAGCGTGACGTCGCCAGCGGGCGTGATCTCTAACTCGTGTGTCCCACTCTTATTGGTCATGGTCCCCGCGAAGGACGACAACGGCACTGAATTGAATGATGAGTGCCCCTTGACCTTGCGCTTCTTGACCTTCCCTTTCAGCACGAAGAGGGATCCAACGCTGCTCTTATACTTGCGTTTGATGTGTAGTTTGATGCTCTGCTTCGGCATCTTGAGGACTTTGCCGTTGAAGCTCATTTGACTGGCGTCGTAGTACCAGCTTTTGACCTTCTTCCCGTCTGTCGAGACCGATACCAGGACGCGAGACAGATCCTCTGCTGAAAGACTCGGGTCTGCGAGACTCGTTCCTTGGATCGATACAAATGCCCTCGGACTCTTCTTAGTCGGAATGGGGTAGTAGCCGCTGAAATCGGTCAGGGTCTTCCCGACGTCGGGGTACAAGTTCTCGGCACCATAGGTAGGAGCCTTCGCCTTTGGCATCGTCACCAAATTGCGCTGTTGCACGACCTCGCCATTCTTGGACGTCATGTTGTTGGTCGTAAGTCCTGCTTGGCCCGCCGTACCCATGATCAGGTCGACTTTGCCGAACGAGAAGTAGTACATGTCGAGGTTGTAGTGGTACGCCTTGACATGCTTGAGCCGGTTCTTCTTTGACTTCTTGTTGTATGAGATCGAGCCGTCTGCGCCGATCTTCAGGACAGCGACAGGCTTGCCCCCGGAACTAGATTCCAGATAGTAGGTATGTCCACCCCAGGACGAGGCCGGTATTGGGTTGCCGTAAGTGGCTCCCGAAACAGCGACTGCAGCTTCGCCTGGCGCTTTGAGGGTTCCCTGAACCATCGCAGCCGGACCAAGCGTTCTACCGTTCCGGCTGAACCGCAGATCGATCTTTGTTCCGGTCGATGTCCGTTGTGTTAGTCGCCTGCCGACGAACTGGCCCTTGAACTTCTCCGTCTCGGAGGTGTGCCCATCGAGCGAGAAGCTAAGGGAGACCACGTATCGGCGCTTTGCCCCACCCTTGGTAACGGCCACGTTGGTATCGACATAGAAGAATGCATCGGGCGCGTCGTCTAGCGCGTAGTACCCGTTGTAGGCGATCAGCGCCATCTTCTGTGCGCGCTTGGACTTCTTCCCAGTATCCCCACGAGGGGCAGGCGAGACCTCGGGCGTGGTTGCATGCGCAGAAGCCACATCGCTCGGGGCAGCTGCGCTACCGGCGGCGATCGTTGCGGAAGCGGGAGCGAGAAGGAGTCCACCGGCCAGGGCCACGGCGACGAGAGATCGAATCACGATCAGATCGTATATAGGGGGATGCTCATTATTCGTCCTGAGTGCAGCTCACTGCGGCCCTGAAGAGATCCCCCGTTTCCGTAGGTCAACTACCGGGGAAACCAGCTAGCTTGCTAGATCAACTAATGTTCGCCCTAGCCGTCTGTGGCGGCGCAGCTAGACCTAGAGCCACTGGGCGAGCCACAGCTGCTCGCCGAGTTGTTCTAGCGTCAGGAGGTGCGCTTCGGCCTCGTCAACGTGAGCTTCCTCGTCGACCAGGATCTTCTCGATTAAGACTCGGCTTCCGGGGTCGTCGGCTTCGATACAAAGGTTCGATCCGGCCCGGTAGCGGGCAGCGGCTACCTTCTCCATCTCGTAGTTCAGGCGGAACTGCTCAACAACCGTCTCGCCGACCTGAACTGGGAAGAGGCGTTGCATGTTCGGGGTGCCCTCAAGGAAGAGAATCCGTTCGATGATCACGTCCGCGTGCTTCATCTCATCGATGGATTCGTCGTAGTACTCCTTGGCAAGCTTGGTGTAACCCCAGTTTGCGGCCATCTTTGATGCGATGAAGTACTGGTTGACGGCGGTGAGCTCTGCGGTCAACGCCTCGTTGAGGGCCTCGATAACCCGTGGATCGCCTGTCATCCTGCCTCCAAAAATTGCCGCCGTGGTGCTAGCGGGGTGACCTGTTGGGGATTCTCCGATGAGGTTACCGGAACGGCGCAATCATCCCCTCCGCAGCCGCCTGATTGGTGGGGCTTGAGTAGCTGGCAGATCGCATAGTGGCAGCCACCGCAGAGCCCGCCGGCGTCTTCCATCTCGGCGACGTCCTCGACTGTTTGCGCGCCATCGGCGACGGCTGAGCGCACGCGGCGGTCATTAACTGCAAAGCAGTGGCAGACGATCATTCGCGGACTCCTCAAAAGTCAAAGCCCGAGCGTGAAATCGGGCGCTGAGAGGAGTGTAGCCTACAAAGGTAAGGCTTACCTAATGAAATAGTGAGCGAACTTAGCGCTCGCGGTGGCCAGGGACGGGGTCGAACCGTCGACCTCTCACTTTTCAGGCGAGCGCTCGTACCAACTGAGCTACCTGGCCGCGACCGACCTGGCGAGAGGTCAACCGCCGAGAATGAAGAACCCGCCGCGCAAAACGGCGGGTCATTCGTTCTCGAGCGACCCCGACCGGACTCGAACCGGCGGCCTCCGCCGTGACAGGGCGGCGCTCTAACCAACTGAGCTACGGGGCCAAGCTGCAGGCGAACCTGCGTGCGCAGTCTACTCATCCGCCTAATCGCGGCCAACAGACGGCTGTCCTTGTGAAAGGACGTTGTGACCCCAGCGGGATTCGAACCCGCGCTGCCGCCGTGAAAGGGCGGAGTCCTGGGCCGCTAGACGATGGGGCCAGTTATGCCTACTAGGAACGCTGTTCCCACTAGGGCCGGTCAAGCATATGCGACAGCAAGATGTGACGCGACCCCTAGGTGCGCTAGCGTTCCTTTGTGGAGTTCAACAGCTCGCCGGAGCAAACCATCGGCATCGAGGTTGAGTACGGAATTGTCAGTCGTGAGACCGGCCAACTCGCTGCCGTATCGCTTGACGTCCTCAGCGAAGCGGGCGGACGGTTTCCCGGCGCCGAGCACCCCAAAGCCAAACATGAACTCTTTCAGCCCAGCCTTGAGGTCATCACCGGAATCTGCCAGAACCCCGATGCCGCCGTTCGCGATCTGGCGGAGACCCTCAGCGATATTGTCCCGCTGCTCAACGAGCGTGGTTTGGGCCTGACCTCGACCGGAACCCACCCGTTTGCGGAGTGGGATCAGCTGCCGATCACCCCAAATGAGCGCTACGAGCGAATGGTCAGTCAGTTGCAGTGGCCGGCCCAACGACTGTTGATTCACGGGGTCCACGTTCACGTTGGCGCCCTGTCTGCGGACAAGGCCATCATCACCACCAACGTTGCGGCAATGTACCTGCCGATTCTGCTCGCATTGAGTGCGTCGAGCCCGTATTGGCTGAGCCGTGACACCGGTCTAGCCAGCTCCCGCACCAAGATCTTCGAGGGAATGCCGCGGACGGGAATTCCACCGCAGATTCCAGACTGGGCCGAGTATCAGGCCCTGCTTGACGCCTTGATCCGCTCGCAGACCATCGAGACGGTTCGCGAGATCTGGTGGGACGTGCGGCCACATCCGAACTTTGGAACCGTCGAGTTCCGCATGTGCGACGGGATCCCCACCCTCAACGAGGTAGCAGCGATTGGTGCATTCGCGCAGTGCATCGCCGTGTACGTCAATGAGGAGACCGACGCTGGTCGAGAGATTGATCTGCTGTCGGACTGGGTGCTTCGGGAGAACAAGTGGCGAGCGAGTCGCTGGGGCCTGGATGCCGAGCTGATCGTTGATAGTCAGTTCAATACTCAACCCCTTCGGGAGAAGCTCAGTGAGCTCGTGGAGCGGTTTACTCCGATTGCGCAGCGACTGGGCTGCCTAGACGAACTGCAGTACGCCCTGACCGTTGCCCAGACCGGGGCGAGCTATCAGCGCCAGCGTGCGATCGTCGACAACGGCGGTTCGCTCATCGATGTTGTGGCAGCCACGGTCGCGGAGTCCGACCGCAGTTTCGCCGAGTATGGGGTAGTCGGGGCAGCGGAGAACGTCGCGACGTGAGTGCCTCTGAACTAACAATCCCTGCCGACGTCAAAGCCCAGATTGCGGCCTTTGTCGAGGGACACAAGAACGAGTTGATCGCCTTCCGCCGTGCGCTTCATGCGCACCCAGAATTGGCCCGTCATGAGGTTGAGACGACCGAAGCGATCGTTAACCGGCTGTCCGTTACTGGTCTGGCTCCCCGTGTTCTACCTAGTGGTACCGGACTTGTGTGCGACCTGTGGTCACCCGGGATCGACGAGGGGGACGTGGGAGCGGTTCCGACGATCGCGTTGCGGGCCGATATTGATGCGCTCGCGATGGTCGATGAGTCGGGGGCTAGTTACGAGTCGACCATTCCCGGTGTTGCACATGCTTGCGGCCATGATGCGCACACCACGATCACGCTGGGTGCTGGCCTGCTCTTACAAGAGTTGCTCGCGGTTGAAGGGGCACCTGCTGGCCGTGTTCGGCTGATCTTCGAACCTGCTGAGGAGGCACTTCCCGGAGGCGCGATTGAGATCATTGCCGAAGGGGGGCTCGAGGGGGTTGAGGCGATCTACGGCTTGCACTGCGACCCAAAGATCGACGTCGGTCGGATAGGTGTCACGGCGGGACCGATCACGTCAGCAGCCGACATCGTCGAGATCGTCCTGACTGGGCCAGGCGGGCATACCGCTCGACCGGAGCTCACCGTTGACCTTGTGTCGTTAGCGGCCAGAGTGGCCCTTGAAGTTCCGCTGGTGTTGAAGGAGATGATCGGTCAGGCGCCGGCAAAGCTCATCTTCGGAGCCGTCAGAGCCGGAGATGCACCGAACGTTATCCCGACTAAGGCTCGCCTGTTCGGAACGCTGCGGACGCAGGACCATCAAGTGTGGGAAGACGCTGAGGAACTCATTAGTAAGGCACTCGCGGTCGTCGTAAACGACACGGAGGCCACCTGGGAACTCATCCACACCCCAGGGGTTCCACCCGTCGTCAATGACACCGTGGCCACACAGTTCTTGCGAGACGTCATCGTTGCCGAACTCGGTCCCGATGCGGTGCTTACTGCAGGGCAGTCCTGGGGAGGCGACACATTCGCTTGGTACCTGGAAAGTGTCCCCGGCTCCTACGCCCGCCTTGGCACCCATGACCCAGCCAACGGCGCGAGTCGACTCGACCTGCATGCTGCCGACTTCAACATCGACGAGCGTGCGATCGGTGTTGGCGTGTCTGTCCTCGCTGCCGCTGCCTACACCTGGCTGGTGGACAACCAGCGTTCGTAACGTGCTCGGGTGTCCTAGAGCTCTAGGACAGGTGCTTCTTAATCTCTCGCCTAGCTAGGGATGCTTCATGGACCTCGTCGGGTCCGTCGGCCAGATGAAGAGTGCGGGCTCCAGCCCATAGGGCAGCCAGTGGAGTGTCTTGGCTAACCCCTGCGCCTCCGAATGCCTGGACTGTTCGATCCAGCACCCACGTCGTCATCTCAGGAGTGAGAATCTTGATCGCCTGGATCTCGGTATGGGCGCCCTTGTTGCCGACGGTGTCCATCAACCAGGCAGTCTTGAGAATGAGTAGGCGAGCGGCTTCGATTCGGATTCGAGACTGCGCGATCCACTGCTGGATGACTCCCTGGCGGGCAAGCGGCTTTCCGAACGCCTCACGCTCGACAACGCGACGGCACATCAGCTCCACAGCGCGCTCGGCCATACCGATTGCCCGCATACAGTGATGGATTCTCCCTGGTCCAAGGCGTGCCTGAGCGATCGCGAACCCCGATCCCTCATCGCCGATCAGGTTGGCCGCTGGAACGCGAACGTCCTCGAAGCGCATCTCCGCGTGACCACCGTGCTCGGCATCGTCGTAGCCGTAGACCATCAGTGGCCGTACGACGGTGACACCTGGCGTATCGCGTGGGACGAGGATCATGGATTGCTGGTGATAGGTGTCAGCGTCTGGATCGGACTTGCCCATCACGATGAAGATCTCGCAGGCTGGATCCATCGCCCCCGTGGTCCACCACTTTCGACCGTTAATCACGTACTCGTCACCATCGCGGCGAATCGAGGTGGCGATATTGCGCGCATCGGAGGAGGCAACATCGGGTTCGGTCATTGCGAAGGCGGAACGAATATCGGCGTTCAATAGCGGCGTAAGCCAGCGGTCTTGTTGGGCGGGGCTACCGAACTCCGCCAGCACCTCCATATTGCCGGTGTCTGGTGCGCTGCAGTTCAGGGCTTCCGGGGCGAGGTGAGGGGATCGCCCGGTGATCTCAGCTAGTGGCGCGTACTGCAGGTTGGTGAGGCCGCCGCCACGGGGATCGCGGGGTAGAAACAGGTTCCATAGGCCAAGTTCGCGCGCCTTTGCTTGTAGATCCTTGACGATCGCAGGGCGGGTAAACGGCTCACAGGTTTGCGATTGCTCAGCGAAGACCGCTTCTGCGGGATACACGTACTCATCCATAAAGGCGTTGAGTCGATCAATGAGCTCGGTCGTCTTGTCGTCAAATGCGAAATCCATCGCACTCACCCCTAACGCGGTAGTTGTGCCAGCCCCCGGTCGACTAATGGTGCAACCAGGTCGCCGATCGATCCGAATCCCTCGCCAACCGTCTTGCCCATGGAATGGCGGTAGTAGATCCCTTCCAGGATTACGCTGAGCTTGAAGCATCCGAAGGCGACATACCAGGGAAGATCGGTCAGATCCAACCCGCTGGCCTCGGCGTAGCTAGCAACGAGTTCGTCGGTCGGTGGGAACGGCGCACTGGCATCGGTATCTGGGCTGATCGGAATCAATGTTGAGGACCCCAGAGCTGCCCAGTAGGTGCAGAACAAGCCGATATCGGTCAGCGGATCGCCAAGGGTGGACATCTCCCAGTCGACCACTGCGGCAATATCGCACTCGCCGAACGGATTGCGGGCAACTAAGACATTGTCAAGCCGGTAGTCGCCGTGCACGATGGTGTTGCGCTGGGTGGTGGGGATGTCACGAGCGAGCGCAGTTGCCAGCGCATCGATTCCACGGACCTCGCGAGATCGAGAAGCATCGAGTTGCTTGGTCCAGCGACGAATCTGGCGCTCGAGGAATCCGTCCGGTCGGCCAAAATCTGCCAGGCCGATGTCGTTTGGATTGATGGCGTGCAGGTGCCCAAGGGTGGTGACAAGTCGGTACGACAACGCGGGAATCGACGATGCACCGAGCTCCATCGCATCGTCAAAGTCTCGGACCACGACCCCGTCCACCTTCTCCATTAGGTAGAAGGGCGATCCGATGACTTCGGTGTCATCGCAGAACAAAATCGGTTCGGCAACCGGAACGTTGGTGTCAGCCAGGGCGGAGATGACGCGGAACTCACGAGCCATGTCATGTGCGGTATCCAAGACGTGGCCAAGTGGCGGCCGGCGCAGGACCACCGTGCGATTTCCATCGGTTACGAAGTACGTCAGATTCGATCGTCCGCCCGCTATAACGGTCGCCGATAGCGATCCTTGGAATAGGTTCGCTCGGCGGTTATCTAGATAGTGGGCGAGCTTCTCGAGGTCTACTCCGGGAGCTCGGCCATCATTCGCACGATCTGCCACACCGCTGAGATTACACATCGCTCTAAGTCGCGGCTTGCCGAGCGTGGCCGTTAGGAGCTACGACGGCATCCGACGGCTAACATTGTTCAAATGGCTCGCAATCCAGACACCATCCACGAGGACGTCACCCGGCAGCACTACACGCTGACGACGGAAGAACGCTCGGAACTCAAGGGTCAAACCCCGGTCGCCGTTTGGCTGACCGGCTTACCCGGTTCCGGTAAGAGCACGCTTGCTGATGCGGTTGAGCGGCGGTTGCATGCATTGGGCAAGCACACGATGGTGCTTGATGGCGACAACGTGCGGACCGGGCTCAACCGTGATTTGGGCTTTGCCCCCGAGGATCGCCAGGAGAACGTCCGCCGAGTTGCTCAGGTTGCCAAGCTCATGTGCGACGCGGGAATCATCCCGATCGTTGCGCTGGTCTCGCCCTTCAACTCCGACCGCGATACTGCTCGGGCCCTGTTCTCAGAGGGTCAGTTCTTGGAAGTCTGGGTGGAGACTCCGCCGGAGCTATGCGCCGAGCGCGACCCGAAGGGTCTGTGGCGAAAGGCCAAACAGGGCAAGATTAAGAATATGACGGGGGTTGGCCAGGGGTACGAGGCTCCTGAGAACGCTGAGATTCATGCCCACGGCGATACCGACCTCGCTGTCAACACTGAGCTGGTCGTCAACGCAGTGCTGGCACGCCAGCAACCCGCCAGTTAGTCGGAGTCGCTTACCCGCACGGTCAGCTTCTTGCTGACTCCCTTGCCTGAGGTGAAAACGACGGTTGAGGTTCCCGTCGAGTTCGCCGTGAGCGTGGCGATAGTGGTTCCCGGTGCATCGGGTTGTTCCTCCGGCGGACCGTTGAAGACGATGGAGTCCACTGAGACTGCGCCCGATCCGGAGCCCGTCCAACTATCCTCGGCGTCCGCGGCGAACTGCACAACAATGCGCTGGCCAACCACAGCGTCGACGGTGGACGGCAGTGAGGCGACGAATACGGGTGCGACTGCCTTGACTTTGGATTTTGAAGGGGAGGAACTCGTCGGTCGCGTGACTGGCGGAGCGGTGTAGACGCTTGGCGGTGGGGAGCTCGGCGCTGGTGAGGCCGTTCTTGTGGGCTTAGCCGACTCAGACGGCGTCGGAGTCACAGATGAAGCTGCGCTCGGTTCCGAGCTCGACTCCGAAGATGCTGAGAGCGTCGAACAGGCGCCTAGCGATAGCGCGAGCCCTGCGAAGAGACCAGCGGTTGCGCACCCGCGCGCGATTCGTTGAGGTTGACCCACCTTGCCAGTGTGCCGGACGAATCCGACAATTTGGTGTATCTACGCGCAGGCCGTGCCCTATCGCACGAGCGTGATTAGTTGCTCGCCGGTGGGCTTCGTCGCGTCCTTAACCGTAGGCAGCAGCTTGGCCACAAGCGCGGCGGCGATAGCCAACGGAACAATCTGGGGTCCACCGATGATGAGTCCCAGCACGATCCCCATGACGATGGTCGCGACGATCTTTGGATGCGACAGGTAGACGAACGCCGCTGTGATACCCGCGGCCAGCGCGCCCTGGGCGTAGTCGGGAGTCTGCAGAGTGGCGATCGCAGCGATTCCGGCAGAGATGTAGATCGCCGGGAAGAACGGCCCGCCACGGAATCCTGCACCCATACTGATCGAGTAGACGACCCACTTAGCCGCGATTGTGATTGCAATCGCCCCCGCTGATCCCAGCGCGATGAGGGCTTGGGTCTCACTCTCACCACTGGTGAGCACGAGCGCGATCCCGTGCCCAGTTCCGATGTAGTAGACCAGCGCAACTGCACCGACGAGGAAACCGCCGATCGCCAGGATGCTGACCTTCGGTCGGTCACCGCCGTGCAGTCGCAAGATGAAGATGGAAAGGAAACGTCCCAAGACGAGCACGAGGGCCGTCGCAGCGGCGACTCCGATTGCGCCCACGAGGTCGCGAGCGTCGAACTGGTACGTACCAGGATTCGAGAAGGAACCGTTGAGGATGGGATTGACGAACAGCGCCAGAATCGCGAAGCCAGCACCGATCCCGGTTGCGACGCTGGTCTTCAGACCTGCCTTTGCGCCGATCACGGTTCCGATGAAGGCACCGGTCGAGACCATCGCGACCTCGGGGCCAAGGACCAACCCGCCGAGCAGTGTGAAGGCGATCGCACCAATGACGGAGGGGTACTCCTTGGCGGTGATGGGGTTCAGGGCAATACCGATCAACGGATTGTGGCCATCGCTGCCGCTTCGGCGTAGTAAGGCAACTAGGACACCGGCCACCGTCGGGATGATCAGTGTGATTGCCCAAATCACGGGATCTGGTGCCGATTCTGGTAGATCGACCCACAGCAACTCGATGAGCGTCTGCAGGATCTGCAAGATGACGTAGCCCAACGGGAGGCTGATGACGGCGATGACGATCCCGATGCCGATTGTCTTTCCGCGCGAAGGCGTTTCCATGGGCATACCTTGTCAGATGCCCGGTCGTGATGATCGGTGACTCGTCGCCGGCGGACACCGGGGCAGGTCGTCACTCGAATGGGGGATGTTTGGGATTTTCTTACCTAAGCGCTCAATCTGGGCGATCGATCTGCCGATATCTCCCTGGTTGACAGGTGCGCAGTCCAAACATGTGGGAGCCAACTAGTGCCGAATCTGATGAGTAGTAGCCGTCGCCGACTGATTGCCGCTATTGGTGCCGCGGCCTTGGTAGTTCCCGCGGCCGCGGTATCGACGTCCGCTGCCAGTTCTGCTTCAACTGCCAGTTCTGCTGCTACCGCGACAAGTGCTCCTGCTGCCGGAGCAGCTAACGCCGATGTGGAGTTGAAATGGAAGGTCGTCGACTCCTGGGGAACGGGTTTCCAGGCCAGCGTTGAGCTCGTTAATCGTTCCGGTGGACAGCTGAACCCCTGGTCAGTCGATGTTTCCTTCCCCCATAAGGTCACCTCGGCCTGGGATGCGGTCACGGCTAAGACAGCCAACGGCTTTAGTGCTTCGGCGCCTAGCTGGTCGCCAAAGCTGGGCAATGGCAAATCAGCCACCTTCGGCATGGTGGGAAGCACCTCGTCGCGGCTCCTGCTGGCGCCAACCGCCTGCTCAGTTGCCGGGCTGACCTGTGTCGTGACCGGTGACAACGTGTCGAACCCGGATCCGACTCCCACACCGACGCCGACTCCTACGCAAACTGCTACCCCGACCCCCACCGCGACAGCGACGCAAACACCAACACAAACGCCGACACCAACCCAGACCCCGACCCAAAGCCCCACCCCATCTCCCACGAGTTCGGTGGCCGCACCGATTGACCTCCCTGGTGACTTCCCGATCGCGCCGTACGTGGATATGGCTGGATGGCCGGTTCCGAACCTGCCGAATCTCAACGCCGCTACCGGTATCAAGACCTACACGCTGGCCTTCTTCACCTCGGCCGGTGGTTGCACCCCGGCGTGGGGTGGCCTTGGCGCCCTGACGCCAACCTCCGATAACGATCAGATGCGGACAATGAATGCCTCGATTGCCGATCTGCAGGCAAGCGGAGGGGCCGTCATCGGAAGCTTCGGTGGCGCCACGGGGTCAGAACTCGCCCAGACCTGCACCGACGTAGCCGCATTGAAGGCGGCGTACGCGAGTGTGATTGATGCCTACGATCTCTCGCGGATTGACTTCGATATTGAAGGTGGAGCGCAAGGCGACCATGCGGCAAACTCCCGCCGTGGGCAGGCCCTGGCGGCATTGCAGGCCGACCGGGCCGCAGCTGGAAAGCCGCTAACCGTGACGTTCACACTGCCCGTTCTGCGTACCGGCCTGACCAACGATGGCCTCGGCGTGCTGACCGATACTGCCGCGACCGGAGCTCGAATCGATCTCGTGAACGTCATGGCAATGGACTACGGCGGAGATAACTTCGAGATGGGTCAAACCGCTATTGATGCGGCCACAAACACTGCTGGTCAGATCGGCTTCTTATACCCGGAGTTCTCGCAAGAACAGAAGCTCGGCCGAGTCGGGGTGACGCCGATGATCGGTGAAAACGACGTGGCCAATGAACGTTTCACACTCGAGGACGCATCGATGCTCGCGGACTGGGTCTCAGCCAACAGTGTTGGTGAACTGTCCTGGTGGTCGATGGCTCGCGACGTTGCCTGCCCCAACAACGGGGTGTACGCCTCACCTACGTGCTCTGGAACGCCGAATGCACCCTGGGCCTACGCCGCGGCCCTCACCGGATCAACACCCACGCCTGATCCCACAGTGACACCTACACCTACACCAACACCCACACCAACCCTGACGCCAACTCCGCCACCAACGGTCACCCCGACCCCAACACCTACGGCTACGGCTACGCCAACTCAGGAGCCGACACCTACTCCAACAGCGACGCCGACTCCGACGCCAACTCCCACACCGACGCCAACACCAACTCCAGTTGGCGATGGACTAGCAGTCACGTACACGTCATCAGGCTGGTCCGGCGGGGCAACCGTCAACGTAACGGTCAAGAACACTGGACCAGCGACATCGTCGTGGCGGGTCGATCTGCCGTGGTCAATCACTCCGACTTCTGTGTGGTCGGGAGTCAACGGATCATCCCCGGGGAACTTGTCGGTACGCAACGCGTCATGGAACGGAAGCTTGGCTTCTGGCGCATCGACGACCTTCGGATTCACCGCTGTGTTCAACGCTGGTCTCGGTCAGCCAACAGGCTGCACGGCACAGACAGACGCGGGCACCGTGAACTGTGATCTTCCAGGAATCGTCACGACGCCGACGCCGACGCCGACGCC